>CAWABV010000013.1:0-104899 GCA_963780375.1 uncultured Chloroflexia bacterium | reverse complement strand
ATTGCAGGAAGCCGCCGCTGAGCAGCGTGATCGACACGTCGTCGCGGTTAGGCCAGTTCGGGTCATAGAGGCGGATCGTCGTCGGCCCGTCGGGGCCCGCGGTCTCGTAGCTGAAGGCCAGCACCTGATGGTCCTTCGTCAGCTCGAAGGGGTTCCAGCCGCGGTGCCGCACCAGACCGACCATCGGCAAGCGACCATCGTCGATCGAGGCGCGGATCCGCGGCCATTCGACCTCCAGTGTCCGCGCTCGAAGCCCCTCCGGTGTTGCCCACGCGGCGAGCCAGAACCGCACGGGCCCGCGGAGCCAGTCGAGGGACATGACTTGCCGCCGGACGATCGCTTTGAAAAGGGGTGAGCCGTTCTCCGGGGCGGTCGCGTCGGGCGGCACGGTGCGGCCTTCCTCGAACCATTCCCGGACGAACCAGCTCATCCCGCCACACAGGCCGGCCGCGGCATCACCGACCCCGACCCAGCGCGGATCGAGTGCGCCGAGCTTCAGCGTCGGCCCGGGTGGGTAGCGGTTCGCGAAATGGAGTCCGTGCACGGAGGGGAGGAAGCCGGCGATGGCATTCGAATCGACCATGTCGCCGCCGATGGTAGGACGGCGAAGCGAGACCTACTTCGCGGGAGTGCCCGTCGGGATGGCCAGAGGCAGCTGGACGGTCGGCGCCGCGCTCGCGATGGGCGCTGGTTGCGCGCTCGCGGCAGGTGGCGTCTCCGCCGGCGCCGTGGCAGCCGGCGTCGCCGTCGCCGCTGGCGCGGGCTCGGCGACGTGCACCCGGACGATCGTCGGCTCGACGCCCTGGGCGGCGAGCGAGCCGACCTCCGGCGTCACGATGTCGATGACCAGCAGGTAGTCGCCCTCGGCCGTCGGTGCGAATGTCTGCAGCGCGGTCTTGATGACGGCGCGTGGCGCGAACGCAGCAGGCAACTCGACCGGTCTGACCGATGCGGCCGCCGCAGCCTCCAGCTGGCGCTGATCTGCGACACCGAGCGCGACCCAGGTCCCCACGAGCTGCGCGTGGGTGGCCGGCGTCGCCGCGACCGGCCGACGACCCTCCGTGGCCTTGGTGCCCGGGATGGCCTTCGCACCCCATGCCGCTCGGCCGAGGTTCGTGGTCCAGAGGCTCAGCCCATGCGCTTCACCGGGCTCGAGATCCAGGCTCGCCGGCGCCGAGACCATCGCATCGTTCGGGCCGGTGAGGCGGACGATCAGCGACGAGAGCTGCGCCTGGCTTACCGCGTCGTAGGCGACGCCGTCCTTGTCGTGGAGCATGACCGTGAGCCGGTATCGGCCGGGAGAAGCCGGGGCGCGGACGCGGATCGACAGGTACGTGTGGTCGATCCGGAACGACGTGGGTGCGATCACGTCACCGAGTCGCTCCGGAGTAACGAGACCGAAATCGGGCGGTGTATCAGCATCCGGCGTTTCGCCGCTGGCCGCAGCACCCGACGCGGGCGGATCGAGCGGATCCCAGCGCACGCTGGCCTGCATCCCGTCGGGGAGCTCCTCACCGCTGGCGACCGTGTACGGGATCCGGTACCAGAGCGGGCGCCCGGCCATCGTCGATCGGAGGAGCGGCGTCTTCAGCGCGAGACCTGTCCCGACGAGGCTCGGGACGAGCGCAGCCGCATCGACATTCGTGTCGATCACCCGACTTCGACCACGCGCGGATGCGAGGACGTCACGCGAGGCGAGCCCCTTCTTGAGCACGATCGAGCGGGTGAACCCGGACGTGGAGCGATCGGGGTCCATCTCGGCGATATAGCCGGCACTGCGCGAGCTTTCGAACGCGAGCCGATGCCCGTTGGCCTTCGGGGCGCGACGCCAGGCGGACTCGATCCCGCCGCCGCCCGACAGCACCGATCGAAGCATGTAGTTCGGGTCGTCGTGCGCCTCGGCCACGACCGCCGACGCCCCGGCCGCCACGAACCCGGCGGCGAAGTTGTCGACTCGTTGCTTTGCCATCGCGAGCTTGCCTTCCGGCAGTCCGGGCTCGCTGTTGCCGGACGCGTAGCAGAGATGGTTGAGCAGCACGATGGCGTTGGGCGCCAGGCGGATAGCCTCCGCGATCGGCCCCTCACCGAAGTACTGATGCGATCCGTCGCCGCCCCCGGCCGTCGGGTTGAGCCCGAACCCGTTCTGGCTCGCCGGATAGAGCTCGTTTCGGTAGCGGCTCGGCCACCCATTGCCGTGCCCCATGTAGACGACGATGCTCGCGCCCTGGAGCGCCTCCTTGACGGCAGGCCACGTCGCGTTCGGCGAGTAGATCTCGGTGACGTCAGGGGTGTAGCGACGGGCGAGGGCCGCGGCCGACCGGGCCTCCGCCCGATAGCGGTCCGTGGCAACGCCGGCCGGGCCGACGATCAGGACGACCTTCGGGACGCCCGTCGATGGCGACGCGGCAAGCACGCCCGCGGGCAGGATCAAGCCGACACCAAGCATGGCGACGACGATCCCGACGATCACCCGTCTCACGACGGCCTGCACAGCAACGACAGGCACCCCCTATGACCGGCGGCCCGCCCCCGCGGCTCGCCAGGCTCCGAAGCCTAGTCCAACCGCGTGGCGGACGACCATACCGAATGTCTCTCCACTCTCACGTACCTCGCCCTTATCGACGGATCGCGAATGGATTCGGTGCCTCCGGGCACCGTCGACGCCACCGTCGACCCCATGACCGAGCCCTCCACCGGCCGATCTCCGACTCCGGCGTACCATCGATCGATGCCCAATCGCCTCGCCGGCGAGACGAGTCCGTACCTGCTCCAGCATTCGAACAATCCGGTCGATTGGATGCCATGGGGGCCCGACGCGCTCGCTCGCGCCAAGCTCCTCGATCGCCCGATCTTCCTGTCGATCGGCTATGCGGCATGTCACTGGTGCCACGTCATGGAGCGTGAGTCGTTCGAGGACGAGACGACCGCCCGCCTGCTGAACGACCGCTTCGTCTCGATCAAGGTCGACCGCGAGGAGCGGCCCGACCTCGATTCGATCTACATGAACGCCGTCCAGGCGATGACGGGCTCCGGCGGTTGGCCGATGTCCGTCTTCCTGACGCCCGAGGGCCAGCCCTTTTACGGTGGGACGTACTTTCCCGACGAACCGCGGCATGGGATGCCGTCCTTCACGCAGGTGCTCGAGGGTGTCTCCGTGGCGTGGCAGACGCAGCGGGACGAGGTGACCGCCGCGGGCCAGCGGCTTGTGTCGGCCCTGGTGGAAGGAGCACGCACCGCGATCCCCGGCGGCGAGGCCGTCATCGATGCCGGGTTCTTCCGCGTCGTCAACGGGGCCCTCGACGCCCGGTTCGATACCCGAAACGGGTCGTGGGGTGGCGCTCCCAAATTCCCGCAGCCGATGACGCTCGAGTACCAGCTGCGCCGGATCGTTGCCGGCGACCCGGCCCCTGGCGCGATGGTCCGGTTCACCCTCGACAAGATGGCGGATGGCGGGATCCGCGACCAGCTCGGGGGCGGCTTCCATCGATACGCCACCGACTCGCACTGGCTCGTGCCCCACTTCGAGCAGATGCTCTACGACAACGCGCAGCTCGCGCGCGTATACCTCCATGCTTCTCAGGCGTTCGGAGGGGACCTTTCCGTTCGATATCGCGATGTCGCGATCGGCGTCCTCGACTACATGCTGCGCGAGCTGCGGCGCGACGACGGCGCGTTCGCAGCGAGCCAGGACGCTGATACCGAGGGCGTGGAGGGCGCCACGTTTACGTGGCGGTGGGACGCGATCCACGAGGTGCTCGGCGCCGGCGAGGCATTCGATCGATTCGCCGACGCCTACGGCGTCACCGTCGCCGGCAATTGGGAGGGCGTGACGATCCTGTCGCGGGTCTGGCCGACGATCAACGAGCCACCGCTACGCGATGACGAAGCGTTGGAGGCATCGCTGGCAGCATCGCGGGCCGTTTTGCTCGGAGCGCGCGCGCGGCGTGCGCAGCCAGCGCGGGACGACAAGGCGCTGGCCGCCTGGAACGGGCTGGCGATCGCGGCCTTCGCCGAGGCCGGTCGATTGCTCGGGGAGGAGCGCTATACGGCCGCAGCCATAGAGGCCGCCGAGGCCATCGTCGGTGGGTTGCTGGCCGAAGACGGCGCACTCGGTCGGTCGTGGAAGGATGGCCGGGCCGTGGGTGCGGGCGTGCTCGAGGACTACACCCACCTTGCCGAGGGCCTGCTCGCGCTGTACGAGACGACGTTCGACGAGCGCTGGTTCATCGCGGCACGGCGCCAGGCCGACGCGATCCTCGAGCGGTTCGCCGATCCGGAGGGCGGCTTCTTCGACACGGCTGTCGACCATGAGCAGCTCATCACTCGACCAAAGGACCCGCAGGACAACGCGATCCCGTCCGGCGGTGCGATGGCTGCCACGGTCCTGTTGCGGCTGGCGGCGTTCAGCGGCGAGGGGCGCTATCGCGACGCCGCGGAACGGGCGATCGGCACGGTCGCGCCGCTCATGTCGCAATACCCGACGGCCTTCGCGCAGTGGCTGGTGGCGTCGTCGTTTGCGGCTGGTGATGCCGTCGAGGTCGCGGTCGTCGGCGATCCCGCGGAGCAGTCGACGCGGGAGCTCCTAGAGCCGGTGTGGTCGACGTGGCGACCCTTCCAGGTGCTCGCTGCGGCTCGCGCCGACGCTGCGGCAGAGTCGGCGATCGGCCTACTCCACGATCGGCCGCCGATCGACGGTCGACCCGCTGCCTACGTCTGCCGCGACTTCGTGTGTCTGATGCCGGTCACGACCGCATCCCGTCTCCTCGAACAGCTTGGCACCAGTCCGTCGGCTTGAGGTCTCCGAGCCGAGACCTGCCGCGACCGTCGTCCTGTTGCGGCCCGGACCAGATGGGCTTGAGGCGCTGCTGACGCATCGGCCGGCGTCGATGGTCTTCGCGCCCGACGTCCACGTGTTCCCGGGTGGGCGGGTCGACGAAGCTGACCTCGTCGCGCACGTCCAATCGCGGAGTGTGGTGACCCCCGATGCCGCGGCGAAGGCGCTGGGTGGCGACCTGCCATCCGGTCGACGCGCTTGGCGCCTATGTCGCCGCGATCCGCGAGGCGTTCGAGGAGGTTGGGATCCTGCTCGCCGACCATCATCCGACCGCTGACCTCGGCGACGCACGCCGCCGCCTGCTCGCCTCGCCCCGGGCTTGGCCAGCGGTGGTCGATGACCTCGATCTGCGACTTCGCACCGACCTGCTGGTGCCATTGTCGCGGTGGGTCACGCCGCCGATCCTCGAGCGCCGCTTCGACGCGCGCTTCTTCGCGGCCTTGGCGCCTATCGGTATCGAGGCGACGCTCGTCGGCGACGAGGTCTCGGCGCATGCGTGGCATCGGCCGCTCGACGCGCTCGAGTCGATGGCGTCGGGCGATCTCTCGATGTGGCTGCCGACATCGACGACGCTGACCCAGTTGCTGGCCGTGGCGTCCATCGACGACGTCCGTTCGCGCTTGACGCCGCGCCCGCTCGACGAGCTTGAGGTCCAGGATGTCAGCGGCGACATCGTCCGCATCGGGATGCCGGCGGGTGGCGGTGTCCCCGGGCAGCCCGTGAACGGCTACCTCGTGGGGCGCGAGCGGTTCGTGCTGATCGATCCGGGCGATCCGACCGGCCCGGGGCTCGATCTGGCCATGGCGGAGGCTGCGGCGCTCGGCGGCACGATCGAGGCCATCGCGCTTACGAGCGCCGAGCCTGACCACGCCGCAGGCGCCGAGTCGATCCGTGAGCAGCTCGGCATCGAGGTGTTGGTCGGGCCGACTGGTGGCCGCTACCTGCCATACACCGTCGATGAGGTCGACGAGGGCGCGGTCATCGACGCTGGGGACGTGCCGCTGCGCGTCATCGGGACGCCGGGTCTCGAGCCCGAAGGTCTGGCGTTCGTCGTCGGGCAGGGGCAGTTCGCCCTTACGGGCGATCTCGACGGCCGGCGCGGTTCTCGTTCGATCTTCGGCCCGGTCGACGAGGAGGCGCGGAAGCGGTCCGTCGAGCACCTGCGGTCCGAGGCACCCCACGCTCGGTGGCTCGGTGGACACCAGTCCCTAGACTCCGCGTCATGAGCGAGGGTTCGACGCTCAAGCCCTTTCCCGAGGCGCGACCACCGCATCTGCCCGATGTCGCCACGCGACAGTCGCCGTGGCTGTTCCTGTTCGGTGCGCTCATCGCGGTCCAGATCTGGCGACTCTTTCAGGGCTGGGACCCCCAACTCAACGGTGCGAACGCCGTTACGGCGTTCAACTACGTCTTGTCGTGGGCCGCGGCTTTCGCGCCACCGCTGATGGGCTTCGCTCTCTTTTACCGGCACCCTGATGCGCGTCGCCGGATGCCGCTCCTCGTTTTCGGGATCCTGCTCCTCTCGCTCGGCGAGCTCCTAAGTGCGCTCGATGCCCCGATCCGTGAGTTGCTCAGTAACCTGGCACCGCCCGGCGACCAGGAGTTCATCCTGGACACGCCAGCCGAGTTCGCCTATCGGGTATTCACCGGCCTGCTGACGATCTTCGGACTGCTGTATCTCGGCGCTGGGCTGTCGACGGCTCGATCACGGCCACGAGCCAGGGTGGAGCGACCACTCACGGTGTGGCTGGCCGCACTCGCTTTCGTTGCTGCCGTCTTGTCCGCCGTTGATCTCACGCGAATCCAGGTCGATCTCACCCCGTTCCTGGGCGCACAGTTGATCATCGGATCGATCGTCGGCGTGATCGAGACGTTCGCGTGGGCCTATGTCACCGCCACTGTCGTGAACGGATGGCTCGCTGGTGAACTGCCGCGGCGCGCCTGGGCTCTGGCCGGGATCGCGATGTTGGCGATCTTCGGCCTGCGGATCTTCTTTCCCGTCCTCAGCCTGGTGATCGTCGATCCGAACCTATCGGGCGTTCTCGCGCTTGGCTACATCTCGTACGTGTCCTGGCTGCTGCTCATCGCTGCGTTCGTACTCGGACTGCCGACTCCAACCTCCGCGTCCGAGACGGAGGAGGCCGACGAGCCTACGGGCGATCTACCGGCAGAGAGGCAACCAGGTTCCGCAGGAGGTTGAGGCCCTCGTCGACCTGTTCGGTCGTCGCGTACGGGCCCGGCATCAGGAAGCACGGACGGCCGGCGAGCGCCATGCCCTCGATGTGGCCCCATGTCTCCAGCAGCGCACGACCCGCGGCGATCTCCGCGGCCCGCTTGTAGATGAACACGATCGCGCCCGGTCGCCAGAGCGCGATCTTCTGCCACAGTGGACCGACCCCTTCGCGGAGTTCCTGCTCGGGCGCTTCGTCGCGCGGGCTCGGCCGTTTGATGAGGTCGGTGATGCCGTGGCCTGCGGCAACCAGCGCATCATCGGCGGCCTCCACGTCCGTTCCGGGCGGGATGATCCGGACCGTCATCAGCCGTTGCCAGAACCGCCGGCCGAGCCGTCCCTGGAGGTAATGTCCGGCCTCGACGCTCACGGGGGAGGGGTTCAGGCCGACGAACAGCAACCCGTCGCGGGCGGGCGGCAGGTCGGCGAGGGTGGTCGTCTCGACCCCGTCGATCGTGACGGTCGATCGATGCGGACCGGGCTCCGGTCGTCGGGTGAGGGCGGCGAGCTCGTCCGGCGTCACGCCTCCGCGATCAGGCCGCGCCCGGTGGCGGCTGATCGGACTTTGGGCGCCTCGGCGTCGGCGTCCTCGTCGGTGGTCGTCCGTGCCTGGATCTCGGCCTGGGCCTTGGCCGCCTCCTCCTTTGCCTCGCGCACGCCCCGTCCGAACGCCTTGCCGAGCTGGGGCAGGGTCTTCGGGCCGCGCCAGACGATCACGAGGATGAGGATGATGACCAGAACGATCCAGAGGTCCATCGCCGGATGGTAGCGCGGTCAGGACTGGGTATCGTGCCGGGATGCTGCTGGTCTTCGGTCCGCGATCGACCGACTACGACTTCGGACCTGGCCATCCCCTGACGCCGCGGCGCTTCGGGCCGGGCATCGACCTGCTTCGCGCGGTCGGCGCGGAACCCGGCCTTGTGCCCGACCTGGCGCCCGATGCGGACCTGCGAATGGGTCACGACCAGGAGTACATCGAGGTCGTGCGGCGGTTCTCGGTGGACCCGTTCGGCCCGACCGAAGCCGGCATCGGGCACTCGGACAACCCGCCGTTCGCGGGCATGCACGAGGCCGGCGCCGCTGTCGCCGGCGGGTCGCTGCGTGCCGTGGAGGCGATCCTGCGCGGCGACGTCGACCATGCATTCCACCCGGGAGGTGGGCTGCATCACGCGATGCGCGACCGCGCCTGGGGCTTCTGCATCTACAACGACCCGGCACTCGCGATCGCCCGGGCGCGGCGCGACGGGCTGCGGGTGATGTACATCGACCTCGATGTGCATCACGGCGATGGCGTCCAGGCACTGTTCTGGGACGATCCGGGCGTCCTGACGTTCTCGATCCACGAGAGCGGGCGCTACCTGTTTCCCGGGACGGGCGACGCTGACGAGGTGGGCGAGGGCGGCGCCGCCGGGAGCGTCATCAACGTGCCCCTCCCGCCATACACGGGCGAGGACGCGTGGTATCCGATCGTCGAGTCCTACCTGCCAGTGCTCGCCGCGGCCTTCGGGCCTGACCTGATCGTGTCGCAGCACGGGGCCGACTCGCATGCGTGGGATCCACTCGCGCATCTCAACGTCACGACGACAGCACACGGCAAGGCGGCGCGACTGGTGGACGCGATCGCCCACCGCTATGCCCGCGGTCGATGGCTGGCGACCGGGGGCGGCGGCTACGACGCGTACCGGGTGGTGCCGCGGACCTGGGCGTTGACGTGGCTCGCCGGCGCGCATCGCGAGACGCCGACGTCGACTCCGGAGGCGTGGCGCGAGCGCTGGGCCGAGGAGGCGGCACGGTACGGGCAGGCGCCGCTGCCGGAGCGCTTCGATGACGACCCGAACGCGGGCCTGCCGTTCGACGGCGCCCAGGAGGCATCCGAACAGCGGGCGCACATGCTCGCCGCCATCCATCGGAGCGTCGTGGTCCCGCGCCTGCTCGACGCCGCGATCGAGGCAGGTTGGTGGTCGCCGCTGGACGCGCCGGCACAGCCGATCACGGATGGACCGGTCTCCAGGATGCCGACGATCCATCCAACGGTCGACGCCGCCATCTGGGCCGGCCTCTCCCTTTCACCCCGCGTTGTCGCTCCTGCCGATCCGGCGTCGGGGCATGCGCTGATCGCGGCCGCCCTGCGGGCGCCGGCCCCGGCCGTCGTCTCCGCGGCCGTCGTCGGATCGACCGTCGTCGGCCTCGCGGTCTCGCTGCCGGCCGACCCACGCGATGGGTCACGCGAGCTGCTGGCCCTGGGTGTCGCCCCCGACTACCGTCGCAAAGGGATCGCGACCGAGCTTCTGCGCGCCCAGCCCGTGTCGGGCTCAGCGGCTGTCGTGACCCTGGCCGAGCGCGATCCGATCGACCCGCTCCCGCGCGATGTGCGCGCGTCGATCGCCCGCCGCCTGTTCGAGGGCGCCGGCTTCGCGATCGGTCAGGTCGACGATGTCCTACGCTCGATCGACCCGGCCGCGCTCATGGCGCGCCGCCCGTAGCGCTCGGGGCAGCGGCCGGGAAATCGAAGGTCGCGAGCGCGCCGGTAGGACCCGCCTCTGGCGAGAGCGGCTCTCCATCCGTCGGGACATGGCCGATGACGAAGCGCTCCTGACCGGCGTTCGAGGCGAAGAACCGCACGATCACCCGTGCGCCGGGATGCCGATCGCGGTATGCACGGGCCAGCTCGGGCAAGCGTCGCGGATCGGTGCCGGGTGCCAGCACGACGTTGAGTGCCACGACCCATCCATCGACCGTGACCCACTTCGCCGCGACGGTCGGCTCGGTCTTGGGGTCGGCGGGCGACGGTGGCGGCGCGCTCGCGCACGCCGACACCGCCAATGCCAGGGCCAAGGGACAGGCGAACCGTTTCAGCACGCCTTGGTAAGCCGGAACTCGATGCCCTGGAAGTCCCTTGCCGTCCCGGACCCGATCTTCCTGTCCGGTCCGATGAAGGGCTCCTGCCAGACCTCGAACGCATACTCGTAAAAGACGTTGTAGGCGCGCAGAGTCCAGCACGCGCCGTTCGGCACGGTCGTGCTCGAACGGTAGGTGACGCTCTCACTACGCTCGACGTTGAAGCCGACGCCTGCCGACACGACCTCGGCACTGACGCTGGTCGTCGCGGAGAAGCTGTTTTTCACGGTCCGGGTGATGTCGATCGACATCGTGGTCGGACCGTTCCCCTGGACCATCGTGACGAACGGCCTGAGCGTACGCAGGTAGCGGCGGTTGGTCACGTGGATGCAGTCCCAGACGCACAGCGCCTGCGTGCTGACGCTGGCCGTCGTCGAGCTCGAAGCCGTCGGCTTCAGGAGGCCATGGCGGATCAGTTCGGCGCGGCTGACGAACGTGACGATGTCGCGAGCGGGCTGTGGCGCGCGGGCGGCCACAGGGGCCGGCCCGACGAAGGCGGCGAGCAGGACGGCGGCGAGCAGCAGCGGGACAGGGACCAGACGACGCATTGCCACCTACCTCGAGCGGCGGGCGACGATCGATCGGCGTCGGATGACCTTATCGAGGCGCGCTTAGCTCCGGCTTACCAGATCCGCCTTCGGTCCCTCAGGCGTCGCGGACGAGCCCGTGGCTGTGCGCGTATCGCGTGAGCGCCGAGCGGCCGTGGAGGTCGAGCTTGGCCGACAGGTTGGCGATGTGCCGCCGCACCGTGTGGGCACTGATCCCGAGCATTCCCGCGATCTCTGTCGGGTTCCGCCCGCCGCCCAGCAGACCCAGGATCTCGCGCTCGCGGAGGCTCAAGTCGCTGCCGGCCCGGAGCCACCGGATCGAGTCATCGACGATGGCGCCCGTGACGCTGCTGTGCAGGTACCGGTCCCCACGAGCCACCGCGCGGATGGCCTCGACCAGCTCGGCCGACGTCGCGCCCTTGACGAGGTAGCCCGACGCTCCGGCCGCGAGCGCCTGCCGGACCGTCTCCGAGCCGCGATCCATCGTTAGCACGAGGATGCGCACGCTCGGGTAGCGCGCGCGCATGGCCCGGAGTAGCGGGAGCCCGTCGCCCTCGGGGAACGTCAGGTCGAGAAGGAGCACGTCGGGCTGCGCATCCGCGAGGAGCTCGAACGCGGCCTCGTGCGTCGCAGCCTCGCCCACGACCTCGATGCCGGCCGCATTGGCGAGGACGAGGCGCAGGCCCTCGCGTACGAGATGATGGTCGTCGACGAGCGCGACCCGGATCGCCCGCGCGACGTCCGATGCGGATCCATGGCCCACGGCGGCGGGCGCCAAGGCCTCGGGTCCGACACGCTCAGCTTGGTCGGTCATAGTGTCCCGCCCGCGGTGCGCGGCGGCGCAGAGAGCCCGCTCGCCGGCGGTCGCGTCGGGTATGGGACGCGCAGGCCCACGGTCGTCCCGGTAGGCCCGGTCCCCACGTCCAGGACGCCTCGCAGGATCGCCGCCCGCTCCTCCATGCCTGCGAGCCCCAGACCCGGCGGGTCCATCTGTCGGTCGAACCCGACGCCATCGTCTCCGACCTCGATCGAGATCTCGTCGTCGACCGTGGCATCCAGCCAGGCGTGCGAGGCGTGGCTGTGACGCGCGGCATTGCCGATGGCTTCCTGGACGATGCGGTACGCGTCGATCTCGTGGTCGGGCTCCAGGAGCCCGGGTGGCAGCAGATGTGGGTCGAAGCGGACCTCGACCGGGATACCGGCCGACGCGGCGAGATCGACCAATGCCGCCCCGAGCCCGATCTCCGCGATCCGACGCGGCCGAAGCCGCTCGGCGACGTCGCGGACGTCGTCGAGCGCCGACGCGGCCAACGCCCGAGCGCGCCGGAGGTCCTCGCGCGCCGCCGCGTCCGCCGTGATGTGTCGAGCCTCGGACGACAGCGCCGAAGCCGCGGCGTCCAGGGTCAGGATCGTCGCCGTCAGCGTCTGCCCGACGCTGTCGTGGAGGTCGCGCGCCAGCCGGCCTCGCTCCTCCTCATGCGCCGTCACGAGCCGGTCGCTCGCCTCCCGGTAGAGCCTGCCATACCGAGCAGCGGTGGTCGTCACGCGGTCCGCGAGCAGGGCGACGATCAGGCAGATGAGGATCATGAGTGGCCACTCGGTGAGCTCGAGGATCTCGAGGGCGGTCGCCGGGGCCGTGAGCGCCGAGAACCCGACGACGATGATCGTGAAGACGATGATCCGAATGATGGTCTCGCGCAGCCCGAAAACGAACGCGCCGATAGCGATCGTCACCCACAGCGCGTTGAGCACGACCTCAGGATCCCCCCAGCCAAGGAAGATCAGCGCGACCAACGTGACGGTCGCCACGCTGAGGAGCCGCCGCGCACTCTCCGGACTCAGCGAGGCCGACCGGCCGCCGAGCGCGATCCTGGTCTGGAACGACCCCTGACGCGTGGCCATGGACGGACCCCCCAAATGGTCGGTTCTGAGTATGGCACGCCCCGTACTCCTCGGCCAAGATGCGATTCCGCTTGCTTCGGCAGCGAACGGGAGCCTCGGGAGAGGGAGTCGGGTCGCCCCGAGATAGCGCGAGGGTCGGCGGCGGCAGCGGAAGCGGTGACCCGCGAGGGCGCCACGACATCCCGGGGAGGGGTTGTGCCGAGTGATCGTCCGCTATCCCTTCTGGGCGCGCGACGGTCCACTGGAGGGGTCGAACGTGTTCGGTCCGATCGTCCGCTGGAGCCTGCGTTTCCGATTCCTGCTGCTCGGGACTCGTCGACTGCGCTGCTCATCCTCGGCGTGCTCCAGGTGCCGAAGGCGCCGATCGATGCGCTGCCCGAGTTCAGCCCACCCTATGTCGAGGTCCAGACCGAGGCCCTCGGCCTGTCGGCGGAGGAGGTCGAGCAACTCATCACCGTCCCGCTCGAGGCCGATCTCCTCCACGGGGTCGCCTGGCTGGACGAGATCAGCTCCGAATCGATCGCCGGCCTGTCGTCCATCGTCCTGACCTTCGAGCCCGGCACGGACGTCATCCGGGCTCGGCAGATGGTCGCCGAGCGCCTCACCCAGGCGCACGCGCTGCCGAACGTCTCGAAGCCGCCGGTCATGCTCCAGCCGCTCTCGTCGACGAGCCGCGTGATGATGGTCGGGTCTATCGTCCGACGAGGTCTCGCTCATCGACCTGTCGGTGCTCGCCCGCTGGGTCGTTCGACCGCGCCTCCTCGGCGCGGAGGGCGTCGCCAACGTCGCGATCTGGGGCCAGCGGGACCGCCAGCTCCAGGTCCTCGTCGATCCGCGGCGGCTGCGCCAGGAGCGAGTCCGGCTCCAGCAGGTCATCGAGACCGTCGGCAACTCCCTGTGGGCCTCGCCGCTGACGTTCATCGAGGCGGCCACGCCGGGGACGGGCGGCTTCATCGACACGCCGAACCAGCGCATCGGCATCCAGCACATCCAGCCGATCCATACGCCCGAGGACATGAAGGCGATCCCGATCGAGGAACGGCCCGGCGTCTTCATCGGCGATGTGGCGCAGGTCGTGGAAGATCACCAGCCGCTGATCGGCGATGCCGTCGTCGAGGACGCCGATGGCCTGGTCCTGGTCATCGAGAAGTTCCCGGAGGCCAATACCCTCGAGGTGACGGCCCGCGTGGAGGAGGCGCTCGCCGCGCTGCGACCCGGACTCCAGGGGATCACGATCGACTCGACCGTGTTCCGGCCTGCGGATTTCATCGAATCGGCGGTCGGGAACGTCGTTCTCGCCCTTGTCATCGGGCTGTTCCTGCTCGCGCTCCTTCTCGGCCTGCTGCTCGACTGGCGCGGGGCGGTCCTCGCGCTGGTGACCGTCCCGTTGTCGGTCGCCGCCGCGCTGTTCGTCCTCGTCCTCACGGGCGCGACGATCAACGCGATGGTCGTCGCCGGGCTGATCCTGGCGATCGGGGTCATCGTGGACGACGTCGTCGTCGGGACCGAGAGCGTCGTCCGCCGGTTCCGGTCCCTCCGCGCCGACGACACGGTTCGCCCGAACACCGAGATCATCGTCGAGGCCATCGCCGAGGGTCGTGGGCCGATCGTGTACGCGACCGTCCTCATCGTCCTTATCGCGCTGCCCGTGGCGTTCGTCGCCGGTCCTGTCGCGGCGTTCCTGCCCCAGATCGCCGTCGCTTACGTGGCGGCCATCATCGCCTCCCTCGTCATCGCCCTGACCGTCGGTCCGGCCCTCGCGTCGCTGCTCCTGTGGCGTCGGCCCGGCGAGCGTCGCGCGACGGCCCTCGGAGAACGCATCGCTCGCCGCTACGCCGCGTTCCTCAAGGCGATCGTCCGGCGAGCGGGGATCGCCGTCGCGGCCACGACCGCCGTGACCGTCGCCGTCGCGGTCGGCGCCGTCGTCGCCTTCCCGGCGATCGGGCCGTCGATCGTCCCGGCATTCCAGGAGCGCGACCTGCTCATCGCCTGGCAGGGGTCGCCGGCGACGTCGCGGGCTGAGATGCACCGCATCCTTGCGCGCGCGAGTGCCGAGCTCCGGACCATCCCCGGCGTGCGAAACGTCGGCGGGCATGTCGGCCGGGCGATCACCTCGGACCGGGTGGTCAGCCCGGACGAGGGGGAGCTATGGGTGAGCATCGCCGACGACGCTCCATACTCGCCGACGGTGTCCGCGATCGAGGAGGTCGTGGCCGGCTACCCCGGCCTGGGTCGCGCCGTCACGACATACTCGTCGGAGCGCGTCACTGATGTGCTGGCGGACACGCGCGAGGATCTCGTCGTGCGCCTGTACGGCCAGGACCAGGAGGTCCTGCGCGCGAAGGCCGCGGAGGTCCGCGATGCCCTCGCCGGCATCGATGGGGTCACATCCCCCTCCGTCCTGGCGACCGCCGACCAGCCCACCCTCGACATCCGCGTCGATCCGGCGGCGGCTGCCCGCGTCGGACTTCGACCGGGCGAGATCCGGCGCGCCGCGACGAGCCTGCTCTCGGGCATCGAGGTCGGCTTCCTCTTCGAGGACCAGAAGGTCTTCGAGGTCGTCGTGTGGGGCGCACCGGAGCTTCGCGAGAGCCTCTCGAGCGTCGGTGACCTGCTCATCGATACCCCCGACGGCGGCCAGGTCCGGCTCTCCGAGGTCGCCGATGTCGACATCGGTCCGAGCCCGACCGTCATCCGGCGCGAGGGCGTCATGCGGTTGATGGACGTCGGGGCGACCGTCGCGGGACGCGAGATCGGAGCCGTGCTCGCTGACGCGCAGTCCGCCCTCGGCGGGATCGCCTTCCCGCTCGAGTACCACGCCGAGATCCGCGGCGCCGCTGCCGAGCGCCAGGCCGAGGAGTCGGGCTTCGTCCTCGCGGTGCTCGCTGCGATGCTCGGGGTGTTCCTCGTGCTTCAGGCGACGTTCGGGAGTTGGCGTCTCGCCGCGATGACGCTCGTGACGATGCCTGCGGCGGTCGTCGGCGGGATCGTCGCCGGGCTGGCTGTCGGCGATGGGCAGCTCTCGCTCGGTGCGCTCGTCGGACTCTTCGCGGTCCTGGCGATCGCGGTTCGAAACGGGACCACGCTCATCGCGCACTTCCAGGACCTTGAGCGTCAGGCCGAGGGATCCGGGCGTCTCGACCTCGTCGTCCGCGGGGCGCAGGATCGCCTCGCGCCCATCCTCGTGACGGCTCTCGGGACCGCGGTCGCCGTCGCCCCGTTCATCGCGCTTGGCGATCTGGCCGGCTTCGAGATCGTCCGCCCGATGGCCGTCGTCATCCTTGGCGGCCTCGTCAGCTCGACGCTGCTGACGTTGTTCGCCGTGCCCGCCGTGTATCGAAGCGCGGGGCCGAGCTCCGAGGCCGAGCCGGTCGGTCAGCCCGTCGAGCAGCCAGTGCTGAGCCCGGCCTGAGGCCGACGCGATGAGGGACCACGCCATGCGCACGCTCCGATCGATCCTCGCCGTCGGCATCGCCGTCCTCGCCGTCGGGTGCGGCGGCGGAGGCGCCAACGAGGCGCCGGCCACGCCCGCGCCACTGACCGTCGAAGAGGCGGAAGGGTCGACCCCCAGCCGCCTCACGCTGTCCGAACGGGCGGCCGAGCGCCTCGGTATCGCGACTGCGCCTGTCACTCTCGAGCGCGTCGGCGGTGTCGAACGCGCCGTCGTGCCGTACGCGGCTCTCCTCTACGACCCGGACGGGACGACCTGGACCTACACGAACCCGGAGGGCCTGGTCTTCGTCCGCGCTCCGATCACGGTCGAGCGGATCGTTGGCGATCTCGCGATCCTTTCGAATGGACCGCCGGCCGGAACGCTGGTCGTGACCGTAGGCGCACCCGAGCTGTACGGCGCCGAACACGGCGTCGGTGGCGGCCATTGATCGGGCGCTGACTGGCTAGGGGCGGACCCGGATGCTGCGTCGTATCGTCGCCGCGAGCCTGAGGTTCCGTTTCATCGTGGTCGCCATGGCGGCCGGGATGATGCTCATCGGCGCTGCCCAGGTCCAGGGCATGCCAGTCGACGTCTTTCCCGAGTTCGCCCCACCGCGGGTCGAGATCCAGACGATCGCCCTGGGGATGACCTCGGAGGAGGTCGAGTCGCTCGTCACCGTCCCGCTCGAGCAGGCGCTCGCGGGGATCGAGGGCCTCGACGTCATCCGCTCGACTTCAGTGACCGGCCTGTCGTCGATCCTTATGATCTTCGAGCCCGGAATGGACCTGATCCTGGCTCGACAGCTCGTCCAGGAGCGGGTCGCCGTCGTCACGCCGACCCTCCCGACCTGGGCGTCGCCGCCGTTCATGATGCAGCCGCTCTCCGCCACGAGCCGGGTCATGAAGATCGGCCTGTCGTCCGACTCCGTGTCGCTCATCGACCTGTCCGCCATCTCGTACTGGACGATCCGTCCCCGCCTGCTGAACGTGCCTGGCGTCGCTAACGTGGCCATCTGGGGCGAACGTCTTCAGCAATATCACGTCCAGGTCCACCCGGAGCGGCTGGCTGCCGCGGGAGTCTCCATGCAGGCGGTCATGGAGGCGACCTCCGAGGCCCTCGACGAGGGCATCCTCTTCTTCTCGGATGCGAACGTCATCGGGACCGGCGGTGTCATCGAGACGGATTCGCAGGCCCTTGCCATCCGTCACGTGCCGTCGATCGTGACGCCGAGTGATCTCGCCACGATCTCGATCCCAAACCGCACCGGGGTCTCGATCCCGCTCGACGACCTCGCTGACGTGAAGGAGGACCACATGCCCCTGTGGGGGGATGCGGTCATCAACGACGGACCCGGGATCATGCTCATCATCGAGAAGTTCCCGTGGGCGAACACCCTCGACACGACACGCGGCGTGGAAACCGCGCTCCGTGAGCTGACGCCCGGTCTGACCGGGATCGAGATCGACTCCTCGATCTTCCGACCAGCGACGTTCATCGAAGTGGCGCTCGCGAACCTGACGAACGCGCTCATCCTCGGCTCGATCCTCGTCTTCGTCGTCCTCGTCCTGTTCCTCTACGACTGGCGGACCGCGCTCATCAGCCTCGCCGCCATCCCGTTGGCGCTCACCGCGGCAGCCCTCGTCCTCGATGCGCAGGGCGTGACCATCAACACCATGATCCTGGCGGGCCTGGTGATCGCCGTCGGGGTCGTGGTCGACGACGCGATCATCGACATCGAGAACATCACCCGGCGCCTCCGCCTCGCCCGGGCCGCGGGAAGCACACGGCCCACGGACGGCATCATCCTCGACGCCTCGATCGAGGTCCGCGGCGCCGTCATCTACGCGACGCTGATCGACGTCGTCGCGATCATGCCGGTCTTCCTCATCGCAGGCCTGTCCGGGGCGTTCTTCCAGCCGCTCGCGATGGCCTACGCCCTCGCGGTCCTCGCCTCACTCGCCGTGGCCCTGACGGTCACCCCAGCGATGGCGTACATCCTCCTGCGGAACGCCGCGCTCGAGCGGCGTGAGTCTCCCATCGCCCGCCGCCTCCAGGCTGCGTACGCTGCCGTCCTCGCGCGGATCCTTGGCCACGCGCGCCCGGCGTTCGGCGCGGTCGCGGGGGTGACGATGGCCGGCCTCTTCGTCGCAACCAACCTCGGTCAGTCCCTGCTCCCCGACTTCAAGGAGCGTGACTTCCTCATGCACTGGGTGACCGCTCCGGGGACATCGCACGAGGAGGAGGTCCGTGTCTCGACCGCGGCCTGCATCGAGCTGCGCGCCATCGCGGGCGTCCGGAACTGCGGCTCGCACATCGGCCAAGCTCTGCTCGCCGACGAGGTCGTCGGCATCGACTTCGGCGAGAACTGGATCAGTGTCGACCCGTCGGTCGACTATGACGCCACGCACGCTGCAGTCCAGGAAGTCGTGGACGGTTACCCAGGTATCCGCCGCGACGTCCAGACCTACCTCAAGGAGCGGATCCGCGAGGTCCTCACGGGCTCCAGCGATGCCATCGTCGTGCGCATCTTCGGGTCAGACCTCGCGGTCCTCCGCGAGAAGGCGGCCGAGGTCGAGGACGCCCTCTCCGGCGTCCCAGGCATCGTCGACCTGCACCGTGAGCTCCAGGTGGAGATCCCCCAGATCGCGGTGGAGGTGGACCTCGCGAAGGCCGGCCCGCTCGGGATCAAGCCCGGCGACGTCCGCCGCTCCGCCTCGGCATTCGTCGCGAGCGAGGAGGTCGGCGACCTCTTCCTCGGGGGGCAGGCCTACGATGTCCACGTCTGGAGCACGCCCGACGCGCGCGGCGATCTCAGTGCGATCGCGCGACTGCCGATGGACACCGCCCTCGGCGGTACGGTGGCGCTCGGCGAGATCGCGAACGTCTTCGTGAGACCGACGCCCAACAGCATCAAGCATGAGGGCCTGTTCCGGAAGATCGATGTCGACGCGAACGTCGAGGGGCGTGACCTCGGCTCGGTCATCCGCGATGTCGAGGCCGCCCTCGGGAGCATCGATTTCCCGCAAGGGACGCACCCCGAACTGCTCGGGGAGTATGCCGAGCGCCAGGCCGCGCAGGAGCGGCTGCTCCTGTTCGCGGTCATCGCCGTCGTCGGCATCTTCCTGCTGCTGCAGGCGTCGTTCGGGAGCACGCGACTGGCGGTGCTGTCGTTCCTGACCCTCCCGTTCGCGCTCGTCGGCGGGATCCTGGCCGCTTGGCTCACCGGCGGGATCATCTCGCTTGGGTCGCTCGTCGGCTTCTTCACGGTGCTCGGGATCGCGGCCCGGAACGGGATCATGATGATCAGCCACTTCCAGCACCTTGAGCGCGAGGAGGGCGAGGCCTTCGGGCGCGGGCTCGTCATCCGCGGTGCGCGCGAACGCCTATCGCCGATCCTTATGACCGCCCTGGCGACGGGCCTCGCGCTCGTCCCGTTGGCTATCGCCGGCGACCTGCCCGGTCACGAGATCGAACACCCCCTCGCCATCGTCATCCTCGGCGGACTCATCACCTCGACGCTCCTGAATCTGTTCGTCACCCCGTCGCTCTACCTGCGGTTTGCCAAGGCCCGACCGGCGCCGATGCCGGCGGCCACGACGGGCGCGGTCCCGTCCTAGCGGAGGGTCACCCCGATGTCTCGACGATCATGGTCGGTGTGCGTCGCCCTCCTCGCACTGGCCTTCGGGGCGTGCGGGACTGCGACGACGGCATCGCCCTCCCCTGACGGCTCGGTCGCTGCTCTGGCGACCCCTTCGGCCACGGTCGCGCGAGCGCCGTCGAGCGCACCTCGCACACTACCGCCCAGCGTCGTCGAGGCGCCCATCGAGCGGGTCGAGGAGACCCTCACCGAGTCGTTCCCAGCGGGCGCCTTCAGCGACCCGACCCGCATCGACAACCGCTGGCTGCCGCTCGTCCCCGCGACGCGGTGGATCTGGGAGGGGGAGGCGACGATCGACGGGGCGCGGCATGCGCGGCGCGTCGAGTTCCAGATCACCGATCTCACGAAGGTCGTCATGGGCATACGCGCCGTCGTCGGCTACGACCTCGACATCACCGACGGCGACCTCAACGAGGCCGAGATCGTGTTCCTCGCCCAGGACGACGACGGCAATATCTGGCACCTCGGTCAATTTCCCGAGGAGTACGAGGACGGTGCGTTCGTCGATGCCCCGATCTGGATCGGCGGGCTGGACGGCGCAAGCGCCGGCATCTGGATGAAGGGCGAGCCGCGCCAAAGCGCGATCAGCTACTCGCAGGGCTACGGCCCGACCGTCAGCTGGACGGACCGAGCGCGTGTCCTCGAGATGGGCTCGGTCACGTGCGTGCCGGCGGGCTGCTACGAGGACGTTCTCGTCATCGACGAGTTCAACCGCGACGAGCCGGACGCGCACCAGCTCAAGTACTACGCCCCCGGCGTCGGCGGCGTCCGCGTGGGCTGGGCCGGGGCGCGAGAGGAAGAGCGCGAGGAGCTCGAGCTCCTGTCGGTCGAGAAGCTCGACCGCGCGGCGTTGGCGGCGATTCGCGATGCGGTCCTCGCGCAGGACGCGCGCGGGCTCGACCTCAGCCCGGACATCTACGCGAAGCTCCCGCCCATGGAACGGACCGACACGACGGGATGACGCGGGCTATGGCTGCCTCGCCCCAGTCGGTGCAGCCTGCCGATGGGTCGGGGAGTTCGCCCGAAACAGAACACATGGTCTGATCGGCGCTGCGGGCCTATACTCCGAGGTCCCGTGGCCACCATCGTTCCCGTCGATCCGCTGGCGCCGTTCTCACCGGCTGTTCGCGCATGGTTCGAGTCCAGTTTCGAGGCACCGACCGAGGCCCAGGCCCGCGGCTGGGAGGCCATCGCCCGCGGCGAGCACACGCTCATCCACGCCCCGACGGGGAGTGGCAAGACGCTGGCCGCCTTCCTCTACGCGCTCGACCGGCTCGCCCGCGATCCGACTCCAGCACCCACCAGGGCCGACCCGGGCCACGTGCGCGTTCTCTACATCTCGCCGCTCAAGGCACTGACCTACGACGTCGAGCGCAACCTCCGTGCGCCGCTCACCGGCATCGGCCTCGCCGCGCAGAAACAGGGAGATGAGCCGCCGCGCATCACCGTGGCCAGCCGGACGGGAGACACCCCACAAGAAGACCGCCGCGAGATCGCCCGCCACCCGCCAGACATCCTGATCACGACGCCGGAGAGCCTCTATCTCCTGCTGACGAGCCAGGCCCGCGAGATCCTCCGGAACGTCGAGCACGTGATCGTCGACGAGGTCCACGCGATCGCCGGCACGAAGCGAGGCGCGCACCTCGCCCTCAGCCTGGAACGCCTCGAACACCTCCGCGACGCCGACACGCCGCGACCACAACGCATCGGCCTCAGCGCCACCCAGCGTCCGCTCGAGACGATCGCCGGCTTTCTCGGCGGGATCGGGCCGGATCGGGACGTGACCATCGTCGACGCCGGCGCTCGCAAGCCGCTCGAGCTCGAGGTCGTCGTGCCGGTCGACGACATGGCGGCGCTCGGCGAGGTCCTTCCCCAGGAGCAGCAGCCCGGCGGTCCGGCCATCAGCCCGGACATGCGCTCGAGCATCTGGCCGGCGATCCACCCGCGCATCCTCGAACTGATCCGGAGCCACAAGAGCACGATCGTCTTCACGAACAGCCGCCGGCTGAGCGAGCGGCTCGCCCAGCGCCTCAACGAGCTCGCCGGCGAGGACCTCGTCCGCGCGCACCACGGCAGCATCGCCCGGGAGCAGCGGCTCGAGATCGAGGAGGAGCTCAAGGCCGGCCGCCTCCCCGCGCTCGTCGCGACGAGCTCGCTGGAGCTCGGCATCGACATGGGCGCGGTCGACTTGGTCATCCAGGTCGAGAGCCCGACCAGCGTCGCGCGCGGCCTCCAAAGAGTCGGCCGTGCCGGTCACCAGGTCGGCGCCCCGAGCAAGGGCGTCATCTTCCCGAAGTACCGCGGCGACCTCCTCGAGGTTGCCGTCGTGACGCGGCGCATGCACGAAGGCGAGGTCGAGCAGACGCGCATCCCGCGTAACCCGCTCGACGTGCTCGCCCAGCAGATCGTCGCGATGACCGTCATGGACAAGTGGAACGGCGACGAGCTGTTCCGCACGATCACGCAAGCCGCGCCGTACGAGACCCTCACGCGAGACGTCCTCGACGGCGTGCTCGGCATGCTCGCGGGCGCGTATCCATCTGATGAGTTCGCGGAACTGAAGCCGAGACTCGTCTGGGACCGCGTCACCGACACCATCGAGGGCCGGCGCGACGCGCGAGTCGTGGCCGTGACGAGCGGCGGCACGATCCCGGACCGGGGCCTGTTCGGCGTCTTCATGGAGGGCGAGGCCGGAACGCCGGGGAGACGCGTCGGCGAGCTCGACGAGGAGATGGTCTACGAGCTGCGCGCCGGGATGCACGGCGACGTGGTGATCCTCGGCGCCAGCTCGTGGCGGGTCCAGGACATCAGCCACGACCGGGTCACCGTCACGCCCGCGCCAGGTGTCCCGGGCAAGCTCCCGTTCTGGAAGGGCGACGCGGTCGGCCGGCCGATCGAGCTCGGCCGCGCCCTCGGCGCGTTCGTCGGTGAGATCGAGGGCGACCTCCAGCGTGGAGCCAAGGGTCGTTCAGACGCGCGTGACCGGCTCCAGGAGCACCACGACCTCGACGACCGCGCGGCCGACAACCTGCTCGCCTATCTCGAGGACGAGCGCGAGGCCGTGGGCGCTCTGCCCACCGATAGGCGCATCGTGGTCGAGCGGTTCAAGGACGAGCTCGGCGACTGGCGGCTGACGCTGCTGACCCCGTTCGGTGGCCGAGTCCACGCCCCGTGGTCGCTGGCGATCGAGGCCCGTCTGGCCGATCGCCTCGGCATGGAGGTGCAGACCATCTGGTCGGACGACGGCATCGCGATCCGGATGCCCGAGGGGGAGGGGACCGTCGACGGTGTGGAGGACCTCCTGTTCCCGGCCGCCGAGGACATCGAGGACCTCGTCGTCGGCCAGGTGGCGAACTCGGCGCTCTTCGCGAGCCGGTTCCGTGAGAACGCGGCCCGGGCCCTACTCCTGCCCCGACGCCGGCCCGGCACGCGGACGCCGCTTTGGCAGCAGCGCCAGCGCGCCGCCGACCTGCTGGCCGTGGCGAGTCGATACGGCAGCTTCCCGATCCTCGTCGAGACGTATCGCGAGTGCCTGTCCGACGTCTTCGACCTCGACGCGCTGCGCGATGTCCTGCGGGGCGTAGCCAGCCGCGAGATCGCCGTCCACGGCGTCGAGACGCCGCGGGCCAGTCCATTCGCGAGCAGCCTGCTGTTCGACTACGTCGCGGCATTCATGTACGAGGGCGACGCCCCGCTGGCAGAGCGACGCGCCGGGGCACTGACCCTCGACCGGGACCTCCTCCGCGAGCTGCTCGGGCAGGAGGAGCTCCGCGAGCTGCTCGACCCCGAGGCGCTGGCCGATCTGGAGCTGTCACTCCAGTCCCTGACGGACGAGCGCCAGGCGACGACCCCCGATCAGGTCCACGACCTCCTGCGGCGCCTCGGGGATCTGTCGAGCGACGAGGTGGCGGCGCGGGTCTTCGAGGACCGCGCGACCTCCGATGCCTGGCTCAAGGAACTGGAGTCGGGCCGCCGCGCCGTCCGCGTCCGGATCGCCCGCGACGAGCGCTGGATCGCGATCGAGGACGTGGCGAGGTATCGGGACGGGGTCGGCGTGACGGCTCCTGTCGGCATACCCGAGGCCTTCCTTGGACCGGCGGCGGCGGCACTCGACGGGCTGCTGGCACGGTACGCGCGTACGCACGGTCCATTCCTCACGCCGGAGCCGGCCGCGCGCTGGGGCCTGCCTATCGGCATCGTCGAGGACGCGCTCGAGCGACTGCTCGCGGCCGGCACGATCCTCCGTGGTGAATTCCGGCCCGGCGGCGCGGAGCGCGAATGGTGCGATCCCGATGTCCTCCGGCTCCTCCGCCGTCGCTCGCTGGCGCGGCTGCGCCGCGAGGTCGAACCAGTCGATGCGCAGGCGTTGGCACGCTTCCTGCCGGCGTGGCACGGCATCGCACCGGTCGCCGGACCCGGTGCCGACCCGCCGCCGTTCCGGGGTTCCGCCGCCCTCGAGCGGCTCGCCGAGGTCGTCGACCAGCTCGCCGGCGTCGCGATCCCGGCGAGCGTGCTGGAACGCGACGTGCTGCCCGCGCGTGTCCCTGGCTACACACCGCGGCTCCTCGACGAGCTCGGCTCGATGGGTGAGGTCGCGTGGGTCGGCCGGGGCAGCCTCGGCCGCGACGACGGCCGGATCGCGCTGTACCGACCGGGTCGCGAGATCCTCCGACCCGCCACGGCGGTCGACGCGAATGACGACGCGACGGCCCGTCCATCCAGCCCGCGTCACGACAAGATCCGCGAGCACCTCGCGACCCGCGGCGCCAGCTTCTACCGCGCGATCCATGCCGCCGCCGGTGGCGGCGCCGACCGCGAGATGCTCGACGCCTTGTGGGACCTGGTCTGGGCCGGCGAGGTCACGAACGACACGTTCGCGCCGCTACGTGCACTCCGCTGGAAGCGTCCCTCGGGATCGGGTTCCGGTGCTCGACGCGGTCGCCCTGGTCGCCTGACGGCGCTCGGGCCGCCCGAGGCAGCCGGCCGCTGGTCGCTTGTCGAACCTGTCGAGGCGGTCGCTCCGACGGAACGTATCCACGCCCAGGCACTCGCGTTACTGGAGCGCCACGGGGTGCTGACGCGCGAGGCGGTCGGCGCCGAAGGCATCGATGGCGGCTTCTCCGGTGTGTATCCGGTCCTCCGCGCGCTCGAAGAAGCGGGCCGGATCCGGCGCGGCTATTTCGTCGACGGCCTCGGGGCGGCGCAGTTCGCGCTGGCTGGCGCGCTCGATCGGCTTCGGGCGGTCCGTGACGGGGAGGAGGGATCGACCGCTCCGGCCGTCCATGTCCTCGCCGCGGCGGACCCGGCCAACCCGTACGGGGCCGCGCTCGCCTGGCCGCGCCGCGGTGACGTCGATCGCCGCCCGTTCCAGCGAGCAGCAGGGGCGTACGTCGTACTCGTCGATGGCGTGGCAGCGCTCTACCTGGAGCGTGGCGGCTCGACGCTCCAGACCCTCCCGGCGGCCGACGACCCGAACATCGCGCAAGCCGCCATGCGCGGCCTGACGACCCTCGTCATCGGTGGGCGCCTCCGGGAGCTCGTCATCCGCAAGGTCGACGGCCTTCCCGTCGGCGAGTCCCCGCGACGGGATCGATTGCTCGAGGCCGGCTTCGCGGCGGGATATCGCGGGCTGACCCTGCGCGCGGCGCGCTAGCCATGCCGGAAGGCGACACGCTCTTCCGAACGGCGGCCGGCCTCCGTCCCTACCTCGTCGGCCGGGACGTGCTCGCGGCCCACGCCCAGGGACCCGGGCCGATCCCGCAGATCCAGCGTGTCATCGGGAAGCGGGTTGACGCGGTCGAGGCGCAGGGCAAGAACCTGCTGATCCGGTTCGACGGCGGCCTCGAGCTGCGTACCCACCTGCGGATGAACGGCTCGTGGCACCGCTATCGACCCGGCGAGCGCTGGCGGCGGCCGCCCGGTCGGGCACGGCTCGTGCTGGAAGTCGATGGCACGGTCGCGGTCTGCTTCGACGCCCCCGTGGTCGAGCTGTTCGAGGCGCGCGCCGAATCGCTTCACCCGAGCCTGTCGCGACTCGGGCCCGATCTGCTTTCACCCGACTTCGATGCGGCCGAGGCGCATCGCCGGTTGCGCGCCACCGAGCGGCAGGCGATGTCGATCAGCGCGGCGCTGCTCGACCAGCGTGCCCTGGCCGGCATCGGCAACATCTGGCGAAACGAGACCCTGTTCGCCGAGCGGGTCGACCCGTTCGCCCCGGTCGCCGAGGTCGACGACGAGACGCTCGACCGCCTGATCGGCACGGCCCGCCGGCTGCTCACGCAGAGCGCAGGCATCGCGCCGGGACGCGTCCCAACGCGGGTCTATCGGAAGGCCGGGCGGCCATGCCCGCGATGCGGCACGATCATCCGATCCGGCCCGCTCCCCGGTGAGGTGCCGCGGACGACGTACTGGTGCCCGAGCTGCCAGGGAGGACGGGGATGAGCGATATCGAGACAGGCTGCGAGGCGGCGCCCGATGGATGGCGCTGCCGCGTCACGGTCACCGACGAGCGGGGCTCGTCAGCTCACGAGGTGACCGTCAGCGCCGACGACGCGACGCGCCTCGCCGCGGCCATCGACGCCGGCGAGGTCGAACGCCTCCTCTACGAGACGTTCGACTTCCTGCTCGAACGCGAGCCGAAGGAATCGATCCTGTCGTCGTTCGACCTGTCCGTGGTGAGCCGCTACTTCCCCGAGTACGAGCACGAGATCCAGAGCCGCCTCGCGCCCTAGCGATGGCCGTGGCTACCGAGGCAAGCCTGGGCAGCGTGGCGCGTATCATCGCGGCGCATGTGCGAGCAGTTCGTGGCGAGGGCCGCCGAGCCGTTCCGGATCGACGAGCTGTGGCCGTTCACCGAACGGCTTGAGCGATACGGCCTGGCGGGCTTCGGCTGGGGAGCCGCATGGACGCGTGCCGACGGTCGACTGTGCAGCCACCGAGATCTCCGGGCGTTCCGCGACGACGGCGACGGTGCCGCCAGTGTCGGTCACGAGGAGACCACGGCCGTCCTGATCCACCTCCGTCGACCGTCACGGCTGTCGACCCTCCAGATGCCCGACGCGCAGCCGTTCGACGACCCAGCCGGCCGCTACGCGTTCAGCCACAACGGCGACTTGATCGAGTGGCGAGCGTTCCGCCCGCGGTATCAGCGGGAGGGCCGCATCCATGGTCGCGCCGACACCGAGGTCGGCGCGCGTTGGCTCGAGGACCGTTGGGATGGCCACGGCCCAGCGACCCTGCTCAAGGCGCTCCACCACGAGTTCAAGGGTCATGCCAACCTCGCCGTCCTGACCGCCGATGGGACGGCGGTCCACTACGCGGGCAACACGGAGAACCCCGTGTTCACGTTCCGCATGGGTCGGATCGGGGTCGCGAGCACCGGCATCTACTCACTCGACCGGTCGCTGTTCCGGTACGCCGCACCAGACGCAACGGCTCGTCACCTGGTGCGACCCGGCGAGGCCGTGGGACTCGACCGTAACGGGAGCGCTATTCCCGCGTCGTAGCATCCAGAACGCCGGGGACCGTCACCCTCCGCCCAAGAGGTACCTCGAGATGCAGGCCGACGCCGCGCAGGCCGACGCGACTCTCACCGAGGAGCCCTACGTCCGGCCGACCCTCGCCCTTCCGCTGGGCCACCTCATCCGGATCTCGCTGTACTGGCTGGGCCTGACCGCCATCGATGGCGCGGTCGGGCTGTTCATCCAGAACCGCGTCAATTTCGGCGCGTTCGCGGCAGACCCGCTCGAAGTCGGGCGGATCCTGTTCCTGCTGTCGATCCCGGTCGCGGTGATCTCGATCATCATCCAGCCGACAGTCGGATCGATCAGCGATTACACCGTGAGCCGCTGGGGCCGGCGCAAGCCATACATCGTCATCGGCTCGCTGCTCGATCTCGTGTTCCTGACGGGCATCGCTCTGTCGAGCTCGATCCTGATGCTCGGCGCGTTTGCGGCCCTACTGGCGGTCAGCACGAACATCGCGCGTGGTCCGTTCCAGGGCTACGTGCCCGACCTCGTGCCCGAGAAGCAGGTCGGCCTGGCGAGCGCGATGGTCGGGCTGATGCAGATCCTCGGCAACGTGACCGGGTTCGTCCTCGTGACCGTCGCGGTGCTCGGCGGCCAGATCGAGCTGGCGATCTTCGCGGTAGCCGCCGTCGAGCTGGTCACGATGGCCGCGGTCGTGCTGCGCGTCGGCGAGGGACAGCCACCCAAGCCGCGGAACGGGAAGTCGTGGTCGACGATCGCCCGCGAGGTGTGGGGCACGGATGTCCTGAAGGAGCGCTCGTACGTCTGGCTGCTGACATCGCGGTTCTTCTTCCTGATGGGCGGCGCCATCCTGGTCAACCTGATCATCACGTACCTCAAGCAGACCCACGGCCTGGACGAGGACGCTGCCAACTCGACCAACCTCGTGATGCTCGTGACGATCGTGATCGCGAATGTCCTGGCGATCATCCCGTCGGCCAGGATCTCCGACCGGATCGGGCGCAAGCCCGTCATCTATGCGAGTTGTGCGATCGGATTCGTCGGCATCGCCCTGGCGGCGCTCGCCCCAGGGGTGCCACTGGCGATCGTCGGTGGGGCGCTGTTCGGGGCGTCGGCCGGCACGTTCCTCGCGGTCGACTGGGCGCTGATGACTGACATCATCCCGAAGGCCTCGTCGGGTCGCTACATGGGGCTGTCGAACGTGGCCACGACTTCGTCGACAGTGATCGCAGTCGCCACCGGCGGGCTCCTCCTCGACGCGATCAATCTCGGGTTCGGTCTCGGGGCTGGGCCGCGGGCCGCCTATCTGCTCGGGGCCGTCTACTACGTGATCGCGGCGCTCACGCTGCGGCCGGTCGTGGAACCGCCACGGTCACAGCGTCAACCCGCGGGACTGCCGGTCGGCTGAGCGCGCCGCGCCTCGAGGGCCGGCAGGCCGGTCCGGTACAACCACGGGACGAACGCCCACAGGTAGACGAGGTAGTCGAGGCGGATCGGTCGCGCACCGAAGCCGAACAGGGCCTGGAACTGCACGATCGTCATCGGCAGCAGGACGATGCTGAGGCCGATCGACGCTGCCAGCCAGACGAGGCCCCACTTGCGGGTGGCCGAGGGCAGGATCGGCCAGACGATGGCCGGCACCCACTTCATCCAGGTCGCGAGCGCCCAGAGCGCGCCGCCGAGACGCGGACCGGTGAACTGCGCCGCCCACAGCATCAGCGTCAACTGGAGATTGATGTTCCCGGTGTCGAGGTTGGCGCCCACCGGGAAGGCGAGGAAGACGATGATCAGCGCCGTCAGAAGGGGCCGTCGACGGAACGCCCAGTCCACTGTCCAGAGCAACAGCAGGATCGTGCCGACGCGCCAGACGACCCACGCCACGTCCCACGGAAGGAGCGCCCACGGTGCGAACAGCGGCAGCATCCAGGGCGCATAGACATACGGCAGGAACGGGCCGGTGGGGTGGTATGGGTCGCCGCCGTTGAGCCAGATCCGCACGCCCGCCCAGTAGGCCCGAGCGTCGGCGCCGGCGGCATCGCCGCGGCCGATCATCCCGGCGGCGAGCAACGAGAACACCACGCTGATCAGGACGATCGCGACGAAGTGGCGCGGGTCGCGTACCCGCGACAGCTCGCGCCGGATCGCGCGTCGATACACGCCGGCCCGGCGTCGTGTGGGCTGGCCGACGAGGTCCTGCCACCCGACGACTACCCGACCACGCCCCCGGGCCGTGCCCGGGACCGGTTGCAGTTCCGGCGGTCGCTGGGCGTCGGCCATGGCGCCGGCATTCTCGCACGACGCCACGACTGTCCCGCCGCGTACACCTGTCCGCCGTAAGGTCCGGGTATCCTGTCGCGAACGAAAGACCCAGGGGAGCCCAGTCAACGCCCGTGAGCGACGGTCACGTCATCATCATCGGCGGCGCGGAGGACAAGGTCCGAGACCGCGTCATCCTCAGCCGGTTCGCCAGCCTTGCCGGCGGTCGCGATGCGACCGTCGTCGTCATCTCGACGGCATCGTCGCTCGGCGAGCTCGCCGGTGAGCGCTACAAGCAGGTCCTCGGCGAGCTCGGGGTCAACAAGGTCCGCGCGATCCACGCGGTGACCCGCGCCCAGGCGAACGACGACACGGTCGGCCTTGCGCTCCGCGATACGACCGGCGTGTTCATGACCGGCGGCAACCAGCTGCGCCTGTCGTCGACCATCGGCGGGACGCGCCTGGCCGATGCGGTCCTCGAGCAGTTCCGCAAGGGCGCCGTGATCGCCGGCACCAGCGCCGGCGCCTCGGCGATGTCCAGCCACATGATCGCGTTCGGGGCGTCCGGCGCCACGCCGAAGCACCGCATGGCTCAGATCGCGGCAGGTCTCGGTGTGCTGCCCGGCGTGATCATCGACCAGCACTTCCAGCAGCGGAACCGCCTCGGCCGGCTGCTCAGCCTCATCGCCCAGAACCCGTCGCTGCTCGGGCTGGGCGTCGACGAGGACACGGCCGGTGTCGTCGGCCCGGACCATGTCATGGAGGTGATCGGCCGCGGCTCGATCACGGTCGTCGATGGCTCGCGGTCCGAGACGGACGCCTGGGAGGTGAAGGGTCATCGGCCGCTGATGATCAGCGGAGTCGTACTCCACTCGTTGCCGGCGGGCTACCGATTCGACCTCCAGAAGCGCGAGCGGGTCCTCGCGCCGACGCTCCACGCGCTGCGTGGCGGCGAGGCCGCGTCGAGCTAGGTCCCGCCCACAAGGCCGCCGTACACTGACGGCCTTTCCCGTGACCGCAGGAGGGCGAGCGTGACCGAGACGGCCGAGCCGACCGCCAAGCCCAAGCGCCCCCGCCCGACGCGCGATCCGAAGAGCGCCGCGACTCCCCCTGCGACGGCCGTTCCAACCACGCCGCTGCCCACGCTGCGCATCCTCGAGACGCGCGTCCTCCGCGGCCCGAACTACTGGGCACGCGAGCCGGTCATCCGCATGCTGGTCGACCTCGGCAGCCTCGAGGAGTTCCCGTCCAATCGGATCCCGGGGTTCAGCGACGCGCTCGTCGCCCTGCTGCCGACCCTCGAGGACCATGCCTGCTCGCTCGGCCGGCGGGGCGGCTTCGTCACTAGGCTGCAGGAGGGGACCTGGGCCGGCCACATCGCCGAGCACATCGCCCTCGAGTTCCAGAACCTCGCCGGCACCGATGTCCGCCACGGGAAGACCAGATCGGCGGGCGTGCACGGCCAGTACAACTGCATCTACGAGTACAAGGAGGAAGCGGTCGGTCTCGAGGCCGGCCGGATGGCTGTCGCTCTAGTCAACCATCTCGCCGCGCCCGACGATCAGGCGCATTTCTTCGACTTCGCCAACGAGCTCGAAGGACTGATCCGTCTCGCCGAGCGGCAGGCATTCGGACCGTCGACCCAGGCGCTGATCGACGAGGCCGTCAGCCGTGACATCCCGTTCATACGGCTCGACCGCCACTCGCTGGTGCAGTTCGGCCACGGCGTCCACCAGCAGCGGATCCGCGCGACGATGACATCGATCACGAGCGCGATCGGGGTCGACATCGCATCGGACAAGAGCCTGACGAACCGCCTGCTCGACAGCGCCGGCCTCCCGGTCCCCCGGGCCGACGTCGTCGCCACGGAAGACCAGGCGGCGGCCGTCGCCAAGCGCCTCGGCTTCCCGTGCGTGATCAAGCCGCTCGACGGCAACCACGGCCGCGGCGTCCACCTCGATCTGCGCTCCGAGGAGCAAGTCCGGGCGGCTTTTCCGGCCGCCCTTGCCCAGAGTCGATCGGGCGATGTGATCGTGGAGACGTACGTGGCCGGCAACGACTACCGCTGCCTCGTCATCGGCGGCAAGGTCGCCGCCATCGCCGAGCGGGTGCCGGCGAGCGTCACCGGTGACGGCGAGCACACGGTCCGCCAGCTGGTCGACATGGCGAACCAGGACCCGCGCCGCGGCATCGGCCACGAAAAGGTGCTGACGCGGATCAAGGTCGACGAGGCGGCCGAGGAGCTGGTCCGCGCCCAGGGCTTCGGCGTCGACGACGTGCCGCCCGACGGGACGTGGATCAAGCTCGCGCTGACCGGCAACATGTCGACCGGCGGGACGTCGATCGACCGGACGATGGAAGCGCATCCCGACAACGTCGAGATCGCCGAGACCGCCGCCCAGATCGTTGGTCTCGACGTCGCCGGCATCGATTTCATCTGCCCCGACATCACGACGCCGGTCCGGGAGACAGGCGGGGCGATCGTCGAGGTCAACGCAGCCCCGGGCTTCCGGATGCACACCCATCCGACCGAGGGCGAGCCCCAATACGTGGCCAGGCCCGTGATCGACGGCCTCTTCCCGCCCGGCAACCCGTCGCGCATCCCGATCATCGCCGTCACCGGCACGAACGGGAAGACGACGACCGTCCGGATGATCGCCCACATCCTCAAGCTGATGGGACGTCACGTCGGCATGACATCGACGGACGGCATCGTCGTCGACGGCCGGCTCATCAAGAAGGGCGACATGTCCGGGCCGAAGTCGGCCCAGATGGTTCTCCAGAACCCTAAGGTCGATACCGCGGTGTTCGAGGTGGCACGGGGCGGGATCCTGCGGGAGGGGCTCGGCTACGACCGCAACGACATCGCGGTCGTCACTAACGTGACCGGCGACCACCTCGGCATCGGCGGCATCGATTCGATAGGCCAGCTGGCCAACGTCAAGGGCGTCGTGGTCGAGGCGGTTCCGCGTTCCGGCACGGCCGTCCTCAACGCCGACGACTCGCATGTCTACCGGATGGGGCGGCACTGCGCGGGTCGCGTCGTGCTGTTCACGATGGCCACCGAGAAGGGTGAGGACGGCTTCGACCGGGTCGACGGCCACACGTCCCGTGGCAATGCCGCGTTCTGCCTCGAGCCGACCAAGGAGGGCGAGCTCATCGTCTTGCGCCTCGGCAGTCGCAAGATGCCGGTCCTCTACACCCACCTCATCCCGGCGACGTTCGGCGGTCGGGCACGCATGAACGTGGCGAACGCGCTCGCCGCAGCCGCGACGGCCTGGGCGTCGGGCGCCCACCTCCACGACATCCGCCAGGGCCTGCGGACCTTCTCGACGTCCTTCTTCCAGGCGCCGGGCCGCCTGAACCTACTCGACGTCGGGGGCGTCCGGGTGGTCATCGACTACTGCCACAACGTCGACGGGATGCGGCAGCTGGCCGATTTCGTGGACCGGATGATGGCGGAGCCGCAGACGAAGGCCGGTCGGATCGGTGCCACGGCTTCGCGTGCACGGAACGGCCGAGCGATCGGCGTCCTCGGCATCCCCGGCGATCGGCGCGACGACGACCAGCGCCAGTACGGCGCGATCGCCGCCGGCTCGTTCGACGAGATCATCGTGCGCGAAGACAAGAACCTGCGTGGTCGCGCGCCGGGCGAGACGGCCGCCCACGTGATCGAGGGCGTGCGCATGGCCAAGGGGGACGGACATTCGCGGGCGACGCGCGCCGAGAAGGTGCTCGACGAGATGACAGCGGTCCGTACTGCGCTCCGACGGGCGATGCCGGGCGATCTCGTCGTGTGCTGCGTCGACGACGCGATCGCCGTGTACCGCGAGGCGATGTCGGCGACTGGCGCCTCCCGCGGCGGCACGGCCTTCGCCGACCCTGGCGAGCTCGAGGCACCCGAGGGATGAGCCGGCGGAGCGCGCCGCGCTCCGGACCGCCCCGCTACGCCCCGGAGGATTCGCTCAAGAGCCCACGGTTCACGGGGCCCTCGACGTTCGCCCGGCTGCCATACGTCAGGACGCTCGAAGAGGTCGACCTCGCCGTCGTCGGCGTCCCATTCGACACCGGCGTCACGTATCGCGCCGGCGGCCGGTTCGGGCCCAACGGCGTGCGCGCGGCGAGCGTGATGCTGCGGCCATACAACGCGAACCTCGACGTGAAGCCGTTCGACATCCTGTCGTGCGTCGACTACGGCGACGTGGCCATCGTGCCCGGCTACATCGAGCGCAGCTACGAGGCGATCGAGGCCGCGGTCGCGCCGATCGTCGAGGCCGGCGTCGTGCCGCTGCTCATCGGTGGCGACCACGCCTGCACGCTGCCGCATCTCCGGGCGACCCGGACCAGGGGCCCGGTGGCGGTCATCGACTTCGACTCGCACACCGACGCCTGGGACAGCTACTTCGGCGAAAAGTACAACCACGGGACGTGGATGCGCCGCGCGATCGAGGAGGGGCTGGTCGATGTCGCCCATTCGATCGAGGTGGGACTGCGCGGCCCGATCTACGACCGCGACGACTGGACAGGGCTACGCGACGAGCTTGGCCTCGAGTACCTGACGACCGAGGAGGTCCTCGACATCGGCTTCGAGGCGACCGCTGAGCGGATCCGCGAGCGGGTCGATGGCGCGACCGCGTTCATCAGCTTCGACATCGATGTGGTCGATCCGGCCTTCGCGCCCGGCACCGGGACGCCGGAACCGGGCGGGCTGTCGGCGCATGACGCGCTGGCCATCGTCCGGCGCTTGACCGACATCGATTTCGTCGGCTTCGACGTCGTGGAGGTGATCCCGGCCTACGATCCCGCCGGGCAGACGGCGTTCCTCGCCGCCAACCTCGCCTACGAGATGCTGTCGCTCGTGGCGCTCCAGCGAGCGGCGCGGTAGACGATCTCGCCGTCGAGGATCGTCAGGTCGACCGCGATGTCGCCGAGGCGCTCGGCCGGCGTCGAGAACGGGTCCGACTCGAGGACGATGACGTCCGCCAGCTTGCCGACTTCCAACGAGCCAAGGCGGTCGTCCGCGTGGTAGCAGGCGGCGGCCGCGGAGGTCGACGCGCGGAGGGCCTCGTCCAAGGTCAGGGCCTGCCCCTCGCCGATGATCTTCCCGCCGACCGTCGTCCGGGTCACGGCCGACATGATCGTGTCGAGCGGCCGGTACGAGGCGACCGGCGCGTCGCTCGACAGGGCGAATCGGACTCCGGCCTCGATCATCTCGCGATACGGCTGGAGGCGATGGACGCGCTCCCCGTCGAGCGAGCCCAGCCAGGCGTCGCCAGCGTCCCAGAAGTAGCGGGGCTGACCGATCGCCCACACATCCAGCCGCGCCATCCGCTCGAGCTGGTCGGGTCGCGGGCCGCCGCAGTGCTCGATCCGGTGGCGATGGTCATCGCGGGGATGGGCGTCGAGGGCCGCCTCGTACGCATCGAGTACGCGGTCGATCGCCCGGTCGCCCTGCGCGTGGACGCCGATCTGCCAGCCCGCGGCGTGCGCGCGGCGGATCGCGTCGCGGAAATCGTCCTCGGAGGGCCAGTAGAGCGAGCCCGTGAACTCGCCGTCGGGACCGTACGGGGTGCTGAAGGCGGCCGTCCCGCCTGTCAACGCGCCGTCGGAGTAGAACTTCATCGGACCGATCGCCAGGCGGTCGTCGCCGAACGGCCCAGCCACCCCGATGGCGAGGTACTCCTCGAGTTGGGACGAGATCGGCATCGCTGTCACCCGGACACCCAGGACGCCTTGGTGGCGGGCGGCGCGATAGCCGTCGAGCTCCCGCCGCGTGACCTGGGCGTCGACGATCGAGGTGATGCCGGCCGCGAGATAGGCTCGAGACGCGCGGTCGATGTCACCGACGATCTCGTCGAGCGGCGCGTCGTCGTGGAAGCCCGGACCATGGTGGGCGATGTCGACCGCGATCGGCACGACCAGCGCCTGCGCCGCATCGAGGCAGTAGCCGGTGATCCGCCCGCGGTCGTCGCGGACGAGCCGGCCGCCGTCGGGGTCGGCTGCGGCGTCGGTCACGCCGCGATGCTCGAGCGCGATGGTGTTCGCCAGGGCGTGGTGGCCGCTCATGTGCTGGACGAGCACCGGGTGGACGCGCGTGGCCTCGTCGAGGTCCCATCGGGTGGGCAGTCGGTCGTCGGGGAACTGCTCCGGGTTCATCCCCACCGCCCGGATCCATGTCCCGTCCGGCGTCCGCTCGGCGGCCTCGGCGATGCGTCCGACCAGATCCTCGATCGACGCGACATCCGGGTAGCGGACGTCGACCGCGGCCAGCTCGGCGCCGGTGAAGGCCAAGTGGTCGTGCGGGTCGATGAAGCCGGGCAGGATCAGCCGGCCGTCGATGTCGATGGCCTCGGCATCGGGCGGGGCCATCGCCCGGACGGCGGCATCGCCACCGACCGCCGTGATGCGATCGCCGACGATCGCGACGCCGCCGCTGAAGGCCGGTTCGCCGTCCCGTGCCGTGAAGACGCGCCCGTTGAGGAGGACGAGTCCGCGCATGGCGGTCATCATCGCATCCGGAAACAGTTCAGACCCTCTGGTTTCCCGTTGCGCTGCGGGTCTACGATGCAGCGGTCCGGCTGGAGGAGTTCGCCGGACGCCCGCGCTTTCCCAGGAGGAGGGCTACGAGCATGCGTCGCTCGCGAATCGTCATCGCGTTCCTTGCGTCGAGCGCGATCGTCATTGGGTGCAGTTCGGGAGGAGGTGGTGGCGGCTCGGCCGCACCGAGCTCGGAGGCGCCGGCCGCCAGCTCGCCGGCCGCCAGTGAGTCAGCCGGCGCGTCGCCGAGCGAGGCGTCGTCCGCCGCATGCAACCCGCCGAAGCAGGACGGGGTCACACTCAGCTTCACGTCGTTCGGAGGCGTCTACCAGGAGGCTCAGCGCAAGTCCTGGCTCCAGCCATACACCGAGTTGACCGGCGTCCAGTTCACCGAGGACGAGAACTCGTCGAACGCGACGATCAAGACCCAGGTCGAGGCCGGCCAGGTGACGTGGGACGTCGTCGACGTCGGCAACGACTTCGGCCTCGACGTCCACAAGGACCTGCTCGAGCCGCTCGACTTCAGCTTGATCCCCAAGGACGAGCTGAACGCGGATCTCGGCATCACCGACTACCGCATCCCGGACATCACGTACGGGGTAGTCCTCGCCTACAACACTGAGGCCACGAAGGGCGCCGTCCCCGAGGGCTGGGCGGACTACTTCGACACCACCAAGATCCCCGGCAAGCGCGGCTTTTGGGACTACTCCGAAGGCGGCATGTTCGAGTTCGCCCTGATGGCCGACGGCGTCAAGCCCGCCGAGCTGTATCCGCTCGATCTCGCGCGTGCCACCAAGAAGCTCGACACGATCAAGGACGATCTCGTGCCCTGGACGTCGGGCGCCGAGTCGCAGGAGCTCATCGGCTCCGGCGAGGTCGCCATGACGATGATCTGGAACGGCCGCGGCTGGAGCGCCAAGAACATCGACCAGAAGCCCGTCGAGATCCAGTGGAACCAGCAGATCGTCACGGCCGACTACCTGGTCATCCCGAAGGGCTCGCCGAACAAGGACGCGGCGATGAAGTTCATCGCCTACACGGCGTGCGCGGCGAATAACGCCGGGCCGTCCCAGTACATCCCGTACGGGCCCACGAACAAGAACTCCACCGCCAACGAGGCGATGGTCAAGGATCTGTCGGTGACCAACGCCGACGAGAACTCGGCCTACTTCGACGACACCTATCTCGGCGAGAACTTCGACGAGATCGACGCCGCGTGGCAGGCGTGGAAGGGCGGCTGATCCGCTAGCCCTGGGATCGGGACATGGCGACCGCCGACGAGGCTCGTAGCCGCGCGTGGCCGAGCCTCGTCAGCGCGCGACCGCGGGTCAACCGCTGGTCCGTGCTGGCGCTGCCGGCGGTCGTCTTCCTGGTCGCCATCTTCCTCATCCCTCTGCTCGCGATGGCGCTGCGCAGCGTCACGGATCCGCCGGGCGCGGGCCTGTCGAACTACCAGCAGTTCTTCGAACAGCAGGCGTACGTACGCGTCCTGACAAACACGTTCTGGATCGCGCTGCTCGCCACGGTAGCCTGTCTGATCGTCGGCTATCCGTTCGCGTACCTCATGACGATCGTGCCCGGCCGGGTCGCCGGCCTGCTCCTCATCGCCGTCCTGCTGCCCTTCTGGTCCAGCCTTCTCGTCCGGACGTTCGCGTGGCAGGTCCTGCTGCGAGACACCGGCGTCATCAACCGCTTCCTGCTCGACCTCGGCGTCATCTCGGAGCCGCTCACGATCATCCGGACGGCGACCGGGGTGATCCTAGGGATGTCCCATATCCTGCTGCCGTTCATGGTCCTGCCGATGTACGCGGTCATGCGCCGGATCGACCCGGAGTTCAGCCGCGCCGCAGCGAACCTCGGCGCCTCGCCGGCGTCGGCATTCCTGCGGATCTTCGTGCCCCTCAGCCTGCCCGGGGTGCTGGCCGGCTGCCTGCTGGTCTTCGTCCTGGCGCTAGGCTTCTACATCACGCCCGCACTGCTCGGGGGCCTGAAGGACCAGATGATCAGCCAGCTCATCGTCCAGCAGATCCAGCAGCGGCTCGACTGGGGCTTCGGGACGGCGATGAGCGTCCTGCTCGTCGCCATCACCCTCGCGTTCCTGTTCGTCGCCTCGCGCGCCATCCGACTGCGCGACCTGTTCGGCGCCACCACCGAGGAGTGACGTGAGCGATTCCTGGCGCCAGCCGCGGCGGATCCTCATGGTGGCGCTGGGCGCGCTGACCGTCTTCTACCTGCTCGCACCGACGCTCGTCATCGTCCCGATGAGCTTCACCGAGGCGCGGATCTTGAGCTTCCCGCCCGAGGGCTTCAGCCTCCAGTGGTATCAGCACATGCTGACCGACCGGCAATGGTCGACCGGGATCGTCAACAGCCTCATCGTCGCCTTGATGACCGCGGCCCTCGCGACGGCCCTCGGCACGCTCGCAGCGCTCGGTATCAGCCGTGGGCGGTTCCCCGGGCGCTCCCTGGTGAACGGCCTCGTCCTCTCGCCGTTGATCGTGCCTGTGGTCGTGATCGCCATCGGCATGTTCGGGCTGTTCGTCCAGTGGAAGCTCAGCGGCTCCGTGGTCGGACTCGTGCTGGCCCACACCGCGCTCGCCCTGCCGTTCGTCGTCGTGAACGTCAGCACGTCACTCCAGACGATGGATCGCAACCTCGAGCTCGCCGCGGCGAACCTTGGCGCCGACCCGCGGCGAAGCTTCTTCCACATCACGTTGCCGATCATCCTGCCGGGCGTCGTGGCCGGGGCCATCTTCGCGTTCATCACCTCCTGGGACGAGGTCGTGGTCGCGATCTTCATGACGTCGGCGCGCTTCCGGACGCTGCCGGTCGAGATGTGGGAGCAGGTCCGCCAGGTGGTCGATCCGACGGTCGCCGCCGTGTCGACGACCCTGCTCGTCGTCACGACGACACTCCTGCTCCTCCTCGTGTTCGTCCGACGACAGGCGCCCACATGACGACCGGGACGCCCGCTTCCGACCGACCCGCGCTCCTCCTCCACGGCCTGCGCAAGGACTTCGGGACGATCGCGGCCGTCGACGGCATCGATCTCGAGGTGCGGCGCGGCGAGTTCCTGACCCTGCTCGGCCCATCGGGCTCGGGCAAGACGACGACGCTGCGCATGGTGGCGGGCTTCATGGCGCCCACGTCGGGCTCCATCGAGATCGATGGCACGGACATGACGCGTGTCCCGCCACACCGTCGTGACGTCGGGATGGTGTTCCAGAACTACGCGCTCTTCCCACACATGACCGCTGCCGACAACGTCGCGTTCCCCCTTCGGATGCGACGCCTCCCGGCGTCGGAGATCAAGAAGCGCGTGGCCGACGCGCTCGACCTGGTCAAGCTCGGTTCCCACGGCGACCGCTATCCCAGGCAGCTGTCGGGCGGGCAGCAGCAGCGCATCGCGCTCGCCCGAGCCGTGGTCTTCGAACCGCGACTGCTGCTGATGGATGAACCGCTCGGCGCGCTCGACCGCAAGCTCCGCGAGTCCCTGCAGCTCGAGATCATCCGGGTCAGCCGAGAGCTCGGAGCGACCGTGCTGTACGTGACGCACGACCAGGAAGAGGCGCTCGTCATGAGCGACCGGATCGCCATCTTCAGCATGGGCCGCATCGAGCAGCTCGGGTCCGGCGAGGATCTCTACGACCGTCCCGCATCGTTGTTCGTGGCCGACTTCATCGGCGAGTCGAACATCCTCCGCGGCACCTACGAGGTCGACGGTGGGACGGGCGGTTGGATGACGCGGGAGGGCGCCCGCTGGCGGGTCGGTGGCGCGGCTGCCGCCCGGTCCGAGCTCGCGACCGGTGCTGCGGCGGCGCTCGTGGTCCGCCCCGAGCGGATGCGCATCCTGAACGGCGGGGGAGCGGCGGACGGCCTGAACACGATCGATGCGACGGTCGACGAGGTGCTCTATCTCGGTCCGGATACGAAATACCAGCTCGCCCTTCCGTCGGGGCAGCGGATCTCGATCCGGGAGCCGCGCGAGGCGAATGGTCGGGAGCTCCAGCGTGGGGATCCTGTGCGTGTCGGCTGGTCGGTGGAGGACGGTCTCCTCGTCGCGGACCCGGGCAAGGCTTGACCGGCCGTTCGTAGGCACTTATCGTGCTACTTGTGAGTAGCCGGTTATCGTCGCGACCCTGGGTGGTGCGCATGCGCTGGCGCGACCTGCTGTTCGCGCACTGGGCCGTGGACGTCGATGTGCTGCGGAGCCTCGTCCCGGAGCCGCTGGAGATCGACACATTCGACAGCCAGGCGTACGTCGGGGTCGTGCCGTTCGGGATGGAGGATACGGCGCCGCGCGGGTTGCCCGGACTGCCGTACCTCAGCGTCTTCCCTGAGGTGAACCTGCGGACGTATGTCCGCTTCGGGGACGTCGGCGGCGTGTGGTTCTTCAGCCTGGACGCCGGTCGGCGGCTGGCGGTCGAGGGCGCTCGACTCGCCTTCCACCTGCCGTACTTCCACGCCCGGATGTCGATCGAGCGTGACGGGGAGTGGATCCGCTATCGCTCCGAGCGGCGTGACCAGCGTGGTCGACCGGCTCGACTCGACGTCCGCTATCGACCGAGCGGGCCGGCGCGGGCTGCGGCGCCCGGGTCGCTGGACGGGTTCCTCACCGACCGATCGCGGCTGTTCGCGGTCGATGGCCGCGGTCGGCTCACGACGACCACCATCGCCCATGGGGCTTGGCCGCTGCGGCCAGCCGAGGCCGATTTCGTGGTGGAATCGCTATCGACCGCGCAGGGGATCGAACTGACAGGCCCGCCGGCACAGCTGGCGTTCGCGGAACGGTTGGACGTCGTCGGGTGGTGGCCGCGGCGGGTCGCGCCCCCCCGGGTGATGCCTAGGCTCGCCCCATGTTCGATTGGACGATCCGCACGATGGCGATCATCTCGATCGCCGCGATCAGGATCAGGATGATGCCGACCGCCGTTTCCATGGGCTGCTCCCTCCGACCGGTTATCTGGATCGCGCGTCTGGTCCGGGTCGCATGATGCGCCGCGCGGATCGGGTACCGCAAGGTGACGTTCCGGGCTTCAGCCACGAACGCGGTCGTTGGCCATCAGGCGCGGCGCGGTCGCTCCTGGAGGCGCGGGACGATGGTCGTCAGCTCCGAGGCGATGTCGACAGGACGTGCCCCGAGCGATCCGAGCAGGTCGAACACCTCCTCGCGCTCCTCGTGACACATCAGCACGATGACCCGGGGAGCGTCGGCTCCCCGACCGTGGCCATTCCCCCCAGCGCCGTTCAACTCCGCGTTCAGCGCCGCGGTCTCGGATCGGTACACGGGGACCTCGCTCGAGGTCATGCCGCCGGCCTTCACGCCGGCCATGAGCTCCCCGACGACAGAGGCCGGGGAACGACCGCGCAGGTACTTGAGCGTCTCCTTGATCGCCACCCTTTGCGCGCGCTGCGCCGCGATCTTGCCGATGCCCCGGAGCGTGTCATCGGGTCGGTCGCCCGCCGTCCCGATGATCACCGTGATCGGCGCCGTCCTCCCCGCCCCGCCGGCCGCGATGCCCTCCGCGACATCCATGACGGCGGCGATGCCGGCCTCGTTGTGCGCAAAGTCGACGATCACCACCCGCGACCCGAGCCGGAACAGGTTCAGCCGGCCCGGGGAACGATCCGATGACGGCGCGAAGTCCGTCAAGCCGTCCCGTACCTGGGCCAGCGTGGCGCCCATCCCGCGCGCGCCGCCGGCGGCGGCGAGGGCGTTGGCGATGTTGTGGCGTGCCAGCCCGCCGATCGTGATCGGCACGCGGCGTACTTCGACGATCGAGGATTCGCGATCGCCCTCGACCTCGGTCAGGTCCCCGTCCCGGAGCAGGTAGGCGCGTCCACCGCCACGGATGTGCCGGCGGACGACCGCCGGCGTGGCGCTGGCGGTCGAGAAGAACGCGACGTGGCCGCGGACGCGCCGCGCAACCGCGGCGACGTGCGGGTCGTCGCCGTTGAGCACGACCCAGCCCGACCGCTTGGTCACGCGGCAGATCGTCGACTTCACCTCGGCCAGCTCGGGCAGCGTGTGGATGCCCTGCAGGTCGAGATGGTCGGAGGAGACGTTGGTCAGCACGGACGCCTCGTTCGACTCGTAGCCCATCCCCCGCAGGACGATCCCGCCGCGCGCCGTCTCGAGGACCGCGACGTCGATGTCGGATCGGCGAAGGACCTGTTGCGCCCCGCCAGGTCCGGTCCAGTCACCCGGTTCGACCATCCGCTCGTCGATGAGCACACCATCCGACGTCGTCGTCCCGACGTGCTTTCCAGCCTTGAGCAGGATGTGCGTGATTAGCCGCGTGACGGTCGACTTGCCGTTGGTGCCCGAGATCGAGATGGCCGACATCCGCCGGTCGGCGTCACGGACCCAGGGGGATGGGGTCGTTCTCGCGGCATCGATCCGCTCGCTCCAACGGGCGAGCATCCGCTCCTGCGCACCGGTGAGGCGGGCCGTCCGTGAGGGCGACACGTCGCGTTCGGCCAGCGCGAGCGCGGCATCGGTCAGAGTGCGCGAGCGCTCCTCGCCAGACCACGGGTAGGTGATGATCCAGTGGCCCGGGTCCGACGAACGATGGACCGCCAAGCGGCCGCGGCCCTCATCGTGGTCGGCGCGGAGGCGCCTGACCCAGGCAACGATGGCGGCGATGGGGTCTGGCCACTCTCGGGTCGGGACGGCAGCGCCCAGCCTGACGACCGCATGTCGCCCCGGGTCGCGCTGGCCGTACCAGGTGCGCCGCCGCCCGACGGCGAGCTCCACCTTGACCACCGGCTCGAGCCGGTAGACGTTGGGTCCCTCCAGCATCCGGATCTCGACGACGCGCACGGTCACGGCAGGATAGCAACACGGGGTGGTCGGTCGACCGCCCGTAGTCACCAGACCGCCGTCAGTCGCTAGACTGCCGCCGATGGCCACCGAGACCACCGGGCCCGACGCGGTCCTCGAGCTCGACGCGCTGCGCGCGTCGATCGGCGGCGACCTTCCGGCCTACCTCGCCGATCTCGAGCGGCTGGTGAACATCGACTGCGGCTCGTACACGCCCGACGGCGTTGACGAAGTCGGCCGATGGGTCGGCGCATTCCTCAAGGGCCTCGGCGCCGAGGTCGAGGTCCGGCCCGATCCCGATGGCCGCTTCGGAGCGACGGTCGTCGGGACGTTCCGCGGCATGCCCGGTGGGCCGCGGGTCTTGCTCATCGGCCACATGGACACCGTGTTCGACCCGGGTACGGCAGCGGCCAGACCGTTCCGCGTCGTCCACGGCGTGGCCCACGGGCCGGGCGTGACCGACATGAAGTCCGGCCTGCTCGCCGGGCTGTACGCCATCAAGTCGATCCTCGCCGAGTCCGGCGGGTTGCCGTTCGAGCGACTGACGTTCATCGCCAATCCGGACGAGGAGATCGGCTCGCCGACGTCATCGCGGCATATCCAGGCCGATGCCGCGGACGTCGACGCGTGCCTCGTGCTCGAATGCGCCCGCGCGAACGGCAACATCGTCTCGTCGCGCAAGGGCATCCTCGACACCCGGATCGCCATCCACGGCCGTGCGGCCCACGCCGGTGTCGAGCCGGAGAAGGGGCGGAGCGCGATCCTCGAGGCGGCGAGGGTCATTCGCGAGCTGCACGCGCTCAACGGTCGTTGGGAGGGCGTGACCGTCAACGTCGGCAAGATCGGCGGCGGGATAAGGCCCAACGTGGTCGCCGAGCGCTGCGATCTCGAGGTCGATGTCCGCTCGACCACGGCCGACGGGCTGCGTGAGGCCGAGGCCGCCGTCCGAGAGGTCGCCGCGGCCACCGAGGTACCCGACACGTCGATCGACGTCGAGATCCGCGTCGGCTGGCTGCCGATGGAGAAGCTGGAACGATCCGCTCGGCTGGTCGAGCACGTGAAGGCGATCGCCGATCGGCTCGGGTTCTCCCTGGACGATCAGGCCACGGGTGGCGCGTCCGACGCCAACACGACGTCCGGCATGGGCGTTCCGACCATCGACGGGCTCGGCCCCATCGGGGGCGATGATCACTCGCCGGCCGAGTACCTCGAGGTCGAGTCCATCGTCCCCCGGACGACGTTGCTGGCCGGGCTCTTGCTGGCCATCGCGCGCGACCCGCAGGTGCTCGCGTGGCGCGAGGACGACCCGCGCTTCGTCTCGTGACGAGCGGACGACGGCGGATCTCGTCGGGTGGGCCGTGGGAGGCGGCGGCCGGCTATAGCCGGGCGGTGGTCATCGGGGACAGTTGCTGGGTCGCCGGCACCACGGATGCCGGACCCGACGGCGCATCGCAGCATCCGGGCGACGCCGCGGGTCAGGCGCGGGCGGTCTTCGCCATCATCGAGCGAGCGCTCATCGAGGGCGGGTTCACCCTCTTCGACGTCGTCCGCACACGGATGTTGGTGACCGACATGGCGTTATCGGGCGAGTTGCTCGAGGTGCACGGCGAGATCTTCCGCGATATCCGGCCGGCCGCGACGATGGTCGCCGTCGCAGGACTGATGCATCCGAGCCTGCTGGTCGAGATCGAGGTCGACGCGTATCGGCGCCAAGGCCGGCTGACTATCGTCAGGCCGGGAGCGCCGCGAGCCCGAGGTTCCGTGCCACGACCACGATGGCCACGGCCGCGATGAGGCCGAGCAGCAGGTTCCGGCGCCACGCCGTGACGGCCAGGCAGGCGAGGACGGCGACCCATTCGATGCCGATGTGGAACGTCGGCGCTCCGTCGTCCGTGACGACGACCATCACGGACACCGCGGCCAAAGCCGCGAGGATGGCCGGACCGACGAGCTGGAGGTAGTCGAAGCCGACCCGGGGCAGCCGGTCCAGCCACGGCGTCAGCAGCCCGATAGCGCGCGTGGGGTACGTGACGAGGAACATCAGGAACGCGAGCGGGATGAGGTCGGTGCTCATCGCGATCGGTCCTTCGGATCGTCGCTCGGGGGAGGCGGTGGCTGGACGTGGGCGCCAGGCATGATGTACCGGTCCGCCGACTCGGGGGTCCCGAGTGGGGCCCGCTCGTTGGCGAGCCGTGCCGGGACCAGCAACCCGACCGCTGGCCCGATCAGCCCGCCGACGATGATCCCGACGGCCGGACTGATGACCAGCGCGGCGGTGACACCGACGCCCGCGCCGACGATCGCCGCGACGATCTCGCGACGCCCGGTCAACAGGCCGACGGACAGGCCGATCATCGCCGCCGGGAAGATGATGTCGATCCCGAGTCGGGCGGGATCCGGGATCTGGGCTCCGAGCACCACGCCGGCCAGCGTTGCCAGCGTCCACGGGATGAACGTCGACACGATCGCGCCGATCCAGTAGCCCCACTCGTCGGTGAAGCCGAGCCGCCGGAAATGGCCGATCGACAGCGCGAACGCCTCGTCGGTCAGGAGGTGGGCCATCACGGCTCGGCGGCGGACGGGGACGCGCGCGAGCCACGGTGCCAGGGCGGCCGAGTACAGGAGGTGGCGCGCGTTGAGCAGCGCCGTGAGAAGGACGATCCCGGGCCAGGCCAGACCGCTGGCGACGTAGCCGACCGCCGCGAACTGGGACGCGCCGCCAAAGACCAACACGCTCATCGCGAGAACTTCGATCGGGGAAAACCCGGCTTCACGCGCGGATAGCCCGTAAACGAACCCGAAGCCGATCGCCGAGACGGCGATCCCCATGGCGTCGACCAGCACGCGTCGGCGGCTGGCGGTCAGGGCCTCGGCGGTCGCGCCCCCCGGCGGAGTGGCCTCTTTCAGCGGAGGTAGGTCTTCCCGCAAGTCCCGTCGCAGACGACGAACACCGCGTGCTTGTCGGCTGCGTACCCCGCCGCATGGAGGAGCCCCGGGCAGCCGCGTGTCGGGCACTTCCAGACCCACCACCGATCCTGGGCATCGAGGGGCGTGGCCCCGGTCTCGATCGAAGCGGCCAGACCGTCGCGCTCGGACACGAGGCGCTGGATCGTCGCGGCGCGATCCGCCTCGCTCTCGCTCGTGTACGGGTAGTTCTGGGCCACGTTCGAGGTCACGGGCGTCTCCGGCTACGCACGCTCGACAAGAAGATGCCGGTGACGACGTCGTGTGAGCGCTCGCCCGTCACCGGCGACCCGGAGTATCGCACAGGCGTGCGCGGTCACCACACGGCCGGAAGGCCATCGCTCCGTGGGTCGGTCGCTGCCGCGAGGGTTCCCCCCGTGGCCGGTCCGCCGTCGATCAGCTCGATCGCATGCTCGTGTCCGACGTTGCTGTCGAACGGTGCGGTCGGGACGAGCTGATGCCCGAGCTCCCGCAGTCGCTCGGCGATCCCCGGAACATGCCGCGGCTCCAGCGAGACGTCGATCGGCGGGGTGAGCAGCTCGCGCGGCTCGACGTACCAGCGCGGCGCGCCGACGGCCGTGGCGACGTCGACACCTCCGTCGACGACCGCGCTGACGAACTGGGCGTGGATCTGCGGCTGGGCGTCGCCGCCCATCGAGCCGACGACGATCCACGGACCGGGCTGGCCGTCGCGGAACAGCATCCCAGGGAGCAACGTGTGCAGCGTCCGCTTCCCCGGCGCCAGGACGTTGGCGTGCTCGGGGTCCAGGCTGAAGTAGCTCCCGCGGTTGTGATAGTGGATCCCGGTCTCGGGATCGACCACACCGGACCCGAAGCCCGCCCAGTTCGACTCGATCAGGCTGACGGCATTGCCCTCCCGGTCGACGGTGGCGAGATAGATCGTCCCGCCGCCCGGCGGGTTGGTGGCGGCGACCGGCGTCGCTGCGCGATCCGGGTCGATCAGGTCGGCGAGGGCGGCGAGTCGCGCCGGGTCGAGGAGGTCTGTCACCGGGACGTCGTTCGCCTCGGGGTCGGTCAGGTACCGGTCGCGGTCCGCCAGCGCGAGCTTCGATGCCTCGAGGCCGAGGTGGATCCAATGGGGGTCGGTGACGCCGGACGGCCCGAACGCCGAGGCCGATGGTGGGTCGAAACGCCCGAGGATGCCGAGGATCTCCAGCGCGACGACGCCGGAACTGTTGGGCGGGTGCGACGTCGCGCGGACGCCGCGGTAGTCGATCGAGATCGGGTCGTCCCAGGTCGACGTGTGCTCGCGCAGGTCGTCTATCGTCAGCGCGCAGCCGGCCGCGGCGAGTGTCTTTGCCTGTCGCTCGCCGAGGTCGCCGTCGTAGTAGGCGTCGAAGCCATCACGCGCGAGGGTCTCCAGCGTCGCGGAAAGGGCCGGCAGGCGGACCCGCTCGCCTGGCTGGAAGGCACGGCCGTGGGGTCGGAACACGGCGTCGAACCCGCCGCCGCCCGCCTGGCGCGCGAGCGGGGCCATGGCCTCGACGTCCTGGACGAACTCGTCCGAGGCAGCGAACCCGTCCCGTGCCAGTTCGATGGCCGGTGCCAGGATCGCTTCCCGTGACAGCCGGCCGAAACGGGCGTGGGCATCGCCCCAGGAGCGGACGGCGCCCGGGACCGTGATGCTCAGCGGACCGCGGAACGGGACAGTGCGGTGCCCGTCGGCGCGCAGCCTCGCCGCGTCGATCGCGGCCGCGCTGCGACCGGAACCATTGAGTGCCAGCTGACGGCCCGACGGCCGCGTCCCAGATCAGCCAGAACGCATCGCCACCGATGCCGCAGCTCTGCGGGACGACGACCGCGAGCACCGCGTTGGTCGCGATCGCGGCGTCGACCGCCGAGCCGCCGGCGCGGAGGATCCCGAGACCGACCGCTGTCGCGAGGTGGTGTGGCGCGACCACGGCTCCGTGGGCACCCCGCGCCAACGGCGCCGGGACGAGCGGTCGATGGTCGGTCATGCGGACGGCTGGTCCGATGCGCGTCCGGCCGGACGGATGAGCGACTCGAGTTCCTCCTCGCCGCGGCGCAACTGCGCGAGCGGGATCAGCGCGATGACCAGCAGGACGACGGTCGCGATGAGCATGCCGTCGATGCCGCGGGCGTCGGCCGCGATCCCGCCGATCAGCGCGCCGACGATCTGGCCGACGGCCAGGAAGACCGAATACAGGCCCATGATCGCGCCACGATCGGTGGGGAACCGTTCGGAGATGTCGGCGAGGAGGCCGAGCGCCGCCGGTGTCGCGCCGGCCAGCACGAACAACCCCAGGACGGCGACACCCACGGCGGCGAGTAGGACGAGCGGTGGCAGCCCGGTCGAGTGGTTGACGACGATGCCCGCCGCGACCAGTGCCGCCCCGCCGAGGATCCCGTACAGGATGATCGTCGTCCGCCGTAGGTTCTTGAAGCGGTTGCCCCAGTAGAGCAGGCCGGCGCCGAAGATGATTCCGATCAGGACGGCGGCGGCCGAGATCTGGACCGGCGTGAAGCCCTGCATCAGCACCTGGTCTGGGAAACGCGGGTTCGCCTGGGCGAACTGGAAGATCGACTGGCTGAACCACAGCCCGATCGACGCATTCACCGCGATCCAGGTCGGGGCGAGCAACCAGACATGGGCGCTCCGTGTCAGGTCGAGATAGCGGCGGAAGCCGACATGCGGCGCCTTGACCGCCTCCGCTTCACCGGCGGGGTCCTCGACGATCCAGAAGATCAGGAACGAGACGCCGTAGATCGCCGCGTTGAGGAAGAACGCGGCCGGCCCGAACGCGGCAAAGGCGATCGGCGCGACGGCGAACCCCGCGCCGAGGCCGAGCAGGGTCGCGCCCTCGAAGCGGGCGGACATCTTGCCGCGGAGGCCCTCATCGGTCGCCGTCACGATCGCGATGAACCCGAGGATCGACGGGACGCTGGCGGCGGTCGACGCGCCCTCGAGCCAGCGCGTCGCGCCGAGGACGATGAGATTGGTCGTAAGCCCGGTCAGGATCACGGCGATCGCCCCGAAGGCGGGCCCGAACAGCATCACCCGGTGATGGCCGAGCCGGTCGGACATGATCCCGAAGAACGGCGAGAGCACGAGCTCGGCGAGGTAGAACATCGCGTGGAGGACCGCCAGCGTCGTGGCGGTGACGACCTCGCCGCCGTGCTGGGGGAGCTGGGCGAGGTAGACCGCCAGCATGGCCCCCGTGAGACCGGTGCTGAAGCGCAGCGTGAACGTGCCGGCCAGCACGGCCTTCATCGATCGATCCATGCCCGGACAGCGTACCGGAACGGCTGGACGCGGCCCGTATGATGCCCGGCAACGACCGGCCCCACACGGTCCTGGGAGGAGGAGTCCCTACGTGGCTCGCGTCGCGATCTTCACCGACTCGGCGTCCGATCTCGACCCGGCCGAGGCGGCGGAATCCGGTATCCATGTCGTCCCGCTGATCGTGAACTTCGGCGACCAGTCGTTCCGGGCCGGCGTCGACATGAACGGCCCCGACTTCTGGGCGCGGATGACCGCGCCGGATGCCCCGTTCCCGACGACGGCCGCGTCGTCACCGGGCGATTTCAAGGACGCGTTCGAGGCGGCCTTCCTGGACGGCGCCGAGGCGATCGTCTCGGTGCATGTCACCGAGACGCTGTCGGGCACCATCAAGAGCGCCCGGATCGCGCGGGACATGCTGCCCGACCGCGAGATCCACGTCGTCGACTCGCTCAGTGCGTCGATGGCGATCGGGATCCTCGCGCGGATGGGTCTCGAGCTCGCCGAGGCCGACGTCCCGGCCGAGGAGATCGCCGCTGCGCTCGAGGAGCGCGCCCAGGACATGCGCATCTACTTCGCGCTCGAGACGCTCGACTACCTCAAGCGCGGGGGTCGGATCAGCGGTACCCAGGCGGCCATCGGGTCGCTGCTCTCGGTCAAGCCGGTGATCATGGTCAAGCACGGCGAGGTCACGACCGTCGACCGGGTGCGGACGAAGTCCAAGGCCCGCGATCGGCTCATCGAGCTGGTGACCGAGAAGCCGGTCGAGCGCCTATCGATCCTCCATTCGCAGACCCCCGACGTCGAGGCGTTCCGGGCCGAGCTCCTCGGCCATCTTCCGCAGCTTGACCCGAATGCCGTGTCGGTCGAGCTGATCGGGGCGTCGGTCGGGCCGCACGTCGGCCCCGGCTGCGTCGGCGCCGCCATCCTCTATCGGCCCAGCTGACCCGGTCCACCCGTCGCGGGTCCGGCCGGTCCGTCACGGATCTGCGATGGCGGCTGGGTTGCGGCACGGTTGCGACAACCTTGCCGACCGGTACCATCGGGGAGGCGTCCGCGACCCCGCCGCGGCTATACTCCGGGTCGCACATGAGTCGCGCGTCGAGGACCCAGCCGATGGTTCGAGGTCCGGTCGATGCGCCCCGTGGGGTCGTCCGGGAGACGACCCAGACCGATGCGGCGGCCCGGGGAGGCCGCCCGACAACGAGGTTCCTCCTTCGATGACCACGGAGCACGTCGCTGCGCGCATCAACGCCTGGGAAGTTGCACAGCGTCAGTTCGACCTTGCCGCTGAGCGCCTGGATCTCGATCCTGGGATGCGCCTGGTGCTGCGCGAACCACGCCGCGAGTTCACGGTCCATTTCCCGGTCCACATGGACGACGGCAGCGTCCAGGTCTTGACCGGCTATCGGGTCCAGCACAACCTCGGCCGCGGCCCGGCAAAGGGTGGCATCCGCTACCACCAGGACGTCTCGCTCGATGAGGTCAAGGCCCTCGCGATGTGGATGACCTGGAAGTGCGCGGTCGTCGGCATCCCGTATGGCGGCGGCAAGGGCGGCGTCATCGTCGATCCGAAGAAGCTCAGCCAGAAAGAGCTCGAGGCGCTGACGCGCCGCTATTTCACCGAGATCGAGGTCCTCGTCGGACCCGAGAAGGACATCCCGGCGCCGGACGTCAACACGAACGCCCAGATCATGGCGTGGATGATGGACACGTACTCGATGCACGCCGGCTACACCGTCCCGGGCGTGGTCACCGGGAAGCCCATCAGCCTCGGTGGCTCGGAGGGCCGCAACGAGGCGACGGCCCGTGGCACGGTCTACTGCATCATCGAGGCGGCTCGCCACCTCGGCATGGAGCTGCCCAAGGCGACCGTCGCCGTCCAGGGCTTCGGCAACGCGGGGTCGATCGCCGCGAAGCTGATAACCGAGGAGGGGTCGCGCGTCGTCGCGGTCTCCGACTCGACCGGCGGGATCCATGACGCGTCCGGGCTCGACATCCCGAAGGTCATCGCCTGGAAGCAGGAGCACGGCACGGTCCAGGGCTTTCCCGGCGCCAAGGACATCTCCAACGCCGAGGTCCTGGAGGTCGAGTGCGACATCCTCATCCCGGCGGCCCTCGAGAACCAGATCACGGCCGCCAATGCGGGGAACATCAAGGCCAGACTCGTCGCCGAGGCCGCCAATGGCCCGACGACGCCCGAGGCCGACGAGATCCTCTTCAAGTCCTGGAAGACGTTCATGATCCCGGACATCCTGTGCAACGCGGGCGGCGTCACGGTCAGCTATTTCGAGTGGGTCCAGGACCTCAACCGTGATCACTGGTCGGAGCAGGTCGTCAACGAGAAGCTCAAGGAGATCATGGTCAAGGCCTTCCAGGAGGTCCTCGCCATGGCCCGCCGCGAGCAATGCGACATGCGCACCGCCGCCTACCTGCTCGCCGTCAAGCGCGTTGCGGACGCCATGGAAATGCGAGGCCTGTATCCCTGAGCGGCGGCCTCATTCGCGCCCATGCGTGCGTTGGCGCGCTGTGCTCCCTCGCTCACGCACGTCGTAGTGCGCTCGCTCGGGTGCTCGGCGCCGCCTTCGCCTGAACGCAACTGATGCCCCCGCAAGGTAAAGCCCATTTCTCCGCTGCTTGAGCGCGGCGATTCGGTCCTGCTGGTCATCGATGCCCAGCCCGGCTTCCACCGCGTCGCGGACGATCCGGCCGACGGTGCGATCGCACGGATCGCCTGGCTCGTCGGCGTCGCCGCGGCCCTCGACATCCCGATCGTCGCGACCGAGGAGGACGCGGCCCGCAACGGACCGACAGAGCCCGCGATCAGCGAGCGGTTCCCAGCCGGGACGCCGGTCCTCGACAAGCCGGTCTTCGGACTCGCGGACAACGCCGCGATCCTTGCGGCGGTGGAGGGGAGCGCTCGTCGGACCGGGGTCCTCGTCGGCATGGAGACGGACGTCTGCGTCGCGCACTCGGCGATCGGACTGCTCGACCGCGGCTGGCGCATCACCGTCGTGTCCGACGCGACGTTCTCACCGGGCGCGATGCACGACCATGGCCTGCGCCGGATCGGCGACGCCGGTGGCACCGTCATCCACGCCAAGGGCGTGTACTACGAGTGGGTCAGGACCCTCGAGGCGGCGCGCGCCTTCGAGGCGGCCAACCCCGAGCTCGCCGAGCCACCCGGGTTCAGCCTCTGATCCGCGCGCGCCGCGGACCCTCGACCATCGTCGACCTGCCGTGACGCGGTGCTACCATCCCCGCCGTGCTCGACCATGAAGAGAAATTCCTGTTCAAGGAGGAGATCCTCCACCTGTCCAATGCCGTCGGAGAGCCCGGCGTCCTCGACAACGTCGAGGACCTGCTGACCGACGTCATCACCAGTCCGCGCTTCGATTCGGAGGTCTTCACCCTCGAGCGGAGCCTCCAGGTCATGCTCGGTCCACGGGCGGGCACTACGCTGGTCGGCCTTCTCACCGTCGCGCCCGAGGTCTTCGATGAGGTCGCCGAGGTGCGCATCCCGTCGGAGGTCCACGAGCGGCTCGTCGCCTGGCGAGCCCGGTTCGGCCTGGCCATCGACAACGCGCTCAACTTCCTTAATAACCCGGATGGGATCCAGGGCCACAACTTCGCGACGCAGGTCGCCCACGTCGAGGAACGTCGTGTCCTGCAGGGCCGCCTGACCTTGGTCCGCTACAACAACGAGCCGCAGTTCTTCGTCGCGGATGCGAGCGTCTTCCTGGGACTCGTGACCGACATCCTCGAGCGACTCGGCCCGTACCTCGAGGCGGACGCGGTCGACGCGGAGACGGTGGCCCGCTTGCGGGATGCATTGAGCCTGGTCGAGCGCAAGACCGGGGCCCACGGCTAAGCGACCGCGTCGCCGAGAGGTCGGGGCAGCACGCTGAGACACATCTACCTGGCCGCGACCGGCCAGAACCGGGGCAAGACCACGGTCAGCCTCGGCGTGATGGACGGCTTCCAGCGTCGCGGCCTCTCGACCGGCTTCATCAAGCCCGTCGGCCAGCGCACGGTCATCGAGGACGGTGTCCCGGCCGACGAGGACGCGGTGCTGATGAAGAAAGTCTTCGAGCTCCAGGAGCCGCTGGGCCAGATGAGCCCGATCCACATCCCGCGCGGCTTCACCCAGGCCTACATCGATGGGAAGGTGGTCGAGGACCTACCGGCCAGGATCCGGGCCGCCCACGCGCGGTTCGCCCGCGACCGCGACATCCTGCTCATCGAGGGGACCGGGCATGCCGGCGTCGGTGCGGTGATCGGGCTGTCCAACGCGGTCGTCGCGGCGATGCTCGGCTCTCCGGCGGTGATCGTGTCGGAGGGCGGCGTCGGCCGGCCCATCGACGAGATCGTCCTCAACAAGGCGCTCTTCGAGCGGTCGGGCGTCCGCGTCGCGGGAGCCATCGTGAACAAGGTCGACCTGGCCGCGAAACCGGACCTGGCCAAGACCCTCGAGCGTGGCCTCGCACGTCACGACATCCCGCTCCTTGGCGTGCTGCCGTACCGGCCGATCCTGTCGAACCCGACGCTGGCGATGGTGCTCGAGGGCGTCCACGGCGAGACCATCCACCCAGGTCCCGACCTCGATCTGGTCATCGGCGGCGTCGCCATCGGTGCGATGGAACCGGAGCACATGCTCCAGCGCATCGGCGAACGGTCGCTGGTCATCGTCCCGGGCGATCGCGAAGACGTCATCGCCGCGATCGTGCATGCGCACCGGATCAAGTCGCCGGCCGCCGGCGACGCGCTCGGGCTCGTGCTGACGGGCGGGTATCAGCCCCGAAAGACGGTCATCGATGCGATACGCCACGCGGACCTCTTCGCGACCATCGTGCCCGAGGACACCTACGCGGTCGCGTCCGAGATCCACGACCTGCTGGTCAAGACGCATGTCGCCGACCGCGAGAAGATCGAGGAGATCAAGGCGCTCGTCTGGGAGCACCTTTTCATCGATCGAGTGCTCGACGTCGCGACGGAGGTCGAGATCGCCGCCTAGCGCTCGGCAGGTCGGCGCGGGCCGGGGCCGCGACCCGCGCCGCCGCCGTCAGTCGTGACCGGCCAGCGGGCTTCGGCTCGTCAGCGACCCGCCGGTGCCTCGGCCATCCTGCGTCGGCCGAGGATCAGCGCGGCCAGACCACCGGCCACGGCGATCGCGACGCCCAGTCCGACGATGGGCGCGAGCTGCGAGCCGATCGAGACGGTCGTCGGCGCGGGCGCGGGCGCGGTGCTCGGGGCGACGGGCGCCGGGCCGGCCACGAGCGGATCGTCGATAAGCGGGAAGATCATGTCCGAGCGCTGGCAGCCGGCGGACGTGCAGGACTCGCCACGCATCGCGACGAACACCTTGTCGATGCCGCCGTCCGGCACCTGGATCGCGGCCGTGTAGTGGCCGGATCCTGCCGGGACTTCCTTGCCCATCACCTCGGTCACGCTCGCCGCGCCCGGGCCGACGAGCCGGACATAGACGGGCGAGCCGGTGATCGGAACGGTCTGGTCGCCCTCGATGGCGAAGACGGACCAGCCGACGTCGATGGTCGAGCCCGGCTGGGCGTCCCGCGGCAGCGCCGTGTCGAGCTTCGCCTCGGCGCCCTCCTTGGCGAAGGCGGGCAGGGCGACGGCGAGAGCCGCCATCGCGGCGAGGATCAAGCTGCTGGTGAGTCCACGGCGAGACATGATCGATGACCTCGGAGCGGGTGCTGTCAGCCTCCGTACACCTGTGGCCGGATCTCGGTTCCCGGGTCGGGTTCGGCGTCGACGTCGAGGATCTCGTTGTCGATGAGCCGGGTCTCGCCGAACCGGACGGCCATCGATGCCAGCGCCGGCCGGTCGACGATGTCGAGTTCCTCGAGCGTGCGGCCGTCGGCCACCGAGACGTACTCGACCTCCGCCAGCGGCTCCGTGGCGAGGACGTCGCCCATGGCTCGACGCAGGGCCTCGGCGGATCGCTCGCCGGCCGTCCAGGCGTCCAGAGCCGCGAGCAGCGCTCGCCGAAGGACCGTCGCCGCCGCCCGTTGTTCGGGCGAGAGGTGGACGTTGCGGGACGACAGGGCGAGGCCGTCGGCCTCGCGAACGGTCGGCGCGGTGACGACCTCAGTGCCGATCGCCAGATCGCGCGCCATCTGGCGGATGACCATCACCTGCTGGGCGTCCTTCTGGCCGAAGTACGCCCGGTCCGCCCCGACGAGATCGAACAGGACGGCGACGACGGTGGCGACGCCGTCGAAGTGGCCGGGTCGCGCTGCGCCCTCCAGCGGTCGCGCGACCGCACCGACCGAGACGGTCGTATCGAAGCCCTGGGGATAGATCTCGTCGACGCCCGGCGCGAACACGAGGTCCACGCCCTCGGACTCGCAGATCGCGATGTCGTGTTCCTCGTTCCGCGGATAGCGGGTGTAGTCGGCGGCCTCGTTGAACTGGCGCGGGTTGACGAAGATCGTCACGACCGTCGTGGCGCTTTCGTCGCGCGCCCGGCGCATCAACGCCCGGTGCCCGTCATGGAGCCAGCCCATCGTGGTGACGAGGCCGAGTGGCCGAGGCGCGTCGCTCAGCGCGAGTCGGAGCTCCAGACGCGTCCGGACGACGCGCGTGCTGGCACGCGGTTGCGCGTGTGCCACTCCCTACAGGTCGCGGTCGAGCGGGATGCCCGCGAGCGGTACTTCGCCGCTCGCGCGGTCGTGGGCACCGCGGCCCAGCGCCTCGTCGAGCACGGCGTCATCCATGCGGACCGTCTCCTTCTCACCCGGGAAGGCGCCGGAGGCGACGTCCGCGGCATAGGCCTTGGCAGCCTCGCTGATCGTCTCGCGGAGGTTCGCGTACGGACGGGCATGGCGTGGCACGAAGTCGCCAAGACCGAGCAGATCGGTGATGACCTGGACCTGGCCGCTGCACAGCGGACCGGCGCCGATGCCGATCGTCGGGATCTTCAGACGCTCGGTGATGGCGCCGGCGAGCTGCTCCGGGACGAGCTCGAGGACGATCGAGAAGGCGCCGGCCTCCTGTACCGCCAGCGCGTCGGCGAGGAGGGCTCGAGCCTGGGTCCGGTCCTTGCCCTGGACCTTGACCTTGCCGCCCATGCCGTGTTGCGCCTGCGGCGTCCAGCCGATGTGGCCCATCACCGGGATGCCCGCCTTGACCAGCGCCTCGATGATCCGCGCCGACCGAACGCCGCCCTCGACCTTGACCGCCTGGGCACCGGCATCCTGCAGGAAGCGACCCGCGTTCTCGAGCGCCTCGTCGACCGTCGCATAGCTCAGGAACGGCATGTCGCCTATGACAAGCGCCTGGCGGGTGCCGCGCACGACGGCCTTCGTGTGGTGGAGCATCTCGGCCATCGTCACCCGGACGGTCGACTCGTAGCCGAGCAGCACCTGCCCGACCGAATCGCCGACCAGGACCAGCGGGATCCCGACATCGTCGATGATCCGCGCCGTCGGGAAGTCGTACGCCGTGAGCATCGGCAGCCGCTCGCCGTCCGCGTAGCGCTTGGCGATGTCCGCGACCGTCAGGCGCCTGGGCGTGTCGGACGGAGCGCTCATGTCAGCCAGTCTGCGCTGCGGCGTCGCGGTCGTCCAGCGCGCGAGCGACGCGGTCGAGGATCTCGTCGGCGACGCCCCGCTTGGGCATCAGCGGCAGCTCGGACCGGCCGCCGTCGGCGTCGAGGATGGTGACCCGGTTGGTGTCGGTGCCGAAGCCAGAACCGGGCTCCGCGACGTCATTGGCGACGAGGAGGTCGAGGCCCTTGCGGCGGAGCTTGTCGGCTGCCCGCTCGAGCGAGCCGGTCTCCGCGGCGAACCCGACCAGATACGGCCGCGGACGGAGCGGTTCGTAGGTCGTCTCGCCCTCCCGGTCCGTGCCCCGGGCGATCCGGGCGATCTGGGCGAGGATGTCGGGCGTCGGTTCGAGCTCGAGCGTGAGCGAGCCCCCTCGCTCCAGCTTGGTGTCGGCGGGCGTCGCGGGTCGGAAGTCGCTGACCGCCGCGGCCATGACGAGGGCATCGAAGCCCGCCGTTCCATCGGCCGCGTGGGCAAGGCGATGAAGCACCGTCCGAAGCTCCGCCGCCGACTCGACCCGGATGGTGGTCGCCTCGGCAGGCGCGCCGACTTCGAGACTCGCTGCGACGAGCGTTACCTGCGCTCCGCGTGCGAGGGCGGCCTCCGCGATGGCCACGCCCATCTTGCCGGTCGAGCGATTGCCGATGAACCGCACCGGGTCGATGGCCTCGCGCGTTCCGCCCGCGCTCACGACGATGTGCCGGCCTTCGAGGTCGGGTTCGCGCACCGGTTCGACGGTCGGCGGACGCGCGGCCGGATCCGCGGCGCGGATCGGGCGTTCGCCGATCGCGGCCACGACGGCGTTGACGATCGCCGGCAGTTCGGCGAGCCGGCCCACTCCGGACTGGCCGGATGCGAGCTCGCCCGCCTCGGGCTCGACGATCGTGTACCCGAACGCGTCCCGCAATCGCGCGACGTTGTCGCGGGTCGCCGGGTGCGTCCACATGTCGCCGTCCATCGCCGGGGCGACCACGACGGGCGCGCTCGCGGCGAGGGTCGTGGCCGTGACGACATCACCCGACAGGCCGTGCGCCATGGCCGCCAGCCAATGGGCGGTGGCCGGCGCGACCACGATCGCGTCGGCCGTGTCGGCGACCACGATGTGGCCGATCCGGCCGTCGGGCAGCAGCGCCAGCACGTCCGTCTCGACCGCGTGTCGAGACAGGGCCTGGAACGTCAGCGGCCCGACGAACGCGGTCGCGGCGGGCGTGAGCATCGCGACGACGTCGGCGCCCTCCGCTCGCAGGAGGCGGAGAAGCTCGACGGCCTTGTAGGCCGCGATCGAGCCCGTCACGCCCAGCCCGATGAGCCGCCCCTCGAGTCGACCGGTCACGGCAGGCCCAGTTCGAGCCGTTCCCCGCCGGCCACCTCGGCATGCATGATCGCGAGGCCCTTCAGCGTCAGGTCCGGGTCGATGGCGTCGATGCCGTCGAGGTCGGTCGCCCACGGCGCAGCCGACAGGCCGCCGGTCAGGATCGTCTTGACGTCGCCCGGCGCGACCCCCGCCTGGTCGGCAAGTTCCCGTCGGATCCGGGCCAGGAGCCCTGCCACCAGCGACTGGTACCCGAAGACGGTCCCGGCCTGCATGGCGCTCACCGTGTCGCGACCGATCGCCCGATCGGGAGCTCGCAGCTCGATCCGGGGCAGCTTGGCGGTCCGTGCCGCCAGTGCCTCCAGTCCCAGTTCCAGACCGGGCGCGATCGCCCCGCCGACGTAGGCGCCATCGGCGGCCACGCAGTCGAACGTCGTCGCGGTGCCGAAGTCGACGACGACCGCCGGCATCCCGTACAGCCGGCCGGCGGCCAGCGCGTTGACCAGCCGGTCGGCACCGACCTCGGCCGGTCGCTCCGTCCGGATGGCGAGCGGCACGGTCCCGGCCAGGGCCAGCGTCAGCGGCCGCTCGCGTCGGGCGGCGATCGACTCGACGTGGGCCGTCAACGCGGGCACCACCGACGCGCAGGCGATCGCGTCGACGTCGCCGAACGACGCGTCGTCGAGGTGCAGGAGACCATCGAGGAGCACCTCGATCTCGTCCGCGGTCGCCCGCGGCAGAGTGGCGGCACGACGGGTCGCCACGAGCGCGCCATTCCGCAGCAGCCCGATCGTGATGTTCGTGTTCCCGATGTCGATGGCCAGGAGCATGGCCGGGATGATACGCGGCGTCTCGCCGCCATCGGCACGGGCCGGGCTGGCCGACCGGCCGGTCCGGTGACCGCGCCGTGCGGTACCATCGGCCGCGTCCTCCGAGGCAGCCCCCAGCCACCGACTGCAGGAGTCCGACTCGTGTCGATGTCGCCGGCCGCCAAGTTCTTCGTGAACCAGGGCGTCGTCGCCAGCGCGACCGACATGCTCCATCTACTCAAGCCCCTGCTGAAGCAGACCGTCACGTATCGATACATGCGCGGACGCGAAGTCGTCGCGCACGGCACGGGCTGGGTCGAGCGCATCGTGACGGACGCGCCGGACACGTCGACTTACTTCACGCCATTGGCGATCACCCTCAACATCGATTCCTTCGAGCACCTCGAGTTCGAGACCCGACCCGACCAGCTGCTTGTCTACACGCTGGTCCAGGGTGATGAGCGGGTCATCGTCGAGTTCGCGCCGATCGGCGCGGGGAGCGAGGACGCGTCACCCTTCGCGCCGCGCCAGCTCGAGTTCGACACGTCCGATTACGTCCAGATGGAACTGCTCGGGCTCGAGACGTCCGAGGACGAGTAGGCCCCAGAGCCCGCGACGTGGGCGCGGCGAGATCGGGCCCGCGGCTTATGCCCCGCGTTCCCCGCGAACGTACGGGATACCCAGCGCGGCTGGAGCGCCGATCCGTCGTCGCAGCGCCTCGCGCGATCCGAGGATGACCACGATCACCACGAACAGGTACGGCAGCATCTCGAGGAAGAACGTCGCCGACCGACCGGCCTGGAACGGATTGTCGAAGCCCAGGATCGTCTTGACCCCCTGCAGGTCGAGGATGAACCGGAAGATGGCCCCGAAGAGGTAGGCCCCGAAGGCGGCCCGGATCGGGCTCCACTGGGCGAAGATGACGAGCCCGATCGCGATCCAGCCGCGGCCCGCCACTGTCTGGTCACCGAACCAGCCGGGCGAGATCGCGAGGGTGATCGTCGCGCCGGCGAGGCCGGCCAGCAGCCCGCCGATCAGGACGTACGCATAGCGGACCCGGACGACGTCGATGCCCTGCGCGTCTGCGGCCGCTGGTCGTTCGCCGACCGCCCGCAGGTGCAGGCCCGGACGCGTGCGCTCGATCCAGTACCAGGCGAGCGGCACGAGCAGGAAGCCGACGTAGGTCAGGATGCTCTGGTCGCGGAACAGGATCGGGCCGAGGACCGGGATCTGCGACAGCAGCGGCACCGAGAAGCGGGGGAGCGTATTGATCGGTCCGGCGTTCGACAGCCCGTCGCCGAGCACCCGCGCGACCCCCGAACCGAGGAAGGTCAGGGCCAGGCCCGAGATGACCTGCTCGGCCCGGAGGTGGATCGTGACGACCGCGTGGACGATGCTCAGGAGCCCGCCGGCGAGCATCGCCAGGACGAGCCCGACCCACGGATCGCCGGTGGCCGCCGCCACCGCGAACCCGGCCACGGCGCCCATCAGCATCATCCCCTCGACGCCGAGATTGAGGACGCCCGAGCGCTCCGCGAAGATCTCGCCGATCGCGGCGAAGAGCACGATCGTGCCGCTCGCGACGCCCGCCGCGAGGATCAGTGTGAAGTCGATCATGCGGCCGCCGTCACCCGGCGGGTGATCACGACGCGATAGCGCACGAACGCGTCAGCGATGATCAGGCAGAACAGGATGATCCCCTGGATCATCGCCGGGACGCCGGACGGCTGGATCTCGCGGCCGGCAAGGATCAACGCTCCGAATAGGATCGAGGCGACGACGACCCGCCACGGTCCGAGGTGCGCGAGGTAGGCGATGATGATCGCGGTGAAGCCGTAGCCGGGCGAGATGCGGTCCTGGAGTCGATGGACCGAGCCGGCGACCTCGCTCATGCCGGCGAGCCCGGCGAGGGCGCCGGATACGGTGAACACCACGATGACGTAGCGGGCGATGTCGATCCCGGCGTAGCGGGCCGCCCGCGCGTTGTCGCCGATGAGTCGCATCTCATAGCCCCAGCGGGTCCGCGACACGACGACCGACACGATGGCTGTCGCGATCAGCGCGAACACCATCCCCAAGTGGGTGGTGAGACCCGAGAGCACCGGGAACTGCTCGCCGAAGTCGGTCAGCCGGGGCAGCCACGCTTCCCGCGGGAACGTCGCGGTCTGCTGGAAGCCACCCTCGCTCCACGGCCCGAAGACCCAGAACTGGATCCACGCCAACGCGACGTAGTTGAGCATCAGCGTCGTGATGATCTCGTTGACGCCGAGACGCGCGCGGAGCACGCCCGGGATGAAGCCCCATACGGCTCCGGCCAGCGCGCCTGCCAGCATCATCGCGGGGATCACGACGATGGCCGGCGTGCCCTCGGGCAGGATCGGCGCGAGGACGACGAGGCTCGCACCCCAGGCACCGAGCAGGAACTGGCCTTCGGCCCCGATGTTCCACAGCCGCATCCGGAAGGCGAGCGCGCACGCGAGGCCCGTCAGGATCAGCGGCGTCGCCTTGACCAGGGTGTCGGACAGGACGCCCACGTCGCCGAACGCCGCCTTGACGATGTGGAGATAGGACTTGACCGGGTCGCCGCCGACCAGGGCGAGCACGATCGCGCCGATGAGCAGGGCGACGACCACGGCGAGGACGGTGAGCAGCGGCGACAACCAGCGCGGCGGCTGACCGCGCGGCTCGAGCCGGACGATCACGCCTCGCCGCCGGTCATGTGCAGGCCGATGGCCTCGACATCATCGCGCGTAGGCGTATCGAAGCTGGCCGCGATCTGCCCTTCGTACATCACGAGGACCCGGTCGGACAGCGCGAGGAGCTCCTCGAGCTCCTCGGAGATGAGCAGGATGGCCGTCCCCTTGGCGCGCAGGTCGAGCAACAGCTGGTGGACCCCCTCGATCGCGCCGACGTCCAGGCCCCGGGTCGGCTGGACCGCGACGAGGACCTTGGGCGACGAATCGATCTCGCGGGCCAGGATGAGTCGCTGCAGGTTGCCGCCGGAGAGGATCCGCACCGGCGCGTCGATGGACGGGGCCGAGATCGCGTAGGCCTGCCGCAGGCCGTCGGCCTTGGTCCGGGCTGCCCGGTCGTCGAGCATCGGTCCGCGCGCGATCGGCGGATGACGGAACGCGCGCAGGATCAGGTTGTCGACAAGCGACAGGTTCGGCGCGCTGCCCACGCCGGCCCGGTCCTCGGGCACATACGCGACGCCGGCTCGAACACCCTCCCGCGACGGCCGCGCCGCGATCTCCCGGCCGTCGACCGTCACCCGGCCCGTGCAGGTCCGCAGACCCGTGATCACCTGCGCCAGCTCCGATTGCCCGTTGCCCGCGACCGCTGCGACGCCGACGATCTCGCCCGCGTGGACCTCCAGGGAAGCGCCACGCACGGCGGGCAGTCCGCGGTCGCTGTCGGCGCGGACGTCCTCGACGTGGAGGACCACTCGACCCGCCTCGACCTCCGTGCGCTTGAGCTGTTCCAGGACCGGCCGGCCGACCATGAGCCGCGCGAGGTCGGCGCGCGTCACCGTGGACGGGTCGATGCCGGCGGCCGTCACGTGGCCGCCGCGCATGACCGTGATGCGATCGGCGATCGACAGCACCTCCCCGAGCTTGTGGCTGATGAACACGACGCTACGGCCGTCGGCGACCATCGAGCGGAGGGTCGCGAACAGCTCGGAGATCTCCTGGGGCGCGAGCACCGCCGTCGGCTCATCGAGGATGAGCACGCGGGCGCCGTGGAACAGGAGCTTGATGATCTCGACGCGCTGTTGCTCGCCGACCGACAGCTGCCAGACGGACGCCTGCGCGTCGACCCGCAGGCCGACATCACGGGCGAGGCGGTCGACCTCGCCCTCGGTCCGCTTGAGGTCGAGCCGGAACCGCGGCCGGTCGAGGCCGAGCAGCACGTTCTCCGCGACCGTCTGTGAGGGCACGAGCGCGAAGTGCTGATGGACCATGCCGATGCCGTTGGCGATCGCGTCGCGCGGGGAGCGGAACTCGACGTTTTCGCCGCCGACCCGGACCTGTCCCTCGTCCGGCCGATACAACCCCGCGAGGATGTTCATCAACGTGCTCTTGCCCGCGCCGTTTTCGCCGAGAAGCGCGTGGATCTCGCCCGGGCGGACGTCGAAGTCGACGCCGTCGTTCGCGCGGACACCGGGGAAGGTCTTGACGATCCCGGCCGCCTCGATGGCAGGCGGCACCGTCGTGGCGAGCGTCGCAGGCGACGAGGCCCCGGACGCCGGTTCGGTCATGGCTCCGTCGGAGCGAAGGGCGGGCGCCGGACCACCGACGCCCGCCTATTCCGACCTACGACAGGGCGGGCAGCTCAACGGTGATCCCGTCGTTCCACCAGTACATGCAGGTCTTGCACTCGGAGCCCGGGGCGCCCGGAGGAAACTGGTCGAGGTCAGACTGCGCCAGCTTCTGGCCGGCGGGGATCAGCTCCTTGCCGGTGTTGTCGACGATGGGTCCGTTGAACACGATGTCGAAGCGAGCGGTGTCACTCTCGAGCATCGTGGCGAGGGTCTCTTTGACCTTCGTCACATCCGCGGCGGGCAGGTCGGCGATGCCCGGCTGGGGCGTCTCGCCGTCCATGAAGCCGAACAGGCCCATGGCCTTCGACTTGGCGTCGAAGTACTCGTAGCCAGCGGTGTAGGACTTGGCCTTCACCTGCTCCGCGATGCGTGCGTACTCGGGACCCCAGATCCAGTACGGCGCCGTCAGGCACTTCTCGACATGGCAGGACACGGGGTGGTCGTACGTGACGCCCCATTTGCCCTTCTCCTGCGCGACGTCGGCGACCGCCGGCGTGTCGGCACCGGTGAAGACGACCTGTGCCCCGGCGTCGAACAGCGAGGCGGCGCCGTCGCGCTCCTTGACCGGGTCGTGCCAGGTGTTGATGAAGCGCACGTCCATCGTGCATTCGGGGCAGGTGACCTTGACCCCGCGCATGATCGCGTTGCCGAGGCGCAGCTCCTCAGGGATCGGGAACGTGGCCATGTAGCCGATCTTCGGGTTCCCATCGGCCTTCGCGCGCGACCCGGCCAGCATGCCGGCGAGGTACTTGAAGTCCTCCATCGCCCCGAAGAAGTTGCCGAAGTTCTTGCCGTTCGACTTGTAGCCGGTCAGGTGGAGGAACGTCGCGTCCGGGAACTCCTCGGCGACCGTCGCCATCGGGTCCATGTAGCCGAACGACGTGCCGATGATGAAGTTGAAGCCCTTGCGCGCCAGGCTGCGGAAGACCTGCTCGGAGTCCGCGCCCTCGGGGACGAGCTCGATGTACGCCACGTGGGTGTCCGCCACGTTCTGGCACATGTATTGGAGGCCCTCGTAGTGGGCCTGGCTCCAGCCGCCGTCATCGTGCGGGCCGATGAGGACCATCGCGACGTTGAACTTGCCCTCCTCGACGTCGGGGATCTGCAGGTCTGCACCGCCCTGCGCGCCCGTCCCGGCGCAATCGGCGGCGGCCGGCGACCCTCCACCGGCCGACGGCTCGGCGGACGCTGACGCGGACGGTTCGCCCGACGCCGACGCCGACGGCGCGGTGGTCGCGCCACCGGTCGAACAGGCGCCAACGATGAACGCGACGGTCAACAAGACCGTCAGCAACGACAGTCGACGGCTCATGCCTGGATCCTCCTCACGGGCGCGACCGGACTGACCGGGACGGAACGCGCACCTTCCGGGGACAGGATAGCCGCGTCGACGGCCGGCGACCCGACCGATGTGCTGCGGCCGCGCTGGATCGCTCCGATCGCACCCTCGACGGTGCTTCGGGCCGGGTAGAGGGCTTCCTGTACCATCCGTCGCGATGTTCGAACGGACCGCGCTGCCGGAGGGGCCGCGCGTCATCAGCTCCCGTGTGCCGGGGGCGCGTTCGGTCTCCATCGCCGCGTACGTCCTGGCCGGTTCGCGCCTGGAGAGTGCGGCCGAGGCCGGCGTCGCCCATTTCATGGAGCACCTGACCTTCAAGGGCACGTCCGCCTACCCGTCGACGCGGTCGATCAGCGAAGCGATCGAGGGCGTTGGTGGCTCGTTCAACGCGGCCACCGACCGCGAATTGACCGTCTACTGGGTGCGCGTCCCGCATCGCGAGGCGGCCCGCGGGATGGACGTGATCGGCGAGCTGATCGTCCGCCCGACGTTGCGCGGCGACGAGATCGCCGGTGAGCGTGGCGTCATCATCGAGGAGATCCGCGGCTACCAGGACGACCCGACCGAGTACGCGCAGATCCTGTTCCAGACAGCGATGTTCGGCGACGGCCCGCTCGGTCGAGAGATCTGCGGGGACGAGGCGGGGATCCGGGCCCTCCCCGACGACACGATCCGGGACTTCTGGCGGACCATGTATCGCCCGGCGAACACGGTCGTCGCGGTGGCCGGTGACATCGACCACGCCGCTGCCGTGGATCTCGCTGCCGCCGCGTTCGGCACCGGGAATGGCGTCGTCCCGGGATTCTTCCCTGCACCGGCGCTGCCAGCCGGTGAGCGCGTGCTGTTCGGCAAGCGACCCACAGCGCAGGCGCAGCTCGTCGTCGGCATCCCGGCCCTGCCGCGTGATCATCCGGACTCGTGGGTGCTCGCGTTGCTCAACGCGGTGCTCGGCGACGGGATGAGCAGCCGGCTCTTCCAGGCGGTCCGGGAAGACCTCGGGCTCGCCTACGACATCTCGTCCGGGCTGGTCGACTACGCCGATGCCGGGGCGCTGGAGATCTCCGCTGGGGTCGACCCCGACTCGCTCGATGAGGCCCTCGATGCCGTCCTGGTGGAACTGGCGCGGCTCCGCGACGAGCGCGTGCCCGCCGACGAGCTCGACCGGGCCAAGCGCTACTTGTCCGGCGGGCTCGAACTGCGCATGGACGAGACCCGTCACGTGGCCTCGTGGATCGGTGGCCAGGAGGCATTGCACGACCGCGTACTGACCGTCGACGAGGCGCTGGCCGAGATCGACGCGGTCACGGCCGACGACATCCAGCGGCTGGCGTCCGAGCTCGTGGTCGACGACGGACTCCGGCTGGCAGCGGTGGCGCCGGCGCGCGCCATGCGCGGTCTCGATCGCCACCTCCGCCTGCCCGCATGAGCGACTCCTCAACGACGGTCACCGAGCGGTCGCCGGATCTCATCCTGGCGCGGCTGCACCTTCGGCTTGGGTCGTTGTCGCTGGCCCGCGCCGAGCTCGAGACGCTGGCCGGCAAGGACATGCTCGATGCCGAGGGCGTCCTCGACCTCGCCGAGGTCCGCTGGCGAACGGGCGATATCACCGGCGCCGGCGAGGCCGCCGCGTTGGTGATCGACGACGACGAGGGCCCGGTCCTGGCGTTGGTCGTCGCCGCCGAGGCGGCGGCCGCGCGGGGCAGGCCGACCGAAGCGCGACGGCTCGCGGCGAAGGCCCTTGGCGCCGCCGATGGCTCGATCGACGCCATCTTCGCGGGCATGCCAAGGAGCCCCGCCTGGCCGCCCGATCCGGCGGCTCCACCACCGTCGCCGACCACGATGTTCGACGGGCCGCACCCCGGCCGCGGATCCAGCGGTCGGCCGACGACCGGTAGCCCGCGCCCGCTGCCGATGGACGCGTCGTCGCCACCACCGTCGTCGCCGCCCGCGACCGAGCCGCAGGACGAGGCCGGCGCCGGCCTCTGGGATGCGGACCTGGCCGAGGCAGCCGAGGCCGCTGCCTCATCGGCGGCCGCCGTCGACGCGAACCTGCCGACCGGCGAGGACGCACTCGACATCGGTCGTGCCGCCCTCGATGCGGGCGACGTGTCCGGGGCGGCGCTCCAGCTCGCCCTCGTCCTGCGCATGGCGCCCGCGCTGGCGCCCGCCGTCATCGATCTCGTCGGCGAGCGCCATGACCCTGGTCTGGCGTTCGTCCGCGGCGATGCGTATCGTCTCGTCGGCCGCGAGCTCGACGCCCGCCGCGCCTACGCCGACGCGACGCGAACCACGACCGATCCCCCTGCAGAAGGAGACCCCGCGTGATCGAACGCACCCTCGTCCTCGTCAAGCCCGACGGCGTGCAGCGCCAGCTGACCGGCCGGATCCTCGCGCGGTACGAGGAGCGTGGGCTGAAGGTCGTGGGACTCAAGCTCGTGCACGTCGATCGCGACCTCGCGGAGCGGCACTACGCCGCCCATCGCGAGAAGCCGTTCTTCACCGGTCTGGTCGACTTCATCACGTCGGCGCCGCTCGTCGCCCTGGCGCTCGAGGGACCGAACGCTATCGCCGTCGTCAGGGCGATCAACGGCGCGACACGACCTCACGAGGCGGCACCGGGCACGATCCGCGGCGACTTCGCGCTGGAGACCGCTCAGAACATCGTCCACGCCTCCGACGGGTCCGACGCGGCGATCAGCGAGCTCGACCTGTGGTTCCGCGCCGACGAGCTCCTCGAGTACGAGCGGGACATCGATCGCTGGGTCCTCGCGCCCGAGGAGTGAGCCTAGGTCGACGGGGAGGGCTCGGGTTCGGCTGACGAGCCGGACGATCCGGATGGCTCGGTCGGGGGCTCCGGAGATGGCGCATCGGAGGCGCCGGGCTCCGGCGGCTGGCCAGGTTCGAATGACTCGACGCTTTCACCGATGACCGGCGGCAGCCCGGCCGCGGCCTGGGGCGCCCCGAAGGCGCCGGCCGACACGACGAGGGCGAGCAGGGCGAGCAGCGTCGCCCCGCCCGTCGCCGTGACCATCCGGTTGTCCGCCCACGCACGGCGCAGGGAGCTGCCGAGATCCGTGAGGTCGAGCCGATCGACGACCGGACGCCACGGCACTCGTTGTGTGCCTGCCGTCCGTGCGGCGCCGATGACGAACAGCCGCCCGTAGTAGAGGAGCGGGCTGAGCGTCCCGAGCATGACCAGCAGGGCGAGCGGGCCGTCGAGCACGAGCGCGATCAGCTGTCCCCGCGCCTCGGCGGCGGCCAGCCCGGGGAGACCGATGCTCGCCACGACCACGAGGGCGAGCGCCACCGCGAGGATCGGCGCCCGCACGGCCCAGCCACGAAGATCAGCGACGCGACCGGTCCCGAAGGTGGCCCGTGTCGCCGCGGCCCACGCTGCGAACGCGCTCCGAGCCGCCACGAAGGCCAGGATCCAGATCCGTGCCGGTGCCCACGCGGCCGGGTCGAGTGCGGCGACGGCCAGCATCACGACCCCGGCATCGCCGACGATCGCGTACCCGACGATGTGTTCGATGTCGTCCTGGATCAGCGCCGCGACAGAGGCGAGGAAGATCGAGGCGATGGCGACGGCCAGGACCACGAACCGGACCGAGGTCAGATCGAGGGCGAGCGGCGCGATCGATGCATCGGCCCAGGCGAGCGCGACGATGGCCAGCGCGGCGGGCGCGATGGCCGTGACGAGGGGGAGGGTCGTCTCGGGGACCGCGTCGGTCAGGCGAGCCGCCCAGGTGTGGGCCGGGATCGCCCCGAAACGGACCGCGACAGCCAGGGCGAAGGCGAGATACGCGAGGCCGAACACGATCGGTTGAGCGGCCAGCTCGCTGAGATCGCGCCCGATCCAGGCCGTCGCGGCGATGGCCATGGTCCCGGCGACGGCGGTCGCCCGCAGGACGCGCGTGCCGACCGTCGCCCCCGTCCGGCCGCGGTCCGGAACCAGCGCGACGAGCGCGCCGAAGGCCCCGCCGGCGGTCGCGGCGAGCACGGCCACGCGCGCGTCGGGCAGTGACAGCGCCAGGGCGCTGCTCGCGAGGACCCCGAGCGCCACGGCCGGCGCGTCCTTGCGGCCCTCGGTCGCCTCGCCGACGATCGCGAGCAGCAACGTCGCCAGTGCGGCAAGCAAGAGGAACACGCGCAGGTAGTCGGTCGTGGCGATGCCAGATGTGCCGATCGCGATCGACTGGCTCGGCCGGATGAGGGCGGCCGCGATCACCGAGAGGCCGAGGATCGAGACGCCGAGGACCGTCGCCAACCGTGGCCGCGTCCGTACCGCCACCACGGCGATGGCGCCGAGGCTCGTCAGTAGGAGGAACGGCAGCAGGCTCATCCGCTCATCGCAGGAGGTCGCGGACCGGAGGCTCGATCGGGTGCGCCTCCGGTTCACGTCGGCGCCGTCGCGGCCCCTCGACCGAGAACTCGAAGCCGCCGGCGCCGTCGGACACGGCCGCCCTGGCCAACGATGCGACGGAGGCGGCGACGACGATGAGCACGCCCGTGGTGATCAGCTGCTCCAGCTGGTCCGGTGTCCCACCCAACCCGGCTCGGACCAACAGGGCACCGTCGAGCAGCAGCAGCGAGCCGATCCCGACGCGGATGACATCGCTACCGGTCATCGTCGCCGAGACCGCGAGCGCCGCGACCGCGAACCCGGCCGCACTCGACAACGGAGAGCCGAGGGCAGGAGCGCCCAGACCATGCGCCGCCAGACCGACCACGAACGCGGACGCGGCCATCAGCGCCTCGGCCGGCCAGCCGATCCGCGAACCGCCCGTGACGATGGTCGATCCTCTGATGCGGTTCCGGTCGCGGACGGCGATCCACAGTAGATAAGCAGCGAGGATCGCGCCGACGATCCGGCCTGCCAGCCCCAGGACCGCCGGCAGCGGGTCCGTCAGCACGGGCGAGCCGATGAGAACGACGGCGAGTCCGAGGATCGCGACGCGCGGATCGCGGAAAGCGACCGCGACCACGGTCCCCGCGACTACCACCAGGGCGACCGCGGCGAGGATCGGGTTCACGCCCGGATCCCGGACGGCGTCATGGGGTGGCGGGGGCGAGGCTCGGGTAGGTCGGGGTCTGCAGGATGCCGAACGCGCTCAGCGGCCAATAGCGCAGCCAGGCGCGGCCGACGACGCGGTCGATGGGCACGGGCCCGAAGGTGCGGGAATCCGCGGAATTGGCGCGATGGTCGCCCATCAGGAACAGGTCGCCCTCGGGCACGGTCCAGGTCGATTGCTCGAGAGGTGCGGTCGTCTCCTGGGGCGGACCGCCCGCCTCCTCGGAGTACAGATACGGCTCGTCGATCGCGACGCTATTGATGTAGACGAGTCCATCGTCACGGATCTCGACCTTGTCCCCGGGCTCACCGATGACGCGCTTGATGAACGGCGTGTTCGCCTCGCCCCACTCCTCGGGCGGCTCGAAGACGACGATGTCGCCACGGTTGTAGGCGTCGAACCGCGGGGTGAGCTTGTCGACGAGCACGTACTGATCCTCTTCGAGCGTCCGCTGCATCGACTTCTGCTGGACCTTATACGGCTGAGCGACGAAGTTCTGGATGACGAAGAAGATCAGAAGCGTCAAGACGAGCGTCTCGACGATCTCGAAGAGGCACCCGAGCGCGGGTCGTTGACTCACAAGTCCGGCAGTATACGGGGCGCGCCGGTATGGCGCCCTTCTGGCTGCGTTGACGCCTCCGGGCGCTCACTCACGCACTTCGGAGTGCGCGCGCTCGCGTGGCTCGGTTCGGCCTTCCCATCGGCAGCCCTGCCAGCCCGCTCGGCAGCTCGGTCAGGCGATGCATATCCACCGGCGGCGAGCGAGTTTGACCCGCCGATCAGCCGCTTGTTACACTCGCCCGCGGCCTGAAGGGTCCCACCCAGCGGTGCATGCCGAAGGGGACCAGCGGCCTTTCCCCGGACCCCGGCGGCGACGGCGCACGCTCTCTCGCGCCAGCATCGAGTGCCGGTCACATCTCCCAGTGGAGGACCCGACGACCCTGATGGATGCGAGTGCGCTCCAGTTGCTGATCCCGATCGCTGGGATCACTGCCGTGCTCTTTGCCCTGTATCTCGCCCGCGACGTCCTGTCGCGCGACACCGGAACGCCTGAGATGGTGGCCGTCGGCGACACCATCCGGGAGGGCGCCGACGCATTCGTCAAGCGCCAGTACACGACGATCGCCGCGCTTGCGTTAGTCGGCGCCCTGATCATCGGCGTGGTCATCACCCTCGTCGAGACTCCGGACGTGGCGGACGTCCCCTCACTGGCCGGAGGCCCGATCGGCGTGATGACGGCGATCGCGTTCCTCGTCGGGGCCATCTGCTCGATGGCCGCGGGCATCATCGGCATGTTCATCAGCGTGCGCTCGAACGTGCGGACCGCATCCGCCGCGCGCCGGTCGCTGGTCGAGGCCGTCCAGGTCGCCATGCGCGGCGGGGCGGTGTCCGGGTTCCTCGTCGTCGCGCTCTCACTTCTTGGCGTCTGGGGCATCTTCACGGTCTATCAGACGTTCGTCGCCGACGTGACCGTGGCCGAGGCACCATTCCTGATCGTCGGTTTCGGCTTCGGCGCCTCTTTCGTCGCGCTGTTCGCGCAGCTCGGCGGTGGCATCTACACGAAGGCCGCGGACGTCGGCTCCGACCTCGTCGGCAAGGTCGAGGCGGGGATCCCCGAGGACGATCCGCGCAACGCTGCGGTCATCGCCGATCTCGTCGGCGACAACGTCGGCGACTGCGCCGGGCGCGGCGCCGACCTTTTCGAATCGACCGCGGCCGAGAACATCGGCGCGATGATCCTCGGGGTCGCCGCGTTCACCATCGCCGAGTCCGCCGGCTGGCCGAACCCGGAAGCCTGGATCTTCTTCCCGCTCGTCGTCCGCGCCTTCGGGCTCCTGGCGACGATCGTGGCGATGTACTTCGTCCGCGGCAAGGAGACCGAGGACCCGATGAACATCCTGAACCGTGGCTACTGGGCGACGACACTGTTGTCCGTCATCGGCCTCGGCATCACGACGTACGTGATGATGCAGACGAACGGCACCACCGGCGTCGCGTTGGGCCTGCCGACCTGGGTCTACTTCTTCTTCTGCGGCATCGTCGGACTGGCCACCTCGGTGGTGTTCGTCTACATCACCCAGTACTACACGGCGGGCAGCTTCCGGCCGGTCCGCGAGATCGCCGAGGCGTCGAAGACCGGCCCGGCCACGAACATCATCAGCGGCACGGCCGTCGGCTTCGAGACGACCGCCGTGACCGCGATCGCCATCGGTGTCGCCCTGATCGCCTCGCATTGGCTCGGCCAGCAGGCGAATCTCGTGGATACCAACGGCAAGGACGTCGGCGGCATCTTCGGGACGGCGGTCGCGACGATGGGCATGCTCATGACCACGGCCTACATCCTGGCCATGGACACGTTCGGCCCGATCACCGACAACGCCGGTGGTGTCGCCGAGTTCAGCCGCTCGGAGGCGCACACCCGCGAGATCACCGACCGCCTCGACGCCGTCGGCAACACCACCAAGGCGCTCACCAAGGGCTACGCGATCGCATCCGCCTCGCTCGCCGCGTTCCTGCTGTTCAGCGCCTACATCGACAAGGTCAACCTGATCCAGACAAACCGAGGCGGCGAGCTGCTGACCGCGGTCAACCTGGCAGATGTCAGTGTCTTCGTGGCGGCGCTCATCGGCGCGATGCTCGCCTACTTCTTCAGCAGCCTCGCCATCCGCGCCGTCGGCACGACCGCGCAGTCGATCATCGTCGAGGTCCGGCGGCAGTTCCGGGAGATGCCCGGGATCATGGATTACACGCAGCGTCCGGATTACGCCCGTGTGGTCGACATCACGACTCGCGCTGCGTTGCGCGAGATGGTCGCCCCGGGTCTGGTCGCCGTCGCGACGCCGATCCTCGTCGGGCTGATCCTCGGTTATCAGGCCGTGGCCGGTCTGCTGATGGTCGGGACCATCGCCGGCGTCATGCTGGCGACGACGCTGAATAATGGCGGCGGCGCCTGGGATAACGCGAAGAAGTACATCGAGTCGGGCAACCTGAAGGATGACAACGGCAACGTCATCGGCAAGGGGACCGATGCCCACGCCGCGGCCGTCGTCGGCGACACGGTCGGCGATCCGTTCAAGGACACGGCCGGGCCGTCGCTCCACGTCCTCGTGAAGCTCCTCGCGACGATCACGCTCGTCCTCGCGCCGCTGTTCATCCGATAACGGGTTGTCGCACGCCGTAAGGCGTCAGTAGTGGATCTCGTCATCCAGGCGTTGGTGATGGGGATCGTGCAGGGACTCACCGAGTTCCTGCCGGTCTCGTCATCGGGTCACCTGATCATCGTCCCGTGGCTGTTCGGCTGGGACGACCCGTTCATCACGTCGCTGGCGTTCAGCGTGATGCTCCACCTCGGAACGTTGATCGCCCTGCTCGTACATTTCCGAGCCGATTGGCTCCGACTCATCCCCGCCGGGTTCGCCGCCATCCGCGACCGATCCCTCGCCGGAGACATGGACCGCAAGCTCGCATGGCTGCTGGTCGCAGCCACCATCCCCGCAGCCATCGTGGGCGCGCTGTTCAGTGGCTTCTTCGAGGATCAGATCCGCGAGGTCGGCCTCGTCGCCGTCACGCTCGTGGTGGGCGGCGTGATCCTCTGGATCGCTGATCATTTCGGTCCACGGACGAAGGGCGTCGAAGACGTCACCTTCCCGATCGCTACAGGGATCGGCGTCGCCCAGGCCATCGCGCTCGCGCCCGGGATCAGTCGGTCGGGCATCTCGATCTCAGCGGCTCGCTTCGCCGGCCTCGACCGCGAGGCCGCGGCGCGCTTCGCGTTCCTGATGGCGACCCCGATCACCGCAGGCGCCATCCTGTTCGAGGCAGGCAAGCTGGTCAGCGGTGAGGCAGGTGTGACCGTCGAGGCCGGCCCGCTGATCGTGGGTCTCGTCGCCTCGCTGGTCTCAGGTCTCCTCGCGATCCGCTTCATGCTTCGTTATCTGCGGACGCGCTCCCTCGGCATCTTCGTCCTCTACCGCTTCGTGCTGGCGGGGATCGTCCTGATCGTCTGGCTGGCTCGCTGAGCGCCCGCGGATGGAAGTGATGAAGCAGCTCCGGCAGCGGGCGATCCGGGACCTCGTCGCCCAGCGTCCGATCCGGACGCAGCTCGAGCTCGCAACCGCCCTGCGAGAGCGCGGCTTCCGTACGACCCAGGCGACGATCAGCCGAGACGTCGCCGAGCTCGGGCTGATCAAGATCTCACGCGAGGGGACGAGCGCGTATGCGCTCCCGCCGCGTCTCATCGAAGCGGAGACCTCGGGCGAGGACCGCCTCCGCAAGCTGCTGGCGGACCTGCCGCTCGAGATCCACGAGGCCGGTCTTCTGCTCGTCCTCCGTACCCTGCCCGGGTCCGCCCACGCCATCGCGGCAGCGCTCGACCGCGCGCGCTGGCCCGAGGTGGCAGGGTCGATCGCCGGCGACGACACGCTCTTCGTGGCGCTACCGGATCGAGGCTCGTTGCAGCGCGTCAAACGGCGTCTCTACCGCCTGGCGGAGGGGTCGGGATGATGCGGCGAGATGCGGCACCGACCCTTTTGACACCCATCGGGGACGCGACTACCATTCGCGTCCGGCTGGGAACTTCAGGCGCGCGGCGGACCCGCGAGGAGCCTGAAGTCCTTTTTGTTATCAGCTGACCGACCACCGGTCGTGCACATGAGCGCGACGTCGCCAAAGCGGGGACCGATCGTGAACAACAAGCCCACCTATCTGTCCAAGGACGGCCTCGAGAAGCTCCGCGCGGAGCTCGAGGAGATGACTAACGTCCGCCGTCCCGAGATCGCCGACAGGATCCACGACGCCAAGGAACACGGCGACCTGACCGAGAACGCCGAGTACGAGGACGCCAAGAACGAGCAGGCGTTCGTCGAGGGCCGCATCCAGACTCTCGAGGCCTTGATCAAGAACGCCGTCCTGATCGACGAGAACCACTCGACCGACCACGTGCAGATCGGATCGACGGTCAGCGTCGAGAGCGAGGACGGCAAGGAGACCTTCACCATCGTCGGGTCGGCCGAGGCCAAGCCCGCCGAAGGTCGGATCTCGAACGAGAGCCCGGTCGGCCGATCGTTGCTCGGCCGCAAGAAGGGCGAGAAGGTCGTGGTCAAGGTCCCGGCCGGCGACTACACCTACAAGATCACCGGCATCAGCTAAAGGTCGCCGTGGACTGGGCGGACGAGCTGGCGCAGCGGGTCCGTGACTCTGGCCCGCAGGTCGTCAACGACTCGAAGACCCCGTCGGGGACCGTCCATGTCGGCAGCCTCCGCGGCCCGGTCATCCTCGACGCGATCACCCGAGCCCTCCGTGCGGCCGGGATCGAGACGACGCTCCTCTACGGGGTCGACGATCTCGACCCGATGGATGCCCAGGCGCTCCTGACTCCGGACGCGGTCGACCATGAGATGGGTCGACCGCTGGCCCACGTCCCCGACCAGGTCGACGATCTGCACGAGTCCTACGCCCGCCATCACGCGCAGACGTTCATCGACACGTTCGCCGGTCTCGGCATCCACCCGGATCGCTACTACTGGATGAGCGAGCATTACGCGGCGGGTGACATGGACCCGTTCATCCGCACGGCCCTGGACCGCGCCGCCCTGGTCCGCGACATCTACAAGCGCGTCGCCAACGTCCAGCACCCGGACACCTGGCATCCGGTGAGCGTCATCTGCCCGAACTGCGGCAAGGTCGGTACGACGATCGTCACCGAGTGGGACGGCGAACGCGTCCATTTCGAGTGCCGGCCGAACCTCGTCGCGTGGGCCACCGGCTGCGGCCAAAGCGGCTGGATCTCGCCGTTCGGCGGGAACGCCAAGCTTCCCTGGAACCTCGAGTGGGCCGCCCAATGGTCGCTGTTCGGGGTGACGGTCGAGCCCAACGGCAAGGATCTCGCGACGGCCGGTGGCTCGCGCGACCGGTCGGACGCGATCGCCAGGGAGGTGTTCGAGCGTGAGCCGCCGTTGAACATCCCCTACGAGTTCCTCAACGTCGGTGGGCGGAAGATGTCGACGTCGAAGGGCCGCGGCGCGGCCGCGCACACGATCGCCGAGGTCGTGCCACCCGAGCAGCTCCGCTTCCTGTTCCTCCGCCCCCGCCCGAACCACGCGATCGATTTCGATCCCGAAGGAACCGACCAGATCCCCCGCCTCTTCGACGAATTCGACAAGTTCGCCGCGGCGACCGCCGGCCGCGAGGTGCGTGGCGAGCTGCCGCCCGGCTACGAGGCCACGTTCCGCTATTCGCTCATCGATCCTGAGGCCAACGTGGCGGCCGAGGCCGACGCGTTCCGACCGCCGTTCGCGCACCTGGCGATGCTCATCCAGATCCCCGGGGTCGACGTCGTCGAGCAGGTCGAGCGCGAGAAGGGGAGCTCCCTGACCGACCGCGAGCGCGCCCTTCTCGACCAACGGGCGGTCGCGGCGCGGGCGTGGCTCGACAAGCTTGCTCCGGACGCGGCGGTCCTGACCATCCACCAGGACGCCGTCCCGACCGCGGTGAACGAGTTGGATCCCGCCCAGCGTCGCTTCCTCGCAAGGCTTGGCGAGCGTGCGTCCCGCGAGGAGCCCGCCAGTGGCGACGCGTGGCAGACACTGATCTTCAGCGTCGCGACGGACGAGGGGGTGCCGGGTCGCCGCGCCTTCGAGGCGATCTATCGGGCGTTCCTCGACCGGCCCAACGGGCCTCGCGCCGGCTGGCTGCTGGCCAGCCTCGATCCGGCGTTCGTCATCGCCCGGGCGACCGAGGCCGGCGGGCTGGCGGGAGCCGCCACGTGAGCGTCGGGCTGCAGCGGCTCCGCGACGAGCCCGATGTCATCCGCAAGGGCGCGATCGACAAGGGCGAGGACCCGGCCGTGGTGGATCGGGCGCTCGAGCTCGATGCGCGGCGTCGGCAGCTCCTGGGCGAGAGCGAGGCGCTCAAGGCGGAACGGAATGCTGCCTCGAAGCGGATCGGCGAGGCCATCAAGGGCGGCGCGGCGCCGGACGGCCCGGAAGTCGCCGACCTCAAGGCATCCTCCGTGGCGGCGGGTGAGCGGATCGCGGCCTTGGACGCCGAGCTGGCCGAGGTCGAAACCGCCGTCGAGGACGCGCTTGCTGCGGATCCCGAACCCGGCGGATCCGGAGGTGCCGATCGGCGGGGAGGAAGCTAACGTCACCGTGCGGACCTGGGGCGAGATCCTGCCGCGCGAGGTGCCCGTCGAGGGCGAGGTCGGCGCCGACGCCGCGGCCGGTGGCGCGACCTGGACCCGACGGCCCCACTGGGAGATCGGCGAGGCGCTCGACATCATCGACAACCCGCGCGGCGCCAAGATCGCGGGCTCGGGCTTCCCGGTCTATAAGGGTGCCGGCTCGGCCCTCCAGCGATCGCTCATCTCCTGGTTCCTCGACGTCCACACCGGGGAGAACGGCTTCACCGAGGTGTGGCCGCCGGCAGTCGTGAACACGGCATCGGCCACGGGTACCGGTCAGATCCCGGACAAGGAGGACCAGATGTACGTCGTGACCCGCGACGAGCTCTATCTGGTCCCGACGGCCGAGGTCCCGGTCACGAACCTCCACCGCGACGAGATCCTCGAGGCGGCCGACCTGCCCGTCCGCTACGCCGCCTACACCCCGTGCTTCCGGCGGGAAGCCGGTGCCGCAGGCAAGGACACGCGCGGGATCCTCCGCGTGCATCAGTTCGACAAGGTCGAGATGGTGCTGTTCGAGCGGCCCGATGACTCGCCGGCGGCACTCGAATGGATGACGGAGCGCGCCGAGATCCTGCTCCAGCGCCTCGGCCTTGCCTATCGCGTCCTGCTGATGAGCACGGGCGAGATGGGCTTCGTCCAGGCGAAGAAGTACGACCTCGAGGTGTGGGCGCCCGGAGTCGAGCGCTGGCTCGAGGTCAGCTCGTGCTCGAACTTCCGGGACTACCAGGCGCGTCGGATGGCGATCCGCTTCCGACCCGAGCCCGGTGCCAAGCCCGAGCTCGTCCACACATTGAACGGGTCCGGCCTGGCCCTGGCACGGGTCGTTGCAGCCCTACTCGAGACCTACCAGCGACCGGACGGTTCCGTCGAGGTTCCGGAGGTGCTCCGGCGCTATATGGGCCGCGAGACGATCACTTCGCCCGGCTGAGGCGCCACACCCAGGCGCCGATCCAGACGGCTGCGGCGACCTGGCCCCACCGGCGGTCTGCGCCCTCGAGCCGTCGCTCCCGGGACGCGTCGCTCGCCAGCCAGACCGCCGCCAGCATCGTCAGCGGGCCGAACGGGTGGGCGGCCAGGCCGTCGCCGATCCGCCCATGACCGATGGCCTGCCACGACCTCGTAAGCCCGCATGATGGACACGGCCGACCGGTGACCTGCCGGAACAGGCAAAGCACCGGCCCCTCCTGGACGACCCGATCCGGGAGGAGCACCGCGCCGATCAGGGCGCCGACGGCGGCCGCCCGGAGCAGCATCAGCTGCGGCGGAGAGGCAGGCCCGTCGCGTCGGGCAGGCGCTCCATGACGATGAGGATGAGGTCGACGAGCGCCCAGATGCCGAGGCCGCCGCAAGTGATGAGCTTCAGGATCCCGAGGCCGGTGTAGCCGAGATAGAACCGGTCGATCCCGAAGACGCCGACGAAGAGCGACAACAGGACCGCCGTGAGCCAGTCCTTCTGGGAGAAGACGCCGGGCACTTCGGCCGCCTGGAACCATGTGCCGGTGCCGTCAGCGCGCTTGACCAGCGTCGTCGATTTCAGCATCCCGCTGCGTGCCTGCGTCTGCAGCTCGACGGAGCTGAACGGGCCGTCCTCACCGCCCATCCGTTGGACGTGGAAGCTGTCTGGACCAGTCATCGTGCGTCCTCCCGCGCGTCATCCTTGGTCGCTTCGAGGATAGCCCCCCGGCGCAGCCCGCGCCGTCGCGCTGCTACATTTGCCCGCGGAGAGGTGGCCGAGTGGTTGATGGCGGCGCTCTTGAAAAGCGCTGAGTCGAAAGACTTCGTGGGTTCGAATCCCACCCTCTCCGCCACATGACGCCAGCGCCCGGTCTGTGCGGCACGTGCCGCCACTCGCGAATCCTCGAGACCCGCCGCGGTTCCACGTTCCGACTCTGCGAACGCTCGACGACGGATCCGCGGTTCCCCAAGTACCCGACGCTCCCGGTCATCCGCTGCGCCGGATACGAGCCAAGTTCCGAGGCGCCGCCTCAGGAAGCGCCGGGCTGATGGCAGAAGGTTCATGGGGGAGATCCTCAGCGCCCGGCACGCTTGACGCCCCGCTGTGCCCGCCACATACTCCGCCGACATCACGAAGACGGGCTGTGAACGGGACGAGTACCCGTCGAGCGTCGGCAGAGAGACCCGGTGGCTGGTGGAAACCGGGGTGACGACGGCGGCGAATGGACCCGGGAGCCTCCGGACCGAACGGCGCGCGGGCAGCGAAAGCGACCGCTTCCAGTAGGCTCCGGCGCAGAGCGCCAGCGATAGAGGGCAGCGCCGATCGCCAGGGACCCGGCCGACGACCGGACATCCTGGGCCGTCGGTCACGGAGTGCGGCACAGCCGAATGAGGGTGGCACCGCGGAAGGCACGACCTTTCGTCCCGGGACGAACGGTCGTTCTTGATTCTCGAGGCTAGCGATGACCACCGCAGATCCGATCAGCCTGAGCCAGGCCAAACGGCTCGCCGCCAACGCCGACACCATCCGCCTGCGCGCCACGCGCCCGGCCGACCTCGAGACCCCGATCGGCGCCTTCCTGCGTCTTGACGACGGCAATCCCGCGTACCTCCTCGAGTCGGTCGAGGGCGGCGAGCGCCTGGGTCGCTACTCCTTCCTCGGCGTGGGCCCGAGGCGTCTTCTCGAGGTCCGTGATGGCCGCGCCCACGTCCAGACGCGACCCGTCACGGTCCCGACCTACACCCCCGACCTTCCGATCGAGGCGACCGACGCCCCGGATCCACTCGACGCGATCCGCGGCTTCGTCCCGCGCCGCCGCGTCGAGCCCACCGAGGGCATGCCGCGCTTCACGGGCGGCGCCGTCGGGGCGATCTCATACGACGCGGTGTCCGCCTTCGAAACGACCGTCCCGCTGCCTGAGCGCGACCCGATCGGCGTCCCGACCGCCGCCTTCATCGAGACCGACCTCGTCCTCGTCTTCGACCACCTGACGCACACGCTGTCGGCGATCGCCTCGTTGCACACCGAGGCGCCCGACTTCGAGGGCCGCTACCGCATCGCCGAGGAGGCGATCTTCGAGGCGCTCGACCGGACGTCCCGCCCAAGCGCTCTCGAACTCGCCGGCCCGGCGACCCGCACCAACGGCACCACGGCGCTCTCGGACCCGATCGAGACCAGCCTCGGTCGAGACGAGTACATCCACGCGGTCGAGGTCGCCAAGGACGCGATCGCTGCCGGGGAGGCGATCCAGGTCGTCCTCGCCCGCCGGCAGTCGTTCGACCTCCCGACCGACCCCACCACCGGTCAGCCGCTCGACGGGATCGGTCTTTACCGTTCGCTTCGACGCGTCAATCCCAGTCCATACCTCTTCTTCGTCCGGACGCCGCAGTTCGAAGTCGTCGGGGCGTCGCCGGAGCTCCTGTTGCAGGCCGAGGGCGACAAGCTTACGACCCACCCGATCGCCGGCACGCGGCCCCGTGGCGCCGACGCGCGAGAGGACGAGATCCTCGCCGAGCAGCTCCAGAAGGATCCGAAGGAACGTGCCGAGCACGTGATGCTCGTCGATCTCGGTCGGAACGATCTCGGACGGGTCAGCCGGGCCGGGACCGTGACTGTCAGCAAATACATGGAGGTCGAGCGCTACAGCCACGTCCTCCACCTCGTGTCGCACGTCGAGGGCCGCCTCAAGCCCGAGCTCGACGCACTCGATGCGCTCAAGGCCGTCTTCCCGGCTGGCACGCTGAGCGGCGCCCCGAAGGTCCGCGCGATGCAGCTCATCGCCGCCGCCGAAGGCGAGCGTCGCGGCCTCTACGGGGGTGCGGTCGGTTATCTCGGCTACGACGGCAACCTCGACACCGCGATCACGATCCGCAGCGCCGTCCTCAAGGACGGCCAGGCCCACGTCCACACCGGCGCCGGGATCGTGGCCGGCTCCGTGCCGGAATCGGAGTTCGAGGAGACCGAGCACAAGGCCGCGGCCCTTCGGCGCGCCATCGAGCAGGCGGCGGGCATCGCCGAGCCACCGCGGGCATCCGCCGAACCCGGCGAGCCGGTCGAGGCCGCCCGATGATCCTCGTGGTCGACAACTACGACAGCTTCACGTTCAACCTCGTGCAGGCGCTCCAGGCCGCCGGCGCCGACGTCACGGTCGTCCGCAACGATGCTATCGACCGCGCCGAGCTGGAGGCGCTCGCCGACGACGCGGCCAGCGACCTGCGCGGCATCGTGATCTCGCCAGGTCCCGGCGACCCCGACGATGCCGGCATCTCGGTCGCGACCGTCGAGGTCGCCGCGGAACGCGAGATCCCACTGCTCGGCGTCTGTCTCGGCATGCAGTCGATGGCGGCGGCCTACGGCGCGTCGATCGTCCGCGCTCCGACCCTCGTCCACGGTGAGGCGACCGAGGTGACCCATGATGGGGCCGGTCTGCTCGAGGGCATGCCGCCGGCGTTCATGGCGGCGCGCTACCACTCGCTCGCCGTCGACCCCGCGACGTTGCCGCCGGTCCTCCGGGTCACGGCGATGAGCGAAGTCGATCGCGTGATCATGGGAATCCGCCACGTCGCGCTGCCGATGGAGGGCGTGCAGTTCCACCCGGAGAGCGTGCTGACGCCGCAGGGGCCCCACCTCCTCGCCAACTTCCTGCGCCAGGCCGGGGAAGGGGAGGCGGCTCGCCTTGATGCGGCGACCGGATCGTTCGCGACGGCCGGGCTGGCGTCGGCAGGCACGGCGGCCCCGGTTGCCGCCGAGGAGATGGACCGATGAGCGAGGCCGTTCGCGCCGCTCTGGCGTCCATCGTCGACGGTGGGATGCTCTCGGTCGACGAGGCGCGCCTCGCGATGGGCGGGGTCATGGACGGTGAGGCGACGCCGGCCCAGCTGGCGGCGCTGCTGATGGGTCTCCGGATGCGTGGCGAGACCGTCGACGAGTTGACTGGCTTCGCGCTCGCCATGCGCGAGCGGGTGCTCCCGGTCGAGGCGCCAGAGGGGACGATCGACGTCGTCGGCACGGGCGGCGACGGCAGCGGGACCTTCAACATATCGACGGCCGCGGCGCTGGTCGTGGCCGCAGCAGGGATCCCGGTCGCCAAGCACGGCAACCGGGCCATCACCTCGAAGGCGGGTTCCGCCGACGTGCTCGACGCCCTCGGCATCCGGATCGACCATGACGCGGCGTCAGCGGCCGAGTCGCTGCGAGAGAACAAGTTCGCCTTCCTCTTTGCACCGAGCTTCCACCCGGCGATGAAGCACGCCGGGCCGACCCGTCGCGAGATCGGCGTCCGCACGGCATTCAACCTGATCGGCCCGCTGACCAACCCGGCCGGCGCGAGCCGGCAGCTCCTCGGTGTCGCGGACGCGGCCGTCGCGCCACGCGTCGCGGAGGTCGCGCACAAGCTCGGGACGGAGCGGACGTTCGTGATCCACGGCGCCGGCATCGATGAGCTGCCGCTCGACGACAGCGGCGTCCTGTACCACGTCGGGCCGGACGGCATCGAACGCCATGACATCCCGGCGTCGAAGCTCGGGCTGCACGTCACCCCGACGAGCAGGCTCGGCGGTGGCACGCCCGACGAGAACGCGCGCACGATCGAAACCGTGTTCCGCGGGGAGTCCGGTTCGAAGCGCGACGTCGTCCTGCTCAACGCCGGGGCGGCCTTCCTCGTCGCCGGCGAGGTCGAGCAGCTCGAGGGCGGGATCGAGAAAGCCGCGCTCACCATCGACGCCGGCCTGGCGACGGAACTGCTCGAGCGCCTCCGCGCCGAGCGTGCCGCGCACGTGCCCGCGACCGCCACGACATGACGGCCGTGGCAACGCCCGCGGGCGTCGTCGATGAGATCGCGGCCCGACGTCGAGCCGATCTGGCGTCGGAGCTACAGCAGCCGGTCGACCCGGCCTCTGGACCCGCGCCTCGTCCGATCGCCGAGCGACTTGCCGCGCCCGGTCTCCACCTGATCGCTGAGCTGAAGCGTTCGTCACCGTCGGCCGGGCGGATCGCCGGTCACGATGAGGATCTCGTCGCGAGGGCGCGCGCCTACGAAGCCGGCGGAGCGGCGGCGATATCGGTCCTGTGCGAGCCACACTGGTTCGGCGGCTCGGTCGACGACCTGCGGCGCGTGCGCGAGGCGGTCTCGATCCCGGTCCTCGCCAAGGAGTTCGTCGTCGACGAGCGACAGCTGCCGATGCTGCGGGCGGCGGGCGCCGACATGGTGCTGCTCCTGGCGGTCCTGCAGCCGGCGGACGTCCTGGCTGGACTCGTCCGCCGCGCGTTCGAGCTCGGGCTGGAGCCGCTCGTCGAGGCGCACGACGAGACGGAGCTCGAGGCTGCCCTCGCGACGGACGCAAACCTGATCGGTATCAACAACCGCGATCTGCGGACGCTGGACGTCGACACCGAACGAGCCGATCGGCTGCGAGCGCACGTACCCGACGACCGGATCGTGATCGCCGAGTCCGGCGTCCGCGACCAGTCGACGGTCGCGCGATGGCGAGCGCTGGGGTTCGACTCGGCATTGGTCGGCGAGGCGCTCATGCGTTCCGCGGACCCGACCGCCGACGCCTCCGCGTTCGTGAACGCGGGCCGGCAGCCTGACGACCCCGCCAACGTCGCTCGCCGGCCGTTCGTGAAGATCTGCGGCGTCACTGACGTGCCGGGCATCCACGCCGCGATCCGTGCCGGCGCAGACGCGATCGGGCTGAACATCGTGGCGGGCACTCCGCGAGCCCTCGGTGTCGATGAAGCGGCAGAGCTTGCCGCCGCGGCTCGTGCCTCGGCCCGGACCGTTGGTCGGCAGCGCATCGTCCTCATCACGGCCGATGCCTCCGACGACCTCATCGACGAGGCGGTCGATGCCGTGGACCCAGATGCCATCCAGTACACGGGCTCGGAACCCGCATCAAGGATCGTCGCCGGTCCGCGCCCGGCGTGGCGGACCATCCATGTTCGCGCCGGCGGCTCGCCCGGCGAGGCCGTCGCCGCCAGTCGCGACCTCATCGGTGGCGGCGTCGAGCGGCTGCTCATCGACACGGCGGGTGGGCCCTATCAGGGTGGTACGGGGGTGCGAGCCGATGCGACTGTCGCCGCGGCGGTCGCGCGTGAGGTGCCTGTTACCCTCGCCGGCGGGCTGAGTGCAGCCAACGTGGCCGGCGCGCTCCGGGACATCCCGGCGGTCGGCGTCGACGTCAGCTCGGGAGTCGAGGCCCCGCGCGTCGACGGCACGCGTCCGCGGAAGGACCCGTTCAAGGTTGCGCTGTTCCTGAAGCGCGCCAAGGCGGCCCGCGACGATCGCCCCAACGTCGCGTTCGGGCCTACGCCCGTCCACGCCGGCTTGCTCGAGGCCGATGGCGCGGGCCGCTGGGGGATGGAGCGCGACCTCGGTGGTCGCTACGTGCCCGAGACCCTCATGGCGGCACTCGTCCAGCTCGAGACCGCCTACGACGCCCTTCGTCAGGACCCGGTGTTCTGGGCGGATCTCCGGGAGGTGCTGGCCCGCTATGCCGGCCGACCGACGCCGCTCTATCGCGCCGAACGCCTCGCGGCTGCGGTCGCGGCAGAAGCCGCCCGTCTCGCCCGGGGCACGCCGGCGCCGCCGATCCGGCTGTACCTCAAGCGCGAGGATCTGGCCCACACGGGGGCCCACAAGATCAACAACGCGCTCGGCCAGGCGTTGCTCACCCGACGGCTCGGCAAGTCGCGCGTCATCGCCGAGACCGGCGCCGGCCAGCACGGCGTGGCGACGGCGACGGCGTGCGCCCTCCTCGACCTGCCGTGCGTCGTGTACATGGGCGCCGAAGATATCGAGCGCCAGGGTCCGAACGTGCTTCGGATGCGGGCGCTCGGGGCCGAGGTCCGGAGCGTGACCTCGGGCACGGCGACGCTGAAGGACGCCGTCAACGAGGCGATGCGCGACTGGGTGACCAACGTCGAAACGACGCATTACGTGCTGGGCTCGGCGATGGGGCCGCACCCGTACCCGACCATCGTTCGCGACCTGCAGCGGCGCATCGGCGACGAATCGGCTGCGCAGCTCCAGGAGCTCGAGGGTCGGCTGCCGGACCTCGCGATCGCCTGCGTCGGTGGCGGCTCGAACGCGATCGGTCTGCTCACACGCTTCATCGGTGAGCCCACGGTCCGGCTCGCCGTCGCCGAGGCGGCCGGCGATGGCATCGAGACCGGCAAGCATGCGGCGGCCATCCTCGGCGGCTCGCCGGGCATCCTCCATGGGTCTCGATCGCTGATGCTCCAGGACCGCGACGGCCAGGTCGTCGAGGCGCACAGCGCATCGGCGGGTCTCGACTATCCGGGCATCGGTCCCCAGCTGGCGGCGTTGGCGGAAGCCGGCCGGATCGAGGTCGCCGCCGCGACCGATCGCGAGGCGGTGGCCGCGATGAAGGCGACGACCCGAACCGAGGGCATCCTGCCCGCGCTCGAGACCGCCCACGCGATCGCGGCGTTGCCGAAGGTCCTCGGCGGGGTCGAGGGCCTACCCGGCGGCTTCGACCCGTCGCGCGAGATCCTGGTCCTCCTCGGCTTCTCGGGTCGAGGCGATAAGGACCTGGCCGCTCTGGCGCGCTTCGATGACGTCGAGCCATGGGCCAGCGCGAGGTGACGGGTTCGGACGTCCGCGACCTCTGTCTCAGCCTGCCCGAGACCACCGAGAAGGCGACCTGGGGCGACCAGACGACGCCCGGTCATCCGACGTTCCGCGTGCGCGACAAGATCTTCGTGATCATGGGCGGCGACGAGACGGGCGGGACCATCAAGACGAGCCTCGGCGAGCAGGGCGAGCTCGTCAGCGCCTTCCCGGACGCGGCGCGGGTCGCCGCCTATGTCGGTCGCTACGGCTGGACCGACATCGAGTTCGCCGGCATCCCCGACGAGGTCCTGCGGGAGATCATCGAGGGCGCCTGGGCCCGCACCGCGCCCAAGAAGGTCGCCGCATCCTGGCAGGCGTCGCGATGACGATCGCCGAGGCGACGACCGGCACGAACGAGACCACCGGCGCGAAGCGGCTGCACGAGGCGTTCGCCGGGGCCGGCAGCGAGGGGCGCGCGGCGTTCATCCCGTACGTGGTCGCGGGCTACCCCGATGCCGATACCAGCGTTCGCATCGCGCTTGCCGTCGCCGATGCCGGCGCCGACATCCTCGAGATCGGGCTGCCCTACAGCGATCCGCTCGCGGACGGCGCCACGCTCCAGCGCGCGTCGCAGGTCGCGCTCCGTGCCGGCGCCTCGCTCGACGGCTCGTTGCGGCTCATCGAGCGGATCGGCGCGGAGCGGCCCGATCTGCCACTGGTCCCGATGGGCTACGCCAACCAGGTCATCGGCGGTGGCGACGGCGAGGCGGTCCTGCGGCGATTGGCCGGTGCCGGCGCCGCCGGCGTTATCGTGGCGGACCTGACGCCTGACGAGGGCGCTGCCTTCGAGACCGTCGCCCGCGCCGTCGGAATGGCGGTCATCTACCTCGTCGCCCCGACGACCCCGCCGGAGCGTCGTGCCCACGTCGCAGGGCGGAGCGGGGGATTCCTCTATTGCGTGTCGCTCATCGGGTTGACCGGTGCCCGCTCCGCGCTGGCGCCCGAAGTCCGCGAGCTGGTCACGGACGTCCGCTCGGTGTCGCCGGTGCCGGTCGCGGTCGGGTTCGGGATCAGCACGCCGGAGCATGTTGCGGCCATCGCCAGGGCCGATGCCGATGGCGTCGTCGTCGCGTCCGCCTTGGTCGACTCCCTTGGGGACGATGGGCGGGACCTTGAAGGCGCCCGACGGCTCGCCGCCGCGCTGCGAGAGGCAACAGCCCGCTAGACGCCTGCACTATCCTGCCGTCGATGCCGGCCCCCAGACCACCCTTCCTCCGTCGTCAGATCGACAGGTTCCAGGCCGACCCGTCGTCGCTCCGGAACGCCACGGTGTTGACGATCGCGGTCACGGTCGCGGTGGTCATCATCGGCAGCGTCGTCATCTGGCTGTTCGGGGGTAAGAATTACCCGGACTTCGAGACGGCCGTCTGGTTCACCCTCCAGACGATCACGACAGTCGGCTACGGCGATGTGACCCCCGACACGGGTTTCGGGCGGTTCGTGGCGGGCGTCGTGATGATCGTGGCGATCGGGTTCACGACCATCGTCACGGCGTTGATCACGTCGACCTTCGTGGAGGCCGCCCAGCGGCAGCGCCGTGAGCAGCGCGAAGCCGAGCAGCGGGAGCGAGACGAGCGGACCCACGAGCGGCTCCGCGACGTCGCCGAGCGACTGGCGGCGATCGAGGCCCGTCTCGACGGACGGAGCCTGCCGGCCGATCGGCGCGACTGACAGCGCGGATCGCGCCGCCCGTATCCTGAGGGGATGGGCCGGGGACAGATCCGTATCGCCGAGGAAGCCGGCGCCAAGAAGGCCTTCGCGTGGGCGATCGACTGGCCGGGCTGGGCACGGAGCGGCAAGACCCCGGAACTGGCTCGCGCGGCGCTGGTCGAGTACGCGCAGCGCTACGCGCCTGTTGTCAAGGCTGCGAAGCTCGAGATGCCGAACGTCGACGACGACTTGCTCGACATCGTCGACAGCGTCGCCGGCGGAGGCGGGACCGACTTCGGTGTCCCGTCCGCCATCACGGACGCGGATCGCCGGCGGGTGACGGCCGCCGAGGCGGAACGTCTGGCGGCCCTGGTCGGGGCGACGTGGATCGTCTTCGAGAAGGTCGCGGCCGGTGCCCCGGCGTCACTCCGGAAAGGGCCGCGCGGCGGCGGCCGCGACCGCGACAAGATGATCAGCCACGTGATCGAAGCCGATCACGCATATGCCCGCGAGATGGGCATCCGCCTGCCGGAGCCGTACTTCGGCGAACGCGAGGCGATCGACGCCGAACGTGCCGCGATGCTGGAGCTCTTGGGACAGCCATCCGACGGTGGCCCGCTCGCCGACCGCAAGTGGACCCAGCGGTACGCGGCGCGACGCATCGCCTGGCACGCGCTCGACCACGCGTGGGAGATGGAGGACCGCTCGGCGCCGGCCTAGACCTGGAGGTCGGTCGGCGGGAAGCCGGTCGCAGACGCGGCCATGGCGATCACCGACGTCGCCGAGTCACCCGCAGCCCGAAACTCGCGCACGGCCGTGTCGCCGGCCGACTTCGATAGCTTCCGGCCATCAGGACGGCGGACGAGCGCGTGGTGCGCGAACGTCGGCGCGGTCTCGCGACCCAGCAGCCGGCCGAGCCGGATCTGGTCGGGCGTCGCCTCGAGCAGATCTCGACCGCGGATCACGAGATCGACTCCTTGGCGAAAGTCGTCGACGACCACGCAGAAGCCGTAGGTCCAGTTGCCGTGCCGATCGCGGATAGGCAGGTCGCCGGTCCGTGCCACCTCGCCGCGGCAGGGTCCGACGAGCGGGTCCATCCAGGCTTCGCCGCCGCCATCGAGCGCGACGCGAAGCACCGGTCCGTCGAGTTGACGCTTGCGGCAACCGCCCGGACAGCCGGGCCCGGACCAAGGACGCCCGTGTGCGGAGGTCCAGGCAGCGAACGTCGCACGCGAACAGTCACAACCGTACACGCGGCCCTCGATACGGAGTCGCGCCGCAGCCTCGTCATAGGCGGACAGCGCGTCCGCGTCGGACTGACGGATCGGTCCGAGGTCCGGACGGAAGCCCAGCCAGTCGAGATCCTCGAGCTGGGCGGCGTCGTATTCGGGTCGGCAGCGCTGCCGATCGTGGTCCTCGATGCGGAGCAGTACCCGCGCACCAGCGCCAGCCGCCAGCCGCCAGGTCCAGACGGCGTTGGCAACGTGGCCGAGATGCAGATAGCCGGTCGGTGCCGGCGCGAAGCGCGTCAGGGTCGCTGCGACCGGATCCACGTCAGGACGCGCCGTCGTCGCCCTTCCCGTCCCGATCCAGTCGCCGGTCGCGCGCCTCGAGCGCGCGGGTCGCGGCGAAGAGCCGCCGATACAGCGCGAGCAGGTCGGCCTGCGGCATCGGGCCCTCGTTCGCCATCGAGACGCGGAGCAGGATCTCGCGCTCGCGCTCGGCGTCTCGCACCGCCGTGCGGCCGGCGTCCGCCTTCGCCCGTCCTGCCTCGCGCGCGACGCGCGCGCGTTCATTCAAGAGGGCCACGATCCGCCGATCGAGGGCGTCGATCCGCCGCCGCAGCCGACGGAGCTCCGCGGTCTCCGGCGCCTTCCGCGACCGCTCAGCCACCGGTGTCACCCCATCGACGGGCGATCGACTCGAGGGCCAGGTGATATCCGCGGGCGCCCTGCCCGACGATCGACTCCGTCGCGACGTCGGCCAGGAAGTTGACCTTGCGGAACGGCTCGCGGGTCGACGGATCGGACAGGTGGACCTCGATGAACGGGCGCTGGACACCGAGCAGCGCGTCGCGCAGCGCCACGCTCGTATGGGTGAGTCCACCGGCGTTGACGATAGCGACGTCGAAATCTCTGGCATGCAGCCGGTCGATCAGGGCGCCCTCGTGGTTCGACTGGAAGAACTCCGTCTCGAGGCCGAGCTCGCCGGCCCGTCTCGCGATCCCGGCGTGGATCTCGTCGAGCGTCTCGTAGCCGTAGATCTCCGGCTCGCGAGTACCGAGCAGGTTGAGGTTCGGCCCCTGGAGGACCAGGACCCGGGTCATCGAGCCGTCCCTGCTGCGAGCAGGGACCCGGCAGCCTCGACGACGACCGCGTCGGGGATATCGCTTCGGACCTCGACGCCGTCGGCCGTCGGTAGCACCCACCGGAGCCTGCCACCCTCGTGCTTCTTGTCGAGGGCGAGGTGGCGGAGGACGTCGTCGACGTCGAAGGGCAGCGGCTCGGTCGCCAGACCGAGCGAATCGAGCACCGCCCCGATGCGGGCCGCTCGCTCGGGCGGCGTCACGCCGACCGTCTCGCCGATGCGGCTGGCCGCCCGCAGCCCATACGCCACGGCTTCCCCGTGCAGCAGCGATTCGAACCCGGCCGCGGCCTCGACCGCATGGCCGATCGAATGCCCGAGGTTCAGGGTGATCCGGCCGGTCGATCCGGCGCGCTCGCGCTCGTCGCCGACCACGATCTCCACCTTCGCCATCGCGCATCGCTCCACGAGTTCGGCGATGTCGCCGCGCCCGACGCCGTCCGCGTCGCCACGAGCGATCGCCTCGCCCCGCTGCTCCAGCAGCTCGAACAGCCGCTCGTCACCCAGGGCGGCCATCTTGACCGCCTCTCCGAGGGCCGCCCGCCGATGCCGCTCCGGCAGCGTGCCGAGGAGCGACACGTCGATCACGATGTCGGACGGCTGGTGGAACGCGCCCACGAGGTTCTTGCCCTCGGGCAGGTCGACCGCGGTCTTGCCGCCGATCGACGAATTGATCTGGGCGACGAGCGACGTCGGGACGTGCACGATCGGGATGCCGCGCAGGTAGGTGGCCGCGAGGAAGCCGGCGGTGTCCCCGAGTGCGCCACCGCCGATGGCGACGATCGGCTCGCGTCGCGAGATGTGGTGCTGGGCAAGGCCGCTGGCCGCGGTCTCGATGACCGACAGGCGCTTGGCCGCTTCGCCCTCGGGGAGCAGGACGGACTCGATCGGTCTGCCGCGTTCCTCGAGCTCGCTGGCGATGCCGCTCCCGACAGCGTTCCATGCACCCGGCTCCGATACGAGGATCGCCCGTCGTGCCTCGAGACGGCCGAGTGCCGCGTCGACCGTCTCCGCGGCGATCCCATCGCCGATCACGATCCGACCGATGGGCGTCGTCGCCGACAGCAGCACGGTGCCACCATCCCGCTCATCGCCCACGCCTTCGACGTGGGCCTCGATCGCCGCGACCACCGCCGACACGTCGGCGACACCGGCGATGCGGATGTCCGAGGCGGCATAGAACCGCTCCCGACGCGCCGCCATCTCCCGGAGCGTGCCGATAGGGTCGCGACCGGTCACGAGCGGCCGGACATGCGGCGATCGACGCAGCCGCTGGGCGAGGACCTCCGGCCGACCGTCGAGCCAGGCGACGAGCCGGCCGTGGTAGAGAGCCCATCGATTGCGGGGATCCACGACCGCCCCGCCGCCCGTCGCGATCACGCGGCGGATGACGCGATCCGGGTCGGCGGGCCCAAGATCCCCGACGGCATCTCGCTCCGACTGCCGGAAGGCGGCCTCGCCGTCCTCCGCGAAGATCGTCGGGATGGGTCGCCCGTCGGTCCGCTCGATGCGTTCGTCGAGGTCGATGAAGGTCGCGGCGTGCCGATGGGCGAGCCGCTTGCCGACGACGCTCTTGCCGCTACCGGGCAGACCGACCAGGACGATGTCCATCGCGCGCTAGTCGTCGCCGCCGGAGCCGGCCTCGTCGGACCCCGTCAGCCCGTGCCGCGCCCCGACCGCCGTTTCACGCCCGGCCTCGCCGCGTGTGCCTCCGGCCATCGGCGCATCAAGCGGTCGGGCGATCCGGGCCTTGTACGCCGTGAGGTTGGCCGCTGCGTCCGCGACCGTGTCGCCGCCGACCTTCTCGAGGAGGAAGCGGGCGAGCGTCAGCATGACCATCGCCTCGGCGACGATGCCGGCGGCTGGCACGACGCTGATGTCCGAGCGCTCGTAATGCGCCTTCTCGACGGCCTCACCCGTGATCAGATCAGCCGATGGCAACGGCCGCGCGAGCGTCGAGATCGGCTTGACCGCGCCCCGCACGACCAGTGGCTCGCCGTTCGTTACCCCACCCGTAAGGCCGCCCGCGTTGTTGGATCGGTGGACCCAGCGGCCGTCCTCGTCGCGCCCGCCGATGACGTCATGGACCGCCGACCCGAAGCGTCGCGTCTGCTCGAAGCCCAGGCCGAATTCGACGCCCTTCACGATGTTGATGCTCATCACGGCGGCCGCGAGCGCGGCATCGAGGCGACGGTCCCAGTGGACGTACGAGCCGAGTCCGACCGGCAGGCCGTGTGCCACGACCTCGAAGACGCCACCGACCGTGTCGCCGTTCGATCGCGCCTCGTCGATGCGGGCGATCATCGCGGTCTCGGCTTCCGCATCGGGGCAGCGGAGCGGCGAGCCGTCGGCCTCCTCGCGCGACCGGGTCGCCCTCGCCGGGTCGACCGCGACACCGCCGACCTCGGCGGTGAACGACCAGACGTCGATGCCCATCTCGCGCAGGAACGCTCGGGCGACCGCACCGGCAGCGACCCGTGCCGCAGTCTCCCGGGCGCTCGCCCGTTCGAGGACGTTGCGGACGTCGTTGAAGCCGTACTTGAGGGCGCCGGCCAGGTCGGCGTGACCGGGCCGGACGCGCGTGACCGGCGTCGCCCGCTTGTCGCCACCGTCGGCGAGCTCGGCGAGGGCGCTCGCTTCCTCCTCGGAGAGCGGCCCGACCTGCATCACCCGCGTCCAGTTCTCCCAGTCGCGGTTGCGGACGAGCAGGAGGACCGGCGAACCCAGCGTCACGCCGTGGCGGACCCCGCCGAGGATCTCGGCCCGGTCCTGCTCGATCTGCTGGCGCGCGCCGCGTCCATATCCCTTTTGGCGCCGTCCCAGGTCGACCGCGATCGCGTCCTCGGTCAGGGCGAGGCCGGCCGGCACGCCCTCGACGGTGACGCCGAGGGCCGGTCCGTGGGACTCGCCCGCGGTGAGGAAGCGGAACGCGGTCACTCGGCGGCGGCGACCGCCGGTTCGCCCGTGGGCTCACCCTCCGCGGAGCGCAGTCCGCCGGCGCGTGCTTCCGCCAGCTTGGTCTGCATCAGTTCCAGCGGGGCAGGCTGGCCGGTCCACAAGGTGAAGGCCGCGGCCCCCTGGTGGAGGAGCATCAGCTCGCCGTCGAGCGTCGTCGCTCCGGCCGCATTGGCGTCCCGCAGCAGCCGCGTCTTCGCGTAGATCAGATCGAGCACGAGCAACTCGTCGTTGAGGAACTCCGCGGGGATGGGGCTCGCGTCGGACGTCAGCCCGATCGACGTCGCATTGATCAGCACCTTGGTCTTGGCGATCTCCGACTCGAGGATCGACTCGTGCCAGGGCATCGCCCGCAGCTCCATGTGCGCCGCGGTCCGCCCGAAGTGCTTCACCAGCCCCTCGGCTCGATGCAGGTGGCGGTTGAAGACGACGATCCGCTGGAAACCCTCGCGGATCATCCCGTACACGACGGCCCGCGCCCCACCACCCGCGCCGAGGATGACGGCCTGCTTGGGCATCTTCTGGCGACCGACCAGCTTGTCGAGGGCGAACTTGAAACCGGCCACGTCGGTGTTGTGCCCGATGAGTCGCTTGCCCTCGCGCGTGATCGTGTTGACGGCACCGGTCGCCGAGGCCTCCTCGGTCAGCCGGTCGACCATCGGCACGACTCGTTCCTTGTGCGGGATCGTGACATTGGCACCGAGGAAGTCATCGGTGCGCAACTCGCCGACCGCGTCGGCCAGCTCGATCGGGGGCTTGTCCCAGAGCTCATAGCGAGCGTCGATGCCGAGCTCGTCGAAGGCGGCCTGCTGCATCGCGCCCGACAGCGAATGCGCCACCGGATGACCGATCAGGACGACACGCTTCGTCATGCTCGCACCCCTTCCAGATCGGCGAAGAAGCCGGGGTAGGAGACCGCGGCCGAACCCGATCGCTCGATGGTGGTGGCGTCGCTCGCCAGGAGCCCGGCGATCGCGAAGGTCATCGCCAGGCGGTGGTCGTCGTCGCTATCGATGGTCGCCCCCCGCAGCGACGTGCCGCCACGGATGGTCAGGTCGTTGCCGTCGATCTCGATGTCGGCGCCGAGCGCGCGCAGCCCCGCCGCGATGCCGGCGATCCGATCCGATTCCTTGTTCCTGAGCTCGCCCGCGCCGCGGATGGTCGTGGTGCCCTTCGCCTGCGTCGCGGCGAGGCACAGGATCGGGATCTCATCGATGGCTCCCGCGACGTCGTCAGGTCCGAGGTCGATGGCGCGCAAGACGGACGTGCGAACCACCAGGTCCGCCATCGGCTCTCCGACATCGCTGTCCATCGCAGGACCGACCGACCGTTCCTCGATGTCCGCGCCCATGGCGCGCAGCAGGTCGATGACAGCACGGCGCGTCGGGTTCACGCCGACGTGGCGCAGCGTCAGCTCGGCGTCTGGATGGGTTACGCCGGCGACGAGCCAGAACGCCGCGGCGGACACATCGCCCGGCACGGGCTGATCGATCGCCTGCACCGCCGTCCCTCCTTCCACCGCCACGGAGACGGCTCCGTCGTCCCCCGTCCGTTCCACCGGCACGCCCCTCGCTCGAAGCATGCGCTCCGTGTGGTCTCGTGTCGCGACGTGTTCCCGGACGATCGTCCGACCCTCGGCCCGCAACCCCGCCAGCAAGATCGCCGATTTCACCTGCGCCGATGGCACCGGCGTGGTGTGGTCCGTTCCCTGGAGCGGGGTGTGCCCGACCACGGTGAGGGGAGGGAGGGAGTCGTCGCGTCGACCGTGCAGCACCGCGCCCATCCGACGCAGTGGCTCGATGATACGAGCGACCGGACGGCGACGCAATGACGCATCCCCGTCCAGGACCGCGGTCATCGGCAGGCCGGCGATCACCCCGGCGATGAGTCGCAGACTCGTGCCGGAGTTGCCGCAATCGAGGATCCCGCGGGGCTCGGTCAGGCCGTCGGCGCCGGGTGAGGCGATCCGGTAGGTGACGTTCCGACCCTCGGGGTCGGGCACGACCTCGACGGTCGCGCCGAGCGCCCGCATCACGCCCGCCGTCGAGCGCACGTCGGCGCCGTCGCCCGAGCCGGTGATCCGGCTCTCACCGGCCGCCAGGGTCGCGAGGATCAGCGCTCGGTGGCTGATCGATTTGTCACCGGGCAGGCGCAGCTCGCCGCGCAGGCGCGCGGCCGGTCGGACGGTCGTGGCGTCGGCGGTGATCAATGTCTCGCTAACCCGTCGCTTGGGGCCGCACCGCCAGCAGCCACGGCAGCATCCACCGTGGCGGCGCGCGCAAGGAGCGGGTCGCCGTGGAGGCGACCGACGTGCTCGTGGACCGGGACGATCGCCTCCATGAGCGAGCGGAACATCGCGAAGTCGAGCTGCTGTTCGGCATCCGACAGCGCGGCGTCCGGGTCCGGGTGGACCTCGACCATGATCCCATCCGCCCCTACCGCCACGCCGCCCATGGCCAGCGGCCGGACGAGCCAGCGCTTCCCGGTCGCGTGGCTCGGATCGACGATGACCGGCAGGTGGGTCAGGTGGTGCAGCAGCGGGACCGCCGACAGGTCGAGCGTGTTGCGGGTGTACGTCTCGAACGTGCGGATGCCGCGCTCGCACAAGATCACGTTCGGATTGCCGGAGCTGACGATGTACTCGGCCGCCATCAGCCATTCCTCGACCGTGGCGCCGTAGCCGCGCTTGAGCATGACCGGTCGAGCGACCCGACCGACGTCCCGGAGCAGCGAGTAGTTCTGCATGTTCCGGGTGCCGATCTGGAGGATGTCGGCGTACTCGGCGACGATGTCGACCTGTGACGGCTCCATCACCTCGGTGATGACCGGCAGTCCGGTCCGCTCGCGCGCCTCGGCCAGGTAGCGGAGACCTTCGACGCCGAGACCCTGGAAGGCATAGGGGCTCGTCCGCGGCTTGAAGGCCCCTCCGCGCAGCACCGTCGCGCCGGCGGCCTTGACCGCCTCGGCCGTCTCGAACAGCTGGTCGCGGCCCTCGATCGAACAGGGTCCGGCCATCACCGTGAGCGACCCATCGCCGATGGCGGCGTCGAGCACGCGGATCACGGTGTCCTCGGGGTGGAACTCCCGTGACGTGAGCTTGAACGGCCGGTTGATCGGCGTGACCCGCTCGACGCCGGGCAGCCCCGCGAAGCTCTCGAGCAGGTCGGGCTTGCGGTCGCCGATCTCGCCGACGACCGCGATCACGACGTGGTCAGCGTCCTGGTGGTCGAACGGCGTCAGACCCTCGGCCAGGATCCGGCTCTTGACTCCCAGGACCTCCGCCTCGCTGGCGCCGGCGGTCATCACGACGAACATCGCGCTGCGGTCTCCTCGCTCATCGAGGTCGGCCAAACAAAAAAGCAGAGGTCTCGCCTCTGCTTCGTTCGCCCGGCACGACCCGTGCCCTCGGTCTCAGTGACCGATGACGCTCATGCCGGGCATCGAAAGTAGAAGGTCGGGCTCATGCGTGCTCGGCAGTGTGCGGCGCGACCGGGACGCTGTCAACGAGCACCGCTCGGGGACGCACGCTATTCGAACTGGTCCAGCAGGGGCTCCGCCTGGAACAGGTTGATGCCGCTCTCGAGCAGGTCGATCACCGACTGGATCTTGGCCTCCTCTTCGACCTGCTCCTCGATGAACCACTGCAGGAACCGGTGGCTGCGGTGGTCGTCGTTCGACAGCGCCTTGGCCGCCATGACGTCGAACTGTTTTGCGACATCGCGTTCCGACTGCAGCGCCCGCTGGGCGGCATCCAGCGGCGACTTGAACCGGCTCGACATCGCCTTGATGGCCGGCATGTCGAAGTCGACCTCGTTGTCGATGAGGAAGTCGATGATCTTCTGGCCGTGCCCGGCTTCCTCGATCGCCTGGTCGCGGAAGAACTTGCCCCAGCGCCGGAGACTCTGGCGTTCGAAGTAGACCGAGATCCCCATGTACAGCGCATGGGCCGAGAACTCGTTGCCGATCTGCGCGATGAGCAGCTTGCGAAGGTCGCCGTCGATCATCCGGTCGCTCCTGGGTTGACGGTGTCGCGCGCCGATCCGACGGGGTCCGGAGGCGACGGAGGCCCATGATAGGATGGCGCCCGCCGTTCGAACGGAGAGGTCGCATAGAGGCCTAGTGCGGCGGTTTGCTAAACCGTTGAGTGGGGCAACCTGCTCCGAGGGTTCGAATCCCTCCCTCTCCGCCACGTCCGAGGTTCGGCGGCACGGGCGCCCGTAGCTCAGTGGATAGAGCATCTGGTTGCGGACCAGAAGGTCGTGAGTTCGAGTCTCGCCGGGCGCGCCACCCCTGATCACCCACGGGTAGCCGCGCGCGCCCCGTACCATGAGGCGCATGGACAAGGTCGCATTCCTGGGCCTCGGCACGATGGGCGGCGCGATGGCCGCCAACCTGGCCCGGGCCGGTTTCACGGTCACCGGCTGGAATCGCACCCCCGGACGTGCCCCCGAACTCGCCGACCTCGGCGTCGAGATCGCGTCGACTCCGGCAGAGGCCGTCGCCGATACGCCACTCGTCGTCATCTGCGTGTCCGACACGCCGGATGTCGAGGCGGTGCTGTTCGGCGAGGACGGCGTCGCCTCGGCCGCCAGCGAGGAGACGTTGATCATCGACTGCTCGACGATCGCCCCCTCCGGGAGCTGGGACTTCGCCGCTCGACTCCGGGAGCGCAACCTGCGGATGGTCGATGCGCCGGTCTCGGGTGGCAGCGAGGGTGCCAAGAACGCGACGCTGACCATCTTCGTCGGCGGCGACGAGCGCGACGTCGAGCGTGCTCGGCCGGTCCTCAATGCCCTCGGCCGGACGATCACCCACGTCGGCCCCATCGGCGCGGGGCAGGCGGTCAAGGCCGTCAACCAGGTGATCCTCGCCGGCGCCTACATCGGGGTCGCGGAGGGGATCGTCCTTGCGATCAAGGCCGGCCTCGACGTCGAGCAGGTCGTCGGGGCGTTGAGCGGCGGCGCGGCCCAGAGCTGGGTTCTCACGAATCGAAGCGGCCGGATGATCGACAACGACTACCCGCTGGGCTTCAAGGTCAGCCTCCACCGTAAGGACCTCGCCATCGCGCTGGACCTCGCGGCCCAGCTAGGCGCAACGCTGCCCGTCAGCGCGCTTGCCGCCCAATTCGAGAACGGCCTGATCTTTGGCGGCCACGGCGACGACGACATCTCCGCGCTGGCCCGCTCGATCCGCGGGCTGTCCGGCCTCGATGACTGATGCGACGCGGGCTCAGTCTCGCGGTCGCCCTGGTCGTCACAGCCTGTAGCGGCGAGCCGCCTAGCACCCCGTCGGCTACGCCGATCCTGGTCAGCCCATCGATCACGACGTCCGCCAGTCCGGCCAGCGCGTCACCGGCCGCTGATGCAACACTCGACATCGTGGCCGCGGGTGCCACCCACGTCGACCTTACCGGCGAGCCCGACTGGGTCGCGATCGCCGGTGACTCGGCGTGGGTCGCTGTCGACGGCGGCGTGCGTCGGATCGATGGCGCCACCGGCGAGCCCGACGGTCTTGTCCCTGTCCCCGGCGTCCTGTGCCAGGCCATGGATGTCGGGTTCGACAGCGTCTGGGCCGGAAGCTGCGACCGCCATCTCGTGGCCCGGATCGATCCGGCGTCGGGTGGCCTCGACACACCGTTCATCGACCTGCCGGTGGCGGGTCTGCGCGAGGAGGGGTCGATCGGGGTCGGACCGTCGGGGGTCTGGCTGGTGTCCACGAGCGACGAGCTGCTTCACCTCGATCCGGTCACCAACCAGGTCGATGGACGCTGGCCGCTGCCGGCGGGGTCAGCCGCGGTGCGCGAGGGCCTCGGTCGGGTCTGGGTCTCGGTGCCGGGTACCGACACGCTGCTGCGGATCGACCCGGCGGACCCCCGAGTGGCCGAGTCGATCAAGGTCGGTGACGGCCCGCGGTTCCTTGCCATCGGCGATGACGCCGTGTGGGTCATGAACCAAGGCGACGGGAGCGTCAGCCGGGTCGACGCGAACGGGACCGTGGTCGCAACTGTGACCGTCTCGGACAGGCCGATCCGGGGTGGTGACATCGATGTGGGCGGCGGCATCGTCTGGGTCCGGACGGAACAGGACCTGGTCGTCTGCATCGTCGTGGCCACGAACGAGATCGACCATCGTTACGGCCCGCCGTCAGGCAGCGGTTCCGTGGCCGCGGACGACACCGTCGCGTGGATCACCGCGCACGACACCGGCTCTCTCTGGCGACTCCCGCTGCACTGAGCGGGCGCGCGTCAGTCCAGGCCGACCAGGAGCATCGGGTCGCCGAGCTTGCCGTCGTAGCGCGGCCGGAAGCGCTCGGCGTTGTACATCACGGGAACATCGACCATGCGCGGCCCGAGCGCCGGGTCGGGGAGGGATGTGTGGGCGTACTTGCCGTCCTGGATCGCCACCATCCGGCCCGTCATGCCGTCCTGGATCAGGTCCATGGCGACGTTCGCAAAGGTCGTCGCGACCAGCGAATCCATCGAATCGGGCTCGCCTGAGCGCAGGTCGTAGGTGAGTTCCGATGCCAGCGTCTCGATACCGGTGCGCGCGCGCAGCTCGTGGGCCAGTGCCTCGCCGACATTCGCCTTGTGCCGATGCCCGAACGGATCGGCCTCGCCGATGTCGCCGACGTGCGCCCCCTGCCAGATCGCCCCCTCGGCCGTGATCACGAACGCGTAGTGGCTCGGGTTGGCGGCGTGGTCCGCCTTGAGCAGACCGGCCAGGGCGTCGAGGTCGTAGGGCGCCTCGGGGATCACGCACCGCGCGGACGTCACATAGGCCGTGTACAGCGCCGAGAACCCGGCGTCGCGCCCGAAGATCCGGAACACGCCGATCCGCTCGTGCGAGCCCAGCGTCGTCCGCTGGCGGTTGATGGCCTCCTTCGCGCGGGTTATCGCCGTCGAGAAGCCGATGCAGTACTCGGTCCCCTGGACATCGTTGTCCATCGTCTTGGGGATCGCCACCAGCGGCACGCCAGCATCGGCCAGGACCTGCGAGTACGACAGGGTGTCATCGCCACCGATCGTCACCAGCACGTCGATGCCCAGGGCACCGAGGTGGTCGAGGACGAGAGGCGTCAGGTCGTACAGGTCGTCGTCGACGGCGTAGCGCCGGCGCTCCCCCTCTGGCAGCCACGGCGGTAACGCGTTCGCCCGCATCTGCCTCGGGTTGGCACGAGACGTGTGAAGGATCGTGCCGCCTGTCCGCTCGATCGTGCGGGTGTTGATCCGGTCAAGCCGCCGGACGTAGCCCGTACTGCCGCCATCGGGCTGGTCGGGCTGGACATGCGTCAGGCCCTCCCAGCCACGCCGGATGCCGATCACCTCGTGGCCGGCCTCGGTCGCCCGATAGACGACGCTCTTGATGACGGCGTTGAGCCCCGGTACATCGCCGCCGCCGGTCAGGACCGCGATGCGTTTCGTCGACATACGACAGGAATCGTACCGGTTCGGGACATCGCGGCCCGGTTGCGGTTCGGTGGCCGAGTCGGCGGAGCCGCGACGGGCGTCTGCTAGCATCGACCGCGATGAACTACGAGCTGTTCATGGGCGAGGCCCTGGCCGAGGCGCGGCTTGCCGTCGAACGCGGCGAGCGCCCGTTCGCGGCGGTCGCGGTGGTCAACGAGGCGATGGTCGCCCGCGCCCACGACACCGTGGAGCAGACGGACGACCCGACCGCCCATGCGGTCGTCGTCGCGCTGCGCGAGGCGGCTCGACGGCTTGGCCGGACGCGGCTCGCCGACGCCACGATCTTCTCCACGGTCGAGCCGTGCGCGATGTGTGTCGGCGCGCTGCTCGAGAGCGATGTCGAGGCGCTCGTGTACGCGGTCCCCAATCGACACGACGGGGCGGCCGGGACCGTCATCCAGCTCGCCCAGCACCAGGCGATGCCGCGCCGGATCAAGGTCGTGAGCGGCATCCGGCGCGACGAGGTCGAGGCGCTGTTCGCCGCGACGTCTACCGTGACCGTCTGACCGAGCGTCCCGAGGGGTCGCCCGGGCGGCGTTTGGTATCCTCTCGGGCGGAGAGGTGTCCGAGTGGTTGATGGTGCCGCTCTCGAAAAGCGGTGTGCGAAAGCACCGCGGGTTCGAATCCCGCCCTCTCCGCCAGCACTCGTCACCAGGGACCGGTCGGTGCCCTCCGACCGGTCCTGACGTGTCCGGGAGAGGTCGCCTAGTGGACTATGGCGCCGCACTGGAAATGCGGTTCGGGGCAACCCGTCGCGGGTTCGAATCCCGCCCTCTCCGCCACTCCCCCCGGGCGGTGTCCCGACCACGCCCATTCTTCAGCCGGCAGGTCCAACGCCGCCTATGAACGACGTCGAGATCATTCCCCTCGAGCTCGGGGAGTTCCAGTTTCCGGAGCCAGCGTTGGCTGGGCGGCGGGGAGTCGTCGTCGGGTATGCCGTCCGTCACGCTGGCGGCATCTTCCTGTTCGACACGGGGTTCGGGTTCGGCAACGACGAGCTCGACCGGATCTACCGGCCGGTCGCGCGGCCGGTCGGCCAGGTGCTGTACGACGCGGGCATCGATCTGCAGGACGTGACGGCGGTCGCGAATTGCCACCTCCACGCGGACCATGCCGGCCAGAACGGCACCTTCCGGGACCTGCCGGTCCAGATCCATGTCCAGTCCGTGGAATGGGAGCTCGCCCACACGACCGACCACACGGTCCTCGAATGGATCGACGCCGCCGGCCCGGAGGCCTACCTCCTGGTCGATGGCGATCACGACGTGACGCCGTCGATACGGCTGATCGCGACTCCCGGTCATACCAAGGGCCACCAGTCGGTCGTGGTCTCGACTCGTGACGGGACGGTCGTCCTCGCCGGCCAGGCCTGCTACACCGCCGGTGAGTGGGAGGGCGATCCCGATGCGCTCGAGGGCCGCAGCGGAGCACCCGACCCCGCCGACTACGACGCCTCGGTCGCAGCGACTGCGCTCGCTCGACCCCGTTCGTGTCTACTTCGCTCACGATCGGGCTGCCTGGACCTCCGCGCCCGGGACGCGGGCCACGCCTGCTATCCTTCCGGGGCCGTGCTAGGCGGGGAACTAGCGGTGCCCTGTAGCCTGCAATCCGCTCCAGCAGGGCCGAATCCCCTCTCGAGGTCTCCGTTCTCGGTCGCCGCCCGTCGGTGCGACGTTGAGGATCGGGTCCCGCGCAGCGGCGAACCGCGAACCGTGTCAGGTCCGGAAGGAAGCAGCACTAAGCGACCATCGTCGGGTGCCGCGGAACGGCCTGATCCGAGCCGCTCGACGTGGTGGGCCCGGGCGACGGACGATCGACGGAGGGTGCACGGCATTCCGATCCCGCCCGCCCCCGACCGGAGGAGGTCGTGAGCTCGACCGCACCACACCAGGCCCTCTACCGGCGCTGGCGCGCCCAGACCTTCAGCCAGATCGTCGGCCAGGAGGCGGTCGTCGAGACGCTGCGCAACGCGGTCCGGACCGACCGCGTCTCGCACGCGATCCTGTTCGTCGGTCCGCGTGGGACGGGCAAGACGTCCCTGGCCCGCATCCTCGCGAAGGCGGTCAACTGCACGAACCTCCAGGACGGCGACCCGTGCGACGTCTGTGAGGCCTGCGTCGCGGTGCGCGAGGGGACGACCCTCGACGTCCTCGAGATCGATGCCGCCTCGAACCGCGGCATCAACGAGGTCCGCGAGCTGCGCGACCGGCTTGCCTATCCCCCGGGCCACCTCCGGCGCAAGGTCTACATCCTCGACGAGGCCCACCAGATCACCCGCGATGCCTGGAACGCGCTCCTCAAGTCGCTGGAGGAGCCACCGGACTTCGTCATGTTCATGTTCGCCTCGACCGAGCCGTCGGGCTTCCCGCCGGCGATCCTGTCGCGCCTCCAGCGCTACGACGTCCGCCGGCTGACCGTCCCCGAGATCGAGGGCAAGCTGACCCGGATCCTCGAGGCCGATGGGCGGACGATCGAGCCCGCCGCCCTGACGCTCATCGCGCGCCTGGCGGCCGGCGGCATGCGCGACGCGGAGTCGATCCTCGACCAGCTGCTGTCGACGTCGACCGAGACGATCACCGAGGCAGCGGTCCGCGATCTGCTCGGGATGGCCGATGCGGCCGCCGTCGATGCCTTCGTCGAGGCGCTGCGGACCGGTGATGTCGCCGCCGGCATCGCGATCCTCGACGGCCTCGAGGAGCGCGGACGGGATCCTCGTGCGCTGCTCGACCAGGTGGTCGACGCCGTCCGTGCCCGGCTGATCGACCCGGCAACCGACGACCCAGCCGCCCTCGCGGCCGTCGCTCGGCGGCTCGTCGCGATCGACCCGGATCGGGCAGGCATCGGTGGGCTCCGTCTCCAGCTCGAGCTGGCGCTCTTCGCCGGTCCAGCAGTGGAGACGTCGAGGGCGACCGGAGTAGCCGCGCCGGCGAGGTCGCGCGTCGGTCCGCCACCGATCACGGCCAAGGTCCAGACGTATGCCGATGGCCGGGCCGCGCCGCCGCCCACCGTGACGGCGCCTCCGCCGCCAGACGCACCCGTCCCTGCCCCGACGGCCGAGCCGCCTGCCCCGACGGCCGAGCCAGCTGCGACCGCGCTCGAGCAAACCGCAGCCCCGGCCGAGCCAGCCGCGACTGCGCTCGAGCAAACCGCAGCCCCGGCCGAGCCGGTCGAGGCGCCGGGCCCTGCACCCGAACGCGAGCCGGTCGCCGTCTCGGTCGGCGTGGGCGACGACCTCGATCGCCTGGTCAACGATTGGCCGACCATCGTGGGCGCGGTCCGGCCGGCGACGCGCGCGGTCCTCACGGAGTGCCGGCCGATCGCGGTCGACGGCAACGTCGTCACGCTCGGCTTCCCTGAGGCGAAGGCGTTCCTCAAAGACCATGCCGAACGGCGGCGAGCCGAGGTCGAGGCCGCCGTCGGAAGCCACCTCGGACGGGAGATCAGCGTCCGCTCGGTGGCGACGAACATCGAGGTCGCGCCGTTCGTCGCCGCTGACGATCTCGTCGCCGAGGCGCGGCGCATATTCGGGGAGGACCTCGTCGACGTTGCCGAGGTCGACTGAGCGCGCCGTCCGTCACGCCACCAGGGCGCATCGGTCAGACTGACGCGAGGACACGAGGAGGAGCGGACACGATGGGGATGGGCAACCTGCAGCGCATGGCGCAGCAGATGCAGCAGGAGATGCTGCGGATCCAAACGGAGCTCGAGGCGACGACGGTCGACGGCTCGGCCGGCGGCGGCGTCGTGAGCGCGACCGTCACGGGGAAGCAGGAGCTCGTCAGCATCACCATCGACCCGTCTGCGGTCGATGCGGACGACGTCGAGATGCTCCAGGACCTGGTCGTCGCTGCCGTCAACGACGCGCTTCGGGCGTCACGCGAGGTGGCCGAGCAGAAGATGGCCGCCGTCACCGGCGGTCTGCGCATCCCGGGGATGTGACGGCCTGGTGGCCACTCCGCTCATCGAGCCCGTCGCGCGTCTGATCGAATCGTTCGCGCGCCTGCCCGGCATCGGCCCGAAGACCGCCCAGCGGCTCACGTATCACCTGCTCCGCGCACCCGAGGCCGAGGCGCGCACGCTCGCGGCAGCGCTCGTCGACGTGCGCGACAAGGTCGTCTTCTGTGAGGTGTGTTTCAACATCGCCGAAGAGCCGCTATGCGCCCTCTGCCAGGATCCCGGCCGCGACCAACGGCGGCTATGCGTCGTCGAGGAACCGCTCGACGTTCTCGCGCTCGAGCGGACCGCCGAGTTCAAGGGTCGCTACCACGTCCTCCACGGGGCGATCTCGCCGATCGACGGGATCGGTCCGGAACGGCTGCGGATCCGCGAGCTCCTCGCCCGCGCCGACGAGGCAGCGCAAGCGGGCGAGCCATTCGAGGAGGTCATCCTCGCCACCAACCCGACGCTGGAGGGCGAGGCGACCGCGATGTATCTGGCCGAACGGCTCGAGTCGGTCGTCGGCTCCGTGACGCGGATCGCCCGGGGCCTGCCGGTCGGCGGAGACCTGGAATACGCCGACGAAGTGACCCTCATCCGGGCACTCCAGGGCCGGCGGGCGGTCTGAGCCGTGAGCCACCTGCTCAACGAGATCGGCCTCAGGGTCATCAAGGCGGCGATCGCGCTTCTGCTCGGCCTCCTGCTCTACGCGCTGGTCACGGGTCCCCTCGGCAACCCCGGTTCGATCGATCTGGCGTTGCTTTGTTGGATCAGCGCTGCGGCGCTCGTGCTGATCGTGGAGAGCGGCCTCTTCTGACCTGTCACTGCGGGCACTTGCATCCACGCAAGCACGGTCGCCACTCGCCGCCTCCAATGCCCTGAAATCGTCGATTCCTTGCATCGGATGACAGGTCAGCGAGCACGCCGAGCCCGACCGGCACGACATCGCGCAACTGATGCAAGGATCCGACACGGCACGGCGGATCTGGAGACGTTGCTTGCGCTCGATGCAAGTGAAGCCCGGGCATCCAACATCAGATGCAGGGATCCGACCGATCCGTTGGGCTGATTGGGGCTCGCCGTGAGGCCAGCTCTGATGGTGTCCACGGTCGTTTGACAGCGCCGTGGAGGCGGCCCTAGTATTCGCGGCCGTGCCGCCTCCCAGGAGGCCGGCGCGAGACGGATCGGCGACCCGGTCCGGACCCTCGGTGCGTTTGACGCTCGATGGGGCGGAACCGTATGATGGCGGTTCTGCGCCGCGTGCTGTCACGCCTCGACGCTGCACCTTAACAATTGAAGAGTGACAGGAAACATCTGGACAAGGATGTGCGAGCGATCAAACCCTCGGATCGAAAGTCGCCGTGGCAACACGGCGCGATCTATTCGGAGAGTTTGATCCTGGCTCAGGATCAACGCTGGCGGCGTGCATGAGACATGCAAGTCGAACGGACGCTTACGGGCTTGCCTGTAAGCGTTAGTGGCGGACGGCTGAGTAACGCGTAGGT
>CAWABV010000012.1:0-37010 GCA_963780375.1 uncultured Chloroflexia bacterium | reverse complement strand
TAGCTGGCTGCAATGGCGCTGAGCGGCGGTGTACCCTCCCCTCTCCATCCACCACGACGCGAACCGCCGGCAAACTGCCGTGATCGAAGAGGGACAGCGACCATGCCGCGAATCGTCCGAGGGGCGCTGGTCCAGGCCACCTGGACCGGCGACAAGGAATTGATGATCCAGAAGCACGAGGAGCGGGCACACGAGGCTGCCAAGGACGGCGCCCAGGTGATCCTGTTCCAAGAGCTCTTCTACGGGCCGTACTTCTGCCAGGTCCAGGACGCCCAGTACTACAGCTACACCGAGCTGATCCCGGACGGCCCGACGACCAAGCGCATGCAGGACCTCGCCAAGCAGACCGGCATGGTCGTCGTCGCGCCGATGTACGAGGAGGACGCGCAGGCGTCCGGCATCTACTACAACACGGCCGCGGTCATCGACGCTGACGGGACGTACCTCGGCAAATACCGCAAGACGCACATCCCCCACGTGAAGGGCTTCTGGGAGAAGTTCTACTTCCGGCCCGGCAACCTTGGCTATCCCGTCTTCGAGACGGCGGTCGGCAAGGTCGGCGTGTACATCTGCTACGACCGCCACTTCCCGGAGGGCGCCCGCGCGCTCGGCCTGAACGGTGCCGAGATGGTGTTCATCCCGTCGGCCACGTCACGCGGCCTGTCTGAGTACCTGTGGCGCATCGAACAGCCGAGCCACGCGGTCGCCAACGGCTACTACGTCGGCACGATCAATCGCGTCGGCATCGAGGCGGAATTCGGCGACGACGACTTCTACGGGCAGAGCTACTTCGTCGATCCGCGCGGCCAGTTCGTGGGCGAAGTCGGCGATGCCCACGATGAGGAGCTGATCATCCGCGACCTCGATCTCGACCGTATCGCCGAGGTCCGCAACACGTGGCAGTTCTTCCGGGACCGACGACCCGACGCCTACGACGACTTGACACGCCCGTAGGCGCTATCATCCCCGCCGGCTCGGCTGTCAGGAGGAGGACAGCCGAGCCGCTTCGTTTCCGGGAGGGGCGGCCATGCAGTTCGGGTTCACCCTCAAGCCAGAGCACGACATCGATCGAACCCTGGCGCTGACGCGCCAGGCGGAGTTCGCCGGGTTCGAATACGGCTGGCTGTTCGACAGCCACGTGCTGTGGCGCGATCCCTACCCCTTGCTGACGCTGATGGCCGGGGCCACGTCCCGGCTCCGGATGGGGACGTGCGTGACGAACCCCGGCACCCGTGAGCCGTCCGTGACCGCGTCGTCGCTGGCCGTGCTCGACGAGATCAGCGACGGCCGCATGGATCTGGGCATCGGTCGGGGCGACTCGGCACGGCGGGTGCTCGGCAAGCCGCCGATCACGATGGCCCACACGGAAGAGGCGATCAACGTCATCCGGACCCTTGTGGCCGGCGGTTCGATCACTTACGAGGGGACCGAGCTCCACTTCCCGTGGACGCGCGGCTGGACGCTGCCGATCTGGGTCGCCGGCTATGGGCCCATGGCCATCGCGATGACCGGCCGCGTGGCCGACGGGATCATCCTCCAGATCGCCGACCCGGACCTGATCCGCTGGTTCGTGGGCCAGCTGCGCGAGGCGGCCGAGGCGGCCGGACGCGATCCCGCCTCGCTCAAGGTCCAGGCGGCTGCCCCGGCGCATGTCGGCTCGCGGGACGTGGGCCGCGAGCGGACTCGCTGGTTCCCGGCGCTGGTGTCGAACCACGTGGTCGACCTCGTGAGCAAGTACCCGCGTGAGCAGCTGCCGGATGCATTGACCGGCTACATCACGGACCGGGCCGGCTACGACTACCGCCACCACGCCGAGGTCGGGTCGTCGAATGCCGCGTTCGTCGGCGACGAGGTGACCGACCGGTTCTGCATCCTCGGGTCGACGGAGGAGCACGTGGCGAAGCTGCGCGAGCTCGCGGACGCAGGCGTCGACCAGTTCAACTTCTACCTGATGAACGGCGACGAGGAGCAGCAGGTCGAGGCCTACGGGAAGGACGTCATCCCGGCCTTCCGCTAGCCCGCGTGCCGACGGGACCCACTGCCTCGCGGGGTACTGGCCGAGATGTCAGGGTGGTCAGCGGTACCAGCCGTGCGCGACCATGGCCGTCCCGGAACCCCCACGGAGGACCTCATGATCGCCAGAATCGGTCGCCGCGATCCGTTCTGGGACGACGGCAAGGGCGCACGCCGACGGAACCGACGCGTGCGCTTCGAAGGTGCCCTCGCCCTGGCCCTCGCGATCGTCGCCTGTGGCCTCACTATCGCCATGTGGCTGCGCCAGGTATTGCCCGTCCTCGGCGTCCAGATCTGATCCGTCGCGTCGCGTACTTGGTGCGCGACCACACCGCGGAAAACACGTCGCGCACCACCCATCGCTGACCTCTGCTGCTGTCGAGTGGCATCCGGGGGGAAAGCCATGGGACCCCTGTGCTACTCGACAACGTGACCCGGCTCGACCCGAGACTCCGCTTCTCGCACTTATCGGGGAGCCGGACATGTCGGGACGCCAGGGGATTCGGGCACGGTTGATCGCCGCGTCGATGCTCGTCGCCGTCGGCTTGACCGCGCCCGCAGTCGTGCGGGCGGGCACAAGCGTCGACCTCGACCAATGGGCCAGCAGCGATCGCGCGTGGCAGAACGGCAACCTCAACGGCAACAACAGCCGGTATCCCGAGGGCGGCATCGTTCCCTTCCGAGCAGCGTTCGAGGGGCTAAAGGCCGGCAACCACTCGATCCACATCAACTACGACTTCACGGCCAGTGGGCACAAGGCGTACGACTTCCTCGCGACCTGGAACGTCACGAACGCCGCGGGGAAGATCTGTACCCCGAGTGGTGGCGCCATCTCATCGATGTGTCCGAGCTTGCCGGGGTCGTCGAGTGCCGCGTTCCCGTCGGACCCCTTCAAGGCCAACGGGCTATCCGTGGCGGGCGCCGAGAAGTACTCCGGCTCGCCGCGGCGGCTCACGATCTGGGGTGGGACGATCACCTCGATCAGCCAGCCCGCGCATTCGGGCTCGGTCAATGGCAACAGCTCCGCCGACATCCTCGTCCGGTTCCGATCGACCGGGTCGGCGGTGCTCCTTGCCTGGGGCGGCCACCTCGCCCAGTCGAGGTACTGGGACACGGCCGGCGGCGGAGCGCGCGACGGCGCCTCGCTCGTGTCCGGCGCGCCATGGCACATGCGGACGCTGCAGCTCGACGGCGCGGGCAACAAGAACCAGGATCGCAGCATCCAGCCGAGCGCCATCGTCGGCGAGCTGCCGCCCCAGGCCCTCGCGCCCACCCCGCGACCGACCCCCGCGCCGCCGCGGGCCCCGGCGCCCACCTCGCGCCCGCCGTCGAACCCGGGTCAGGGAAACGCACCGCACGATCCGAACCCCGCCGCGCATGACCCCGGACCGCTCGGGACCGTCCCACCCACGAGCACGTCGATGAGGCAGCCGGAGACGCACCCCGGCGAGATGGCGCTCATCTACGTTGCCGTACTGACCGCCAGCCTGGCGGCCCTATCGATCCATGCCGCGCGGCGAGCCCGCTCGAGGTCGCGCGCGCCCGACTGAGGGCCGCCACGGGCCACATCCTGGGACGCGGTCCATCCCCTACCATCTCCCTCCTGACCGCCACGCCGTCGTCGACCGAGGAGGGACCGCTTCCATGCGCACGCTGATCGCGAACGGCACCGTCGTCACCGCGGAGGGGTCACAGGTCGCCGACGTCCTGATCGATGGCGAGACGATCGCCGCGATCGGGGCCGGACTCGCCGGCGCCGGCATGACCGCGGACGAGACGATCGACGCATCGGGCAAATGGGTGATCCCAGGCGCGATCGACGTCCACACGCACATGGAGCTGCCGTTCGGCGGGACCTTCGCCAAGGACACGTTCGAGACCGGCACCCGCGCCGCGGCCTTCGGCGGCACGACGAGCATCGTCGACTTCGCCGTTCAATCGCGCGGCAAGTCGCTGCGAGAGGGCCTCGATGCGTGGCGCGCCAAAGCCGAGGGCAACGCCGTCGCCGACTACGGCTTCCACATGATCATGAGCGACGTCAACGACGACACGCTCAAGGAGATGGACCAGCTCGTCAGCGAGGGCGTACCCGACTTCAAGCTGTTCACGGCCTATCCCGGCGTCTTCTACAGCGACGACGGCGCGATCTTCCGGGCGATGCAGCAGACCGCCAAGAATGGCGGGCTGATCATGATGCACGCCGAGAACGGCATGGCCATCGACGTCGTCGCCGAACAGACGGTCGAGGCGGGCACGACCGATCCGATCGGGCACGGCCTGGCCCGCAAGGCGGTCTTCGAGGGCGAGGCGACCAACCGCGTCATCCGTCTGGCCGAGGCAGCCGGTGTCCCGGTCTACATCGTCCACCTGTCGGCCAAGGACGCTCTGGCCGAGGTGCGCGCCGCGCGCGACCGGGGCTCGATGGCGTTCGCGGAAACCTGCCCGCAGTACCTGTTCCTCTCGCTCGACGACCTCGGCAATGGGTTCGAGGGGGCGAAGTTCGTCTGCTCGCCTCCGCTTCGCCCGAAGGATCATTGGGACGACCTCTGGACCGGGCTCATCAAGGACGACCTGCAGATCGTCTCCACTGACCATTGCCCGTTCGACTTCCACGGCCAGAAGGAGCTCGGTCGCGGCGACTTCCGCAAGGTCCCGAACGGCCTGCCCGGTGTCGAGGACCGGGTCGACCTGATGCATGACGGTGGCGTCGTCGGCGGTCGGATCACGAAGGAGCGCTGGGTCGAGATCCTGTCGACGGCGCCGGCCAAGATGTTCGGGATGTACCCGCAGAAGGGTTCGGTGTCGGTCGGCGCCGACGCGGACCTCGTCGTCTACGACCCGAACAGGAAGCGCACGATCTCCGCGAAGACGCACCACATGGACGTCGATTACTCGTGCTACGAGGGGCGACAGGTCCAGGGCGCCAGCGAGGTCGTGCTCTCGCGCGGTTCGGTGATCGTCCGAGACGGCGAGTTCACCGGTCGCAAGGGCGCGGGCAAGTTCGTGAAGCGGGGCGCGGCCGACTTCGCGCGGATGTCCTAGGCCCCGAGGGCGAGCACGACATGGCGATCATCGGTGGGGCCCGCTTCGGTCACGTGAATGTGACGTCGACGGATTGGCGCCGCCTTGCGGCGTTCTATGCCGACGTCTTCGGTTGCGAGCTCGTGCCGCCCGAGCGCGACATACGGGGCGCTCCTCTGGATGCCGCAACGGGCCTTACGGGCGCCCACCTCACAGGCGCCCACCTTCGGCTGCCGGGCCACGGCGAGACGGGACCCACGATCGAGATCTTCTCGTACGACGCGCTTGATGCACATCCTGGCGGCGATGTGGCGCGCCCCGGCTGGGGCCATGTCGCGTTCCAGGTCCCCGAAGTACCCGCCGCTGTGGACGCGGTCCTGTCGAACGGAGGAGGTCAGGTCGGCGACGTCGTGACGACGCACACCGCGGACGGACGCTCAGTGACGTGGTGTTACTGCACGGATCCCGACGGCAACATCCTCGAGCTCCAGGCATGGTCGACGAGCACGGCGTAGTGATGCCGACCACGGTCCGTCGGCACGTCCGCATCCCGGCCGATCTCGAGAGACTGGCGGAACTACGCGCCGTCGTCCGCGAGGTGCTGAGCGGCTGTGACGCCCCGGCGGACTGCGTGGGTGATCTCGTGCAGGCGGTCGATGAAGCGGCGACCAACGTGATCCGGTACGGATACGCCGGCGAGCCCGGCTGGATCGACGTGACCGCTGAGCTGATAGGCGACGACATCGTCATCACGCTCGAGGACGAGGCGCCGGATTTCGATCCGACCGCTGCCCCACCACCCGACCTGACAGTGCCGCCACACCACCGGAAGCCCGGCGGGATGGGCATCCACCTGATGCGTCTCGCGACCGACTCGATGGTGCATCGACCACGACCCCGGGGTGGCAACATACTGACCCTGACGCGGTCGAGGGTCCGGCGTCCGAAGGAGGATTGATCGATGGCCATGCAGACCACGGTCGAGCGCGTCGAAGGGGCGGTGCCGGTGACCGTGATGGCGCTGTCGGGCGAGCTGGACGCGTCGAACTACCTCCGCCTCGTCGATGACGTGCGCCCGCTCTACGCGGGCGGTGCGCGACACCTCCTCCTCGACCTCACCGACCTGACGTTCATCTCGAGCTCGGGGCTGGTCTCGCTCTATTCGATCCTGAAGGTCATGCAAGGCGAGGAACCGCCCGACCCCGAATATGGTTGGAGTGCCCTGCACGCGATGGAGCGCGATGCCGAGGAGGCGACCTCGCAGGACGTCGTCCGCCTCGCCGGGATGCAGCCGGCGGTGGCCGACGTCATCCAGCGGACGGGCCTCGAGGCGCTCTTCCCGAGCTCTCCCGACCGCGAGTCGGGCATCGCCGCCTTCACCGCCGCCTAGCGCTCGACCGGATGGGCGTCGAGTCGACCGACGCGTTCGAGGCCGTCCTCCGGCCGTTCGCCCGCGCGGGGGATGAGCTCGTCGTCGGCTTCGAGCCCGCGGGTTCTGAGGCCGCGGGCCCTACGACGCCCGTCCTCGACGGGCCGCGGCTGACGCGGGACGTCTTCGTCGAGGGCCGGTTCATCGGCCGGCTGGTCGCGGAGGGTCCGGCAGTCCGGCAGCGCGCGGTGACGGCGGCGCTCGAAGCCGTCGCCCTCGCGATGGAGCGGATCGCAGCCATGGCACCAGGGCTCGGTAGCGCCCCGGCGGCCCCCGACGCGAAGAGCGGCATCGCCGCCGAGTTGGCGATCAGCCGGCTTCAACAGCGCAGCATCGTTTCCCTCGAGCCACCCGACGTCGCCGGCTACGACCTCGCGAGCTACTACGAGCCGGCGCGAGAGATCGGCGGCGACTTCTTCGAGCTGTTCCGCCTCAGGCGTCGCGGCCGACCGCTCGGCGTCGTCATCGCCGACGTCACCGGCAAAGGCATCGCCGCGGCGCTCCTCATGGCCTTCGCCAGACCGGTCATCCACTCGGCGTTGCAGGCTGCGCCCGGCCCGGCCGACGCGCTCCGGCGCACCAACCGGATCCTCGTCGATGAATTGCACACAGCCTTGTTCATCACGGCGCTGGTCGGTCGACTGGACGTCGCGAGCGGACGGATGGCGATCGCCAGCGCCGGCCACGAGGCGCCGTTGCTGATCCCGGCCGACGACGGACCCATCGTCCCGGTGGAGGGCGGTGGCCCGATGCTCGGCATGTTCTCGCCGCTCGACCTTCCCGAGGTCCAGGTCGAGCTGGGGCACGGTGACCGGCTCCTGCTCTACACCGACGGCGTGACGGACGCGATGACCTCGACCGGGGAACGATTCGGAAAGGAACGGATGATCGCGACGCTCGAGGAGGCTCGGGCCGGGTCAGCGCACGACCTCGTGCGGACACTGAGTGGCGCGGTCAGCAGGTTCTGCGAGGGCGTCACGCCGGCGGATGACGTGACGATCGTGGCGGTCGGGCGGCACTAGCGTCGTCGACTCGCGCCGATCGCGGCCGCGCGTTGCCGTGGGGCGGCACAGCCCTCACCAACGGCGGTCCGGGGTGCAACCAAGACGGTGCAATGCACGAAAACGGCCGCCGGCGTCCACATGGGACGCGGCGGCCGTTTTTAGCACCCGGGGGGTCGGTCGACCTCCTGCGGAGGTCAGGCCGGGATCGCGATCGCGATCAGACCTCGGTGACTCTTCGCCGGTCGAACACCCGTACGAGGGCGAGGACCAGCATCTCGACCAGGGTCCAGCCGATCAGCGCGACGATGGCCGCGATGTCGAGGACCTGATCGCCCGCCGTCGCTTTGTCGATTCCGAACATGCCGCGGAACGGCTCGACGAAGGGATCGGTGATGTTGAGGATGAGTTGGACCACATCGTTGCCGGTGTTCGCGACCAGCAGCAGCAGGATGATCCGCAGGATCAACGCGACCTGCAGGACCCCGAAGAGGAAGGTCACGAAGCGGGCGAGGACTGTCGCCCCGCCCGGCCCCGCCGGCGTGTAGGCGTGCTCGGTCATGCGGACGCTGCTGGCCGGCTCTGTGGCGTTGGGATCTCTCGACGTCGTCTGTTGCGTCGTCGTGCGTTCGTAATCGGTCATGCGTAGGCCTCCTGGGCTGTACGGAGCCGCAGGATGCCCCTCGCTCGCGACGGGGCACATATCCCGTTCCTGAGCGTCCGGTTGCAGCGACCTTGCAGACGCCCCGCTCAGGCCGCCGCGCGTTCGTCGACGGTGCGCCGTCGCACCGAACGAGGTCCTAACGCGTGCGCGGGAAGCCCAGGTCGACCTTGCTCGTGCCCGGATCGGGCCAGCGCGACGTGACGATCTTGGCGCGCGTGTAGAACTGGATACCTTCGGGTCCGTACATGTGCAGGTCACCGAACAACGAATTCTTCCAGCCGCCGAAGCTGTAGTACGCGACCGGCACTGGGATGGGCACGTTGATGCCGACCATTCCGGCGTTCACTTCGAACTGGAATTGGCGCGCGGCGCCACCGTCGCGGGTGAAGATCGCCGTCCCATTGCCGTACGGGTTGTCGTTGATGAGTCGGACGGCCTCGTCGTACGTCTTGACCCGTACCACCGTCAGCACGGGACCGAAGATCTCGTCGCGGTAGGCGTCCATCTCGGTCGTGACGTTGTCGACGAGGCAGACGCCGAGGAAGAAGCCGTCGCCCTCGAAGAGCGGATGGTCGCGGCCGTCCGCCACCACCGTCGCGCCCTGCTCCTTCGACGAGTCGAGATAGCTCGCCACTTTGTCGCGATGCTGACGGGTGACGAGCGGACCCATCTCGGCATTCGGATCCGAGCCGGGGCCGACCTTGACGTTCGGCAGCCGCTTCGAGATCGCCTCGACCAGCGGGTCGGCCACGTCACCGACCGCGACGATCGTCGCGACGGCCATGCACCGCTCGCCGGCCGATCCGAAGCCGGCCGACACGGCGGCGTCGGCGGCCATGTCGATATCGGCGTCCGGGAGCACGATCATGTGGTTCTTGGCGCCGCCAAGCGCCTGCACGCGCTTGCCGTTCTTCGTCCCGGTCTCGTAGATGTAGCGAGCGATGGGCGTCGAGCCCACGAAGCTCACCGCTTCGATATCGGGGTGCTCGAGGATGGCGTCGACGGCGACCTTGTCGCCGTGGACGACGTTGAAGACGCCGTCGGGGACACCCGCCTCACGGAGGAGCTCGGCCATGAAGATCGCTGCGGACGGGTCCTTCTCGGACGGCTTGAGGATGAAGGTGTTCCCGCACGCGATCGCGTTCGCGAACATCCACATCGGCACCATCGCCGGGAAGTTGAATGGGGTGATGCCGGCGACGACGCCGAGCGGCTGGCGGATCTGGTAGACGTCGACGCCCGTACTTGCCTGCTCGCTGAACCCGCCCTTGAGGAGATTGGGGATGCCGCAGGCGAACTCGAGGTTCTCGAGGCCACGGGCGATCTCGCCCAGAGCATCGGATGGGACCTTGCCGTGCTCGGCCGTGAGGAGCGCGGCGAGCGCGTGACGGCGCTGGTCGACCAGGTTCCGGACCTTGAACATGATGTCGGTCCGCTTGCTGAGCGACGTCGCCCGCCAGGCCGGGAACGCGGCGCGGGCCGCCGCGACGGCGGCGTCGACATCCCCGGACGACGCGAAGTCGACGTGCTTCGTCACGTGGCCGCTGGCCGGGTCGAAGACATCGCCCTGGCGACCGGAGGTCCCATCGACCAGACGGCCACCGATCCAGTGCCGGATGCGGCTCGGTTCCGAACGCGTGGAGATGTCTGGTTCAGCGACCTGGGTCATCGGAGGGTCCTCGTCTCGGGCGTCGACCCATCCACGATACGTCAGAACGGCGGACGAGTCTCCGGATCGGGCCAGGCGGGCGCGGTGGCCCCGTCGCGCGCTCGCGTCCGTCGCGGCAGGACGACACCGATCAGCACGGCGAGCACGAGGGCACCCACCACGATGAGCAGCGCGAGGAGCCCGCCCGCCGGCAGCGGTCCGGCGACCGACGGGTCGCGCCACACCGTCGTGACGGCCGCTCGGGCGAGGCACCAGGCGGCGATCGCCACGAGCAGGCGGGTCCCGTCGCGGGTGCGGAAGATGCCGAGCGAGCTCGCGGCCAGCACGAGCAGCGCGGCGAGCGTCGTCCCGAGCGCCTCATAGACCTGCGCCGGGTGCGACGGCACCGCCGGCGCCAGCGAGATCCAGGGCCCCGGACCGAGATACGCGGTCGCCCAGTCGCCATCGAAGAAGCGGCCCTGCCCACTCCCGCCGAGTACCATCGCCAGCTTGCCGCCGACGATCGCCGTGAGCAGCGGGATCGTCGCGATGTGCGCCCAGCGCCCGACCGGTGACCCGAGGAGGGCGGCCACGATCGACGCGGTCGCGATGCCGCCGACCACGGCGAGCCCGAGCTCGAGGGCCCCGACGGACGGGTCCAGGATGGACATCGGCCCGGCCCGGAAGGCGTCGGGGACGAGCAGGGCGTACCCGATCCTCCCGGCGACGATCGCGCCCGGCGCCGCCCCGATCACGATGTAGAGCAGGTCGTCGGCACGAAGCCGTTCGCGACGGGCGAGGACGCCCGCGGTCGCGATACACAGGAACACGACCAGGGCGAGGGCCAGCGTCTGCCAACGGATGCTCAGGCTGGACCCGATATGGACGAGGGGGTCGAAGTCGAACGCGATGACGGCGATCGGCACGGTCGCCGCAGTGTACCCGTGGCTGAAGTGTCGGCTGGCCGACACCTCGCGTGTCACCTAACCGGTGCTCGGGCGGTGCCGGGCGCGACACCATCATCGTCATCGCGCCGACGTGCGCGGGGGCGCGCAGTGGTCGCGATGTGGGGGATGTCGAGGGGTCTGGGGGCCTCCCGATCAAGTCCCGGCGTCCGGCCCACTGGGGGGCGGGCCGGACGTCGTGACCGCTCTGAGGGGATGCCGTGTCAACACGTCCGCGGACGATGACCGGCTTGGACATCACGTTGCTCGGCCGCGTCGCGATCCGCACGGCCGATGGCACCGAGATCCGGCTCGTCGGCCGGCACGTCCAGGCGTTGTTCACGCTGCTCGCGCTGACTCGCCGCCCGCGGACCCGCGAGGCGATCGCCACCGACCTGTGGCCCGAGTCGCTCGTCGCCGCCACGGGTCCGCTCCGACAGGCGCTGTACCAGCTTCGGACCTCTCTTGTGGGGGCGGGCCTGGACGTCGACGCCATCCTCGAGACGGATGCCGAGACGGTCGGACTGCGGACTGAGGCGATCCGTTCGCTCGACGTCGCGCGCTTCGAGGCGTGCACCGACGATCCGACCTGTCGCGCCGAGGACGCCGTCATGCTCTACGCCGGCGATCTTGCCGAGGGCATCGGCCACGACTGCTTCGCCGCCGAGCGGGAACGACTGGCCGACCGCTACGAGGACGCCCTCGCGCTCGTCGCCCGGCAGCGGTTCGACGAGGGTGACGAGTACGGGGCGCGGCTCGCCGCCGAACGGCTGATCGCCCGCGACCCATTGCGCGAGGAGGCCCATGAGGTCTTGATCGCGGTCCACGGCCGCACCGGGTCGCGATCGCAGGTCGTGCGGCAGTACCGCCGACTCTGCGACGTGCTCGATCGGGAGCTCGCCGAGGTGCCGTTGCCCGAGACCGATGCGACCTACCGGACCGCCCTTGCCCGTACCATCGCGCGGTCGCGCGAGCGTGCGGCGGCCATCGAGCCGCCCGGCGGCACGAATTTGGTCGTCGTCAGCTGACCCGTTGATCAGCGACCGAGGACTTCGACAAGCTCGCGAACGGCATCGGCCGACCGGTTGAACGCGGCCTGCTCCTCGTCGGTCAAGTCGATCTCGAAGACGCGCTCTACACCGCTCCGGCCTAGGACCGCGGGGACGCCCACGAAGAGGCCCTCGACGCCGAATTCGCCCTGGAGGAACACCGCGCATGGGAGCACCCGCTTCCGGTCGAGCAGGATCGCCTCGACCATCTCGAACGCGCCCGCGGCTGGCGCGTAGAACGCCGAGCCGGTCTTGAGTAGCCCGACGATCTCGGCGCCGCCGTTGGCGGTCCGCTCCTCGAGCGCCTTGACCCGATCGGCGGGAAGCAGCTCGGTGATGGGCACACCGGCGACCGTGGAGTAGCGCGACAGCGGCACCATCGTGTCGCCGTGACCGCCCAGCACGAAGGCGTGGGTGTCCTCGACGCTCACGCCTAGTTCCTGCGCGATGAACGTCCGGAACCGCGCGCTGTCGAGCACGCCGGCCATGCCGATCACCCGTTCGCGTGGGAAACCGGACGCGTCCTTGGCGACGTGGCACATCGCGTCGAGCGGATTCGTGACGACGACGATGATCGCGTCGGGTGACGCCTTGGCGGCCTCCGACACGACGGACCGGACGATGCCGGCGTTCTTGGTCAGCAGATCGTCGCGGCTCATGCCGGGCTGACGGGCGAGGCCCGACGTCACGACGATCACGTCCGAGCCGGCGGTGTCGGCGTAGTCGTTCGTGCCGACGACTCGAGCATCGTGGCTGACGACTGGTGCGGCCTCGGCGAGGTCGAGGCCCTTGCCCTGGGGCAGGCCTTCGACGATGTCGACCAGCACGACGTCGGCCAGCCCGGCCTCCGCGATGCGCTGCGCGGTGGTGGCGCCGACGTTGCCGGCGCCGATGACGGTGACCTTGTTGCGGGCCATGCGGGTCAGGATCCTCCAGTGGGGTGGGTGGCGATTCTAGTCGGCGAGATTCGGACGTTCGTGGGCGGCGGCGATGGACACACGTCGATGGTCGGGGAGTTGGCCGCGGCAAGACGATGCGGTCGACCACGAACCACCGGAGGCCACCATGACCCAGCTCGCCGCGCTCATCGGCATCGTCCTTATCATCGTCGCGATCCCCTTCGGGCTGATGCTCGCGCCGCTCGCCCTCGGCATCGTCTTCGTCTGGCTCGCGCTGCGGCATCTCAACGGGGCTGTGGAGCGCCCGATCGGGGAGCCGGCATGAGCGTCGAGATCGTCGCCGTTCTCGTGGTGCTCCTCGCACCGGCGGTCATGTTCCTCGGCTGGCTTGCGCTGATCGGGACGGTCGTCGCGACCCTCGGCGCGTCGAGCGATCGCGAGCTGGATGAGCTCCGGCTCCTCAACCCTCGCCCAAGCGCGAGCTGATCACCTCGCGGGCGCACCGGTTCAGCGGGCGAGCCCCGATCGCACCGCGACGGCGGCCGCCTCGACCCGGTTGGCTACACCGAGCTTGCCGATGATGTTCGAGACGTGGACGCTAGCGGTGCTTTCGCTGATGAAGAGCGTGTCGGCGATCCGTCGGTTCGTCTGACCATCCGCGAGCAGGGCGAGGACCTCCCGCTCGCGAGCGGTCAATCCGAACGGGTCGATGACCTCGTCGTCCGCCTCTGGTTCGCCGGGCGTGTCCGAGACGAGTGTTGCCGCACTCGGCGACGGCAGATCCAGCCGAGCGATCGTGGCGAGACCGCGGATCATGGCGATCAACGGCTCTGCGCCGATCTCGCCGGCGATGATCCATGCATCTCCCAGAACGGAGCTGACCTCCGCTCGCGGCACACGCAACGCGAGCTGCGCCTCTGCTTGCCGGTAGCGGCAGCCGGCAAGCTCATACGGACGTCGTGGGGCGACGAACCACCCCGCCGCAGCCTCCCAAGCGGCAGGATCGGCGCGATCGCGGAGGCGCGTCGCCTCGGCCTCCGCGAACGTCAGATTGCCTCGCGCCTCGTCGAAGACAGGGCTCCTGTCGTCCGCATGCGGTGCAAGAAGATCCCTGAGCAGCTCGAGTCTGGCGAGACCAAGGGACTCGGCCGCCGTCTCGGCGCCATCGTCGCGTCGTGCCCGGGCATCGGCGGCGGACTCCGCCTCGACCGACACGCCGAGCCGGAGCACCCTGGCGCGGAACCGCACGTCGTCCGCCTCAACAAGCCAGTCGAGCCCCTCGTCGACGCTCCTCCGAGCGTCGTCCAGACGTCCCTCGACCAGCGCGAGCTCGATGAGGCCATCGGCAAGGTTGCCTGCGAACGCCGTGTCGGTGAGCAGCCCGGAGGCGTCTCGCGCGCTCCCGAGCAACGCATGCGCATCGGCAGAGCGGCCGGCACGAACCGCGATGATCCCCCCGAGGACGGCGTTCCAATGGGCGCCGGAGCCCTCCTCCCACCCAGGCGGGATGCCGTCGAGGATGGCTTCTGCCTCGCGCCAGCGGCCGAGGGGGAGCATGCCTTCGATGGGCATCCCGCTGAAGCCGGGGATGCGCAGGCCGTGGGCCCACGCCGATGCCTTGAGCCCGACGTCGACCGACTCCTCGAGCGCATCGCAGTCGTAGAGCGTGCTGGCCAGACCGAGGTAGGCCATGCCGATCGGGATGGGATCTCCAAGGTCCTGGGCCTTCGCCAATCCGTCTCGCAGCACGCTGAGGCCCCGCTCGCAATCCCCGCCGACCGCCAGCGCTGCCCCGAGCGCGCCCATGGCCTCGACCTCGCGACCCTGTGCACCCACGGCACGGCTCATCGCGATGGCTCGCTCGGCGATGTCCGCGGCCTGTCGGTACTGCCCGCCGTAGAACGTGAAGGTCGCGAGACTCGCGAGGCACCCGGCAGCTTCAGGTGACGGCGGCTGGCCATCGAGCCGATCGGCCACACGCTGCACCAGACCGGTGGCCGAGGCGAGGTCCCCGGCCAGATACGTCGCCCAGGCCAGGCGTTCCTCGAGGCGGGCTGACCGCAACGGCTCTTGGACGGGGTCGACCGCCGCGACGGCCAGTCGGGCCACGTCGCGACCGCGTTCCGGGTCCTCGGCCGTCTGGAACGCACCCGATGTCTCGAACAGCAGCTCGACGTGGTCTTCGCCTTCGGGACGATCAGGAGCGGGGACCATGTCCCACAGGGCGATCGCGCGTTCATACGCGCGTGCGGCCTCGAAGAAGCCCGAGGTCGCGGCACTGGCGCGCGCAGATGCGATGGAGGCCCGCAGGGCCAGCGCGACCTCATTCGCTGCCTCGGCGTGGAACGCGAGCGCGGCGAGCTGGCTGGCACCGGCGGCGCCATCAACGGTCGGGCGATCCGCCAGGGCGGCAGCGTACGCACCGTGAAGGCGGCGCCGTTCCGAGGCGAGGATCTCATCGTAGACCGCCTCTCCGAGCAACGCGTGTCGGAAGGCATAGCTCCCGCCGCGGGCGTCCTCGTCGGTGGCGACGAGCAGGCTTGCCTGCATCGCCTCCTCGAGCGCCACGGTCATCGACTCGTCGTCCGCGTCGAGCACGGCTTGGAGCAGGTCGTGATCGATGGATCCGCCGGCGACCGACGCGGCCGCGAGGAGTCGGCGAGCGTCGTCCGACAGTGACCCGATCCGACCCAGGAGCACGTCCCTGAGTCGAGCCGGCACGACGCCCGGGTCTGCCGAATTGGCCGCCAGGAGCTCCTCAGCGAAAAACGGGTTGCCCTCCGAGCGCCGGGCGATCGCATCGGTGAACGATCGTGGAACGCCCTCACCCCGGATCGCGGCGACCAGCGCCCCCACGTCCATGGCGTCGAATCTCGGCAGCTCGACGCGCTCGACACGAGGCAGGCGCTCCATCTCGGCAAGCCACGGGCGCAGGGGGTGACGTCGATGGAGCTCGTCAGACCGATAGGTCGCGAACACCGCGACGCGTTCGCCCCTGAGGCGACGGGCCACGAACCCGAGGAGGTCGCGAGTCGAGCGATCGGCCCAATGGAGGTCCTCCGCGATCAGAACCACCGGTCGCCGCTCACCCAGGCGCTCGAGCAGGACCAGGAAAGCATCGAACAGCCGGGTCTGCGCCCATTCCGGTGGCACATCAGGAAGGGCTCCGCCCCCTGCCTCGTCCAAGAGCTCGGGTACGAGCCGGGCGAGTTCACGAGTCGTCGGATCGATGACCTCCTCGAGGAGGGTTCGATCCTCGGATCGCCGCCATCCGCGGAGCGCCTCAGCGATGGGGGCGAACGGCAACCCCTCGCCGGATCCAAGGCTGGCGCAGCCGCCTTCGAGGACCAGGTCCCCGCGATCGCGCGCATCGCGCGCGACCTCCGTCAGGAGTCGGCTCTTGCCGATGCCCGCCTCACCGCCGACGAGGACCATCACCGGAGATCCGTCCTCCGCGCGGCCGAGCGCCTCCTCGAGGGCCGCCATCTCAGCGCCTCGACCGATCAGGACCGGACTCGATAGCCGGGGGGGCATTCGGCACCGATGATAGGCGTCTGGGGTGGTCTGCCCCACGATCGACCGACTGATCGGTCCGTCCGATCATCGGCCCCAGATCAGGTCGGCCGTCTCACATCGTTCGAAGGCGCCCACGAGACTGCGCGGCTCACACATGACCCGCAGCTGCGCTCGGAAGTCAGCCCGGGCGTGCGCATCGCCGATGGCAGCGGCCGCCGCGAGGTCCGCCAGGGCGCGCTGATAGCTCGCGCGGGCATCGCTGATCACCTGCTGACCGACGAGGTCTACGAGTGTGGACTGGAAGCCGCGGAGGGCACGCGAATCGCCATGACGCTGAGCGGCACGGGCGTTCGCGATCAATGCCGTGACGTGGCCACCCGGCGGGCGGCTAACCACAGCCGCTGTCCCTGGTGTCGTCGCGCCATGACTGGTCCTGACTGGCGCGGCGGCCGTGCTCTGACAGGCGGTGCCGGCTGCTGCCAGGATCGCGGCCATGACGATCGCATGGCCATGTCGGAAGACTCGGTTTCGAGTCATGGGTCGTGCCTCCGGTCGGTTCGTGCACCCTCATGGGCGTGGACCCGACCGTAGGTATCCCGACCGATGGCGCCATCGCCCGACCGACCGGTTTCTGTGGAGCGACGACCCTTAGTTTTGGTCCGAGCGGATGAGCGACCCCTTAGCTGCCGAGGGTCAGCCCTCGCCGGGGCCCGATAGCTCGAGGCCCGCGCCTGACGTGTCCCCGACGATCGGGCCGGCTGCCCGGATCTCGTCGGTGACGCCGTCCGCGTAGGGGGCGAAGTTCGCCGCGAACATCGACGCGAGCTGGTGCGCCGCCCGGTCGTATGCCTCTCGATCCTTCCACGTCGAGCGTGGATCAAGGAACGAAGCCGGAACGTCGGGGCACTTGAGCGGGACCTCGAAGCCGAACGTCGGGTCGGTGCGGGTCGCGACATGGGCCAGCCGACCATCGAGCGCGGCGCGGACCATCGACCGCGTGTGTGCGATATTCATGCGCTCGCCGGTGCCGTACGGCCCGCCCGTCCACCCCGTGTTCACGAGCCACACATCGGCGGCCTGGTGCGCCAATCGGTCGGTCAGCATCCGCGCGTACTCGCCGGGATGGCGGGGCATGAACGGCGCCCCGAAGCACGCCGAGAACGTCGCCTTCGGCTCCTTGATCCCGACCTCCGTGCCGGCCAGCTTGGCCGTGTAGCCGCTGATGAAGTGGTAGGCGGCCTGGGCGTGGGTAAGCCTGGCGATCGGCGGCAGCACCCCGAATGCGTCGGCGGTCAGCAGGATCACGGTCCGCGGCTGGACGGTCAACCCAGTTGCGTCGGCGTTGCCGATGAAGTTGAGCGGGTAGGCGCCTCGCGTGTTCTCGGTGAAGCGTTCCGAGTCGAGGTCGAGCTCCCGGGTCACCGGGTCGACGTCGACGTTCTCGAGGATCGTCCCGAACCGGCGCGTCGTCTGGAAGATGTCCGGCTCGTACATCGGGGACAGGCGGATCGTCTTGGCGTAGCAGCCGCCCTCGAAGTTGAACAGGCCGCGGTCGCCCCAGCCGTGCTCGTCATCGCCGATGAGGCGGCGCTCCGGATCGGCGGAGAGCGTCGTCTTGCCCGTCCCCGACAGGCCGAAGAACACCGCGCTATCGCCTTCCGACCCGACGTTGACCGAGGAGTGCATCGGCAGCACGCCCTCGTCCGGCATCAGGTAGTTCATGACGGTGAAGGCGGATTTCTTGATCTCGCCGGCGTACTCGGTGCCGACGATGATGATCTCCATCCGCTGCAGATGGAGCAGGATCGCCGTGCCGGTCCGCGTGCCCTCGGTCGCAGGGTCGGCATGGAACGACGGCACGTTGATGATCGTGAAGTTGGGTTCGAACCCGTCGAGATCGGCCTTCCGGGGCCGGCGGAACAGGTTGCGCGAGAAGATGCTCGCCCAGGCCGTCTCGGTGTAAACGCGGAGCCGGCGGCGATGGGCGGGGTCGGCGCCGATCAGCAGATCCTGGCTATAGAGGTCCTTCTCCGCGCAGTACGCCACGAGGCGGGCGCGAAGGCGGTCGTAGTCGGCCTCGCTGATCGGGTGGTTGACCTCGCCCCACCAGATCTTGCCGGTGCTCGACGGCTCGTCGACGATGAACTTGTCCTGTGGCGAGCGGCCGGTGTGCTTCCCGGTGCGGACCACCAGCGGCCCCTCGGCGGCGATCACCCCCTCACCGGCCCTGATCGCATCCTCGACGAGCTCCGCGGTCGGCAGGTTCGCGCGCACACGTCGACCGAGAGGCGGGGTGGTTCGACGGGTGACGGGCGTCGGCGGGTGATCAGGCCGGGTGGGCGGCTGCGTGGTGGCCATACGGGCGGACTCTCCTTGGCGCGGGCGATCGCTTCACGGATCGACCGGCCGCGCGTGCCGCTGGCGGTGCGTCGGGCGGGTCGCCCGGTCACGCTAGCGGGAGTCGGCTTCCACAGTCGCGCGCCAAGGATGCTACCACGTTGCGGTTCGGTTGCGACCCGGTGCCAGCGGTCCGGGCGCCGCCGTACCATGGTCCCCCGCCGTCAGCCGTCACATATCGATCTCCGAGGGGCCGCCACCATGACCGACACGCTCATCCCCGACCGAGAGCAGGCAGCCACTGAGCTCGCCGGGCTGCGCATCCGCACCGACCTGTTCATCGATGGCGACTTCCGACCCGCCCGGGACGGTCGTCGATTCGTGACCGAGAACCCGGCGACCGGTCAGTCGATCACCGAGGTCGCCGAGGGTGGCCCGGCCGACGTCGACGCGGCGGTCGCGGCGGCGCGTGGATCGTTCGAAAGCGGGGTGTGGTCGCGGATGGACCCGGGCGGCCGGAAGCGGATCCTGATGGCCTGGGCCGACCTGATCGATAGGAGCGCCCGTGAGCTCGGCTTGCTCGAGACGATCGACGCCGGCAAGCCGATCAGCGACACGGTCGGCCTGGACATGCCGGAGACGGCGGCCTGCATCCGCTGGCACGCCGAGGCCATCGACAAGCTGTACGGCCAGGTCGCGCCGGCGCCGGCCGATGTGGTGGCGACGATCACGCGGGAGCCTATCGGGGTGGTCGGGGCGATCGTGCCGTGGAACTACCCGGCCCAGATGGCGGCATGGAAGCTCGGGCCGGCGCTCGCGACGGGTAACAGCGTCGTGATCAAGCCGGCGTCGACGACGTCACTGTCCCTGTTGCGGATCGCCGAGCTGGGCGCCGAGGCCGGCATCCCCGATGGCGTCCTCAACGTCGTCACCGGCCCGGGCGATTCCGTCGGGGCGGCGATCGGCCGTCACCCGGACGTCGACCTGGTCGCGTTCACCGGGTCGACCGAGGTCGGGCGGCGGTTCCTGGCCTGGTCGGCCGAGTCGAACCTCAAGCGCGTGCTCCTCGAGCTCGGCGGCAAGAGCCCGCAGGTCGTCTTCGGTGACGTCACGGACATGGCGAACGTGGCGTCGAACGCTGCGGTCGCGATCTTCTGGAACATGGGTGAGAACTGCAGCGCGGGGTCGCGCCTCATCGTCCACCGATCGAAGAAGTCGGAACTGCTCGAGGCGCTCCAGGCCGAGCTGGCCGCCTGGCCGGTCGGTGACCCGCTCGACCCGGCGACGAAGATCGGTGCCCTGATCTCGAAGCAACAACTGGATCGGGTCCTGGGCTACGTCGAGGTCGGCCGCTCCGAGGGGGCGCGGCTGGTGACGGGTGGCGAGCGGATCCTCGAGGAGACCGGCGGATACTTCGTCCCGCCGACGATCTTCGACGGTGTCCGCAACGACATGCGGATCGCGCAGGAGGAGATCTTCGGGCCGGTCCTGTCCGTGATCGAGTTCGACACCGAGGAGGAGGCCGTGGCGATCGCCAATGACACGTCATACGGGCTCGCCGCCTCGATCTACACCGACGACCTCAATGTCGCGCACCGGGTGTCGCGCGAGATCCGCGCCGGGACCGTCGGCGTCAACGCCTATGCGGAGGGCGACATGACCACCCCGTTCGGCGGCTACAAGCAGTCGGGCTTCGGCGGCCACGACAAGTCGATCCACGCGCACGACCAGTACACCGAGCTGAAGACGACCTGGATCGTGCTCAAGCCACGTTGATGGTCGTGCCCGCGCCTTGACCGGTCCGTGCCCCGCCCCGTAGCATCCCCCGTACAACCGAAGAGCACGTATCAAGAGATGGCTGAGGGACCGGCCCGTTGACGCCACGACAACCTACCGACGCGAGGTCGGCAAGGTGCCAAGTCCGGGGCAGGTTTCCTGCGTGATACGGGTCTCTCCGGAGTCCCAAGGAACGACAAGGGTCTGACCCGTCACCCGACCGGTCCGTCGCCGACGAGCGACCTGGAGACCGACGTGACCGTCCCGATCCTGACCTCCCCGCCCCGACAGAGCACACGCCCCGACGCGGCCGCGTCCGTCGCTCGGATCACCGGGATGGCGTGTCGCAACTGCGGGCTCGCACAGCCGCTCGCGGTCGCCTACGTCTGTCCGGCGTGTTTCGGCCCGCTCGAGGTCACGTATGACTACGACGTGGTCGCGCGGACCCTCACCCGCGATGCTGTCGCCTCGCGCGCACCGGGGATCTGGCGATACCTCGAGCTGCTCCCGGTCGAGGCACCGCCAGCCCGTTCGCTGCCGGTCGGCTCGACCCCACTGACCCCTGCGGTTCGGCTGGCGCCCGTTCTCGGCGTTGAGCGCCTGTGGATCAAGGACGACACGCGCAATCCGTCCCTCTCCTTCAAGGATCGACCCGCCGCCATAGCGGCGGCCCGCGCCGTGCATTTCGGCGTCCCGGCCCTCGCTTGCGCATCGACCGGCAACCTGGCCGGCGCTACCGCGGCTGCCGCGGCGGCTGTCGGTCTGCCGGCGTACGTGTTCATCCCGGCCGACCTCGAGACTGCCAAGGTCGAGCACGCGCTGTCGTACGGGGCCACCGTCGTCCCGATCGATGGCACGTATGACGACGTCAACCGCTTGTGCCTCGAGATCGCTGACGAGACCGGCTGGGGCTTCATCAACATCAACCTGCGGCCGTTCTATGCGGAGGGGTCGAAGACCCTCGCCTACGAGATCGCCGAGTCGCTCGGCTGGCGCAGTCCGGACGTGATCGTGGCGCCTATCGCGTCGGGCGCGATGTTCACGCGCGTGGCCCGAGGCTTCGAGGAGATCGCGGAGATCGGCCTCATCGACAGGCGGCCGATCCGCTTCGTCGGCGGTCAGGCGGCCGGCTGCGCGCCCGTCGCGACGGCGTTCGACGCTGGCACGGACGTCATCGAGCCGGTCCGCGAGCCCGACACGATCGTCCGCTCCCTGGCGATCGGCAACCCCGCGGACGGGCGTTATGCGGTCGAGCTGGCTCGCGACAGCGGCGGCTCCGTGGAGGCGATCCCGGACAGCGTCACAGCCGAAGCGATCCGCGACGTCGCCCGGCTCGAGGGCATCTTCCCGGAGACGGCCGGCGGTGTGACGTTGGGCGCCGTCGCGGCGGCGAGGCGACGCGGCGTGATCCAGGGCGGCGACGAGGTGGTGGCCCTGCTCACGGGCAACGGGCTCAAGACACCCGATGCCCGGACGCTCGGCCAGGAGCCCGGTGTCGGCCTCGCCCCGGTCCTCCGGCCCAGCCTGTCGGCGTTCGAGGCGTGGCTCGGGGCTCGGTCATGAGCACCGTCCGCATCCCGCCCACGCTGCGTGCCGCGACCGGCGGAGAGAAGCTGGTCACCGTCCAGGGCGGCACGGTGCGCGAGGTGATCAACGAGCTCGTGTCGGCCCATCCGGGCCTCGGATCGCAGCTCCTGACCCAGGACGGCGACCTGAACCGGTTCGTCAACGCGTTCCTCAACGACACCGATGTCCGTCACCTCCAGGCCCTCGAGACACCGGTCGGCGAGGCGGACACCCTGGTCCTGTTGCCGGCGATGGCCGGCGGCTGAACCCGGGGCATGGACGGCCTCGGTACGCTGATGTCCCATGGCCGAGCCGCGACGACCGACGAGCGGCGATGAGGCGTTCTGGCGGGAATACCTGACCCGCGGCGACGCGATGGAGACTCGCGCGCGGCGCGTCCTCAAACTCCTTCCGCACGGCCCGCGATGCAAGCTCTGCGCCGCACCGTTCGCAGGTGCCGCGGCCCCGCTGATGCGGGCCATGAACAAGCGACCGGCCATCAAGAATCCGAGCGTCTGCAACGCCTGCTTCGACTACATGGAGAAGCACCACGGCGGCGCCGAGATCGACGGGAGTTATCTCTTCGCAGACATCCGCGGTTCGACGACCCTGGCCGAGCAGCTGTCACCGACCGAGTTCCGCACGCTGATCGATCGCTTCGTGACGACCACGAGCAAGGTCGTGTTCGACAACGACGGTGGCGTCGACAAGTTCGTCGGTGACGAGATCGTCGCGTTCTTCTTCCCACTCATGTCCGGGCCGAACCACGCCAAGGCTGCCGTCAACACCGCGCTCGACATGCTCCGCGCCACGGGCCACGACGATCCTGAGGGTCCGTGGGTGCCGGTCGGCGTGGGAGTCTCCAGCGGGATGGCCTGGGTCGGTGCCGTCGGCGACGAGAAGCGCACCGATCTGACTGCGCTCGGCGACAACGTCAACATCGCGGCACGGCTCGGCGCTCTGGCACGGGCCGGCGAGGCCCTGATCACGGTCGAGGCGGCCGAGGCCGCGGGCCTGGACGCATCCCAGCAGCGGAGGAGCCTCGACCTCAAAGGCAAGTCGATGCCTACCGATGTCGTGAGCCTGATCGTCGGAAAGGTGCCGGTCGCCGCCCCTTAGGCGCGGTCGAGCGCCTGGCGCAGGTCGGCGATCAGGTCGTCGACGCCCTCGATGCCCACGGACAACCGGATCAGCGCGGGATCGACCGCCAATGCCGTCTCCGACACCGACATGTGGGTCATCGCGGCCGGGACCTCGATGAGCGACTCGACGCCACCGAGGGACTCGGCCAGCGTGAAGAGGTGAGTCCCCTCGGCGATCGTGATCGCACGCTCGGCGCCGGAGTGGCCGGCCGCGTCGGCGGGGAGAAACGAGACCATCCCCCCGAACCCCGGATAACGGACCTCGGCGACATCGTCGCGCGACCTCAGGAACTCGGCCACGGCCATGGCGTTGGCCTGGTGGCGCTCGACGCGCAGATGGAGGGTCCGCAGTCCGCGGAGCACGAGGAAGCAGTCGAGCGGGCCCGGCACGCCACCCATCGCGTTCTGGAGAAACCGCAGGCGCTCGGCGACCGCGTCGTCGGATGTCGCGGCCACGCCGAGGACGACATCGGAATGCCCCGCCAGGTACTTCGTCGCCGAGTGGAACACGATGTCGGCACCCATCGTCAGCGGGCGCTGGATCGCCGGTGAGGCGAACGTGTTATCGACGACGATCAGGGGCCGCCGACCACCCTCCGATGCGCGACGGGCGACGGTCCGGGCGACTTCGGCGATGTCGACGGTCTTGAGCATCGGGTTCGTCGGTGACTCGAACCAGACGAGCCGCGTCCGCTCGGACAAGGACTCCCAGAGCGTGTCCATCCCGCTCGTCAGATCGATGAAGGTGGACGTCACGTGCCCGCCGGGGCCGCGGACCTTGTCGAGATATCGGTACGTGCCGCCGTAGACGTCGTCGCCGACCACGACCTCCTCGCCGGGATCGGCGAGCTGGGCGATGGCCGCGGTCGCGGCCGAGCCCGACGCGAAGGCGAACCCGTGCCGGCCGCCCTCGAGGGCGGCGACCGCCCGTTCGAGGCGTTCGCGGGTCGGGTTCTGGGACCGTCCGTACTCGTAGCCGCGGCGCGGCTTGCCGACGGCATCCTGCTCGTAGGTCGACGTCTGGTAGATCGGCGGTGCGACCGCGCCGGTCAGTTCGTCGGGCTCGGCCCCCGCGTGGACGGCGATCGTCTCGAATGAGAGCTCGTCATGGTCCTGGTCGCGCGACATGGCGCGATGATGGCACCGCCACGAGCAGCCTGCCGGACGGCGGGCCTAACCGTCTGGCGACCAGTCGTCACGTTCGAAGACGAGCTCCGGCCCGTCGTAGTCGTCCATCTGGATCCCGGTGCGGCGGAAGCCGAACCTCGCCAGGACGCCCTGGGAGGCGACGTTGTCCGGGTCCGTCGAGGCGCGAAACCGGGTGATTCCGTGCTCGCGCCACGCCCATTCGAACAGAGCCCGGACCACCTCGGTCGCGACACCCTGTCGCCGGAACGCGGGTTCGATGCGGTATCCGACCTCGACCTGGCCCGACGCGTCGGGCGGACCGTGGAAGCCGATCGACCCGATGACCTGCCGCGACCCGCGCTCCTCCAGTACGATCGCCCGCCCCAGCCAGGGCTGCCAGGACGGATCAGCGGACAGGTCGGCGATGCGGTACTCGAGGAAGTGCTCGAGGTCATCGGCCATGTGGGTCGGCACGGTCGCACCGATGAGGTGCTCCGCCGCGGCAAGGTCACGGCGGGCGAGCGCCTCCATGAACGGCAGCGACATCGAGACCAGCTCGAAGCGGGGCGTGCGGATCGCGGAGACGGCCGGCACCGGTGCATCTTCGCATCGCGGGTCGGCCGGAGAACGTGATACAGTGGGCGAGCACGTTTCCAGCCTCAAGGACCCCATGGACAGCCCCGCCGTCACGCCCGTCACCGACATCCCGTTGCGCGAGCGGCTGCTCGCGTGGAAGGAGATCCTCGAGACCGCCAACCCGCCCGTCTCGCGGCCGCTCGACACCGTGGGCAAGTGGCTGGTGATCACAAGGGCCGCCGTCTTCCCAATGACGATCTGGTCAGGCCTGATCGGCGGCCTGTTGGCCGTCGAGGCCAACCGCGTCTCCGGCGGCGCGCCGGTCGACTGGGGTCTGTTCCTGCTGGCGGTCGTCGGGCTCGTGCTCGCGCATGCCGCGAACAACATGATCAACGACTACTTCGATACGACCGGTGGCGTCGACACCGAGGGCTACGTCCGGGCGCTCTACGCGCCCCACCCGATCCTGTCGGGCTGGGTCACCAAGCGCCAGCTCGAGGTCGCGATCCTCGTTGTCAACGCGATCGGGGCGGCGATCATGTTCGGCCTCGCCGCCGTCCGCGGGCCGCTGATCATCGTCTTCGCGCTGGCCGGCCTATTCGTGTCGGTGTTCTACGTCGCCCCGCCGATCCGCCTGAAGCACCACGGGCTAGGCGAGCCCGGCGTGTTCCTCGTGTGGGGGCCGCTGATGGTCGGCGGGACGTTCCTCGCGGCGACAGGGACCATCGCGCCGTGGGTGCTGCTGGTGTCCGTGCCGTACGCCCTGCTCGTCACCTCCGTCCTTTTCGGCAAGCACATCGACAAGATCGAGGCCGATACGAAGCTGGGCGTCCGGACGCTACCGGTGATCCTCGGCGATGCGCGCGCCCGGGTCGTCGGGCAGTGGCTGATGATCCTGTTCTACCCGCTGACGCTCCTCGCCGTATTGGCCGGCTGGATCGGGCCGTGGGTGATGTTGGTCGTGCTGGGCATCCCGCGCCTGATGACAGTGCTGGCGGTCTTCCGCCAGCCGAAGCCGGCGGGACCGCCTCCGGGCCGCGAACGCGTCTGGCCGCTGTGGTTCGTGGGAGCTGCGTTCGTCCACACCCGCCGAGCCGGCGGGCTGCTCACGCTCGGGCTGCTGTTGAACGCCCTGCTCCCGATCCGTCTGCCGCTGCCCTGGCAGTAGGTCGCCCGAGGCGGGACCGCCAGTCCCGGGCCGGTCGGGCCGCTACCCGCCCTGCGTCGGGTGGTGGGCGAGATACTCCAGCAGGTCGAGCTTCGTCACGATCCCGACCGGGCGACCGCCACGGACCACGACCAGGCCCGTCGCTGCGTCGCTAAGCAGCGCGAATGCCTCGTCCAGCGTCGCGCCCGCATCCACCAAGGGCAGCGGCGGGTCCATCAGCTCCCCCACCGTCCGGTCCACGACCGACGGGTCGCGGTACGCCCGATCGAGCAGCCCCTTCTCGTTGATCGAGCCGACCAGGCCGGCGACCTCATCACCGTCTGCCCGCTCCGACACCGGCAGCTGGCTGACGCCATAGGCCTGGAGCGTGGAGATCGCGTCGCCGACACGCTCCGTCGTGCGCGCCACGATCACCGACGGTCGATCGGGGGCGTGCTGTCGGCGGTCTGCGACGAGCACGTCGATGCGGGTCGACGAGCCCACGGTCGGCAGCAGCCCGTTGATACGCATCCACTCGTCGTTGTAGAGCTTGGAGAGGTAGTTCCGCCCCGAGTCGGGCAGCAGCACGACCACGAGCGCCTCGTGTCCACCGTCGGTCGCGACCAGGCCACGGACCACCTCGCGCGCGGCGACCATCGCGGTCCCGCATGAGCCGCCGGACAGGATCCCTTCCTCGCGGGTGATCCGCCGAGCCATGGCGAAGGCGTCGCGGTCGCTGACGCGGACCCATCGATCGATCACCGACGCGTCGTACGTGCCCGGGAAGAAGTCCTCGCCGACGCCCTCGGTGAGATACGGACGTGCCGTGTCGCCGGACAGCACGGAGCCCTCGGGATCCGCGCCGACGATCTCGATCGCGGGATTTCGCTGCTTGAGCACGTGGCCCACCCCCGAGATCGTGCCGCCCGTCCCGACGCTGGCGACGAAATGGGTGATGCCGCCTTCGGTCTGCTCCCAGAGCTCGGGGCCGGTCGTGCGCTCGTGGGCGACGGGGTTCTCCATGTTCCAGTACTGATCGGGCTTGAACGCGCCGGGAATGTCGCGCGCAAGTCGGGCGGCGACGCTGTAATACGACTCGGGCGACTCCGGCGGCACGTTCGTCGGGCACAGCACGACCTCCGCGCCGTACGCTCGAAGCAGCGACTGCTTCTCGACCGATTGCTTGTCGGCCATGACGAAGATGCAGCGATAGCCTTTGAGCGCCGCGGCGATGGCGAGTCCGTGACCGGTGTTGCCGCTCGTCGGTTCGATGATCGTCCCGCCCGGCTTGAGCAGGCCCTCGTCCTCGGCGGCCTCGATCATCGGTAGCCCGATGCGGTCCTTGACCGAGCCGCCCGGGTTGAGCATCTCCATCTTGGCGAGGAGGGTCGGCTGACGGTCGAGCGGTCCGAGGTCGCGGGTGATCCGGCTGAGCCGAACGAGTGGCGTGTTCCCGACGAGGTCGAGGACCGACTCGGCGTAGCGCATCGCGGCCGAGTATGTCACGCGACCGGAGCGGTTCGCGTCACTCCCGATCGAGCCGCCCGGGGCGGAGGAGCAGCCACGTGAGCCGGTCCCGCAGCCGGCGCGGATGATCGGGTGGATCGACCGTCGCCGGGTGTAGCGCCTCGACGACCGGGCCGAGGCGCTGAGCGAGCCGGCCGCTCATGACACGGGCCAGGTCGAGTTCGGCTTTGGAGCCGGGCTCTGGGAGCGGCGCGCCTGGCGGCAGGCCGGCCAGCTCGCGGACCGTGGTGGGTGGAAGGACACGCGATGCCATGCGGTGGCCCACGTACAACTCTTCGGTGCCCGCCATCGCGAGGGGCACGATCGGGGCATCGGTCCGCATGGCGATGATCGCCCAGCCGTTGCGGAACGCTCCGATATGTCCCGATGGACCGCTTACTGTGCCCTCCGGCATCTGCGCGAACACCGCGCCGTTCGCGATGACCGCCTTCGCCGACGCGACGTGCCCATCTATGCCGACGCCGCCACGCCAGACGGGCAGGAGGCCGCCGACGCGGCGGGCGAGCGACTCGCGCGTCCGTGATGTCAGAGCCGATGGCGCACTCCCCAGGAACCAGGCACGCGGCTCCGACGGGAGCGCGTGCATCACGACGAACGGGTCCATCCAGCCGCGATGGGCCGCGGCGACGAGCAGGTAGCCACCGCCCTCCGGGATGTGCTCCTGCCCCGATGTCGCGATCCGGAACCGGAACACGACAAAGCACAGGAAACGCACGAGCAGCCGCAGTCCGCGATAGAGCGGCGATGCCTTCGCCTCGGGCGCCCGACCGAGCCAGGCCAGACCTTCGACCGCGCCGCCCCGCGCGGCCGCCAGTGCCTCCGGCGCGATCCTGGCCGGCGGCGGTCGTCGCGACCTGGCGGCCGGCTCGGTCATGCCGGTCGGGGCTCGGTCGGATCCGGCGGCGGCTGCTCGGTCTCGGCGTCGGGGTCGCCAGCGGGACCCTCCTCGCCGACGCCACCGTCTGGGCCGGCCTCCGCCGCGTTGTCCTCCGCGTCGATGATCGCGTCCCAGTCGACCGCCTCCTTCGGCGGCGGCACGTTCGCCCACGGCTCATCGATGGGGCGCGTCATCCATTCGGCGCCCAGCGCACCCCACGTCGCCTGCTGCGGGAACGCCGGCGGTGGGTCGGCCGGGTGTCCGCGTCGGTGGCGATACAGCAGGCCGCCGACGCCGATCAGGATCACGGCAAGGGAGATGATCTGGGCGGTCGGGACGCCGAAGAACGTCCAGTTATCGGCGCGCAGGTTCTCCAGGATGAACCGCGTCGTCCCGTACCAGATGAAGAACACCAGCAGCAGATCACCCGGGCGCAGCCGGGCTCGGAACCGGAAACCGAGCCAGATCAGGAATGCGGCGCCGAGGACCCCCGAGATCGACTCATAGAGGAACAGCGGGTGGAACCGGGTGGTCAGCTCGGGCAGCGTCGAACAGGGATAGGCGTCCTGCAGCCGATGCGCGCACTCGATGGGGATCCCCCACGGGAGCGTGGTCGGCGGGCCGTACAGCTCCTGGTTGAAGTAGTTGCCCCATCGACCGATGGCCTGCATCACGAACAAAGCCGGCGCGATGATGTCGGTCCAGCGCGCGAAGTCGACCCCACGCCGGCGGGCGTACCACCAGGCCGCGATCGTGCCTGTGAGGATGCCGCCGTACACGCCAAGGCCCGAATACGGCGGCAGGATGATCTTCATCGGGTCGTCGGCGTACAGGTGCCACTGGTCGATGACGTGGTACAGCCGGCCGCCGATCAGGGCCGCGATGGCCACGATGATGATCCCGTTGCCGACGACATCAGGGTCCTCGCCGGCGAGCCGAGCGAGCCGGACCATCACGAGATATGCCGCCGCCAGGCCGACGGCGTAGCAGATCCCGTACCAGCCGATGTTCAGCGGGCCGAGCGTGAAAGCGATGGGATCCGGGGGGATGTCGAACATAGGCGGGAGTGTATGGCCCGCGACGGCCTCGGCGGGTGACCCTCCCTATACTTCCGGGCGGTGAACGCCGAGTTCAACTGGTGGCTGCTGATCGTCGGGCTCGTCGTCGGGACGGGGATCGCGTGGTTCGTGCTGATGGACGCTCGACGGCGCGACGTCGACATCGATGAGCAGGAACGACCCCGGGAGGCGCTCTGGCTCTCGCGGATGCTGTCCGAGGAGGGTCATCGGGTCAGCCCGGACGCCGCCGAGCGCATGCTGGTGCTGCATCGCGCCTACCTCGAGGCGCCGCCACCCGACGATCCCGAGCCGGTCAGCCTCCCCGATTCTCCTGAGCCATCCGCCGGCCCGGCCCGATCGATCCGCGAGGGCGCTGAGGCAGGGGCGTGGGTCGAACCCTCAGAGCTCGCCGACGATGACCGGGTCGGCGTCGAGCGACGGACCCCCGGCGTCGGCGAGTGACACGCCGAACGTCGTCCCGTCGGGCAGGTCGCTGACCTCGGGGGTATCACCGACCCAGAACGCGAGATCGTCCGCGAAGAACATCCGCCCGACGCTGTGCCGCTTGCCGTCGACCACGACCCAGCAGCGGTACTCCTTACCGCTCGGTGGCGTGTCGAGATCCGACGCCACGACGACGAGCCTGGTCGTCGACGGCGAGTACAGCAGGGTCCCGGACGTCGGCGCGCCGCTCGTCGATGTGAGCGCGACGCGATGCGAGTCGGGGTCCGCGCTGATGTCGAGCGTCGCCTTATTGACTTTCTCGAGGGCGGTCACCGCGTCGCCATAACGGTCGACGTCGGCGCGACCGGCCAAGAACCCGACCGATCCGACGACGAGGGCGATCGCGGCCGCCGCGGCGGCGGCCCAGGCGGGCGCGCGGCGGCGAGGCCGACCGGAGCCCTCGGTCGACGCGCCTTCCGCGGGAACCGTGGCAGTGCCGGCCACCTCCGCGGAAGCGGCATCCCGTGCCCGACCGTGGTCGCGGACATAGGCGAGCGTCCGCTCGCGCAGGTCGGCCGGTGGCGTCGTTCGGACGACGTCGTGCAGCAACGGAGCGGCGCGGCTCAGCCGCCGCAGCTCCTCGGCGCAGCTCTCGCAGCCGGCCAGATGGCCCACGACTGCGGCGGCCATGGGCGTGTCGCCGGCGGTGAGCCGGTCGAGCCCGCCCGGCTCGACGGCCGCCAGCTCGATCTGTTCCAGTACGTCGTCGTGGTCCATCGGTCTCCGTGCGATCAGCGATCGGGGCCGGCCATCTCGGCCGGCGCCATATAGCGTGCGTACTCCGGGCCGACGCCACTGCCGAGCACCTCGCGCAGGTGCCGCAGCGCTCGCCGGGTCCGAGTCTTGACGGTGCCGAGCGGCCACCCCAGCCGTTCGGCGATCTCGGACTGCGACAGGTCCTCCGCGTACGCCATCACGATGACGACGCGTTCCGGCTCGGGCATGGCGGCAAGCGCCTGCTGGAGCGCGGTCCGAAGTTCATGTAATGCCAATTCCCTTTCCGGTGACGGCGGTGGGACGGCCCCCGCCACGAGCATCCCGCCGGCGAGGACCCGTTCGAGCGTGTCGGCGTCGGCGTCATCCGATCCGCCACGCGCCGTCCCGCCGGACGCGGCCGACGACAGCGGCACGAGATTCGGCCGCCGACCGGCTGCACGCAATCGGTCGACGGTCCTGTTCCGGGCGATCGTGTACAACCAGGCCGCGAGCGATCCGACCGATGGGTCGAACGTCTCTGCACGGTCCCACAGGGCCAGGAAGGTTTCCTGGACCACTTCCTCAGCCATCCCTCGATCCGACGTCAACCGACTCGCCGATGCGAATACCGCGTCGGCATGCCGGTCATAGAGCGCCGCCAGGGCATCGTGCGATCCCTCCGCGACCGCCCGGACAAGGGTCGCGTCGGAGCCCGAGCCCGGGTCGGCGCCCGTCATCGGATACGCCAAGCGACCGTCGGCCGGTTTTCGGCCGACGGTCGGGCGTTGCCCTGGGTCACCATGTCCCGGCTGCATGGCGGTTCGTTCCGTGCAGGGACCCGTGGGGAAGATGGGCCTCCAGGCATGTGACGCCGTCCGGGCCGACCGTCGCGTCGTGCGCGGTCCCGGCTACGAGCTCGAGGCGATCGCCCTCGCCCAGCTCGACCGGGCCGGATGCCAGCCCGAAGCGGATGGTGCCCGCAGCAACGACGATGACCTTGTCGTACGCGTGGTCGTGCGAGCCGTACTGATCGCCCGGACCGTTCGACCAGGCGCCGGGCTCGAGGCCCTCCGCGATCAGGCGCGCCCGCAAGGCGCTCGACTCGGACATGGCCGAGGCATGGTACCCGGGCGCGGCCCGCGACACGTTGAGCGGCGGATCGGGGAGGCGCGTGCGACCTCGCTAGACTCCCTTCGTGCCCGCTCCTCCCCTGTATCTGTCCGCGGACGACGTGATAGCGGCGATGCCACCGGTGGCCGAGCGCCTCGACCTCGCCGAGCGGACGATGACGGCCCTCGTTGCCGATGCCGAGCTCCCGCCGAAGATCGCGGTGCACCCTCGACAGACAGGTTCGTTCGCTCATGCGATGCCCGCCGCGCTTCGTCCCTCCGCCACTACCAGCACGACGACCGACGACGACCTGCTCGGCATCAAGTGGGTGACCGGCTTCCCCGAGAACCGCTCGAAGGGCCTCCCGACGATCCATGCCGTCGTGATCCTGACCGACCCGTCCTCCGGCGCGCCTCGCGCGATCCTCGATGGAGGGCCGATCACCGCGCAACGCACGGCCGCGGTGTCCGGGGTCGCGATCGCCCGCTTCGGCCCGGGGGCGGCCGCCGTGGCCGGAGCGGAAGACCGCGCGCCGCGAGCCATGCTGGTCGGCGCCGGAGTGCAGGGTCACAGTCATCTCGAGATCCTCGGTCACACGCTGCCGGGCGTGACCCTGACGGTGGTCGACCGCCATCCGGACCGGGCGGAGGCGTTAGCCGAGGCCGCCCGCGCCACGACCGGTATCGCCCGTGCCGAGGCCGTGCCCATGGAGCAGGCTCGCGACGCGACGAAGGGAGCAGACGTCGTCGTCACGGCCGCCTCCTTCACCGACCCGTCCCATCGGCAGGCGATGGACGCCTCGTGGCTCGATGCCGACGCCCTCGTGGTCCCCGTCGATTATGCGACGATGTGCGCCGCGTCGGTCGCGGGTGACGCGGCCCTGTTCCTCGTCGACGACCGCGGCCAGTTCCTCGCGAACCGTGACGCCGGCCAGTTCGAAGACTACCCGGACCCCACGGCCACGCTCGGCGAGGCGATCCTCGACGGGACGATCCGGCCCGCCAGCGGGCGGGTCGTCGTGACGCATCTAGGTGTCGGCCTTGCCGACGTCGTGTTCGCCGACGCGATCGTCCGCCGGGCGGAGGCGGCCGGCCTCGGCACGCGACTCCCGGGCTGACCATGCGGCCCCGGAACGTGGTCGTCGCCGTGCTCATCGTCCTGTTGATCGCGGTCGCCGCGGGCGTCGGAGCCATCGCGTGGATCACGGGACGGGCCCTGCCGCAGACGTCGGGCACGGTCGCCATCACGGGCCTGCAGGGGACAGCGTCGGTCCGGCGGGACCTGAACGGCATCGCCCAGATCAGCGCGGCGTCGCCGCACGACCTGTTCCTGGCCCAGGGCTACGTCCACGCCCAGGAACGCATGTGGCAGATGGAGGTCTGGCGGCATATCTCGTCGGGTCGACTTGCCGAGCTGTTCGGACCCGGGTCGCTCGACGACGACAAGTTCATACGGACGCTGGGCTGGCGCGCCGCCGCAGAGCGCGATCTGGCCGTCCTCGCGCCGGAGACGCGCGCCGTGCTCGATGCCTACGCGGATGGCGTGAACGCGTGGCTCGACACGCATCGCGACGAGCTCGGCCTCGCGTTCGTGGTCACCGGCGCGAAGCCCGAACCGTGGACCGCGCTCGACACGCTGGCCTGGGGCAAGGTCCAGGCGTGGAACCTCGGCGGCAACATGACCTCGGAGCTATTCCGCTACCTGGCGGACGCGCGACTGGGCGACCCGGCACGGACCGACGAGCTGTTCCCGACCCGGGAGGGCGGGCCGGTCATCGTCCCGGGCAGCGACGGCGAGCCGCCACCGCCCGACGAGGCGCCGGAGGCGGCAGAGGCGCACGACGTGGACAGGCACGTCGCGAAGGGGCCCGTCGCGGGCCTCACCGATGACCAGGTCGACGCCTGGGCAGATGTCGGCAGGCTCGGCAGCGAGGCATTGACCATCGCTGGCTTGGACGACTCGCAGGGCGGGCTCGCGTCGCAGCACGCGATCGGCTCGAACGACTGGGTCGTCGGGCCCGCGATGTCAACGACCGGCGGCGCCCTCCTCGCCAACGACCCCCACCTCGGCATCTCGATGCCGTCGGTCTGGTACATCAACGGTCTCCACTGCGCGCCGGTAACCGACGCCTGTCCGTACGACGTCGCGGGCGTCACCTTCCCCGGTCTCCCAGGCATCATCCTCGGGCACAACGCGCGGATCGCGTGGGGTGCCACGAACGTCGAGCCGGACACGCAGGATCTCGTGATCGAGAAGCCGGATCCGTCGGATCCGAACCGCTACATGGGCCCGGATGGCTCGCCACGCGAGTTTGCGACACGGACCGAAAGGATCGCTGTCAAAGGCGGCGACGCTGTCGAGATGACTGTCCGCGAGACGGTCCACGGACCGATCCTCAACGACGTCGAAGAGCGCCTGAAGGACGCGCCGCTGATGGCGCTCCGGTGGACATCGACCTCGCCCGACATCGGCCCGGACCGGACCGTCGAGAGCTTCCTGAAGCTCATGACCGCGACCGATTTCGACTCATTCCGCGAGGCTCTGAACGGCTATGTCGCCCCGTCGCAGAACCTGGTCTACGCCGACGTCGACGGCCATATCGGCTACCAGATGCCTGGCGCGATCCCCGTCCGGTCCGACCCCGATGACCGCGGTGCCCGACCGGTATCGGGCTCGGACGGCACCGGCGAGTGGACGGGCACGATCCCCTTCGAGGAGCTACCCACGGCATCCGATCCTGAGGAGGGCTGGATCGTCACCGCGAACAACGCCGTGACCGACGAGTCATACCCGTACTTCATCGGCGCCGAGTTCGATCCGGGGTATAGAGCCGAGCGGATCATCGACCTCGTCAACGACTACGGCCAGGACGGGCTGAACCTGCCCGAGATGAGCGCCATCCAGACCGACACAGCACCGCTACGCGCCCGCGACATCGTCCTGGCGATCGCGGACGCGAGGCCGTCGACCGCGGATGGATCCTTGATCGCCCAGGGCATCGCCGAGTGGGATGGCTCCTGCGTCGTCGACAGCACCGGCTGCGCGGCCTACATGGCCTGGGAGTACCGGGTGCTGCGCGGCATCTTCGACGACGAGCTCGGGCCGCTGGCGCGTGACTATGTCGGCAGTGCCACGAGCTGGGCAGCGCTGGAGGATGCCCTTGCCGACCCGGACTCGCCGTGGTGGGACGACGTCACGACCCCGACGACAGAGACCGCAGGGCAGGTCATCGCCGGTGCGATGGACACCGCGGGCGCGGAACTGCGTGCCGCGTTCGGCGACCCCGACAGCTGGACGTGGGGCCGGATGCACACGGCCACGTTCCGCGAAGCGACGCTCGGGTCGAGCGGGATCGGCCCCTTGGAGTGGTACTTCAACGCCGGACCGCTGGCGGTCGATGGTGCGGACGGCGCGATCGACGCCTCCTACTACCGGCTGTCGCGCGCCTATCCCGACCCCGAGGACCCGGAGTTCCAGCCGCTCGGCATAGCCGGTCTGTTCACCGTCACGAACCTGCCGACCTATCGGCTAGTGATGGACATGTCCGACCTCGACGGCGCCCGGATCGTCATCACGACGGGTCAGTCGGGGCTACCGTTCGACCGCCATTACACCGACCAGATCGAGCCATGGCGGACAGGGACGACCCTGTCGTTGCCATTCACCTCCGCTGCGGTCGACGCCGCGACCGTCGCGACGCTGACCCTAGAGCCGTCGCGCTAGGCCTCGCTGATCTCGAGGGGGCCGTCCGGGACCTCGATCAGCACGCGGCCGTCCTCGACGACGACCGGGTAGACGGCCAGCGGCGCTTCCGCCGGCGGGTCGAGCGGTTCGCCGCTCGTGAGGTCGAAGCGCGATAGGTGCAGCGCGCACGTGAGCGTGCCGTTGGTCAGGAACCCCTTGTCGAGCTCGAAGTACTCGTGCGAGCAGACGCCCTGTGTCGCGGTGAATTCACCGGCCTGGTTGATGACCAGCACCTGATCGGTGCCGTCGACCCAGACCATCTGCATCTCGCCGTCACCGATCTCGTCGGTGCCGATGAGGTCGATCCGTCTCATGGCCTGCCCCGCCTACCGGGGCCCGCGCGACGGAGGTTGTGGAGGCATCAGGCGGCGGCCTCGCCGGTGACGCCGTCCGTGCCGGCGATCCACTTCTCCTCGAGCAGCTCGCGCAGCCGGTCCTGGGCCGAGGCGAGTGCGACCCGCGCCACGACGGGCTCCAGAAACCCGAGGACGATGAACTTGCGCGCCTCGTCGGGCGGGATACCGCGCGATTCGAGGTAGAAGAGCTGGGTCTCGTCGATCGGCCCGACCGAGCTCGAGTGCATCGCACGGCGGCAGTCCGGCTGGTCGATCTCGAGGCTGGGGATGGCGACAGATCGGGCGGCCTTCGAGAGATTCATGCCGAACTCGCCGAGGAAGCTGTCGGTGCCGTGGGCCGAGCGCTCGATCGTGATGAGACCCTTCAGGTAGGTGCGCGACTTCTCGAGCAACGCCGCCTTCGACAGCAGGTTTCCGGTCGTGTCCCTGCCGATATGCGTCGTGAAGGAGGTCAGGTCGAAGACCTGCTCATCTGATCCGAACACGATCTCGACCTGCTCGACGGAGCTGCGATCACCGACGAGCCGGTTGTCGACACGACTCCGGACGAGTCGGCCGCCCAGCTGGGCGAGGGCCCAACGGAGCGAGGCGCTCTCGCCGACATCGGCGACCCGATGCTCGAAGGCGACGACGTTGGCGGGCAATTCCTGGAGGCTGGCGATCTGAAGCGAGGAACGGTCACCGACAGTGACCTCCATGGTGCCCGCGAAGAGGGCCTGGGCCGCCGCCGGGTCCGAACCGGATACCGGCACGAACTCCTCGACGATCGTCGCCGAGGCGCCGTCGCCGAGCCGGATGAGCGTCCGCGTGAACGACGCCCGATCCGGGGCGCCGAGCGCCCAACGGATGACGATCGGCTTCGACAGCGTGACGCCTGCCGGTACGTCGACCACGACGCCCTGGCTCCACAACGCCCGCGTGAGCTGTGCGAACTTGTCGTCCGCCGCGAGCCGGCCTTCTGCGGTCAGGTCGACCCGCACTGCTTCGAGGTCGTCGCGCAGGAGGCCCACCTGGGTAGATGCGGCCTTTGCGGCGTCGGATAGCGCAAGGGCGGTAAGGCGACCCTCCGTGATCTCGATGAGACCGTCGGCATCCGGCGGAAGGCCGCCATCCTCCGCGGTCCCCGACGGGGCATCGACCACGACCGTGGCGGCGTCTAGCTGCGCGGCGCGCAGGTCGATGTAGGGGGTGTAGAGCAGGTTCGACTCACCGGGCAGGTTCGACCAGGTGTCGAACGCCGTCCGCCGGTCAGCCGTCAGCCAGTCAGGCTCGTCGGCTGCGA
>CAWABV010000011.1:0-14335 GCA_963780375.1 uncultured Chloroflexia bacterium | reverse complement strand
AGACCCGACAGCACATCCAATCCAAGTCCGAAGGGAAGCCATCAGTCATGAAACGATCCATCGCCTTCCTCGTGCCAGCGCTCGCGATCGCGATCGCGGCCTGCTCCGCCGCTGCATCGCCGAACGCGACACCCACTAGCGCGTCGACCCCGAGCCCGGCAGCCACCACCGCCGCATCCCCAAGCGCGGCGCCTTCGGCCGGCAGCCGCCATGGCCGAGGACATCGTCCAGACCGCCACCGAGGCGGGCTCCTTCTCCACCCTCCTGACCGCAGTCAAGGCCGCCGGCCTCGTGGAGACGCTCCAGGGAGAGGGTCCCTACACCGTGTTCGCGCCGACCGATGAGGCCTTTGCGGCGCTGCCGGCCGGCACGCTCGAGGGGCTGCTCGCCGACAAGGAGGCGCTCAAGAAGGTCTTGCTGTACCACGTCGTCTCGGGGGCCGTGTCATCCGATCAGGTCGTCGAGCTCACCTCCGCCGATTCGGTCGAGGGCTCGCCGATCGCCATCGCCGTCAAAGACGGCATGGTCTACCTGAACGACAGCGCCAAGGTCGTGACCGCCGACGTGATGGCTTCGAATGGCGTCATCCACGTCATCGACGAGGTCATCCTGCCGCCCACCGACTGATCCCACAGACCACCGATGCCACCCGAGGGTGGGGCCCTATCTCCTCCGGGCCCCACCCTCGATTCGGGAAGGACTGCCGCTTGATCGCCACCGACCGGCTCATCTCCACGCCGACCGTCGAGCTCCTTGCGTCGCGGGCCGCGTCATTGCGGCGCTGGAACACCGGGCTCGGCCTTGTCCATGCCGTCCAGGCCGTCGCCGTCCTGGCCTTCCTCGTGCCAGCGCTCGCGATCGCGATCGCAGCCTGCTCCGCCGCTGCATCGCCGAGCGCGACACCCACCGGCGCGTCGACGCCGAGCCCGGCATCCACCACCGCCGCATCCCCAAGCGCGGCGCCTTCGGCTTCGGCAGCCGCCATGGCCAAGGACATCGTCCAGACCGCCACCGAGGCGGGCTCCTTCTCCACCCTCCTGACCGCAGTCAAGGCCGCCGGGCTCGTGGAGACGCTCCAGGGCGAGGGTCCCTACACCGTGTTCGCGCCGACCGATGAGGCCTTTGCGGCGCTGCCAGCCGGCACGCTCGAGGGGCTGCTCGCCGACAAGGAGGCGCTCAAGAAGGTCCTGCTGTACCACGTCGTCTCGGGGGCCGTGTCATCCGATCAGGTCGTCGGGCTCACCTCCGCCGATTCGGTCGAGGGCTCGCCGATCGCCATCACCGTCAAAGACGGCATGGTCTACCTGAACGACAGCGCGAAGGTCGTGACTCCCGACGTGATGGCGTCGAATGGCGTCATCCACGTCATCGACCAGGTCCTCCTGCCGCCGACCGACTGATCCCACAGACCACCGCATTCCACCCGAGGGTGGGGCCCTGTCTCCTCCAGGCCCCACCCTCGTTTCCGAGAAGGTACTGCCGCTTGATCGCCACGAACCGACTTATCTCCACGCCGACTGTCGAGCTCGCTGCGTCGCGGTCCGGGTCATTGCGGCGCTGGAACATCGGGCTCGGCCTCGTCCATGCCGTCCAGGCCGTCGCCGCGCTGGCCCTTGCCACCGCCTTCGCCCTGCCGGTGACGGCGACGCCGTGGTTGGCCGTGGGCTTCTACCTTTGGTCGCCCGGTAGTACCGCCGAGCCGCCCGCCTTCGTCTACGCGATCTTCGTGTCGCTCTTCCTCTTCTTCAACATCTTCGCCCTTAACATGTGGCTCCAGTACCGGCGGGTCGGTCGGTGGAAGTCGTACATCTTCGGCGAGAGGGCTTACTTCATGCTCAGCCTGGTCGCGAAGTCGGCCCTCGCCTGGCAGGTATTCGCGGGGACGCTGGCGGGTTGATCCCGTCGGACGCTTCCGGCCATCTCAGCCTGCACGAGGCGGCCGATCTTCTCGGGGTCCACTACATGACGATCTACCGTCGCGTCCGGCTGGGGATCCTGCCGGCCCGGAAGATCGGCGGCACGTGGATGGTCGATCCTGCCGATCTCGTGCGGGCCACGACAACGCCCGACCGTGGCCGCCGCCGCCGCGGAAGCCATCCGCGGGTATCGACCTGGCAGGAGCGACTCCGCGCGCGGATGCTCAGCGGTGACGTCGCCGGGAGCTGGCAGGTCATCGAGGCCGCCATGGCCTCGGGGCTCGAGCCAGGGGAGATCTACGTCCGCGTCCTCGCGCCGTCGCTGCACGCCATCGGAGCGCTGTGGGGATCGGGTGGCATCTCCGTCGACCAGGAGCATCTCGCGAGCAGTGTGGCCACGACGCTGATCGGACGCCTGGGCCCCCGGTTCGTGCACCCCGGCCGCAAGAAGGGCGTCGTCATCGTCGCGATGCCGCCCGGAGAGCGTCATGGGCTCGGGGTCGCGATGCTCGCCGACATCCTGACCGACGCCGGATATGGGGTCCTCAACCTGGGCCCCGACACGCCGACCGCGTCGCTCGCCGCCGCGATGCGCGATGCCGGACCTCTCGCAGCGGTCGTCGTGAGTGTCGTCGACATCGAGCGTCGTCCGGCAGCCGGACGCCTCTTGGCCGCCGCGCGTCGGGAACGACCGTCGGTTCCGCGCCTGGTCGGCGGAAACGCGGTTCCGGACGAACGCGTGGCGCTCGATCTCGGTGCGGACGGGTGGGTCGCGGATCCGCGAGGGCTTGGCGACCTGATCGAAGCGCTACGGGCACGAGCATGACGATCCCCCTGCCCCCTCCCGTTGCGGGTGTCCCGTTCGATCTGGAAACTGCCGCCGGCCGGGTCGCCGGCTACCGGACTGGGCGAGGGTCGGACGGTCCTGCTCCTGCACAGCTTCAACGCAGCCGGTTCCGGAATTCGAGCTCGCTCCGCTGGCGTCACGGCTGGCCCGGCACCGACGAGTCGTGCTGGTCGACTGGCTCGGATTCGGCACATCGGATCGGCCCGACGCGCCGTACGGCTGGGCACTCTACGGCGAGCAACTCGAGCGCATCCGGTTTGCCGCGATGCAGCCCGGGGAAACCTCCGTCGATGTCGTCGCGCTCTCGCTGCCGGGGCAGTATGTCGTCGTCGCCGCCGCGGATCATCCGCAGCGCTTCGGCCGCATCGTCCTCATCAGTCCGACCGGATTCGGCCGCTTCAAGGGCAGTGCCGGCCCTGCATCCCGGAACATCGACCGGTTCCTGCGCCTGACGGGGATCGGTCGGCTGCTGTTCGCGGTCCTCGCTCGGCGCCAGGTGATCCGCTGGTTCCTCCGGCAGATCTTCGCGGATCCGGAGCAGGTCCCGCGGGAGTACGAGCGGTATTGCTGGCGGACCTGCCAGCAGCCAGGCGCCTTCCGAGCTCCGCTGGCGTTCGTCTCCGGGTTGCTCAACGACCCCCGGGCAGAGGGCGCCTACCAGCGGCTCGCGAACCCGACGCTCCTCGTCTTCGGGGACCATCCGCGCTTCACCGACCCCGCGGCGGCGGAGGCGCTCGTCGCCGCGAACGGCCATCTGGAACGGATCACGATCGCGCACGCCGGGGATCTCCCCCAACTCGAGCAGCCGGACGAGACCGCGGCCGTGATCGCCCGGTTCCTGGCCTAGTTCTCATACTTCGCGTCATGCGGATCCTCGTCGTCGGCGCGAGCGGCTACATCGGCGGGCGGCTCGTCCCGCTGCTCGCTGCGCGTGGCCACGAGCTCGTCCTGATGAGCCGCGACGCGCGGCCTCTCGCAGCCCGATTCCCGCAGGCGACGGTGGTCATCGCCGACCTGCTCGACCTATCGACGTTGCCATTGGCGCTCGAGAGGATCGACGTCGCGTACTACCTGGCGCACTCGATGGGGGCCGGTGAACGGCAATTCGCCTCCCGGGACCGGCAGGCAGCCCGCAACTTCGCCCAGGCGGCGAAGCGTGCCGGCGTGTCGCGGATCGTGTACCTCGGCGGTCTGGGCGACGATTCGGCCGACCTCTCCCACCACCTGGCCAGCCGCCACGAGACGGGCGCCCAGCTCGCCGCACACGGCGTGCCGGTCACCGAATTCCGGGCTGCGGTGATCATCGGGTCCGGTAGCGCGTCGTTCGAGATCCTGCGCCACCTGACCGAGCGCCTGCCGATCATGATCACGCCGCGCTGGGTGGCGACGCGCTGCCAGCCGATCGGAATCGCCGACGTGCTCGACTACCTCGTCGGCGCGCTGGACCACCCCGAGGTGACTGGCATCGTCGAGGTCGGCGGCCCCAACATCCTCTCGTACGGCGACATGATGCGGGCGTACGCCCGCCTCCGCGGCCTCCGTCGGCTGATGATCCCGGTCCCGGTGCTCACGCCCCGGCTCTCTTCGTACTGGGTGAATCTGATCTCGCCGGTGCCGGCAGCGATCGCCCGGCCGCTCATCGAGGGCCTTCGCAACGAGGTCGTCGTCCGGGATCCCGGCCCGGCTGCAGCGTTCGGCCTCGAGCCGCGTTCCTATGTCGAGGCGCTCGGGCGGGCAATCGATCGGACCGACCCCCACGGCGTCGAGTCCACGTGGTTCGACGCGCTCGCCGCATCGGATCGGGGGAGCCTCTCGTCGGTCGCCTCCCGCGAGGGGATGATCGTCGAACGTCGGGAGCGGCTCGTCGCCGCGCCACCCGAGCGGATCTTCGCCGAGGTCGAGCGCCTCGGCGGCGACGCGGGCTGGCCGTACGCGAACGTGCTCTGGAGGATCAGGGGGCTGATCGATCGCCTGGTCGGCGGCGTCGGGATGCGCTTGGGCCGCCGCGACCCCGACTATCTCCGCGTCGGCGACGCGCTCGACTTCTGGCGGGTGGAGGAGGTCCGGCGGCCGACCCTGCTCCGCCTGCGGGCAGAGATGAAGGTCCCCGGCCGGGCGTGGCTCCAATACGAGGTGATCGCGACCGAGGGCGGCAGCCGTCTCGTCCAGACGGCGCTTTTCGAGCCAAAGGGGCTGCCTGGTCTCGCCTATTGGTACGCGCTCTACCGGGTTCACGGTCTGATCTTCCGCGGGACGGTCCGCGTCCTCGCGGAGCGGGCCGTCCGCCGGGCCGAGGGCGGGCCGCCGACAACCTGAGGGCAGGCCAAGGGCTCTTCCCAGGTGATCTTCGGCGTCGGCCGCCTGAACGGCGAGAACAATGTCAGCGTCCGAGTCGACCGCGCCTGGCGCATTCTCGCGTCAGTGCGTGGGCGCCGGCCCGCCTCGCGGTCCCAATTCCGCGATAGGCCTGCTTCGGTCCGTCACGAGCGACCGCTCGGCGTTCTCGACGCGACGCAAGTAGCGACGCAGGTTCAGGCGCAGCTCGGCGATGACCGACGAAGAGCGAACAGCGACTCCGGTCCTGTACCAGGCCGAGGTTCCGACCGACCGCCGGTTGGGGTGCAGGGCGAGCCGGGTCCCCAGGTCGTGTTCGGCGAACTGCACGGCGCAACGAGCCGATCGACCGCGAATCATCTGCCCGCGAACCATTCGATCGCTCGCCGTCGCGCGTCGGCGTGATCGACGATCGGCCCGGGGTAGTCCGATCCGATGACGCAGCCGCTGGCGACCTGCTGTTCGGGTGTCATCGTCCACGGCTCGTGAACGTGCGTGGTGGGGACCGACCGGAGTGCCGGCACCCACCGGCGCACGTAGCTGCCATCCGAGTCGAATCGCCGCGCCTGCACGACGGGGTTGAACACCCTGAAGTAGGGCTGGGCATCTATGCCGACCGATGCACTCCATTGCCAACCGCCCAGGTTGGACGCCGGATCGCCGTCGAGGAGGTGCGTCATGAAGTGCGCCTCGCCGACGCGCCAGTCGACGAGTAGGTCCTTGGTCAGGAAGCTCGCGACGATCATGCGGGCGCGGTTCGGCATGAAACCGGTCGCCGTGAGCTGTCGCATGGCCGCATCCACGATCGGATAGCCGGTCATCCCAGAGCGCCAGGCCTCGATGACAGATGATCCGCCTGGCCAAGGCACACCGGCGAAGCGAGGCTGGAAGGCCTCGCGGCGGACCCGTGGCTCGTGCCACAGGAGGTGCGCGTAGAAGTCGCGCCACGCGAGCTCCGAGACGAACCGGCGCGAACCGGCGCCTCCGTCGATGGCGAGCGCTCGCATAGCGACCTCGGTCGGCGACAACAGGCCGAAGCGGAGGTCCGGGCCGAGTCGAGAGGTGGCCGCGTCGTCCGCCAGGTGGTCCCGCGTCGTTCCATATGCCGAGGGGCCGTGCTTCGGACCGGCCGTAAGCCATGCGGCCAGGCGCGAACGTGCGGCGGATTCGCCAGGTGCCGGCAGGTCGGCGATAGACGCCGTCGGGCCCGGTACGTCCAGGGTCGCAAGGATCTCGGCCTCCCACGGTCCATCCATCGCGGACCTCGGCGCATCGCGTGAAGTCACGCTCGGGATCGCGGACGGTGCCGGCAGGATCGGCCGCAACGGGATGGCCTCCCACCGACGCCGGAAGGGCGTGAAAACCGCGAAGCGTTCGCCCTTTGCAGTGAGCACCTTCTCCGGCTCGTGGATGAGCACGCCCCGATGGCGGCGGAAGTCGACCCCGTCTCGCTCCAGCGCGGCGGCGACTGCGTCGTCCCGCCGACGGCCATAAGGCAACGGTTCGCGGCTGGCATGGACCGCCGCGGCTCCGATCGAGCGCGCAAAGATCGGCACCTCAGCGATCGGATCTCCGAGTCGCACGATCAGGCGACTGCCACGCTGTTCCAGCGCTTCGTTCAGGTCACGGAGGCTGCCCATCAGGTACCACCACCGGTTCGGCGAGGTGAACCGACCACGGGACAATCTCGGGTCGACGACGAACAACGGCGCCACACGGCCACTCGACGCCAGTGCCGCGGTCAACGCTGGATTGTCGTGCAGCCGGAGGTCACGCCTGAACCAGACGACCGCCACGTCGACCGGGTCGGCCGCGGACGTCACGCCATCGATCTGCGCCCACATCGCTTCGGCTATTGCGTGGGGTTCGTGGCGGCGTCCTGGCCGTCGATCTCCAGCGTCCGTCGTCCGTCCGGTCCGGGCCGCAGGTAGCTCCGTAGCCCCTCGTCCAGCCCGATCAGGCGCCGCGGCATCCGGGTCAACAACGGCCCGAGATCCACGGTCGCCGGCTGGTTGATGAAATCGATGGCCGCGGGTGTCAGTGGCGGGGTCGGCAGCAACGACATCGGCGCCGCTGCCAGCTTGAGAAGCGGCGTCGGCCCGGGCAGGATCGGCCGCCGCAGGCCCGCGATCCGCAGCGCCCTCCCGATGATGTCCCGCATCGTGAGCGTCTCCGGACCGCCGAGCTCGAGGACCCGATCGACAGCAGCCGGGTCGTCCAGGGCGTCAGCCGCGAGGTCCGCGGCGTCGTCAACGAACACCGGGGCGAGTCGTTGTTGGCCGGCGTTGGTCATCGGGACGACGGGCAGGAAGCGTGCGAACGTCATGAAACGGTTGAGCGAGACGTCGCGCGGACCGTAGATCCAGGTCGGGCGGATGATCGTAAACGCGATCCCGCTACCTCGGACGGACTGCTCGGCGCGCCATTTCGCACGGAACCAGTGCCGCTCGGCGTCCGGCGCGGCGCCGGCTCCCGAGATATAGACGAGCCGTCGCACGCCGGTGCCGACCGCTGCACGAACGAGGTGCTCGGTCCCCTCCGCATCGACCGCGTCGAAGGTGTGACCCTTTCGGGGCGACTCCATCGGTGAATTCGGGAACGCGAGCGCGATGACGAGCCCGTCGACGTCCGCGAGCGCTGGCGCGATCGACCCTGGGTCGGAGACGTCGGCGGACCGGATCTCGATGGCATCGGCCAACGAGCCGCGTGCGGCCTCCCCGCGGTGCGACAACACCACGACCCGGTGCCCGCGGCGGTGGAGCTCCGACGCGATCGCCCCGCCAACGAAGCCGGTCCCGCCGGCCACGGCGACCAACCGGCCGGTCGGTGCGTCTTCCGGCGCCTGCAGCGCGGTCGCGAGCACGGCCGCTCGGTAGTCGAAGATGTGGCGGAGCTGGTTTCGCACGACGAGCCGGTGGACGAGATCGCCCAGCGGACCGAACGGCAGCTCGTATTCGACCTCGTCGGTGATTTGCGTCCCGCCATCGACGGCACGGAACGTGTGGCGATGCTCCCACCGACGGTACGGCCCGCGGAGTTGGACGTCGACGAAGGAGCGCGGCGGGTCGTACGCCTCGATGCGCGATCGCCACGAGACCTGGATCATCGGCACCGGCCGGAGGCGATAGTCGATCTCGAGACCCGACCGCATCACCCGATCGTTGGAGCGCGACTCGAACCGCATCGCGGGTGGGGTGAGCCGAGCCAGGTTGTCCGGATCCGCGAAGAACGCGAAGACCTCGTCGACCGGACGAGGGATGAACTGGTTCGCGACCAGCTTGTGCATCATGAGCCTCCTCGGGCGAGTCGGCGAACGACGTCGATGGCCGGATCCATCGCGTCGGGTAGGACGATGACGCCCTCGTGGTCGGCGACGCGCGGCGCGGCGCGGCCGCCGGCGGCGACCGCGGGTCTTGTTGCCGAAGTGACGAGTGCCTCGATCGTCTCCGTGGCGGCCGTCACATCAGGCTCACCCAGAACGCCGATGACGGCGACCCGCGCACGCGTCGCCTCCGCGGCCCGCACCCAGCTGGCGACCGGGACGTTGGCCCCCAGGTACAGCACGGTCAGGCCGCGCCGCCGGGCACCCACAGCGAAACCCAGCGCGCCGATCTCATGCTGCCCGCCGGGTGGCAACCCGACGATGACCTCGAACCCGTATCCGGGGACGGCCGCCGCGTCGAAGAACCTCGCCAGGCGTCGGCGGATCGTTTCGCTTGCAGCGTGTTCCATGGCGACGTCGATCGACCCGTCTGCCCAATCGTCACCGATGGCGCGTAACGCCGGAAACACGACATGGCTGACCGCGGTCTCGAAGCGCTCCGCGGCGAACGCCTCGTCGAGGACCTGCTCCATCGCGGCGACGTCCATCGCGCGGGTAGCAGAGCGGATCGCCTCGACGCGGTCCGTCGTCATGGACACCGAAGCGGGATCACCAGCCCCTTCAGGTGCTCGCCTCGCTCGAGCGACCAATTCCGCCAAGCCGCGCCCCGCACTGAGGACCTGAGCGGCGGCCTGGCTCGGGCGCATTCCCTCCACATCGACGAGATGCCGCATGGCGAGTAATCGATCGAGGGCGTCGTCGTCGTACAGCCGATAGCCGCTCGCCGTGCGCTCCGGGAGGACGACGCCGTAGCGGCGCTCCCATGCCCGGATTGTCGGGATCGTCAGGCCGCTTCGGATCGCCGCCTGCTTGATGGTGTACATGGTTTGTCGAGTTTAGCACGCCCAGCATTGCTTGACAAAGCCTCGACGTCGCTCATATGGTAGACCACAACACTGGACAAAGGGTGGACACATTGCTCGCAAACCTCATCGACGAACTCCTGGAGATCACCGTGATCGGCAGCTTCTCGCACATCGGGTATGACGTTCGCAGCCGCGTGTTCGAATGGACGGCGCCAACCGCCGACTCTCTTGCCGGGCGGACCATCCTGTTGACCGGTGCGACATCCGGTCTCGGACGCGAAGCGGCGAATCAGCTCGCCGGCCTGGGCGCCCGGGTCGTCCTCCTCGGACGTGACGACGCGAAGCTCGCCGCCGTCCGCGACGACCTGGTGCGCACCCACGGGGCGGACCGCTTTCCGGCCGTCGTCGCCGACATGTCGTCCCTGGAATCGGTCCATGGCGCCGTCGAGCGAGTCGTCTCGACCGAGCCGCGTCTGGACGTCCTCATCGACAACGCCGGCGCGATGTTCCCGACACGGCAGACGAGCCCGGACGGCATCGAGGCGACGCTGGCCACGATGGTCGTGGGGCCGTTCGTCCTGATCGCGGGTCTTCAGCCACTTCTGCGCTCGACGCCGGCCGCGCGGGTCGTGTCGGTGACATCCGGCGGCCAGTACGCGCAACGGCTCGACCTCGATGACTTGCAATCCCTGACGCCGCCATTCGATGGCACGCGCGCATACGCACGCGCGAAGCGAGCGCAGGTCTGTCTGATGCGCGAGTGGTCACGCCGAATCCCGAGGGGGGAGATCGCGTTCAATGCGATGCACCCGGGCTGGGCCGACACCCCCGGCGTGGCCTCCGCGCTCCCTGGTTTCCACCGCGTGATGGGGCCGCTCCTGCGAACCGCGGCGCAGGGGGCCGACACGATGGTCTGGCTGGCCGCCGACCCTCGTGCAACCGGCCTGGCCGGGCGGCTGGTCCTCGATCGACGAGCACGTCCGTTCGATCGGATTCGGTCGACGCGGGTCTCGCCGATCGACCGACGCAGGCTGTGGGACGCGGTCGTCCGGATGACGGGTCTCGCCGATCCCGCTCCCGCCCGGCCCCACGAGACCGCCCGATGACGCGTATCCACGAACGCGTCCACACCGAACTGCCGATCGAGATGACGTTCGACTTCGTCGCGGACTTCGCGAATTCCGAGACCTGGGATCCGGGCGTGGCCTGGGCTCGCCGGACCGAGCCGGTGGATGGCTTGATCGGCATGGAGACGACCTACGAGCTCGGCGTGCGCATGGGCGGCCGAGTCGCCCCGATGACGTATCGCATCACGACCTTCGAGCGCCCGGACCGGGTCGTGCTCCTGGGCGCGGGATCCGGCGTAGATGCCGTCGACGACATCCGGTTCGCGCGCAGCACCGGCGGCACGGTGATCGACTACACGGCAGACATCCGGCTGCGCGGCATCCGATGGCTCCTCGAGCCGTTCCTCGGCGGCACGTTCGCGCGGATCGGCCGCGATGCGGCGGCGGGCATGGCCGACACGTTGGCGGCGATGGCACGGGCCGACGGCCACTACGGGGGCCAGGACTGATGCGCATCGCGATCATCGGGGCCGGGATCAGCGGCCTTAGCGCCGCCTACGCCCTGCATCGCGAGCACGACATCGCGTTGTACGACGCCGAGTCGCCTGTGGGTGGGCACGTGCAGACAGTCGTCGTCGCCACGTCCGATGGGCCGCTCCCGGTCGACATGGGCTTCATCGTCCACAACGACGTCACCTACCCGACGTTCCTGCGCATGATCGGCGAGTTCGGCGTCGAGACGCAGCCGAGCGACATGTCCCTCGGATCCGCGTGTCGGGCATGTGGAGTTGAGTTCAGCTCGCGCGGCGCCCGGGGATGGTTCGCTAAGCCGAGCGCGGCGGTTCGGCCGGCCCACTGGCGGATGCTTCCCGACACCTTGCGGTTCTACCGCGACGCCCGTCATCGCCTCGACGACGGCGCTACTTCGCGCTCGACGCTCGGCGAGTATCTCGAGGAGATGCGGTTCGGTGCGGGATTCCGCGACCACTTCCTCGTGCCGATCACGTCCGCGGTGTGGTCCACAGCATCAGCCGACATCCTGGACTACCCGCTGGACTACCTCCTGCGCTTTCTCGACCACCACGGACTCATCGGGGTCGGCCGGTCGCTCCAGTGGCGGACGATCACGGGCGGCTCGATGGTCTACGTCGAGCGGATCCTGGACCGGATCGGTCGCGATGTGGTTCGGGCGGGCGACCCGGTTGTCGATGTCGAGCGCGGCGCAACGGGGATCCGTGTTCGCACGGCGCAAGGGACGATCGATCAATTCGACGCGGCAGTCCTCGCCACCCACGCCGACGATGCCCTACGGATGCTCCGGGACGCCGACGGCCGAGAACACCAGGCGCTCGGTGCATTCGAGTACACGACGAACCGGGTGGTCCTGCATACCGACGCGCGACTGCTGCCCCGGCACCTCGCCGCGCGCGCCTCGTGGAACGTCGACCAGGCAAATTGCCGGCGTCCGAGCGACGTCCTGACGATGACCTATCACATGAACCGGCTCCAGTCGCTGCCCGGGCCGGTCGAGTACTGCGTGTCGGTCAATCCCGACGAGCGCCTGGACTCCGAGCGGATCCTCGCCGATCGCTCGATGCGGCACCCGAGCTACACCTTTGCGACGCTCGACGCGCAGGCCGCGGTGGAGCGGATCCAGGGCTGGCGGCGAACGTGGTACGCCGGGGCACACCTCGGGTACGGCTTCCACGAGGACGGCTGCCGATCCGGGTTCGCGGCAGCCGAGCGCATCGCACTCGCGGCGATCGAGGAGCGGGCGGCATGAGGTCGCACCTGCTCGAGGGCGTCGTCCGGCATCGCCGTGCCCGGCCGTTCGTCTACGGGCTGGAGCACGGCGTGTTCTACGCCGCGCTGGACCTGGACGAGCTAGACGCGGTCGACCGGTCGTCGCGCCTGCTGCGGCGCAATGGGCGTGGGCTCGTCGCGTTCCGCGACGCCGACCACCTGATCCCGCCGGCCGGCGACATTCGATCGGCGTTCCTGGGGCATCTCCGCGCCGAGGGTATCGACCCGACTGGCTGGCAGATCACGCTCGTCGCGAACCTCCGCGTCGTCGGCTACGTCTTCGACCCGGCCAGCTTCTTCTTGTGCCGCGACCGGGATGGCGGCCTGCGCGTCGTTGTGGTCGAGGTCCACAACACGCACGGCGAGCGTCACCTCTACACCCTCCACCCGCGCACGGACGACCCGACGACGTTCGTCGCCGCCATGGACAAGGCGTTCTACGTCTCGCCGTTCATCGAGGTGCGTGGCGGGTACCAGGTCCGGGTCCGCGACGAGCCGTCGCGGCTGCGCATCACGATCAACCAGCACCAGCCAGAGGGCCTCGAGCTCCACGCGAGCCTGGACCTGGCGCGGCGACCCCTCACCGACATGGGCCTGGCCCGGATGCTCCTGCGCCACCCGTTCCTGCCCCAGCGGACCATCGCCCTCATCCATTGGCACGCGCTGCGCCTGTGGCTGCGGGGCGCCCGATTCCGTCGTCATCGCGAGGTCGCTCGATGAGCAACCCAAGCCGGACCCTAACCGCGGGCCGGTCCCGCCGCGCGTTCCCCGGTTCCCTGCTGGAGGGTGCGGCCTGGCGGGTGGCGCTGGCCGCCGCGGAACGGATCCGGGTCGGACGGCTGACGGTCGTCCTGCCCGACGGGTCGTCACGGGACTTCGGCGACCCCGCGGCCACCCGTTCCGGGGAGATTCGGATCCACGACCTCGCCGTACTCACCCGGATCCTCGCCCACGGTGAGACGGGCGCCGGCGAGGCGTACATGGATGGGCTGTGGTCCAGCCCAGACCTTCCAGCCCTGCTTCGGCTCGCCGCCATGAACCGCGAGGCGTTCGACCTCTCGGGCGGCTGGTTCCGCATCCCCACGCAGCTGGGCCGGACGCTCTCGCATCGTGCGCGCGGTAACACCAGGACCGGGAGTCGCCGCAACATCGCCGCCCACTACGACCTGGGCAACGACTTTTACCGCCTGTTCCTCGACGACTCGATGACCTATTCGAGCGCGGTCTTCGCCTCTCCTGATCAGTCGCTGGCCGATGCCCAGGTGAACAAATACCGGATCGTCGCGGGGAACGCCGGCCTTCACGCAGGGCAACATGTCCTGGAGATCGGAACGGGCTGGGGTGGGTTCGCGCTGTATGCCGCCGGAGCACTCGGCTGCCGTGTGACGACGATCACGATCTCGCGCGAGCAGTTCGAGCTGGCGGGATCGCGTGTGCGAGCGGCTGGGCTTGAGCACCTCATCGACGTCCAGCTCTGCGACTACCGCGATATCGAGGGGACGTACGACGCGATCGTCTCGATCGAGATGCTCGAGGCGGTCGGCGCCGAGTACCTCGGTACGTTCTTCGAAACCTGCGATCGCTCTCTGCGCCCCGGTGGCCGCCTGAGCGTGCAGGTCATCACCTTCCCGGATGCCGCCTACGAACGTCAGTTGCGTGGCGCCAATTGGATCCAGACCTACATCTTCCCGGGCGGCCTGTGCCCGTCCCTTGCCACGATCGAGCGCGCGACCCGGCAAACGGCGTTCCTCGTCACCGGTGTGACCGACATCGCCGCCGATTACGTACGGACGCTGCGCTGGTGGCGCGAGGCGTTCCTCGATCGAGTCGACGAAGTGCGGGGGCTCGGCTTCGATGAACGGTTTGTCCGGATGTGGGAGTACTACCTCGCCCTCAGTGAGGCCGGTTTCGCGACCGGTCTCAGCCAGGACCTGCAGATCGTGATGGAGAAGTCGCGAGGCTTCGATCGCGACCCGGGTCCCTGACTCCGGCCCCCATTGTGAGGTCCCCGCCGGAGATGCCGGCGACCCAACGCACATCCTGACCAAGATCCTGACCTACCACGTCGTGGGCGTCTGAGTATCGACGGCCTCGGCTGCTCCACCCCGGCATGGGCCACATGTGGGCGCCACCGCGGAGCGGCGATGGGCGGTGGATACCGACCTGCCTACGCGTGGACG
>CAWABV010000010.1:0-684818 GCA_963780375.1 uncultured Chloroflexia bacterium | reverse complement strand
TGTCGGGCGCGCCAAACAACCTTGAGCCCATCCCTCGCGGCCGACCCGACACCGTTCGCGCAGACGCTACTCGAGCCAACGCTGCTGGTCGGCCGGCCGCGGGGATTCGCTCGGGCGTCGTGGGGTACGCCGACTGGTCGACGCTACGGACCAAGCTCGACAGTTCCCTCGATCGGCGCGAGGCCGGTAGTCTCAGCGCTCATGTCCTCGAGAAACGCCATGCAGCTGGGCGCCCGAACGAGGTCACTACCCTGCCAAGCAAAGACCGCGTGCACCGGGGATCCAGGCTTGAGGACGATCGTGGTGCGGGTGCCCTTCGGCGAGTAGTCGAACGTCGATTCCGTCGTGTCGCCGCCGATCAGGATCCTGCCGTCCTCGGCCGTCAGCGCGCACTCGAGATCGACGGTGAAGGACCTCGCTTCGTCCGACACCGTCATGGTTCCCGTCACGTTGGAGCCTTCCCCAGTCGCATCGAGCACGACCGCAGCGTCCATGGGCGGGAACCGGAAGGTGCCCGATGCGAGCAGCGCCGGGCTCGGCGATGACGCGTTGGCCGGCTGGCCGCCGGTGCCGCCACTCCCGGGCAGGGACTGGCAGCCAGCGACGGCCACAACGAGCAGCGCCGCGGCGCCGGCGATCACCTTCGCGTGTGCACTCATCGCATTGGACCTCCACACCTGCTGCCAGCACCGGCGCCGTGGCATCGTGTCCGTGTCGCCGAGGGCGTCCGGCTCGACGCGCTTGAACGCCACCGCCGCTCTAACTGTTATAGTGTGGTATAACACTAAGATGCCTGTCAAGCGGACGCGACCCGCGGTCCCCACCGGCATCGTGCTCGACCGCGACTCGGCGGTCACGATCGCCGCCCAGCTGGAGGAGCAGCTGACGTGGCTGATCGCCACGGGAGCCCTGGCCCCCGGCCAACGCCTGCCGTCGATCCGCGACCTGGGTTCGGATCTCGGGATCCATCACCACACCGTCCGGCAGGCGTACCTCGAGCTCGACGCGCGCGAGCTGATCGCGGTCCGCCGCGGCGCCTCGGCCACGGTCAGGGGGTTCACGGGCCTGTGGCAGGCGCGCCCCAGGTACGCGGGAGCCATGCGCGCCCAGGGCGTCCTCATCGCGGCCCACACCCCGTTCTACCTGCCGTTCCTCCGCGGCGCGGAGCGCGGGGCGGCCGAGGCCGGGATGCTCACGATCGTCGCCGCGACCGATGACAGCGTCGTTCGGTCGAAGCTGCAGATGCAGCAGTTCGTCACGGCGGGGGTCCGCGGCATCATCGCTGCCTCGATGGGACGGCTCGTCCACGATGAAGTCGAGGGGCAGGACGCTGACAGAACCATCCCTGTCGTGTACTGCGACCAGCCGACCCAAGTCGAGGACTCGTTCCGGTTCGACGATCCGGGCGCTGGGCACGAGCTCGCCGAGCACCTCGCCGGCCACGGCCATCGACGGGTAACGTTCATGACCCCGTCGCTCGAATACCCAAACATGGCGGCACTCCATCGCGGCTTCCAGCAGGCCCTGGGCGGCGGCCTTCTCGAGGGTGTCGACGTCGTTCTGTGTGACGACTTCTCGATCAGAGCGGGCGTGGCGGCGGCGACGATGGCGCTGACGAGCGCGGCGCCGCCGACCGCGATCGCGACCGTCGCCGATGAGTTGGCCATCGGGGTCATCGACGCAGCGAGGCGAGTCGGGGTGCGCGTCCCCGACGACCTGGCGCTGGTGAGCTACGGCGCGATCGACGCGGGTGCGTACGTCGACCCGCCCATCACGTCCATCGCCCTCCCGGTGGAGGAGATCGGCCTCCTTGCCGCCCGGCGGCTCGCGGCGCGGATCCGCGGCGAGCCGCCCGAGGGGACGACCTACCTGTCCGGACGGCTGGTGGTGCGCGCCAGCTGCGGCCACCACGAGGACCCGCCGGCGGCGGGCGAAGCATCGGGGAGCGGAGCATAACGACGCGCTCGCGTATCGAGGCGGCTCCGAGAAATCCGTCCCTGCGCCTCAGGCCGGCCACCTCGCTGCGGCGAGCCACCCATCGCGGCCTTCGATCGGGATCTCGTAGGTTGTAATCCCGCGCCCAACACCTGTGAGGCTCCCACGAACACCCGTTCTATGTTCGTGATCAGCGTGCACTACGAAGTCAGGTCTGGCGAAGATAGGCAAGGACCGCGAGGACCCGGCGGTGATAGTCGGCAGTTTCGTCGAGCCCGAGCTTGAGCAGGATCTGACCGATGTGCGTCTCGACCGTCTTGGGGCTCAGGACGAGCAGTTCCGAGATCGCTCGGTTTGACCGGCCCTCGGCGATCAGGGCGAGGACTTCCTTTTCGCGTTCCGTCAGTTCGGCGAGTGGGTCTGGGTCGCGGGGTCGACGGACAAGCTTCGCGACGATGGTCGGGTCGAGGACGCACTCTCCCTCCACGATTCGCTTGAGGGCGTCGACAAGCACGGCGACGTCCGATACCCGCTCCTTGAGCAGATATCCGGATCGCTCGGGGTTCTCGTGGAGGAGACGCATCGCGTAGCTCGACTCCAGGTACTGCGACAGCACGAGCACGCCCACATCCGGATGGGCGGCCCGGATGGCCTCGGCCGCGACGAGCCCCTCGTCGGTGAACGTTGGCGGCATGCGGATGTCGACGATCGCGACGTCGGGATGTTCGCTGTCTACCATTCGAAGGAGCTTCTGCGCGTCATCACCCGCCCCGACGACATCGAGGCCCGCGCCCTCGAGCAGGCGCGCTGTCCCCTCCCGCAGGAGCATCACGTCGTCGGCGATCACGACACGCATGGGATCTCCGCTCGAACCGTGAGCCGGGACGGCTCGTCGTGCTCGACGCGCAGCAGCCCGCCCAGCGCGCCGATCCGGTCCTCGAGATCTATGATCCTGTCCTCGAGCTCAGCGTCGGCCCGCTGCGCGCCGTCCGCGCGGACAGTGATCAGGAGCGAGTCCCCGACACGTCGGGCATCGACCGCGGCCTTCGTGGCGCCGGCGTGAACGGCGACCGGGCCCGTTATCTCCGCGATCAGGAAATACGCTGCCGACTCGACCGAGCCGGGCAATCGGTCGTCCGGCAGACCCGTGACGGTGATCGGGATCGAGGCGCGCTCCCGAAGCGCGTCGACCGCCGCGCCCAGTCCGTCGCTCGATAGGACGGCCGGATAGATGCCGTGGGCGACCTCGCGAAGCTCGTCGATCGCTCCCCGCAGGCGCTCCTCGGCGTCGTCGATCAACGCAAGGATCGTCGAGTCGGCACCATCCTTCACCTGGGCACGGGTGAAGCCGAGTGCTAGCGACAGGCCGAGCAGGCGTTGCTGCGCGCCGTCGTGAAGGTCTCGTTCGAGACGACGGCGCTCGGCCTCGCCCGCGGCGACGATCCGGGTACGCGACGCGCGCAGGTCCTGGATCCGAGCCAGGACTTCCGCGCGGAATCGCTCATTGTCGAGGGCGAGTCGCGTTGCCGCCGCCACCTCGTCGACAACGGCCGGGTCGTCGAGGAGACCGGGCCGATGAAGGAGCAGGGCGATCGTTCGGCCCTCGCGAGCGAGGGGCGTTTCCGCCCGTCCATCGGCGATGTCCATCGCATTCCCGTTCGCATCGACCAGCTGCTGTCGCCCCTCGACGACATAGGCGACCAGGAGCGAGGGGTCGCCCAGGATCCGGCCGAGCATCTCCTGGAGCCCGCCCGGCCGAGGTGACTCGCCGAGCTCGACAACGAGCCCGGCCATCAGCGAGCGGGTTCGACGTCGGAGGAGCCAAGACCAGGCTACTGCCAGACCAATCGCGCAGAGGGCGGCCGCCTGGCCGAACCACAGCCAGGGCGCGAGCGAGCCGGTTCCGATGGCACCCGGTGCGACGCTCTGGGCGGCGGCCCCGAGAGCCAGGATGACGTACGCAGAGCCGGCGACCAGGACCGGAGCCGTCAGGCGCCGGATCGTGCCGCCGGCTCGCAGCAGCCGCCCGAGCGCCAGCGCGACGAATACAGCGGTCCATCCTACGAGCAGCCAACGGCCGAGACGTTGCAGCCCGCCGTAGAGCTCCGGGTTGTCGCGGACGAGCAGCAAGTTTGGTGGGCAGAGATGGCACTGATGCGCCGCAGGCGCGAAGAACAGCGCCGCAAATAGACCGAGAACGAGCACCGTGTCGACGTACGCAACGACGATGGTCAGGCGTTCAAGTGGCGACGCGAGGCGACCGGTTGGATAGGCCAGGACCGCGTGGGCGACGACCGCGGGTGCGATCGCATAGCCGACGAGCCCGAGCGTGAACGCCGCTCCGAACGCGGTAGCAGGGTTGTTCCATTCCTCGAGCGACCAGGCGACGGCGGCCAGCCCGAACAGCGCCCCTGAGGCCGGTCGGCGCCAGCCGAACGAGAGGTATAGGCCGGCACCGATCAGTGCCGTCCCCGCGAGCAGCTTCGCCGCGGCCGCCTCGACCGAGCGCCCGGCGTTGGTCGTCCCCGGGTACTGAACGGCGATCGCGAGCGATAGAAGACCGAACGCGATCACGGTCACCCAGAACACGGCCGTCAGTGGGCGCGGCAGAGGCCCAGGCATGGAAGCCACGAGGGTCACGCGTCATCCTCGCACGCGCCACCGACCCTGAAAGGGGGCCCGCCCCGATGTCTCCGTCGGGCAGTTCCGGGGCGCACCCCGATGTTTCCGCGGCCACGGAAGGCCAGCCTCAACGCGACCATGAAAGGAGGTCGCGATGTATACGACTACCAACCGGCGAAGCACGCTGGTCCGCCGAGTCGCCCGCCGGCCACGACGTCGGGTGATGGGGCTGGCGGTGGCGCTCGCTGCCGTCGTTGCGACGGGGAGCTCGGCGGCTGCGAATACGGTCAATGGCGCCGGCGACCAGACACCGCTCCGCGATGCGATCGTGTTCACCCGGTTCGTGCCGGGCGCCGAAATGGGCGAGGTCTACCGGATCGACGCCGGGGACACCGTCGAACACGCGATTCGTCCCTCGTTTGATGCGGCGATCCTGTCACCCGACGGAACGCGCTTCCTCGATTACGCGCCGACGCCGGACGACCGAGCATCGACGGCGATCTACAACGTGGACGGATCCGGGTATCACGTCCTTCCGATCCCTGATCCGGCGCTCAACCTTCCAGGCGGCTGGTGGCTCGGAAACTCCATGATCGCGATGGAGGGATGGGACCTCGACTACAACCAACGTGGCGTCGGAATCTACGCTCGCCGCTCCTCCGATGGCGGAGGACTCATCAAGCTGACAGACCCCGGGGAGAGCCACGACCACCAGGTCAAGTCCTCGCCGGACGGCTCCAAGCTCCTGTTCTTCCGTCCCAGCTCGAAGCGCGATCTGCGCGACAGCGCGCCGCAGGAAGCCTTCGTCGTCGGCGCCGACGGCACCGGCCTGGCGCGAATCTCCCCTCCCGGGACGACCACGGCCTTCGTCTTCGGGACCCACGAGGCGGTCAGTTGGTCGCCGGACAGCAGCACGGTGGCGATCGTGCTTGCGAACGGGCCGTTCTGGAACGATCCGTCCCGATCGGTGTACGTCGTCAAGTCCGATGGGTCGGGCTTGACTCGAATCGGCCCCCGCGGCGACATCTGGGACGCGATCTGGTCCCCGGATGGGCGTTGGATCGCATTCACGCTGGCGACGAAGGCATCGGGCGGATTGCAGGAGCTGTACCTGATGCATCCGGACGGCTCGGCGATGCACAGACTCGTGTCGGCGAGCGACGGTCTGATCTCGACGCAGCCGTTCTGGTCTCGCGACAGCGATCAACTCCTGTTCAAGCGATTCACGAACGATCCTGGCGTTGTGGACCTCTGGTCGGTCAACGCCGACGGGTCGCAGCTCTTTCAGATCACGCACCAACCGGCCGAGTACCGGGGCACCGCGTGGCTGCCATAGAAGTACCGAACGGGCGGGCCACCGCGGCCCGCCCGGCCGGCACTGTCCGTGGCGGTGGAGACTCCTCTTCCTTCCGTCAAACCAACGGCGCACGATGGGTCTGCACCGGTCGAGCTACGAAGGTCGCAATCGAGATGACTCGTCTTCTCCAGGCATTGACCTTGGTTCTGGCCGCGGTTGTGAGCGCCGCCGGCTGCGGAGCCCAGACGGGAAACAAGGCCGGTGGCCCGCCGGCTCCCGTGGTCCTTCGGATGGCGAGCGTGAACGGCATGGCCGGCTACAACCCGGCGGTCGACGCGCTCGTCAGGCGCGCCGAGGCCAAGTCCAACGGCAACGTCAAGATCGAGATGGCCTTTCGCACTGGCGAGGACGCGCCCGACGCTGAGCAGCAGATCGTTCGCGGCGTTGCGGACGGCACCTACGACCTCGGGGTCGTCGGGACTCATGTCTTTGACACGCTCGGCGTCACCAGCTTCCAGGCTCTCGACGCCCCGATGCTGATCGACAGCGACGTTGTCGAGGCGGCGGTGATCGCGGGTGACATCCCGGCGCGGATGCTCCGTTCGCTCGACCAGCTGGACGTGACAGGGCTGGGCATCCTTGCCGACGGGCTCTTCAAGCCGGTCGCCGTCGAGAAGCCGCTCCTCGGCCCGAACGACTGGCGCGGAATCCCCTTCGGCGTCTATCGCTCGCATGCGCAGGCGTCCGCGGTCCGGGCGCTCGGCGCGGAGCCGATCGGGGCGGATCAGCTCCAGGGTTGGGCGATGAACCTTTACGGATACCGGTTCCAGGGCGCGTGGCGATGGGCGCCTTACGTCACGGCCAACGTCAACCTGTGGCCGCAGATGCTCGCGATCATCGGTCATCCCGACCGTCTCGCCTCCATCAGCGACGAGCAGCGTGACTCGTTGATCCGCTCAGTGCAGGAGACGGCGGAAGCGTCGACGGGACTCGTGGAGGACGAGGATCGCTTCATCGACGACCTGTGTCAGGAAGGCGCGCGCTTCGCGAACGCCAGCGACGCGGACATCCGCGAACTGCGCGATGCGTTCGCTCCGGTATACACGGACCTGCAGCGGGACCCAACCACGGCCCAGTACATCGCCGAGATCGAGCAACTCAAGCAGCGGACTTCCACGCCCGCTGTCGCGATCCCCGATGGGTGCACGGGACCTGCCCCGGACCTGGCGGCCGAGCCGTCGATCGAACCGAAGAAGACGACGACGGTCACAGCGCTTGACGGAACGTGGGAGGTGACGACCACCGCGGACGATTTCCTTGCCACCGAGGGCGTGGACCCGGGCGAGAGCGGGCCAGAAATGGCGGGCACATTCGTCGTGACGTTCGATCGGGGTGACATCACGGGCCCAGTCAAATCGGGCGAGCGAGCCGATTACGGACTGACGTACGCCATCGACGGAGACACGATCACGATCTTTACAGAGGATGCCTCCATGGGCGGACAGGTACCGCCGCCGGGGCCGGCGGCCTGGAAGTACCGATGGAGCGTGTTCAACGACACGCTGACGTTCAGGAAGCTTGGCGGCCAGGAACCGGGCTGTTCGTTGAACGTGTCGAAAGGGATGTGCGAGCCGGGCCTCTTCGTCGTCAAGCCCTGGCATCGCATCAACTAGGAGTTCGCCCGCCCTCGGATCTCGGGTTGCTACGCGGCCGGCGTTCTCGACACATCCTGGGCGTCCAGGGGTATCGCAGCGATGATCCGTGTGCCGTGCGCTGGCGGGCTCTCGATGGCGAGTCGGCCGCCGCTGGCCTCGATTCGGTCCCGAAGCCCCTCGAGGCCTGACCCGGATGAGGGATCGGCCCCGCCGACGCCGTCGTCGGCGACGATGACAACGATCGATCCACCCTCGACGCGAACCTCTATCTCGACGCTCCGTGCTCGCGCGTGTTTCTGAACATTCGCGAGCGCCTCCGCGCAGATGAAATAGATGGTGGTCTCGACGGCCTCCGAGTGGCGTTCGGGCGGGACGGCCAGCCGGACCGCCACTCCACTTCTCTCAGCCAGCGCCGACAACGCGGCTCCGACGCCGAGCTCGGCCAATACAGGCGGTCTGACGCCGGAGGCGAGCCGCTCGAGATCGTGCTGCGCCTCTTCGAGCTCGCGTTGCGCGTCGGTCAGCAGGGCTCTGACGGCAACTGTCCCGGAGGGCCCCGGGTCCGCGCGAGCACGTTCGAGAACCTCTCCCAGGTCGGACAGCTGCCGGCCGACGCCCTGTCGGAGTCGGAGCTCCAGCCGGCGACTCTGGGCGTCAGACGTCTCGAGGAGCCGCCGACGGGACGCCTCGACGTCATCGAGATGCCGACGAACGTCCGCCTGTAGACGCACGTTTGCCAAGGCGATCCGCGCCGCCGCCGAGACGGACCGGAGGAGCTCCGGATCGTCGAATGCGGCGGGGTCATGGACCAGCGCCCCGACGCGTTCGCCCTGCTGCTCGAGTACCGTGACTGCTCGCCCCGGCTCCGCACCCGAGTCGTGGATCGGCCGGCCGCTCTCATCGACATAACCGCCGCTCTCGGGGAGCCAGTACGCGAGCTCGAGCGACGGATCGCCGAGGGCCTCCGCAAGCCGCCCGCGAATGCCCGCCCTCGGTGGATCACCGAGGTCGACGACCAGCCGGGTCACCTCGGCCTCGGCCCATCGGGCGCGCGACAGGTCGGTCGCCAGGATGATCCCGACCGCCGCCACCGCAGCGGGATAGATCCAGAACAGCGCTCCCTCAAGATCGGGACCAGCCTCCGCGAGTCGCCCGATGCTGCCGGTGAGGAGCGGCATCGCCAGAACGACCGCGGCTGCCACCGCGATGCGGCGAGCCTCCTGCTGCGGCCCGGTAGCCCGGTAGTACGTCCAGACCGTCCACGCCACGAGCGTCGTGGCGATGAGGATGGTCGCCACGTCGTAGCGGGCGAGCGGTACGACCCCCGCGTACACGTACGCCGCGATCACGACCGCTGCGCTGATCCGTCCCAGGACTCGCCCGCTCGGATAGCCGACGATCGCATGGACCAGGGGCCCGCGATGGATCGTGAGAGCCAGGGCGCCAACGAAGGCCAGCGGGCCGATGTCCGAGCCGGCCAGCGTTCCCAGGAACCATGCGAAGCCAGAGATGACGATCAGGGGCCCGACGCGACTCCCGGGGCGTCGAGACCATGCGAACAACCCGGATCCCACGAGCGCCCAGCCCGCCGCGAGGTCGGCCAGCGCGGAAGGGCTCGGCCATACACCGCCCGCCCACTCAGCCAGGACCCCGAACACGACGGCGCCAACGCCGACGGCCATACGGACGCCGCGGCCCCGCAGGATCCGTTGACCCGCTACGGCCCTGTCGCCGACGATTCGCGTGCGCAACCCCACGATGTGATCGTCGCACGCCAGGTCGATGGCCCGGAGCCGGGGCGCGAACCGTGCGGCCCTAGATCAGGCGCTTTCTCCAGCCATTAGGCCGTCCGCGGAACCTTCGATCGGAACGCGAACATGTGTTTGGCATCCTCGCGCTCAACTCCTGTCGGGCGCATAACATCAGATCGCGTCGGCATGCCCGACCATCCTCGGCAGGCTTCGCCTCCCTTTTTGACCGTGGCCGGCCGGGCCGCTATCTGTTGGACCGCCGACGCACCATCCGCCGCTGCCATGTCCCGCCTGCATGTATTCGTCCCATTGCGAGGGCGCTGTGCATCGCCTGGTAAGGGTTCAGATAAGGGTTCAGCAACATTCGATTCGGTGAGAAACCACAGGATGCTGTGGTCTGGACGGCAGAAACCACTACATGTCGTGGTGTGGTGGTACCGCATACCGGATTCGAACCGGTGATCTCCGCCTTGAGAGGGCGGTGTCCTAGGCCTCTAGACGAATGCGGCGCCGTCGGTCGGGTGGGAGCCACCACGACGGCCGACAGGATACCAAACGTCCCCGCCGGGGTCGGCAGGATCGCCTCCCCGCCGCCTCCCCGCCGTCCTAGAGTCGATGGGTCTCGAGGAAGGTCCTGACCGCCTCGGCGACCTGCTGGTAGCTGCTCTCGCCGTGGATCAGACCGTAGTGGGAGTGCGCCCCGAACGGCTCGAACTCCGAGTCCAACCACTCCGCCATGCGCTCAGCGTCGTCGAGCGAGGTGTATCGATCCAGGCCGCCCGCGATGACCAGGCGCGGCACCTCGGACACCACCCGCCGGTCCACCGGGATCCCGGCGATCACCTGGCGACGAGCGGCCCCGGACTCATGCGGCTTCTGGCCGAGCAGGTGCTGGATGCGCAGGACGTCGGCGAGGGTCAGGTCGCGGTCGTCCCGCAGCAGTCGATCGGGAAGCGTCTCCCAGCCGATCAGGCTGCGACCGTAGACCTCCGGCACCTCGCGCAGTTCATAGGGTCGTGCCGGTGGTCGAAGCTCACGCGGCATCTGCGGCGCGATGAGCACCAGGCCGGAGATCGCCACCCGCTCGGCGGCCTTGAGCGCGAGCAAGGCGCCCATCCCGTGGCCCACCGCGACGGTCGTCGGCCCGAGCCGGTCCAGTGCGGCCACGACGTCCTCGACGTACGTGTCGAAGGAGAGCGTCGTCGGATCGGCGGTCAGCGACCAGTAGTGGTTGCGCAGGTTGACCGCGTGGCCTTCCCAACCACGCCCTGCGAAGTAGCCCAGGAACCGCTCCCATACCCAGGAGCCCGCCAGCTCGCCGTGGACGAACATCAGCGGCTTGCGCCGCGAGCGTCGTTCGGGCAGCCACGACTCGATGTAGATGCCGCGGTCGTGGAGCTCGATCTCGTCCTTGCGGACGGGCCGACCGTTCGACGACGGGACGGCGGCGCGGGTCAGGATGGGCTCGGGGATCGTATCGGGCATTCGCCTCACCACTCGTGGGGATTGATGACCAGACCAGTCAGCGCCTTGGGATAGAAGTAGGTCGATTTCTGGGGCATCACGTCGCCCTCGCGGGCGACCGCTTCGATGGCCGCGACCGGTGTCGGCTCGAGGAGGAACGCGGCGTCGGCACTGACGTCAACGGCAGCGACCGCATCGCGGGCCGACTTGGTGTATTCGATGGCGCCGCCCGCGACGGCGTCGGAATCGACGCCGGCGAGATGCGCGAGGGCCGCCCCGAGCAGGCTGACATCCAGCGCCCTTACGGCCTCACCGCCCGTCGGCAGGAGCGGCTCGAACGCATCCCTCTTCGCGGCCAGGACGGCCCCGCCGGCACGGGTCCATAGACCGAATCGCCCTCGACCGCCGACCGTTTCCGGCGCGATGCCGGGGAAGACGGCGATGAGATCGGCCGACGACGCGACGGGGGTGACCTCGAACAACTCGGGCGCTCGGACGAGCAGCTCGGTTGCACCGTCTGCGCCGATCCCTCGCACGAGGCGGTGGGTCGGCAGGACCGTGAGGTCCTGGGACGTCGCCTCGAGCAGGAGGGCGAGGACGTAGTCGAACGGTGGGTCCTCGTCGCAGGAGCGCGTCATCCGTCGCTCGTCGCGGTAGCGCAGCGCCGTCTCGTAGCGGTGGTGGCCGTCGGCGATCGTGATCGGCCCCGCGCCGGCGGCCGCCAGGAGCTGTCCGGCGACGATGCTTGCCGGTCCGTCGCCCGAGGCTGGCAGTGCCCACATCCGGTGGCAGACGCCGTCGTCGTCGGTGACATCGACATCGGGAGGGCCCGCGGCGACCGCCGCGAGGTGCTCCTCCGTCTTGCCGGAGGGATCGTCGAAGAGCGCCACGACCGGGCTCGTGTTGACCCCGGTGGCGCGGAGCAGCTTGTAGCGGTCCTCTTTCGGGGCGCTCAGCGTCCGCTCGTGCGGCAACACCGCGCCATCAGGCCCGTACGCCTCGAGCCGGAGCCGGGCGAAGAACCCGCGCTGGACACGCTCCACCTCCGTCCCGGGCACGAGGTAGCGCTGCTCATAGATGTAGATCGACGGATGGGGATCCTTGCCGAGCGTGCCATCGGACCGCCACGTCGCGAGCGTCCGGGCGGCTCGCCGGTATCGATCGTCGGGACCGTCGCCGAGCTCCTCGACGGGCAGGTCGAGGCGGACGACGTTGGCCGGATGCCGGGCCACGAGCGAGGCACGGGCCGGGCCATCGATCACGTCATAGGGCGGCGCGACGACGGCACTGAGGTCGCCCACACGGGACGGCTCGAAGCGCAGGGCGCGGAACGGTCGGAGATCGGGCAACACATCCCTCGGGATGACGACGGCACGCGGCCTGCAGGCTCAGGGGACGGACCCATCGTACGATAGGTCCCGTGCGGACCGCGACCGATGCGTCGGCGACCCGTCGTCGAGAGGCGATACGCAACTTTCACCGGGGGTCAGGCGTCCTTGCTGCGACCATCCCCGCCTGACGGCAGCAACGGAGACGGCGTGTCCCATCACCGGTCCTCGAGGGTCTCATCGGCCGCGCGCCTCGCCCGGGTCGCGGCGGCGGTCGCCCTGCTCGCGACGCTCGTCGCGGCACCCGCGTCGGTGGTCGCGGGACCGGCTACGGTCGTCGTCCCACCGCCGGGGCTGACGATGGAGGCGGCGGTCCTGCTCGACGGCCACGCCCGGGTCGGCGCCTGGATGGCCATCGACGTCCGCCTCAAGAACGATGGCCCGCCTATCACTGGCGAGCTGCGGCTCACCGGCGGCACGCAAGGGCGGACGAGGTTCGGGACGCCGGTCGAGGCACCGACGCAGTCCGACCAGACGCATCGCCTGTACGTCCAGCCGCCCGGCTTCGGGAGCGCGGTCGAGGTCAGCCTGGTGGACGGTCCGACCACGATAGCGACGACCAAGGCGAACTACGCGATCCACGACGGGACCCAGATGGTCGTCGGCATCGTCGCGGAGCGACCCGGCGACATCATCGGCGACCTCGACCTGCTGCCGAACATGAACAACGTCAAGCCGGTGACGGTCGGTCTCGAGCCCCGCGACCTGCCCGATCGGGTCGAGGCCTGGGGCACGCTCGATCGGCTCGTCTGGCAGGACATCGATTCAAACGAGCTCACGCCGGAACAACTGACGGCGCTCCGCGGCTGGGTCGCCGGTGGTGGTCGACTGATCATCGCCGGTGGGACAGCCGGCCCGTCGAGCCTTTCCGCCTTCCCCGATGACCTCCTGCCCTATCGACCGAGCTCGACGACCGATGTGGCCGCCTCATCCCTCGTGGCGCTCCTGGGCGAGCTGCCGGAGGACGCCGCGGACCTGCCCGCCCTCTCCGGCAAGCTGACCGCGGGCCGCGCCCTCGCGAGCGTCGGCGGGGAGACTGTGGCCGCCGAGCGGCCGTACGGGGGCGGTGCCGTGACGCTCATCGGCTTCGATCCGACGACCCGCTGGCTGAGCGGCACCAACGCCGCCGAGGGTCTCTGGCGGCGCCTCATCCCGACCCGAAGCGCGGGGACGGCGGGCAGCGGCGACGACAGCCAGATCGTCCAGGCGGCGTCCCAGCTGCCGTCCCTCGCCCTGCCGCCCGTCGGCGGCATGATCGGCCTCCTAGGCGTCTACATCCTGCTCATCGGCCCGGTCAACTACCTGGTCCTCAAGCGGCTCGACAAGCGCGAATGGGCCTGGGTGACGATGCCGATCCTGATCCTCGCCTTCGCCGCCGGCGCATATGGCTTCGGGTCATTGCTCCGGGGAAGCAACGTCATCGTCAATGAAGCGGCCATCGTCCGCGGTGCGCCGGGCGCGACCGAGGGCCTCGCCCAGGCCTATCTCGGGGTCTTCTCCCCGACCCGTGCGTCGTACCAGCTCCGCTTCCCCGGCGGTGCCCTGCTGTCATCGCCGACCAACGGCGATTTCCTCGGCGACGGCACCGCGGCCGGCCTCGATGTCCTCCAGGGTGATCCGTCTCAGATCCGGGACCTGGGCGTCGGCTTCGGGTCGCTGCGGACGATCCGCGCGGAGAGCGCCGTGGACGTGCCACTCGTCCAGACCAAGCTCCGGCTCGAGGACGGGCACCTGCGGGGCACCGTGACCAACGCCTCGGAGGAGACGCTCCAAGCGCCGGCCGTCGTGCTGGGCAGCACCGTCGGCAAGCTCTCGGACCTGGCGCCCGGGCAGAGCGCCGACGTCGATGTCGTCCTGCAGCCGGTCCAGATGGGCCAGCAGCTCTCCGACAAGATCGTCGGGCAGCTGTTCTTCGGGGACCCGCGCCAGGCCGGCGAGGGCTCGGCCCGGCAATACGCGCGGCACACGATCATCGATCAGCTCACGTTCGACCCGAACTGGGGCTTCACGGGACAGCTTCCCGCGGAGGGCGCCGTCGTCCTGGCCTGGTCCGATCGGGAGCTCCTGCCGGTCGAGATCGAGGGGCAGGTCGCCCGTCGGAGTGCGAACGTGCTGTGGTTCCTGCCGGCAGACCTGGCGATCAGCGGCAAGACCACGTTCCGCCAGGACCTGATGCGCAACACCGTCGTCTCGAACGACGCCGCCTTCTTCAACAAGGACCCATTCACCGTCAACTTCGGGCGGGGCCAGGCCGAGCTGTCATTCAGGCCGATCCCATTCGATGGTTCGTTCGACGCCTCCCAGCTCGCCCTCGGCTTCAACTTCGGCGAGTTCGGCGTCGGCTTGGAGCCGCGACCTGTCAAGCCCCTCGACCAAGTCCCGGTGGCCTGCGCGGACAAGCAGGTGGATGGCTGCGTCCAGCGCCAGTTCGATGGTCTGCCGGAGGTGGAGCTCTTCGACCTGACCGCGTCGTCATGGCGACGGCTGCCGCACATGAACAGCGGGGCGCGCTACGCGGTGGACGAGCCGGCCCACTATGTCGATACGACGACGGGGACCGTCCTCGTCCGGTTCATCAACGATTCGAATGATCCGGTCGGGTTCCAGCTGGACCTGACCATCACCGGAGACGTCCGTCCATGACCGACATCGTCCGCACCGAGGGCCTCGTCAAGCGCTACGACGGCACGCTCGCCGTGGCGGGCGTGGACCTGACCGTGCAGCCGGGCGAGATCTTCGGATTGGTCGGCCCCAACGGCGCGGGCAAGACGACGACATTGCGCATCCTGGCGACGCTGCTCGCCCCGTCCGCGGGCACTGCCGAGATCGCCGGGATGTCGGTCACCCGGAACCCCGACCAAGTCCGCCGCGTCATCGGCTTCATGCCGGATGCGTTCGGTGTGTATGACGACATGAAGGTCTGGGAGTACCTCGATTTCTTCGCCCGTTGCTACGGCATCGCTCCCGCCGCGAGACGCCGCGTGATCGGCGACCTGCTCGAGCTGGTAGACCTCGGTGGCAAGCGGAACGAGTACGTCCAGACCCTGTCACGTGGCATGCAGCAGCGGCTGTGCCTCGCCCACGCGCTCGTCCACGACCCGCAGGTCCTGCTGCTCGACGAGCCGGCCTCCGGGCTCGATCCGCGGGCGCGCGTCGAGCTCCGCGAGCTCCTCCGCGAGTTGCGGGCCATGGGCAAGACCATCCTGATCAGCAGTCACATCCTCCCCGAGCTCGAGGAGTTGTGCACGAGCGTGGCGATCATCGACCGCGGTCAGGTGTTGGCCCAGGGCCGCGTCGCGGAGATCGAGAAGCGCCTCCGCTTCGGAGCGGTGCTGCGGGTCAGGCTGCTGCTCGATCGTGAGGCTCTCGAGGCGGCTCGCGAGCGGTTCGCAGCCGACGCCGATGTCGCATCTGCGGTGCTCCTCGACGATGGCACGATCGAGCTCGGGTTCCGCGGTGACGACGAGGCGACCGCCCGCCTGCTGGCCGCGACGGTCGCGGCCGGATTGCCGGTCATCAGCTTCGCGCGGGCCGCCAGCGACCTCGAGGAGCTGTTCCTCCAGGTCACCTCGACCGACCAGCCCGTGGCTGCGGCGTAGGGAGGCGAGCATGGCCGAGATGACCGCAGAGCCGACCCGCCCGTCGACCCCGCGCCTGGGCGCCTTCGTCCGCACGACCGGTGGCATCGCCGCAATCGGCGTGAAGGAGCTCCGCGGCCGGATGCGCGGTCGGCGCGCCTTCGTGATCCTGACGATCTACCTGCTGCTCCTCGGCGGTTTCGCGCTCATGGTCGAGCGGATCCTGGAGGCCCAGTTCCAGAACCCGTTCGCCGGCGCCTCGGCCACCGCGGGACCGGCGATCGGCCAGGGCATCTTCGCCGCGCTGCTGATGCTGATGACGCTGCAGGTCGTGTTCCTGGCGCCGTCGTCGACGGCCGGCGCGATCTCGCTCGAGCGTGAGAAGCAGACGCTGGAGCTGCTGGTCACGACCCCGATCAGCTCGCTCGCCATCATCGTCGGCAAGCTGCTGTCGGCGCTGACCTACGTCTTCCTGCTCATCGCCGCGTCGATCCCGCTCATGGCCGTCGTGTTCGTGTTCGGCGGCGTGGGGCCCGAGGACGTCGTGCGCGGCTACATCGTCCTGCTCGTGACCGCGCTCGGGCTGGGGTCGTTCGGCCTGCTCTGCTCGAGCCTCGTCAAGCGCACGACGGCGTCGACCGCGATCACGATCTTCGGCGTGCTGGCGATCACCATCGGGACCGTGTTCCTGCTGGTCTTCTGGCAGGCGATGGGGTCGTTCGACAACAACGGCAACCGGCGGCCGGGTCCGCTCGGCATCCGCACGCCCTACCCGCTCGCCTGGATCAACCCGTTCCTCGCCCAGGCCGACGTGCTGTGCGGGACCGAATCCTCGTTCGGCGGTGGCTGGTGCCAGGCGGTCGAGTCACTCGCCCCATCGGCCAACGGGGTGATCATCAACGACGGGGGCGCGGTCCCCATGCCGATGCCGGTGGCGGTCCCGGAGAGGGGCGTGGCACCCGGCGGCGCGGTCATCGATGACGTCGGCGGAGCGGCGGTCAACGTCGCCGCGCCCGATCAGCCGTTCGGCGTCCGCCGGGATACGTTGTGGCCCAAGACGGTCGCGATGTGGCTCGGCATGTCGGTCTTCTTCCTGCTCCTCTCCGTCCAGGCGGTCTCACCGACCCGGCGCTGGCGCATCCGTCGACGCGGCGGTCGCGCTCCCGAGAGCCCCGCCCCATGACCGCTGGTCTCCGAGGGATCTCGGCCTGGTCGGGACGCGGACGCGTCCCCGCCGAGCGCGTCGTGGTCCCGCCCGATCCTCGTGCCGTCCTTGAGGGTCCGCTCGATCCGTCGCTGGAGGCCATCCGCGGAGCGCTGGTCGCTCACCGCAACCGCCTGTGGCTGCGCCGGATCGTGCGCCGGACGTGGCTCGCGCTCGCTGCCGTCGCCATCGGTGAGGCGATCCTGTGGACCATCGCGCGATTCATCCCGGTCGAAGCCGCGCCGATCGTCGCTGTAGCGATCCCGATCGCCGTCGCCCTCATCCTCATCGTCGCCGCCGTGCGAGCCCGCCCGTCGCTGGGCGAGACGGCCCTCGCGGTCGACGTCGAGGGCGACCTCGGTGACCGCGTCTCGTCCGCGATGGAGCTCGCGGTCGCCTATCCAGGGTCGGCCATGCCGCCGGCGGAGGACCTCGATCTCGATGCGTCGGTCGCCGCGAGGGACGAAGCCGCCGAGACCGATCGATTCGTCCGCCGCCAGCGGCGCGATGCGCTCTCGACGCTGCGAACGGCGCCAGCCATGTTCAAGCCGCGCTTCTCACGCAACCCGGCCATCGCCGCGTTGGCGGCCGTGGCCCTGCTCGTGCCGGTCCTCGTCCTGCCGAACCCGCAGAACGCCGTGATCGCGAAGCAGCGCGATGTCCGCGAAGCCGCCGAGCGCCAGGCAGAGCGCCTGGAGACGGTCGCCCGCGACTTGCAGGACAAGGGGCGCACCTCGGAGGACCCGCGCACCCGCCTCGCCGAGGAGCTCCGGGAGCTGGCACGTCAGCTCCGGACGAAGCCGGACGACCTGGCCGCGAACCTGCGCCAGCTGGGCGCGGTCGAAAGCGACATCCGCGCTCGGATCGATCCGGCGAGCGAGCAGCGGGCCTCGTCGCTCACGTCGCTCTCGCGCTCGCTGTCTCGTGCGGCGACGGGCAACCCCGACGCGAACCGCGATGGTGACCCGGAGATGACGCGAGAGGACCTCAAGAAGCTCGGCGACAAGCTCGACGAGATGACCGATGCCCAGCGTCGGGATCTCGCCCGACAGCTGGCGGAGATGCAGGCGACCGCGCGGAGCGCCGATGGCGCCGCGGCCACGGCTCTTGGCGCCGCGGCCCAGAGCCTGGCCCAGGGCGACACCGAAGGCGCCCGATCGGCGCTGGACCGGCTGGGCGAGGCGATGACCGGCGCGCAGCAGAACGTCACCACCAACCGCGACCTCGCCGAGGCCGCGTCTCGCCTCCAGGACGCACGGCGTGATCTGGCCGATGCCGGTCAACAGGGCCAGGGGCAGCAGGGCCAAGGCCAGCAAGGACAGGGGCAGGGCAGTCCGCAGCCGAGCGGCCAGGGGCAAGGTCAGAGCCAGGGCCAGGGCCAGGGGCAGGGCAGGGCCAGGGCCAGGGCCAAGGTCAAGGCCAAGGTCAGGGGCAGGGTCAAGGTCAAGGCCAAGGTCAGGGTCAGGGGCAAGGCCAGGGTCAAGGCCAAGGCCAGGGTCAGGGGCAAGGCCAGGGTCAAGGCCAGGGCCAGGGGCAAGGCCAGGGTCAAGGCCAAGGCCAGGGCCAGAGTCAGGGACAGGGCGCCGTCGGCGGTGGCGGGTCGAACGCGCGATCCCTCGGCCAGGGCATCGGCGGCAACGTCCGACCCGGTGCGCCGACCGGCGCGAACCGTGCGGCACAGCTCGGTGAGGACCGGTCCTCGGTCTTCGCCCCGTTCGACCGGATCGGCAAGCCGGGCGACCCGTCGTATGTCGCGGGCACCGGCGGCGACGGCCAGACCCAGCAGGGGAGCCAGGTCGGCGGCGGCACGAACAACGGCGCCCTGACTCCCTATCAGCAGGTCTACAACGATTTCCAGCAGTACGCGCAGACGTCACTCGATCGGGGCTACGTGCCGCTCTCGATCAAGGACTACGTCCGCGAGTACTTCAGCTCACTCGACCCGTCCAACTGACGTCGTCGACCGCCGCGTCGACGACCGGATCCGGAGGCCACATGGAAGCGTCCGTCACCACCGAGACCACGACACGCCTCGCGCCGGAGGCCTTCGCGGAGCGTGCGCAGACCATCGAGCGCGAGGTCGGGCGCGTGATCGTCGGTCAGCGCGACCTGGTCCGCCAGACGCTCACCGGCCTGCTGGCCAACAGCCACGTCCTGCTCGAGGGCGTGCCGGGCCTCGGCAAGACGATGCTCGTGCGGACGATCGCCGACGTCATCGACTGCTCGTTCAACCGGATCCAGTTCACGCCCGACCTGATGCCCGCCGACATCACCGGCACGAACATCCTCATCGAGGAGGGCGGCCAACGGGTCTTCCAGTTCCAGCCGGGGCCGATCTTCGCGAACCTCGTGCTCGCCGACGAGATCAACCGGGCGACGCCCAAGACCCAGTCGAGCCTTCTCGAGGCGATGCAGGAGCACCAGGTCACCGTCGCGCGTCAGCGCTACAAGCTCGACCCGCCGTTCTTCGTCCTCGCGACCCAGAACCCCCTCGAGATGGAGGGCACCTATCCCCTGCCGGAGGCGCAGCTCGACCGGTTCCTGTTCAAGGTCATGGTCCCGTTCCCGTCCGAGGAGGACCTGGTGACGATCATGGACCGCACGACCGGCGCCGAGAGCGTGGGGGCCGCCAAGGTCTGCACAGCGGCCGAGATCGTCGAGATGCAGCGGCTCGCCCGGGCGGTGCCGATCGCGCCGCACGTGACCGCGTACGCGGTGAGCCTGCTGGCGGCGACCCATCCCGACAACGACCGCGCGCCAGGCCTCGTCCGCGAGTACGTCCGCTACGGCGGCTCGCCACGCGGCGCCCAGGCGCTCGTCACGGCGGGCAAGATCTACGCCCTGCTCGATGGCCGGTTCAACGTCTCGACCGACGACATCCGGGCCGTCGCCCTGCCGTCACTACGGCACCGGATCATCCTCAACTTCGAGGGCGAGGCCGAGGGCATCAGCAGCGAGTCGGCCGTCCGCGCGATCCTCGACGCCGTCGCCGTCCCGACCGTCGAATAGCCGCGACCGCATGACCGAGCGAGCGAGCCTCGATCCGGAGGCCGCCTCGACCGCGGGTCCGCCTGCGCCCGGCGCGTCGTTGTCCGCTGGACCGGCACCCGCCAAGGCGGGAACACGCCCCTCGTTCCTTCCGAGCGAGGTCGACCCGACCGTCTTCGACGAGGCCTTCCTGCGCCAGCTCGAGCGGCTGCTGCTGATCATGCGCTCACCCGTCCGGGGCGGGCTCAAAGGCGGCCGCCGCAGCGTCAAGCGTGGCCAGTCGGTCGAGTTCGCCGACTACCGCGAGTACACGCTCGGCGACGACTTGCGTCAGCTCGACTGGAACGTCTACGCCCGCCTCGAGCGCCTGTTCGTGAAGCTCTTCGTCGAGGAAGAGGACGTCACCGTCACGCTGCTCGTCGACGCCTCGGCGTCGATGGCCACCGGGCGGCCGTCGAAGCTCGTCTTCGCCAAGCGCGCCGCGGCGGCACTCGGCTACATCGGCCTCGCCAGCGAGGATCGGATCGCGGTCAGCGCCCTCACCGGACGCATGGCACGCCGCCGCGCCTCGCTGCGCGGATCGGGCCGCGTCTTCCGGATGCTGGCCGACCTGTCCGCGATCGAGGCGGCCGATGGCGTGACCGACCTCGTCGCGGCCGCACGCCACGCCGCGGCGCAGCTCCACGGTCGCGGCGTGATCGTCCTCCTCAGCGACCTGCTCGATCCGGGCGCCGACCGCGTGATCCGCGAGCTTGCCGCGACGGGCTCCGAATTGATCGTCCTCCACGTCCTTTCGCCCGATGAGCTCGATCCGCCGCTCGAGGGCGACCTGCGACTGGTCGATGCTGAGACCGACGAACGGGTCGATATCACGGCCGATCTCGCGACCATCGACGCCTACAAGGACCGACTTGCCGCGTGGAAGGCGACGTTCGCCGATCTGGCCGCCCGGCGTGGCGCGAGCTATGTCGACCTCGCGTCCGATGTGAACCTCGCCGACCTGATGTTCGCCGAGCTCCGCCGGCGGCGAGTGCTCGGGTAGCGGGGATGCCTTTCGCGACACCACTCGCGCTGCTCGGCCTGTTGTTCGTGCCGGCCGTCATCGCGATGTACCTGCTCAAGCTCCGGCGCGACGAGGCCGTCGTGCCGTCGACGCTGCTCTGGAGCCGTCTCGTCGCCGATGTCGAGGCGAACGCTCCATGGCAGCGGCTGCGGCGCAGCCTCTTGTTCCTCCTGCAACTCCTCTTGGTGATCGCGCTCGCGTTGCTCGCCGCCCGACCGTTCCTCGAGCGGCCGGCCGGGCTCGCCCGCGACATCGTGCTCGTGATGGACACATCCGCGAGCATGGCCGCGACCGACGTCGTCCCGGACCGGCTGACGGCCGCGAAACAGGTGGCTATCGACGCGCTCAAGGACCTGCCGACCGGCGGCAAGGTCAGCCTGATCGCCGCCGACCGGACGGCCCGAATCGTCGTGAACGACTCGAGCGACCTGGCACGCATCCGGCAGGCGATCGAGACGATCCCCGTGACGCAGAGCCGAGGCGACCTCGGCGACGCGCTCGAGCTCGCGTCCAAGCTCGCCGCCCGGTCCGGCGACGCGCAGATCCTGGTCGCCACCGACGCCGCCCTGGCGACCAAGCCGACCGGACGGGTCGACGCCCCGGTCAAGGTCCTGTCGGTCGGCCGCGAGCGCAAGAACCAGGCGATCGTGGCTCTCGCCGTCCGCACGTCGCCGTCGGCCGTCACACGCTCGGTCTTCGTGAGCGTGGCGAACCTCGATCTCGAAGCCGCTGATCGCCGCCTCGAACTGTGGGCCGACGACCGCCTGCTCGAGGTCCGTGACGTGCAGCTAGACCCGCAGGCCCGCTCCGACGTGATCGTCGACGACCTGCCACGCGACGTCGGCACGGTCGAGGTCCGGCTCGTCGGCGCCGACCCTGCGCTCACGTCCGCCCCGGATCAACTCTCCGTGGACGACCGCGCATGGGCCGTCATCCCACCCGACCGACGACGCCTCGTGCTCATCGTCGGCGAGGGCGATGCGTACCTGGAGACGGCGCTCTCGTTCCTGCCCGACGTCGAGCTGTACGGCGTCACGCCGGCCGAGTACGGACCGGCCACGGAACGCCAGGATGGGCGTCCCTGGGACCTGGTGATCTTCGAGGACTTCCTGCCGGCGACCCTGCCGAAGACCCCGGTCCTGGCCATCGCGCCGCCCCGCAGCGGGCCGCTGGGCGACGTGTCGGGCACGCTCAAGGACCCGGGCATCGGCACGCTCGACCCGGACGAGCCCGTGCTCCGCTACGTCGACCTGTCGACGACCCATGTCGCCGAGGCCGTGAAGCTCACCGCGCCAAGCTGGGCGCGGACGATCGTGCCCGGCCCGCGTGGCGCTCCCCTCCTCTACTCGGGCACGCGCGAGGGCATCAACAGCGCCGTCCTCGCGTTCGAGCCACGCCGATCGGACCTGCCCCTCCAGGTCGCTTTCCCGATACTGCTCGCGAACCTGACCGGCGAGCTGATGGGCTCGTCGACCGCGCCGACCGAGGCGGTCGAGCCGGGTTCCCCGGTCGACCTGCACATCCCGGCGGGCGCGATCGGCCTGTCGGTCGTCGGGCCGGACGGGACGGAAACGCGTCTCGCGCCGAGCTCGACCGCCGGGGCCGGCACCACAGTCACGTTCGCGGCGACCGACCGGCTTGGCATCTACACCGTGACGCCGATCCCCGATCCCGACGCGTCGGCGGCTCCCAGCACGAGCCCGCGCCCGAGCTCCAGCGTGGCGCCGTCGGCGAGTGCCACGCCGAGGTCGAGCAGCGGAGCGCCGAGTCCTTCCGGCGCACCGGTCGTCGACGATCCCCTGGCGCCGGTCCGCTTCGTCGTCGCGCTGTTCGATGTCGACGAATCGACCATCGCCCCGGGTAGCCCCGCGACCATCGAGGCACTCGGCGGCGGAGTCGGCGCCTCGCCGGCGCCGGGTTCGAGCGCCAACCCGACGACACCCGCGACGGAGCGACCGACGACGCGCGACGAGCTCTGGGTCCCGATCGTCCTCGTGATCCTTGCGGTCCTCTGCGTCGAGTGGGCGCTGTTCCACCGCGACGGCCTCGTCCGAGCCCGGCGCGCCGTCGCGGATCGCCTCCCCGGCCGCTCCAGGGCGAGCGTCTGATGGGCGTCAGCTTCGACACCCCGCTCGCGCTACTGCTGCTGATCCCGCTGCTCGGCATCACCGTCGCGCTGTACCTGACCGCCCGTCGACGCGTGGGGGCGGGCCGGCGCCGCGTCGCGCTGGCTCTTCGAACCGTGCTGCTCACGGCCCTCGTGCTGGCCCTGGCCGGGTTCCGCATCGTTCTTCCGGTCGACCGGCTCGCGACGGTCTTCGTCGTCGACATGTCCGACTCGGTCGGCAATGCCGGCCGCGAGGACGCGCTGGCGTTCCTGCGCGAGACGCTGGCTGAGATGCCCGAGGGTGACCTGGCCGGCGTCGTCGCGTTCGGCAAGGGTGCGCTCGTCGAGCGCCTCCCCTCGGAGGTCGCGGAGATCTCGCGCCTCGCCTCGACCCCGGTGACGACCGCGACGGACATCGGGGCGGCACTGCGCCTCGCGACGGCCCTCTTCCCGGACGATGCCCAGAAACGGATCGTCTTGTTGTCGGACGGCAATGACACCACTGGCGGCGGCCAGGCCGAGGCCGCGCTCGCGGCCACGCGCGACATCCGGATCGAGACGCGGACGATCGGCCTGGGTCCCGGAGACGAGGTGCTGGTCGAACGGGTCGTGACCCCCTCGACCGCCAGCCTCGGCGAATCGATCGAGGTGGCCGCCGACATCCGCTCATCCGTCGCCCAACCCGCTACGGTCCGGCTGTTCGCGAGCGGGGAGAACGTGGCGACCCAGCGGATCGACCTCGAGCAGGGCCTGACTAGGGTCACGTTCGACGTGACGCCCACCGAGGCGCGGCTCCATACGTTCCGGGTCGTCGTCGAGGCGGCGCGCGACACGTTCAGCCAGAACGACCGAGCGGATTCGGTGACGATCGTGAAGGGCGAGCCGCGAACGCTGGTCCTGGCCGGCGACGAGGTCGTCGCGAACGAGCTCGTCAAGGCCCTCACGACGCAGCGTCAGAAGGTCGACACCTTGTTGCCCGAGCAGCTGCCGACCGACTTCACGGCGCTCGCGGACTACGACAGCGTCGTGCTGGTCGACGTCCCGCGGACCCGGCTCTCGGACCGGCAGCTCGGAGCGCTCCAGGTCTACGTCCGCGACATCGGGCGGGGTCTCGTGATGATCGGTGGCCCCGACTCGTACGGCGCCGGTGGCTATCAGAAGACACCGCTCGAGGAGACCCTGCCGGTCGACATGGGCGTGCGCGACCGTCAGAAGCAGCCGGACGTCGCGCTCGTCGTGGTCATCGACCAGTCGGGATCGATGGACGCCTGCCACTGCAACTCGTTCAACGGCGGCCAGGGCGGCGGGACCGGCGTCGGTGGGGTCCGCAAGGTCGACATCGGCAAGGAGGCGATCCTGCGGGCCGCCGCGGCGCTGACGGAACGCGACGAGCTCGGCATCGTGTCGTTCAACGAGCAGGCCCACTGGGTGGTAAAGACCCAGCCGCTTGGCGGCGTCGAGGACCTGCAGGGCAAGATCGCCGGGCTGCAGCCGATCGGTCAGACGAACATCTTCGCGGGCCTCGAGCAGGCGGTCGACTCGCTCGAGGACGCCACGGCGACTCGGCGCCACATCATCCTGCTGACCGACGGCTGGTCGACCTCGGGCCAGTACGACGACATCCTCAAGCGGATGAAGGCAGCCGGCATCACGCTCTCGACGGTCGGCGCCGGCGGCGGCTCGAACCCGTTCCTCCAGGGGTTGGCGCAGCAGGGTGGCGGCCGGTTCTACGATGCGGCGAACCCGGCCAGCATCCCCGACATCTTCCTCAAGGAGACCCAGCAGGTCTCCGGGCAGCAGATCATCGAGGAGCCGTTCTTCCCGATCCTGACGAGCTCGTCGCCGATCCTGCGGGGCCTCGACCAGGGGTTGCCGCGACTCCGCGGCTACAACGGGACCACGGCCAAGGCAGCCGCGCAGACAGTCCTCGTCACGGCGCGCGACGATCCGCTGCTCGCCCAATGGCAGTACGGGCTGGGTCGCTCTGTCGCATGGACATCCGATTCCACCGGTCGCTGGGCGCGCGACTGGCTCGGCTGGAGCGGCTTCTCGCGGTTCTTCAGCCAGCTCGTGTCGTGGACGTTCCCCGGTGAGGAGACCGGCGGGATCGAGGCGGCATTCGACACGGCGGGCGGCCAGACGACGCTCCACGTCGAGAGCGTCGAAGCCGACGGCTCGCCGCGGGACTTCTACTCGACGTCGGCGGTGGTGGTCGGGCCGGACCTCACGCCCGCCGAGGTGCCGCTGGTCCAGGTGGCTCCGGGCGTGTACGAGGCCCCGCTCGGCGAGATCGGCTCCGGGGCCTACGGCGTCCGGATCACCCAGACGCGACCCGGCTCGACGCCGCTCGGCCGGACGGTGGGGTTGGTCGCGCCGACCGCGGCCGAGTACCGGCTACTCGGCACGAACCAGCCGCTGCTCACCTCGCTGCGCGGCGCGACCGGCGGGACAGAGATCGAGACGCCGCTCGATCCGTGGGTCCACGACCTCCGAACGACCTCGCGCTCGACGGACCTGTGGCCGCTCCTGCTGGTCCTAGCACTGATCCTGTGGCCGCTCGACATCGCCCTGCGGCGCGTGATGATCGGCCGGCGCGAGCTGGCCGCCGCGGGTGGCTGGATCCGCGCGCTCCCTCGGCGTCGGGCGGCGACCGCGGCGAGGACCGCCACGAGCGAGAGCATGCTGGCGACCCGTGCCCGGGCGACGTCATCCGAGACGCGGGCCGCGCTTCGGCGGGCGCCGGACGCTGTCTCCACCGTGCCATCTCCGTCGGCCGAAGCGCCCGCGCAGGCACCGAAACCCGCGGCAGTCGCCCGGCAATCCGCCCCAACCGCCCCGGCGCCATCCGCCGCACCGGCCGCCCCACCTGTCGCCCCAGCGGCGCAGCCTGCCGAGACGAGCTCCGACACGCTCGCCCGACTCCGCGACGCCAAGCGCCGTGCGAGGGAGCGCTAGTCGAGGGTCGATCGATAGGTCGAACGCGTTCGTGATGGTTCGCCAGGCATCTTGACCGAAGGGCGTAGGTTGCATCCGTGGACTACGAAGAACGTCAGCGACGCTTGGATCGCGCGCGCTTCGCGATCCAGGCCGAGCTCCTGATCGGCCTCATGGCGGTGATCCTGACGGGCTTTCTCTTCTTCGCGCGCGGGGGCTTTGATCCGATGTTCTATCTGCCCCCTTTGTTCCAGGCCCTACTGCAAGCCACTCCGGTCATTTCGCTCATCGCTTGGGTCTGGATGCTGCGACTCTCACGACCGCGACCCGAGTCGGGCAAGCGGAGTTGGCGATACCACGACCGAGCAGCGTACTGATCGAGAGACCGGCGTCGACCGTAGGTGGGGTTCGGCGCGAAAGGCATGACGGTGCGGTGACGTCGCGTCGCGGAGTCAAGCCGAGCGTCATGTGACAGATCCGGGGAAGGCGCTACCTTCTCGCCAGCCCGCTGCCCGGCGGCAGCTCCTCGATCTCCGGCATCGACGCCTCGTCCAGCACGCCGGTCGACCAGGCGGTCGCTTCGACCCCGCCGGTCCGCTTGCCGGCTGCGACCAGCCCGCGCGCGGCGACGATGGCGAGCAAGGTCAACGCCACGATCAGCGCCCACGGGAAGCGCCGGTAGTCGACCCCACCGACGATCGAGAACTCGCCGATCGAGGTGTTGCCCGACGCGTCGGTGGCCGATAGGCGGATCGTCTGGGGCCACGGCGCGAGCCGCGTCACGACGGTGAACCGACCGCGCTCGTCGACGTCCAAGGCCGGGCCGCCGTCGATACTGATCGTCGAGCCGGGCTCCGACTGGCCGGCCAGGTTTGCCAGGAACGGCCAGATCGGGTTCGTGAACGGCGTCTCCATATTGAGTGTCGGCCCGACCGCGTCGCGGGTGATCGTTCGGACGACCGGTGCCCCGACCTCGCCCCAATCGTTGATCGGGACGACCCGCATCGCCCAACGCGTCGTGGCCGTAACGCCTGCCGGGTGGATGTTGCCGAGCTCGAGGGTCGTGAACGACCCGTCCCGTCCGGACTCGTTGCCCGGCGGGACTGGCACGCGGACAGTGCGGACGACGCCATCACCCCCGGGCGGCTCCAGCAGGCTGCGGAGCTTCGTCGGTGCGGTCTCCGGGCCCTCGGCATCGTCGGCGAGGGGTTGCACAGTAACGAACAGCCGCGTGCCGGTGAAGCCGGGGAGCTTCGTGCTCCCATCGCGAGCCGTTGTCGCCTCGATGGTGGCCTTCGGGATCGGGTAGTCACGGAAGTAGACGACGTCGTTGCCGCGCGTCTCGGACAGCACGAACGGCGTCGATGGTCCGCGGCGCCACCAGCCTGCTGGTGCCGCGGCCCATGGCGTCGGACTTGTCGGGATGCCGACCTTCGGGTCCCAGCCGACACCGGCCGCGATCAGCGCGGTCCGACGGCCCTCGATCGGCATCGCCGTGACGAGGTGCGTCGCGAGCCAGGTCGCCCCGGGCCGAAGCTCCTCCGACCCACAAGGCTGGATGGCTCCCGGGAGGACGAGGTCCGGGCAGCCCTCGTCGCCCAGCGCGCCGAGCCACGCGCTTGTGACTCCATGGATACGGATGTCGGCCGTCGCCGCGGCGGTAACAATGTCCCATCGCTCGCCGCCGATCTCCTCGCCCGCGAGATCATCACGGCTCGGGACCTCGATCTCATCCTTGCGCCCGACGCGCAGGCGGAGCGAATGCACGCCACCCGCGTCCAGCCACGCGACCCACAAGTCCGGGCCGGCGGAATCCGGGCTCGGGCCCGCGACGAGCGGGATGCCGGGCCCGTCGGTGATCGTCGTCGTCGGGCCGCCCGAGCCGTCCACAACAGTCAGCCCGTCGTCCAGTGCGACGATCGCCTTGTCGGGACCGGGAGCCTCGGATCGGATGCGGAGCGGGGGCGGCATCACGCTGACGTCGTCGAGGAGGCCGGCCTTGATCACGTCGGTGTGGGTCCCGTCGCGCAAGCGGATCGTCACGAGGTGCGAGCCGCCGGTCCCACCGGGTGGGCAGTCGATGGCGGCATAGGCCATGAGGTCGTCGCCCTGGGCGGCATCGAAGCGGCCGATCACCCCAGCGCCCAGGCGGCCGGGAAGGTCGATCGAGCGCCGGACAGCCGACGTCGCCGAGTCGAGGATCAGCAGAGATGTGTCGCCGCAGGAGCCAGACGAGTCGTACAGCGGTCGCATACCGAGGATCAGTTCAGCCTGGCCGAGCCCGTCGACGTCAGCCGCCGCGGACTCCTCGACGGCTCGATCCATTCGGCTCCGACCGGTCTCCACGATGGTCGGCGCACCCGCGTCATCCCGGACCTGAAGACCGACCACGACGGCGCCGCCCGTCCCAGTCGCCGTCGTCTGGCTGGTGGCGATGAGCCCGTAGCGGCCGTCGCCGAGGCCGACCAGCCAGCGGGCGTCGAGGTCACCCCGCTCGAGGTCGACATCATGGACGGTCACGCGATCCCAGGCGCTGTCTCGACGCAGGATCGACAGGCGAGCCATCGTCGGCGCGATCCGCTCGGCGTCGAGGACGAGCAGCAGGGGGGTCGTCTCGGCCGGGGCGCCGGCCGGCGGGTCGATGAGCGCGATGTCGGCCATCGGCGATTCGAGGCGGCTGGACGTGACCGGGTTCTCCACCCCGGTCGCAGCCGGAACGAGACCGGCGGCCAGGGCGATCCCCAGCACGGCGGCCCAGCGGGCCGAGCGTCGCGCGCGTGTCGCTGCGGTCATGTTGGCCTCAGTCCGGCGCCATCGTACCCCCGAACACGGCGCACCCCGGGCGATGCTAGCCTCGGGCGATGGGACCCCGCCGGCTGGCTGCTGCATCGCTCGTCACCCTCGCGCTGGTCGCGGGATGCGGGTCGATGACGGTCACTCCGCCGGCCCCCACGCCAGCCGACTTCACGGGCATCGCCACCGAGCTCACGAAGCGCGGCCTGGTGCTCGATCGCCTCGTCTCGGGCGATGCCGGCTGCGAGGACTCGACGCTGATCACGACCGCCATCGGGTTCGATGCGAAGGGTCTCGACCAGCCGGATCCCGTGCGGTTGCGCATCTACATCTTCCGCAACCGGGATGCCTTCGATCGATTGCGCGCCAGCGTCGACATGTGCGCACGTTCCTACGTCACGGACCCCGACGGCTACGAGACGGTCGAGCAATCGCCGTACGTGCTGGCCGCTCAGGGCCCGTGGGGACCAGAGTTCAAGGCCGCCGTACAGGAATCGCTCGAGGCCGCGGCCGGCACCGGGGACTAAGGTCAGGGGGCCCACCTTCCCATCCGTGATGGGACGTCCGAGCCACGGTCTGGTGCGGTCCCGGCGGGCAGGCTCGGGTCATGCCCACCGCCCCGCGACCGTCGCGGTCGCTGCTGGCTCTGGCGCTGGTCGCCAACCTCCTCGCGGCCAGTGCCCCCACCGCCGCGTTCGGCGTCCAGCGTGCCTCCGATGACGACCCCGGCGCGTCTCGCGCGCCCGCCGCGCGACTCGGGCCGCCGGCCGACGCCGTCGATCGCGCGGCTGCGGCCATCCTCGGCGCGTCGATCAGCGTGCCCAGTAGCCCTCGCGTCGCGGTCATCGCGGCCGGTTGGACGAGTCGCCCGAAGACGGCCGTCCCGGAGCCGAAGCCGACGACCGTCTCGAAGCAGAAGGCCGCGACCGGCAGTTCGGCGAAGATCTCGACCTTCCGTGGCCGGAACCACGTCTGGATCCCGGCACTCGGCGTCAATCGATCCGTTTCGCCGTACGCATGCTCGTCGTCCTACTACCCCGGCAACCGCGTGTATCGCTGGGGCTGCGCGGGCGGGAACAACGTTTATCTCTTCGGGCACGCGCACAGCGTGTTCAAGTCGCTCCATGACGCGTACGTCCGCGGCCGCCTGCGCAAGGGTATGAAGGTCTATTACGCCGGCGCGGACGGGAAGGTCGGTGCGTATGCGGTTTCCTGGTGGCGGCTCACGACCCCGGACAAGGGCGCGTGGGCGTACGCAGGCCTGTCACGCCCGAGCCTCACGCTCCAGACCTGCGTGGGGGCCCGCAGCCAATACCGGCTGATCGTCCGGCTGGCGAAGATCGGCTAGACGCGACCCCGGACGACGCTAGACCACCCGCAAGCCAAGGATCTTCCGGGCGATCACCAACCGCTGCACCTGGCTCGTCCCCTCGCCGATCTCCGTGAGCTTGGCGTCCCGCAGGTAGCGCTCCACCGGGTAGTCGGTCGTGTAGCCGTAGCCACCGTGGATCTGGATCGCCGCGTTCGTGGCCCGCGAGCTCACCTCGGACGCGAATAGCTTCGCCTCCGCCGCGACGAGACCGTAGTCACGGCCCTGGTCCTTGAGCCAGGCAGCCTTCCAGACCATGGATCGGGCAGCCTCGATCTCGGTCGCCATGTCCGCGACCATGAACGCCACGCCCTGGAAGGTGCCGATCGGCCGGCCGAACTGCTCGCGTGTCTGGGCGTACGGGATGCTCGCATCAAGCGCCGCCTGCGCCAGACCGAGCGCCAGTGCGCCGATCGAGATCCGCCCACCGTCGAGGATCTTGAGGAACGTCTTGAAGCCATCGCCCTTGCTCCCGAGCAGGTTCTCCGCCGGGATGCGGGCGTGCTCGAACCGCAGCTCGCCGGTCGCCGAGGCATGGAGGCCGAGCTTGTCCTCGAGCCGCCCGACTGAGAACCCGGGGGTGTCGGCGGGCACGATGAACGCGCTGATCTCGGCGTCGCCCTTCTCGGTGGTCCCGGTACGGGCGGTCACGATGTACGTCCCGGCGTGGCCGGCGTTGGTGATGAACCGCTTGGCCCCATCGAGGACCCAGCATTCGTCCTCGAGCTTCGCCGTCGTCCGCGTGCCGCCGGCATCGGAGCCGGCCCCCGGCTCGGTCAGGCCGTAGGCGCCGAGCACCTTGCCACTAGCCATCGGCACGAGGTAGCGCTGCTTCTGTGCGTCGCTCCCGGCGAGGTGGAGTGGGCCGCAGCCGAGGCTCGTGTGGGCGGCGACGATCAGGCCGAGCGACCCCCAGACGCGCCCGATCTCCTCGACGGCGATCGCATAGGCCAGCGTGTCGAGGCCAGCGCCACCCTCGTCCTCGGGGATCGGGATGCCGAGCCAGCCGAGCTCGCCTATCCGCTTCACGATCTCGGTCGGAAAGCGACGGTCCCGTTCGTGCTGCTCGACCTGGGGCGCGACCTCGGTCGTCATGAAGTCCCGGATCGTGTCGCGCAGGAGCAGGTGCTCCGGGGCGAGGTCGAGGTCCATCGGCCCGAGCCTATCACCGCAGCATGCCTCGGGTCCCGGTGCTAGCCTTCCGGGACGATGTCCGAGCCGCGTAGCGCCCAAGAGGCGCCGGCTGCCCCGTCCGCCATCGGTTCGACGGTCGACCGCGGCCACCATGAGAACGGTGCCCCGGACGACCGCGCGAGTGTCGGTGCTCCGGCGGTCGTCGGCGGGATCGGCGGCTCATCGGCCCTGCGGCGCAACCTCCTGCTCAGGCTCCGCCACGAAGGTCCGTCGGCTCCCGAGGACCTGGCCGTTGCGCTCGGCGCCAGCCGGACCGGGGTGCTGCAACAGCTCCACGCGCTCGAGGCGGCCGGCCTGGTCAGCCGCCGATCGGTTCGTCACGGCGTGGGCCGCCCGCGGCACGTGTACGACGTCACCGACGCGGCGCAGGACCTCTTCCCGACCAACTACGACGGGCTCGCCCTCGGGTTGCTCGCCGCCATCCGCTCGATCGGGGGCGACGCGCTCATCGACGACGTGTTCGAGGAGCGCCGCCGCACCGCCGGCGATCGCGTCCGGCGCCGATTCGCCGAGCGGCTACCAGCCGACGCGCCACTCGTCGATCGTGCCCGTGAGCTTGCCGTCATCCAGGACGAGCAGGGCTACATCGCCGAGGCCGTGCTGGGCGCGGACGGCGTGATCCGCCTCGTCGAGAGGAATTGCGCGATCCACCGGATCGCAGCGGACACGACGGCCGCGTGTCAGGCCGAGCTGGAACTCTTCCGCGAGATCCTGGGCACCGATGTCGTGCGCGAGACGCACATCGCGGCCGGCGACCGCTGCTGCACCTACCGGATCGGGACCGCCACGGACTGACCGGAGATCTCAGGCCTCTTCGCGCTCGACGACCACGCGCGCCGCCGGCTGCAGCCGAGGTGCCGGGACGTCCGAGACATTCGGCACGAACGACGCGGCGAGCGACGTCGCGGCCGCCATCTCCTGGTCCTCGACCGACAGGATCCCGAGCCGGCCGAGCGTCGCCATCTCGTCGCGGATGTAGGTCTTGAGCAGCTCCGGTCCGTCGGTGTTGATCGTGAAGCGGACGTCATTGCGCCGGAATGTGTCGAAGATCCAGCGGAACTCGTCCCAACCCGATACGACCCTGGTGTTGAGGTTCGACGACGGACAGATCTCGAGCACGATGCCCCGCTCGCGGATCGCTTCCATGGCGCGCGGATCGTAGGCCGCCTTCACGCCGTGGCCGATACGGTCGGGCTCCAGCAGCTCGACGACGCGCGCGATCTCGTCAACGGGTCCTGCCTCGCCGGTGTGGACCGTGATACCCAGCCCGTACTGGCGCGCGCGACGGAAGAGACGGCGGTAATCGGCGACCCGGAAGGTCGACGACTCAGGGCCGGCGATATCGACGCCGACCACCCCGCGATCGCGCCAGCTGATCGCCTTCTCCGCGATGATCTCATTGAGCTCGAACGGGAAGGCGCGATCAAGGCAGAAGATCAGCCCGGGCTTGACCGGGTACTCGAGCGTCGCCTTATCCATGCCGCGGACGGCGGCCGCGATGATGTGGTCGAGGTCCTGCTCGCCACCGCGGTTCCGCTTCATCGGGTTGAAGCGGAGCTCCATCGTCGTGATGTTGTTCTTGCGGTAGGCGCCACCGACGACCTCGTAGACCGCGCGCTCGACCGCCAGCGGCGAGCTCTGGATGAGCTCCGTCCAGTGGAAGAGCTGCAGGTAGCCGTCGAAGCTCTGGGAGCGCTTCGAGACCGTGATCATGTCCCGGAACTCCCAGTAGTCCTTCGTGGGCAGCTTGATGCCCTGGGCATGGGAGATGCCCCACATGATCGCCGGGGTGACGGCGCCACCGAGGTGGCAATGCAGCTCCGCGAGGGGGATCCGTCGGGAGAGCTGTCGGGCCATCAGGGGCAGGATACCGTGAGCGGTGCGCCCCTCGTCACATCTCAGCCGGCGAGCGGGACGATCCGGCCCTCGGCATCGATCGTGGCTTCCCGTCGCTTCCGCTTGAGCTCGGCGTCGGGGACCTGGTCCCGAGCGTGGTAGCTCGAGCGCACGAGTGGTGCCGACTCGACGTGCTTGAAGCCGAGCGCAAGCGCGGCGGTCTTCATCTCGGCGAACTCGTCGGGGTCGTAGTAGCGCTCGAGTGGGAGGTGCTGCAGCGTGGGCCGCAGGTACTGGCCGACGGTCAGGATGTCGACGTCGTTGTCCCGCAGTGCCTCGAACGCCTCCTGCAGCTCCTGGCGCGTCTCGCCGAGGCCGACCATCAGGCTCGATTTCGTGTGGACCGGATAGCCGATCTCGCGTGCCATCTCCTTGGCTCGGCGCAGGACGTATAGCGAGCGGTCCCATCGGGCCCGCTTGCGCACCGGCTTCTGGAGGCGCTTCACGGTCTCGAGGTTGTGGTTGAGGATGTCTGGTCGCGCGTCCATCACCGTCCTGAGGCGGTCATCCGAGCCGTCGAAGTCCGGGATGAGGACTTCGATGCCCATGCCCGGGCTCGTGGCGCGCATCTGGGTGATGGTCTCGGCGAAGATCCGGGCGCCACCGTCTGGCAGGTCGTCGCGCGCGACGCTCGTCACGACGACGTGCTCCAGGTGCATCGCCGAGACGGCCTTCGCCACGCGTCGCGGCTCGTCGTCGTCGAACCAGGTCGGTCGACCGGTCTTGACGGCGCAGAACCCGCAGGCCCGTGTGCACGTGTCGCCGAGGATCATGATCGTGGCGGTGCGCTGGTCCCAGCACTCGCCGATGTTCGGGCAGTGCGCCTCTTCGCAGACCGTGTTGAGCTGGAGCCCGCGCAGGAGCCGCTTGAGGTCGTGGTAGTTGTCGCCCGACGGCATGCGCGCCCGGATCCAGTCCGGGTGCCGTCGTAGCGGCGTGGTCGATCCACCCATGGCGATCGTGTCCGGCGTGGGGACCGGATGATGCCCCGAGGCGGGCGGTTCGAAGATCGGGAGCTCGCGACCCATGGCCGGAGTGTAGTCCGGTTCGGCGGCGCTCAGCTTCAGGAGGGCGCCGCGTCAGGCGGCGCGTGGAATTGACTGCTGATGACGCTCGAGGCGCGGTCGCCGTCGCGTGCGACGAGCAGCAGGTACCAATCGTCGGCTGCCTCGAACGCCGGGCGACGGGCGGGGTCAAGGCTCTCCACCGGGATGCTGGCCTTGAGCCCGCCATGACTCTCGTACGTGCCGACGTCCTGGCACGCATCGCCCGGCGTCCAGCCCTCGCGCGACGCTGTGTCGGACGGGAGCCGCGGCGGCGTCTCGTAGCAGAGGTACACGGATGACCTCGAGGTCAGCCAGCCCGGCGCATCGACCTCGACCGTCGACGGAGTCGACCAGACGTGCAGGTTGATCGGCGTCCCGAAATCGAGCGAGCTGTCGCCGATGCAGCCGCCGACCGCTATGGTCGCGGCGATCAGACCGACGAGCTTGCTCCGGTCACCACCCATCGAACGTCGCGCGAAGGCCGCTCGTCAGATCGCGAGGCACGTAGCCGAGCTCCGTGGCGGCCTTGGCGGACGACCCCCAGAACGTGACGCCGATCGATGAGCGGGCGACCTCACCGAGGTCGTCGGGAAAGCCCATCGCGCGCGCCAGGGCAGCCGGAGCCTTCGATCCGAGCCGGATGAATGCCGTCGGGATCTCGAGACGTGGCAGTGTCCGTCCGCCGAGACGAGCGGAGACCTGCATCGCATCGCGCAGCTTCATGTTCTGGCCACCGAGGAAGTACGACTCGCCGATGCGACCGCGATCCAGCGCTGCGACGATGCCGGCGGCGACATCATCGACATAGACGGGCGAGATGCCGAGGTCGCCGAGCGCGATATAGCGCAGCGTGCCGTCGTAGGCGGCCTTCAGCTGGGCACCGATGGCCGAATGGTCGTTCGGGCCGTACGTCACACCCGGTTGAGCGATGACGATCCGCGCCCCGCCGCCGATCCGCTCCTGGACCGCCCGATGGGCGAGGTACTTCGTCTCGTCGTAGTAGCTCAGGAAGCCCTCGGCGAGATCGCGCCGGTACCGCTCATCGACGATCCGCCCGTGCGTGTTCCCGGCGACGTTGATCGTCGAGATCGCGACCATCCGGTCGAGCCCGGCCGTGGCGAACGCGTCGAGGACCCGATGGGTCGCACCGACGTTGACGTCGTGCATCGCGGGCCGCTCGCTGGCTGGGATGCCGACCCGATACATCCCGGCGAGGTGGATGGCGGCCTCGGTGCCGCGCATCGCGTCGACGATGGCGGCGGTTCGGGTCAGCTCGCCCCCTCGAAGGTCGACGCCCATCGCTGCCAGGTGCTCGGCCTTGTCGAGGTCGCGGACCACGGCCGTGACCCGGTCGCCGCGGGCCACCAACCGGCGGACGACGGCCTCACCCATGAACCCGGCTCCACCCGTGACGAAGACGCGCATCAGCCCGTCCTCCCGGGCCGCGGAGACGCGATCGAGGGGCTCAGTAGAGCGGGGTTTCCGGGCCGACCGCCTCGAGCCACGCCTTGATGTCGCGCAGGAGCGCCGCACCGCCGGCACCGTCGTTCGCGCGATGGTCGACGCCGAGGACCATGTTCATGATGGGCCGGATCGCGATCACATCACCGTCCGGCGTCGACTGGACGACCGGGCGCTTCGTGATGGCCTCCATGGTCACGATGCCGACCTCGGGCACGTTGAGGATCGGCATGACAAGGTTCGTGCCGAGGTAGCCGGTGTTATCGACGGTGAACGTCCCGCCGCCGAAATCATCGAGGCGCAGCTTGTTGGCGCGGGCCCGGTTCGCGACGTCGGTGATCGCCAGGTTGAGGCCGTGGATCGAGAGCGTGTCCGCGTCGCGGATGACCGGGACGAGAAGGCCGTCCTCGACGGCCACGGCAACACCGATGTTCACGTGGCGCTTGGCCAGGAGACCGCCCTCGGTCCAGTGCGCGTTGAAGGTGGGATTGCGCTTGAGCGCCTCGGCCGCCGCCTTGACGACGAACGGCACGTAGCTGAGCGAGATCCCCTCCTTGGCCTGGTAGGCCTTCTTCCCGCGCTCCCGGACCGCCATGAGCCGGGTGGCGTCGATCTCCATCTGGACGTAGGCGTGCGGTGCCTGCAGCGCCCGGGTCATCTGGGCCGCGATGCCCTTGCGCATCTGCGTCATCGGCACGAGGACTTCGTCCGCTCCCTCCGGGAACGCCACGGTCGCGCCGCTCGGCATAGATGGACGGGCGGGCGCGGTTGCCGGGCTTGCGGCCGGAGCCGGGGCGGCGGGCGCGGCAGCCGTGGTGGGCGCCGCCGGGGCTTGGGCTGCCGACGCGGGCGCCGCCTGACCCGTCCGCATCGCCTCGACCACAGCCAGGACGTCATCGCGCGTGATCCGGCCGCCGCCGCCGGTCCCGTTGATCTGTTCCGGGTTCAGGCCGTGCTCGCGTAGCAGGCGCCGGACCGCCGGTGTCATCCGGGCCTCCGGGTCACCCGTGGCGGAGGGCGGCGCCGCGGTCGCGGCAGCCGCAGGTCGATCCGCGGCCGCGACGGCGGCAGGCGCCTCGTTCCGTGACGAGCCGTTCGGCGACTCGTCCGAGCCGGCCGGACCCATCGCGGGTGGGACGGGGTCGTCGGGGGCTGGCTTCGGCGCCTCCGCGGCCGCTTCTGCCGTCGTCGGTTCGGTCGTCGCTGGCTCGGCCGCCGTCGCCGTCGTCTTCGTGTCGGCGGGCGCCGCTGCCGGTCCGGAGCCGTTGCCCGTGCCGTCGTCGGCCGTCTCGATGATCGCGATCTCCGCGTTGTTCGGGACGGTGGCGCCTTCCTCGGCCAGGATCTCCTTCAGGACGCCTTCGAAGGGCGACGGGACCTCGGCGTTGACCTTGTCGGTGATGACCTCGAGCAGCGGCTCGTACTTGTCGACATGGTCGCCCGGCTGCTTGAGCCACTTGCCGATCGTCCCCTCGGCGACGCTCTCGCCGAGCTGGGGCATCGTCACCTTCGCCACGTTCGCTGTTCCTCCGCGGGGTCGTCGTCCTGCGACGCGCCTAGTGTGTCCCATCCGAACGATCCCGGTCGAGTGGCGCGTGACTGGACCGGTGGGGCTCGCCGCCCGCATCATCGCCGTGGGGAGGAGATCGAACCCATCCCGACCGGTAGCAGGAGGACACGCGACGTTCGCGCGCATCACGACCGCCGCCGGAGTCCGGCCGGCCGAGCGGCATGTCATGGTCCTCGTGGCGGCGGCATTCGCCGCGCTCGAAGCCGGTCGCGGGATCGGCGAGGTCGGGGCGAACACGCTCGTCCTCGGACGCCTTGGAGCCGACGTGCTCCCATACCTGTTCCTGCCGCTCGGGATCGTCTCGTTGGTCGCGTCGCTCGGGTACGGCGCGGCGCTCGGGCGCATGCATCGCGGTCGGCTGTTCACCGCGATCCTGATCGGCGTCGCCGTCGCGCTCATCGCAGAGCGAGTAGCCATCGCCGCGGCACCGGATCTCGCGATCCCTCTGACGTGGCTGACCGTCGTGGCAGCGGGCACGATCGCCGTGACGCTCGCATGGACGGTCGCGACATCGACGTTCGAAGCGCGCCAGGCCAAGCGCCTTTTCCCACTGTGCACGGCGGCCGCGATCGCTGGGAATTTCGTCGGCGCGCTCGCGGCCGGTCCCATCGCGGGCCTCGTCGGCACCGAGTCGCTCATCGTGGCTGAGGCGATGCTGCTCACGGTCGCGGCACTCGTCATCTGGCGCCTGGCTGCGCGAACTCCGACGCCCGCCTGGGGTGCGCCATCAGCCATCACCCGACCGGTCATCGCCGACCTCCGCGCCGGGTTCGACGAAGTCCGCCGCGCGCCATTGCTCGGTCTCATCGCGGTCGCCTACGTCCTTCTCGCCGTCCTGCTCTTCTTCGTGACGTTCCCGTTCCTCGAGGCGGCCGAGGCGGCATTCGCGGATGAGGTCCAGCTTGCTGCCGCGATCGGGACGATCTCCGCGATCGTCACCGCGGCATCGTTCGTCGTCTCGCTGGCGCTCGCGGGTCGCTTTTACGCGCGATTCGGCGTCGCGTCGGCGGCCCTGCTGTTGCCGCTCATCTATCTCGGGGGCTTCGGGGTGTGGATCGTGTCGTTCACATTCGCGACCGCCGCACTCGTCCAGGGCACAGTGCAAGTCACCCAGCGCGGGTTCTCGAACGCTGCGTGGAGCGCCTTTTACAACACGGTCCCCGCGCATCGCCGGGCGCAGGTCATGGCATTCCAGGACGGGGTCCCGGGCCAGCTCGGGACCATCCTGTCCGGCGTGCTACTCCTCACTGCGGCGAGGGTCCTCGAGCCCACGCAGGTGTTCTGGCTCGGCGCCATCGTGGCGGCGATCACGCTGGTCATCACCGTCGCCGTCCGACGCCGCTACGCGACCAGCCTGCTCGCCACGCTTCGCCGCGGGGTCGGCGAGCAGATCCTCGAGGGCGGTCCCGGTCTCGCGAGCCTCGAGTCCGCGCCCGATGTCCGAGAAGTGCTGATGACGGCCCTCGCCGATCCTGATCCCCGTGTGCGCGAGATGGCAGCGCGACTCCTCGCCGACGCGCCGGGCGACGACACCCTCGACGCCTTGCTCGCAGCCCTGGACGACCCCGAGCCCGCGGTGCGCGCGTCGTCGGCGGAGGCCCTGATCGGCAAGGACGCCGTCCACCCGGACCATATCGAGCGAGCCGAGGCCGAGATCGACCGGCTCCTGACAGGAGGACCACGCGAGCGGGCTGCCGCGCTCCATGCCCTGCGTCGACTCGACCGCCGGCCCGCGGACGCCGAACTGGACCGAGTCCTGCACGACGAGGACGCCACCGTCCGCGCGGCCGCCGTTTCGACGCTCGATGCCGACGACGGCGGCGCCGACCGGCTTCTGGCCGGGCTACAGGATCCGACCCACCTTGTGCGGAACGCGGCAGCCGATCGGCTGGCCGCTGCACGGTCGATGCCAGTCGGCGTCGTCGACCGTCTGGCCTCGCCCGATCATGCGGTCCAGGCGTCTGCGGTGCGCGCGATGACGGGCCACGCATCCGAGGTGCGCGACGCGCTCGTCGGGTGGGCGGACGGGCAGGTAGATCGGGCGATGACCCTTGCCGCCAACCGGTCGCGGCTCGCGGGCGCCGTCGCACCGGGACCGAACGCGGCTTTCCTCGGCGATGTGCTGGAGCAACGTCGGCGGCGCCACCAGGATCTCGCGCTCGATGCCCTGGCCATCCTCGATGTGCCCGAGGCGAGTGGGGTCATCCGCCGCTGCCTCCGATCGAACGATGCCGACGTCCGTGCGCAGGCGGTCGAGACACTCGATTCCGTCGGCGATCGACGGCTCGGCCGGTCCATCGCTCGGCTCGTCGAACTCGATCCAGCCGGCTCCGTCACCGATCGCGCCGACGACGTACTCGACGCGTTGCGGCATGATGACGACCCGTGGATCCGGACGCTGGCGGCACGGAGCGCGGACGACGGAGGGACGATGGCCGGCCCGGACGCGAGCCTCGGCGATATCGAGCGGATGCTCGAGCTTCGGCGCGTGCCCCTGTTCGAGCGCCTCGACCCGGAAGACTTGCAGCGTGTCGCCGCGGTCGCCGACGAGCGGACCTTCGCCCCGGGCGGCGCGATCGTCACCGAAGGCGAAGTCGGCAATGAGTTGTTCGTGATCCTCGAGGGACGAGTGCGGGTCGAGCGAGTCGAGACGGATGGATCGATCCGGCAGATCCGGACCTACGAACGGGGCGACCATGTCGGAGAGCTGGCGGTGCTCCTCGACCGGCCGCGCGTCGCCACGGTCGTCGCAGAGGGAGAGGTGCGCACGCTCGTCATCGATGGTGACGGGCTGCGGTCGATCCTGCGCGAGCGGCCCGAGGCGACGATGGCGATGCTCCAGACGCTGGCGGAGCGGATCAGCAGCCAATGACCCGGGACGCGGTGCTGACGTCGGGGCGACCGCTGCCGACCGGGACGGTCACGTTCCTGCGCACGGACGTCGAGGGCTCGATGCGGCTCGTGCGCGAGCTCGGAGCTCGCTGGGATGCCGTGAACGCCGCCCACATGGATGTCATCCGTCGCTCCGTGGACGAGCACGGGGGGACCCTGGTCCGGACCGAGGGCGACGCCACGTTCGCGGTCTTTCCCGAGGCGCGAGTTGCGGCGGCGGCGGCGATCGACGCACAACGGGCGCTCGGTGCACGGGAAGGGCATGACGGGCTCGATATCCGCGTCCGGATGGGGCTGCATTCGGGCGAGGCGCACCTGGCCGGCGACGACTACGGCGGGTTCGAGGTCAACCGGGCGGCGCGGATCGCGGCAGCAGGCCATGGCGGCCAGATCCTCCTGTCCGATCCGACGCGGGCGTTGATCGCCGACGCGCTGCCCGACGGCGTCGACGTCCGCGATCTCGGAACCCACGCCCTGCGCGACGTCCCGCGGCCCGAACGGCTATACCAGCTCGACGTTCCAGGGCTTCGCCACGACTTCCCGGCGCTTCGAACCGCGGCGCCCGGCGTCGGTGACCTACCGGCCCGCCTTACGAGCTTCATCGGGCGAGATGGGGATGTCGACAGGGTCGTGGCGCTGCTCGGGGTCAACCGGCTTGTCACGGTCACCGGTCCGGGCGGCATCGGCAAGACGAGCCTGGCGGTGGAAACGGCTCGCATCGCCGCCGATCGCTTTCCCGACGGTGCCTGGTTCGTCGCCCTCGCCGAGGTCGAGGACGTCACGACCGTGAGGTCGGTCATCGCACGGACGATCGGCCTGTTCGACGGTCCGGGTCGGCCGGCCTCCGAGGCACTGGTCCCCTATCTGAAGGATCGGTCGGTCTTGCTGGTCCTCGACAACCTCGAGCACTTGCTCGACGCGACCGGCGACGTCGCTGACATCCTCGGGGCCTCGCCTCGGTCCCGTCTCCTGGTGACCAGCCGAGCGCCGTTGCGCATCCCCGGCGAACAGGAATACCCACTCGATCCGCTCGGCGATACCTGTGCTCGCCTGTTCGTCGAACGCGCCCGCGCCGTCCGGCCTGGCTGGGAGCCCGGATCGGACGCGGCCGTCGTCGATGAGGTCTGCACGCTGGTCGATCGCCTGCCCCTCGGTGTCGAGCTGGCGGCGGCGCGCGTCGCCCATCTGCCGCTCACGGCGGTGCGCGATCGCCTCGCGGCCCACCTTCCGCTGCCGGGGACCGGCCCCCGCAACGTCCCCGATCGCCAGCGCACGCTCGCCGGCGCGATCGCATGGAGCCATGACCTGCTCGCGCCCCCGTCGCAGCGACTGCTCCACGATCTGGGCGTGTTCGAGGGCGGGTTCGACCTCGAACAGGCCGAAGCCGTCGTCGACGCGCCGACTGGCGGTGGCGACGTGCTCGACCATCTCGTGACGCTCGTCGACCAGAGCCTCGTCCAGCGCGATGCGCCCGACGCGTGGGGTGAAGGCATCCGTTTCCGGTTGCTCGAGACGATCCGCGCCTTCGCTCTGGAACAGCTCACGAACGACGGTCGCGAAAGGGAGACGCGGCGGCGCCACGCACTGGCGTACCTGGCGCTGGCCGAAACGGCCGCAGCGCACCTGCCCGGCCCAGACCAGCCGCGCTGGCTCGACCGATTGACGGTCGATTACCCGAACCTCCGCTCGTCCGTCCGCTGGTCGATCGACGCGGACGAGGTCGAGATCGCCCAGCGCTTCAGCGCCGGGATGTGGCGGTTCTGGCAGCAGACCGGCCGTCTGGAAGACGGCACAGAACTCACCGAGGCCGTCCTACGGATGCCGGGTTCGGATACGCCGACCCCAGCGCGAATGGCGGCCGTGACAGCGGCCGGCGGCATCGCGTACTGGCACGGACGCCCGGTGGACGCGACGCGCCATTACGGAGAGCAGCTGCGACTTGCCCGTGAGCTGGGCGACGTCGCCGCGGAGGCCGATGCGGCATGGAACCTGTCTTTCGAGAAGTACATCGCCGACGACGTACCCGCGGCTATCGAGCTGTTCGAGCGCGCCCAGCGGCTTTTCGAAGACATCGGCGACGAGCGTGGAGCGGCGCGGGCGGCCTGGTCGGCCGTAACTGTCCAGTCGGGCGAGCATCCGGACCCGACCAGCGGGCCGGTGCTCGAGGAGCTCCTCGAACGGTTCGAACAGCTAGGGGATACCTGGTATGCCGGGCAGACGATGATGAGCATCGCCTGGGTGTACTACGCCGGGCAGAACGTCCCCGCCGCGAGCCGCTGGTTCATCCGCTCGTTCACGATGGCGCATGCCCTTCGGGACAGGACCAGCACGACGATCGCTCTGCCACTCGCCGCGATGCTGGCAGTGGTCGCCGAGCGACCTGAGGAAGCCGCCCAGCTATTGGGCGCGCACGAGCACCTTCAGGTGCTTTACGGCGTCAAGGCCCCGATGGGGCTGGCGCAGCTCCTTGGCCCCTACGACCCAGACGCATTCGCCCGGGCCGCGCTCGGTGACGAGGCCTTCGAGGCCGCCTTTGCACGCGGGCAGCACATGACGCTCGACGAAGCGGTCGCGCTGACCGTAACGATCCAGGAGGAGACGTGGGGTCCCGGTTGACGGCGAACCTATCCTGCAGCCATGCGTGAGGATGTCCGGATCGCGCGGCGGGACGCACGTGGACTCATCGCCATCGCGGTGACGATGCTTCCCTTGATGGCATCCATCTGGGTGGCGACGCTTTTTGATCTCCCGCCAAGGGGCAACCCCAGTTCAGCGCCGAGCCTGCTCAACGAGCCCCTGATCGTGCCGGTGCTCGCCTTGCTCGTGTACTTCGTAGGTCTGGCGTGGATGATCCGCATCTACCGCAAGTCGCACCTGGAGCCCGAAGTCTCGAACTGGCGCTACCGCGAGCATCTGAATCGAAAGCGGCGCCCCCCGGCGCCGCTTCGCTGTGTCGATCGCCCGGCCAAGCGGCCTATCTTGGATCGATCCCCCAGTCGACGAAGTACTCGTTTTCGTTCGGCGTGTTCGTGATCTGGGCGACATCCGCCCCGTTTACCTTCATGGTGTAGATGTCGGCATTGTCCGACGTGCCGACCGCCATGTTGAACGCGAGCCGGGTGCCGTCGGGCGAGAACGTCGCGCCCGTCGCCCAGTTATGGTTCGCGGGCAGGGAGATAGTCTGAAGATCGGAGCCGTCGGGTCGCACCACGATGAACTGGCTGACCTGCCCTTGTTCCAGGGCGCGGCCGGTGATCAGCCACTGGCCGTCAGGTGACCAGCTCGCCGTCCCGCTGATCAAGTGCGGGATGACCTGATATGCGTCGCCGGTGTCGACGTCGACCACCCACAGCTCGCTCCGGTCCGTGCCGACTCCCCGGTTGAAGGCGATGTGCTTGCCGTCTGGCGACCAATCGCCGGGGATGTCGTTGCCGTCCTGACCGTTGGTCGTCAGCCGGACGACGTTCCCGCCGTCCTCTGCATCGGCCAGGTAGATCCCGTTCAGAGTCCGGTCCGCGTCGTTGAACCCCTCGACCGCGAGCCGTCGTCCGTCCGGGGACCAGGTATTGCAGCCGAGCGTGGCGCCCGCGAAGGTGGCCGGGAACATCCGCCGATCCGTCCCGTCGACGTTCACCACGCCGAAGGCGATCGCGATCCTGCCGCCGTCGGGAGACAGCTGCGGGCATTCGATCGGGGCAGGGATGACGAGATGTTCCCCGGACCCGTCCGGACGGACCAGGAACACAGCCGTGTCATCGGCGGCCGGGACGAACCGTCCGAAGACGATCGGCCCATTCACGATCGGGGCCGGCGGGAGCCGGAAGGTTCCCGTGGTCACGCCGACCGCCGTGATGGCGATCAGCAACGCGAGGATGATGAGCAGGACCCACGCGGGGGCCGAGAGCGGTCGTCCGAACGACCGTGCGGTAGTGGACATCGGGTGGCTCCTCAGGGCCGCCAGCCACGCGGGCTGCTGCCGCCGACTGGCGGTCGCGGTGAGGACGGCATCGATCTGACCGTCGACGACGCTCGTATCGGCCGTCGTTTCGAAATGGGCGCGGAGGAAGAGGTCGACGTCGCGATGGGCGGTCATGTCGTTCGCTCCGCGGTCGTGGCGAATGGTCGATCGTCCGCATCGACCGTGGCGCGCAGCGCCGAGATGGCCCGGTGCAAGCGGGACTTCATCGTCCCGGTCGGGATGCCGAGGACGGACGCGGCCTCGGCGATCGGTAGGTCGAGGTAGTAGGTCAGCACGAGGACCGTGCGCTGATCGATCGTCAGCCCCTGGAGGCCGCGCTCGATCTGGTCGATCACGGCGAAAGTCGTCTGATGGTCTGCGACGTCTGGACCGTCGCCGGGAAGGAGAGGGATCTCGATCGTCCGCCGACGGGCGCGCCGGCGGGTGTCCTGGCATGACCGGATGAGCAACCTGGTCAGCCATGCCTGGAAGCGTTCTGGATCACGCAGCCCGGGAAGGCTTCGCCACGCGTCGACGAAGGCATCCTGGACGGCGTCTTCGGCCAGGGCGTAGTCGCGGAGGATCAGTCGGGCGATCGCGTTGAGACGGCCGATCGAGCCCGCGACCAGGCGCGCGAAGGCGTCATGATCGCCTCCCCTTGCCAGCATCACGAGTTCTGGATCCATCCCTGCCGCCTGAACCAGCGCGGACATCTGCCGCGGTCGTCCGGTATGTCCGTGACGGAGGCCGGAAAGGTTCCATCTTGCGCCTCGGGCGCGACAGCACGACGGTCTGGTCTAGGCGCGTGCCCGGGCTCGGCACCCTCCCTCAGCCCGGCGCGCCGCGCCCCAGCGCGGGTCCCCGGCCGTAGCGTCATAACCTCGCTTCGTCAACGCCTTGAGCTCGGCCAACAACGGGTCGTCGACCTTTGCGAAGTTGAAGCACGACTTGCCCTGCATCCGCTTCCTGAGCGCAGGTGAGACGTCGTCGAGCAGGTGCGGCTTCACGTAGATCGGCATCAGGTAGTAGCTGACGTAGCGCTTGCCGAGGCGCGTGGCCCCGAACCAGGTCGACGGATCACGTTCCGCCTCCGGGGCCATGTCCACGCCGTACCACTGCGCCGAGTCGGCCGACACGTGCATCTTCGAGCCATACGGTTCGAGCATCGCCCGCAATCGCGCGAACAGCTGCGCGAAGTCCCTCTCGCTCATCCCACTCTCTCCTCAGGCGTCGGACGCCATGTAGCGCTCGAAGGCCCGAGCCACGAGCGCGTCGAGCTCGGCGAGCTGGTCCTCATCGAGCGTCTTGAACGAGAACAGCGACGCACCCGTCTTGCGCCTGCGCAGTTCCGGCGAGATCCCCTCGAGCAGCTCAGGGTGGTGATGCATCGGCAGAAGGAAGAACCGCACCATCCCTTTGCTCTGACTGACGCCGGCGAACCAATCGTGGGCCTTGGCGCCCGGTCGGCGAAGGTACGGCGCCCCGTACAGCTCGTACGCCTCCAGGCGATCCAGATACGGATCAAGGACGGCCTGAAGCCGCGTCTCGATGGCCGCCAGCTCGCCCACGTCCCCCACGACCGCCCCTCGGCCTAATACGCCGCGAGCTTGCGGATCGCATCGGCGATCTTCTCCGGGCTGACCATGAACCAGTCCTCGAGGACATGGTTGTACGGCACGCCCGGGACATCCGGTCCGGCGATCCGGGTGACCGGTCCATCGAGGTAGTCGAACGCCTCCTCGGCGACCAGCGCCGCGACCTCGGCGCCGTACCCGCCGAAACGGTTGTCCTCGTAGACGATCAGGCACTTGCCCGTCTTGCGCACCGACTCGAGCACGGTCTCGTTGTCGAGCGGTCTCAGGGTGCGCAGGTCGACCACCTCGACGCTGATGCCCTCCTCGGCGACCCGGTCGGCGGCCTCGAGCGCGTAGTGCGCCATCAACCCGTAGGCGAACACCGAGATCTGGGTCCCGGGATGGGTCACTGCCGCCTTGCCCAGCGGCACCGTGTAGTCGGTGTCCGGGACGTCTCCGCGCACGGATCGATACATCTTCTTGTGCTCGAAGAACAGCACCGGATCGTCATTCCGGATCGAGGAGCGCAGCAGGCCGCGGGCGTCGTACGGCGTCGACGGCACGACCACCTTGAGACCCGGGACGTGGGTGAAGAACGCCTCGACGCTCTGCGAGTGGTACAGGGCGCCGTGCACGCCACCACCGTATGGGGCGCGCACGACCATCGGTACGCCGTAGCCGTTGTTCGACCGATAGCGCATCCGCGCTGCCTCGGACACGAGCTGGTTGAACGCGGGGAAGATGAAGTCGGCGAACTGGATCTCGGCGACGGGCCGCAGGCCGTTCACGGCCGCGCCGATCGAGGCGCCGACGATCATCGACTCGGACAGCGGCGTGTCGATGACACGCTCGTCACCGAACTCCGCCCACAGCCCATCGGTCGCGAGGAAGACGCCGCCCTTCTTGCCGACGTCCTCGCCCAGGACGATGACGGACTCGTCACGGCGCATCTCGTCGGCGAGCGTGTCGCGAACGGCCTCGATGAACGTCTTCGTCGGCATCAGTCGACGTCCTCGACGAAGACGTAGCGGGTCGCCGTCGATGGGTCGGGGTCGGGTTGCGCCTCGGCGTAGTCGGTCGCCTCGTCGACGATGCCCTTGATCTCGGCGGTCAGCTTCTCGTCGATCTCGTCTGTCAGGATCCCGGCGTTGCGCAGCTGCGTCCGGAAGACCGGCACGCAATCCTTGGTCCTCTCCTCCGCGAGCTCCTCTTCGGAGCGGTACTTGGTCTGCTGATCGTCGGACGAGTGCGCCGTCAATCGCTGGACCTTTGCCTCGATCAGGCTCGGACCCTCGCCGGCCCGTGCGCGGTCGACAGCCTCGCGCGCCGCGGCGTAACACGCCAGAACGTCGTTGCCGTCGACGACCACGCCCGGGATGCCGTACCCGGCGGCCCGGTCGGCGACGTTGGGCACGGAGACCTGACGGGCGGCCGGCACGCTGATGGCGTAACCGTTGTTCTCGACGACGAAGACGAACGGCAGCTTGTGGATGGCGGCGAAGTTGAGGCCCTCGTGGACGTCACCCTGATTGCTGCTCCCCTCGCCCATCGTCGTCATCGCGACCTGGCCGGTCTTGCGGATCTTGGCCGCCAGCGCGATGCCGACCGCGTGGAGCAGCTGCGTCGCCACCGGTGATGAGACCGAGACCAGGTTGTGCTCGTGCGATCCGTAGTGTCCCGGCATCTGGCGACCACCCGACGACGGATCGTTGGCGGTCGCGTACTGCGCGGTCAGGATGTCGCGCGGGCTCATGCCGAAGGTCAGACAGGTCGCGATCGAGCGATAGAACGGCGCGATCCAGTCGTGGCCCTTCTGGAGCGGCCAGGTGATCCCGACCTGGGCGCCCTCGTGGCCCTGACCGGAGATGACGAACGGGATCCGCCCGGCCCGGTTGAGCACCCACATCCGCTCGTCCAGCGAGCGTGCCAGCGCGACCAGCCGGTACATCGCGATGAGGTCGTCGTCGGTCAGGCCGACGCTGGCGGCGAGCCCGGTCTCGGTGGCCTTCGTCACCGCCATCGATCGCTCAGAAATTGATCGACTGGCCGTCGACTGCCATCGCCGCCTCGCCGATCACCTCTGACAGCGTCGGATGCGCATGGGTCGCGAGGCCGATCTCCCAGGGCGTGGCGTCGAGCGTGAAGGCGAGCGATGCCTCGGCGATGAGGTCGGTCGCATGAGGGCCCACGACGTGGACACCGAGCGTGTCCCGCGTCTCCGGGTTGGAGATGACCTTGGCGAACCCCTCGTATTCCCCGCCGATGATCGCCTTGGCGATGGCCTGGAACGGCACCTTGCCGACCTTGTACGGCGTCCCGTCGGCCTTGATCTGCGCCTCGGTCCTACCGATCGACGCGATCTCCGGGCGGCAGTACGTGGCGCGCGGCTGCGCGTCGTAGTCGATCTCGTGGACGTCCTTCTCGCCGGCGATGGTGTGCGCGGCGGTGATGCCCTCGTGCGCGGCAACGTGGGCCAGCCACAAGCCACCGACGGCGTCGCCGATCGCGTAGACATGCGGCTCCTTCGTTCGCATGTGGCCGTTCACCTTGATGACGCCCTTGTCGGTCTCGACCTTGGTCGTGTCGAGGCCGATATCCTCGATGTTGGCGGCGCGGCCGGTCGCGACGAGCATCAGCTCGGCGCGGAGCTCCTGGGTGTCCTTGCCTTCCGGGCCGACGTCGGCACAGATGCCGCCCTTGTCCGTGGTCACGGACTTCGCGTCGAAGCGCGCGTTGGTCATGACCGTCATGCCGCGCTTCTCGAAGCTGCGCTGGACGACCTTACTGACTTCGAGGTCCTCGAGCGGCACGATGTTCGGCAGGTATTCGAGCAACGTCACCTTGACGCCGATGTCGTGGTACATGCTCGCGAACTCGACCCCGACCGCGCCTGCCCCGACGATCACGATGTCCTTGGGCAGCGTCGACATCTTCAGGACGTCGTCGCTGGTGACGATCCGCTTGCCGTCAGGCTCGAGGCCGGGCAGCGACTTGACCCGCGACCCGGTGGCGATGATCACGTCCGTGGCCTGCAGTACGCGCTCACCGCCCTTGCCCGGCGTCCCGTCCTCGGCGGGCTGCCGGACGCGGATCTTGTTGGGCCCGTCGAGGCGGCCGCGGCCGTCGATCCAGGTCACCTTGTTCTTGCCGATCAGCGACTTGAGGCCGGTCCACATCCGCTTCACGACGGCGTCGCGCCGAGCGGCGAATTGCTCGTAGTCGATGCCGGGCTCGCCGGGCAGGACCAGGCCGTATTCCTTGGCATGCCGGACGCGCTCCGCGAAGGCCGCCGATTCGAGCAGGGCCTTGGTCGGGATGCAGCCGCGGTGGAGGCACGTCCCGCCGATCTTGTCCTGATCGACGAGCGCCACTTTGAGGCCGAGCTGGGCGGCCCGGAAGGCGGCGGTGTACCCGCCCGTGCCGGCCCCGAGCACGACGAGGTCGAAGTCGTTGGATGAGCCGACAGCCATCGCCCAGAGAGTACGCGCGGCGTCGAGACGGGCGCAAACGTGTCAGTGGCACGGCCACGGGTGGGCGGGCAGTAGCCCGGTGCTAGACTCGGGCTCCTCGAGCCACCCGACAGCCCTGGAGCATCCGTGGGACCGGACTTCGCGCGAACGGTCGGCCTCATGCTCATCGCCTATCTGGCCGGGTCGATCCCCGTCGGCGCGATCGTCGCGCGACTGGTCGGCGGACCGGATCTCCGCTCCATCGGATCGGGCCGGACGGGCGGCACCAATGCGCTCCGCGCGCTCGGCCGGAAATGGGCCGCCGTCGTCGTCCTGGGTGACCTGCTGAAGGGCGCGCTGCCGGTCCTCCTGGCGCGCTACATCACCGGTGACCCCCTGGTCGAGGTCCTCTGCGGCCTGGCCGCCGTCGCCGGCGCGATCTGGAGCGTCTTCGCCGGGTTCCGCTCGGGGCGCGGTGTCGGCACTGGCGTGGGGACGATGCTCGTCATCCAGCCCGTCGCCGTGCTCCTTGCGACGCCGGTGTTCATCGTGGTGATCCTGTTGACCAGGTACGTGTCGCTCGGGTCGTTGCTCGGGTCAGCGGCGATGATCCCGGCGATGCTGTTGCTGCTGATGGTCGTGCCGGAAACGCCGCTGCCCTACGTCATATACACGGCCGTGGGTGTCGCCCTCATCTGGCTGGCCCACGCTGACAATATCGAGCGGCTGCTCAACGGGACGGAGCGCAAGTTCGACCTGGGCCTGCTGGGCGGCAAGACGCCGCCACCGACGGGCGTCGAGGGGCCCTGACGGGCTCGAATCTCGGCAAGGATCCCGCCGGGAATCGATCGACCCGGGTCGGCTGACGACCCGGGTCGGGGATCACGCTGGTTCGGCGGGCCGTTGGTCGGCCCGCGCCGAGAGGACTGGGACTAGGCGCCGCGGATGCTGCGGAAGCAGTCGCTGCAGTAGACGGGCTTGCCGCTGGTCGGGCGGAACGGGACCTGGGCCTCGCGGCCGCAGTTCGAGCAGGTTGCCGCGAACATCTCGCGCGGGCCACGATCGCGGTAGCCACCGCCACCACCACCGTACCCGCCACCGCCGGTGCCGCCGGCCGAGTAGCCGCCGCCGGCGCCGTAGCTGCCGTACGAGCCGCCACCGCCACCGGACTCGGCGTTACGCGCAGCCTTGCGGCTGGCGCGGCACGACGCGCAGCGACGAGGCTCCGTGAACCCCCGCTGGGCGTAGAAGTCCTGCTCGGATGCCGTGAACACGAACTCCTGTCCACAGTCCGCGCAGGTGAGGGTCTTGTCGCTATACAAGAACGAAACTCCTCTCGGTAGCCGGCGCGATCCCGTCGGGTTCTCGCGTCAGCCGTGAGAGGAGTCCGAGTGCGTCGAGCTACGTTCTGGCCACGGCCGCGCCGCGGCATTTGACTGCGGGATGGTACGCGCTCGGAATGGGCCTTGTACAGCCCTGACTTTCGCCTAATAGGGGCCTCAGAACGGGGCTACTGCGAACAGGTGGCTGAACTGCTTACACCAGATGATCGCGCTCCGGAAGGCGCTGATATCCGCGCCTTTCGGAAGGTCGTAGCCGAACGAGCCGTCGGTCGCCTTGAGCCTTCCCAGCTCGAGCGAATCGTCGGTGTAGTCGCCGGCCGCGGTCGATAGATAGACATACAGATCGGGTCCGTTCCGGACGCTGAAGTCCTCGAGGCGCAGGTGGTAGCGACCCGGCTCCACCTCGATCAGGGACGCGGTACCACGGCCGAAGTGGAACTCGTCGGTTCCCGAGAACGCACCCGTCGCATGGGTGGTCGGGACGAAGAGCGTCGCGGTAGGTGCGGACGTCGCCGATGGACGCGGTTCCTGGGTCGGAGGCGCCGTCGACGCAGACGCGACCGACAGCGCCGGGGTCGGCACGATCGAGGGGGCGGCGGTCAGGCCGGCCTCGACCAGCGAGGTCCGGATCCAGATCGGAGAGGCGAGGTACCAGGTCAGCGGCAGACCGACCGCCAGAGCCGCAGCGACCAGCGCGCCCGTCCGCCCCGGATGACGGCGGGCGGCGCCGAACCAGCCCCGTCGCCAAGCGACGATAGCGGCGGCCGTTGCCGCGACGAACGAGCCGATCGCGACCGCGACCCGCTGGTCGTACAGCGCATCGAAGAACGTGCGCCCGAGGTCGTCCATGACGACACGGTGACGGCAACCGATGACGGGTCGATGACGTGTCGATGACGGAAGCCGGGGAACCTCAGGCCGGCTCGGGTACGGAAAACTCCCGGATCGCCGACTCGACGTACTCGTCGCGCTGGCGCTCGCACTCGACCTGGCTCCAGGCGAGCTCCCGGCTCATGATCTCGGCCACCCTCGATGCGGCATCGAGCCGCCCCTCGCCGAGCTCGGGGCTCAGCCGCAGTCGCCGGGAGAGGACGTCGTCGACGGTGAGCGCGACCTCGTGACGGACCGCCCAGGCGACCTCCGCCTCGAGGAACGGGCGACCCGGCACGAGCGGTCGCAGCAGGTCGAGCTCCTGGCCGAATGCCGCGACCGAGGGCGCCTCCGTTCCGTGTCGGGCAGCGAGGCGAGCCGGGGCATCGGGATGGGCCTCCACGATCGCGTCGATGGCGGCTACCTCCCGCTCGATCTGCTCGAGGCTCGCCGCGTCGGCGGCGCCGATCACCGCCAGCTCGGCCGTACCGCTCGGTCTCGAGCGCGCGGCTTCGCGACCGACCGCGGCGTCGATCACGTCCCCCGCCATGACGCGATAGGTCGTGTACTTGCCGCCGGCGACGCGGACGACGCCATCGGCTTCGGCGGTGATCCGATGCTCCCGGGACGCCTTGACGGTCGAGCCGCGCGACGGGGCGATCAGCGGGCGCAGACCCGCATAGGTGCCGACGACGTCGGCCCGTGTCAGGTCGACATCGAGCGTCGCGTTGACGGTCGTCAGCAGCTCATCGACCTCCGACGGACTCGCGGCGACGTGCTCCGGCGGTCCTTCGTAGGGCGCATCGGTCGTGCCGATCAGCCAGTGGTCGGGCCACGGGATGAAGAACACGACCTTGCCCGGCACACGGATCGTGAGTCCGGTCCTGGCCGGGATGCGTTCGCGCGGAACGACCAGGTGGGCACCGCGGCTCGGTAGCAGGCGCATCGACGGGCTCGAGAACGGATGCCCTGGTTCGGCGGCCCACACGCCGGTCGCATCGACGACCGAGCGCGCACGGACTTCGAGGTCGCCACCACCGAGTAGGTCCGTGGCACGCACGATCCGCGGCGAACCGGCTCCCGGATCCGGCGCCAGGCCGGTCGCGCGGACACGCGTGACGGCGCTGGGCCGCGCTTCATGTGCGAGGGCAGTCCGGAGTACGGCCAGTGCGAAGCGCGCGTCGTCTTCGACCCCATCGTGATACAGCAGGCCGCCTCGAAGACCGCGGCGCTGCAGGGAGGGCCACATCGCCAGCGCACCCGCCACATCGAGTCGCTTATGCCAGCCACCGTCGTGTCGCGCGCCGAGGATGTCGTAGAGCGTCAGGCCGGCGTCGTAGAACGCCTTGTGCAGGAACGGGAAGCCATAGACCGGGAAGAGGTGCGGCTCGAGGCTGACCAGGTGGGGCGCGTTCCTGAGCAGGCGACGCCGCTCGGCGAGGGCCTCACGGACGAGCGGCAGGTGCACCTGCTCCAGGTAGCGCAATCCGCCGTGGATCAACCGCGAGGACCTGGACGACGTCCCCGAGGCGATGTCGTCCTGCTCGATGAGGGCGGCGGTCAAGCCGCGCGAGGCCGCGTCCAGCAGCGCGCCGACCCCCACGATCCCGCCGCCGACGATCAGGACGTCCCAGGTCGTGTCGGCGAGTCGCGCGAGGTCGGCCGAGCGTCGCCCGAGCGGCGTCGAGGCGGACGCCGGCATCGAGGCCGGGTCGGTCATCGATCGTCGTCGATCGTGCGCGGGCGGGCGATGCGCCATAGGAGCCAGCCCGTCCCGATGATCAGGACGGCGATCAGGACGGGTCCGTGGAAGATGGCCCGCTGGATCGGATCGGGCAGAAAGCCGGTGACGAGTGCGGCCCCAAGCACGACCACCACCACACCCGCGGCGACGAGTGCGACCTGCGGCCAGCCCGGTTGGGGCCGTGGTGTTCCCGACTCAACCACGATCGGCGTCCACGGGGATCCCGATCGGGGCCACGAGGATGCGCCCCGCATGGGCCGCCCCGCGACGTGCCAACAGGCCCGTCTTGGGGCGATGGAACGTGACCGTCAGATCGGCGACGACAGCCGGGTCCGACGGCTCGCCGCTCGACAGGTCGACGGCCGTCGGTGTGTCGACGGCCACGACCGGGATGCCGGCACGATGCGCCCGGTCGATGATCTCGACCGCGGTACGAACCGGCTCGCGGAGCGGACCGCGCACGCCAGATCCGAGCAGCGCGTCGACGATCACCGCGGCCTTGTCGACGCCCTGACCGAACAAGGCCACATCGCGGGCGACCGCCGCGTGGACCTTGTCGATCCCGCTGTCATTGGCGATGCGATCCCAGTTGCGAGCGGCCGTCGCGCCGGATGGTCGATTCGCGGTCGCCACGACCGCGACGACGACCCTCCCACCGTTGAGCGCGAGCCGTCGGGCGGTGACGTAGCCGTCCCCTCCGTTGTTGCCCGGACCGGCGAGGACGACGATCGGCCCGCTGCCCCACCTGCCGGTATCGGTCGCGAGTGCCTTGACGGCCGCGGCGACGGCGGTACCGGCATGCTCCATCAGCCGCTCCTCACTAACACCGAGCGCCTGGGCACGATGATCGGCGCCGCGCATCTGTTCGGCGCCGATGGGCGACAGCGCGGCACGGTCCGCCCATCGATGGCGGAGCCCACGAAGGTCGAGATCGAAGAGCGAGGGGTCGTCGGCGGGCAGAGGCGCGGTCCCGGTCCCGCTCGCCGCCGGGCTGGTCGACATGGCCGGTCAAGGGTAGCCGACCGCCGTGACCGGCTCAGGCGACGGCGAGCCGCGCTTCCACGATCCTCTGCGAGGTGCGTTGGACCTCGACGAGCCCCTCGCGGGCGAGTGCCCCGGCGGCCTCATGGACGCGATCCAACGGGTGGCTCCCGATGGGGCCATCCAGGGCGACCCAGGCGCCATCGGGGGCGTCCCGGAGCCGGTCGAGGATCCGGCCGCGGAGCCAGCGGATGGTGGCCGGGAACGGGGTCGCGGCACGGCGGACGACTCGCGGCACGGGCGACGTCACGGACTCGGTGGCGAAACGACAGACCGTCCGGAGCGGGCAGTCGTCGCAGCGCGGGTTCCGCGGACGGCAGACTGCGACTCCGAAATCCATGACGGCATGCGTCCAGGTCCCTGGATCCGTCGTCGCCGCGATGCCGTCGGCCACAGACTGGACGTCGCTGGCTTTCAGGCCCGCGGAACCTCCACAGATCCGACCGATGACGCGGCGGACGTTCACGTCGACCGCGCCCACGGGCTGACCGAACGCGATCGCTGCGACCGCCCGGGCGGTGTACGGGCCCACGCTCGGGAGGGCCTCGAGCTGCTCGATCGAGTCCGGGACGCGGCCGCCGTGGTGGTCGCGGATGATGCCGGCCGCCCGCCAAAGGTTCATCGCACGACGGTCATAGCCGAGACCCCGCCACTCCCGGAGTACGTCCGCGGGCGTCGCCGCCGCGAGGGACTCGACCGTTGGGAAGCGGTCCATGAACCGCTCCCAGTAGGCGGCGGCTCGCTCGGCCTGCGTCTGTTGGGCCATGGCCTCGGAGACGAGGACGGAATACGGGTCCTTCGTTCGTCGGAAGGCGAGAGCCCGGCCGTTCAAGTGGAACCAGTCGACGATCACGCCGACGACCGTCGGATCGAGTTCGCGGGTCGCGCTGGCGGCGCGACGGGCTGACTGGACCACCTGGGCAGGATAAGTCGCTGTGAACTGCCAGATGACTGGTCGGTGACCTGAGGCGCGTACGATGGCGCGAGCAGTCCGAGGAGGTCCGACCATGGCCGTCGAAGTCCGCCGCTTCACCGGTTTCCGGCCCGATGCCGTCGATTTCCTGGCGGAGCTGGCGCAGAACAACGACCGTGCCTGGTTCCAGCCCCGCAAGACCGAATACGAGGAGCTCATCAAGGAGCCGATGGAGGCGCTCGTCGCCGCGCTCGCCGAGGCCTTCGAAGCGCGGGGGGTGCCGCTCCAGGCCGATCCCAAACGCTCGATCTTCCGGATCTACCGCGACACCCGGTTCGCGAAGGACAAGTCGCCGTACAAGACCCACATCGGCGCAAGCTTCCCGTGGGTCGAGGGCGCGGGCGGAGGCTCTGCCGCCGAGATGTCCCACACCGAGCATGCCAACGGCGCCTACTTCCACCTCCAGCCCGGCGAGAACTTCGCCGGCGGCGGCATGTGGCACGCGTCGAAGCCCGTCCTCGACGCCTTCCGACAGCGGATCCTCGATGACGAATCGGGCGTTCGGCGCGCCCTCGAGGATCGAGCGTTCGTCGCCGAGTTCGGGGCGGTCAACAGTCACGACACGCTCAAGCGGGTGCCGCCCGGTTACCCAGCTGATCACCCGATGGCCGACCTGTTCCGCTACAAGGACGTCGTCTTCGGTCGGCGGCTATCCGACGACGAGGTCTACTCGCCGTCCCTCCCCGACATCCTCGCCAACGCGTACGCCAAGGCCTCGCCGGTCTTCCGGTTCCTGTCGTCCCTGGACGACTGAGCGTGCGGTTCGGCGCCGCCTTCTGGATCCAGCAGACCGCCTGGCCCGACCTCCGCGACGCGTGCCTCGCCGTAGAGCGCGCCGACTGGGACTCGATATGGCTGGACGATCACCTCCTGGCCGATGAGGGTTCGTGGGACGACCCCAAGCTCGAGGGCTGGGCGGCACTCTCTGCCGTCGCGTCGGTAACGTCGCGCGCCCGGCTCGGACTGCTCGTGTCGTCAACCACGTTCCGGAACCCGGGCCTCATCGCGAAGCTCGCCACGACGCTCGATCACGTTTCGGGCGGCCGGGCGGTCCTCGGTCTCGGCGGGGGCTGGTTCGACCGCGAGCACGAGGCCTTCGGCATCGACTTCGGATCTGGGTTCGGCGAGCGGCTCGACCGATTGGACGAAGCCGCGATGCTCATCCGCCGGCTGCTCGACGGGGAGCGGGTCACGCACCGCGGGCGGTTCTTCGAGATGCATGACGCGCTCTGTCTGCCGAGGCCGGTGCAGTCCAGGTTGCCGATCCTGATCGGTGGATCCGGCAAGACCAAGACGCTCAGGACCACAGCCAGGTATGCGGACGTGTGGAACGCCTACGGGTCTCCCGAGCGTTTCGAGGAACTCGGGGCGGTGCTGGAAGAACGGTGTGCCGAAGTCGGCCGAGATCCTGCGATGATCGAGCGGACGGTCACGACCCACTCGGTGATCCGGGATACCCATGAGGCGGCAATGGCGGTCTGGCAGAAGACCGCGCGCCTACACGATCTCGGGGGGAAGCTCGGCTCCGACGGCACGGGTCGCGGATTGACGTTCGGCGGTCCACCCGGCGACTTCGTCGAACTGGTTCGGCACTATGAGCGCGTCGGCCTCGACGAGGTGATCCTCGTGTTCCGCCACCCATTCGATCTGGAGACCATCGAGCGGGTCGGCGAGGTTCGAACGGCGCTCGCGGAAGCCGTGGCCTAGCGGATCTCGGTTCGGCCGGCCTCCTCGGCGCTCGTCCGGGCCCACAGCTCCGCGGAGAGCAGCTCGGCTACGACCGACGCGACGATCGCGCGGGCGAACGGTCCATCGACGATGGGGGTCTCGATCGTCAGTGCCGCGCCGTCGACCGGCGCGCCGACCACGATCGCCTCGCCGCCTCGACGGCGGATCGTGGTGACGACCTCGGCGTCGAGCTCGGTCCGGGTGAATAGCAGGGCACGGTGACCTGGCAGCGCCAGGTACACGGCGGTATGCAGCCAGTCGGCCGTGTCGTGACCGACCGCCGGCAGCCTCGGCGCCTCGCGGAGCATCAGGGCCGCCTGGTGGACGAGCGCGGCATCGGCCTCGTCGCCCAGGACGTCGATCGCGTTCGCCCGGTCGAGCAGGTCGGCCGCTGGCACGAGCCACCGGTCGCGGCTGTCCATCACGGCCCGCAACGCGTCGACGGACGATCGCAGGCTCGACGCCGTCGGTCCGATCGGGTCCCTCGAGCCGTCGGGATGGCTTGACCAGCGGCGGATGAGTAACGCCAACACCGCGACTGTCGCCCGGAACGTTCGCGTGGCGATCCCCGCGCCTTCCCGACCGGCGAGCAGCGGCAGGACGCGATCCGCCTCCGATGCCAACGGCGAGTCGACCTCGTTCGTCACGGCGATCACGCTGCCACCGGTCCGGAACCGGCGCGCCGCCTCCGCCGTTTCGCGCGTCCGCCCCGAAGCCGAGATGGCGACGAGCACTCGGCCGTCGGCCGGCGGCGTCGGTGCCGAGGTCGCTGCGAGCTCCGCCCAGGCGGGGATGCCGGCCCGCCGCGCTTCCGAGGCGGCGGTGATCGCCGCATACCGGGAGCTGCCCAGCCCGGTGAACGCGATCGCGCTCGGCCGTTCGCCGACATCGCCGAGCGGGCTGTCCGACGCGTCGTACGCGTCCAGCAGGTCGGCGAGGGCCGATGGTCCGCCCTCGATGTCCTCGCGCAGGATGGCGACGCGGTCGGCGGTCATGCGGCGGTCAAACAGGGTCCCGGACCGGGAAGAGCGCGCGCATTCCCTCGGTAGGCGCGTACAGCCAGGTCGGCAGGTACGTCGCCGCGTAGGCGAACTCGTAGAGCTCCTTGTCGACCTCCAAGGCGTGCAAGAGGTCCGGGTCGATGTCCGCCCAGACCCGGCGTTCGAGCAGGCCTGACCGGTAAGCCTCGATGAACCGCTCGCGCGCGCGTTCGATCCAGGCATCGAGGTCGAGGCCGGCGTGCGCGAGGGGTCCGCCGTTCGCCGCCTCCGCGCGCCTCCGTGAGCTGCGCGCCACGTGGTCGATCGAGCGGAGCATCGACGCGACGTCCCGCAGCGGGAGTCGATGAGCGCGGCGCGCCTCGGCCGGGCTGAGCGGCTCGCCCTCGAAATCGACGATCCGAAATCCGTCCGGCGCGATCAGCACCTGTCCGAGGTGGTAGTCGCCGTGCGCGCGGACGATCTCTGGGGCGGTCGGCAACCCGTCGATCACGCTGATCGACTCGGCGATGCGCGGCGCGAGGTCGCGCAGGAGGGTTGCCGCTTCACCGGTCGCTAGGTCCAGTGCTCGTGCCAGATGCTGGTGTGCGGCCGACGCCCACGATCGCACCTCCTCGCGGGTGGCCTCGCGCGGCGCCATCTCCGGGAGTCCCCGCCCATCGGCGACGGAGGCATGCAGCCCGGCCGTAAGCGTGCCGATGTCCGCCGCGATCTCCGTGGCGTATTCGAGGCTCACTTCGCCGGGTGAGGTCAGCCAACCGACCAGCATGCCGGCGATCGACTCGAAGGCGTCCTGCCCGTCCGCCACGAACTCCTCGAGCATCGCGACCGTCGTGGGCTCGCCACGCTGCGCGACCACCTCGGCGAAGCCACAGAGGCGCGGCACGGCCGGGAACCCGGCGTCCTCGCCGAGGAAGGCCGTCATCTCGAGGTCGGGGTTCAGGCCCGGTTGGAGCCGTCGATAGGTCTTGAGCAGCAGCCGCTCGCCGAGCACCACGGAGGTGTGCGACTGGTCCGCACCGAGCGCCCGTTCCGGGCCGATCCCGTCCGGCGCGAGCTCGGCCAGGGCGCGCGCCGGACGAGCCACGAGCGCGGCACTCGGCGTGGCGCGCGGATCGCCACCCGCGGGGAGTGAGGCGATCGTTCGGCCCTCCGCCATCGCGGCTGCGAGCGCGTGCCACGCGCCGTCGCCCGGCTCTGCTTCCCGCAGTGGCGCACCCGTCAGCGCGAGCGTGTATGCCTGTCGCTCATGGCCATCGAGGGTGACCGTCGTCACGGCGAGGACGTGCGGGACCGGATCGTCGAGGACGAACGCCTCGTCGAGCTCGATCCTCTCGATCGACCGGCCCTTGGCGGCGAACCAGCGCGCTCGGGCGACGGCCTCGGTGTCGAGCGCCGAGACCGCCGCGGCGACCTCGGCGCGGGTCGGAGCGGCGACCTCAGGTCCCCGAGTTGATCATCACGTGCTTGACGAACGTGTAGTCCTCGAGCGCGTACTTGCTGCCGTCCTTGCCCCAGCCGGTCTGCTTCACGCCGCCGTGCGGCGTCTCCGACGTGAGCGTGAAATGCTCGTTGATCCAGACATGGCCGAACTCGAGGTACTTGGCCACGCGCATCGCCTTGCCGATATCCGTCGTGAACACCGACGAGGCGAGGCCATACGGTGTGTCGTTCGCCCATGCCAACGCGGTGTCCTCGTCCGTGAAACGCTGGACGGTGACGACCGGGCCGAAGATCTCGCCCTGGATGATCTCCGACTTCTGGTCCGGACCGGCGATGACGGTCGGTTCGTAGTAGGAGCCCGGGCGATCGGGTCGGTTGCCGCCGACGACGACCTCCGCCCCGTCGCGCGCCCGATCGACCATGCCCTGGACCTTGTCGGCTTGAGCCTGTGCGATGAGCGATCCCATCTCGATGTCGTCGCCTTCGGCCGGGTCACCCCACTTGATCGTCCTCACCTGATCGGCGAGGGCCGTGACGAATTGGTCGTAGACGCCGGGGCCGGCCAGGACGCGCGTCGCGGCCGTGCAGTCTTGACCGCTGTTCCAGTATCCGGCGAAGCGAAGGGTCTCGGCCGCCAGCTGGATGTCGGCGTCGTCGAAGACGATGATCGGCGCCTTTCCGCCGAGCTCGAGATGCAGTCGCTTGAGGGTGTCGGAGGCGACTTTCGCGACATGCTTGCCGGTCGCCGTGTCACCGGTGATGGCGACCATGCGCACCTTCGGATGGCCGACCAGTGCATCCCCGATGTCGTTCCCCGACCCGGACAGGACGTTGACCACGCCCGGCGGCATGATGTCGGCGAGGATCTCGGCGAAGGCGAGAGCCGATAGCGGCGTCCGCGCCGACGGCTTGAGCACGACGGTGTTGCCCGTCGCGAGCGCGGGACCGAGCTTCCAGGTCGCCATGTACAGCGGGTAGTTCCAGGGTGCGATCGAGGCGACAACGCCGATCGGGTCGCGCCGGATGATCGACGTGTGGCCCGCCATGAATTCATTGGCAGCGAGGCCATCCATCACGCGCGCCGCGCCGGCGAAGAAGCGGAACAGGTCGACCGACGTCGTCATCTCGTCGATCGCGGCACCGACCGGCTTCCCGGCATTCGCACTCTCGAGTCGACCGAGCTCGTCGGCCTTCGCCTCGAGCGCGTCGGCGATCTTGAGCAGGAGCAGCGAGCGATCCTGCGGGGTCGTCTGCTTCCAGCTCTCGAACGCCTTCTCCGCGGCGTTGACCGCGCGATCGACGTCCTCCTGCGAGCTCGCCGGGACATTGGCGATGACCTGGTCGTTAGCCGGGTTGATGACCTCGGCCGTGCGACCCTCGGCGGCGTCGACGAAATCGCCACCGATGAACTGCTGGTAGGTCTTGGCTCGTTCGAGCGTCTCGGTCACGGGGTCTGCCTCCTCGGGGGCGTGACGGGTCGGGTCGGAGAGTCTCGCCATCCTAGCCCCGAGCCGGTAGTCCGTCCCGCAGCGTGGGCGGGGTTCGGAGCTGCCGCCGCTCACCCCGGGCGGAGGACCATCAGGACGACGATCGCGACGATGAGCACGAGTTCGACCCGGCCGAGCAGTCGCGCTCGCGGTTCGGTGAGCACTGTGAGAATGCGCCCATCGTCCCCGGCCTCCATCGCGAGGCGCACCGTCGCCGCTCGGCCGCGCCATATGACGGCGCCGATGAAAACGACGATGGCGTAGAGGACGATCGAGGCGATGACCCATGCCTGGGTCAGGCTGTAGCCGTTGGCCAGAGCCAGTGGGATGCCCGACAACCCCACCAGCGTGCCGCCCCAGATCTGGAACCGGAAGTCGAACTTGTCACCCAGGCCGAGTATCCAGCGCCGCTTGATGGGATCGGACTCGGCCACCGCGAGGCTGGTAAGGGTCTTCGCGCTCGCATAGCCGGTCACGTAGAGCAGCGCGGAGCCGATGTGGATCAGCGCCAGAGTAGGCCGGATGACGTCCACGCCCGCATCGTAATTCGCGGCGCGGCAGAGCCGTCGAGAGAAAGCGGTGCCCCGACCGATGGAGGATCTCTCGCCGGTGACACGCACAGGCCCTTGCGAAATCATGGCCGTCACGACGCCGCCCGGACGAGCGGGGCGTAACGTATTGACGTCTCGGACGTTCTTCTATCCGCCAGTGCCGCACGCTGCGAGCCCTCCGTCCGAGCTCGGCGGCGCACCGCCTCGAGACTCGAACCCGCAGGGTGCGCGTGATCGCGTGTGGCGTCCGGGAAAGGAGCCGCGCGATGGGCGCCTCGACCCAGGGATCGTCCCGACAAGAGTCCCGCTTGACCGCCGGCCTGATGGCGCTCGTGATCATCATCTTGTCGATCATCTCTGTTTCCGGTGTGCTCGCGTCCAAGGTCACTGTCGCCGACACCACCGACTGCGGAGGCGGTGGCCATGGCAGCAGCCCCGGGCATGGGGGTGATCACGCGAGCAACCCAGGGCACGCCAGCAAGCCTGGTCACGCGAGCAAACCCGGTCATGCGAGCAAACCTGGTCACGCCAGCAAACCTGGTCACGCCAGCAGCCCTGGTCACGCCAGCAACCCCGGTCACGCGAGCAAGCCGGGTCACGGTGGATGTCACGCGAGCAATCCTGGGCATGCCAGCAACCCAGGCCATGCCAGCAACCCGGGCCACGCCAGCAACCCGGGCCATGCGAGCAAGCCCGGTCACAGCAGCAAACCGCCGAAGCCGAAGGGCGATGAGCAGCAGCCGCCCGCGGGCGCCACGCAGATCGCCACTCCCACGCCAGCGCCCACGACTGGTGCGGTCGGGGCGCCGATAGCGCCTGAAACACCGGCGCCGGTGCCGTCTGGGACGCCGACACAGACCGATGCCCCGACGCCCATGGCGTTGCCAGCGCCCACATCCTCGCCGACGCCAGCCCCTACGCCCGCGCCCACGCCCGCTCGACGCCCGCTCCGACGCCCGCGCCCACGCCCGCTCCGACACCTGCACCGACCGCGTCGCCGATCCCCGATCCGACTCAGACACCCGCGCCGAAACCGCACGGTAACGGCAAGCCAACGCCGACCCCGAGCGGCTGAGCGCCCAGATCGGGATCGCGCGCCGCCTGGGCGCGATGCTCGAGGGCGGGTCCGTCGACAAGGCCGCCCGCACTCGCGACGGGGTGGAGCGGGTGATGGCTGCGCTGTTGGTCGGGACGACGGGAGCGCTGCCGCTCCTGTTCGTGCCTGGGCTCGAGGATGGCTACGCGCTACCGAAGGCGATCCTGCTCCGCGCGGCGGCGATCGTCTTCGCCCTTACCTTCGTGCTGTACCTGGTGGTCGGCGGACAGCTGACGTTCCGCCTTGACCGCTGGGCCGACGGGGCACTCGCTGCATTCGTCGGCCTCAGCGCGGTGTCGACGGTGCTCTCAGTGGATATGCGTCAAAGCGTCGTGGGCGAGCCGTTCCAGTACCAGGGCATGGTCACCCTGCTCCTCTACGTGGCCGCGTTCTATGCGGCTCGACTCGTCCTCCGGACCGGCCCCCGATCTAGAACACTCGCACTCACACACGTCGCGATCGGTGGCGTCGTCGCCGCATACGGGCTGGCGCAGACCGTCGGCCTCGATCCCTTCTGGTCTGGACCGCCTGAGGATCGGGCGATCTCGAGTGTCGGGCAAGCAAACGATCTCGCAGCCTACCTCGACCTGGTGGTCGTCCTGGGGCTGGGACTCTGGTCTCGGTCCGGACGACGGACCCGCGCCCTGATCGTCGCGGTCACGGCGATGTCGCTCATCGGCCTCGGACTGACCCTCAGTCGGGGAGGCATCGTCGCCCTGGCCGCCGCGCTGGTGATGATCCTGGCCTTCCGGTGGCGAAAGTCAGTGACGACGATCAGGTTGTCCGCTCGAGCCGGCCTCCTGATGGCGGTCGGCGTCGTCGCAACCCTCGTCGTCGGTGGGCCTTCGATCGTCGCCGTCGCCGACCGCATCGCCACGACGAACGACCTTCAGGAAGGTTCGATCCGGATGCACCTCGATTCGTGGCGCGTCGGACTGGCGATCGCATCCGACCGGCCACTCGCGGGGACAGGGCCGGAGACCTTCCCGCTGGTATTCGCGGAGTATCTCGATGGCGTCCTCCCGCCGGATCGCGCCGACTATCTCCGGCGCTTCCGGCTCGAGAGTCCGCACAATGCCCTCATCGGGATCGCCGCCGAATCGGGGATCCCGGCATTGACTGCCTACCTCGTTCTCCTCGGCGCCCTCGCGATCCGTCTCGCACGACGCGCCGCCGGTCCACAAACGGCGGGGGGCGATATCGCCCTCACCGCACTGGCTGCGCTCGTGATCCATGTCGCCACGACGGCTTTCAAGACGCCTGAGACGAGCACGTCATTGCTCTTCTGGGTCATCGTTGGGTCAGCGCTCGCCGCGTCTGACCCAGCGCTGGGCGAAGATCAAGAGACGACCGGGTCTCCACTCCCGGCGACGCGCTCGACGAGGTCCGCGGCTCGGACGGTGCCGGACGTCGACTTGATGCGGGCCGACATCGCTGTCAGCCTGGTAGCAAGGGACCTGTCGCCCTGCAACTTGTTGATCGAACCGGTCAGCTCCCGGTCCTTGAACCGGTAGGTCGACAGCCGCTTCCCGAAGCCGGTCTCGTCGACCCGCTGCGCGTTGTCGACCTGATCCCAGAACAGCGGCAGGACGATCATCGGCTTGCCGTGGTGGAACGCCTCGGTGACCGTGTTGTTCCCGCCGTGCGTGATGACCAGATCGACCATCGGCAGGATCGCCGGCTGCGGCAGGAACCCCGCGCCGGTCTGGCCGTCGTGGAGCGTGATCAGGTCCGCCAGCGGACCCTTCGACACGATCACCCGATGCTTGGTCTTCGCCAGCACATCCACGAGGCGCTGCATCAGCTCGACGTCCGCTGAACCGAGCGATCCAAGCGACAGGTAGATCAACGCCCCGTCGCGCTCGGCGAGCTCCGAGGGCAGCTCCCAGGTCACCTCCGGCGCACGGACAGTCGAATCCAGCCGGTGCCACGTCGGGCCGAGCGGTGTCGAACGGTCGTAATCGGCCTCCGCCGGGTAGGAATAGAGGTTCAGGTACGGCGACTCCGAGATGAACTCCGGTCCAAGCGGCCCATAGGTCAGGCCCGTCTCGCCGTGCTCGCGACAGAACGCGTCGAAGTCCATCCACATGTCGGCGTGGGTCCGGCGGACTTCGTCGAGGAACGCAGGCCAGCCGCCCTGATCTGCGACGGGGTAGCCACTGCTGAACGGCGCGATGAGCGGGTCCTTCATCTCCATCGGGTTGCACGACACGATGCGGACCCACGGTCGGCCGCTCGCGGAGATCGCTGGGAAGGCGACGACGTTGTCCTCGACGATGACGTCGGGGGCGACCTCGTCGAAGATCTCGGCGAGCCGGGGGTCCACGTATTTCGCGCCATCGATCAACGCCTGCCAGGTCGGCGCGATGAAATCGCCGAGCTGCTCGAGGGTCGACTTGCGGAAGACGGGCGCGGTGTCGCGGATGAAGTCGATCCAGAACTGACCCGGCACCTCAGGTTCGGCGGGCGGCGGCCCAAGCCGCATCAGCCGCTCCTCGAAGCCCTTCTCCTCGAGCGTCCCGGCGAACGACTCCTCGACGATGAAGACGACACGATGGCCGCGCGACCGCAGCACCTGCCCGATGCCGACGCAGTTGTTCGTCGGCCCATAGGCGCCCTCAGGAAAGAAGACGATCGTGCGCGCGTCGGTCACCCGGATCCCTCCCGCTGTCGAAGTCGTCGCGACTCACTGAAGTCGTGGCGGACCTCCGACGTCGCGGCGAATCTACCGTCCCAGGACGAGCGCGATGGCGACGATCGCGGTGGCCGACAGGCCGACCACGGGGTCGAGCGGCGACCAGCGCATCTCGCGGTAGTGGGTCCGCGGGCCCGAACCGAAGGCGCGAGCATCCATCGACACCGCCATCCGATCGGCGTGGCGGATCGCCAGCACGAGCAGCCCGACGAACAGGCGCGGATGCCAGCCCGCCCGCGAGCCGCGGATGCGACGTGCCTGGCGGAGCGCGGTCAGGTCCTCGGCAAAGCGCGGGATCGCGCCATAAGCCGCGAGCGCGCCGTACGCGAATCGGGCGGGGACGCGTGCCTGCTGCACGAGCGAATTGGCCAGCCGAGTGGGGTCGGTCGTAAGCGCGAACACCGCCCCGACGCAGGCGATCGCCGCGACCCGCAGCATGATCGATACACCGGCCACGAAGGCTTCCTCGGCGATCCGGATCGGCCCTATCTGTATGAGCGTGGCCGTCGTGGGGTCGCCGTTCGCGGCGGAGAACAGCATGTTGGAAAGACCGATGGCGAGGGCCGCGAGCCAGACCGGCGCCAGGGTGCGGCCGAGCGCGAGCGGCCGGATCCCTCCGAGCGTGAGCCCGGCCGTGAGAGCTACCGTTGCCAGCAGGACGGGCGGCAGCGGGTGCAGGGTCAACGCCAGCCCGATCAGCCAGACCAAGGCGATGCCAAGCTTCACGACCGGGCTCGTCCGCCCGAGCACGCTGTCGAGCTGGGCATCCGCGACTGCGAGTCGCTCGGCGATCATGCGACGGCCTCTGCGAGGGGCTCGTCACGGATGATCCAGCCCTCCTCGATCTCGACGATCCGGCCGGCGACATCCCCGACGAACCGCGAGTCGTGGGTCGCGGCGATGAGGCAGGCCCCTGCGTCGAGGTGCTCGCCGAGGATCGCGAGCAGACCCTCGTAGCCGTGGCGGTCCTGACCGAAGGTCGGCTCGTCGAGGACGAGCAGCTCGGGACGGCGAACGAGGATGCACGCGAGCGAGAGACGGCGTTGCTCGCCTCCGGACAACCGATACGGGCTCCGCTCCTCGAATTGATCGAGCGGCAAGGCGAGCCTGGCCATCAGCTGGTCGACGCGCCCGCGTTCCTCATCGGTCAGCTCGAAGCGCACCTCATCGCCGACCGTCTGCGCTAGGAACTGGCGCTCCGGCTCCTGGAAGACATAGCCGGCATGGCGGGCGAGCGTCGAAGCGGGCATCCGGGAGGGGTCGCCTCCCGCGAGCGTCACACGCCCGTGATCGGGGCGAAGGAGGCCGACGAGCAGCCGACCGAGGGTCGACTTCCCGCTCCCGTTCGGCCCGACGAGGGCGATCCGCTCCCCTGCCCTGGCCTCGATCGAGATGTCGCGGACGACCGGGTCACTCCGGTCGTACCCGAAGCGAACGCCGTCGGCATGCACGAGGGTCTCGGAAGTCGCGAGGTCGGCAGTCGTCGCCCGCGACAGCGGCGCGGCCGCACTCTCGGCGGGCAGCCAGATCCCGGCGGCGCGCATCGCCTCGGCGGACCTCGCGAGGACCTCGTCCGGGCTGCCGACATCGATCGGCCGGCCGTCCTGACCAAGCGCTAGGACGGCGTCGGCGAGTGGCCAGGCGAGGTCGACCTGGTGCTCGATGAGGACGAGTGTGGCGGCGCGGGTCCCACGGATCGCGGCGAGCGTGCTCATCAATGTCGCGGCACCCTCGCCGTCAAGGTTCGCCGTGGGCTCGTCCAGGACGAGCAGACCCGGTCGTGGCGCCAACGCCCCGGCCAGCGCGAGCCGCTGCTGCTGACCGCCCGACAATCGCCGCGAGCGCCCGCGCTCCATGCCGGCCAGCCCGACCTCGGCGAGGGCCTGCGGGATCCGGGCGTGCATCGCGTCGCGCTGCCAGGCCCGGTTCTCCAGGCCGAAAGCGACGTCATCCTCGACCCTCTCCATGACGAGCTGGGTGGCGGGGTCCTGGAGCACGAGCCCGACCCGTGCGGCGACACCGATAGGGCCGAGCGCGAACGCGTCCTCGCCGTCGAGCTGGAGCGATCCGGTGACCGCGGCCGGGACCTGTCCCGGGACGATCCCCGCGATCGTCAGCGCGAGCGTGCTCTTGCCGGAGCCCGAAGGGCCGACGAGAAGGAGGACGGCACCCGGCTCGAGCGCGAGCTCGACCTCCGCGACGGCTGGGTGGTCGGCCCCGGGATAGGTGACCGCGAGATCCCGGGTCCGGAGCGCGACCGCCGTCAGTCCGGGAACCCTTCCAGGACTCCGGCTCGCTTGAGCGCGCGATGGAGCGCCAGCGAACCACCGGCCACGAGCACGATGGCCGAGATCGCCATCGCGACGCCACGGACGATCTGGATCAGCGGGTCGACCGTGCTGTAGTAGACCACCCAGTCATGGATCCACGCCGCGGCGGCCGACGCGACCGCCGCGACCGCGAGGACGGGGAAAGTCCACACGCGGTAGAGCGTGAAGGCGAACACCAACTCCGCCGCCGCGCCCTGGACGAAACCGGAGAGCAGCGTGTCAGCGCCCCAGGCACTGCCCAGGAATGCCGATACGCCGGCCGCGACCATCTCCGCGAACAGCGCCGCGCCAGGCTTCCGAACGACCAACGGTGCCAGCACGGCCGGCACGAGCCAGACCGCATAGAAGAAGTCACGAAGCGGGGGGAATACCGCGTCGAGCGCGACCAGCGGCCCGTACCACACGAGTCCCCAGATCCAGAACACCACCCCGAATGCCACGCCGATGACCGCGGCGACCACGATGTCGCGCGTCCGCCAGCGCGTGTCTGGGATCGTTGTAGGCGTTGCCGCCCCGATGCTCGTCATGCTTCCGAACCTCCTCGGCCGATGTCACAGGATCGCCGCCACCGGTCTCCGGGACGGCGTTCCTGGAACGGTGCTGGCCTGCTTCCTTCGCCGGTACGAGCCGGATCAGGTTCGGCGGGTCTGTGGCGATCGCCACACTCTCAGCGCTCGAGGCGCTCCCCGGAGGCGGTGTTCGGTTGTGCCGGAAGGGTAGCACGCTCCCTCAGCCAGGCGATCACCTCGTCGAGGACCTGGGGCCCCTCGGGTTCGTTGTGCATCTCGTGCCGCAGACCCGGGTAGGTCCGCCGTTCGACGCCAGGCGCGCCCTCGAATACTTCGCTCGCCGAAGGCGGGACGAGGCCGTCGTCAAGGCCGTGGATGACGAGGGTCGGCCCGCCGATCGAGCGTGCCGCCGCCCGCACCCGCGCCTGTTCGCGCCCAGCTTCCGCGGCGAATTGGGCTGTGCTCGCACGTCCGTTCAGCGGATCGGCGAGCAACCGCCGGCCGACCTCGGGGTCGCGTGAAAGGGTCTCCATGCGGACGCCGTTCGGGAGGGTAAGCGTGGGCAGGATCCGCCCCACAAGCGGTGCGAGTGCGATCTTCCACGTCGCGAGCGTGGTGTCGAGGCCCGGAGCGGCGAGGACGGTCATGTCCGGCCGGGGCCGGTCGTCGATCAGATACCCGGCTGCAACGAGCGCGCCCATGGAATGGGCATACAGGACGACCGGCCGACGGTCAGGCATGGCCCTCACCGCCGCGAGCCGATCCTCGAGGTCGTCGTGATATCGACTCCATCGATCGATATCGCCCTTCCGCCCGTCGCTCGCGCCGTTGCCACGATGGTCATACCCATGGGTGTCGATGCCCGCCGCGGCGAATTGGTCGCCCACGTGCTCGTATCGACCCGAGTGCTCGCCGAGGCCATGGACGAGCAGCAGAGAGGCCCACGGATCGGGCGCCGCCCAGTGGCGTGTGCGCAGCTCCAGGCCATCGGACATGACGGCACGACCGATGACGGAGGGCATGACGCCGGTAGGATGCACCACGAATGGGTGTGTCGGACGGCTGGGTCGAGATCGGCGACCGCGTCTTCGTACGGCGCTATTCCTTCTATGACCAGAACATCGGGCTGATCCTCGGACGGGCGGAGGCCCTCGTCATAGATACCCGCTCGACCTACGCCCAGGCACGCGAGGTCCAGGAGCACGTCCGAGAGCTGACGGACGCGCCCATCGGTGTGGTGGTCGACACGCACGGCCACTTCGATCATGTGTTCGGCAACGGCATCTTTCGGCCGGCGACGATCTGGGGGCACGAGCGCTGCGTCACGTTCATGGTGCGCCACGGCGAACGGCGCAAGGCGACCATCGCGGCCACCGAACCGGGCATCGCCGACGACCTGGCCGAGATCGTCATCGACCCACCGGACCGGGTATTCGCGACCCACGCCCGGGTCGAGGTGGGCGGGCGCGAGGTCATGCTCCGTTACCTGGGTCGCGGCCACACCGATCACGACATCGTCATCGAGGTGCCCGACACACCCGTCGTTTTCGGTGGCGACCTTGTCGAGAACGGGAATGTGCCGTTCTTCAATGACGGCTACCCATTGGAGTGGCCAGCGACCGTAACGGCCCTCGCCGCACGCGTCGGGGACGATGCGGTCGTCGTGCCAGGACACGGTGACCATGGCGGGAAGCCGTTCCTCGAGGCGCAGGCGGCATCCCTCGGCAAGCTCGCGGACCTTGCGCAACGCGTCGAAGTCGGTGAGATGACGCTGGACGAGGCTGTCGCGGAGCAGCCGTTCCCGGAGCATCCGCCCGAGGACGCACGGAGGGGCTTCGAGCAGGCCCTCTACCAGATCCGGGGCGAACTCGACGGGCTCGCGGCCGATCCATGAGGCATCGATGACGGAGGTCCTCTGGAACGGCCGAGTCTTCGATACGGCGACCGGCGAGGCAGCCGAGCGGCGGGCCATCACGCTCGAGAGCGACACCATCGTGGCGATCGACGAGGCCCGCGGAGAGCCGCCGGAAGGCGCCCACGACCTTGCCGGAGCGACGGTCCTGCCTGGCCTGATCGACGCCCACGCCCACGTCTCTTCGGATACGACGCGGAGTCCGGGCTTCGGGCCACCACCGCTGCAGCACGGAGAGCCGCCGCGACCGGCGGCCCTGAGCCACTACATCCTGGCCGCGACGGCCGACCGGTTCCTGCGCTCCGGGTTCACGACGGTGCGCGACGTGGGCGCGTACGACGATGAAGTGCTGGTCCTCCGCGCCGCCATCGACACAGGGCTGGTGCCTGGTCCGCGCGTCTACACGTGCGGCCGCATCGTCTCGGCGACCGGACCCGGAGGCGAGATCTTCGGCTCGATGTACCGGGAAGCCGACGGGCCATGGGAGATGCGCAAGGCCGTCCGCGAGCAGCTGAAGCGGGGCGCCGAGTTCATCAAGTTCATGGCGACAGGCGCCCGCTCAGTCGTGCTCGAGGACCCCGAGCCGCCCCAGATGACGCTCGAGGAGATGAAGGCGATCGTCGACGAGGCGCACCGTATGGGCAAGCGCGTGGCCGCCCACGCCGAGGGCCTGGAGGGCACGCGATGGGCGCTCGAGGCCGGTGCCGACACCATCGAGCACGGCCTCGCGCTCCACCGCGAGCCAAGGTTGCTCGACGAGATGGCCGAACGGGGCACGGTCCTCGTGCCGACGCTGTCGACGTTCCACGATCTCGCCGAGCGGTTCGCGAACATCTTCCCGGTCGTGCTCGTCGAGCAGGCCAAGCGACAACTCGAGGAGGCGACGAAAACGGTCGAGACGGCGCGGCGTGCCGGCGTCACGATCGCCCTCGGCTACGACAGCGGCCCGCCCGGCTCATCGGCCTTGGAGCTGCTGCGGCTCCTCGAAGCAGGCCTGAGCGTGATAGATGTGTTGCGCGCCGCGACGCTCGGTGGTGCGGCCGCGCTCGGTCGCGACGACCTTGGCCGGATCGGTATCGGCTGTCGGGCGGACGTGGTCGTCGTCGACGGCCGGCCCGATGAGGATCCATCCGTCCTGGGACGACCCGAGGCGATCCGTCTGGTGGTGGGACGCGGGAAGGTGTTCGCGGCCTAGCCCTAATGACGCGAGACGCAGCACGTGACGTTCCAAGCGCGTTCGGCCCCGGACTTGGGACCCGTCGCCTGGCGCGTCAGTCGTCGAGGACGAACGTGACCAGCATGTTCACCCGATAGGCGATGATCCGGCCGTCCTCGATATCGACCTGCTGCTCCTTGATCCAGGCAGAGCGGACGTTCCGCAGCGTCTTGTTCGCGCGGTCGATGCCCTCGTTGATCGCCGCTTCGAAGCTCTGCGACGAGCGGGAGCTGATCTCCGTCACGCGTGCGACCGACATGTCGTACCTCCTGATCCTGGGGGACGACAGCAACCTTAACCCGGGGCTACCCGGACGACCCAGCGGCCCCTCGCCTCGCCGGCGACGATGCCCTCGAGGGCGCCTGCGAGCGTGTCGAGCGTGACCTCCGTTATGCCATCTCCCAGCCTCTCGGGGCGGAGGTCCGTGGCCAGCCGTTTCCAGATCGCGCGCCGCCGCTCGATCGGCATCACGGCGGAATCCATCCCAAGCAGCGCGACGCCGCGCAGGATGAACGGGAAGACGGTGGTGTCGAGCTTGGGACCGCTCGCGTTGCCACTCGAGGCGACGGCGGCCCCGTGGCGCATGGTCCGGAGGACGTAGGGGAGCGTCGCTGCACCGACGGCGTCGACCGCACCGGCCCAGCGCTCCGACTCAAGCGGTTTGCCTTCGGCAGTCACCTCGTCACGGCCGATGATCCCAGTCGCACCGAGTGCGCGCAGGCGGTCGGCCTCGTCGGCCTTGCCCGTCGCCGCCCAGACCTCGTGACCGCGCTGTGCGAGGATCGCCACCGCGGTGCTGCCCACGCCCCCACTTGCGCCCGTGACCAGCACAGGTCCGTCGCCCGGCCGGAGGCCGTGATCCTCGAGCGCGATGACGGACATCGCCGCCGTGAACCCGGCAGTGCCGATCGCCATCGCATCTCGCAGCAAAAGCCCATCTCCGAGCGGCACGACCCAGCCCGCCGGCACTCGCTCGAACTCGGCAAAGCCGCCGTGCCGCGCGACACCCAGGTCGTACCCGTGGGTGACGACGGGGGCACCGACCGGGATGGCCGGATCGCCGCTCGCCACCACCTCACCGGCCAGATCGATGCCGGGGATGATCGGGCTGATACGGGCGACCTTGCCGTCGATCCGCGTCGCGAGGCCGTCCTTGAAGTTGACGCTCGACCAGTCGACGTGGATCTCGACGTCGCCCTCCGGGAGGTCTGCCGCGGCGAACTCACGGATCCCGTTGTCCATGTGGGGTCCGTCAGGGCCGTCGACCCGCTCCGCCACGTAGGCTCGGAACGTGTCGGGGATGGCGCTCATGACGACAGCCTAGCGTCCGAGACCTGCAGCCGAGGCGTCTCCTATGCGGCGCCGCCTCGCTGGTCGAACAGCGCGTGATAGCGCCGCCGGAACAGGTCGACCTCATCGCTGACGGCCCGCCACTCCTCGGACCCTTCGGGGATCTCGGCTAGTCGTCGCTCGGCGGCCCGCCATTCCGCCAGCACCTGGCCGGCGGTGTAAAGGACTGTGGGGGCACCGGTCTCGGCCGGCTTTTCCTCCATCATGACCAGGAGCCGGCCGTCGTCCATCGATGTGATCCCGAACTTCACCCGCACCGAGGTGCCGTCGAGTCGGCGTACCGTTCCCTCCCCGCCGACGTCGGGCGCGCCCTGGCGTTCCCACTGCTCGCGGAACGCCTCGTTCGCGCCGGCGTCCGGCGGCTCGGCGGAGAAGGCGCCCGGCGGCAATTCGCGGAGTTGCTCGAGCGTCGCACGCAACAAGCCGAGGGCAGCTTCATTCGCGTCGGCTGTCGTGCCATCGACGTTGAGGATGAGCGTCGGCAAGGTCGTGGACAGGTTCTCGTTCATGGCGATCGAAGGGCTGCGCTTTGGGGACGGTGACGACGTCGGCGTCGAGCGCGCTCCAGTCAGCCTCCCGGGTCGGGCGTCGGCGTCGGCGCGGGTGTCGGTGTCGGAGTGGGCGTGGGAGTCGGCGTGGGTGACGGGGCCGGATTCTGCTCCCGCCAGAGGAACTCACGCAGGGTGAGCCCACTGAGCTGGAGCGCACGTGCCCTGGTCCGCCCGATGTAGCGGAAATGCCACGGCTCGTACTGGTAGCAGGTCTTGGTCTCCTTGCCCTTCGGGTAGGCCATCACGAAGCCGTACTTCCAGGAATTCCGCTTCAGCCAGGCGCCGGCCTTGGTGGTCGACCAGTCCGTGTAGTCCCACGGCGCGCCGCCGTTGTAGCCGCGGAAGTCGAGGGTCGTGCCGAGCTGGTGCTCGCTGTGGCCGGGCCGGGCGCTCTCCTTGAGTGCCGTAGCGTAGCCGTGGACCCGTACCCAGTACGCGAATGTCGACTTCTGGGTCGTGTAGCTGCGGAAGGCGGACTGGACCGCCAGGCGAGCGCCGGCGGATCGCGCCGCCGATGCCACGGCCTTCAGATCGGCGATCACATGCTTCCGCACGTAGTAGCCACCGTTCAAGCCGGCCGTCGACGTCGAACGCAGATCGCCGGGCTTGTACGTGCTTGCGAGCCGATACGTCAGGTCGAGGAGCGAGCGGCTCCAGTAGCTGTACGAGCGGTATTTCGTGAGGACGTCGGCGACCTTGCAGGCAGGCAGAGCCGGTGCGGCCGAGGCTGAGGTGGCGGCGACGCCGGTCGCCAGGATGGCGACGAGGAGCAGGGCGACCAGACGCGGCCGGCGGTCCGGCTTGGGCATGTGTATAGGGTGCCATCCACGATGGGGGCCGTGCCACTCCCCCGAACGTACCGACGATCCGGCTACGGACCGGGCGCTTCGGTCGCCTCGGGCGGCGGCTCCGGGGTGGGCTCTGGCGTCGGCTCGGGGGTCGACTTGGGGGTGGGTTTCGGCGTCGGCTTAGGCGTCGGCTTAGGCGTCGCCTTCGGTGTCGGCTTCGGCGTCGGCTTGGGCTTTGGCCTGGGAGCTGCCCCGCAGCCGCCGATGCCGCCCGACGTCGGCGTGCCGCCGGCGCCCTGGCCGACTCGGTACTTCTCCTTCGGTTGGGTCCCGGTCGCCGGGAACAATGCCTCGGACAGCTGGGTGATCCGCTTCAGGTTAGGAAGCTGGATCGAACCGCGCACGTCGTAGCCCGAGGAAACCAGAGGCGACGTGATGACCGCCCGGAACGTGTCCTTGCGACCGATCTTGGCCATCGCGTCGGCCATATCGGGCAGGATCTTGCGAGGCACGTTGGTCGTGATCGTCTGGCCGAGAGCACGCATCAGGCCGATCGGATCCTCGATGAACCCACCGTGGACGATCTTGTCGCGGATCCCGGACAGGACCTCCTGCTGCCGGGCGGCCCGGGTGAAGTCGCTCTCCCCGGACGCCTTTCGGACACGGGCGTAAGCAAGCGCCTGCTGGCCGTTGAGGTGATGGCGACCTTTGGTGATGGCAAACCCGCGGGTGAAGCCGTATTCGTCGTACGTCGGGTCACAGAACGCGCGAGCGACGTATACGTTGATCCCGCCGAGCTCGTTGATGACGTTGACGAAGCCCTGCAGGTTGACCGCGGCGTGGTACTTGATCTGGAGACCGAGCAGCTCGCCGAGCGCGCCCCGGAGGACATCGAACCCGGTGCCATCCGAGCCGGGGAACTGTTTCGGATGATGCCGCGCATAGGAGACGAGGCTGTTGATCTTGCCCTTGTATTTGCGACCATCGGCCAGAGGGACATCGACCATGTCGCGAGGGACCGAGACCATCGACACGGTCTCGGCCTCGGGATCGAGCGAGGCCACGATCATCGTGTCGGTGAGGTAGGTGTTCCGGCCCACGCCGGCGTCGACGCCGACGAGGAGCACGTTGACGCGCGGCACGAGCGGTGTCGGCGATGGCGACGGGCTCGCCGATGCGCTCGCGGATGGCGAGGCCGGGGCGAGGAAGCTGGGGTCGGGCTCGGCGCTCGGCAACGGGCCGGCCAGTGCGCTGGGCGACGGCTCCGCGAAGATCTCGTCGGCGGTCTCCCGGGCGACCTCGGTCGTGTATCCGGCATACGCCTGCGGTGCCACGACAGCGAGCAGCAGGATCGCGACGATCGGGATCACCTCTGCTCGGCCGGGCCGCGGCAGGCTGGCGTCCCACAGGCTCGCGCCGACGGCGAGGAGTCGCCAGACTAGGAAACCGAGTTGGAGTGCCAGCAGCCCCCACAGGACGGCTGGATCGAAGAGCGTCGCCGCCAGCCGCGGCAGGCTCGTCGTCGCGACGATGACGGCGCCGAGCAGGATGAACGCCAGGACCGGCAGCCCGAAGAGCGCCGCGCGCCGGCGACGGCCCGCCGCGAGGTGACCGAGGCCCGGGAACAAGGCGTCGAGCAAGGCAGGCACGTACCGGCGGCGTGCACCGCGGGCACCCGACGGCGATCCCCCAGTGGCCTGCATCGGTCGCGCTTGATCGCGACGCGGTCTCACCGGCCTGACGGGGCCGGTCCCCTCGTTCGACACGCGCGGCAGGGTACCAGACGGATCGATCGAAACCCTTTCGGTCGGCCCGCTCTACCTAGGTCCCCAGTGCCTGGTCAGGCGGCGACTCGCACCGGCACGCGCTCGTAGAGGCGCCGCGCCCACAGGTAGCCGGCGACCGTCAGGACGACGCACCACGCAACGGCGATGAGCCCGTTGTCGCCGACAGGCGAGCCGGCGAGGAGCGCCCTCAGCGTCTCGACGATGGGCGTGAAGGGCTGGTGCTCGGCGAACCACCGAAGGGGATCCGGCATGGACGCTGTCGGGACGAAGGCCGAGCTCAAGAAGAGCAGGAGCATGAAGATCATCGGCGAATTGCTGGCGGTCTCGACGCTGTCGGTCGCCAGTCCGAGAGCGACGGAGAGAGCGCAGACCGCCACTGCCGTGAGAGCAAGCAGCCCCGCCGCCGCGAGCCAGGCTCCGGGGCCACCCGCGGGTCGGTAGCCGATCACGACGGCGACGATGAGCACCAATCCGAGGGCCAGGAAGATCTGGATCACGTTGCCGACGATGTGACCGCTAAGCACCGAGCCACGAGCGATCGCCATGGTCCGGAAGCGAGCGATGATGCCGGCTGTCATATCCATCGCCACCGCGATCGCCGCCCCGGTGGCCGCGCCGGCGACCGTTAGGAGCAGGATCCCGGGGACCACATAGGCGAGGTACCCGTCGCGGCCTTCTCCAGCGATGGAGGGACCGCCTAGCCCCGCCCCGAGGGTCCCTCCGAAGACGTACACGAAGAGCAGCAGAAGCACGACCGGTATGGCGGCCGTGAAGACCGTTAGCGAGGGATAGCGGCGCATCCTGCGCAGGCTGCGCCGGAGCATGGTCGCGGAGTCGGTGATGGCGTAGGCATTCATGGCGTCGGCACCTTCTGGTCGTCGGTCGCTTCGGCGGCAGTGCGTCCCGTGAGGGACAGGAAGACATCGTCGAGATCGGCGGACCTCACGGAAAGCGCCTCGACCTCGATCGAAGCCGCGTCCAGTTGGTCCAGCAGGGTCCGCAGGCCGTGGACGCTGCCGTCGTTCGGGACCTGCAGCGTGAGACCCTCATCGTCGCGAAGGACGCCGTCGCCGATCGTCGACGCCGCCCGGTCGAGCCGCACCCGATCACTGAAGTCCAGGCGAACACTCCCGCCTGGAACGAGGCGCTTCAGCTCCGTCGGCGTCCCCTGCGCGACGACGCGGCCAGCGTCGAGCAGCGCGATCTTCGACGCGAGGCGGTCCGCCTCCTCCAGATACTGGGTGGTCAGGAAGATCGTGACGCCGTCAGCGACCAACTCGCGGACGATATCCCACATCACCCTTCGACTTCGCGGGTCGAGGCCCGTCGTCGGCTCATCGAGGAAGATGATCCGCGGCTCGCCGACGAGCGTCATCGCGAGGTCGAGCCGGCGGCGCATGCCACCGGAGTACGTCATGACCGGCTTCGATGCTGCGTCGACGAGGTCGAACCGCTTTAGCAGCTCTGTGACGCGACGCCGGCCGCGTTCCCGGCCGATGTGCTGGAGGTCGGCCATCAGCCGGAGGTTCTCCTCGCCGGTGAACTGTCCGTCGACGGCCGAGACCTGGCCGGTCAGGCCGATGATCTTGCGGACAGCGTCGGGCCGCCGGACGACGTCGAAGCCGCCGACGAGCACCTCGCCCGCATCGGCGGAGATGAGCGTCGAGAGGATATGGATCGCCGTCGTCTTGCCTGCGCCGTTGGGGCCGAGCAGCGCGAAGACCGTGCCCTCGGCGACGTCGAAGTCGATCGAATCGAGGACGACCTGCTTGCCGAACGACTTGCGGAGACCGCGCGCGTGGATGGCCGGGGCCGTCCCGGTGGAGGTGGCGGTCATGCCCCACCTCCCCGCGCCGTTGCCGGCGAGACGCTAGATGTCGAGATCCTCGATGGCTGTATGGCGAGCAGATCGCGCGACCATGTCGAAGAGCTGCGCGGGGACCTTGTCCCTGAGCTCGTCGAGGGATGCGAGGACCTCGAGCGTCGACTCGCCCGGAGTGCAGCCGTAGCGGACGTTGCCGATGCCCAGATAGCCGCGCCATCCGGCCGGCTTACCCTCCTCGTCGACCATCCAGTCCGCCGCCGTCCGCTCGACGTGGAGAACGTACTTGTTCGTCCGGCCGCGATAGACGCTTGTAGTGCTCGAACCGCTTCTCGATCGTGTCGGAGAACTCGCCGACCAGGACCGCCGTGAAGCGGACCTTTCGGCCACGACCGATGCCGACCCGGACGGTGATCTCCTCATAGCCCTCGGAAAGGCCTTCGGCCGTGTCGACGAACCGACGAAGGGCCTTGGCGATCGCCGAGGAAAGGTTGCCTCCTGCGAGCTCCTGGGCGCGCTGGTACAGGGGGAGGTCTCCATCGGAGACATAGATGGTCTTGTTCGGCACGGCCACATCGTAACCTTCTTTCGTCGCTGCGTGTGTACGCATGAGTATACGTATAGTCCACTTCCGGTCAATAGTCGGCGCCTGCTCCGTCGTGGGATAGCCATGCTCGCGCCTGTTGAGGGCGATTCCGGGTCCGCGCTACACTCGCGGTCCACTGGCGAGTGGCCAAGCGGTAAGGCGCCTGACTCTGGATCAGGAGATCGAAGGTTCGAATCCTTCCTCGCCAGCCACGGATCTGAACACGAAACGGCCCTCGGAGGCGCCTCCGAGGGCCGTTGTGATGCCGGCTGTACCACCCGCCGTACCACTCTTCAGGCGCTGGCAGTCCCCTTCCGGCACGTGAGGACCCGTCCATCCGGGTCGCGGTCCGCGGTCGGCCTGACGCGATGCAGCGGGGGCTCGTCTTGCCGAATGGCCCGAAGACCGGCTTGGCAGGCCACCATCACGCTCCCTTCCCGGCTCGTCGTCACGGACATGGTGCGGTCCCTCGCCGCACGGGTGTGGATCTTTTGTCAGTGGCCATCCGAACCTCCCTTTCCACTGCGGGCCCGATACTTGTATGGCGCTGCGGAACGCATTTCTTGTCGAAACTCGGAGCAGCAGCCTCCGAAGCGGATCGGTTGCCGACAGGTCGCCCGCCTCAATGCTCGAACCAGCAAGGCGTTCGGCAGCAGTCTCGACATCGAACCCGTCAGGCTCGACGCCTAGCCACTCAGCGACCGCCGCCGCTCGTCGCCTCCCTGGCGGAGCAGGGGTCGTTCGCGTCGATCACCAGCCAAGGACAGCCGTCGACATACCAGCGCCCCTCCTCGGCCGTCCTGACGCGGTACAGCGGCCTATCTCCGCTGCGGATTGTGCGGATGCTGGCTTGGTAGGCGGCCTGCGCGCGAGCGGCCTCGGACATCGCGCATCTTGGCATGCCGGTAAGTGTCAGCCAACGGACGACAGGTAGGCTGTCACGACCCCGGCTCCGGTCCCGGCCCGACGATCCCCTGTCCCCCGGGGCCAGTCGGCCCGGGCCCGACCGGGGCAAAGAGGAGGGGCGAGCATGCCTGAGCCGATCGTGTTCATCAGCCGCTTCTCGGTCAAAGAGGGCAGCCTCGACCCATTGAAGGACCTGGCGCGTGCCGTGTCCGCAGACATCGAGGCGTCGATGCCTCGGACGCTCGTCTTCCTCTCATTCTTGGACGTCGACCAGCGCACCGTCAGCTTCCTTCACGCATTCGCGGATGCCGACTCGATGGACCGCCACTTGGTCGGCTCGGGGGACCGGTCGCGCGCCGCGTACGAGTTCATCGAGCCGCGGAGCTGAGAGGTCTTCGGAATGCCGAGCGACGAGGCGCTCGACACTACGGGGTGCGGCCGCAGCCGCCGGCACTTCACTGCGACCCGACCTCGCCGGTTTTCTTCGGGTGTGCGCCAGCGTGAAAGCTGTCCCGCACCCCGGGCACCGGTCCCGGACCCTCAATCCGGCTTGTCCCCCCAAGTCGGCCTCTTCGCGCGAGTGCCTCCCAGCCCCGAAACGTCGGCTGGACGCCTACGATGCTCGACGATGTGCGGCGAGCTGGAGTACACGGGGCTCAAGGCTCTGACATGGGACTCGCTTCGCGGCGACACCTCCGGCTGGGACGATCGGGCGTTCTACCTCGGCCGCATTTGCGAGCTCGGGCAGCCTGTCCTCGACGTTGGCTGCGGGACCGGCCGACTGCTCCTCGACTACCTCGCGCTCGGGATCGACATCGACGGCATCGAGGTCTCGCCAGACATGCTGGCGATCCTGCGCACGAATGCAGCCACCACCGGGCTGGACGTCAGAGGCCGCGTGCACGAGGGCGCGATGGAGTCGATGGCCTTGCCGCGCCACTACCGGGTCGTCCTCGTGCCGTCGTCGTCATTCCAGCTCATCGTTGATCCTGCGGATGCGCGCGCAGCGATGATCCGCCTTGCCGAGCACCTCCACGTCGGCGGCACGCTCATCATGCCCTGGATCGATATCGCGGCCGACCATCCGGGCGGCCTCGACGAACGGATCGACCAGCAAGCGATCCTCCCAGACGGCGCGCTCGTGCGCCGCTCGTACCGAGCCTGGTTCGACGCCGCATCCGGGCTCGAGCATAGCGACGATCAATACGAACTCGTGCGCCACGGCGTCGTCGTCGACCGGCAACGGATCGTTCGCTCGCCGGCGACGAGGCATTACCCGCGTGCGGCGATCAAAGACCTCCACGCGGCGGCCGGGCTGGTCGACCTCCGATGGGTGTCGGGCTTCAGCCCGGACCCGGTACGCGACGACGACCGAATCGTCACGACGCTCGCACGACGGACGTGATGACAGTCACGCGGAGCCGCGCTCGAGGTCGTCCTCGGCCGCGGCTCCGCGTTCTGGCAGGCGGGCTGGGACTGGATCGATGAACAACGGCAGCGTCGGGTTCGACCCTAGGGCTAACGTGTTCCGAGGATGAGCTATCTGCTACTCCGTGACAATGCGACTATATCTTCCTATTGTGTCGGCATGCGACGCAAGGCAGGCGCACTCGTGCCGCTCGAGGTGTCGATCCTCGAGACCGCCCTGGAGCTTCGGAGCCGCGGAACCGCAGAGGCTCATGGCTTCCTGCTGGCCAAGGAGCTGCGCGATGGGTCACACGCGCGCCGGCTGACCGCGTACGGGACGCTGTACAAGGCGCTCGATCGGCTCGAGCGCGCCGGCTACCTCGCCAGCCGCTGGGAGGACCCGCAGCTCGCCGCCGACGACGGCCGACCCCGGCGGCGCTTCTATCGGGTCACGCTCACGGGCGAGGCCGCGCTGGCCGAGGCGAGGTCGGCCGAGCGCGACGCGGCGGTCCGCCGCTCCGCGGCGATCCAGCCGTCATGAACAGCTCGCCGGTCGCCGCGCTCGGACTTGTGGGGTGGGTCAGCTACATGCCGAGCTGGATCGCGATCGGTGTGTCGCTGCTGCGCGGGTTGCCGCGGGCCCAGGCGACGCCCGGCTGATCGACCCGCGTCACGGCCGGTGTCCGGGCCGACGGTCGTACGCATGGACGCAAGCACATCAACTGTCGTTGACACGTCCGAGGAAGATGGCGTCACCAATAGGGGCAGCGGCGTCGCCATGGCCAACCTCTCGGTGAACGGCGCAGGCAACGACCGATCCGAGCCCATGGACGGCACCCTCGTAGCCGCCGCTGGGATGACCTTGTTCGTCGGAATGCTCATCACGATCATGGGCCTCGGCCACGTTTATGGCGTGATCGTGACCGCCACGAACAGGGGCTACGCCTACGACTTCCGGCTCGCGGCGCTGTTTGTCGTCGGGATCGCACTCGTCTTCGGGGGCGCGTTATGCCTCTCGGCGGTGCGTGGTCTCGGGCGCGGTCGACGGACTGCCTGGGGCCGCGCATTGATCGGCACACTCTTGCTCCTCCTCGTCCTGGTGCCGCTCATCCCGATGCAACCGGACATGGCACCCGGGCTGTCGATCCTTGCCGCGGTGAACCTCATGGTGCTGCTCGTAGCCGGGCGCGGGCTGGAAGGCGTCTGACGACGCTGCATTTGGCGTGTCAGGCTGACTGTCGCGTAACAGGCGACAGGTACGCTGTCAGACAGCGACTCCGGTCCCGATCGCTCAACGAGCGGCTGCGCGCCGAGTTCAGGGCCGGCCAGCCTGCGATCAACCTATCCAGGGCATGAACCGTCGGGTCCGGGTGCGGTACGCGGCGTAGTCCGGGTAGCGGGTCTCGAGCCAATCTTCTTCGAGTGCTGACTTCAGGCGAAGCACCACCGCGAGCAGCATGGCGAGTGCGACCGCGACGACGGACGCCCGCAGGATCGCCGCACCGAACGCCGCGAGGATGAGCCCGCCGTAGATCGGATGGCGTACGAGGCCGTAGACGCCGGTCACGACGAGCTGGGCATGGTCGCGTGGCCGGGGTAGCGGCGTCATCGCCCCTCCGAGGTCGACGCCGCCACGGACCATGAGAAGCATGCCGCCCGCGATGAGTGTGATGCCTACGACGATTCCGGCGAGTCGAAGTAGCCCGGACCAGTCGGGCCCCAGCGACCAACATGCCGCGGCGACCAGCACTATCAGGATGGCCTGACCGAGGACCCAGCCCTCTCCGCGCGGGCCGAGCGACGGGAGGCGCGTCACGGGAGGGTGTCCTGCGCTGGCCGAAAGCGTCTGGCCAACCATCGCCGCCAGTGAGCCGGGGATGGCGCGAGCGCAGCCATCCCCGGCATCACGGTCGGGGCTCCCTAGGGATCGAGCGCGAGACAGATGTCCGCGAAGTTGCCCTGGCTAGTTCCAGACTTCGCCAACAGATCATCCAGCTCCCAGATAGGCACACCATTCGGCTGTATCTCGACGATATGTGCCGACCAGACCTCCCGACCGGTCTCGATCAGGTGGGGCGCACCGCCCGCGCTATGGATATCGATGAACAGGCCGCTGAACTGGACGATCGCCGAACCGTCGGGCGCATAGTCCGCGACCGCGTTCAGGCTGAGCGGGAAGCTCACGGATCGCTCCGTCGACGGGGCGAAGATGGTCTCCCTGACCGACCCCGAGTCGACCTCGCTGGCTGGGTTCCCGTCAGCGTCGTAGTGGACGACGACGTTCACCGTGCCCACGAAGCGCGCGAAGACCGGGTACCCGCAGGCGGCCGTGAGGAGCTGCCGTGGGATCGTGAAGTCGATGTCGTCATGGACGACGATGGGCGGAGTAGCCGCCACCACCGAACTGGGTATGGCCAGCGCCACTGCAGCACAGAGCGCTAGCGCGAGTCGGACCGGGCGCGAAACCTTTCGCGCCGTCCGGACCGGCCTAGGACGGGATGCCATCATCGGATCCCTCCAGTCTCCCCCGGAACGGCCAGCATATCGGGCGGCCGTTTGTTGGCGTCACGTCCGACCGGGCCCAGCCGACGCCCGCGACGGGAGACGCGCCGGCTGGTCATAGCGTCAAAGACCGAAGCTGGTACGCGCGCGAGGGGTGGCGGTTCGATCGGCGCTCGCCGGGCCAAGACACCCTCGCCCGGTACGTCCGACTCCAGTCTTGGCCTGTACCGATTCGCATGAATGTCGACGGCATCAAGCCCCGGCTCGTCCTCGCGCATGGACCTCGTCGGTGCCTTCGTCGCAGCGGCACGGCTCAACGTCCGCGTTCGACCTCGAAACGCCGCGGCCCGCGGCAACACCGCGTGGCTTCGCGTTGTCAGGTCTCCTCAAGCTGCCGGATCTGCGCCGCGATCTCCGGCGCGAAGCGGTCGCGGGTCAGACCCTTGATGTGAGCACCAGGGTGATAGGTAGGTGTCAGCCGGTCGTACTCGATGTCGCTAAGCCAGACACCGATGCGCTGGACGTGCTCGTCGTCGAAGTCGTAGCGAAGGTTCCATCCGGCAAGCATCGGTATCGCGACATCGAAGGGGATGCCTTCGATTACCCCACTGTCAGGCTCACGAATCCCACCGATGGAGTCGACGACCCAATGCCGTGGAAGGGCGCACACGTCGCGGTCTTCGCCTGCGGGCACGCTGCTAGCATCAGCGGTGATGGGCCTCGAGAGGGTGGAGGTCGCGATCGTCGGTGGCGGGCAGGCGGGACTCGCCCTTAGTTACCGACTGACGGAGCTCGGCCGGGAGCACGTGGTCCTCGAGCAGACGCGACTCGTCGAGAGCTGGCGCTCGAAGCGCTGGGACTCGCTCCGCGTCATCGCTCCCAACTGGTCTGTCGCGCTGCCGGGCCTGCCCTACCAGGGCGACGACCCGGACGGCTTCATGGCCCGCGACGAAGTCGTCACGTACCTCGAGGGTTATGCCGCCTCGTTCGGGGCACCCGTACGCGAGGGCAGTCGGGTCGTGGCCGTCGAGGCGGCCACGGGCGGCGGCTTCATGGTGCGCACTGACGACGGCTCGATCGCCGCGAAGCACGTGGTACTTGCGACGGGAGCGCTGCAGCGGCCGAACGTCCCGGCCGACGCGGAGATCCCGGCGGACGTGGCCCAGATCATCGGGGCGGACTATCGCCATCCAGGTGCCCTTCCGGCGAAGGGCGTGCTCATCGTCGGCAGTGGCGAGACTGGCGCTCAGATCGCCGAGGAGCTCGCCGGCGCCGGCCGTGACGTCTGGCTGTCCGGTGGCCGCAGCTGGTGGGTCCCACGACGCTATCGCGGCCGTGATATCGCGGCCTGGTTCCGGATCACAGGGTGGCTCGATCGACGCACCGCGGACCTGCCGCCCGGCAAGCGCACGGGGCAGTCGAACCCGCAGCTCACGGGTGCCGGCGGGGGCCACGACATCAGTTGGCACACGCTGGCTCGCCGAGGGGTACGCCTGCTCGGGCGCTCGCGCGGGTTCCGCGACGGCAAGGCCTACTTCGACGATGACCTCGCCGAGAACCTCGTGTGGGGCGATGCACTGGCGAGGAACTACGTCGCCACCGTCGAGCGCGCGATCCGCGATCAGGGCCTCGACGCACCCGACGAGGACCTGCCCGCCGATCTGCACCATCCGGCGGTAGCTCCACCCGCCCTCGGCGAGCGCGCCCCGGCCGAGCTCGATCTCGCAGCGGCCCGGATCGGGACCGTGCTGTGGGCGACCGGCTACCGGCCAGACTTCTCGTGGGTCGGCCTACCCTTTCTCGATCCGGACGGGCATCCACGCCAGCGGCGGGGCGAGACGGATGTCGCGGGCCTGTACGTGCTGGGCCTCGATTGGCTACATTCGGCTCGGTCCGGCCTGTTCGCCGGGATCGATGAGGATGCCTCCTACCTCGCGACACTCATCGCCGCGAGGGAGTGACGCTCGTGAAGATGTTCGATCGGCTGGCCTCGGTCGCGCCGGGTGAGTGCGACGAAGGGTCCCGTTCGAGATCCGGTGATCGCTCCGATCCCAGACCCTCGATCCCGCGTCGGTTCCTCCTCCGCGGCCAGCTCGCCCGGGCCGACCGGGGCCGCCTGCGACATCTACATCGGCTCCGAGTTCCGGATCGACGTGTCGTCGGAGGCGGGCTCGAGGTTCGACCAGAACGTGACGGACTTCCGGGCCGAGGAGGAGTTCGGGTTCAACGCGACCCCGTATGTCGCGACCGGCAAGTGAAGATCCTCGGCCTCTAGTCGAGATGGTTCTGAAACGAGGTTCGATGTACGTCGACGTCCCAGCGGCCGCCTGGGGCGGTCTGACGAAGACTGTCGCGTGCCGGACATGTCCGCCGGAACGCTCCTGACACCCCTCCGGTCCTAGTACGCGCTAGTACTTTCGTACTACATGGCCAGCCTCGGTGAGGGGGCCGAGGCCATAGCGACGGAAGGGGGGATGCCGACCGTCCATGCGCGCGCTCGGTTGGGGACGATGAGCCGCGGTTTCGCGTGCCCAGTAGCGGACACGTCACGCGACCTTGAAGGTCGGACTGCTCACCTAGATGGAACTTCAGGACTTCTCGCGCTCGACTGGGGGTCAGATGCGCGACCAAGCAAGTCCAGGTGTACCGACCTCGCCGATATCCGTCACGGGGGATCATCCCAGACTCGGGGGCCCTTCTCGGGGATCTGCCAGGGGTGACTGGCCTATTCGTCCGCTGCCGGCTGCACCACCGCCGGGGCGGCTCGGAAAGGGATTACCTCAATGCGCCGATTACTGTTCGTACCTCTCGGCCTGCTGCTGAGCCTCGCGCTCATCGGCTCTGTTTCAGCGGATAGCCCGCATCAGGTTGGGCAGACCCAGGTCAACGTCAGCGGCAACTCGCTGACCATCACCGCCTCGATCGCCGGACTCGGTAACGTGCCGAGCGCGACATTCAATCTCGACGGCACGGTCGATGTCTTCTCGCGCTGCTACAACCGCGGCGGCAACAAGCCTCAGGCGGACAACAAGCAGGAGACCGTCGACGTCGATGCGACCGGGACTTTCCCCGTTCGCAATGGCCGGACGAATGTGAGCTTCACGGTGACGCCACTGTCGACGCTCACCTGCCCCGGCAATCAGGTCGTCGTCATCGAGAGCTTCTCGTTTGACCTGACCATCAGCGGCCAGGGTGTCACGATCCACGTGTCCGGATAGCCGACTGCGGATCGCCAAGCGGACGCCCGGAGCGGTTTGCCGCCCTCCGGGCGTCTTTTGCGTCTCGACATCGAAGGCGTCGGGGACGTCGAGCCCTCCGGCGATCGCCGCCCGCGCCTCGTCCAGCCGCTCCGGGCAAACGCCTACGGCCGGACTCGATCTTGCCGCTGTTCGGCGATCCAGTCCCAGCCCGCCTGGCCAGGGCGCCGAGCCGCGCTCGAGGCCGCCCTCGGAGATGAACGTTCCTTAGCCGCTAGTACGGTGGAGTCTGGCTATTTCGGAGTGCCCCGGGACTCGTCCGCCCGCTCGCGGATCCGTTTGAGCGTGGCGTCGGCTCTCGCCTCAGCGAGGCGCTGGATCGCATCGAAATGATCAGCCAGCTCCGCCATGGTCATCTCGCGGCGCAGACCGTCGTCGAAGGCGACGACCTCTTCGCAATGGCCGCGCATCTCGAGGTCGGTCGGGTCCGTCAGGGTTTCCCCTGCACGCGCTTCGAGGAACAGGCGAGCGGCCTCGCCGGCGTCGACGAGCCACGCCCGAAGTTCCTCCTCCTCGGGGGACAGCGTCGGATCCGCTTTGGCGCGACTAGCCCGCTGCCGGGCACGAACGTCTCCGGAATCACTCACGGACGTGCCCAGCCGCTCACGAGGCGGACCATGCGCTCCGGCCTCCAGCTCGTCAAACCGAGGGGTTTCTCAGCACTTGCTGGAAGTACAGCAAGGCCCCCGTTGGCGCGATCTAGCCAATCCCCATAAGGGAGCGCCGTCGACGTGCAGAGCGGGGGCCCCGCATCGGTCACGGTACACCTGTTGTCTATGCCCGCTGTCGCCGCCACCACACTATGGAGGAGTTCGTGTGGCCCGAAATAGCCAAGGTACTTCCGCCTTCTTGCGATTTCGCTGACGCCGAGCGGTGATCCGTCGGCTTTGTTTCATCAACGAGAGAACGCACCATCCCGAGACACGTGCCGGGTCGGAGTAATCGACACGACTCCGTGACCGATGCCACCATCGCTCCGCGATGCCCAGCTACTCGACGCCGGAGGACGAATTCCGGGCGCTCATGAGCGGCGACCACCCGCGACTCCGCCGGAATCGACGTCTACTTGCGCGGCTGCCGAGCGACCCCCGCTGCAAGACGTGTAACGCCCCGTTCGGCTTCCCGGGATCGATCGTGTCTCGGGCGATCGGCCGCCCGCGCTTTCCCAAGAGTCCACGGTTCTGCCAGATGTGCTTCAACTGGCTTACTGCAGCTGGGATCCGCGGCGCGGACATCGAGATGACCATGCTGTTCACTGACGTTCGCGATTCGGTGGGCCTGGCTGAGCGCCTCGGACCCGCTGCCTACACCGCTCTCATCTACCGCTACTACCACGTCGCAAGCAACGCGGTGATCATGGTCGACGGGATCGCGGATCGATTCATCGGCGACGCTGTCCTCGGCCTATTCATCCCTGGCATGACCGGACCCGACCACACCGCCGCGGCCGTGGATGCCGCGCGGGCGATCGTCGCGGGGACGGGGCACCCCTCGGAGCCATGGATCGCGGCTGGCGTCGCGATCCATCGCGGTATCGCCTTCCTTGGCGGCGTCGGCGACAAGGGCCAGCTACATGACTTCACCGCCCTGGGCGATCCGGTGAACACGGCTGCACGACTCGCCTCGGTGGCCGGCTCTGGCGAGATCCTCGTCAGCCTCGAGGCCGCCTCAGCTACAGACCTGGACGTCAGCGCGCTCGCCAGCCCTCAGGATCGCGGTCGGGAGCGCGGTCACACCCGCCACCACCAGGGCAAGCGCACCGAGGGCGACACGGTTGGATGCCACCGACCCAGGTCCAGGAGACGGCTGTTGCACGAGGTTCTCCTTTCATCTGCATCGAAAAGCACCGAGGTCCTCAATGCCAAGCGCGACGACCCCGGCTCCGGTCCCGGACCTTCGATCCCGCCTCGGCGGCCAGCCTGTCCGGGCCGACCAGGGGCATCGGGTCCGAGGTGGTGACCTCGGTCACGAACCTGATCCGAAGGACCTTCGAATGGTCACCACCAACACGGTCGCCGCGACGACATGGAGGGGGATCAGCGCAAACACCGCAGTCGTCGAGACGCCGGGGGTCCACTCGCTCTGGGTCGCGCCAAGGAGGCTGAGCGGTGCGGCGAGGCTGACGATGAGTACGACGATCGCCACGATCGTGAAGCGCCGGACGGCGCCGGTCGGCCAGCGACGGGCGATGACGGCGAACACCACCCCGCCGATGCACGTGAACGCGAAGGTCAAGACCGCGACCCCCGCCGGAGACAGAGGTCGGAATACCGGGTCAATGCCAAGGCCGATGCGGAGGGCCGTCGCGAGGGCGACGTTCGCAAGCGCCGAGATCGTGGCAGCGATGAGGGTGGCGCGTCCGACTCGGCGGAGGGATGGGCTTGCTGTCGCGGGCTCCTGCCGACCATCGGTCGGTTCCAGGGGTCCGGGTGTCGCGGGTCGCGGTGCCGCGGCGTTCATGGATCGTCCCTGCCCGCTCGGCCGCGAAGCGGTCGTGGTTCGTGAACCGGATTCATCCCGAGCATCCCGATTATCCCGCGGCCGGGCAAGGGTCAAGATGAGCCGAAGCTCGGGTCCCGGACCCTCGATCCTGCGTCAGCGGCCAGTCGGTCCGGGCCGACCGGGGTTCGTACCACCTCTCGTACCACCTAGCCGGTGGATTAGGGTGGTACGGGCGGACGGCAGTGGACACGGTGTACGCACGAATCGCCAGTCTGTGCGTCGTCGCGCCTGACTCTGGATCAGGAGATCGAAGGTTCGAATCCTTCCTCGCCAGCCAGATACCCCGCGGGGTGGCCGCGGCCGGCGGCGAACGCGCGTGCGGCAGCGATGCCGACCCTCAGGCCGGTCAACGGCCCTCGTCCCATGCCGGAGACGACGCCGGTGATGTCGGCCGGGGATGCCTCAGCGTCGGCGAGCGCCCGCTGGATGAGCGTTCCGATGAGCTCGGCATGGCCGCGGGTCCCGGGGTCGCTCGCCTCGCTCAGCACGCGATCGCCGTCCACTACGGCGACGCTCGTGCCGGCGGAGGTGTCGATGGCGAGCAGCACGGATCGAGCCTACGGCGCGATCCGCACACCCGTCAGAGTGCGGCCGCCTTCGCGCGCAGCACCGCGCTTTCGAGCTCGTTCCCGGCAAGCCCCGCAGCGGTGATCAACTCAGACTGCGCCTCCTCGATGCGACCGAGCCGGGCGAGCAGCTCGCCGCGCACGCTCGGCAGCAGGTGCGATCCCCGCAGGGCGCCCTCGGACGCGAGCCGGTCGACGATGCGCAGCGCATTGGCGGGACCGGTGGCCATCGAAACCGCGACGGCTCGGTTCAGCTCGATCACGGGACTTGGCGCGATCCGGCCGAGCGCCTCATAGAGCACGACGATCCGTTCCCAATCCGTCTCCTCGACGCTCGGGGCGATCGCGTGGCATTCGGCGATCGCCGCCTGCAGGGCGTAACTGCCACGGCCACGCCCCGCCTCATCCACCCGGCGAAGGGCGGCACGACCCCGCGCGATCTGCGTGCGATCCCAGCGCGATCGATCCTGATCGGTCAGCAGGATGGGGCTGCCGTCGGGGGCGACCCGAGCGGCGAAGCGCGACGCCTGCAGCTCCATGAGGGCCAGCAGCCCGTGCACCTCCGGCTCACGTGGCAGCAGGCCGGCGAGCACGCGGCCGAGGCGCAGCGCCTCGTTCGCGATCTCGATGCGGATCCAGCGGTCGCCCGAGGTTGCCGCGTAGCCCTCCGTGAAGACCAGGTACACGACGCCGAGCACGGCGCCGAGGCGCGATGTCCACTCGCTCGGGTCGGGCGCCTCGAAGGGCACGTGCGCGGCCGAGAGGGTCTTCTTGGCCCGGACGATCCGCTGCTGCACGGTCGCGACCGGGACGAGGAGCAATCGCGCGATCTCCTCGGTCGTGAGGCCCGCGACGACGCGCAGGGTCAGGGCGACCTGCGATTCGCGCGAGAGCACGGGGTGGCAGGCGGTGAACACGAGTCGCACGACGTCGTCGTCGATCGGCTGCCATTCGACGACGGCGGTCTCCGACAGGTCGTGGGCGATCGCGCGGTACCGCTCGTCGAGACGTTCCCGCCGGCGCCAGCCGTCGATCGCCTTGCGCTTCGCAACAGCCGTGAGCCAGGCGCCCGCGTTCTGCGGGACGCCTGCCTCCGGCCATTGGGTCAGCGCATCGACGAGCGCCTCCTGTGCGAGGTCCTCGGCGAGGCCGACGTCGCCGGTCATCTTGGCGAGCGTCGCGACGATGCGCGCGCTCTCGATGCGCCAGACGGCGTCGACCGTTCGCTGGATGTCGGTCACGATGTCACCGGGTGACGGCCGCTCAGCGGCCGTCGGCCCGGAGCTCCGCGCGCTTCTTGACGTACTCGTTGTCGGCGAAGTCGGCGAAGGCCTCCTGGCCCGGGATGCGGCGCACCTCGAGCTTGGAACCCGGCCCGAGAGGAGCGCGACTCGCCCACTCGACAGCTTCCTCCTTGCTCGAGACCTCGAGGATCCAGAACCCGTTGAACAGCTCGTGCGTCTCGCCGTAGGGGCCGTCGGTCACGATCGGCTTCTCGCCGGCGAAATCGACGACGAATCCCTCGGTCGCCGGTGCGAGGCCCTCTACGCCGGCGAGCACGCCCGCCTTGATCAGGGACTCGTTGTAGGCGCCCATGGCGTTGATGATCTCTTCGAAGTCGACCTTCTGGCTGGCCTCGACGGCCTCCTGGGTGTCGCGCATGATCAGCATGTACTTCATGGTGTTTCTCCCTTCGTGCGAGGCCGCCCGTTGCGCCCTCCTACTATCGCGTCGAACGGGAGCGGTCTGGATCGACATCGCGTCGCAGACATCGAAGATTCCTCAACCCCTGAGAGCTGACCTTAAGGCGAGGATCTTTGGGAGTAGTCGGAACAGAGGGAACGGCTCCCTTCCCTGCGATTGGCCCGACCGTTACGTTCGCTCAACGGGATCACATGAACGAACGGCGTTCACCTGACTCCGTCCGGCTAGTTCAACCTGATTGCCTGCCGGATTGACAGAATCCGAGTCCGCTCCACGCTCAAACGGCACCGACCATCGGCAGAAACGTCGGGAGTCCTCTGGATCAGGAGATCGAAGGTTCGAATCCTTCCTCGCCAGCCAGCTACCCCACGGGTAGCGGTCGAGGGAACTCCCCGCACCACATCTGGTGGTTTCGTGCGGGCGCACGTGACGCGGGCTCCAAGAAGGAGCCGCGAGGTGCGCCGACGTTCACCTGATTCGACTTCTTTCGCGCGTATGCGTGGCACCAGGTTGGCGCGCGCTCGACATGTTGCGGTCGGAACACGCAGCAGGTCCTGCCGATCAATGTGCTGGCCTCTACCTGGATGGACCTGAAGACCGCACGGAAGGTGGCCGTGGGGCGCGTCGGACGGTATCCTCAAGACTCCAAACCCCGGCAACGTGGCCACCCTGCGTAAGGTGGACGCCCACCACAGGAGCAAGGGGACGTGGAAGATCGCGAAGCGCGCTCCCCAGCAGGCGGACAGCAGCTCCTCGCGTTCGTCGCGCTGACCTTTGCCATCTCGTGGGCGATCTGGTGGGGCATGGCGCTCACGTCGATGAGTATCGGGACGTCCGGCGGCTGGGTCCTGAATGTCATCGCGCTCTCCGGCCCAAGCATCACGGCACTCATCCTCTCGGCCGTCCTGGGCGGCGGCGAGCTGCGCGGGCTGTTGGACGGCTTTTCCATCGGCCGGGCTTCCGCGCGGTGGGTGGTTGTCGCCCTGGTGCTGCCTCTAACGATGATCGTCGTGGCGATCGCGGTTTCCGTCTTGGTGTTCGGAGCCCCTACGCCGGTGATCACGATCGCCCTCGTCGGCGTCCTCGCAAGGGAGTTCGTCAGGGTGCTGTTCTTCGGCGGGCCCCTCGGGGAAGAGCTCGGCTGGCGTGGCTTCGCCCTACCGAGACTCCAGGCGCGGCTCACCGCATTCCGGGCCAGCCTCCTATTAGGACTGATCTGGGGCATATGGCACATCCCGCTTTATTTCGTTCGAGGCACCGGCCAGTTCGAAACGGTCAGCGGCGGGACGAGTCCGTCTTTCGCGATCGGCGCATTTGTGGTGTGGACGATCGGACTGTCGATCCTCTTCACGTGGCTGTTCAATGAGACCCGTGGCAGCCTGATCGTCGTCATCCTCTTTCACACGTCGATCAACCTGGCCGCATTCGTGCCCGCGGCCGTTGGCTCGACCGGCGCTGCGTCGTTCCTATACGCGATCGTCACGTGGATCGTCGCCCTCATCGTCGTGTCCCGGTTCGGCCGGGCAAACCTGGCAAATAGCCCCGCCGTGACCGTCGATGTGTGGAGCGGTGCGCCGAGCTTCGTCGTGAAGACGTAGTCGCCATCGCGCCAGCGAGGACCCGCTGCGATCCGTTCCTCCAGCTGTCGTGAACGATGGGCGCGCAGCGTTCCTGCGACCGACCCCAGGTGCAGCGTGCGCTTCGAGCCGTCTGTCTTCGGCTCCGCCAACGTCCTCGTACCACGACGGAGCGTGCCGCACGGTGAACTCTCGACGCATCGAGTTCGACGTACGCGACTGCGATCGTCGGGAGGCCTGTGGGCAGCCTGGGCGTGACGCCTTCACCCCTAGCATTGCCCTCATACCGCCTCGCGTGGCGATCGGGAGACCGAAACGCCTAACGGGGCGGTTGTATGTGTCGGCTGTTTTCTGGCCCGACTGAAGCAAGTCCGATGGTCGGGACCGCGGCAATCACCATGAAGACGACGGTTGCCAGCTCGCCGAGGTCGTTGGGGGTCGAAACACGTTCGGAAGGCACGCGCGGAGGGACGCGGACTTCCCCCCGAGGGCGTCCCCCCGTGCGAGTGCCATCGGTGAGACTAGGTATCCCGAAAGGCGATGTCATTACAAATCGTCATTCGCCGGGGCTGCACGTGGAACGCGTCGGGCGGCACGCGCGGAGGGACCACATCCCCCACGGCGGGTCCCCCGCGGCAAGTGCCTCGATCAGTATGGGGCATGCGGCGGGCGGGGGATGACTAAGTTGTCATTACCGTTGGGCGTAGGCTGATGCGTGGGCGTCCAGACTCGCCTCCTTTGCCTCTCCCCCCAGGTGATCGCTGGGCCACTGGACGCCTCCCATTCGGCTAGGGCCCTCATAGATGCTCTCGTTGCGCAGCGATCCAGTCCTAGCCGGCCTCTGCCAGTACCCGGAGCCTCGCTCGAAGCCGTCTTCGGCTGTCTTGGTATCCCACGCGACGATCCAGGCGTCGGCCGTCTCGTCGGTCGCATCACTGCCGACGAGGCGGTTGCCCGGACCTGCCATCATCGTGTCCCAACACGAATCCGAGACACCCGATGTCAGCGACCTCCCCGAAGTTCAGGCCCGTCTCCACCCGACGCTCACCACCGAAGGCCGTAGCGGCGAAGGTCGCAGGCATCGTCGGCGTCGTCATCTGCGCCCTGATCATCCTCATGGTGTGGTTCAGTTTCGGGACCGTCGCCCGGGCCGTGGACGACCTCGGCAACGACGTCAACGGCGCGTTCGACCGGGCCATCGCGGCGACAGAGGCTGTCGCGGGCCGGTTCGATGAGGCCGTCGTCACGATCGACACGATGCGCGCCGACATCGCCGAGGCGGCCGCCAGTCGCACACCCGACCTGGAACGGCTGTCGAACCTGCAGGCCCGGCTGGAGCAGGTCTCGGCCCGATATCTCGAGGCTCGCGTGCGCTACGCCGAAGCCCGCGAGAACGTCGTCGGCGTCATCTCGAGGCTCCAGGAGATCGCACGGATCATCCCCGGTACGAGAGTCCCTGAAGGCGCGGGAGATACGCTCGCCGCCGTCGACGCGAAGATCAGGGACATCGACGAGGCCATCGTCGCGACAGGGACGAGCCTCGCGGACGCGAACCCGGGCGAGGCCCTAGCGGACGCCCTGGCTGCCCGCGCGACCCCGCTGAAGGACGCGATCTCGAGCGGTGCCACGGCCGTACACGGCGTGTCGACCAACCTCGCCGGTCTGCAGGCCACAGCCGACACCACGGTCCACAACATCCGCTCGGTTCTGCTGTTGGCCGCCATCGCCCTGAGCGTACTGTTCGGCTGGGTGCTCGGACTGAACATCGCGCTCTGGGTGCTCGGGCGTGCGTGGGAGCGCGACTCGGCCAGGGCGTGACGGAGGGAGTCGTCCCGGCGCGACAGCGACCCGCGCTTCGACGTCGCAAGCCTGGCTCGACCTCGAGCCATCGAGCGCCGCCGCCCTCTGGCGGGGATCCCGCCAGGGCTTATCTCTGGCCTCTTCGGACAGCGGGCACCCGCTCGCCTTCTTGAAACCCCGACGACGGCAGATGTCTCAGTAGTACTTAGACGTACGACGACCGCGACGGCCTGCGCCGCGGCTGAGGAGGAGGCACCATGCTGGCACCCCGCTCCGCTCAGTCCTTCCGCCGAGGTGTCCTTGCCTCGGTCGTCGTCGTGCTCGAGGCTTGCAGCTCGACTCCGAACCCGTCGCCTGAAACGTCTGCCAGCCCCGCGCCATCACCGTCCGCCAGCCCGATCGTCGCGAGCGCCTCGCCTTCTGGCGCGGCGTCGGGGGCAAACGCATCCCCGGAGCCGTCCGCTTCGGGTGTCCCGCCGCGGACCGAGTTCGTGGCCGTGATCGACAACCCGTGGTTCCCAGTGGCGCCGGGGATGACCTGGACCTACCGCGGCACGCGGGACGGCGAAAAGGCTGAGGACACGGTCACGGTGACTACCGACACGAAAAGCATCGACGATGTCACGTGCGTCGTCGTCCGGGACACGCTCACCCTCGATGGCGTGCTCGCCGAGCGGACCGACGATTACTACGCACAGGATCGAGTCGGGAATGTCTGGTACTTCGGCGAGGACACGGCCGAACTCGACGCCGCCGGCAACGTCACCTCGACTGAGGGGACATGGGCCTCCGGCGTGGATGGCGCAGTGGCTGGGCTCTTCATGCCCGCCGACCCGCGGATCGGCCAGTCATACGCCCAGGAGTACTACGCCGGCCACGCCGAGGATCACTTCGTCATTCTCCTGACGAACGTGGCGGTCAAAGTCCCCGCCGGCTCGTACGGAGACGCCGTCCAAACCCTGGAGTGGACCCCATTGGAGCCCGACGTCCTGAGCGAGAAGTTTTACGTGGAGGGGATCGGCGAGGTCCGCGAGCTCGACATCGTCGGCGGCGACGAGCGTCTTGAGCTGGTGGCGTCCAAACAGCGATAAGGAGCCCGCGAGGGCATTCGAGGGCGCCTACGCGCTTGCGCCGAGCGCGCTCCCTAACTCAGGTGGCTCCTCGTCCGCAGGCATCCGCTCTTCGACCGCCTGGTGATGTTCCTCGCGGAGCTCGGCGATCTTCGCTTCGAGATACTCACGCGTCTCGTCGTCGGTCGCGGCTTCATGTTGGCGTTCCAGCTCGCGCCACTCGGAGATGATCGTATCGACTCTTCGATCCATCTCTAAGACCCCACCGGCTGACGGTTTCCGGTACGACCAGAATCTCGTCAGATTCCCTCGTTCGTCAAGTGGGTCACCTAGTCTCCTTCGGCGATTCGTTGTAGTGAGACAGGCCGACGCCCCGCCAAGGGTCGACTCCCCCAACAGTGGTCGACGTTCTGGCGAGGCGCCTGATATTCGACTAGAGCGCTCCTGGCCGTCTGGGCGGCACCGGTCAGCGTCGTCAGCAACATATCCCGCGCCGGCGTCCCTTTGTGTATCCAGCCGCCGTTCCGAGCGGTTTCACTTGCATTGCGTCCGCATATCAATGAATAGGTCGCGGTCCCATGGCACGCTCCCGCTGGGACGAGCCCCTGCCCGCGGTCCGATGATGTCGGTTGCTCATGTCCGATACCGCTCGCCCGACCGAGCCTGCCATCATCACCATCCCGACCTCGGACGCGGCATTCCACGAGCACGTCCAGGGACTCTCACCGTTTACGACGCCACGGGACCTCGAGACGCGCCTCCGGCGCATCTTCCCTCGCGTCGTCGTCCGTGAGCGGACGATCTCGGGCGCCCCCGGGTGGTATGTCTATCGCGATGGATCCTGGAGCTCGTCGCTCGCCGGCGAGTGGTGGGACGATCCCGGCCTGCCCCGTGTCGTCCTCTCGCTTGACGGATGGTTCATCGATGCGAGCCCCACGGCGCTCGGCCTCTTGGGAATCGAGGAAGGTGCTGTCTCCACCCATTACCTCACCGATCTCGTCGTCCCAGGCACGCTCGAGGACGCGCTTGCGCTCTTCCGCATCGTCCGCGAGGGCAAGACGCTCGACGCGACGATCCTCGTTCGACCTCTGACCGGTGACGTGATCGCGGTCGACCTGCACGCGAACCTGGCCGGCGACCGCATCGAAGGAGTCCTGCGGCTTGCCGGCGACGTCCTCGCACCACCCGGCGCGGACGTCTTCGGCCGACCGGCCGAGCTCACCTTCGTTCCCGCGACCGACGTCGCGTTCCGGAGCTACGGCCAGCGCGCACTCGAGCGCCTGCCGGAGGCCACTCCGGACGAGCTAGCCGTCCGGCTCCGGCGCCTGTATCCCCACGCGACCGTGGAGACGCAGGGCGATCGCTGGGTCTTGCGGCGGGACCACACGGGGCTCGACGGCTCGGCCGACGCCTGGTGGCAGACGCCGGAGCGGCCGCGAGTCCGATACGACGCCCAGGCGCTCATCCTCGAGGCGAACGACGCGGCCGAGTCGTTCTTCGGTCGGGCGATGATCGGGCACCACTGGCAGGAGTTCGTGACCCCTGGCTCGACCGACCAGGTCGGTCTGATGCTCGAGATCCTCGCTGAGATCGGTGCCGCCGAGTCTCGCTTTCGCATGCCGCGCGGCGACGGGCGACTCCTGGAATTCGACTCGTACACGGAGGTGCACGGTGAGGAGTTCGTGACGTTCTTCCGGCTGGCGGATCCCGATTGACCCGGCTCCGCTGGTTCGGACACGCCACCGTTCGCCTCGAGCTGGACGGGGTCCAGTTCCTGTTCGATCCCTTCCTCGTCGGTGGGATCGGTCCCGTCCGTCGGCGGCGGAAGTCACCCGACCTCGACGTGGCACCGGTCGATGCGGTCCTCGTGTCGCACGCCCACCAGGATCACCTCCACCTGGCCAGCCTGCGGATGCTCGACCGCGCGACGACGCTGTTCATCCCGCGCAACACGGCCCACCTCGTGCGAGGCGACGGCTTCCACGACGTTCGCGAAGTGGATATCGGCGACGAGGCGATGGTGGGCGGCGTCCGCGTCCGGACCGTCGAGGCCTCGCACGACGGGCGGCGCATGCCGTTCGGGCCGGCCGCACCCGCGCTCGGGTATGTGCTCGAGGGAACTGAGCGCGTCTATTTCGCCGGCGACACGGACATCTTCCCGGGGATGGCCGACCTCGCATCCGACCTCGACCTCGCGATCCTGCCGATCGGCGGCTGGGGGCCGACGCTGCGCGGCGGGCACATGGACCCCACGACCGCCGCATCCGCCCTCCGCTTGCTGCGCCCCAGGACGGCGGTCGCCGTGCATTGGGGAACCCTCTGGCCTGTTGGGATGGGGCGCGTCCGCCGCCATCGGTTCGACGACCCGGGCGAACGGTTCATCGAGGCCGCCGCGTTGACGGCTCCCGAGGTCACGATCCCGCCGCTGATGCCCGGCGATTCCTACGAGGTCCCGCCTCGATCGTCTGCCTGAGATCACGCTCACGGCGCGACGCTTTGCGACGTACCTGCAATGGCGCACACGGGTTGGTCGCGGTCGGGCGGTCATCGCGGCACAGCAACATGGTCGGGCGCCTGAGGTCGCGACGATGGTGCCAAATGGACTGGTCCTGAACCCGCGAAGCGATTCGGACTTCGTCAGCTATGCGGAGTCGATCCTTGCCGACGGCGCAGCCACGCCCGAGGCTTTCGAGGCACGCCTGCGTGAGCGGTATCGGTCGGCCGTCGTGCGGCCGCGCGAGCTGTCCAGTGAACCGTTGACGCTGTGGTACTGCTACCGGGACGGTGCCTGGACCCCGAGGCGGAACGGGAAGGACACCGCTGGCTGACATGTCGGACCGGGAAGGCGACCTTCGCGCCGACGAGGACCTTCATGCGACTTCAGAGGACATCGCCGCAGACGCCGCGCGATTGAAGGCGATCGAGCAAGAGAAGGCGCACCTCGATGCGGACGATCCGCGCACGCTCGCCCTATCCGAGGAGAGTGAGAACATCGCGCGTCGCCTGCTGCCGAAGACGGTCGCGGAGCACGAGATCGCCGACGAGTCCGACGACGACTGACGGGCGTCAGGGTGGGGCGGCGGTCGGTACCGGTGCGGCCGGCGTCGGCTCGGGGATGGGGGCCCGGTCGCTCTCGATCAGCGTCGATGAACCGTCGTCCGTGTCGAAGATCTGCAGGATGAGCCGCCAGGTCGTCGCCACGACGCCCAGGAACGGCACGACGAGGAACATCCCGATGATCCCGGCGATCTGGCCGCCTGCCGGGATCGCGAGCAGCACGATCGCCGGATGGAGCTGGACCGTCTTGCCATACACCAGCGGGGCGACGAAGTTCCCCTGCACGATGTTGAACACGAGGGTGTAGATGGCCATGATGATGATGTCGCTCGACGTTCCGACGGCGAGTGCGACGAGGAAGCCGAGGAGCGTCGTCACCGCTCCCCCGATGTACGGGATGAAGTTCCCGAAGAACGTGAGCACCCCGATCGGCAGAGCCAGCGGCAGGCCGAGAAGCACCATGATCAGCCACTGGGTGACGGCAGCGAAGAGCGCGATCGCACCAGTGCCGATCATGTACCCGTTGAGGATCTCGCCCGAACGATGACCGGCCTCGCCAAGGAGCTCCCGCCGCCGGTCGGGCATTCGAGACAGGATGTCCCCCCACCACCGATCGCCCTCCCGCAAGAGGTTGAAGGTCAAGAGCATCGCGAGCAGGATGGCGACAGCTAGGCCGACGACATTCGAGAAGATGCTCGTCACGTCTTGGATCGCGCCTGAACCTATCGCCCGCACGAAGTCGGCGGGGCTTTCGCCGAGTCCGGCCTTGGCTGCACCGGCCGCCGTCACCTCCACCGTGTTGGCCATGTACCCGACGATCGCGACGAGCGCGGCGAACACCACGGCGCCCGTGACGATCGCCGTCGAGACGGTCGCCGTCACGGCGGCTTGCGCGCGGCCGAACCCCCGCCTCTGAAGGGCATCGACGGCCGGTCGGAGTGTGGCGGTGAGGATGAGGGCGAGGACCACGGGGACGCTCACGCCCGGGATGCTCACGACGGCCGCGATCCCCACGGCGACGACGGCGAACACGACAAGGGCCCGCCAGCTGTACTGGGCCACCCGATCGAACCAGTTGGGGACCAGGCGAGCACCGGCTGGCCTCCCGTCATCTAGGATGGCTGTGACGGCCGGTGCCAGCGCCTCGGCGAGGAGCACGGCCGGCACCGCAGCGGCGAGCCCGATCAGGCCGAACAAGACGGCACCGGCGGGCAGCGCCAGGATGACGAGGGCCGGGTGGGCCGGCATCGGGTGCTCGACGACGAAGCGCGATGTCAGCCGGCCGCGGATGATGCCGACGAGGATCATGAGCCCGAGGACGATAGCTGCCACGACGAGTCCCTGCGCCGCGAACGTGACCAGCAACACGATGCTCGCCGCGACCACCGGCCCGATGTACGGGATGAACCCGCCGAGGAACACGATCACCGCCAGCGGCGCCGCGAGTGGCACGCCGAGGAGCTGGAGGTAGACGAACGCCGCCAGGGCATCGATCCCGGCATTGAACCCCGTCCCGCGCATGTAGCCGCCCACGTTGTCGATGGCCAGCGCGGCGCGAACGTTCAGGGTCCGCTTGTGGCGCTCCGGCAGGTCGCGTACCAGGAGTGGCCACGCCTTCTCGTAGTCATGCAGGACGTAGAAGGTCAGGAAGCCGCCCAGGATCACGATGGTCACCCCTTCGGTGATGGGCGTTACGAGACTGGCCACGGCGTTCGAGATCCAGGCCTCGATCCCGTTGATCGATAACCCGAGGAGCGTCACGACCTCATCGGGCAGACCGGCAGCCGTGGCAAGTGACGTCAGGTTCGCGGTTGCGTTGCGCACGGATGTGACAAGCTCGGCGACATACGGCGCGAACGTGAGGACCACGACCGTCGCGATCAGCGCGAGCCCGGTCAGCGCGACGAGACTCATGACCACGGCCGCCTTCGTGGCGCTCCATCCCCGGTCGACCCTTACGCTCCGATAGGCGGGTGCGATCGTCGCTGCGACGAGCGCGGCGAAGATGATCGATCCCGTCACGGTCGACAGCCGGACGGCAACCGCGGCGACCACGGCGATCATCGCCACGACGACGAGCGTCCGCCACCCGAGGGCGGCGAGTCGTTGCAGCCAGCCCGGGATGTCGCCGATCCGAGCATCGTCGATCGGCGCGGCGGCGATGGGCGCGTCGCCTATGGCAACGTCGACGCTGGGGGCGTCGATAGACCGCGGACTGGAGAGGTTACCGTCGGCGGACACGGGCACCTCCTCTCGATGAAATCATCGCTGGGCATCTCGCTGGCGGAAGGGCGGCGCCCACCCATGTCGGTCAGGGTGTGGGCTCGCACCGAGTATGGCTCGCGGTCAGGGCGACGAGCGACACGCTGGCACGCCCGACCACGGTCCGCGTGCCGACGCCATCCGCCTCGACGGCCGGACAGGCCACCATCGGTACGCCGTCCGCGTGCTGTCACGGCGCCTCGGTCTGACCGTCGCCAGCGGGCCCGAACAGGAGAACGAGCCGATGACACGCCGGACGCGAATCGCCATCTTCGCCGCGGTCTTCACAGCTTGGGTCTCAGCCCTGGGGTTGTCGGTCCACGCTGCGACGACGGTCGTGAACGGCGTGATCGTGCCCGACGAGTCGTTCGCGCCGTCCGATACGGCGGTCGCGATCGTCACGCTGGTCGACCAGACCGCAGCCGCGGAGGCCGGGTCGATCGTCGGCGAGCAACGGATCGAGGACATCACATCGACGCCTGTCGCCTTCGAGGTCCTGTACGACGAGGCGGTCATCGACCCGAGTCACTCATATGCGCTGTACGCCTCGATCGTCGATGGCGAGCTTGGCTGGAACAGTGAGGCGCCCGTGCCGGTGATCACGGGCGGTCCGAAGACGAACGTCGAACTGCCCGTGGCGGCCACCGCCGCATTCCCGGCCACCATCGAGGGCGACATCGTCCCGCCAGTCGCCGCTGACCTGTCACCCGACGCCGTCGCCATCGCCGTCCTGGTCAAGGAAGAGACAGGGACGCTCGTGAGCGTTGCGACCGAGGTCGAGATCGCGAGCGGGCCCAGCGTTCCGTTCTCCCTCGGATACGACCCCGATCTAGTGGATCCTGGATCCCACTACGTCGTGGAGGCCACGATCGTCGATGGCTCGAGGGTGTGGGAGTCGCTGGAGCCCGCGGACGTGATCGTGGACGGCGCGCCAGCGACGGACGTGCAGGTGGAGCTCGCGCCTCGCGCCGGGGAGATCCCGGTCCCGCCCACGCCGACACCTGAGCCGACGATCGAACCGACCGTCGCGCCAACAGAGGAGCCCACCGCCGAACCGACGGAACAGCCCACGGCCGAACCGACCGCGGAGCCGACGACCGAACCGACCGCAGAGCCGACGCCGACTCCGACGCCGGAGCCGACCGCCACGCCAGAGCCAACGCCGACGCCGACGCCTGAACCGACACCGACGCCGACCCCGGAACCGACCGCGACCCCGACGCCGTCGCCCAGCCCGTCACCGTCACCGAGCCCGACACCGAGTCCATCACCGAGCCCATCACCCACGCCGAGCGCAACGGCCTCGACGCCCGCGGCCGCTCCGGGCACCGTGACGGGGACGTTGAGCTACGCCGAGCCGGCGCAGCTGTCCCCGGCGGCCAAGGCCCTCGTCGTCCTCGTCGAAGGGGCGGGCAAGCCCACGGCCGGCTCCGTCGTCGCCAGCGAGATCATCAGCTCGCCGGGCCCCGTGCCGATCCCGTTCGTGCTCGACTACAGTCATGTCGTCGTCGACGGGGATGTCACCTACAGCCTGCAGGCGACGATCATCGATGGCGAGCGGACGTGGGTGACCACCATCGGGACGCCCGTCATCACCAAGGGCAACCCGACGAGCGGCGTCAGCCTCGCCCTCATCTATCGCGCCGACGTCCTGAAGGGCGACGTCAGCGGGACGATCAGCGGCGTGGACATCGACATGAGCGACCAGGCGTTCTCGGCCGCCGTCCTGCTCGATCTCGCTACGGACACCACGGTCGGTATCGACGTCCACCTCCAACCGGAATCTGTGCCGATCCCCTTCACGATCCCGTTCGATCCCGCCGCCATCGACTCGGGAACCGACTACGTCGTCGCAGCCGCCATCGTCGACGAGCCGAGCCGCTGGGAGAACCGCACCGGCGTCCCAGTCATCACCAATGGCAATCCGTTGACCGATGTGACCGTGCCGGTCTCGATGGTCGTCGCAGCGACCGAGCCAACGGGTGACGATCGCAGCGCGCTCGTCATCGTCCTGCTTGTCCTTGCGCTGCTCGGGGTGGCGATCTACCTCTACCGCCGCTCGCAGACGACCGAACCACCGACGGAAACGCCGCCGCCGACCGCCGATACCCCGCCTGCCGGCGGCACGGAAGAGCCGGCTCCGATGGAGCCGGCTCCGCAAGCCGATGAGACGGCGACGACCGAGGGTGTCTCGCCGCCGGGCGACGGCGAGCCGCCGCCAACGCGGCCCGAGCCCTAAGCCATCAGCCGGCCATCGCGGGGGTCCGCATCGCGGAGCGGCCCATCCAGCCACCGATGATCCAGATGATGCCGGCCATGAGCAGTTCGAAGCCGACGAAGAACCCGATCGCGACACCGCTGATCGGAATGTTGGTCCACAGCCACAGGCCGAGCAGGATGTCGATGACGCCGATGACGCCCTCGATGCCGCGGTGCGGCGTGTCGCCGCTGAATGCGCGGAACAACCGGATGATCCCTTCGACGATCAGGACGATCGAGATGACGATCGTCAACGTCACGACGCCCTGGAGCGGGTTGGCGATGATGTCCCAGCCGACGACCAAGTAAAGGACGCCGAGCACACCTATCAGGACTCGACTGCCCATCGTCCCCGGCGATGCGAATGCCGCGACGATCTGCGCGATGCCGCCGAGGAGCAGCAGCCACCCGACGAAGATCGTCGTGATCAAGGTCGCATCGACCGCGTTCATGAGTGCGATCAGTCCGAGGATCACGAGCACGACGCCGAAGCCGACGAACCACTTCCATCGGCCGGCGAGTGCCGGGTCCGCGGGCATCTGCATCATCGATTGCACCTTTGTCACCTCCTGCGCGTTGGGCTCAACGTTCAGATGCGCGCTGCGGCTACATGGTCCGACCGTGAGCAATGGTGCGCACCACCCTCCGCCTTGCCGCAGGGACAGTCCGCAAGCCGCCCCAGCGCGTCGGTGAACCTCAGGTGATGACGGCGACGGCCTCATCCACCTCGATCGCGGGTGGCGTCGTCGTCGCCGCCGAGGCGGCGGGCTTGCCAAGCTGGATGTCGATCGACTCCAGCCAGCGCCGGATGTTGCGGTAGATCGCCGGAGCCCCGAGTGGCACCTCCTCGTCGAGGACCCACTCGACAGGATGCAGGATGAACGGCTTCGTCTGCGCCCCGCCGAGCCCTCCATGCGAGCCGATCAGCTCCTCGAACGCCGCGACCTCGCCGAGTTCCGGGTCGTATTGACTCATAAGCAGCAGGTCCGGCGCGTGCTCCATGGCGTCCTCGCGTCGCAGGCTCAGCAGCGTGTTCGGGCCGAACGGCTCCGTCGGGTCCTCGCCCTCCACCCGCCCGTCATCGAGGTACCGAGCGCCCCGCGCCCCGATCGCGATGCCGCCACGGGATGCCGAGCGGACGAGGACCATCGAGACGCCCGGGTGCCCGGCGAGCGACGCCACCAAGTCCGGATGCGTCGTCTCGAGCTCTTCGAGCGTGAGCCGATGATCGTTCCCTATGAAATAGACGAGCCCGAGGTTGCCTGATCCGACGACCGCGATCGACCCCTCGTCGGCGAGGTCGGGGGTCCGTTCGGTCGGAGCATCGATGTCGACCAGGCCGTCGCTCGAGCGTCGACCGCGCAGCGCCCGGCGCGCGACCGATGCGCTGGCACCTCGTGCGCTCGAGACCTCCGAGAGGAAGGCGTTCACGAACGCCGAGCCCTCGCCATGGGTGCCCATCCCGGCCACCGACGCGCGGCCACCCATCAGCCGCCGGATGAGGCCCGCCAGGCTCTCCCCATAGCGCTGCTTGAACGTGGCGCCCAGGCTCTGACCGTGGTCGGAAAGCACGACGATCCTGTACGGGCGCGGGGCGGCTTCCGCGGCCTTGGCGATCGTCGCGAACGCCGCATCGATGCCGTCCAGGGCGTCGAGAGCCTCGACCCGCTCCGGCCCGGAGTGATGGGCGATCTCGTCGTAGTCGGTGAAGTCGGCGTAGATGACGTTGGCGCCCCGATACATCTCCTCGATGATCAGCGACACGTTCACGTCCCGGAGAAGGACGTTGCTCGCGGCCCGCATCCCCGCGTACTTGTAGCTCCGGTGGAGTTGCGGGATCACCCCGCGGCGCCGCGTCCGGTAGGCCTGATAGCGCTCCTTGCCGAACTCGCCCAGGAACATCGCGAACGACCGGAGGTAGCCACTCGGCGAGACGAAGGTCGTGTAGAACGCGGAGCTGTCGCCGAGACCGCGCGATCCTTCGGCCAACGCGGCCGTCGTCAGGTAGGACCGGGTCGCGTCACCGGTGACGAGGTTGCAGATGCTGACCCCATCGTTCGACAGGAGCCCCTCGCCGTTCGAGGCGCGAGCGACGATCTCTGCGGCATCGCGCGGATTGCTGGAGACCATCAGCTTCTGACGGTCGCGTTCGTACCAGCGGAAAGCGGGCACGAAGTCGTTGTTGCCGTGCAGGATCCCGAGCTGGCTGGCCGAGGTCATCGACGGGAGGAGCGCTTCCCAACGGGACAGGCGATGGGTGCCCGCCCGCATCCAGCCGGCCATCGTGTTCACCGACCCGGCCCGGACCCGCCCGGCCAGGATCGAGTGGGCGAGGCCGTCGATCTGCAGGATCACGAGGCCGGGCTTGTCGCTCGGAGCGGCCGCCCGGCGGGCGCGAAGCGCCTGGACGAGTGACCCGTAGTACGAGCCCCCGCGATCGATCCCCAGGATCGAGATGAGCGTCGTGTTGATGACCGCGTAGACCAGCGATCCGATCAGCGCGACCGTGATCCGCGACACCTGCACGCCCGGGGAGATCTGGGCGATGACGAAAAAGGACACGATCTGGAGGACGAGGACGAGGATGCCCATCGCGATCAGCGACCACGGCGCGACGATCGCGAGCAGGACCGGTCGGACCAGAGCGTTGAAGAGCCCGATCAGGATGACCGCGAGTGCGGCCGCGCCGATGTTCGCGATCTCGATTCCGGGGACGAGCCACGCGGTGACCGCGAATGAGAATGTCGCGACGATGAACGTCAGGAGACCGCGCTTGAGCAGTGCGGCCCGGCCACCGCGCCATTCCCACAGCAGCTTGATCTGGGTGTTGTAAACGTCGAACAGATCGCGCATCGCACCCCTCAGGTCGTCGCGGTCATCCTCGGCACGCCGAGGCGCTTGTCAACGGGGGCTGCCGGTCGACCTCTCCACGGTCCACTCGATGATCGGCGGCCGCACCGTGGCACATCGGGGCCAGCCCATCTCGTCGGTCAAGCCCACGCGGCCCACGAGTCGATACCCGTGCTGCGCGGCGGCCTCGAACAGGTCGTCCGGCATCTCGAAGAGTCGGAACTTCGCGCCGCGGAAAACCTCTGGCCCGTCACCGGCATCGCCCAGCCAGCGCAGACCGAGGTGGCGCTCGTCGCGTGGCCCCAGGACGACCGGGCCTCCGAAATCAAGGGCGCCTTGTTCCGTCCTCCGGAGATCGATGTCGAATGACCACACGGCGCGCTCGGCGTCGCCTGGCACGAGCTCGACGGTGTCAGTGCCATTCCCAAGCCCGACATGGATGTCCTCGTACCATCGGCCTTCGAGGTCGGGGCCGCACCGACGACCCGGAAGGTCACGGCCTTCGATCATGACCTCGATCGACCCGACGGAGCGGGCTGGCCGCCGGCGAGCGCTGACTGCCATGGCGAACCAAGGATATCCCGCAACCCGCATCTGAGGCGAGCGTCAGTCGCGCTGGCCCCGTTCGGTGAACGCTCGCCGGTATTCCGACCGTAGTCGGTCGACCGCGGCGCGAGCCGCTTCCCACGCTGTCGTGCCGGGCGTCTCCGCCTCCATGGCGCGTTCGGCCTGGCGCCACTCGGCGAGGATGATGTGCGGTTCGCGGGCCTGTGGATCGGACCCTCCGACCGTCTCCGAGATCGCCTCCACCAGGTCGGTCTGCTGGCCGGCGATGGTCAGGACCTTCCGAGCGAGCGATTCCACGCGCCGGCTGAGTCGAAGTTGCGCGCGCGAACCCGGCGCGAGCTCGCGTTTCGTCCGTTCGAGATCCTCGAGCTCGGAGAGCTGCGCGAGTAGCGTCTCAGACGTGTGACGGAGCGCCGCTGGGTCGGGCACGCCGCCTAGTCTAGTCGCTCCTCCGCAAGCGGCAGCGCGAAACCGAACTCCGAGCCGCCACCGTCGCGTGGCCGGGCCCAGATCCGGCCTCCGAGGATCGCGACGGCGTGCTTGCTCGCGCTCAGTCCGATGCCGAGCCCGCCGCTCATCCGGCGGGCGGGATCAGCCCGATAGAAGGCAGTGAAGAGTCGGTCGACATCGTCATCGGGGATGCCGATGCCACGGTCGCAAACGGTGACGCGGGCCTCCTGGCGGACGCGCCGGACCGACACATCGATCGGTCCCGGCTCGGGGCTGTACTTGTCGGCGTTGCCGAGCAGGTTGCCCACCAGGAGCTCGAGGTAGCCCTGGTCGCCCTCGATGATCAGCTCGTCATTCGGGATGTCGAGGCGGATCTCGCGGTCGGGATGGTGCCGACGGAAGATGTCGACGATCCGGCGGATGGCGTGCCCGAGGACCTGCGGTTCCAGCTCGACCTGCTGCTGGCTCGTGGCCCGGGTCATGAGCAGGAGGTTCTCGACGAGGCTTAGCAGGCGATCGGCGTCGGTCGCGATGTCGCCGACCATCTCGGCGTGACGCTGCGGGAGACCGTCCGCCGACTGCAGCAATCGGGCGTTGCCGAAGATCGTCGTCACCGGCGTCCGTAGCTCATGCGAGACCAGCCCGAGGAACTCGTCCCTGACCGCGTTCGCCGCGCGCAGCGCTTCCTCTGCTCGGCGTCGCTCGGTCACGTCGATCATCACGTTGATCGCGCCGAGCAGTGTCCCGTTCGCATCGAAGACGACGGTCGGATACGGCACGAACGCCACCCGCGTCCCGTCCGGACGCTCGGCGACGGCCTCGTAGCCGCGAACCGAACGTTCCTCCCTGAGGGCGATCGCCATGGGGCACTCTTCGTGCGCCATCGGTCGCCCGTCCGACCAGTAGAGCTTCCACGAGCCGCACCATTCCTCGCCGAGCTCGGGACGCCGTCCCCAGAAGTCGGCCGCGGCCTCGTTGAAGAACGTGATCCGGCCATCGGCATCGGTGGTGTAGACGGCGACGCCGAGTGCTTCGAGGAACTGGCGGTAGCTCGGACTGTCGATGGAAGGTGCGTCGAAGAGGGGGCGGACCTTCGCGTCGACGTCGGGGGGCCGGATCGCCGCGGCCGCGGGTTCGGGGGTCACGTCCGGGGCATACCACACCCCTTCCTGTGGCGATACCTCGCCCGAGCCGTTGTCGCGGCGCTGCAAGGTCCCGCGCCCTGGCTGGCGCGTCCGTGCGATGCGACTAGCCACGCCGCAGGGTGCTGCAGCCGCGCTCGCGCCGACGGATGTCTCGGACGTCGCGGCCCGTCTCGATCCGTTCCCGGTCGTGGGCCATCGCCTACCTCCTGACGACGATGGTCGGGGAAGGTCGGCTACAGGGCCTCTACTCGCGAACCCGACGCGGGTTGCAAGCGGGTGGCGGACGACGGGGCACGTACGATGCCTCGATGCGTCGCCTGTTCCTCGCCGTGATGTTGTCAGCGACGGTCGCGGGTTGTGGGGTGGTGCCCGTGGCCGAGGGGCCGCCCGTACCGCCGGGCCCACTCGGGCCGATCGTCCCGAACGAGGCCGGCGGCCCACCGATCGAATGCCGAGGCGTACCGCGCGAGGCGTGCACGGGCTTCGGTCAGGGTCGCGGGGAGCCCGATGTCGTGCGCTACATCGTCACGTGCACGGCGGTCTGCACGCCCGAGAAAGGCGAGGTCCGGATCGACATCCTCGGGGCGAACGGCACGACCCGATCGGCGGGTAGCGGCCAGTATTCGAGCGGCGAGGCCGTGCCCGTGGAACCGACTCCCCCACCGTCCGACCCGGGTCCGAGCTAGCTGCCCGGCGCCCCGCTGCGCTGCGGCGAACTCGCTCAGGCGCGGCGTTGTGAATCGATGACGGCATCCGAGAAGGCGGGCCACGACTCGAGGGCCCACGGCCCGAACTCGCGATCGGTGAGACAGACGAGCGCGCGGTCGATGGCCGGGTCGACCCAGATGAAGGTGCCGGCCCCGCCGAAGTGACCGAAGGTCGCCGCTGAGTTGCGGCTCCCCGTCCAGTGCGGCCGCTTGGCGTCGCGGATCTCGAAGCCGAGTCCCCAGTCGAGCGGGTCGAACGACCCGACGCCCGGCAGCACGCCCTTGAGCCCGGGAAAGGCCACGGTCGTTGCGGAGGCGTACGTATCACCGCCGATCAGCGTGGGACGAAGGAGCTCACGGGAAAGGGCGACAGCATCGACCAGCGGTCCGTGAAGGCCCTGCGATGGCCGCTCGCGGAGCTCGGTCCCGGTCATGCCGAGCGGAGCCAACACGCGGTCCGTCAGTGCGACCACGAATGGTCGACCGTCGCGATCCTCGAGCAGGGCGCCGAGCGCGTCGAAGCCGGCATTCGAGTAGATGCGCCTCGTTCCCGGCTTCGCAAGAACCGCGGCACCATCGAACGGCAGCCCCGATGTGTGCGCGAGCAGATGCCGCACCGTGGAGCCGGTCGGACCGGCGGCCTCGTCGAGGGCGATGGTCCTATCGTCGATCGCCGTGAGGATCGCCAGTGCGGTCGCCAACTTCGTTATCGAGGCCCAGCGGAAGACCCGCTCCTGATCGCCGTGTTGGGCGATGACGCCGTCCGGCCCAAGAAGAGCGGCGGCTGCATGATCGGCGCCCCACTCGTCGACGGCGCGAAGGGCGTCTCGGGCGGTCGTCACAGCCTCGGCATGCTAGCCCAGCGTCACAGGATCGACGCACAGGACGCCTACACTCCGGGCATGCAGTTCTTCAGCTCCAAGCCCAAGTCGATCCCCACCGCCGCTGAGGCCCTCCCGGGTCGTTCCGACCCGATCGTCGAGCCCGGCATCCACACCATCCTCGGCACGCCGATCGCCGGCCCGTGGCCGGAAGGCACGAAGACCGCGGTCTTCGGGCTCGGCTGCTTCTGGGGCGACGAGAAGGACTTCTGGAAGCTGCCGGGCGTCGTGACGACCGCGGTCGGGTATGCGGGCGGATCCACCCCGAACCCGACGTACCAGGAGACCTGCACCGGTCGGACCGGTCACGCGGAGGTCGTCCTCGTCGCCTACGACCCGACGAGGATCTCCTACGAGCAGCTGCTCGCCTCGTTCTGGGAGCACCACGACCCGACGCAGGGGATGCGCCAGGGCAACGACGTGGGGACGCAGTACCGGTCGATCATCATCGTCGACGGTCCGGAGCAGCGGGCCCTGGCCGAGGCTTCGAAGGCGGCGTTCCAGGAGCGCCTGACGGCCGCCGGTTATGGCCGGATCACGACGGAGATCGTCGACGCCGCGGACAACCCGTTCTATTACGCCGAGGACTACCACCAGCAGTACCTCGACAAGAATCCGGGCGGCTACTGCCCGAACCACGCCACGGGCCTGAAGCTGCCTGATGACTTCGTGGTCACGCCGCTGCAGCTCGTTGACTGAGGGACGGATTGAGCGATACGAGCACCGGAAACGGCAAGGTGGTCGTGAACAGGTCGATGTCGCTTGACGGCTTCATCGCCGGTCCCGGCGACGCGATGGACTGGATCTTCGACTTCGTGGCCCCGGACGAGTTTCCGGAGGTCGCGGCGGCCACCGGCGCCATGCTCATCGGCCGGCGCACGTACGACGTAGGCAACAGGATGGACGCCGCCAAGGAGCGGGGGCCCGCATCGAGCGGGGAAACCTATCCCTTCTCCGGACCCGTGTTCGTCCTGACCCACGAGCCGCCGGAGCGGCCGGATCCGGAGGTCACGTTCCTCAGCGGTGATATCGGGGAAGCGGTCGCCACGGCCCGTAGCGCCGCGGGCGGCAAGAACCTGGAGATCCTCGGTGCAGACGTGGCCGGTCAGTGCCTGCGGCGGGGGCTCGTCGACGAGATCCTGGTGTATGTCCTGCCGGTGCTGCTCGGTGACGGCGTTCCCTTCTCGACCCCCGACGTCGCAAGGATTGACCTGGAACCGCTCAGCAGCACGCCGTCGGGCGCCGTCACCATCCTTCGGTTCCGCGTTCGCAATGAGTCGCGGCGTTCCTGGTAACCCGCAGAACGCCACCGAAACGTCCCCGTCACGTGACATTGACCGACGTTGACTGACGTTCAGTAAGCAGGCACGTTCGAGGATCCGTTCGGCTACTGCCCGAACCATCGGACCGGCGTGACGCTGCCGGCCGACTTCGCTGTCACACCGCTCCAGTACGTCGATCGAGTCCGGTCAGCGGCGACGCGCGCCGGCCCGACCTATAGTCGGGCGATGACCGTTCTGCGGATGGACAACGTCCTCCTCGTTGTCGACGACCTCGAAGCTGCCAAAGCGTTCTTCGCCGAACTTGGTCTGGAGCTTGAGGGCGAGACCGTCGTCGAGGGGCAGTCCGTCGACCGCCTCATCGGGCTCGACGGCGTCCGAGCCACCATCGCCTCGATGCGGACCCCGGACGGCCACGGGCGGATCGAGCTGGACAAGTTCCACACGCCGGCGGCAGTCAGGGCCGAGCCAGAAGACGCGCCGGTGAACGCGCTGGGCATCCGTCGCATCATGTTCGCGGTCGACGACATCGAGAGCGTCCTTGGCCGCCTGCGCCGCCACGGCGCCGAGCTCGTTGGCGAGATGGTGCAGTACGAGGACCGATATCGGCTCTGTTACGTCCGCGGCCCCGAGGGCATCGTCGTCGGACTAGCCGACCAACTCACCTGAAGCATATCTAGCTGAGAACCGAGGCCCGGGAGCGTATCGTCCGGACCATCGGACTGGCGTGAAGTTGCCGGACTTCGTGGTCAAACCGCTGAAGTACGTGGACTGACGTCGGTAGCAAACCTCCGTTCGCGCATCCGTGCTTTGATGGCGGCCAACGACGACGGAGAGTGACCATGCTGTCGACGCAACCGAAGCTCACGCTAAACAATGGGGTCGAACTCCCGGCGCTCGGGTTCGGCGTCTTCCAGACGCCTCCGGATGTCACCCAGGCGGCGACGGAGGAGGCGATCCGGGTCGGCTACCGGATGATCGACACGGCCGCCTCATACCTGAATGAGCGCGAGGTCGGTGCCGCTATCGCAGCGAGCGGCATCGAGCGCTCCGAGCTGTTCGTCCAGACGAAGCTGTGGGTCAGCGACTACGGGTACGACGAAGCGCTTCACGGCTTCGACGTCAGCACCCGAAAGCTCGGGCTCGACACGGTGGACCTCTACTTCCTCCACCAGCCGCTCCCCCAGCATTTCGACAGCACCGTTGACGCGTACCGCGCCGCCGAGCGCCTGCTCGCCGAGGGTCGGGTTCGCGCCATCGGAGTGTCCAACTTCAGCGCGGCGCACCTTGATGCCTTCCTGCCGCGAGTGACGGTCGTGCCGGCCGTCAACCAGGTCGAGGTTCACCCGTACTACAACCAGCCGGCCCTTCGTGCCCAACACGAGCGACTGGGCATCCTCACGCAAGCGTGGTCGCCGCTCGGTGGGGTGTACGTCTACCGACCGGGTGAGGCCACGAAGAATGCCCTCGATGACCTGACCATCGCGGCCATTGCTGCGAGACACGGCAAGTCCCCTGCGCAAGTCATCCTCCGCTGGCACCTCGACAGCGGGCAGTCGGCGGTCCCGAAGTCGGTCCGTCCTGAGCGGATCGTCGAGAACCTGTCGGTGTTCGACTTCCAGCTGACGCCACAGGAGCTCGCGTCCATCGACGCCCTCGATACCGGCGTCCGGGGCGGCCCCGATCAGGACGAGATCGACTTCCTCTCGTGGAACCGGACCATTCCCGAGTGATGGGGTCGGGTGGGCGTCGCGGCTAGCGGCATCGCTGGCCGCAAACAGTCATGTCCAACGTTCCGCCGGGAACGGGGTACTGCCAAGCTCGGCTGACGGCCGATCCAACCCTTGCCGGGCGCCTGAGGCCGCGCGATGATGCGCCCATGACCGTAGTGGACGACCTCGCCGGCCTGCCCCAGTTCGCGACTGTCGAGCGAGGACAACTCGAGATGCTTGCGAAGTACGCCGAGGAGCTTGACGTGCCGGCCGGGGTCGAGTTGACGCACGAAGGTCGATACGAGGGCTCGGTATTCATCGTCGTCTCCGGTTCGATCGGGATCGAGCGAGGAGGCCGGACGGTCGACACCATCGGTCGAGGCGGATTCTTCGGGGAGATCGCGGCGATCGACGGCGGACCGCGAACAGCGACCGGTCGCGCGCTCGAGGACACGCGCGTCGTGGCCCTGTCGCCGCGCCAGCTCAACGATGTACTCGATGTCTCGCCGGAGCTGCGCACGATGGTGATGACGGCGATGGAGGAGCGCCTCGGCCAGATCGACGCGGGCGAATAACCGCCGGTCGACGTCGAGCAGGTTCGGAGAAGCGCCACCGGGCGACCCGCCCGTACCATGGCCGGCACGATGACGATCGCCGAACGGGGCGACGTGCGGTCCCCTGCCCCGCACCTCGCCGACAGCCATGACCTCATCCGCGTGCAGGGGGCGCGCGTCAACAACCTCAAGGACATCAGCGTCGAGCTGCCGAAGCGGCGGCTGACGGTCTTCACGGGCGTCTCGGGATCCGGCAAGAGCTCGCTGGTGTTCAGCACGATCGCCGCTGAGTCGCAGCGATTGATCAACGAGACCTACAGCGCGTTCGTGCAGAACTTCATGCCGACGCTCGCCCGACCCGACGTCGATGTGCTCGATGGCCTGACGACGGCGATCATCGTCGACCAGGAGCGGATGGGTGCCAACGTCCGCTCGACCGTCGGCACCGCGACCGACGCGAACGCGATGCTCCGCATCCTGTTCAGCCGGCTCGGCCAGCCACACGTCGGCTCGCCGCAAGCGTTCTCGTTCAACATCCCTTCGGTCAAGGGCGCCGGCGCGATCACCATCGAGCGCGGGGCCGGCAAGCCCGTCAAGGAGAGCCGGACCTTCACGCTTCTCGGCGGGATGTGCCCCCGCTGCGAGGGCATGGGCAGGGTCAATGACATCGACCTGACCGAGCTGTACGACGAGTCGAAGTCGCTGTCCGAGGGCGCGATCAAAGTCCCGGGCTATACCCCCGACGGCTGGGCGACACGCATCTTCGTCGCGGCCGGGCTGGACCCCGACAAGAAGGTCCGCGACTACACCGACGCCGAGCTCGACCGGTTCCTCCGGCAGGAGGCGACGAAGGTGAAGGTCGAGGGCATCAACCTGACCTACGAGGGCCTCGTCCCGAAGGTCCAGAAGTCGATGCTGTCGAAAGACCGCGACGCGATGCAGCCGCATATCCGGGCGTTCGTCGACCGAGCGGTCACCTTTTCGGCCTGCCCTGACTGCGGCGGCACACGACTGAACGAGGGCGCCCGCTCGTCCAAGATCGACGGCAAGAGCATCGCCGACGCCTGCGCGATGCAGATCAGCGACCTGGCCGAGTGGATCCGAAGCCTGGACGAGCCGTCAGTCGGGCCTCTTCTCAAGAACCTGCGCCACAGCCTGGATTCCTTCGTCGAGATCGGGCTCGGCTACCTGTCGCTCGACCGACCGGCCGGGACGCTGTCCGGCGGCGAGGCGCAGCGCACGAAGATGATCCGCCATCTCGGCTCGTCGCTGACCGATGTGACGTACGTCTTCGACGAGCCGACGATCGGCCTCCACCCGCACGACATCCAGCGCATGAACGAGCTGCTGCTGCAGCTTCGCGACAAGGGCAACACCGTGCTCGTCGTGGAGCACAAGCCCGAGGCCATCGAGATCGCCGACCACGTCGTCGATCTCGGTCCGGGCGCCGGCCGAGCGGGCGGCGAGGTGGTCTTCGAGGGCTCGGTCGAGGCACTTCGGACGAGTGGCACTCTCACCGGCCGCCACTTCGACGACCGGGCCTCCATCAAGCCGTCGCTGCGCAATCCGTCCGGCGTGCTCGAGGTCCGCGGGGCCACGACCAACAACCTGCAGGACGTCGATGTCGACGTCCCGCTCGGCATGCTGGTCGTCATCACCGGAGTGGCGGGCTCGGGAAAGAGCTCGTTGATCCACGGCTCGGTGTCGCCTCGCGAGGGCGTGGTGACGATCGATCAGGGCGCCATCCACGGCTCGCGCCGGAGCAACCCGGCGACCTACACCGGCCTGCTGGAGCCGATCCGAAAGGCGTTCGCTAAGGCCAACGGCGTGAAGCCAGCGCTGTTCAGCGCCAACTCCGAGGGCGCCTGCCCGAACTGCAACGGCGCCGGTGTCATCTACACCGACCTCGGGATGATGGCGACGGTCGAGACCGTCTGCGAGGTGTGCGAGGGCAAGCGCTTCGAGGCATCGGTCCTCGACTACCACCTGGGTGGGCGCGACATCAGCGAGGTCCTCGCGATGTCGGTGACCGAAGCCGAGGCGTTCTTCGCCACCGGAGATGCCCGCACGCCCGCGGCACACGCCATCCTCGAACGACTCGCCGACGTCGGGCTCGGCTATCTCACGATCGGCCAGCCGCTCACCACGCTGTCCGGTGGCGAGCGCCAGCGGCTCAAGCTGGCCACGCACATGGGCGAAACGGGTGGCATCTACATCCTCGACGAGCCCACGACCGGCCTGCATCTAGCGGACGTCGAGCAGCTGCTCGGCCTGCTCGACCGGCTCGTCGACGCGGGAAAGTCGGTCATCGTCATCGAGCACCACCAGGCCGTGATGGCGCATGCCGACTGGATCATCGACCTCGGCCCCGGCGCCGGCCACGATGGTGGCCGGATCGTCTTCGAGGGCACACCGGCCGACCTCGTGGCGGATCGGCCCACGCTCACCGGCGAACACCTCGCGGCATACGTCGCGCGCTGAGGCGCATTCGCGACCCAGCGTGAAGCGGCCAGGCCCAAGACGGGCCCGGCCGCAGCTAGATCGCCGGCGGCGAGTGGATGATCGGTCACGCGACGGCGGGCTGGACCGTGGTGCCGCGAACCGACGCCGCGGAGTCATAGCCCAGCCGGCCGCGCGTCGCGACGAGCGTGATCGCCGCAAGGGCCGCGAACCCCGCGTACACGACGACCGGGTCGATGCCAGGGGCGAGGACCGGGATGAAGGCCGTTCCCGTCGCGACGCCGAGGCCCGCGTGGTACAGCCCCGCGATGGGGACGCTGCGACCCGACGCGTTGTACATCCAGGTCAGGACCATGCGCACCGCGATCGGCAGGACGAACAGCGCGATGAGGTAGAACGGGATCTGCGCGGCCGACACGCGGCCGTCCGTGACGCCGCCGGCGATGAACACGAGTGGTACGTGGTAGAGGGCCTGCAGCCAGGTCGTGACGACGCTCGCTGCGATGGGGCCGATGCGCGGCTGGAGCCGCTCCAGGGCGAACCCGGTCCAAGCCGTCTCTTCCCACCAGTTGACGAGGGCGAATGCGACGACCGCTCCGACGATGAGCGAGACGAGGATGCCCGGACTGGAAACGAGGCTGGCGATCGGAGCGCCGCCCGCCATCACCATCGCGGCAACGAGGCCCGCGACAGGCAGCAGGGAGATCGCGAGGACGTACCAGATGGGCTTGACCCGGAAACGGAAGGTCCGGCTCCGGAGTTCGCGCACGCCGTCCCGGCCCTCTGCGAGGGCGGTCGTGACGAACGCGACGACCCCGAGGGAGATGGCCGCCAGGAGGATGAACGGCGCCGCGCCGGGCAGATCGATGGCGACGAGGCCGATGCCCGCGGACGAAACGAGTGGCAGCGCGAAGATCAGGGCTGCCGCCCCATAGGCGAGGGCGAGGAACACGGCGAGTGGATGGTGTCGAGCGATGGATCGCATCTGAGGGTCCTTTCGTGACTCTGCGATGAGGTGCGGGTCGGGCGACTCGCGTATCGACAGCGTCGGGCAGTGACGGCGTCGCGTCGTCCGCCGGGAGGCTGGAATCGCATCGCGACCGATGCGGTGGTGGATCGCTCTCGGCGATACCGGGGTATCGCCGCGGTCTCATCCTTGAGGCCGATGTCCCCTGGACACGGGCCCGCTACCGTCCGATGACGTCCCTGCCCCATCGCGAAAGGATTCGATGACCGACCGACCCTCGAGCTCGCTCGACCTGCTCCGTCGTGCTGATACCGAGCCGATCCGGCCGATCGATGTCGCAGTGGCCATCGGCCTGGCGGTCCTGTCCGTGATCCCGTACGTCTCGGGCGCTCAGGCCGTCGATCAGCGCACACCGGTCACCTTCGGGCTGCTGCTCCTCGAAAGCCTCCCGCTCATCGTTCGCCGTCGCTATCCTCTCGAGGTCTTCCTCGTCGTGGTCACGGCCTCGATCGTGCAGATCGCGCTCGTCTCCGAGGGACAGCAGGTAACCGCGGGCCTGGGGATCCTCGTGGCGATGTACACGATCGGCGAGCGGCTCGAACGCCACGTCTCGGTGCCGCTTGCAGCGCTCGCCGGCATGGTCGTCGGCGTGATCCTCCTCGGTAGCGGCAGCCTTCCCGGGTCGCTCCAGAGCACGATCCAGACCGAGGTGATCCTCGTCGTCGCCTGGCTGGTCGGCGACGCTGCCCGGATCCGACGCCTCTACGCGAAGTCATTGGAGGAGCGCGCCGGCCTGCTCGATCGGGAACGAGAGGAACGCACGCGTCGGGCGGCCCTGGAGGAACGCGAACGGATCGCCCGGGAGCTCCATGACGTCGTCGGCCACCACGTCAGCGTGATGGTCGTCCAGTCGGGCGGTGCGTTGACTGCCTTCGACAAGCGGCCCGAGGACGCCCGGGCGGCGCTGGCTGCGATCGGGACCGCCGGTCGACAGGCCCTGGTCGACATGCGGCGACTGATCGGCATCCTCGGGCAAGAGGACGTCAGGGATCCGATGCCGCGTCTCGAGCAGCTCGACGCGCTCGTGGAGCGCGTGCGATCGGCGGGACTTCAGGTCGAGTTGACTATCGAGGGAGACCCGAGGCCGCTGGATCCCGGCCTCGAGCTGTCGGCGTATCGGATCGTGCAGGAAGGCCTGACGAACTCTCTGCGCCATGCGCTTGGGGGTCGGACGTCGATCATCGTCCGCTATGGCACGGACGCCCTGGAGATCACCATCGACGACACAGGTGGCGGACCCGCCGCGGCGATCGAGCCGGATCACGAAGGTCGAGGATTGCTCGGCATGCGTGAACGCGTCGCGATGTTCCGCGGGTCGCTCGAGGCCGGACCGACGCCGGGCGGCTTCCGGGTCGTGGCTCGCCTGCCGTTTCCCGCGAGTGCCGGGTCGTGACCATCCGCGTGGTCCTGGTCGACGACCAGGAGCTCGTCAGGACCGGGTTCCGGATGATCCTGGATGGCGAGGACGACATCGACGTCGTCGGCGAGGCGGCGAATGGCCGCGAGGCGGTCGCGGTGGTCGGCCGACTGCGACCCGATGTCGTGGTGATGGACATCCGCATGCCCGAGATGGGCGGAGTCGAGGCCACCGGGATCATCGCTGGGGACTCCGGGCTGTCCGAGACCAGGGTCCTCGTCCTCACGACGTTCGACGCTGACGAATACGTCGTCGAGGCGATCCGCGCCGGGGCCAGCGGCTTCCTCCTCAAGGACGTCACACCGGCGGACTTCGTCAAGGCCATCCGGATCGTGGCCGGCGGAAACGCGCTGTTGGCCCCGTCGGTGACGGCGCGCCTCCTGGGCCGGTTCGCCAGGCTGCCGATCCCAGCCGACGAGCGCCACGCCGATGCCTTGGCTGAGCTGACCGAGCGGGAGCGCGAGGTCCTGGGACTCGTGGCACAGGGCCTTTCGAACGCGGAGATCGCCGAACACCTCACTCTTGCCGAGCCGACGGTCAAGACCCACGTCTCGCACCTGCTGCTCAAGCTCGACCAGCGCGACCGGGCACAACTCGTCGCCCTTGCGTACGAGACGGGCGTCGTCCGGCCGGGTTCGGGAGGCAGCCGCTCGGCAGAGTAGGCTGTCCGCATGGGCAAGCCGCACACGCGCGACCTCGGGCCGAAGATCGCGGCCGACTACCGCTTGCTCAACTATCTGCGCGGGCGGTCGACCGAAACGGTCGACACGATCGGCGCCGGCAGCACTCGCATCGAGGTTGAAGGCGGTGTGCTCGCGAGTCGATGCGCGGAGGACCACGACGAGGTCCTCGAGTGCTGGTACTTCTACCGGCGGGCGGGCAAGCCCAACTAGGCCCCCGGCTCGCCCCGCTTATGGGCTCGATCCGAGGCATCTCGATAGCGCTGATGCGCCCCGGCCTCTTCGATCTCGGCTTGCGCCATGTCGGTCTCGGCATCCGCAAGGTCGGATCGCGTCGACTGGATGATGACCTTCGCGGCGCGCGCCGTGGCCGATGCCGATGCTTCGGCGAGCTTCGCCGATTCCAATGCCGCCTTGGCTGCATCGGACGTCGCGACGGCGGCCTTAGCGGCTTCCTCGGCGGCGTCAGCAGCCGCCTCGGCGGCTAACCGACCGCGTCGGGCGACCGCCACGGTCCGTTCGGCTTCCCGCCATTCCTGGAGAGCATCCGCGGTCGTCTGGCCTTGGGGTTTGTTCTCTTCCTGGGGCTTGCGATCCTCGTCGGCCATGCGTCCTCCGTGCCGATCGGTCTGCGCGTCGGAGCATGCCGCGTGGACGGCCCGCATCGCAAGTCGGTCGGGCATGATGCGAGGCATGGACGCCAATGGCCGCCCGGACGTCGTCACCTTTGGCGAGTGCCTTGTGGCGTTCGTCGCGAGCACGCCCGGCCCGCTGGCCGAAGCCACGACATTCGAGCGCTATGTCGCCGGCGCGGAGGCGAACGTCGCCGTGGGTCTCGCGCGACTGGGCCATGGCGTCGCGTACATCGGCAACGTCGGTAGCGATGGGTTCGGCACGGCCATCGTCCGGGCCCTGCGCGGCGAGGGCGTCGACATCAGGCACCTGACCGTCGTGGAGGACGGGCGGACAGGTGTGATGTTCCGGGAGCGGCGCTCGCTCGGGGCGATGGACGTCGTCTACCACCGGGCGGGATCGGCCGGCTCGATGGTGTCCGTCGACGACGTGGAGCGAGCCGACGACGACGGGCTGTTCGCGGCCCGATGGCTCCATCTGACCGGGATCACGCCCGCCCTCTCCGGTAGCGCGCGGGCCGCGACGACACGCGCCCGGGACCTGGCCCGCGACGCCGGCGCCACGATCAGCCTCGACGTCAACCTCCGTCGACGCCTCTGGTCGGAAGCCGAGGCCGCCTCGGTCCTGCGCGACCTGGCCGCGGGCGTCGACGTGGTCCTGGGCAGCCCGGACGAGCTCGCACTGATCGCCGGCGTGGACGGCGACGCCCCTGTGGAGGAGGCCGTGAACGCTGTTGCGCAGCTCGGGCCGTCGAGCGTCGTCGCGAAGCTCGGGAGCGAGGGCGCCCTCGGTTTCGAGTCCGGCGGCAAGGCAGTCCTGGAGTCGGGCTTCGGCGTTCCGACGGTGATCGACCCGGTCGGTGCGGGCGATGCGTTCTGTGCCGGCTTCATCGCTGGCCGGCTCGATGGCGTCGACCTCGCGACGGCTCTCCGGATGGGGAACGCCTGTGGCGCGTTGGCCGTGGCGGTCAGCGGCGATCAGGCGGGCTTGCCAGATCGCGCCGAGCTGGCGCGCCTCCTTGCCGGGGGACCCGACACGCTCCGCTGAACCGCTGCGTCCCAGGCGCCGATCCCGTCGCGGACTGCGCCCGCGATGGCCGGGGAGACGGTCCCTCCCGTAAGCTCGTCGAGCCCGAGCAGCGCCGCGCCCGCGACGGGCGGCGCGGTCAAGCCGACCACGGTCGCTCGGGGGGCGATGACGGCGACACCGGCACCGATGCGCTCTCGGAAGGCGACATCGGGCGTCCGGAAGACGCCTCCGGCCAACACGACATCCGGATCCCGGCGTGTGAGATGCAGCCGCCGGATCATCGCGCCGGCCATGATCACGATCTCGTCCGCCAATCGGTCGATGATCCTTCGTGCCTCGGCGTCACCCGCACTCGCGGCGTCGAAGACGACCGGTGACAGTTCCCCGATCCGCCCCTCCGAGATCCGTCCCGTGTACATCGCGGACGTGACGGCGGCGGGCGATCCCAGTCCCCAGTGTCCCGGCACGTCGCGCTCCAGCCGAGTCCGCGGGCCGCGACCATCGCGCGCCCGGACGGCCGCCGCGAGTCCGGACCAGCCGACGTCCGTGCCGCCGCCCCAGTCACCCGAGATGTCGCCCAGCGCATCCAGGCGGACGCTCCGGCCATCGGGGGCGACACCCGCCGCATTGACGCCCTGACCGCAGATCACGACGACGCCCCACGATCGATCCGTCCCGGCTCGGAGGGCCCCGAAAGCGTCGTTGCGCAAGAGCAGCTCCTCCCCGAAGGCCCGGTCACCGAGCGCCGTCGTCAACAGCCGCACGTCCGGGGGCGTGTCCGCCCCGGCGAGGGAATAGGCCGCCATGGCCGGGCGAGCCTCGAGGCCCGCGCTGGCGACCGCCTTCGCGACCAGACCGGCGAGCCGCTCCATCCCCGGGCCCAGCCCGACCGCCTGGTGCGAGCACGTGTCGCCACGGACGGCTGCCAGCAGGCGGCCGTCCTCCGCGACGATCGCCACATCCGTCTTCGAGTTCCCGCCGTCCACGGCGAGGACCGTCCTCACCCCAACGCGTCCAGCCGAACGAAGGTGGCGCCGGCCTCACGCAGGCCGTCGATCAGGGGCAGCAGGCCATGCCCGGTCGCCGTCGTCCACGGGTGCAGGAGCAGGACGGCCCCGTCACCCCGCTCGATCGACTGATCGACCATCCGGCGGGCCATGCCTCGACCCCGCGTGCTCGGCCGCCAGTCGAAGCCCTCGACGTCCCAGTGGGTCTCCCGGTAGCCGAGCCTCTCGACACCGGCCCGGACCCGTGGGTCGTCGGTCCCATCCCCGAACGGGCAGCGGAACCATGGTCGCGGGTCCACCCCGGTGACGGCGACGATGGCGCGCTCGGCTGCGCGAACGTCGGCCGCCAGCCCGGCGTCGGAGAGCAGTGGCATCCGCGCATGGTAGAAGGAGTGGTTCCCGATCAGATGACCGCGCTCGGCGATCGAGCGCGCCAGCCCGGGGTAGGCCTCGGCCCATCGGCCCTGGAGGAAGAAGGTCGTCGCCACGCCCTCGGCATCGAGCGTGTCGAGCACGCGCTCCGTGGCTCCTATTCGGTGGGGCCGATCCGGATGCTCCGCGTCGAAGGTCAGGGCGACCCGGAACGTCACTGCCGACGCGCGGGCGGGAGCCCGCGCAGACGTGCGGCGGAGGAGGCCGACGTCACTTGTCGACGCCGGTGATGACGATGCCACGGGTGAAGAAGCGCTGTGTCAGCAGGAACGCGATGACCGGGATGACCAGCGTCATGATCGAGCCGGCCTGGATCAGCCCGGGCTCGCGGTAGTAGATCCCGTTGAACCGTTGCAGTCCGAGCGCGACCGTCTGGAGGTCGACTTTCCCGGCCGTGTACAGCAACGGCGCGAAGAAGTCATTCCACGAGTACACGAGATGGAACACCGCGACCGCGACCACCACCGGCCAGGCCTGCGGCAGCACGACCGAGATGAGCGTCCGGAACGGGCCCGCGCCGTCGATCGCGGCCGCCTCGTCCATATCGGTCGGGATCGTCATGAAGTACTGGCGCATCAGGAACACGTCGTACGCGTTAGCGAAGAACGCCGGCACCAGCAACGGCAGCCACGTCCCGACCCAGCCGACCTTCTGGAAGACGGTGTAGGTCGGGATGATGGTCACGGCGGCAGGCAGGAAGATCGTGGCGATCAGCAACGTGAAGAGGATCGATCGGCCCGGGAATCGGAAACGGGCGAAACCGTAGGCGACGACCGTGCATGACAACAGCGTCCCGATCGTCGAGATCACCGCGATGATCACGGTATTCAGCAACAGGCGCGGGTAATCGATGAGGTCCCAGACCTCGGCGAAGTTCTCGATGTGTGGCGCGAACTGCCAGACGGGTTCGAGGGTACGCCACGATCCCTGCCAGACGATCGGCGCCGCCGATGGATCCTGCGGATCGATGAAGGTACTCTGCCGTCGCAGAGCCTCGAACAGGGCCAGTTGGCGCGTGGTCCCGTCCGGCAGCGGAACGTTCATGATCGGAAGGTCCTCCCCCTGATAGGAGAGGGTCACCGGATCCGCCGGGTAGATCGGGGAATGGGCCTGGGTGATCTGCTCGATGCTTTTTACCGAGTACGAGATCGATCGAAGCATCGGCGACAGGAATGCCGCGACCGCCACGACGGCGATCAGCGTGACCAGGAACCTGCGGGTGCTGTCGCCGCGTTCCCGGGGCGGGCGGCTGCCCGCTGCCGCTTTCGCGCGGCGGCCGACCAGCCCGCGACCGGCGACCGAGAAGGCCGTCATCGCGCCTCACCCGCGTAGTAGACCCAGCGCCGGGCCGTACCGAACAGGATGATCGTGATAGCCAGGGTGATCACGAAGAGCAGCCACGCCAGCGTCGCTCCGTACGACATGTTCTGGAACGTGAAGAAGTTCTTGTAGATGTAGAGGTTGTAGAACATCGTCGAGCCGCCCGGCTCGCCGGTGCCGTTCTGGAGCACCAGCGGCACGAGGAAGTACTGCATCACCTCGACCACTGACAGCACTACGGTGTAGAAGATCACCGGCGTGAGCATCGGGATCGTGATGTGCCGCAGCGAGGCCCAGGCGCCGGCGCCGTCGATCCTGGCGGCCTCGTAGAGATCGGTCGGGACGCCCTTGAGCCCTGCCAGGTAGACGATCATCCCGGCGCCGATGCCCCAGAAGCCGATCATCGCCAGCCCCGGGTACACCCAGGTCGGATCCTCCAGCCAACCGGGCGGGCTAGATACGCCCAGCGCTTCGAGGACCCGGTTAACCCAGCCCGTCTCCGGGTTGAGCATTCCCTGCCAGATGAACACCGTCGCCACGAACGGCACCACGTACGGGAGGAAGAACAGCACCCGGAAGGCGCTCGAGCCGAACAGATGGCGCGAGTGCAGCAGCAGGGCGACGACGAATGGCAGGACGACGGCGACCGGGAGGGCGATCAGCGCGTATTTCAGCGTGATCCCGAGCGACGTCCACGTCTGCTTGTCGTTGATCAGGGTCTGGTAGTTCTTCAGGCCCACGAACTGCAGCGGTTCGGCCTGGGCCAGATTGATGTTGGTGAAGGTGAAGGCGAACGTGGCGATCATCGGCAGGGCCGTGAACAGCGCGAAGCCGATGAGCCACGGCGCGATGAAGACGTACCCCCAGCGCGCGCGCCTCCAGGCCAACCCCGAGAAACGAGGCAGGACCCGGGGGCGCGCGATGCTGGGAGCGACCATCGTCAGCTTCCGCCGGCGTTCCAGGCGGCTTGGATCTCGCCCTTCATCGCCTCGATCTCGCTATCGAGGTTCAGGTTCGGCGTGGTCTGCCACTTCGTGCCGTACTTCAGGATGATGTCGTAGGTCTGGTTGTAGGCGGGGGTGAAGCTCTCGAAGTTCGGGACATCGGCGAAGTTGATGCCCTCCTTAGCGACCTTCCAGTCGGGCTTCTGCGAATACGCGGAGAAGACCTTCTCGAGGTGCGCGTCCTGCTGCGACTCGATGGCAGGGGTCCCGCCGTAGAGCTCGAGCAGTTCCTGGTTGGCGAGCAGGTACTGGAGGACCTCGAAGGCCTGGTCCGGGTTCTTGCTCGACTTGAGGATCCGGAAGGTATCGGCGTTGAACGCGGCGGTCGTCTTGCCCTTGTAGGCCGGCGTGGCCGCCATGTTCCAGTCCGTACCAGTCGTCTTGTCCTCGAGGCAGTAGGTCGACCAGAGGTAGTTCGTGCTCATCGCGACCTTGCCGGCACAGAACGGATAGCCGGCCGGGTTGAGGTCGGTCGTCTGGAACTGCGCGCCCGTCATGCTGACGTGGTCGGTCCAGATACCGTTGTAGAACGACTTCCAGGCCGCGATCCATGGATCGGGGATCTGCGCCGTCTTGCCGTCCGACCCGAGCAGCGCGCCCGCACCGAAATAGGCGCCGGTCTGGCGGAGATCGTCGCGCTGCGGCTCGAAGCCCCACTGGGCGATCTTCTCCGGATCGAACTCCGCTTGCGATGCGTCGTTGCCGTTCTCATCGACCGTCAGGATCTTGGCGATCTCGGCGACCGTGTCGTAGTCCCACGGCCGGGTCGAGCCGTCCGGCATCTTGTAGGTGGCGTTCCACTCGTGCGGCGGCTCGGCGAGGCCCGCCTCCTTGAACATGTCGGCCTTGTAGAACAGCACCGACGGGTAGACCGCATACGGGATGCCGAGCTGGCCCTCGCCGCCGGCGTTGTAGAGCTCGACGGTCGACTCCGGGAACTGGCTCATGTCGATGCCAGCCTTGTCGATGTATGGCTGCAGGTCCAGCCACTGGCCCTTGAACCGCTCTGCGCCACCGACGCCGACGGGGCCGACGACGTCGGGCCCGCTGCCCGAGCCGAGTTGCACCGACAGGGCGTCTGCCGCCGCGGCATAGACGAAGCCTTCGAACTGGAGGTGGATGCCGGGGTGCGAGGCATTGAAGTCCTCGGCGACCTTGCGCTCCACGGTGACCTGCTCCGGCGCGTCACCCGTGCCGAGGCAGCAGTACCAGCGGATCACCACGTCGCCGGGCTTCGCCTGCGACTCGGTGGCCGGCAGCGGCGTCGGCGGCGGCGGGCTGGCCGATTCCTCGCCCGATGCAGCGGCCGACGGCGATGCGATGGCTTGCGAGCCTGATGGCGACTGACTCGCCGGCGTCTGAGCGCATGCTGCGAAGAGCAGCGCCAGCACGGCTAGGAGGACGGCGAACCGTCCCACGCCCACTCTCATGACCCGTACCTCCTTCTGGGATGGCCGATCGACTTCGTCTTCATCCGCTCGCTCCTCCTACGCGTACGGTGGCTTCGATCGCGGTCGATCCGAGGGGACGGTCGACCGAACGCTCGACGAAATACCTTGAGCGGTCGCCGCGGACGAACGTCCGGCCGTGCTCGACCGGGACGCCGTCGGCGTCGAACGCGATGCCTTCGATGAGGAGGGCCGGGGCACCCCGGCGCTGGTCGAGGAGGCGAGCCTCTCGAGCCCGGAGGAGGACGGGCTCGAGGGCCTCGCGCGCGCGGACGACCTGGGTGTCGTAGCGCGTCGACAGGAGCTCATACAGCGAGCCGTGCTCGAGATCCATCGCAAGCAGGCCCGGGAATCGCTCGGCGGGCAGGTGCACCTGTTCGAGGAGGTACGGCTCGCCGCCACCGAGTCGGAGGCGTTCGAGATAGAGCGTGGGCGAGCCGACCTCGATGGCGAGGGCACCGGCGACCGCCACGGTCGCCGATTCGGGTCGGGCCGACACGAGCCGAGTCTCCGGGGAGAGGCCGCGCTGGCGCATCTCTTCCGAGAAGCTGGCTCGGCCGGCGATGTCGCGGTCCATCCTCGGATGCAACACGAACGTGCCGCGGCCGCGCGTCCGCTCGATGCGGCCCTCACGGACGAGCTCGTCGAGCGCGCGACGCACGGTGATCAGACTGCAGCCGTAATGGGTGGAAAGGTCCCGCTCGGTAGGGACCTGGTGCCCGGGCGACCAGCGCCCGGAATCCAGGGAGGCGAGCAGGTCGAGATAGACCTGATGGTGCAGCGGGACGGGGCCGAGCTCGAGCCGGAACTGGGCCAACCGAGGCGCTCCTCCTCTGTATCCGGCGGTCGATCCTGTGGGTTGCGCGGCCACCGAATGCTGATAACGTTATAAGCAATCCTGTCAAGACCCCCGGAGGTTGGATGGGGACCCGGATCACGGTCGTCGGCGCGGGGAGCACGTACACCCCGGAACTGGTCGAAGGATTCGCGCGGCGCTCGGAGCGCCTCCCGATCGACGAGCTGGTCCTGCTCGACATCGATGCTGAACGGCTCGAGGTCGTCGGCGGGCTCGCTCGCCGAATGCTCGATCGACTGGGATGGAGCGGCCGCGTGACGCTCACGGGCGATCGCGACGCCGCTCTCGACGGCGCCGATTTCGTGCTGTTGCAATTGCGGGTCGGCGGCCAGGCGGCTCGGCTCGTGGACGAGACGCTCCCCCTCCGCTTCGGCGTCATCGGCCAGGAGACCACCGGCGCGGGCGGGTTCGCCAAAGCGTTGCGGACGGTGCCCCGCGTCCTGGAGCTCGCCGAACTGACGGCGCGCCGCGCGAACAAGGACGCCTGGATCGTCGATTTTACGAACCCCGTCGGCATCGTCACGCAGGCGCTCATCGACGACGGGCACCGCGCCCTCGGCCTGTGCAATGTCGCGATCACGCTGCAGCGGCGGCTCGCGAAACGATTCAACGTGTCACCCGATCGCGTGCAGCTCGAGCACGTCGGGTTGAACCACCTGAGCTGGGAGCGGGCGGTCCGGGTCGATGGTGAGGATCGCCTGCCCGATCTTCTCGACGAGGACGCCTCGGAGCTGGCCGAGGAGCTGCGCCTGCCGGCCGAGATGATCCGGTGGATGCGGGCGATCCCGTCCTACTACATCCGCTACTACTACCTGACCCGGACGGTCCTGGCCGAACAGCAGAACGGGCACACCCGTGCCCAGGACGTGATGGACATCGAGGCGCGGCTCCTCGAGATGTACCGCGACCCGTCCCTAGCGGAGAAGCCGGACCTGCTCGACCATCGCGGCGGCGCTTTCTACAGCGAGGCCGCGGCCCAGTTGATCGCCTCGCTCCACGACGGCGCCGGCGACGTGCAGGTGGTCGACGTCCGCAACGACGGCGCCATCCCGGACCTGCCGGACGCCGCCGTCGTGGAGATCCCCGCCGTCATCGACCGGGATGGGGCCCACCCACTGGCGCTTGCGCCGCTCGCGCCGGAGCAGCGCGCGCTGGTCCAGGCCGTGAAGGCATACGAGGAGCTCACCATCGAGGCCGCGAAGACCGGGGACCGGGAGGTGGCCGTCAGGGCGCTCGCCGCGAATCCGCTGGTCGGCGCGGAGATCGCGTCTCCTCTCCTCGACGCGATCCTGGAGGCCGACGCGCAGCACCTGGACCGCTTCACAAGGGTCTGATCCGGCGGGATCCGGCACCGAACCGCGCCTCTCGCAAGACGCCGTCACGAACCACGGACCCCGGTCGTCCACCTCTTCGCGTGTCTTGCGCCATGCTTAGTCGCCGAGAAACGACCCCATCCCGACCTTCCGGAGACCTCTTTGTCCTCGTCCTATCGATCGCAGGCCTACCCGAGCCGCCCGTTCCGACCGAGCGCCCCGCGCCGGTCCACCGCCGGCTGGATGGCCGTCATCGTCTTCGTCTTCCTCGCCGGGATCGGCCTCATCGCCGCGATCTCGGCCGTCAGCGTCTACGCCGCGCTCGCCAATGGCCTCCCGTCGGTGTCGACGCTCGAGAACCTCAAGCTGCCCCAGGAGATCGTCGTCCTCGATCGGACGGGCAAGACCGAGCTCGCCAGATTCGGCGAGTTCAAGCGCGAGGTCGTGACGTTCGACGAGATCCCGCCGGTCCTGCTCGATGCGACGACGGCGGTCGAGGACAAGACCTTCTGGGAGAACGCCGGCTTCGACCCGACGGCGATCATCGCCGCGGGCATCGACTCGATCCGGGGCTCCGGTCGCGGGGCGTCGACCATCACCCAGCAGCTGGTCCGTGCCAAGCTCCTCGATCCGAACCTCGTCCAGGATCCGGAGCGGACGGTCGAACGGAAGCTCAAGGAGATCATCCAGTCGATCCGGCTGACCAAGGCCTACCCGAACGAGGACGGCAAGAAGCGAATCATCGCCGCGTATCTGAACAACAACTACTACGGCAACCAGAGCTACGGCGTGAAGGCCGCCGCCAAGTCCTACTACGGCAAGGCCCTCGCCGATCTGACACCGGGCGAAGCGGCGACGCTCGCCGCGCTGCCGCAGTCCCCGTCGAACTACGACCTCGTTCGCAACGCCGTGACGACCTGCGACGTCGAGCTCGACGACGAAGGCGGGTGCCCCGACCCGAGGACGAACGAGCACCTCATCCTCGAGCCCGACACCAAGATCGCCCAGCGAAGGGACACCGTCCTCGACCTGATGGCCGACGGCCGGACCCCGCTGTCGGGCAGCCAGTACTCGTCCGCCGACCTCGAGGCCGAGAAGGGCAAGGAGCTCGTCCTGGCCCGACAGGCCGCGCCGCAGTGGAAGGCACCGCACTTCGTGTGGGCCGTGCAGGCCGAGCTCACCAGGAAGTTGTGCGGACCGGATGCGCCGACATGCGATGCGCTGCAGCAGGGTGGCCTGCGGGTGACGACCACGCTCGACTACGACCTGCAGAAGATCGCCGAGAAATGGGTCAAGGCCGCGGTGATCGCGCCACACGCGGGCAACCCACAAAAGTATGTGAAGGACCTTGGGTTCGATGAGTACCCCGCCTGGATCCGCAACCTGCGGGACAAGAACGTCCGCAATGGGGCGTTGGTGGCCATCGATTACCAGACTGGCGAGGTCATCGCCCACGTCGGGTCGGCGGGCTACTACCGTGCGTCGAAGGACAAGGAGTTCCAGCCGCAGTTCGACGTCGTGACCCAGGGCTTCCGCCAGCCGGGATCCGCGTTCAAGCCGTTCAACTACGTCGTCGGCATCGACGACGGAGCGCTGACTGCCGGAGACACCTTCATGGACGTGGGCACCGACTTCGGTGGCGGCTACACGCCGAGTGACGCCGACAACTTCGAGCGTGGTCCCGTGCGCGTCCGGGACGCGCTCCAGTTCTCCCTGAACATCCCGTCGGTCAAGGCGATGGCCGTCAACAGCCCGGAGCACGTGTTCGCCCGTGCCAAGGACTTCGGGATGACGTTCCAATCGCAAACGACGGACGCGGGCCTCGCCCTCGCGCTTGGCGTCGCGGAGACACGCCCCATCGACCTCGTGGGGGCGTACGGGACGCTCGCCAACGGCGGCGTTCGCGTCGAACAGACATCGATCCTGCGGATCCAGGACGCCTCTGGCGAGGACGTCGAGCTGCCCGCGCGTGCCGACCCGGTCCAGGTCGTCAAGCCGCAGTCCGCGTTCATCATCACGGACATCCTGAGCGGCAATACCAACGCCCGGATCAACCCGTTCTGGGGCAAGTTCCGGGTCCTCGGTCCGGAGCGCGCCCGCCGGCCCGCGACGCTCAAGACCGGTACCAACAACGACGCCAAGGACCTCAACGCCTATGGCTACATCGCCCCGCCGACCGACGAGGGTCGGAAGGACGGTGCCTATGCGCTTGCGGTCGGCGTGTGGAACGGCAACAGCGACAACACGCCGGTCTCGACACCGGCGCGCCCGGTCTTCTCGATCGACGTCCCGACTTTCGTCTGGCAGGGCTTCCTGCAGGAAGCGACGGCGAAGTGGCCGATCACCCGCTTCTCGCGACCGGACAGCGGCCTGACACAGGTCGCGGTCGACCCGTTCACCGGCATGCTCCCGCGCGGCTCCGAAGGCGTCGAGGAGTGGTTCCTGAGCGGCACGGAGCCGACGGCGCGGATGCCGGCCGACACGTGCGGCGAGCAGGCGGTCCTCGCGATCAAGCATGAGAAGAAGTTCGCGAACTGGCTCGATGCGGACCAGGACTGGCTCCGGCGTGCCCGGCGCGGAGCGGGCGTCGCGGGCGGCCCGGACAGGAACCGGACGGCGTACTTCTACAACGCCCGGTTCAACCCCTACGGGCGGACCTGGGGCGTCTTCGTCGCCCGCGATGGTTGCGGGTCGCCGAGCCCGTCCCCGTCCTGTATCCCACTACCGAGCCCGGACGAGAGCGGCGTGATCCCCTCGTTCGAGATCCCAAAGCCATCGGGATCCGGAGTCGCGGCCGTGCCGTGTTCGCCGCCACCGGCCACGGCCTCGCCCAGCGAGGAGGTGACGCCGACGCCGGAGCCGACGGTGGAACCCACGCCGGAACCGACACCGGAACCTACTCCGGAACCGACACCGGAACCGACGCCTGAGCCAACGCCCGAACCGACGCCAGCCGAGCCTGGCTGAGCCCCGCTGAGCGTCACGCGCTCGTCATCGGTCGGGTGCAGGATGAGCGGGTGAAGGGATCGACCCGCTACCGCAGCCTGGCGGCGCTCGCCGGAGTCGCCGCCGCGGCCCTGGGCCTCGGCATCTCCGAGGCGATCGCCGGCCTGCTTGCCGGCGCCACCTCGCTCGTCGACGCAGTCGGCCAGGTCGTCATCGACCTGCAACCGGCGGGTGCCAAGGACGTGGTCGTCGGCATCTTCGGGACGAACGACAAGCTCGCGCTGGAGATCCTGGTCACGATCGTGGCGCTTGCCCTAGGAGCCGTGTTCGGCGTGCTCGCGACGCGACGATTCGCGCTGGGGGCCGCGGGATTCGCCGTCTTCGGGGTCGTCGCGTTCGTCGCCGCGCTCGGTGAGCTACTGGCAAGCCCCGCTCTGGTCGCGGTCCAGGCCGCCGCGGCGACCGGGGTCGCCATCCAGACGCTCTCGTGGCTGCTGGGGCGGTTGGGCCCGGCGGCGGATAGCGAGGCCACGACGATCGCCGACCCGGCCCGGCGCTCGTTCCTGCTGCGGACGGGGGCAGTGGGGATCGGCGCGCTCGTGGCCGGCGCGTTCGGTCGGACAGCCATCGCGTCGAGCACCTCGTCCCCGATCCCCTCGACGCCTCTGCCGCCACCCGTCGACGTTGCCGCTCCCCTGCCGAGCGGCGCGGACCTGGCGTCAGAGACTCCCGGGCTGACGCCGATCGTCGTGCCGAATGACCGCTTCTATCGGATCGACACGGCGCTGCTCGTCCCGTCGCTGGATACCGAGACGTGGCAGCTGCGGATCCACGGCCTCGTCGAGCACGAGACGACGCTCACCTGGGACCAGCTGATCTCGCTCCCGATGTTCGAGCAGTACTGCACGATCTCGTGCGTCAGCAACGTCGTCGGCGGCCACCTCGTCGGCAACACCAAGTGGACGGGCGTGCGCCTGCGCGAGGTCCTCGACATGGCTAAGCCGACGGGCCAGGCGACCCAGCTCGTCGGTCGCTCGGTCGACGACTGGACTGCCGGGATGCCGATGTCGTGGGTCATGGACCCCGCCCGGGAGCCGATGATCGCGGTCGAGATGGATGGCCAGCCGTTGCCTCGTCAGCACGGTTACCCGGCCCGGCTGATCGTGCCCGGCCTGTACGGCTACGTGTCGGCGACGAAGTGGCTGTGGGAGCTCGAGCTCACGACCTGGGAGGCGTACGACGGCTATTGGGTGCCGCTCGGCTGGTCGAAGGAGGCGCCGATCCTCACGCAATCGCGGATCGACACCCCGGCCGGCGATGTCGCCGTCGGGCGAGTCCCGATCGCCGGCGTCGCGTGGGCGCCGGACCGCGGCATCAGCAAGGTCGAGGTCGCCATCGACGACACCTGGTACGAGGCTCGCCTGTCGACGCCGATCTCGGACGCGACGTGGGTGCAGTGGCGGCACGACTGGGATGCACCGCCCGGCCAGCACCGACTCACGGTCCGCGCGACCGATGGCACCGGCACGTTGCAGGAAGAGACGCCGTCGCCGCCGGCCCCCGACGGCGCCCGCGGCTGGCATAGCGTCGTGGTCAATGTCGGTTGAGGTCGCGACGGTGAGGGGCCAGGCGAGCGGTGGCGGCGATTCGGTATAGAGTCGGGGGCATGCCGCGCCGGCGCTATATCTTCGATCCGCCGGACCGGTTCGTGGCCGGCACGGTCGGCGAACCGGGCGATCGGACGTTCTTCCTGCAAGCCCGAGAGGGTGGGCGCATCGTGTCGATCGCGCTCGAGAAGGTGCAGGTCGCGGTGTTGGCCGAGCGCCTCGGCGCGTTGCTCGACGAGCTCGATCTGCGGGGGATCGCACCCGCCGATGAGGAGGCGAGGGCCCTTGTGACCACCGAGAGCGAGTCCGTGGACGACGCGCCCCTGGACGAGCCGGTCAACGAGGCATTCCGGGCCGGTTCGCTGACGCTGGGTTGGGACGGCGGTGCGGCACGGGTGCTGGTCGAAGCACGAGCGCAGGATGAGGACGGCGAGGCCATCGATCCCGAGGACGATGACGACGAGGACGACGAGGGGCCCGACCTCCTGCGGGTCCGGATGACCGCGTCCGCCGCCAGGTCGTTCGTGTCGCGCGCCGCCCAGGTGGTCTCCGCTGGCCGGCCACCTTGTCCGCTCTGCGGCGCGCCCCTCGATCCGCGCGGGCACATCTGCCCGCGCCGCAACGGCCACTACGTCAACTAGGTCGCGTGCTCGACCGCGCATCGGCGTTGGAAGTCCTCCGCGACGGCGACATCGAGATCGTCGGGCGGATCCTCGGTTCGAGTAACAACGCGCTCTTCGTGACGGTCACGCTGCCGTGCCCGGATCCCGCGGAACCGCCGCGCGTCCTCGAGGCGATCCACAAGCCGACCATCGGCGAGCGGCCGCTGGACGATTTCCCCGACGGCACCCTGACCCGCCGCGAGGTCGCCGCCTACCTCGTCTCCGAGGCGAGCGGCTGGGACGTCGTGCCGCCGACGGTGCTCCGTGACGGCCCCTTCGGCGAGGGCATGACACAGGCCTTCATCGAGCCCGACCCGACCGTCGATGTCATCGGCTGGATCAACGACGACGATCCGCGCCTGCGCCGGATGGCGACGTTCGACGCCGCGGTCAACAACACCGACCGTAAGGGCGGACACATCCTGCCGGTCGACGAAGGTCACCACGTGTACGGCGTCGACCATGGCGTGTGCTTCTCGGTCACGCCGAAGTTGCGGACCGTCCTCTGGGCGTGGAGGGGCGAGCCGCTGCTGGCCGATGAGCTGGCCGGCCTCGAGCGCATCCGGGCGGCGCTTGACGAGGAGCTCGGATCGGAGCTCCGGTCGCTGCTCAGCAAGGCCGAGGTGCGAGCGACCGTCCGTCGAGTCGACGAGCTGCTCGCCCGCAAGGTGTTCCCGCTCCCCTCCCCGACCTGGCCGGCCATCCCGTGGCCGCCCATCTGACCGCCTGTTAGGTCGGACCGCCGCTGGGCATCCACCGGACATGAAAAGACCCGGCGGACTTGGGCGTCCGCCGGGTCGTTCCTTGCGGTCGACTAGGCCCGACCGAAGAGGGCCTTGATGTTCGCCTGGAACAGGTAGTAGAGGATGATCGCCGAGATCGCGATCGGGATGATCTGCCCGGTGAGGTCGCCACCACCGGCTATGGTCGCAACCGACAGGCCGATGTTGATGATCGACAACGCCACGCCCAGGGGCCATGCCCATGGCTTGAGTGTCCACGCGCCGTACGCGAAGGCGAGGCTCGCGACCGCCACTACGAGCGTTACGACGCCGAACACAGCTGCAAGGCCGAAGAGCCCTGCCGTGCCGGTCGACGCGGCCAGGAATCCCCCAAGGCCGACGACTGCGAGACCCCCGAGGATCCCGAAGAAACCACCGATCGCCGCCAAGACCGCGAGGATCGTGATCCCCATCGGTCGCGCGGCGGCAGGTGTCGGTGTAGGCGTAGGTGTAGGCGTAGGCGTAGGTGCACTCATGCGGTGATGTGCCTCCCTCTGTGTGCCGCGCTATGGCGGCATCCCGGGCATGGTAGACCCATGTCCCGGGCTGACAAGGCCCGAAAGGGCCATGCGCTGGGCCGGACCTCAGTCGATAAGGTCGTCCGCCAGGAGTTCCATCAGCAGGCCGTCGGCCCACGTGCCGTCGGTCAAGCGCTGATAGCAGCGCAAGCGCCCCACGCGCCGAAAACCGACCTTCTCGTACGCGCTGATCGCGCGCTCGTTCTCGGCGGCGGGATCGATCGTGATGCGGTGGTGACCGTCCTCGTCGATCAGACGGCGGGCGAGGATCCGGATGGCGGTCGGTCCGACGCCCTGCCCCTGGATGTCGTCATCGAGGAAGAGGTCGATGCCGGCGTGGCGGAACTCCGGTTCGGGCTCCTCCACGCTCTGGATCGCGCCGACGAGCCGCCCATCGACCTCGATCGCGTATACGCGCATGTCGGGTTCACCCACGATCAGCTCACGCTCGACGCGCTCCTCGTCGAATGCGCCCCACCAGCGGGCGACGCTGGGCTGGGCAAGGATCGTGGCGAGCGCGGGCGCATCCTCGGGCAGGATGGGCCGGATCGTGGTCTCGGGCGGCGCGAAGACGGTCATGCCCGGCAGGGTAGCGCCTCGATGCAAGTCCCAGACCCGTCCGAGCCCCACACGCGGGTTCCGGAGCGCCGCTCTGCGGCCCGGCGAACGGATGTGCTATAGTCCTTGCGTACCCGGTCCGCAGCGACCCGGTGGAGCGCCTCGATGAACGGACGCTCCCGGTTCGCCCCCCGGATCACCGGAACCGCTCCCGCCTCATGTCGGCGTGGATGCGAAGGAAGATCAAGGGTCGCTGCCCAGGCCCACCCCGCCTGTGGCGCGCCAGAAAGTACCAAAGAACGAACACTCGATGATGTCCCGTACAGCGACCGCGACATACGCCGGTCGCGCCACATCCATGCGTCGACTGCGCCGCCGCGCAGCCGCCGCCCATCCCAACTCACCCTTCTGCCGCACGAACGGCTGCGCGAGCTTCCTCGACGTCGATACGACGTCCGGAGTCGCTACCTGCCCGATCTGCGGCTCCACTCAGCGCCTCCGCACGAAGGCCCGCGGGCACTAAGCCTCAGGGCCTCACGACCCGCCTGACCCAGGCGATCGCCGTTACGGGCGAGGGTCGTCCACCTCCAGGTCGCCATGAACGGCCCTCTCGAACCGGGCAAGCTCCACATCGAGGTCGATGAGCCGTCGTTGCTGACGGTCGGTCGGCGCCTCGATGTTCACCCCGACGATCGCCCGGTTCGCGGCGTCCACCACGCGTCGTAACTCATCCCGAGCCCGAGTCCGGCCGAACGGGCCCAAGCCGCCCGCGCACTGGAGCAGGCGATCTCGCTCGTCGAGCAGCGCGCGCACGCGCTTGTCGGCCTCGATCCAGGCGGGCGCCACGCCTGCGTTCCTCAGCAGCCGGTGGGCCATCGCCCGGTCGCCCGCGAGCGTGTCGTCATCGAGCGGCAACCGCTCGCCCTGATGTGGCAGGCCATCGAACCGGCCCTCGTCCATCGCTTCACGGATCTGCCGCTCGACCAGCGTCTCGCGCACCTTCTGCCGTGACGGCTCAGCGGGATCGGGGCGTTCCGGATCACGCTGGCAGGCCATACCCCGAGCGTAGCGCAGCCCTGGCGCGACGCGCCGACAGGCAAGCTGTCGCTGCCCCGGGCTATGGTGTCGGTCGTGCAGTCGATCGACGGGCGACCCGTCTACGCCGCCACGGACCTGGTCGCCTACCTCGCCTGCGAGCATTTGACGGAGCTCGAACGGGCGGCCATGGCCGGCCTCGTCAAACGCCCTATGCGAGTCGATCCCGAGCTGGACGTGATTCGCAAGCGCGGCTTCGAACACGAGCAGCGCTACCTCACCGACCTCGAGGCCAGTGGCCGGACCGTGCGACGGATCGAGCTGGACGGCTCGATCGACGACGACGGGGAGCGGCTCCGCGCTGCGGCCGCGGAGACGATCGAGGCGATGGCATCGGGGGCCGACGTCGTCTACCAGGCGACGTTCTTCGACGGGACGTGGCGCGGCCACGCTGACTTCCTGCTCCGCGTCGACGATGCCTCGCGCCCCTCGACCTGGGGCGACTACCACTACGAGGTCGCCGACACCAAGCTCGCTCGTCACGTCAAGGCGAGCGCGATCCTCCAGATCTGCTCGTACATCGACCAACTCGAGCGGATCCAGGAGGTCCGTCCCGAATGGCTGCACGTCGCCCTGGGCGGGTCGGCCAAGGCGGTCGAGACGCTTCGCGTCGACGACTACATGGCCTACTACCGGAGCGCGCGCCAGCGCTTCCTCGCCGCAGTCGGCGACGGCCGTCCGGTCGCGTTCCCGCCGGAGACGTATCCAGAGCCCGTCGACCATTGCGACGTGTGTCGCTGGGCCGCCGAATGCTCAGCCCGGCGCCGGGCCGACGACCATCTCAGCCTCGTCGCGGGCATCTCGGCACGGCAGCGGCGCGCCCTCACCGAGCGTGGTGTCGGAACGCTTGAGGCGCTGGGTGACCTCCCACTGCCGATGGACCCCAAGCTGGAGGGCACGTCGGCCGCCGCCCTGACACGGGTCCGCGAACAGGCCCGCATCCAGCTCGAGGGGCGGCGCGAGGCACGTCTCAAGTACGAGCTGCTCCGACCCGAGCCCGGCGAACCGTATGAGGCGGAACGCGGACTTGCCTCGCTCCCGGCGCCATCGGCTGGCGACCTCTTCTTCGATATCGAGGGCGATCCGTACGCGTTCGAGGACGGCCTGGATTACCTCTTCGGGGTGCTCGAGACCGACGACACGTTCCACGTCTTCTGGTCGCGCGATGCGTCGGACGAGTTCTCGCTCGACGGCGAACGCGCGGCCTTCGAGCGCCTGATCGATCTCCTGATGGCGCGGCTCGCCGCCGACCCGCAGATGCACGTCTACCACTACGCACCCTACGAACCGACCGCCCTCAAGCGCCTGATGGGTCGTTATGGGACACGCGAGGCCGAAGTCGACCGACTGCTGCGCGAGGGCGTGATGGTCGACCTCCTGCGCGCCGTCCGCCAGTCGCTCCGCGCGTCCGTCGAGAGCTACTCGATCAAGAGGATGGAGGCGTTCTACGGCTTCGAGCGGGAGATCGACCTGCGCGATGCCGGCTCCAGCATCGTCGCCTTCGAGACGTGGCTGGAGCTCGGCGAGGGCGAGCGACCGCAGACCGACATCCTCCAGCGGATCGAGCGCTACAACCGCGACGACGTGGTCTCGAACCTCCAGCTCCGAGACTGGCTGGAAGAGCGCCGCGAGGAGTTGATCGCTGACGGGATCAACGTGCCGCGACCAGCGCCGCACGAGAACCCGCTCCCGCCTGAACTGACCGAGCAGACGGCGCGCGTCCAGGCTCTCGTCGATCGGCTGACGGACCCGACGATCATCCCCACCGATCCGCTCGAGCGCTCGCCGGAGCAACATGCGCAGTGGCTGCTCGGCCAACTCCTCGGCTGGCATCGGCGCGAGGACAAGGCGACGTGGTGGGACTTCTTCCGGCTCATGGAGCTGAGTCCTGAGGCGCTCGTCGACGAGACCGAGCCGCTCGGTTTGATCGAACCGATCGAGCCGGTCGACGCCGTCAACCGAAACGGGCGTCAGACATGGCGCTATCGATTCCCGCCACAGGACTTCGACCTCGGACGGATCGGCGGCAAGCTCTACGACCCAGCCAAGCAGCAGGCCGATCCCGATGCGTCACCGTTCGACTGGAGCGTCGGCGACCTCGTCGCGGTCGATCTCGCCGGCGGGACCGTCGATATCAAGCGCTCGATCGAAGAGCCGCATCCTCGTGCGGTCGTGCCCCTCCCGTGGCTCCAGACCAAGGATCACCAGGCCCGGCTCTATCAGCTTGGCGAATGGGTCGCCGAGCACGGGATCGCAGGGCCGGGTCCTTCCCGTGCGGTCCGCGATCTGCTCCTCGGGGTACCGCCGCGTGCAGGACAAAGCGGCGGTGCGCCGTTGGTCCAGGCGAACGAGACGGACCTCGAGGCCGCGCGCCGCATGGCGCTGACGCTCGACAGCACGGTCCTCGCCGTCCAGGGCCCGCCTGGCGCCGGGAAGACGTACACCGGCGCTCGGATGATCGCGACGCTTCTGGCGGCGGGCAAGAAAGTCGGAGTGACCGCCACGAGCCACAAGGTGATCTCGAACCTGCTCCAGGCCGTGCTGAAGGCGGCGGACGAGGATGGCATCGAGGTCCGTGCGATCCAGCGTGGCGATGCCGACGTCGTCGTGACGGACGCCCGTGTCGCCCGGGCCAAACAGACGAAGGACGTCATCGACGCCCTCGACAACGGCTCGGCGGCCCTTGCCGCGGGGACGGGCTGGCTCTGGGCATCGGAAGGGCTGGCCGGCGCGCTCGACGTGCTGTTCGTCGACGAGGCCGGCCAGATGTCGCTCGCCAACGTCGCCGCTTTGGGGCACGCGACGGACAGCATCGTGCTGCTCGGTGATCCCCAGCAGCTCGACCAGCCGCAGCGCGGGACACATCCGCCCGGCGCCGAGCGATCCGCGCTCGCTCACGTGCTGGGGTCGGCCGCGACGATCCCCGCCGATCGAGGCCTGTTCCTCGAGCGGACCTGGCGTCTGCACCCGGTCCTCTGCGCGTTCACGTCCGAGGTGTTCTACGACGACCGCCTGGAGCCCGAGCCACACCTCGCCGCACAGCGCATCCGGAGCGACCTCGCAATGGTCGACGGCGTCGGCCCGCGGCTGCGCCCGGTGGAGACCGTCGGGGCCGACAACGAGTCGCCCGCCGGAGGCCGACGCGGTCGCGGACCTCGCCCGCTCGATCGTGGGCGGCACATGGACCGACGCGAAGGGGATCTCGCGGCGGATCGAGTGGGGCGACGTGCTCATCGTCGCCCCGTACAACGCCCAGGTGGGCGCCATCCAGCGTCGGCTGCCACCGGAGGCGCGGGTCGGGACCGTCGACAAGTTCCAGGGCCAGGAGGCGCCGATCAGCATCTACTCGCTGACGACGTCGTCGCCTGAGCTGGCGCCGCGCGGCATGGACTTCCTGTACAGCCGGAACCGGCTCAACGTCGCTACGTCGCGGGCACGATGCGTCACCGTGGTCGTCGGCTCGCCGGACCTATGGCGGGTCCGGGCACGCACGCCGGCGCAGATGCGGCTCGCGAACGCCTTCTGCCGGTTCGTCGAGTTGGCATCATCCGGCGAGGCCGACGTGGGCGGTGCTGCGGAGACGGCCGCGTCCGGCGACGAACGGCCTGGGTTCGAGGTCCTGACGCTCGACCTCATCTGAGCCGACGTCCCGTACCATCGGCAGCCCATGGCCGAAGCCCAGACCCTCCCGACCGCCGAACCCTTCCAGCCTGCCGAGCTCGAACGCCTCCGGCGGCGGTCGGTCGCGACGCTGGTCGGGGGCGTGGCGCTCGGTAGCACGGGTCACATCGCGGCGGTGACGGTGGCGACCATCGTCGCGACCCACATCGCGGGCGGCACCACGGCATGGAGCGGGGCGCCCGCCGCGGCCGTCGTCTTGGGCGCGGCGGCAGGTGCCTCGACGTTGTCCTGGCTGATGGTCCGGCGCGGGCGACGTACCGGGCTCGCCACCGGCTACGTGGTCAGCGTCGTCGGGGCGGTCATCGCCACGGTCGCGGTCGTGGCCCTGTCGCTGCCGTTGCTGCTCGCCGGGACGGTCCTGATCGGCTTCGGCAACGCGTCGAACCAGTTGTCTCGCTACACCGCCGCCGACATGGCCCCGCCCGATCGGCGTGCATCGGCGCTCGGCCTGGTGGTCTGGGGCGCGACGATCGGCGCGGTGGTAGGCCCGAACCTGGCGGCGCCCGCCGGCAACGTGGCGGTCGCCCTGGGTCTGCCGGAGCTCGCCGGGCCGTACCTGGTCCCGATCGTGTTCGTCGGCGCGGCGGCCCTGCTCACGTTCGTTCTGCTCCGGCCCGATCCCTATGAGCTGGCCGATGCATCCTCGCGCCACGACCCCGCGGCGGATCGCGGCGTCGCCGTCTCGCTCGCGTCCGTGATGGCCCGACCGAGCGTGCCGTTGGCGATCATCGCGCTCGTCGCGGGCCAGTTCGTGATGGTCCTGATCATGACGATGACGCCCTTGCACATGGCGGCGCATGGCCATGACCTGACCGCCGTGGGCGTCGTCATCAGCGGCCATACCTTCGGGATGTTCGGCCTGTCACCGATCTCCGGCCGCCTCTCCGACCGCTACGGCAGCGTGGCCGTGATCCTCTCCGGGCTGGCGGTCGTGGCGCTGGCGTCGATCCTCGCGGCCGTCGCTCCGCCGGATGGCGGCGTCCTGCTATTCCTCGCCTTGTTCCTGCTGGGCTACGGCTGGAACCTCGGTTACGTCGCGGGATCGGCGTTGCTGACGCACGGCCTGTCGCTTGCCGAGCGGACCCGGGTCCAGGGACTCGCCGACACACTCATCTGGAGCTCGGCGGCGGTGGCGAGCCTCGGCTCCGGGTTCGTGCTGGCGTACGCCGGCTACGCGATCCTCGGCCTGATGGGCGCGGCGCTGGTCGTCGTCCCGATGCTGCTCGTCTTCGCCCGGAGGTCCGCCGTCAGCGCCTGATATGGATCGAGCGATCAGTCGTTGGTCCCGAACCGGCGGTCCGGCCAGTCATCCATCTCGACCGGCGGCATCGGGAGGATCTCCATGAACCCGTTGACCGGCTTCGGGTTCCGCTTCGGCACACGCGCTGGCGTGTCACGCGCAGGAGGGCGGCAACGTCAGCAGTCCCGAGCAGGCTCCCAGGCGGCAGCCCCAGGCGCTCCGTCAACCACGGGCCGATCGGCCCACTCGGTCTGTCCACCATGCCCCGAGCGTCGCATTGGGGCTGGCGGAGTCAAGGGGTGAAAGTCCGCAGGTAGCCGCCGATCAGCTCGGGCATCAGCGTCGCCGTCACGCCGTGGCCGGCCAACGCCTTGATCTCCGATACGACGCCGTCGGACGGGGCGCCGTACACGTCGATCTCCATAGGCTCCAGGAATTCATACGCCCGCGCCGATCGCTCGTCCGCGCCCTGCATATGGCGATCCATCGCCGCCGCGTCGGGGAACACATGGACGATCCGGGTCTCGCCTCGCTCGAGGTCGGTGAATGCGAGGAACACGACTGTCCCCGGCTTGTCGGCCTCGATGGCCTTCGAGCCCTCCGCGAAGAACGCGGCGAACTCGTCGAACCGCTCTGGCTTCACCCGTTGGTGACTGATGAAGACGATGGGTCCGGCCATGACGACAACCTCCCTACCCTCGATCGACGGCTGACTCCCCGATCTCGCTGCGCACCCATTCGGCGAGCACCTGGGCGCACGTCTCGACCTCGTCGAGCGGCACGTGCTCGTCGGCGCTGTGGGCGACGCGGACATCGCCCGGGCCGAAGATCACGCACGGCGTCCCGCCGTGGTTGACGAACATCTGCATGTCGGCCCCGTACGGCTCCCCGAGCGACTCGGGCCGTCGACCGGTCACCCGTTCCACGACGGCGGCGAGGCCCACCGGTAGCGGATGGTCCGCCGGCACCCGCGCCGAACCGAACCGCCCACCGGTGATCTCGACCGTCGCCGGCTGGTCGCGCAGGAACTCGTCCGCGGCGCATGCATCGGCGATGGCCGCGCGCAGCTCTCCTTCAGCATCGGCCGGGGACTGCCCGAGGCGGACCCCGTACCGCCCGTAGGCCACGACGCGATCAAGGACCGTTGACGCCCATTCACCGCCCTCGACGATGCCGATGATGGTCGGGTACGGCAGACCCAGCGAGGTCATCAACTGGTCGGTCTCGGCATCGTTGCGACGGTGCTCGTCGTCCTCGAGCGCCCGCGTCAGCAGGAACAGCTTGTCGAGGGCGGAGATGCCCTCGCGGCGCTGCGACGCATGGGCGGCACGTCCAGGCACGGTCAGCCGGAACGTGATCGCGCCCGCGTGGGCGACCACGATGTCGAGCTTCGAGGGCTCGGGGATGATCGCCATGTCGCCCGTGGCGCCGGCCCGGATCGCGCCAAGCGTGCCTTGCCCGCCGTCCTCCTCGGAGGGCACGAACACCACCATCAGCTCGCCGCCGAGCCGGTGCAGCTCGCCGGACACCATCAGCGAACGAACGGCGGCCAGGATCGCCGCCACGCCGCCCTTCATGTCGCAGGCGCCCCGTCCGTACAACTGGTCGTCCCGGATCTCGCCGGCCCATGGGTCGACCGACCAGGTCCCGGGGTCGCCCGCTGGAACGACGTCGAGGTGGCCGGAAAGGATGATGCGGCGACCACTGGCGCGGCCGGCGCGCCCCGCCACGATCGGCAGCGTCTGGCGCGGCATCTCCTCTCCCGGCCAGGCCGGGTCACGACGCAACGTCGCCAGGTCGGGCCTGACGACCTCGACGCGCAGACCCACGTCCAGCAGCGCGCCCGCCGCCCAGTCGGCAACGTTTTCCTCGGATCCGGTGACGCTCCGGAACTCGACGAGCGTCTCGAGGTCCTCTATCAGGCGGTCGCGATCGATGTCAGCCACGAAACGTCAGCCGCGCAGGATCGGGCGCGTCATGCAGGTCGGGCCGCCGGATCCGTTGATGCCGATCTCGCGTGCCCGATAGGTATGGACCTCGCAGCCCGCCGCCGCGAGCGCCGCGGCGGTGACCGGGTTGCCGTCGGCCATGATGACGACGCCGGGACGGACGGCGAGGACGTTGCAGCCAAGCGTCGGGAACTCCTCATCTAGCACCGACACCAGGCGGATATCGAGGTCGAGCAGGAGCTCCCACAGTCCGACGGGCAGAAGCGGCAGGTACACGACCACGAGATCGTCGGCGACGGGCGAGATGACGCTCATCAGGTGGATGAGCTCGGCGGGACCCTTCCAATACGGAACGTCGAAGATGCGCACGTCGCCTCCGATGAGGTCGGCGAGCTGGGCCACGCCGGTCGCGTTCGTGCGCAGCGTCCGCCCGATGCAGAACAGGTCCGGACGCAACCAGAACGTGTCACCGCCCTCGACGGTGCCTGGCGCCTCGATCCGTCCCAGCGTCGGGATGCCGGCCGCCGTCGTCCACCGCTCGAGGACGGCAGGCTCATCGGCCCGGTTCGGCTTGCCCGGTCGGAGCGGGATGGCGCCGCGATCGGTGACGAGCAGCGGGTCGAAGGTGTAGACGAGATCCGGGTCGTCGGTCTCCTCGTCCAGGACGTGGACCGTCGGACCGAGGCTCGAGAGCACGTCGACGAAGGCGGCGTGCTCGGCTCGGGCGATCTCGAGGTCGCAGGCGTGCAGGAAGCCGTGCGCGGGGTCATCGAACGCCCGTCCGAACGCAGGACCTGGCGCTTTTACGAGCACGTCGTGAAGCGGCGCGGTCATGCTCTGGGCGCCGTACGACCTCGGGCTGATCATCGGCGAAGGATAGCCGTGGGCCCGCCTCCGGAGTACGCTGGTCCGGCCATGGCCGCCTATGCCGTGATGGCTCGCATCGGACGCGTCGATCCCCACTTGACGCTTCACGATGCGCGGCCGCACGACGATGATCCCGCTCCGCCGACTGGGCTGCCAGCCGTCGCCCAGGAGGACGTGGCTGCCCTCGAGGCCGAGCAGGCCTCCGGTCCCGGCGAGATCGTCGAGCGCCTCCAGCGCATGCGCGATCTCTGGCGACAGACGACCTTCTACCTGTTCGACGCCGACAGCTGGCGGGTCTGACCGCCTACCGGGCCAACGCCGGCGGGCGGCGACTGATCAGCGGGGCGGCGAGCCGAAGCGAGCTGGATCCAGGGCCGCAGGCGGCGAGCCGACCCGGCCGTCGATGAGGTCGGCAACCAGGCGACCCGATGCCGGGCCCGTCGAGATGCCCCACGGGCCGTGCCCTGCCGCGACCCACAGCGTGTCGAACCCGGGCATCCGGCCGATCAACGGGCGGCCGTCGAGACTAAGCGGGCGGGCGCACAGGCGAGGCGGCCCGAGCAGCGCATGGGCGATCGCCGGCACGAACCTGGTGCCGTTTCGAACAAGGGATGGGACGGTGGCATCCGGGTCGGGCTGGTCGGCGAGGAACGTCGAGCCGAGCGAGCTGACACCGTCCACCGTCACGAGGCTGAATGCATGGCCCGCGTCATCGTCCTCATCGGCCCCGGGTTCGATCGAGATCTCGGCCTCCTCGAGGACGTGCGTCGGCGGCGTCTCCAGCGTGACGGGGACGACGACACCCCATCGACGCACGATCGGTCGCCAGACACCGGTCGGGTCCAAGATGGCTGGCGACCACGGACCCGCGGCCACGACGACGTCCCCGGTGGCGATCGGCTCGTCGTCGACGACGACGCCCGTGATTCGTCCGTCCTCGCGAGCCAGCGTCGCCTCGCCGATGCGGATCTGGACTCCGGCGCGCTCGGCGCGCGCGGCGTAGGCGTGAGTGGCCGCGGCGGGACCCACCGGATAGCCGATGTCCAGCCGGCACGCCGCGACGCCGGGCGCCATCGCCGGCTCGAGCGACGCCACCTCGTCCGGCGGGACGAACCGTGGCCGAAGGCTGGGATGGGTCGCCGAGATCGCCTCCGTCAGCCGGCGCGCGCCATCGACGTCGTGGGTGACGCTCAACAGCCCGACCGGGCCGGGCGGCATGGCGAACCCTTCGAGCTCCCGGTACAGCTCCACCGTCTCGAGATGCAGCGCGACGAGCACAGGGTCGAACGGATGCTGGACGACCCCGGAGTTCCGACCCGACGCGCCGGCCCCGATCCCGGACCGCTCGATGAGGACCACGCGACGGCCTGTCTCGGCGAGGTGCGCCGCCGCCGACGTCCCGATGATCCCGCCGCCGATGACCACGACATCCGGCGACCCCGTTCGCTCCATGCCGCGATGATGCCAGCGGGCGTATAGTTGTCCATGCAACGACCGCAGCGTGTACCATCCTTTGCCGATGTCCGTCACCGAACGCGCCGACGCGCGCCCCATCTCCGCCCGTGACCCGCGCCTCGATCCGTGGCGCGCGTTCCTCATCGCTCACGCCCGGATCACCCGCCGGCTGGACGAGGAGCTTCGTGCCGAGCACGACCTGTCGCTCGCGGAGTACGACGCGCTACTCACGATCGCCGACGCGCCGGAGCGGCGGATCCGGATGCGCCAGCTCGCGGACCGCGTGATCCTCAGCAAGAGCGGCGTGACCCGCCTCATCGATCGACTGGTGCTCGACGGCCTCGTCGAGCGGCGGGCCTGCGCGAGCGATGCACGTGGAGCGGAGGCCGTCCTCACGGCTCAGGGTCTCGACCGCCTGCGCCACGCGTCACGGACCCATCTCCGTGGGATCGAGGAACACTTCCTGGCCGCCGTCGATCAGAGCGACTTGCTGGCGATCGAGCGGTCGATGCACGCCGTCGCCGACAACGCCGGGGCAGGCCGCGGTGACGCCCCCGACTGACGGCGTCGGCGCCGGTCGCGGTCGGCTGTACGTCGGCACGAGCGGGTTCGCCTATCCGGACTGGAGTCCGCGGTTCTATCCGCCCGGGCTCAAGGGCGATGGACTGTTACGCCATTACGCGACCCGTCTGCCCGCGGTCGAGCTGAACAACACGTTCTACCAGTCGCCGTCCGAGTCGAAGGTGACGACCTGGGTCGGTGCGACCCCAGCGGCCTTCCGGTTCAGCGTGAAGGCCCAGCGCGGTGGCACTTGGCGCGCCTTCGGCGGGAACCCGGATCGGGGACTGCCGTGGCTCACCGAACCGTATCGGCTGTTCGGTGATCGGCTGGGAACCGTCCTCTTCCGCGCGCCCGACACCGCCAAGCGGGACGACGATCGGCTCTCGGCGCTGTTGGCAGCGTGGCCGCGCGACCTTCCGTTGACGCTCGAGTTCCGAGACCCGAGCTGGGAAGCCGACGAGGTCGTCGGGCTCCTGCGGGATGCCGGCGCGGTCCTGTGCGCCACGGAAGGCGAGGACGACGGGGAGCCGCCGACCTTGCGGCGGACCGGGACCTTCCTGTACCTGCGACTCCGCCGACACGACTACACCGCCGACCAGCTGGACACGTGGCGCGATCGGCTCGAACCGTTCCTGGCCGCCGGGGACGATGCATTCGTCTTCTTCCGGCACGACGAGACGGGCCGCGGCGCGGAGCTCGCGCTCGAGCTCATGGCGCGATCCGGGCAGCTCGATTAGGCGGACGTCCCCTCACCCCGCGAATACTCGGCCGGGCCGAACATCACGAGCAGGACCAGGCGCTCCTCGATGTCGTGGAAGCGATGCTCGACACCCGCCCCGACGAAGATCACCGATCCGTCCCTGATCGGTCGCACCTCGCCTCCGACCATGACCTTCGCCCGACCCGACATCACCACGTACAGCTCGTCCTCGGTATGCGGCGACTGGGGGTCGATCGCTCCGGCCTCGAGGACGTAGAGCCCACCGGAGAGATCGGGGACCGAGATGAACTCGTGGTAGAGGCGACCGCTCGCGGTCCGCGCGGCGTCGAGCTCGCTGAGCTCCCAGGCATCCATGTCCGGAGCCTACCCGGAGCCCAGCGGGGCCGGGTCCGTCGGTCCGTCTGACGGCCCCATCGGCGCCATCCCGGCTAGCATTCCCGGCCATGCGTCGAGCCATCGGCCCCGGGGCCTCGCTGGTCTGGACTGTCGCCGCGACCCTCACCATCGCCGCCTGTTCGGAGCCGAACCCATCACCGACACCTGCCTCCGTGCCCGCGTCAGGCTCACCGGTCGAGTCGTCTGCTCCCTCGACTGCCGCGCCGTCCGTCAGCACGGCCCGGCCCGGTGGACCCGCCGGCGCCGAACCTCCGCGCCTGTCGATCGAGCCCTTCGTCGATGGCCTGACGGCGCCGGTCGACATCGCATGGCGCGCGGACGATCCCTCGACGCTGTTCGTCGTCGAGCAGATCGGGCGCATCCGCATCGTCCGCGACGGGCAGCTAGCCGACCGGCCATTCCTCGACATCAGCGGACAGGTTCGGGCCGGCGGCGAACAGGGTCTGCTCGGGCTGGCGTTCCTGCCGGACAGCCAGAGCGGACGTTTCTTCGTGTACTACACCGACACCGAGGGCGCACAGGTCGTCGCCTCGTACGACACCGATGACGGCGACCGCGACGCGGCGGACCCGGACAGCGCGACGATCTGGCTGCGTATGGCCGACCGGTACGGGAACCACAACGGCGGATCGCTCGTGTTCGGCCCCGACGGGGACCTGTACATCGGCACGGGTGATGGCGGTGGGGGCGGCGACCCGCTCGATTCCGGCCGGCACCTGGACACCCTCCTCGCCAAGGTCCTCCGGATCGACGTCTCCGGCGCACCTGCCGACAGCGATCCGCGCTACGCGATCCCGCCCGACAACCCGTTCGTCGATCGGTCTGGCGCCCGTCCCGAGATCTTCCACACCGGTCTGCGCAATCCGTGGCGCATCCGCTTCGACCGCGCCACCGGCGACCTGTGGATCGCCGACGTGGGCCAGGGTGAGCGCGAGGAGATCGACGTGTCACGTGCCGGGGTAAAGGGCCTCGACTTCGGCTGGAACATCATGGAGGGCACCGCCTGCTTCCGGTCCGTGTCGACCGATTGCGCGACGCCGGAGCTGACCCTGCCGGTCACGGAGTACTCGCACGATCTCGGCTGCTCGGTCACCGGCGGCACCGTCTATCGCGGCGAAGCCTTTTCGGCCCTGCAGGGCTGGTACGTCTTCTCGGACTACTGCTCAGGCGAGTTCTGGGCGATCGACGCCTCGAAGGATCGGACCGAGGAGCCGGCGATCGTCGCGGACACCGACCTGTCCATCACCGCGATCGCCGAGGACACCGCGGGCGAGCTGTACGCGACGGACCTGTCGGCCGGTCAGCTTTTGCGGATCAGCGCGTCCGGTACGTGACGGTGACCGTCACCGCCACCTCGAGCGTCCCGTTCACGACCGGAGTCGCGACGTCGACGGCCATCGCCATCCGTTCGGCCTTGGGGAGAGGCATCGGAGGCGGCACCGCCGCGCCCTCGACGATGTCGGTCACCCCATCGATCGTCAGACCGGCGGCCTCCGCGAGCACCTCAGCCCGTGACCGAGCCTCGGCCATCGCCCGGGTCCGTGCCTCACGCTCTGCCGGGGCGGGGTCGGCCAACCGGAAGGTCAGCGCGTCCATGCTCGTCGCGCCGGCGCCCAGCGTCCCGTCGACGACGGCTCCGAGCGCGCCGAGGTCACGCACGGTTACCTCGACCGCGTTCGCGATCTCGTAACCGGCCAAGACGGGCGACCGGCCGTCGCGGTAGTCGTAGCGCGGCTGGACGGACAGCAACGAGGTCCGCACGTCGTCCTCGTCGACGTCGGCGTCGTCGAGCGCGTCCAGGATCTCGTCCATGGTCCGGGCGGCCTCGAGACGGGCGGCGCCGACGGACGGCCTGGTGACGGTGATCCCCAGGCGAAGGTCAGCGGTGTCGGGCTGGACGGTGACCCGACCCGTTCCGTTGACCACGATCGTGCCTCGTGCGGACGTGGATGAGCGGCGAGTGGTCGCGCGCCGCGGGGGCTCGCGGGATGTGTCTTCCTGCCTGGGCTCCGGCAGGAGCTCGCCTGGTGTGGGCTCGTCCGGCGTGGGCTCGTCCGGCGTGGGCTCGTCCGGCGTGGGATCGGGCCTGGGGGGAAAGGACATGGCGTGACGGCCTCCTGACGGGAACGCTCTACGATGGTAGTCGTCGAGGGGGTCTGGATGTGACCGACGAGGGTGGTGCGTCCACGCGCCATCCGAAAGGCCGTGTCATGGCCGTGCAACCCGCTCTCGCCGCCAGCCGAGCGCGGCCGCGATTCGCGCTCACCCACTATTCGCGCATGCCCGCCGCCGCCCCGTCGCGTCCCGTGCTGCGCGCCGCCAGATCCCACCCTGCCCAGGCCCCGCGGCCATGACCATCACGACTCGCATCGCGCATCGTCGCGGCACGGTCCACCGACGCGTCCGCGCGCGAACGGCGACCAAGGGCACGGGCTGGCAGATCCCCATCCTCGGGGCCGTGGTCGCGACGGCCCTCGGCGCGGTGGGCCTGGTCGGCATCATCGCGGCCTCGACCCTCGGGGTCATGTCCGCCGGGCTGCCCGAGCCGACCGAGCTGGACAAGCTCGGCTTCGATCAGCCGACGATCGTCTACGACCGGGCCGGGAAGGTGGAGCTCGGTCGGTTCGAGGACCAACGCCGACGCGTGCTCGCCTTCGACGCGATCCCGACGACGATCCTCGACGCGACGACCTCAGCCGAGGATCGGACGTTCTGGGACAACCCGGGCGTCGACGTCCCCGCACTCATCTCGGCGGCCGCCGACAACGCCTCGGGGACCAGCGATCGTGGCGCGTCGACGATCACCCAGCAGCTCGTCCGGGCCCGATTGCTCCCACAGGACGTCGTCCAGCGCGGCGCAGATCGGTACGTCCGCAAGGTCAAGGAGATCATCCAGGCGCTGCGCGTCAACGAGACGTATCCGGGCGAGACGGGCAAACGCCGGGTGATCACCGCCTATCTGAACGAGATCTTCTATGGCCACGGGGCCTACGGCATCGCCGCCGCGGCCGAGATCTACTTCGGGGTCAGGGACCTCTCGAAGCTGACGGTCGCGCAGGCGGCGCTGCTCGCCGGCCTGCCGAAGGCCCCCACCTCGCTCGACCCGTACCGCTACGCGAAGCGTGACAAGAAGGGGCGACTCGTCGTGCAGCCAGGATCGCCGCCGATCGTGCGACGGGACTGGGTCCTCGGCGGGATGGCCGCGACGGCACGCTGGAGCAAGCCCGATACCGCGACGCTGGAGCAGGCATATAGCGAGCCGGTCATCCTGGCAGGCGACAAGCCGGTGCGGATCCCGGGCGGCCATTTCACGTGGCAGGTCCGCCGCCAGCTGCAGGAGATCCTCGGGCCGGACGCTGACCTGGAGCGCGGTGGCTACCGTGTCACGACCACGCTTGACTGGCGGGCGCAGCGGCTCGCCGAGAAGTGGCTGGCGGCGGCGGCGATCGCCCCGAACGCTTCCCGCAGGGCCGCCGAGCGACTGTATTCCCGGACGAAGATCCCGGCGGCGGAACGCAGTTGGCTGCGCACGCTGCGTGGCAAGGATCTCCACAACGCGGCGCTCGTTGCGATGGATTACCGGAGCGGTGACGTGCTCGCCTATGTCGGCAGTGCCGGCTACGCTCGCGACGACCTCGCCAGCCGCAAGTTCGAGCCGAAGTACGACGTCGCCGGCGACGGGGCGCGACAACCCGGGTCGGCCTGGAAGCCGGTCCTCTACGCTGCCGCGTTCGACGCGAAGCGGCTGACCCCCGGCAGCCTGCTGCTTGACGTGACGACGGAGTTCGATCGGCGCCAGGACTGGGCGCCACGCGACGCCGACCAGCGCGAGCGTGGCCCGGTGCTGGTGCGGCGCGCGCTCCAGTACTCGCTGAACATCCCGGCGATCCGCGCGCTCGGGCGGGTCGGCAACGAACGCGTGGCGGACACCGCCGAGAGGATGGGTATCCGCTTCGCGGGCGGTCGCGAGGCGTTCCTCCAGGCGGGGCTGGCCGGTGCGCTCGGCACCGTGGAGGTCCGGCCGTTCGACCTGACCTCGGCGTACGGCACCATCGCCAACGGTGGCGTGCGTGTGCCGCCGCGAATGGTGCTGGAGATCCGTGGGCCGGACGGACGGGTCATCTGGCTGGCTGGCGTGGCCAAGGGGACGCGGGCGATCTCGGCCGGGGCGGCCTATCTCGTGAACGACATCCTCCAGGGGAACACCGACCCGGCGCAGAACGACATCTGGGCCGAGAAGCTCGAGCTTCGTGGACCGGGCGGTCGCCGGCATCGGCCGACGGCGGTAAAGACGGGCACGACGAATGACGCACGCGACCTCGGCACGTACGGCTTCCTGGCTCCGACGAAGTCGGGCGTCGGCCTGGTCGTCGGCGTCTGGATGGGCAACAGCGACCACTCGTATCCGCGGTCATCGAAGCCCGCCACATCCCTGACGGCCGCGGCGCCGCTGTGGCGAGCTTTCATGCGCGAATACACGAAGAAATGGCCGGTCACCTCGTTCTCGCGACCCAAGGACGTGGTGGAGACGAAGATCGACGCCTGGTCGGGAGGTCGCCCAGGGCCGTGGACGCGCGACACGACTGAGGAATGGTTCCTGAAGGGCACGCAGCCGGGTGCCCGCCGGGCGATCGACGAACCCGGCCTGTTGTACCGGGCCGCCTGCGGTTCCTGGCGCGTCGACCCGGTCAAGGCCGAACTCGGCCCGACAGCGTGGCGGATCGACGTCGCGGATTGGCTGCGGCGGGCGTTCCGCGGCCCGGGCGTCGTCGGTCGGTTCGACTCCGCGACGGCGTATTTCTGGGGCGAAGGTTCATGGGGCGGGCCGCTCGCCGGGTCGTGCTTCCGGCCGCGAGCCGAGCGAGGCGACGGCGGCGGCCGTGGGGACGGCGGCGAGCACAAGAAAAAGAAGAAGGAGAAGCCGCCCGAGCCGGTCCAGCCAGCCCCGACGCCGCCGCCTGCCCCCGAGCCCTGACCCTCGAGCTTGGACGGATCGAGGTCCGCCACGGCCGGGTTGTCACGCCGTTGCAATCTCTGGTCGGCGGGACGCCATGGAGGCGCAATCCATCGCGTAGTGCACTCGGGCCGCCGAGCGTGGTGTGGGCAGGCCGTACCTCGGCGTTCGCGCGACGACTCGCGCACGGTCCAGCCCAGGTCGTGACGAGGCGCCTTGACCGCTCAACCGTCGATCGCTCGAAGTGACGAGGAGCCACGCGTGCTTGCATCGGGCGGTGCCGCGCGCCCGCCGTCACTCATGGACCCGGACGATGTGGCGCTCGCGGCCTACCTGGCCGACGCGGGCCGCATCCTCGGGTCGTCGCTCGACAGCGCGGCGACCCTGCGCCAGATCGCCGATCTGATCGTCCCCGGCGTGGCCGATTGGTGCGCGGTCGACCTGCTGGATCCCGACGGCCGGCTGATCCCGCTGGCGCTGGCTCACCGCGACCCGGACCGGGTGCGTCTGGTCGAGGAGTTGCGCACCAAGTACCCGGCCGACCCCGAAGCCGAAGTCGGGTCATACGCGGTGGCTCGCAGCGGCCAGGCCATGCTGATCCCCGTGATCGACGAAGAGAGGCTCATCGCGACGGCGCGCGACCAGGAGCAGATCGACCTCGTCCGCCGCCTCGAGCTGCGATCCTGGATGTGCGCGCCGATGACGGTCGCGGGCAAGGTGCTCGGCACGATCGGGTTCGCGGCGGCCGAGAGCGGACGGACGTTCGAGGCACGACACGTCGCGTTCGCCGTAGACCTGGCGGCGCGTGCCGGTGCGGCGATCGAGAACGCGCGCGCCTTCCAGACCGCCGATCGCTTCCGACAGATCCTCGACGCCGTCGCCGAGGCGGTCTTCGTCCTTGAGCCCTCGACCGGGATGATCCAGGGCACCAACCACGGCGCGACCGTCCTGCTCGGGCGCTCGGCGCACGAGCTCGCCGGGAAGCGCCTGTCCGACCTCGTCGAGGAGAGCCGCGAGACCCTGTCGCGGATCATCCGTGCCGTGCGCGAGGGGCGGTCGGAGGCGCGGACGATCCCGCTCCACTTCCTGCGAGACGGTGCCTCGTCCGTGCCGGCCGAGGTCCTGCTCCAGCGCGTCGACCTGCCCGGCGAGGCGCCCACCACCGTCGCGATCGCCCGCGACGTCCGCGAGCGCCAGGAGGTCCAGGGCCGCCTGCGCCGCCTCGCCGAGGCCGAGCATGCGCGAGCCGCCGAACTGAACGCCGTGATCCGGGCGATGGGCGACGGGGTCATCGTGTGCGGCGCCGATGGTCGGACGATCCTGGCCAACCCGGCCGGGCGGCAGATGTTCCCGGGCGTCGCCGAAACGAGTTACGCGAGCATCCTGGCCGGGCTGCATGACCCGGAAGGTGGCGCGCCGCGGCTTGGCACGCACGCCGGTCCGGTCGTGCTCCGGACGCGCTCGGAACCGGAGCGTTGGATCGAGGTCGCGACCTATCCGGTCACGGAACGGACCACGGAAGGTGAGCCGGGCGGCGAAACGATCCTCGTCTTGCGCGATGTGACAGAGCAGCGCCAGCGTGAAGCGGTCCGTGAGACGTTCATCGGCGTGCTGTCACATGAGCTTCGGACACCGGTCACGACGATCTACGGCGGCGCGCGCGTCCTGGCTCGCGACGACAACCGGCTCGACGCGGCGACACGCCAGGAGATCCTGACCGATGTCGCCGAGGAAGCCGAGCGGCTCAAGCGTCTCGTCGAGGACGTCGTCGCCATGAGCCGGTTCGGCGAGTCGGATGCCGACCTCGGGCGCGAGCCGGTCCTGCTCCAGCGGATCGTCCCGGCGGTGATCGCATCGGAGGAGGACCGCTGGCCCGGCGTCACCTTCGACGTCCACGTGACGCCAGGGCTTCCGACCGTGATCGCCGATCCGACGTATCTCGAGCAGGTGATCCGAAACCTGCTGGCCAACGCCGCGAAATACGGCGGCCAGGGCACGGCGGTCGAGGTCGTGCTCGAATACGATAGGGAGCTGGACGAGGTCGCCGTCTGTGTCCGCGACGACGGCCCGGGCATCGAGGCGCACGAGGCCGACCGGCTGTTCGACCTCTTCTACCGCTCGCCGAACACCGCCGCGTCGACGACCGGCGCCGGCATCGGGCTGTTCGTTTGTGCCCGCCTCGTGCGTGCGATGGGTGGCCGCGTGTGGGCGCGACCCTTACCCGCGGGCGGCGCGGAGTTCGCGTTCGCGCTCCACGTGATGCGCGAGGACTGACGCCTAGAGCCAGCGCCGGATCCGTGCGGCCACGAGGATCGTCACCGCCAGCGCGACCATGCCGCCGACCACCAGCCAGAAGTTCGACGTTTCGTCGAAGAACCCGAGCTTGAAGTTCATGCCCATGATCCCGGCGAGCACGACGGCCGGGAGCAGCACCGCGGACAACAGTGTCAGCGTCCGCATGACGTCGTTGGCCCGCTGTGACACACGGCCCATGTGGATGTCGAACGTGCCAAGCAGCCCTTCCCGCAGCCCCTCGACCGCAGCCATGGCCGCCTCGAGGCGATCGACCAGCCCGGGCCACGGCTTGCCGATCGCATCCTCGATGCCGAGCCTCGGCAGGCCGAGGGTCGAGAAGGCGTCGCGATGCGGTGCCAACGTCCGGCGGACGAGGCTGATGCGGCGGCGAAGAGCGACGATCGCCGCCAGGATGTCGTCGCCGGGCCGACCGAGGAGCGCACGCTGGTCGAGCTCGTCGATGTCGCGCTCGATGCGTTCGACGAGCAGGAAGTAGCCCACGAGCACCTCGTCGACCAGTGCGGAGATGAGATCGCCGGCCGTCAGGTCGCCGAGGCGGGTCTCGCCGTCCAGGCCGTCGGCGAACCGCCGCAGGGCTTCGACCTCGCCCTCGTGGACGGTGAGCACGACGTTGCGACCGGCGAGCAGGTCGATCTCGCGGCGGACGAGCCGTGGTGGCTCGGCATCATCGGTCTCCATCGCCTCTAGCGTGATGTGGAGGAGCTCGGCGGTGCGGGTAAGGCGGGCGCGTCCGTCGTCGGTCACGAGGCGCCGGATGTCGGCATCTGCCAGCTCGAGCGTGTCGAGCGTCGTCCGGAGCTCGTTCTCCTGGTCGCGCGCATCGATATCGACCCACAGGAGTCGCTTCGGCCCCAGGGAGCCAACGACCTCAGGGGTCAGCTCGACGCGGCGGTCCTGGGCATCCGCGTCGAACAGGCGGACGGTGACGTTGCTCAGTGCAGGTAACTCAAGAGGCCAGCGGCCGCGACACAGATGAACGCGATGACGTACTGCAGCGCGAGCATCGTTCGGTCACGGGGCGGATCGACGTCCCATGACCCACTCGACCTGGTGGCGGGATCGAACAGCATCGATGTCGGACCTCAGTGGTGATGACAAGGTTTGACGGCATCGTGATGGTCGCCACCATGCGGCGGGATCGGAGTCCGGAGCCTAGCGCATCGCGCGGACATCACAACGCACCCCACGCGGCGCGTGCACGCAACGCGCGGGTCTGCGAGCCGCCTGCAACGTGACCTGTGGACACGCGGGTTACCCGCGATGCGCCGACCCATGTACGGTATGCACGGCCCCCACAAGGCGGGCCGCCGGTGACGGCCCTTCCCCCGCCGCACCGTCACTCCCAGGAGGTGTCCACATGCTGAAGCGAATCGTCTTGATGCTTGCCCTCGGTGCCGCCCTCGTGGCGTGCTCGTCGTCGGGCACCACGAGCACGTCCGGTGCCAGCGAGTCGGCGGCCCCGCTGCCGTCGGCCTCGGGCCTCGAGAGCACGATGCCGAGCGAGTCCGCCTCGCCGTCCTGATCGGACGTCCATAGCAGGCAAGACGCCGGGTCCTTCGGGGCCCGGCGTCTTGCTGTCCGGAGCGTGGCGCGGACGCGGCGGGTCGAGCGCGGCCGGCCAGATGGATTCATGCGGTTGTTACGCGCGACCGCTCCGCCGTAGTCCGAAGACCGCCGGGGTACGACCGACAGTGATGGCGACCCGTAGAACGGGCTGAAACCCAGCAGGCGGGTGGGAAGCCCGCCACGGGAAGGAGGTCATCGTGAGCATCATCGCGTGGATCGTGCTCGGTGCTATCGCCGGGTACTTGGCCGGATTCCTCGTCAAGGGTGACGAGGGCCTTGGGATCATCGGGCACATCGTGCTCGGCATCGTCGGCGCGCTCGTCGGCGGGTTCCTCGCCGGCGCACTGTTCAACAGCGATCCGATCAACGGAGCGTTGGACGTCAGCTCGATCGTCGTGTCGGTGATCGGTGCCGTCATCACGGTCGTCGTGGTCAACGCCGTGATGGGCCGGAGCCGAGTCGGCCGCGGTCCCATCTGAGCCGCGTCCGGGCGCTCGCCCGGACACCTGATATGTGACGGAGCCCACCACTTCGGTGGGCTCCGTCGCGTTTCCCGAAGGAGTGCCCTATGTCGAAGATCCACGAATCGATCGACGTGGATGTCCCCGTGCGGATCGCATACGACCAGTGGACCCAGTTCGAGACGTTCCCACGCTTCATGGACGGCGTGAAACGCGTCCAGCAGCTCGACGACACCACGCTCGAGTGGACCGCCGAGATCAACGGCATCGAGCGCTCTTGGCTGGCTGACATCACGGAGCAGGAGCCCGACCGCGTCATCGCCTGGCGATCGACGAGCGGTGCCAGGAACGATGGAAGGGTGAGCTTCGACTCGCTCGATGAAGAGCGGACGAGGGCGACGCTCGAGCTGGACGTCGAGCCTGATGATCCGATCGAGAAGGCGGGCGACGCGTTGGGCTTCGTCAAGCGGCAGGTCGAGGGGGACCTGCGCCGGTTCAAGGAGTTCATCGAGTCGCGTGGGACGCCGACCGGCGGCTGGCGCGGCGAGGTCGATGACGGCCAGAAGGTCGGCAGCAGCCGTTGACGAGCCGCGAGGCTCATGCAAGGGCGATGGGTCCGCGGCACGGACGACCGTGACGCCCTCTCCGCGACGCTAGTGGTGTGGCTCCTGTACCACTGGGGGTCCGGGAGCCACACTGAGCTCACAGGCCCCCACTCGGGACGACCGTGGACCTTTCGACGATCGGAACCCAGCCGGCGGACACATCGCGAGCTCGTGGCCTGGTTCTCCAGCCCGCGGATCGCGGTCCGGACGGCCATGCGTCTGCTCGAGACGGTGCCGAACGCCAGGGTCTGGGTCCGCCGCTCCGAGGATCACGGCGCCGAGGGCCCGCTCGTGGCCATCTCCGCCGAGATCCCGTGGACCTGGTCGACCATGGTCACGGGCCAGCTGAATGGCCTCGGCGTGGCGGTCATGTGGAACCCCGGCCTGGACGATGGAGCCGCCCCGACGAGGTCCGCGGCATGACTCGTTGTTATGCGCTTGTAATGTCCAACTGCCGTTGCATGGCGGCCACGGGACATCCACTGCCATACGTTCTGCGCGAACAGCAGAACAGACCAAGGTGGGCGCTTGTGACGGGGCGCACCTCCTTTCGCACGGACGGCTTGGGTCCCCTCCCCGGGCCGTCCGTCGCCTTTCTGTGACCGTCACAGGGGAGGTCAAGCGATGAGCGCGACGACATCCGGCCGAAAGGCCCCCACGAGCGACACCGATCCGAAGGAGCGGCTGGCCACGACCGCGCGCCAGGCCGCCGACACCGTCGCCGGTGCGGCCGGCGAGATGGCGGCTCGGTTCCCTGAGGCAGCAAGCACGACCCGCGAGGCGATCGGCGAGGCGAACCGCGCCTTCCAGGAAGCCAACCGGATGGTGAAGGCGGGCTCCGAGGAGACATTGAAGGTCGTCGGCGCGGCGTCACTCGGCTTCGCGGCGGGCCTCCTCATCGGTGGCGCCAACCGCGTCCTCGTGATCGCGGCGTTGGTGCCGGCGGTGCTCGTCGGTTCCGAGTACGTGCAGCGCCAGACGTCGACGACGCCCTGACGGGCGGCGGCACGTCGGCGACGGCGACCGGTGCAACAGCACTGATATCGAGCAGTCGTCGTGCATCCGGACGCTCGCAATCCATCGCACCGTACGTTCGACTCAATCCCGCACCCGCGGGTTGGATGAGGTATCGACCTGATGGATGACGCGAAGCGCGCCTATCGAGAGGCCGAGAACGAGACCAAGGAGCAGGCACGCCGCTCCGACGGCGAGGAGAGCCTAGAGGACAAGGCCGCGAACACGGCCGACGACATCCGCGCTGGCCTCGGCAATCTCGGCGACGAAGTCGACAAGGAAGTCGACCGCGCCAAGTTCCGCAAGGAGCACGGCGACGACGTCTGATCGACGACCCTGACCCAGCCACGACGAGCCCCGGCCATCGGCCGGGGCTTCGTCATGTCGTCGACCGTCGCTTGCTCGATCGGCCGCCCTTTCGCGCCCGCTCCTGCAACAGCCGCACGACCGCGATCTCATCGCCCCGGTCGGCCTCGGTCGGCGGCACGTCCTGCCCCTCCGCGACGTCGACCAGGGCGCCGCCCAGGCTGCCGTCGAGATAGGCATCCAGCACCGCCGGGTGGACGTAGCTCCCCCTTGCCACCGCAGGCGTGTTGCCGAGCCGCTCGGCTGTGAGGCGCATCGCCTGGACCACGTTGCGTTTCGCGCCGGCGCCGTGATCCTCGGGCTGGAGCGCCTGTAGCGCGCGGTATGCCAGTAGGGTCCCGGCCCACGTCCGGAAGTCCTTCGCGGTGAAGTCGGCGCCCGAGGCCTCCCGCAGGTAGTCGTTGACGTCGTCCGAGCCGACGTCGCGGGGCTCGCCATCGTCATCGACGTACTGGAAGAGCTCCTGGCCTGGCAACTCCTGCAAGCGCCGCACGATCGACGCCAGCCGTCGATCGTGCAGGCCGACCTCGTGCATGGTCCCCCCCTTGCCGCGGAACCGGAACCGGACGTGCGTGCCCTCGATGCTCGCGTGCCGGTCGCGCATGGTCGTGAGACCGAAAGACCGGTTCAGTCGGGCGTACTCGTCGTTGCCGACCCGGATCAGGGTCAGCTCGAGCAGCTGGACGACGGCGGCGAGCACCTTCTCGCGGGGCAGTCCGCGCCTTGCCAGGTCGTGTTCGACCCGCCGCCGGATCTGGGGAAGTGCCTTTGCGAAGGCGACCATCCGGCCGAAGTTCTCGGCCCCGCGCCGCTGGCGCCAGAGCGGGTGATAGCGGTACTGCTTTCGACCGCGGGCGTCCCGGCCGGTGGCCTGGAGGTGGCCATTCGCCCACGGACAGATCCAGACGTCGGTCCAAGCCGGAGGGATGACGATCTTGCGGATCCGCTCGACTTCGTCCCGGTCCCGGATCGCCCTGCCTTCCGTGTCCCGGTAGGTGAAGCCTCGACCGGCGCGGTGGCGCGTGAAGCCGGGCCGTGTGTCGGTGGCGTAGCGGAGCCCGCTGGCTCGGGCCACCGCCTTGGCGTCTTCGCGTGCGTCGGTCATCGGCGCGACGGTATGGGCTCGGGCGTCGCGACGACATGGTTCCGGCTTCGCCACATCGCTGCAATCTCGAATCGGAGCCGAGCGCGAGTGGCCGATACGGGCCCCGACCGATACTCCTGATCGGTCCCGTCGCGGTACCTGCTCTGGGGGACGATCGCGATGGGACTCCTTTATCCGCAGCCCGGACCGCACCTCGAGCCGGCGCCCCACCGGAGCTTTCCCTGCCATGGACGCAGTCACGATCGACCGCGCATCGAAACGCTTCGGCGATGACTTCGCGCTGACCGACGTCACGTTCTCGGTCCGCGAAGGATCGATCGTCGGCATCATCGGGCCGTCGGGTGCCGGCAAGACGACGTTGGTGCGTCTGATGACAGGCGCGCTAGCCCCGACCGAGGGCGAGGTCCGGGTGATGGGCGAGGACCCGCTCCGCTTCAAGCGGGCGACCCGAGAGCGGATCGGCTACATGCCGCAGTCCTTCGCCCTCTACCCCGACCTGACGACCCGCGAGAACGTCGATTTCGTCGCGTCGCTCTTCGGGCTGCTGTGGTGGCGCAGACGCCGTCGCACACGACAGGTCCTCGAGACCGTCGATCTGTGGTCGGTCCGAGACCGGCGCGCCGGCAGGCTCTCCGGCGGTATGCAGCGCCGCCTGGAGCTCGCATCGGCCCTCGTCCACGACCCGGCGGTCCTCTTCCTCGACGAGCCGACTGCTGGTATCGACCCGCTGCTGCGCGCCACGATCTGGGAGGAGCTCAGCCGGCTCCGCAACGAGGGGCGGACGCTCCTCGTCACGACCCAGTACGTCGGGGAGGCCGAGCGCTGTGACGCCGTGCTGGTCATCTCAGACGGGCGGATCATCGCGGCCGGCACGCCTGACGAGCTGCGGCATTCTGCGCTTGGCGGTGACGTCGTCGAGATCGAGACGGCGGCGCCCATCGATGCCGCCGCGCTGCGGACGGTCGACGGCATCCTCCGGATCGAGCAGCGCGGGCCGACAGAGATCCGCGCGACCGTCGCGGATGCCGCGAAGACCCTCCCCGAGATCGTCGACGCGATCACCGCTGCCGGCGGCGACGTCTCCTCGGCGGCCGAGGCGCGCCCTTCGTACGACGAGGTCTTCGCGATCCTCGTCGAGCGGGCACGGTCCGAAGGACCGCGAGCCGATCCCGAGGGAGAGCAGGCCGCCTGATGCGGGTCATCCTGCGCATCATCTGGCGGCTGCTGGCGTTCGTCGGCAAGGAGCTGGTCGAGACCCTCCGACGGCCGGGCGCCATCGTAAGCCTGATCCTGGGACCGTTCCTGATCATGGCCGTCTTCGGGGCCGGCTTCAACGGCATCCGGCGGCAGCTCGAGACGATCGTTGTCGTCCCGGCGTCGAGCGAACTACCCGGCGAATCGACGGACTATCAGGCGCTCGCCGGACCCGCTTTGCATGTCGCCGACGTCGTGCAGGATCGGTCCGAGGCCGAGGCGCGACTGCAGGCCGGTGAGGTCGACCTGGTCGTTGTGGCACCGGATGATCCGGAAGGGTCGTTCCGCGCTGGCAAGCGATCCACGATCGAGATCGTGGTCGATGAGGTCGACCCGGTCGCGGAGAACTACGCCACGATCCTCGGCTCGTCGCTCGCCAACGCCGTGAACCAGCACATCATCCAGCGGGCCGTGGAGGAGGGGCAGGGCTATGCCCTCCAGGCCGGGGATGCCGAGGCTGCGGCGATCCCGCCGGACGTGGTCTCCGCCCCGACCGAATCGCGGCTCGTGAACCTCTCGCCACAAGCCCCGACGGTCACCTCATTCTTCGGCCCCGCCGTGCTCGCGCTGATCCTCCAGCACCTTGCCGTCACGCTCGTATCGATGTCCCTGGTCCGGGAGCGGTCGAGCGGCGTCATGGAGCTCTTCCGCATCTCACCGGTCACCGCGGCCGAGGTGCTGGCTGGCAAGGTCCTGGCCTACGGGCTGCTCGGGTTCGTCGTTGCCGGCCTGACCCTGGTCCTGCTCGTGAACATCCTCGGCGTGCCGTCGCTGGCCGATACGGGCGCGCTGGCGCTCGTCGTCGGGCTGCTGCTGCTCGCCTCGCTGGGGCTCGGGCTCCTGATCGCCGTGCTGTCCGATTCGGAGCGCCAGGCGGTCCAGCTCGCCCTGCTGACGCTGCTCGCGTCGGTGTTCTTCAGTGGCTTCGTGCTGTCGATCGACCAGTTCACCCCCCCGGTCCGGGCCTTGGCCTATCTGCTGCCCGTGACGCATGGCATCCAGCTGCTGCAGGACCTGATGCTGCGCGGGACCACGAATCACCTCTGGGAGATCGGCGCGCTCATCGCGATCGGGGCGGTCACCTTGTTCGCGGCCTGGCTGTTGCTCCGGCGCAACATGCGCACCGCCTGATCTTCCTCGCCGTTCGGGATCGAACTCGCTGGCACGGCGCTGCAATGCCGGCCGCAGCGACGGTTGGACCGCCCGTTGGGCCCACCTGCCACGGTTGACCGAGCGACTTCGACCATGGAGGAGCCACGATGACCGACGAACGGATCACCAGGTTCCCGGAGGACCACCCAGACGACATAGCGACGGAGAACGGCGAGGCGCGCGAGACGGCCGACGATCGATCGCGTTCCACCGCAGAAGAGGAGCGCAACCCGTTGCTCCGCGAAGGGCCCGACGCGCCTGATGCAGCGGATATCGAGGACCCGGACGAGCAGCTATGAGGGTTGCAACGGCGCCGGTCCTCTCGCGTGGGCTCGAGTCATCCGATGACCAGCCGAGGAGCGACACGGACAGGACGCGCGACGCCGACCCGTCAGGCCTCTCGACGACCGGACTACGGAAGTGGTCCAGGTGATCGAATTCGTCCTGCCGGCGGGCGACTCGATCCAGCCCGTCATCTGGCTGGATCGCCAGCTCCTCCACTAGAGGGGCACTGCCGGGGGCCGGCGAGACGTGTCAGGCGCTCGCCGCGGCCTCTTCCTTCGACATGACCGCTAACGGCGTCGCCCCGAGCCGCTCGCTGTAGATTGCCTCGTACCCGTCCGTCATCCGCTCGACGGAGAAGCGCTCGAGGACCGAATCGCGGATCGCCTGCCGGTCGAGATCCGCCACCCGGTCGACCCGGAAGGCCATCGCCCGTACATCGTCACCGAAGAAGCCATCGATGCCGTCGCGCACGATCTCCGGCAGGGCGCCGGTCGGGCGCGCGATGACCGGTGTCCCGCAGGCCAGCGCCTCGATGGCCACGAGGCCGAACGGCTCGGGCCACGAGCCGGGCATGAGCGCGGCGTAGCTTTCGGCGAACAGCAGGTCGCGCTCGTCCTGGGAGATCTCGCCGAGGAATTCGATCGTCGAGCCGGCGGCTCGTACGGCCGGCTGGAAGACCTCGTCGAAGTACTCGCGCTCGACGCCACCCGCGGCGACTTTGGCCGCGATCTTGAGTGGTCGGCCGGTCGCCATTGCGACCTCGATGGATTCGACGATGCCTTTCTCGGGCGCGACCCGGCCGACGAAGCACAGCGCGTCGCTGCGCTGCTTCCCGAATGGCGCTTCGGTCAGGCGGAGCCCGTTGTACACGACGCCGGCCCACGGGATGTCCGGGTGGGTCGACGCCTGGTTCTTGCTGATCGCGACGAGGCCCCGCGGCGGGTCGACCAACAGGTCGTCAGCCCACGGCAGGTCGAGACGGCCGTGGAAGGTCGCGACCACCGGGGCCGGCGACACCCTCGCGAGCAGCAGGCTCATCCACTCGAGATGGCTATGGATCAGGTCGAACTCGTCGCCATAGGCGAGCACCGCCTGCATCGTCTGCTGCATGTAGGGCAGCGAATCGCCGGTGTAGCCGATCGGCCGAAGCGCCTTGGGGACGGTCTCGATGTGCCGGCCGGGGACGATGGAGTCACCGCTGGCGAACGTCGTGACCTCGTGGCCGCGTCGGTCGAGCTCGGTGACGAGCCCATGCACGATCCGTTCGGTGCCGCCATACGCGCCGGGCGGGACACGCTCGAACGGCGGGGCGACCTGGGCGATCCGCAGTCTGTCTGGCAACGGGGTCTCCGGGAAACGCAGTGGACCGCGGACCTCTGACGAGGCCCGCGGTCGTAGTGTCTCACTCCCGGCCTGTGCCGGGATCTTGACGGTCAGTGATCCGGGGCGAGGTCGGGCCGGCGGCCTTCCTCGAGGTCCTCTTCGGCCTTGTCGCCGACACCCGCGCCACCGGCGGCACCGACGGCGCCACCGACGACCGCACCCGGAGGTCCGGCGACAGCACCACCGATCACGGCGCCGGCGGCACCGCCACCCAGCGCGCCCGCACCGGAGCCGGCCTCGTCGTCACCCTCGGCCGCCTCACCGGCGATCGCGCCGCCCACCGCGCCGACCGCACCGCCGACGACGGCACCCGGAGGGCCACCGACCGCCGCACCGACCGCCGCGCCCGCCAGCGCGCCACCGCCGGCACCGAGCGCCTCGGCACCGCTCTCGTCGTCGTCGTCGATCGCATCACGTCGATCCATCGGCCGGTCCATCGCGTTCCGGTCGAGGGTCGGGTCGAGCGGATCGACGTCGCCGTCGATGCGCGTCCTGTCGTTATCCATGTGTCTGGCCTCCGCTGGTTGGGGTCGCGCTGGGGGTCCATCCGACCGTACGGGTGGCCTCGCGAGGCGCGACGTCAATCCGCGAGCGGACCGCGTATCAGGGTGATATCAGCCGCCCTGGCCGGAGCCCCGGTGGTGTCGTCCGTCACCGGAGTCGGCAGTCTCGTCGCTCGGGGATGTCAGCGGTGTGGTCCATACTTTCCGGGACGCCACGCTCAGGGCTTGGAGGAATAGCTTGACGGATCACGTCCCAGGACCGACGGCCGCCGCGGCGGGTCGGGCGAAGGGCGAGATCGCGCGGGCACGCGATCTGCGGCTGGAGACCGGCCAGGCGATCATCGCGGGCCTGTTCATCGCGTGGCTGGCCATCGCCATCAAGGCCTCGCTCAACGAAGTCGTCGGCGGGAATACCGGCTATATCGTACTGACGGCCGCGGCCGTTCTGGCCGCCTGGGTCGGCGGTCTCGCCGGCGGCTTGACGGCTGTCGCGGTCGCGGTGGTCTTCAACCATGTAGCGTTCCTCGCCGGACAGCCGATCAGCCAGACGTCGCAGTTCCTGCAGGCCCTGTACGTCGTCGTCGGGACTGCGATCGTCCTCGCGGTGGCGTCGCGGCGCGCATCACGTGATCGGCTCGCCGATGCGCTTGCCGAGGTCGCGACGATGGCCGAAGAGGCTGAGGCCCGTGATGCCCGCCTCGAGCTCATGCTGTCGGCCTCGGGCACCGGCTTCTGGGAGTGGGACGTCGAAACCGGTCTGCTGACCTGGTCGGATGCGATCTTCCGGCAGCACGGTCTCGAACCCGCACCCAAGGCGCCGGCGTACGCGGCGTACCTCGACATGATCCATCCCGACGACCGGGCGGCCTTCGAGAGCTCGATCGCCTCGGCGATCGACGGTGCCGACATGTTCGAGCTCGACTTCCGCGTCGTCTGGCCCGACGGTGCGGTCCACTGGACGCACGGCGCAGGTCGCCTATTCCGTGACGACACCGGCCGACCGATCCGGATGATCGGCACGGGCCAGGACATCACCGATCGCCGACGCCTCATCGAGGATCGCGACCGGCTGCTCGACGACGAGCGCCGTGCCGGCGCCTTTCGGGAAGCGTTCGTCGACGTGATCAGTCACGAACTCCGCACGCCGATCACGACGATCATGGGTCTTGCCCAGATCCTGGCGCGCCCCGGGCGAGCGGACGACGAGGCATCGCGTCGAGTGCTGCTCGAGGATGTGCGTTCCGAGGCCGAGCGCCTGCACCGCCTGGTCGAGGACCTGCTCGTCCTGAGCCGCGTCGAGCGTGGTCGACTCGAGGTCGATGCGGAGCCGATCGAGCCGCGCCGGCTCCTCGAGCGGATCGTGACCCAGGAGGCCCGCGAACTCCCGACCATCACGGTCGAGACGGACTTCGAGCCCGATCTGCCGATCGCGGCCGGCGAGACGACATACGTCGAACAGATCGTCCGCAACCTGCTGAACAACGCGGCCAAGTACACGCCGAGCGACAGCCGGGTCGTGGTCTCGGCGCGCAAGGTCGACGGGACCGTCGAAGTCCGCGTCACCGACGATGGCCCGGGTATCCCGGCGGCATCGATCGATCGAATCTTCGAGCTGTTCTACCGCGACCCGACGAGCTCCCGGCTCGTCGCCGGCTCGGGCATCGGCCTGTTCGTGTGCGCCAGCCTGGTGGAGGCGATGGGCGGACGGATCTGGGCGTCGCGCGCGCCGGAAGGCGGGACCGAGGTCGGGTTCAGCCTGCGCATCCTCGAGCCCGATGCGTACGATGCCGACGAGCGTGCGGTCGCTCCCCGCCTACCGGCGCAACCGCCGGCGCAGCCGGTCCGGGACGATGAGCCGGGCGTCCGGACGCCGAGTCCGGCGACGGCACTCAGCGAGGGGCCGACACCCGCCGGCTGATCGGTCCGACCGGGGGAGCCGGTCAAGCGTCAGACGGCGGCAGGGTCGACCTTTTCGGGATCGATGCCGAGGTCGCGAACTGCCTTGGCGGCTTTGGCAGGCGGCAACGCGCCACAGCGGGCAAGGGCCACCATCGTCGTAGCGGCGATGTGGGTCGCGTCGATCTCGAACAGCGCCCGCAGGTCCTCTCGCGTGCCGCTCCGGCCGAAGCCATCCGTCCCCAGCGAGACGTAGTGGTCGGGCAGCCACCGGGCGACCATATCGGGGAGGGCCTTCAGCCAGTCCGTGGCGGCCACGATCGGCCCGCCCTCGAACGGAAGCACCTGGGCCACCACCGGCACGCGCGGCTTGCGAGCGTCGGGATGGAACCGGTTCCAGCGCTCCGTCGCGAGCGCCTCGCGGCGCAGCAGCGGGAACGACGGTGCACTGTAGATCTCGGCCGCCACGCCGAACTTCTCGGCGAGCAGGTCGCGTGCGGCGATCGATTGCTCGAGGATCGCGCCTGAGCCTACGAGCCGCGCCACGTGCGCCTCCTTGCCGATGTCCGGAGCGGGCGCGAACCGGTAGATGCCGCGGAGGATCTCGTCGTCGGTCAGGTCGTCCGGGCGCGCCGGTTGCTTGTAGTTCTCGTTGTGGATCGTGATGTAGTAGAAGACGTCCTCGGGCTTCTCGCCGTACATCCGAGTGATCCCGTCGCGGATGATCGCCGCGAGCTCGTAGGCGTACGACGGGTCATAGCCTCGAACGTTTGGGATGGTCGAGGCGTGGATGTGGGTGTGGCCGTCGTCGTGCTGTAGCCCCTCCCCCGCGAGCGTGGTACGACCGGATGTCGCGCCCATAAGGAACCCGCGGCCACGGGCATCCCCGAACTGCCACATCTGGTCGCCGGTCCGCTGGAACCCGAACATCGAGTAGAAGATGTAGAACGGGATCGCCGCCAGACCGTGGCTGGCATAGGACGTACCGGCGGCCTGGAAGGACGCCATCGACCCGGCCTCGGTGATGCCCTCCTCGAGCACCTGGCCGTCGGTCGCCTCGCGATATGACAGCACGAGGTCGGAATCGACCGGCTCGTAGCGCTGCCCGAGAGCGGCGTAGATGCCGACCTCCTTGAACAGCGGGTCCATGCCGAACGTGCGCGCCTCGTCCGGGATGATCGGCACGATCCGCGGCCCGAGGTCCTTGTCGCGGATCAGGTTCCGCAGGATCCGGGTGAAGACCATCGTGGTCGACACGGCGGTCTGGCTGCCGCCGGCGAACTCGGCATCGATCTCGGCCGGCGGGGCCGGTAACGGCTTCGAGCGCACGACGCGCTTCGGGATCTCGCCGCCCAGCGCCTTACGCCTCTCGCGGAGGTACTCGACCTCCTCCGACTTCGGGCCGGGGTGGTAGTACGGCGCGTCCTTGAGCTTCTCGTCGGGGATCGGCAGCTGGAGTCGATCGCGGAAGACGGCCAACTCCTTCTCGGACAGCTTCTTGGCCTGATGCGTGATGTTCCGCGCCTCGACGCCCGGACCGAGGGTCCATCCCTTCACCGTCTTGGCGAGGATGACCGTCGGCGCGCCCTTGAAGTCGGTCGCGGCCTTGTATGCCGCGTAGAGCTTGCGATAGTCGTGCCCGCCTCGGCGGAGCTTGGCCAGGTCATCGTCGGACAGGTTCTCGACGAGCTTGCGCAGCCGCTGGTCGGGCCCGAAGAAGTGCTCCCGGATGTACGCGCCGCCGGCGACGCTGAACTTCTGGAACTCCCCGTCGAGGGTCTCGTTCATCTGTTGGACGAGCACCCCATCGACGTCGCGCGCCAGCAGCTCGTCCCACTCACGGGCCCAGATGACCTTGATGACGTTCCAGCCAGAACCGCGGAAGACCGCCTCGAGCTCCTGGATGATCTTGCCGTTGCCGCGGACCGGACCGTCGAGCCGCTGCAGGTTGCAGTTGACGACGAAAGTCAGGTTGTCGAGGCCCTCGCGGGCCGCGACGTGCAGCGCGCCGAGCGACTCGGGCTCATCGGTCTCGCCATCGCCGAGGAACGCCCACACGCGGGACTTCGACGTGTCGAGCAGGCCGCGGTTCTGGAGATAGCGGTTGAAGCGGGCCTGGTAGATGGCGCTGATCGGCCCGAGTCCCATCGAGACGGTCGGGAACTCCCAGAAATCCGGCATGAGCCGGGGATGCGGGTAGGAGCTCAGACCCTGACCCGGCTTGCCCTCACGCCGGAAATGGTCGAGCTGATCCTCGCTCAAGCGACCCTCGAGGAAGGCCCGGGCGTAGATCCCCGGCGCCGCGTGGCCCTGGTAGAAGACCTGGTCGCCGGACTCCCCATCGTCCTTGCCGCGGAAGAAGTGGTTGAAGCCGACTTCGTACAGGCTCGCCGAGCTGGCGTACGTGGACAGGTGGCCACCGATGCCCGGGTATCGATTGTTCGCGCGCAGGACCATCGCGACGGCGTTCCAGCGGACGATGCGGCGGATGCGCAGCTCCATCGCCTCGTCGCCGGGGAATGCCGGCTCCTGCTCGGGGCTGATCGTGTTGATGTAGCGGGTCTGGGTGAGCGGCGGCAGCCCGATCTGCAGCTGCCGAGCGCGCTTGAGGAGCTTGTAGACGAGGAACCGGGCGCGGACCTCGCCCTCCTGCTCGACGACCTCGTCGAGCGATGTCATCCAATCGTCGGTCTCGGCTTCGTCGATGTCGGGGAGTTGATGCTTGAACTCGTCGAAATACATGGTCATCCGTATCGTAGGCCGCTCGCGCGAAGGGTGGAGGTTGCGGGTCGGGGCTGCTCGGCGGCCCTCGGCGTTACTCGAGCGGCCCCGAAGCTACTCAGCGGCCGGATCGAGGCGAAGCGTCGTGATCAGGATCTCGTCGCGGACCATCGATCGCGCGGCCGGATCGCCGTCGTACTTACGCTCGAGCTCGGCGGACGTCCGCGATACGGACTCGACGTCATGCGCCGGGACGGCACGAGCCGCCAGCCGCCGCTTCCCGAGGTTGATGGCGACCTCCGGGTTCGCGAGCGCCTCGCGGTACCAGCGCGCCGTCACGCCGCGCCACGATCGGATGAAGACGTCGTCTCCGTCGACGACCGCCCAGATGATCGTCCGGTGGACCTCATCGCCCGGGCCCGCGGAGGTCTCGATGCCGATCTCCTTGGCACGGTCGATGTCGTCCAGGTCATCGCGGCTGAAGGGCATGCTCGAAGAGTAGCGCCATCGTCAGACCCATCGATGTGACACAACGGGTTCCAACGGGCGAACGAACAGCTCGCGTTGCCCACCCGCATCGTCACAAGGCGCTGTAATGCCGATGAAACGGTTTTGCAATGTCGGTCGGCCATGGGCGTCAGGACCACCCGCGGATGCTGGAGTCCCCCAGAAGCAAGGGAGTCCTGTCTCAATGACCGATCACGAGACCGTCGTCGTCAAGGATGGCGGTTCCAACACCGGCGTGATCCTCGGGATCATCGCGATCATCATCGTCCTCGCCCTCGGGTGGTATTTCCTGATGGGTCCGGGTGTCGGACCGAGCAGCAACGCGTCGAACGACACGAACATCAACGTCGAAGTGCCCAGTGCCGCGCCGCAGGCCTCGTGAGGGCGGGCTGTCGCTGACGGCCGGACCCGTGTCCGGCACCATTGACACCCACCCAGGAGGTGACACGTGAGTACCCAGCCTCTCGTCCTCGTCGCCGACGATGAGCCTCGCATCACGAAGCTCGTCTCGATCGCACTCGGGGAGGAAGGGTTCCGTGTCGTCACCGCGAACGGCGGTGAGGATGCGCTCCAGAAGGCGGAGGAAGTCCGACCGGACATCGTCCTTCTCGACATCGTCATGCCCGACCTCGACGGCATCGAGGTCATGCGCCAGCTACGAGAGCGTCGACCGGTCGCCGTGATCCTGCTGACGGCGAAGGGCTCGACCGCCGACAAGGCCAAGGGCCTCGACCTCGGCGCCGACGACTACATCGCCAAGCCGTTCCACCCCGACGAGCTTGCGGCACGTGTGCGCGCAGTCCTCCGCCGGTCGTCCGGCGCGAGCCCCGGTTCCGGGGTGCTGGCGTTCGACGACATCGAGATCGACCTCGAGCGGCGGATGGTCACCCGGAACGGCGAGCTGGTGCAGCTCTCCCGGACCGAGTGGCTGCTCCTCCAGCACCTGGCCGCGAACGCCGGAAAAGTGGTCCTTCACACAGAGCTCCTGACCAAGGTCTGGGGCCCGGAATATCGCGACGACCTCCAGTACCTGCGGGTCTGGGTGTCGCGCGTCCGCCGCAAGCTGGGCGCCGAGCCCGGCGAGCCAGGCCGCATCAAGACCTTCCAGGGCATCGGCTATCTCCTCGATGTCGAGCCGCCCGCACCGCCCGAGGCTCCCGAGCCGGTGGCGCAGAAGGACGAAGAGTCGGCTCTCATCGGTTAGGGTCACCGGGGAGCCGGCTCGCCCCCAGGCCGTGCCCCCGGTCGATCCTCTGTGAACACGATCGCCGCCCGCCGGCATCCGACGGGCGGTGTTTCGTGCCCGGCCCCTGCTAGGCTCCGACCATGCAGCGGTACGACGACAAGACCGCCCTCCTCGTCATCGACGTCCAGAACGATTTCGCCGACCCGAAGGGCAGCCTCTCGGTCGCCGGCGGCGCATCGCTGCTCCCGAGCATCAACACGGAGATCGGGATGGCGACAGCGGCTGGAGCGCTGGTCGTCGCGACCCAGGACTGGCATCCCGAGTCGACGCCGCACTTCCAGAAGGATGGCGGCATCTGGCCCGTCCACTGCGTCGGCGGGACGTGGGGCGCGGAGCTGCATCCCGACCTGCAGCTCCCCGAAGAGGTGTCGCGCGTCCACAAGGGCACCGGCGGCGAGGACGGGTACTCCGCGTTCACGATGCGCGACACGGTCACCAGTGAGGAGAAGTCGACCGGGCTCGACGCGCTCCTGAAGGAACGCGGCATCGAGCGCGTCGTGATCATGGGGCTCGCGACCGACTACTGCGTGCAGGCATCGGTCCTTGACGCGGTACGCCTCGGGTACCGCACCGCCGTCCTCACCGACCTGTGCGCTCCGGTCAATCTGAAGCCGGACGACGGTGCGCGGGCCGAGGAAGCGATGCGCGACGCCGGGGTCGCGATGTGGCAGACCCGGATGCGCTGACCGACGGCGTGCAGCTCCACCTGGTCGACGCGACCTACGAACTCTTCCGAGCTCATTACGCGCCTCGGCCGCCGGTCATCGGCCGGGACGGCGTCGTCTTGTCGGGTGTCTCCGGCCTCGTCGACCAACTGCTGTTCCTGCTCCGCGAGCAGGGGGCGACCCACGTCGGCTGTGCCACCGACCGGGTGATCGAGTCGTTCCGGAACGACCTCTTCGCGGGCTACAAGTCGTCCGCCGGGATGCCGCGCGACCTGCTGGACCAGTTCCCCATCGCCGAGGCCGCGGTCGAGGCGCTCGGCGTCACGCTTTGGCCGATGGTCGAATGGGAGGCGGACGACGCCATCGCCGCGGCCGCGGTCCGGTTCGCCGAGGATCCGCGGGTCGAGCGGATCGTGATCTGTACGCCCGACAAAGACATGGCACAGCTCGTCCACGATGAACGGATCGTGCTGTGGGACCGGCGCCGCGACCTGACCTACGACGACGCGGGCGTGCGCGCGAAGTGGGGCGTCGCACCGTTGTCGATCCCCGACTACCTCGCGGTCGTCGGCGACTCGTCGGACGGCTACCCGGGGATCCCCGGCTGGGGCGCCAAGGGTGCAGCGGCGGTCCTCGCGACGTACGGCCATCTCGAGGAGGTGCCGGATCGGGCGTCGACGTGGGAGGTGCCCGGCGTCAGCGGCGGCCGGGCGATGACGCTGGCGGCATCGCTGCGCGACCACATGGACGAGGCGCTCCTCTACCGCGATCTTGCCCGCCTCCGGACCGCAGACGATGGCGTGAAGATCCGCCAGACCGACCCGGACGAGCTGCGCTGGGATGGCGCGCCGCGCCCGGAGTGGGAAGCCTTCTGCGATGAATGGGGCCTGGAGCGTCTGCGATCACGCCCCCATCGCTGGCTGGACGAGGCGAGTCCCGCCTAGCCTGCTCCCACCAATGCGCTGAGATGCGGCGGCGCGGGGTCGGTCATCTCCGTCGGTTTACCTGCCGGGCTCGAAGGCCAATCGGGCGGCAGAGGTATGGTCGCCCACTGCACCGTGCCGTCCGGCCAACGCACCACGACGGCCGCGGTGGCACCACCGAGCTCGGACGCCGCGCAGCGGGCGTTCGGCGGGCACGCGTCGTCGACCGCGATCGCGAGCGGCTCCTCTGAGCGGCCGCCCGCGACCGCGTCGAGGCCGATCTCGAGAAGGTCGTTGCAATCTGGGCCTTCGAAGGCCCCGCACGCGACACTGGGGTTGCCGAAGATGACCACCGGAGCGTTGCACGCTGCCACGAAGCTCAGGACGAGCGCGAACGCGCCGACTGAGACGAGCCGGCGCAGCAGTATCAGCGGACCAGCTCGAGCAGCGTCGCGTGGTGGGCCGGCGGAGCCGCGAGCACCCCGATCGAGCGCGGGGCATGGCCGATGTCGAACCACGGACCCCCCTGCATCGACGTCACCGTGGCACCACCCCGCTCCGCGATCAGCCCCGCGGCGGCGATGTCCCACGCGGACAAGCCACCCTGCTGGATGAACGCGTCAAAGCGGCCGTTGCCCACGTACGACAGGGCCAAGGCCGCGGAACCCATCGACCGCGAGATGCGGATCGCCTTGCGCACGTTCCGGTTCCGCGTCGCAACCGAGCGGCCGCTCAACGCCATCGACACGACGAAGTCCGAGAGCTTGTCCTTGTCCGACGCCTCCATCGCGAAGCTGTCCGTCCCGAGTGTCGACATGAGCATCGCCGGGCCGCCGTCGGTGGCCGCGAACGTCTCGGCCCGGGTCGGGTCGTGGACCACTCCGACCGTCGGCCGCCCATCGACCACCAGCCCGATCGACACGCAGAAGAAAGGGATGCCGTTGGCGTAGTTCACCGTGCCATCGAGCGGGTCGATGACCCAGACCCTCCCCCGCCCTGATGTCGGCGCCTCACCGGCGATCGCATGGTGCTCGCCGCTCTCCTCGGCGAGGATCGCGTCGGCCGGGTGATACGCCCGGATCGACTCGATGATGAGCTCCTCGGACATGTGGTCCGCCTCGGTCACGACGTCGCGGGCGCTCTTGTAGTCGATGCGTTCAAGTCGCTCGTAACGATCCATCAGGATCTCGCCGGCGCGGGCCGCGAGCGCGATGGCGAATTCGAGTTCCTCCGCCGATCGCGTGCCGCCTCCTCCGGGGGATGACCGGGTCGCCGTCACGGGGTGAAGCATTCGACCTGGAGGTCGACCTTCGATCTCCCGAATTCCGAGACCAGCGAGTCGAACGTCCGCGTCTCGTGGCCCGCGAGGCGTGGCGTGGTGACGATCGCCGCGGTGCCGGTACCGACGTCGCCTGCGTGCGACAGGCGGCAGGTCGTCTGGCCGATGGCATCGCCCTCGTTGGTCACGGTCACCGTCACGGTCAGCCCGGCGGCTGCCGGAACGACGGCGTCGACGTTGGCCGGGAAGGGGCCACTCCCGGCGATCGACAGCCGAGCGAGCACCGCGAGCACGATGATCGCCGCGGCGACCGCGATGAACACCGAGCCGTGCACCTGGCCCGAGGCCACGTCACGAAGACCGAGCGGGTTGCACTCCTCGCACAGCCCGATCCCCGGGCCGACCGGGTTGCCGCACCGGGCGCATGGATGCGTCGGTTCGACGGAGAGCGGTGACCGGGGAGCGGAAGTTGTCGGGGTCACGTCTCGATGGTGCCACGAAACGACGCCGAGGCCGCTCCTTGGCGCTGCGCCGGCCTTACCAGCGCGCGACGGACTCCACGAGGGCGTCGACGTCCTCGGTCGTCCTTGCGGTCACGATCGCCCCATCGGCGCCGGCCTCGCGCCAGCGTTCCCACGTCTCACGTGGGGCCGTCAGCCACGGCGAGTCGATCACCGAGCTGGCGTCTTTCGTCCACTCGCCTTGGAACCCAACGATGACGGTCTGGTCGTCGCGTCGCTTTCCGGAAGCCTCCAGCGCCTCGAGATAGGTCGGCAGGTTCTCCTCGAAGTTGTCCTCGAACGCACTCCAGCCGTCGCCGATGCGCCCCGCCAGGGCCGCGCCAGATCGCGTCTCGCCGCCGACGATGATCGTCGGTGGCGGATCGGGCACCGGATGGGCGACGGCATCCTCGAGCGGGTAGTACGGCGACGGCCGGGTCACGGGACCACCCGTCCACATGGCGCGCAGGACCGCGACCGCTTCCTCGAGCCGCGCGACTCGCTCGGGTGCCGCGGGGAAGTCGATGCCGTACGCCGCGTGCTCCCTGGGCGCGCCGCCGATGCCGATGCCGAGCACGAGTCGGCCACCCGTGGCGATCTGGAGGGTCGATGCCATCCGCGCAACCACAGCGGGATGCCGGTTCATGACGTTCATCACGAACGTACCGACGGTGACGTGGCGCGTCTGGGCGGCCGCCATCGAGAGCGTCGTCCAGCTCTCGACGACAGGTACTGACCGGTCACTGCCCTGGCCAACGAAATGGTCCCAGCACCACAGGCCGGCGAATCCGGCCTCATCGATCCGTCGGGCGCTCTCGAGCCACCAGTCCGGCGTCGCTCGGATCGAGCGGAGGCAGACCCCGAGCGGCAGGCGCGAGTTTCCCACGTCCGCAGCCACGCCCTACAGCCCCGTCTCGAACAGGCGCACATCCTCGGAGGAGGTGGCGTGACCGTCGCCGCGTGTCGGACCCAGGGCGTCGCGGGCGCCGAGGGAGTCGAGGTCCGCGGGGAACCGGCCGATCAGGTCGAGCACGACCTTCTGGATCCGCTCGGCGTTCGCCTGGAAGACCTCGAGGACGGCCGTGGCGTCGACCGCCTCGGTGCCCTCGTGGACGCCGGCGTCGTAGTCGGTGATGAGGCTGATGTTCACGACCGCCATCCCGAGCTCGCGGCACAGCCACGCCTCGGGATACTGAGTCATGTTGATGACCTCCCAGCCGGCATCGGAGTACCACTTCGATTCCGACTTCGTCGAGAAGCGCGGGCCCTGGATGACCACGACGGTCCCGCTCTCGTGGACCTCGATGCCGTGGTCGCGGATCGTATCGATCGCGAGCTGCCGAAGGGTCGGGTGGTACGTCTCGGCCGACGAGAGGTGCGTCACGATCGGTCCGTCGTAGAACGTGTCGGCCCGTCCACGGGTCCGGTCGACGAACTGGTCGCACACGACGAAGTCGCCCGGCTTCACATGGACGGCGAGCGACCCGGCGGCACAGGGAGAGATCGCGGCCTTGACGCCGAGCGAGCGCATCGCCCAGACGTTCGCCCGGTAGTTGATCCGGTGTGGCGGGATGGTGTGGCGCCGGCCGTGGCGTGGCAGGAAGGCGACCTTCCGGCCGGCGACGTCGGCGAGGAACAGCGAGTCTGACGGAGCGCCGTACGGCGTGTCGACCTTGATCTCGCGCACGTCGTCGAGCAACGAATAGAAGCCCGATCCACCGAAGACGCCGATCTCCGCCGTGTCCGCCACCGGGTACCTCCGCTGGGTGAGCGCCTGCTCGAAAGAGCCGGACGCGGTCGTCCGGGTCAAGTATGCCGGGCTACGATGGTCGAGCCGTGGCGCGACGCCGCGCTCGACGGGAGTCCACGATGACCGATACCTCGAACGATCCGACCGACCCCAGCCCGACCGCGCCCTACGACCCACCGCAACCGCCGAGCAGTCCTTCGGCGGAGTCGAGTCAGTCATCAACGCCGGATCCGACCACGGCCGCCACGCCGCCGCCGCCCTTGCCACCGATGGCGCCGCCAGGGACCGTCCGGTCGCGACGCGACGACCCCGGCCGGACGGGGACGATCATCTTCGGGCTGATCCTCGTGGCCGTCGGGCTGTGGTTCTTCGCCGACCAGACGCTCGGGTTCGAGATGCCGCGAGTCCGCTGGAGCGACCTCTGGCCGCTCTTCCTCATCCTGATCGGCATCTGGATCCTGCTCGGATCGATGCGTCACCGATGATGGCGACCGCGACCCAGCCATGGGTCCAGGGGGACGGCTCGCTGCAGGACCGGCTAACCCTCGCCGACTGGCGCCGGCGGGTCGCCGTGCTGTACGGCGAGGTACGCGCCATGTCCGCGACCGATGCGTCGGTCGCGATCTCCCACTGGCGGACCGTGCGAGAGCGGCTTTTCAGGGAGCACCCGCAGTCGCCACTGCCGCACGCGGAGCGCGCCGAGTTCCGAGCCCGCCATTTCGACCACGACCCGACGCTGCGCTTCATGGTCCCGGTCGAGCCGGCACCGGCCGCCGATCCCGGCGCGCTCGCGATGGAGCTCCCGAACAGCAGCGCGGACACCCTGTCGTTCCGGCGGATCGGGGAGATCCGACTGCCGTTCGCGGACGGGGAGCAGCGTCTCTCGGTGTTCTGGATGACGGGCTACGCCGGCGGGCTGTTCATCCCGTTCCGTGACGCGACCAACGGCAACGAGACGTACGGCGCGGGGCGATACCTGGTCGATGGCGCCAAGTCGCACGATCTCGGCGTCGACGAGGCGACCGGCGACCTGATCCTCGACTTCAACTTCGCGATCCAGCCGTCGTGTGCCTTCGATCCGCGCTGGGCGTGCCCGTTGGCGCCACCGGAGAACCGGCTCGAGATCGAGGTCCGTGCCGGCGAACGGGTCACGTAGCGTCGGCCCGCGTACCATCCGGCCGATGCTCGCCGATCCCATACCCGTGAAGTTCGGGCTCCAGCTCTGGTCGCAGGCGACCGACTGGCCCGCGTTCCGGGATACCGCCCTGCTCGCCGAGGCGAACGGCTGGGACTCGATCTGGACGTGGGACCACCTGCTGGCCATCTTCGGCCCGTGGGAGCAGCCCATCTTCGAGGGCTGGAGCGTGCTGGCCGCCCTCGGCCCGCTCACCCATCGAGTCCGACTCGGCCTCATGGTCGGCGCGAACACCTTCCGAAACCCGGGGGTCACGACGAAGCTCGCTACGACGCTCGACCACGTCTCCGACGGGCGGGCGATCCTCGGCATCGGGGCCGCTTGGTTCGATCGCGAGCACGACGCGTTCGGCATCTCGTTCGGGGCGAGCCCCGGCGAGCGCATCGGCTGGCTCGACGAGGCGGTGATGCTGATGCGCCGCCTGCTCGACGGCGAGCGAGTCGACCACGACGGGCCGACCTACACGATGCGCGACGCCCTATGCGAGCCGCGACCCGTCCAGCCACATCTGCCGATCCTCATCGGCGGCAGCGGCCGGCAGAAGACGCTGCGAGTCATCGCCGAGCGAGGCGACGGTTGGAACACATCGGGTTCGTTCGAGGAGGTGGTCGACGCCCTCGAGACGCTAAAGCGGCACTGCGACGACGTCGGCCGCGACATCACGACGATCGAGAAGACCATCAGCTTTCCGATGATCCTCCGGGATGACGCGGCGGCCGCGCACGCGAGGATCGGCGAGCTGCGCGCCCACAACGGCGTGAGCGACGACGACTTCGGGAGTTACCTCGCCGGCAGCCCGGCGCATATCGCCGAGGTGCTGCGCCGCCACCTCGACCTCGGCTTCGAGACGGTCATCGTCCGGATGCCGGCACCCTACGACCGCGAAACCATCGAGCGGATGCCCGAGGTCGCGGCGCTGCTCGTCGCCTGACCTAGTCGAGCTCCCGAAGGATCGCCCGCTTCATCCGCCCCCATTGCGTCCGCGGGAAGCTGACGGTCAGGTGGCCGCGGTTCCGATGGACCAGCCGGCCCGAGACGACGGCCGGGCACGGGGTCGTCGGGCAGACCCACATCTCGGTGTCGATGAAGCCGGCGTGGCCGGTTCTGGCCGCGGCAGCTTCGATGTTCAACCACGCGTAGCTGATGGCCTTCGACACGGTCGTGGCGCAGCGGATCGCGTGACGAGGGTTCGACCGGAGGCAGAGCGCCGGACTGGCGAAGCGCGAGTTGGGCGTGTCCGCCAGGATGATCGCGCGGCCGACCCTCGGCACGAGTCGCGCCAGAGTCCAGGCCGTGCCGCGCTTCCAGGCGTCGGTTCGGGCGCGGCCGGAGAGGATCCGGCCGTAGGCGTCGGCGACGATGAACCCTCGCGATCCGGTCACCAGCACGACCTTCGGCCGAAGGGTCCGGATCCGCTCGATAGCGCGCTGGCGCCAGGAGATGCACGAACGCGATATCACGTGCGTCGCCCGGCTGTACGAGCGGAGCTTCGCGGGCGGGCACGCCGAGCGCGTGACGTTGATCAGGCGCCAGCCGCGGTCCTTCGCGACCCGTTCGACCGCCGGGAACCAGGCCAGCGCATGGCTGTCACCAAACAGCACGATCGTCGTCTTCGAGCGGACGTTGCCGTAATAACAGCGCGTCGACAGTGGTTGCGCCCAGTGGCACCCGTCCCGATACGGGCGTGGCATGTCGCGCGATAGCGGTCCGAGGTTCGCGAGCAGGGACGGCGGCACAGGGCCGTCGACGGTCGGCGCTCGTCGCGGCGGGACGATGGATGGTCGTGGTGTCGGCGTTGGTCTTGAGGTCGGAGCCGGTGTGGCGGTCGGGGCCGGGGTCGATGTCGGCGCGGGAGTATCCGTCGCAGCAGGCGTGGCAGTGGGCGCGGGAGTATGCGTCGGGTCCGGCGTGGGCGTCGGATCCGGCGTCGGCTCTGGAGTCGGCGTGGGATCCGGCGTCGGCGTGGGTGTGGCGGTGGCGAGCGGTGCCAGCGTCTGTCCAGCTGAGCCGCCGGCCGCAAGCGGATCGGAGAGGTCGGTCGAACGGCTCGGCAGCACACCACGCGCGCAGGCGATCGAGCCGATAAGCACGGCAGCCAGAGCGAGCGTGCCGGCGTGCCACACGGTCCCGTCGACTCGCGACCGCCGCTGCGGCGGCCTTCCTTCCGCCCGGCTAGGGCGGACGCGAACCCGTACGTCCGCCACGGCCGCTCTCGGGAAGTCGGATCGCCGATCGACGTGCATCCATGCCCCTCTGACGCCGAACCCGCCGACACCCTACATCCCGTTCGTAACCCGCCACGCAGACACGCACCCGGAGACGAGCGGCGAACGTGACAGACTTGGACAGATGGGAGCGGGATCGTGAAGGTCGTGCTGCTTGCCGGCGGCGTCGGCGGGGCGAAGATGGCCGAAGGCATCGCTACGCTGAGTGGCCGCGACCTGACCGTGATCGTTAACACCGGCGACGACCTCGAGCTGCACGGCCTGGCGGTGTGGCCGGACCACGACACGGTGGCCTACACGCTGGCCGGTCTCGACGACGAGATCCGTGGTTGGGGCGTGCGCGGCGAATCGTGGACGGTTATGGACCGGCTCGAGACCCTGGGCGACCAGGAATGGTTTCGGCTCGGCGACCGGGATCTGGCGACGCACCTGTGGCGGACGGATCGATTACGCGCCGGCAAACGCGCCACCGAGGTCGCGCTCGAGCTCGCTGCGGCGATGGGCATCGAGTCGCGCATCCTGCCGATGACCGACGAGCCCGTCCGGACCGAGGTCCGCACTGACGATGGCTGGCTCGAGTTCCAGGAGTACTTCGTCCACCGCCACCAGGAACCGACCGTGCACGAGGTCCGATTTCGAGGCATCGAGTCGGCCACCGCGACGCCCGAAGTCATCGCCGCGATGGCCGCTGCCGATGTGATCGTCGTCGCGCCGTCGAACCCGGTCGTCTCGGTCGACCCGATCCTCGCGGTGCCCGGGGTGCGGTCGGGGCTGGACGAGGCACGCGCCCGGAGCATCCCGATGGTCGCGGTGAGCGGCATCATCGGCGGGAAAGCCCTCAAGGGACCTGCCGATCGGATGCTCGCGTCGCTCGGAGAGGAGGCGAGCGCGCTCGGCGTGGCGCGTCGATATGCATCGCTGATCAGCCACTTCGTGCTCGACCGCGTCGATACGTCGGCCGAGCCGGCCATCCGCGACCTCGGAGTCGAGACGCTTGTGACCGACACGATCATGACCGACGACGCGGCGCGAACCAGACTCGCCGACGAGGTGCTGCGCTTCACGACGGCGCCCGCCGGCGCATCGCGATGACGGCCGCCCGTGTCGTCGCGATCGTCCCGGTCGGGTCGATCGAGGGCGCGAAGTCGCGTCTCGGGGCCGTGCTGGACGCCGAGGAGCGGCGGGATCTGGCCCTCCGGCTGGCCGACAACACGATTCGCGCCGCCGTCGAAACGCCGCGCATCGGCGAGACGCTCGTCGTCACGCCCGACGACGAGGTCCGTGAGCTCGCCCTACGTGCCGGCGCTCGACCCCTCCGCCAGCGGAGCGGCAGCCTCAATGACGGTCTGCGTCAGGCCCGGGATGAGGCTGTCGCCGGCGGAGCCACCGCCGTCCTGATCCTGCCGATCGACATCCCGCACGTCAGCCCCAAGCTCCTCGCACCGATCGTCGACCTTGCTCTGGGTGGCGGCCCGCTCGTCGCCGTCGTCCCAGACCGCCACGGCCGGGGGACGAACGCCCTGCTCCTGTCACCGCCCGACGTGATCGAGTTCTGCTTCGGCGGCGACAGCAAGGAGGCCCATGTCGGGGCGGCGCGAGCCGCAGGCGCGCGCGTCGAGGTGCTCGACGGACCCCTTGCCCTCGATATCGACACGCCCGAGGACCTGCTCATCGCCCAGGCCGAGACGCCCGAGGCGGTCGGTGGCTGATCGCGTCGAAGCGATCGCGATCGATGGCCTCGGCGAGATCGTCCCCGGCGACGACCTGCCTTCGCTCATCACCGAGGCGCTAGCCGCCGCGCCGGCCGTCCTCCCGCTTCGCGACGACGACGTCCTCGTCGTCACCCAGAAGGTGGTGTCGAAAGCCGAGGGCGCCATCGTCGACCTGAGGACGATCGAGCCACAGCCCGTCGCGATCGAGTACGCCCGCCGGTTCGACCGTGACGCGCGGCAGGTCGAGCTCGTCCTGCGTGAGGCGAAGCGCGTCGTTCGGATGCAGAACGGCCTCGTGATCACCGAGACGCCCCATGGGTTCGTGTGCGCGAACGGCGGGATCGATGCATCCAATGTCGGGCCGCGCTCCGGCGACATCGTCACGCTGCTGCCGCGCGACCCGGATGCATCGGCGGATCACATCCGGAACGCGGTCCGCGAACGGTTCGAGCACGACCTCCCAGTGATCGTGTCGGACAGCTTCGGCCGGCCGTGGCGGTTCGGCATCGTCGACGTCGCGATCGGCGTCTCCGGCCTGCTGCCGCTCGACGACCTGCGCGGCACGCCCGATGTCGACGGGCGGGTCATGAAGTCGACGGTCCGTGCAGTCGCGGACGAGATCGCATCGGCCGCGGAGTTGGTCCTCGGCAAGACCGCCCGTCGTCCGATCGCCCTCGTACGCGGCGCCAGGTTCGTCCGCGGCGAAGGCCGCATCGCGGACCTGATCATGCCCGAGGAGATGGACCTCTTCCGCTGATTCCCTAAGGTGGTCGGCACCGATGGCAACCGATCGACTGACGACCGATCAACTGACGATCTACGACCTCCAGGAGCGCGAGGACGTACGCGTCGACGTCCGGCAACTTCCCCGCCTGGCCAGGTACGGCGTCACGTTGACCATGGCCGCCGGCCGACGCGAATTCCTCGCGTCGACGGCCCTGCAGATCGTTTCGGGGGCCGCGTTAGGCCTTGCACTGCTGGTCGGGAACCAGGCGCTCCAGGCGCTCCTGGAGATCCAGACCGCCGGCAGCGGGCTCACCCCCCTCATCCCCTGGGCCGTGCTCCTGGCCCTGCTCACGGCGGTAAGCACGTTCGCGGGCTCCGTCCAGCGTGAGCAGCAACAGATCCTGGGCGACCTGGTCAGCCGCCATATGCAGAGCCAGACCCTGGCGGTGGCAACCCAGGTCGACCTGCTGTCGTTCGAACGACCCGAGTTCCACAACCGCCTGCAGCGAGTGCAATCGAGCGTCCAGCAACCGCTGAACATGGTCTATGGGCTGAGCGGGCTGTCGTCAGCCTTGGTCGGTGTCGCGGGCGTATCGATCGCGCTGCTCGCCATCCAGCCGTTGATCATCCCGATGGTGCTGCTGGTGCTGCTGCCGGCATGGATGGCGGCCTCGCGCCGAGGGTCGGAGTTCTGGCGCTATTTCTGGCGGATGACCCCGAAGGACCGTGAACGGAACTACCTCGGGCAACTGCTCGCGGGACGCGACGAGGCCAAGGAGGTTCGTGCCTTCGGACTCGGCCAGTACCTGTTGGATCGCTGGCGGGTGCTGTTCGAGGACCGGATCCGGGAGCTTCGGAAGGTCGCCCGCCGGCAGCTCCTGTACAGCCTCGCTTCCACGCTGACGATCGCCGTCCTTCTTGGCGGTACCGTGCTCCTCGTGGGTTGGCTGGCCTCGACCGGTCAGGTCAGCCTCTCTGAGGCCGGGATCGCCCTCGCCGGGATCGCCGTCATCGGGTCTCGTCTGACGGGCGCCGGATACTCCGCGGCAAGCCTGAGCGAGGCAGGCTTCTATCTCGACGATTTCGCCGCATTCCTGGCGATGAGGGCCACGGCCGGCCCAGCGCAAGCCCAGCCGCCAACCGGCTTCACCTCGATCTCCGCGACTAACGTCAGCTTCACGTACCCGAGCGGCGAGGCACCGGCACTCGTCGATGTCTCGGTAGAGATCCGAGCGGGAGAAGTCGTCGCGCTCGTCGGTGAGAACGGGTCGGGCAAGTCGACCCTCGCAAAGGTGCTCGCAGGGCTCTACACGCCTCAGACCGGGACCGTCACCTGGGACGGCGTCGACATCGCGACGATCGACCAGACCCTGCTGAGTCACAAGGTCGCCGTGATCTTCCAGGACTTCATCCGCTATCACTTGAGCGCCGGACAGAACGTCGGCTTCGGTGATATCGACCACGCGCCTGGGGCGAAGATCACGATCGAGGACGCCGCCGAGCAGGCCGGGGCCGACGAGTTCATCGCGCGACTTTCGAATGGGTACGAGACCCTGCTCGGACCGGAGTTCCTGGGAGGCGTCGATCTGTCCGTCGGCCAATGGCAACGGATGGCGCTCGCTCGCGCGTTCTACCGTGATGCGCCGCTCGTCATCCTCGACGAGCCCACGGCTTCACTGGATGCCCGGGCGGAGCACGACCTGTTCATCCGGATCCGCAATCTCCTCGCCGATCGCACAGTGCTTCTCATCAGCCACCGTTTCTCGTCGGTCCGCAACGCCGACAGGGTGTACGTGCTCCACGAGGGCCGCCTGATCGAGGCCGGGACGCACTCCGAGTTGGTCGCTGCTGGAGGCCGGTACGCCGAGATGTACGCCCTCCAGGCCGAGGCGTACCAGGACCGAGGCTGACGGCAGGGTCCGGATCCCCGACGACGCGGGGATCTCCCCGTTCGCGTACCCTCCCGCCGATGAAGGTCGGCCTGCAGATCTGTTCATTCACCTGGCCCGGTGGGCCTGAGGCGATCGGGCCGACGCTCGCCCGGATCGTGGAGGGGGCCGACGAGATCGGCTTCGACTCCATCTGGGTCATGGACCACTTTTTCCAGATCCGCGGCGTCGGCCGGCCCGAGGAGCCGATGCTCGAGGGTATGACGGCCCTCGGCTTCATGGCCGCCCATTCGAAGCAGGCGCGACTCGGGCTGATGGTCGGCGGCATCCACTACCGGAACCCCGGCCTCTGGGTGAAGGCGACGACCACCCTCGATGTCCTCTCCGGCGGCCGCGCCTGGCTCGGCATCGGCGCCGCGTGGAACCAGGAAGAGTCTCGAGCCCTCGGCTTCCCGTTCCCGCCGCTCGGCGAACGCTTCGAGATGCTCGAGGAGACGCTGCTCATCGCCCACGAGATGTGGCAGGGCGACCGCGGCTCGGAACGAAGCGTCGAGGGCCGCCACTTCCAAGCCGGCCGCCTGATGAACTCGCCCCAATCGATCTCCCGGCCGCGCCCACCGATCATGGTCGGCGGTGGCGGCGAGAAGAAGACCCTGCGGCTCGTCGCCCAGTACGCGGATGCGTGCAACGTCTTCGGCTCACCCGAGGGCATCGCGCGCAAGTACGCGATCCTCGACCAGCACTGCGCGGACATCGGGCGCGACCCGCGCGAGATCGAGCGATCGACCCTCCAGAACGTCCGCATGGGGCCGGCGAGCCACGGCCGCACGGAGTCGCCGCAGCAGGTCGTCGATCGGTTCGGCGAGCTGTGGGACGCCGGTGCGGAGCACGTCATCTTCGAGCTCAAGGACGTCCACGAGCCGGCCTACATGGAGGTCCTCGGCCGGGACGTCCTCCCGGCGCTGCACGACCTCGGTTGACGTATCGTGGCGCCGACGGACGGACGACGTCGCCCCGGGACGGCGACGGCTAGATACCCCCTGGGGGTATCGGTGATGAAGGTGTAGCATAGACGTATGACAGACACGCCCAACCCGTTCGGCGGGTTCTCGATCACCATGGTCGACGACCCCGCCGACGCCGCCGCGGTACCCGCCCCCGGCGGCCCGTCGACGGTCGAGAGTGGCGAGGGCCGGGTCGATTCGAAGCTCGTCATCGTCGGTTCCGGGCCGGCCGGCCTGACCGCCGCGATCTACGCCGCGCGGGCCAACCTCGAACCGATCGTCATCGCCGGTTCCGCCCCTGGCGGCCAGCTGATGCTGACCAGCGACGTCGAGAACTACCCGGGCTTCCCGGACGGCATCCAGGGCCCCGAGCTGATGGCGGCGTTCCGTGCCCAGGCCGAGCGGTTCGGCGCGAAGATCATGGATGTCGACATCGACCGGGTCGACTTCTCCGAGCGCCCGTTCCGCATCTGGGCGCGCGGCACGGAGTACCGCGGCCAGGCGGTCGTGGTCGCCACCGGCGCATCGGCGCTGTGGCTCGGGATCGAGAGCGAGACACGGCTCCGCGGGCGGGGCGTATCGGCGTGCGCAACGTGCGACGGGTTCTTCTTCAAGGACCGCGAGATCGCCGTCGTCGGCGGTGGTGACACGGCGTTCGAAGAGGCGACCTACCTGACCCGGTTCGCGACCAAGGTCCACCTGCTCCATCGGCGCGACACGTTCCGTGCCAGCAAGATCATGGTCGACCGGGCGCTCGCCCATCCCAAGATCGAGATCCACCCGAACGTCGCCGTAGAGGAGGTCGTCGGCGCCGAGAAGGTGCGCGGCGTGAAGCTCAAGGACACCCAGACCGGCAAGCTGAGCGACCTCGACGTCGAGGGCCTGTTCATCGCCATCGGTTACGAGCCGAATACCGCGGCCTTCCGTGACTGGCTCGAGGTCGACGAGAAGGGCTACCTCGTCGTCCATGACGAGACCCGCTCCAAGGTCGACGGCGTGTTCATCGCCGGCGACGTCCACGACCATCGATACCGGCAGGCCGTTACCGCGGCCGCCGACGGTTGCAAGGCCGCGATCGACGCCGAGCGCTGGCTCGAGGCGCAGGGGATCACCGAAGTCGCGACCGCGACGGCCTGGTAGCCCGGATGGGCTTTCCGCGCGGCGGCACGCGCGCCGCGACCGGGGGCATCGGTCGCGGCGGTCGAGGGACGGGCGGTGGCGGCCGTGGCATGTTCGGCAGCGGCCCGTCCGACGACTTCGTCCCGGTCCCCAAGGAACGCCGCGGCCAGACGATCCGCCGCATCCTCGTCTTCTTCACGCCGTACCGCGGGCAGATCGCTGTCGTCCTCGTCGCGATCCTGCTGACGAGCTTCATCGGGCTGATCAACCCGTACCTGCTGAAGCTCCTCATCGACGTCGCGATCCCGCAGAAGGACCTCGCGCTGCTGACCCTCTACGTCGGCCTGATGATCATCCTGCCGATCTTCTCGGGCCTGATCGGCGTCGGCCAGTCGTACCTCAACAACCTGATCGGGCAGCGCGTCATGCAGGACCTGCGAACGGCGCTGTATACGCACTTGCAGGCGATGCCGCTGCGGTTCTTCACCGAGACGCGGACCGGCGAGATCCAGAGCCGGCTGGCCAACGATGTCGGCGGCGTCCAGTCGGTCGTGACCGACACGGCGAGCTCGGTGACCTCGAACCTGGCGATCGCGGCCAGCACGATCATCGCGATGTGGTTGATCGACTGGCGGCTGACGGTGCTGTCACTCGGCCTGCTGCCGTTCTTCATGTACCTCACGTTCCGGGTCGGCAAGGTGCGCCGAGAGGTCTCGACCGAGACCCAGAAGTCGCTCGCCGAGATGACGGCCCTGACCGAGGAGACGCTGTCGGTCAGCGGCATCCTCCTTGCGAAGACGTTCGGTCAGCAGCAGACCTCGATCGCCAAGTTCCGTGGGCTGAACGCGAAGCTCGCGGCGCTCCAGATCAGACAGGCGATGGTAGGGCGCTGGTTCTTCATGATCATCGGGACGATCTTCAGCATCACGCCGGCGTTCGTGTACTTCCTGGCCGGCTGGCTGACGATCCAGAACGACCCGACGGCGCCGACCATCGGCGACATCGTCGCCTTCACCACGCTCCAGTCGCGGCTCTTCTTCCCGATGGGCCAGTTGCTCAATGTCCAGGTCGAGATCCAGGGCGCGCTCGCGCTGTTCGATCGGATCTTCGAGTACCTCGAGATGGACGCCGAGATCGTCGACGCGCCCGATGCGGTCGAGCTGGCGCCGAGCGCCGTCCGCGGCCAGGTCGTCTTCCGCGACGTGTCCTTCCGCTACCCGACGCCGGCGGTCCCGTCCGCGCCCCTGCCCAGCGCTGCGCCGGGCGAGGAGCCCGAGGAGGCGGCTGTAGCGGTGGCGGCGGCGCCCGTCGACACGGAGGCCGTCGCGCGGCTGGCCGACGCCGTCGGGATCGGTGACGGCATCCCGGCGCTCGAGATGATCCCGGCCTTCGGGCTCGAGCACATCGACCTCGAAGCGCAGCCCGGCGAGCTCGTCGCGCTCGTTGGTCCGTCCGGGGCCGGCAAGACGACGACCACGTACCTGATCCCACGGCTGTATGACGTCGACTCCGGGTCGGTCGAGATCGACGACACCGACGTCCGCAAGATCAAGCTCGCCTCGCTGGGCGACATCGTCGGCGTCGTGACCCAGGAGACGTACCTGTTCCATTCCTCGGTGCGGGACAACCTGCTCTACGCCAAGCCAGAGGCGACCGAGGACGAGCTGGTCGAGGCATCACGTGCGGCCGCCATGCACGACCGGATCATGGAGTTGCCCGAGGGCTACGACACCATCGTCGGCGAGCGCGGCTACAAGCTGTCGGGCGGCGAGAAGCAGCGCATCGCCATCGCCCGCGTCCTGCTCAAGGACCCGCGCATCCTCATCCTCGACGAGGCGACGTCCGCGCTCGACACGGTCTCGGAGCGCCTCATCCAGGCCGCGTTCGAGCGGCTCATGGAGGGCCGCACGACGATCGCCATCGCCCACCGGCTCTCGACGATCCTGCGTGCCGATCGGATCCTGGTCTACGAGCGCGGCCACATCGTCGAGCGCGGCACGCACGCCGAACTGCTGGCCCAGGGCGGGCTGTATGCCCGCCTGTACCGCGAGCAGTTCCTGACCGAGCACAGCGAGAGGCAGTCGACCGAAGTCGGCGTGGCAGGCTGACCGCGTGCCCACCCACAAGTCGGTCCGGCTCGAACACCGGGGCGGGATGGCGTTCCATGCCGAGCCGTCGTCGGGCCACCCGATGGACTTCGACGACCGCCAGTCGAACACCGGCGCGAGCCCGGTCGAGACCGTCCTCTCCGCACTTGGCGCGTGCTCCGCGATGGACGTCGTCGGCATCCTGGCCAAGAAGCGCCAGGACGTGACGGCCTACCGGATCGAGGTCACCGGCCTCCAGCGCGACGAGTACCCGCAGGTCTACACCGAGGTCGTGATGACCCACGAGGTCCAAGGCAGAGACCTGTCCGAGGCCGCCATCCGCCGCGCGATCGAGCTATCGGCGCTCAAGTACTGCCCGGTCAACGCGATGATCTCGGCCGGTTCGACCACCGTTCACCACCGCTACAAGATCCACTCGGAAGGCGCGGTCAGTTACGCTACCGAGGACGAGGTCCTGTCGACGGGCCCGTACCGCCGCCCCGACGCGCTGGCGTAGCGGCGGGTCCTATCGGCGGACGCCACCCGCCGACCAGCTACGATGGGCCATGGCCTGGTTCGAACGTGATGGGGTTCGGATCCGCTACGAAGAAACGGGTACGGGCGATCCGGTGCTCTTCCTGCCCGGATTCGCTGGCCGCATCGAAGAGTTCCAGAGCGTCGTCGACGGCCTATCGCCCGAGTTCCGCGTGGTGGCGGCCGATCTGCCGGGGTCCGGCGACTCCCAGCCGATCCCGCGTGAGTACACGCCCGACTACTACGAGGACGATGCGAAGACGTTCGTGGCCTTCGTTCGCGAACTGATCGGACGCCCAGCACATCTTGTCGGATTCAGTGACGGCGGCGAGGTCGCACTGTTGATGGCCATCCAGGACCCCTCGATCGCGATGCGTGTCGCCGCATGGGGCTCGACCGGCTTCCTCCCACAGGAGGCAGCCGGCATGGCCGCCGGGATGGGCGAGATCGTCGATCATCCGATCCCCGGGATGGAGCGTTTTCGCGAGTATTTCGTTGGAGCCTATGGTGAAGACGATGCGCGACGCACGACCCGAAGTTGGTCGACGGCGGCGTCTGGGATCATCGCCAGAGGTGGTTCGATCAGCCGCGATCGCGCGAGCGGGATCACCTGCCCGGTATTGCTGATCACCGGCGAGCACGACGAGCTGGCCACAGCAGATCTCGTCCGCGACCTCGCGGACCGGATACCCGGCGCAGAGGCGGTCGTCGCCAGCGGCGCCGGTCACGGAGTCAGCTGGGACCGGCCCGAGTGGTTGAACCGAACCCTGCTCGCGTTCTTGAAGGGCGTGTAGGACCGCGGTCCGGGGAGACAAGCAGTCGACCGCACCACGCTGATCTCGCCCACGGTCGATTCGCGCTGCTGACTCCAATCGGCTGTGGCACGATCGGGCCGGAGCCCAGACCAGATGCGACTACAGCGACGCCGGTTCAGCGAGGCGACGGACGTGCGCCGATTTCCGCACGGGAATATCGCCGTCGTGGAGATGGGCGATAACGTCGTCGGCCGGATGACCTATGAACCGGGCTGGCGCTGGTCGGTAGATATCAAACCCATCGCCGGCGGCGATGCCTGCCAATTCCACCATCTCGGCTTCACGGTCTCCGGCCGGCTGCGGGTCCAGATGTCTGATGGAGCGGAGCTCGAGACCGGCCCGAACGAGGTCTTCGAGTTTCCGCCGGGCCACGACGCCTGGGTCGTGGGCGACGAGCCGTGGGTCGGGATCGACTTCGAGGCCATGCGGACGTACGGCAAGGACTTTCATCCGGAGGCCGATCGCACGCTCGCGTCGATCGTCCTTACGGACATCGTCGACTCCACCCGACGCGCCGGCGAGATGGGCGGCGTTCGTTGGCGGGAGACCATCGGCGCACATAACAGCCGCTCCACAGCGGCGATCGAGCGCCAGCGCGGACGTCTCGTCAAGACGACGGGCGATGGCGTGCTGGCGTCATTCGATTCGCCCGAGCGCGCCGTGCGGGGCGCCATCGCGATCCGCCAGGTCGCCCATGACCTGGACCTGCGGATCCGTGCCGGGGTCCACAGCGGCGAGGTGCAGGTCACCCCGGATGACCTTCGCGGCATCGCCGTCCATACGGCGGCGCGGATCATGGCGGTCGCAGGTCCCGATGAGATCCTTGTCTCGGCGACTGTGATGGACCTCGTCGACGGATCCGATCTGGAGTTCGAGGACGCCGGGGTGCATGAGCTCAAGGGCTTCCGCGGCGGTCGGCAGCTGTTTCGGTTGATCGAGAGTCATTCGGCCGACTGAACCCCCGACGCTCCGGAGTCCCCGACTTATCACTACAGGTGTCGACCGTCCAGCGACAGGGACGGGTCGCGAACGCCGGTAGTGCGGGTCCTGTCGGCGGACGAACCTGGTGTGCTCGCGCCTCCGCCATCGCTGACGGCGCTGCGCACCCCAGAACCGTCCGCCGCCACCCGCCGCAGCCACGACATCCCCGCGATGTCCACCTGCGTCCTGGGAACCATCACCGGTCAGTCTCAGCGCGAGACAACCGTCGACCACACGCTCGCCGACGGTCGCGTCATCACGGTCGATCTCGACACGAGGCGAATGGTCGGGCAGGAAGGCGGATCACCGGCCCTCCTGGTCCCTCGGTCGAGATGGCCAGGGCGATCGAATCGCCCTCCCGGGGCACCAGGACGGACTTCCCGATGGGTGCCATGTTCTGCCTCGACGAACGAGCCCGAGTGGCGAGCGTCATCACTCCGTAGCGGCGGTCCGCCGAAATCACGCGATGGCATCACTGGACGTTATCCATCGAGCGTGCCGGTCCTCAGCAGGTCCGAAGGACAGAGCAGACGGGCTTCCGTCCAGCCGACGCGGAACGCATGCGCGACATCGTCTACTCGGGCCGGCGCCCATCAGGTGCGTGCCAGAATGCGCCATGAGCCCGGTACTCCGGTTCCAGGTCCTCTGCCTGCCGAATGTCCCCTGGGACGTCCTGAAGGAGCGGTTCGTCCGTCTTGACCAGCTTGGGATCGAGGCGGCGGCGTTGCCGGATCATTTCGTCGATTGGACCAACCCTCCCAGTCCGTGGTTCGAGTCGTGGACGGCGCTCACCGGATTGGCGCAGGCCACGACGTCCATCCGGCTCAGCAGCTGCGTCACACAGATCCCATTCCGAAACCCGGCGCTGTTCGCTCGGCAAGCCCTGACGCTCGATCACATCTCGCATGGTCGACTGGAGATCGGCCTAGGGACGGGCCTCGTGCACGACCCGTCGTACGGCATGATCGGCATTCCTGACTGGGAGCCGAACGAGCGAGTCGCGAGGCTCGCGGAATATGTCGAGATCGTAGATCGACTCCTGCGCGACGAGGTGACGTCGTTCGCGGGTGACTTCTACCGTGTGGCTGGGGCGATCATGAACCCCCGTCCAGTCCAGTCGCCGCGCCCTCCGATCATGATCGGGGCCCTTGGGCCGGTGATGATGCGCCACGCCGCCCGGTACGCCGACACCTGGAATAGCCTGTCGTTCCAGGAATTGTTCGAGGACCAGGTGGACGAAACACGTCGACGAGCGACCCTGATGGACGAAGTCTGCGCGTCGATCGGGCGCGAGCCGGCGACGTTACGACGCTCTTACACCATGTTCGACGCCAGGGCCCGGCCCCGAGGTGGATCGATCGATTACTTCGATTCGCGTGATCGCTTCGAGGACATGGTGGGTCGAATCATCGAGCTCGGGATGGACGAGATCGGCCTCTACTACCCGTTGGATGAGCGACAGGTGGCGACCTTCGAACGGATCGCCACCGACGTCCTGCCACGCCTGCGGGCCAGTCAAACCCGTGTCTGATCGGGAAAGCGATGCGTTCGGCCAGGATGTATCGGCTGGCTAGCCAGCGCATCGATGTGCTTGACGTCAGCACTGCCTTGCGCCGACGGGGCTGTTGGAGCCAAGCACCGCAGAGTGGCGGACCGGCATCCGACAGCCGACGTACCGTCGGGCTCACGTCCCGCGGCGGGTGGCGTCGGACGGTTCTGGGGTGCGCACGCGTCGTCAGCGATAGCGGAGGCGCGAGCACCACAGGTTCGTCCGGCGACAGGACCCGCCGCCCGATCGGCTTGCTTGCATGACTATGCAGAGTCGTTGTATAGTCATGCGCCCATGGCGACCCTCCGTCAGGTCATCGCGAGCCACCCGAGCCAGCCGTCCGTGAGCGGCCACGTGCGCCCGTGAGCGCGGGGCTCGGATCGCCCGCGGCGATCGCGACGGATCGGTCGTCGGGGTTCGTCCCCCGGTCGGAGCGTGGGGTCCGACCAGACGGTGGCGCCCGGAAGATCCGGGTGGGGATCGTCGGCGCGACGGGGTACGTCGGCGCCGAGCTGATCCGGATCCTGTCCCGCCACCCGAACGTTGAGATCGTCGGGCTGGCCGGGCGCGATCGGCACGACGATCCCATCGGTGGCCACCACCCGCACCTAGCGGTCACCGATCTCACCGTCACCACCCACCTACCCGAGGTCGACGCCGCGTTCCTTGCCCTCCCGCACGGCGCGGCGGTCGACCTCGTCCCCGACCTCATCGCGGCCGGGACCGCCGTCATCGATCTCGGTCCCGACTTCCGTCTGCGCGACCCGGACGACTACCCGCGCTGGTACGGCTTCGAGCACCCGCGGCCGGACCTCCTCGAGCGGGCGGTCTACGGCCTGCCCGAGCTCCACCGTGACGAGCTGCAGGCGTTGGTCGATACCGAGGTGGCGATCGTCGGCTCGCCCGGCTGCTATCCGACCGCGACCCTACTCGCCCTGGCGCCCCTGGCCCGTGCCGGGCTCATCGGCGATCTCGTGGTCGATGCCAAGAGCGGTGTCTCGGGCGCCGGCCGCGACCCGAAACCCGAGATGATGTTCGGCGAGGTCGACGAGAGCGTGAAGGCGTACGGCCTCGGTGGACATCGCCACGTCGCGGAGATCGAGCAGGAACTCGCGTATCTCGCGGTCGATGCAGGGCTCGAGCCCGAAGCGAATCCGGGCGCGATCGCGGTCGACTTCCTGCCCCACCTGATCCCGATGGTGCGCGGCATCCTGTCGACCAACCACGTCCGGCCCACGCGGCAGGTGAGTCAGGGCGAGGTCGACGCCCTGTACCACGCCGCGTATGCGGACGAGCCGTTCGTCGGAGTCGGTGGGCACCCGCCGGCCACCAAGCACACGACAGGGAGCAATCACGTCCTCGTCCACGTCCGTGTCGATGACCGGACTGGCCGGATCATCGCGCTCGCGGTCGAGGACAACCTCGTCAAGGGCGCGGCGGGCCAGGCGGTCCAGTCGTTCAACATCGTCCACGGCCTGCCCGAGACGGCCGGGCTTGAGCAGCTGCCGCTGGCGCCGTAGATGGCGATCTCGACGCTCGACTCGCCGCCTCTCCCCGCCGTCGAGCGACGGGCAGTGCTGCCCAGCGGGTTCCGCGCGGGCGGCACGACCGCCGGGATCAAGGCCTCCGATCGACCTGACCTCGGGCTGATCGTCGCGCCCGAGGGCGCCTCCGCCGCTGCTGTGTTCACGCCGAATGCGTTCGCGGCCGCGCCCGTGAAGCTGTCGCGGACCAACCTCGTGGCCACGTCGCGCGACCCACGCGGCGGCTTCGGCTACGCGTCCGCGGTCATCTCGACCAGCGGCTGCGCGAATGCCGCGACCGGGGCGGCCGGTGACGCGGACCAGGCGCAGGTCGGCGCGTTCGTCTCGTCGACCCTGGGCATCGAGGCGGCCCGTGTCCTGCACCTCTCGACGGGGATCATCGGGACACGCCTGCCTCTCGATGTCGTCAGGGCGGGTGTCGCCTCGCTCGTCCCGAATCTGGCGGATGATGATGCGAGCCTTGCCGCGGTCGCCGAGGCACTCCGGACGACCGACTCGGTCGCCAAGGTCGCGACGACGTCGCTCGTCCTGCCGGCGGTGGACGGCGAGCCGATCACGGTCACCGTCACGGGCATCGCCAAGGGCGTCGGGATGATCCATCCGAACATGGCGACGATGCTGTCGGTCGTGGTGACCGACGCCGCGGCGCCGCCCGAGGTCCTGTGGAGTCTGTTGCGACCGGCCGCGGCGCGGACCTGGGATCAGCTCTCGGTCGACGGCGATACGAGCACCAACGACACCGTCTTCGTCCTGGCATCGGGCGTCTCCGGTGCGGCGCCGTTGAGCGCCGACAGCCCGGCAGCCGTGGCGTTGGGCGCCGCGCTCGAAGCCGTCGCGCGCGATCTCGCACGCCAGCAGGCGGCGGATGGCGAGGGCGCGACGATCCTGATCACCGCGTCGGTCACCGGCGCGGTCGACGATGCCGATGCGCGCGCCGTGGCGCGGGCAGTCGTGTCGAGCAGCCTGGTCAAGGCCGCGGCACACGGCAAGGACCCGAACTGGGGCCGGATCGCTGGGGCGGCGGGCAACGCCGTCACCGCGTCGGCGCCGATCCTCGAGGCGGCCGGGCTCGCCCGGGAAGCTGCGGTCGCGCGGGCGGCTCAGCCGGCCGTGCTGGACCCGGATCGGCTGCGCATCTCGATCGCCGGCCACCTCGTGTTCGATGGCGCGGCAGGCGGCCCGCTGTCGTTCGATCGCGGAGCTGCCCGGGCGGCGATGGACGCCCCCGAGCTGATGATCGAGCTCGACCTCGGGCTCGGCGACGGCGTCGGCGAGGCCTTCGGCTGTGATCTCACCCAAGAGTACGTGATCGAGAACAGCGAGTACACGACGTGAGCGAGATCCTCGTCGTGAAGCTCGGTGGCACCACCATCGCGGAGCAGTCGCAGGTGCTCGCCGACGTGGCAACGGTCGCGCGGCGACGCCCGGTGGTCCTCGTCCATGGCGGCGGGAAGCGCATCACGGAGTGGCTGGAACGACTCGGCGTCCCGTCCAAGTTCGAGGGTGGCCTGCGAGTCACCGACGCGCAGTCGCTCGAGGTGGCCGCCGCAGTCCTGCGGGGCGTCGTCAATAGCGAGCTCGTCGCCGGGTTGCGCGACCTCGGGGTGGACGCGGTCGGGCTGAGCGGCGTCGACGGCGGGTTGCTCATCGCCGAACGCATCCCGCACCTCGGCCTGGTCGCGAGCGTGACCGGCCTCCGAAGAGACCTGCTCGACGCGATCCTCGTGTCCGGGCAGGTGCCGGTGGTCGCACCGCTGGCACGCGACGTGGACGGCATCGTGTGCAACGTCAACGCCGACGATGCCGCCGCCGGCATCGCGGCAGGGCTAGGTGCCCGCCAGCTCGTGCTCCTCACCGACGTCGACGGCGTGCGCGACGCCGATGGCCGCAAGCTCGACACGCTGACCGTGGCCGAGGCCAAGCACCTCATCGACAGCGGGGTGATCGCCGGCGGGATGGTCCCCAAGATCCGGGCGGCGCTGTCGGCGCTCGGCTGGGAAGGGGCCGAGGCGATCATCGCGGACTCGTCGGCCGACAACGCGCTGGAGCGCGCCCTCGATGACGCGAGCTTCGGGACGCGGATCACCGCTGTCCGGCAGGCGGTCGGGGCGGCATGAACGGCGGCGGCGGGAACGGACGGGCCACGGGCCAGGAGCTCAAGCGGCTCCGCCAGCGCGCGATCCGCCAGCTCATCGCCTCGCGACCGATCGGCAGCCAACGCGAGCTGGTCGACGCGCTGACGGGCCAGGGCTTCGACGTGACGCAGGCGACGGTCAGCCGCGACATCGCCGACCTCGGGCTGCTCAAGGCGCCGCGTGCCGATGGCCCGGTCTACGTGTCGCCCGAAGACGTTGCCTCGCGCGCCCCGACGCCGCTGCCGACCGCGGCCTCGACGTCGGACGACCGGCTGCGACGGATCCTGTCCGACGTGCCCGTCACGATCGGACGAAGCGGGCTGATCCTCGTGCTGACCGGCACGCCCGGCACCGCCAGCGTCGTAGCCCAGGCCATCGATGAGTCGTCCCTCCGGGAGCAGGAGGGCACGCTGGCGGGCGACAATACGCTCCTCGTCCTGTTCGCCGACGAAGTTCGACTCGAGCGCTGGCTCGGGCGCTTCGAGGCCATCCAGCGCTCGATCGCGGAGGTAGCGGCACCCGCATGAAGAAGGTCGTCCTCGCCTACTCAGGCGGACTTGATACGTCCGTCGCCGTCGCCTGGTTGAAGGAACAGTTCGATGCCGAGGTCGTGACGCTGACGGTCGATCTCGGCGGCGGGTCGCTGCGCCACGGCGTCGAACGCCGGGCGATGTCGGCCGGCGCGTCGCGCGCCTACGTCATCGATGCCCGCGAGCGCTTCATCACCGATTACGTCTGGCCCCACCTCCAGGCGAACGCGCTGTACCAGGGCGCCTATCCCCTGGCGACGGCCCTCGCGCGGCCGCTCATCGCCCAGCTCCTCGTCGAGGTCGCGCGGCGCGAGGGGGCCGACGCGGTCGCCCACGGCTGCACCGGCAAGGGCAACGACCAGGTGCGGTTCGACGTCGCGACCCATGCCCTCGATCCGGGGCTCGAGGTCGTCGCGCCGATGCGCGTCGGGATGGGTCTGACGCGCGACCAGGAGATCGACTTCGCCAACGAGCGCGGGATCGAGATCCCGGTGACGAAGGAGTCGCCCTATTCGATCGACGTGAACCTGTGGGGTCGATCGTGCGAGACCGGCATCCTCGAGGATCCCTGGGTCACGCCGCCGGCCGATGCGTACGACTGGACGGTCGAACCGTCGGCGGCGCCAGCACCGGTCGAGATCACGATCGACTTCGAGGGCGGCGTGCCCGTGGCCATCGACGGGGAGCGGCTCGGCCCGGTCGACCTCGTCCAGCGGCTGCACGACCTCGGCGGGGAGCACGGCGTCGGCCGCATCGACCACGTCGAGGACCGCCTGGTCGGCATCAAGAGCCGCGAGATCTACGAGGCGCCCGCCGCGACGATCCTCCATGCGGCGCATCACGCTTTGGAGGGACTGACGCTGACCCGGGACACGCTGCGGTTCAATCGCCTCGTGGCCGACGAGCTGGCCCGGCTGATCTACGACGGGCTGTGGTTCAGCGCCCTGTCGCGCGACCTGCGCGGCTATGTGGCGTCGTCCCAGCGCGTCGTGTCGGGCGAGGTCCGGGTGCGGCTCGACCACGGATCGGCCATCGTCACCGGTCGGAAGTCGCCGCTGTCGCTGTACGACAAGAGTTTGGCGACGTACGACGAGGGTGATGCCTTCGACCACGCGAGTGCCGTCGGGTTCATCGAGATCTTCGGGCTGCCGCTGCGGGTCGAGGCTGCACGCCACGGGGCCGTCGGAGCGCGCTATGGCGCGGCCTGGTCATGGACCGAGCCGTTGCTCGAGTCGCTGCCGACGAACGTTACCGACCCGGAGCCGGCCGCGGTCTGATCGCGGCCATGCCCGCGCAGGGCCTCGCGTGATCCTCCAGCCATGACCACGGAGCCGAGAACCGTCCGCGACGACGTCCGCGAACTGGCCTTCCTCCACGAGATCGCCCAACTCGCGACGGAGGCGCGCGACTGGGACGAGCTGATGCGCTCGATCGTCGATGGGACGACGGCCGCGATGGGCGTCGAGGTTTGTTCGTTCTACCTCGCCGATCATGAGCGGACGCGGCTCACCCTGGCGGCAACGAACGGTCTTGACCGCTCGCAGGTCGGCACTGTCAGCCTGGCCTGGGGCGAGGGCATCACCGGCCGCGTCGCGGCCACGCGCACGCCGATCGCCGTCGAGGATGTGACGAAGGATGGCCGGTTCGCGTGGGTGCGCGGCTTCGATATCGAGGGACTCGCCGGGATGCTGTCCGTACCGCTGGTCTGGCACGACGAGGTCGTCGGCGTCCTCAACGTCCAAACGCGGGCTATTCGTCGGTTCGAGCCGGCCGAGGTCGATCTGCTCCTGACCATCGCCGCGCTGCTGGCGGGGATCGTCGAGAAGGGACGCCTGACCGCCGAGGTCGAAGCGCGCCTTGCCCAGCTCACGGCCCTGGACACGGCACGGTCCGAGCTGCTCAGCGTCGTGACGCACGAGCTGCGCACGCCGCTGTCGATCGTCCGGGTCTACGTCGACCTGTTGGCCGAGGCCGCCGGCACCCGAGCCGCGGCGAGCGATTGGCGCGACGCCGCCAACGACCAGCTGTCCCGGCTGGACCGCCTCGTCGATTCGATCCTGGCGTCGGTGCGTGGCGAAGGGTTGACCGGTCTGTCGCGCGCGCCTTTCGACGCGGTCTCGGCAGTCGACGATGTGGTCGAGACGCTCAGGCTGCTGCTCCGGCCGCACCCGATCCGCTGGACCCGACCCGATGGCCCCTTCACGGCGGTCGGCGATGATGCTCGCTTCCGGCAGGTCCTCGAGCAGCTCCTCGAGAACGAGTCGAAGTACGCGCCGACCGAGGAGGGCGTGAGCATCGGGATCTGGCGTCTGGGCGACGAGGTCCAGGTCTACGTGACCGACGACGGGCCGGGCGTGCCGGTCGAGGACTGGGAGAGCGTCTTCGAGCCGTTCGTCCGCGTCGAGGGACGCGGTCGGTCGCGCGGGTCCGGGATCGGCCTATTCGCTTCGCGCCGGCTGATGACGGCGATGGGCGGCCGGATCTTCCTCGAGCCGAACGGGTATGCCGGCTCGCGCTTCGTGGTGGCGCTCCCAGCCGGGTTGACGTCGGACGGCTGACGGGCGTATATATCGTGTCGCGATATATGCCGCCGGGAACTCGGAGAGGGCATGACGACCGAGGCGACCCCAGCGTCCGACGCGATCGCACCGACGACGGCCAACGAAGGATCCGCGCGGATCGGTGAGATCCTGCGTGAGATCGCGACCGGCGGCCTCGCGGCTCTGGTCGCCGGGATCGTCGTCGGTGGGCTTGGCGGACGGCTGGTGATGCGGTTCGCGGCGATCCTCGTTCCCGAGACGGCGGGGCTGACCACGGAAAACGGCAACAGCATCGGCGCCATCACCGTCGATGGGACGCTGCTCCTGATCGTGTTCGGAGGCCTGCTGACAGGCGTCGTCGCCGGGGGCATCTGGGTCGTCGTCCGGCCATGGCTTCCGGCCGATCGCGGGCGGCGCGTGCTGGTATCGATCCCCCTGGCGCTCGCTTTCGGTGCACCGCTCCTGATCGAAGGCGACAATCTCGACTTCGCGATCCTGGGCAATGACCCGGTCGTTATCGCCATGCTGCTCGTGCTGGTCGCAGCTGCCGGACCCGCGCTGGCCCTGATCGACGACTCGCTCGGCCGCCGGTTGCCAAGCTCCAGGATTCGAGTGGCATTCGTCGCCTACGCGCTCGTCGCGGCTATCGGCCTGTTCTTCACCCTCTTCCTGACCGTCCCGGTGATGGTCCAGAGCGACCGCGTGGTCGTCCTGTTCGCGATCGTCGCCGTCGGCGTGACGACACTGATCCGATGGGCCGACCGGCTCAAGGGACGGGCGATGGCTGAACCAGGGCTGGAACGGATCGCCCGCGGCGCACTCGCCGTTGCCGTCGCCCTGGGGCTCGGCACGGCCATGCTGGATGTCCTCGGCGCCCTCGGACTTCGGTAGCGACCCTCCCGGGACGTTTAGGCGGACGCCGTCTCCGGGTCGCCGCCGTCGAACACGCGGAAGCGCTCGAGCACTTCGATCGCGGCGAGCAGCTGGCGGCAGAACGCCTCGCGTTCGTGCTCGTCCAACCCCAACCAACGGACGGCGAACGCTCGCTCGGTAGGCTCGAGCTCCGCCCAATCCTCGTCGGTCATGTCTTCCTCAGGCGCATCGACCAGCCCCCTCGACCGGGTGTTATGCGGCTGAAAGCCTACCGCAACCCCGGCCCCTGACAAGTAGCGGAACGGGTGCAAAGTGTTGCGTGATGTCATAGGCCATGACCCCCGAGAACCACCAGGAACGAGGAGAGTCATGCTCGATCCACAGACCCGCCAGCAGCTCCAGACGAAGTTCCAGCAGATCAAGCCGCAGCTCCAGGGCCAGTTCAGCGGCCTGTCCGATCAGGACTGGGAGACCGGCAAGAACGACCCGGATACCCTGATCGACACGATCAGCCGCAAGACCGGCCAGGGCCGAGACCAGGTCGAGAAGACCGTCCGTCAGCTGGTCAGCACGTACTAGCACCTGAGCTCAAGAAGGGGCCTCTCCCACACGGGAGCGGCCCCTTCTTCATGTCTGCGACCCGGGTGCGGCCGGCGCTGCGCGCCTATCAGCCGGCGGCCGCCGCCTGAACGGGTACGCCCTGCTCGCTTCCGATGAGGCGCCCCTCCTCGGCAAGCCGACGGTAGATAGCCGCGGTCTCGGCGATCGCGTCCCGGAACGGCGTCACCGGCACGTCGCCGAGCTCGGCGATGCGGTCGTGCGCGATGTCCGACGGGAACGGCAGCTCCGTCGAGGCGACGCTGATGAGCCCGGCCGCCTCGGGAACAGCATCCTCGATCGCCAGCACCCAGTCCGTGAGGTCGACCGCTTCACCACCGAGGTTGTAGACGGGCGAACCATCGCCCCGGGTGCGGCTCGCGAGGATCAGCGTCCGGGCCACGTCCGGCGCGTACTGGAACAGCGTCCGACCGCCGAACGAGATCTCGTACGGGATCCCCAGGACGGCCGCCGCGATCCCCACGGTCGGTGTGCTGGTCATCCCCTGGTCACGGCCCGCGCCATAGACGGTCATCGGCCGGAGCCCGACGCTGGGCACGCCCGAGTCGGTCCAGTACAGACGGGCGGTCCCCTCGTTCGCACGCTTGTAGACGCCGTAGTGGTTGCCCGGGTGCGCCTCGGCGTCTTCCTCGAGGCGGCCCGTGACCGGGTCGACGTCCGAAGGCGAGTACATGCCGATCGAGCCCGTGTAGACGATCGGCGCCATGCCGTCGCCGCGTCGACGGACGGCCTCGAACACGTTGACCGTCCCGGTCACGTTGACCTGGGCGCCGAGCGGCGGATCGGCCCGACAGAACGGCACCTGCAGGGCGGCGAGGTGGATCACATTCGTGATGACGTGCTCCTCGAGCGCACGGTCGAGCGCGCCGAGGTCGGTGATGTCGCCGCGGACGAAGGTCACCCGGTCGAGCTCTTCGGGTTGGACGATCTGGGCGATGCGCCGGGGATCACGCCCGAGGTCGAATGCGACGACTGGGACGCCCTCGCGGACCAGGGTTCGCACCGTCCAGGCACCGATGCAGCCGAGGGCACCCGTGACGAGGAAGCGCTCTTCAGCCGCCTCGGGACCGGTCATACGACCGCCCCGACGCGTTCGAAGCGACAGGTGTTTTCCAGGGCCCCGATGCCCTCGATCTCGACGACGATCCGGGCGCCGTCGTGGAGGAAGACCGGGGGATCGCGGAATACCCCGACGCCGGATGGCGTTCCGGTGGCGATGACGTCGCCCGGCTCGAGCGTGAACGCCTGCGAGCAGTGGCTGATGATCTCGGCGACCGGGAAGAACATCTGGGATGTACTGGCGTCCTGGCGGACCTCGCCATCGACGGTGCAGCTGATGCGCAGCCCCTGTGGATCGCCGATCTCGTCGGCGGTCACGAGGACTGGGCCCATCGGGCAGAACGTGTCGAGCGACTTGCCGCGGACCCACTGACCGTCGCCGAACTGCAGGTCGCGGGCCGAGACGTCGTTCAGGCAGGTGTAGCCGAAGACATGGTCGAGGGCTTCCTCACGGCTGACCCTCCGCGCCGTCCGACCGATGACGACGGCGAGCTCCGCCTCGTGGTCGACCTGACGCGCCAAGGCCGGATCCCAGCGGATCTCGGCGCCTGGGCCAACGACCGAGCTCGGCCACTTCGAAAAGATCAGCGGCTCCTTCGGCGGATCGACGCCTTCCTCGGCTGCGTGCTCGCGATAGTTCCGTCCGATCGCGACGACCTTGCCGGGCCGCGGGACAGGCGCCAGGTAGTCGACCTCGCTGAGCGGGCGACCATCCGATCCGACGTCGGCCCTGGCGATGGCATCGGCCAGTGCGCGGAGCCCACCCGGGCCAGTCGCAAGCAGGTCCGCCATCGTCCGCGGACCGTCCGCCAGCAGTTCGACGACCGGCAGCCAGTGCTCACCGACCGCGACCCCGACGGTCTCCCCGTCAGCGGTTCGACAGGTCAGCAGGCGCATGGGGCAGCTCCGAATCGTTCAGCATTCTGGCCGATGGACCGAGGACTGGACGTTACGATACCCTCGGAACCCGCGTCAACCGCGCGGATGCGACGGGAGAGCGATGACGATCGATCACGCCGAGCGCGTGCCGCTCGGCCGGACCGGCCTCGAGGTCACGCGACTCGGGTTCGGTGGCGCCTCGATCGGTGGTCTCTTCCGCGCCGTCGGGGATGCTGAAGCCGTCGCCACGGTCCGCCACGCCTGGTCGTTGGGCGTGCGGTACTTCGACACAGCCCCACTCTACGGCTACGGGTCGTCGGAGCGGCGGATGGGTACGGCCCTCGCCGACCGCCCGCGCGACGATGTCGTGCTGTCGACGAAGGTCGGCCGGCTGGTCCGCGAGACGTCGGCGATCCCGCCTGGCGCCGACATCGATCGGCAGGCCCTTGACGGCCGGGAGGACGCCTATTACGTCCACCCGCAGGCGACCCGGATCGTTTTCGATTACAGCGCCGATGGTGTCCGCCGTTCGCTCGAGGAAAGCCTCGAGCGGCTCGGGCTCGAGCGGATCGATATCGCGCTGATCCACGACCCGGACGACCACTGGCGAGAGGCCATCGACGATGCGTGGCCCACACTGGAACGGCTCCGGTCGGAGGGCGTGATCCGCGCCGTGGGGGCAGGGATGAACCAGTCCGCGATGCTCACCCGATTCGTCCGCGAGACATCGATGGACGTCGTGCTGGCCGCCAATCGCTACACGCTCCTCCATCAGGGGGCGCTGGCCGATCTGCTCCCCGCCTGCCAGGAGCGCGGTGTCGCGGTCCTCATCGGCGGCGTGATGAACACCGGCGTGCTCGCCGACCCACGGCCCGGGGCGCGCTTCGACTACGCCCCGGCCAGCCCGGAGGTGATCGAACGGGCCCGCCGGATCGGCGAAACATGCGAGCGGCACGCCGTCCCGTTGCGCGCCGCGGCGATGCAGTTCCCGCTCGCCCACCCGGCCGTGACCTCGCTCGTAGCGGGCGTCCGTTCGATCACCCACCTCGATGAGTACCCCGCCCTGCTCGGTCACCCGATCCCTGCCGACCTGTGGTCTGAACTGCGCGCATCCGGGCTGATCGCGCCGGACGCTCCGGTACCGGCGTGATCGTCGACGCACACCATCACATCTGGGACCCGTCGCGCGCCGACTACCCCTGGCTCACCGACGAGCTTGCCGTCATCCGGCGGCCCTTCACCCCGACAGACCTCGAGCCGTTGCTCGCCGCCGCCGGCGTCGATGCCACGGTCCTCATCCAGACTCGTGCCAGCCTCGATGAGACGCGCGAATTCCTGGCGACGGCCGCGACCACACCATTCATCCGCGGCATCGTCGGCTGGGTCGACCTGACCGATCCGGGCGTCGCCGACGTTCTGGCCGAGCTACGCGACGGACCGGGTGGCGATCGTCTCGTCGGCATCCGGCATCAGGTCCACGACGAGCCCGATCCAGACTGGCTGCTACGGGACGACGTTACGCGCGGCATCCGGGCGGTCGGCGCGGCCGGACTTGTCTACGACCTGCTGGTGCGACCGCGCGAGCTGCCGGCGGCGCTGACGCTGGCCCGCCAGGTGCGCGACACACGATTCGTCATCGACCACCTCGCCAAACCGCCGATCCGCGACGGCGAACTGGAGCCGTGGGCCGACCTGATCCGGCCGTTCGGCGAGATCGACAACGCCTGGTGCAAGGTCTCGGGCATGGTCACCGAGGCCGACTGGGACGCCTGGCAGCCCGATGACCTGGTCCCATTCGGGCGCCATGTCCTCGAGGTGTTCGGGCCGCAGCGCTTGATGTTCGGGTCGGACTGGCCTGTCTGCCTCCTGGCGGCGTCCTATCAGCAGGTGTTCGACGCGGCGCGGGCGACGCTCGGCGGGCCTCGGCCACGACGAGATCGCGGCGGTCTTCGGCGCGACCGCGGTCGACGTCTATCGTCTGGGCTGATCTCCGATCCGCATCGGGTCGGACAGCAGGCGCGCCAAGAACTGCAGATCCTCGACCAGCGCGGCCACCCGATCGCCGGTCGCGCGAGCCTTGAGGAGCGTGATGCTCGCCGCGTAGGGTCCCTCGCCGGGTCGTCGCGCCGGGATGGCCGCGCCGAGGCACATCACGCCTTCGGCTGTCTCCTCATCGTCGATCGCGTGTCCGCGCTGGCGGACCATCGCGAGATCGGCCCGGAGCGCCTTCACCGTCCTGATCGAGTTCGGCGTCATCCGCGGTATCGACGTTAGCGTCGCCAGCCGCCGATCGAGCTCCCGATCGTCGAGCGAGGCCAGCGCGGCCTTGCCCGTCGCCGTGACGGGTGCCGGCAGGCGCCGGCCGATCTGGGACGCCAGGCGGACAGGCTGCCGACCATCGTGTCGAGCGAGATAGGTCATCTCGAGATCGTCGAGGACCGCCAGCTGGACTGTCTCCTCGGAGCCGGCGGGGAGGAGTTTCGTGGCTTCGTAGAACTCCTGGACGAGGTCGACCGATGCGATGTACGCCCCGCCCAGCTCGGCGAGCTTCCGCCCGAGGGCGAACCCCGTCCCGATGCGCCGGACGAGCCCGATGTCGGCCAGCGCGTTGCAGATGTTCGCGATGGACGACTTCGGCAGCCCAAGCCGCCGCGCGAGCTCACTCGGGCCCAACGCCTCGCCGACGTTCTCGGCCAGCAGGTCGAGGATCGCCCCGGCCCTGGTGACCGCCGGGGCGAGGGATTCGCCTTCGGCGAGCGTCTCATCGAGTGCCCCGGCCGCATCCGTCATGGTCGCTCCCTTGCCACGCCGGCAGATCGAGGGGCGGCCGCCGGTGGGTCGTCGGCGGCCAGCCTGCTGAACCGCGTGCCGTATCTTGACTTTGGCGTTGCCGTCGGCATACTGGCCAGCATACCGCCGTCCGTTCAGTATGCTGGACGATGAACGGAGGATGCAAGAGGAGGGCCTCCCGCCGTGTCGCGGTACCGATTGGTCGCGGCAGCGATCATCCCGATTCTCGTCCTGACAGCATGCCAGTCGGCGAGTCCGACTACCTCGCCGCCAGCGTCTGTCTCGGCCGAACCATCCCCTGCCGCATCCCCGTCCGGGTCGGCCGAAGCCACACCGGCTGGCTCGCCGGGCACGAAGTTCGCGGGCATCAGCGTCAACATCCTGACCTTCAACGGTCCCCAGGTCGCCGAGCCGCTGCAGCGGCGTGCGCCCGATTGGGAGCATCTCACCGGCGGCCATGTGAATGTCGTCGCGGTCGGCTTCCAGACGATCTACGACAAGGCGTTGCTCGACGCATCGACCAAGACGAATTCGTTCGATGGCTACGTCTTCGACCCGCAGTGGCTCGGCGACTTCGTCGGCCCCGGCTATCTGCTCGACATCAGCGATCGTGTGACGGCCGACAGCCAGCTCGACTGGCAGGACATCGGTCCGTTCTTCCGTGACTTCAATGCGACGTACAACGGCAAGGTGTACACGATCCCCCTCGATGGCGACTTCCACATGGTCTATTACCGGTCCGATCTGCTGGAAAAGGACGGGCTCAAGGCGCCTGCGACGTGGGACGACTACATGACGATCGCCACGAAGTACAACGGTCAGGACCTCAATGGCGACGGGGAGCCTGACTACGGTTCGTGCATCGCCAAGAAGAAGGGCGCACAGAGCTACTGGTGGATCATCTCGATCGCCGCCGGCCTGCTGCAGGGCAAGGGCACCACCGAGGGTGCGTTCTTCGACACCTCGAACCTCAACCCCCTGTTCGGTCCCAACGACGCGATGACCAAGGCGCTCGACATGTATGCCAAGACGGCCACCGTCGGTCCGCCCGACGAGCTGAACATGGACGTCGGTGGCACGCGTGGCCTGTTCACGACCGGCCGGTGTGCGCTGTCGATGGACTGGGGCGACATCGGGACGCTGACTCCGGGGACGTACGCGCAGGACAAGACCGGAGCGACCATCACCCCTGGTTGGAAGGAGATCCTCGATCGCTCGAGCGGCAAGCTGGTCGCCTGCGACGGGACCACGTGCCCCGACGCGGTCGACGGCGTCAACTACGCGCCGTTCGCATCGTTCGGCGGCTGGTCGGGAGCGATCAACGCTGCCTCACCCAAGGACAACCAGGATGCCGTCTACGATTTCCTTTCGTACATGAGCGCACCCGCCCAGTCCGGCATCGATGTCACACTCGGGAAGACCGGCTACAACCCGTATCGGACATCACACTTCTCGAACATCCAACCATGGATCGATGCCGGCCTCAGCCAAGGTGCGGCCGAGAACTACCTCGGGGCCATCAAGTCCAGCCTCGAAAACAAGAACATGGTCCTCGACATGCGGATCCCGTTGACCAAGCGCTATCAACAGGACGTGCTCGATACGGCGGTGTCGCAATACCTCGCCGGCGAGCTCGACGCGGCCGCGGCTGAGCAGGCCATCGCCGACGGCTGGAATGCCATCAGCGACGAGGCCGGGAAGGACGCCCAGCTCGCCGCGTACGTCGCCAGTCTTGGCGTCCAGCGATAGCACTGTCACCGCCGATCCCGAGCTGACCGTCGACGGTCAGACTCCGCAGACCCGCCATCCGCGCCGAGCGATGACCTCGCTCGGCGCGTGGCGTTCCGATGGGGCTGCCCGGTGGCTGTTCATCTGGCCGACCGTGCTATTCATCCTCGTCCTGTCGCTCTTCCCGTTGGTCGCCTCGCTCGCCCTTTCGCTCTCAAGGCTTGCCTTCCAGCAGGGCGGCGTCGACCTCAAGTTCGTCGGGTTCACCAACTACCAGCAGCTGCTCTTTGGGCTCGAACGGAGCCATTTCCTGGGCGTCCTGAAGACGCCCTCACCGCTGGGCTGGGCGATCCTCGGGATCACGATGGGCCTGACTGCGTACGCCTGGGTCCGGGCGGTGCGAGGCGGCCAGCTTGGCCCGTTCGCCCTGGCACTGCGCTTGATAGCCGGGGTCCTGTTCGTCGGCTTCGTCTACTACCTCGTCCAGGCCCTCACGAGCGAGGGCGGGCGGCCAGGCTCGCTGATCGTCACGCTGATCTTCGTCGGGGTGGGGATCGCCCTCCAGTACCTGCTCGGCCTGGGGTTGGCGCTGCTCGCGGTCCAGCAGGTGCCCGGACGACGGTTCTTCCGGATCGTCTTCCTGATCCCCCTGACCATCACCCCCGTCGGCATCGGCTACATGTTCCTGATGCTCACGGACACGTCGAAGGGTCCGCTCGAGCCGATCTGGGTGGCTCTCGGACTGCGTGACTTCACCTGGGTGACGGATCCCTGGCTCGCCCGTGCGGCGGTCATCATCGGCGACGTCTGGCAATGGACGCCGTTCGTGTTCATCGTCCTGCTGGCCGCCATCGAAAGCCTCGATCAGGAGGTCCGCGAGGCGGCGCTCACCGATGGCGCCAGTCGATGGCAGAGCTTCCGCCATATCACCTTCCCGGCGCTACTTCCGGTCACGACCACGATCATCCTCATCCGACTCATCGAGGGCTTCAAGATCATCGACATGCCGAACATCCTGCTCGGCGGCGGTCCCGGCACCGCGACCCAGTCGATGACGCTCCAGGCGTACATCGATTGGAACACCCTGAACCTCGGTCGATCCGCGGCCGTGGCCTACCTGCTGTTGCTCCTCGTGACGGTGGTCGCGACCCTCTACGTCGGCTTCGTCCGACGACGAGTGACGGAGGTCGTGTGAGCAATCCATTCCGACGGCGATCCGCGACCGATCTGTCCATGCCGGCCAAGGTCGTCGCCTTCCTGCTGCTGTGTGCCTGGGCGCTGGTCGTCCTATTCCCGATCTACTGGCTGTTCGTCACGTCGTTCAAGACGCCCTACGACGTCGACCGAGGACCGTTCTACATCCCATTCGTCGACTTCCAGCCGACCCTCGACGCGTGGCGGTACATCCTTGTCGAGCTCGGCAACGACACCTTGCGCCCATACGTGAACACGGTGATCGTCGGGCTGACCAGCTCCGCCATCGCGCTCATCATGGGCTCGTTCACGGCCTACGCCCTCGTCCGCTTCACCTACCGGCCTAAGATCGGCCTGATCGGTGTGGGGATCGGCTGCATCGCCTTGGGGTTCGTAGCCGCCGCGATGGGGACACCTGTTCCGGTGGCCGTCGCTGCAGCGGTCGCAGTCTTCGTGCTGCTCGCCCAGACCATCGGGCGCCGCTTCAGACGATCGCTCGCCAACAGCGACATCGCCTTCTGGCTGATCTCCCAACGGATCCTGCCGCCGATCGCGATCGCGATCCCGCTATACGTGCTGTTCCAGCAGGTCGGCATGCTCGATAGCCTTGCCGCGTTGGTGATCACCTATGTCGCCGCCAACCTTCCGATCGTCGTGTGGCTCATGCGCGAGTACTTCGCGTCGCTCCCCCGGGAGCTCGAGGAATCGGCCGCCGTCGATGGGGCATCCGTCTATCAGATCGTGCGGTCGATCGTCCTGCCGATCTCCGTCCCCGGTCTGGTCGCGACGTTCCTGATCGTGTTGATCTTCGCGTGGAACGAGTTCCTCCTCGCACTCGTCCTGACCAGCGCCAACGCGCAGACGATGCCGCTCCAGGTCGCGGCGCAGAACGCGACCCGCGGGCCGCAGTGGTGGGCGATGTCGGTCCTGATCATCATCATGATCACCCCGGTCGTCGTGATCGCCATCGCGCTGCAACGGTTCATCACGCGCGGGATCCTCATCGGCGCGCTGAAGGGCTGACGTGTGACCCGCATCACGTCGCTCGACGTCCTCGATGTGCGCTTTCCCACGTCGCGCAGCCTCGACGGCTCGGACGCGATGAACCCGGACCCCGACTATTCGGCCGCCTACGTCATCGTCCGTGACGACGCCGGTGACGGTCACGAGGGGCACGGTCTGACGTTCACGATCGGGCGCGGCACGGAGGTCGTGGTCGCCGCGGTCGAGGCCCTGCGCCCGCTCGTCGTCGGTCGTTCGAGCGACGAGCTCTTCGCCGACATGGGTGCGTTCTGGCGGTCGCTCGTCGGCGACAGCCAGCTGCGCTGGATCGGGCCGGAGAAGGGGGTCATCCACCTCGCGACCGCGGCCGTCGTCAACGCGGTCTGGGATCTGTTCGCGAAGCGTGTCCGCAAACCGCTCTGGCAGCTCGTGTGCGACATGACCCCGGCGGAACAGGTCGCCCTCGTCGACTTCCGCTATATCAGCGACTTCCTGACACCGGAGGCGGCCCTGGCCCGGCTGGAGCGGCTGGCGCCGACGCGAGAGGAGCGTCTCGCCGAGCTGCGTCGCGACGGCTATCCGGCGTACACCACGTCGGTCGGGTGGCTGGGCTATCCCGACGACAAGGTTCGCCGACTGTGTCGCGAGGCGCTGGCCGATGGCTGGACGCGCTTCAAGATGAAGGTCGGGGCGGACGTGGCCGACGACATCCGGCGCGGCGGCATCATCCGCGAGGAGATCGGCCCTGACCGGATGCTCGCGGTCGACGCCAACCAGCGCTGGGACGTCGGCCAGGCGATCGGCTGGATGCAGGAGCTCGAGCCGCTCGACGCGTACTGGATCGAAGAGCCGACCAGCCCGGACGACATCCTCGGCCATGCGGCTATCGCCCGCGCGGTGGCACCGGTCCGCGTCGCGACCGGCGAGCATGTCCACAACCGGGTGATGTTCAAGCAGCTCCTGCAGGCCGAGGCGATCGGCGTATGCCAGATCGACGCCTGTCGCCTCGGTGGCGTGAATGAGGTCCTGGCGGTGCTCCTCATGGCGGCCGAGGCCGGCGTCCCGGTCTGCCCGCATGCCGGTGGGGTCGGCCTGTGCGAGCTGGTGCAGCACCTGTCGATCATCGACTACGCCTGCATCTCCGGCTCGCTCGAGGGCCGGATGATCGAGTACGTCGATCATCTGCACGAGCACTTCCTCGACCCGGTCGTGATCCAAGCAGGCGCCTACCAGGTGCCGACCCTTCCGGGCTACAGCGCGCAGATCCGGCCGGAGTCGCTCGAGGCGTTCCGCTACCCAGACGGCGCGGAATGGCGGGCGTGATGAAGCGGTACGGCCAACGCATCCGTGTGCACCCCGACCGGATCGAGGACTATGAGCGGCTCCACGCCGAGCCCTGGCCGGGCGTGATCGAGCAGATCCGTCGCTCCAACATCCGCAACTACACGATCTTCCGGCACGGGCCGGATCTGTTCGCGTACTTCGAATACGAGGGCGACGACTTCGAGGCCGATATGGCGGCGATGGCCGCCGACGAGACGACCCAGCGCTGGTGGACCCTCACCGATGCGATGCAGGATCCCCTGCCCGATCGCGAGCCCGGTGCCTGGTGGAAGACGCTCGATGAGGTCTTCCACACCGACTGAGCCCCCGTCCGGTCGTCGGGCTCAGACGGCGCCGGCGACGACCCGCGTCTCCTCGGCGCGCAGGTGCGCGTAGCCGGGTTTCACGATCTCGTTGATCAACCGCAGGCGCTCGTCGAACGGCGCGAACGCCGACTTGAGCGCGTTGATGGTCAGCCATTCCATCTCGCCCAGCCCGATGCCGAACGCCTCGTCGAGCGCAACGAATTCGCTCGACATGGACACGCCGCTCATCAGCCGGTTGTCGGTGTTGACGGTGACGCGGAACCGAAGACGGCGCAGAAGGTCGATGGGGTGCTCGGCGATCGAGGCGGCGGCGCCGGTATGGACGTTCGATGTCGGGCACATCTCGAGCGGCACGCGCCGGTCGCGCACGAAGGCCGCGAGCCTGCCGAGCTCGACCGAGCCGTCATTCCGGACCGTGATGTCGTCGACGATCCGCACGCCGTGCCCGAGCCGCTCCGCGCCGGCGAACTGGAGCGCCTCCCAGATCGATGGCAAGCCGAAGGACTCGCCGGCATGGATGGTGATGTGGAAGTTCTCCCGGCGGATGTGATCGAAGGCGTCGAGGTAGCGGGTCGGCGGGTAGCCCTTCTCCGGTCCCGCGACATCGAACCCGACGACCCCGGCGTCCCGCCAGCGCACAGCGCATTCGGCGACCTCCACGGAGCGCGCCGCCTGGCGCATCGCCGTGACGAGCATCTTCATCACGATCGGGTTGCCGGCCGCCTGTGCGTTGCGCGCGCCGATCGAGAACCCCTCGAGGTTCGCGGCGACCACCTCGTCGAGCGTCAGCCCACGTTCCGTCGAGAGCTCCGGTGCGTATCGGACCTCGGCGTAGGCAACGCCGTCGGCGGCGAGATCCTCGGCGCACTCGGCGGCGACGCGGATGATCGCGTCCTTGTCCTGCATGACGCCGACCGTGTGCGCGAACGTCTCGAGGTACAGCTCGAGCGACTTGCGGTCGGCGCCCCGGCGGATGTGCGTGGCGAGCTCGTCCGGGTCACTGGTCGGCAGCCCGTCGTAGCCGTACTCCGCGGCGAGGTCGACGATCGTCGACGGCCGTAGGCCGCCATCGAGATGGTCGTGGAGGATCGCTTTCGGGGCCCGGCGGATGATCTCAGGACGCACCATGGTTGGCGGGGATGGTACTAGGCCCGGGAAGCGCGAACGGGCCGGCGGTCCCTAGGCTTCCCCTAGCCGGCGTCGGGCGGCAGCGAGCGCCTCGGCGACCCGTGTGGGTGCCGTCCCGCCGATCACGTCGCAAGACGCGAGCGCGCCGTCCACCGACGCCGCCCCACGGACGACCTCACCCATCGTCTCGTCGCTCGCCAGGGCCTGGGCGCTCGGGTCGCCCGCCGCGCCGAGCGCCAGCCCGATCATCGGGTCGGGCACCTCGTCGAGCCGGAGGCCGGCCTCCTCGGCCTGGGCCACCAGCGAGCCGACGACGTGGTGAGCGACACGGAACGGGATCCCGCGCCGGACCAGGGCGTCGGCCACGGCGGTGGCCGTCGTGTAGCCCTCGTCGACGGCGGCTCGCATGCGTTCGCGGTCGACCGCGATCGTGTCGAGCAGCCCTGCGAGCACGCTCAGGGACGCCTCGTACACCGCGACGGCATCGAACAGCGGCGCCTTGTCCTCCTGCAGGTCACGCTGGTAGGCGAGTGGCAACCCCTTGAGCAGGGTCAGCAGTCCGGTCTGGGCGCCGATGACGCGCGCGGCCCGACCGCGGACGAGCTCGGCCGGGTCCGGGTTCTTCTTGTTGGGCATGACCGATGAGCCTGTCGAGAACGCGTCGCTGACCCTCACGAACCCGAAGCGCGGGTTCGACCACCAGGTGATCTCCTCCGCCAGCCGGCTCAGATGCACCATCCCGAGCGCGATGGCTCCAACGATCTCGACCACGAAGTCGCGATCGCTGACGGCGTCGAGCGAATTGGCCGTCACGCCGTCGAAGCCGAGCTCGGCGGCCGTCGTCTGCCGGTCGAGCGGGAAGCCGGCACCAGCGAGAGGTCCGGCGCCCAGCGGCGAAACGTTCACCCGCCGCCTCGCGTCGCTCAACCGGGCTCGGTCGCGCTCGGCCATCTCGACGTAGGCGAGCAGGTGATGCGCGAACAGCACGGGCTGCGCCGGCTGGATGTGGGTCGTGCCCGGGAGGATGGCCGTGCCCTCGCGCTCGGCGAGACCGACGAGCGAGCGCTCGAAGCCGATCAACGCGGAGTCCAGGCGGTCGACCGCCCGCCGTGACCACAGCCGAAGATCCGTGGCGACCTGGTCGTTGCGCGAGCGACCGGTCTGCAGCTTGCCGGCGACGGGCCCGATCCGGTCCGCCAGGGCGGACTCGAGGTTGAGGTGCACGTCCTCCAGGTCCGGGTCCCACGGGAGCGATCCGTCCGCCACGGCCGCGGCGAGTCCTTCGAGACCGCCGACCAGCTCGCCGACCTCGTCGTCGGTCAGCAGGCCGGCCCGGCCGAGCGCCCGCACGTGGGCGATCGAGCCCGCGATATCGTCCGCCGCGAGCTCGCGGTCGAGGTCGATCGAGCGCGTGAAGTCCGCGACCCGCCGGTCGCTCTCTTCGGCGAACCGACCACCCCACAGACGCATGCACCCCTCCTTGGCGTCCCGTCATGCTACCGGCATGGCCGACCGGACTCCGTGGTGGCGCGACGCGGTGGTCTACCAGATCTACATCCGCAGCTTCGCGGACGGCGACGGCGACGGGATCGGCGACATCACGGGGATGCGGTCGCGACTGCCGTACCTGCGCGATCTCGGGGTCGACGCGATCTGGATCAACCCGTGGTACCCCTCCCCGATGGTCGACGGCGGGTATGACGTCGCCGACTATCGGGCGATCGACCCGCTGTTCGGGACGATGGATGACGCGCTCGGCTTCATCGTCGACGCCCACGCGCACGGCATCCGGGTCCTGCTCGACATCGTGCCCAACCACACGTCCGACGAGCACCCGTGGTTCCAAGTGGCCCTGGCATCGCTCCCGGGTAGCCGCGAACGCGAGCGCTACGTGTTCCGCGACGGTAAGGGCCCGCGCGGCGAGCAGCCGCCGACCGACTGGCCGAGCGTCTTTGGCGGACCGGCCTGGACGCGCATCACGGAACGCGATGGCCGGCCCGGTCAGTGGTTCCTGCACCTATTCGCGCCGGAGCAACCGGACCTCGATTGGACGGAGCCCGAGGTCGCCGCCGAGTTCGAGTCGATCCTGCGGTTCTGGTACGAGCGCGGCGTGGACGGCTTCCGCATCGATGTCGCCCATGGGCTCGTGAAGGACCCGACCTTCCCCGATCTGCGCGGCCGCTCACCGAGATCGCTGGTCCGCCCGGGCCCGTACTGGGACCAGGATGGCGTCCACGACATCTATCGCCGCTGGCGGGCTATCGCCGACGAGTACGGCGAGCGTCCGTTCGTCGCCGAGGTCTTCGTGCCGTCCGCCGAACGGCTGGCGCGTTATCTCCGTCCCGACGAGCTGCATACAGCCTTCGACTTCCGCTTCCTCCAGGCGGGCTGGGACGTACGGGCCCTGCGGGATGCGATCGACGACAACCTGCGGGCGCTCGCGCCCATCGGCGCGCCGGCGACGTGGGTGCTGTCGAACCACGACCAGGCCCGCCACGTCACGCGCCTCGGTCGCGCGTCGGCGCGCGGGACGGGGGCCGGGGCCGGCGCGGGAACGCCGGCCGAGGTCGGGGCCGGTCTCGCGACGTCGGATCCGCCGGACCTGTCGCTGGGCCGAAGACGGGCGCGTGCGGCGTTGCTGCTCACCCTCGCGCTGCCCGGGACCGTCTACCTGTACCAGGGCGAGGAGCTGGGCCTCGAAGAGGTGGAGGACCTGCCCGAGGAGCTCCTGCAGGACCCGACCTGGCCCCGGTCCGGGCATACGATCCGTGGGCGTGACGGCGCACGGGTGCCGCTGCCCTGGTCGGGGACCTCGCCACCGTTCGGGTTCGGGCCGGACGGCTCGGTGCCGTGGCTGCCCCAGCCCGCCGCCTGGCGCGACCGCTCGGTCGAGGCGCAGACCGGTGATCCCGGATCGTTCCTCGAGCTGTATCGGACGGCCCTTCGGCTGCGCCGGGGGCACCTCGGGTTCCGGGGGAGCGGCATGGCCTGGCTGCCGAGCCCGGACGACGTCCTCCGGTTCGACCGGCCCGGCGGCCTGGAGACCGTCGTCAATCTCGGCACGAAACCGATCGAGCTGCCGGCCGGTCGCCCGGTGTTGCTGACCAGCGATGCGCTGCCGGAGAGCCGCGGCCTGCCGCCCGACACGGCGGTCTGGCTGGGCTAGGCCGACGACACCGCCGATGTCAGCCGCGCGTCTCGCGGGAAGACGATCCAACCCAGGCTCGCGGCGATGATGGCGAGCACGGTCCCCAGGCCGAACACGGCTGCATGCCCGATGTACTGGTACAGCAGCCCGCCGACGATGTTGGCCACGATCGCCGAGATCCCGAACCCGAACGTCTGGTACAGGGACTGGCCGGTCGCCTGCAGCTCGGAGGGCAGCAGTCGGGCGATCGTCAGCACGACACAGACCAGGATCCAAGCGAAGGCGACGCCCGTGATCAGCCGCGTCGCGATGATGAGGCCGGCCGAGTCCAGGAGGATCCACGAGGACGTTGCTGCGCCGTAGATCAGCGCGCTGGCAACGAACATGCCGCGCAGGCCGATCCGCTGGGCGACCCTGGCCGCCACGAGCATCGCCGGGATCTCCGCGAGAGCCGATATCCCGGCCGACAGCGCGACATCCGACGGCGGACTGCCGAGGTCACCGAGCCGCAGAGGCAAATACGTGAACCCGCTGATGATCGTGATACTGATGAGCGTCACCGCCGTTAGGACCGCACCGAGGCGTGGCGCGACACGGAGCGCGACGCCTGCCGACCCCAACCACGGCCGCGCCCGAGGCGGCCTCGGCGATCCGTGCTCGGTCTCGGCCAGGTCGGCCCTTGCGATATCGGGGACGCGGCCGGCGGCGAGCGCGATCGTCACCGCGGCGATCACGGCAAGCACGTAGGCCGCATCGAAGCCGGCCGTGTCGTACACGAAGCCCGCCCCGATCGACGCGATGGCAAAGGACAGGCTAGTGAGAAGCCGCACGCGCCCGTACCGGCGTCGGTCGATCAAGTTGACAGTCAGCGCGTCAGCAAGCGGCTGCCATGACGACTCGAAGATCCAGTACGCCATGAACAGCACGGCGAGGACGAGCGGCGGCCACTGCCCGAGCATGGCCCCGACCGCCGCGGCCCCGCCGATCGCGCAGAGCTGTAGCGTTCGCGCTCGGCCGAGCCGCACGTCCGCGATGTGGCCCCACGCCGGGACGGCGAGCGTGAACCCGATCGCACCGATCGACGCGACGAGCCCGATCTGCGCTGGGCTGAAGCCGCGGGTGGCGAGGATGACCGGGATGAACGGATAGAAGACGCCCAGCGCGACGCCGAGAGCGAGGACGATAAGTCGGAGGGCGATCACCGCGCGAGGATACCGGCGTTGGCACATGCCAATAGGCCAACGACGCTCGGCCTCGATACGCGACACTTCTCGTCGTGGATGCCCCTGTGGCCGTGGACGCCGGTCCTGCCGCGAGCGACCTCGCCCTGACCGCCGACGGTCTGGGCCGCATGTTCGACGAGCGCTGGGCGATGCGGAATGTGTCGTTCACGGTCCACCGGGGCGAGGTGCTCGGCCTGCTCGGGCCGAACGGCGCGGGCAAGACCACGACCGTGCGCATGCTCACGGCGCTGATCCGGCCGACCGAGGGCACCGCGACGGTCGACGGGTTCGACGTCCGCGAGGAGCCGGAGGCGGTCCGTGGCCGGGTCGGGATCCTGACCGAGACGCCCGGGCTGTACGACAAGCTCTCGGCGACCGCCAACCTCGAGTTCTTCGGCCGCCTGTACGGCCTTGCGGCCGACGTCCGCGCGGAGCGGATCGAGCGATATCTCCGGCTCTTCTCGCTGTGGGACCGACGCGACGACGTCGCCGGCACCTTCAGCAAGGGCATGAAGCAGAAGCTCGCCATCGCCCGGGCGCTGCTGCACGACCCGTCTGTCGTGTTCCTCGACGAACCCACCGCCGCGCTCGATCCCGAAGCCGCGTTCATCGTCCGCGAGGCGATCGAGACGCTGCGCAAGGCCGGTCGGACGATCGTGCTGGCGACCCACAACCTCGACGAGGCCGACCGCTTGTGCGACCGAATCGCGTTCATCCGCGGCGGCCTGCTGCGGATCGACTCGCCGGCGGCGCTCCGAGGCGACGTCGGTGGCCGGGGACTGATGGTCCGCTTGCGCGACAGCGTGGCTCCTGACCAGGTCGCGGCCGTGCGTGCCATCCCCGGCGTGCGTGCCGCCGAGACATCAGATTCGGTCATCCACGTCGGCACCGACGAACCCGAGTCCGTCGCACCGGCCGTCGTCCGGGTGCTGGTCGCCAACGGCGCCGACATCGTCGAGTTGCGGCCGGAGCGGCCGTCGCTCGAGCGGATCTACTTCGAGGTGATGGGCGTCAACCCCGGCGCCGACCCGCTCGAGGATCAGCCCTGATGCGCGCCTCGATCATCTCGACCGTCCTCCGGCGCGAGTGGTTCGAGACCCTTCGCAACCGCCTGCTGATGTCGACGATCCTGCTGCCGCCGATCCTGCTCACGGTCGCCCCGATCCTCCTGACCGCGGCGCTCGGACAGAGCGCCCTGCCGCCGGAACTCGCGGCGCAGATCCTCGAGCAACGCCCCGAGTGGTCGAGCTTCACGCCCAGCGAGTTGGCCGGCGCCTTCGCCGTCCAGCAGTTCCTCGTGTTCTTCCTGCTGATGCCGGCCTACATCCCGTTGTCGATCGCGACGTTCTCGATCATCGGGGAGAAGCAGGCACGCTCCCTCGAACCGGTCCTGGCGACCCCGATCCGGACTTCCGAGCTGCTGACCGGCAAGGCCGTGGCCGCCCTGGTCCCCGGCGTGCTCACGGGCTGGGTGACCTATGTGATCTTCGTCGTCCTCGCGTCGCTGGTATACGGCCCGGCCCTGTTCGGCGTCGTCACGGACCCATCGTGGTTGGCTGGCGTCTTCCTGCTGGGTCCGGCGGTCGGCCTGTCGTCGGTCGTTGCCGGCGTCATCGTCAGCGCCCGGGTGAACGACCCGCGGGCCGCGCAGCAGATCGGCGGCGTCGTGATCGTGCCCGTCATCGCGCTCACCCTGCTCCAGGCCACGGGCACGCTCCTGGTCGGGGCGACGGGGTACGTGCTGCTCTCGATCATCGTCCTGGCGATCTCCATCGCCGGGCTGCGCATCGGCGTCCGGCTGTTCGACCGGGAGGCGATCCTCACCCGCTGGCGATGACGCAACGACTCGCCGCTGGACGGGGTTCTGTTTGGCGTGGTCGACCGGAAACTTGACATAAGGCAGTAGGCCAAGGGCTGTAGGATGACGCGATGACGGCACCTGCCACCCGATTCGAGTGGCTCATCTTCCTGGCCCTTGGGTTCATGTGGGGGTCGTCGTACCTCTTCATCAAGCTCGCGGTCGACTCGTTCGGCACGTTCACCCTGGTCGCGTTACGCCTCCTCATCGGCGCAGCGTTCCTGTGGGTCGTGCTGCGGTTGACGCGCACGCCCCTCCCCCGCGACCGCCGGGTGTACGGGCATCTGATCGTGATGAGCATCATCAACATCACGATCCCGTTCGCCCTGATCACGTGGGCGGAGCAGTCCGTCGACAGCGCGCTGGCCGCGATACTCAATTCGACCGTGCCGTTGTTCGTGATCGTGCTGGCGCCGCTGTTCCTGCCCGACGAGCCGATCCGCATCAACGGCATCCTCGGCCTCATGATCGGCTTCCTGGGTGTCGTGTTGATCGTCTCGCCTGGGCTCGCGGCGGCGGCCGGCACCGTCCCGGGCCAGATCGCGCTCTTGGGCTCCTCTCTGTCGTACGCGATCGGGAACGTGTACTCGCGCCGCAACATCCAGGGCCAACCACCGATGATCCCGGCCGTGTTCCAGGTGACCTTCGCGTTGCTGATCGTGGGCACCCTCGCGCTCGTGGTCGAGCGCCCGTGGGCGACGGCCATGCCCGACGCCGAGGCCTGGTTCTCGGTCATCTGGCTGGGAATCCTCGGCTCCGGGATGGCGTATCTCGCTTATTTCCGATTGCTGCTCACCTGGGGCGCGACGCGGACCGCGCTGGTCGCCTACCTCCTGCCGGTCGTCGGCATCGTCCTTGGGTATCTCGTGCGGAGCGAACCGATCGACGCGACGCTCATCGCCGGCACCGCGCTCGTCATCGCGGGCGTGGCACTGGTCAACGGCCGCTGGGGTCGGCGACGGCTCTTCGCACCGACACCACAGCCGACGAAACCCGCCTGAGCTCCGCGAGTGCGGCGCGGGCTCGTCAGCCGCCGATCGCGAGGAGCACCGCCCCGACCACGATCAGCACTGACGCGCCGACTCGGCGGATGGTGTCACCCCGGTCGACGGCCTCGCCCAGACGGACCGAGCCCCACGCCGCCGCGAAGACGGCGGCCGATTCGCGCAGGGGCGCCACGCCGGACAGCGGCGCGATGCTGAGCGCCCACAGGATCAGCAGGTAGGCACCGAGCGTCAGCCAGCCACCGATGGCCGCGTAACGGATCTGTTCGCGGCCACCCACGAACACGCCGCCGCCGGCGACGAACCGGATCCAGAGGACGAGGAGCAGGGCGCCGGTCACCCACAGGATCGCGGCGTACGTCACCGGATCGATGAGGCGGGTCCCGACGCGGTCGATGGCGGTGTACGTGGCGATGCTCACGCCGGTCGCGAGCGCGAAGGCGACCGACGGGTCCAACCCACGACCGCGGACCGCCTGCCATGGACGTTGGAGGATCAGAAAGCCGATCAACAGGAATGCCACGCCGATCGAGCCGGCGACGCCGAGCTGCTCACCGAGCAGGCCCACGCCGACGGCCACGGCCAGCAACGGGGCGGTCCCGCGGGCGATCGGGTAGACGACGGACAGGTCGCCGCGCCGATAGGCAGCGGACAGCAGGACGAAATAGACGGCCTCGATCACGCCCGACACGAGGGCGAGGGCCACGCCCTCGACCGGCAGGGCAGGCCGGCCGGACAACCACCAGGCGGCGATGCCGGCGGGCACGATGCCGACGGAGGCAGCGAGGAGGCCGACCGTCGCCGCCCGAAGCGGATCGCCGGCCGACTTGAGGCGGACGTTCCACGCGACATGAAGGCCGGCGCTCACGAGAACGAGCGCGATGACGAACGGGTCCACGCCCGGACGTTAGCGGCCGGCGTCCCTCTGCTGCAGGTCCGTCGCGCGACCGCTCACGATCGGAGGTCGCGGCGGCGGAACCCCCAGGCACCGATGGCCACGCCGACCACGCCCAGGACGACCGACGCGACGATGCCGGTGCCGTCCCACTGGCCGAGCATCGGCTGGCCGTAATGCGCGGTCAGCGCCAGGTCATGGACGACGTCCGGCAGGTTCATCGCCGGGGCCAGGATGTCGAGGAACCAGGTCACGATGACGATGATCGCCACGGCGGGTCCAGCGAACCGTGTCCCGAAGACCCCACCGATGGCGACGCCCAGGCCAGCCATCGCGATGGCGAACAGACCTAGGACGAGCGTCCCGGCCAGCGGCGTCGCCAGATCGCCCTCACCGGCGAGCAGCGCGCCGATCGTGATGCCGATCATCGACATCACGACGATCACGACCACGGCCCCGAGGATCCCGACGCCACCGCCGGTCACCCAGCCACCCCGTGAGAGGGGCGTCGCGAGCAGGAATTCGAGCCGACTTGATGTCTCGTCGGATGCCCATCCCGCGACCAGCGTGGCCGCGGCGAGGCCGGCGAGCACCAAACCGAACTCGATGAACAGCAATTGCAGGAAGCCACCGATGGTCGCGAACTGGACGTTCGGGAAGATCTGGTTGAGCAGCTGCATGAACTGTGGGGAGTTCCCGAGCTGCTCGATGAACGCCCGACCGGACCCGGCGATCAGCAACCCGAAGATCCCGATGCCCAGCCCCCAGGCGAGAGCCGACGGCAGCAAAGCGCCGAAGGTTCGGTCACCTGGCCCGCGCAGGCCGACCAGCGCGCGCGGCAGGCTCGGCGTCGGGATGGCCGTCGTTTGGCCGATGTCGCGGCGGACGAACGCCTCCACGCCGATCACGAGCAGCACGATCGCCACGATCGCGATGAGCGCGACCGACGCCCAGTCGAACTGGGCGGCGAGCGGCACGTGGTTGGCGCTCCAGCCCCACCACGTCAGGTTGGCGAACGGGGCGAGGTCCGGGATGGCGTTGCGGTAGCCGTTGAGGATGAAGCCGCCGAACATGACCGCGCCGGCGATGCCGATCGCCGAGCCACGACCGACGAACTGGGCGGCGGCGAAAGCGAGGCCGCCAGCGGCCAGCGAGATCGCGCCAAGCCACAGCGCGTAGCCGGCCGCGGAAGTGGATGAGATCTCGTCGCCGGGCAACGTGCCCATGCGCCCCACCAGCAGCAGCGCCAGGAACACAAGCAGGATGGCGATCACCATCGCCGTCAGGTGACCGGCGAGCTTCTCGAGCGCGACCCGACGGCGCGACATCGGCGCCGCGACGACGAACTCGAGGCTGCCGCGGCGAGCCTCACCGGCGAGCGTCCCTGACAACGCGAGGATCGACCAGAGGCTGGCGATGAGCGGGAAGAAGGTGCCGTACTTGTAGGAGAGATAGCCGCCGAGTGTGCCGACGTTGACGACCGGCCCGGCGAGACCCTGGAGGATCGGCGGGACGGCGGCGACGACATTCTCGAGCTCGTGCCTCGAGGCCGTTGTCGAGAACTCGGTGATGATCGCCGCGCTGACGCCGATCAGGAGCAGGGCAAGGACCCCGCCGACGAGCAGGATCGCGCGGCGCGAGTCCCGGAGCGTCTTCCCGAAGACGCTGCCGAATCCGTAGATCCGGCGGCCGAATGAAGCTGGCTGTGGCGTGGCGGAGCCGACTGCGGCATTCATCAGGCACCTGCCTCGACCGGACCACGGCCGTACTGGGCGAGGAATGTCTCTTCGAGCGACGGCTCACGGCTCACGAAGTCGACGAGCTCGTACTTCGAGGCCTCGCGCACGAGCGGGGTGATCGAGCCGACGATGCGCAGTCGCAGGAGGTGGTCCTCGGTCGACACGTCGCTGACGCCATCGAGGCCGGAGAACGCGGCTACCGGCACGTCGCCGGCGAAACGCAGCTCCACCTGGTGGTGAGCGAGGTCGCGGAGCGCCTCCACTCGATCGACCTTGACCAGTCGACCCTCGCGGATGATCGCGACGCGATCACAGGTCTTCTCGACCTCGCTGAGGATGTGGCTGGACAGGAAGATCGTCCGGCCCTCGGCCTTCGCCTCGCGGATGACCTCGTAGAAGGTCTGCTGGACGAGGGGGTCGAGACCAGAGGTCGGCTCGTCGAGGATCAGCAGGTCGGGTCGATGCTGCAGCGCCACGATGAGCCCGATCTTCTGCTTGTTGCCCTTCGAGTACTCGCGGAACTTGCGGCTCGGGTCGACCTCGAGGCGTTCCATCAGCTGGTGCTGATACGTGGCATCGACGCCGCCGCGAAGGTTGGCGAAGTAGTCGATCGTCTGGCCGCCGGTCAGCTTGTCGTAGAGGGTGAACTCACCGGGCAGATAGCCGACGCGGCGATGGATCGCGACGGGATCAACGGTGGTTTCGATGCCGAACACGAAGGCCCGGCCGCCGGTCGGGCGGATGTGGTCGAGCAGCGTCCGGATCGTCGTCGTCTTGCCGGCGCCATTCGGACCGAGGAACCCGAACGCCTCGCCAGGCTCGATGGCCAGGTCGACGTCGATGATCCCGCGGTTTGACCCGTAGGCCTTGGTGAGCTGTTCCGTCCGGATGACGGGGTCCATGATCAGTCCTTCCTGCCGGCCGCTCCGGCGATATCCCTGCCGGTCGCGCCGGCACCTTCTCGGAGGAAGCGGTCTATGACGACCGGGACCTCCCGCTCGACGAATGCGAAGACATCGCGGAATTCCTCGAGCCGCGCCCGTGACTCGGGCGGTCGATCCGCGATGGCCTCGAGACCGCGTTCCGCCATCTCACGGAACTGGCGATAGATGCGCCCAGCGTTCTGGAGGAACATCTCGAACGTCTCAGGCGGGGCGCTGAAGTACTCGCGGCGATCGCCGCGACGAGTCGAGCGCCGGATCAGTCCAGCGTTGGCGAGCAAACGCGCCGTGCCGCTGATCGCACCGCGACTCGCGTGGAGCGCCTCGGCGATCTCCGCGGCGGTCTGCTCGGCGGGCTCGCAGATCATCAGCCAGCCCCACATGCGACCGGCCATCGGCGTCATCCCGTACGAGGCCAGCATCTGGCCCATTTCCTCGACGAAGCGACTCTCGCCATCGGTCATAGGCAGACGCTACGCCGTTCAGAACTTTCAGTCAATACTGAACGTTCTGTATTGAGCGATCATTGAGAGGAGGAGGCGCGTTGGCTGGGCCGCCCCGCTGACCGCCTTGCATCAGATGCAACCAACGGCTCCAGGACGGCCGACGGAGCTGCCGTTTCCGGTCGGTTCCGCGCGTTGGATGCAAGTTCCGTGCAGCCGCGGGCCTGCCGTGGCTGGTTTGTGTCAGAAATGCTGCATCTGATGCAAGGACCCGTCTCCTTGGGGCCGCCATGGGAACGGTGCTTACGTCTGATGCAAGTCCGACGGGAAGAACGTCGTCGGATGCAAGCGAACGGACACACCCGCCGGGAGGGCCCTGCGTCAGAGGTATGGACCGTCGCCGGAGGTGTCGATTCGCTGCGCTTCGCGCAGGAAGGGTTGTCCGGACACGGGTCGTCGGTCGAATCGCTGCGCGAGGCGCAGACGATGTGCGCGTTCGGCGCCCGCCGAGATCCACGGGCGACCGTAGACACCTATGACGCAGGAAATGCGCGCCGGCCTCACCATCCCCGCGACCCGAGGTCGCTCAGCCGGCCCCGACCCGCCGCGCTTACTGCCTCACGCCGCCGGCGACGTCCGCTCCGACCGCTCCGCTCGATCCTTCAGCGCTCGCAGGTGCGCCTCGACCCGCGCCTCGAGCGAGCGGCGCCCCAGCCGGACCAGGATGTCGGTCCAGCGGTCGATAGGCTCGAAGGTCGCGGCGTGGATCACCCGCGTTCCGCCGGCGATCGGCTCGAGGCGCCACCACCACTCGCTCTCGAACCCCGACCCGGTGACCCGCAGGCGGAACACCGACTCCGGTCGTGCCTCGAGGCTCTCGACCCGGGCCTGTTCGCGCAGCAGCCCGAGCCGGGTCCGTGCCATGCGGGTCGCGGCCGCGGCGGGCCACGACGGCACCGCCGGACCGAGCCGCAACTCGGGGAACAAGGACGAAGAAGCAGCCGGATCGTGGAGTGCCGCCCAGACGACCCGTGGCGGCGCCTGGACGAAGACCCGGCGCTCGACGACACGCTCGCCACGAAGGTGGTCGCCAGCACGGCGGTAGCCGACCTCGGGGTCAGGGCGGACGGCCATCGGGTTCAGACGCCGATCGGGTGCCAGACCGTCTTCATCTCGAGGAAGACGGCGATCCATTCGGGGCGCTCGGCCGCGCGGTCGTCGAGCCAGTCGAAGCGGGCATCGGTCATGCCGCGGGGCCGGCGTGACACCCGCTTGATGTCGTCGGCGGCCAGCTGCTCGGTCTCGACCCGGAGGTCGTCTGGCACGCCCCAGACATCGAGCGCATCGATATCGACGTGACCGGCCAGCACCGGCACCAGCTCCTTCTTGCGACCGGTCAGGACGTTGACGACCCCGGCCGGGACGTCCGACGTCGCCAGCACCTCGGTCAGCGTGATCGCCGGCAGCGGCCGGCTCTCCGACGTCAGCAGCACGACCGTATTGCCGGCGACCAGCGGCGGGGCCAGGCGACTGACGAGGCCCAGCAAAGACGAGGTCTCCGGGGCCACGATACCCACGATGCCGGTCGGCTCGGGGATCGTGAAGTTGAAGTACGGTGCGGCGACCGGGTTCGCCGAGCCCAGGATCTGGGTGATCTTGTCCGCCCAGCCGGCGTACCAGACCCACCGGTCGATCGCTCGGTCGACGACCTCGCGTGCGCGAACGTCGCGCAGCCCCTCAGCGGCCGCGACCTCGGCGACGAACTGGTCGCGTCGACCCTCCATCAGCTCGGCGACGCGATACAGGATCTGGCCGCGATTCATCGCCGTCTTGGCCGCCCAGCCCGGGAATGCGCCGTGGGCCGCCCGCACCGCGTCGCGCACGTCCTTGCGCGACGACCGGACCGCATTGGCGAGGGGCGTGCCATCGGCCGCCGAGACCAGGTACGACCGGCCGCTCTCGGACCGCGGAAAGGCCCCGCCGATGTACAGCTTGTAGGTCTTGCGGACCTCGATCCGCGGCCCGGCGCCGTTGCCCGCCGTCCCGTTCCGCGACGAGCCGTTCCGCGAGACCCCGCTCCGGCCGGTCGCCATCAGCGGTCCTCGAGCCGGACGTAGGCATGCAAGCCGTGCATGCCACCCTCTCGGCCGAAGCCCGACTCCTTGTACCCGCCGAACGGCGAGGTCGGGTCGAATCTGTTGAATGTGTTGGCCCAGACGACGCCCGCCTGCATCCGGGACACCATCTCGAGGATGCGCGAGCCCTTGTCCGTCCAGACCCCGGCCGACAGCCCGTAGCGGGTGTTGTTGGCCTTCTCGACGGCTTCCTCCGGCGTGCGGAACGTCAGCACGGACAGCACCGGGCCGAAGATCTCCTCCCGCGCGATGCGGTGGCTCTGGGCGACGTTCGTGAACAAGGTGGGCCGGAAGAAGTAGCCACGCTCGGGCAGGTCGCACGCCGGCTGGTACAGGTCGGCGCCCTCGGCGACGCCCGACGCGACCAACTCGGTGATCTTCTCGAGCTGGCTCTTCGAGTTGATCGCCCCGACATCGGTGTTCTTGTCGAGCGGGTCACCGACGCGGATCGTGGAGAGCCGGTCCTTGAGCTTGTCGACCAGCGTATCGGCGATCGACTCCTGGACGAGCAGCCGGGAGCCGGCGCAGCAGACCTCGCCCTGGTTGAAGTAGATGCCGTTGACGATGCCCTCGACCGCCTGGTCGAGCGGTGCGTCATCGAACACGACGTTGGCGGCCTTGCCGCCCAGCTCGAGGGTCAGCGCCTTGTCGGAACCCGCAACGCCTCGGCCGATCTTCTTGCCGATCTCGGTCGACCCGGTGAACGCTACCTTGTCGACGTCGGGGTGCGTGGCGAGGTGCATGCCGATCTCGCCCGGGCCCGTCACGATGTTGACCGTGCCGGGCGGCAGGTCGGCCTGACGGACGACGTCGGCGAACAGCAACGCCGACAGCGGGGTGGTCGAGGCCGGCTTGAGCACGACCGTGTTGCCGGCCGCGAGCGCCGGGGCGATCTTCCACGCCAGCATCAGGAGCGGGAAGTTCCACGGGATGATCTGGGCGGCGACGCCGAGTGGCTTCGCCACTCGACCGGGGAACGCGTACTCGAGCTTGTCCGCCCAGCCCGCGTAGTACCAGAAGTGGTTCGCCGCGAGCGGCACGTCGACGTCCCGGCTCTCCTTGATCGGCTTGCCCGAATCCATCGATTCGAGGACGGCGAACTCGCGCGAGCGTTCCTGGAGGATGCGCGAGATCCGGAACAGGTACTTCGCCCGCTCTCGGCCGGAGAGCTGGCCCCACGACCGGCGCTGCGCACGGCGCGCGGCTCGGACCGCCTTGTCGACGTCGACATCGGTCGCCTTCGCGACCGATGCCAGTGGCTGCTCGGTCGACGGATCGATCGACGCGAACGTGCCGCCACCCGTCGCGGCCACCGACCGGCCGTTGATGAACAGCCCGTACTGCTCCTGGAGGGTGACGATGTCGCGCGCCTCGGGCGCCGGGGCATAGTCCCAGGGGATGGCCTGGCCGTCCCCGAATCCCCAGCTGTTGGGATGCTGGTCGGGGGTGACGACGACGCTCGTCTCGGTGCGTTCGGGCATGGTCGGCATTATGTCACCGCCCGTGCGCGACCCCCGTTCAGCAGTCGTACGTCGAGAGCGGGTAGACGCGTTCGCAGAAGCGGACATGTACGTGGTCGTCGTGGCCCACGTGGTAGCGCGTCAGGCCCTCGCGGATCAGCACCGGGTCGTTGAAGTAGATGACCTTGACGTGGCCGGGCGCCGCGGCCCGGATCGCCTTGATCAGCGCTCGCGTCGCGCTCCGGTCGTAGACCGCCATCCGGTAGTTGCCGCCCCACCGGCATTGGCGCTCGTCGCGCCGCATGATCCGGATGTCGACGTCGAGCCCGCGGGCGTGCGTCTCGTGCCCGGGCATTTCGCCGCCGTGCTGGAAGCTCGCGTCCCCGATCGCGATCGGGCCACGGCCGGCCTGGCCGATCGTGATCGCGGCCGCACGGACCTGTCCGATCGCGGCGCCGGTAGCCCAGTGGGCCGGTCCATTGCCGACCTCGTAACCGCACATCCAGCGGCCGAAGACCGGCTGCTCGAAGTGGCCGATCAGGTACCGCCACGTGCTGGCGTCGACCGTTCCGGAGACGGGGAGCGCAGCGTGGCGCTGGAAGGAGCGGACGGCCGTGACGGTGGCGCCGGCGAGCGTCCCGTCGACCGTCAGGCCGGCGCGCCGCTTGTCGTTGAGCTGCCGCTGGACGACCTTCACGGCCTCGCCGGTGGCACCGGGCTGGAGCCGCACGATGAGACGCACCCAGGTGCCCGCATCGACCATGCCGGTCACCGGCAGGCCGCGGGCCGCCTGGAAGGCACGGACGGCGGTGACCGTGGGCGCATCGAAGACGCCCGAGATGTGCAGGTCCGCGGCGCCGTCGTGGCGGAGGAGACCCTGAAGCGCCTTCACGTCCGACCCGCGGTTCCCGACGCTCTGGTGCGGATAGATCGGGGCACCGGCCGCCGCGGTGCCGGCGCCGGCCATCGTCAGCACCGCGACGGCAAGCGTGATCAACGGCAGGCGGACACGGCGGGGCATGCGAGAGAGGCTACAGGCCCAGCACCGCCCCCCTGCACCACCCGATGGGACTAGGCGGGCGACGATAGGCTGCGCGGATGGATCGACTGGCCGGCGCGGAGGAACTGCTCGACGGCCCGCTCGACGATCGCGCGGCCCTCATCGGCAACCTGCGCGATCTTGCCCGGGTCAACCGTCGCCTCGGCGGTGCTGACCTCAGTGCCCGGGCCATCGACGGGCTCGCGCCGGGGCGAGCCTCGATCGCCGTCCTGGACGTGGGCACGGGTGCCGCCGACATCCCGCTCGCGCTCATCGAGCGCGGCCGAGCGGCCGGGCGGATCGTCCGGGTGACAGGCGTCGACACCCGCCCCGAGGTCCTCGAGGCGGCAGCGGTCATCGATCCGCGGGTCACGGCGACCGGGGAACTGGCACTCCACGTGGCCGATGGCCGGGCGCTCCCCTTCCCCGATGCGACGTTCGAAGTCGTCCACGCCTCGCTCCTCGTCCACCACCTCGACCCCGATGCGGCCCGTGCCCTGTTCGCCGAGATGCTTCGCGTCGCGCGTCTCGGCGTGGTCGTCAACGATCTTGTGCGAAGTCGTGCGACGTGGCTCGGTGCGTGGCTGCTCGCGCACGTCGCGACCAGGAACCGGCTCACCCGCTATGACGGTCCGCTGTCGGTCCGCCGTGCCTACTCGGTCGCGGAACTGACCGCACTTCTCGCGGCGGCCGGGCTACGCGTCGAGCGGCGGTATGACGGGTTCGCCGGCCATCGCGTCGCACTCGCGGCGCGTCGCAACGCGACGGGATGACGATGACCTCGGGGATCGTCGACGTGGCGATCGTCGGTGCGGGGCCGGCCGGGACGACGCTCGCGGCGGCTCTCGCGCGCCGCGGCGTCGAGGTCGTGGTCCTCGAGCGCGCGCCGAGCTGGCACTGGCGGGCAGGCGGCGTGTTCACGTCACCGGCGGCGGTCGAGGCCTTGCGACGAGCCGGTCTGTCGTCAGGGACTGTCAAGGCCATCACGCGGCCGATCCCCGCGATGCGCCTGGAGACCCCCGGCGGGTCGAGCGTCCGGCTGACCTACGGCGCCGATCACGGCGGCCCACCGGCGGTCGGCTTCGACCGGTCCGCGCTCGATCCCGCCCTCGAAGGGCTCGCGCTCGACGCCGGGGCGGTGGTGCGTCGCGGAGTGTCGGTCCAGAAGGTCGAGCTCGGAGCCCGGCGGCCGGCTACGCGCGAGCCGGCGAGGCTCCATCTCGGCGACGACGAGCTCTGTGCGCGGATCGTGGTCGGGGCCGACGGGACGCACTCGTCGGTCGCTCGGGCGGCCGGCGTCGCCCGATCGCCGCGCCTGCCGCCCCGGGTCGGGTTGACGTGGCACGTCGTCGACCCTCGCCCCGCCACCGACCCGCCGTCCGACGCGCGGCTGGCCGTCGGTCGCGACGCGTATGTCGGTCTGGCGCCCGTGCCCGACTCGCGTCTGAACATCGGGGTGGTCCTCGGTCCGTCGTGGCGGGCGGCGCTCGCCCGTGACGGCGCCTCGGCGACCGTTCGTCGCGTCCTCGACGACATCCCGGTCCGTGATGACGACCCAGTCCGGTGGGCCGATGGCGCGGTGTGCGACCGGATCGCCGGGGCGTCGCCGCTCGGTGCCCGCGTGACGCGTCGGGCGGGTCCGGGCTGGTTCCTCGTCGGCGACGCGGCCGGTTTCCTCGACCCGTTCACTGGCGAGGGACTGCATCGGGCGCTCGTCTCGACCGAGCTCGCCGCGAGGGCCATCCCGGCGGCGCTCGCACGCGACGGAACGGACGCCGCTCGTGCGGCCGCCGCCTACGACCGGGCCATGCGCCGCCGGTTCGCGGCGAAGGACGGGGTGTCGTGGCTGGTCCAGACGTTCCTCTCCCAGCCGCGGCTGTTCGAGTACGTCGCGCGACGGCTCGTCGAACGCACGGACGTCCGTGCGACGATGGGCCTCGTGATGGGCGACCTCGTTCCCGCCTCTCGTGGCCTCGATCCGCGCTTCCTCGCGGCGCTCCTCGCCCCATGAGGCACCTCCCACGATGAGTGGCCGGAGCCGCGGGGGCGATCGCGTCCGGGTCGCGGCCTACGCGGTGGTCCGGGATGACGAGGACCGTGTCCTGCTATGCCACATCCACCCATCGGTCGGCGTCGGTGATGTGTGGACGCTGCCGGGCGGCGGCCTGGAGTTCGGCGAGCCGCCGGCCCGCGCGGCGTTGCGCGAGCTCGAGGAGGAGACCGGGTTCATCGGCGAGATCGGACGGCTCATCGAGGTCGACGACCGGCTGTTCACCAGCGCCGACAGCCCCGACCGGATGCACGCGATCCGGATCGTCTACGAGGTGCGCATCATCGACGGCGAGCTTCGCGACGAGCCCGATGGGTCGACCGACACCTGCCGCTGGGTCGCGCCGGAGGAAGCGCGAGCGATGCGGCTCGGGGAACTGGCGCGCCGTGCGGTGATGCGGCTCAGCGCCGTCGATGCATAGCCGGATCTCGATCGAGGTCGACGCGCCCGCAGCCCTGGTGTTCGCGCTCGCACGGGACGTCGAGCGCTGGTCGACGCTGCTGCCGCACTACGTCCGCTCGCGGGCGATCGATCACGACGCGTGGGGACGGCCGTTCGTCGAGTTCGTGGCACGCCGGCCGCTGGTCCCGGTGCTGGGTCTCGGGCTCCCCGTCGCCTGGCGGTCGCGAACGTGGAACGAGCCGGAGGCCCTCCGGTTACGGTTCCAGCATGTCGCCGGCGCCACCCGTGGGATGGACGTCACCTGGGACATCGCCACGCGCCCCGCGGCGGGCGGCTGCCGAGTGACGATCAGCCACGAGTTCTCGCCGCGGGTGCCCGGCTTCGCCCGCTTCGTCGACCGCTTCTTCACCCGTCCCATCGCTGGCCGCACGCTCGGCACGTTCAAGGCCCTGGCGGAGGCGCTCCACGAGGTCGAGAGGTCCGATCCGACGCCGCCGCCGAATCTCACGGCATGAACGGTCGACGTCGGATCTGGATCACGGGCCTGGGCGTCGTGACGCCGATCGGCACCGGCGTCGATGCCTTCCGTGCTGGTCTGCGCCGTGCCGAGTCGCCGGTCAAGCGCATCGATCGGTTCGATCCCTCGCCGTTCCGGAGCCAGGTCGCCGCGCAGGTCGACGACTTCGATCCGCTCGCGTTCATGCCGCCGAAGACGGCCCGCCAGCTCGACCGGTTCAGCCAGTTCGGGATGGTCGCGGGGCAGCTCGCGCTCGAGGACGCCGGGCTTCGACCCGGCTCGGACGGAGCTCCGGATCAGGGCCGCATCGGCATCTACCTCGGTTCGGCGCTGGGCGGCATCGCGTTCGCCGAGGAGCAGCACGAGCGGTATCTCGAGAAGGGCATCCGCCAGGTCTCCCCGACCCTCGCCCTTGCGGTCTTCGGCGGGGCGGCGCCGGCCAATCTCGGCATCGCGCTCGACGTCCGCGGGCCGATCCTCTCGACAGCGAACTCGTGCGCCTCCGGCTCGGTGGGGATCGGCGAGGCGCTGGGCGACCTGCGCGAGGGCCGCGTCGACGCGGCGATCGCCGGTGGCTGCGAGATCCCGCTGTCGCCGCTCGCATTCGGCGCGTTCGACATCATCCGCGCGCTGTCGGCCGGCCATAACGACGACCCGGGGCACGCCGAACGACCCTTCGATGCCGAGCGCGACGGCTTCGTGATGGGTGAAGGCGCGGCGCTGGTCGTGCTCGAGGATGCCGAGGCCGCGGAGCGTCGGGGTGCCACGCCCTACGCCGAGCTGCTCGGGTACGGCGCCACGTCCGACGCGCATCACATGGTCCAGCCCCGGGCCGACGGACGCGAGGCGGCGCGTGCCGCATCGATCGCGCTGGACGACGCCGGAGTCGAGCCCGGGTCGATCGACTACGTGAACGCGCACGCCTCGTCGACCCCGATCGGCGACGTGGCCGAGGCACGGGCGATCTCGATGGCGTTGGGCGAGCGCGCGGCGACGGTGCCGGTCAGCGGGACGAAGGCCCTGTATGGCCACCCGCTCGGCGCGTCGGGCGCGATCGAGGCGGCGATCTGCGCGCTGGCGATCCGCGACGGCTGGGCGCCGCCGTCGGTCAACCTCGAGGAGCCCGAGCCCGAGCTCGCCGAGCTCCTCCCCGGTCTGCTCCACGAGGGCCGCAACGGCGACTACCGGCGGGTGCTCAGCACCTCGTTCGGGTTCGGCGGGTTGAACGCGGCGCTGGTGTTCGGCGGCGTCGACTGAAGCACCGCCGCGGCCATCGTCTCCCCGACGGTCGCGCCGACCCCCGCCGCCTCGCGGGCTCGGATGCGCCGGTACCAGACCAAGGCTGCCAGCCCCGACAGTAGTGACAGGACGCCACCGATGGCGATCGCCTCGAGGATCCCGAGGGACGACGCGAGGACGCCCATGAGCAGGCCACCGATGGGCATCGAGGCCGAGAAGACCGTCGTGTAGACGCTCATCACGCGGCCGCGCAGGCCATCGGGGACCGCTAACTGGATCGTGGCGTTGGCAGTGGCAGCCATCGCGATGCCGCCGGCCCCGATCGGGACCATGAGCAGGAGCGACACGGGAAAGGACGTCGAGAGCGCCAACAGGATCGAGGCGACCCCGAGCAGGATCGCGCCGCCGATGATCCGGCTGGTTCGCGGCCGGCCCGACAGCACCAGGGCGACCGCGGCGGCGAGGGCGCCGAGCCCGCTGGCGGCCATCAGGAAGCCGTAGCCTGAGGCGTCGCTGCCGAGCGCGTCCTGGGCGAGCGGCGGGATGACGACCTGGAAGTTCATGCCGAACGTCGCGACCAGCCCGACCGTCGTGACGGCGAGCAACACGATCGGCGTGTTGCGGACGAAGGCGAGGCCCTCGCGCAGGTTCTCGACGACCGCCCCAGCCGATCGAGGACGTGGCACGAGACGCGCGAGGTGGAGCTCGTCGTCCCGCATCAGCGACAGGCCGACGATCACGGCCAGGAAGCTCAGCGCGTTGATGGCGAAGGCCGGCGCCATGCCGAACGCACCGATCGTGAGGCCGGCCACCGCGGGCCCGACCACGCGCGCGCCGTTGAACATCGCCGAGTTGATCGCCACGGCGTTGCCGATATCCCGTGGCCCGACCATCTCGATGGCGAACGCCTGGCGCACGGGCATGTCGACCGCGTTGGCACAGCCGAGCAGCACGGCGAGCAGGATGATCATCCAGACCTCGACGACGCCGGTGGCCGTCAGCACGGTGAGGATGACCGCGAGCACCATCATCGTGGCCTGCACCGCGAGCAACGTCTGGCGCTTGGGCAGCACGTCGGCCAGAACGCCGGCGAACAGGCCGAAGATCATCACCGGCAGGAACTGGGCGGTCGCGACGACGCCGAGCCAGAACGGGTCGCCCGTGAGGGTCAGGACGAGCCAGCCCTGCGCGACCTGCTGCATCCACGTCCCGACGAGCGAGATCGCCTGACCACCGAAGAACAGCCGGTAGTTGCGATGGCCGAACGGCGCCGCCGCCTTCGCCCAGGCGACACGTCGCGGCCGGAGGGCTGAAACGCCGGTCATCGGCGCGACTCCCGGCTCGTCGGCGACTCGCGGCGCTCCGGATGGGGGTCGGGCCCGCCGTCGAGCTCGGCGAGGTGCTGGTCGAGGTGCTTCCGCCGTTCGCGGGCGGCGTCGATCATCGAGCGCAGGCGCTTCGACTTCGCCTCGAGGGTCTCGATCTGGCGGTCGACCCGCTCGCGGGCATCCTCGAGGATCGCGCGCCGCTCCCGGGGGTCATGGGAGGCGCGGAACCGCTCCCGGTTCCGCTCGCGCGCGGCTTCATCCTCGAGGAGTCGTCCGATGGCCGAGAGCGAGAACCCCGCCTCGTCGCGGAGTTCCTTGATGGTGCGGAGCCGCTCGAGGTCGGACGCGTCATAGAGGCGATAGGAGCCTTCGGATCGGGCCGCGGGCTCGAGCAGCCCCATCTCCTCGTAGTAGCGGATCGCCCGGGTCGTCAGGCCGGTCTCGGCCGCGACCTCCTGGATCCGGAGGAGGGTCGCGTCGGGCGTCGTCGTCGTGGTGGTGGGCATCCCCTCGAGGATACCAGAACCTTGACGTTTACGTGAAGGTTAGAGCGATGCCGCTTCGCGCGAGGGACCGAGATGGAACGATTCGGGTAAGCGACCAGCCAATACACTCTGACGCGACCAGACCGGCCGCGCGAAGCCGAGGGGCGGTCGTGCAGCGAGACCTCGTGGAGCGGGCACGCAAAGGCGATCATGACGCCTTCGCCGTGCTGGCAGGCGCCACGATCGGTCGACTGGACGCGGCGGCTCGACTCATCCTCAAGGACCCGTACCGCGCGCAGGACGCCGTCCAGGAGACGCTCGTCCGCTGCTGGCGGGACCTGCCCGGCCTGCGCGACATCGATCGCTTCGACGCCTGGCTCCACCGGATCTTCCTCAACGCCTGCCGCGATGAGCTCCGGGCCGCCAAACGGCGCAGCATCGAAGTCGAGCTTCCAGAGATCAATCCGCTCTCTGTGTCGGACACCCAGTCGGCCTCGGCAGACCGGGACCTGATCGAGCGTGGCGTCCGCCATCTCGAGCCCGACCAGCGAGCCGTGCTCGTCCTCCACTACTACCTGGGCCTACCGATGCCGGATGCCGCCGCAGCCATGGGGATCCCGCTGGGGACCGCGAAGTCGCGCCTCCATCGGGCCACCCAGGCGCTCCGCGCGGCACTTGACGCGGACGCTCGACTTCGCCCGGGGCTGACGGAGGGTCGTTCGAGATGAACCAGCGCGACGACCTCGACCGGATGCTCCTGACATGGCTCGACGACCCGTATTCGCCGCCCGCCCCGCACTACCTGGGCCAGGTTCTCGAGCGGACGCGACGGACCCGACAGCGGCCGGCCTGGACCTACCCCGAAAGGTGGATCCCCATGGCTGACAAGGTCCTCCAACCAACGACGGCGCCGCCCCTCCGGATGGCCAGGCTCCTGCTCATCGCCCTGCTCGTGCTCGCCCTGGCTGGCGCCATCGCGATCGTGGGCTCGCGACTCATCACGCCGACACCCGTCATCCCTCAAGGTGGCGCCGCGGTCCTCGCCTTCAGTTCGTTCGTCGGCAATTCGTCTGGTCCGACGGGCGGCGACATCTACGTCGTCCGGGCGGACGGCACCGACCTGCGTCGATTGACGACTGGCGCGGGCATCAGATCAGACCCCCTCTGGTCGCCGGATGGCACGCGGATCGCATACCGCGACTGGCGCGCCGGGGCGGAGTCGATCGTCGTCATGGACGCAGGTGGGCGCAACGCCACGACGCTGGCAACCACTGACGCTTCAGCGGCGTATTGTGCGATTGGTGGCATGGCGTGGTCGCCGGATGGGACCAGTCTCATCTTCCCGACCAGCCAGGCCTGCGACGGCCGATCCGAGCTCTTCATCGTGGCCACGGATGGCTCGTCGCCCGCCGCCGGTCTGCTGGCCCCCGGGACCGACAGTGCGTATCCGGCATGGTCCCCGGGCGGGAAGCAGATCGCCTTCCTGGGAAGCGAGGCCGTTGGCGACAATGGCGTATATGTGGCCGATGTCGGATCGCCCGCGGCGCTGTCTGGCGGACTCCTGGCCCGCTATATCGGTCCGGGCGCCGGGGAATGGAAACCTGCGGGATGGGTCAACGCCGTGCCCGGTTCGCTGGCCGAGGCGCTAAGTGGACCGCAATGGTCACCTGATGGCACGGAGTTGGCCGTGATCAACTCATCGTTTGCTTCGACCACCGAATCCAGCGGCCTCGTCATCATGAAGACGGACGGTTCGGGGCAGCGCGTGATCGCCGAGGATGTGGGCAACCCGTTATGGGCGCCGATCTGGTCGCCGAACGGACGGCAGCTCGCCTACGTCCGGGCCGTGGATCCCGCGGAGTACTTCAATAGCCGGCCCTGCACAGTTCGCTTCTGGGTCGTCGATGCCGACGGAACCGACGAACGCCGACTCGATCCATTGGGCGATGGTTGTGACATGAGGCCGTCCTGGTCTCCAGACGGGAGCCGCCTTTTGGGGCTCCTCATTAGTGTTGATGATCTGAGCCCATCGGCGTTCCATGTCTCGATGATCACGATCGACGGGAGCGAGCCGATCGTGACTCTCGCGGACGGCAGCGCCGGATCGTGGCAGCCCGTGGTCGCGCCGCTTCCACCGGCGCCCTCATTCGGGGTGGCCTCCCCGGCCCCTTGAGCGGACCCTACGCGCGTCGGTGGCCCTGGCTCGGCTGGGGTCACCGCCGTCTCAGTCGATCGTGAAGTCGTCCGGGTCCTGGTAGCGGCCCGTCCGCTGGAACTCGATCTGCATCAGCACGTCGTTGAGCAGTGACGACGCGCCGAACCGGAACCAGTCCGGGCTCATCCAGCGAGGCCCGAGCGTCTCGTACAGGATCACGAGGTATTGGATCGCCTCCTTCGCGGTCCGGATGCCGCCCGCCGGCTTCATCCCTACCTGGCGCCCCGTAGCTCGCTCGAAGTCGCGGATCGCCTCGAGCATCACCAGCGTGACCGGCATCGTCGCGGCCGGCGTGACCTTGCCGGTCGAGGTCTTGATGAAGTCGGCGCCGGCGGCCATCGCGAGGATCGACGCCCGGCGGACGTTGTCGTAGGTCTCGAGCTCGCCGGTCTCGAGGATCACCTTGAGGTGCGCGCTGCCCGCCGCGTCCTTGACCTCGACGATCTCCTCGAAGACCGCCGCGAAGTCGCCGGAGAGGAATGCCCCGCGATCGATGACCATGTCGACCTCGTCGGCACCGGCCTCGACCGCATTACGCGTCTCGGCGAGCTTGATGTCGCGGAACGTCTGACCGCTGGGGAACCCGGTGGCGACGCTGGCGACCTTGACGTCACTCCCCTTCAGGGCGTCCTTGGCTTCGGCGACCATAGCCGGGTAGACGCAGATCGCCGCGACCGACGGGATCGTCGGGTCGCCAGGCATGGGATGCATACCTTTGACACAGAGGGCGCGTATCTTCCCGGGCGTGTCTTTCCCCTCGAGCGTCGTGAGATCCATCATCCGGATCGCCAGGTCGAGCGCCCACAGCTTCGACGCCTTCTTGATCGACCGCCGCTTCAATGCGTCGACGCGCGCTTCGACGCCGACCTGATCGACGGTCGAGACCCGACCCAGCAGGCTGCCGAGTGGATCGCCGATCGACCGCGTGCGGCCGTCCCAGGCGCGGATCAGCTCGTTGGCGCGCTCGCGGGCGAATGTGTCGGGGCGCTTCGTGGCGGTCATGGGACGCAGAGGATACCGCTACGATCGGACCACGCCCACCAGGAAACCGCTAGGGTCCGGCGTGACGTACTTCGGCCCAACGGGAGCGGAGGAGGAGGAGGGTTCGATGGACCGACGACGGATCGTGGCGATGGCCGGCGCGCTGGCGCTGGTGGTCGGGATCGGGGCAGGCGCCGTCCAGGCGGCCGACCGCGACGTGGCCGTCTCGGGCTTCAGCTTCTCGCCGCGCACGGTGACCGTGAACGTCGGTGACACCGTCACCTGGACGAACAGCGACGCCCAGACGCACACCGCGACCTCGGGGAGCGCCTGGGATACCGGCAACATAGCGAACGGCCAGTCGAAGTCGATCACGTTCCGGAACGCCGGCACGTTCGACTACATCTGCGCGATCCATCCCCAGATGACCGGCACGGTCGTCGTGCAGGGCGGGGCCGCGCCGGCCACGGACACGGCGCTCGCATCGGAGCAGAAGACCGACACCCTCCCGACCACGCTGGCGATCCTCGGTCTGGCGGCGCTCCTCGGCGCGCTCATCGCCGAGCGGCGGTTCCGAACCACGCGCGACTAAGAGCGCGTCCAGCTTCAGGGTCTAGCGTGCGCCGCGTCTAGCGCCCGCCGTGGACCTTGGGCAATGGCGGCATGCCGCGCTTGCCCTCGACCAGGAAGTGGCGGAACCAGTCGAGCACGATACGCAGGTTCTCGACGCGCCGGAACGGGGTACCGGAACGCGTCAGCTCATGGGTCTCCTCCGGCACCCGCAGCAGGCGGACCGGACGGCGGTGCGTCCGTAGCACGGTGAACAGGGCCTCGGCCTGCCCGACGGTCGTCCGGATGTCGCGCTCCGAGTGCTGGATCAACAATGGGGTCGTGATCCGGTCGGCATAGGTGACCGGTGAGATCTCGCGGTAGTACGCCGGGTCGCTCCACGGCGTCGCGTCGAACTCCATCAGCGCCCAGTCGCCGCCGCTGATATCACCGGTCAGGAACAGCATGGCCATGTCGCTCACGGACCGGCAGGTCATCGCCGCCCGGAAGCGGTCGTCGTGGCCGATGATCCAGTTCGTGAGGTAGCCGCCGTAGGAGCCGCCAGTCATCCCGAGTCGATCGGGGTCGGCAAGGCCGTCGGCCACCAGCGCGTCGACGCCGGCGAGCACGTCGCGCATCGGGCCGGGTCCCCAATCGCGGTGGTTCGCGTCGTTGAAGTCCTGCCCATAGCCCTCGGAGCCGCGCGGGTTGCAGTAAAAGACGCCGATCCCGGCGGCGGCGAGGGTCTGGAACTCCCAGAACGGTGACCAGCCGTACAGCGCGTGGGGTCCGCCGTGGATCTGCGTCACGAGCGGGCTGCGCTTGCCTCCGCCGGGCAGGAACCAGCCCTGGATCGATCGGCCGTCGACGTCCGATCGTCGTTCGACCGGCTCGATCAAGATCAGGTCATCGAGCACGTCGGCGTTGAACGTGGTCAGACGGCGAGGAGCGCCGGTGCCGTCCTGTGCCCAGAGGTCGGGCGGTGCCGTCGGCGTGGAGCGCAGATAGACGTAGCGGGTCTGCCGTCCACGCGGGACGGCGTCGAACGACGAGAGGTGGTGCCGCCCGTTCGTCAGCCGCCGGACCGCCCCGTCGCCGACGGCGATCCGCCAGAGCTCGTAGCTGCCGTCGATCGGGGCCAGGAAGTCGATATCGGCCCCGTCCTTCGAGGGGACCAGCCGTGCCGTCTCGCCGCGGACGATGTCACTCACCACGCCCGAGCCGGGCATCAGGTCGTGGCGCCCCGACAGGTTTCGACCGCCGTCGGCGCGGGCCTCGGACCCGTCCGCCGGGAAGAGCCAGATGTCGTTCCGGCTGCCGCCGCGCCCTTCGAGCTTCGACCCGAGAGCCGCGATGGTGCGACCGTCGGCCAGCCAGACCGGCGCCCCGAAGATGGACCGCGGGCCGGCGGTGATCGCACGGACCGCCCGCGACGCGACATCGACGACGTGGATCGCCGGCCGGAAGGCAAGATCGTGGTCGCGCCGTCGCTCGGAGACGAATGCGATCGCCCTTCCGTCTGGCGACCAGGCCGGCTCGAGGTCCGAGACCGTCCCGTCTGTCAGGCGCGTCGCGACGCCGCTCGTCGCGTCCACAAGCCACAGGTGGCGGACCTGGTCGTACTGGAACCCGGCACCGTTGACCATGTAGCTGAGCCGGTCGATGAACCGGTAGTCGGACTCGGGCGGCTGCTCGGAGGACGGCTTCTTCGCACGGCCCCGCCGGCGCGCGTCCTCGTCGTGGGTCGAGCCGTGCGACGTCGACACGACGACGAGCTGGCGGCCATCCGGGGACCATTCGAACGCCTCGACACCGCGCGGGAGATCGGTCAGACGGCGCGCCTCGCCCGGGCCGGCGATCGGCAACAGGTGCACCTGGTCCCGGTCTTCCCGGTCGCCCGAGTCCTTCGGGCGCGATGGCTCCTCTTCGGCCTGGAGTCGTCGGTCGGAGATGAAGGCGAGAGTCCGCCCATCGGGGGAGAAACGTGGGTGATGGTCACCGCGTGACCCGATGGTGAGCTGACGCGGCGGGCCGTCGGCGCCCGGGTCTGTCGGCACCAGCCAGATCGCCTGCCGGTACCCGTCGTAGGTCGGAGCGACGGTCTCGAGCGTCACGACGGCCCATCGGCCATCGGGCGACAGGCACGGCTCGGTCGCGACGCGCAGTCGATAGAGGTCGTCGGGTCGAGGAGGGCGGGGCACGGCCAGAGTCTAGCCACATGCCCGCTCCAGTCCCGGCCGGTCACGACGGCTGGCGGGGCAGGACTAACATCGGCCCGACGATGACCGACCAGCTGACGCTGCCGCTCGACTCGACCGCTGATCGGCTGCCGGATCTGCCCGACCTGCGACCGATGCTGGCACGGCCGTTGCCCGAGGCGTTCGATTCGGACCAGCACCTCTTCGAGCCGTGGTGGGGCGGGACCCGGGCACTGGTGTCGATCGGCCCGTCGGAGCTGCAAGGCGACGGCGACGTCCGGGTCATCGACGCCGAGGAGATCGACCGGACCGAGGCGCTCCCCGAGCTGGCCGGCACGGCCGTCCGGGTCGCGGCCCGTTCGGCGATCCTCGATGGCGAGCTCGTCGTCGTCGATGCCGAGGGACGCGCCGACGGTCCGGCGCTGGAACGACGACTCGAGGGCAAGTCGGGCCGACCGGTGGCATTCCTCGCCTTCGACCTGCTGCACCTCGACGGCAAGTCGCTGATCGGCCAGCCGCTGATCAAGCGGCGGCAGACGTTGCGGCGCGTGCTCCGGCCCGGTGACGAGGTGGTCGCGGTCCCGGCGATCGCCACCGAGGGCCGCGCGCTGTTCGACGCGATCGTCGCCCAGGGCCTGGCCGGGATGATGGCGCGTCAGCGCCTCGGGCCGTATCTGCCGGGCGTCCGGAGTCGACTGTGGCGGTTCATCCCCGCGGTCGAGGGGACGGTGCCGGCCGCGGAGCTCGCCGACGCCCCCGAGGAGCCGACTTCGGCCACCGCGCCGGTGCTCGCGATGCTCAGCCGATTGCCGCTCGAGGACGAGGCCTGAGGCGGCGAGCCCTCAGCCGGCCCGCCGCGCGGCCGCGATGAACCCGCGCAGTCCGGGCCGCTGCCCGTACAGCAGGACACCGGTCGCATAGATCCGGACCGTCGCCACCGACACGATCGCGATCGTCACCAGCAGGATCACGACCGAGAGTGCGACCTCGAGCGGGTGGACGTCGCTCACCATCAGCCGCGCAAGCATCGCGAACGGGCTGAACGGCGGGAGGAGTGATACCACGCGGGCCAAGGTCCCTGTCCCGCCGCCAAGCAGGACGAGCAACGCCGACAGGTATCCCGCCATCGCCACAAGGCTGAGTGGCAGCGACAGCGTCTGGAGGTCGTCGGGCCGGCTGACGAAGGACCCGACCGCCGCGTAGATCAGCGCGAACAGCGCGAAGCCGAGCAGGAAGAACAGGCCATACGCGGCGAGCAGGCCGATCGTCAGGCCACCGGTCGGCAGGCCGACGCTTCCCGGACCCAGGACGGCCCGGGCGATCTCGTCCTGGAACGCGAGCACGAGCACGGCCGGGACCGCGATCGCCACGTACTGCGTCAGCCCAGCCCCACCGATGCCGAGCACCTTGCCGATCAGCAGCTGCCGCGGCGATGCGGCGCTGATCATCAGCTCCATGACCCGGCTGCTCTTCTCCGTCGCCACCCCGGTCGCGACCCACATCCCGTAGATCAGGATCGTGATGAACATCAGGATGATGAAGACCGTGCCCAGAAACCCGCGGCTGGCGACCACGACGGCGTCGACCGGACGGCCGCCCTCGGTCGGGGCGATGACCGATTCGGTCTTGAAGGTGGGCGTCTGGAACGTGCCGAGCTGGGAATCGTCGGGCAGCGATGACGTCCAGTCGATGATGCCCAGCGAAAGCGCCGCGAACCCGGCGAGCTGGCTGCGGACACCATCGGCCGGGCCGAGCGTGTGGTACGTCACCTCGAGCTGCTGGTCGGGCAGCCGGACGACCTCGATGATCGCGTCGATCTGGCCCGCGGCGAGCTGCCGCAACGCGAGATCGCGATCGACCGAGCGCTCGAGATGGTAGGGCGGCTTCCAGCCCTCCCCGGCGCCAGGCGGCCGGACGTTCATGATCGCGTTCGCTGTCGCGAGGGTCCCCGTCGCGAGACGATCCTCCTCGGCGACGACGGCGATCTGGTTGGTCTTGGCCTGGTCGAGGTAGCGCAGCAGGATCGGCGTCAGCGCCACGCCGACGGCGAGTGAGATGAGCACGACCGTGGAGATCCGATACAAACGACTCCGGACGCGGTCGAGGTATTCGCGCCTTGCCACGATCCCGACGTTGGGCAGGAGCGGGTCGATGCGCGCCATCAGGCGGCGTCCTCCTCGTCGATCACCGGTTCCTCATCCTCGTCCGGCGGGCGTCCGACGAGCTCGATGAAGATGGCCTCGAGCGATGGCTCGGCGACCTCGAATCGATTGACCATCGCCCCGCGATCCAGCGCCGCTGCGAGCACGCCGCGTGGCTCCACGCCGGCTCGCAACTCGACCTCGGCGAAGCCGGCACCCGGCCGGATGGCGGCGACGCCATCGATCGACCCCAGCCAGGCGGGCAGGATCTCGCCCTCGATGCCGAGGCGGATCGTGCGTGCGCGCGAGACCCGCTTCAGGTCCGCGAGCGTGCCACCCGCGACGAGCCGGCCATGGTCGACGATGACGAGCGACTCGCAGAGTGCCTCGGCCACCTCCATCTGGTGGGTCGAGAAGACGATCGTGCGACCTTCATCGCGGAGCTCGATGAACGCCTCGCGGAGGAGCGCCAGGTTCACCGGGTCGAGACCCGTGAACGGCTCATCCATGAGCAGGACCTCGGGCCCGTGCAGGATCGCGGCGATGAACTGGACCTTCTGCTGCTGGCCCTTGCTTAGCTCCTCCGCGCGCCGATCGGCCAGCTCCGGGATGCGGAACCTTTCGAGCCAGGTGCGGGCGTTGGCGCGTGCTGCCTCGGGGCGCTCGCCATACAGGGAGGCGAAGTACACGAGCTGGTCGATGACCGAGAGGCGCGGATAGAGACCCCGCTCCTCGGGCAGATAGCCGAACGTCCGCCGGGGCAGATCGGTCGATGACGTGCCGTCCCATCGCACGTCCCCGTCGTCGGCGCGCAGGATCCCGAGGCAGATCCGCATCGTGGTGGTCTTGCCCGCGCCGTTGGCACCGAGGAACCCGAATATCCGGCCACGGGGCACGCTGAACGCGAGCTGATCGAGCGCGACGGTCTGCCCGAACCGCTTCGTGACGCGGTCGATCTCGAGGGTCATCGCGGCCGAGGATAGCCCCCGCCCCGCGCGAGCGCCGCCCCTCCGATGGTCCGGGTGCGGTCCGGCGCCGTTTTTCCGGCGGCGACGAGCATCGCGGTGCGACAATCGTGGGGTGATGACCGAGACGACCGGCGCGATGGGCCCGCCCGCGACCACGGACGCGCCGACCCGCATCCACGCGGACCGGGGAGCCAGCACGCTCGAGATCGAGTGGGCCGACGGCCACACCACGGTCTATGGCTTCGAGGCCCTGCGCTGGCTCTGCCCATGCGCATACTGCCGCGGCGAGGCCGGCATGCCCGGCTGGCTCGACAGTGCCCCGACGCTGTCGCCGCAGCAGATCCAGCTCACCGACCTGCACCTGGTCGGCAACTACGCGGTCTCGCCGCATTGGGCCGACGGCCACCGCACGGGGTATTACCCGTTCCGTCTGCTCCGGGATCGATGCCCGTGCCCGGAGTGCGCGGCCCGGCGGCAGCGCCAAGAGACCGAGACGCCCGGCAGGTCGACCGCCGCCGGGACCCACGAGGAGCATCGATGATCATCGTCACGACGCCATACCTCACCGGCCACCGCATCGTCGAGAGCAAGGGGATGGTGTTCGGACTCGTCGTCCGCAGCCGCGGGCTCGGTGGCAACCTGATGGCCGCCCTGCGATCGCTCGGCGGCGGCGAGATCCACGAGTACACCAGCCTCCTCGAGGACACGCGCCGCCAGGCGATCGATCGACTCGTCCGCAACGCGACGGTCGTCGGCGCAAATGCGGTCGTCTCGATGCGCTTCGATTCGTCCGAGCTGTCCGGGACGATGTCGGAGATCGTGGCCTACGGCACGGCCGTGGTCGTGGAGCCCGATGGCTCATCGACACCGGGCGTGGCCAGCACGACGACCGCCGAATAGCGATGGGCGCCGACCTCGCTCGTCTTCTCGTCTTCGGGATCGGGCTCATGCTCACGGTGCTCGGGATCTCGCTGGTCGGCTCCAACCAGCCGGCCGGCCTCTATCCGCTGTTCATCGGGCTGGCATTCGTCGTTGCCGCTGTCGTCGAGCGCGTGCGCTATCGGTCGAGCGAAGCCGAGACCACGGCGGAGCGACCCGGGCCCGGCGGTGGGGAACCCGTGGGCGCGTCGCTGGAGCCTCGCTTCCGGCCGACGGACGAGCGCTTCGTCGACCCGACGACCGGCGTCCGGATGCGCGTCTGGCTCGATCCGGCGGCCGGCGAACGGCGGTACGTGGCGGACGACTGACGTTCGAGCCGTCGGGCCGGTTCACCGGCCCGTGCTATCCTCGCCGGCCAGCCGTCTGCCGGCCGTAAACCGGCCGCGACGCACGCGGTCACTGCCCGCTGCCAAGGAGCCTCCCACTTCGAGATGGCCGCCGTCGAACCCGGAGCGCCAGCCCCGACCGCGGTCCCTGCACGCCCTCGTCGCGTCACGAAGCGTGAGCCCTCGCCGCTCCCCTACCTGAACCGCGAGCTGTCATGGCTCGATTTCAACGCGCGTGTGCTGCACGAGGCGCGCGACGCCCGGAACCCGCTGCTCGAGCGGGCCAAGTTCGCGGCGATCTTCGCCGGCAACCTCGACGAGTTCTTCCAGGTCCGGATCGCCGGGCTGCGCCAGCAGGTCGAGGCGGGCGCCGTTACGCGGGCACCGGACGGCCGGACGCCGGCAGAGCAGCTGGCCGCCGCCCGCGAGCGGGTCTTAAAGCTGGTCGGGGACTTCTCCGACATCTTCGCCGAGCTGCGCCGGGCGCTCGCCGCCGAAGGGGTGCACATCGTCGAGTACGCCGACGTGCCGGACCATCACGAGGCCCTGCGCCAACGGTTCCTCGACGAGATCTTCCCGGTCCTGACGCCTCTTGCCGTCGACCCCGGTCACCCATTCCCGTACATCTCGAGCCTGAGCATGTCGATCGCCGTCGGTCTGCGCGACCCGGAGACCGGCGAGCGCGTCTTCGCACGCGTCAAGGTGCCCCAGATCCTGCCGCGGCTGCTCGAGGTCGACACGCACAAGTTCGTGCTGATCGAGCAGGTCATCGAGGCGAACCTCCAGTACCTCTTCACGGGCATGGAGGTCGTCGATTCGCACCTCTTCCGGGTCACCCGGAACGCCGACTTCACCGTCGAGGAGGACGAGGCCGACGACTTGCTGATGGCCATCGAGGAGGAGTTGCGGCGGCGGCGGTTCGGCGAGGCCGTCCGCCTCGAGGTCGAGCGGACCATGCCGGCCGCGACCCGGAACCTCCTGCTGCGTGGCCTCGGGCTCGAGGCCGAGGACAGCTACGAGATCGCCGGCATGCTCGATCTCACCGCGCTGTACCGGATCGCCGACCTCGACATCCCGGAGCTGCGCACACCGCCGTGGACGCCGGTCACCCCGCCCCGTCTGACCCCGCCCGACGAGGACGAACCGGCCGACGTCTTCGCCGCGATCCGGGCGGGTGACATCCTCGTCCACCACCCGTACGAGTCGTTCGCGGCGTCGGTCGAGCGGTTCATCGCCCAGGCGGCCGATGACCCGGACGTGCTGACGATCAAGATGACCCTGTATCGGACGTCCGGTGACTCGCCGATCGTGCAATCCCTCATCCGGGCGGCGGAGCGCGGCAAGCAGGTCGTGGTCCTCGTCGAGATCAAGGCGCGCTTCGACGAGGAGGCGAACATCATCTGGGCCCGCAAGCTGGAGCGGGCCGGCGCCCACGTCGTCTACGGGCTGGTCGGGCTCAAGACGCACTCGAAGACGGCGCTTGTCGTGCGGCGCGAGGGATCCGGCCTGCGGCGCTACGTCCATATCGGGACGGGGAACTACAACCCCAAGACCGCCCGGCTGTACGTCGATCTGGGCCTGCTGACGGCGCGTCCGGAGATCGGCGCTGACGTCACGGACCTGTTCAACGTCCTGACGGGACTGTCCCGACAGCGCACGTTCCGCCGGCTGCTCGTCGCGCCGCACAGCCTGCGCCAGGGCTTCATCGACCTGGTCGAACGGGAGATGGCGCACGCCGTGGCCGGTCGCGAGGCGCGTATCATCCTGAAGCTCAACGCCATCGTCGACGTGCCGGTCATCGAGGCGCTGTATCGCGCCGCCAGTGCTGGCGTCGATATCGACCTGATCGTGCGTGCCGCCTCGTCGATCCAGCCGGGGCTACCCGGCATCTCCGAGCGGATCCGCGTCCGCTCGATCATCGGTGAGTTCCTCGAGCATTCCCGGATCTGGGGTTTCGCCAACGGCGGCGACCGCGAGTGGTTCATCGGCTCCGCCGACCTGATGGACCGCAACCTCGACCGACGCGTCGAGGCGGTCGTTCCGGTCGAGGACTCCGAGTCGAAAGCCCGGATCGCCGACATCGTCGAGCTGATGCTGGCCGACGACCGACGCTCCTGGCAGCTCCAGCCCGATGCGACCTGGGTCCGGACCGAGACCCTCCTCGGTCAGCCCGGGACCATCGACACGTTCGAGACGCTCAAGGAGCGTGCCCTTGACTCTGGTGCGATCGCGTCGGTGCCGCGACGACCCAGGGCGGGTGCCGGGTCGCTGGATCCGCGGGCGTGACCGAGGTCGAGCTCAAGTATCGCGTCAGCGACCTAGCCGCGGCCGAGCGCGTGCTCGCTGCCGACCGACTCGGGCCGTTCACGGGGGCGTCGAGAGGTGCCCGGTCCACGCAGCTCGAGGACCGCTATGTCGACACGGCGGACGGGGCATTAGCCCGTGCCGGTTTCGCGGTCCGCCTCCGGCAGCGTGGCGGCGAGACGATCGTGTCGGTCAAGTCGCTGGCCCATACCGATGGGCCCGACGGCAGCTTCGAGCGCGAAGAGCTCGAGGGTCCGGCCGACCGAGTCGCGCCACCGAGCGACTGGCCGGCCTCGGACGCCCGCGCGCTGGTCATGGAGCACGCCGGTGACGCGCCCCTCGTCGAGCGGGTCACGATCCGCCAGCTCCGACGTGTGCGGCAGTTGCGCGCGGCGACGACCCGCGTCGAGCTGAGCCTCGATGAGGTCGACGTCGTGGCACGCGGCCGCGTGGTCGACCGCTTCGTCGAGCTCGAGGCGGAGCTGACCAAGGGCGATCGCGCCGAGTTGGCGGCCCTTGGCGAGGCGATCGAGTCGGAGGGCGGGCTGGAGCGCGCGCGGATGAGCAAGCTCGAGGCCGCACTGGCCGCCCTGAACGGCTCGACCGACGGGGCGCACGTTAGCGACGGCGAGGTCGCACCGCGGAGACCGGCGCGACGCGCCAAGGCGGCCAAGCCGACAGCCGTCTCCGGGGACGAGGAGATCGAGGACGCTGCATCGGCAGGCGCCAAGCCCGAACCGCGCCTCGTCGTCGGCAAGACCGCGGGGGTGCTGGCGGAGGACACCCTGGCCGAGGCGGGTCGCAAGGTGATGCGCTTCCATCTCGCGCGGATGCTCGACCGCGAACCGGGCGTCAGGGAAGGCAAGGACATCGAGGACATCCACAAGATGCGTGTCGCGACCCGTCGCCAGCGGGCGGCGTGGCGCGTGTTCGGCGAGTCGTTCCGCAAGGGCCGCACCAAGCCGTACCGCGAGGGCCTCCGCGATGCGGCACGCCGCCTCGGGGCCGTCCGCGATCTCGACGTCCAGCTCGAGGGCATCGACGCCTACCGGGCCGACCAGCCGGTCAACGATCAGCGCTCGCTCGAGCCCCTCATCGCATCGCTCGGGCAGCATCGCGACGATGCCCGCGCCCTGCTGATCCGCGAGCTCGATTCGCCTGGGTATGCGCGGTTCGTCGACGACTACATCGACTTCGTGCGGACCGAGGGCGCCGCCGCGAAACCGATCCATGGGGCGGCGGCACCGCACCGGGTCCGCGAGACCGCGCCGTCACGGATCTGGGCGGCGTACGAGCAGGTCCGCAGCTATGAGCCGATCCTGCGCTGGGCCGACGTCCCGACGCTGCATGAGCTGCGCATCGCCGGGAAGTGGCTCCGCTATTCGCTCGAGTTCGTGCAGGAACCGCTCGGGGACTACGCCGCCCCGCTGATCGCGAAGGTGACCGCCCTCCAGGACCACCTGGGCCTCATGAACGACGCAAGCGTGGCGGCATCGATGACGCGGACGTTCCTCGTCGAACGCGCCGGGGACCTGAGCACCGCCGAGACCGCCGGCATCGGCCGGTACCTGGTCGATCGTGAGCGGCAGGTCGCGAAGCTGCGCCGGACGATCGGGCCGACCTGGCGTCGTGTAGCCGGGCTCAGCTACCGGCGGGCGCTCGGGCGCGTCGTCGCGGGTCTCTGAGGCTCAGCGCCAGCCGGAAGCAAGCGTGAGGAGCCTGTCGCGCCAGGCATGCCCGGCGTGTGCGGCGGCGAGGATCGCGCCCTCGCGGACACCAGCCTCCGCGACCCGGACCGCGTCGACCCCGTATCGATCCATCAGGCCTTCGACGATGATCGCGCCCGCGACGAGGAGCGGACCCCGTTTCGGGTTGATCTCGTAGCGCTCCGTGATGTCGGCCGACGGCGCCGACGTGAGGGTGGCGATCGCGTGCTCGATCCCGTCACGCGTGAGCCGGCCATCCTCGCCGCCATCGCCGGTGACCTTGACCAGGTTCGACGCCGTCCCGCCCACGGCCACGATGTCCGACGGGTCGGCGTCCGGCGCGTCACGCAGGGATACCTCGGTCGCCGCTCGGATCGCCTTGACGGCCGCCGGCCGGATCGGGTCGGAGCTCGCATACCGTGTCGTCAGCCGCCCCGATCCGAGTCGAAGCCCGGCTGCGTGCGGCGTGCCTCCCGGCGCGATCACACAGAACTCGGAGCTGCCGCCGCCGATGTCGACGACGAGGGTCTCGTCGTGGACGGGTGCTCCACCGGTCACGCCGATCAGCGTCAGGTACGCCTCTTCCTCGTGGGACAGAACCTGGAGCGGCACGCGGGTGGCCGCCTCGACCTCCGCCACGAGGGAATCGGCGTCGGCGGCCCGCCTGATCGGCTCGGTACCGAGGAACGCGACGTCGGTCGCACCGAGTGACCAAGCACGGTCCGCGTAGTCGCTAAGCGTCCTGGCGACCTCGTTCCGCGAGGCCGGTCCCAGATGTCCGAGACGGTCGACCGTCGCCCCGAGACCCAGGAAGGCCGACTCGTCGGCCAGTGGCCGGAGCTCGTGGCCGTCGATCGTGGCCACGAGGAGGTGGACGGAGTTCGACCCGAGGTCGACGGCGGCGCCGACCAGCGGGCGATCGGTCACAACCCGGGCGCGGATTCGGACTCCGACTCGGACGGGCCGCCGTCTGCCGAGGGACCAGCCGGCGGCTCGACAGGCGGTTCGGACGGCATCGTCGACTCCGGAGCAGCGTCTGGCGTCGGCGTGGCGAACGCCGGAGCATCCGCCATCGATGGCGCGCCCGCGGTCTCGCCGGACGTCGAGGGCGCGGAGGGCTTCGCGGCTGGCGGCGGCGAGGTCGAGGGCTCCGATGTCGCGCCCGGCGCGGAGGTCGGCGCGGGTGCCGAGGCCGACGCCAGCTGGGCGACGAGCTTCGATGGGGCCGCCTTCGGGCGCGGCGGCGTCGTCGCGGCCGGCTTCGCCGCGGCCGCACTCGGGGGCGTCTTCACGGCCGAAGCTGCGGGCGTCGTCGACTCGGCCGGACGCGCCTTGGCCTTGTCCGCCGGTGGCACGGTCGCCTCATCACGGATCTGCCCGATGATCGACGCCATGGCGCTGGCCGCACCAGCGGCCTGCTGCTCGTGCTTCTCGACCTTCTTTCGGGCGTCCTCCGCCTGTTGCAGTCGCTTAGCCACCGTGGCGCGCGCGGCATCGAGATCCTTGGTCAGCTTGCGGATCCGCTGCCGCGACTTCCTCGGCAGTGAGCTGTTGGCCGCCTTGGCCGCGGCGACGACCTCGTCGGCGGCGGCAAGGACGGCCTCGGTGGTGGACTTTTGTCCATCCAAGCGGCGGCTCGCGGGGGTCTGCTTATCGGCCATCGCCAGCTCCTGGGTACGGGTTCGGTCGGGTTCGCAAGGGCCGTGAACGGTACCACCGGAACATCAACCGAGCGACGCCCCTGCCGCAGACGAGGTCGAGCCATGCGAACACGACGTTAACGACCCGTCCATGACTCGTTAGCGAGGTTGCCCCATCGTCCCGCCATGGCGCCGTCGTCCTTCCCAACCTGGCTCGCACTCGCCGACGGGGGGCCCGTGGCCGAGCTCGCGAGCATCGTCGGCGCTCGGACCATCCAGTCCACGACGGATCCGATCGTCTTCGCGGATCTCCTCCGCTCGGTCCGCCTCAGGGTCGCGATCGTCGTGACGCCGCCGGCCGGCCCGGCCGATCTCGACCACGCGCTCGATGAGCGTCGCCGCCGCACGACGATGCGCGTCGTGACGATCAGCCCCACCTCGGCGATCGCTACGCGGCTCGACGCGCTCCGCGCCGGCGTCGACGAGGCGCATCCGGACTCCATCGACCCGACCGAGCTCGGCGCCCGCATCGCGCTGCTCGAGGAGCGTTCCCGGCCGCGTCCGCCGTCGGTGCTCACGATCACCGGCGACACCGAGCTCGACCTTGCGGCGCACGAGGTCCGCCGAGCCGGGACACTCGTACACCTGCGCCCGAAGGAGTTCCAGCTGCTGTCGGTGCTCGCCGCCCATCCCGGTCGCGCGTATAGCCGACGCCAGCTCCTCGATCGCGTCTGGCGCGCCGGGCATGACGGCGACCCGCGGACCGTCGACGTCCACATCCGCTGGCTGAGAAGCAAGATCGAACCGCGACCCGAGGCGCCGGTCCACCTCGTCACGGTGCGCGGCGTTGGCTACCGGCTGGATCCGGACGGGCGATGACCTAACGGCCCCGGAGCGCCACGGCCCCGGAGCGTCGTCGCGTCTACGATGACGGCCGTGAGGTGTCTCGTCGGCCTCGGTATTGATCACGTCGCGGGCGCGACGACCTGATGCCGCACGTCCATTCTGCCGCGGCTGGGCATCGCGATAGGCTGATCCTCGTCTTCCTGCTGACGCTCTCGATCTTCGTCGTCGAGGTGATCGGGGGCGTACTGTCGAACAGCTTGGCACTGCTTGCCGATGCCGGTCACGTGTTCACGGATGTCTTCGGGATCGGCCTCGCGCTCGCCGCGATCTGGCTCGCCGGACGTCCGGCCACGAGCGAGCGGAGCTTCGGCTTCCTTCGCCTCGAGATCTTCGCGGCGGTGGCCAACGCCCTCCTGCTGTTCGCGGTCTCGGCGTACGTCCTCTACGAGGCGTGGCAGCGACTCCAGGAGCCACCCGAGGTGACGTCCGGGCTGATGCTCGCTGTCGCCGTGATCGGTCTCCTCGCGAACGCGGTCTCGCTCTTCCTCCTTCGAGACGCGCACCAGGAGAGCCTGAACATGCGCGGGGCATACCTCGAAGTCACGGGCGATCTCGCGGGTTCGGTCGCGGTCATCGTCGCGGCGGTCCTGATCGCGTTGACTGGTTGGACGCAGGCGGACGCGGTCGCGTCGGCGCTTATCGCCCTGATGATCCTCCCCCGGACCTGGAGCCTGTTGCGCGAGGCCCTCGACGTGCTACTCGAGGCGACGCCCAAGGGCATCGACCTCGAGGTCGTTCGCGGGCACATCCTGGAAGCCCCGGGCGTTGCCGGCGTCCACGACCTGCATGCCTGGACGATCACGAGCGGGATGAACGTCGTGAGCGCCCACGTCGTCCTCGCGGAAGACGCCAAGGCGGGCGACATCCTCGACCACCTGGGGATGTGCCTATCGGACGACTTCGACGTCAAGCATTCGACGTTCCAGCTCGAGACGCCTGAGCACGTGCAATGGGAGGCCCGCGGGAAACAGGCCCAGTTGTGAGCGAGGCCTCTTCCGGTCGACGGACACGAAGAAGCCCCGGCGTCCGGGCCACACCGGGGCTTCTGACTGCCGCGAGTCTCGTCAGTGCGTCCTGTTCGGATTCGGGCCGAGCGGCGTGTGGTTCGGATTGCAGAAAAGGCCGGGGTTCGCGACATGCGGATCCGAGATTCCCGCCTTGAGCTGCTGGCCGAACGACTGCGCCTGCGAGTCCGCCGGTCCCTCACCTGCCAACCGGTCATTCAAGCCCGAGAAGGAGCGGACTGGGGGTCTCAGTCGCGCCGCCGGAGCTCACGCCGCTGATGGTCAGGGCCGCGTGAAGATCCCGTCCCGATACACGTACCAGGTCTCCACGAGTTCTCCGGTGAGCTCCCGCTGCCGGACGCGGACGTTCGGATAGACGCTGCGGAGAAGTCGCTCGAACTCCGACGGGTCGCGGATCTCATCGAGTCGATGCTGAGCGAGGGCATCGAAACCGCGGTCTGACGATGGGATGCAGACCAACCGTGGACGCGGCGAGCCGATGTGCGCCCCTTCGGCAGTGTTGCGGCCGAAGTCCCCCATGCCGTAGACGCTACGGCTCGGCGCGGCCCCTGCATTCCGCTGAGAACCGGGGCGGCGATACAACCGTGTTGCGTCCCGACGAAGCATCGGACGTTCGGACAGCCGGCGCATCCCAGGAACACTGTCGCCTATAACCCATCCAGTCCTGAGCGGCGGTCGTTCGCGTCGATCAGCAGCGACGGACAGCCAAGGGCGCTCCACGAGCCGCGTGCGCCAGGACCCTATAGATAGGGGCACCAACAGATCGGAGGGTCATCGAAGCGAGCGTAGACTTGTCCCTTCGCAGCGAGTGACGGCCCGTTCCATCGGAGGTGGAGCATGGCCCCGATGTCGAGCGACGACTGGCGCAGGAGGCTCGACGGGTCCGACCAAGGGAGTCGACCGCGTCGTCGTTTCTGGCGGAGCCTACCGTCGCCACCTCGATGCAAGCTCTGTCTGCGGCCATTCAGCGGTCCTGGTGGGGCGGCCATGAGGATGATCGGCCTCGGCCCCTGGGAAAAGAACCCGAAATACTGCCGTGGCTGCTATCAGGACATCGAGGCGAACCACGGCGGCGCAGAGGTCGAGTTGTCGATGTTGTTCGCGGACATCCGCGGCTCGACGGGCATCGCTGAAGGGATGGCACCGCTTGAGTATTCGAACCTTCTCAACCGCTTCTACGAGCGGGCGGCGACTGTACTGATCGACCGCGAAGCGGTCGTCGACAAGTTCGTGGGTGACGAGGTGGTCGGGCTCTTCATACCAGGGATGGCCGGGCTGGACCACGCCGCCACGGCGATCGACGCGGCCCGCGCCCTGCTTGTCGCGACTGGGCATGACTCCCCCGATGGCCCGTGGATCCCACTGGGGGCAGGTGTCCATACGGGCGTCGCCTTCGTCGGATCAGTGGGCGATCGAGGCGTGACCGACTTCACCGCCTTGGGAGACGCGGTGAATGCGACTGCACGTGTGGCTTCGATGGCCGGCGCCGGTGAAGCCCTCGTCACTCGGGCTGCCTTGCACAGTGCAGGGCGTGAACACTACGAGGAATGGCGACATCTGGAGCTCCGCGGGCGGGCGGAGCCTGTGGATGTCGCCGTCGTCCGGGCAACGCGATCGCCGTGATGTACCGAAGTTCGTACGAGCCGGAGGCGTGGCGGCTCGATCGGCGATGGGGCTAGCGGGCGGTCACACCCTAGTAGCGGCCACAAGACGGGCCACGCCTAAAGCCGCGGACAGCCGTCGACGTACGAGCGGTCATCGAGAGCCGCTACGCACGGGGCAAGTCGTGACGGGTACGCTGTCACGGAGTGAGCAAACCGACGACTACAGGTCGCGACGAGAGACGCCGATCGCTCACGTGAGCGGCTGCGCGCCCAGTTCATCGCGGGTGCCGAGGACTCGCGCCGGCGGCTCGGGCCTGGGCTGACCTGTGAGGAGTTCGAGCGAGTGCTGAGACGGTATCCGGGGACGTCTGATGGCCTCTACTGGTGCGCCGGACGACTGCTCGCCGCGATGTCGGCCGCGGCCCGCGATGGGGCCGCGCCGACTGCGCCGACCTGCGCAGCGGTTCGCGGGCTGATCGACTGATGGCCATGCGCCTCACCCTCGGACACGTCGAAGGGTTCGACCACACGATCGCCACCTTCGCCCAGCAACTCGGCCTGACCAGCATCCAGTTCCACACGCCATCCGACCTGGCCGGCCGCCCCGGTCACTGGGAGCTGGACGAACTGACCCACCTTCGCGAGCGATGCGAGGCCGCCGGCCTGGTCGTCGAGGGCATCGAGAACGTGCCCTTCCGGCACTGGGACAAGGTCCTGCTGGGCGAGCCCGGGCGCGAGCAGCAGCTTGAGGGCTACCGGACGACGATCCGCAACATGGCCGGGGCCGGGATCACGATGCTGGGCCATCATTTCATGCCCACCTACGTCTGGCGGACCGATCTGCGCGCGAGGGGCCGGGGCGGGGCCCTGGTGACCGCCTTCGATGCGGACCGCGTCGCCGAGGGCAACGCGCTGGCCGGCTACAAGCTCGCCCCGGACCGCCCGCTCCCCGCGCCGATCGACGCGCAGCGGATGTGGGACAACTACCGGGTCTTCCTGGAGGCCGTCCTCCCGGTGGCCGAGGAGGTCGGCGTGCGCCTGGCTGTCCATCCCGATGACCCGCCGGTCGCGGCCGGGCTGGGCGGGATCGCCCGCATCCTGTCCGATCCGGAGGGACTCGAGCGAGCCTGGGAGCTGTCTCGCGGCAGCCCGGCCTGGGGCCTCGACCTGTGCCTCGGGACCGTGTCCGAGATGGCCGGGCGACTCAGTGTCGAACGAGTGATCGACACGTTTGGACCGGCCGGCAAGATCTTCTACGTCCACTTCCGGGACGTGCAGGGCGTCGCGCCGCGGTTCACCGAATCGTTCCTTGGCGAAGGGAACTTCGACCCGCCCTCCGTGCTGCGACGCCTCCGTGGGGTGGGCTTCGACGGGTTCATCATCGACGATCACGTCCCGGCCATGATCGGCGATGAGGACACCTGGGCGGACACTGCGTCGGCGGCCTACGCCAGTCGCGGCCGGGCCCACGCCATCGGCTACCTCCAGGGGGCGCTCGCCGCACTCGATGCCGAGGAGCGCGCATGAACGGCGAGCTGACCGGCCGGGTGGCGTTCGTGACCGGCGGCTCGCAGGGCATCGGCCGCGCTATCGTCGAGGCTCTCGCCGCGAACGGCGTAGCGGTCGGCGTGTGCGGGCTCGAGGTCGACCGGGTAGTCGAGACGGTGGCGGCCGTCGGCGCACATGGCGGGCAGGCCCTGGCGGTCCCCGCCGATGTGACAGACCGGTCCTCGGTCGAGCGGGCGGTCGGAGCGACGGTGGAGCGGTTCGGGCGACTGGATGCCCTGGTGACATCGGCTGGGATCCAGCGCTACGGCGACGTCGTGGACACCGACGAGGCGATCTGGGACCAGGTGATGGCGGTCAACCTGAAGGGCGTATTCCTGGCCGCGAAGGCTGCCCTCCCGCACCTGAGGAAGAGCGGCCACGGCGCGGTCGTCGTCATCTCCTCGGTCCAGGGCCACGTAGCCCAGGCGGATGTTGCGGCATATGCCGCGAGCAAGGGAGGGCTCGAGATGCTCGTCCGGTCGATGGCCGTCGACGAGGCCGTTCACGGCGTGCGCGTCAACGCCGTCTGCCCGGGCTCGGTCGACACGCCGATGCTGCGCGCCTCGGCTCGCCGCTTCAGCGATGGCACCGATGCCGGGGAGCAGGCCCTCGTCGAGCGCTGGGGCCGGTCGCATCCGCTCGGCCGGGTGGCTCGTCCCGAGGAGATCGCGGCGGTGGTCACCTTCCTCGTCAGCGACCGGGCGAGCTTCGTGACCGGCGAGGACATCCGCGTCGACGGGGGATTGCTGTCGACCGTGGGGGTCGCCCTCCCCGACTGAGCGGGAGGCCGAGGCCGGGGGAACCGATGTCGACTCGACGTGCGGGCCGGCGAGCCGAGCGCCGAGCGTCGCGCCGAGTACCATCGCGCGACCATAGTCAGCTGACAGATCTCCCACCCCGAGACTCGGCAGACGCCCAAGCCGATCAAGCTGACCGACGAGGAGCGAGGGCTCGAGCTCGTCCCGCGCGACGACGCCCAGGGTCAACTGCCACAACCATGACTTGTTGTCCGTGACGATACGCCGCTAGCCGAACACGAACCGGTCCAGGAACTCGTTGCGAAGTTTGCCGTCAGGGTCGACGTGACCGGCAAGCTCGACGAAGTCATCCAATCGCTCGTATCGAGACCGAACCTCATCCGCCGGCAGCGTGAACAGCTTTGCCCAATGTGGTCGCGGATCGAACGGCGCGAGCGCTGTCTCGATGGCTGGAAGGAGGTCGCGAACGGCAGGCCAGTCGGGCTTCCATGTGAAATGGATGGCAACCGACGCACGGTGATAGGCCGGACTTAGCCAAAGGTCGTCGGCGGCGACGGTGCGCACCTCCGAGACCTCCACTATTCGGGCGATTCGCTCGCGCAGTGATCGCAGCGCGAGCATGGCCTCGGCCGCGTCAGCGCGACCCACGAAGTATTCAGTCTGGAGTTCATCGCCAGCGCTCGGGGTGTGATCAAACCGGAAATGCGGGAGCCGGTGGTGCCAAGGGCCTGCGACTCCGCCCTGGGGCGTGCAAGCGTCAGCCCGCATCCGCCGAATCGGATGGCGCGGCCCACTCGCCTGAGCGGCACCGAACAGTTCGGTCGGAGGCTCGGCCGGGTCACGACCGGCGACGCGCGTCTTGAGCCAGACCTGATCGATCAGCGGCCCACGCCAGTCGGTGAATAGGCTGACGCTGTACGCGAGCGTGGCGATCTCGTCGAAGTGGGTCGCGAGCTCATCGAACGGCAAGTCCTCGTAGACATCCTGCCGCACGTCGTAGGTTGGCTCCACGCCGAGGGTCAGACTCGTGACGATGCCGAGTGCTCCGAGTGCGACGACGCTTCCGTTGAGCTTGTCGGGGTCGGATCGGTCCACGGTCTCGATCTCCCCATCGCCGCGAACCATACTTATCGCCGTCACGGCCGTGGCGAGGTTTCCGTTTCGATCGCCCGAACCATGGGTCGCGGTCGCGCAGGCCCCAGCCACCGAGACATGCGGCAGCGATGCGAGGTTATGGAGGCCCCAACCGGCCGCGTGAAGCGGACCGCAGAGGTCGCCGTAGCGAATCCCACCGTCGACCCTGACGCTCGGTCCGCTTGGGTCGATCGCGATCACCCGCGGCAACCGAGCGAGTGACAAGTGATCTCCCGTCGTGTCTGCGATGTCGTTGAACGAATGACGAGACCCGAGCGCGTGGACACTTCGGCTGCCGCTCACTAACTCCTGGATCTGCTCGACCGATTCCGGTTCGTGCAGAAGTCGGGCTCGGTACGCAAGGTTCCCGGCCCAGTTGTGCAATCGAGAAGGTCCTTTCGGCGATCGCCCGCCTGCGCCGCCGAGCTAGTGCACGTCCCGGCGGTGCACGTCGCGGCACGCGCGGAGGGACCACATCCCCCACGACAGGTCCCCCGCCGCAAGTGCCTCGATCAGTATGGGGCGTGCCGCGGCGGGGGACGTGACGCGTTCGTCATGCGCCCGGCGCATAAGGTGGTACCTAGGGCGTCCAGAGCCGCCCCCTCGCTTCCCCCCAGGCGACTGGTGGGCGCTGGGCGCCCCTCCCGGGTTTGTTGGAGGCCACCTCGACCGGCGTCGGGCGTGACATCGACCACTGCGGCGATCGACCCAGCAGCGCAGGATGACAGCCCGTAATGACGTGGTGGCTGGGGGCCCGCAGAGTCTGGACAGAGTGGGCGATTGGCTGCGCCGTGGGGCTCACGATTGAGTTCACCCCGAGGCTCGGCCACCGATCTGGGGGTTGTGTGGCCGGGCCTCTCTCTTGATCGCTCCAGGACGGCATGACCCATGGCAGTCGCGATTCGCACTCGTCGACGCTTTTGGCAAAACGAGCGGAGGAAGAGAGACCTCCGTCGCGCCGTCGAACGACGCCAGATGACCCGCGACGGGTAGCTCGACCACTTCGCCGCGCGGCGATGGGCGATCGAGCGGATCAACCCCGTTCTGCTCGCTGGTGACGAATCGCTCACGCGGTCGAGCGCAGTGACCGGAAGCAGGCGCGCATCTCCTCGGCGAAGAGTTGCGGCTCTTCCCACGCCGCGAAGTGCCCGCCCTTGTCGACCGCGTTGTAGTACACCACGTTGGGGTATGCCCGTTCGACCCAGCTGCGCGGCGTCCGCCAGATCTCCCCGGGGAAGGAGGTGAAGCCGACCGGGATCGAGACCTCCGCGGCGCCCTCGACCGCCACCCGAGCGTTCTCCGCTCCTTCCTCCCAGTACGAGCGCGCCGCCGAAGCGCCGGTGCCGGTCAGCCAGTACAGCGTGATGTTGTCGACGATGTGCTCGCGGGTGAGATTGCCCGAGGGTTGCTTGTCGACGAACGCTCGGGCGACCTTCAGATACGCGTCGGTGTCGTGATCGATCATCCACGTCGCCAACGCGATCGGTGAATCGAGCAGGCCGTAGCCGATCGTCTCCGGGCGCGTCGCCTGCTCCACGAAGTACCCCGTCCCGGTCGCATGGAACGCGTCGAGCTGGTCGAGGGCCGCGCGCTCTTCTTCGGTGGGAGGCGACGCGCTCAGGGCTTCGGGGTCGCCCAGGGCCGGCGTGAGCAGGTTCGTGTGGATGCCGATCAAGCCGTCGAGTCCGATTCGGCCCATCGCGTCGGTGACCTGCGAGCCAACGTCGCCGCCCTGCGCGACGTAGCGCGAGTATCCGAGCCGCCGCATGAGCTCGTCCCACGCCTGGCCGATGCGGATGGGGCCCCAGCCGAGCTCGGTCGGCTCGTCGGAGAAGCCGTAGCCGGGGATCGACGGCAACACGAGGTGGAACGCGTCCTCAGCACTGCCGCCGTGCGCGGTCGGATCAGTGAGGGGGCCGATGGTCTCGAGCAGTTCGACGACCGAGCCCGGCCAGCCGTGCGTCATGACCAACGGCAACGCGTGATCGTGTGCCGACTTCACGTGGATGAAGTGGATGTCCAGCCCGTCGATCTCGGTCTTGAACTGCGGCAGCGCGTTCAGTCGCGCTTCGCACCAGCGCCAGTCGTACTCGGACGACCAGTAGCGGGCGAGCTCCTGCGCCGCGGCCAACTGCACACCCTGGGACCGATCGGCGACGAGTTCCTTAGTCGGCCAACGAGTCGCATCGATGCGGCGGCGCAGCTCTTCGATCTCGCGTTCAGGGACGTCTATTCGGAACGGGCGGACCTCGGTCTCTGCGCTCGCGCTCGTGGTGTCACTCATGATCGCTTGCCCTCTCATCGCCTTCCACATGGGCCCTCGAGTCTCGTCGCTCGTGAAGTGTGAACGCCTGCTCAGGAGCCGGCGGGAAGCGTCGCCGTGCTGTGGCGGCGTCAGCTGAGCAGCCAAGCCGGACGACGAGCTCGACAGTGGCTGCGCTGGGCCTCGTGAAGACCTCGCGCACTTCAATGAGACGATCCACTTTCGCGCCGACACCTGCCTTGCGCAATAGGGTCAATCGTGACGCTGCCAAGGCGCAAGCGCGGCTCGCATCGACTCTGCTGCATTCTCCTGTCATACCGGCCGCGGGGCTGTTCGCCGCGTGGTTCGTCCTGTGGCCTGGCAGCTTGCTGGCGCTGTACTTCGCAAACCGGGCCAGCGAGGAGCCGCCGGTCAGCTTCCGCGAGATGGCTCGCCCGGTAATCTGCCTGCAACCGTCCGAAGGCGTGCCGGCAGCATCGGCGTCATACCACGCACCGGTAGCCTGACGCCATACCGCCACGCGTGGCGATTGGGAGACCGAACGCCTAACGGGGCGGTTGTCCGTGGTCCAGACACTTTCCCGCAACTCTGTGACGCGCATGGCGCATGCTTCGCCAACGCTCCGGCTTGAGGTCCCCCCGCTCGCCGGGGCGTACTCCGCGAGCGGCCTACTCGGCGGCGGCTTGCGACGCCGTAAGCGACTTCTAGGGCCGCACCCGCTGCTCCCGCTGTTCGGCGATCCATGCCCAGCCAGCCTCCCAGTACGCCGCGCCACGCTCGAGCCCGTCCCGTGCCGCCGTCCTTACGTCGGCATAGAGCTCATCCCTTGGCGGGCCGGCTCGACGAGCCTAATTCGTCGATGCGCTGAGGAGTCGACCGGCGGGACATGCGGTAAGTCTGTGCTAAGCGGCGACAGCTACGCTGTCCGTCGCCATCTGTCCATTGCCAGCCGGGGGTACGGTGGTTGCTGGGCAACGCGGCAAGCGGAGGGGCGGCCCGTGCCATACCAGACTCGGGCACTAGAGGTTCTCGCTCAGTGGCGAGCGGTCGAGCGTGCCCTGGCCGGTGTCGATGCCGGTACGTTGGAGGCGGATGATCTCCGGGCCGAGGTTTTCCGCCTCCGCGACGAATACCAGGAACTGATCTTGGCGGCTCGCCGCAACGACGCTCCCGAGCCGCCACCGTTCCCCTTGGAATAGCTCTTACCCCGGCACCGGACCCGGACCTTCGATCCGGCTTGTCCCCCCGAGCCGTCGGTCGGTCCGGGCCGACCGGGGTAACCCACGTTCATGATTTCGTCATCCCTGACCTTGGCCGGGGCCGCTCTATGTCCGGGACCGCGGACATCGACAACAAATCGTGCGTGCGGACGCATGTTAACTAGGCGCTGCTACGTATGGGTCGTGCTGTTTGCGCCGCTAGGTTGACGCCGGATTTAACCCAGCCTTAACCGGTCGAAAAGCGACCGTTGATGGCCCCTTCGGAAGCTGCTGACGTCAGACAGGGGAACAAGTCATCCGAGCACGGCCGCCGACCCTGCCGGCCGACCAAGGAGGAACCATCGCGTGACGATCACCACGAAGCGCCTCGGGGCCCTTGCCCTCGTGGCCGCCTTCGCCGTCGGCGCCTGCTCGTCCGGAAGCGGCGCGTCGGCCGCCCCGAGCGCGTCGAGCGAACCCGCGGCCAGCAGCGCCGCCCCTGCCAGCGAAGCCCCCTCCGGGGCCGCCGTCAGCGGCTCGATCACCGTCTCGGGCTCGTCAACGGTCGAGCCGATCTCGACCGGCGTGGCGGAAGCCCTCAGGGCGGCCAATCCGGACTTCAACTTCACGATCGAAGGCCCTGGCACGGGCGATGGGTTCAAGCGCTTCTGCGCCGGCGAGACCGACATCTCGGATGCCTCGCGCAAGATCAAGCCCGAGGGTGAGGCGGACGTCTGCGCCGCCGCCGGCATCGAGTACATCGAGCTGCCGATCGCCTATGACGGCATCACCGTCATGACGTCGCCGGACAACTCGGGCATCGAATGCCTCTCGTTCGCGGACCTGTACGCGCTGATCGGCCCGGAGTCGCAGGGCTTCACGACATGGGATGCCGCTCAGCCGCTCGCCACGGAGCTCGGCTCGAAGGTGACGTATCCGGCCGGCGCGGCCCTCGACATCACGGGGCCGGGTGAGGAGTCGGGCACGTTCGACTCGTTCGTCGAGCTGGTCATCACCGGCATCGCCACCGAGCGCGGCAAGGACGCCACCACGCGGCCGGACTATGTCGCGAGTCCGAACGACAACACCATCATCCAGGGAGTCGCAGGCTCGGGCAGCTCGCTGGGCTGGGTCGGGTTCGCCTTCGCCGAGGAGAACAAGGACAAGGTCAAGGAAGTCGCGGTCTCCAAGGATCCGGGTGGCGAGTGCGTAAGCCCGTCCGCCGTCACGATCGCCGACGGCAGCTATCCGATCTCCCGCACGCTGTACATCTATGTCAACAAGGCCAAGGCGGCCGATAACCCGGCGGTCAAGGCCTATGTCGACTACTACCTCACGGACGGGACGATCTCGAAGGTCCTCGAGACGGTCCCGTACGTGAACCTCCCGGCCGACGCGCTGACCCAGTCGCGGACGACCTGGGACGCCAGCGAGTAGTCAACCCTCCTCCCGGCCGGCCGGACCAGCTCGGATGGTCCGGCCGGTCTGCTTCCCACCGTAGACTGGTGCGCCCGATGACCTCCCGACCTGGTCCGCGCCGATGACCGTCGCAGCCCCGAGTGGCAGCCGCCTTCGCGGCACGCCCGCCCGACGCCGGAACGAAGGCGTCATAGGCGCCGTCCTGCTCGGCGCATCGATCCTATCGATCCTGGTCAGCGCCGGCATCGTCCTCTCGTTGATCTTCGAGGCGATCCAGTTCATCTCGTCGATCGAGCTACCGCAGCTCTTTGACGATGGCTGGTTCCCGCGCCGCGGGATGTTCTCGATCCCGACGGTCTTCGCCGGCTCGCTGATGGTCACCGGCATCGCGATGCTCGTGGCGGCGCCGGTCGGGTTTGCGAGCGCGATCTACCTCGCCGAGTTCGCCTCGCCGAGGGTCCGCAAGACCGTCAAGCCGATCCTGGAGATCCTGGCCGGCATCCCGAGCGTGGTCCTCGGGTTCTTCGCCCTGACCCTCATCAATCCCGTATTCGTGAAGGGCATCTTCCCCGGAGCCAAGCCGTCGACCATCCTCGCCGCCGGCATCGGTGTCGGACTCCTCACCATCCCGCTCGTCGCCTCCGTCTCGGAGGACGCGATGCGGGCAGTGCCACAGGCGCTGCGTGAAGCGTCGTACGGGCTCGGCGCGCGCCGCCTGACGACGTCGATGAAGGTCGTCGTGCCGGCGGCGATCTCCGGCATCGTCGCGGCGATGATCCTCGCGGCGTCGAGGGCCGTCGGCGAGACCATGGTCGTCGCCCTCGCGGCCGGTGCCACGGCGGGTTCCCTCTTCACCCTCGATCCGCTCGGGCCGGGGCAGACCCTGACCGGCGCGATGGCATCGCTCGCCGCGGGTAGCGACCAGGTGACCGGCAACAGCGCGGCGTTCCTGAGCCTCTTCTTCCTCGGCTTCCTCCTGTTCGTGATCACCCTGTTGCTCAATCTCGTCGGCGACGTCTTCGTCCGGCGGACGAGGCAGAAGTACTGATGTCGGCGAGTCAAGCGGTCGTCGCGGGCGCCGTCGACCGGTCCCTCCAGGGGAAGCGGGTCGACGTCGTCGGCTACGTCTTCGCCGGCATCCTCCTGATCAGCCTGCTGTTCACGCTGGCGATCCTCGCGGTGCTCGTCGGCGACCAGCTGCAGCGCGGCCTGCCCGTCCTGATCGAGCGCGGGGTCGACTTCCTGACCTCGCCACTATCCAGCAACCCCGAGCGCGCGGGCGTCGCGCAAGGCATCGTCGGCACGGCGTTGCTGGCGGTCCTCGTCAGCCTGCTGGCGTTCCCGGTCGGCGTCCTGACCGCGGTCTACCTCGAGGAGTACGCCCCGGCCAACGCGCTGACCCGCTTCATCGACGTCAACATCCGCAACCTCGCCGGCGTGCCGTCCGTCGTCTACGGCCTCCTGGGCCTGGCCATGTTCGTCGCGCTCTTCCAGATCACCGGGTTCGGGAACGGGCGGAACATCCTGTCCGGCGGCCTCACCCTGGCCGTCCTCATCCTGCCGCTCGTCATCATCACGTCGGCCGAGGCGATCCGGGCCGTGCCGTCGGCGATCCGCGAGGCGGGCTACGGCATCGGCGCGTCGCGCTGGCAGGTCGTGCGGACGCTGATCCTGCCCTCCGCCGCTCCGGGCATCCTCACCGGCACGGTCCTGGCACTATCCCGGGCGCTCGGCGAGACGGCTCCGCTGATCCTCGCCGGCGCCGTGCTCGGCTCGTTCTCGACCGGCGGCAGCATCGCCGACCTCTTCGGGGGGCCGTACACATCGCTACCGATCATCGTGTTCGACTGGGCACGCAAGCCCCAGGAGGAATTCCGCGCGCTGACGTCGGCCGCGATCCTCGTGCTGCTCGCCATCACGATCCTGGCCAACACGATCGCCATCATCCTGCGCAATCGCTACGACCGGCGATGGTGACCGAGGACGGTGCCCGCGCGGACCCGCACCAGACCACCGGAGATACCATGCCTTCCACGACCATCCCCGATCCCGTCCGTCGCGACGGCCACGCGACGGAGCCCGTCCACCTGGAGCCTCCCTTCGTGTCGACCGACGTCCGAACCTCGAGCGACGACGCCGCCGTCCCCGCGAGCAACGTCGCGCCGGTCGTCCGGCTCGACGACGTGAGCTTCTACTACGGCGCGTTCCGCGCCGTGAAGGGCGTGACGATCAACGTTCCGACCAACCAGATCACAGCGCTGATCGGCCCATCCGGCTGCGGCAAGTCGACGCTCCTCCGCACGATCAACCGGATGAACGACCTCATCCCGAACACGCGGGTCGAGGGATCGGTCCGCTACCACGACGAGGACCTGTACGCGTCGTACGTCGACCCGGTCGAGGTGCGGCGGCGTATCGGGATGGTGTTCCAGAAGGCGAACCCGTTCCCGAAGTCGATCTACGACAACGTGGCCTTCGGCCCCCGGACGACCGGCTACAAGGGCAACCTCGATGAGCTGGTCGAGTCCAGCCTGCGGCGCGCCGCGCTGTGGGAGGAGGTGAAGGACAAGCTCCGACAGTCGGGTCTGTCGCTGTCGGGCGGGCAGCAACAGCGGCTGTGCATCGCGCGGGCGATCGCTACGCAGCCGGAGGTCATCCTCATGGACGAGCCGTGCTCGGCACTCGATCCGCGGGCGACGCTGCAGATCGAGGAGCTGATGGCGCAGCTCAAGGAGAACTACACGATCATCATCGTGACCCACAACATGCAGCAGGCGGCGCGGGCGTCGGATCGGACGGTGTTCATGAACATGGCCGACGATCGAGCCGGCTACGTGGTCGAGCAGGACCAGACGGTCACGATATTCACGAATCCGTCGAACCAGATGACGGAAGATTACGTTTCTGGTCGGTTCGGCTGAGCACGATGGAACGCATGACTGAACCAACGGACCGCTCGGGCGTCGATCGCGACGTGGATGCCCTGCTCGAGGCCGACGAGCAGCGGGATCCGGCCCTGCCGCACGCGCGGCGTGACACCCTCGACCTGCAGGAGCAGGAGATCAAGGACGCGGTCCTGCGCATGGGCGCCCTCGTCGAGGAGGCGATCCGGCGCGCGGCGTCCGCGCTCCAGGCGCACGACCCGACCCTGGCCCTCGATGTCGTCAAGTCCGACGGCCGCATCAACGACGCGCAGCGTGAGGTCTCCCGCCTGATCAGCGTCGCGATCGCGACCCAGAACCCCGTGGCACGCGATCTGCGCTACCTCCTGACGCTCGACCACGTGACCTATGAGCTCGAGCGCATCGGCGACCACGCCGCGTCCGTGGCGAAGCAGGTCATCAAGCTCGCCCCGGAGCCGCCGCTCGCGGAGTACGTGAAGCTGCCCGAGATGGCGGAGCTCGGTGCCCAGCTCGTGCACAGCGTGCTGCGCGCCCTGGTCGACGTCGACGCGGTGGCCGCTCGCGAAGCGGCGGTGGCCGACGATCAGATCGACGTCCTCTACCACGCGACGTTCGACGAGGTCGTGGAGCTGATGCGCCAGGACCCTGCCAACGTCGAGCGCGGCACGCGCATCGTGATCGCGTCCCACTACCTCGAACGGATCGGCGATCGCTCGACGAACATCGCCGAGGACATCGTTTATCTGGTCACCGGCGACGTCGAGGACCTGAACCCGTGACCGCTTCGGCGCCGATCCGCGTGCTCTTCGTGTGCACCGGGAACTCCGCCCGAAGCATCATGGCCGAGGCCCTCCTGCGCCGCCACGGCGGGGATCGGTTCGAGGTCCACAGCGCCGGTACGCAACCCCGAGGGATCAACCCGATGACGCTTCGCACGCTGGCCGACGCGGGCATCGATGCGTCCTGGGCGCGCTCGAAGTCGGTCGACGAGTACCTCGGCCAGCGCTTCGACTACGTGATCACGGTCTGCGACCAGGCACGGCAGGTGTGCCCGGTGTTCCCGGGCGTGCATGAGTCGCTGCACTGGGGCTACGAGGATCCGGCGGAGGCGACCGGGACCGACGAGGAGCGCAAGGCCGTCTTCCGACGCGTGTTCATCGCGTTGGGCGAGCGCATCCAGCAGTTCGCGGCGATCGCGACCCGAGCGGCGGCGCCGGCACAGCCGGCCTGATGCTGCTGCATCTCCTCCGCCACGCCGACGCGGGCGATCCGGAGGCGTGGACGGGCCCCGACGCCGTGCGGCCGCTGAGCGAGAAGGGGCGCAAACAATCGAAGCGGCTCGGGGACCATCTCGCATCGATCGGGTTCACCGCCGACGCGATCATCACGTCGCCGAAGATCCGCGCGGAGCAGACGGCCGAGATCGTCGGCGAGCGCATCAAGCTGAAGGTGTCGGTCGACGACCGCCTCGCCGGACCGTTCGACCTCGATACGGTCGACGCGATCCTGGCCGACGCGGGTGACCCCGAACGCGCCGTGCTGGTCGGTCACGACCCCGACTTCTCCGACACGCTATCGACGCTGTGCGGCCCCCGGCTCGAGATGAAGAAGGGCGCTTTCGCGCGGATCGAGGTCGTCCGCCCGCTGCGGGCCGGCAGCGGAACGCTGCGCTGGCTGATCTCGCCGGATGCGCTCAAGGAGCGCTGACCGGCACTTCGCTCGTCGCGATATCACGCTCACGGTCGTGCTCCGATACGGCGATCGGGGCGGCGCCGGACGGCGCTCGGGCCAGGATCGCGATCACCGAGAGGAGTACCACGGCAGCGCCCACCCACTGGATCGGCGCGAGTCGCTCACCGAGCAAAAGCGCCGCGGCGGTCACGCCCACGATCGGGATCAGGTAGAAGGTCGCCGCCGCGGCCGAAGCGGTCACGCGCCGCAGCGCGCCGAGGTACAGCCAGTACGCGCCGGCGAAGTAGAGCACTCCCGACGTGATCGCACTGACCAGGCCGATCAGGGCTCAGGCTGGACGGCAACGGATCGGCGCCGGAGATGATGACCACGACGAGAGTGACGAGCGCAGCTCCCAATCCGTAGGCCTGCTGTGTGAGGACGACCTGGCTCGTCTCGGATGCGTCGGGGATGAAGCGCCTCGTCACGACCGTATACACGGCGCAGCACACCACGCCCGCCAGCGTCAGGCCGACACCGATGGCCTGGGCCGCGACTGTGGCCGGCTCGTAGACGACGAGCGCGACGCCGGCGATCGCCGCCGCGGACGCCATGACGAGCGTCGGGGTGATCCGTTCCCGGAGAAAGATGGCCGCGAGCAGCAGGATGACGATCGGCTCGAGGGCCCAGAGGAGCACCGAGACACTGGCGCTGATGGTCATCAGACCGACCAGGCTCAGGGCGTAGGCTACGCCTGGATTCAGCACGCCCAGGCGGCCGAGGAGCGGTGGCGCATCGCTTCGGAGCGACAGACCGCGAACTCGCATGACGGTCGCGAGGACGACGACGCTGGCGGTCAGTTGCACCGCCAGGAGGACGATCGGCGAGAGATCCTCTAGGGCCGACTTGCTGATGACCGTGCCGAGGCCCCAGCAGGCAGCGGCGAGCATCAGGGCGACGAGGTCACGAGCCCGGGTCGAGGAGACGGTCACCTGCGGCGCCCTCCCGATCAGCAGCAGCCGGAGCCGCCGCAGCATCCAGTCGCCACGACTGGCACGTCGCGGGGCGTCGAGAAGTCGACGAACGGTCGGGCGTCGGCCGGCTTCTGCGCCTTGACGATCGCGCTGACCATCCCCTCCGCGACCGCGTGGGAGGGCGTGATCGACACATCCGTAAGCCCGACGTCGTGGAGGCCCTGGCGGAACTCGCTCATGGACAGTGCGCCCGCGATGCAGCCGGCGTACGAGCCTCGTTCGGCTCGTTCGTCGGGCGTGAGGTGATCCTCCGCCACGATGTCGGTGATGCCGATCCGTCCGCCTGGACGCAACACTCGGGCGATCTCCCGGAGAACGGCGGGCTTGTCGGCTGCGAGGTTGATGACGCAGTTGCTGATGACGACATCGACCGAATCGGCGGGGAGTGGCAGCGCCTCGATGTGGCCCTTGAGGAACTCGACGTTGGTCGCGCCGGCTTCGGCCGCATTCCGCTGCGCCAACGCCAGCATCTCGTCGGTCATGTCGACGCCGAAGGCGCGTCCCGTGGGCCCGACGCGCTTGGCGGAGAGCAGGACGTCGATCCCACCGCCCGACCCGAGGTCCAGGACGCGCTCGCCAGGATGCAGGTCGGCCACTGCGATCGGATTGCCGCAGCCGAGGGACGCGAGCACGGCGGCATCCGGGAGCTCGTCGCGCTCCAGCGCGGAGTAGAGCGACGCCCCGATGGTCTCGGGATCGCCGCAGCAGCTCTCGCCTTGGGTGGCGCGGACCGCGGCCGCCGCGTAGTGATCTCGGACGGTCTCGTGGATGGTTTCGGTGGTCATTCGGCGCTCCTGTGTTTTGGTGTCGCCATATTCATACTTGTCGATATCGACATCTGTCAATATGCTATCCGACATGAAACGCCAGACCGATCCGGACGTGCGCCTGCTCCAGGCGGCCGCCGACCCGACGCGGCTCGCGATCCTCCGTCAGTTGAGCGACGAGATCGAGGTCTGCGCGTGCGACTTCACGGCGTGCTGCGATGTCAGCCAACCCACCGTCTCGCACCACCTCAAGGTGCTCCGCGAGGCTGGCTGGATCGACGGCGAACGCCGCGGCTCCTGGGTCTGGTACACCCTCCGACCACAGGCCGCGGCGCGGTTCCGTGAGCTCGCCGGCGGCCTCGGCGGTCCGTCGATCGCCGCCCTTCCCGCCGGCCGCAGACTCCCGGTGGTCCAGCCTCCTGCCTGAGTCGGGTCAGTCCCCGGCGACCGACGGGTAGGGCAACGCGACCGGGTCGCTCGCGAGTCGGCTCCGGCCCTCCGCGTCGAAGCGATCGAGCCCGAGGTCCGACACGTCGATCAGCTCGGTCCGGCCATTGACGGCGAGGTCCGCCGCGACGCGCGCGACGCCCGGCCCCCACATCATCCCGTGACCTGCCGCGGCCGCGACCCAGGCGCCCTCGATGACCGACCCGTCCGGCCGCATCGCCGGCCCGAGGATCGGAAGGTGGTCGGGCGTGTAGTCGATCGTCGCCGCCCAGATCTTGCGTAGACCGAGGTCGCGGGTGATCGGGACGAAGGCGCGTAGCCGTGATCGATACCGGTCGTACGCCGCCCAGTCGATCTCGCGCGCCTCCCCGGGCTGCTCGTCGGGGTCGCTCCAGCCGAAGAGCAGGCCGCCTTCCTCGAGTCGCCAGTACAGGCCCGCGCCGATGTCGAAGACCATCGGCATGCGATCGACGTCGAACGACGCGTGCGGTTCGAGCACACCGACGGTGTGCCGGGCGGCACCGACCGGGATCCGCAACCCACAGGTGGCGCCGACGGCCCGGAGCGTCGGACCGCCGGTCAGCAGCACGCGGCCCGTCGCGATCTCGCCGGCATCCGTCTGAACCGCGACGACCCGTCCTCGCTCGTCCGTCCGGATCCCGGTGAAGGCCGTCCGCTCGCGAAGCTCGACGCCGCACGCCTGCATCGCCAGCGAATAGGCGCGCACATTGCGTGGCGGGTCGACGTGACCGTCGCCGTCGCGATAGCTGCCGCCGCGATGGCCGTCGGGCGCGAGCGTCGGGACGACGTCGACGGCCTCATCGGCCGTCAACCAGCGAACGTCGGGCAGACCGGCCGACCGCTGCATCGCGACCCGCAGGCGACCGACCCGCTCGTCGTCCTCGGTCACCGCCAGGATGAGGTAGCCGAGCTCGCGGAAGCCCGAGTCGGTGCCGTAGCCCTCGGCCTGACCACGGTAGAAGTCGATCGACCAGCGACCGAGCGCGACCGTCGCGGGCGTGCCGCCCTGGGCGCGAACGACGCCGGCCGCGCGGGACGACGCACCCATGCCGACGAGACCCTTCTCGAGGACGACGACCCGGCCGACGCCATCGGCCGCGGCGAAGACCGACGCCCAGCCGCCGAGCGTGCCGGCGCCGACGACCACGATGTCTGCCCGTTCCGTCATCGCCCCGCCTCCTCCATCAGCCGTCCAGCGCCGCCGCTTCGACGCATGCCGCGATCACGCCTTGCCGTTGGAGTCGACCGTACGTCGTCCGGCGGCGAACGGTCCAGGCCACGAGCTCGAGGCCAGCCGCGCGCACGGCCGCGAGCGAGCCCGGGTCGATGGCGTGGAAATCGACCGAGATGGCCCGGCACTCGAGGTCGGCGGCCGTCCGGATCGTGCCCGCCGACAGCTCATACGCGTTGAGCCAGCGCGGCCAGGCCGGCGCGAGACCCGCGACTCGCTCGAGCGTCTCGGGCAGGAACGATGAGACGACGCCGTTGACCAATCCTGGCCCGCGACCCGACGCGAGGACCTCGACCACAGCCCGATCGTGGAGGCCCTTGAGATCGACGTCGACCGCGGCGCGATGCGGCACCAACGCCAGCGCGTCGGCGAGCGACGGGATGCCGGCATCCTCGAGCTCACGGGCGGTCAGGGCATCGAACCGGCCGGCCCGTCCGTAGACGCGCTCGAGCGTCTCATCGTGGCCGAGGACCGGGACGCCGTCGGCCGACACACGCACGTCGAATTCGACCCCGTCGCAGCCCGGTACGGCGAGCGCGGCTGCGAGGGCCGGCAGCGTGTTCTCGCGGGCGTGGCGCCAATCGCCGCGATGTGCGAGCCGAAGCACCCCCTCAGCCCACCTCGAGGTGTGCGGCTAGCCCGAGGTGGTCGCTCGGGTAGAGGGTCGGATCGTCGGGGTGTGGTCGGTCGAACGCGAGCCGTGCATCGACCACCTGGATCGCGCCGCGGACCCAGATGTAATCCAGACAACCCGGCGGGCCCTCGGTGTCCATCGCCGGGGCCTGCAGTCCGGACGGCCAGGTGATCGCCGGCTCGCTCCCGTTCGCCTCGGCATACGCGGAACGAAATCCGGCCGCGACCATCCGTGCGTAGGTCGGCTCGTCAGGCTCCGCGTTGAAGTCGCCCATGACCACGGTCGCGTCGGTCGGTGGTCCATCGCCCAACCAATCGACGAGCACGGTCGCCTGCCCCCCGCGGACGTCTTCGTCGGTGGGGACGTGATGGAGATGGGTGACGGCGATCGTCACAGTCACTCCGCCTGGCAGGTCGACGACGACGCGGAGCGCTGAGCGGTTCAACCCGAGGTCGAGGCGGTCGTGGTCGCGCGCGGCCAGCGACGAACGGACAAGCACGCTGTTCCCGTACTCGGGCCGGCCGGCCCAGGCGCGGCTCGCGGCGTAGTGCCCCTCTCCGGCCGCGCCGATCAGCCGGTCCTGCTGCATCACGAAGACGACTTCCTCGAGCCCGAGAAGGTCCGGCTGCAGGGCCGCCATATCGGCGAGGATCAGTGGTAGCCGCTCCGGCCACCGATCGGCGAGGTTGAGGATGTTGAGTGTCGCCACGTGCAGGCTGGCGGGCCGGCGCTCGGTCATCCGCCACCCGTCGGGCGCCCGCCGTCCGCGGCCGGCAACGCGAAGGAGAACGTCGAGCCCCTCCCCTCCTCCGACTCGACCCAGATGCGACCGCCATGCTGTTCGACCACGTGGCGTGAGATCGCCAGCCCGAGGCCGGTCCCGCCGCCGGCCTCGGCGCGCAGGCGCGCACGGTCGACCTTGTAGAAGCGCTCGAAGATCCGATCGCGGGCGGTGCGCGGGACGCCGATCCCGTGATCTTCGACGGACGTCACGACCTGCCCGTCCACGGCCGCGGTTCGGATGCTGACCTCACCGCCATCGGGGCTGAACTTCACGGCGTTGTGGACGAGGTTGACGATGACCTGCCCGAGACGGGCGGCGTCGCCGCGGATCGGCGGCAACCCGGACGGGGTCTCGAAGCGGAACGTGACGCCCTGCCGCTCGCCGAAGAGCCGCAACCGGTCGGCCGAGTCGGCGGCGAGGCGGCTCATGTCGACGCCGTCGGCCATCTGGAGCGTACCGCCGCCTTCGATCCTGCTCAGGTCGAGAAGCTCATTGACCATCTGGACGAGGTGGCCCGTCTCGACCTCGATCTTGGCGATCCGCTCGCGCATCTTCGATGGGATGGCCTCGCCGACGGCCTCGGCCTCGCGCTCGAGTGTCTCGGCCAGCAGGCTGACCGTCGTCAACGGCGTACGCAGCTCGTGGGACAGGTTGTCGATGAACTCCGTGCGGATCCGCCGGAGCCGTCGCAGCTCGGAGACATCCTCGAGGATCAGCCATGCCCCGTCTCGTGCGGGGGTCGCCTGCGCGCGGACGGCGAGCACAGGGCCGTCCGGGCCCGCCGATCGGATCTCTCCCGTCGCCGCCCGGGTGGGCTCTTTCTGGGCGCGGCCAGCCAATGCCTCCACGGTCGGGTCCATGAAGGCCTCCATCAGCGACCGACCGACGAGGCCGCCCCTCTCGTGCCCGAGTAGGGCATGCGCCCGGCGGTTCGCCTCGACGACGCGGAGACCCCGGTCGATCCGGATGACGCCGGTGTCGAGCGCGTCGCGCAGCGCCTCATCCTCGGCGGTCCGGCGGGCAAGGTCGCGGTCGCGCTCGGCCGCCTCGGCCCTGAGCCGTTCCTCGGTCACCCGGGCGCGATCCAGGGCGGTGCCGCGACGAACGACCGCGACCGTAGTCACGAGCGTCGTCACGGCCAACAGGATGGCGATGACGGCACTCGGCTCCACGGCGCGAGCATCGCATACCCTCGGGCTCGAGGCGCGCTACGGCGGTTCGGATTCACCGGCCGCGGATGCCGCCTCCCCACGGCGTGGGTCGGTCGATCAGGTCGCCGAGCCACGGTGCGGCGTGACGGTCGAAGGCCCGGATCGGGAATGCGTGCCGGAGCACCAGCAGATGGGCGATCCGCGCCGCGGCCCGACGCGCCCCAGTGACCGTGCGGATCCCGGTGCTGCCCGTTCCGCTGAGGGCGCGGTCGACCGCATCGACGGCGTCCGCGGCAGCCAGCTCGCTCGACACCCGGAGGGCGTCGTCCTCCTCGGGCGACGTCGCGGCGGGCCACGGCGGATCGCCGAGCCGATCCAGGGTCCCGGTCGAAGCCAGGTTGCGCAGGCGGTCCGCGGAGAGCGCCCGCAGCCGTTCCAGCAGCGTGCCGATCGCCGGCGTGGCCGGGCCATAGCGCGGCTGGCCGACCGCCGAGTCCCAGCCCCGGGTGAGCCGTTCGCGTGCCCAGAGCGATGCCGGATCGCCGAGGATCTCGTCGAGCGTGTCGCTGAGCAGGATGTCCGCCAGGCGCCCGACGACGGCATCGCGGATCGCCGCCGACCCGCGAGCGGACCGCGGCAGGTTGGCGATCGCGGCTCGCTCCGCGTCATCGAGCTGCCGCTCGAGCTCGGGCGGGACGAACTGGCGGAGCGTGGCGAGGAACGCGATCGGGGCCGGTTCAGCGAGCGCCAGCCGATCGAGCTCGTCGGGCGTCAGGCGTCCCACCCGCTCGACGACGGAGGCGACCAGCTCCGCGGTCGTCGGCGGCCGTCTGGAGGACCGCCGGGCCGCCGTGGTCCATTCCGGACCGGCCCGTGGCGGCCGACCGGCCCGGATCCCCGGCGCATGCTCGCGGTCGTAGCGTCGACGGAGCTCCGGGTCGCTGAGCCAGTCATGGGCGACGTTGATGCGCTTGGCGAGCTCGAGCCCGTTCGGGCCGGCGACGTCGGGATGGTGCTTGCGCAGGAGCCCGCGCCAGGCGAGCTCGATCGCCTCGGGACTGGCGTCACGGGGCACACCGAGGCGGGCATACAGGTCGTCGCCGGGCAGCGTCTGACGGGCGGGCATCGGTCGCCCAAGGGTACTGGCGCGACGGTCGCCGGTCGCTATCCTGCTGCTCTGTGACGCGGCCGTCCCAAGCACCTGCCGGGACACGGGAGGGGGTGATCCGATGAGCTTCATGAAGCGGGCCCAGGAGGCGGCCGCACAAGTGGCGGCGATGGCCGACAAGACCGCGAACGACCCGGCCACGCAGGAGCAGCTGTCACGCAGCGCTCGCGAGGCGATGGGCATGGCCCGGCGGGGTGTCACCACGGTCATCGAGAAGATCGACCCGAGCACGCTCGCGGAGCTCATCGTGCGGGCGACGGCCCTCCAGGAGATGACCAATCGCTCGCTGCGCGAGAAGGGCTCGCCCTATCGGATCGCCGAGATCTCGATCTCGGCGTCGATCCCGCCGGCGGTCAGCTTCTCGATCGGTCGCCTCGGCGACGACGAGCTCGTCGGCGAGGTGCATTCCTCGGCCGAGCTCGTCGAACAGGCGGACGATGCCGGTGAGCTGGTGCTCGCGCTGGACGGCACGACGGTCGACGACGCCGCGGTGACGTCTGCCGGCGGTGCCGGGCGACGGCAACGCGATGCCGCCGACGGCCGGGACTGCCCTCGAGCGGCTAGACGGCGGGCGCCGCTTCGGCCTCGAACCCCTCGACCAGCATCCGCTCGACGTCGGCGAGCGGGCGGGTCGAACGCTCGCCCGTGGCTCGTTCCGTGACCTCGATGCCGCCCGCGGCCAGCGAGCGCGGCGAGACCGTCAGGATCCAGGGCATGCCCAGCAGCTCGGCGTCGGTGAACTTGACGCCCGGCGACTCGTCGCGGTCGTCCCACAGGATCTCGTGCCGGGGACCCGCCTCGGCCGCCAGCGAATGCAGCCGTTCCGCCACCTCGAGGACCTGCGGGTCCTTGGCCGCGCCGATCGACACGAGGTGGGCGGCGTACGGCGCGACCTCCGCCGGCCAGACGATGCCCTTGTCGTCGTGGTGCTCCTCGACGATGCACGCGACGCTCCGCCCGACGCCGATCCCGTAGGAGCCCATCACGATCGGGTGCTCCTTGCCGTCCTCGCCGAGGTACGTGGCCCCGAACGCATCCGTGTACTTCGTGCCGAGCTTGAAGATGTTGCCGACCTCGATCCCGTTGCGCAGGACGAGCGGCTGGCCGCAGCGCGGGCAGGCATCGCCCGCCTGGACGTTCGTGATGTCGGCGACCACGTCCGGCGTGAAGTCGCGCCCGACGTTCACGTTGCGGTAGTGGAAGCCCTCCCGGTTGGCGCCGGCGACCAGGTTCGGCTGACCGCGCGACGAGGTCGTCGACGACCACGACCGTGTCGCGCGCGCCGATCGGCGACCCGTAGCCGGGCTCCATCCCGGCGGCCCGGATCTCCTCGACGGTCGCCGGCCGGATCCCGCCGTTCGCCGCCACGGCGTTGACGAGCTTCGTCTCGTTGACCTCGTAGTCGCCGCGCACGATGGCCGTGACGAGCCGGCCGTCGCCCGTGACGAAGAACGCCGCCTTCGCGGTGCGGTCCTCGCCGATGCCCAGGAAGGCGGCGAGGGTCGCGATCGTCGTGGTGCCGGGCGTCGCGACCTCCTCGAGCGGCAACGCCTCCTCCGCCGGCGGCTCCGGCTTGGGCACGATCGCCACCTGCCGGTTGGCGGCGTAGTCGCAGTTCTCGCAGAGGACGAGGACGTCCTCGCCGGCCGGGTTCAGGACCATGAATTCATGGGCGAGGCTGCCGCCCATCATCCCGACGTCCGAGCTCACGGCGATCGTGTCGAGCCCCATCCGCTCGAAGGTCCGCACATATGCCCCGTGCTGATCCCAGTAGCTCTTGTCCAGTCCGGCGTCGTCGCGGTCGATGCTGTACGCGTCCTTCATGACGAACTCGCGGACGCGGATGAGCCCGCCCCGGGCACGCGGCTCGTCCCGCCATTTCGTCTGGAAGTGATAGACCTGCATCGGGAGCTGGCGGTACGACTTCACGATGTCGGCCAGGAGCAGGCCGACGACCTCCTCGTGGGTCATCGCGAGGACCATGTCGCGGCCATTGCGGTCCTTGAAGCGGCCGAGCTCGGGACCGATCGCCTGGTACCGCCCGCTGGCCTTCCAGATGTCGGCCGGGTGGACGACCGGCATCTCCATCTCCTGGGCGCCGATCCGGTCCTGCTCCTCGCGGACGATCTGCTCGACGCGGTCGTTGACGCGCTTGCCGAGCGGCAGGAGCGAGTAGATCCCCGAGCCGAGCTGGCGCATGTAGCCCGCCCGCAGCAACAGTCGATGCGATGGCATCTCCGCATCGGCCGGGTCGTCGCGAAGGGTCGTGAAGAAGAGGTGGGACAGGCGCATGGAGCGGTAAGGATAGCGGCGGCCACCGCACGACGATGGTGTCGACGGGATGCACCGACCGCGCGAATCTGCGGGGTACCATCCGCACCGGACCGTCACAGACCCGACCGGAGGATGGATCGACCTTGGCCGACGACGCCCTGTTCTCCCTCGTCGTCGTCATCGTGCTCGCCGTCGTCGTTCGACTACATCAACGGCTTCCACGACACGGCGAACGCGATCGCGACGTCGGTCGCGACGCGGGCCCTGCATCCCCGCCACGCGATCCTGATGGCGACGGCGTTCAACTTCATCGGCGCGTTCGCCGGCACCGCGGTGGCCAAGACGATCGGCGCCGGTCTGGTCGACGAGGCGACGACGACCCAGGCGGTCGTCGCGGCGGCGCTCATCGGCGCGATCACCTGGAACCTGATCACGTGGTACCTCGCACTGCCGTCCTCCAGCTCGCACGCGCTGATCGGCGGCCTGCTCGGGGCGACGATCGTCGCCGCCGGCTTCGGTGCACTGAAGCTCGATGGCATCTTCAACAAGGTGCTGGTGCCGATGATCAGCTCGCCGGTCATCGGGTTCACCGGGGCGTTCCTGCTGATGCTGGCGATCTACTGGATCTTCCGGAACGCGAAGCGAAAGCCGATGGCGCGGCGGTTCCGACGGCTGCAGGTGATCTCGGCCGGCTACATGGCGTTCAGCCACGGCTCGAACGACGCCCAGAAGACGATGGGCATCATCACGCTCGCGCTCTTCGCCGCCGGCGCCATCCCGACCATCGACGTGCCGTTGCTGGGTCATCGTCGTCTCGGCGACGGCCATCTCGCTGGGGACCGCGGTCGGCGGCTGGCGGATCATGGCCACGATGGGCCATCGCGTGGTCGAGCTCGAGCCGGTCCACGGGTTCGCAGCCGAGACCACGGCCGCGACCGTGATCCTCGGGGCCGCCCAGTTCGGGGCGCCGGTTTCGACGACGCACGTCATCTCCAGCGCCATCATGGGCGTCGGGTCGGCGCGCGGACCGAAGGGCGTCCGCTGGGGCGTCGCCCGGCGCATCCTCATCGCCTGGATCTTCACCATCCCGGCCGCGGGCTTGGTCGCGGCGGGCACGTGGGCCATCCTCCACCTCATCGGCTTCGGCTGAGGAAGGGAAACTCCGATGTCGTTCCGTCTCCTCCCCAAGGACGTCCGGTTCTTCGACCTTTTTGTAGCCGACGGCGAAAACCTCCAGGCGGCGGCGGCGAAGCTCCGCGAACTCGTCGAGAAGTTCGACGACCTCGATGCGCGCATCGCCGAGATCCAGCTGCTCGAAAAGCGGGGGGACGACATCGACCGCGAGATCAACCAGCGGCTGGAGGATGCATTCATCACGCCATTCGATCGCGAAGACATCCACGACTTGACGATCCAGCTCGATGACGTCGTCGACGGCATCCAGTCGATCGCCGAGACGATGGTGATCTACGGCATCGACCGTCCGACCGATGAGGCGCGGCAGCTCGCGCAGATCCTGGCCGACCAGGCCGACAGCCTCGTCTCGGCGTTGCGCAAGCTCGACGGGCTGAAGGATCTGGATGCCGACCTGACGCGGGTCCACGACCTCGAACACCAGGCGGACACGCTGTCGCGCGCCGCCGTGGCGCGGCTGTTCCGCGAAGGCACGGACCCGCTGCATGTCATCAAGTGGCGGGATCTGTACCGCGAGCTCGAGAACGCCATCGACGCCGCCGAGGATGCCGCGGAGGCCATCGAGCGGATGTTCCACAAGGCGACCTGACGGCCGCCCAGGGCTGATCCCGGCTAGTCCAGCAACCAGGTCTGGCTGGTGGCTCCGTCGCGGAGCTCCAGCCAGCGAAGCGTGTACGCCAGGCGGACGGCGCTCGGGTCCGCCTGATCGGCTGGCGTCGGGGCGAGGTGGAACGCCTCGCGGCCGTACGACGCCGCGAGGGTCTGCCGCGAGCGGACCGGGGCGAGGTGACGACGGATCTGTTCGACCTCGGCACCGAACGCCGGCTGCTGCCAGCGGGCGGGCCGCAGCGCAGGATCGCGCAGGAGATGGATGAGCCGGAGAGCATCCAGCGCCAGCGCCCGAGCGGGCGCCCGCACCGGTGCTTGGAGGGTAGGAGTACCCGGTGAGAGGAGGACACCGGGACTCAGCGCGTCCATGCCGTCCTCGATGCCGCCGGGACGCGGGACCTCGACGGGGTGCGACATCGCATGGCCGTCGGTCTCGGGCTGGCGTTCTTGGATCGGCACGGTCGGAGCGTCATGGCGGCGTGTGAACGCGTCATCAGCGCCGGGTCAACGTTGGAGGTCGTCGGCCCGACGCGGATCCCTCAGGTAGGACGACGGAAGACGTAGCCCACGCCACGGACCGTGTGGATGAACACCGGCTGCCCCGGGTCCTCCTCGATCTGGCTGCGCAGCCAGTGCACGTGGACGTCGACCGTCCGGGTCTCGCCCGCATAGTCGTAGCCCCAGACCTTCTCGAGGAGCTGGTCGCGGGTGAACACCTGGCCTGGGTTCCGGATGAGGAACGCGAGGAGCTCGAACGCCTTCGGCTTGATGGGCAGGACGTCGCCGTCGCGCAAGAGGCGGTGGCCGCCGAGGTCCGCCTGGACTCGGCCGAGATCGACGATCTGCGGCGCGGCCCCGGTCGCCACCGCGGCCTCCGACCGCCGGAAGAGCGCCCGAATGCGGGCGGTGAGCTCCCGCAGGGAGAACGGCTTCGTCACGTAGTCGTCGGCACCGAGCTCCAGCCCGACGACCTTGTCGAGCTCCGAGTCCTTGGCCGTCAGCATCACGATCGGCACGCCCGATTCGGCGCGGATGATCCGGGTGACCTCGATGCCCGACAGCTCCGGGAGCATGAGATCGAGGAGCACGAGGTCGGGGCGCTCCTCCCGGAACCGCGTCAGGGCCTCGCGTCCGTCGGCTGCAGCGACGACCCGGAATCCGTCGGACTCGAGCGCGTCGACGATGGTCTCGCGCAGCGTCGGTTCGTCCTCGACGACCAGGATCGTTCGTGCCATCCAACCCGGAGCATATCGAGCCGTGTTAACGACTCGTTCACGGAATGTCAGTCTTGGCGGCACGGTGTCCAGGAGCCGCGGCTTCCGCGGCGCCGGGGTCGCGCCGACGAACGCCATCTGTTGGCACATCGGTACGCTGTCGACGTCATGCGCTTGGACTTCCGGCTAGAACGACGCCCGTGGGGATCGCGAGATCGGTCATGACGGTGACCGCGCCCGCCACGCCGATCCGGCTCGTCCTCTTCGGCGCGGTCATCGGCATCCCGGCAGCACTTGCCGCGATCGCGTTCTTTACGGCCGTTCACTACCTCGAACGGATCCTGTGGGTCGACCTGCCGGCGGCGCTCGGCTCAGTCGAGCCTCCGTGGTACCTGGTCATCGGCCTGCCTGTCCTGGGGGCGCTGATCGTCGCCGCCGCGCGCCTGCTGCTGCCCGGTGATGGCGGCCGGAGCCCGCGTGCTGGGATCGGCCACGGTCCGACGCCTCTGCGCTTCGTGCCGGGCGTCGTCATAGCGGCGCTCGGAACGCTGGGATTCGGGATCATCCTTGGGCCAGAGGCGCCGGTGATGGCCCTCGGCTCGGCCGTCGGGATCGGCGTCCTGTCGTTCGTTCGCACCGATCAGCGCGAATCTGGTGTGCTGTCGATGGCTGGCATGTTCTCGGCCATCTCCACCCTCTTCGGTGGGCCTCTCGTGGCCGGCGTGATGCTGACCGAGGGAGGCCTACCTCTCGGCAGTGCCCTGGTCCCTGTGCTGCTCCCGGGTTTCGTGTCTGCGGCGGTCGGCTACCTCGTCTTCGTGGGCCTCGGGCCGTACACGGGCGTACCGGCCCCTGGGCTCACGGTGCCCGATCTACCTCCGTACGACGGGACGACGATCCCCGACCTCCTCGGCGCGGTCGTCGTCGGCGTCACGACGGCCGTGCTGATCGTCGCGATCAACCGTGCTGCCGCCAGGGTCGAGCTCGTCACGGCCAGGCAGTCGACCGCTGGCGATCGGGGCCGTACGGTGCTGGCGCTGGTGGTGGGCGGACTGGCGATCGGGATCCTGGCGCAGGCCGCGTCGGCGGTCGGCGTGGATCCATCGGACGTCTTGTTCTCGGGTCAGGCCTCGATCCCGGCAGTGGTCTCCGAGACGTCGGTGGCCGCCCTCGCGGTGCTGCTCTTGGCCAAGACGCTCGGCTACATCATCAGCCTCGCCTCCGGTTTTCGCGGCGGACCGATCTTTCCGGCGATCTTCCTCGGGATCGGACTCGCGGCGTTCGGCGTCGAGTGGTTCGGTATGTCCCCGACCCTCGCGATCGCCGCCGGTGCGGCGGCGGGCATGGCCGCGCAGACGCGCCTCGTCGTGACCTCGATGCTGTTCGCGGCGTTGCTGGTCGGGGCAGCGGGCCTGGATGCTGTCCCCGGGACGGTGTTCGCGACGGTGACGGCTTATCTGACGGTGCACGCCCTTGCTCCGCCCGCTCGAGCGATCGCCGATCCGCAAGAGCGTCAGGAGTAGCGCGGAGAGCCATCGTGGGCGGGTGCTGACACGCACGACGACGTGGGTCGACGCCATCGCCCACGCGGGAACGCGGCCGGATGCTAGGGACGGTGTTGAACGAGGCGCGAGCAACGACGACTCCTGCGGGTCGCGCTGCCCAGAAGGCGTACGCGGCCGAGCGCTGGGCCGAACTGCGCGACCGGCTGGCGTCCACGACACCGCAGGACCTCGGTCGTGCCGCACTAGCGACGGTCGTCGTCGGCGCCACCGCGGCGATCGCGATCGCGACCTGGCCGACGCTCCTCCCATTCGTCGCCGGCGGACTGATCGCCTACCTGCTCCTGCCCGTCGTCGATTCCCTCGATCAGGTCATGCCCCGTTTCGCCGCGGCCGCGTTGGCGGTGTTCGCATTGCTGGCCGGGCTCGCGGTGGTGGCGGTCGTCGTCGCGCCGCCGCTGATCAAGACGTTCGCGCGTCTTGCCGTCGACATCCCGACGGCGGCCGAGCTGGAGACGTCGATCGATCGCGTGCGTGACCAACTCTCGACCCTGCCGGAGGGATCCGCGGCGGCGGTCGTGCCGGTCGTCGTCGCGGGCGCGACGGCCCTCCATGATGTCGTTGCGACCCTCCCCGATCGCGTCGACGAGCTGGCCCAAGCCGTGCTCGGCGCCGTGCTCAACACGATCGGCGCCGTGCTCGGCCTGATCGTCCTGCCCACCTGGATGCTGGGCGTGATGAGCGAGCAACGCCGCGCGCGCATGGCCGTAGACGCGCGGCTCGCTCCGTGGCTCCGCAGTGACCTGTGGGCGATCCTCGCGATCGTGGATCGCGCCGTCGGCACGTACCTGCGCGGCTATGTCGTGACGGCCGGTCTGGTGGGCCTCCTCACCTACCTCGGCCTCGCGGGCGTGACGCGGCTCGGCGGCCCGGTGTTCCAGGAGCCTCTGGCACTCGCGCTGATGGCCGGCGTGACCCAGCTCCTGCCCGTGGTCGGACCGCTGCTCGGGTTCGTCCCGGCCCTGCTGCTCGCTGCCCTTCGCACCGGACCGCGCGGCCACTTATGCGCTGACCTACCTTGCTGCCCGGGTTATCGGCTCGTCGGTCCTCGGCTCGCGGCTGATGAACCGCCGGCTCGGCGTCCATCCGGCGATCCTGGTCCCGGCCGTCGTCGTCCTTGGCCAGTTCGGGCTCTTCTGGCTCTTGCTGTCTGCACCGATCGTCTCGGCCACTGCTGATCTCATCCGCTACGCGCACGGCCGACTGTCCGACCCGCCGATCCCGGCAGGGGTGCTGCCAAGGACCGAGGGCTACCGCCCCCGCGGCGCCGTCGTCGCAGCGCGCGTCCCGAGCGTCTATCGACACGTCGCCCGGCCGCAGTCGGCCGGGCCAGCCGGTGCTGCCGCTTCGGCGCCGGCGGGAAGGGGCTGAGCCATGGCGACCGATACCGCGCAGAGCGAACCCCAGGCCCAGGCCGTGCCGGCTCCCACGATGGCGATCCAGCTCACCCAGGTCCGCGTCCCGCTCGACGACGCGGCGGAGGCCCTCTCGACGCAGGACGACGCCGGTCGCCTCCCGATCGTCGTGCTGCCTCGCCAGGCCTACCGGATCCGCAACGGGTTCGTGATCGCCGGCGTGATCGCGATCCTTGGCGGGTTCGTCGTCGACGTGACGCTGCCACTGCGTGGCGGCTCGCTCGCCGTCGGTGTCCTGCTCATCCTGCTGGGCATCTTCCGGGCGTTCATGGTGCCGGTACCAGAGGGATCGCGCGCTGTCCTGCTCCGGCGCGGCCGGTTCGACCGGACGCTCGGCCCGGGCAACCACATCGTCGTGCCCTGGATCGTGGTCAGCCACATCGTCACCACCCGGGAGACGCCTTTCGACGCCCCGTCGACCGAGATCCCGACGCGCGACGACGTGCGGACCAGCATCGACATCCTGATGACGTTCCGGATCGAGTCCCCGGAGCGTTTCGTCTTCACCATCTCGGCCGCTGATTTCGACCAGGTCTGTCAGGCCACCTGCCAGGAGGCGGTCCGACTGTTGCTCCGCGCCAAGGTGGCCGATGATGTTCTCGACCTCGGCGAGGCCGATTCGGAACGGCTACGGGCGGCGATCGGCGGGGCCCTCGAGCCGTACGGCGTCGTGGTCGTCCGCGTGGTCCTCACCCATGTCATGCCACCGGCCGAGTTCATGGCATCACGCGAGGCGCGTCGACTGGCGAACGTCCAAAGAGCCGAGGAGACGGAGCGGCACGCCCTTGCGCTCATGCGCCAGGCGGACCAGGAGGAGCTGGAACGCCAACGGATCTCGGCACGACAAGAGGCGATCGAGCTCGAGGCGGCCAACGAAGTGACGCGACTCGTCCGACTCGAGGATCGGCTCCGGGACTACCCGAACGCGGTGCATTGGGACGTGGAGTCCCAGCGGCTCGACGTGGCCCGGGCGCTCGCCGCCAACACGCGCGCGATGGTCAACGTCGGTCCGGGGAACGATGTCGCCGCCTCGCTGTTGATGCACACGCTGCCGGAGAACGGGGCCTCGACCGGTCAGCCGGAGACCGAGACGTCGAGCGGCGTGGCAGGCGAGACCGACGGGCCGGATGATCGATCGAGGGCACCAAGGAAGCGGGCACCCGCCTCGTCGTGATCCGAACACCGCGCCCGCGGGGTGCGGGCGCCTGCCACACGTCGGGGGTCTACCGGGTGGAGACGGTCCGGCCGAGCATCGACTCTGGGATGGCGCGCACGGCCGTGAAGGCCGCCGTCATCGGAAGGTCACTCGGCAGCCACAGGCCGCCGGACCCGGGGACCGAAAAGCGTGCGGAGGGTATCGATGGGCTGCTTGTTGGTGATGCTCGGGGCGTTCTTCCCGCGACTGGGCGTGTTCTTCGTCTGGCTCGCGCGCCCGGCGGTCTTCGAGGCTGCGATCCCGTCGGCACTGGTCGCCGTCCTCGGCGTCATCTTCCTGCCACTCACGACGCTCATGTACGTCCTGCTCTGGTCGCCGAACGGCCTGACCGGCTTCGACTGGGTCTGGCTTGCCCTCGCCCTCGCGCTCGACATCGGCGGCATCGCCGGTTCGGCATACGGAAACCGCGATCGCTTGGCCTATGGCTCTTGACCTTTCCGTCCAGAACGTGATGGATCCCGTTCCGCCGGACCCGTGCGAGCGCCCACGAGCCGGCGCGGCATCCTCGAGACGAAGATCCTCGCGCCTCGACGGACGCACCCGCTCGTCGCGCGACCACGGCTGATCGAGCGGCTCACCAGCGGCGTCCGAGATACCCCTGGTCGGGGTCATCGGCCCTGCGGGCTACGGGAAGACGACGCTCCTCTCGCAGCTCGCGGCGAGCGACCGCCGCGCGGTCGCCTGGCTGACCGTCGACGAGCGCGATGCGGACCCGATGGTCCTCCTTGCCCTACGTGGCTGCTGCCGTGGACCGCGCGACGGGCCTGCCCGGGAGCGTGCTCGGCTCCGTCGGCGGCGCCGATCCGACGGACTGGCGGATGGCCCTCTCGCAGCTCGGTGGCGCACTCGCCAGGACACACCAGCCCGTGCTGCTTGTGCTCGACGACGTGGAGCGGATCGGTTCCGGGGAATCGTGCGAGGCCATCCTCGCCCTGGCCTCGTTGCTGCCGGCCGGCTCGCAGCTGGCCCTGGCCTCACGGCGGGGCGATGGGCTCCCGGTTCCCCGCCTGGTCGCGGCCGGGATGATGACCCTGATCGAACGGGACGAGCTCTCCCTGGACGATGCCGAGGCGGCCGAGTTGCTCCGGATCGTCGGACGGGCATTGCCCGATGAGCGCGCGGCGGAACTGAACCACTCGATGGAGGGCTGGGCGGCAGGCCTGTACCTGCTCGCCGTCACGCATCGCGCCGGAGGCGAGGGCCACGATGCCGACGACGACCTGACCGCCGGGCGGCGCATCGTGGCCGACTACTTGCGCGACGAGATCCTGGGGACATTGCCTCCCGAGCAGGTGTCGCTCGCGCTGCGGGCCTCGCTGCTCGACCGTCTCGATGGCCCCATCGTCGAGACCGTGGCCGGTGTCGCCGACGCGGACCGGATCCTGCGCGACCTCGCGCGCACGACCCCGCTCCTGATCGAGCTGGACGATAGCGGCGAGTGGTACCGCTGGCATCGGTCCCTGCGTGACCCTCTCGTGGCCGAGCTCCGCCATCGCGACGCGGCCGCGGAACCCGTGCTCCTGGAGCGCGCGGCAGCCGCCTACGAGCGAGCCGGCCTGCTGGAGACCGCCCTCGAATACGCGATGCGGGCGGGCGATCGCGAACGGCTCGGACGGCTCCTCCCCGGACTGGCCCAGGCAGCCTGGAACGCCGGTCGGGTGGACGTCGCGCTTGGCTGGTTCGACTGGCTCGAGGCCAACGACGCCCCGGGGCGCTACCCGACGGTCGCCATGCTCGGGAGCCTCATCTTCGGCCTCGTCGGCCGATCCGCGCGAGCGCTGCTGTGGGCCGAGCTCGCCCACGTCGACGAGCCGGCCGACATCCCCGACGGCGATCGGGGCCTCGGGGCACTCGTCCGGGCATCCCTCTGCCGCGGCGGCGTGGCCATGATGGCCGACCACGCCGAACATGCCGTCAGCGCGCTCCGGTTCGATAGCGCGTGGTCGCCCGCGGCCAGGATCCTGCTCGGCGTCGCGCTGGCACTCGAGGGTCGTTCGAAGACCGCGGACATCGAACTCGCCTCCGCGACCGAGCTCGCGATCGCCGCCGGGACGTCACCCACGCATGCGGCGATCGGCCTGGTGTACCGGGCGTCGCTGGCGTTGGAGCGCGGGGAGTGGGCGATCGCCGAAGACCTGCTCCGCCATGCCCGCTCGGTCGTCATCGATGGTGGGCTCTCGGATGGCGCCGCAGGCGTCGCCGTCGATGCGATCTCGGCCCGGCTGGCGGCCCGGCGCGGGGCGCATCGCCAGGCGATGACCGATGCGCGGCACGCCGAGCGCCTCCGGTCGATCGTCGGCCATGCCGTTCCGTGGCTCGCGATCCGTGCGCGCCTCGACCTGGGGTGGGCCTTCATCGCCCTGGCCGATCCGGCGGGCGCGGTGGCCATGTTGGCCGAGGTCGATGAGATCCTCGGTCGCGAGCCCGGTATGGGCGTCTTGGTGGCGGAGGTCGACGAGCTCCGCGGCCATCTCGAGCGGTCACACGATGGCCCGGTCGGCGCCTCGATGCTGACCCTCGCCGAGCTGCGGCTCCTCCCGCTGCTGGCCACACATCACTCGCTGCCGGAGATCGCCGCGCGGCTTGGCCGCTCGACGAACACGATCAAGACGCAGGCCAAGTCCATCTACCGCAAGCTCGACGCGAACTCGCGCTCGGAGTCCATCGAGCGGGCCCGGTCGCTGGGCCTGCTCGACGCGGCGGGCCAGGGCGAAGCGCTTTCTGCCTGACTTGGCCTGACTCGGCCAGAAGAGCGCCTCTCCTGTCTACGCGGCGGCGGAGGCCGCCTCGGTGGTCGCCATGGCCGGAACCGTCGTGGTCCGGATCTTCAGCAGCTTCTTGATCTCGGCGATGACGATGACCGCCAGCGACACGACGAAGGCCGTCAGCCACTGGTCTACGGTCAGGTTCACCGTGTCGAGGATCGTGTTGGTGATCCGGAGCTCGGTCGCCAGGACCGCGAACAGGAAGGCCACGCCGGCGGCCTTGAGCAGCGTCGGATTCTCGAGCGTCTCCGAGCTGAACAGCGACTTCTCCTCGTCCGACGTCTCGAGCGCGAACCAGATGTTGCAGAGCGAGAAGGCCACGAGGCCCATCGTCCGAGCCGTGTCCTCGCCGTACAGCGGCGTCGCCCAGCTGATGATCCCAAGCGTCACCACGGCCATGACCAGCCCGGCCAGGATCAGCCAGGTGAGTAGACGACGCGACAGGATCGGGACGTCAGGCGGCCGTGGGGACTCCTGCATCAGATCCGGGCGCGCCTTCCCATAGCCGAGGCCGACGGCAAGGGCGATCTGCACGGTGAAGTTGATGAAGAGGGTCTGCAGAGGCAGGAATGGCAGGCCACCTGCGATGAACAAGATGCTCGAGCCGAGGAACGTGGCGATGAAGCCGAACAAGACGGCCATCTGGAAGCGGATATAGCGAACGAGGTTGTCGTACAGCGCCCGTCCGAGCTCGACGGCCCGGATGATCGTGGCGAAGTTGTCGTCCGTTAGGATCATCACGGCGGCCTCCTTCGAGACCTCCGTCCCCGTGATGCCCATGGCGACGCCGATGTCCGCCCGCTTGAGGGCCGGGGCGTCGTTGACGCCGTCACCGGTCATGGCCACGACGTGTCCCTTGCGCTTCAGCACCTCGACCAGGCGGACCTTGTCCTCCGGGGCCACGCGGGCGATGACGCCGACGTCCTCGATCGCGCGATCGAGCTCGGTGTCGCTCATAGCGGCGAACTCGGCACCCGTGATCGCGCGACCCTCGATGCCCAGCTGTGATGCGATGGCCGCGGCAGTGACGGCGTGGTCGCCGGTGATCATCCGGGTCTGGATGCCGGCCGACTTGGCCTTGGCGATGGCGTCGCGAGCCTCTGGGCGGGCGGGGTCGACGATGCCGACAAGGGCAAGCAAGGTGAGATCCGCAACGAGCGGCAGGAGGTCCGGCGCGTTGGGGTCGAACGTCGCGGGATCGAGGTCGCGCTGGGCCGTCGCCAGGACGCGCAGACCCTGCTCGCCGAGGCGCTGGTTCTCCGCCATGTAGCGGTCCTTGCCCTCGCCCGTGATGGGCATTACGGTCCCGTCACCCTGGATCGCGCCACTGGAGCGCGCAAGCAGCTGGTCCGGGGCACCTTTGACGTAGCAGCGGACGACGTCCCGCCCGTTCTCGTCCTGCATCCGGTGGAAGGTCGCCATGAACTTGTAGGCCGCGTCGAACGGCACCTCGGCGATCCGCGCGTACTTCTCGCGGGTCAGGACCGGGTCCACGCCACCCTTCGCGGCCAGCACGACGAGGGCGCCCTCGGTCGGATCGCCGACGAGCCCGCCGTCCTTGGCGACCGCATCGGCGCATAGGGCCATCGGCAGCAGGTAGCGCTCCAGGGGCACCTCCCCTTTGCCGGCCTCACCGGCGATCTGTCCCACCGGGGAATAGCCTTCGCCGCTGATCGTGAACCGCTGTCCGACGATGGCCATCTGGACGGCCGTCATCTGGTTCAGCGTTAGGGTGCCGGTCTTGTCGGAGTTGATCGCCGAGGTGGAACCGAGCGTCTCCACGGAGCGCAGGCGCTTCACGATCGCCCCGGCGGCGGCGAGCGTCGAGGTCCCCGCCGCCAGGATCGTCGTGACCACGGCCGGCAGGCCGGTCGGGATGGCCGACACGGAGAACGCGACCGCGGATAGGAACAGGATGTCGAACGGCTGGTTCCGCGCCAGGCCGAGGCCGATGGAGATGGCCAGCGCGACGCCGGCGATGATCAGGATCTGGTTCGTGAGGCGGTTCAGCTGCTTGGTCAGCGGCGTGGCCTCCGCCGTTTGCGACTGCAGCATGTCGGAGATATGACCGACCTCGGTCCCCATGCCCGTCGCGGTGACCACGAAGGTCGCGGCACCGCGGGTCACCTGCGTGTTCATGAATGCCATGTCGACGCGGTCGCCCAGCGCGGAATTGGCCGCGACGGGATCCACGGTCTTCGGGACTGGCGCGCTTTCGCCGGTCAAGGCCGATTCGTCGATCTCGAGCGTGGCGGCCCGCAGGATCCGGCCATCGGCCGGGACCAGATCGCCGGCCTCGATGTTGACGATGTCGCCCGGGACGAGCTGCTCCATCGGAATCTGCTCGATCTCACCGCCGCGCCGGACCTTGGCCTGGACGACCATCATCTTCTGGAGGGCTGCGACGCTCGCCTCGGCCTTGCCTTCCTGGTTCATCCCGAGGAACGCATTGAGCAGCGTCAGCCCGATCAGCAGGACGCCCGTCGCGAACTGGTCGGGCAGGAACAGGCTGATTCCGCCCGCAATGAGCAGGACGATCTGCATCGGGTCGCGGTATTGCCGCAGGAACACCTGCCATGCCGGCTCCTTGGGAGCCTCGGCGAACTTGTTGGGGCCGTAGGTCTGGTTCCGGGTCGCGACCTCCGCCGCGGAGAGACCCGTCGCCTGCTCGACCTTTTGGGCTCGAAGGGCCTCGTCGACCGCCATCGCGTGCCAGACCGGCGGTTCGCCGTTCGACATCGCGTCGTATCGCTGCGCCATGCTCGCCACCTCTGGGTTCTCTTCCGCGGTCATCCGAGAAGGACCGCCACCGACATCACGGCCATGCACAGGACCGCCAGGATCACCAACAACGGCCAGACGAACTTGAGCCACGTGCCATAGCCGACCCGGGCGATCGCGAGGCCACCCATGACGACCGCGGAGGTCGGTGTGACGAGGTTCACCAGGCCATTGCCGGTCTGGTAGGCCGTCACGACCAGCTCGGGCGGCACGTTCGCGAAGCTGGCGAGCGGGGCCATGATCGGCATGGCAACGGTCGCCAACCCCGACGAGGACGGGATAAGGAAGGACAGCGGCAGGAACAGGCCGAACATCAGATTGATGAACGCCACGCCGCCGAGACCGGACACCGCCTGCTCGGCGGCGTTGAGGATCGTGTCGGTGATCTGGCCGTTGGTCATGATCACCGTGACGCCACGCGCGATGCCGATGATCAGGGCGACGCCCAGCAGGTCACGCGCGCCGTTGACGAAGCCGTCGACGAAGCTCGTCTCCGAGCTGCGCGCCGCGAATCCGATGAGGATCGCGAACAGGAGGAAGGATGCCGTCATCTCGGGGAACCACCAGTAGTGAGTGGGGATCCGCTGGATACCGAGATCGGCCCACGGCACGACGCCGATGATCATGACGATGAAGGCGAGGAAGAAGAGACCGAGCACGACCTTCTGGCGACCGGTCATGGCGGCTGATCCACCGGACTCCGATGCCGCCGAGAAGTGCGTTTCGATCTCGGCGCGGTCGGCGGCGATGAGCGAGCGAGCTGGATCGGCCTTGATCCGCGCGGCGTAGCGCATCACCCACCAGATCCCGATCGCCGTGCCCACGACGAGGATCACGATCCGGCCGATAAGGCCCTGGTCGATGCCGGTCCCGGCGAACCCGGACGCGATGCCGGTCGCGAACGGGTTGACAGTCGAGCCGATCACGCCGATCCCGCAGCCGAGCAGGATAACGGCGGCCCCGGTCAGCGAGTCATAGCCCGCGGCGACCATCACCGTGATGACGAGGACGTAGAACGCCAGGCTCTCCTCGGCCATGCCGTACGACGTGCCCCCGAGGGCGAAGATCGCCATAAGGATGGGGATCATCAGTCGCTCGCGGCCGCGGAGCCTCTCGACGACCCGCGCGATGCCGGCCTGGATCGCCCCCGACTGCATGGTCACGCCCAGAAAGCCGCCGATCACGAGGATGAACAGCGCGACGTCGATAGCGCCGAACAGCTCGCCGCTGTTGTAGTACGAGATCGACCCATCCTCTCCGGTGATGCCGTACATCCCGTTGATGGGGGCCGTCAGCGAGTCGGCGACGATCCGCGCAGGGTTCTGCTCGACCGCGTGGTAGGTGTTCGGGATCGGCGTGCCGTCCTCGTTGTAGTCGTACCGGCCGGCCGGGATGATCCACGTCGCGATCGCGACCGCGACGATCAGGATGAACAGGATCGTGTATGCCGACGGCAGGCGGAATCCCCGCTTTGCTGGCTCCGATCCCACGGCTGGGGCGGCAGTGGTCATCCGTGGTCCTCCGAACTCATGTCGATGCGGTTCACGTCGCGGACTCGGCGATGGGCTGGAGTGGCTCGGTGTCGGGCGGGCCCGAGAGCCGCTCGATCCGGAACCCCGTGAAGCCGTAAAGGAGGGAGATCAGCGGGCTGAGCAGGTTGAAGAATGCGAAGGGGAGATAGGCGACCGTCGCGACGCCGAGCACACCGGCCATGTACGCGCCGCAGCTGTTCCACGGGACCAGCGCCGACGTGACCGTTCCCGCGTCCTCGACGGTCCTCGACAGCATCCTCGGCGCGAGTCCTCGCTCGGCGAAGACGCTGCGGTAGACCCGACTCGGCATCACCACCGACACGTACTGATCGCCGGCGACGACGTTGAGTCCGATCGCGGTCCCGACCACGGAGGCGATCAGCCGCCCGGTCGAGGTCGCGCGGCGAACCACCGGTTCGATGAGGGTCGCCAGGAAGCCGGCATGCTCGACGATCGCCGCATACGACAGGGCGCCGAGGATCAGCCAGATCGTCGTCAGCATCGACGCCATGCCGCCACCCGAGAACAGCTCGTCGATCTGGGCCACACCCGTGTCGAGCGTGAAGCCCGTACCCATCGCCAGGTACAGCGCCTTCACGCCAGCCACCAGCGAGAACGCGGCTTCGCCGACGAACGCGGCGACGACCGCCGGTTGCGTGAACCACGAAAGGATCCCGGCCGCGATCGCGCAGGAGAAGATCGTCAGGAACGGCGGCATCCGCCGAAGCGACAGCACGATCAGGAGGACGAGCGGCAGGAGATTCAGGAGCGAGATCGAGAATTCGCTGGCCAGCGCGGCCTGGGCCCCGGCCTTGTCGAACGCCGTCTCGCCGGGCGGCAGCGAGATCCCGAGGATGACGTACAGCGCGAGCGCGATCAGGAACGCCGGCCCCGACGTCCAGATCATCGCCCCGATGTGCTCGTTCACCGTCACCCCGCCGACCAGGGACGGGACCAAGACGGTCGTCTCCGACAGCGGTGACATCTTGTCGCCGAAGTAGCCGCCCGAGATCACCGCCCCGGCGGTGATCGCCGGATCGGCGCCGAGCAGCGGCGCCAGGGCGACGAAGCCGACGCCGAGCGTGGCCGCGGTCGTCCACGAGCTGCCGATGCTCACGCCGACCAGCGCACAGATGAACGCGACCGAGACGTAGAAGTAGGTCGGCTGGAGGATGCCGATGCCGTAGTAGACGATCGTCGGGATCGTGCCGGCCATGTTGAACGTGCCGATCAGCGCACCCACCGCGAGCAGGATGAACAGTGCCTGCAGCGCGGAGGAGATGCCGCCGACGACTGCCTGGCTGACCTCCGCCGTTCGATGCCCGAGTCTGAGGGCCATGAGCCCGGCGATGGCCGCGCTCGTGAACAGCGCGACCTGCAGCGGGCCGTCCGTCGCGGCCGTCCCGAAGAGGACGATGGTGGTCGCGATGAGCGCGATAAGGACGACGACCGACAGGACCGCCTCGGTCAACGTCGGCTGGCGGGGCGCCCGCTCGTCGCCTGGTTCGCTCGTGGCGCCCGCCGTCGTCATCGCGTCAGCCCTGCCCTGCGGTGACCGATGCCGGCTCGATCCGCGTCCCCCGCTCCCCGGCGATCACCTTGCCGATCTCGGCCAGTCGGCCGATCGCGGCCGGCTTGCCGGTGTGCTCGGCGAACGCGATCGCGGCTTCGACCTTCGGGCCCATCGAACCGGCCGGCAGGTCCAGGTCGCGGATCTCGTCGGGTGTCGCCCGTCCGAGTGCGGTCTGGTTCGGCGTGCCGAAGTCGCGGTAGACGGCGTCGACGTCGGTCGCCATCACGTAGATGTCAGCGTCGAGCTCCTCGGCCAGGAGGGCGCTGGCGCGGTCCTTGTCGATGACGACCTCTGCACCGACCAGTGTCCGCGTCCCCGGGGCGTACATCGTCGGGATGCCGCCGCCGCCCGTGCAGATGACGACGCAGCCGCGCTCCAGTAGCCAGCGGATCGGGCGGATCTCGAAGATCCGCTTCGGCAGCGGCGAGGCCACGACCCGCCGCCACTTGTCGCCGTCCTGCTTGATGGCCCAGCCCTTCTCGGCGGCCAGGCGTTCGGCATCGTCCTTCTCGTAGACCGGACCGATGAACTTGGTCGGGTCGGCGAACGCGGGGTCGTCGGGATCGACTTCGACCATGGTCAGGATCGAGGCGAACGGCCGCTCGGGCGGCAGGATGTTGCCGAGCTCCTGCTCGATCATGTAGCCGATCATCCCCTCGGTCTCGGCGCCGAGGACATCGAGCGGGTACGCCTCGACCGCCTCGTACGCCGACGCCTGGAGGGCGAGCAGGCCGACCTGTGGGCCGTTCCCGTGGGAGATGACCAGCTCGTGCTCTGCGGCGACCGGGGCGAGCTGCTGGGCCGCGACCCGGACGTTCTCCCGCTGCTGCTCGGCGGTCATGGGTTGGCCGCGCTGGAGCAGCGCATTTCCGCCGAGCGCGACCACGACCCGCATCGGCGACCTCAGTCGCCGATCGTGGCGACGAGGATCGCCTTGATCGTGTGCATGCGGTTCTCGGCCTGGTCGAAGACGATCGACGCGGGCGACTCGAAGACCTCCTCCGTGACCTCCATCTCGGTGATCCCGAACTCGGCGGCCATCTCGGTGCCGACCTTGGTGTCGGTGTTGTGGAACGCGGGCAGGCAGTGCATGAACTTCGTGTCCGGGTTACCCGTCGCCCGCATCGTCGCGGCGTTGATCTGGTACGGCGACAGCTCCGCGATGCGCTCCTTCCAGACATCATGGGGCTCGCCCATCGAAACCCAGACGTCGGTGTATAGGAAGTCGGCGCCCTCGACGCCCTCCTTGACGTCCTCGGTCAGGGTGATCCTGGCGCCCGTCTCGGCCGCGATGGCCTTCGCCTGCTCGACCAGCTCGTCGTGCGGCCACCGGATCCGCGGCGCAACGAGCCGGACGTCCATGCCCAGCTTCGCCGCCCCGATGAGCAGCGAGTTGCCCATGTTGTTCGCGGCGTCTCCCAGGAAGGCGAACGCGATCTGCTCGAGCGGCTTGGCCGAGTGCTCGCGCATCGTGAGCATGTCGGCGAGGATCTGGGTCGGGTGGAACTCGTCGGTGAGGCCGTTCCACACCGGAACCCCGGCATTCGCCGCTAGGACCTCGACGATGTCCTGGTCGAAGCCGCGGTATTCGATGCCGTCATAGAGGCGGCCCAATACCCGCGCGGTGTCCTTGATGGTCTCTTTGTGGCCCATCTGTGAAGAGACCGGGTCCAGGTAGGTGACGTGCGCGCCCTGGTCGTAGGCGGCGACCTCGAACGAGCAGCGGGTGCGCGTCGAGGTCTTCTCGAAGATCAGGCAGATCTCCTTCTGGCGAAGGTGCTCGGTCTCCGTACCCGCCTTCTTTGCCGCCTTGAGGTCCGCCGCCAGGTCCAGCAGAGAGCGGATCTCGTCGGGCGTGTAGTCGAGCTCCTTCAGGAAGTTGCGCCCCTTCAGCGTCGGGGCGGGGGTCAGCGTCGCCATGGTCGTCCTCCGTGGTGGATCGTCGTCGCCGGTGTCAGACCGGATCCCGCAGCAGCGGGCAGGTCATGCAGTGGCCACCGCCTCGTCCCTTGCCGATCTCCGACCCGTCGAGGGTGATGACCTCGACACCGGCCTTGCGCAGGAGCGCGTTGGTGAACTCGTTCCGTTCGTAGCCGACGACGACGCCCGGTTCGAGCGCGACGACGTTGTTCCCGTCGTCCCACTGCTCGCGCTCGGCCTGCGAGGCGTCGCCGCCCGTGCCGATCACCGTCAGATCCTTGAGGCCGAGGGCGTCCTTGATCGCCCCGAGGAACGAATCCTCGCGGCGGATGTCGAGCTCTCCCTCCTGGTCGGCCGGGCGCACCGAGTACGCGGTGATCGAGTCGACGACCTTCGGGTACATCGTGACCTTGTCCCGATCGAGGAACGTGAAGACCGTGTCGAGGTGCATGTGGGCCCTGTCGCGGGTCATGCCGGCGACGACGACCCGGTCGGCGGCGCCCTTCGCGAACAGCGCGAGCGCGATCTTCTCGATCATCTGCCCGGTGGTCCGCTCGCTCATGCCGATGGCGACCGCGCGATTGCCGATCGGCATGATGTCGCCGCCCTCGGAGCTCACCCGCCCGAACGACTCGCCCTCATCCTCACGCGAGTACCAGAAATCGAAGCTGGCGTTCCGGAACGACGGGTGGAAGCGATAGATCGCCTCCACGTTGAGGGCCTCGAGCCGCCGCGCGGGCCAATACATCGGGTTGACCACGACGCCGCCGTAGATCCAGGCCGATGGGTCGCGTGTGAAGTAGCTATTCGGCAGCGGGCGTAGGACGAAGTCGTCGGGCTCCATCGCGGCGATCACGAGCGAGCGCTTCGCGACCTCGCCGGACCCGACACCCTGGACACCCTTGCCTTGCAGGATGTCCCTCCCCTCGCGCACGGTCAGGCCGCCGATCAGGTGGTCGGCCAGGGTGACAGCGTCGATCTCGTCGAGGTACGCCCGGATCTCGTCGGACATCCCGGCCCCGACGGTGAAGGGAGTCACGGCTCGGTCGAGCACCCATTGCTTGGCGTCGGGCGCACGTAGCGTCTCGGCGAGCAGGTCCTCCAGATAGACGACGTCGATGCCGCGATCGCGCATCAGGTCGCCGAAGGCGTCGTGTTGCTGGCGCGCCCGGCGGACCCAGAGGACGTCGTCGAACAGGAGCTCGTCGTGGTTGTTCGGCGTCAGCCGCTTCAGCTCGAGGTCCGGTCGGTGGATCATGACCCGTCGGAGCTTCCCGACCTCGGAGTGGACGCCGAACTCCCACGCTGTCGCGGCCGAAGCCTGGGTCTCGGAAGGGACGACGGCAGCCATCTTGGGTTTCCTCCTGGCCGACCCGCGGGACCGCGTCACGGGGCCGGGTGCGCGTAGCCGATGTGCATGGCGGAAGGAGGCCGGCGAGCGACGTCGGAGCGACACGCCGGCTCACGGTTACGACACACCGGGGGCCCCAAGGTGTCATCACCCGTCTGGGGTGATGAAGGAGCCGGAGGGCTAACCTAGCGTTCTCGCGACCACCGAACAGGAGGAATGTCGCCGTGTCGATCGGACCCGTGCAGTTGATCGCCCTCGGCTTCAGCAAGCCGGAATTCAAGGGCGAGGTCATCGAGGAGCTCGCACGCCTGCGCGACAGCGACGTCGTCCGGGTGATCGACTCGCTGACCGTCTACAAGGACAAGGACGGCAACGTCGCCAGCCTCGAGATGAGCCAGATGGACGAGGCCGACCGACGGGAGTTCGGCGCCTATGTCGGGGCGCTGATCGGCTTCGGCGCCGCCGGCGAGGAGGGCGCCGAGATCGGGGCCGCACTCGGCGCAGAAGCCGCCGCAGACGACGACACCATGCTGGACGACGCGCTCGATGTCCTGGCCGAGATCCCGCCGGACTCGGCGGCGGCCATCCTGCTCATCGAGCACCGCTGGGCGATCCCCCTTCGCGACGCCGTCTACCGGGCCAATGGGTTCCCCGTCGCGAGCACGTTCGTGACACCGATCGACCTCGTCGCGATCGGTCTCCTCAAGGCCGAGGAAGCGGCGATGGACCAATCGCTTCTCCAGCGAGCTGGCAGCGCCAAGGGCGACGAGGCCGCGGCGCCCGCGACCGCGTAACCTGCAGGACGGACACAGGAAGGAGCTCCACGATGTTCGGACCCTCACGCCGGGTCGCGCGCCGGACCGCACGACGCACATCGCGCCGCCAGATGGCGATGTATCAGAACCAGCAGGGCGGCCAGGACGATCAGTACGACGAGCCGCCCCCGCAGCAGAGCTACGCCCCGCCACCGCCGGCCGCGCCCGCAGAACCGGACTATGTCGAAGAGCTGGGCAAGCTCGCCCGGTTGCGTGATCAGGGGATCATCACGAGCGAGGACTTCGAGGCCAAGAAGAAGCAGATCCTCGGCATCTGACCGACCCCCGCACCGAGCGGGGGCATGACGATCCCTCCGATCAACGAGCGCCCCGACGCCCCTCCCGGCGATCGGGGCGCAACCGTCCCCGGGCATGACGCTGGGCCCGTCGTGCGATTCGCGATGCGCGTCGCCGTTGCCATGCTCGGCTCGGGCGCGCAGACCGATGACGTCGAGACCGCGATCGACACCATCGCGCACGCCTACGGCCTCGACCCCATCCAGCGCTCAGTGACGTTCTCCGGTATCGCCATCTCCCACGACCCGGACGACGGGGCGCCGACCACGCTGCTCTACACGGTCCCCGAGCGACTGACCGATTTCGCCCGCCTGGCCGCGATCTCCTCGATCGTTCGCCGCATCAAGGCGGGAGAGTTCGGCCTTGCCGATGCCGACGCCGCACTGGACGATCTCGAACGCCAGCCCCCGCCATACGGGCCCGCCATCTCGTTCGTGGCCCCGGGTATCTCCGCCGCGGGATCGACGGTCGTCTTCGGCGGTGCCGCGCTCGATGCGGCGGTGACGCTCGCCGTGGCGCTCGTGATCCAGCCGGCGCTGTCCGTCCTCGAGCGCTCCACTCTTCCGCCGTTCTTCCGCACGGTCTTCGGCGTCGCCGCCTCGACACTGCTGGTCGCGGTGCTTGTTGCGATAGGTCTGCCGATCGTCGGTGGCCTCGTCATGACCGGCAGTCTCCTGCGGTTCATGCCCGGCTATGCCCTGGTGTCGGGGTTCCGCGATCTGATCGACCAATCGATCATCTCGGGCAGCGCCCGGCTTGCCGAGGCGCTCCTGCTCGGCGCCGGCGTCGCCGCCGGCACGGGCCTCTCGCTCGTCGTCGCCGGGTCGTTCGGTGTCGAGCTGACGCTGGTCAAGACCGGACCCGAGGAATGGGGTACGACGGTCGCTGGGCTGGCCGCCCTCCTCGCAGTCGGCGGATACGCCATCAGGCTCGGCGACCCGCGCGCGGCGGTCGCCTCGGCATCGATCGTTGGGGCGATCGCCTGGCTCGCAGTCATCCGGATGTTGGACGCGGGCATCGACCCGGCGGTCGCGACCCTGGTCTCGGCCCTCGCTATCGGCATCGTGAGTCGGGTCATCGGCGTTCGATCGCAGGCGCCGGCTGCGCTCTGGGCCGTCCCGGCAGTGCTGCCGCTCCTACCGGGACTTCAGACGGTGGAGGCTCTCCTGGCGCACAGCGATGCGGCCCGGATCGTGGGGCTCGTCGGGGCGGCCGGGACGGCGTTCCTGATCGGCGCGGGCGTGGCGAGCGGCGACATCGTGGTCACGACCGTGCGGCGCATGCGTGACCGCGTGACGCCGGCGATCGACACCGTCACGACCGGGTTCGAGACGATCGTCGTGGCGCCGGTCGACCGGTACGTGCGCGAACGCACCGGGTCCGCGAAGTCGCCGTCACGCGATCGGCATCCGGAGTCCTGAGTTCGACGATCAGGCGCGACCGGCGACGTCCATCGCGAAGAGCCGGACGAAATGGCCGAGCCCCGCGACCAGCAGCGCCAGGAAGATCGGGCCGCCGATGGCATTGAGCGATACACCGAGCGCCTCGAGGATCGAGAATCCATCGCGGGAGGCGAGGTCGATCCACCAGAGCACGCCGGCGATGACGGCGTAGATCACCGCGATCCAGCCGACCCAAACGAAGAACGTCGCGACCGACGCGAGTCGCCGCGCCTCTGCCCGCACATCCATCCCAGATACCTCGCTCGCTGACCTCGCGGCCTGCCCGTGGCCATGGCCCTCGAGACGATGGTGCGTCCAGGGAGCGAGACTGGGGATGGCGCGGACAGGCGTGCACGGCTGCGGCACGCCCTCGTTCGGGTGACGGGGGCGGGGACTCCCGCGGGATCAGCGCAGTGCCGTCGCTCAGGAACAGCAGGACGGCCGTGACCCGGCGACTGACGACCTCGTCGTCCTCCAGCGCGAGCTTCTGGAAGATGGCGCCGACGTGCTTCTCGACGGCGCGCTTGGTCAGGACGAGCGATTCCGCGATGGCGGCGTTGCTCTTGCCCTGGGCCATCTCGGCGAGCACCTCGTGCTCGCGCGGCGTGAGATCGTCGAGCGGCGAGTCCCGCCGGCGGCGATCCGCGGCGATCAGCGCCTCGATCACGGTCGGGTCGATCATCGTGCCGCCCTGGGCGACGATGTCGATCGCCGACGCGAGCTCCTCCCGGTCGTGGACGCGTTCCTTCAGCAGATAGCCGCGACCCTCCGCACCTGCTTCGAGGAGGCCCAGGGCATAGCGCGCATCGGAATGCTGGCTCAGCACGATCACGCCGACATGCGGATGATCCTCGCGGAGCTTGGTCGCGACCCGGATCCCCTCGTCGTCCCCGGTCGGCGGCATGCGGATGTCGAGGATCGCGACATCCGGGTCGTACGACCGGACCGCCTCGAGCAGGGATTCGCCGTCCTCGGCGCTCGCGACGAGCTCGACGCTCTCGATCTGCCCGAGCACCTCACCCAGGGCATTGCGGATCAGGTACGAGTCGTCCGCGATGACGACGCGGATCGGTCGACCGGGCTCGCCCCGGCCCTGAGGGCGCGAGTGCTGCCCCGCCCGTGCCCGTCGGATCACGTTCCCGATGGGCTCCGACTTTCGATGACGCGCGACCGCCATTGTCACCCCGACGTCCGGGCGCGAGCGCCCCAGCTATCCCTCTGGCGCGTCCCTTTCCTGGCAGGTGGACGCGGTGCCAGCCTAGCGCACAACGACCATCGAGGGGCTGTGGACATCGTCGCTGCTTTGGGACAGTCTTCGCACCGAGGGTGACTCACCCGGGTGACCGCAGTTTTACCGAGCGGGGGCTTGCCCGTGGCTTCGACACCGACCAAGCACGAAGATCCCGCACGAACCCAGCGAGGTCAGGGCCTCAGCGCGACGAAACTCCGCGCCCCGCGTCTCCACCCTGAGTCGATCCGTCGTCACCGGCTTACCTCGCGTCTGGCCGACCACGAGGCGGCCCTCGCCGTGCTGGTCGGGCCTGCCGGGTATGGCAAGACGACCCTCCTTGCGGACTGGGCCGAAGGCGATGCCCGCACATTCTGCTGGGTCGCGCTGGACGATCGCGACAACGACCCGGCGGTCCTCGTGCGCTACCTGCTGGCCACCCTCGAGCGGGTAGGTGGGCGCCGGGACGAACCAGTCGATGAACGACCGGTGGAGCGCGATCCTGTCGCCGCCCTGGTGGCGGGCGCGGATGCCATCACGGCGGATGTCGTGGTCGTCCTGGACGGGTACCACCACATCACCGATGCGATGGCGAACGAAGCCGTGCTCGCCCTGGTGGAGAGGTCCCCGGCCAACGTGACGGTGGCGATCGCGTCGCGCGCGGACCTGCCCCTGCCCGTCGCCCGCCTCCGTGCGAGCGGCGACCTCGTCGAGCTTCGCTCGACCGACCTGTCGTTCACGGTCGAGGAAACTGATGCGCTCATCAACGGGACGCTCGAGTCCGGGCTCGACCTGGCCGATATCGCGAGCCTGCACGATCGGACCGAGGGCTGGCCCGCCGCGGTGTACCTCGCCTACCTCTCGTTCAAGGACGCGGCCGACCGGCAGGCGGTCCTCCGGAGCTTCGGAGCGTCGAACCGGTATATCGATGACTACCTGACCGAGCAGGTGCTCGCGAAGCTCGATCCGCGGACGCTGCGGTTCATGCTCGCGACGTCGATCGTCGACCAGATGACTGGCCCGCTCGTTGACGCCATCACAGAGGGGACGGACGGCGCCCGGCAGCTGATCGCGCTCGAGCGCGCCAACCTCTTCGTGCTACCACTCGACGACACGCGCGAGTGGTACCGCTATCACAAGCTCGTCGCTCGATCACTGTCGATGGAGTTGCTGCGGACGGCGGCCGAGATGATCCCGGACCTCCATCTGCGCGCCTCGCGCTGGTTCGAGGGTGCTGGCGACATGGACCGCGCGATCCGTCACGCGATCTCGGGGGATGATCGCGGCCGAGCGGCCACGCTGATCAGCGCGGCTTATCTCGAGCGGATCGAGCTCGGTCGGATGGGCACGGTCGCCGGTTGGCTGCAGCTGATCGGGGACGACGCGGTGACCTCGGACGGCCGCCTGGCGATGGCCAAGGCCTGGACGATGCAGTTCCTCGGGCAGCGCCGGGAAGCGCAAAAAGCGCTGGATGATGCGAGGTTGGCCGATCGACCAGGGTCAGCCGCCGGAGGGGACCGCGTCGTTCGAATCGAGCGCCGAGATCATGAGTGCCGCATTCCCGGGAGGGGACGTCGGCGGGATGGTGCGATCCGCTCGCCGCGCGTTCGAGCTCGAATCGGAGCGTGATTCGCCCTGGCGCGCAACGGTCCACGTGCTCCTCGGCTTCGGATTGGTTCGAGCCGGAAGCTTCGCCGAGGCCCGGCCGTACCTGGAGACCGGGGAACGGCTGGCGATCGAAAACCGAGCGTGGATGGACGTGGTCGGGGCGCGGAGCCTGCTCTGCCGGATCGCACGTCACGAGGGCCAGCTCGTCCTCGCTGAACGACTCGCGCGGTCGGCCATCGAGGCGGCCGAGACGACATGGTCTGCGGGGCTCGGCGACCGGTGGATTCGCCACGCTCGAGCTCGGCGCGACCCTCGTCCGAGCGGGTCGGCACCTCGAGGGTCACGCCCTCCTGGCGGACGGGCTCGGTCCGCTCCGGAAAGTCGGCGAGCCATTGCCGGTCGCCGAGGCGCTGCTGCCCACGGCCGAGGCCCTTCGCCAGCTCGGCCGACGGCGCGACGCTCGTCGCGCGCTCCAGGAAGCGGACTCACTGATCGAGTCGATGGTCGACCCCGGGTACCTGCGGATCGCGAGGGACGCGCTTGTCCCCGTCGTCGGCGCCCCCCTGCCCGTCGAGAACAAGCAGCTTTCCCGTCGGGAGCTGGAAGTCCTGCGCCTCATGGCGACAGGCCGCTCGAAGCGTGAGGTTGCGAACGAGCTCGTCGTGTCCTACAACACGATCCACTCGCACTATCGATCGATCTACCGGAAGCTCGATGTGGGGTCGAAAGAAGCCGCGGTCGACCGGGCGCATGCCCTGGACCTGATCGACGATGACAGCGCACTCAGCTTTTCTCTTGCTGGGAATCACCCGGGTGAAAACACCAGCGGGTGATGACGCTCCACATCGGCGGCGCGAGACTTTTTGACGAACGTCGAGACTGAATCCGAGGGCTGAGGAGCAAAGAGCCCTCGCGCAGTCGAGGGGCTGCGCGTCCCCCGTTCGACGACGACTCCAAGCGATGGAGGGGACGCGATGTACATCAACGGCCAACTTCGGGCAGATCCCGTCACACCAGCGATCGGTGCGGCCACCAGCCGTCGTTCGCTGCGCACGGTCAGGTCGCTGCTCATCCTCGTGGCCATCGTCGCGACGGTGGCTGGCTTCGCGGCGCTCGTGGCGGTCCACCCCGCTCGGATCGAGATCGTCCTGATGCTGGCGGCGGCCGTCGTGTGGCTCGGCAGCCTGTGGTACGTCGAGCGACGGGGCACGGATCGGGAGCTTCAGGTCGCCCGGGTCCGCCTGCTCGATGCCGGCGATGCCGAACGACTTCGCATCCAGCGGGATCTCCACGACAGCGCGCAGCAGCGGCTGATCAGCGTGCGGATCCGGCTCGGCCTGCTGGCGGACTCGACGTCGTCAGCGGACGAGCGGGCGCAGTTCCAACAGCTCGGACGCGACCTCGAGGACGCCCTCGCTGACATCCGGTCCGTGACACGCGCTGGCTCGCCGGACCTGCTCGCAAAGTACGGCGTTCCGTCCTGCCTGCGGTCCGCGGCGACGAATGCGCCGGTGCCGGTCCGGATCGAAGCGGTCGGCTTCGGCCGGCTCGAGCCGCACGTCGAACAGGGCGTCTACTACTGCTGCCTCGAAGCCCTCCAGAACGTGATCAAGCATGCCGGACCGAGTGCGGTCGCCTTGATCCGCCTGCGGCGGACGGCCTCCTCGGTCACGTTCGAGGTGGAAGACTCTGGTCGAGGGTTCGACCCGTTCCGCATCGAGCGTGGCGACGGTCTCACGAACCTCGCCGATCGGCTGGCCGTCATGCACGGCCGGCTTTCGATCGACTCGCGGCCGGGGATGGGTACCCGGATCAGGGGTGATATCCCGCTAAGCTGACGTCTCTCGAGCGCGAATCGGGTCGCTCGCACCCAAGCGATGACCTGTAGGCGCCATCGGTGGTGCCATCAAGACCGCGGAGACTCGCGCCGGCGCTGCTCCTCCCGTCGTGCAGAGAGCCCGTTCGCGCTGGGGGCGTAGAACGGGCTTTCTGCCGATCGTCGTGAGATCGCTGGGTCAGCGCCGGTCCTTCGGCCGCTCGACGAAGAACTCGGTGAACGATCTGCAGCGGCCACCCGCGTCGAATTCGAGCAGGTACGCGTTGTCCCACATGTCTGTCACCGTCGACTTGCCCGCATCCGCGTAGTAGCGGCTCCAGCCGACGGCGACAGCGCGATCGCCGCTGACGACGTACGGCTCGTAGTGCGCCTCCCAGGTCCCCGGTTCATCGCGCGTACTCGCGTCGCCTGACGGTTCCAGCCACGCCCGGACGATCGCGTCGCGGCCGACGAATCCATCGTCCGAGGGGTGATAGCGGTAGCGGGCATCCGCACTGAACAGGTCGCCGATCGACTCGGCGTCGTCGGCGGCCCAGGCGGCGATGTATCGATCGAGCCAGGCCCGGACCTCGTCGTGGGTCACGCCAGCAGTGCCTCCAGCGCCCGATCGATCCGGGCGAGGACCCGGTCACGCCCGAGGGCGACGAGCGTGTCGAACAGCGGCGGGGTCGCGGTCCGGCCGGTCACGGCGACCCGGATGGCCATGAACAGGTCCCCAGCCTTCCAACCGCGCGCCTCGGCGAGCGCCCGGAGCGGTGGTTCGAGCTCGTCGGCCTCGAATGACACGTCGCCGACCGCGTCGATCGTTTCGCGCGCGGCCGACAAGCCCTCGCGTGTGGTCGCTGGGTCCCAGCGCTTCGGCACGAGCGTCGCCGGATCGACGGCCACGTCACTCACCCACAGGAACCCGACGAGGTCTCCGATGGCACCGAGCGTCGGGAGTCGGTCCTGGATGACCGGCAAGCAGGGAACGGATCTCGTCATCGGTCGGCACCCGCTCGATGCGTCCGGCGACCTGCTCGGCCTCGATGAACGGCCGCAGTCGATCGATCAGGTCGTCCGCCTCGAGCCGGCGGATCCACTGGCCGTTCAGCCATTCCAGCCGCTCGCGGTCAAAGACCGCCCCGCCCTTGTGGACGTCGGTGACCTCGAAGCGCCCGACGAGCTCGTCCAGCGACAGGATCTCCTCCTCCGTGCCGGTCGACCAGCCGAGTAGGGCGAGGTAGTTGACGAGGGCTTCCTTGACGAAGCCCTGAGCGATGTAGTCATCGATCGCCGTCTGGCTCTTGCGCTTGCTCATCTTGGTCCGGTCGGGATTGAGGATCAGCGGCAGGTGGGCGAACCGGGGCACGTCGTATCCGAGCGCGCGGAAGAGCAGGATGTGCTTCGGCGTGTTCGACAGGTGGTCCTCGCCACGGATGACGTCGGTGATCTCCATCGCCGCGTCGTCGACGACGACCGTGAAGTGGTAGAGCGGGGTCCCGTCCGCGCGCACGATGACGAAGTCGCCGCCGAGATTGGCGACATCGATCTCGACCCGACCGCGGATCAGGTCGTCGAAGGCGACGCTCCCCTCACCCACGCGGAACCGCAGCGCGCCGCGGCGACCCTCGGCCTCGCGCGCCCGGCGCTCTTCGACCGTCAGGTGCGCGCACCGCCCGACGTAGCGTGGCGGCTGCTTGGCCGCCTCCTGCGCCTTGCGGTCGGCCTCGAGCTCATCGGGCGTGCAGTAGCAGGGATACGCGAGATCGAGCGCGAGCAACCGCTGGGCGGCGGCCTCATAAGACGGCAGGCGCTCCATCTGGCGGTACGGCGCGTGCGGGCCACGGGCCGGTTCGCCGGCCACCTCCGGCCCCTCGTCCCACCCGAGCCCGAGCCAGTGCAGGCCGTCGAGGATGTCCTTCTCGAACTCGACCGTGCTTCGCGCCTGATCGGTGTCCTCCAGCCGGAGGATGAACGTGCCCTCGACGTGTCGCGCGTGCAGGAAGTTGTACAACGCCGTCCGGGCGGTCCCGATGTGCAGCGGGCCGGTCGGGCTCGGGGCGATCCGCACGCGGTTCATCGCTCGGGAACGGTGTGGAAGAGGCTCGGATCTGCCTCGCCCGGGAGGACGCGGATCAAGGCAGCTGGGCGAAGACCGAGCGTCGCGCGTCCGCGCGGCCCGTCCAGCGTCAACGAATCGAGCGATTCCGAGCGCGCCAGGATCGTGATCGGGGCGCCAGGCTTGAGCGCCCGGGCCTCGAGGTAGGACAGCAGGCCGGCGTCCTCCTCGGCCTCCTCGGTGATTCGATAGACCGTCGCGTGCATGCCGGCCTCCGTGTCGGACAGCCGGACCCCGACGGGGCGCCGCTTCGCCGTCGCGGCATCGATCGGGTTGCCGTGGGGGCAGATCTCGGGGTGGCCGAGCATCTCGTCGAGGCGCGCCTCGACGCGGGGCGAGATGGCGACCTGAAGGCGCATGGCCTCCTCATCCGACTCGGCCCAACCCAGCCCGACAACGCTGGTGAGCAGCCACTCGAGGAGGGCATGCCGCCGGAAGATCGCATCGGCCGCGGCACGGCCGGCGGTGGTAAGGCGCAGTTCGCGCCCGCCATCGTGCTCGACGAGCCCGTCGGCCGCCAGCCGACGGAACATCTCACTGGCCGCCTGCGTGGTGACCCCGAGATGACGAGCGATGCCCGCCCCGGTCGCCCTCGCGCCGTCCTCGTTGCCGGCGGTCACTCGCAGGGCGAGCAGGTACTCCTGGGCAGCGGCGGATAGGTCGCGCTGATCGTTCCTGCGGGGCATGACCTCAGGATACCGGGCGGACCTCGCGCCGGACCTCGCGCACGACGCCATACCCGAGTCCGGCGACCCAGGCCAGGATGATCAGGCCGCCGAGGATCGAGCGGCCGAACTCCATGCCCTGCGGGTCGCCAGTCGCGAACAGCAGGATCGACGCCGGGAACACCGTCCCAAGGATGGCGATGGTGCCGATCGTCCCGACCCGGGCGATCCGCGGGAAGAGGATGAGCAAGAGGAGCAGTCCCAGCTGGACGACCCACGTCGCCGGGGCGATGGCGGGCGGACAGGTCGCGGCGAACCGGCCACAGCCGCTGACCTCGCCCGCAAGCCAACCGGCGCCGAGGGCGAGTGGCGCCCAACCGATCACCGCTCGCCCGATCCGGGCGGCGCTCGTGGGATGGTCGTCGTCGAGCCAACCGCGGATCAAGGCCATGATCGCGTCGGTCGAGACGTCTGCGGGGACGTCACCTATCGGAGCCCCTGACGGTGGTGATGACGCCCCCGTCGGACGCGGCTCGGAACGTGGCGGGTAGGCCCGTCGTGCGTCGGCCCCGGACGCGGTCGCCGGCGTACCCCCGGTGGCCTCCCACCAGGACGATGTCGTGTGGGTCGGCGGCGGGGACTGGCGCGCGGCGGCCGGCTCTGGGCCGATGTCGCCGTCGATGCTCGGCTCGGGCGGGGGCTCGTTCGAGCCCGTCGGTGGGGCCTCGGCGCCCGACTGCCGTGCGTGGATCTGCTCCACCCGTCGCGCCCGGGCCTGGTATTCGGGCCCGTGCTTGCGGGGATCGGCGTATTCCTTGGGGTTGATCGTCCAATACGTGCCGGACGTCGTGCCGTACCACGACGCGCCGCCCCAATCCGGCGTGAACGCGCCGGGATCGACGTCGTCATACGACGTGGAGCCGAGGGTCGCCTTTCGGCGACGGCGTTCGCCCGGGGTCTCGCCGGGGCGGCCGGGGTCCGTTGAGGGGCCGGCAGGACCGGTCGATGCTGTGCCGGTCGTCGATCCGCCGCCGTTCGTCGAGCCAGAGCCGTTCGTCGATCCAGAGCCGGGCGCGCCCGAGGGACGGCTGGCTGGCCGCCTCGGCCCCGTCCGCGGTCCCGGTCTGGGTCGCGGTCGTCCACCGTATGCCCGGTACGTGGCGCCGGCCCGATCCGGGTCGGCTTCCCAGGCGCGCCGCGGCGCGGGACCACGGACGACCGGTCTCGTGGTGATATCCGGCCCGACGATCCGGTCATAGGCCTCCTGGATCGCCAGGAACCGCGGCAGCGCGGCCTCACCCGCGGCGTCCGGGTGGTTCGCCTTGACCAGGCGGCGATACGCGCGCTTCACCTCATCGAGGGACGCGCTGCGCTCGAGACCGAGCGTGCGATACGGGTCGTCGGCGGGCATCGGTACGGTGGTGACTCCTGGCCGGGCGCGCGCTTCGGGCGGTCACCTCGACCGCCCCGGTCAGCCGATCAGTTCGCCGACCGGCGCGAGCTCGAACTCCGGGATGGATTCTGCCCCCACTCGACCATGCGGGTCGAGGATGGTCGGCCGGTGGTATCGCGCGAGCACGCGAAGTGCCCCGCCGTCGAGCACGCCGACCTGGCGCAGCGCCTCGACCGACGCGGCCCACGTCCCGCGGTCGTAGCCGTCGCCGTCCTCGATCTTGATGGCGAGCCCTGAGGGGGCGTCGAGCAGGGTGCCCGATCGGGGGCCGGGCAGGATCGCGATCGCCCGGAGCGCTTCCATGCCGGCCTTGCTGATGAGCTGATCCGGGGCGGCCTTCATGAGCGACGTGTCGAGCCGGTCGTGGCGGCCGGCGACCATCTCCGGATGGGCGACCATCGCGTCGCGGACGAGCGTCACGGCCGGCGCCAGCGAGCGGCGTGGGTCGCGCACCGACAGACCGGACGGGTCCGCGAGGAACGCGTATGCCTGGGCGACCTCACGGAGCCGGAAGGCGTAGGTCTCGACGCCACAGCCGTCGATGGCAGTCTCGAGCTTCTGCGGTGTCGTGGCGTACGCGCGAGCGACGGCCGCACGGTAGGCGGCCTGCGATGGGTGCTCGGGTCGCCAGTACGTCTCGAGGTCCCAGCCCTTGAGCCGGGAGAGCAGCAACGAGACGGCGTGTTGGCCAGAACACATGTGGCGGATCGGGCCCGCCTTCTCGCCGTCCCTCGCGAGACGCGCGGCCGTGAGCGGGTCGAGCGGCATCCCCTCGTTGCCGCATGCCAGCAGCGATTGACTGACGCCGGCCCGTCGGAACACGCTCTGGAGCGTACGGACATGGAAGTCCTCGCCGGAATGAGAGCTGGCCATGATCGCCAGCTCGGCCGGTTCGAGGTCGAAGGCCTCGATGCCGCCGGCCTCGATGAGGGCGACGACGCCGAAGGGCTTGACGGTCGAGCGCAGCGTGACGATCCGATCCGGGTCGCCGAGCGAGCGGATGAGGCGACCGCTGGCATCCGCCTCGACGATGTCGCCGCGGTGGATGCTCTCCTCGATCCCGTTGCGGACCTGCCGGACGAGCACCGGCGTGTCTGGCCGGGTCCGGTGACGGGATCGTATCCGACCGGTTCGAGGGGCCGCGCGCTCCGCAAGGGTCACCCGGCGAGGATACCGCGGAGGGTTCGGGTCAGGGTGCCGGCTATCCGACAGATCCGGGGTCGCCAACGGATCCGGTGGTCCTCACGGATCGGGGGTCGAAGGTCCCGTCGACGAGTGGGCCCTCCGCGCCCCGGACCACATCTGGACATGGCTGCTACCGTCTCGCCGATGTCTCGGGGCACTCGGGTCGCGCTGCTCGCGGCGACGGCGATCGTCGTCGCGTTGGTCGCGAGTGCCTGCCTGCCTGCTCCGCGGGCGAGCACGTCGGGGTCGACGACGTCCTCGGCGACACCCGTCGGTCAGGCCTCGGCGAAGCCGAGTCCCACGCCACGGGCGTTCGTCGAGGCCATCGACGCTTTCACCGAGCGCGTGACCAGCGGCAAGCTGACCTACCACGTCGCGTTCAAGGGGAATGTGCGCGCCTCGATCAACCTGCTGCCGATCGTCGGCGCGCTGGACGTCTCCGGCGGCGATTTCGCGAGCTCGTTCACGTATGACCTGGGCCACGACTACGTGGGCCTGGGCAAGGTCCGGGTCCAGGTCCGCGCGGTCAAAGGCAAGGGCTACGTGAAGTCCGGCGCCGCTGCCTGGCGCCCGATCAAGAACTACGGCGCGGGGCAGTCGTACGTCCTGTTCAAGACGGTCAAGACGGCGGACGACGTCAAGTATCTCGGCGCGGTCCGGGTGAGCGGCAAGACCTACCACAAGATCGGCGTCACCGGCGCGCTGCTGATCCACCCGAATACGCTCCCCGGCATGTCCCAGAAGGAGGAGGTCGACGACACCGAGCTCGAGGTCGTCATCGACGACCAGGGTCGACCGAGGTCGGGCAGCTGGAAACTGTGGGGCAAGTCCCGTGTCGGCGAGAACAGCGGGCAGCTGCAACGGGTCGTGTACGAGGTCGACCTGACGTTCACGAAGGTGGGCTCGAAGATCTCGATCAGTCGCCCGTAGGCGATCCCGCCGCGCGGCGGCACAGGGCGCGGATCAGATGATGCGCTTGCCGTTCTGCCGATCAGCCAGGAGCGAGCGATCCGTCGGGAGCGGTTCGGCCAAGTCGTCCCGGGACCCGCACCCGCGGTAGCAATGCGTCGCATGGGGGGTGTTCACCGAGCGGCAGTTCGTGCAGACCCAACTGTCCTCGGGCATGTCACGCGCATCGAGGATCGCGCGACCCGCTGCTTCGCTCGCCCCGGGCACCATGCGGCCGACCTCGGATGTCGTGGCCAGCAGGAACCGCAGCAGGACGAGCCCCCCGACCACCAGCGCCCCGCCGACGATGAGCGCCAGCGGCAGGTTCAGCGACAGCAGATATTCGCCGACGTCCACACGCGGATGATGCGCTTCGACCGACCGGTCACGAGCGCCTCGGTGCCGGCGCGCACCAGCAAATCTCGCCTGGAAAGGCCTGCCTCAGCCCTGGCCGCCCGTCCCGAACTGGCGGTCTCCGGCATCACCGAGGCCCGGCATGATGTAGCCCTTCTCGTTGAGCCCACGATCCAGCGCCGCGCAATGGATGTGCACGTCCGGATGCGCTTCCTGGACGGCCGCGACACCCTCCGGCGCCGCGATCAGATTCACGAGCTTGATACGCACCGGCGTCACCGCGCCCCACCGCTTGAGCACGTCGATGGCGGCCGTGGCGCTGCCGCCCGTGGCCAGCATCGGGTCGAGGATCAGGCATAGGTCGACCGCCGCGGAATCGGGCAGCTTGTTGTAGTACTCGACCGGTCGGAGCGTGCGTTCGTCGCGGAACAGGCCGAGGTGCCAGACCTGCGCTGTCGGCATCAGCTCGAGCATCGCATCGACCATGCCGAGCCCCGCGCGCAGGATCGGGATCAGGCCGATCCGCTCTCCGAGCTCGCTGGCCTCCATCGCCTCCATGGGCGTGGTGATCCGGAGGGGTCGCGTCTTCGCGTCCTGCAGGGCCTCGTAGCCGAGCAGCCACGACAGCTCACGGACCACCTCACGGAATTTCTTCGGCTCCGTGTCATGGTCGCGAAGGACGCCGAGTTTGTGCAGGACCGCCGGGTGCGTCGAAACGTGGAGCGTGTCCGGAGGGGCGGCGGTCTGCGGTTCAGCCACGACGCGATGGTAGCGCGGCGCGGGTCACGCAGATCGCCCGAGGCGCCGAGGCTGTCCGGCGCCCCGGAGGGCGTTCGCTCAGCCGCCGTTCGGCGTGATCCCGACCGTGCCCTTCACGAAGGCGTTGCCGGTCGTGTCGAGATCGGCCAGCGACTCTAATGCCGACTCCATGAGATCCGACCGGTAGGCATCCTCGCTGGGCGTGGCCGGGATGGCGCTTGACGCCGAAAGGACATCGACGGTGTGCTGCCACGCTTCCGGGTCGATCACGCCGATGCCCGCCGGCGACGGCCAGATCAGCGGGTTGACCTCGTTCATCGCCCACGCCTCGTGGCCCGCCTTGAGTCGGGTCTCCGGGCTGGCGGAGTCGCCGCCGCTCGGAGCCGCGGAGGGGCTGGCGCTCGGGTCCACGCCGATCGTCTGACCGGCGGCGACCACGCTGTCGACGCAGTCGGAGGGATGATCCCGGCAGTACATCCAACCTTGGGCCGCGGCCTTCAGGAACGCCCGCGCGGTCGCTTCGTTCTCCTCTGCGTCGAGCCAGGAGGCGCGGGCGAACACCGCGTCCTGGAGCATCGCCGTGCCCTCGTCCTCGAGGTTGATCACGTCGAAATCGGTCGGTTGATAGGGCTGGCCCGTTCGCCGATCCGTCGTCTCGAGGACCGTCGCGTAGGAGTCGTGGAGGGTGACCTGGGCGACATCGACGTCCCCGGAGAGCAGCGGTCCGACGCTCGTGCCGAGATCGACGAGCGTGGCGTCCCGCTCGGGATCGACACCCGCCTTGGCCATCGCCGCCGTGACCTCCGATCGGTCGGCACCGGGCAAGACGCCCACATGCTTGTCCTTGAACGCGCCGGGCGACGTGATCTCGGCGTCGCGGAAGGCCATCGTGAGCGTGGACGAGCCCCGGAACACCTGGCCGATATCGACGAGGTCCGACGTGCCGGCAGCACGCGCCGCCAGCACGCGTGGCACCCAGCTGATCGTGAACTCCGGTCCGTCCCGACGCGAGCCGACGGATTCGGCCTGGACGTCGGGGCCGCCCTCCACGATCGTCACGTCCAGACCCTCGGACTCGAAGTAGCCCTGGTCGATGGCCGCGACATAGCCGGCGAACTCTGCGCCGAGCGTCCAGCGGAGCTGCAACCGGACGGGCGTCAGCGTGACCTGGGGGCTCGGCTCGGGCGTGGGTGTCGGTGACGCGGATCCGCTCGGGGGCGACACGGTCGCCGGGGCGCCCGTCGGGGTCGGCTGTCCGCCGCCGCACGCGACGACCAGCACGAGGGCGATGGCGATGGACGCGGCGCCGCGCGATCGGGCTGCGAGGCGCAAAGGAGAGGCCGGCCGCCGTCGGCGGCCGGCCTCGCGATCCGAGACCTGGTGAGGAGCGGCCGTTACTTGCCGCCCTCGGTCAGGGTGACCGTGGTCTTCTGCCACGACTCGCCCTTGGTGTCCATGTCGGTCAGCTCTCCGAGCGCCTTCTCGGCGAGGTCGTTCCGCCACGCCTGGCCCTCGACGGGCTTGGTCAGGATCTTGCCGGCCGTGGCGACTTCGACGGTCCGGTCGAACGCGGCCTCATCGGTGATGCCGATGCCCTTGGGCGCCGGCCAGATGATCCCGTTCACTTCGTTGAGCTGCCACGTCTGGTGACCCTTCGGCAGCTTCGCATCGGACTTGAGGACGATGTCGACGCACGGCTCGGGGTTGTCACGGCAATAGATCCAGCCCTTGAACGAGGCCTTGAGGAACTTGACCGCGACGTCCTCGTTGCCCGCCTGGCCGAGCCACGCCTCGGACGCGAAGATCGCGTCCTGCAGCATCGAGGTCCCGTAGTCCTGCCACGAGATGACGTTGAGGTCGTCGGCCGTGAACAGCTCATCGGTCGCCGGGTTCTTCGTCTCGAGGACCTGGGCGTACTCGTTGTAGATCATCGCCTGGGCGGCATCGATCTCACCGGCCACGAAGGCGACCATGTCGAACTGCTGCGCGACGATCGAGACATCGCTGGGGTTGTCAGGGTCGAGGCCAGCCTTGCGCAGCCCTGCATACAGCTCGGCCTCGTTGCCGAATCCCCAGGACCCGACCTTCTTGCCCTTCAGCTGCTCGGGCGACGTGATGTTCTTGTCCTTGAACGAGACCTGCAGGGTCGGCGAGCGCTGGAACACCTGGCCGATGACGACCGGGTCGGCACCGGACTCGCGCGGTGCAAGCATCCGCGGCACCCAGCTGATGCCGAACTCGGCCTGGCCGCCGGCCACGACCGTCGCCGGGACGATCTCGACCGCGCCGGGCAGGATCGTGACATCGAGCCCCTCGTCGGCGTAGAAGCCCTGGTCCTTGGCCGCGAAGTAGCCGGCGAACTGGGCTTGCGGGAACCATTGGAGCTGGAGCCGGATCGGCTTGAGCTCAGCGGGCGCGCTCGCGCTCGCCGACTCGCTCGGGGCCGAGGCGCTCGGCGCCTCGCTCGTGACCGGAGCCGTCGTGGCCCCTCCCCCTCCGCTGGAACACGCTGCCAACGCCACTGCGAATGCGGCGAACAGCGCCATGCTTCGACGTCGCATGGGACACCTCATCCATCACATCGGACCGCGTCCGGGAGCCGGGTCCGCCTCCTCGATGTCGCAGTCTACCCAACGCGGCGTCTGGGGTGGGAACCCGTCCTAAGCGGGACCGCTAGGACCAGGCCGCCTGGCGGTCGTACCAGGGCATCACGATCCGCTCGAGGACAGCGACGATGAGGTACAGCCCGATCCCGATGATGCAGGCGAAGACGATGGCCGCCCATGACCGCTCGAAGTTCAGGAACGCCGAGTAGGTCGCGATGTACTGACCGAGGCTGGACCGGGGCGCGGCGAAGTACTCGCCGACGACCGCGCCGATCGTCGCGAGGGTCACCGCCAGCCGAAGCGCCGTGAAGACGTACGGCAGCGAGTTGGGCACCCGCAGCTTGCGGAACACGGCGGACTCGGGGGTCGCATAGGAGCGCAGAAGCTCCACGGCCCGCGGGTCGACGTTGGTGAGGCCGCGGACCGTGTTGATCATCACCGGGAAGAAGCACAGCACCGCCGCGACCATCGCCTTCGACAGCTGCTGGTCGAGCCCGAACCAGTTGTTGAAGATCGGGGCGAACGCAAGGATCGGGACCGAGCTCGCCGCGACGGCGAACGGCATCAGCGAGTCCTGCATGAACCGGTAACGGGCGGTGACGACCCCGATGACGATCCCGGCCGTCGCCCCGATGATCAGGCCGGCCAGGATCTCGAGGAACGTGTACCGGGCGGCCGCGTAGAGCTCAGGCAGATATGTCACCCACGTCTCGGCGATGGCCAGCGGCCGAGGCAGGATGAACTGCTTGAGCCCGAGGGCTCGGACGCTGAACTCCCAGAGGGCAAGGAACCCGACAAGGAGGAGCGCGGGTGGCGCCAGGTCGCGGAACCGGCGGCTGAACCGCGCAAGCCCGCTGGCACGCGCCGGCGCAGCGACCTGGGCGGCCGTCATCCGGACAGGCCCTCCGCGGCGACACGCCGAGCGGCCAGCTCAGCCTCGTCGTCGCCCGGTCCGGCCTTCGCCTCGTCTCCGCGGAGTGCCTCCCGGACCGCCGTCACGAGGTGGAAGTACTGTTCGAGCTCGCGCGTCTCGGCGGTGCGGGTCCGCGGCAGGTCGATGTCGATGATCGTGCTGATCCGGCCCGGCCGCGGCGACAGCACGACGACGCGCGTCGAGAGGAAGACGGCCTCGGCGATCGAGTGGGTCACGAAGACGATCGTCGTGTTCGTCCGGTCCCAGATCTTGAGCAGCTCGAGGTTCATCCGCTCTCGGGTCATCTCATCGAGCGCACCGAACGGTTCGTCCATGAGGAGGATCGCCGGGTCGACGGCCAGGGCGCGCGCGATCGCGACGCGCTGCTGCATGCCACCGGAGAGCTGCCACGGGTAGTGGCTGGCGAAGTCGGACAGCTCGACGAGGCGCAGATGCTCGAGCGCCCGCTCGGTCCGCTGGCCCTTCGGCGTACCACTGATCTCGAGCGGCAGCTCGACGTTGCCCTGGACGGTCCGCCAGTCGAACAGGATCGGCGCCTGGAAGACCATCCCGTAGTCCCGATCCTGCCGGGCGCGGGCCGCCGGCTTGCCGTTCACCGTGATCGCCCCGGAGGTCGGCGAGGTGAGGTCGCCGATGAGCCGCAACAGGGTCGACTTGCCGCAGCCCGAGGGCCCGATCAGCGAGACGAACTCCCCCGCGGCGACGGACAAGTCGATGTCGAGCAGTGCCTCCACCCGGCCGGTGGCCTGGCCACGGGCCTGGAAGACCTTCGAAACCGCCGCGATCTCCACGACATGCGGGCTGGCAGATCCGGTCATCAGGCGACCGCCGCGTCGGGGCGGCGCTCGTGGCGCATGACCCAGTTCTCGACGCCCGCGACCAGCAGATACACGGCGATCCCGAGCACCGACGAGGCGACGATCGTCGCCCACAGGTACTCGGCGTTGAGGGAGTAGTACTGCATCCCGGTGATGATCTGGCGCGCCAGGCCGTCCTGGATGAGCGACGGCAGCTCGCCCACGATCGAGCCCACGACCGCCGCCGGCGCCGCGATGCGGAACCCGGTGAACAGGTACGGCCGCGCCGCCGGTAGCCGCAGCTTGCGCAGGATCGCCCAGCTCGACGCGGCATACGACCGCATCAGCTCGAGGGCGCGCGGATCGTACGCGCGCAATCCGCGGAGCGCGGCGATCGTCACCGGGAAGAACGTCAGGTACGTCGACACGATCGCGACACCGAACCAGTCGGCCTTCAGGCCGATGACGATGAGCGGGGCGATGGCGATGATCGGGATCGTCTGGCTCGCGACGATGAGCGGCACGATCGCCCGTTCGAGGACCCGGACGTGGACGAGGATGATCGCGAGCAACATCCCGATCGTCGACCCCAGGAAGAACCCGATCGCCGCGTTCCGGAGCGTGAACAGCCCCGCCCGGATCAGCCGGCTGACGGTCGACTGACCCTCGGCGTCCTGGTTCCCGAACTCGCCGGCGATCTCCCAAACGTGCGGCAGTTTCACGTCCGTGGCGAACGGAAAGGTCAGCGGCGGGTCATGGTCGATCGTGACGCCCGTGCCCAGCACGTTCTCGATGTGCCATCGGTCTCCGCCGATGAACTTCGCGGTCTCCCAGGCGACGAGTAGGAGGACGAGGACCGTCAGGAAGCCGACGAGCGGGCGGAGGCGCCGGCGGACCGAGGCGCTCCTGGCCATGCGCTAGCCGGTGACTGCCTGATCGGCGATGGCAAGCGCCGCGTCGATGGTCTCGAAACCTTCGGCGAGCTCGTCCTCGGTGATGCACAGCGGTGGGTTCGTGTGGATCGAGTTGTTGGCGATCATCGCGTACACGCCGTGCTCACGGAGGTACTTGCCGATGGCCTTCATCTCGTCTGACGTCCCGTTGAACGGCGTCAGCGGGGTCCACGGATCCCGACTTCGGACGAGGTCGATGATCCCGAACAGTCCGAGGTTGCGGGTCGCCCCGACCGACCGATGCTTCGCCGCCAGCCGCTGATGATGGTCGCGCATGACGCGGCCCATCCGGGCGGCGTTCTCGATCAATCCGTCTTCCTCGTAGACGCCGATCGTGGCGAGGGAGGCGGCCAGCGACACCGGGTGCGACGAGTACGTGAGCCCGCCGTAGAACATCTTGTCCTCGAACGCCTGGGCGACATCGTGGCGCATCGCTACCGCGCCGAGCGGCAGGTAGGACGAGGTCAAGCCCTTCGCCATCGTCATCAGGTCGGGGACCGTGTCCCAATGGTCGATGGCGAACCAGCGACCGGTCCGGCCGAAGCCGGCCATGACCTCGTCAGCGACCATCAGGATGCCGTGGCGGTCGCAGATCTCGCGGACGCCCTGGATGTAGCCATCGGGTGGGATCAGGATCCCGTTCGTGCCGACGATCGTCTCGAGGAAGACGGCAGCGATCGTGTTCGGCCCCTCGTAGCGGATGACGTCCTCGAGACCCTGCAGACTCTCCGCGACCGGCCGAGGTTCCGCCTCACCCCATCGATGCGTATCGGGATAGCGCACCACCCCGACCAGCCCCGGCTCATTCGCCCATCGGCGCGGGTCGCCGGTGAGCGTCATCGCGCCCATGGTGGCGCCGTGGTACGCCCGGTAGCGGGCGAGCACCTTGTAGCGGCCCGTGTAGTGACGGGCGAGCTTGATCGCGTTCTCGATCGCCTCGGCACCGCCGAGCGTGAAGAACACCTTGTCGAGGTCGCCCGGCAGGATCTCGGCCAGCTTCTTGCCGAGCCGGCCGCGGATCTCCGTCGCGAAGGCCGGCTGGACGTACTGGAGCTTGAGCGCCTGCTCGGTGATCGCATCGATCACGCGGCGGTCGCCATGGCCGATGTTGACAGACATCAGCTGGCTGTTGAAGTCGAGGATGCGCTGCCCCTCGGGCGTGTATAGCCAGACGCCCTCGGCGTGGTCGATGACGATCGGGTCGATCGCTCCCTGGATCGACCACGAGAAGAACGTGTGCGCGCGATTGAGGGCGACGATCTCCTCGGTCGTCATCGCCCCGGAAGCGGTGCCGATGCCCATGGGTCCTCCTCTCGCGCAGCGCCGTCCGCCAGGCCGTAGGCCCCGAGCGCGAGACCGGATTACAGCACATCTGTCGCGTCCCGACGGAGGGATGCGTCAGGCGGTCGGTCGCGCTGGAGGCACGAGCAGCGTCACGCCGGCGGGAGCGACGCGCGCGGCGAGCCAGCCCGGCGGATGGACGTCGCCGTCGGTCTCAACGGGCTGGGGAGGATCGGTCTCGATCCGGACCTCGCGGACTGTGCGCCGGATCGTGGTCCCGTCGAGCTCGTCGGCCCGCAGAAGCAGGTCGGCGACGCTTCGCAGGGCACTCGGGATGCCGCCGCCCGCCACGACCAGCAGGTCGAGCCGGCCGTCGCCCGGATCGATCGGTCGGCGCGGACCGACCCGGCCGGGGATGATCTGCCCGGTGTTGGCGACCAGGGCCAGGTGGCCGCGGCGCTCCAGCCGCTCGCCGTCGGCGGTGATGACGAGATCGACCGGGGCAAGTCGCAGCAGCTCGCGGATCGCCGCGCCGACATAGGCGCCGAAGCGGAGCCGCTGCTTCCAGTCCTCGTGGGCGGCCGCCATGATCCGCGCGTCCAGGCCTGTCCCGGCGGCGACGACGAAGGTGCCGCGGCCATCGGGGTGCGCCTGGCCTTCCCGCCCCCATTCTGCCAACCCCAGATCGATCGTCACCTGGTCGCCGCCGTGGATAGCGTCCACAGCCGACCGCAGTCCGCGGATGCCGAGACTCGCCGCCAGGACGTTGCCCGTCCCGGCCGGGACGATCGCGAGCGGGATCGATGACCCGGCCAGGATGGCGGCCGCGTGCCGGACTGTGCCGTCGCCGCCGACCACCGCGACCAGCGGCGGCGTCGTGAGCGCTTCGAGCCGAGACCCGGCGGCGTCCTGGGTGTCGTCAACGACCACGGGTCGCCTGCCTGTTCGCTCCTGGACCGCTCTCGCGACGACGTCGACCATGGCACGGCGACGCTCCGGGTCGCGGATGCGCGACGCTCGAGGGTTGATGACGAGCAGTGGCGCTGTGGGGTCGACCTCGTCGGGCGTCATGGGGGGTCGATCGTACGCCAGCACCCGGCAGATCCGACCCGGTGCTACCGTGACCGGGACGGACCGTTCGACTGGAGGAGACGATGGATCGTGCCGGCTTCCGGGCCTGGCTGCAACGCTATGTCGACGCGTGGCGGCTGAACGACCCCGTCGCCGTCGGCGACCTGTTCAGCCCCGAGGTCCGGTATGCGTTCGATCCGTTCGACGAGGCCGTGGTCGGGCGGAACGCCGTCATCGAGTCATGGCTCGACGACCCGGATGACCCCGGCTCGTGGGAGGCCGATTACGACGTCCTGGCGATCGATGGCGACGTCTTCGTCGCCCATGGTCGGACCCGCTATCTGACCGACGATCGAACGGGCGTCGACCGCGAATTCGCGAACATCTTCGTCTGTCGGTTCGATGAGGACGGTCGCTGTCGCGAGTTCACGGAGTACTACATGCGCCGGCGGACCGAGCCCTCCGTCGAGGAGGCCGTGGTCGACTGAGCGCGCCGCGGGACGACGACCCGCAGCGAGGCCGCGCGCGTCCGATACATGACCGGTGTGTGCCCCAGGTCGGCCGAGTCGGCTCGTGCGGGAAGGGGTGAGGCGCTGCTGATCCGGACCGTCGCCGAGCGATACGTGGTCACCTGCGGCGCATAGACCCGACGCCCGAACGCGATCGATGCCAGGTGGCGCAGCAGCTCCCACTTCGAGAAGCGCCGGAAGATCCGGACATCGAAGGCGCCATCGTCGAGGCGCGCGCCGGGCGCCACCGTCATCCCGAGGCCGAGGAACGGCCCGTTCGACACGGCGACCATCAGCGCCCTCGTCGTCACCACTCGGTCGTCAAGCTCGATGACCATCCGTGCCGGCCGGTAGCGGAGGGCGACCCAGATGGTGCGCGGGATCGACACGGGGTCCCCCTCGTCGGCCCGGCTCACCTCGCGGAAGATCGCCGCGTTCAGGCCGATCGAGCCGGCCTCGAAGAACGGCACGACCTCGCCGTCCACCCCCATCGCCTCGCCGGTATCGATAGTCCCGACCTCTCCGTCGCGGAGCACGTCGGCGGCCACCTCGACGTCCCGTTCGATCCCGAGTGCTCGGGCTGATGTTCATGACGCGCCCAAGCGGCAGGATGCCGAGCGCGGTGTCCGTCCCGAGCAGGTCTTCGGCCACGAGGTGGACAGTGCCGTCACCACCGGCGGCCACGACGACAGCGACGCCGTCCGCGACCGCGTGCCGAACGATCGCGCGCGCCTCGGCCTCGTCGGCCGGCTCGTGGACCTCGGCGTGGACACCATGGCGCTCGAGGATCCGGCTGATGTCGTCGACGCTGCCACCGGGACGGAGCGCGGTCGGCAGACCCGCGGCCGGGTTCCAGATCACGATCATCCGATGAGCGGCCGCGCTCGGTCCGGCGGTTGCGCTTACCGAAGCGGTCACGGCTGTTCTCCGCGTGCCGCGTGCCTTCCACCCGCGGTACAGGCGGGTCAGCCCGAGCAGGTAGCTGATCCCGAGGAGGTAGGACGCGGTCACGTCGGTGAACCAGTGATGCCCCTGGTACACGCGACTCGGCCCGACGAACGCGACGAGACCGACGAGCGGGGCCGTGACGAGCCCGCGCAGCCATGCCGGCCGGATAAGCGTGAACGCGAGATACGCCAGGAAGCCGTACAGGCCGACGTACGTGATCGTGTGCCCGCTCGGGAAGCTGGAGCCACCGAGCGGCGCGGCGATGACGCGGACATCGACCCCGGCGACCGGTCGAGGCCGGCGCATCAAGGCCTTGACGACCGTCGCGACCAGGGCCGTGCCCCACGCGCCGATCAGGGCCACGGCTTCCAGCGGGAGCCGCAACAGGAACAGCACCGCGACGATGACCGCCGGGATGATCCGGCTCTGAGGCGGAAAGCCCGGCCACGAGATCGCAGCCATCGGCCGTCCCAGCCACGGCTGCGACCAGCGTTGGAGCTTCATCGTGACGGCCAGGTCGATCGCGTCGCTCCGACGCGCGCGGACGAGGCCGAAGATCGCGACGAAGCCGAGGAGTCCGAGGCGTCCGGCGAGGTCGGCGCCACGACCACGTCGGACCGCGGTGCGCGGTGCCACGGCCAGGTCCCGAGACTCGACCGGCGCCCGCATGCTGTCGATCACCCGCGGAGCATGGGGTGACGGGGCTGGCAGGTCCGTTACAAGGAGCCATGGCCGGGCGCATAGCTGGCTGCAATGGCGCTGAGCGGCGGTGTACCCTCCCCTCTCCATCCACCACGACGCGAACCGCCGGCAAACTGCCGTGATCGAAGAGGGACAGCGACCATGCCGCGAATCGTCCGAGGGGCGCTGGTCCAGGCCACCTGGACCGGCGACAAGGAATCGATGATCCAGAAGCACGAGGAGCGGGCACACGAGGCTGCCAAGGACGGCGCCCAGGTGATCCTGTTCCAGGAGCTCTTCTACGGGCCGTACTTCTGCCAGGTCCAGGACGCCCAGTACTACAGCTACACCGAGCTGATCCCGGACGGCCCGACGACCAAGCGCATGCAGGACCTCGCCAAGCAGACCGGCATGGTCGTCGTCGCGCCGATGTACGAGGAGGACGCGCAGGCGTCCGGCATCTACTACAACACGGCCGCGGTCATCGACGCTGACGGGACGTACCTCGGCAAATACCGCAAGACGCACATCCCCCACGTGAAGGGCTTCTGGGAGAAGTTCTACTTCCGGCCCGGCAACCTTGGCTATCCCGTCTTCGAGACGGCGGTCGGCAAGGTCGGCGTGTACATCTGCTACGACCGCCACTTCCCGGAGGGCGCCCGCGCGCTCGGCCTGAACGGTGCCGAGATGGTGTTCATCCCGTCGGCCACGTCACGCGGCCTGTCTGAGTACCTGTGGCGCATCGAACAGCCGAGCCACGCGGTCGCCAACGGCTACTACGTCGGCACGATCAATCGCGTCGGCATCGAGGCGGAATTCGGCGACGACGACTTCTACGGGCAGAGCTACTTCGTCGATCCGCGCGGCCAGTTCGTGGGCGAAGTCGGCGATGCCCACGATGAGGAGCTGATCATCCGCGACCTCGATCTCGACCGGATCGCCGAGGTCCGCAACACGTGGCAGTTCTTCCGCGACCGACGACCCGACGCCTACGACGACTTGACACGCCCGTAGGCGCTATCATCCCCGCCGGCTCGGCTGTCAGGAGGAGGACAGCCGAGCCGCTTCGTTTCCGGGAGGGGCGGCCATGCAGTTCGGGTTCACCCTCAAGCCAGAGCACGACATCGAGCGAACCCTGGCGCTGACGCGCCAGGCGGAGGCCGCCGGGTTCGAGTACGGCTGGCTGTTCGACAGCCACGTCCTGTGGCGCGATCCCTACCCGCTGCTGACGCTGATGGCCGGCGCGACGTCGCGGCTCCGGCTCGGGACCTGCGTGACGAACCCCGGCACCCGCGAGCCGTCCGTGACGGCGTCGGCGCTGGCGGCGCTCGACGAGATCAGCGACGGCCGGATGGACCTGGGCATCGGTCGGGGCGACTCGGCACGGCGGGTGCTCGGCAAGCCGCCGATCACGATGGCCCACACCGAAGAGGCGATCAACGTCATCCGGACGCTGGTGGCCGGCGGTTCGATCACTACGAGGGGACCGAGCTGCACTTCCCGTGGACGCGCGGCTGGACGCTGCCGATCTGGGTCGCCGGCTACGGGCCCATGGCCATCGCGATGACCGGCCGCGTGGCGGACGGGATCATCCTCCAGCTCGCCGACCCGGACCTGATCCGCTGGTTCGTGGGCCAGCTGCGCGAGGCGGCCGAGGCGGCCGGACGCGATCCCGCCGTCGCTCAAGGTCCAGGCGGCGGCCCCGGCGCATGTCGGCTCGCGGGAGCTGGGCCGCGAGCGGACGCGCTGGTTCCCGGCGCTCGTGTCGAACCACGTGGTCGACCTCGTGAACAAGTACCCGCGCGAGCAGCTGCCGGATGCACTGACCGGCTACATCACGGACCGGGCCGGCTACGACTACCGCCACCACGCCGAGGTCGGGTCGTCGAATGCCGCGTTCGTCGGCGACGAGGTGACCGACCGGTTCTGCATCCTCGGCTCGGCCGACGAGCACGTCGCCAAGCTGCGCGAGCTGGCGGACGCCGGCGTCGACCAGTTCAACCTCTACCTGATGAACGGCGACGAGGAGCACCAGGTCGAGGCGTACGGGAAGGACGTCATCCCGGCCTTCCGCTAGGTCTGCCGTCCGCTCCGGACGGCCGCGCGTGGCATCGCTGACCGAGCCGTCGCGTCGCCGGAAACGGGCATCTCCGCCTGCCCGGTACTGGCCGAGATGTCAGGGTGGTCAGCGGTACCAGCCCTGCGCGACCATGGCCGTCCCCGGAACCCGCACGGAGGACATCCATGATCGCCAGACTCGGTCGGCCGCGATCCGTTCTGGGACGACGGCAAGGGCGCACGCCGCCGAACCGACGCGTGCGCTTCGAAGGTGCCCTCGCCCTGGCCCTCGCGATCGCCGCCTGCGGCCTCACTGCCGCCATGTGGCTGCGCCAGGTCCTGCCGGTCCTCGGCGTCCGGTCTGAGCCGATCCGCCGGCGAGCCGAGCCGGACGACCTCCGCGATCCAGCGCTCGCCGCGTCATCGGTGCGCGACCACACCGCGAATATCGCGCCGCGCACCACCCATCGCTGAACTCTGCTGCTGTCGAGTGGCATCCGGGGTGAACGCCATGGGACCCCTGTGCTACTCGACAACGTGACCCGGCTCGACCCAAGACTCCGCTTCTCGCACTCATCGGGGAGCGCGGACATGTCGGGACGCCAGAGGATCGGAGCGCGGTTCATCGTCGCGTCGATGCTCGTCGCCGTCGGCTCGACCGCGCCCGGCCGTCGCGCGAGCGGGCACGAGCGTCGACCTCGACCAATGGGCCAGCAGCGACCGGCCTGGCAGAACGGCAACCTCAACGGCAACAACAGCCGGTACCCGGAGGGCGGCATCGTGCCGTTCCGGGTGGCGTTCGAGGGGCTGAAGGCCGGCAACCACTCGATCCACATCAACTACGACTTCACGGCCGGGGGTCACAAGGCCTACGACTTCCTCGCGACCTGGAACGTCACGAACGCCGCGGGCAAGATCTGCAGCCCGAGCGGCGGCGGCCATCTCGTCGATGTGCCCGAGCCTGCCGGGGTCGTCGAGCGCCGCGTTCCCGTCGGACCCGTTCAAGGCCAACGGGCTTTCCGTCGCGGGCGCGGAGAAGTACTCCGGCTCGCCGCGGCGGCTCACGATCTGGGGCGGGACGATCACCTCGATCAGCCGGCCCGGCGCATTCGGGCTCGGTCGAATGGCAACAGCTCCGCCGACATCCTCGTCCGGTTCCGGTCGACCGGCTCGGCGGTCCTCCTGTGCCTGGGGCGGCCATCTCGCCCAGTCGCGCTACTGGGACACGGCCGGCGGCGGGCGCGCGACGGCGCCTCGCTCGTGTCCGGCGCGCCGTGGCACATGCGGACGCTGCAGCTCGACGGCGCCGGCAACAAGAACCAGGACCGCAGCATCCAGCCGAGCGCCATCGTCGGCGAGCTGCCGCCCCAGGCCCTCGCGCCGACTCCGCGCCCGACGCCCCGCGCCGCCGCGTCGCCCCGGCGCCCGACCTCCGCGCCCGCCGTCGAACCCCGGTCAGGGGAACGCCCCGCGGCGATCCGAACCCGGCCGCGCATGACCCCGGCCCGCTCGGAACCGTCCCGCCGACGAGCACCGTCGATCGAGGCAGCCGGTCACGGCGACGCCGGCGAGTTCGCGATCGTCTACGTCGCTGGTGCTGACTGCCAGCCTCGTGCGGCCGCTGTCGGTCCATGCCGCGCCGGCGAGCCCGCTCGAGGTCGCGTCGCGCCGGACTGACCGAGGCCCGCGGGCGAGCCACGCGCCGCACCTCGCGGCGGCGGCCATCGCCTACCATCTCCCTCCTGACCGCCACGCCGTCGTCGTCCGAGGAGGGACCGCTTCGATGCGCACGCTGATCGCCAACGGCACCATCGTCACCGCGGAGGGGTCGCAGGCCGCCGACGTCCTGATCGATGGCGAGACGATCGCCGCGATCGGCGCCGGACCTCGCGGCGGCCGGCATGACCGCCGACGAGACGATCGACGCGTCGGGCAAGTACGTCATCCCGGGCGCGATCGACGTCCACACCCACATGGAGCTGCCGTTCGGCGGGACCTTCGCCAAGGACACGTTCGAGACCGGCACGCGCGCGGCGGCCTTCGGCGGCACGACGACGATCGTCGACTTCGCCGTCCAGTCGCGCGGCAAGTCGCTGCGCGAGGGGCTCGACGCGTGGCACGCCAAGGCCGAGGGCAACGCCGTCGCCGACTACGGCTTCCACATGATCATGAGCGACGTCAACGACGACACGCTCAAGGAGATGGACGAGCTCGTCGCCGAGGGCGTGCCCGACTTCAAGCTGTTCACGGCCTATCCGGGCGTCTTCTACAGCGACGACGGGGCGATCTTCCGGGCGATGCAGCAGACCGCGAAGAACGGCGGGCTGATCATGATGCACGCCGAGAACGGCATGGCCATCGACGTCGTCGCGCGAACAGACGGTCGAGGCGGGCACGACCGACCCGATCGGCCACGGCCTCGCCCGCAAGGCGGTCTTCGAGGGCGAGGCGACCAACCGCGTCATCCGCCTGGCCGAGGCGGCCGGCGTCCCGGTCTACATCGTCCACCTGTCGGCGAGCGAGGCGCTGGCCGAGGTCCGCGCCGCGCGCGACCGCGGCTCGATGGCGTTCGCCGAGACGTGCCCGCAGTACCTGTTCCTGTCGCTCGACGACCTCGGCAACGGGTTCGAGGGCGCCAAGTTCGTCTGCTCGCCGCCGCTCCGCCCGAAGGACCACTGGGACGACCTGTGGACCGGGCCTCGTCAAGGACGACCTCCAGGTCGTCTCGACCGACCACTGCCCGTTCGACTTCCACGGCCAGAAGGAGCTCGGTCGGGGCGACTTCCGCAAGGTCCCGAACGGCCTGCCCGGCGTCGAGGACCGGGTCGACCTGATGCATGACGGCGGCGTCGTCGGCGGCCGGATCACGAAGGAGCGCTGGGTCGAGATCCTGTCGACCGCGCCGGCCAAGATGTTCGGGATGTACCCGCAGCAAGGGCTCGGTCAGCGTCGGCGCCGACGCCGACCTCGTCGTCTACGACCCGAACCGGAAGCGGACGATCTCGGCGAAGACCCACCACATGGACGTCGACTACTCGTGCTACGAGGGCCGCGAGGTCCAGGGCGCCAGCGACGTCGTCCTGTCGCGCGGCTCGGTCATCGTGCGGGACGGCGAGTTCACCGGTCGCAAGGGCCACGGCAGGTTCGTCAAGCGCGGGCACGGCCGACCACGCGCGGATGTCCTAGGCCTCGAGGGAGCACGCCATGGCGCCATCGACGGCGCCCGCTTCGGTCACGTCAACGTCACCGTCGCACGATTGGCGCCGGCTCGCCGCGTTCTACACCGACGTGTTCGGTTGCGAGCTCGTGCCGCCCGAGCGCGACATCCGCAGCGCCGACCTGGATGCGGCGACCGGCCTGCACGGACGCCCACCTGACCGGCGCCCACCTGCGGCTGCCGGGTCACGGCGACGACGGGCCGACGATCGAGATCTTCTCGTACGACGCGCTCGACGCCCATCCCGGCGGCGAGGTCGGCGCGCCCGGGCTGGGGCCATGTCGCGTTCCAGGTCCCCGACGTCCCGGCCGCGGTCGATGCGGTCGCTGGCGGCCGGCGGCGGTCGAGTCGGCGACGTCATCACGACGCAGACCGCCGACGGGCGCCGGTGACGTGGGTGCTACGCGACCGATCCCGACGGCAACATCGTCGAGCTCCAGGCATGGTCGGCGACCGCCGGCGTAGCGATGGTCGACGGTCCGCCGGCACGTGCGCATCCCGGCCGATCTCGAGCGGCTGGCCGAGCTCCGCGCGGTCGTCCGCGAGGTGGCCGAGGGCTGCGACGCGCCGGCGGACTGCATGGGCGACCTCGTCCAGGCGGTCGACGAGGCCGCGACCAACGTCATCCGCTACGGCTATCGCGGCGAGCCCGGCTGGATCGACCTGACCGCCGAGCTCGTCGGCGACGACATCGTCATCACGCTCGAGGACGAGGCGCCCGAGTTCGACCCGACCGCGCGCGCCGCCGCCCGACCTGTCGGTGCCCGCCGCACCAGCGGAAGCCGGGCGGGATGGGCATCCACCTGATGCGCCTCGCGACCGACTCGATCGAGCATCGGCCGCGACCCGGCGGTGGCAACATACTGACCCTGACGCGGTCGAGGGCCCGCGCGTCCGAAGGAGGAGTGATCGATGGCGATGCAGACCACGGTCGAGCGCGTCGATGGCGCGGTCCCGGTCACCGTCATGGCGCTGTCGGGCGAGCTCGACGCGTCGAACTACCTCCGCCTCGTCGATGACGTCCGCGCCGCTCTACGCGGCCGGCGCCCGCCACCTGCTGCTCGACCTCACCGACCTGACGTTCATCTCGAGCTCCGGCCTGGTCGTCGCTGTACTCGATCCTGCAAGGTCATGCAGGGCGAGGAGCCGCCCGACCCGGAGTACGGCTGGAGCGCGCTGCACGAGATGGAGCGCGACGTCGAGGAGGGCGCGACCCAGAACGTCGTCCGGCTCGGCGGGATCCAGCCGGCCGTCGCCGAGGTCCTCCAGCGGACCGGCCTCGATGCGCTGTTCCCGAGCCATCCCGACCGGGAGTCCGCGCATCGCCGCCTTCTACCGCCGCCTAGCGCTCGACCCGATGAGCGTCGAGGCCACCGACGCGACTGCGTTCGAGGCCTCCTCCGGCCGTTCGCCGCGTCGGCGATGAGCTCGCCGTCGGCTTCGAGCCCGCGGGTGTCGAGGCCGCGACGGCCCCGACCGACGCGCCGTGCCTCGACGGGCCGCGCCTGACGCGCGACTCCTCGTCGACGGGCCGGTTCATCGGCCGGCTCGTCGCCGAGGGTCCGGCGGTCCGGCAGCGACGCGGTGCGCGCCGCGCTGGAGGCCCTCGCGGTCGCGATCGAGCGGATCGCGAGCCATGGCGCCAGCGGCGTCGGCGGCGTCCGACGCCGCCGCCCGACGCGAAGAGCGGCATCGCCGCCGAGCTGGCGCTGAGCCGGCTGCAGCAGCGCAGCATCGTCTCGCTCGAGCCGCCCGACGTCGCCGGGCTACGACCTCGCCAGCTACTACGAGCCGGCGCGCGAGATCGGCGGCGACTTCTTCGAGCTGTTCCGCCTGCGCCGCGCGGCCGCCCGCTCGGCGTCGTCATCGCCGACGTGACCGGCAAGGGCATCGCCGCGGCGCTGCTCATGGCGTTCGCCCGACCGGTCATCCACTCGGCGCTGCAGGCCGCGCCGGGCCCGGCCGACGCGCTGCGGCGGACCAACCGGATCCTCGTCGATGAGCTGCACACAGCGCTGTTCATCACGGCGCTGGTCGGTCGCCTCGACGTCGCGACGCGGCCGGCTGCGGATCGCCAACGCCGGCCACGAGCCGCCGCTGCTGGTTCCGGCCGACGGCGGACCGATCGTCGACGATGGAGGGCGGCGGGCCGATGCTCGGCATGTTCTCGCCGCTGGACCTCCCGAGACCGAGATCGAGCTGGCGCACGGCGACCGGCTCCTCCTCTACACCGACGGCGTGACGGATGCGCTGACATCGACCGGCGAGCGGTTCGGCAAGGACCGGCTGATCGCGACGCTCGAGGACGGCGCGGGCCGGGTCGCGCACGACCTCGTCCGCGCGCTGAGCCGGCCGTCAGCGGGTTCTGCGAGGGCGTGACGCCGGCCGATGACGTGACGATCGTGGCGGTCGGGCGGCACTGAGGCGACTGTCACGGCCGCGGGTTGCCGTGGCCCGTGGCGGACTACCAGCGCGATGACACGAAAACGGCCGCCGGGTCCGGAGAGGACGCGGCGGCCGTGGACAGCACCTGGGATGTCGGTCGACCCTGCGGGTCAGCCGGGCGTCGCGTTCGACGTCAGACCTCGGTGACCCTCCGGCGGTCGAAGACGCGGATCAGCGCCAGGACCAGCAGCTCGACGAGGTCCAGCCGATCAGCGCGACGATCGCCGCGATATCGAGCTCGAGCCCTGGTCGGCCGTCACGCGGTCGAGCTGGAACATGCCGCGGAACGGCTCGACGAATGGGTCGGTGACGTTGAGGATGAGTTGGACGACGTCGTTGCCGGGGTTCGCGACCAGCAGCAGCAGGATGATCCGCAGGATCAGGGCCACCTGCAGCACCCCGAACAGGAAGGTCACGAAGCGCGCGAGCACGGCGGCCGGCCCGGGCCGGCCGGCGTGTAGGCGCGTTCGGTCGTGCGCACGGCGGTCGGCCGTGGCTCGGGCGCCACCGGGTCGGTCGAGTCGTCTGGTGCGTGGTGGTGCGTTCGTAATCGGTCATGGGTGGGCCTCCTGGGCTTACGGAGCCGCAGGATGGCCCGGCCCGCGCCGGGGCACATATCCCGGCCCCGTAGCGCCCGTTTGCAGCGACGTTGCAGTCGCCGCTCCGGCCGCCCGCCCTCGACGGTGCGCCGCCGCACCGAGCGCGGTGCTAGCGCGTGCGCGGGAAGCCCAGGTCGACCTTGGACGTGCCCGGGTCGGGCCAGCGTGACGTGACGACCTTGGAGCGCGTGTAGAACTGCACGCCCTCGGGGCCGTACATGTTCAGGTCGCCGAAGAGCGAGTCCTTCCAGCCGCCGAAGCTGTAGTACGCGACCGGCACCGGGATCGGCACGTTGATGCCGACCATGCCCGCCTGCACCTCGAACTGGAACTGGCGCGCGGCGCCGCCTCGCGCGTGAAGATCGCGGTGCCGTTGCCGTACGGGTTCTCGTTGATGAGCTTGACCGCCTCGTCGTACGTCTCGACGCGCACCACCTCGAGCACCGGCCCGAAGATCTCGTTGCGGTACGAGTCCATCTCCGGCGTGACGTTGTCGATCAGCGACACGCCGAGGAAGAAGCCGTCGCTCCGTCGTAGAGCGGGTCCTCGCGGCCGTCGGCCACGACCGTCGCGCCCTGGTCCGAGGCCTTGTCGAGGTACGACGCCACCTTGTCGCGATGCTCGCGCGTGACGAGCGGACCCATCTCCGACGCCGGGTCGGAGCCCGGGCCGACCTTGATCTTGGGCAGCCGCTCCTTGATCGCCGCGACCAGCGGGTCGCCGACGTCGCCGACGGCGACGACCACCGAGACGGCCATGCACCGCTCGCCGGACGAGCCGTAGGCGGCCGAGACCGCGGCGTCGGCGGCCATGTCGATGTCCGCGTCGGGCAGCACGATCATGTGGTTCTTGGCGCCGCCCAGCGCCTGGACGCGCTTGCCGTTGCTTCGTCCCGGTCTCGTAGATGTACTTGGCGATCGGCGTCGAGCCGACGAACTGACACGGCCTTGATCTCCGGATGCTCGAGGATCCGAGTCGACGGCCACCTTGTCGCCGTGGACGACGTTGAACACGCCGTCGGGCACGCCTGCCTCGTGGAGCAGCTCGGCCATGAAGAGCGACGCCGACGGGTCCTTCTCGGACGGCTTGAGGATGAACGTGTTGCCGCACGCGATGGCGTTGGCGAACATCCACATCGGCACCATCGCCGGGAAGTTGAACGGCGTGATGCCGGCCACGACGCCGAGTGGCTGGCGGATCTGGTAGACGTCGATGCCGCCGACTGACCTGCTCCGAGTAGCCGCCCTTCAGCAGGTGCGGGATGCCGCAGGCGAACTCGAGGTTCTCCAGGCCGCGGGCGATCTCGCCGAGCGCGTCAGACGGCACCTTGCCGTGCTCGGCGGTGAGCAGCGCGGCGATTTCCTTGCGCCGCTGATCGACGAGGTTGCGGATGCGGAACATGATCTCGGTGCGCTTGCGAGCGACGTCGCGCGCCACTCGGGGAACGCCGCGCGGGCCGCAGCGACCGCCGCGTCGACCTCCTCGACCGACGCGAAATCGACCCACTTGGTCTGCCGCCGGTCGCCGGGTCGTAGACGTCGCCGTCGACCGGACGTGCCTTTCGACGATACGGCCGCCGATCCAGTGGCTGATCCGCCCGGGCTCGGCGGGGGTCGAGATCTCGGGTTCGGCGACCTGCGTCATCGAAGGGTCCTCGGTCGTGCCGTCCCGCTCCACGATACGGGGGGTCAGAACGGCGGACGCGTCTCCGGCTCGGGCCACGCGGGCTCGGCGGCTGCGGCGCGGTCTGCGCCGCGCGGCGGACCACGCCGACACGACGCGATGCCGATGATCGCGACGCGATCCCAAGCGCGATCAACCCGCCTGCCGGGAGCGAGCCGACGACCGCGGGGTCCCGCCAGGACGCGACGCCCGCTCGGCGACACCCCAGCCCGCGAGCGCGACCAGCAGGCGGCTCCCGTCGCCGGCCGGAACAGGCCGAGCGAGCTCGCGATCAGGATGAGCAACGCCACGATCGCCGTCCCGATCGCCTCGTAGACCTGCGACGGGTGGGACGGCACCGCCGGCGCCAGCGACACCCACGGTCCCGCCCCGAGGTACGCCGTCGCCCAGTCGCCGTCGAACGGCCGGCCCTGGCCGCTGCCGCCGAGCACCATCGTGAGCTTTCCGGCGACGATCGCCGCCAGCAGCGGGATCGCCGCGAGGTGTGCCCAGCGACCGACCGGCGCGCCGAGCATCATCGCCACGATCGCCGCCGTGCCGACGCCGCCGACCACCGCGTTCCCGAGTTCCAGCCCGCCGACCGTCGGGTCGAGCACCGTCATCGGACCGGCGATGAACGCTTCGGGCACCAGCAGCCTAGCCGATCCGCCCGCCGATCATCGCGCCCGGCGCCGCACCGACCGCCACGTACAGGAGATCGTCGGCTCGAAGCCCGCGACGGGCCCGGATGCCGGCGGCGGCGAGGCACCGGCTACGACCAGCGCCAGCGCGAGGGTCTGCCAGCGCACGCTTCAGTCAGGTGCCGAGTCGGACGAGGGGGTCGAAGTCGAACGCGATGACGGCGATCGGCACGGTCGCCGAAGTGTACCCGCGCCGGAAGTGTCGGCTGGCCGACACCCGCCTGTCGCCTACCCGGTCCTCGGGGTGTCGGGCGCGACACGATGACATGATCGGCCGATGGCGGGGGGCGCGCCGTCGTCACGATGGGGGGAAGAATCGGGGGGTCTGGGGGCTACCGATGAGGTCCCGCGTCCGGCCCCCGGGGGGCGGGCCGGACGTCGTGACCCATCAGAGGGGTGCCGTGTCCACTCGCCCGCGGCCGAGTCTCGGCCTCGATGTGACGCTGCTCGGGCGCTTCGCATCCGGGCGCCCGATGGGCGGATCGCTTGGTGAGTCGCCATGCCCAGGCCCTGTTCACGCTCTGGCGCTCACCTGCCGCCCGCGGACGCGCGAGGCGATCGCCACCGACCTGTGGCCCGAATCGTTCGGCGCCGCGACCGGTCCGCTTCGCCAGGCCCTCTATCAGCTGCGGACGGCGCTGGTGGCCGCAGGTATCGACATCGACGCGGTCCTCGAGGCCGACTCCGAGACCCTCGGGCTCCGACCCGAGGCCCTGGATCGCTCGACCTCGCGCGCTTCGAGGGCTGCACCGACGACCCGACCTGACGCCCCGAAACGCGGTCGCGCTGTACGGCGGCGATCTTCGCCGAGGGCCTTGGCCACGATTGCTTCGCGGCGGAGCGTGAGCACCTCGCCGACCGCTTCGAGGATGCGCTCGCGGTCGTCGCCCGCCGGCGGCTCGCCGACGGCGATGTCGACGGCGCCCGGCTCGCCGCCGAGCGACTGATCGGACAGGGACCCCCTCCGGGAGGAGGCGCACGAGGTCCTCATCGCAATCCACGGCCGGGGGTCGCGATCCCAGGTCGTCCGCCAATATCGCCGCCTGTGCGACGTCCTTGCCCGCGAGCTCGCGGAGGCCCCACTGCCCGAGACGGACGCGACGTATCGGCTGGCGCTCGCACGGACGATCGCCCGGTCGCGTCAGCGCGCCAGCGAGCCGTCGAGCCGCCGACGGGGGCCAGAGTCTCGCCGTCGTCGGCTAGGGTGTGCGCGACGAGCGAGCCGCTCGCGGACTAGCGGCCGAGGACTTCGACCAACTCCTTCACGGCACCTGCCGATCGCTGGAAGGCGTCCCGCTCCTCGGCTGTCAGGTCGATTTCGAACACGCGCTCCAGCCCGGCTCCGGCCGAGCACGATCGGCACGCCCACCAACAGGCCGTCGACGCCGAACTCACCCTTGAGCAGGACCGCACATGGGAGCACGCGCTTGCGATCGAGCAGGATCGCCTCGACCATCTCGAACGCCCCCGCAGCCGGCGCGTACAACGCCGAGCCGGTCTTGAGCAGCCCGACGATCTCGGCGCCGCCGTTGGCGGTCCGCTCCTCAGGGCCCGCACCCGGTCCGCCGGCAGCAGCTCGGTGATCGGCACCCCGGCGACCGTCGAGTAGCGCGACAGCGGGACCATCGTGTCGCCGTGGCCGCCGAGGACGAACTCGTGGGTGTCCTCGACACTCACCCCGAGCTCCTGGGCGATGAACGTGCGGAACCGTGCGCTGTCGAGCACGCCGGCCATCCCGAGGACGCGCTCGCGCGGGAACCCCGACGCATCCATCGCCACGTGACACATGGCGTCGAGTGGGTTGGTCACCACGACGAGATCGCGTCCGGCGACGCCTTGGCGGCCTGCTCGACCACCGACCGGACGATGCCGGCGTTCTTGGTCAACAGGTCGTCCCGGCTCATGCCAGGCTGGCTGGCGAGACCGACGTCACGACGATGACGTCGGAGCCGGCCGTGTCGGCATAGTCGTTCGTGCCCCGGACGCGTGCGTCGTGCGACGACCGGCGCCGCCTCGGCGAGATCGAGGCCCTTGCCCTGTGGCAGGCCTTCGACGATGTCGACCAGGACGACTCGGCGAGCCTGGCCTCCGCGATCCGTTGGGCGGTCGTGGCGCCGACGTTGCCGGCACCGATCACGGTGACCTTGTTGCGGGGCATGCGCTGTCGGAACCTCCTATCCCTGGGCGCCAATCGTAGCGTCGCTCTCGTACGTGGATGCAGGCGATGGACGGGTGACGATGGCGGGGGGTGGGGGCGCGGCAAGACGATCCGGTGACCACGAACCATCGGAGGCCACCATGACCCAGCTCGCCCGCTCTGGGCATCGTCCTTATCGTCGTCGCGGTCCCGTTCGGGCTGATGCTCGCGCCGCTGGCGCTCGGCTCGTCTTCGTGTGGCTCGCCCTGCGGCTCTCGACGGGGCTGTCGACCGCCCGATCGGCGGGCCGGCATGAGGGTCGAGTTCATCGCCGTCTCGTGGTCCTGCTGGCCCCGGCGGTGATCTTCCTCGGCTGGCTGCGCTGATGGGGACGGTCGTCGCGGCGCTCGGCGCGTCGACCGATCGCGAGCTCGATGAGCTCCGGCTCCTCAACCCTCGTCCAGCGCGAGCTGATCACCTCGCGGGCGCACCGTTCGGCGGGCGAGGCCGTTCGCACCGCGACAGCGGCCGCCTCGACCCGGTTGGCTACGCCGAGCTTGCCGATGATGTTCGAGACGTGGACGCTGGCGGTGCTTCGCTGATGAAGACGTCTCGGCGATCCCTGGGTTCGTCTGCCCCGCCGCGAGCAAGGCGAGGACCTCACGCTCGCGAGCCGTCAACCCGTAGGGATCGGTGACGTCGTCGTCCGCCGCTGGTTCGTCCGGCGTGTCCGAGCCGGTGTTGCCGCGCTCGATGCCGGCAGAGCCAGCCGGGCGATCCGGCGGTCCGCGGATCGTGGCGATCAACGGCCCTGCGCGAGTTCGCCGGCGATTATCGATGCCTGCCGAGGACGGAGCTGACCTCGGCTCGTGGCGCGCGCACCGCGAGCTGGCCTCTGCTTCCCGGTATCGACACCGGCGAGCTCATACGGTCGTTGTGGGGCGACGAACCGCCCGGCCGCGGCCTCCCAAGCGACCGGGTCGGGCGATCCAGGAGGCGCGTGGCCTCGGCCTCCGCGAGCGCCTGGTTGCCTCGCGCCTCGTCGAACACGGGACTCCTGTCGTCCGTATGCGGACACCATCCTCGGAGCTGCTCCAGTCTGCCGAGCCCAGGGCCTCGGCCGCCGCTCCACGCCTCGTCACGTCGTGCGCGGGCATGGGCGCGATCTCCGCCTCGACCGTTACGCCGAGCCGAAGCACCCTCGCGCGGAACCGCACGTCGTCCGCCTGGCCGAGCCAGTCGAGCCCCTCGTCGACGATGCTGCGGGCGTCGTCCAGCCGTCCCTCGACCAGCGCAAGCTCGATCATGCCATCGCCAAGATTGCCTGCGAACGCCGTGTCGGTGAGCAGCCCGGAGGCGTCTCGCGCGCTCCCGAGCAACGCATGCGCATCGGCAGAGCGGCCGGCACGAACCGCGATGATCCCCCCGAGGACGGCGTTCCAATGGGCGCCGGAGCCCTCCTCCCACCCAGGCGGGATGCCGTCGAGGATGGCTTCTGCCTCGCGCCAGCGGCCGAGGGGGAGCATGCCTTCGATGGGCATCCCGCTGAAGCCGGGGATGCGCAGGCCGTGGGCCCACGCCGATGCCTTGAGCCCGACGTCGACCGACTCCTCGAGCGCATCGCAGTCGTAGAGCGTGCTGGCCAGACCGAGGTAGGCCATGCCGATCGGGATGGGTCTCCGAGGTCCTGGGCCTTCACCAATCCGTCTCGCAGCACGCTGAGGCCGCGCTCGCAATCCCCGCCGACCGCCAGCGCTGCCCCGAGCGCGCCCATGGCCTCGACCTCGCGACCCCGTGCACCCACGGCGCGGCTCATCGCGATGGCTCGCTCGGCGATGTCCGCGGCCTGTCGGTACTGCCCGCCGTAGAACGTGAAGGTCGCGAGACTCGCGAGGCACCCGGCAGCTTCAGGTGACGGCGGCTGGCCATCGAGCCGATCGGCCACCGCTGCACCAGGCCGGTGGCCGAGGCGAGGTCCCCGGCCAGATACGTCGCCCAGGCCAGGCGTTCCTCGAGGCGGGCTGACCGCAACGGCTCTCGGACGGGGTCGACCGCCGCGACGGCCAGTCGGGCCACGTCGCGACCACGTTCCGGGTCCTCGGCCGTCTGGAACGCACCCGATGTCTCGAACAGCAGCTCGACGTGGTCTTCGCCTTCGGGACGATCAGGAGCGGGGACCATGTCCCACAGGGCGATCGCGCGTTCATACGCGCGTGCGGCCTCGAAGAAGCCCGAGGTCGCGGCACTGGCGCGCGCAGATGCGATGGAGGCCCGCAGGGCCAGCGCGACCTCATTCGCTGCCTCGGCGTGGAACGCGAGCGCGGCGAGCTGGCTGGCACCGGCGGCGCCATCAGCGGTCGGGCGATCCGCCAGGGCGACAGCGTACGCACCGTGAAGGCGGCGCCGTTCCGAGGCGAGGATCTCATCGTAGACCGCCTCTCCGAGCAACCGTGTCGGAAGGCATAGCTCCCGCCGCGGGCGTCCTCGTCGGTGGCGACGAGCAGGCTTGCCTGCATCGCCTCCTCGAGCGCCACGGTCATCGACTCGTCGTCCGCGTCGAGCACCGCTTGGAGCAGGTCGTGATCGATGGATCCGCCGGCGACCGACGCGGCCGCGAGGAGTCGGCGAGCGTCGTCCGACAGTGACCCGATCCGACCCAGGAGCACGTCCCTGAGTCGAGCCGGCACGACTCCCGGGTCTGCCGATTCGGCCGCCAGGAGCTCCTCAGCGAAGAACGGGTTGCCCTCCGAGCGCCGGGCGATCGCATCGGTGAACGATCGTGGAACGCCCTCACCCCGGATCGCGGCGACCAGCGCCCCTACGTCCATGGCGTCGAACCTCGGCAGCTCGACGCGCTCGACACGAGGCAGGCGCTCCATCTCGGCAAGCCACGGGCGCAGGGGGTGACGTCGATGGAGCTCGTCAGACCGGTAGGTCGCGAACACCGCGACGCGTTCGCCCCTGAGGCGACGGGCGACGAAGCCGAGGAGGTCGCGAGTCGAGCGGTCGGCCCAATGGAGGTCCTCCGCGATCAGAACCACCGGTCGCCGCTCACCCAGGCGCTCGAGCAGGACCAGGAAAGCATCGAACAGCCGGGTCTGCGCCCATTCCGGTGGCACATCAGGAAGGGCTCCGCCCCCTGCCTCGTCCAAGAGCTCGGGTACGAGCCGGGCGAGTTCACGAGTCGTCGGATCCATGACCTCCTCGAGGAGGGTTCGATCCTCGGATCGCCGCCATCCGCGGAGCGCCTCGGCGATGGGGGCGAACGGCAACCCCTCGCCGGATCGAAGGCTGGCGCAGCCGCCTTCGAGGACCAGGTCCCCGCGATCGCGCGCATCGCGCGCGACCTCCGTCAGGAGTCGGCTCTTGCCGATGCCCGCCTCGCCGCCGACGAGGACCATCACCGGAGATCCGTCCTCCGCGCGGCCGAGCGCCTCCTCGAGGGCCGCCATCTCAGCGCCTCGACCGATCAGGACCGGACTCGATAGCCGGGGGGGCATTCGGCACCGATCATAGGCGTCTGGGGTGGTCTGCCCCACGATCGACCGACTGATCGGTCCGTCCGATCATCGGCCCCAGATCAGGTCGGCCGTCTCACATCGCTCGAAGGCGCCCACGAGACTGCGCGGCTCACACATGGCCCGCAGCTGCGCTCGGAAGTCAGCCCGGGCGTGCGCATCGCCGATGGCATCGGCCGCCGCGAGGTCCGCCAGGGCGCGCTGATAGCTCGCGCGGGCATCGCTGATGACCTGCTGACCGACGAGGTCTACGAGTGTGGACTGGAAGCCGCGGAGGGCACGCGAATCGCCATGACGCTGAGCGGCACGGGCGTTCGCGATCAATGCCGTGACGTGGCCACCGGCGGGCGGCTAACCACAGCCGCTGTCCCTGGTGTCGTCGCGCCATGACTGGTCCTGACTGGCGCGGCGGCCGTGCTCTGACAGGCGGTGCCGGCTGCTGCCAGGATCGCGGCCATGACGATCGCATGGCCATGTCGGAAGACTCGGTTTCGAGGCATGGGTCGTGCCTCCGGTCGGTTCGTGCACCCTCATGGGCGTGGACCCGACCGTAGGTATCCGACCGATGGCGCCATCGCCCGACCGACCGGTTTCTGTGGAGCGACGACCCTTAGTTTTGGTCCGAGCGGATGACCGACCCCTTAGCTGCCGAGGGTCAGCCCTCGCCGGGGCCCGACAGCTCGAGCCCGCGCCTGAGTGTCCCCGACGACCGGGCCGGCTGCGCGGATCTCGTCGCTGACGCCGTCAGCGTAGGTCGCGAAGTTCGCGGCGAACATCGACGCCAGCTGCTGCGCCGCCCGGTCGTAGGCGTCGGGATCCTCCCAGGTCGACCGTGGATCGAGGAACGAGCCGGCACGTCGGGGCACTTGAGCGGCACCTCGAAGCCGAACGTCGGATCGGTGCGGGTCGCGACACGGGCCAGGCGGCCGTCGAGCGCGGCGCGGACCATCGACCGGGTGTGGGCGATGTTCATCCGCTCGCCGGTGCCGTACGGCCCGCCCGTCCAGCCGGTGTTCACGAGCCAGACGTCGGCGTCCTGGGCGCCAGCCGCTCGGTCAGCATCCGCGCGTACTCGCCAGGGTGGCGCGGCATGAACGGCGCCCCGAAGCACGCCGAGAACGTCGCCTTCGGCTCCTTGACCCCGACCTCGGTGCCGGCCAGCTTGGCCGTGTAGCCGCTGATGAAGTGGTAGGCCGCCTGGGCGTGGGTGAGCCGGGCGATCGGCGGCAGCACGCCGAAGGCATCGGCCGTGAGGAGGACGACGGTCCGCGGCTGGACGGTCATCCCGGTCGGGTCGGCGTTGCCGATGAAGTTGAGCGGATAGGCGCCGCGGGTGTTCTCGGTGAACCGCTCCGAGTCGAGATCGAGCTCGCGGGTCGCCGGATCCAGATCGACGTTCTCGAGGACCGTCCCGAAGCGGCGCGTCGTCTGGAAGATGTCCGGCTCGTACATCGGCGAGAGGCGGATCGTCTTGGCGTAGCAGCCACCCTCGAAGTTGAACAGCCCGCGGTCGCCCCAGCCGTGCTCGTCGTCGCCGATGAGGCGCCGCTCCGGGTCCGCCGACAGCGTCGTCTTGCCGGTCCCCGACAGGCCGAAGAACACGGCGCTGTCACCGTCCTCGCCGACATTCACCGAGGAGTGCATCGGCAGGACGCCCTCGTCCGGCATGAGGTAGTTCATGACCGTGAACGCGGACTTCTTGATCTCGCCGGCGTACTCGGTGCCGACGATGATGATCTCCATCCGCTGGAGGTGGAGCAGGATCGCGGTGCCGGTCCGCGTGCCTTCGGTCGCCGGATCGGCCTGGAACGACGGCACGCAGATGATCGTGAAGTTCGGCTCGAAGCCGTCCAGGTCGGCCTCCGGGCGGCGGAACAGGTTGCGTGCGAAGACGCTCGCCCAGGCCGTCTCGGTGTAGACGCGCAGCCGGCGCTGATGCTCGGGGTCCGCGCCGATCAGCAGGTCCTGGCTGTACAGGTCCTTCTCGGCGCAGTAGGCCACGAGCCGGGCGCGCAGCCGGTCGTAGTGCGCCTCGCTGATCGGTCGGTTGACCTCGCCCCACCAGATCTTGCCGGTGCTCGACGGCTCGTCGACGATGAACTTGTCCTGCGGCGAGCGACCCGTGTGCTTGCCGGTCCGCACGACGAGCGGCCCCTCCGCGGCGATCAGCCCCTCTCCAGCCCGGATCGCGTCCTCGACCAGCTCCGCGGTCGGCAGGTTCGCGCGCACGCGGCGTCCGAACAGCGGGCGTGGTTCGACGGGCGCGGGTGTCGGCGGGTGGTCGGGCCGGGCGGGCGGCTGGGTGGTGGCCATACGGGTGGACTCCTGGGCGCGGGCGATCGCTTCACGGATCGACCGGCCGCGCGTGCCGCTCGCGTCCCGGGCATTCGCCCGTTCGACGCTAGCGGGAGTCGGCTTCCACAGTCGCGCGCCCGATGCTACCACGTTGCGGTTCGGTTGCGACTGGGTCGCGAGGGACCGGCGCCGCCGTACCATGGTCCCCCGCCGTCAGCCGCACCCGATCCCGAGGACCCGCCACCATGACCGACACGCTGATCCCCGATCGCGAGCAGGCCACGACCGAGCTCGCCGACCTGCGCCTTCGGACCGATCTGTTCATCGACGGCGACTTCCGGCCCGCGCGCGACGGGCGCCGGTTCGTGACCGAGAACCCGGCCACGGGCCAGCCCATCACCGAGGTCGCCGAGGGCGGCGCCGCGGACGTCGACGCGGCGGTCGCGGCGGCCCGCGCGGCCTTCGATCGCGGCGTCTGGTCGCGGATGGACCCGGGCGCCGGAAACGGGTCCTGCTCGCCTGGGCCGACCTGATCGAGCAACGCCCGCGAGCTCGGGCTGATCGAGACGATCGACGCCGGCAAGCCGATCACCGACACCGTCGGGCTCGACATGCCCGAGACGGCCGCCTGCATCCGCTGGCACGCCGAGGCCATCGACAAGCTGTACGGCCAGGTCGCGCCGTCCCCCGAGGGCACGGTCGCGACGATCACCCGCGAGCCGGTCGGCGTCGTCGGCGCGGTCGTGCCGTGGAACTACCCGGCGCAGATGGCGGCCTGGAAGCTCGGCCCGGCGCTGGCGACCGGCAACAGCGTGGTCATCAAGCCCGCCTCGACGACGTCGCTGTCCCTCCTGCGCATCGCCGAGCTTGGCGCCGAGGCCGGCATCCCGGATGGCGTCCTCAACGTCGTCACCGGCCCGGGCGACACGGTCGGCGCGGCGATCGGCCGCCACCCCGACATCGACTGCGTGGCGTTCACCGGCTCGACCGAGGTCGGCCGGCGCTTCCTCGCCTGGTCGGCCGAGTCGAACCTCAAGCGGGTCCTGCTCGAGCTGGGTGGCAAGAGCCCGCAGGTCGTCTTCGACGACGTGACCGACATGGCCGACGTGGCCGCCAACGCCGCGGTCGCGATCTTCTGGAACATGGGCGAGAACTGCAGCGCCGGCTCGCGGCTCATCGTCCATCGGTCGCGGAAGGACGCCCTGCTGGAGGCGCTGGAGGCAGAGCTCGCGTCGTGGCCGGTCGGGGATCCGCTCGACCCGGCGACGAAGATCGGTGCGCTGATCTCGCAGCCCCACCTCGAGCGGGTGCTCGGGTACGTCAGGTCGGGCGCGACGAGGGAGCGCGGCTGGTGACCGGCGGCGAGCGGATCCTCGAAGAGACGGGCGGCTACTTCCTCGGCCCGACCATCTTCGACGGCGTCCGCAACGACATGCGCATCGCCCGCGAGGAGATCTTCGGGCCGGTGCTGTCCGTCATCGAGTTCGACACCGAGGCGGAGGCGGTCGCCATCGCCAACGACACGGCGTATGGGCTGGCGGCCTCGATCTACACGGACGACCTCAACGTCGCCCACCGGGTCGCGCGCGAGCTGCGCGCCGGCACGGTCGGCGTCAACGCGTATGCCGAGGGCGACATGACGACGCCGTTCGGCGGGTACAAGCAGTCGGGTTTCGGCGGCCACGACAAGTCGGTGCACGCCCACGACCAGTACACCGAGCTGAAGACGACCTGGATCCGTTGAAGCCGGGCGGCTAGGGGCGGCGGCGCGGGCCGCTGAACCCTGTCGAGGCCCCGAAGCCGGCCGGTTTCCTGCCATATGTGCACCAGATGAACCTCGGGCAGGCTTCCCGAAGCCTGAACTCCCACCGCTGCGTCGTTATGCGGCGCGGTGGATCAGCACCACGAAGGGATCCCGGACGCGGATGCATCGTTATGCGCCAACTGACGGCGGCCGTCTCGTGTCATGCGGCTCAAGGTGCACCACAAGAACATTTGGCAGGATGTCTCAGGCCGGCTTAGCCAGCCTCCTTGACCGCCGCGCACCGCACCCCGTAGCATCCCCGGTACAACCGAAGAGCACGTATCAAGAGATGGCTGAGGGACCGGCCCGTTGACGCCACGACAACCTACCGACGCGAGGTCGGCAAGGTGCCAAGTCCGGGCAGGTCCTCCTGCGTGATACGGGTCTCTCCGGAGTCCCACCGATCGACCAGGGTCCTGCCCATCCACGACCGGTCCGTCGCCCGAGCGCGACCTGGAGACCGATCGTGACCACGCCGACCCTGACCCCCCCGCCGCCGACCGATCCGGCCGCGACCGCCGCGGCCGCCGCCGGCGCGCGCATCACCGGTATGGCCTGTCGCAACTGCGGCCTTGCCCAACCCCTGGCCCTGGCCTATGTGTGTCCGGCCTGTTTCGGCCCGCTCGAGGTGACGTACGACTACGCGGTCTCGCGCGGACCCTCACCCGCGAGGCGATCGCCGCGCGCCGCCCGGGGATCTGGCGCTACCTCGAGCTGCTGCCGGTCGACGCGCCGCCCGCCACGGTCCTTGCCGGTCGGCTCGACGCCCCTCATCGCGGCCGACCGGCTCGGCCCCGTCCTCGGGGTCGAGCGGCTGTGGATCAAGGACGACACCCGCAACCCGTCGCTGTCGTTCAAGGATCGGCCCGTCGCGGTCGCCGCGGCTCGGGCGGTCGAGTTCGGTGTCCCGGCGCTCGCCTGCGCCTCGACCGGCAACCTGGCCGGCGCCACCGCCGCCGCGGCGGCAGCAGTCGGGCTGCCGGCGTACGTCTTCATCCCGGCCGACCTCGAGCGCGCCAAGGTCGATCACGCGCTCGCCTACGGCGCGACCGTCGTCCCGATCGATGGCACCTACGACGACGTCAACCGCCTGTGCCTGGAGATCGCCGACGAGACCGGCTGGGGGTTCGTCAACATCAACCTCCGCCCGTTCTACGCCGAGGGCTCCAAGACGCTCGCCTATGAGATCGCCGAGGCGCTCGGCTGGCGCAGCCCCGACGTCGTCGTGGCGCCGGTCGCGTCGGGTGCGATGTTCACCCGCGTCGCGCGCGGGTTCGAGGAGCTCGCGGAGCTCGGGCTGATCGAGCGCCGTCCGATCCGCTTCGTCGGCGGCCAGGCGGCCGGCTGTGCGCCGGTCGCGACCGCGTTCGAAGCCGGCACCGACGTCATCGAGCCCGTCCGCGAGCCCGACACGATCGTCCGTTCGCTGGCCATCGGCAACCCGGCCGACGGCCGCTACGCGGTCGAGCTGGCCCGCGACAGCGGCGGCTCCGTCGAGTCCATCCCGGACGCCGTGACGGCGGAAGCCATCCGCGACGTCGCCCGGCTCGAGGGGATCTACCCGGAGACGGCCGGCGGCGTGACCCTCGGCGCGGTCGCCGCGGCGCGCCGCCGCGGCGTCATCCGTGACGGTGACGAGGTCGTCGCGCTGCTGACCGGGCAACGGGCTCAAGACGCCCGACGCCCGGACGCTCGGGCTGGCGAGCCCGGCGAGCCGGCCTCGCGCCGGTCATCCGGCCCAGCCTGTCGGCGTTCGAGTCGTGGCTGGAGGCTCGGTCATGAGCACGGTCCGCATCCCGCCGACGCTGCGCACCGCGACCGGCGGGGAGAAGCTGGTCTCCGTCCCGGGCGGCACCGTCCGCGAAGTGATCGCGGGCTCGTCGAGGCCCACCCGGGCCTCGGATCGCAGCTGCTCACCCAGGACGGCGACCTCAACCGGTTCGTCAACGCCTTCCTCAACGACACCGACGTCCGCCACCTGCAGGCGCTCGACACACCGGTCGGCGAGGCGACACGCTGGTGCTCCTCCCGGCGATGGCCGGCGGCTGACCCGGGGCCTCGACGGCGGGAGTAGGCTGAGCGTCCCATGACGAGCCGCGATCGACCGCCGAGCGGCGACGAGGCGTTCTGGCGCGAGTTCCTGACCCGCGGCGACGCCATGGAGAAGCGCGCCCGCCGCGTCCTCCACTGCTCCCCCATGGCCCGCGGTGCAAGCTCTGCGCGGCACCGTTCGCCGGCGCCGCGCGCTCCGCTGATGCGCGCCATCGGCAAGCGGCCGGCCCTCAAGAACCCGACCGTCTGCAACGCCTGCTTCGACTTCATGGAGAAGCACCACGGCGGCGCCGAGATCGACGGCGAGCTACCTCTTCGCCGACATCCGCGGCTCGACGACGCTGGCGGAGCGCTGCCCGCCGACCGAGTTCCGTGCCCTGATCGACCGCTTCTTGGCGACCACGTGCAAGGTCGTGTTCGACAACGACGGCGGCGTCGACAAGTTCGTCGGTGACGAGATCGTCGCGTTCTTCTTCCCGGTCATGTCCGGTCCGCGCCACGCTGGGCCGCCGTCAGCACCGGCGCTCGGCATCCTCCGGGCCACCGGCCACGCGGACCAGGGGGGCCATGGGTCCCGGTCGGGGTGGGCGTGTCGAGCGGGCCTGGCCTGGGTCGGCGCCGTCGGCGACGAGAAGCGCACCGACCTGACCGCCCTCGGCGACAACGTCAACATCGCCGCGCGGCTCGGCGGCGTCGGCCGGGCGGGAGAGGCCCTCGTGACGGTCGAGGCCGCGGAGGCGGCCGGTCTGGACGAGCCCTCGAGCGGCGCAGCCTCGAGCTGAAGGGCAAGTCGACGCCGACCGATGTCGTCAGCCTGACCGTCGGGCGGCGTGCCGGCCGCGGCGCGCTTAGGCGCCGTCGAGCGCCTGGCGCAGGTCGGCGATGAGGTCGTCGACGCCCTCGATGCCGACCGACAGCCGGATCAGCGCCGGGTCGACCGCCAGCGCGGTCTCCGCGACCGACATGTGGGTCATCGCCGCCGGCACCTCGATGAGCGACTCCACGCCGCCGAGCGACTCGGCCAGCGTGAACAGGCGCGTCCCCTCGGCGATCGCGACCGCCCGCTCGGCGCCGGAGCAGCCGCCCGCGCGGCGGGCATGAACGACACCATCCCGCCGAACCCCGGATAGCGGACCTCGGCGACGTCGTCGCGCGACCGCAGGAACTCGGCGACGGCCCGCGCGTTGGCCTGGTGCCGCTCGACGCGCAGGTGGAGCGTGCGCAGGCCGCGCAGCACGAGGAAGCAGTCGAGCGGGCCCGGGCACGCCGCCCATCGCGTTCTGCAGGAAGCGCAGCCGCTCCGCGATCGCGTCGTCCGACGTGACCGCCACGCCGAGGATCGACGTCCGAGTGGCCGGCGAGGTACTTCGTCGCCGAGTGGAACACGATGTCGGCGCCCATCGTCAGCGGCCGCTGGATGGCCGGCGAGGCGAACGTGTTGTCGACGACGATCAGCGGCCGCCGGCCGCCCTCCGAGCCGCGGCGGTCGACGGTCCGGGCGACCTCGGCGATGTCGACGGTCTTGAGCAGCGGGTTGGTCGGCGTCTCGAACCAGACGAGCCGCGTCCGCTCCGACAGCGCCTCCCACAGCGCGTCCATGCCCGCTCGTCAGGTCGATGAAGGTCGGCGTCACGCCGCCGCCGGGCCGGCGGACCTTGCTCGAGATAGCGATACGTGCCGCCGTACACGTCGTCGCCGACGACGATCTCCTCGCCCGGATCGGCGAGCTCGGCGATCGCGGCCGTCGCCGCCGACCCCGAGGCGAAGGCGAACCCGTGCCGGCCGCCCTCGAGCGCCGCGATCGCCCGCTCGAGTCGCTCGCGTGTCGGGTTCTGCGAGCGGGCGTACTCGTAGCCGCGCCGTGGCTTGCCGACGCCGTCCTGCTCGTAGGTCGAGGTCTGGTAGATCGGCGGCGCGACCGCGCCCGTCAGCTCGTCCGGCTCGGCGCCGGCGTGGACGGCGAGCGTGTCGAACGACGGGTCCGTCGTCGTGGTCGTGCTCGCGCGACATGCGCGCGATGATGGCATCCGCGCAGCGGTCAGCCGTCGGTGGTCAGCCGGTCGGCGACCAGTCGTCGAGCTCGAAGACGAGCTCCTCGCCGTCGATTCGTCCATCTGGACGCCGACCTGGACGGAAGCCGAACCGGGCGAGGACCGCCTGCGAGGCGACGTTGTCGGGCGCGGTCGAGGCGCGGAAGCGCGTGACGCCGTGCTCGCGCCACGCCCAGTCGAACAGCGCCCGGACGACCTCGGTCGCGACGCCCTGCCGCCGGTACTCGGGCTCGACGCGGTAGCCGACCTCGACCCGACCGTCGTCGTCGGGCGGGCGTGGAACCCGACCGAGCCGATGACCCGCCGCGGCCCGTCGCGTCGTCGAGGACGATCGCCCGGCCGAGCCACGGCTGGGCGGTCGGGTCGGCGCGACAGGTCGGCGATGCGGAACTCGAGGAAGTGCTCGAGGTCGTCGGGCATGTCGGCCGGGACGGTCGCGCCGATCTCCGCTCGGCGGCCGCGAGGTCGCGCGCGCGCGAGCGCCTGCATGAACGGCAGCGACATCGACACGAGCTCGAAGCGCGGGGTGCGGATCGGCGGGACGGCCGGCATCGGTGCATCTTCGCACCGACCGTCGGCACGCGGGAACGTGATACATTGCGCGACGCACGTTTTCCAGCCTCGAGGACCCCGATGGACCGCCCCGCCGTCACCGCCGTCACCGACCATCCCGCTGCGCGAGCGCCTGCTCGCCTGGAAGGAGATCCTCGAGACCGCCAACCCGCCGGCCATCGCGTCCGCTCGACACGGTCGGCAAGTGGCTCGTCATCACCCGCGCCGCCGTCTTCCCGATGACGATCTGGTCCGGGCCTGATCGGCGGGCTGCTCGCCGTCGAGGCGAACCGCGTCGCCGGCGGCGCCGCCGGTCGACTGGGGGCTGTTCCTGCTCGCGGTCGTCGGGCTCGTGCTCGCCCACGCCGCGAACAACATGATCAACGACTACTTCGACACGACCGGCGGCGTCGACACCGACGACTACGTCCGGGCGCTGTACGCGCCGCACCCGATCCTGTCGGGCTGGGTGACCAAGCGCCAGCTCGAGGCGGCGATCCTCATCGTCAACGCGATCGGCGCCGCGATCATGCTCTACCTCGCCGCCGTCCGCGGGCCGCTGATCATCGCCTTCGCGCTGGCCGGCCTGTTCGTGTCGCGTGTTCTACGTCGCGCCGCCGATCCGGCTCAAGCACCACGGCCTGGGCGAGCCCGGCGTGTTCCTCGTCTGGGGTCCGCTCATGGTCGGCGGCACGTTCCTCGCGGCGACCGGGACGATCCCGGCCGTGGGTCCTGCTCGTGTCCGTGCCGTACGCGCTGCTCGTGACGGCGGTCCTGTTCGGCAAGCACATCGACAAGATCGAGGCCGACACGAAGCTCGGCGTCCGGACGCTGCCGGTCATCCTCGGCGAGGCCCGGGCGCGGAGTCGTCGGGCAGTGGCTGATGATCCTGTTCTACCCGCTGACGCTCGCTCGCCGTCCTCGCCGGCTGGATCGGGCCGTGGGTCCTGCTCGTCGTCCTCGGCGATCCCGCGCCTGCTCAGCGTGCTGGCGGTCTTCCGCCAGCCCAAGCCGGCCGGCCCGCCGCCCGGCTACCGGAGCGCGGCTGGCCGCTGTGGTTCGTCGGCTACGCCTTCGTCCACACCCGCCGCGCCGGCGGCCTGCTCACGCTCGGGCCTGCTGCTCAACGCGCTGCTGCCGATCGCGCTGCCGCTGCCCTGGCTCTAGACGCCGAGGACGCCCGGCGCGCGGTCGTAGCCCTAGCCGGCGCCCGCTGGGCGGTGGGCGAGGTACTCGAGCAGGTCGAGCTTGGTGACGACGCCGGCCGGGCGCCCGCCGCGGACCGCGACCAGGGCCGTCGCGCCGCCGGACAGCAGCGCGAACGCCTCGTCGAGCGTGGCCGACGCCTCGACCAGCGGCAGCGGCGGGTCCATGACCTCGCCGACCGTCCGCTCGACGACCGATCGGGTCGCGGTACGCCCGGTCGAGCAGGCCCTTCTCGCTGATCGAGCCGACCAGCCCGACGACCTCGTCGCCCTCGGCCTCCTCGGACACCGGCAGCTGGCTGATGCCGTACGCCTGGAGCGTCGCGATCGCGTCGCCGACCCGCTCCGTCGTCCGGGCGACGACGACCGGCGGCCGATCCGGGCGCGTGGTGCCGGTCGGCGAGCAGCGCGTCGATCCGCGGTCGCCGGCGCCGGTCGTCGCCAGCAGGCCGTTGGCGCGCATCCACTCGTCGTTGTAGAGCTTGGACAGGTAGTTCCGGCCGCTGTCGGGCAGCAGCACGACGACGACCGCCTCGCTGCCCGCCGTCGGTCGCGGTCAGGTCGCGGACGACCTCGCGCGCGGCGACCATCGCCGTCCCGCACGAGCCGCCCGACAGGATCCCCTCCTCGCGCGTGAGGCGGCGGGCCATCGCGAACGCGTCGCGGTCGCTGACCCGGACCCAGCGATCGATGACGGTCGGGTCGTAGGTCCCCGGGAAGAAGTCCTCGCCGACGCCCTCGGTCAGGTACGGGCGCGCGGTGTCGCCGGACAGGACGCTGCCCTCCGGATCGGCGCCGATCGACCTGGATCGTCGGGGTTGCGCGCCTTGAGGACGTGCGCCGGCGCCGGAGATCGTGCCGCCGGTCCCGACGCTGGCCACGAAATGGGTGATCCGGCCGTCGGTCTGCTCCCAGAGCTCGGGGCCGGTCGTCCGCTCGTGGGCCGCCGGGTTCTCCATGTTCCAGTACTGGTCGGGCTTGAACGCGCCGGGGATGTCGCGGGCGAGCCGGGCCGCGACGCTGTAGTAGCGACTCGGGCGACTCGGGCGGCGACGTTGGTCGGGCACAGGACGACCTCGGCGCCGTACGCGCGCAGCAGCGTCTGCTTCTCGACCGACTGCTTGTCGGCCATCACGAAGATGCAGCGATAGCCCTTGAGCGCGGCGGCGATCGCCAGGCCGTGGCCGGTGTTGCCGCACGTCGGCTCGATGATCGTGCCGCCCGGCTTGAGCAGGCCCGTCGCGCTCGGCCGCCTCGATCATCGGCAGGCCGATCCGGTCCTTGACCGACCCGCCCGGGTTGAGCATCTCGAGCTTGGCGAGGAGGAGCGGCTGGCGCTCGGCGGGCCCGAGGTCGCGGGTGATCCGGCGTGATCCGGACGAGCGGCGTGTTGCCGACCAGGTCGAGGATGGACTCGGCGTACTGCATCGCGGCCGAGTATAGGTGTCGGGCCGCCGGACGTGGAGACGTGGACGCCGTCAGTGCCAGGCGGTCGTCAGCCAGCGCCAGCGCTTGCTCGGGCGCCGGCGGCGGCTCGATCGCTCAGTGGAGCCTCGCGCGAGCGGCCGCGGCGCGTCGCTCGAGCGCGTCGACGACCGAGTGCGTCGCCGCGCTCCGGCGACTCGACACGGGCACGTGGTCAGCGCGTGCGACCCGACCGAGTCGACGACCGATCGGCCCATCGAGTCGGAACCGCCGGCCGCGGTACAGCTCGTGCGTCCCGCCGAGCACGACGGCACGATCGGCGCATCGGTCGCAGGCGAAGTAGGCGACGCCCAGCCGAGCGGACGGGCGGTGCCGGCGGCGTCGCCGGGCCCGTCTCGGGGAACAGGCACAGGACGGCGCCGGCGTCGAGCGCCGCCGCGGCCGCGCCAGGTGCGCATCGACGGCGGCCCGGCCGCCGCCGGCCAGATCGGGATGACGCCGCCGATCCGGCGGACCAGCCAGCGCCGCCAGCGCGATCGGAAGATCGCCGGGCCGTCGCCGAAGAACACCAGCCGTGGCTCGACCGGCAGGGCATCGGCGACGACGAACGGATCGACCCAGGTCCGGTGCGGCAGGCCGGCCGCGATCCAGCCGCCGCATGACGGCCGTCGGCGTCGCGCGGCAGGTGCTCGAGTCCGGTGACCGTCGGTCCGGAACGCGAAGACGCACCGGCCGATGCCATGGATCGCGACGACCCGAGCGGTAGCGACGCCGATACTCGGCGACGCGCGCCGATCAGGCGCGGTCGCTCGCGCGGCTCGCGGACGGTCGTCGGTCAGCCGTCCCGATCGAGCCGGCCGGGCCGCAGCAGCAGCCAGGTCAGCCGCCGCCGCAGCCGCCGCGGATGGTCCGGGCGGGTCGACGGTCGCACGGGTGCAGCGCCTCGACGACCGGGCCGAGGACGCGCGGCGAGCCGGTCGCTCATCGCGCGCGCGCAGCGTCGAGCTCCTCGCGCGAGCCGGGCTCGGGCAGCGGCGCGTCCGGCGGCAGCCCGGCGAGCGCGCGGACCGTGGTCGGCGGGCAGCACGCGCGACGCCATCCGCCGGCCGAGGTACAGCTCCTCGGTGCCGGCCATCGCGAGCGGCACGATCGGGGCGTCGGTGCGCAGGGCGATGATCGCCCAGCCGGTCCGGAACGGCCCGAGCCGCCCGGGCGGGCCGCTGACGGTCCCCTCGGGCATCTGGACGAAGACCGCGCCGTTGGCGACGACCGCCCGCGCCGAGGCGACGTGCTGCTCGACGCCGATCCCGCCGCGCCAGACCGGCAGCAGGCCGCCGACGCGGCGGATGAGCCACTCGCGCCAGCGCGACGTGAACGTCGACGGGCGCGCTGCCGAGGAACCAGGCACGCGGCTCGGTCGGCAGGGCGTGCATGACGACGAACGGGTCCATCCAGCCACGGTGGGCCGCCGCGACCAGCAGGTAGCCGCCGGCCGGCGGGATGTGCTCCTGGCCCGACGTCGCGGATCCGGAACCGGAAGACGCACGAAGCACAGCGAACCGGGCGACCAGCCGCAGGAGCGCGGTACAGCGACGAGGCCGTCGCCTCGGGCGGGCGGCCGAGCCAGGCCAGGCCCTCGACCGCGCCGCCGCGGGCGGCGGCCAGCGCCTCGGGCGCGACCGCGGCCGGCGGCGGGCGACGCGGCGCGGCCGGGTCGGTCGTCGCCGGGCGTCGGCTCGGCCGTCGGGTCGGCGGCGGTCGGTCATCGGCGTCGGCGGCGTCGGCGCCGCGGTCGGCGTCGGCGTCGGCGTCGTCGGCGTCGTCGGACGTCGGCGTCGCCGGCGTCGGCGTCGCTCGCGTCCTCGGCGTCGATGATCGCGTCCCAGTCGACGTCGCCGTCGTCGGCGGACGTTCGCCCACGGCTCATCGATCGGGCGCGTCATCCACTCGCGCGCCGAGCGCGCCCCATGTCGCGACCTCCGGGTACGGCGGCGGCGGGTCGGCCGGATGGCCGCGGCGATGGCGACAGAGCAGCACCGCCGACGCCGATCACGATGAACGCGAGCGAGACGATCTGGGCGGTCGGGACGCCGAAGAACGTCCAGTTGTCGCCGCGCAGCGTCTCGAGCACGAACCGCGTCGACGCCGTACCAGATGAAGAACACCAGCAGCATGTCGCCCGGCCGCAGCCGCGACGCGGAACCGGAAGCCGAGCCAGATCAGGAACGCCGCCCCGAGCAGCCCGGAGATCGACTCGTACAGGAACAGCGGATGGAAGCGGGTCGTCGCCTCCGGGAACGCCGCGCACGGGTAGACGTCCTGCGAGCCGGTGGGCGCAGTCGATCGGGATGCCCCACGGCAGGGTCGTCGGCGGGCCGTACAGCTCCTGGTTGAAGAAGTTGCCCCAGCGCGCGATGGCCTGCATCACGAACAGGGCCGGGCGCGATGATGTCGGCCCAGCGCAGGAACGGCGACGCGCTTGCGGCGCGCGTACCGGACCACGCCGCGATCGTCCCGGTGACGATCCCGCCGTAGACGCCGAGGCCGGAGTACGGCGGCAGGATGATCTTGATCGGGTCGTCCTGGTACAGCGCCCACTGGTCGATGACGTGGTACAGCCGGCCGCCGATCAGCGCGGCGATCGCCACGATGATCATCCCGTTGCCGACGACGTCGGGGTCCTCGCCGGCGCGCCGCGCGAGCCGGACCATCAGCAGGTAGGCCGCGGCCAGCCCGACGGCGTAGCCGATGCCGTACCAGCCGATGGTGAGCGGGCCGAGCTGGAACGCGATCGGATCGGGGGTGAAGTCGAGCATCCGCGGAGTGTAGCGGCCGCGGGCGCAGCTCGGCGTCGGCGGCCGGTCGGCGCCGCTCCCTATACTTCGCGGCGGTGAACGCCGAGTTCAACTGGTGGCTGCTCATCGTCGGGCTCGTCGTCGGAGCCGGGCTGGTCTGGTTCGTGCTGATGGACTCGCGCCGGCGCGACGTCGACATCGACGCGCGCGAGCGGCCGCGCGAGGCGCTCTGGCTGTCGCGGATGCTCGCCGACGAGGGCCAGACGTCAGCCCGAGGCCGCCGAGCGCCTGCTCGTCCTCCATCGGGCCTATCTCGAGGCCCGCCGCCCGACGATCCCGAGCCGCGACCGACGGCCGCCGCCGAGGCCGCCGACGCCGAGGCCGACCGACGGCCGGCGCCGAGCCTCAGAGCTCGCCGGTGATGACCGGGTCGGCGTCGAGCGACGCGCCGCCGACGTCGGTCAGTGACACGCCGAACGTGGTCCCGTCGGGCAGGTCGCTGACCGCCGGCGTGTCGCCGACCCAGTAGGCGAGGTCGTCGGCGAAGAACATCCGGCCGACGTCTGCGCGCTCCCCGTCGACGCTCGACCCAGCAGCGGTATTCCTGGCCGGCCGGCGGCTCGGTCAGGCCGTCGCGACGACGACGAGCTCGGTCGTCGACGGCGAGAACAGGAGCGTCCCGCGGTCGGCGCCGCCGTCCGTCGACGCCAGCGCGACCCGCGCCGCATCGGGCTCGGCGGTGATGTCGAGCGTCGCGCGCGTTGACGGCCTCGAGGCCGTCGATCGCCGCGTCCTGGCGTAGCGCGTCCACGTCGGCGCGACCGGTGACGCACGACCGCGATCGCGACCGACGAGCAGCGATCGCCGCGACCGCCGCGGCCGCTGCGCGACCCAGGCGGCGGCGACCGCGGCGCGTCGCCGCGCGGCAGCGCGCCGGCGGCGGCCGGCGCCCGGCGGCGTCGCGCCGACGCGACCGACGCCGTCGCGCGCGGTCGCCGGGCCGCGCGGCGCGCCCGTGCTCGCGCGACGTAGGCCAGCGTCGCTCGCGCAGGTCGGCCGGCGGCGTCGTCCGGACGACGTCACGCAGCAGCGGCGCGGCACGGCGCAGCCGGCGAGCTCTTCGGCGCACTCGTCGCAGCCCGCGAGGTGGCCGACGACCGCCGCCGCCATGGCGGTGTCGCCGGCCATCAGCCGTTCGAGCCCGCCCGGCTCGACGGCCGCCAGCTCGAGCTGTTCCAGTACGTCGTCGTGGTCCATGTGTCTCCGTGACCGGTCAGCGATCGGGCCCGGCCAGCTCGGCCGGGGCCATGTAGCGCGTGAATTCCGGGCCGACGCCGCTGCCGAGCACCTCGCGCAGGTGGCGCAGCGCCCGTCGGGTCCGAGTCTTGACGGTGCCGAGCGGCCACCCCAGCCGCTCGGCGATCTCGGACTGCGACAGGTCCTCCGCGTAGGCCATCACGATGACGATCGCGTTCCGGCTCCGGCATGTCGGCGAGCGCCTGCTGGAGCGCGGTCCGAAGTTCATGCAGTGCCAATTCCCTTTCTGGCGACGGCGGCGGCGCGGCCCCGGCCACGAGCATCCCGCTGGCCAGCGACGCGTTCGAGCGTGTCGGCGTCGGCCTCGTCCGACGCCGCGCGCCGAGCCGCCCGACGCGGCCGACGACAGCGGCACGAGGTTCGGCCGCCGACCGGCAGCACGCAGTCGGTCGACGGTCCTGTTGCGGGCGATCGTGTGCAGCCAGGCCGCCAGCGACCCGATCGATCGGATCGAACGTCTCCGCACGGTCCCATAGCGCCAGGAACGTCTCCTGGACGACTTCCTCTGCCATCCCTCGATCCGACGTCAACCGACTCGCCGAAGCGAAGACCGCATCGGCATGCCGGTCATAGAGCGCCGCCAGGGCATCGTGCGATCCCTCCGCGACCGCCCGGACAAGGGTCGCGTCGGAGCCCGAGCCCGGGTCGGCGCCCGTCATCGGATACGCCGGGCGGCATCAGCCGGTTTTCGGTCTTCGATCGTCCATCGCAGGCTCACCACGTCCCGGCTGCAAGGCGGCCCCCGGTCAGCGAACCGTGTGGCAGATGGGCCTCGAGGCAGGTGACGCCGTCGGGCCGACCATCGCGTCATGCGCTGTCCCGGCCGGCAGTTCGAGGCGATCGCCTGTCGCCGAGGTCGATCGCGCCGAAGCGAGCCCGAACCGGATCTACCCGCGGCGACGACGATGACCTTGTCGTAGCCGTGGTCGTGCGCGCCGTACCGTATCGCCCGGTCCGTTCGACCAGGCGCCGGGTTCGAGACCCTCGGCGATGAGGCGCGCCCGGAGGGCGCTCGACTCGGACATGGCCGAGGCATGGTACCCGCGGTCAGCTCCGACGGCGGCGCCGGACGCCGCGCCGTGACCTAGACTCCTCCGTGCCCGGCTCGACCTCTATCTCGCGGACGACGTGCTCGCCGCGATGCCGCCCGTCGCCGAGCGACTCGACCTCGCCGAACGGACGATGACCGCGCTCGTCGCCGATGCCGAGCTCCCACCGAAGATCGGCGTGCATCCCGCGACCGGCCGGCTCGTTCGCCCACGCGATGCCCGCGGCGCTCCGCCGGGCGCTGCCGCCCGACGGAGCGACGACCTCCTCGGCATCAAGTGGGTCGCCGGCTTCCCGGAGAACCGCTCAGCGGGCTGCCGGCCATCCACGCCGTCGTGGTCCTCAGCGACCCGCGACCGGCGCGCCGCGCGCGATCATCGACGGCGGGCCGATCACCGCGCAGCGGACGGCCGCCGTGTCCGGCGTCGCGATCGCCCGGTTCGGCCCGGCCGCGGCGGCCGCGCGCCGGCGCGGCCGATCGCGCGCGCGGGCGACGATCATCGGCGCCGGCGTGCAGGGCGCAGCCATCTCGAGGTCCTCGGTCACGTCGCTCCCGGGCGTGGCCGTGACGATCGTCGACCGCCATCCCGAGCGGGCGGAGGCCCTGGCCGAGGCGGCCCGCGCCACGGCCGGGTATCGCGCGCCGAGGTCGTGCCCGAGCGACGCACGGGACGCGACCGCGCGGGCCGACGTCGTCATCACGGCCGCCTCGTTCACCGACCCGGCCCACCGCCAGGTGATGGACGCGCCATGGCTCGCTCCCGACGCCCTCGTCGTGCCGGTCGACTACGCCACGATGTGCGCCGCGTCGGTCGCCCGCGACGCGGCCCTGTTCCTCGTCGACGACCGCGGCCAGTTCCTCGCGAACCGCGAGGCCGGCCAGTTCGACGACTACCCGGACCCGACGGCCACGCTCGGCGAGGCGATCCTCGACGGGACGATCCGCCCGGCCAGCGGGCGCGTCGTGGTGACCCATCTCGGCGTCGGCCTCGCCGACGTCGTCTTCGCCGACGCGATCGTCCGACGGGCCGAGGCGGCGGGCCTCGGCACGCGGCTCGCCGGGCTGACCATGCGGGCCCTCCGGAACGTCGTGTCGCGGTGCTCCTCGTCGTGCTCGTCGTCGTCCGCCGGCGTCGGCGCGCTCGCCTGGGTCACGGGACGGGCACTGCCACAGACCCCGGGCACGGTCGCGATCCCCGGCCTCGACGGGACCGGCGACCGTCCGGCGCGACCTGAACGGCGTCGCCCAGATCAGCGCCCGACGCCGCATGACCTGTTCATCGCCCAGGGCTACGTCCACGCCCAGGAACGCATGTGGCAGATGGAGGTCTGGCGGCACATCTCGTCCGGGCGACTTTCCGAGCTGTTCGGGCCAGGCTCGATCGACGACGACAGGTTCATACGGACGCTCGGCTGGCGCGCCGCCGCCGAGCGCGACCTGGCCTCGCTCGCGCCGGAGACGCGCGCCGTGCTCGACGCCTACGCCGCCGGCGTCAACGCGTGGCTCGACACGCATCGCGACCAGCTCGGCCTCGCCTTCGTCGTCACCGGCGCGAACCCGGAGCCGTGGACCGCGCTCGACACGCTGGCCTGGGGCAAGGTCCAGGCGTGGAACCTCGGCGGCAATATGACCTCGGAGCTATTCCGCTACCTCGCGGACGCGCGGCTCGGGGACCCGGCGCGGACCGACGAGCTGTTCCCGACCCGGGAGTTCGGGCCGGTCATCGTGCCCGGGCAGCGACGGCGAGCGGCCACCGCCGCGAGCGCCGAGGCGGAGAGACGCCGACGCCGCGGCCGCGCGAGGCGCCCGTCCGGCCTGACCGACGACCAGCTCGACGCGTGGGCAGACGTCGGCAGGCTCGGCAGCGAGGCTCTGCGATCGCCGGCCTGAACGGCTGGACGGCGGGCTCGCGTCGCAGCACGCGATCGGCTCGAACGACTGGGTCGTCGGCCCGGCGATGTCGACGACCGGCGGCGCCCTGCTCGCCAACGACCCGCACCTCGGCATCTCGATGCCGTCGGTCTGGTACATCAACGGTCTCCACTGCGCGCCGGTGACCGACGCGTGCCCGTACGACGTCGCGGGCGTCACCTTCCCGGGCGTCCCGGGCATCATCCTCGGCCACAACGCGCGCATCGCGTGGGGTGCCACGAACGTCGAGCCGGACACGCAGGACCTCGTCGATCGAGACGCCCGATCCGATCGGATCCGAACCGCTACATGGGCCCGGATGGCACGCCACGCGAGTTCACGACGCGGACCGAAAGGATCGCTGTCAAAGGCGGCGACCCGTCGAGATGACTGTCCGCGAGACCGTCCACGGACCGATCCTCAACGACGTCGAAGAGCGCCTGAAGGACGCGCCGCTGATGGCGCTCCGCTGGACATCGACCTCGCCCGACTTCGGCCCGGACCGGACCGTCGAGAGTCGTTCCTGAAGCTCATGACCGCGACCGATTTCGACTCGTTCCGCGAGGCTCTGAACGGCTATGTCGCGCCCGTCGCAGAACCTCGTCTACGCCGACGTCGACGGCCATATCGGCTACCAGATGCCTGGCGCGATCCCCGATCCGCTCCGACCCGGATGACCGCGGTGCCCGCCCGGTATCGGGCTCGGACGGCACCGGCGAATGGACGGGCACGATCCCCTTCGAGGAGCTGCCGACGCGCATCCGATCCCGAGGAGGGCTGGATCGTCACGGCCAACAACGCCGTGACCGACGAGTCATACCCGTACTTCATCGGCGCCGAGTTCGATCCGGGCTATCGGGCCGAGCGGATCATCGACCTCGTCAACGACTACGGCCAGGACGGGCTGAACCTGCCCGAGATGAGCGCCATCCAGACCGACACGGCACCGCTACGCGCCCGCGACATCGTCCTGGCGATCGCGGACGTCGAGGCCGTCGACCGCGGATGGCATCCTTGATCGCCCGCGGCATCGCCGAGTGGGATGGCTCGTGCGTCGTCGACAGCACCGGCTGCGCGGCCTACATGGCCTGGGAGTACCGGGTGCTGCGCGGCATCTTCGACGACGAGCTCGGGCCGCTGGCGCGTGACTATGTCGGCAGTGCCACGAGCTGGGCAGCGCTGGAGGATGCCCTTGCCGACCCGGACTCGCCGTGGTGGGACGACGTCACGACCCCGACGACAGAGACCGCAGAGCAGGTCATCGCCGGTGCGATGGACACCGCGGGCGCGGAACTGCGTGCCGCGTTCGGCGACCCCGACAGCTGGACGTGGGGCCGGATGCACACGGCCACGTTCCGCGAAGCCGACGCTCGGGCTCGAGCGGGATCGGCCCCTTGGAGTGGTACTTCAACGCCGGACCGCTGGCGGTCGATGGTGCGGACGGCGCGATCGACGCCTCCTACTACCGGCTGTCGCGCGCCTATCCCGACCCCGAGGACCCGGAGTTCCAGCCGCTCGGCATAGCCGGTCTGTTCACCGTCACGAACCTGCCGACCTATCGGCTAGTGATGGACATGTCCGACCTCGACGGCGCCCGGATCGTCATCACGACGGGTCAGTCGGGGCTACCGTTCGACCGCCATTACACCGACCAGATCGAGCCATGGCGGACAGGGACGACCCTGCCGTTGCCATTCACCTCCGCTGCGGTCGACGCCGCGACCGTCGCGACGCTGACCCTAGAGCCGTCGCGCTAGGCCTCGCTGATCTCGAGGGGGCCGTCCGGGACCTCGATCAGCACGCGGCCGTCCTCGACGACGACCGGGTAGACGGCCAGCGGCGCTTCCGCCGGCGGGTCGAGCGGTTCGCCGCTCGTGAGGTCGAAGCGCGATAGGTGCAGCGCGCACGTGAGCGTGCCGTTGGTCAGGAACCCCTTGTCGAGCTCGAAGTACTCGTGCGAGCAGACGCCCTGTGTCGCGGTGAATTCACCGGCCTGGTTGATGACCAGCACCTGATCGGTGCCGTCGACCCAGACCATCTGCATCTCGCCGTCACCGATCTCGTCGGTGCCGATGAGGTCGATCCGTCTCATGGCCTGCCCCGCCTACCGGGGCCCGCGCGACGGAGGTTGTGGAGGCATCAGGCGGCGGCCTCGCCGGTGACGCCGTCCGTGCCGGCGATCCACTTCTCCTCGAGCAGCTCGCGCAGCCGGTCCTGGGCCGAGGCGAGTGCGACCCGCGCCACGACGGGCTCCAGGAACCCGAGGACGATGAACTTGCGCGCCTCGTCGGGCGGGATGCCGCGCGATTCGAGGTAGAAGAGCTGGGTCTCGTCGATCGGCCCGACCGAGCTCGAGTGCATCGCACGGCGGCAGTCCGGCTGGTCGATCTCGAGGCTGGGGATGGCGACAGATCGGGCGGCCTTCGAGAGATTCATGCCGAACTCGCCGAGGAAGCTGTCGGTGCCGTGGGCCGAGCGCTCGATCGTGATGAGACCCTTCAGGTAGGTGCGCGACTTCTCGAGCAACGCCGCCTTCGACAGCAGGTTTCCGGTCGTGTCCCTGCCGATATGCGTCGTGAAGGAGGTCAGGTCGAAGACCTGCTCATCTGATCCGAACACGATCTCGACCTGCTCGACGGAGCTGCGATCACCGACGAGCCGGTTGTCGACACGACTCCGGACGAGTCGGCCGCCCAGCTGGGCGAGGGCCCAACGGAGCGAGGCGCTCTCGCCGACATCGGCGACCCGATGCTCGAAGGCGACGACGTTGGCGGGCAATTCCTGGAGGCTGGCGATCTGAAGCGAGGCACGGTCACCGACAGTGACCTCCATGGTGCCCGCGAAGAGGGCCTGGGCCGCCGCCGGGTCCGAACCGGATACCGGCACGAACTCCTCGACGATCGTCGCCGAGGCGCCGTCGCCGAGCCGGATGAGCGTCCGCGTGAACGACGCCCGATCCGGGGCGCCGAGCGCCCAACGGATGACGATCGGCTTCGACAGCGTGACGCCTGCCGGTACGTCGACCACGACGCCCTGGCTCCACAACGCCCGCGTGAGCTGTGCGAACTTGTCGTCCGCCGCGAGCCGTCCTTCGTGCGGTCAGGTCGACCGCGCACTGCGTCGAGGTCGTCGCGCAGGAGGCGCAGCTGGGTAGATGCGGCCTTTGCGGCGTCGGATAGCGCAAGGGCGGTAAGGCGACCCTCCGTGATCTCGATGAGACCGTCGGCATCCGGCGGAAGGCCGCCATCCTCCGCGGTCCCCGACGGGGCATCGACCACGACCGTGGCGGCGTCTAGCTGCGCGGCGCGCAGGTCGATGTAGGGGGTGTAGAGCAGGTTCGACTCACCGGGCAGGTTCGACCAGGTGTCGAACGCCGTCCGCCGGTCAGCCGTCAGCCAGTCAGGCTCGTCGGCTGCGAAGGCATCCAGGAGGGAAGCGTCGACCGAGAGGGACAGCTCATCCAGGGCCCGCCGAGCGGGCCGGGGCCGTGAGGCCGGGGCCGTCAACCCAGGGACCCTTCCATCTCCATCTTCACCAGGCGGTTGAACTCGATGGCGTACTCCATCGGCAGTTCCTTGGTGAACACCTCGAGGAAGCCCTGGACGATGAGGTTCTGGGCCTCGTTCTCGGTCAGGCCGCGGCTCATCAGGTAGAACACCTGGTCCGCGCTGATCTTCCCGACCGTGGCCTCGTGGGTCATGGTCGTGTCGTCTTCCTGGATGTCGATGTAGGGGTAGGTGTCGCTGCGGCTCTCGTCATCGAGCATCAGCGCGTCGCAGCGAACGCTGGCGACGACATTCGTGGCACCCGGGGCGACCTTGAGCTGCCCTCGGTACGTGGCGCGTCCGCCGTCCTTCGAGACCGACTTCGAGACGATCCTCGACCGCGTGTTCGGCGCGAGATGGATGGCCTTCGCGCCGGTGTCCTGGTGCTGGCCCTTGCCGGCCACGGCGACCGAGATGATGTCGGCGGTCGCACCCTCGCCGCGCAGGTAGATGGCCGGGAACTTGACGGTCTTGCGCGACCCTGTGTTCGCGTCGATCCACTCGACCGTGCTGTTTTCGTAGGCGTGCGCCCGCTTCGTGACGAGGTTGTACACGTCGTTCGACCAGTTCTGGATGGTCGTGTAGCGGACCTTCGAGCCGGGCAGCGCCACGACCTCGACCACTGCGGCGTGTAGTGAGTCGGTCGCGTAGATCGGCGCGGTGCAGCCCTCGATGTAGTGGACCTTGGCGCCTTCCTCGACGACGATCAGCGTCCGCTCGAACTGGCCCGTGTTCTCGCCGTTGATGCGGAAGTAGGCCTGCAGCGGCAGCGGGACCTCGACGCCCTTCGGGACGTAGACGAACGAGCCGCCCGACCAGACGGCGCTGTTGAGCGCGGCGAACTTGTTGTCCTCCGGCGGGACCACCGTGCCGAAGTACTTCTTGAAGATCTCGGGGTATTCCTTGAGCGCCTGGTCGGTGCCCATGAACACGACGCCGATGTTCGACAGCTCCTCGCGGACGCTGTGGTACACGACCTCCGAGTCGTACTGGGCGCCGACGCCGGCCAGGAACTTGCGCTCCGCCTCTGGGATACCGAGCCGCTCGAAGGTGGCCTTGATCTGCTCAGGGACGTCGTCCCACGACTTCTCTTCGCGCTCAGATGGCTTTCGGTAGTAGACGATCTTGTCGAAGTCGATACGGTCGAGGCCGTCGGTCCATGCCGGCATCGCCCGCTTCTGGAAGTGTTCGAACGCACGCAGCCGGAACTTGAGCATCCACTCCGGCTCCTCTTTGAAGCCGCTGATCTCCTCGACCGTCTCGCGGGTCAGCCCGCGCTTCGTCTCGCGTAGATAGGCGATGTCGTCGTGGAAGGCGAACTGTTCGCGCTTGTCGGTGACGATCTCGCGGGTTGCGGTCATGCGGTCCTCGTTCCGGGGTTCGAGTCGGAAGACGCGAGAGTGGAGCTCAGCCCCGCGCGTGGTAATTCCGAGTCAGATTATCGGGATTACCGGTCGGAGCGTCAACGACTCCCCGGGAGAAGGGGCAAGGGCCGGCGATCTGACCGGGTAGGATGACTCGCCTCAGAGCACGCTCGCCGCTCGATACGACACACACGGGAGCACCATTGGACGAGGTAGCGCGATCCGCGGATCAGACGGGGACCGATGGACAGGCAGGCCCGCGCTATCTGCTGCTCGCGGACATCTCCGGCTACACCGGGTTCATGACGGGCGTCGAGAAGGAGCACGGGGTCGATTTCAGCGCAGGCGTCCCCGCGGCGTACTCGGTGCTCGGGGCCCTGCTCGATACGGTCATCCGGGGTGTCGAGCCCGACTTTTCACTCGTCAAGCTCGAGGGTGACGCGGTCTTCGCCGCCGCGCCGGCGGCCCGGCTCGACGGGCAAGGCGACCGGGTCCTCGACGATCTCGGGACGATGTACCGCGCGTTCGTCGAAAGCCGGACGCGGGCGATCCCGGCCAGCGATCACGTGTGCCTCGCCTGCCCAGCCGTCGCCCATCTCGACCTCAAGGTCGTCGTCCACCGGGGACAGGTGGTCCGTCAGACGGTCGGAGCGGGCAGCGACCTGCTCGGTCCGGCGGTGACGATCGCGCATCGGCTGCTGAAAAACACGATCCGCTCGCGGATCGGTACCCGCCCATACCTCTTCCTGACCGACGCCGCCGCGACCGGGCTCGGGCTCCCCGACGTGGGGCTCGCCCACAGCGAGGAATACCCGGACGCGGGTGAGATCAGCGGGCGCATCACCGAGCTTGGCGTCCCGATCGGCGATCGAGACGCCTGACCGCCACACGTTGACGGTCGCGGGCTGAGGGCAAGGACGGCCCAGCGCAAACCCTCCGAACTTTGCCCTGTCCGGGTTTGCGTCACATCACCAGCCTTCTCCCCTTTCCCGTCAACGACTCCCCGTCTACGGTGAGTGCGCTCGCAGCGAGCGCCCCTACAGCGCGCGCGCCGCGACCATCGCATCCGCGGCAGCGAACGCGTCGGGGTGACCGGTGACGGCGGCGAGGAACGGCCCACGGTCGATCGCCAGCAGCGTGGATGCTTCCGTGGCGATCACCGAAGCGGTCCGGGGCACGCCCCGCAGGAGCGCGATCTCCCCGACGCCCTCGCCTGGCCGCGTGACGTCGCGTAGCGGCTCGCCACCGCGCTCCACGTGGAGGGCGCCGGCCGCCAGCACGTAGAACGTCTCGCCCTGCTCCCCCTCCCGGATGAACCGGTCGCCGGCCGGGACGATGAGCCAGCTCGCCCGTCGGGCGACGGCCTCGAGCTCGGGTGCCGGCAGGGGCCGGAAGATCGGGTCGCGTCGCAGCAGGGCGATCTCGCGAGCGGGTACATGCGCGCGGCGCTCGAGGTCACGGAGGCGCCGCCAGCCCAGGGCGACCACCAACGGCAGGATCGCCGCGACGGCGAGCACGGCCCCGACCAGGCCACCGATGGCCACGAGGATGGGCGCCAGGACGGAGCCCGCAGCAAGGCCGGCCATGGCCAGGCCCTCTTGAAGACCGAAGACGCGGGCCAGGATCTCGTCGCGGACCGACCGCTGGAGCAACGTCCGGCCACAGATGTCGACGATCGCCAGGCCCGCGCCGCCGCCCACGATCAGGACGGGCGCGGCCAGGGCCGAGGCGGACAGCCCGACGGCCACGAGAGCCGCGCCCCACGCGACGGCACCGATAGCCGCGACCGCAGCGAGCCGCCCCCGACCGACGATCGTGAACGTGGCGGCGCCACCGAGCATCGCGCCAGCGCCGAGGGCGCCCGCGAGGATCGCCGCGCCAGGCTCGCCAGTCGCAAGCAGCTCGAGGGCGAGGAGCACGAACAGGACGTCGCAGGCCCCGATCACCACCATCCGAGCGGTCAGGAGGCCGACCAGCACGCGGGCGTCGCGATCGGCAAGGATGAGACGAAGGCCGCCGAGGACGCCGACCCGGTCGCTGTCGGTCACTGGCGCGGTCGTCGCGGTCGGCGACGTTTCGATGAGGATCGGCGTCGACGACGGCAGCCGAATTGTCGCCACCAGCGCGACCACCAGGGAGCCGGACGCGACCAGGAACACGGTCGCCGGCGTCCCCACGGTCAGGATGGCGGCCGCCGCCAACGGTCCGAGGAGCATCCCGCCGCCCTCGAAGAAGCCGCTCGCCCCGTTGGCCACCGTGCAGTCCTCCGGTGCCACGGCGAGCGACGGGACGAGCGCCGACTGCGTCGGGCGCGTCACGACGAGTGACGACGCGGCCACGGCGGCGAGGGCGTAGGTCAACACCGGCGGCGCATCGGCGACCATCGAGAGACCGGTCACGAACATCGCGCCCGCCTGGACCCCGTACCCGCCGGCGAGGACGACCTCGCGGCGGTATCGATCGCCGAGGGCCGCGGCGGCCGGTGCCAGGAGCGCCGCCGGGACGAGCTGGATGAGCGCAACGAGGCCCACCGACAGCGGCCCGGTCCGCTCGTACGCGTACAAGAGCATCGCGACCCAGGTCCCGTACTCCGCGGCGCTGAAGAGCAGGTAGGCCAGCAGCACGCGCCGCAGCGGGCCGTTGCCGATGAGGCGGCGGCCGAGGACGGTCGCGAAACCCCCGACCGATGCCATCCCCGCCGATGGTACGGGCCGCCCGTGGCGACGGCGGCGTGAAGGCGCGGGGAATTCGAAGACACCGCCCCCACGTTGGGGGGCGGTGTCAGTCGTCGGGGTCGGTGTCAGGCGCGCGCGGGCATGTCCGACGGGACGGTCGTCTCCGTCTCGTTCCCGAGGCCCTCGGGCAGATCGCTCGGTGGCTTGGCGAACGGGCTGTTCGCGCTGGGGATCGAGTCGCTGTACGCCGAGGCCTGGACGCCGGCGGTGGGAGCGGCGTCGAACGCGCGGGTCTCGTCGTCGAGATCCCACGCGGACCGTCGCTCGGCCATCCGCTCACGAGCCCGCTGGGCGCCCTCGCGGAGCCGCGACTTGACGCCCGGCGAGTTGGCGAACGCCCAGGTCACGAGTCCCAGGGTCACCAGACCGGCGAGCACGAACGGCACGCGTCGCGTCCGGCTCGGCTTCATGAGGCCGGCCTGCTCGGCGGCCTTGCGGGCCTCCTTGGCGACCTGCTTCGCATTGTCGCGGGCACCGTCGGCGACCTGCTTCGCGCCTTCCTTGGCGCCGTCGGCGATCTTCGTCATGTCGACTGCGGGCATGGCCGAGACGGCCACACGTGGCATGTCGAAGTCCTGGCGGAAGTCCGCCAGTTCCTTCCTGACTTCGCGGATCTCCTTCCGGGCGTCACCGAGCGCTTTCGCGATGTCGTCGCGGGACATCTCGGGAAGTCGGAGCTCCGGCAGACGGAACTCCTTACGGAGACCCTTCAGATTCAACTCTGGCATCGCACGCCTCCTCGTCCTGGAGTCCCAAGGATACGCCCATCGCATGGGCAGACCCGTCTGGTGCAGGCGTCTCGGAGGTTGCAGCGGCGTTCCAGCCGTGTCGTTTCGAACCGTGTTCAGGCGTAGTGCGGTGCCGTCGCCATGGTTCGCGCGGATCGGCTCGCGATCAGGGCTTGAGCGTCCTGGTCGCCCACGAACCCCAGTTGCCGTTGCGATCGCGCTCTCGGATGCGGACCTCGTAGGTCCAGCCGCGGCGCCACCACTTGGTGACCTTGGTGGCGGTGGTCGTTCCGATGCTTTGCCACGCGCCGCCCGCGACCCGCCACTGGACCTGGAAGTATCGATGGCCGGCGGTGAGGACCTGGAGGCGCGTGTCGCCGCCCGACCAGTACACGGTTCCCCGCGCCCAGTGGGCGTCCAGGTTGGTCTTGCTGAATCCGCCGGTCTTCGTCCATCCACCCGTCCGGTCGGGGCCGCGGAGATACACACCGGCCCAGTAACGCGTCCCGTCGTTGGCGATCGCCAGACCGAACCCGACGTAGTTGTAATCGTCCGACAGGACGATGGCCTTGTGGCCCGCCGAGCCCATCCAGCCCTGGACGGCGAACTCCGCCGAGTAGTCGAGCGGGCCCGGCCGTGTTCCAGGCGATGATCTCGCCGGCCGCGTACCACCGGATGCCCGACGACTCGATCATGTCGAAGACGTCGGTGCCGTTCGACTGCGTGTGGCTGAAGCGGCCGGTATCCGCCATGTACTGCGCTCGGTCTCGCGCAAGCTCGACGAGGCGGCTGTCGAGCCGCAACTTGACCAGGCCGTGCGCCGTCCGGCGCGCGTTGGTGAGCGTCAGCGCGTCGTACTGGGCTGCGGAGATCGCCGCGCTGCTCGTGTCGTAGTCGGACGCGGTGACTGCTGGGACGAGACCGACGACCAGCGCGGTCATGAGGACGACAGGACCGAGGCGGCGGAGATGGGAACGCATGCCCCGATGGTCGGAAGCCGTGGCGCGCGCCGGAACCGCTCACCGGTCCCAGCCACCGGGGTCGGATGGTCCCGCACCGACTGCCCTCCAGCCGACGGGACCTCACCGCACTGTCGCGTTCCGACCCAGCGTCGTTGGGCGTACCCGGAGCCGACCTGCCACCATAAACGCGAGTCAGATAGCAGGAGGAGAGGACATGGCACAGGTCCGTCGAGCCGAGGCCGTGTGGTCGGGTGATCTGGCGACCGGCAAGGGGACCGTCAGCGCCGTCTCGAGCGGGATCTTCACGGACGTGCCGGTGAGCTGGCCGGCACGCACCGAGGAGCCAGGCGGGAAGACGAGCCCCGAGGAGCTCTTCGCCGCGGCCCACGCGGCGTGCTTCGCGATGGCGTTCTCCGCCGGGCTGGGCCGGGCCGGGACACCGCCGGAGCGCCTATCGATCTCCGCCGAGGTCACGTTCGACAAGGTCGAGGCGGGCTGGCGGGTCACGACGAGCAACCTCACGGTGCGGGGCGTCGTTCCCGGCATCTCGGAGGAGGACTTCGTCAAGGCCGCGGAGGCGGCGAAGGTCGGTTGCCCGATCAGTCAGACGCTGCAGGGCAACGTCGAGATCAACGTCGACGCGTCGCTGGCGTCGTAGTCGTCAGTCGTATCCGTCAGTCGATCGTCAGCAGCCGTCGCGGGTTCGCGACGGTCATCGTCTCGATCTCCGTCTCCTGGACCCCGGCCTCGCGAAGTCGGGGCAGGAACGTGTCGGCGAGATAGGTATATCCCTTGCCGCCGTACCGGCGGAGCTGCGAGTCATGGCAGACGTCCTGTGACAGCAGGATGTGCTCCGCATGGCCGCGTGAGAGCAGGTCGCACAACAGGTCGACGATCCGCGCCTCACCATGGCGTTCCGCCGGGGTGAAGGACATCCCGAGGAAGTCGAACTCGACGCTCGCACCGCGCTCGACGATCGCGAGGTAGTGATCGATGTGGGGGTACGAGTCGGCGTGGCCGATCACGACACGGCCCGGATCGACGCCTTCGTCCTCGAAGAGTCGGAGCTGATCGAGCCCGACCGGCGATAGGACGCTGTGCGTCGTGATGGCCAGCCCGGTCAGGCGGGCGGCCCGTGCCGCGGCGCGATGGACGCGTTCCTCGAGCGCCGAGATCCACGGCTTGTCCGTGCCGATCTCGCCGATGATCCCGGGCCGGATGCCCGTCCCACCCACGCCCTCGGTCGCCTCTCGGACCAGCTCGTCCGCCAGGTCGTCGACCGAGCGCCGATCGATAAGCGCCTCGGTCGGGTAATAGGCGCCGCGGTACCAGCCGCAGCCGATGACGATGTTGAGATCGGAGGCGCGGGCGAGCCCCTCGAGCCATGACGGGTCGCGGCCGACACCGGGCACGGTGAGATCGACAAGGCTTCGACCGCCGGCCTCGCGAAACGCCGCGAGCTCTTCCAGGATCAGTGGCTCGTCGCGGGTGAGCTGCCAGTAGTCCCAGCGCGCCGGGATGTGCCACAGCGCGATCTGGGTGTGCTCATGCGGGAGCGTGAACCCGAGATCCTCGGGCTCGATCGGACCCAGGACGGTCTGCACGTGCGGCATGGCCGCCCGATGCTACGCCGTGGCGACGGCCGGTCGCTCGGCTCCGCGGACAGCCAGGAGGACGTCGAGGACGGCGGTCGCGCGACGGATCGAGTCCTCGGGTCGATACGCGTCGCCCGCCTCGATGCGCTGGAGCAGCAGGCCATCGAGCAGGGCCATGAACCCGCGCGCGAAGGCTTCGACATCGAGCCAGTCCGGGAGCTCGCCGCGCGCGATGCCCTCCTGGAGGAGGAGCTGGGCGGCCCCGATCAGCCGCTCCCGTCGACGCGCGAGCATCTCGCGGACACCGGGTTCCTCGCCGGCCTCGGCCCAGGCCCGCACGAGACTGACCTGGCCCGGGGCCCCACCGAACTCATCGATCGACTCGACATAGAACGCCGCCGCAGCCCGCAGCCGATCGGCAGTCGTCGTGAGCGGTGCGAGTCGCGCGGCCAGCTCATCGAGGCCCTGGCCGGACAGCAGGTCGCAGCTGTGGAGGAAGAGTTCTTCCTTCCCGCTGAAATGCGTGTAGATCGCTCCGACCGACAACCCGGAACGCGCCACGACATCGGCGATGGTCGCGCGGTGGTAGCCCTTCTCCGCGAACACCCCCACCGCCGCGCCGATGATCCGGTCGCGGACGTGTTGCTCCTGGGCGGCAGAGAGGCGAGGCATCGGCGGAACGGCTCCTGAAAGCGAATGGTTGCTCACCCAACGTTAACGCTTGCTGCCGTTCGCCGCAACAGCGCGGCCTTGACAAGGGGAATGACCATTCTCTATCGTGGCGGCAACCAAGATAACCACCGACTGGGGTCCCGTCACGATGTTCAGTGCATGGGGAGCGTTCGTCTACCGCTTCCGCCGTCCCATCGTCGTCCTGTCGATCGGGTTCGCCATCGCGGCCTCGATCCTCGCCTCGAACGTGACCGGGGCGCTCAGCGCGGGTGGCTGGACCGACCCGGATTCCGAATCGGCCGCCGTGTCCCAGCGGCTCGCCGACGAGTTCGACGCCGCGGGGAGCAGCATCGTCGCGGTCTATCGCGGCGCATCGGGCGACGACGCGCGGTCGCCCGAGTTTCAGACGGCCATCGCCGATTCGCTCCGCCGCCTCGTCGACGACGAGCGCGTCGACACCGCGATCGGTTGGGCGGAGACCAAGGACGACCGCTTCATCAGTACCGATGGGACGTCCGCTTATGTCGTGGTCCGCCTGAACCTCAGTGACGAGCAAGCGGTCGACGAGATGGACGAGCTCCGTGCGCTCATCGATCCGCCGTCGGAAATGACCCTGCAACTGACCGGCGTCGCGCCGGCGACCCAGGACCAGGCGCAGCAGTCGGAGAAAGAGTTGCTCCAGGCCGAGACGGTCTCGTTCCCGTTCGCGGCCCTCATCCTGATCCTCGTCTTCGCTTCGCTCGTGGCGGCTGGTATGCCGCTGCTCGTCGCCGCCCTGGCCATCCCGACCACGCTCGGTGGCGTCTACCTCGCGGCGCAGGTCACCGAGCTCTCGATCTACGTCCAGAACGTCGCGACGATGCTCGGCCTCGCGCTGGCGATCGACTACTCGCTGTTCATGGTGAGCCGCTTCCGCGAGGAGCTGCGCAAGGGCCGGGATGTCGGTACGGCCGTGCAGATCACGGTCGCCACGAGCGGCAAGGCCGTCACGTTCTCGGGATTGGCCGTCGCCGTCGGGCTATCCGGGCTGCTGCTCTTCCAGCCGACCGCGCTGCGCTCCTTCGGTATCGGCGGTGCGCTGGTCGTCGGTTCATCGGTGTTCTATGCGCTGACCTTCCTCCCGGCGGTCCTCGGCATGCTCGGCCCACGCGTCAACGCGCTGAGCGTCGCGGGGCTGCGTGATCGCATCCGACGCGCGCTCGGACGGCCGGTCGGCGAGGCCGCGGCGGCCGCCAGCACGTCCCGCTGGGAGCGGGTGGCCCATTGGGTGATGGCCCGCCCCGTCGCGGTGCTGATCCCGACCCTGGCGTTCCTGTTGATCCTCGGGACGCCGTTCCTGCGGCTCGCGCAGGGCATCCCGGACGCGTCGGTGCTGCCACCTGGCATCGAGAGCCGCGAGGCATCGGTGGCGCTGTCGACCGACTTCCAGGCCGGCGAGACATCACCGATCGTCGTCCTCGCCACGGTCGTCGGTTCGCCGACCGACGAGGCGAACGTGGAGCGCATCCTCGCCCTGTCCGCCGCGATCGATGACGTCGACCACATCGACCGGGTCGAAAGCCCGTTCGCCGGGATCAAAGACCCGCAGACGGGCGGCGACCTCGATGCCGCCGGCATCTCGGCACTCTTCGGGATGGAGCGTGGCCTGCTGCCGCCGGAGATGGCTGCCGGCCTCGACCGCCTCGAGGACACCTATATCCGCGGCTCGACGGTCCGGCTCGATGCCGTCAGCCCGCTCGCCCCGCTGTCACCACAAGGGACGGGCGTGGTGCCGGCCGTCCGCGCCGTCCGGCTCGACGGCGTCACGACCCAGGTCGGTGGCCTGGCCGCCGACGGTCACGACTTCATGACCAGCCAGTCCGACACGATCCCGTACGCGATCATGCTGACCCTCGGCGCGAGCGCGATCATCCTCTTCCTGCTCTTCGGGTCGGTCGTGATCCCGATCAAGGCCGTGATCATGACGCTGCTGTCGATCACCGCCTCGTTCGGTGCCCTCGTCTTCATCTTCCAGGAGGGCCACTTCGCCGACGTCCTCGGGTTCACGACACCGGGATTCACCATCGCCGGTAACCCGATCATCATGTTCAGCGTCCTCTTCGGGCTGTCGATGGACTACGAGGTCCTGCTGCTCTCCCGGATCCAGGAGGCGTACCGCAGGACCGGCGACAACACGGCGTCCGTGGCCGAGGGCCTCGCCAAGACCGCCGGCGTGATCACCGGGGCGGCCCTGATCATGGTCACGGTGTTCGCCGCGTTCGCGCTGGCCGAATCGATCACGATCAAGAGCATCGGCGTCGGGATGGCCATCGCCGTCCTTATCGATGCCACCATCGTCCGTGTCCTGCTTGTGCCGGCCACGATGCGCCTCATGGGCCGCTGGAACTGGTGGGCACCCGGACCCCTGCGGCGCTTCGCGGACCGGCTCGGCTTCGATCACGTCGAGGACGAGCCGGTGGTGCCGGCGCCGGCGACTCCTGTGCCTGCGGGGTACGCTGGCACCTAGCGTGGACGAACGACCCGGCACCGTGACGCGTCTCGGCCCCGATAGCGGCGGCCGGCCTCCGGACGTCCAAGCGCCAGGCGGACAGGCTTCGGGCGACCCGGACGTCCGGATGTACAGCTGGGAATGGGGCACCGGCCGACTCGGCCGCGATCAAGATCGCCGACCGGGACTACCGTGGTTCGGGATCTTCCTCCTCGTGTTCGGCGGGCTGCTACTCATCCAGCAGCTCTATCCACAGTCGCAGGCGATCGGCTCCGTGCTCATGCTCGCGATCGGGATCGCCTTCCTGATCCGGTGGGCCCTCACGCGGGGCACGGGTTCGCTGTACGCCGGCGCGATCATCACGGCCCTCGCCGTGCCGAACGCGCTCGACAACGTCGGCTTGAGCCGTGACGGGCTCGGCACATTCAGCCTCGGCATCGCGTTCCTGTTCATCGCGCTCGTCCGCGCCGTCGGCGGTGGGGGCGTCGGCTGGCAAGCGTTGTTCGGTGGACTGCTGGCGCTGGTCGGCGCCGTCAATCTGATCCAACCGGAGATCGGCGGCTTGATCGTGCCGATCGCTCTGGTCGTCGCGGGGGCCATCCTGGTGTTCGGCGGCCTGCTCGGCCCCGACCGGCGACCCTGGGGGAACACGCGTTAGGTCGGGTCAGGGTGGGTGCGCACCATTGATTGCGCGCCGCGGGAGGCGACGCTAGAGTCCGAGCCATCCGTTGGTCGCTGGAGGTAGGTTGCGATGAGACCACCGCCGATCGGTGTCGCTGTCCTCGGCTTCTTCGCCCTCGTGAACGGTCTGGGTGACTTCATCGTGGGCCTTCGATTGATGGGCATCGTCGCCTTCGGGCCGGCCGTGACCGGCACGGGCGTCTTCTTCTGGGGTGCCCTCATCTTCATCCTTGGGCTGCTCTACATCGCCGTGGCCTGGGGCGCGTGGACGCTACGGGTCTGGGCGTGGACGTTCGGCATGCTCGTGGCCATCCTCGGCATCTTCAACGCCGTGATGGTCCTGATCGCTACCGGCGACCTGGCGACTGGTCTCGGGGTCGCGCTGCTGCCGGCCGTCATCCTCTGGTACCTGAACACCGAGGGCGTCAAGGGCGCCTTCGTCGAAGGCGAGATCGAGGCCGGCCGCGGCTTCGCCAATGACTACGAGCGCGAAGTCGCCCAGCGGATGGCCGCCGAGCGGGCCGACGACAGCATGGAGTGATCCGGGCATGACCCCTGGTCCCGGCCGGTGAGCGACCGGGGCCGAAGACGCGACCCGGGCTACCGGGACGCTGACGCCGAGGCCGTCGCGACATCGACGGCCTCGGCTATCACGTTCGCGACCTGCTGCATCTCCTCATCGGTGATCACGAACGGGGGTCCGAGGAGGATCGTGTCGCCGTCGACGCCATCGGCGTTGCCGGTGCCCATGTAGACGAGGACGCCGCGCTCGCGCGCCGCCCCGAGCACGGTCTCGGCGAGACGGGCGGCGCGCGGGAACGGCCGTCGCGTCGCCCGATCGGCAACGAACTCGACGCCGAGCATCAGGCCTCGGCCGCGAACCTCGCCGACGGCGGGGTGCTCCTCGAGGGCGCCTTTGAGAAGGGTCATCAGCCGCACGCCCTTCGCGGCACTTGCCTCTACGAGCTGCTCGTCACGCAGGATCCGAAGCACCTCCCCGGCGACCGTCGCCCCGACCACCGAGTGCGAGTGCGTGAAGCCGTGGACGAAGCCCTTCCCCGGCGCCGTGACCGCGTCGTACACGTGGCCGCTCGCCGCCGTGAACGCGAACGGCCAGTAGCCACCGGTCGTGCCCTTGGCCGCGACGAGGATGTCGGGTCGGACACCCCAATGATCGAGACCGAACCAGCGGCCGGTGCGGCCGAACCCCGTCATGACCTCGTCGGCGATCAGCAGGACACCATGTCGCGCGCAGACCTCGGCGATCGCCGGCCAGTAGTCGTCAGGCGGCACGACGGCGCCGAGCGTGGCCCCGACGATCGGCTCGGCGAGGAAGGCGGCGACGCGGCCGGGGCCAGCCTCGCGGATCGCGGCGTCGAGCTCGGTGGCGAGCGCCGCACCGTCCCCGAGGGCATGGGCGTCGGCCTCATCCGCCCGGTACGGGTATGCCGCCGAGACGTGCCGGAACCGACCGAGCCACGGCTCGTACGGCTGGCGGAGCGCGGGACGGCCGCCCGCGTCGAGGGCACCCAATGTGTTGCCGTGGTAGCTCCCGTAGCGCGAGATCAGGACGTCGCGGTCCGACTCGCCGCGGGCCAGGTGGTACACGCGGGCGAGCTTGAGCGCGGTCTCGATCGCCTCCGAGCCACCGGAGACCGGGTAGATCGCCGGGTCGTCGACCGGCAGGACGTCACCGACGGCGGCGGCGTACGCCTCGAGCGGCTCGCTGGTGAAAGCCGATCCATGGGCGTACCCGAGACGGCGGACCTGGTCGGCCATGACGTCGGCGATCGACCCACGCCCATGGCCCACGTTCACGACTATGGCGCCACCGGCAGCATCGATGTAGGTGCGCCCGTCCGAGTCCCGGATCGTCGCGCCGCTCGACTCGACCGCGACGGGCGGGTCGGCGACGAGCGAGCGTCGGAAGACACGGCCGCGAGATCGGGGCTGGTCGGTCATGGGCCAGAGCGTAGCGGGTCGAGGGAACCTGCCGTCCACCCGCGGTGTACGGGGTACGGTTGTCGTGGAGGGCCGTCCACATCGAAGACGCCGAACTGATCGCGCGCGCCCGCGCCGGCGACGTCGCGGCGTACGAGGCCATCGTGCGCCGCTACCAGGACGTGGCCGTCCGGACCGCGCACCTTATCTGCCCGGAGACCGATGCGGACGATGCGGTCCAGGAAGCATTCCTCAAGGCGTTCGACGCGCTCCCTCGCTTTCGCGAGGGTTCGCCGATCCGCCCATGGCTGTTACGCATCGTCGCGAACGAGGCGCGCAATCGGCGTCGGTCGGCCGGTCGGCGGGTCGGGCTGGCCCTCCGGGCCGGCGCCGCGATGGCACCCAGTCAGGCCGCACCAGGACCGGAACAGATCGTGATGGCCGCCGAGCAGCGGTCCGAGCTGCTGGCGGCGCTCGCTTCCCTGCGCGACGACGACCGCGACGTGCTCGGCGCGCGCTTCCTGCTCGACCTGAGCGAGGCCGAGACGGCCGAGACGCTCGGGATCCCGCGTGGCACGGTGAAGTCGCGGACCTCGCGCGCGCTCGGCCGGCTCCGTGAGGCGCTCGGCGCCGGTGAGGTGGGGTCGGACCGATGACGGACCGAGTGATGGCCCGCGACGACCAGAGCCTCGAAGCTGCGCTGCGCGCGCTGTCGGTCGAGATCGACTGGCCGGCGGTGGCGCCGATGACTGCCGGCGCGGCGACCGGTCCGGACATCGCGACGCGGGTCCGCGTACGCCTGTCGTCAGGCGAACGGCGTACGACACGGCGATGGTGGTCGCTCGGCGGTCGACCGCTGCGGCGCTCGCTCGTCCTGGCCATCATCGCCCTGCTCGCCCTGGCGATCGTCGCCGCCGCGGTCGGGCTCGGCCTGCCCGGGCTGCGCATCACTTTCGGCGAGCCGCCGGCATCGCTGCTCCCCTCCCCGGTCCCATCCACGAGCGCGACCGGCAGCCGCGGCCCGACGCCGAGTCCGACTCTGCCGCCGATCGCCGGGATGAACCTCCGCCTCGGCCGCCAGGTCGCGCTCGACGAGGTCGAGTCGCGGACCGGCATCCCGGTGCGGCTCCCGACCGACGCGCGGCTCGGTCCGCCGGACAGCGTCTGGATCGATCCCGGCAGGTTCGACCAGGTCGCCTACGTCTGGGCGTCGAGCGACGCGCTGCCCCAGAGCCTGGAGCCGGGCGTGGGGCTCATCCTGATGCGCTTCGACGGACAGACCGACCGGGAGTTCTATGAGAAGGCGCTGAACTCGGGCACGACACTGACCCGCGTGACCGTGGACGGCCACGATGGGTACTGGATCTCCGGGGACCCGCACTTCTTCTTCTACCGGCGGGGCGACGACTATGTCGATGACGGCCGGCGCTGGGTCGGGGACGCGCTGATCTGGTATGACGGCACGGCTACGTACCGGATCGAGAGCGCACTCGGGCGCGATGCGACCATCGCCATCGCGGAATCGATCGAGTAGACCGACTCTCAGCGCGCTCTCAGGCTTTTCTGGGAATCTCCTGGTCGACGGCGCAGGATGGCGCCGCCCCCGGAGGCTGACTCGTGACCCGACCGACGACCATCGCTATCGCCCTCATCGCCATCGCCGCGATCGCGGTCGGCGGCTACCTCGCCTATGACCAGGTGCTTCGCGGCGACGACGTCGCGAGCCTGACACTCCCCAGCGCGACTGCCACGGCCGACGCGTCCCCGGCGACCACCGAAGCGCCGGCGCCGACCGATGCCGCGGCCAGCGCCGCCGCCGGCACCGGCGCCGAGCAGGCCGAAGGCGACGTCGCCGGCGAGTGGGCCATCGGCACAGGCAGCGTGGCCGGGTATCGGGTCCGAGAGCAGCTCGCGAATCTCCCTGCCGAGTCCGATGCGGTCGGCCGGACCGAGGACGTCAGTGGCTCCATCACCGTCGAGCAGGCGGGCGACGGGGCGCGACTGACGGCCGGGACGTTCACCGTCGACACGACGACCATCCAGTCCGACGAGGGGCGCCGCGACAACCGGCTGCGCAACGAGGGGCTCCAGACCGACCAGTACCCGACGGCGACGTTCGTCGTGACGCAGCCGGTCGATGTCCCGGGCGCCGCGCTTGCCGGTACGGCCAGCGACGTGACGCTGGTCGGCGAACTGACCCTGCACGGGGTCACCAAGGCGGTCGAGATCCCGGCGCAGGCCCAGCTGACCGACGGGAAGATCCAGGTCGCGGGCTCGCTCACGTTCCCGCTGTCGGACTTCGGCATCACGGCGCCGAACGTGGGCGGGTTCATCCTGTCGATCGCCGACGAGGGGGCTCTCGAGTTCCTCGTCTCGTTCGAGAAGGGCTGAGGGTCCTGGCCGCTACTCCGGGAAGCCGCTACTTCGTGTAGACGCCGCCGGGGTCGAGCTCTTCGCGGATCAGCCGCAGCTCGTCGGGGGTCGGCTCGGGCGTGGTCCCGAGCGCGTCGGCGACCTTGACCTCCCAGCCGATCGTCGACCGGACCGCGTCGAGGGTCGCTCCCGGATGAAGCGACACGAGGCGCATCTCACCGGTCTGGTCGAAGTCGTAGATGCCGAGATCGGTCACCACGACCGACGGCCCGCGGCCGAGCCAGCCACCCTCCCGCCGGATCCGTTCGGCCTGCTCGGCGCCGCCCAGGTTGCCGGGCGACGTCCGGAAGTCGATCGATCCGACGAACGAGCGCGCCGACTGGCGCATGATCACGAAGACCTGGCGCGCGTTGATGGCGATCTCGCACGCGCCGCCGCTGCCCGGCAGCCGCGTCTTGGGGTGGTCGTACGGCCCGATCACCGTCGTGTTGATGTTGCCGAACCGGTCGATCTGGGCGGCGCCGAGGAACCCGACATCGATCAAGCCGCCCTGGAGGTAGTACCCGAAGAGCTCGAGCATGCTGACGACGGCCGTCGAGCCGGTGACGATCGTGGGGTCGCCGATGCTCAGCGGCAGACGTTGCGGACGGGCGCCGAAGACGCCCGCCTCGTACACCAGCTCGAGCGTGGGCGCTACGGTCCGCTGGGCAAGATTGACCGCGATGTTCGGCAGACCGACGCCGACGAAGCAGACACGCTGCCCTTCGAGGGCGCGTGCCGCCGCGACGATCATCATCTCGGAGCTGCTGAACGGCCGGTCCGTCATGCGATGTCCTCGACGGACGAGTAGACGGTCTTTCCGAGGCGCCGCGCCGTGTCGACCATGCGGTCCGCGCCTTCTGATGGGCCACCGATCCGGAGGACGCCGTCGCACCGTTCCAGGACCCGCTCGGCGACCGGATGGAACAGCTCAGAGAAGGTGTCGCCGCCCGAGTCGGACCGTTCCGCCTGCTCGATGAGCGGCAGCGCGAACCATTCGCCGAGGACCGGCAGGTGGCCGCGGCGGTAGAGGTCGAGCGCTACGGCGGTCATGGCTTCGACGTTGGCCGCGACCTTGTCGGGGTCGCCACCGGTCCCGGAGCGATACGGCCCGGCGACGAGGATCATCTGAGGCGCGGTCACCGGTACGCCCCGTAGTCGACGGAGCCCGACGGAGCGGCCTCGCTCGGCCGGAGGGAAGTCAACCGCTCAGCGCCGAGCTTCTCGAGGTAGTCGGCCCGGCCGCCGAGGTCGTAGACCCACTCCCGGAGCCACGCCTGAACCGCGGCCTCGTCGCGAGTGATCGGGTCCCAGTCGAGGTAGAAGCGGTTGTCGCGGTCGTAGGCGCCTTGGACGTATGAGGGATGGGCTCCCCACGGCTCCACCACCACGGCGTCGACGATGAGGCCCGGGATGATCGTGCGGTTCGGGTCGGCCCGGATCACCTCCTCCGCGACCACCTCCTCGACGACGACGAGGACGCGGTCAGCGGCGAAGGCCGCCTCCTTTTGGCAGCCGAGCAGGCCCCAGACCTGGGTGTCACCCGCCTCGGACGCCCGCTGCGCGTGGACGATCGCCAGGTCGGGCTTCAGCGGTGGCACGGCATAGATCGTCTCCTCGCCGTACGGCGACTGGATCGGCCGGATCAACGGATTGGCGGATGGCATGTCGGTCTCGAAGTACGACCGGAGCGGGAAGAAGGGCAGGTTCATCGCGCCGGCGGCATAGCGGCCGACCATCCCGAAGTGGCTGTATTCCTCGATCGCCAGCGGCTGTTCGGGGATGTCGCCCTCGATTCGGCGCCGGATGGCGCCCAGACCGCCGACCCCGGGATTGCCGAGCCAGCTGAACACGAGCTTCGAGGCCACCCCACCGGCGATCATCTGGTCATAGATGAGATCCGGCGTCAGCCGCGTCAGCGTCAGGTCGCGGCGCCGCTGGCGGATGATCTCGTGACCCGCGGCGAAGCCGATGAGGTGCGTGAAGCCCTCGATCGCGACCGTGTCGCCGTCCCGCACGAGGTCCGCGATGGCGTCGCGCATCGACGCGACCTTGGAGGTCATCCGGCGGCTTCGACTCCGGTGATGGCGCCGTGGTCCGTGGCGGCCTTCAAGACCGCCCGATCGTCGCCGGCGACCTCCGCGACAGCCTCGCCGAAGATCCGGATCGCCGTGGCCATCTCGCTCTCGGTGACGACGAGCGCCGGCGACATCCGGACGCTTGAGACGCCGCATTCGAGCACCAGGAGGCCGCGCTGGAAGCACGCCCACTGGACCTCCTCGGCGTGCTCGGGCGTATCGAATTCGACACCGAGCATCAGGCCCTTGCCCCGGACGTCGCGGATCAGACCATCGAAGCGATCGGCCAGTGGCCGGAGGCCGGCGAGGGCCTGCTCCCCGCGGTCGGCAGCGTTCGCCGCCAGACCGCCCTCAAGCAGGTCGATCGTCACCAGCGCCGCGGCGCAGGCCACCGGGTTGCCACCGAACGTCGAGCCGTGGGTACCGCGACCCCACGCCTCCATGAGGTCGGCTCGCGTGATCATCGCGCCGAGCGGCATGCCGCTCGCGATGCCCTTGGCGGTGAGCAGGATGTCCGGCCGGACGCCCCAGTGCTCGACCGCCCACATCTTCCCGGTGCGGCCCGCACCCGACTGGATCTCGTCGGCGATGAGCAAAATGCCGTTGCGATCGCAGATCTCGCGCAGGCCCTCGAGGAAGCCGTCCTCGGGGACGATGTAGCCGCCCTCGCCCTGGATCGGCTCGACGATGATCGCCGCGACCTCGTCGGCTGGCGCCAGCTTGTCGAAGAGCACCTCGTCGAACCAGCGTAGGTCGTCGACCTTGCCGAACGGCGCGTGGAACACCCCGGGCAGCAGCGGCCCGAAGCCCGCGTGGTACTTGGCCTTGCTCGCGGTGAGGCTCACCGCGCCGAATGTCCGCCCGTGGAACGCGCCGAGGAAGGCCACGATGTACGGCCGCTTCGTCGCGTGCCGAGCGAGCTTGATGGCCGCTTCGACCGCCTCGGCGCCCGAGTTGCCGAGGTAGGCGCGGGCCGGGGCGTCGATCGGGGCGATCTCGGCCAGTCGCTTGCAGACTTCGGGGTAGATCGGGAGATAGAAGTCGGCCGCCGAGAAATGGATCAGCTCGGCCGCCTGTTCCTTGATCGCCGCGACGACCTGCGGGTGGGCGTGGCCGGTCGAGTTGACGGCGATGCCGGCGGCGAAGTCGAGGAAGAGGTTGCCGTCGATGTCCTCGACGGTCAGGCCATCGCCACGGACGGGCACGATCGGGTAGGCGCGCGGCAGGCTCGGCGACGTCCATGACTCGTCGAACTCGACGTGCGCGCGGGCCTTGGGGCCAGGCAACTCCGTCACGATGTGCGGGACAGGACGATCACCGCCGACGCGCGGACTGGACACGCTCACCTCGACTGCACTCTCAACGCGCATGACTGCATACGGACTATGCAGTCTGGATACTCGCGGCGGAGTATAGCCGAGCGTCTCGGCCGTTCGAGAGGATCGACTCAGGTCGTGGTGCGGCGGCGCGACCGCATCGCGAGGGCGCCAAGTCCAAGCCCGAGCCCGAGCCCGGCGAGACCGACGACGGCGAGCGACGTCGTGTCGATCGCGGACGCCGGCGTGTTGTCCACCGAATGGGTCGACGTCGCCACGGCGAGGTCGGCGCCTTGATCATCGGAAACACCCGCGGCGGCCTCACCGACCACGATCGCGCCCACCATGCCCGGGTGCAACGGGCACGTGTACGGGTACACGCCGGCGGCTTGGAACGTTTCCGAATGCTCCTGGCCCGGGTCGAGCAGGACGCTCCCCCACGTCGCGGACCGGCCCAGGACCTGATGCTGGATATCGGCGGTGTTCAAGAAGCGGACCGTCGTCCCGACGGCGACCCGGCTGACGGTCGGCGCGAAGCTGCAGACGTCCATGCGGATGACGGTGGTGCCGTCGCCCTCCATGTACGTGCTGCCGTCCGCGCTCGCATGGCAGCCGCCGCCGGCCCGGACGAGGGTCGGGATCGCGACCGTCGCCAGCGACAGCATGGCGAGAGTGGCCAGCAGGGCGAGGATCGAACGTCGTCGCATCACGCCCCATGTACACCGCGGCCGGCTTAGTGGTTCCGGGCCTGGTTCGCGGCGCGAACATGGCAGAAGTTGCGCCCACAGAACGTTAAGTCGCTCGGAACCACATTCCTGGCAAGACTTTCTCCGGGAGACGCATTAGCCGGCGTTCCGGCCCATTCCATGCTGGTGAGCTGCCATGACGTTCCCCGGGCGCAATCCTTGCCACGAAACGGACACATCACGGTGATCCTGTGCGTAGCACTCGCATGCCGCAGCGGGTCAGCCTGTACCGATGCCGAACGACGACCGAGAGACCCGTTACTCGCAGAGCTCAGACTCGGGCGAGAACGAACCGAAAGAGCACGAGCGCAAGGAGCAGCGCCCGCACTGGCAGCAGCGCCAGGGCGGCGACCAGGCGCCCGAAGCCAAATCTCGGATCGACGACCACCTAGAGCCGCCGATCGATCCCGAGGAACGCCCGAAGGTCCGCTAGTCGACGACCGTGTGTGACTGCTCGCGCATGAACTGTGCGACGTAGTACATCGAGAGCCCGGCCTTGCCGGTCGAGCCACTGCCCTTCCAGCCACCGAACGCCTGGATGCCCGGCCACGCACCGGTGGTCGCCCCGGCACGGCGGTTGACGTACAGGACGCCGGCGTGGATCCGGTCGAGGAACTGCTGCACTTCGCCCTGATCCTCGCTGTACACCCCGGCGGTAAGCCCGTATACCGTGTCGTTCGCGAGCGTCAGCGCCTCGTCGAGTGAGTCCACGGCGTGCACCGCAGTCAGCGGCGCGAAGAACTCGTCGCGGAACACGCGGTGGTCGGCCGGCAAGCCTCCGACGACCGTCGGCTCGACGTAGAACCCGCTCGCCTTGTCGCCGTCCGATAGCCGCTCCCCGCCGATCAGCACGCGACCGTCGCGTCGCGCCTCGCTGACCGCCTGCTGGTGGCGGTCCACGGCCCGCTGATCGATGATCGGCCCGAGCCAGTTCTCGCGGACCAGTGGATCGCCGATCGTGATCGACTCGGTCTTCTCGACGAGGCGTCGCACCAGCTCGTCGTGAACCGGCCGCTCGACGTAGACCCGCGAATTCGCCGAGCACTTCTGCCCGCCGAACCCGAACGCTGACCGCATGATCCCCTCGGCGGCCTCGTCGAGGTCGGCGTTGCGGGTCACGATCGCGGGGTTCTTGCCACCCATCTCGACGATGCACGGCCGCGGCCAGGTCTTCGAGAACGTGCGGAAGAGCTCCATCCCGACCGCGTACGACCCGGTGAACACGATGCCGTCGATGCCGGGATGATCCTGGAGCGCCTGCCCGACGGTCTCGCCGGTCCCCATCACGAGGTTGACGACGCCCTTCGGCACGCCGGCATCGATGTACGCCTGGAGCATGTTCTGCGCCGACAGCGGCGCGGCCGAGGACGGCTTGATGACGACCGTATTGCCAGCCATCATCGCGGCGGACGAGGGCCCGGTCGCGAGCGCCATCGGGAAGTTGAAGGGGCTCACGACGGCGAACACGCCGTGCGGCCGGAGGATCGACTTCGTGTGGACCGCGGTGTCCCCGAGATTGCCCATCGGGTGGTCGTAGCCCTCGTTGTCCTCCATGGTCTGAGCGTAGTAGCGGATAAGGTCCGCGGATTCCTCGACCTCGCCAAGGGACTCGATGCGGTTCTTGCCGACCTCGTAGCTCTGCGTCGCCGCAGTACTCGAAGAGCCGATCGCTGATCAGCTCGGCGGCGCGGCGCAGGATGGCGAGGCGCTCGCGCCATGGCGTCGCGGCCCAGGCCGGCTGGGCACGACGGGCCGCGGCGACGGCGTCATCGATATCAGCGGGCGACCCGCTGGCGAACGTGCCGAGGAGCAGGTCCGTATCGATCGGTGAGCGGGCCTCGAAGCTGCCGACGCCGTCGCGCCACGAACCGTCGACGTAGTTCTGGTGGTACGCGCCGAGCTCGCCGCGGACCGTCGTCGCCGCCTCTTCGAACCCGGCGTGCAGGTCCTCGTTGTCGGCGCGCAGCGTCGCGTAGGTGACCTTGATGCGCGGCTTTGCCTCGGACGTCATGTCGGATCCTCGTGAAGCGGGACGGGCACACGGAGTCCGCCAAGTCTAGAGCCGGCGAGGCGAACCCGAGTCGCGCTTGAGTTGCTTGGCACCACGCCGGATGACGGATCCAGCGCGACGATTGAGTCACGTTGACGTCGACGGTGCCCATACCCTGTGAACGCCCGACCTGTTCGGGCGGCCCAACGGCGGTAGACGTGGATGCCGATCTGATCGGACGGGCGCAACGCGGCGACGAGGAGGCCTTCGCGAGCCTCGCCGTCGCAGCGGGCGACCGACTCCATGCGGTGGCGCACAGGATCCTGCGCGACACCGATCTCGCCGAGGATGCGACGCAGCAGGCGCTGCTGAGCATCTGGCGTGACCTTCCGCAGCTCCGCGATCCGGCGCGCTTTGACGCCTGGTCGTACCGGCTCCTCGTGCGCGCCTGCTACGCCGAAGGAAGCCGGGCTCGCCGTTCGGTGCCGAACGTCCGCCTCCTGCCGACCGACCAGCCGGCGGGGTCAGAGGGCTTGAGCTCGGTCGTCGATCGCGACCAGCTCGAGCGCGGCTTCAGACGGCTTTCCATCGACCATCGTGCGGTGGTGGTGTTGCACCACTACCTCGACTTGCCGCTCGACGAGGTCGCCGATGTGCTCGGCGTGCCCGCCGGGACGGTCCGATCCCGATTGCATCACGCGATGCGCGGCTTGCGCGCGGCCCTCGAGGCCGACGCCAGGCCAGGCACGCGGGAGGTTGCCCGATGAGCACCGATCGCGACGTCACCCGCATCGTTCGGTCGTGGTTGGAGGATGGCGCGACTGCGCTCCCGGACCGCGTCCTGGACAACGTGCTCGACCAGCTCCCCGCGACCTCACAGCGCCGTGCCTGGTGGCCGGCGTGGAGGTGGAGAGAGATGAACACCTTCGCCAAGCTCGCCCTCGCCGCGGCCGCAGTCGTGGCTGTGGCCCTCGTAGGGATCAACCTTCTGCCAAGAAGCGGTGGTGTCGGCGTGCCGGGGCCAAGCCCGACATCGAGTCCGACCCAGGCTCCGTCGCCAACACCTGAGTCCAACCTAAACGTCGTCGGTAGCTTCGTGCCCGGGACGACCTATGTCATCGATGACCCGTGCTGTGTAGGCCCGGCGCGGATCAGCCTCACATTTCCCGCCACCGGATGGTTCTCGATCGACCCGGTGACCCTCGGTAAGAACGTACTCGGAGATCCGGATCTGTATGACATCTACCTGAGCCCGCAACTGGTGGAGAACGTCTACACGGGTGGCTGCAATTGGCGCGGGACCGCGCTCGATCCACCGATCGGGCCGACGGTCGATGACCTGGCGGCCGCGCTGCTCGCGCAGGCCGGACCCGGTGCTTCTCCGCCGACTGCCGTGACGGTCGGAGGGCACCCTGGCAAGAAGGTCGAATTGTCGATCCCGGGAGATCTCGACGTGAACACCTGCGATTCCGACGGCGACTTTGCGATCTTCGGTCGGTGGTATGGCACCGCCGCGAACGCCCAGTTCGGCGCCGCCCCGTGGACATATGGCAACGGGCAGCACAACACGGTCTACATCATCGACGTTGACGGCACGCGACAGGTGATCGACACGATGTACCTACCGGGCACCTCCCAGGCGAACCTCGCCGAACTCGATCAGATCATTGCGTCGATCAAGTTCGAACCGCGGGCATCGAGCGCATCGCCGTCACCCTGACCATCGGCACCTCCGGGTCGAGTCCATGTGGCGCTCGACCCGGAACCTCTAATCGGCATCGAGCGCCGCGACGTCCTCGCTGGGCCCGATCGGATCGCCGAAGATCGCCTGCACGTGCAGGCCGTCAGTCATCGTGATGGTGACCTGTCGCGCACCGGCGGCCAACGCGGCCACACGCGCCGTCTCGGCCAGCTCGGCCTGCAGCTCGACGAGGCTCGCCGGTGGTCCGCTCCCCGGACCGTCGCGACCGGGAGCCCAATACGAGTACATGTTCATCGTCTGGTTCACCGTAGCCAGCACAGCAGTGGCACGCTCGAAGGCGCCGGGCGCCTGCGGATCGATGCCGCGTAATTGCGTGCGTGCATCGTCCTCGACGCGGGCAAGGTCGACCGGAGACGGCCGATCGAACTCCGGCATCGACGGCGCCAACAGGATGCCGGCGCCGACCGCGTAGCCGACGAGACCCGACGCCAGCATCAGGACGAGGTCGATCGTCTGCGGCACGACGATGGACGGCAACAACATCGGCCCGACCTGTGCCGCGACGACCTGACCGATCGCGTAGCCCGTCGCGCCCCAGCCGGCCCGGATCACCAGCGCCGCGAGGACCGCGACCGCCGCGGGGGCCAGCAGCGTCACGACCGGGCCGGACCAGCCGGCGCCCGCGATCAGTCCGCCGGCGATGAGCAGTTGGCCGGCCGCGCCGAACCCGGCTCCGAGCACGACCGAGATCCAGATCGGCCGGCGCGTGAAGGCCGCTCCCAGCATCCGATCCCTCCCTTCCCGTCAGTCGAGCGCCGCGAGCACCTCGGCGAGGTCGCGGGCGATGGCGTCCGGGCGTCGACCCCCGCGCTCGCGCGTTGCGGCGTCCACGTCCGCCGCGCCGTGCTTGCCCGACAGGACGAGGATGCCACGCAGACCCGCCCGCTGCGAGGCCCGGACATCAGTCCGCACGTCGTCGCCGACCATCGCGATGTCGCGCCGGGCGAGGCCGCGGCCGGCCTCCCGGCGCAGGTCGCGCACAGCCTGGGCGAAGAACGCCGGTGACGGCTTGCCGATCACCCGGGCACGTCTCTCGGCCGCGAACTCCAGGCCGACGACGAACGAGCCCGAGTCGAGGGTCGGGCCCTCGGGCGTCAGCCACCACGGGTTGCGATGCATGCCGACGAGCTCCGCCCCGCCGAGGATCAAACGGAAGGCCCGGTTGAGGTTGTCGAACGTGGCCTCCTCCGGGGAATCGCCGATGACGACGGCCGCGGCCGTCGCGCCGGGTGTCCCGGCGTCGTCGTGGCTGAGCAGCCGCTGACCGGCGAACTCCCGCTTGGCGTCGTCCGAGGCGAGCACGTACAGCGGCTTGATCCGGAAACGTCCGTGCAGTCCACGCCGCTGACGCCGAGAGCGCGGACTCGAATCGCTCGGGCGGGATCGGCGCGCCCAACTTCGCCGACCACCGCGACAGCGTCTCGCGGCTCACGGCCGAGGTATTGGTCACGATGCGGTACGGCAACCCGCGGCGCTCGAGCCCGGTTAGTGCTTGCGCGGCCCCAGGGATGGCCTTGCCGGCCAGCACGATCACCCCGTCGAGGTCGAGCAGGAACGCCCCAACGCCCCGCAGAGCGGCGCGCAGGTCGGTCGTGGCGTCCGACGCGTGGGGCATCATTGAAGCCTATCGGAAGGGAGGCGCCTGGATGGGTCTGCTCGAGGGCAAGAACGCGCTGGTCTTCGGTGTCGCGAACGACCATTCGATCGCCTGGGGCATCGCCAAGGCCCTCCATGCCGAGGGCGCGACGATCGGGTTCTCGTCCATCGAAAGCCTCGTCGACAAGCGCGTCCGGCCGCTCGCGGAGTCGATCGGGTCGACGTTCGTCGAGCCGGCCGACGTCCAGTCGGACGCCGATATCGAGCGTGTCTTCGCCCGCTGGGGCGAGACCACCGACCGCCTGGACATCCTCGTCCACGCCCTCGCCTTCGCGAAGCGCGAGGACCTGTCCGGCGGCTTCGCCCAGACGTCACGCGACGGGTTCGCGCTGGCCATGGACGTGTCCGCGTATTCGCTCGTCGCGCTGACGCGCGCCGCCCGACCTTATCTGCGGCCAGGTTCCTCGGTCATGACGCTGACCTACTACGGGTCGGAGAAGGTCGTCGCGAACTACAACGTGATGGGGGTCGCCAAGGCCGCGCTTGAGGCCTGCGTCCGCTATCTCGCGGCCGATCTGGGTCCGGATGGCATCCGCGTGAACGCCATCAGCGCGGGTCCCATCCGCACGCTGGCCGCCAGCGGGATCGCCGGGTTCAAGAAGATGTACGGCGCCTTCGATGAGGTCGCGCCGCTCCGCTCGAACATCTCGATCGAGGATGTCGGCAAGACTGCCGTATATCTCGCCTCCGACCTGTCGAACGCCGTGACCGGCGAGACGATCTACGTCGACGGCGGGTTCAACATCGTCGGCGTGCCGATCGGCGGTGCGGAGTAGTCGACCGGATCAGATGTCCCGCTATCCGCCTGCGAGCCGACCGAGCATCAGTTCGAGGTCGGGCACCGACATCTCCCCGGCGGCCCGCGCGAGGACCTTGCCATCGGGACCCACGAAGACCCAGAACGGGAAGAGGGTAAGACCGTATGCCTGCGCGACGGCGTTGGTCGTATCGGCGATGACCGGCACGGTCCAGCCCTCGCGCTGGAGCCAAGCATCAGGCGGATAGTTCGGGCGGGTCGGGTCGATACTGGTAGCGACGGAGACGAGGTCGACCCCCTCCGGGACGCCGCCCGCGTCCACCCAGGCCTGGATGACCGGCACCTCGGCCTGGCAGTGGGGGCACCAGTGGGCGAGGAAGATGATCGCCTTCGCCCGGCCGTCGGCCGCGATGGCGACGGGGTTCCCGGCGAAATCCGTGCCGGAAACCCCAGGCGCCGCCAGGCCGGCGGCCGCATCGGTGCCGTCTCGTGTGTAGGGCGGCAACGTGTCGCCACTGATCGTCGGCGGCTTGACCGCACCCGAGCCGCCGGCGACGCCCGAACCGCCACCCGCGGCGCTCGAAGTGCTCGGCGGGACGGACGAGCTGCCACCCGTCGTCGGCGTGCTGGAGCCGGGCAGCACGATCGCCAGGATCCCGGCGACCACCACAGCCGCGGCGATCAGGCCGGGCAGGAGCCAGCGCGACATCGGGGAGCGGGGCTCGGTGGCCCGGCGGGCCTCGCGTGCCGCCTGGCGGCGAGCCCGGCGGTCGCCGGGGGTCGAACTCATCGGTCACTCCATCGGTCGGACTCGTCCGGATCGTGGACGAGAAGCAGCGTGAGGATCAGCAGGAAGGCGGTCAGCGCGAGCGTCGGCAGGCTGAAGACGCCGAAGGCGCGGAACCAGACCAAGGTGCACGGCGCCGACACCGCGCAGGCGCCGGTGTCGAGCGACGGGATCCACTCGAGGGCGACATGGTACGCCGCGATCGCCGCACCGATGGCCGCGAGGGCTGCCGAGCCGGCCGGGGCGCGGCGCCTGTCGTTTGACGATCGCCGCGCCGAGGATCACGACCAGCGGGTACATCGCGATGCGCTGGTACCAGCACAGCGTGCATGGCGCGAACCCGGCGACCTCGGAGAAGTACAGGCTCCCGGCAGTCGCGAGGGTGGCGACCAGCCATGCCCCGACGACCGATCTGGCCCGGATCGTCCGGGCGATCCGGGCATACACGTCGAGAGCCGAGTCGGACCAGATCGCCGTCACGCGCAGGACGACGAGGAACGCCATCGCCGCGATCGCGCCGATCGCGAGGATCCCGTAGAACCGCTCGACGAGGTCGACGCTCAGGTCAGGCCTCGTGACCGGCGGCGCGGCAGGTGGCGCAGACGCCGGTCAACGTGAGGTGGGGCACGTCCACGACGAAACCGTGCCCGGCCTGCACGGCACCCACCGCCGTCACCACCGTCGGGTCGTCGCTGCCGAGCTCCCACGACCCACCGCAGATGCGGCAGTACAGATGCGCATGCTCCGCAGCGGGAAGGACATGGAACTCCTCGCGACCATCCGCGCCATGGCTGTGGCGGATCACCCCGAGGTCCTCGAGGACGTCGAGGGTCCGATAGACCGTCGAGGGGATCGTGTCGGGGTCGCGTGCGCGACAGCGCTCGACGAGATCCGCGCCGGTCACGTGTCCGTCGACCTCGGACAGGACCTCCACCAGGATCCGCCGCTGCGGGGTCCAGCGCAGGCCGCGTGCGCGTAACTGGTCGGGGATCGCGGCCCACGGCCGGCCGACATCGACTTCGACCGGCGTCGTCAGTGATCCCCTCGCGCGCATCCTGCGAAGTATATGGCGACAAGCACGACATGCCGCAGATGCAACTCGTTGCGATACGGCGGCCGACCGCGTACCCTAGACGGCCCTGGAGAGAGGAGATCCGTTGCTCGACGTCCTGTTCGCGACCGCGACCTCCCCTGCCGGCATCGGCGTCCTCGTGACGGGTCTGGCCCTCGGCCTCCGGCACGGCATCGACTGGGACCACATCGCGGCCATCACCGACATCACCAGCACGACGGCAGCCGCGGGCGTCGCCGAGGCGGCCCACGAAGAGCAGCATCGGACGGTCAGTGGTCAGCACCATGGCCACGGCGGTACGCACGAGATGCACGCTCATCACGCCGGGCCGGGCGCGGCGACGCTGGCTCCCGCCACGCGCGGTGGTGCCTCGTCAGCCCTCAGCCTGGGAGGCGAACAGATCGAGGCCGTCAAGCTGGGCACGCTCTACGCGCTGGGGCATGGCGCGATCGTCGTCGCCCTTGGGATCGCCGCCATCGCCTTCGGGGCGATCCTGCCCGACTGGCTCGATCCGATCATGGGCCGGATCGTCGGCCTGACCCTCGTCTTCCTCGGTGTCTGGGTGCTCTATTCCGTGTACCGCTACGCGCGAGGCGGTGAGTCATTCCGCCTGCGCAGCCGGTGGATGCTCGTCTTTGACGGGCTGCGCTATGCGTGGCGTCGGATGGGCGCTCGACTCCACGGCCATGAGCACGTCGAGCCGCTCGAGATGAGCTCCTACGGACCGAGGACCGCCTTCGGCGTGGGCATGATCCACGGGATCGGCGCGGAGACCGGCACCCAGGTGCTGCTGATCGCGGCCGTCGGTGGTGCCGCAGCCGCCGGGCTCGGGATCCCGATGCTGTTCGCCTTCGTCCTTGGCCTGCTGATCTCGAACTTCGCGATCGTCGTCATGACGTCGGTCGGGTTCGTGGCCAGCCAGACCCGCGAGCGGATCTACGTGGCGGTCGGCCTGATCGCCGGCCTGTTCAGCCTGACCCTCGGGACGATCTACGTCCTGTCGCTGGACGCGATCGTCCCGGCTATGGACTCGCTGTTGCCGTTCTAGGCAGACGTCAGGTGACCGTCAGCGTGCCGGTCATGCCGGCCTGGTCGTGGCCGTTGAGCTTGCAGGCGAACGTATAGTCGCCGGCCTCGAGGTCCACGGTCAGTGTGAGATCGAGGCCCGGAACGAGACCCTCGATCTCGTCGACCACGGCCTCGCCCTTGAAGATCTCGAACTCATGCTCCTCGGTGCCCTTGTTGGTCACGTGGAACGAGACCGACCCGGCGGGCGCGGTGATCGCGTTCGGATCGAACTTGTACTCGCTGGCCGCCACCTCCACGGTGGTCCCGCCGGCGGCCGCCGAAGCCGACGGCCCGGCGCTCGAGGCGCCGCCACCGGTGCTGCACCCGGCGAGGACGAGCGCGAGCGCGACACTCGCGGCGGCTGCGGCGGCCTTCGGTGCCCGTCCACCGAAGACGAAGATGACCAGCACTGGGATCAAGTAGGCGAGGTAGCCGATGACCTGGAGCACGGTCGGCGCCGAGCGATAGCCGAACAGCCCGGCGAGGATGGAGCCGAGCGCGCTCGTCTCCGGCAGCACATTCCCGAGATCGAACACGACGGGCGTCACGGGTAGGATCCCGGCCTCGGTGAACTCGGCGATCGCGAACGAGACGAGACCCGCGGACACGAAGATCAGGACGACGCCCGTGATCGTGAAGAACTTGCGCAGATCGATCCGGATCCCCATCGCGAAGATCGCATAGCCGATCCCGATCGCCCCGGCCAGCCCGGCGAGCGATGCGAGCATCAGACCGGTGACGTCACCGCTTGACGACCAGATCGCGAACAGGAAGAGGACGGTCTCGAGGCCCTCGCGGACGACGGCGAAGAACGCCAGGCCCGCGAGCGCGGTCGTCGATCCGACGACCAGCGCCTGGTCGACACCGCGTTCCAGCTCGCCCTTCATGGCCCGACCCTGGCGGCGCATCCAGAAGAGCATCCAGGTGAGGACCGCGACCGCGGCCAGGGCGGCGACACCCTCGAGCGTCTCCTGTACGACGAGGGGCAAGCGACCCACGGTCGTCACGACGAGGATGCCTGCGCCGACGGACAGCGCGACGGCCGCAGCGACACCGAGGAAGACCTTGCCCAGGGCGTCACGCCGGCCGACCTTGACCAGGTACGCGGCGATGATTCCCACGATGAGCGCGGCCTCGAGGCCTTCGCGGAGCATCAGGAAGAACGCGGCTGTCACGTCGTCTCGTACCTCGTGTCTGGTCGTTCGGTGTCAGGCCCGCATGACCTGACGCAGCAAGGGCGCTTGTCGAACGGATGCTAGGGGCGCCGGCGACGGGTCGTCAAGTGCTTCGGTTCGCGGGAGTCCGCGACGCCGCGGAGGTGCCGTCAGTCGGCGGTGCGAAGCTGGAACCGACGCAGCGCCGCGGCCGTCACCGCGAGCCCGCCGGCCGTCACCGCGACCAGGATCACCATGGACAGCCCGACGCCGAGCGGGTCAGAGCCGACGTTCTCGCCGGTGAGTGCCGAGGCAACGCCGAGGGTGGCTTGGCGTACCGACAGGAATCGCGTTCCCTCGAGCAGGCCGGCGAGGACACCCTCCCAGATGAGGGTGTAGCCAAGGCCGACGATGAGCGCTCGGCCGGTCACGACGCCGAGCGCGGTGAACCCGATCGCGTAGGCCGTCCCGCCCACCAGACCGGCTGCCGCAAACCCGAGCGTCGTATCGACGGAGGCGGCTCCGAGCCCACCCAGGAGGAGACCGGTGAGGAGGATCGGCGGCACGACCAGGACGGCGGTGAGGAATGCGGCTACGAGGCCCTTGGCCACGGCAGTGAGCCAGCGCGGCACCGGTTTGATGAGCTGAAACACGAGCGTCCCGTCCTCGATCTCCGAGCCGATCGCCCCGGTGCCGATGACGAGCGCGACGAGCGGACAGGTCGTCCGGATCACCAGCGCATCGAGGATCTCGGCCGCGTCCGGACGTCCCCCGCCAAGCCGGACGAGGATGCCGAGCACGACCGGCAGGGCGGCCAGGAGCGCGATCGTGATCGTCCGCCGCCGGCCGACGAGCGCCCGCAGCGTCACCTCGACGATGGCCCCGAACGCCCTCATCGGCGGACCAGGTAGCTGAACACGCTCTCGAGCGTGTCGTCGGTCGGTGTCAACTCGTGGAGGCGGATGCCGGCCGCCCGCGCGATCGGCGCCACGATCCGGGCGAACGTGCCGAGGTCGCTCGCCTGCACCGCGAGCCGCCCGTCGAGCAGGTCGACGCCGAAGACGGAGGAGTTCGTGAGGAGCGCGGCACCCAGGGCCCGGTCGTCGGACGAGCGGATCGTGAACCGGTGGGGTCGATCGGTCATGAGCCGCCGGATGGAGCGGAAATCACCCGATGCCGCGAGCCGGCCCGCGTAGACGACCAGGACCGCTTCGGCGAGCCGTTCGACCTCCTCCAGGATGTGCGACGAGAACAGGATCGCTCGACCCTCGCTCGCCATCCGCCGGAGCAGCTCCATCATGTGCAGTCGCTGGCGAGGATCCATGCCGTTGAACGGCTCGTCGAGCAGGAGGATGCGCGGCTCGTGGACCAGCGCCGCGGCGAGCTTGATGCGCTGGCGCATGCCCTTCGAATAGGTCCGGATCGGTCGATCGGCCGAGTCGTCGAGCTCGACCGTCGCGATCGCCCGGTCCGTCGCTCCGGAGACATCGGCGACCGACTGGAGCTCGGCGTTGAACCGCACGAACTCTCGTCCGGTGAGATACCCGGGCACCGCCTCGCGCTCGGGGACGAGCCCGACCATCGAGTAGACGGTTGGGTCGCCGAACGCCGGCCGACCGCCGATGCGGACGCTCCCGGCGGACGGCGCAAGCAACCCGGCGAGAAGGTGCAGGAGCGTGCTCTTGCCGGCGCCGTTCGGCCCGAGCAGCCCCGTGACGCCCGCGCCGAGAGCGAACGACACGTCGTTCACTGCGACGACGTTGCCGTACCAGCGCGACACATGGTCGAGCTGCATAGCGGGCATGGTCGGGTTTGGCGCTGCGGCGGCGCTCATACCGTCACGGTCTGGTAGCGCCGCACGACGAGCCCGAGCGATCCGAGGATCACCACGACGGCAGCCACGACATAGACCCAGCCCGGGAGAGCAGCCTGCATGACGACGTCGCTGGCGACCGCCAGCACGCCGAAGATGGCGGCGTTCAAGCCTTCGATGACGTCGCCGGGGCTTGCCAGATGGAGCACGCGGGCGACGTCGCCGACCGCCAGCGCACCGATGACCCCGACGATGACCGGCGGCAGGATGAAGGCGCCGATGATCGTCGCCGTGGCATAGGCGCGGCGCGGCGTCGAGGCGGCGATCAGCGCGGCGATCCCGGCCAGCATGCCCGACGCCAGTACCGACACGGCGAGGTACTTCGGGACCTCGGGCAGGTCTTTCTGGATCCCCGTGATCGGGTCGCTCGCCGCCAGGATGCCGCCGATGCTCAGGACGACCTGCGGCACCAGCGTGATGATCAGCACCGCGAGGAAGATGCCGCCGGTCCGAGCCAGCGCGTAATCGACGCGCGTCAGGACGCGCGAGAAGTACAGCGGCAGCACCCCGTAGCGTTGGTCCCTGCCGAAAAGCTCGGGCGCCTGGGCAGCACAGAACAGCATCACCAGCGTCGACGTGAGGCTCTGGTACGAGTCGTGCCGGATCGGCATCCCGTTCTCGAGGGCCTGTGCGGCTCCGGCCTGGTTCACCAGCGCCGTGATGCCGACGGCGAGCAGCGCCGGCAGCGTGTTGAGGATGAGCAACAGGAACGGGGCGATCTTGGCGCGCCCCCCGCGGCCGATCCCGTAGGCCTCCTGGAGGGTCTGGCGGAGCAGCCCCAGCGTGACGGTGAGCCGCCCGAACCGCGGGCCGTCGTAGCCGCGGTAGCCGAGGTCGTAGATGCTGCCCGCCGCCGCCGGTTCCGGGGCAGGTTCCATGGGCGCCGTCGGGGCGGTCACTGGAACAGCTCCTCGAGCCCGCGCCGCCGCTGCTCGATGCGAACGAGGGGGAGTCCGAGCTCCGCGACGGTGTCACGGACGAGGTCGAACGGCCGCTCGTCCTCGAGCTCGATCAGGACCGTCCGGCCATCGGCGACGGCCTCGACGCCTGCCGCGACGAGCGCCGCAGCGAGGCGTGTCGCCCCTTCTTCGACGTCCACGGCCAGGGTCCCGGTCCGCTCGGTGAAGGTCGTCAGCGCCGCGGATCGGATGAGTCGACCGGCGTCCACCGCGACGAGGTGGTCGCAGACGCGCTCGATCTCCCCGAGGAGATGACTCGCGACGACGACCGCGATGCCGAACTCGGTCCCGGTCCGCTTGACGAGTGCCAGCATCTCGTCCCGACCGGCGGGGTCGAGCCCATTCGTCGGCTCGTCCAGGAGCAACAGCTGCGGATCATGGACGAGCGCCTGCGCGAGTTTCACGCGCTGCTTCATGCCGGTCGAGTAGGCACCCATCGGCCGGTAGCGCTCCTCGTAGAGTCCAACGTGGCGGAGCACCTCGGCGGCGCGCTCACGGGCCGCGGCCCGCGGCAGCCCCGACCAGCGCGCCATCTGCCCGACGAAGTCGGTCGCGGTCGTGTCCGGTGGCAGGCAGTCGGACTCGGGCATGTAGCCGACGAACCGGCGCAGCTTCGAGCCCTCGGTCCGGACGTCGTAGCCGAGCACGGTCGCGTCGCCGGACGTCGGCGGCAGGAGGCCGAGGAGGATGCGCAGCAACGTGCTCTTGCCCGCGCCGTTGGCGCCGACCAGCCCGATGATCCCGGGCTCGAGCTCGACGGTCAGGTCGTCGAGCGCCGTGACTCCCCCCGGGTACCGCTTGGTCAGGGACGTGGTCGCGATGAGCGGCATCGGTCGCGAAGCCTAGCCGACGGGGACGCGACGGGTGGCCGGGCCGCCGACGAGGACAGGGCCAGCGAAGACGCGGCCGGCAACCGGCGCGGCCAGCCCCAGCGTCAGGCGGCGACCACCTGGTTTCGGCCGCCCCGCTTGGCCATCTGCAGGCCGACGTCGGCGACCTCGAGGAGCGCCTCGAGCGTCGAGACGGCCGGCCCGAGCGAAGCGCAGCCCGCGGAGACCGTGGCACGAAGCGACTCGCCGTCGGCCCCGGTGAGCCTCGTCGCCTCGAGTTCCCGGCGGATCTCGTCGGCGACCCGGTGGGCCTCCTCGACCGTCGCGCCGTCCAGGATCGCCACGAACTCCTCGCCGCCGAACCGCGCCACGATGTCGCTGGACCGCAGTCGGCCCGACAGGATCGAGCCGAAGGAGCGCAGCACCGCGTCGCCGATGATGTGACCGTGCTGTTTGTTGAACGCGCCGAAGTTGTCGAGATCGAACAGGATGATCGCGATCGGGCGGCGCTCGTCGAGCGCCAGTCGACCGCGGGCGGCGAACAGGCGAGCTGTCGAGACCTCGAGATGCCGGCGGTTCCAGAGTCCCGTCAGCGGGTCGCGGATCGCCGCATCGGCCACGCGGGCATGCAGCTCGACGTTGGCGAGTGCGAGTGTCACCTGCGAACCGATGAGCGGCATGGCCTCGACCTCGAGCGACGAGAAGATCCGCGACAGGTCGGTACGGGTCAACGAGATGGCACCGACGACCCGATCGTCGTCGAGCAACGGGATCGATGCCGCCACCATCGCCTCAGGCGTGCGCGCGCGCTGCAGGGTCGTTGCGAAGGACGTTCGCGCGAAGGACTCCGTCGCCACGATCCGTCGCTCGGCCATCGCCTGGCCGGCCATGCCCTCACCTAGCGGGATCCGAACGCCGACATAGCGGTCATCACCGCCGTGGATGGCGACGATCCGGTCGTCGCCGGTCGTGTGGTCCCGCAGGACCAGGGTCGCCGTGTCCGCTTGCAGGGCATCGGAGACCGCAGCCACGATCCGCTTGTACGCGGTGGACGGCTCCAGGCTGGCGTTCACGGCCGAGCCGAAGTCCGCCAGGCGGGTGAACAGGGCTGCCCGTTCGCGGAGCGCCTCGCGCTCGCGGGCGAGGCTCAGCTCGACGGAGATCCGGTCGGCCACGACGACCATCGTGTCGAGGTCGCTCTCGTCGAGCGGCGGCGCATCCTGCCCGCTCTCGATATTGAGGACACCGATGATGGTGTCCCCGGCACGGAGCGGGATGCTGACCTCGCTGCGGACATCCGGGCTCGCGGCGCGGTATTCGGGATCGGCATGGACGTCAGTGACGAGCTCGGGCTTGCCGGTGCGCATGACGCGTCCCACGACGCCGACCGTCCCGTCGAAGGTCTCGATGACCTCGTCGTAGCCGCGTTGTGCGCGGAGTCGCATCAGGTCGTCGTCACGCATGTAGATCGATGGATAGCGGTACCCGAACCGGTCGACGAGCAGGCCCATCACGTGGTCGAGGGCTTCGGAGGTGGGACCGCTGTTGGCGAGTGACCGTCCGATCGCCTCGATCGCCGCCATCTGGCGAGTCCGCCGGCGGAGGCGCGCGCTCGCCGCTTGGGCGTGCGCGACCGCCCGCTCGAGGGTCGCGACAGTCCGCCGCGTGCCCGCCGCGAGGACGACGCCTGTCGCGGCCAGCGCGATACCGCGTTGGATGAGGCCGTTCTGGATCTCGGGCGTCGCGAACGCAGGAGCGAAGTAGAGGACAAGCGCGACACCGAAGATAACGGCCCCGACGGCAAGGACGTGGCGCGTGCCCAGCGCTGCGGCCATCACGATGATCGGCAGCACCAGCGAGGCAAGCGGCAGCGTCGCCGGATTGCCGCTGCCGACGCTCATCCAGATGACGGCCGCTGCGGCGAACAGCAGACGTGCCGTGTCCAGGGCCTCCGATCCGTGCCGGCGAGCCCACAGACTGAGAAGGCACTGGCCGCCGAGATAGACGAGCGACGGCAGCACGAGCGCGAGGACATACCCTCGCGAGACCATCTCGACGATCAGGGCCGCGATGACGACGGCAAGCGCGAGCAGGACGTGCGGGTCAGCCGCGAGCCGCTTCAGGCCGCGGCGTGACGGTGCGCGCAGCCGGTGCGAACGGATCACGGCTCGACTGTGGGCCACGAAAGGACCAGCGTCGATAGGACCATGGGTGTGGCCCGGGTGCGCCGACCGTCTCCCCGTCTGGGAGGATTCGAGGCGGAGGCGTGATGAGCGGACACCGGGGTTTCCACGCACGTTCGAGCGAGTCCCGCGAGGCGGCCGTCGTCGAGGACGGCACGTACGCCGGACCGGACGGCGGAGCCGTCGACGCCTACCTCGTGCGGCCGGCATCCTCAGACGTCGGGCACCGCACCGGGCCTGGTGTCCTTGCCTGGCACTGGTTCGATCCGAAGGCGCCCGACGGCGACCGGACCCAGTTCGTCGACGAGGCGGTCGAGCTCGCTGGCGAAGGTTTCGTCAGCCTCCTGCCGCAGGGTCGGTTCCCCTGGTCGGGCGATCCGAGCGGCGGCGCAGCCGACGTCGCGGCGATCACCGCGGAGGTCGGCCGCCTGCGGGCAGGAATCGACCTGCTCGCCGCACATCCCGCGGTCGATGCCCACAGGATCGGGGTCGTGGGCCACGACTTCGGCGGGATGCTCGCGACGATCGCGTCCGCGGACGATGATCGCGTCGGGGCGTTGGTCGTGATCGCCGCCACGCCTCGTTGGGGTGACTGGTTCCTCCCGTTCTGGGAGATCCCCGACGACCGCATCGACTACCTGCGTGCCTTGCGGCCCCTCGACCCGATCGAGCGGATCGGCGACGTGCCGTGCCCCGTCCTGTACCAGTTCGCGGGCGACGACTTCTTCATCGCCGCGATGTCGGCGCTCGAGTTCCGGTCCGCCGCCCGCGACGGTGCCGAGCACCGGACCTACGCCGGCGTCGATCATGCGATGCGATCCGCGGAGGCGCAGGCGGATCGTCGCACCTTCCTGCTCCGCCACATGGCGCAGTCGGGCTAAGGGGCCGACCCGGCCGAGTCGTCGACTACCGCCAGTCGATCGTGCCGGCCGCCGCGTCGGCGGTCTCGAGGATGTCGCGCAGCTCGTAGCCCTCGTTCGGCTCGATCGCGAGGACGATCGTGTCGTCGCCTGGCAGGTCCACGACGACCAGACGCGTCGTCCGATCGGGCTCGAGGTGAAACGTGCTGCTCTCGGTCGAGAACAGCGGGACGCGCTCGGAACCGACGGGTTCGAGGTCGGTCGAATACCCACGCCGACGATCGATGCGCACGTCGGCGGGATGCGAAGCTCCGACGCCTTCGGTGGCGATGAACGCTTCCATCACGTCGCGGGCACGTGAGCTCGGCTCGTCCGCCTCGCCGCCCGGATACACCTCGCGCAGGTTGCCGGCGAACGTGAGCGTGCCCTCGGGCCGCGTCAGGACGACGATGTCCTCGCGATGGGTGGCATTCGACCAGCCCTCGCCGAGCTCGATTCCGAACGCCGGGCGGAATCGCGACGGTGCGTAACGGCCAGCACCAAGCCCGCACGGGATATCGAAGAAGACCTCACACAGGTCGGCGACCTGGCCCTCCGGCAACGGGGTGGGCGCCTCGGTCAGTGTCGCCGTGGGTTTCGGGGTCGGTGACGGGGTCGGGCTCGGGGTCGGCCTCGGCGTCGGTTTCGGCGATGGTGTTTCGATCACAGCCTGGCTCGGCGACTCGGACGGGAGCGGTTCGGCGCTACCCGGAAGGGCCGCCACCGCCATCGCGCCGCCGACGATGCCAAGAAGCGCCAGCAAGGCGACCACGACCCCCGACGGCGTGGAGCGCGACGAGGGGCCTCGCCCGGCGCGCCGGGACGTCGGCCGAGCGCGGGCCGTCGCCGGTCGATCGGCGCGAGGGCGCGCGCCTGGGGGCGGCTCGCCGGACACGATGGGCGTGGCGACGATGGTCGTCGGGCTCGTGTCATCCGCCGCCTGCACCGCCGATTCGAGCGCCGCGGCCATCGCGTTGCCGTTCGCGTATCGATCATCCGGATCGGGGGCGAGGGCGCGGCGGACCACGGCGTCGAGCTCGGCGGGGACCTCGGGCCGGACCAACCGCGGCGAGGGTGGCGCGGCGCCGATCCGGGCGAGTGCGATGGCGTCGGTCGTGTCGCCACTGAACGCACGCGAACCGCTCAGCGCCTCGTACAGGACAAGACCGAGGCCGTAGATATCCGAGGCCGGGGTCGTGGTCGCGCCGCGCGCCTGCTCCGGGCTGAAGTAATGGACGGAGCCGAGGGTGGTCCCTGGCTTGGCGGCCTCGGCATCGGCCGCGAGCCGGGCGATCCCGAAATCCGTGACCATCGCCCGTCCGTCCTCGGCCAGCAGGATGTTCCCGGGCTTCACATCGCGGTGGACGATGCCGCGCACGTGGGCCACGCCCAGGGCTCGAGCGACGTCGAGCGCGATCCGACCGGCTTGTGCCGGCGCCAACCGGCCGCCGCGCTTCAGTCGTGCGGCGAGGTCCTCGCCTTCGACCAGGTCCATGACGAGGTAGGGCTGCCCCTGGTCCGTGCCCGTGTCGAGGCAGGCGACGATGTTCGGGTGCCGCAGCACGGTCGCGGCGAGCGCCTCCCGCCGGAATCGATCGGCGAGATCGGCGTCGGCCGCGGCCTCGGGGCGGAGCAGCTTGACGGCGACGGGACGCTCGAGTCGGAGGTCCATCGCCTCGTGGATCGTCGCCATGCCGCCCCGGCCGATGATCCGACCCAACTGGTAGCGGTCGCCGATGATCCGCGCTTTGCGTGGATTGGCCACGGCGGGACTCTAGCCGAGACCGCCTGACTCGTCGCGGGGCCCGTATGCTCGCCGCTCCATGAGGCGCCCCTCCTGACCGCGATCATCGGCGGCCTGCTCGCAGCCGCCTGCTTCACGACGACCCTGCTCTTTTCGACGCGCGCGGCGCGGATGATCGGCGCCCTGCCGACCCTCGGTGGCGTGATGTTCATAGGGCTCCTCGTGGCGCTCCCGATCTCGGCGCTGACGATCGGCGACACGCGACCGACGTCCGCGGACCTGCCCTTCCTTCTGATCGCCGGGATCGGCAACGTCATCGGTCTGGGCTCGGAGTACATCGCGGTGCGCACGGGCAAGATCGGCGTGGTCGGCGCACTGGCTGCGGCGGAGGGGGCGATCGCCGCGATCCTCTCAGTGCTGGCCGGCGAGAGCCTCCTGCCCGTCGAGGCGGCCGGCGTGGCCATCGTCGGCGTCGGCGTCATCCTCGCCGCGCTCGGCCGGGATCCCGATGCGACCGACCGGCGCGCCACGATCCGGGCCATCGCGTTCGGCGGGCTGGCTGGGCTGGCCTTCGGGGCCAGTCTGTATGCGACAGGCCGTATCGGTGCCGACCTCGCCGTCGGCTGGGCGATCCTCCCGCCGCGCGTCGTCGGCGTCGCGCTGATCACCATCCCGCTCGCCATGAGCGGTCGGCTCCGGATCGGGCGTGCCGCGCTGCCGTTCGTCGCGATCGCGGGTGCCGGGGAGGTCGGCGGGTTCCTCGCGGTCGCCTGGGGAGCAAGTGAGAGCATCGCCGTCACGTCGGCTCTCGCGGCGCAGTTCGCGACGATCGCGGCGCTCATCGCGTGGCTGGTCCTCGGAGAGCGGCTCGGTCGCGTCCAGTGGGTCGGCATCGCCTCGGTGGCCGTCGGCGTCGTCTTGCTCGCCCTCGGCGCGGCATAGACTCAGCGCGTGGCCGACGGGACGACTTCAGAGCAGGCCCGCGACGTGGTCTTGCGTGCACTCCGCCGGACACGGCAGGTCCGGAGCTTCACGGACGAGCCGGTGGCTGAGGCCGACATCCAGTCGCTCCTCGAGATCTGCCGCTGGACCGGCAGTTCGATGAACACCCAGCCATGGCAGTTCATCGTCATCCGCGATGCCGAGGTCCGCCGCCGGATCGGCGAGATCTCGGTCCACGCTCGCCACGTCGGCAAGGCGCCGCTCGCCATCGCCATCTCGATGCCGGACGTCGATCGGGAGACCGACGCCTACGACGAGGGGCGCGTCGCCGAGCGGATCCTGATCGCCGCCGGCGCGATGGATCTCGGGGCTGGCATCGGCTGGGCCGAGGAGCCGCACTGGCCGGCGGTCGGGACGCTGCTCGGCGTGACTCCACCGGCGTACGTGCGGACGATCATGTCGATCGGCCATCCGACCGGGGCGGCCCGACGCCCGAGGACCGGCCCCGGCACGGGTCGCCGTCCGCTCGAGGAGTTCGTCCGGGAGCGGTGATCGGGCGACAAGAAACGCCCCGGCCGAAGCCGGGGCGTTCTCTTCAACGCGTCTGAGGCACTATCGACATCTGGACGTAAAGGACACGCTCGAGCTGCGAATAGAACCCTCGACGTCGACGGTCGCCCCGTCGAATGTGACTGTCCCGCTGGCGGGACGCCGGTGGCCGCTCTCCGAGTACGTGAACGTACACGTCCCGTCTCGTTCAGTGGAGCGAGCCCGGAAACTGGCGGCCGGCCCGATCGCCTGGAGCTCCGCTGAGACCGTGATCGTCGTGCAATGACCTCTCCCACACACCTCGTACTGGGTCGGAGGCAGGCTCGCCGAGGAGAGGTCGTCGGCCACGTTGAAGTCAAGGGATTCGGTACAGCCACCGTTCCCGTTGCCGCGGCCGTTGCGGATGTTGTAGGTGAACTGGTCGGCGCACGAGAACGTGAAGGTCTCGCCAGACGCGGTCGTCTGCGAGTCCGCGAAGAGATTCGTGTCGGTGCAGGTCTGCTGCCCACACACGGAACCGAACGCGTCGAATCCGATCGTGTCGAAATTCTCGCGTGGTGAGGCGGCGCCGGCCGCTGGCGCGAACGCGAGAAGGGCGATCACCGTCACGAGGACTGTCCCAAGGCGTTTCATCGACCGATCCTCCGGGCATGACGGGTCGGGTTCGCCATTGGCTCGACGTGATCCGGGCGACCGAAGGAAGGATCACGTGTCCGGGCCCCCCATCTTTGACGAGAGCATACGAGCGGGGTGTCGTTTCGCCGTCGGTCCGTGACGCCGGCCGGCTCCCTCCTGACCCTCCGGAGCACTCATGCTCTCGGTGTACGCTTGTCCACTCGCTTCGGTTGCGAGGGGGGACCAGTCGCGCATTCCACAGCGGAGTTCGACGACCCGATGACCGCCACCATGCCGGGGCCGCCGCTTTCCGTCGATGCCATGGACGCATCGACGTACCTGAAGCCGTATGTCCCCCGCTTGGTCATCGACTGGCTGCGCCAGACGCCCGACGCGATGCACCGCGAGGTCGACGCAACCCTCGTCTTCGTCGATATCTCCGGCTTCACGGCCCTCACCGAGCGGCTCGCGAGGAAGGGCAAGGTCGGCGCCGAGATCATGCGCGACACCCTCGACGGCGTGTTCCGTGCCCTGCTCGACGAGGCGTACGACTGGGGAGCGGGCCTCCTCAAATGGGGCGGCGACGCGCTGCTGCTGATGTTCGATGGGCCTGGGCATCCCGAGCGCGCGGTGCGCGCGGCCTGGGAGATGCAGCAGACGATCGATCGGGTCGGACGGATCCATGCCGGTGGCGGCACGGTGGTCCTGCGAATGTCCGTCGGGATCGGGACCGGGACGTTCCACTTCTTCATGGCGGGCAGCGTCCACCGGGAGCTGCTCATCGCCGGTCCGGCGATGACCGAGACGCTGGTGATGGAGGGCATCGCCGACGCCGGGGAGATCGGCCTGACGCCGTCGCTTGCCGCGATGCTCGATCCGGCCATCGTCGGCGGGCCGAAGTTGACCACGATCCTCCTCGCTGGCCCGCCCGATGTGGAACGGTCGCGATCACCCGAGGTGGGCGATGTCAGCGACCTCGACATCCCGGGCTGCATCCCGGTCGCCGCCCGTGCGCATGTCCTGCTGCGCAAGAGCGAGGCTGAGCACCGGACGATCACCGCCGCCTTCATCGACCTCATGGACACCGACCAGCTGCTCGCCGACGTCGGGCCGGACGCGCTCGCCATCGGTCTTGACGAGCGGCTCCGGTCGATCGAGGAGGCGGCACTCCGGTACGAGGTGCCGTTCTACGAGACGGACGTCGGGAAGTCGAGCGTCAAGGCGCTGCTCACGGCTGGTGCGCCGTCCAGCACAGGGCACGACGAGGAGCGGATGCTCCGCACGCTGCGCGAGGTCATGGACGAGCCGGGTCTCGTGACGATGCGGGTCGGCGTGAACACCGGGAAGGTGTTCACCGGCGACTTCGGGCCGCCGTACCGCCGCGCCTACCGCGTCTTCGGTGACGCGATCAACACCGCGGCTCGCGTGATGAGCAAGGCGGAGGCCGGCCAGATCCTGTCGACCGAGATCGTTCTGGACCGGTCACGGACGATCTTCGAGGCGACGCCTATCGAGCCGTTCGCCGCCAAGGGCAAGGCGGCGCTGGTCCACGCCTCGCTGGTCGGGCCGGTGCTCGGCCTGAAGGAGGCGAAGCGCGACGACGTCGGGCTCATCGGTCGCGAGGCGGAACTGGAACTGCTCCTCGGCGTCGTCGAACGCGCGCGCGGGGGCCGCGGTGGGATCATCGAGATCGCCGGCGAGCCGGGTCTGGGCAAGTCACGTCTCGTCGAAGAGCTCGTCACGCGGTCCTCGGATTTCCGGATCCTCCGCTCGCGCTGCGAGGAGTACGAGGCCTCGACGCCATACTTCGCATTCCGGGCAGTGATCCGCAATGTGCTCGGTGTCGATGCCGACCTCGATGCCGACGCCTGCATCGCTCGGCTCTTCGAGCACGTCGCGTCGATCGACGCGTCGCTGGCGCCGTGGACACCGCTGCTCGGCATCCTGCTCGGGCTCGACATCCCGGCGACGCCGGAGACCGCGGCCCTGGGCCAGCGCTTCCTGCGCGATCGACTGGCAGAGGTCGCGCTCCAGTTCCTGTATCTGAGCCTGGTCGGGGGTCCGACGATCTTCGTCATCGAGGATGTCCAGTTCCTGGACGAGGCCTCGCGCGACCTGCTCCAACGCCTCTCGTTGGCGGCGTACGACGTGCGCCAGGTACTGCTCGTGACGCGGCAGGGTTCGGGCACGGTCTTCGAGGCGGCGACGGACGTCGATGGAGGAAGGACTCAGACGCCGATCACCACGCTCGAACTCGGTCCGTTGCCCCTCGATGCCACGATCGGCATCGTGGAGGCGCTGACCGAGGACGCTCCACTGCATGCGCACGAGGTGGAGGCGATCGCCCGACGGTCCGGCGGGAATACGTTGTTCCTTTTCGAGCTCCTCGAGACGGTGCGTGCGACCGGTACCACCGAGGCCCTGCCGGATTCCATCGAGGCCGTGATCGCCGGCGAGATCGACCGCCTCGCTCCGACGGACCGGACGATCCTGCGCTACGCCGCCGTGCTCGGGGCCTCGTTCGACCCTGATCTGCTCGAGGCGGCGGTCCGAGCCGACGTCGAACTCGACGACGAACTCTGGGCCAGGTTAGGCGACCTTATCGAGGAGGAGGCGAGTGGCGACCGCCGCTTCCGCAATACGCTCATCCGCGATGCTGCGTACGAGGGACTGCCATACCGACGTCGCCGGATCCTCCACGAACGGGTCGGCGAAACCATCGAGGTGCGTGCCGCAAACAATCTCGACGAGGAAGTGGGGACACTCGCGATCCACTACTTCGAGGCACAGCGATGGGACAAGGCGTGGGATTTCTGTCGACGCGCAGCCGACCGCGCAGGCAACATCTACGCCAACGTCGAGGCTCTCGGGTCCCTGAAAGCTGCGCTCGTCGCCGGGAGTCATGTGCGCAGCGTCTCGCGAGCTGAGCTGGCTGGCGTTCACGAGCAGCTTGGCGACACCTACTCCGCGCTCGGAGAACTCGGCAAAGCAGACTTGTCTTACGGCGCTGCCCGCCGGCTCGTCGCACCTGACATCCTCGGCGATGCCCGACTCGCCGTGAAGCAGGTGAGGCTGGCAGCAGCGATGGGCCATTACCGCGGCGCTCTCGTACGGACGACCCGAACCCTAGGTTCCCTGCGACGTCATCGGAGTCGCGAGGTCGCCGGCCAGCGGGCGCGTCTCCTGATCTGGCGTGGATGGGTCGTGTCATCGCAGGACCGGCCGTCAGAAGCGATCGAGTGGTATCAACAGGGTGCCGCGGAAGCTCGGCGCGCCCGCGACGATGAGGCGCTCGCCCAAGCCTACCTCGGCCTTGACACCGCGTATTTTGAGAGCGGCGAACTTGACAGAGCGACCTACGGCCCGCTCGCGCTTGCCATCTACGAGCGGCTTGGCGACATCGGGCACCAGGCCCTGATGCTCAACAATATGGGCGCCATCGCTCACGACATGTCGAACTGGGATAAGGCGCGACAGCTATATGACCGGGCTGAACAGCTATTCGAACAGATCGGAGACCGGTCATACGGAACGCTCGTGAAGTTCAACCTCGCGGAGATTCTCGGCGATCAGGGTCGCCTCGAGGAGGCTGCGACGCTCCTGCGCGAGGTCATCCGAAACTGGCGCGCCTCGGGCGCCGACGCGGATGTCGCCGAAGCCCGTCGAGAACTTGCACGCGTACTGGCGCGCCAGGGGGATGTGGGATCTGCACTCGACTTGCTCGACGACGCCGAGGCGACGCAGATCCGCCACGGGCAGCCCGGCGAGGTCCGCTTGACAGAACTCCGCCGCGCCGAGGTCCTTCTTGCAGGCGGCCGACCAGCAGAAGCCATAGCGCTCGCGGACGAACTTGAAGGCCGGATCGACTCGACCGAGGGTGGAGGTTTGCTGACGACGGCGATCCCGCGGGTCCGCGGCTGGGCGATGTTGCAACAGGGGGACGCGAGCGCGGCAACGCAGGAATTCCGTTCGGCGGTCGACTCAGCCATGTCGAAGAGAGACGATTTCCAAACCGTCCTTGCTCTCGACGGGCTCCTCGCGGCCACGGTCGACGATACCGAGGATCGAACGAAACTCGAGACACAGCGGCAGGCGTTGATCGAGACCCTCGGGATCGTCAGGACCCCGTCGATACCGACGGGGTCCTAAGCGGGGGCAGCGGATCGACGATCGACTACCGCATTCCTACTTTCGCGTCCCACGGGAACTGCTTCTCGAGGACGAGCCCCAGGTCGCTCGATTTGAAGCCGAGCGCCCTGAACTCACTGTTGCTCAAGCCGAGCTCGGCTTGGAGCTGACCGGCGTTCTTGGTCTTCAGCGAGATGCACGGACTGTCGGCGTCCACGCCGGCGGTACCGCAGGTCGCGGCCCAGCCCCAGAAGATGCCATTGCTATCCGCGCTCAGTCTGACGATCGGCCCATCGAGGGTCTCCCGGCCGAACCAACCGTTGGTGCCCCCATCGAGCCGGGTAGCTCCGACACACAAGTTATAGGTGTCGACTGCGCGCGATGTCAGACCCAGGTTCTGGAGCGTCGCCTTCGGGACGATCACCGCCATCTGGAAGTCAGGCTGCGCGGCACTGATGCCGCTTCCCTGGACCCGGGCCTCGGTCAGCTCGCCGAATGAAGCGCCGGCGCCGTTGCATCCTGCACTCGTGGCGGCTCCGATGAACGACGTCGTCAGGACGACGTTGTTGAGGGTCGCGGCGCCAGTCACCGAGCTATAGGTGATCTGCAGGTTCGCGCCGGCCGAGCGGCCCGTGCTCTTGCACGACGTGCCCGTGCACTTGGCGAGATCGGCGACGATCTCGAACGAATTGCTCTGGACAGAGGACGCGCCGCTTGCGCTCGCAGTGAGCCGATAGTTGCCGAACTCCGTGATCGAGATGTTGCTGAATGCCGCCTCGCCGTGCGGAGACGTTCCGAAATCGGCCGAGCTGTTGGTCGTCACGACCTTGGTGCCGTCGAGCTGGGAAGGGGCCGACATCGTCACGGAGACGCCGCCTTTGCGGTTGCCGAACTGATCGAGGGCGATCACCTTCACCGGGACGAAGGTATTTCCGAGGGAGCTCGCGATCGGCGTGTCGAACTCGGCATCGACCGGCTGGCCGTTGAAGCTGTTCGCGGCACTAGCGAAGGCAAGCGCCGAGACGCTCGCCGGCGCCACGTCGAACAGCGCGCTACCGCTGACCGTGGCGCCGTTGATGACGGCACTGGCTGTCAGTTGCGCGTTCTGTTGCGACTTCTTAGGCGTGACGGTCGTCGACGACGAGCCGTTCTGCCAGACGGCGAGGTTTCCGTAGGTCGGGGAATCGCCGTTTGGCGAGATCGACAGGCCCGAGAGGGCGGCAGGACCCGGATAGGCGTTGACCGTCCGTCCCCGGGAATCCTTGGCGGTGACGGTGACATTGAGCGCGCTGCCGGCGGTCGGGGTACCGCTGATCTCGACGCTGAACGACGTGGTGTTGTCCCCGGGCGCACCCAGAACGGGCCGCGGATTCGCCGCTCCGGCGATGAGCAGCGAGACGAGAATCGGAACGACTGCAAGCAGAACAAGCAGCCGATTCCGAGCGTCGCGTTCACGCGCGACCGACGCCATAGGAATCACAGTTGGTCCCCTCCGAATTGACAGGTAGTACCAAAGTCCCCGGTGTAGTCCGACAAAGGTCCTACCAGGGCAAGGGTACGTCAAGAGTCATCTTCGCGACACCTGCATGCGTGGTGCCGGAGCGCAACAGGGGTTCGAAGGGGGTCGAAGGGCGTCCCGCAGTGAGCTACTGCTCACCCGATCGTGACCGACACCTCGTCCATGCGGCCCTTGTACCAGTCCCCACCGCTGCCAGCCTTCGCACCTATCGAGACCTGAGCGGTGTTATCGATGCGGCCGATCGTCTTGGTGGATGTGAAGCGGACGCCGTCCACGACGAGCGCGACCGACGTCGCGTGCTTCTCGCACGTGATCGTGTGCCACTTGCCATCGGCGAGGTTGGGGCCAGCTGACTTTCCCTTCGAGCTGGCCGATCCCTTCCAATAGCAATACGCGATCGCACGGCCGCTGCTCGGGATGATCTCCATCTTCCAGTCCCCGCCCGAACTCGAGCTGACGCCCTTCCGGATGAGGTCGTAGTCGCCGGCCGGCACGGCGGTGAATGACACGCTCAGAGTCGCGACGATGTCGCGGTCACCGGCGCGTAGTCCGGGCGCATCGTTCACCAGGATCCTCGACGACGTGCCGTTGAACTCGAATGCGGTCCCAGACTTTCCCGGCACGCCGAGCTTCACGTTCTTGATGGCACCGTCGTACCCGTGGCCGGTCGCATCGTGTGCGATCGATCCGGACTTCTCGTCGAGGTGCCACATCGCTGTGGGTGATGCCGCCAGCGCCGGCCCTGTCGACAGCACGAGCACCGCCACAGCGGACGCGAGGCCGACTGCCAGCCTTCGTCGTTTCATGCGAATCCCCCCACCCATATTTTCGTCGATGTGTAGCCGCGACCCTACACCGACGACGTGTCGCCACGTCAGGTGGATCGCGCGGGCGCCCAGACTGTCGAGGAGAGGTTGGAGCGGGAGACGGGGCTCGAACCCGCGACATGCAGCTTGGAAGGCTGCCGCTCTGCCAACTGAGCTACTCCCGCAAGTCGCCGTCGCGGTGACGGCGGCGAGCGTATCACGGAGTCCTCCGCCATCCGATGGCCCGACCGAAAGGCTTGTGATGATGTTGCAACACGGTGCGTCAGCGCACCGATTCAGGCGGTAGGCCGTCCGCCGTAGCGCGCATTCGGGGACTCCAGGATGGCCCGCTGGCGAGGCGTCAGATCAGGCCAGCGATCGCGATCGTAGAAGTGAGCGCCGTACGCGATCGGACCCGGGTCGTACTTGAAGAACAGCGTTCGCCGCTCGCCGTCGCCGCGCCACGGCAAGGTGCCGTGGGTCATCGCCTCGGTGAAGATGATCGCGGTCCCTGCCGGCCCGGTCACGGGTCGCACCAGGCCATCGAGATCGCGTTCGAGCTCGCGCCAGTCGTCGGGGAACGGCAGGTTCGCCTTGTGGCTGCCCGGGACGCAGCCGAAACCGCCATCACCGGGGTCGACGTCGCGCATGTTGTAGGCCACGACCATGAGCCCGGACCGCGGTCGGCCTTCGACGAACGTGTACCACTGCCCGGGGTCGAACGGCACCGCCCCGCCGTGCAGTCGGGTCCCGATCGGGCCCTTGCCCCGGCGGATCAGGTCGGCATAGTCGTGGTCGAGCCGGTAGCCCGTGCCGAGGAATTCGTCGAGGTACGGGAGGATCGGGTCGTGGTCGATGAGGGCGCGGACCTCCGATCCCCAGTCGAGCACATCCGCGAAGCGATGGGTGGTCGCTTCGGCGGGCACGTCTCGTGCGATCCGCTCGTCCATGAGCGCGTTGAGCGCGTCTACCGTCTGTGGCGGCAGCACACCCGGAAGTGCGACGTACCCGTTCAGATCGAACAGATAGCGCTGCGTCGCGTCCATGCGGTCAGTCGGCTCCGTCGTCGAGGATGCGGACCCGGGCCAGATGCCCGTGCGATGCGAAAGCGCTGTCGCCCGGCATGACCCCGGTCACGACGTCGAGCACGACGTCGCCGTCGACACGGACCTCGCGGACGTGGCTGGACCCCTCGGCGAACGAGCCGATCAGGCCGTATGCGGCGATCCGCGGCGCGCGAGGTTCGCCGACGCCGGGCACGCGGATGTCGACCTCCAGCACGTCGTCGACGACCTCCATGCGGACGAGCTCGAAGCCGAGCATCGACGCGGCGGCCTCGCACGATGGTCCGAGGTGGTCGAGCGCGTCCTCCGTCACCCATCCCGCGACCGTCGCCATCGACCGCAAGCGGTCCAGATCCGGCGACGCGATCCCAGCGTCCGCTACGCCGACGAAGCGCTCGTCGGTATCCCAGCGGCGTCGCTCGGTCATTCGCTGAGCCGCTGCTCAGCCCTTGCGCTCGAGGATCGGGCGAGCGACGTCGGGCTTGTCGACCACGAACGCGAACATCGCGCGATCGCCCCATCGACCGAGGAACAGGTGGCCGTGGATGTTCACCCCGGCGTCCGCCAGCGCCCGCGAGAGACGAGCCATCCCGCCCGGTCGATCGTCGACCTCGGTCACGAGCGACTCGCCCTCGATATAGACGTAGCCCATCTCGTCGAGCACGGCCTTGGTCGTGTCGTCATCGGCGGTGGTCATGATCACGTGCCCCGAGTCGCCGATGCTGCCACCACCGATGGCGCGCAGATCGACGCCGCGGTTCGCAAGAGCCTCGGCGAGGGTCGCCATGGCGCCCGGCTCGTTCTTGAGCTGGACGACGAACTGGTTGGCCATGTCGGCGACGTCCTCCGATCGTGACTGGGAGCGGGATTCTACCCGGGCGCCGAAGACCGACGGCGCGCCGATGCGACCTGCTACGGTCAGCTCGATGACAGACTCGTTGCCGGCGGCGGTCGCGAGCGCCCTGGCGTCACCCGGCGACGGTAAGCGCATGACCGTCGAGGCCGGCGGCATCCCCTGGTCAGCGATCACGTGGGGCGGGCCTTCCGGCAGGCCACTGCTGCTGATCCACGGCGTCACGGCGTCCGCCCGGGTCTGGTGGCGGGTCGGGCCCGCCCTGGCAGCGAGCGGGCGCCACGTTATCGCCATCGACCAGGCGGGCCACGGCCTGACCGGTCATTGGCAGGGCCACCATCGTTTCCGCGACAACGCCGCGGACATCGCCGCGTTCATCCGAGTAGTCGGTCTCGAGCGTCCTGAGCTCCAGGTCGTCGGCCATAGCTGGGGCGCGGTCACGACGGCAGCCCTCCCCACGACCGGGATCCGGCCCGCGACCCTGGTCCTGGTCGATCCACCGGTGCTGTCGTTGGCGCGCATCTCGCTGGAGGCGTCTGCTCCCGGGCAACTGCCGGTCGCCTCGCTGGAGGAGGCGATCGCCGCGGTCCGCGCCGCCGAGCCATCCTGGAGCGACGGTGACGTGCTCGCCAAGGCTGAGGCCCTCCTCCAGCTCGACTTCAGCGCGGCGCGCGCGGTCCTTCTCGAGAACGGCGACTGGGACGGGGGCCTCGCGGACCTGCGCGACCCGGCGGCGACCGGGCTCGACGTATGGCTCATCCGCGGCGACCCGGCGACGGGTGGCTACGTCGACGAAACGGCCGCCCTGGCGTTCGCGGAGGTGATCGGCCAGGAGCACGTCATCACGATCGCCGGTGGCCCCCACTCGCCGCAGCGCACGCATCCGGAGGAGTCCGTGGCGGCGTTCCTCCGCGCCCTCGGGCTGGCGAGGCCCTAGGCTCTCGCCCGCCGGATCTCGACCGCTCGGCGATACGCCTCGACATACCGTGGCGCCGGCCCGGTCGACCAGTCGAAGTCGACGGCCATGACCCGGTCCAGCAGTCGATCCCAGACCAGGCCACCGCCGTCGCGTAGAGCGAACGCCCGATCGCATGCGTCGAGCAGCGCCGTTGCGGTCGCAGGTTCGAAGACGAAACCGTTGCCGGAACCGGGCTGACGCGTGACGTCGACGACGGTATCGGCGAGCCCGCCGGTATGCCGGACGATCGGCGGCGTCCCGTAGCGCATCGCGATCATCTGACCCTGCCCGGACGGTTCGAACCGCGATGGCATCGCGAAGAAGTCGCTGCCTGCATAGATGCGCCGCGCCATGTCGCGGTCGAAGCGTTCGATGAACGCGACCTTGCCGGGCGAGGCGGCGGCAAGCTCGCGGAATGGGCCGGCGAGGGAGGGGTCGCCGGCGCCCTGCACGACCAGTCGTGCACCGCGCTTGAGCAGCGCCGACGCCGCGCCCGCCAGCAGATCGAAGCCCTTCTGCGGGTCGAGCCGGCCGATCATCCCGATCACCGGCCCAGCGTCCGTAGGATCCATCCCGTTCCGGGCCAGCAGGTCGGCGCGACAGGCGGCCTTGCCTGACCTGTCCGTACGCGAAAACGGCGCCGCGAGAGCCGAGTCGTTGGCCGGATCCCAGACGGTGTTGTCCAGCCCGTTGAGGATCCCCAGGAACCGGTCCCCCTTCGCGCGGAGAGTCCCGTCCAGCCCCATCCCGAGATCGGGCGTTAGCGCTTCCCGTGAATACGTCGGCGAGACCGTGTTCACGATCTCCGCGGCCTCGATCCCCGCGGCGAGGAGATCGATCCCGTCCGCGTTCTGGCCCGGAGCATGATCACCGGCTCGCAGCCCGAGCTGGGGCAGGTCCGCGTTCCACGTCCAGCCGTGGTAGGCCAGGTTGTGGAGGGTCGTGACCATCGCCGCCGAGCCGACCACCCGATCGTCGCGATAGGAACCGTCACGGAAGATGCCCGCCGGGCCGGCCTGCCAATCGTGCGCGTGGATGACATCCACCGCCTGACCATCGGCCCGGAGCGCCTCGAGCGACGCGCGGACGTACAGCCCGAAACGCCAGGCGTTGTCCTTGTAGTCGCCAGCCGTGTCGCCGTAGTAGCCCTCCCGGTCGAAGGCCGGCGGGTGGTCCACGAGACGGAGCCGATAGCCGTCGGCCGCGACATCGATGATCCCGACCTGGCTCGAGCCGCTAACGGAACGAGGGTCTGGGACGGGCACCGTCGTCTCCGCCAGGACGGCGTCCGGACGGGGATCCGGTACGCCACGGTAGCGCGGCAGGAAGACGTCGACCGGGCCGTCGATCGTCTCGTCGCCGAGCCCTCCGATGGCGCGAGCCAGGGCATCGACCACGTCGGCGAGCCCACCCGTCTTGGCCCACGGCTCGCACTCGGAGGATAGGAAGGCGACGCGGAGAGCCACGTCGGCATGGTAGAGGCCGGCGTTCCGAAACGGGCCCGTCTCGTGCGACTAAACCGGTTCACCTCCCAGACCGACCGGGTATGATGCGCCGCCATGGACCTCGTCTCCCTTCCGTCCATACCGGCTGCGACGTTCCCACTCCCACCGCGGCTGGAGGGTCTCCGGCGTCTCGCGTACAACCTCCACTGGGCCTGGAACCCGCGCACGCGCAACCTCTGGAGCCTCGTCGACCGGACGGCGTGGAACCGATATCGGAACCCCATCCCCGTGATCAGCGGTCCGACCGACTGGAGCCGCCTGCTCGAGGACGAGAAGTTCCTCGCCGAGTACCAGGACGTTCTCGCCGACTTCGATCGCTACATGGCCGACGGCACGGGTCACTGGTTCCAGCGCAAGTACGGCGACAAGCTCGACGGTCCGATCGCCTACTTCTGTGCCGAGTACGGCATCCACGAATTGCTCGGCATCTACTCCGGCGGTCTCGGCGTGCTCGCCGGGGATCACATGAAGTCAGCCAGCGACATGGCGCTGCCGTTCGTGGGCGTCGGGCTCCTGTACCGCAAGGGCTACTTCCGCCAGACGATCGATGCGGACGGGCACCAGGAGCACGCCTACCCCGACTACGACCTCAGCCGGCTGCCGCTATCCCGTGTCCAGGATCCCGAAGGGCTACCGCTCACCGTCGAGCTGCGGCTTTCCGGTCGGCGCCTGGCGATCGCGGTGTGGTTGGTGCAGGTCGGGCGCGTCCCCGTGCTGCTGCTCGACACGGACATCGTCGACAACGCCGACGAGGACCGCCCGATCACCAACATCCTCTACGTGCGCGGCCGAGAGATGCGGCTCCACCAGGAGCTCGTGCTCGGGATCGGCGGAGTACGAGCCCTGCGGGCGCTCGGGCTCTCCCCGGCGGTCTGGCACCTCAACGAGGGTCACTCGGCGTTCCTGCTCGCTGAACGCGCCCGCGAATACGTCGCCGAGGGCCGGGGCCTCGACGACGCATGGGCCGATGTCAAGCGGAACGCGGTCTTCACGATCCACACGCCGGTCTCGGCCGGCAACGAGCGGTTCGACGCCGATCTCGTCCGCCGCGTCGCCGGCCCGCTTCTCGACGCGGGCGGCGTCCCGGTGGAGAAGGTGCTGGACCTCGGGCTCGGCACGGACGGAGACCGCGAGCAGTTCGACATGACGGCGTTCAGCCTCCGATTGACGAACGGCGCGAATGCGGTCAGCAAGCTCCACGCCGCCACCGCCAATGCCACGTGGAGCAGCATCGACAGCGGGATCCTCGCGGTCACGAACGGCGTCCACGGCCCGACCTGGGTCGGGCAACCCGTGGTGGAGCTGCTCGCCCGGCATCTCGGCGCCGAGCTGGATCAGCTCGATGCCGGCGCGCGGCAGGACCGCTTCTGGGAGCGACTATCGCGCATCCCGAGCGACGAGCTGTGGGAAGCCCATCTGCGCCAGAAGCGGGAGCTGGCCATCTTCGTGCACGGCCGCCTACGCAGCCAGCTCGCCCGCCACGGCGAGTCGCCGGCGGTCCTTGCCGAAGTCGACACGATCCTCGACCCGGGCGTGCTGACGATCGGGTTCGCCCGCCGGTTCGCGACCTACAAGCGGGCCGGGCTGCTCTTCACCGACATGGATCGCCTCGCGCGGTTGCTGTGGCACGCGGACCGGCCCGTCCAGGTGATCTTCGCCGGGAAGGCGCACCCCGCCGACCGGCCCGGCCAACGCGTCATCCAGGAGATCTTCCAGCACTCGCGCTCGCCCAAGCTGCGCGGCCGAGTGTTCATCCTCGAGGACTACGACATGCGGGTCGGGCGGTTCCTCGTCCAGGGCGTCGACACATGGCTCAACAACCCGCGCCGCCCGCTCGAGGCCTCCGGCACCTCGGGCATGAAGGCCGCCCAGAACGGCGTGCCGAACATCAGCGTGCTCGACGGCTGGTGGGACGAGGGCTACGAGGGCGACAACGGCTGGGCGATCGGCGGCCGAGAGCAGAACCCCGACGAAGCGGCCCAGGACTGGTCCGACGCAGAGGACCTGTACCGACTGCTCGAGCAGGAACTGGTCCCGGCCTACTACGACCGCGACAAGGCCGGCGTCCCGCGCCGCTGGGTGGAAGTCATGCGCCAAGCGATGGCGACCTCGCTCTGGGACTTCTCGACGACGCGGATGCTCCAGCAGTACACGGAACAGCTCTACCTGCCCGCCGCCGGCGTCCAAGTGGCCACAGCGTCCCCGGAGCCGGTCGTCACCGAGGCCGGCTGAGCCCGTGCCGCCGCGCATCTCGCTGGCGCTCGCCCTCCATAACCACCAGCCCGTCGGCAACTTCGGCTGGGTCTTCGCCGAGGTATTCGAGAAGGCGTACGAACCGATGGTCGATGCCCTCGAGCGACATCCCGGCGTCAGTCTGTCGCTGCATTACACCGGTGCCCTGCTCGACTGGCTCGTCGCGGAGCGCGGCGACATGATCGATCGCCTGCGCGCCCTCGTGGATCGCGGCCAGGTCGAGATCATGGGCGGCGGCTACTTCGAGCCGGTCCTCGTGTCGCTCCCCGAGCGTGACCGGGTCGGGCAGCTCGAACGGATGGCCAAGGACATGGAGGGGCTGTTCGGCCGCCGTCCGCTGGGGGCATGGCTTGCGGAGCGAGTCTGGGAACCCGATATGCCGACGTCGCTCGCCGCCGCGGGGTACGAATGGACGATCCTCGATGACGCGCATTTCCGGGCAGCCGCGATCGCGGAGGAGGATCTTTGGGGGCCGTACACGACCGAGGACCAGGGTCAGCTCCTGCGGGTCTTCGGCACGGAGCAAGGGTTGCGCTACCGGATCCCGTTCCGCGAGGTCGAGGACGTCATCGAATACCTCCGCAACCACGCCACGGACGCCGGTGATCGGATCGGGATGATGGGCGACGACGGCGAGAAGTTCGGGGGCTGGCCGACGACCTGGGAGCACTGCTGGGGCGAGCGACGCTGGGTGGAGCGATTCTTCACAGAGCTCGAGGCGAACGCCGATTGGCTGACGACGACGACGCCGTCGGCCTGGCTCGCCGAGCATGCTCCGATCGGGCGAGTCTATGTCCCGAACGGGTCCTACGCCGAGATGGGCGTCTGGGCGCTGCCGGCTGACGAGAGCCGCGAGTTCAGCGACGTCCTCCACCGTGTCCAGGAGGAGGGCCGACCGGAAGCGCGCTGGCTGCGTGGCGCGTCATGGCGCAACTTCCAGGTGAAGTACCGGGAGATCAACGACCTCCACAAGCGGATGCTCGCGATCTCCGACGAGGTCGCGGCCATGCCCGACGGGGCTGCGCGTCGGCGGGCGCTGAACCACCTCTACCAGGGGCAGTCGAACGACGTCTACTGGCATGGCCTGTTCGGCGGCATCTACATCAGCCACATGCGGCTCGCCACCTGGGAGCACCTCCTCGCTGCCGAGGAGCTGGCTGAGTCGGCGGCCACCTCGCTCGTGACGGCGGAGCGGCGGGACCTCGACCTGGACGGGGTCGACGAGGTCCGACTAGCCGATGCGGGCCAGGTCGTCGAGATCGACCCGGCCGAGGGCGCGGGCATCGGCTCGTGGGACATCCGCGCGGTCTGGCACGCCCTGGCGGCCGTCATGCGACGGCGACCGGAGGCCTACCACGCGATGGTGCGGTCGCTCGGGGGATCGACCGACGAACCTGCCCCGGAGGCCACGGACAAGGACCAGCCGGTTTCGATCCACGAGACGACGCGCATGAAGGAGCCGGGCCTGGCCGAGCTACTCGTGTACGACGCCTACGAGCGGCGATCCGCCCTTTTGCGTGTCATCCCCCTCGACGCGACACCGGACGACTGGGCGGCGGCTCGGGCGGTGGACGTCACCGATCTCGTCGACGGTCCATTCGAGGTCATGGAGCTGGGACCGGGTCGCCTGGTCGTACGCCGCGACGCGAAGATCGGCGAGGTGGAGGTCAGCGCAACGAAGACGATCGACCTCGGAGGCGCCCGGCGGTCCCCGACGCTCACCCTCACCATCGACCTCGAGCATCGCGGCGGGCCGGCGGTCGACGCGCGCATCGGTATCGAGTGGTCGCTGACGATGCTGGGTGGCGGCGGTAATCCGGCGGCTTGGTGGGACGTCGGCGGAGAGCGGACCGCCCACGATGGGCGGGGTGCGGCGACCGGGATCGAGACCATCGGGCAGGGCAACGACTACATCGGCGTCTCGGTGACCTCGTCGACGACGGCGGCGGACGCCTGGTGGGCACCGATCGAGACGGTCTCGAATTCCGAAGACGGGTTCGAGCGCGTGTATCAGGGCAGCGGGCTCCTCCTGTCCTGGCCGGTCCATCTGGCTTCAGGGCAGCACTGGACCCGCACGATCACCAACGTCGTCGACACGACGCGCGACCGCGCCTCGGAGGAAGCCGACGACAAGAATCCGTCAGCCCGCGGCCTGCGCGCCACGGGCTGACGACGGTCTGGATTGCTATAGTCGAGTGGTCCAACCGAGGATATTTGGACTACCACGCTATGTCAATGGACTCCCCGGCTTCGTCAGCTCTCCCGTCATCGGTGGATGCGAGCGGCAGCCTCGACGTCGAGCGGGACTCCGACGTCCCCATCTCGACCCAGATCTTCTGGCAGCTCGCCTACCAGATCGATTCCGGTCGACTGCTGGCTGGTTCGCGACTCCCTCCCGTTCGTGAATTGGGCGCCGCGCTGCGGGTCAACCCGAACACGATCCGGGCCGTCTATCGACGGCTGGCTCACGGCGGCTACGTCACGAGCCGGCACGGAGCTGGGACGCACGTCGCCGAGCGGCCTCCGCAGCGCCGCGGCGCGGAGGAACTGGCCGGCATCGTCGCCGAGCTGCTGCGCCGCGCGGCCCATGCCGGGTTCACCGCCGATGAGGTCGCCTCGGCGACGTTCGCCGCCGCCACGGAGCGCAAGCGCCCCGGCCCGCTGGTCCGCGTCCTGTTCGCCGAATGCACGAGCGCCGACGCCGGCTACGACGCGGAACGGCTGGTCGACGCCTTCCCCGGGATGATCGAGGCCGAAGGCGCACTCATCGACGATCTCCCTGAGCGTCTCGACAAGTTCCACTACGACCTCGTCGCCACGACGACCTTCCATGCCGACGAGGCGCAGGTCCTCGCCGCGGGCCGCCTGCCGGTCGTCGCGATGCTGGTCGGTCCCGGCTATCTGGAGCTCGTGCACGAGATCGCCGTCCTGGCGCCGGGCTCGCGAGTCGGGCTGGTGTGCGCCAACGAGCGCGGCGCCGACAACATCCTCGAGACGCTGCAGATCTCGGGCACCTCGGGCGTGGAGATCGTCCCGGCCCTGATCGGCGAGACCGAGCAGCTCAAGGTGGTCGACGAGACCGCCGACCTGATCCTGATGTCGCGCGAGGCACTGGCGGCCGGTCTCGACCGCCAGATGCACGACGATGACCGCATCCGCCAATGGTCGTATGAGTTCGACCCGGCCGGGCTCGAGCTCCTTCGCCGTGCGATCGAGCACGTCGCCGCGGAGCGGCCGATCGAGGCCTCCGCCGTCTGATCATGCGCATCGGCGCGTGCCATCCTTCGGCGATGGACGGCGCTGCCGGCTGGTCCCTCCACGGTTCGCGCGATTTCCATGTCCGGCGGACCGCGCGCGAGCGGTACGGCGTCGACGACGCGCTCCTCGGGTTCCGGGGCGACCTGGCGGTCGCCGATCTCGCGGCGATCCGCGTCCTTGCCCAGCGGATGAACGAGGCGAGACCGCCAGGGGCACCCGGCATCACGGCCGGCGAGATCGGCGCGCTCGGGCTGCTCCACGAGATCGGTCACCTGCTCGTCAGGCGCCAGGGGCAACCGGACATGGCGACCGCGATGCGCGACGTCCGGAGGCGATTGCGCGACGACCTCGACCGCTTGCTCGATCGATTCGCGGCGGCGTTCCCGGGCGTCGGGCCGGAGCCCGAACCGCGAGTCGTCCAGCTCGAGGAGCTGCTCCTGACCCGAGTGAGCAACGAGAATCCTGCGCTCGGGCCGCTCCGCGAGCTGGTCGACGACCGGATCCTCGCCGAGGGCGCCCGGTACGACGAGGCCATCGCCGGACTCGAGGGCGTCTTCGGCCAGGGCGAGCTGCTCGACGTCGGCGACGGGACGCAGGCCTCGCTCGTCGAGCTGCTGCGGGCGCCGGCGCGACAGGCGCCCACATCGCTCGCCGGCCAATTGCGCTACATCCGCGAGCACTGGGCACGCCTGCTCGGCCCGGACCTCGAGGCGCTCATCGGCCGGGTCGACATCGCCATCGGCATCCTCGCCGAGGAGGAGCACGCGCTCCACCAGCGGTTCGGTGGCCCGTCTGACGGCCGCGAGGTCCACGCCCCATCGTTCCGCGGCCTCGCCGACGAGCCGGAGAGGTTCTCGGTCGATTCCGCGTGGATGCCCCGCGTCGTGCTCATGGCCAAGAGCACCTACGTGTGGCTCGATCAGCTGTCCCGCCAGTTCCAGCGCGACATTCGCACGCTCGACGCCGTGCCCGACGAGGCGCTCGACATCCTCGCCTCATGGGGCGTCACCGGGCTCTGGCTGATCGGTCTCTGGGAGCGGTCGGTGGCATCGGAGCGCATCAAGCGGATGCGCGGCAACCCCGATGCCGTCGCCTCGGCGTACTCGCTCGACGACTACCGGATCGCCGACGATCTCGGGGGCGAAGGGGCCTACGCGAACCTGCGTGATCGTGCGTGGGCGCGCGGCATCCGCCTGGCGAGCGACATGGTGCCGAACCACATGGGCATCGATTCGCGCTGGGTGATCGACCACCCGGAATGGTTCCTCTCGCTCCCGAACCCGCCGTACCCGGCCTACCGATTTACGGGGCCCGACCTGGCTCCGGACGCATCGGCGGGGGTCGTCCTCGAGGATCACTACTGGGACGACAGCGACGCGGCGGTCGTCTTCAAGCGCTTCGACCGGGCGTCCGGCGAGGCTCGATACATCTACCACGGGAACGACGGCACCAGCTTCCCGTGGAACGACACCGCCCAGCTCGACTTCCTCAAGCCCGAGGTCCGCGAGCAGGTCATCCGGACGATCCTCGACGTCGCCCGGCGGTTCCCGGTCATCCGGTTCGACGCGGCGATGGTGCTGGCCAAACGCCACATCCGGCGTTTGTGGTGGCCAGAGCCCGGCTCCGGCGACGGCATCCCGTCGCGTGCCGAGCACGCGATGAGTCAGTCCGAGTTCGACGCACGGATGCCGGTCGAGTTCTGGCGCGAGGTGGTCGATCGGGTCGCCGCCGAGGTGCCCGACACGCTGCTGCTGGCCGAGGCGTTCTGGATGCTCGAGGGCTACTTCGTCCGGACGCTCGGGATGCATCGCGTCTACAACAGCGCCTTCATGCACATGCTCCGCGACGAGAACGGCGCGGGCTATCGGAAGCTGATGCGCGACACGCTCGAGTTCGACCCCGAGATCCTCAAGCGCTACGTCAACTTCATGAGCAACCCCGACGAGAAGACGGCCGTCGAGCAGTTCGGCAAGGGCGACAAGTACTTCGGGGTCGCGACGGTCATGGCGACGATGCCGGGGTTGCCGATGCTCGGTCACGGGCAGGTCGAGGGCTACGGCGAGAAGTACGGGATGGAGTTCCGTCGGGCGACGCTCGCCGAACAGCCCGATCCCTGGCTGGTCGAACGCCACCAGCGCGAGATCTTCCCGCTGCTCCATCGGCGGGCATGGTTCGCCGAGGTGCACGACTTCCTGCTCTTCGACTTCCACACCGATGGCGGCGGGGTCGACCAGCATGTGCTCGCGTATTCGAACGGCAACGGGCCGACGCGCTCTCTCGTCGTGTTCCACGATCGGTTCGGGTCGACCGCCGGCACGATCCGCGAGTCCGCGGCGTACGCGCGCAAGTCGTCGAGTGGCGCCAAGCGGCTGGTCCGTCGGTCGCTCGCCGAGGGCCTCGGTCTCCCCGACGACCCAGGGCTTTTCGTCACGTTCCGTGATGCCCGGAGCGGAATGGCGTTCCTGCGCTCCTGTCGCGATCTCCATGAGCGGGGCATGTGGCTCACGCTCGATGCCTATCAGGGGCACGTCTTCTGGGAATTCCGGGAGGTACGGGACGGCGTATCCGGCCAGTGGCGTCACCTCGCCGAGCGACTCGGTGGACGTGGCGTGCCGTCCCTCGACGAGGCCCTGCTCGAGCTGCAGCTCGAGCCCGTCCATGCCCCATTGCGGGCGACATTCGACGACGGGCACGTCGCGGCCGTCCTCGACGGCCGCGCGACCGACGAGGATCTCGACGTCCTCGAGGACCGGCTTTCGGCCTTCCTGCGTGCGGTCGCCGTGGCGACCGGCGTATCGGGCGACCCGGTCACGACCGCGGCACGCATCCGGGACGAGGCGTCGTCGGCCTATGCCGATGGGGCGCGCGAGCTCTCGCGCGAGGACCGTGCCGGCTTGCTCGGTTGGCTCGTCCTCTCACGGATCGGTGAGCTGGCACCCGGCGCCGACGTCGGGGCGACGAGCCTGGCCTGGTATGACGAGCTGCGCCTGGCGCAGGTCGTGGCCGCCGGTTTCCGATCGGCCGGTCTCGAGGAGGCGGCATCGTGGGCGGTCGTGGATCTGGTGCGCGTGCTGCTGGCGCTACCGCGGCCATCGGCGATCCGGGGGCGTGGACGGACCGCCGATCTGCGGCTGATCGAGACGTGGCTGACGCGGGATCCGATCCGGGCGGCGATGGGCGTCAACACATGGGAAGGCACGGAATGGCTCGACCGCGATCGATTCGTCGATCTGCTTCGCTGGGCGGCCCGGCTGGACGCGATCGACTCCGGACGCGATCCCGACGAGCGGCTCGTCCAACGCCTTGGGGCGGCGGCCGAGGCAACCGGTTACCGGATCGATGCGCTCCTGGGCGCCCTCAGCCGGCCGGCCACACCGCGCACGCGACGCTGACGGCTTCCTCGCGGCATCACCCCACCCGGGTGACGCCGAACCGACGCGCGTTTGGCAGCATCCCGTCGGGTGCACCGAGCCTGCGGATCGTGATGTCGGGCGCGGCCCCCTGAAGTCGAATGTGGAGGGTCATGTGGCGCGCTTGAGGGTTCACCTGCGCGGTCGGTCGGGTCTGCCGGTCGTGCTCGGTCTGCCGGTCCTCTTGGCCGGGTGTACGTCGATCGCGGGCCCGACCACGTCGTTCGGCGACATCCTCTGGTCGTTCATCGCGTTCTTCTTCTGGTTCATGGCGATCTGGATCTTCATCACGATCTTCGGCGACATCTTCCGGAGGAACGACCTCACGGGTGGGATGAAGGCGGTCTGGATCTTCGTGCTGATCATCCTGCCGTTCCTCGGGGCGCTGATCTACATCGCGACCCGGCCGAAGGTGACGGCCCAGGATGTCCAGCTGATGACGCAAGCCGAGGCCGCCTCGAAGGCCGCCGCCGCTGTGTCGCCGGCCGACCAGATCGCGAAGCTCTCGGAGCTGCGGGCGGCTGGCACCATCACCGAGGAGGAGTTCCAGGCCCTCAAGGCCAAGGCGCTCGCCTGACCTTTAGGCACGAACAAGCGACGTGGTCGGCGGTCCCGCCGGCCGCGTCGTCCCATCTCAGCCGAACAGCGCCCGCCGCAACAGCGAGGTCGGCGGCGCGCCGTGACCGAGGACCGCCTCGAGGTGGTCGCGATTCCGGAAGCCGGGCGTGTCACCGAGGCCGCCCGGTAGCGCGCCCGGTCGGATCGACGACGGATCCTCCCCGGCGGCCGTCGCGGCTCGGCGGCGCGCTTCGAGCTCGATGTCCCACATCTCCATCGATCCGGCGAAGTAGGTCGAGAGCTGCGTCGACGAGAGCCGTGCCCGACGGAACTTGGCTCGCGCCTCGGCCTCCTCCTGGAAGCCGCCGTCGACCATCAGGCTGACAGCCTCCTCCTCGGTCATGCCGTCGCAGTGGATCCGCGCATCGATCATCGCGTTCGTGACCGAGCGCAGATAGAACTTCCAATGGGTCAGGAGGAGCGCCGGATCATCGGCCCCGTAGCCGGCGTCCATCATCACCTGCGTGACGTAGACCGCCCAGCCCTCGTGGAACAACCCGCTCTGGAAGATGGTCCGGGGCTGCGACGTCGACCGGTTGGCGTAGGCGCCCTGGAGGTAGTGCCCGGGCACCGCCTCGTGGATCGTCAGGAGCCGCAACATGCGGTCGTTGTCCTCGCGCAGGTACGACTCGCGCTGCTCCGGCGTCCAGTCGTCAGGGATCGGCGTGATGGCGAAGAAGGTCGTCAGCCCCTTGTCGAGCGGCCCTGGGGAGATCAGCATCGCGCCGCCGAAGGCGCGCAGGTAGACGGGCGTCCAGCGGATATCGAGCGGCTCATCGACGATGCCGATGAGGTCGTGTTCGGTGCAGAACGCCTCGATCCGCGCGTTCTCCTCGCGACAGAAGTCGATGAGGTCGCCGGGGGCCTGATGCACTCCGGCGATCGCGTCGAGGACGCCGCGGACGAGCGGGCCCTCCTGGGATGGGCGGGGTTCATCGGGCCGCCACCTCGACCAAAGCTCGCCCGCGAGCCTGACCATCTCCCCACGGATCGCGACGAACTCCAGGTCGGCGGCCTCCAGGATCCGCTCCGGGGTCAGCGTCTCGGAGCGCATCGTGTGGCGCATCCGACGGGTGAACAGATCACGCCCCAGCCGGCCCTCGCCCTCGCTCGCGGGGACGACGACGTCGGTAAGGTGCTGGCGGAGGTCCTCGAGGGCCGCCTTCGCGGCCGCGGCAGCGGCTCCGAGCCGCGGGCGAAGGGCGGTCACCGCCGCGTCATCGGACGCGTCTGCTGTGGCGACCGCCTCGTCGATGAGCTCGTCGATACCGGGCAGTTGCTCGAGCGCGGTCTCGGCCTGCAACCGCCCGACCGGCCGATCGGGGCCGTTGCCGACAAGCGTCTCCTTCGCGGCGGCGGTGACGTCACGCATCGCCTCGAGGCGCGACGCGATGCTGTCAGCGGTCGGCCAGCGGGGCGAACTCGCGCGCAAGCAACGGGAAGAGGCCCTCGCCCAGGAGGTAGACCCACACGAGCGGGTCCCACGTCTCCTCGCGCAGATCGGTCTCGCCGAAGCGCATCGCCTCGAGCTCGCCGAGGACCAGGTCGCGGTCGATCACCTCGTCGGCAGTCAAGCTCGACGGGTCGAGCTCGCCGAAGGTCGCTCTCCACCGGTCGATGAACGCCAACCGCGCGTGGTGGCCGGCATCCGAGACATCGGGCCAGCGGCCGTCGAAGCGGTGATCGCCGATCGCCGTGGCCGCGATCGGCTCCATCTCGAGGAAGGCGTCGAGGAACGAAGCGAATGTCTGGGAGAAGTCGGACATGGCGCGCAGTCTAGGTGCACGGCCGCCCGCGGCGGGGGCGCCCGCTACCATCCGCGCATGGGCCAGACGTGGGTCACGCCGGTCACGCTCACGGGTCGACGGGTCCGGATGGAACCGCTCGACGAGCGCCATCTCGACGATCTCGCCCGGGTCGCGGCGGATGACGCGGTGTTCCGCTGGATCACCAACAAGCCGATGGACGACGCCGCCCTGCACGCCTGGTACGAGCAGACGCGCGCGAGTGCGGATGCCGGGCTCGAACTGCCCTTCGCGACCATCGACCAGGCCTCAGGTCGGGCGATCGGCAGCAGCCGGTACATGACGATCGCCGCCGAGCATCGGCGGCTCGAGATCGGCTGGACATGGCTGGGGTTGGCGTATCAGCGGAGCGGTGCCAACCGCGAGGCCAAGTTGCTGCAGCTGACCCACGCCTTCGAGACGCTCGACGCGGAGCGGGTCGAGTTCAAGACCCACGCGCGGAATGTGGCATCCCGGACCGCGCTGCTGGGCATCGGCGCGACGTTCGAGGGCGTCCTGCGCCACCACATGATCATGCCCGACGGCTCGAACCGCGATTCCGCGTTCTACGGCGTCATCGCGCCCGAGTGGCCGGCCGTAAAGGCTCGGCTCGAAAGCCTCCTCGATCGATGACTTCGTCGTTGGAGGCGGGAGGCGTGCCCAGCCCCGCGGATGGGATCGACCGACCCATCCGGACCGTCGACTACCACACGGCCGGAGAGCCGTTCCGGATCGTCACCGGTGGCGTGCCCGAGCTCGAGGGACCGAGCGTGCTCCGACGCCGGCGCTGGGCCATCGAGCACCTCGATGGCATCCGGCAGCTCTTGGTCAACGAGCCGCGGGGTCACGCCGACATGTACGGCGCATTCGTCACTCCACCCGACGACGATTGGGCCGACCTCGGCGTGGTCTTCTTCCACAACGAGGGTTATTCGACCGCGTGTGGCCACGGGACCATCGCACTCGTGACCTGGGCCGTCGAGACGGGCAGGATCGAGGTCGCGCCCGGTGCCCGATCCGTCGCCGTGACCGTCGACGTGCCGAGCGGTCGGCTGGCCTGCCAGGCCCGGCTCGATGCGGACGGCCGAGTCGAGGCCGTCCGGTTCCGGAACGTGCCCTCGTTCGTGATCGCCCGCGACGTGACTGTGCGGACGTCGGGTGGACTGGTCACGCTCGATGTCGCGTTCGGCGGCGCCTTCTACGGCACGGTGGAGGCGAGCGCTCTCGGGCTCGGCATCGATGCCACCGACCTGCCGCGGCTCATCGCGCTGCAACGGGAGCTTCGGCCCGCGCTCGAACGCTCGCTCGATGTCGTCCACCCGGTCGAACCGGATCTGGCCGGCATCTACGGGGTCATCTTCTGGGAGCGGCTCGGGCCGACCGAGCAGCGCAACGTCGCGGTCTTCGCCGACGGCGAGATCGATCGATCGCCCTGCGGCTCCGGGACCTCGGCACGGCTCGCGGTGCTGCATGCCCGCGGCGAGATCGCCGTCGGCGAACGCTTCCATCACCGCTCGATCGTCGACTCGAGCTTCGATGCATGGGTCGTCGACGAGGGACCGACCCTCGGTCGGCACCCGTCGGTCATCACGGAAGTGGAGGGTTCCGCCTATCGAACGGGCGAATCGATGTTCTCGCTGGACCCGCGTGATCCGCTCGGCACGGGATTCCTGCTGCGCTGAGCCGTTATGCTCGGCCGGCGGACGCCGCCAAGCCGCGAACGCCGCCTAGACGGAGGGACGATGTGAGGGGCTTCCTGGTCAGCACGGCCGTGACGGCCGTCGCGTTCTACATCCTCGTCCAGCTGTTCCCGTCGATGTTCGGCTACACGGGCGAGCTCGTCGGGCTGATCGCGATCGCCGTGATCTTCGGCATCGTGAACGGGCTCATCGGCCCGATCGTCCGGCTCCTCGCGCTGCCCGTGCGGCTCATGACCCTGGGGCTGGTCGGATTCGTCATCAACGGCGCACTCCTGCTGCTGACGGCGTGGGTCGCTGGCCTCGCGGGTCTCGGCCTGACCATCGGTGACTTCCCGCCCGACCTGTTGACCGCGGACACGCTCGTCGCGGCGGTCGTCGGCGCGGTGGTCTTGAGCGTGATCTCGTCCGTCATCCGGTTCGCCCTCCCTGACTGAGCTCGCGGGTCGACTCCGGCGTGCCGGCGCCCGCTACGGGACGCCCGTCTTCGTCACGGATCTCCAGACGCTGGATGACGCTTGCGCGGACGTCACGCGCGCGTTCCCCGATCCGATCGTCCGGCAGTACTCGGTCAAGGCCAACGACGTTCCCGCGGTGATCGCGGCCGTCGTCGCGAACGGGTTCGGTGCGAACGTCGTCTCGCGCGGCGAGTGGGCGCAGGCGACGCGCGCCGGCGTGCCGAACGATCGAACGACCCTCGAGGGGATCGGTAAGACCGGGGCCGACCTTCGTGCGGCGGCGCGTGCCGCAGCCAGCGGCCAGCCACTCCTCTGGATCGCCATCGAATCGCCTGAGGATGCAGAGGCGCTCGCCGCGGAAGCGACGCGCGCGGGTGCCCCCCGGGTCGACGTCCTGTACCGGTTGAACCCGGACGTGGCGCCCGAGACCCTGACGGGACTGGCCGTCGGCGCCGGCGGCACCAAGTTCGGGATGACCGAGACCGAGATCGCCGCGGCCATCGACGCGGGTGGTGGCCCGGACGGGCCACTCCGGCCGCGCGGCATCCACCTTCACGTGGGCTCACAGCTCGGTGCGATCGACGCCTGGCGCGACGCCGTCCGCAAGGCGCTGGCCCTGGCCGCCCTATGGCGCGGCTCGATCGAGACCTTCGATACGGTCGACCTCGGTGGCGGGTTCCCAGTCGGGCCGGTCGGCGAGCCGATACCCGGCCCCGAGCGCTTCGCCCGCGAGCTCGGGCCGCTCTTGGACGGGGTGCCGGGAGATCGCCGCCCGGCACGGCTCGCGGTGGAACCCGGTCGTGCCCTCGTCGCCCGAGCCGGCTGGCTCGTGGCTCGCGTCCTTCACGTCCGTGACCGCGCCGGCCGGCAGGTGGTCCTGGACGCCGGCATGACCGAGCTGATCCGCCCGGCCCTGTACGGCGCCCGGCATCCGATCCATGCCCTCACGTCGCTCGGCCGGGCGTACGACGGTCTCGACGGCCGCCGTCGTACCGACATGACGCCGGCCCGCGTCGAAGGTCCGATCTGCGAATCGACCGACGCCCTCGGCACGCACGACCTGCCGCCGCTGCGTCGGGGCGACATCGTGGTCATCGCCGACGCGGGCGCCTATGCGGCGTCGCTCGGCTCCACGTACAACGGCCGTCCGCGACCGCCGCAGATCCTGCTCGGACCCGACGGCGCGATGCGGGTCGGTCGGCGCCGCGGGTCGCTCGCGAGCCTCGCCTGATGCCCCGGCCATCCTCCAGCGCCCGGCTATGCTGCCGCGCATGAAGCGCCCCGTCGGCCGGCTGCACACCGCTGCCCTACTGGCCAGCCTCGCCTCTGCGGCCCTGGTCATCGGCCTCGCGCTGCCGGGTCTCGTCGCGGCCGCCGGACCGCCGTTCCCCGAGCCGGTCGATGGCCAGGCCGTCTATGACACCGCCGAGCTGTTCAGCCCGGAGGCTCGTCAGCAGGCCGAGCTGATCATCGATGCCATCGAGGCCCAGACCAAGGCCGAGGTCGTCGTCTACACACAGTCGCTCGGGCGCGACGACATCACGACCGAGGAGGCGGAGTCGCACGCGCAGGCCCTGATGGACCAGTGGGGCGTCGGGCGCCACGGAGTCGACGACGGGCTGGTGATCCTGTTCGACCTCGACACATCCGGTATCCATGGCCAGGTCCAGTTGTATGCGGGTCCCGGGTTCTCGTCGTCGTACCTGTCGGAGGACGAGCGCCAGGCGATCTACGAGGACACGATGCTGCCGCTCCTCACCGACCAGCAGTTCGACGACGCGCTGCTCGCGACGTTGTCGAGCGTGGTCCAGGGGACCCTCGACGGCGTCCCGCCGGGAGGCGGCTCCGGGACGCCGGAGGCGCCGTCGATCGGGCCGGGCCCGCCCTTCCCGGATCCCGAGATCGACCGCGCCGTCTACGACTACGCGGGCATCCTGTCGCCCGAGGCGATCGTCCGCGCCGAGGCCACCATCGATGCCATCGAGGCCCGAACGGGTGCCGAGGTGGTCGTGTACACCGAGCCGGTCGACTACGGCGTCAGCGAAGACGAAACGGAGTCCCGGGCCCGCGCCCTCATCGACCAGTGGGGCATCGGTCGAAAGGGCTTCGACGACGGGATGGTGGTCTTCTTCGACATCGACCCGTCCGGCGAGCACGGACAAGTCCAGCTCTACGCCGCGCCCGGCTTCGAGGCGACCTATCTCACCAACGAGGACCGGCAGAAGATCTTCGACGACGACATGGTGCCGTTCCTCCGGAACGCTGACTTCGATGGTGCGCTGGACGTCGCGATGCGGCGGATCGATGCCGCGGCCACCCCGGAGAATGCCCAGCGCCTGCAACTCGGCCGCCAGGCCAACGCGGTGATCGGGCTGGTCGGGGCGCCGATCGTGTTCCTCGGGCTCGCCGGCTGGGCGTTCTTCTCGTGGCGTCGCTACGGCAAGGACCCGGTCTACCTCGACGACCCATCGATCCTGATGCCGGCCCCGCCGCCGGACCTTACGGCCGCGTCGGGAGCGTTCGTGATGGACGGGCATTCCTCGCGGCGCGCGTTGACGACCGCGATGCTCGACCTCGCGTCGCGTGGCCTCCTGTCGTTCCGGGAGGACAAGGGGCTGCTGGGGCTGTCGCACAAGGTCGGCGTCGACACCGCGCCCGACTCCGCCGACCCCGTCGAGGAGGCCCAGCGCGCGCGGAATGCGCGCAAGCCGATCGGCCCGGCCGAGGACTACGCGCTCCGCCACCTGCGCGCGCTCGGCGACGACAAGGACGGGTTCATCGAGCCCGACAAGCTGCCGGAGTTCGGGACGAGCGTGTCCGGGTTCGACTCCGCGCTCGAGGACCACGTCGTGAAGGGCGGCTGGGTGGTCGACAAGCCGAGCCGCGTAGTAGCGCGCTGGATCGGTAAGGGCATCCTGGCGCTCGTCGCGGGTGGCGCGGCGATCCTTCTCGGCGCGAACCTGCCAGCATCCGGGCTGATCATCATCGGCGGGGCGGCGATCGCCGGTGGCGTCGTGATCATGCTGTTCGCGCGGAGCATGCCGCGCGTGACCATGCCCGGCGCCATGGTCCGGGCGATGCTCGCGGCCTACCGCCGCACGCTCCAGAAGACCATGGAGCAGGCACGCTCGATGCAGCAGGTCGTCGACCAGGCCGGGCTGGCCTGGCTCGAGACACCCGATCAGGCGGTGGTCTGGGGAACGGCCCTCGGCTTGCAGGGCGACATCGAGGGCGTGCTGCAACGCTCTCTCGAAGATGTCCGCGAGCAGCCGCAGCTCGCGTCGGCGACGTACTTCCCGGGCTGGTACCGCACCTCGGACGGCTCGTCCTTCGCGGGCGGCCTGGCGACGGGCAGTGGTGGCTCGATCTTCTCGAACTCGGCCGTGCCGGACCTCGGCGGGATGATGTCGGCCCTCGGCACGATCGGGAACTCGCCGGCGTCCTCGGGCAGCGGCGGTGGCGGATTCGGCGGCGGTGGATCGGGCGGCGGTGGGGGCGGCGCCGGCGGCGGCTTCTAGGTCGTCGTACCCACCCCGAACATGTCGCGGCAGGCGTCGAGACCTTCGATCTCGACGTGTGGCCGCGGCCGCGATCGCCACGCCTCCTCGGTCATCCGGAACCGCTGCGTCTCCCGCGAAATGCCGCGCGGCGCCAGTGCGCCGCGGCCGTCCTCGGCATAGCCGAGCGAGCGCGAGACCGCATTCGATGCCGCGTTGTCGAGGAATGCCGACGACGTCGCCACCCGAGCGCCGAGACCATCGAAGGCGAATGCCAGCACGGCGGCCCGCATCTCCTTCCCGAAGCCCCGACCCTGGTAGGCCCGACCCAGCCAGGATCCGCTGTCGACGGTCCGGTGGATCGCGAACTGCTCGCCGGAGATCGTCTGCGCGCCGATCGGCCGGCCCTCCGACTCGACCATGAGGTTGAGCCACCACTCGTCGGGCTGCCACCGGCCGCGCCACCCCCAGTGATGCTGCAGGAAGCTCTGGTCGAAGCCCGTTCCGGTCGCGTCGGTCCAGGCGACGCCGAACGGCATCTCCTCGGGCGGGTGGATGCCGGCCTTGGCGAGTGCGAGCATCCCGGGCAGGTCGTCGTCGGTGGGCAGACGGAGCACGAGATGCTCCGAGCGGATCCGCAGCCCGAACAGCGGCCAGGCAGCCTCGAGCGACGTGATGGAAGGGTCGACGGCGACCATGGGCACCCGACGCTACACTCCGGCCATGGGTGCTGTCGAGACGATGGAAGAGTTCTTCGAGAAGCTCAATTCCGGCGACCGCGAGGGCGCGGTCGCGATGATGGACGAGAAGACCGAGATGCGCGTGCATGTCGGCGACAACGTCCAGACGCTGCGTGGCGTCGAACGCGTAGGCGGCTGGTTCCTGCGCAGCGACACCGGCCTCCGGATGATCCCGGGCGACATCCGCGACACGGGCAACACGTACGAAGCGGACCTCCTGGTGGTCCGGCCGGGCGCGCCGACCCAGCACATCGACGCGACATTCCGGGTCGAGGCCGGGCGGATCACCGCGATCAACATCGCGCCGCGCTAGCGACTCACGCGGGCTCCTGGCGCGCGTCCCCGACCGGCCGGCTCAGGCGGAGGGAGACGGCGACGCGTCGGCAGGGACTTCCTCCGTCTCCGGCAACGGGATGATGATCTCGTCCCCGACGCGGATCCGGTTCGGGTTCTTGATCGTGTCCTTGTTCGCGGCGAGCAGGGCGTCGAGAGTCACGTTGAACTGCCGCGCGATCCGCGACAGGGTGTCGCCGGCCTTGATCGTGTAGAGCTGCGGCGTCGGCGCCGGGACCGGTGTCGGCGAGAGGGATGGCGACTCCACCGCTGCCGACGGGCTGGCGCTCGATGCCGTCCCGCCGCCACCGTCACGACCGCCCACCCCGAGAACGCCCGGCAGGAAGAACAGGATGATCGCGGCCAGCAGGACGCCGCCGGCGAGGATGCCGATGGTCGGGATGCCGGGCAGGCCAGACAGCCCGGCCCGCGTCTTGATCGAGGGGTACGCCTCGTACCGGCGCGCCTTCTCCCACCACGGCCCTTCGTTACGGTCGGCGGCGGCGGTGGTGGCCGCGCGTTCCCGATCGCGCTCGCGGCTCTTATCCCGGGTCGAACTGACGGTCGGTCGTCGGCCTGCCTTGGCCGGTGGGCGGACATCGACGTGGGATTCCGATGCCTCGGCCTGCCGAGCAGCCTTTGACACCAATCCAGCGAGATCGGGGTCCGCCGGAGAGGCCGGGCTCTCAGCCGCGGTCGGTCGTGGCGCAGGCGGTCGAGGCGCCCATTCCTCGTCGAGCTCCTCGCCGCGTGCCAGGCGATCCGCCGCGCTGCCGGCGAGACCCTGGGCTTCCTCCGGTAATCCGGACGAGCTCGACGCGTCATCGCGCGACTTGCTGCTGGACGCCGCAGCGAGGCCGGCCGCCGTGCGGCCGACGCGGCCGAGGCCCCACCTGACCCGGAGGCCCACGGCGGTGGCGCTGCCCAGTCACGTGGCGGGTTACGCCGCGGTCGCTCCTCGATCGGCGGTTCGTTCGGCGGCTGGCTCCAGAGATCGTCTGCTTCGTCGTCGCCATCGGTCGCGGCCGTCGCGACGACCGCTCCGGCCGCTGCCGCGGCACCGGTGACGCCGGCCGAGGCCGGTTCCTCTTCTTCGTCGTTGCCCGCCTCCCCAGGCACGGCATGCGCAGCCTCGCGCCGCGCCCAATCCTGGAAGGTCGGGCAGACCGGGAACGCCGATGAGAGGCAGTACGCCTCCTGGTGCGCGAGCGCGCGAGGCGCCGGCACGGCCTCGGCGAAGCACCGGTGGCGATGGTCGGGGCGATCGGCGCGCGCGTCCCGTTCGTCTTCGAAAGCGACGAACGGGCAGGCCGGTGAACCGTCCGCGCTGGGCAGCCCTCGGTCCGTCATCCGCCCGATGATACGCGCGTCCTGCAGGCGTTTGACACGGCTCAGGCCCGCTCAGAGACTTCGAGGCGCTTCCCGAAACGCTAGGGTGGATGGCCCTCGACCCAGTGAGAGAAGGAGTCCCATGTCTCGACTGACCGGTTGGCTCGCGCCCACCACGACCGCCAGCGCCCACTGTGACCTGCCGTGCGGCGTCTACGACCCCGAGCAGGCCCGCATCGAGGCGGAGTCCTGCCACAAGATCCTCGAGAAGTACGCTGCCAACGAGGACGCGACGTTCCGCGGCCGCGCCATCCATATCAAGGAGGAGCGCGCTGAACTGGTCAAGCACCACCTCGACGTCCTGTGGCACGACTACTTCAAGCCCGAGCACCTCGAGAAGGTCCCGAACCTGCACGAGCTTTTCTGGAACGCCAACAAGCAGGCGTCGAAGGTCAAGGCATCGACCGACGCCGCCGACACCAAGGCCCTGCTCGACATGATCGACGAGATCGATGCCGCCTGGAAGGCGACGGGCGGGCCGGAGAAGACGCGCGTCGCCGGTCGACCCGGCTGACCAGCGCCCGATGCGCATCCCGAGGCCCCGCCGGACGGCGGGGCCTCGTCGTACCGAGGGCCTCCGCCATCGACTGCGTGGCTCGTGGCGGCTCGCCATCGAGCAGGCGAGCATGGAACCGGCCATCCGCGAGGGCGACTGGCTGCTCGTCGACCCGACCACCGCTCGCTGGCCGCGCCGCGGATCGGTCGTCGCGTTCCGCCAGCCCGACACGGGCGACCTGGCGGTGAAGCGGGTCGGCGGGACGCCGGGTGATCGCATCCCGTTCCGCGAGGGCTACCTCGAGCTTGCCGACGACGAGGCGTGGCTCGTGGCCGACGCCGACGAGGCGACGACCGCCGCGGCCGGCTATGGGGCGCCGATCGATTCGAACCGGTTCGGGCCCGTGCCCGTGGAGCTCCTCGTCGGGCGCGTGTGGTTCCGCTACGCGCCGCTGCGGCGCCTCGGCCCGATCAGGCGCCGACGGGTGTCGCTGCCTTCCCCGCCGGAGTCGTCAGGCTGATCCCGGCCGCGCGGCAGTCCTCGGCGAAGGCCGCCTGCGCCTCGAGGGTCGGCGACCAGCGGGTCGGGAAGGCGACGAGGCGGTCGAGACCGAGCTCGCGCATCGTCGCCAGGCGATCGACCCGCGCCTGGCCGGCGTCGCGCATCAGCTCGTCGCGTTCGTACAGCGAAAACCGCATCGTCGCCGGATCGCGGCCCTCGGCCTCGCACCGCTCGCGGACGTCGACCATCCGCTCGGCGATGTCGCCGGGCTCGATGAACACGAAGTTCAGCTCGTCCGCATAGCGGATCGCGTAGCCGGCGGTCCGCTGCCGACCGTTGCCCCCGACGATGATCGGGATCCGCGGCTGCTGGAGGCCCTGCGGCACGTTGATCGCGCCGCGGACGTGGGCGTAGTCGCCCGCATAGGTCGACCGACCAGGACCGAACATCTCGCTGATGATCGCCAGGTGGTCGCCCAGCGCATCGAGCCGCTCGGCGAGCGGCGGGAAGCCGTAGCCGTAGGCGATCCACTCGTCCTTCTTCCAGCCGGCACCGATGCCGAGCTCGAAGCGCCCGCCGCTGATGACGTCGATGGTCGACGAGAGCTTGGCGGTCAGGGCCGGGTTCCGGAAGCCCGTGCAGACCACCATGTGGCCGAGCCGGACGCGGTCGGTGACCATCGCCAGCGCCGCGAGCACCGAGAACGACTCGAAGGTGATCTCGTCGGTCGGTTCGGGAACGGTGTGGAAGTGGTCGAACACCCACAGCGACTCGAAGCCGAGCTCCTCGGCCTGGCGTGCCAGCTCGACGGTCCGTGCCCAGGCCTCGGCCGGCGGCCAGCCGTCGTAGTCGCCCTTCCAGCCCTGTGGGGCCAACAGCCCGACGTGCATCGGATCTCCATGAACGGGGTTTCGACGAATCGTGCCACGACCGGCCCGATTCGGGGCATCGGGTGACACGATGTGAGCCGAGCCGACGAGCCATGCCGTGCGCCCCGTATGCTCGGGCGCATGGAGACGACCCCATTCGACCCGACGGCACCGTTGCCGGATATGCCCGATCCGTGGGAATCGAGCTCCCAGCCGAGCTCGCGGTCGGAGCCTCCGTTCCACATGACCGACATGATCGAGGCCGAGCCAGGCGTCGCCGCACGCATCCTGGAGCGGCACGAGGCAGTGGGCAGCGGCGCGGCCGAACTGGCGCGCATCATCCGTCGCACGGTCCGCTCGGGCGAGCGGATCGTCGTCACCGGCTGCGGCACCTCGGAGCACGCCGCCCTCGGTGTGGCCGACATCCTGCGCGATGCCGTGCGTACCGCCGACGTTCGGCCGCCCGGCCATGCCGCGCGGCACGAGCCGGTCGCGGCGCAGGCCTTCGAGCTGTCGCTGGATGCGCCGGCGGCAGGGTTGGTGATCGGGGTCTCGCACGAGGGCGGGACGGCCGCGACGAACGCGGCACTCGAGACGGCCCGGGCGGCCGGCGCGCGAACGGCGATCATCACCGTGACCGGACGATCGCCCGGTGCGTATCTCTCCGACGTCGTGGTGGAGACCGGCGAGCTCGATCAGAGCTGGTGTCACACGGTCGGTTACCTGAGCCCGCTTGTCGCGGCGACGGCGATCGGCGCGCATCTGACCGGCCGACCGGTCGATGCCGAGTTGCGGGACGCCGTCGGCGCGCTCATCGGCGCCGGGGTCGACCGCGCGAGCATCGCCGAGGGGGTCGCCGGCCGCCTGGCCGACCGGTCGTCCATCGTCGTCGTCGCGACCGGGACCGACCGGACGTCGGGTCGCGAGCTCACGCTCAAGATCGAGGAAGGGACCTGGATCCCGGCCGCCTACCGCGACCTCGAGACGTTCCTCCATGGCCATCTCGCGGCGACGGATGACGGGCAAGGCCTGGTGCTGATCCTGGCCGACCGCGACCGCCGCGGGACCCGACTGGCGCGCGCGACGGGCGCCCTCCGAGCGGCAAGGCGGATCGGGATGGAGGCGGCGGCCATCATCGCCGCCGATGCGGCCGTCGACCTGCCGACCGAGCTCACCCCGGCCGGGCGGATCGTGATCCCGGAGGCGGCGTCACTCCCGTCGCCCGTGGCCGCGTTGCTTGGGTCGGCGACACCACTCCAGCTGCTCACGGAGCGGCTTGCGCGGGGACGAGGCGTCAACCCCGATCCGATCCACCGCGACGTCGACATCTACCGCGAGGCAGCGGACGCTGCCGAGGGCTGAGCTGGGCGACGGTCCTGGTGGTCACGATCTGCTTGTCACGCGTCGCGAAACAAGCGGCCGGCGCCCGCTCCCAATTGCATGGGGTGCACGAACGAGCGGCTGGGCGGCTGGCAGCCTCGTTCGATCGCCGAACCGTGCATGCGACGCAACGAATGGCGATCCAGGGCCTCGAAATGGGGATCTCGGCCGATCGTTCGCTGGTTCGCGCGTCTGGTGCAAAGCGGCCGGCGCCCGGTCGGCGCCCACGCGGCAACTCGCCCGACCGGGCCCCTACAGGCGCCCGACCAGCTCCTCACCCATCACGTCGACCATGTCCAGGTCCCACGGGATGAAGTCCTGGAACATGATCCGCTCGATGCCGGCCTCGGCGAACCGTTCGACCTGGGCACGGGCCTTGTCCGGCGTGCCGTAGACCCAGCGCAGGCGCCGCTCCTCGAGCCACGCCTCACCCGTGTCCGCATCGGCGCCGAAGGCCTCGAGCAGCCGTCTTTCACGCTCGACCACCTCGTCCTCGGTCCGGCCGACGAGGATGCCGGCCATCGTCGAGCGGGCCAAGGTCGACGGGTCACGGTCGATCGCCCGGCACGCCTCGTCGAGCTTTCCGCGGACCTCCGCGGCCCGCTGTGGTGAGGCGGAGCTCAGGTTGTACTCGTCGGCATAGCGCGCCGCGAGGCGGTAGGACCGTGGCGAGCCGCCACTGCCGACGAGGATCCGCGGCCGTCGGCCGCCGGCGGGGGTCGTCGGGCGCCCTGGGACATCGACCGGGCGGGGCCGGAAGAGTGCGTCCTCGACGCGGATGCCGGTCTTGCCCTCGAACGACCAGCCGTCGGACTCCCCCCACAGGCCGTGCAGGATCGCCAACTGGTCTTCGAGCAGATCCGCCCGTTGCTCGATGGCCGGGAAATCGAGCCCAAGCTGACGATGCTCCTCGTCGTTCCAGCCCGCACCGACCCCCACCTCGATCCGCCCGCCGCTCATCTCGTCGACCGTCGTCACGACCTTGGCGAGGACGCCGGGGTGGCGGAACGTGACCGGAGACACGAGGGCGCCCAGCGTGATTCGCTCCGTCTCTCGCGCAAGACCAGCGAGCACCGTCCAGGCGTCGGTCGTCGGCTGACCGGCTTCACCGGGGAAGCTGGCGAAGTGGTCCGACCGGAAGAAGGCATCGAAGCCGTTCGCCTCGGCCCGCTTGGCCGATGCCAGCTGTTCCGCATAACTCATGCCCTGCTGAGGCTCGAGCATCAGCGCATATCGCATCCGGTACTCCTGCGGTCAGCGTCAATCATCCTGCTTGACGCGATATTCCATTATGTTACGATAGTTCACGTGACACGAACTATACCGGTCGAGGACCCGCCGAAAGCGGCCTCGGCCCCTGACGATCCGCTGGCGCCCATCATCGCCGACTTCCGGACCGCGATCACGACGCTCAAGGCGATCTCGAGCGAGCGGGTCATGCGGCTCGGGCTGAGCATGGCCCAGCTCAACATCCTGTACACGCTGAAGCGTTGCGGCGAGATGCCGATGAGTCGGCTCGCCGAGATGCTCAACGTGTCACTGTCCAGTGCGACCGGGCTCATCGACCGCATCGAGGAGCGCGGTCTCGTGGAGCGGTCACGCGTCCCGGAGGACCGCCGGATCGTCCTGATCCGGGTCACGGCCGCTGGGGAGCGGCTGCTCGGCGAGCTCGACGGCCTCAGCGACGAGCTACTTCGCTCGGTCCTCGGTCGGCTTCGCCGATCGGAGCTGGCCGCGATCGGCTCCGCCTTCGCGTCGATCCGGGACGCCCTGGCCGACGTCGCCGGCCGTCTGCCGGATCGCCACGCGTCCTCCATCCCCTCTCCACGATCCTCGTCGACCCTCCGGGGTGTCGAGCGTGCCACTGCCACACCCCAAGAGAAGGACTGACCGTATGGAAGCATTCCCGGCGTCGGATGACCGAACACCGACGATCGCCGAAGACCCCGCCCTCGCCCTGAGCCAGCGCGCGAAGCTGGAGATCCTGTTCGCGGTGATGCTCGGGCTGTTCCTCGGTGCGCTGGACCAGACGATCGTCGGTCCGGCCCTGCCGACCATCGTGACCCAGCTGTCGGGCAACGACTACTACGTCTGGGCCGTCACGATCTACCTGCTCACCAGCACGATCACCGTCCCGTTCTGGGGCAAGCTCTCGGATATCTACGGCCGCAAGCCGATCTTCATGATCGGCATCGTGATCTTCCTCATCGGCTCGGCGCTGTCCGGCCTGAGCCAGAACATGGGGATGCTCATCCTCTTCCGTGGGATCCAGGGCATCGGCGCCGGTTCACTGTTCCCGGTGGCCTTGGCCGTCATCGGCGATCTGTTCTCTCCCGCCGAGCGCGGCAAGTACCAGGGCCTGTTCGGCGCCGTCTTCGGCGTCGCCTTCGTGGCCGGCCCGCTGGTCGGCGGTTGGCTGACAGAGAACGCCGGCTGGCACTGGATCTTCTACGTCAACATCCCGATCGGCATCGTGGCACTGGCCGTCATCCAGCGGCTGCTTCCGGTCGTGCGGACCCCGTCGGCGACCCGCAATTTCGACATCCTCGGCGGAGCGATATTCACGGTCGCGATCTCGTTCCTGCTCATCGGCCTGACGAACAAGCAGTTCGGTGAGTGGACCGACCCGACCGTCGGCGGCTTCATCCTGATCGGCATCGTCGGCAGCATCCTGTTCGCGTTCGCCGAGCGTCGAGCCAAGGAGCCGATCGTCCCGCTCGACCTGTGGAAGAGCCGTGCCTATTCGGCATCCATGGTCTCGGTGTTCTTCGCGGCGTTCGCCTTCTTCGGCGCGATCGTGTTCCTGCCGCGCTGGTTCCAGGTCGTCGAGGGCTTCAGCCCGACGAACTCCGGCCTCGCGGCGCTGCCATTGGTCATCGGCCTGATCGGAAGCTCGATCATCTCGGGCATCCTCGTGTCGCGGACCGGCCGCTACAAGTGGCTGCTCGTGGGCTCGATCGCCCTGATCGGCGTCGCGACGCTCCTGATGACGCAGCTCACCAAGGACACGCCGCTGCCCATCGTGTGGTCGTGGATGTTCCTGGCCGGTCTCGGCGTCGGTCCGACGTTCTCGGTCTTCACGATCGTGATCCAGAACGCCGTCCCGTTCCGCCAGCTCGGTGTGGCGACGTCGAACCTCACGTTCTTCCGCCAGATCGGCGGCTCGATCGCGCTGGCGTTCGTCGGCACGATCTTCGCCACGACGTTCCAGGAGGACCTCGTCCCGCAGATGGCCACGGCCGGCGTGCCACAGCAGGTCGTCGCCGGCTTCCAGCAGGCCGTCGCCTCCGGGGCCGTCGACTTCAATCAGCTGACCGGCGTCGGCGATATCGGCGCCACGATCACGGCCAGCTTCCCGCAGCTCGCCCCGGTGGTGCCGGCCATCGTTCAGGGCATCCACGGCGCGTTCAGCCTGGCCGTCGGCCAGACTTTCTGGCTCGGCGTCATCGGGTCGATCGTCGCGGCCCTCGCGGCCGTGGCGATCAAGGAGCTGCCGCTCCGCGCTTCGAATGCCGCAGCGCCGGAGGCGCGGGCTCGGCTGACGAGCGCGCCCGCAGCCGACTAGCCCTCCGCCCCTCCTCCTGACGGCCCCGGTGGCACCGCCATCGGGGCCGTTCCTCGTCCCGTGGCCTATTCCACGTTCCGTTCTACGATGGGCCCGATGACTTCGACCGCCGATGTCCACCCCGCCGCCTTCCCGCCTCGGCTCCAGGCCGCGGGAACCGGCGATGCGCCGTTCCGGCCGATGCTCGACCTCGCGGAACTGCCCGAAGGGACGATGCGCCGGGTGACAGTGGGCGAGCTCGACGTGCTCCTCGTCAACACGGACCGCGGCATCTTCGCGACCGACGACCGCTGTCCGCACATGTCGGCGCCGCTGTCGATCGGCGACCTCGATGGCTGCATCCTCGGTTGTCCGCTCCATGAGGGTCGCTTCGACCTGGTCAGCGGCGATACGGCGCAGATGCCGTCGACCGGCGGGCTCGACGCCGAAGGCGTCTACCACCCGACCTGGTCGCCGGCCGGCAAGGATCCCAAGGTCGACCCGCCCGGCAAGAAGGCGGAGGCCCGGCGCCTGACGCGAGTCCGCCGGCTGCGCTACTACCCGCTCCGGATCACGGACGGGACGATCGAGGTGGCGATCCCGGCCTGACCATCGCGGGAGCGCACCGTCGCGCTACGTGTCCGCATGCTCGGGTCTCGTGGCTGGCTTCTTGACGTCCTTCTCCTCGATCGGCTTCGTCTCGGGCTCGACCTCGGCCGCTGCTTCCCGATGTGACCGCGCGTACGCCTTGATGATGCGGACCGCCTCCTTGGGGTCGTCGGTCAGTCGGAGCAGGTCGACGTCTGCCTGGTTGATGGCCGCCTCCTCGAGCAGCGACCCCTTGATCCACTCGACCATCCCGCCCCAGTAGTCCGATCCGATCAGGATCACCGGGAAGTCCTGGACCTTGTGCGTCTGGATGAGCGTGAGCGCCTCGAACAGCTCGTCGAGCGTCCCGTAGCCGCCCGGGAAGATCACGAACGCATCGGCGTACTTCACGAACATGACCTTGCGGGCGAAGAAATACCGGAACTCGACGCCGAGGTCGACGTACGGGTTCAGGCCCTGCTCCATCGGCAGCTCGATGTTGCAGCCGATCGAGAGCTTGCCGCCCTCCTGGCAGCCGCGGTTGGCGGCTTCCATGATCCCCGGGCCGCCACCTGTGATGACCGAATAGCCAGCCTTCGCCAGCATCCGCCCGAGGTCGCGAGCCATCGCGTACATCGGGTGGTCGGAGTCCATTCGAGCGGACCCGAACACGCTGACCGCCGGGCCGACCTCCGCGAGCGCGTCGAAGCCCTCGACGAACTCGGACAGGATGCGCAGCGAGCGCCACGGGTCGGAGTCGAGGAAATCGGGACGTGTCGGGCTCTGGAGGAGGGCCTCGTCCTCGGTCCGTGTCATGCGACGCCCGGCGAGGGGCTTCGCCTCCGGTCGGATCGTGAGGCGGCCGAGTCGGCGTCGATGCTGCTTTTCGGTCACGATGCGAAGGATGCCATCCGAAGACGTGGCCAGAGGGCGACGATGCGCGGTCGACTAGTCGCAGGCGTATTGCTGGCGCTCGTCGGGCTCGTGTGGATCGGTCAGGGTCTGGGGCTGCTCCGCGGTTCGAGCTTCATGGTCGATGACATCCGCTGGGCGATCGTCGGGGCGGTCGCCGTGGTCGCCGGCGTCGTGCTCCTGGTCGGGGCACGACGCCGGTAGCGCGCCGGGGCTTCAGGATTTCACGAAGGCGACGATGTCGTTCCTCGAGCCCCCTTCATGCCAGTAGGTCGCGACGAGCAGCAGATGTCCGGTCTTCGAATCGCGTCGGAGGACCGGCCGTTCCATGTTGCGGGTCCCCGAGATGCGCGCCCCGGACCAGCGCCCATCCGCGCGTCTCGTCATCTCGCGGGCCCCACTCGCCGTCGCGAACGCGACGGACAACCGGGCACGATCGACGTCAAGGGTGAGTGTCGCGGCAGCCTCGACCTTTGAGATCCGCTTGACCAGCCACGAACCGGTCGAGTCGGTCGCCACATAGATCCCTGGCTTCGAAACGTCTTCCGCCCCGTCGGCGCAGCCGCCGCCCCATTTCGGTGTGGCGGTCCAGGCCACGAAAGCGCGATCCCCCGCCCCGAGGACGAGCGAAGGGGAGCTGAGCTGCATCTCGCGACTCCTGAAGAGGCTGCGGACGGACAGTCGTCCGTCGTGGCGGACCGTCGCGTACCGTACGGAGTCGCTGGTCGTGTAGGCGATGCGAGCTTGTCCATCGTCACCCACACGAAGCGACGTGCTCTCGGCCCCCGGGATCTTGACGCTTCGGAACGTGCCGCTCGAGAGCGAGCCATAGAACAGTGGCCCTTCTCCGTCGCGCGACTTGTACGTCTCGTGGATCACGCCATCGTCGACACGGAACGACTGCATGTGGTCCCCTGCGGCACCGATGCGGATAGGACTAGACCACGCACCGGATGGGAGGGTCTTCGTCCGGTAGTAGACGCCGACGTCCTCGAGGCCGTCATCGCCGCACCCGCCATCCGTCTCTCGTAGACGCGTGAAGGCGACGTAGAGCGTGGATCCATCGACGGCGAGCTGCGGCTCGACGTCACGGTGATGGACGGGCCGACTGAACGTACCGGCGCGCCACGTCTTCCCATCGGTCGACGTTGCATAGCGGATCCGGGTGCCACACGTCGCCACGACATGGAACGCCCCCGCCTGGTCGACGGTCGACGTCGGGCTCCAGCACTGACCGGAAAGCACGACCCTGGCCTTCGACCAGGTCGTCGGGATCGGAGGCGCCGGCTTGGAGGGGGCGCCGTTGCCCGTCGATGGCTTGGTCGGGCGGGGAGTCGCGGTCGGCGCTGGTGACGGCTCGCTGGGCGCCGGTGGGCTGGCTGACGGGTCAGGCGAAGCCACCCCGGGCTGAGAAACAGGCGTCGGTGACGGCGCTGCGCCGGGATCCACGACAGCCGGCGCCGCCGGGCCGCCACACGCAGCCAAGATGAGCGTGAACGACAAGAAGAGTGGTGGCAGTAAGCGATTCATCCGTTCGAGTCCTTGTGGGCTGGCCAGCCGCCTTGGCCGACCTATGGACTCGACGCGTGTGGAAGGATCTTGTGGCGGAAGTGTCGGTCAGCCGACAGTCCGGCCAGTCAGCCAGCCCTTCCACGTGGCCTCGGCGACCCCGGCCGTGACCTCGTTCCCATTGCGGACCAGCGGAAGCCGAAGGAGCGACGGATCCGCGAGCAGCCGCTCGACGATCTCGGCGTCGTCCATCCGGAGGTAGCCAAGGCCGCCATCGCGATACGCAGGCGACGCCTCATCGAGGAGGGCTCGCGCGCCGAGCCGCTCCACGAACCGCCGCAGCTCCGCGGGCGCGATCGGCCGCTTCCGGAAGTCGACGAACGAGATCGGGACCCGCCGCTCCTTGAAGAACCGCTCTGCGGCCCGAGTCGCTCGGTCCTTCTCGAGCCCGAACACCTGGATGGTCGTCGGCGGCATCCCGGGCGAGCCTATCGCAGCGCCGCCGTCGCCGGCGGGGTGCTGATCCTCAGCGCCCGACGCCCGCGCTGCTGACGGGGTCAGGAGGCTGTGACCGAAACGATCGCGCCGGCATCGTCGGCTGTCGATCCCACCAGCAGGAGCAGCTCGGTCGCCGGATCGCGTCGGAGCACCAAGGCTTCGAACCCGTCCGGGAGATCCGGCCGGCTTCCGGCCCAGGTGCCGTCCGCCGCACGTGTGACGTAGCGAACCCCCCGGCGGTCGTTGTAGGTCGCGTGGAGCCTGCCGGTCGCCACGTCGACGACGAGGGACGCTGCCCCGACGTCCTTTGACAGGCGCTTCACCGCCCACGTGCCATCCACGTCGGTGGCGAACCATGTGCCTTCGTGGGTCGGTACTGGCGCTCCACATTCGGGTAGCGGCGCGGCCTCCCACGAGACGAACGCGTGGTCGCCACCGCCCAGGACGAGGACGGGCGATCCCACTTGGACGTCATCGGCCTCGAACACCGTGGTCGACTTGAGATGATCACCGCCTGTCACGACCGCATAGGCGACCGACCCCCCGCCCGTGAATGCGATCCTGGGTCGACCATCGTCGCCGACCCGTAGCGAGGTGGCTTCTGCTCCCTGGATCGCGATCACGTGGGACGTCGAGCCGTTCGAGGAGAGGTATGACACGCCACCGTTGCCGAGATCGCCACGGAATGTCGCACTGATGACACCGTCGACGACACGGAACGACTGAAGGTGGTCGCCGTCACCGCGTAGGCGAGATGGTTTCGACCAAGCACCCCCGGGCAGCGCGCGCGTCCGATAGTAGATGCCAGCGGGATCCTCGCTGACGTAACTGCCAGAGCAGGTGTCTGGGTCGACCGGCCGCAGCCTTGTATAGGCGAGGTACAGGGTCCTCCCGTCCGCCACGAGCTGGGGATCGACCTCGCGTCGACCAGCGGGCGCCGCGAGCGACGATGGTTTCCACGCCTCGCCGTCCGCCGAGGTCGCATATCCGATTCCTCCGGAACACTCAGCGGCAACGTGGAAACGACCGGAGTCGTCGATCGTCGCGACCACGGACAAGCAACCCTCGTCGAAGATCACCCGCGGCTTTTTCGACCATCGGGCGGGCCGCCCTGTTGGGGTCGGCGTAGGCTTCGCGGTCTCGCTCGGGGTGGCGGATGCGGCGTCGGTCAGGATGCTGGTCGAGGGTTCGCCGCTCGTGGCGTCGGTCGCCGCGATCTCGACGGTCGCGGGGACTGCCTCCGGCGGCGAAGGAGCCGCTTGGCCGCATGCCATGAGGCTCACGGTCACGAGCACGATCCAGACCGCAGGCGCGGTGCGCCGCTCGTTCATCGGTGCCCCTCTTCGGCTTCCAGGCCGACCTGTGCGACTACGACGCGCCACCGACGGGCTTGTTACGGCCGATCACCGCCGGGCGCCGGCGGCGCGAGCCAGGCCTTCCAGCTCGGCTCGGCCATCCCAGTGGTCACTTGGTTGCCGTTCCGCACGAGCGGGAGACGGAGCAGCGAATGGTCAGCCAGGAGGCGCATCACGACCTCCTCGTCGTCCATCCGCAGGTAGCCGAGTCCGGACTCACGGTACGCCCTCGACGTTTCGGCGATCAACGGATGAGCGCCGAGCCGCTCGCCGCTCCACGAACCGCCGCAGCTCCGCGGGCGCGATCGGCCGCTTCCGGAAGTCGACGAACGAGATCGGGACCCGCCGCTCCTTGAAGAACCGCTCTGCGGCCCGAGTCGCTCGGTCCTTCTCGAGCCCGAACACCTGGATGGTCGTCGGCGGCATCCCGGCGAGCCTATCGCAGCGGCCCGACCCGGGTACCATCGAGGTCCACAGGAGGTGCCCGCGTGACGGTCTGGTTCACGGTCCAGCTCGCCGATCGACCGGGCTCGCTCGCCCAGGTCGCCAATGCGCTCGCCGAGCGCAACGTGAACATCACCGGCATCGTCGGCGTGGCCGAGGATACCGATGGCGCCCTGATGCTGACGACCTCCGATGCGGCGGCCACGCGGCAGGCTTTCCAGAGCCTCGGGCTCGCCTTCGAGGAGCACGATCCGACGGGCGACATGCGGCCCGAAGCGATGACGGTCGGCGACATGCGGCCGGGCGCGACCGGGCGCGGCTCGCTTCCCGGCTGACGCTGCCGAGGCCATGGCCCGACACGCGGCGGCTTCGACGGCCGCGATCCGGTTCGACGTCGTCGATGGGCTCGAGGCGACGTCGACCATCGCTGCCGCGGTCGCGGCGCTGGGCGGGCGCGTTCGCACCTTGTCGACCGTCCGCCCGGTGGACGGCGATCCGCCGCTCGTGGAGATCGAGCTCGAGGTCGAGGGGGTCGGCGAGGACGAGCTCGTGGCGGCGCTGGAGGCTGTCGAGGATGTCCGCACCATCCACCGGACCCGGGCGCTGGGAAGCGTGTTCGGCAAGCGGATCATCGTGGTCGGCGGCGGGGCGCAGGTCGCCCAGGTCGCGCTCGGCGCGGTGAGTGAGGCGGATCGCCACAACCTCCGCGGGGAGCGGATCTCGGTCGACACGATCCCGCTCGTGGGCGAGACAGACATCGCGGCGGCGGTCCGCGCTGTCGCCGACCTGCCGCGTGCAAGGCTCCTCGTCCTCGCGGGTTCGATCATGGGCGGCGACATCAGCACCGCGGCCGACGAGCTGCGCGACGTCGGCATCCCGATCATCGCGCTCAATATGGTCGGCTCCATCACCGAGCACGTGGACCTTGTGGTCTCCGATCCGGTCCAGGCCGGCACGATGGCCGTGATGGCCGTGGCGGAGACCGCGACGTTCGACCTCGACCGCCAGCGCGGCCGGCGCTACTGAGCGCATCGATGCGGATCGCGACCTGGAACGTCAACTCGCTCAAGGCCCGGACGGACGCGGTCGACAAGTGGCTCGAGCGCGCGAATCCCGACGTGCTGCTCATGCAGGAGACGAAGTTGTCCGACGAGGACGCGCCGGTCATGCAGTTCCAGATGGCCGGCTATGACCTCGTCCACCACGGTGAGGGCCGCTGGAACGGGGTCGCCATCGCGGCGCGGCAAGGGCTCGGCATCGACGACATCGTCACGAACTTCGGCGATGGCCCCGTCCGCGATAGCGGCCCAGGTGCGGGCAATCTCCAGGAGGACGATTTCGATCCGTCCGACGAGGCGCGGATGCTGTCCGGCGTCATCGACGGCGTCCGGTTCGTCGCGCTCTATGCACCGAACGGCCGCGTCGTCGGCAGCCCGTTCTACGAGGGCAAGCTGCGCTGGTTCGAGCGGGTGCGTCGATGGCTGGACGAGACCCGGCAGCCTGACGAGCCGCTGGTCGTGGCCGGCGACTACAACGTCACGCCGGCCGACGAGGACGTCTGGGATCCGGTGAAGGCGCACGGCGGCACCCACGTGTCCGAGCCGGAGCGCGAGGCGCTCGCGCAGCTACGCGAGTGGGGCCTCACCGATGCGTACCGGCTCCAGGAGCAGCGTGGCGGCCGGTTCAGTTGGTGGGACTACCGCGCCGGCATGTTCCACCGCAACGAGGGGATGCGGATCGACCTGCTCTACGTGACCGAGCCAGTCGCGAAACGGGTCGTCTGGGCCGAGATCGACCGGGAGGCGCGCAAGGGCCCGCCAGTGCCCTCCGATCACGCTCCGGTCGTCGTGGATCTCGACACGCAAGGGAAACCGTTCAAGGCGGGCTGGGACGAGGCGCTCGCCAGGATCCAGGCGCGGACGCGACCGAACCAACGGAAGAGCCCGGCACAGGTGCGGTACGAGGAGGAGCACCGCAACAAGGCCGGATAGGCTGCTGTGGCGCCGCGATGGCGAACGCGCTATGCCTGGTCGAGGTTGAGCCGCACCGCGACACTGGCCGCCTCCGTCCGCGTCGCGACACCCAGCTTCCCGAGGATGTTCGACACATGGACGCCGGCCGTGCTCTCGCTGATGAACAGCTCGTCGGCGATCTGCCGGTTCGTCCGCCCGGTCGAGACGAGCGCCAGCACCTCCCGCTCCCGTGGCGTGAGCCCGAACGGATCGTCGGGCGCCGTCGATGCCACCACCGGAGCGGCGGCGGCCTCATCCGCCGGTGCGAGGTCGATGCGGGCTCGCGCGGCGAGGTTCTCGATGGCCCGACGCATCGGTTCGGCGCCCAAAGCGACCGTTCCGCGGTGCGCCGCCCTCAGCTCCTTGCTGGCCGCCGCTCGGTCGCCGTCGACCAGGAGCGATTCGGCGAGGCGCCATCGCGCATAGGCCAGAGGGTACGGCCGTCCGTCGATGGCGAGCCACTCTACGGCGAGGCGCCACGCATCGACCTGCGGCTCGTCCTCGATGCGCCGATGCTCGGCCTGGATCATCGCGAGCTCTGCCTCGACCTGGGCCCGGGCCTCGCCCGTCAGCCGCTCGAACGCGCCCGCCGCGCGCGCGACCTTGATCAGGTCGCTGAACGCCTCCCAGGCCGCGCGCGCCGCCTCGACGAGTCGTTGGTCGCGTCCGGCGCGTCCCAATTCGGCCACCTCCGCGGCAGCGCCCGCACCGATCCGGACGAGGCGGATCGGGTACCAGCTCATGGTCGTCGGGTCGGCGCCCTCCAGCCCACGCAGGCTCGTCGCGAGTGCCTCCTCGGGGCGGCCGTTCCATAGCAGGTGCTCGGCACGCGCCCCGTGATACGGGACGGAGAACTGTCCTTCCGGTGGCATCCCCTCGAGCAGTCGGCCGAGCTGGTCGAGCCGTTCGATCGCAGTCGGGTAACCCGCGGACACCAAGAGCGGCACGAAGCGGGCCAAGCCGTAACGGTCGAGGTGGGGTTCGAGGTGCTGGAGCGCGAACGTCGCGCTCGCGAGCTCCAACGCCTCGTCCCATCGGCCCAGGTCGTTGAGGATCTGGACGCCGGTGTGTGCGAGATAGCAGCCGTACGAGCTGGCGATCCCCAGCCGCTCGGCTTCGGCGATGCCGTTTCGCACGATCTCGATGCCTCGATCGGCCTGGCCGGTGTAAAGCAGGGCGTTCGCTAGGTTGACGTTCGCGCGACCAACGTCGTCGAAGTTGCCGATCTCGACAGCGATGCGGTGGGCCTCCTCGAGCGCAGCGACCCCTTCACCCGATCGACCGAGTGCAGAGTAATCGAGGCCCAGGGTGCACAGGGCGTGACCCTCGACCTGGCGGTCGCCGGTCTCACGGGCGATCTGGAGCGCCTCCTCGCAGAGATCACGCGATTCGTCCCATCGATCGACGAGCATCAGCAGCTGGCCGTATCCCGAGAGGACGCGCGCTCGGGCGGGACTGGGGGGCGCCGCCATCGCCATCGCCTCGTCGTACGCCCGAAGTGCTCCGGCAGTATCGGCGGCTAGCCACCGTTGGCGACCCAGCCGCTCCTGCCAGAGCGCTGCTTGGACAGGATCAGCGCCTGGGCCGAGCTCGGCGATGGCCGCCTCGCGGAGGGCCGCACCGCGGCGCGTCTGGCCATCGAGTGATGCGATGTTGGCGGCCTGGTCGAGCAGCGACGCGAGGTCGAGTCCGGCGACGCTCTCCGGATCGTCGAGACTCGACCACAGATCGAGAGCGGTCTCGAAATGTCGCAGCGCATCGGCGAAGGCGAAGGACTCCATCGATGCCGTTGCAGCACGGATCGACGCCTCCAAGGCGCGAGCATCGTCCCGCGTCGCCGACCAGTGGTGTGCGAGCTCTGCCCAGTGAGCGGCGGCATCGGCGCCTGTCCCGACGCCGCGCGCCGCGACAGCCTCGGCGAAGGCGCGGTGCAAGCGTCGCCGTTCGCCGGGCAGGAGATCCTCATAGGCCGCCTCCTGCATGAGGGCATGCCGAAAGGCGTAGCCGTCTGACCCGCCGGTGCTATGGGCGACCAGGATCTGCTGGCCGACAGCGTCGCGAAGCGCGGCGATCGTCGTCGACTCGGCTTGGCCTGCGACCGATGCGAGCAGATCGTGGTCGACGCGACGTCCGGCGACGGCGGCCACCCCGACGACCGACTGCGCCGGCTCGGGGAGGGTGCTCATCCGGGCGAGCAGGATGCCTCTGAGGGTCGGCGGCATACCCCGATCCGTGGTCGCGCGCTCGGCCATCACGAGCTCTTCGATGAAGAATGGGTTGCCGTCGGAGCGCTCGACCACACGCGCGATGAGATCAGGTTCGGCATCCCCTCCGAGGATCGCCGAGACGAGCTCTCTCGTCCTTGAGGAGTCCAGGCGGGCGACGTCGATCCGCTTGACCCGACCCGTTCGCTCCAGCTCGGCCAACCATGGAAGGAGTGGGTGGCGACGGTGCAGCTCGTCGGAGCGGTACGTGATCAGCAGGGCGATCGCGTCAGAGCGGAGATTCCGCACGAGGTACGTCAACGTCTCGCGAGTACCTGGATCGGCCCAGTGAAGGTCCTCGACCACGAGCAGGACTGGCGACCGCTCGGCGAGCCGATGGACGAGCCCGAGGATGGCCTCAAGGAGTCTGGCCTGGAGCCATTGACTCTGCGCGGTCGGCTCCGGGGTCTCTGGGCTCGACGCCGCGAAGGCCGGCAGCAGGCGACCGAGATCGGCGCCCGAGTGTCCGACCAAGGCCTGGATCTCCTCCGGAGGCAGCTCGCGATGCAGCTCTCGCAATGCCTCGACGATCGGCCCGTATGGAACGCCGGTAGCGCCGATGTTCACGCACGCTCCGCGGAGCACGCGCATCCCTCGGTCGGCGGCGAGCCGCATCGCCTCCTCGACCAGCCGGCTCTTGCCGACGCCGGCTTCCCCGGCGAGCAGCAGTGCCGACGCCTGGCCGTCGCGGGCCGCATCGAGCCCATCGGCGATGGCCGTCAGTTCGTCGGTGCGACCGACGATGATCGGACTGACGAGGCGGCCGGCCATGGGCCCGATGATAGAGGCGCTCCCGCTCACCACGTCCGTGCGGCCACCTGACCGATGCGGGCGACAAGCGTGCGGCCGAGCCGGTGGCCGAGCGACGTCCTCGCCGAACCCGCGGGTCGTGGGACCTCCGCCACCCGTGATCGCCTGAGCTTCCGCGAGCAGCCGGGCCCGCTCGGCTTCACGCCGAAGGACGAGAAGCCGCTCGGTGGCCATCATCTCCGCGACATGGGCGTTCATCGTGGTACTCCTTCGGGCCACACCTGGGCCCGATCAGAGCGTCGCCGGATATCCGGCTCATGCCATCGGCCGGACGAGGTATCTCCCTCGTCGGTCCGTGCTGATTTCGACGGCGGTCACCCTTTACTCGCTCGCCGCCGGACCTCGAACACGCCGTCAGGCGCCCGTTGCGGATGCCGAGACGACGTACGCCGGGTCCCGAAGGGCGAACGTAGGCTCGCGCTCCGATGACGCTCCCCAGCGAGGCCTCGGCCGAGATCCGCCTCATCGACCTCGAGAAGCGGTTCGGCACCGTCCGGGCGGTCGACGGCGTCACGCTCGATGTCCACTCCGGCGAGTTCTTCTCGCTGCTCGGACCATCCGGCTGCGGCAAGACGACCACGTTGCGGATGATCGGTGGGTTCGAGCTGCCGACCGGGGGACGCATCCTGCTTCGTGGCCGCGATATCACCAACGACCCACCCGACAAGCGGCCCGTCAACATGGTCTTCCAGCAGTACGCGCTGTTCCCGCACCTCGACGTCGCGGACAACGTCGGGTTCGGGCTGCGCCGCCGGAAGGTCGACAAGGCGCAGATCGCCGCGCGGGTCGGCCAGGCGCTCGAGCTCGTTCGCCTGCAGGGCTATGAGCGACGGCGGCCGTCGCAGCTGTCCGGCGGCCAGCAGCAGCGCGTCGCGCTGGCACGAGCCCTCGTGAACCGGCCGAACGTGCTGCTGCTCGACGAGCCGCTCGGTGCGCTCGACCTCAAGCTTCGCCGCCAGCTCCAGATCGAGCTGAAGCGGATCCAGGCCGAGGTCGGGATCACATTCGTATACGTGACCCATGACCAGGAGGAGGCGCTCACGATGAGCGACCGGATCGCGGTCATGCATCAGGGTCGGGTCGAACAGCTCGGCACGCCCGAGGAGCTGTACGAGCGGCCGGCGACGAGGTTCGTGGCGGACTTCATCGGCACCACCAACCTGCTGACCGGGTCGGTCGAGTCGACCGATGCGGGATCGGCGCTGGTCCGCCTCGAGGGCGGCGACGCCTGTCGCGTCATCAGTCCGGATCTGCGTACCGGCCGCACGGTCGAGTTGTCGATCCGCCCGGAATCCATCGTCATCAAGCGCTCCAACGGCTCGTCGCCCGATGGCGTCGGCCCGGTGCGAGCCCAGGTCGAGCAGGTCGCCTACATGGGCGGCACCGTCCAATACCAGGTCCGTACGCACGGTGGTCTCGCGATCACCGTGCTCGCACCAAAGACCGGGGAGCGTCACGCCGTCGGCAGTGACGTCGATATCGCCTGGCCGCCGAACGAGGCCTTGATCCTCGCGTCGACGACCGTCGAGGAGGAGACCCAGCCATGAGCGATCGATACGACGGGTCCAGCATCGATCTCGAGAAGGCGGTGGTCCGCTACATGGTCGAGCGACGGATCACACGTCGCTACCTCCTGGAGCGGATCGCGGCCGTCGGCAGTGCAGCGGCGTTAGCCCCGATCATCGCCGCCTGCACGTCGAGCGCGGCCAGCCCGTCGGCCGCACCGTCGTCTGCGGCGCCATCGGCATCGGCGGCGTCACCGTCGCCGTCACCTTCGCCGACCCCGCAGCCATCGCCCGAGGGTGAGCTCAACATCCTCAACTGGACCGACTACCTGGCCGACGACGTGATCTCATCGTTCGAGGACCAGTACGGAGTGAAGGTCACCCAGAGCTTCTTCAGCACCACCGACGAGATGTACGCCAAGCTCGGAGCGGACGGTGGCGACTATGACATCAGCTTCCCGATCTCGGTCGATGTCCCGAAGATGATCGAGGCCGGCACGATCGCGAAGCTCGATAAGTCCTTCCTCACCAATATCGGGAACCTCGGCGAGGAGTGGGCGGACCCGGGCTACGACCCGGGGAATACCTACACGATCCCGTACATGTGGTGGACGACGGGCGTCGGCTACGACCCGGCCCGGATCAAGGAGGAACCGACGAGTTCGAAGGCCCTCTGGGATGCGCGCTGGAAGCAACACATCTCGATGCTCGACGACTGGCAGGAGGTCTTCGGCCTGACCCTCATCCAGCAGGGCAAGTCCGCGAACACCTCCGACACGGCCGACCTCGATGCGGCGCTGGCGCTGCTGGAGCAGCAGAAGCCGCTCGTGCGCACCTACTCGACCGACACGATCACGACGATGACCTCCGGCGACGTCTGGATCGGTCACATCTGGGGCGCCGACCGGTTCGCGATCCAGGAATCGATCCCGGACTTCGCGTACTACATCCCCGAGGAGGGCGGCGTGAAAGGCTCCGACACCGTCGCCACGTTCACAGGCTCGCCCCATCCGATCGCCGCGCACCTGTTCATGAACCACCTGCTCGACGCACATAACAGCGCCGCGAACACGAACCTCATCTACTACATGGGTCCGAACGCGGCGGCCAAGGAGTTCATCGACCCGGCGATCCTCGAGGACCCGACGATCAACCCCGACCAGGAGATCGTCGACAAGCTCGAGGAGCTGCTGAGCCTCGACCAGGCCGTGCGTGACGAGTACCTGTCGCGCTGGCAGGAACTGCGCGGCTAAGCCGGACGATGGGGGCCGCGGTCCAACCGGCTGACACGCCCGCGGCCTCCACCACGGTCGCGTCGGCGCCCGGTCGCCTGGAGCGGGCGCGCTCGGCGGCGCTCGTCGTGCCGGGCACCGCCTGGCTGGTGCTGTTCTTCGTCGTCCCGCTGGTCTTCATCTTCATCGTGAGCCTGGGTCATCGGGATGCTCTCGACCGGATCTCGCTCGCCGACCCGTCGTTCGCCAACTACGCCAGGGCGTTCGACCCGATCTTCCTCCCGACGTTCTTCAACTCCGTGAAGTTCGCGACGATCACGACGGTGCTGTCGCTGGCCATCGGCTACCCCATCGCGTACTGGATCAGCCGGTACGGCGGACGGCACAAGGTGCTGCTGATCATCCTCGTGATGCTGCCGTTCTGGACCAGCTACCTGATCCGGACCTACTCCTGGATCATCCTGCTGCGCGACAACGGTGTCGTGAACAACATCCTGCAGGCGGTCGGGCTCACGAGCGAGCCGATCATCCTGATGAACACCGACATCTCGGTGATCCTCGGCATGACGTACGGCTTCCTGCCGTTCGCGATCCTGCCGCTCTTCGTCTCGATCGACCGGCTCGATCCCGACCTGATCGCCGCGGGCCGCGACCTCTACGCGTCGGGCCGTAGCGCCTTCCTGCACGTGACCCTGCCGCTGACGATGCCCGGGATCGTGGCGGCCGGGCTGCTCACGTTCATCCCGGCCCTGGGTGACTTCGTGACCCCGGACCTGCTCGGCGGACCCGGGACGACGACCATCGCCAAGAACATCCAGGAGCTATTCCTCGCCGGGCGCGACTGGCCGTACGGAGCGGCGCTCGGCTTCGTTCTGATGATCGTCACGCTCACGGGGACGTTGCTCGCGCTCCGGACGCTGCGCCGGGAGGTCGTCGGTGCGGACTGAGAACGAGCTCATGCTCGGGTCGATCTGATGGTCCGCGAACGCAACCGGTGGCTGAGCGTCTACGCGTTGATCGTCTACGCGTTCCTCTTTGCGCCGATCGTGGTACTGATCATCTACTCGTTCAACAAGGCTCGGCGTGGACTCGTCTGGCAGGGCTTCACGTTCGACTGGTACCCGCGGCTCTTCGCCAACGATGAGCTGCTCGACGCCCTGATCGTCACCCTCGAGGTGGCGCTCGTCGCGGTCATCGTCTCGACCGTGCTCGGCTCGCTTCTCGGACTCGGCCTGGCGCGGATCCGTTTCCGTGGCCGTGGCGCGACCGAGACGCTCCTGCTGGTCCCGATGATCACCCCGGAGATCGTGATGGGCCTGTCGCTGTTGCTGTTCTTCCTCCAGCTGTTCGACGCGCACGGCTCGGTCGCCCAATTGTGGGTGGCGCATATCACGTTCTGCGTGTCGTACGTCGCGGTCGTGGTCCGGGCGCGGGCGGCGAACATGGATCCGCGGCTCGAGGAGGCGGCACGGGACCTCGGTGCATCGGCGTGGGGTGCCTTCCGCTACGTGACGCTGCCCCTCATCGCTCCGGCGGTCCTGGCCGGTGGCCTACTCGCCTTCTCGCTCAGCTTCGACGACTACGTCGTCACGACGTTCAACAGCGGTGTCGGCAGCTCGACGCTGCCGCTCTACATCTACGGCCGCATCAAGTTCGGCGTGACCCCGGAGATCAACGCGATCTCGACGATCATCGTCGCCATCACGGCGATCGCGATCCTCATCGCCTGGCGCGCGGGGGCGTTCGACACGGCGTCGCGTCAGCCCGTCATCGAGGACGAGCCCGCGGGCTAGCCCGAATACCGACGGGTCGGCTCTTGACGCGATCGTCCTCGACCGCCTAACCTACAACCAGATGGTTGTAGTTCAGGCGACGGATGACGAGGTGGACCGCCTCTTCCATGCGCTGGCGGATGCGACGCGCCGCGACATCCTCACCCGCGCGCTGCAAGAGGACCTCTCGGTCTCCGGCCTCGCCCGGCGTTACGCGATGAGCCTCACGGCCGTGCAGAAGCACGTCACGGTGCTCGAGGCGGCGGCGCTGGTCACGAAGGAGACCAGGGGGAGGGAGCGCGTCGTGCACGTGCAGCCCGAGGCGATCCGGCGGGCGGCGCGACTGCTCGACCGGTACGAGGAGCTCTGGCGCCACCGCGTCCGGGCGATCGAGCACATCCTCGCCGAGGATGTCGCTGCGGAAAGGAACGACGGATGACTGCATTTACCAGCAAGGCCGACCCGGAAGCGCTCACGTTGACCTTCGTGGCGGAGTTCGAGGCGCCCGTGGACCGGATCTGGCGGGTCTGGGAGGACCCCCGACAACTGGAGCGCTGGTGGGGCCCGCCTGGCTATCCCGCGACGTTCGAGCAGCATGAGCTCGCGCCCGGCGGACGGTCGGTCTACTACCTGAGCTCGCCGGACGGAGAGCGGATGTGGTTCGAGTGGCGCACCGTCTCCGTCGAGCCGCCGCACCGGATCGAGCTGGAGGACGGCGGCACGCCCGATGGTGCCGAGCCGGGACCGGAGGGTCCCGCCCGCATCACCGTCACCCTCGCCGAGGAGGGCGGCCGCACGCGGATGACCATGGTGAACACGTTCGGCAGCACCGAGGATCTCGAGCGCACGCTCGCGATGGGCATGGAGGACGTCATCCCCCTCGTGCTCGGCCAGATCGACGCCCTGCTCGCCGAGGACTGACGCCGATCCTCGTCGTCTGGCGGGCCAGTAGCGCTTGTCAGGGCGCGGCGACCGTCCTGCTGGTCGCCTTCTTCCGGGCGGCCGTCCGGGTGGAAGTCGCCGGCGCCGATCGTGGCAGTCGGACCGCGGCGATGTCGCCCTCGAACACATCGTCGCCGTCCTTCGGCGTGGGCACGTCGTACCGCAGCCTGACCGTCCGCTGCGAGTTGACTCCGTCGTTCGCGTAGCGGTCGACCGCCATGAGGTCGAACGCGTGGACGCTCGGCTCCTGGTTGGAGTAGCGGCCCGCCGACCAGCTCTGCGAGCGCGTGCCGCGCTGCTGGAGCTCGCAGACGTGCCAGTCCTGCCGGTTGGTGAGGTCCCAGAAAGCGATCGCGTCGGACGGGTCGAAGCCAGGAGACGCGATCGTCGATGGCTCGAACAACCACTGGCAGACGACCTTGGTGTGGCCCGGCCCGGCCGGCGCGAGGCGGTGGACGAGCAGGTAGTCCGGGTGGATCGACACGAACGTCATCGGCCAGATCAGGTAGTAGTAGATGCGCCGCTCGTCGACCGGGGTGACGCCGGGGATCGGCGGTCGCCCATTGCGATGGCCGCCATCGATGGCCATCGTCTCGGCGCTCTCGACGAGCTCCATCCAGCCGCCCTGCCACGGACCGGTCGGCGCGAAATCGCCACCGAGGTCGTATGGGGTCAGCTTGTTGAGCTGCGGATGGATCCCAGGGCAGTGGTAGCACTCGCTGTAGTTCTCGGCGATGAACTTCCAGTTCGCGTCGACCTCGTACGTGACCGTGTGTGCCGAGCGCAGGCGTCCGAAGTCGAACCGAGCGAGGTGGGGTGGCAGGTCGCCGAGCCATTCGCCCAGTGGCGGCGTCTCCTGGGAGAGGCAGACGAACACGAAGCCCTGCCACGTCTCCATGCGCACGCTGACGAGCCCGAAGTCCTTGGGGTCGAAGTCGTCGAGGTCATCGGTGTGCTTGGCACGGACGAGGTTGCCCTCGAGGTCGTAGATCCAGGCGTGGTAGGGGCACTGGAAGCGGACGGCCTGGCCGCAGGCCTCCTCCACGACGGCCGTCCCGCGGTGGCGGCAGACATTGAAGAAGGCCCGCAACTCGCCGTCCCGGCCGCGAGCGATCAACAAGGGCTCGTCGTCGACCTCGGCGAGGAAATACGTCCCGGCCGAGGGTGCGTCCTCCTCGCGACCGACCAGCATCCAGTCGCGCCGGAACCAGACGCTCCGCTCGAAGTCGTGGATGCCGGGCTCGTGATAAGCGCGGCCGGGCAGCAGCGACGCCGCACGGTACGGCTTGCGGACGGCCGCGATCTCGTCGGCGGTCAGCGGGCCGGTCGGGGTCGCGCTAGGCTGGTGCTCGGGGTGGTCATGACTTCGGGACATCCTTCTTCGGATCGAGGAACGGGATCGACGCGGTGCGGGCCTGCCAGCGACCGCCGTCCGGGGCCTCGACCTCGAGCGGCGTGCCGGGACCCACGAGACCGATGGGCACCCAGACGTACCCGATATTGCGCTCGAGCCGTGGCGACCAGATGAGGTCCGTGACGGTCCCGACGTGCTCGCCGTCATGGAACGCCCGGCACTTGCGCGAGAGCTCGAACGGCAAGGCATCGCCGTCGATCTCGATGCCGACCAGCTTGCGATCGACGCCCTTGAGGCGGATCTCCTCGAGGGCGGCCTTGCCGATGTAATCGGCGTCCTGCCGCTCGACGAGGCGCTCGAGCCCCATCACGTGGAAGGGCGTGTCGGCGACCGTCATGTCCGAGCCGTAGTTGAAGATGCCGGCCTCGATGCGGCGCGCCTCACACGGCGCGATGGGCCGGATGCCGTGGGGCTTGCCGGCCTCCATGATCCGGTCCCATAGGTCCGCCCCGCGGGAGGGATCGCGCAGGTAGATCTCGAAGCCGACCTCACCGGTCCAACCGGTCCTGGAGATAACGACGGGGATGCCGTCGACCTCGGTCGTCAGCGTCCAGTAGTACTTGATGTCGAGGACCTCCGGGCCGAACAGGGAAACCAGCGTGTCCTTCGACTTGGGACCCTGGACCTGGACCGGGTAGACCTCGGGTTCGCGGACCGTCACATCCATCCCGCTGTGGACCGCGACGCCGCGGGCCCACAAGCCGGCATCGCTATCGGCGAGAGCCATCCACCACCGGTTCTCCTCGACCCTGAGCAGCACCGGGTCGTTGACGATGCCGCCGTCCTCGGCCGTCACGAGCATGTACTTGCCCTGCCCCACCGCGCACTTCGTCAGGTCGCGACAGGTCAGCGTGTTCGTGAACGCGCTCGCGTCCGGCCCGGTGATCTCGACGATCCGCTCGACACTGACATCCCACACGGTGACGTCGTTCAGGAGCGCCCAGTACTCCTCGATCGGATCCGCGTAGTAACCCGGCAAGTACATGTGGTTGTAGATGTCGTAGGCGCTGCAGCCGGCCTCGAGGGTCTTCTCGAAGAACGGCGAGCGGCGGTACCACGGGCCGAAGTAGAGGGTCGAGGATTCGGTCGTCGCGGGTGTCGCGAGCGGCGTGGCCATGGACGGCGGACCTCCCCAGCGCCGCGGACATCCGGCGGAGATCGAGCCTCCGACGGGTGGCGGACGGTCGCCCGATCGTGGGGCCTCCCCGTTCTATTGCCTCTCGTGTTCCGCCTGATGGCCCTCGTGGTTCAAGGGGTGAGACGGGCTTCCGAACGGCATCAGAAGCGTCCAGCGCCAGACGTGGCGATGCCCGGCTGGGATATCCCAACCGGGCATCTGTTCGGCCGATCTCCCCCCGGATGAGGCCAACACCAACGTTAGCCGGTACGGAGGTCCTATGCAAGCCCCAGGACCTTACAACTGGTGCTGATTCGCACCTCGGAACGCGAGTCGCGACCGGGTGCCCGAGGTGACTCGCGTCAGTCCAGCGTGACCCGCTCGTGCCAATGCGGCACGTGCGTCTCGAACCCCAGCGCGCGGACCTTCGGCTCCATGGCCTGCTGGGCCTCAGGGTCGCCGTGGACGAGGAACACGGTCTTGGGAAAGCCGCGACCACCTCGCTGCTTTCCCTTCGCGAACCGCCCGATCCAGTCGAGGAGCTCCCCTTCATCGGCATGGGCCGAGAACCCCGCGATGGAGCGCACCTTGCAGCGCACCTCGCGCGGCTGCCCGTCCAGGCGGACCGTCTTCGCGCCCGCCTGGAGGTGTGCCCCGAGCGTCCCCTCCCCCTGGTAGCCGACGAAGAGGAGCGTCGCCTTCGGATCGTCGATGAGATTGCGCAGGTGTCCGACGACACGGCCGCCGGTCAACATCCCGTTCGACGCCACGATCATGTACGGCCGGGCCGCGAACTGGATCGCTTGTGACTCCTTCGGCGTGTTGATCACGACCTGGGCCGGATAGTCGAGCGGCGTCGCGCCCTCCTGGAGGAGTCGGGCGGTCTCCTCATCGAAGTAGCGGCTGTACCGGCGGTAGATGCCGGTCGCCTTGGTGGCCATGGGCGAGTCGAGGTAGAGGGGCAACGACGGGATCTCGCCGCGCTCGATGAGCCGGTCCAGCTCCCAGACGACCTCCTGCGTACGGCCGATCGCGAACGACGGCACAAGGAGCACGCCGTCCGCTTCCGCGACCAACCGGACCGTCTCGGCGAGGATGCGGATCGCCTCTTCCTGTGGCTCGTGCTCGCGGCCGCCGTATGTCGATTCGACAAGGACGTAGTCCGCGTCGCTCAGGTACGTCGGATCGCGGATGATCGGCGTACCCGGCCGGCCCAGGTCACCGGAACAGATGACCACTCGCTCCTCGCCACCATCCTGGATACGCAGCCGGATGATCGCGGAGCCGAGGATGTGCCCCGCATCGAGGAACGTGGCCCAGACTCCGGGCGCCACCTCTTGTTCCTGGTCGTAGTCGATCGGACGGAAGTGGTCGATCGCCTTCTCGGCGTCCTTGACCGTGTAGAGCGGCTCATCGAGGTCGATCTGGAGCATCGGGGGCTGGCGGCGGAGTTCGGCCTCCGGGTCGTGGGTGGCCCAATCGACCGGCGGTTCCGGCTGGACGGTCGTCTCGACGTGTTCGCCGGTGCCGGCGGTCTCGCCGGCGTCGGCGGTCATCGCCTCCGCCGTGGACGTCGCCGCAGCCACAGCTGATGCCGGTGCGCTCTTCGTCTCGACGGCCCCCTCCTCCGAGCCGCCCGCCGCGGCGAGGTCGACGGCAGCCTGGTATTCCTCTGCCTCCTTCCGATCGTCGGCCTCGACGAGATCGGGGTGGCGCTTCTCCCAGCGGGCTTCGCGCTTCGCGAACTCCTCGTGGAGATGCCCGGAGTCGAGCAGGACGAGCGAGGCGAGCTCACACGTTCCGGCGGTCGCGTGGATCCTCCCCGTGTAGCCATCCTTCACCAGCAGCGGCAGCCGACCGCAGTGGTCGAGGTGGGCGTGCGTCAGGAGGACGACGTCGAGCTCGGCCGGGTCGAAGCCGAACGGAACCCGATTCCGGATCGATTCGTTCGGGCTGCCCTGGAACATCCCGCAATCGACCAGGACCTTCGCCCGGTCGGTCGTGATCAGGAACGTCGAGCCGGTGACGGTCGTCGCGCCGCCGAGGAAGGTGATGTCCATCGGGCGCATGGTGACAGGCCGCACGGTCCGGTGGGCGTCGCGCCAGGGGCAGGTGCCGTCGCGCTGCCGTTACGGACGGGCCACGTCAGGCCCGGCCGAGGAGCGTCAGATCAGGACGAGGGCGTCGACCGCGATCGCCACGAACAGCAGCGACAGGTAGCTGATCGAGTACTTGTACAAGCGGATCGCGCCCCGCGTCGACGCCTCCTCGGATGCGCCACGCCGCCACAGCGCGAGTGCCTGCCAGATGAACACGGCACCCAGCCCGACCGCCGCGCCGAGATAGACCAGACCCATGCGGGCGACCGGCCAGAGGACGAGCGAGATGGCCACCATGAGGACGGTGTACAGCGCGATCTGGCGCGTCGTCTCGGGGATGCCGCGGACGACGGGGAGCATCGGCACGCCGGCCGCCGCGTAGTCCTTGCGGATCCGGAGCGAGAGCGCCCAGAAGTGCGGTGGCGTCCAGTAGAAGACGAGCGCGAACAGGATCAGGGCGGGGATCCCGACGTTGCCGGTGACCGCCGCCCAGCCGATGACCGGCGGCAGGGCTCCCGCCGCGCCACCGATGACGATGTTCTGCGGGGTCGAGCGCTTGAGCAGCATCGTGTAGACGACGACGTAGAAGGCGATCGCGAGCAACGTCAGGAAGGCGGCGAGGAGGTTGATCGTCCACGCCATCAGCACGAAGGAGGCGACACCCAGCACGAGCCCGAAGAGGACCGCGTTCTCGGGCTCGACCTGGTGGGACGGCAGTGGCCGTCGACGGGTCCGGGTCATAAGCGAATCGATGTCGCGATCGAGGTAGCAGTTGATCGCGTTGGCGCTGCCGGCGGCCAGCGTTCCCCCGATGAGCGTCCAGACGACCTTCCAGCCCCAGTCCCCCCAATCGAGACCGGGCACCCACCTGGTGGCCAGGACCATGGCCGGAACGGTCGTCACGAGGAGCAGCTCGATGATCCGCGGCTTCGTCAGCGCGATGTAGGCACGGACGCGGTCGCCGGTCGTCGGGGCCGGGGTGCGTGCCCCGGTCGTCCGGCCATCGTCGATCCCGCTGGTGACGGACCGGGCCACGTAGTAGCTCGTCACGGTCAGCCCGACCAGGCTCGCGTAGATGACCGCGCCGAGCGCGAGGTGCAGCGTCTGCGTCCACGCCGATAGGTGGGTCATGACCTGCAACCCGCCGACGAGAACCTGGATCGCGAAGAGGACGGCGGCGCCGATCGCGAGCCGAACGAGGGTCGGGTGGTCCCGTTGTGTTCGCCACGCCACGACCGCGACCCCGGCGACGATCAGCCCGACGACTGCTGCGACCCACCGATGCAGGACGTGGGGCGACGTGAGATCGGTCAGAGCGGGCAGCAGGGAACCGTTCATGAGCGGCCAGTCGGGGAACACGAGCGCCGTGTCGGTCGCCGTGACGTGGGACCCGAACAGCAGGAGCGCGAACGTGGCGAGCGTCGTGAATGCAGCGAGGATCGTGAAGCGCTGGCTTCCCCCGGCGCTGCCGAGCCGAGCCGGGAAACCGGCACGCACGGTCACGAAGACCAGCACGGCGACCAGCAGCATGGCGGCGGCCAGGTGGGCGGTCACCGACTCGCCGCTGTTGCCGAGCCGGACCGTCTCGCGACCGAGCCAGGCCTGGAACCCGACGAGCGCGACCGCGCCGATCGACGGCCACAGCAAGGACCGCCGGTCGCGATGGTCGACCCAGGCGAGGACGGCGAGGCCGATGATCTCGAAACCGATGATCACCGCGACCGTGCGGTGGACCCATTCGATCCACGCCTTCGGGTCGTCCAGCGGCGGCAAGAGCTGGCCGTGGCACAGCGGCCAATCCGGACAGCCGAGACCCGAATCGGTCGCCCGGACGACCACGCCGATCGTCACGAGGAGCAACGCCGTCCCGAGCGTGAGCGCAGCGAGTCGCTGGAAGCGGGTCAACGGGTCTCCTGAGGCGGCCGAAGGGGTGAGGTGGGCGCGCGACGGGGTGCGTCGACATTCTACCGCGAGGTGCACGGGGCGCCGGTGGGCGCGGTCAGCGGCCCGGAACAGCGACCTCCGCTACGCTTCGGGCCATGACCCGATCCTCCCGCTCAGCGATGCTGTGCGCGCTGGTCGTCGTGATCGCCGCCTGCACGGGCGGCACCGGCTCGGCCGGCACCGGCTCCGCCTCGGCGAGCTCGAGCGCGTCGTCCTCCACTGGCGCCGGCTCCTGCCCGATCACCCCGGCCCCATCCGGGACGCCCGAGGGCTGGGACATCAGCACGCAGCGGCCGTCGGTGTTCCCGCAGATCATCAACCCGGCCGGGACGGTCACGTGTGGCCAGACGCGCTTGATGTTCTCGTTCCTCGACGCTCAGAACGTCCCCGTGGCCATGCCCGATCGGACCGTCGATGTCAAGGTATTCGACCTCGGGGCTGACCCGTCGAAGGCGGTCGCGGAGGGCCCCGCGACCTTCATCTGGGCGATCGAGCCGAGGGTCGGCGTGTACGTGATCGACATCGACCTTCCCACGTCCGGCGACTACGGCGTCGAATTCGACACGATGCCTGCCGGCGGAACGGCGGAGACCATCAGGATGACGATGGAAGTCCAGCCAAGCAGCGACGTGATCTCGGTCGGCGACAAGGCCCCACCGTCCAAGACACCGACGCTCGATCAGGTCGGCGGCGACGTGACGAAGATCTCGACCGACACCGATCCGGTGCCGGCCTTCTACGAGACCTCGATCGAGCAGGCCGTCGAGGCGAAGGAGCCCTTCGTGGTCGCGTTCGCCACGCCGAAGTTCTGCGTCTCGAAGCAGTGCGGCCCGACGCTCGACCGCCTCAAGCCGATCGCCGCCAAACACCCCAAGGTCACGGTCATCAACGTCGAGCCCTACCTGCTTGAGGACGTCGACGGGTCGCTCCAGCCGGTCCTGACCAACGGGAATCTCACGCCGACGCAGGCGGCGAACGAGTGGCATCTGCCGACCGAGCCATGGGTCTTCGTGGTCGATCGGAACGGGGTCGTCACCGCCTCGTTCATGCTGATCTTCAGCGACGAGGAGCTCGACGACGCTATGGCCGCGGTCGAGTAGGCGGAGACCGAGCGGCCGACGGGCGTCCGCCGGCGATCAGGGCGCGGGCGCGTCCTCCAGGCGGAGCGCGAGCCGCTCGTCGCCATCGACGCGGAACCAGACCTGCACGGGCTGCGCCGTGGCCTGGTGCTCGGCGAGGTGGCCGGGCGGGAACTGGGTCCCGTTCTGGAGCTCGCGCAGGCTGAAGTCGACGAGCTCGCCGCCAGGGCGTCGCAACGTGAAACCGCGGACGTCGCCAAGGCCGCCGGCGCTGTCGACCTGGACCACGACGCCCGTGATCGATTCGGTACCCGGCGGCAGGTCTCCGCTCGACGTCGGACCCGGCGAGAGGATCGCGACGATGGCCGTCCCGAGCACCACCGCGATCAGGAGGCCCGCGAAGAGCAGACCGGTGCGGCGATCCACCCCGTCAGCGGCCGGCGGTGGCCGCGACGGTCCCCGTGCTGCCCGGCACCTTGAGGGGATCGCCTGCCGCGCAACGCGGACAGGTCGCCTCACCGGGCTCGTAGGTCGGAAGGTCGAGCTGCCACAGGGCGCGGAGGGGATACGTTCGACTCGTCGACGGGGAGGTCAAGGTCTCGCGACCGCCGCTCCGGTCGACGAGCACGACGCATTCGACGATCTCGCCACCCAGCGCTTCCACGGCCGGGATCATGGCCAGCAGCGAGCCACCCGTCGTGAGGATGTCGTCGACCAGGAGCACCCGCTCACCGGGCAGGATCGAGAATCCGCGTCGGAACTCACGTCGCGTGCCGCCATCGCCGTCGGGCACCTCCTCCGCGAAGATCCCGAGTGTTCCGAGCTGGCGGGCGGTCTCAAAAGCGAGGATGACGCCGCCGGTCGTCGGTCCAGCGACGAGATCCACCGAGGGTCGACCCTCGTCGGTCGCGCCCGCCTCGCCGCGGAGTCGTGCCACCCAGTAGCCGACGAGCTCGCTGGTCGCGGCGGGGTCGGCGAGCACCGCGAACTTCTCGACATAGGCGTCGCCATGGCGGCCGCTCTTGAGCTGGAAGTGGCCCTCCCGGAGCGCACCCGAGGCCCGGAACAGTTCCTCGGTCCGTGCCGCCACCGCCGCCCGAGCGGCCAGGTCGACTGCCGGCTTGATCGTCGTCATCGGATGAATCCTAGACCGCGGCCGTGGAGCCTGGGTTCAGCGCCAGCCCAAGGCCGGAGCGATGTGGCGGAGCACGCTCTCGACGACGTGGGCGTTGTAGTCCACGCCGAGCTGGTTCGGTACGGTCAGCATCAACGTATCGGCGGCGGCGATCGCGGAATCCTCGGCGAGCTGACGGATCAGCACGTCGGGCTCCGCGGCGTACGACCGGCCGAATGTCGCCCGGGTCTGCGGGTCGAGGTAGCCGACATGGTCCTCGTCCTCCCCGCTGCCGCCGAAGTAGGCCCGGTCGCGGTCGTCGACGATCGGGAAGATGCTGCGGCTCACGGATACGCGCGGCACCCGCTCGTGGCCGGCCGCCGCCCACGAGTCGCGGAACCGCTGGATCTGCTCGGCCTGGAGGACATGGAACGGCACGCCGGTGTCCTCGGTCAGGAGGGTCGACGACATCAGGTTCAAGCCCTGCTCCGCGGTCCACTCCGCCGTGGCCCGGGTGCCGGCACCCCACCAGATCCGATCGAGAAGGCCCTCGGAGAACGGTTCGAGACGGAGGAGGCCGGGCGGGTTCGGGAACATCGGCCTCGGGTTTGGCTCGGCGAACCCCGCGCCGCTCAGGAGGCGCAGGAAGACGTCGGCGTGGCGACGTGCCATGTCGGCGTCGGTCTCACCCTCAGCGGGGGCGTAGCCGAAGTACCGGAACCCGTCGATCACCTGCTCCGGCGAGCCGCGGCTGATGCCGAGCTGGAGGCGGCCGCCCGCGATTTGGTCGGCGGCGCCGGCGTCCTCGGCCATGTAGAACGGGTTCTCGTAGCGCATGTCGATGACGGCCGTGCCGATCTCGATCCGCTTCGTGCGAGCCCCGACCGCGGCGAGCAACGCGAACGGCGACGCCAGCTGCCGGGCGAAGTGGTGGACGCGGTAGTAGGCACCGTCCCCGCCAAGGGCCTCGACGGCCTCGGCCAGCTCGATGGACTGCACCAGCGCGTCCGATGCCGAGCGCACCTGCGAATAGGGCGCCTCCGACCAGTGCCCGAACGACAGGAATGCGATGCGCTTCACGGCCGGTACTCCACGCCCTTCGCCGACGGCGTAGCGGCCTTCCTGGGGAGGGCGGAGCCCACGAGGTCGCGGTGCGAGGTCACGCCCCGCTCCCGGCATGCCGCCGCGAGCTCGCCGACCAACCGGACCGGCAGCGTCGGGTCGGCGAAGATGGCCGTACCCACCTGGACCGCGACCGCTCCGACGGCGAGGAAGTCGAGCACGTCGGCGAGCTCGGTGATGCCGCCGATCGCGATGATAGGGATCCGCACCGCCTGAGCTGCTTCGTACACGATCCGCAGCGCGACCGGCTTGACGGCCGGCCCGCTCAACCCGCCGTAGATGTTGCCGAGCAGCGGTCTCTGCCGGTCGGGCGCCACCGCGATCCCGGACAGGGTGTTGATCGCCGTGAGCGCATCCGCACCGGCCTCGGCGATCGCCCGAGCGATGGGCCGGATGTCGGCCACGTTGGGCGACAGCTTGACCAGCAATGGCAGGTCGGTCACCCGGCGGACCGCGGCGGTGACCTCGCCCGCAGCGTCCGCATCGATGGCGAACTGGAGCCCGCCGCGGCCGACGTTCGGACACGAGATGTTCAGTTCGATGCCGGCGATGCCGGGGACGCCCTCGAGCCGGCGCGTCACCTCGACGTAGTCGGCCACCGACTCCCCGGCGACATTGACGATGACCGGCACCTTCCAGCCGGCCCACGTCGCGGCGTACTTCTCGATGACGGCGTCGACGCCGGGGTTCTGGAGGCCGATCGAGTTGAGCATCCCACCCGGGGTCTCGGTCACGCGCGGTGTCGGATTGCCGATCCGCGGTTTGAGGGTGGTGCCCTTGCAGCAGATCGCGCCGAGCCGGTCGACGTCGATGACGTCGCCGTACTCGATGCCGTAGCCGAAGGTGCCCGAGGCGACGAGGATCGGGTTGGGCAGGACCAGGCCACGGCCGAGATCGACGGTCAGGTCGATATCGTCAGTGGTCGGGCCTGCTGGCGCGCCTGACACGCTCGCTGTGCCGATGGTCGCCGAGGTCGCCTCGACCCGTGGGCGCGGTCTCGCCTGCACGATCGCCGGCCGGACGCGACGGGTCGTCGGCGTGCGCTTGGCGCCCGCCGGTCGGCCGCTCGCCGTGACGACCCGCCGCTTCGCCTTCACGACCAGGCGCCCTCCCAGGCCAGCTCGTCGCTCGCGAACACTGGGCCCTCCCGGCAGACCCGCTGCGGCGTGCCGGTCGTGCTCATCACGACGCAGCCCAGGCAGGCGCCGACCGCGCAGCCCATGTTCTGCTCCATCGACACCTGCAGGAACGCCTTCCGCCGGGCCGCCGGCGAGCCGACTGGATCGGCCCGGCCTGCGCCACGCTTCCGACCCAGCGCGGCGACGCCGAGTCGCCCTCGACGGCCCTCCGCCAAGCGGGCGAGGGCGCGCAGCATCGGCATCGGCCCACAGGCGAAGGCCTGGTCGGCCCAGGCTTCGAACTGGGGCACGAGCTCGGTCACGAACCCGCGGTGGCCGAGCGAGCCATCATCGGTCGCGACGACGTACTCGACCTCGTCGGGCAGCAGGTTCGACGGGTAGACCTCGCGTGCGCTCGTCGCCCCGAACAGGAGCGTCACCTGGAGCCCGTCGCGGATCGCCTCGTCGGCCAGCATCCGCACACCGGCCATGCCCAGCCCGCCGGCGATGAGCAGAAGGTGCCGGCTCCGCTGGTCGATCTCGAACGGCCGCCCGAGCGGGCCGAGGAGATCGATCGGGTCGCCATGGCGGAGCCGCGTGAACCACTCAGTCCCGCGGCCGATCACTCGAAAGTGGATGGTCACGATGCCTGTCGCTGGGTCGGCGGTATTGATCGAGAACGGCCGCCGCAAGACCATCCCGGAGTAGTCACCCGTGCGGACGTGCACGAACTGGCCGGCCCGGGAGCCGTTGGCGATGTCGGGGGCGTGATAGGCCTGCAGCCATTGCCCTGGCAGGATCTCGCGGCTGTCGACGAGCTCGGCCGCGGCGAGCCGCATGGTCACGCGGTCGGGCGGCCCTCCGGGCCTGCTCCTTCCTCGCCCTCCTCCTCGTCATCAGTCTCGAGGACCACGACATCGACATCGTCGGCGTCCGCCGTCGGCATCGGCGGATTCGTCCGCGCCGGTGCCGTCCTCCGCATCGATATCGGCCGTCACGGCGTCCGCGCCGCCCGTGCCGTCCGTCGAGTCGACGAGCTCCGGCGCGACCGCGGGATAGGCTTCGGCAAGGGCATCGGCGAGATCGCCGAAGACGTCGGTCGGGTCATAGAACTCGACGAGCTGATCCGGGCCCGTGAGGCTGCGCCACTCGCCGTCGGCCTCCTCGGGAACCACCTCGGCCCGGAACTCGCCGGTCGAGGAGAGGACGAGGCGCTCATCGTCGTCGTCGACGATCACCAGCTCGCCGAGCAAGGTCGAAGCCGGCGCCGCGGCCTGCTCGAAGTCATCGAGCAGCCGGGACTCGGCACGCTGGCTGCGCTCCTGGTACTCGAGGGCGAGGTCGTACAGGCGACGGGCAGCGGCCTCGTCATCAGCGAGCTCGTCCAGCTCCGGCTGGCCGGCCGCCCACGAATTGGCGGCACCGGCATAGGGGTCGTCGCCCAGCCCGATGGTCTCTTCGGGCGCGATCCCGGCCGCATCGAGGATGTCATCGGTCGCCGTCGGCTCCTCGGCCAGCCCGGCGGCTTCCTTGGCCGACTCGCTGAACGCCGCGAAGATATCGGCCGGGTTGTACAGCTCGACGAGCTCCGACGCGGTTTCGATCACCTCCGTCTCGCTGACCCAGTCACCGGTGAGGTCATCGAGGAACCGTGTCCGGCTGCGGAACGTGCTGTCGGGCGCGATCGAGAGATAGTCCGGCTCCTCATCGATGAGGGTCAGACCGCCGTAGGCGGCGATCCGCTCCTTGTGGCGATCGAGGAAGCGGCGCAGCTGGTCGGTCGACTGCACCAGGAAGTCGGATCGCTCGAGCGCCGCGTCCGCGGCGATCTCACCGAGCAGGTCGTTGCGGCCCGTATCCATGGTTCGCCTCCTGTTCGGTTCATCACCCGGGGGCAGGTTCTCGCGTCGGATGCTCATGGTGGTGGTCTCATCGATCCTCGGTGCGGTCAGCGATGGTATTCGAGGTCGGTGCCCATGCGCTCACGCAGGAACATCGAGTGGTGCCGCTCGAAGATCCACTCGCCCGCCCGGTGGCCGAGGGCACGCGTCGCTTCGTCGGCCTCGAGCTTGTCGAGCGTCGCGTAATCCGGCAGGTCGAGCAGGATCACGTTGTCGAAGTCCCACCCGTGGGCGACGTTGTACCAGCCGATGAAGCGGATCCCGAAGCGCTCTTCGTACTCCTTCACCTGGCGCGGGAAGATCGTCCTCATGAAGAACTTGAAGAACGGGTCGCGGCCTCGACGGACGGAGAAGTAGGTCGCGAGCACGGGCATACGGCCATTGTGTCATGGGGGGATGGAGGGCCGTGCCGTCACGGCTCAGCCGTCCGCAGGGTCGGGCGGTGACTCGTCACCGCGCCCGGACGGCGCTGGCTCGGCCACGTCCTCGAGCTCGCCGACGGTCTTGGTGCCGCTCGCCAGCGGGCGCCGGCGGGATCGCCGGTCCGCGGCCACGAGGCGGAGCAGGAAGATGATCGTCTGGCCGCTGACGAGCAGTAGCCCGACGACGATGAACAGGAGCAGCGCGCTCACCCAGTCCGGCCAGTGCCACATGGCGCTGAGCGGCGCAAGCACGATGAATACGGCCAGCAGCACGAGCTGGAATCGGAAGCAGCCAAGACCCGGTCCGCGCTCCGCCTCGAGGTCCTCCCCCTTGTACTGGACCGGGCCGCTGGCACGCGGTGGCCGCGGCGGGGTGGGGTCGGCGTTCGGATCGGGCTGGGTCACGAGCGCGAACGATACGGGAGGGAGGCTCAGACCGCCGCGGGTGCGGGCTCGGTCGCGAGCCCTTCGATGACCTCGACGCCCGGTAGCGCGAGCAGGATCGCCGGTGGGGCCAGGACCTTCCAGGATCGAGATCCACCCCCGAGCACGATTCGCTCCCGATGCATGACCCGGCCGTCGACCCAGACCGGCAGGCCGTCGGGGAGCCCGAACACCGTCACGCCACCGATCTCCATGCCCGTGATGTCACGTGTCGCATCGGCCGGCGCGAACGACGCCTTCCTCGTGCCGAGCCGATCGCGCACGGTCCGGTTCACGTCCAGTCGGTTCGGCGCGAGCACGACACACGCGGCGTACCGCGGCGGGTCGCTCTTGCCGATCACGACGATGGTGTTCGCCGAGTCCTCGGGCGCGAACCCGTAGGCGGCACAGAACGCCGCCGTGTCCGCGAGCGCGGGGTCGCACGGGAACAGCTCGTAGTCGACGCCGAGCGGATCCAGGGCGGCGACCAGGCGCGCGCGGCCCTCGAGGTCGTGGGTCTCGGGTTCGATCTCGGTTTCGTCGGGCATGGCCCGAAGCCTAGTCGGTACCATCCACCTCCGATGACCGACCCTCCCGCCCTCCAGTCCCCGACGATGCCCGTCGACATCGATGCGTACCTCGAGCGGTTCGATTGGCACCCCGAACCCGAACTGATCGGCTTTCGCGACGAAGGAGGCTCGCGGGCGGCGATGGCATCGCTCGGCCAGCGGACCTGGCACGAAGCGCTGGAGTTCCTGTACGGGATCGCCACGCAACGCGCGATGGGCGACGCCTCGGCCTATGCCGAGGCGCGTCGGCGCTACTACGCCTCCGACCCGGCCGGTCCTCGTGATGGCCCTGGCCCGGCCCCCGACGGACCGATGCGTGCAGCCGAGGTGATCGACGAGTTCGCCGCGCGCCTCTCCCACGGGTTGATGAATGCCCAGCATCCGCGGCAGTTCGGCTACTTCACGCCGCCGCCCCTGCCGATGTCGATCATGGGCGAGCTGCTCGCGCAGGTCGCGAACCAGGGTGTCGATGTCTGGCACGCCGGGCCGTTCGCCGCGTTCGCGGAGGAAGAGGTCGTCCGCTGGCTGTGCGACCTGGCCGGCTACGGCCCGGACTCGTTCGGGCTGCTCACGAGCGGCGGTGTCATGGCCAACTTCATGGGCATGGCGCTGGCCCGCGACCTGCACCTCGGCCGTCTTCGCGGCCTGTCGGCGCCACCGCGCGGCAAGGACCTCGAAGGCGCGCGGGTCTACACGAGCGACCAGACGCACTTCTCGATCGCTCGCGCGCTGGACGAGCTCGGCTTCCCGGCCGACACGCTCGTGGTGCTGCCATCCGACGAGGACTTCCATCTCCGCGGAGCGCCCGTGGCCGCGGCCATCCGACGCGACCGTGCAGCCGGGCTCACCCCGTATGCGATCGCTGCCGTCGCCGGCTCGACGAATACGGGCTCGGTCGACGCCCTCGGGGAGTTGGCCGACGTCGCGGATGCCGAGGGCCTATGGCTGCACATCGATGCGGCCTACGGTGGCGGCGCGCGGCTGTCCGAGCGCGATCGTGACCGGGTACCGGACCTGGACCGAGCCCACTCGGTGACGGTCGACCCGCACAAGTGGTTCTTCCAGGCGTACGACATCGGCGGCCTGCTGGTCCGCGATGGGCGGATGCTGAGTGCCGTGTTCGGCGGGCGTGCCCCGGAGTACTACCGCGGTGGGGAGACGCCGGGTGGCGGCGTCCCCGACTACTTGCGCGGCGGCGAGCATGATCGCGGCCATGGGGACCACGAGGACGGCCACGGCGCACCAGACCAGCTCAACTTCTACAAGCTGTCGTTCGAGGGCACCCGCCGCTGGCGCGCCCTGAAGCTCTGGATGAGCTGGAAGCACCTCGGGACGCTGGGCTTCGGCAAGTTGATCGAGGCGAACGACGACCTCGCAGCCTACCTCGCGCATCGATGCGCGGAGGCCGACGACTTCGAAGCCCTGCCCGAGATCCCGGAGCTGTCGGTCGTCTGCTTCCGGCACGTGCCCGCGGGGCTCGCCGGCGAAGCGCTCGACGCGCATCAGGACCGGCTCCAGGCGGCGCTCGAACTGTCGGGCGACGGCTGGCTCACCACCACGCGGCTGCGTGGGGCGACCTGGCTCCGGGCGGGTGTCCTGAACTACCTCTCGACCGAGGCGGACATCGACCGGCTATTGGAAACGCTCCGGGAGCTCGCGACGACGGCCTGAGCCATCACCCGAGGGCGGCGGGTCGGTCAGTGCGTGAGGCGATCGGCTCGGCCTGGCCCGAAGTCGTCGCCGCCTCGATCGAGAGCAGGACGTCGAGCACGTGGTACGCGAGGTCGCCGCTCGCGCGATGTGGCCGGTCCGACCGGATCGCCTCGACCATGTCGGCCAGACCGATGCCGCGCCCGACCGACGTGTCGAACCGGGGCGGGACCGTCTCCCAGCTCTCCGAGCCGAGCGGCTGGTAGCACACCTCCCCGTCGAACCGATTCGGGTCGCCGAGGATGAGCGATCCCGCCGTACCGTGGATCTCGAAATGCGGTGTCCGGCTGCCAGCTACGTCGAACGAGGCGGTCAGACCGCCCACGACACCGGATTCGAAGGACATCGTGGCGATGACGGTGGTCGGCACATCCGCCATGACCGACTGGCCGGCCAGCGGGCCCGATCCGATCTGACGTCGAGAGCCGATCCCCCGCCCGACCGCTGACACCGAGGCGATCGGTCCGAGCAGCGAAACCAACGCCGTCACGTAGTACGGCCCGAGGTCAAGGAGAGGGCCACCGCCCACGCCGTAAAAGATGCCCGGGTTCGGGTGCCATCCCTCCGGTCCGAGGTGGGCCACCGCCGCCGTCGCGGCGATCGGCTCCCCGATCGCTCCCTCGTCGATAAGGGCCCTGGCGGTCTGGAGCCCACCCCCGAGGAACGTGTCCGGCGCCGCCCCGACCCGGACGCCCGCGGCTCGAGCCTCGTCCAGAAGGCCGCGAGCCTCGTGCCGGGTGATCGCCAACGGCTTCTCCGAGTACACGTGCTTGCCCGCGGCGATCGTCGCCTGCGAGACGGCCACGTGGGCGGCCGGCGGCGTGAGCACGAGGACGACCTCGATCGACGGATCCGCCAGCAGCGCCTCGACGGGCACGGCCGAGAATCCTCCGCGCTCGGCGAGTGCTGACGCCCGGGTCGCGTCCAGGTCGGCACATGCGGCGAGCTCGATCGAGGCAAAGGGCGCGCAACCCGGCAGGTACAGGTTCGTGACGTCGCCGCAGCCGATGATCCCGACGCGCGCCGGACGCCTCTCCGTCACGCCGGGCGCGCCCGGCCCAGGCCGCGCGTCACGAGGTTGTCGAGGCTGGCACGAGTCGCCTCGATGGGCGATCCGGCGACATGGTCGAATTCGACGATCAGCCATTCGACGGAGCCTGACGCCTCCGCGGCGGCGATCGCGGCCGCCGGGTCGACGACCCCGGTACCGACCGGCACATTCACGAACGTCGCGTCGCCGAAGGCTGACAGCGGGAGGTCCACGCCATCCTTCAGGTGCAGCGAGACGACCCGTGGGCCGAGGGTCTCGATCACCTCGGCCGGATCGGCACCGCCGACCACCGCCCAGAAGATGTCGATCTGGACATCGACCGCATCACCGAGTCCGCCGGTGAGCCGGTCGATGACCCGCGACCCTTCTACCACGGCCATCTCGGCGTCGTGGGTGTGGATCCCGAGTCGGAGGCCGCGTTCCGTGGCGACATCAGCGGCGGCTGCCAATCGGTCGATCACGCCGCCCAGATCGTCACGGATCTCGTCGGGTCGCGGGCTCACGATCATCCTCGTCGACCCCAGCGAGGCGAGGGCATCGGCAGCCCGCCGGAACGCATCCGCATCGGAAGCGTCGGTCCACGTGTGGGAGCTCGCGATCGCCAGGTCGAGGTCGCCGAGGACCTGGCGCGCCGCGGCGGGATCGTCGCCGGGCACATCGACCGTCTCGACGCCGAGGAACCCGGCGTCGGCGATGGCGCGGAGGGTCGGGACGTCGAGGCCCATCCCCGCGCCCCCGTAGCGGTCCGGGTCGCGGAACGTGTAAAGCTGGACGGCGAGTGGGAGGGTTCCGGATGCTCGCTCAGCCACGACCGTGCAACAGGCCCCCGACGTGCTCGAGCAGCTTCCAGGCGACCTCGGCATCGCTCTTCACGAACGCCCGGAAATCCCAGAACGTCATCACCAGCGTTCGCAGGTCGGTCGTCGCGGTCACCGTCGCCGTCCTGACGCGATCACTGATGAGGGCGACCTCACCGAAGTAGCTGCCGGGGCCGACCTTGGCGATCTCCTTGCCGCCGACAGTCACGGCGCCTTCGCCGTCTGCCACGACGAAGAAGCCCATGCCGTGCGTGTCGCCCTCGCGGACCACGACGCTACCGGCCGGGAACGTCCGCTCCGAGAAATCGCGGGCCAGCCGTTCCAGCTGTTTTTGATCCAGGCTGGCGAGGAGCGGCACCTTGGCCAGCAGGTCGGTCGTGTCGGACATGTGACGGGTCTCCACTACGACGTCGGGCATCCAGGGGACTATCTCGCGGGACTGTCTCGCGAACTATCACCCGTTCCGGGTGCGCGCGGCCAGTCGGTCCTGCAGGCGGAACCACTCACCCGCGAAGGGCATGAACCACGGTCGCCCTTCGTAGGGCGCCGGCACCAGTGGGAATCGCAGACGTGTGAGCGCCGGGGCCTCGCCACCCGCCAGCCATGTCCCGACCTTGGTGCCGAGGTTCGTCATCAGGGCGACGCCCGTCCCGCAGCAACCCATCGCGTACGTGACGCCGTCCTTTGTCCGGCCGACGTGGGGCATCCGGTCGAAGGTGAACCCGACGTTGCCGCCCCACGCGTACTCGATCCGATGCCCGGCCATCTGCGGATGCACTTCGAGCAGCCCGCGCCAGAGGATGGCTGCGGTCCGATCGATCGTCGTGGGCATGAATGATGCGCGACCGCCGAAGACCATCCGCCGGTCGGCCGACACGTGCCAGTAGTAGAGGAAGTTCTTGGTATCGAAGAACGCGTGACCCTTGGGCGATAGCTCGTGGGCCAGCGCCTCGGGCAACGGCTCCGACGCGATGATGTACGACCCGATCGGGATGATCCGCCGGCGGAGCGACGGGACGACCCCGTCCGTGTAGCCGTTCGTGGCGACGAAGACGTCGCGGGCCCGGATGTCGCCGCGCTCCGTCCGGACCACGAAGCTCCCGTCCACGCGGCCGATCGATCTCGCGCGGACGCCCTCATGGAGATCGGCACCGGCGCGGTCCGCCGCAGCGGCGAGTCCGGCGAAGTAGCGACCCGGATGCAGGAGCGCGCTGCCCTCGACCGCGAGTGCGCCGAAGTACGCGTCGCTCCCGATCTCCTCTCTGATGCGCTCCCGTGGCACGACCGTCGAGCTGACACCGACCGAGGCGAGGCTTTCGCGGGCGTGCTCGAGCTCGGGCGCGTGGGCCGGCGCGTACGCGAGCTCGAGGTGACCGACCTCGCGGAACTGGCAATCGATACCCTCGTCGGCGATCAGCGACTTGACGAGCTGGTAGGAATCGAGCGTCTCCTGGTAGAGCGCCTTGCCGGTCTCCTGGCCGTAGCGCTTGATCAGGTCCCGGGCGCTCCATTTGTAGCCCGCGTGGACGATGCCCCCGTTCCGGGTCGAGGCTCCCCACCCGAGCGTCCGCGCCTCCAGCAGCGTGACGGGGACCCCGCGCCGTGCCAGCGCACGGGCCGCGGTGATGCCCGCATACCCACCGCCGATGACGACCACCTCAGTGGTGGCGGGCAGCGGCCGGCCCGTCCGGTCCGGCAGCGGCGACATCGACGCCTGCCAGTACGCGCGGCGCTCGTAGTCGTCGTTGAGTGGCGGGGTTGCAGCCATGGGGCCCGAGCGTAGCCGAGGCGCGTGCCGGCTTGCATGGCGTGGCGTCAGACGGGCTGTGTCACCACCGACCGTGCGTTGTGGATCCGGAAGAAGAGCCAGGTCCCGAGCGTCACCGCGGCGTAGAGCAGGACCAGTCCGAGGGCCACGGTGACGCGCGTCTGGCGGAGCGCATCGATGTACGCGTCGTTCTGGTTGAGCAGCAGGTGCCAGAAGAGGAACGTCGCCAGGCCGAACAGCCCGGCCCAGACGAGCTTGTTCCATTCGAAGACGGTGGCCCCGTCCATGAACGTGATCGGGATCATCGCGTAGAAGAGGCCTTCTATCCCGGCGACGAAGACCGTCACGAGTGCGGCCTGGATGATCACCAGCCACCACGCGCCGTCGGCCTCGGCGAACGGTCGCACGGCCGGGATGAGCGCCCACGCCAGGAGACTCGCGGCCAGCAGGGCGAGCGCCGGGACGATCACGAGCGTCGCCGACTGCCTGCGGTCCAGCACGACCGTGCCGAGGAACACGCTCGACGCGACGAAGCCGTACAGGATCCCGGGCTGGAAGTCCATCAGTCGGGTGAGCACGACACAGACGAGGGCGATGAGGACGGCGGCCACGTACAGGCGCACGGACGCCGGGGCGCGCATCCGACGCGAAGCCAGCAGCGCGCCGCCACCCTCCGTCAGGAAGGTCACGAACCCGACGCCGATGACGATCGACGCGAAGAGCAGGACGCTCGATGCGTCGAGCCCGAAGTCGGGCGAGAGGAAGCCGTAGACCAGGCCGGTCACGCCGAGGATCAGGGCGACCCGGATCGGACGCCCCACGAACCGGCGGCCAGGGATCTCGTCCAGAGCCATGCGGAAGGCACGCCCAGCGTCTGTCATCGAGTCGATCCGTCGGGAGCCTGCGGCCAGCCAGCCGTCGATCTCCTCGCGGTTCGACTTGATCGTGCTGTTGAACAGCGACGACGTGAGCCCGAAGGTGATGACCACCACGATCGTGAGCGCCAGGTTCGTCCCGAGGACCCCGAGATCCGTCGAGAGCGCGGCCGCCCCCTGGGTCTCGGCCACAACGGTCGGCAGTGTCATGTGTTCGAAGGCGGCGAGGCCGTCGGTCGATGGCTGGCCTCCGCTACCGAGGCGTCCCTTGCACGGCGAGGACGCCGCCCGTCGGGCTTGGATCCGGTTTGGCCACGGCCGGCTCGACGATGGGCGACAGGCTCGGCGACGCCGTGGGTGTCGCGGTCGGGGACGGTGATGGAGACGGGGTCGGCGACGCTGTCGGACTCGACGTCGATGTCGGCGCTGCCACCGGAGCCGCCGTCGACGTGGGCGCTGGCTTCGCTGTCGGCTTGGGGGTCGGTTTCGGCGTGGGCTTGGGTGTCGGCTTCTGGGTCGGTTTGGGGGTCGGCTTCGGCGTGGGCGTGGGTGTCGGCGTGGGAGACGGTGCCGGATCGACGACGTAGACGTCGCGAGCCTGTTCGGTGCACCCGCCCGAGAGCGGGTCGATCATGCAGGCGTCCACGACGTGGCGACCCACCGAATCCGCGCCCGACGGTGGAGCGGCTCCGAGCGAGATCGAGCACGTGCGACCGAGCGTGCCGTTGGTCAGGGACTGGCCATCCCACCCGAACTGGACCTGGGCCCCGGGGCAGCCCGCGGCGTCCGTCTGGTAGGTGATCGTGAATCGATCAGCTGCCTGTCCGTGGCTCGGCGTGATCGTCAAGGACGATGCGGCGCTGACGGCGCTGGCGATCAGCGAGATCGCGAGGACTGCGAGGACAGAGGCGAAGACCACGCGCTTTGCCGCTGGGTCTCGACGAACCACCCTGAACCCCTCTAGATCGCCCCGGACCGACCCAGCAAAGCGCCGAGGGATTCCCTTGTCCATCGACTGGCGGACATGCCGACATGGACGAATGACGATGTCGAGCGGTGGAGGCCTCGTCGCCGGTGGCGCCCGTGCCCGGTCACGACCGCTAGGCGGTGTGCGGCAGCTCCCAGCCGGGCTCGGGTCGGACCACGCGTCGCGCGGTCTCCCCGTTGATCAGCGCCATGTGGGCATAGAAGCGCGCCCGCCGATGCGACACGATCCGCGTGTCCTTGCACGGGCAACCCTCGACGAGGCATCGGGCTCGCGCCACCTCTTCCGCGATGTGTCCGTCCATCCGATCGTCGACGTCCATGTCCGTGCTCTCCGCGCCGGGTCGCACGTGCGATCCGCCTGTGGCGGATGGTCGACCCGGACCATCTACCACGATGACGCGGGAACCGGTGGAATCGTTGCAGCGGCACGTCGGATCGGCATGCGCCGCCATCGCAGGGAGCGGCGGCGCGCCTTACACCGGGATGAGCGTCGGCGCCTCATAGGCCACGTGCCCGGCAGCCATCGTCAGCAGGACGCGGCCCGGCAGGTCCATCCCGAGCAACGGCGAGTGCTTGCCCTTGGAGGCCAGCGACTCGGCGGTCACGGTCCAGCGGTCGGCTCGATCGAATACGACGAGGTCCGCTGGCGACCCCTCCGTAAGCCCCCGATCCCGGCCCACGATCCGTGCCGGCCCGACCGTCAGCGCCTCGATCGCCCGCGCAAGCGTCACGTGCCCGGCCCCGACAGCCAGCAGCACGAGGCCCAGTGCCGTCTCGATACCGCTGATCCCGTTCGCCGCCATCCCGAACTCGACCATCTTGTCGACGTCGGTGTGGGGCGCGTGATCGGTCGCGATGGCGTCGGCCGTGCCGTCGACCAGCGCGGCGAGACACGCGAGCGCATCGGTCGGCGCTCGAAGCGGCGGGTTCACCCGCAGAGAGGTCGCGTATGGGGACGCGCTGATCGCGCCGTCACGCCACGGGTCGCCGTCCGTGCCGGCATCCCATGCGAAGCGGCGGGCGCCAGCGATCCACTCATCGGAGAGCGCGAGGTGATGGGGCGTCACATCACACGTGAGCGGGAGCCCGGCGGCCTTCGCTCGTCGGACGAGGTCGAGCGCACCCGATGTCGAGAGATGGGTCAGGTGCAAGCGGGCACCTGGCACGTCCCGGACGACATCGGCGAGGATCGCGAGGTCGCGCGCGACGGCGGTCTCCTCGGCCGACGCGGGCCAGCCGCGCAGCCCGAGGACGGTCGCTACGACACCATCGTTCGCCTCGGCGCCATCGGTCTGTGTCGGATCCTCGGCGTGGTCGACGACGGGGAGTCCCAGCCCGCCCGCGTAGGCGAGCGCGTTCCGCAACAACGTCGACGATCGGACGGGCGCACCATCATCCGAGAAGCCGGCCACGCCCGCGTCTGCCAGCTCCCCGAGCGCCGCCAGCGTCTCGCCGTGGCGGCCCACCGTGACCGCCCCATACGCGAGCAGCTCGACCGGCGAGCCCGCAGCGGCGGCAGCGCCTCGGACCGCGGCCAGGACCCCCGGCTCGTCGAGGGCAGGTGTCGTGTTCGGCATCGCACAGACCGTCGTGAACCCACCGTGAGCGGCCGCGGCTAGGCCGGTCGCGACGGTCTCGGCGTCCTCGTTGCCCGGCTCGCGGAGATGGGCGTGCAGGTCGATGAAGCCGGGAGCAACGACGACACCCGTCGGTTCGACGCCCTCCGCGTCCGAGCCTTCGAGCCAGGTCACGGCCTCGATGCGCCCGTCCCGGACCACGATGTCGCCTGGGCCCTCGCGATCCTGGGCCGGATCGACCAGCCAGACGCGGCTCAGGTCCAGATCGGTCACCTGGCGGCTCCGGCCAGGAGGTAGAGGAGTGCCATCCGGATGGCGACGCCGTTCGTGACCTGGTCCGTGATCACCGACTGGGCCCCGGCCGCCACGTCGGGGGCGATCTCGACGCCCTCGTTCATCGGCCCGGGGTGCATGACGAGGGCATCCGGTTTGGCCGCCGCGAGGCGCGCAGCCGTCAGCCCGTAGCGAGCGGCATACTCGCGTAGGGAGGGGAGCAGCCCGGACGCCATGCGCTCGCGCTGGATCCGCAGCGCCATCACGACGTCAGCGTCGCGGAGCGCCTCGTCCACCGATGACGTGACCGTGAAGTTGCGCGACGACGCCGCCCCGTGGCGGGCCCACGCCTCGAAACCGCGCAGCAGCGTTGGCGGCCCGCACAGCCACAGGTCGGCACCGGCGGCCGTCAGCGTCCAGATGTTCGATCGGGCGACCCTCGAATGGAGCACGTCGCCGAGGATGACGACCTTCTTGTCCCGCACCGATCCGAGCCGCGAGCGGATCGTGTAGAGGTCGAGGAGGGCCTGCGTGGGGTGGGCATGCCAGCCGTCGCCGCCGTTGAGCACCGACCCGCCGAAGACCTCGGCCGCGAGATACGGCGCGCCGCTCACGCCGTGGCGTATCACGAGCATCTGCGCGCCGAGCGCCTCGAGGGTGCGGACCGTATCGACCAGCGACTCACCCTTGGCCACCGAGGACGCCGACGCGGCCACGTTGACGACATCGGCCGACAGGTTCTTGGCGGCCACCTCGAAGGACACGCGCGTCCGCGTCGATGCCTCGTAGAACAGGATCGTCACGTTCCAGCCACGTAGGGCCGGGACCTTGGAGATCGGTCGCGCGAGCACCTCGCGCATCGCGTCCGCGGTGCGCATCACGAGGTCGATATCGTCGGTCGACAGCCCATCGACATCGAGCAGGTGGCGATGCCGCCAGCCGACGATCTGGCCCTCGGGCGCGGCATCGACCGACGGGACGACGAGTTCGCCAGGCGCAGGCGACTCGGTCAGTCCGTCGAGCACGTCGGTCACGCGACGGGTTCGGCCGTCAGCGGCGCATCGACGAGACGCTCGATCTCGACGCCGTCCTCGTCATCGATCTCCTCGAGGTGGACGCGCACGATCTCCTCACGCGACGTCGGCACGTTCTTGCCGACATGGTCGGCACGGATCGGGAGCTCGCGGTGGCCTCGGTCGACCAGCACCGCGAGGCGGATGGCCTGCGGGCGTCCGAAATCGACGAGGGCATCCATCGCCGCACGGATGGTGCGGCCGGTGTAGAGCACGTCATCGACGAGGACGACCGTGCGGCCGTCGATGCCGAACGGGAGATCGGTCCCCTTCACGACGGGCTGTTGCGCGACGAGCGACAGATCGTCGCGGTAGAACGTGATGTCCAGCGCGCCCACGGGGATGTCGACCGACTCGTTCTCGGCGATCGCGGCGGCGACGCGCCGGGCCAGTGGGACCCCACGTCGCTGGATGCCGATGAGCAACAGGCCATGCGTGCCTGCCTGCTTCTCGACGATCTCGTGGGAAAGGCGGATCGTCGCTCGACGGATCTCGTCGGCAGTCATGATCCGGCGTCCGGTCATCCCTACCTTCCTGGCCTCACAGGGCCACGCGTGCGGCCTCACGGGGCCGCGGCCGAAGGGTCAGTCCAGAGGATACCGCGGGGCGCCGGCGATGCTCAGTAGACGCTGACCGTGACCTTGGTCACCCCACTCCACGACGGGCAGCCGCAGATCTTGAAGAAGTCCGGCCGGTACAGATCGACGATCCGGCCCGGTGCCTGCGGCCCGTAGTCCGTGACGATCCGCTCGATACAGCCGCCGTCCCCGCAGATGATCACCACCGTCCCGCGCGGCAGGCGCATCGCGGTCGTGCCGTGGTCGTAGAACGTCGCATCGCCGGTCAGCGAGTAGCGCGGCGGCTTTTGCGTCGAGCCGGCGTCAGTCTCGGGCTGGTCGACATGCGCGCGATCGGTCGGTCCGGCGTCCGCTTCTTCGCCCGGCTCGAAGATCGCCGTCTCTGCGTCGAGCACACCGATCGATCGATCGGCAGGGTCGGGCCCGGCGATCGTGATCGGCGATCGCACTTCACGCGCGGGGATCGAGTACGGCTGGAACGCTCCGGCAGGGACAGGCTCGATGGCGCTGGGGACGCGGGAACCTGCCAGGCCCGGTAGCGATACCAGGGCGAGGGCGGTGCTGATCACCGACCCTACGACCAACCATCTTGGTCGCACGATAGGGCGGGAACGATACGCTGCCCGGGGTGGCCATGCCAAGTCCCACGGTGCGTCCCGCGCGACCGCCCATGTCCGTCAGGGGGTTCGTTCCGCATTGATCGGCGCGTTCTGGCCTGGATCAGCGGATGACGATGGGATCCTCGCCCGGGCTGCTCTCGACGATGCCGACGTCCGTCTCGGACCAGGCGGCGATCTGGATGCGGCTCCCCTCCCCGCCCTGGCCGCGCGGCGTCGCCCATGCGAGCCGTCCATCGCCGATCGAGAAGCCCGGCAGGGCCGGCACGTCCACCGGCGCACCCTCGAGTTTCTCGAGGCGGTCCTTGTCCGTATCGACGTGGTACAGGGTCAGGCGGCCGACCACCGGATCATCCGCATCGGCGACCCAGACGGCGACCCATTCACCGCTTTCGTCCCACCGAACGTCGAAATCGCGTGGCGCGGCGTCGGTGACGACCCGCTCCCGCTCCGGTCCCTGGGCACGGGACGCGCCATCGCTCGACCAGCGACGCAGCTCAAGCGTGCCCTTGTCGGGCACCCAGCTCGCGCCATCCGCGGCGAGCTTCAGGGAACCGATCCACACGATCGCCCGCTTGCCGGTCGGATCGATCGCGGGGCGCCACGCGTCGCCGGCATCCCGTGCGTTCCCGTTCGCCGGGTCGACGCGCAGGCTGACCGGGTCGGAATCGCTCGCCGAAGGGTCGTTCGGGCGGCTCACGATCAGCTCGTCGTTCCACCACGAGGCGAAGTAGGACGCCCCGTCATCGGTCACGGGCAGGGCCGCTTGCGACCCGACCCGCCACGCATACACATCCGCGCCACTCGTCTGACCGCTCGGGCGGGCCGTGAAGGCGAACCAGGTCCCGTCCGGCGAGAAGGCGGCCGATTCGCCGACGACCTCGATGCCGCTCGCGATCGCGATCTCCTGGGCGGCGGTGGGGGTCGGGGTCACGCTCGGCTCGATCGAGGCGATCGGCGGCTCGGTCGATGGGCTCGCCGCCGTGGCGCTGGGGCTTGCTTCAGGTGGGGTCGAGGCCGGCGTGCTGGACGAAGGCGCCGGTGTCGCGACCGGCGTCGGCGGGGCAGACGCCCGGGCCGTGGCGGTCGGCTGGGGTCGCTCCGTCGCCTGCGGCAGGTCGACCACGACCACCTCGTCATCGCCGCCAGCGGTATCCGAGATGGCGACCGCCGTGAGGCGACTCGGGTCCGCCACGATGGCCTTCGGGGCGCTCTTGATCGCGAGCGTGACCTTGGAACCCTCCTGGACGGCCGGGCAGCCCGACTGGTTCCTGGCCGGACAGACCTCATCGACGCTGATCCGGATGACCTCTCCCGGGCGCCCATTGTCGACATAGCCCACGTCCCCCGAGTCGACGATGATCGGGGTCGCTTCCGCGAGGATCGATGCCGACGGCACCGCGCTGGGCGGCTCGCCACCCCCCGCGATGGGGCTCTCCTCGCCCTTCACGCCGCCCACGGGCCCGAGCGGGAGGTTCGCCGTGATCATGCCGACGCCGATCATGATCGCCACGACTGCCAAGCCGGATAGCGCACCGACCGGCAGACTCCGCCGCACGCTCCCCTCCGGGGTGCGGCGGCTCCCGCCGGACATCTCGATGGCCGCGGCAGTTCGCGCCCAGAGGTCGCGCGGCGGCTCGGGTGGATCGTCGCGAAGCGCGCGGAGCGCCAGCCGATCGTCCTCGTAGGTGTTGGCGATCGCGGCACACTCCGGGCAACCGGCGAGGTGCTCGTCGAGCCAGGTCGCCTCGGTGAGACCGAGCGGGCCGTCGAGCCGTTCGGCAAGGTGGGCACGAGCCCGATCATGCGGTTCGGACCACTGGTCCGGACGGCGACGCAGTCGCGGGAAGCGGCTCATCGATCGACCTCGGCCGGTCGGTTTCGATCGCGCGCCCCATCGCGGGCCGCCTCCGCGGCAGCGTCGGCTTCCCGTTCCGCCGCCAGTGCCTGACGAAGCGATTCGCGGGCTCGCGTCAGCAGGGCCCGCGCGGCGACGTGGCTGACGCCCAACGCGGCCGCGAGCTCGAGCCCGGTGAGGTCATGCAGCTCGGCGAGCAGGAGCGCCGCACGCTGGCGCTCGGGGATCTTCGCGAGGGCGCGCTGCAGGTCGCCGGACAGGCGCGCGTCCATCACGAGGTGTTCCGCTGACGGCGCGGACCCCCGCGACTCGCCGGTCCACGGCAGGAAGCGCACGATCTTGCGGCGCCGGATCTCATCGAGGGCGACACGATGGGCGATCTGATACAGCCAGGCCCGCGCGTTCTCGGGCTTCTCGAGCGTGTCGTAGTTCTTGTAGGCCTTGACGAACGCGTCCTGGGTCATGTCCGCGGCGAGCTCGGCGTCGCGCATCATGCGGAACAGGTAGGCGTAGATCTCGCCGTGGTGCTTCGCGAAGAGCTCCTCGATGAAGACGCCCGCCTCATCGCGGTCCCATGTGCCGCTCATCGGGCGCACCGGTGCGGGCTCGAAGCCGGTCGGGCGGCCGAATGGCGCACGTATGGGAGCTGTCGATGGATCGAGGACCACGGTGACTCCGTGCGAGTGGGCTCGGGGTACGCACGTCGGGGGGTACGCACGCCCGTTGCGCCAGAGACGAGGCATCTCCCCCACATGTGACGCCCGTCACCGGGCACGGCCCCGATCAACCCGATCCACCTCCCTCCGGATCGGCGCGACCAAGCAGCTCCTCGACCGCGTCCTCCGGTGAGACGGGGTTCACCGGGAGCCCGGTTCCGAGCTCGAGGCCGGCGATCTCGCGCAGTCGAGGGTGGATCTCCCAGTGCCAGTGGTACGTACCGTCGACCTGTTCTTTAAGAGGGGCGGTGTGGAGCACCAGGTTGTAGGGCGGGCCGTCGAGCGAGTGGGCGAGGTTGCCGAGGACGTTCCGAAGCGCCTCGGCGGTGGCCGAGATGTCGGCGGCGGTCGCGCGGGCGAAGTCGGCGTCGTGCCGGCGCGGCACGATCCAGACCTCGAACGGCGAGCGTGAGGCGTACGGGGCGAACGCGACGCTCGCGTCGTCCTCCCAGACGAGCCTGTCGGGACGGACCGTCTCGTCGCGGACCAACCGGCAGAACGGGCACTCTCCCTCGCGGATGACGAAGCGCGCAGCGCCGCCCAGCTCCTCCGCGATCCGGTGCGGGATCTGGGGCAGGTCGTAGAGGTCGAGGCAGAGATGGTTGGTTCGAGCGCCGGCCTGCGCGCCCCAGTTCTGGACCACCGTCAGATATTCCGTCTGTGGGTCTTTGCGAGCCTCAGCCAGCGCGTCACGGGCACCCGTCACGAGGCCCTCGATCAGCTCGGTGCCGACGGTGTGGAGCGGGCGATGCTCACCGGTCGGGGCGATGACGGTCCGCCACGAGCCGGTGGCACGGGCCTGGGCGAGCGAGACCTGGGCGAGCCCGTGATCGCGATCGAGCTCCCGGGCGTCGTCGTCGGTGCCGACCATGTGGAATGCGAAGTCCTTGAGCACGCGCGTCCGGACGCCATCTCCCGGGACGGCGCAGTTGCCGCAGCCGAACAGCCGGTCGTCGACGGGTTCCGCCGCGCGCGCGAACCGGTCGCGGTGGAATTGCCGATCGACGACCGTGGCCACCCACCAGCTCGTGATCGGGTCCTTGCGCAGTTCGAACAGGCCACTCGCCATGGCCGGTCAGCCGTCGGTGGTGAGCGGCGCGTCGATCGCGGCGGCGAAGGCATCGGCGAAGATCCACGCGGCTCGCTCGACCGACTCCGTCGTCGGCGCTTCGTCGGGTCGCCCGAGCTCGCGCGCGACGGAGGTCGAGGTGACGCCCGGCATCCCGCAGGCGTCGATGAGCGCGAAATCGTCGAGGTCGACGTTGATGTTCAGTGCGATGCCGTGGTAGCTGACCCCACGCTCCACACGGAGACCGAGGGCGCCGATCTTGCGCGGATCGGCCCCTTCGAGGTCGCACCAGCACCCGGGATGGCCGTCGCGCCGGGAGGCCTCGACGCCGAGCGCGCGGCAGGTCTCGACGAGCGCCGCCTCCAGCGCACGGACGAACGGGCGGACCAGCAGGCCGCGCTCGTGCAATCGGACGATCGGATACGCGACGAGCTGGCCAGGCCCGTGGTAGGTGACTTCCCCGCCGCGCTCGATCCGCTCGATCGGTATCCGTCGGACGTCGAGCTCGTGGGCGCTGGCCAGGATGTGCGCCGGGTCCGAGTTCCTGCCAAGGGTCAGGACCGCGGGATGCTCGAGCAGCAATAGCTGATCGCCGATACGCCCGTCGGCGCGTTCCGCGACGAGCGCCTTCTGAAGGGCGTGGGCCTGCCGATAGTCGATTCGACCGAGCCAGCGCCCGTGCAGCGGGGCCGGCGCAGCGCCGGATGTGGGCGTGCTGGCATCAGGATCGACGAGGGTGGCCTCCACCACCGCACGATAGCAGGGGTCCCTCGTCACCCCGTCGACAGCGGGTGACCCAGTGGTACCGGGGGTGGGCCGCCGACCGGGTCGCTGCACAAATCGTGATGAACTTGTAGCGTACGCCCGCTCACCGTCACGACCAAGGATCGGACCCGAACCTGCATGTCTGCGTATCTCCTTCGCCCACGCTCGTCCATCGCTGACCCCGAGCTCGCCCGAGCCGCGACCGTCGACCTGCCGACGGGCCGCTCGCTGCGCGATCTCGAGCCACCCCAGGCGCTGCTCGACGCCGTCGCTTCGATCCGGAAGCCACAGGAGCCCGAGCTCCCGATCGTCCTCTCGCTGGTCCCCGTCCCCGCCCGCTCTCAGCGCTAGGGCCCGCTCTCAGCGCTGGGGCCGCTTACCTCACTCGCCGGCCGACCCGGCTTGGATCAGCTTGCCTTGGCGGCCGCCAAGGCCTCGGCCGGGATCAGCATCCCGTGGGCGCCCTCCATCGCCGTCTCGACGCGGCTCGCCAGGGCGGGATCGGGGAACGACGCCTCGAGGACGACCATCTGGACGTCGCCGTCCTCACCGATGACCCGCCGGAGCGTGAAGCGGATGTCGGTCGACGTCGTCGACATGAGACGCACGGCGTACGACGCGTCACGTTCCTGGGCGAACGCCGCCGCGATCGAGTGGCTGGGCTGTCTCCTCAGGCTTCGCATCGCAACCAGCCTGGGTCGAGATAGCTAGGCACGACAATCCGACCATGGACCCTCGTTCAGAGGGCGGAAGGTCATGTGCTCGGAGGCAACGCCCCCGTCACGCGGCGGACCCGGGCATGGTTCATGCGGGTTCGTCACCTCGTCGACGAAGGATCGTCGGTACCGAGATGCTGCGCGAGCGCGCCACGATGACACCGACGATGCAGAGCAGCCCACCGAGGATCGCTACCAGCGGCGGCGTCTCGGCGAGCAGAAGCCAACTGATGACGATGGCCGTCGGAGGGATCAGGTATGTCATCGCGCCGGCACGGCCGGCAGTCATCCGACCCAAGGCATAGGCCCACGTCGTGAACCCGATCGAGGTCGGGAAGATCCCGAGGAACAGGACCCAAGCGATGTTCACCGGCGCCGCGGCACGGGTCTCGTCGATGAGCGCCGGGGCGAACGGCAGGCAGGCGATCATCCCGACCAGGCACGCCAGCCACGTCGCGTGGAGCGCCGATACGTTGCGGAGCACCGGTTTCTGAAGCGTGACGCCCGACGCATACAGGAGCGCGGCGATGAGGCACAGCGCGATCCCGAGCGGTGTCGAGGCGGACGCAGTCGAGTCGGCCGACGTCGCGACGCCGATGATGACCGTCCCGGCGAACGCGACCGCGCAACCCGCGAGCAAGCGCTGTGGAAACCCCTCACCGAGGAAGAGTCCGGCGAACAGCGCGATGAAGATCGGGCCGATGGCGACGAGCATCGCCGCCGTGCCGGCGTCGACCAGGCGTTCGGCCTGGTTGAGGACGACGTTGTACCCGGCGAACCAGGCGATCCCCGCCGCGATGATGAGGGCGAGGTCACGACCGTTCGGGCGCGACCATGGCCGGGTCAGCACCAGAACTCCGAGCGCGACGACCCCGACGACCAGGCGTGCGAGCGCGATCGATCCGGCCGAGAAGTCGACCGCCGCAGCGCGGATCCCCACGAAGGCCGACGCCCAGAGCACGACCGTGATCAGTGCGGCGCCGATCGCCAGTCGTTCCGCGCGAGGCGCGTCGTCCATCCAGCCCTCCAAGTGCTCGGTCTGCCCTCAGAACCTCGGCCCTAACGGATCGGTTTCAGTAGCCTTCCGCCGTGGACGTGCGGCTGATCCTGGGGCTGATCCTCGGAGTCGTTGCCGTCTGGGTCGCCCTGCTGATCGTCTTCTGGATCTTCCGGCCGCGAGGCGTGAGTGTGCGGGAGATCGCGGCGGTCGTCCCGGACCTGCTGAGACTCCTGCGCTCGCTGATCACTGACGGATCCGTGCCGGTCGATGTGCGCATCGTCCTGGTCGGGCTCGTCGCCTGGATCGTCAGCCCGATCGATCTCATCCCCGAGTTCATCCCGGGTCTGGGACCGCTCGACGACGTCATCGTCTCGATCGTCGCCCTGCGATATGTCCGCCGTCGGCTGGGCGTGGACGCGCTGCGTGCCCGCTGGGTCGGCTCGGAGCAGGGTTTCGCGGTCCTGATCCGTGTCATCGGAACGGGCACGTAGCGATCGGCGCAGCGACGTTGAAAGCGACGCGACCCGGGAGGGTTGCAACGGATCTGCGTCGGGGACAGGATGGCGCCCGGAAGAGGCGCACCGACTGAAGATCACTTTCGTCCTGATCCCTGGAGCCGGCGGTGACGCCTGGTATTGGCACCTCGTCGCCGCCGAGCTCGAGGCGCGCGGCCACCGGGCGATCCCCGTCGACCTTCCGGCCGGCGATGAGCGGGCCGGCTGGGAGGAGTACGCCGACGCGGTCATGGACGCGATCGACGGACGCGAGGGCACGACGCTGGTCGCACAGTCACTTGCCGGGTTCAGCGCGCCCCTCGTTGCCGATCGAATCCCGGTCGGCGGGCTCGTGCTGCTCAACGCGATGATCCCGAGGCCCGGCGAGACCGGCAATGCGTGGTGGGCGAACACGCGCCAAGGCGAGGCGCAGCGTGCCTACCTGGATGAGATCGGCGTCGACCCCGCGGCCGCTGACGATGACGACGTCGTGTATTTCCATGATGTGCCGCCCGCAGTGAAAGAGGAGACGTACGGCCGGGGCGAGCCGGCGCAATCGATGACGCCGATGGAGCAGCCGTGGCCGCTCGACGCCTGGCCCGACGTCCCGACGCGCGTGATCGTCGGTCGAGACGACCGGCTGTTCCCGGCCGCGTTCCAGCGTCGGGTCGCCCAGGAGCGGCTCGGGCTGGAGATCGAAGAAGTCGATGGCGGCCACCTGCTCGCGCTGAGCCGCCCGACGGAGCTGGCCGAGATGCTCGGTGAGGCTGGCTAACGCCCCAGGCAGGTACCCAGGTGCTCCGCCGCTGCGACCAGCGGGTGGTCGAGCGGGACGGTGCGTCGCTTCCCCGCGACATCGCTGAGTGGCACGGCCCGATGGCGTCGCCGGCGACCGCCACCATGACGCCGAACTCGGCCGTCCCGACGAGATCCGCCGCGGCACTGCCCAAGGCTCGCGCACGCCGCTGCGGACGCTCGCGACGGACTGTACGCGAACAAGCGACGCCGCGGTCAGGCTCATCCGGTGACCGCGGCTGACCGGCGACGATCGACGGTCCGCGCAGCACGCGTCTGACCCACCAGCCTCACGTCGCGGCCCGTCGACGGCGGGTGGCTGGTCCGGAACGAGCGCACACTCCCCTTGTGATGGATCGGCGCATCGAGGTCCGCCCTCTTCGGCCCGACGAGCGCGAGGTATGGGAACCACTCTGGTCGGGGTACTTGACGTTCTACGAGACCGTCCTCGGGCCCGATGTGACCGACACGACCTGGCGGCGTCTGCACGACCCCGCAGAACCGATGCACGTCCTCGGCGCTTTCGTTGACGGCCGTCTAGTCGGCATCGTCCATTACCTGTTCCATCGGTCGACATGGACCGTCGGGGACTACTGCTATCTCCAGGACCTCTACACGGAGCCCGATGCGCGCGGCATCGGCGCCGGCCGCGCCTTGATCGAGGCGGTGACCGAACGCGCCCGAGCGGCGGGTGCCAGCCGCGTCTACTGGCTCACGCACGAGTCCAACGCCACCGCCCGCGCCCTCTATGACCGCGTGGCGGACCGGCCGGGCTTCATCCAGTATCGCCGGATCCTGTAAGGGTCAAGGGAGCGCGGGCGCCCGCAGCTCCATTGCTCACCCCGAGCGGGTTTCGTAGACTGTGAAGCCTCCCGAGCGGGAGTAACTCAGTTGGCAGAGTGTCTGCTTCCCAAGCAGGATGTCGCGGGTTCGAGCCCCGTCTCCCGCTCCAGCCCCTCACTCATGGTGGCGGCTATAGGTCGAGGCTCCAGTCGTTGCACGTCATCCAGTGCTCGGCCGGATATTCGATAGGTATCGGGCCACGAAGCGTGAAGCCTGCCTTTTCGCAGATCCGGTTGGAGGCCGCGTTTTCGGCGTTCGGATAGGCGTGGATCGTCGACCACCGGCTCTCAGCCCGCGCGAGCTCGACCGTCTGACGCGTGGCCTCTGTGGCGTAGCCGCGACCCTGGAACTCGGGAAGGACGAACCAGCCGACCTCGTAGGCCCCCGCGCCCGCTTCGTCCTCGCGGTCCCAGTAGCCGACGGTCCCGATGACAGCACCGTCCGCGCGTCGGACGATGCGCATCATCCGCCCGTTCCCTTCGGCATTGCCCTCGAGGTAGGAGCGGTGTCGGCTCGCGATCCTGTCGGCGTCTTCGGGACCACCGAGGTACGTCATCTGCGTCGGGTCACCGACCGTCCGCTCGAGCAACCACTGGTCGCCCTCGCCCCAGTCCTCGAGTTCGACGTCGGCCTCGTTCGTCCCCACGCGTAAAGCCTAGCGAGGGCCTGACGGGAGAGCGGTGAGGCGGCGGTCCGGGATCAGTCGATGCCCGGACCGCGTCAGGCTACTGGGCTATACCTCGTCCCCGAAGGCTCGCTTGACCTCAGCGCTGCTGAGGTACCAGAGGATGATGCCCGGCATGATGGCCATGCCGAACCCGATCCCGGTGCCGGGGAACTGCAGGAACGCCAGGACCGCCTCGAACAGGCTGATGCCGGCGATGATCATCGCCACGGTCCGCGCCCAGGGCTGCAGGGCCCAGAGGCCGAGGGCCGTTGCCAGCCACCCGAGACCCGCGAGGATGGCGAGCCAGCCCCACAGGCCCACCGATTCCAGAGACGGGATGTCGCCAAAGAGACCGAACCAATCGAAACCAAGGACCCGCAGGCCCCAGAACAAGAACCCGAACCCGGCGAGCGCGGCGAAGAAGCCGATGACCGAGACGAGGACCGGAGGATTCCGCACGAACTGACCTCCCTCTGCCGGGACCGTACGTGACTGGGGGTCCGTACGAGACTGGTGGACCCGACGCGCGGATTATCCCAACCTGTCAACACCGCACAAGACCATCTCGCGGTCGCGACCCCTCGTCGCCACGCCTCATGTGACGAGCTCCGCCGGTCATTCCGGGGCGTCACAGACTCGAGAAGACCGAGGAACTCGCTCGATCCTTCGGGTCGGTGGCAGCGTGGATGCGGGGTCCGGAACCCGAACACGTACTTCCTGCCGTCGTGCACCGTGATCGCTGTGTTGATCAGATCCCGCAGTCGTAGCTCAGCAGGACGCCTGCCTCACCGCCGATCTCGATGGGGTCCTGCGACGCCGGGACGGGCGGGCAGGTATCGCCATGATCGGTCGCGATCCCGGCGATGCCTCCTTCACCTCTGCCGCGAGGTCGTTGGTCGAGGTCGCGCCCAAGAACCAGGAGCTTGCGGAGCCCGGGCTGACGAATTGATCAGCTTCGGCCACGTCGTGGGAAGGCATCCCTTTGCCATCCCATTCGAGCATCGCAGCCACCGTCGTCCAACCCGCCGGGACCATGAGGGAATACCCATAGATGTTCGACGTGAAGGCCGTTGGGCTTCCGGCCGGGCTCGGGGCGGCGACTGGCGCTCGGCGCTTGCTCCGTCGCGACCGGGGAGTCGGCGGCCGAGGGCGCGGCCTCGGGAGTAGCGACCGCAGACGGCGACGACGATCCTGCGGCACACGCGGCGACGACCAGCACGACGGCCAAAGGCGCTGCGACGCGAACGATCCGGGCCATGTGCGCCTCCAGGCTGCTCGTCAATGACGTACGGGCGATCAGGTTCTCCATCTCGATCCTCCTCATGGCGTGAGCCGTTGCCAGGTAGGTGCGCAGATGACCAGCCCCTCCACGACCTGGACCGTCGTGGCGGGTCGCTCGAACTCGCGATCGATCGCATGCAGGGTGGTTCGGTACGTCTCCCGTGCGACCATCGTCAGCGTCTGCCAGAGCAGGAGCTGCCCGTCCGGCGACCAGGCGAACCACTCTGACTCGGGACCGAGGAGGGGTGATCCGACAGGCGCGGCGCCACCCATCCCAAGCGTGGTCACCCGATCCGCTGCCCCCGCCAGCGATGTCTCGAACCCCAGGAAGGCGCCATCCTGCGACCATCCGGGGTCGTGCTCGGTGGCCGGCGTATCGGTGAGTCGCCGCTCACCGGTCCCATCGATAGCGATGAGGTAGAGGTCCCTGGGCAGCTCGCCGAGGACCGTATCCTGGGAAGGCGCGGTGATCGCGCCATCGCCGAGGCCCGGGTAGGCGAGGTACTTACTGTCCGGAGACCACGCGAACCCGTCCTCGAGAAGCCCGCGCCGCTTCGTGAGCCGATGATGGCCGGAGCCGTCGGCGTTGACGACCTCGAGTCGCGACCCGCTCGGATTCGCCGGTCTCGGGGTGTCCGACGTAGACCCCGAAGGCGATCCGCTTGCCGTCGGGTGACCAAAGCGGCGAATCGTAAAACCCACCCGGGATCGGTCGAAGCCGGGACGAGCAGCGCGGCCGGGTCCGCCGTCGAGCGGCGCGACCCACACGTCGACCGTCGAGTCGGCGCCTGGCGATGACGGCTTGAGCCATGCGACCTTTGTGCCGTCCGGGGACAGCGCGAAGGGAACCGGTCGCTCGACCGGGTCGACGAGCAGCAAGCTGCCCGCCGGGGAACCATCGGGAGAGGCTGAGGCGACCTTTGCGGCCGAGCCCTCGTAGGAAAGCCAGGCCAGGACGCTGCCATCCATCGAGTAGGTCGGACAGCGACCGGCATCGATCGGATGAACCCCCGTGCCGTCGGCGTCGATCGCGACGTCGGAGACGGCCTCGTGGCCAGTGCCGGTGAACGAATACACGATCAGGCCGTTCCTCCCGGCCGGGAGCGGTATCTCGTCTCGAGGGGCGCCGCCCACGACCGCGGCGATGATCAGGGCGGCCACCAGCAGCGCCAGCAGCGCAACCAGGTAGGCGAGCCGGAGCCCTCGCGACGCGCTCGGACCGACGGACGTCATGCGCAACGCGCCCACCCAGCGCGCGACCGCACCGGGTCGATAGGCCGCGATGGCCGCCTCGGCGATAGCCCCGTCATCCATCGACGGCGCGAGCTCGGCATAGTGGCCGAGTGCCGCCGCCAACCGTGTCTCGAAGATCGTGTCGTCAGTCATGGTCGATCTCCGTGCGGAGTCGATCGATCGCGCGGGCCAACCGACTCCGAACGCCCGAAGCGGACATGCCTGTCAACGCGTCCGATCTCGCTGGAGTCGAAGCCGGCCACGTATCGCAGAGCGAGGAGTCGCCGGTCGTCGGGCTGCAACTGCGCGAGGGCTCGCTGAAGATCCACGAGGCCGATGGCATCGGCCGGATCGCCGGCGATCTCGGGCTGCATCGCAGTCGAGATGTCGATCACGGGCCGGCGCCGTTGGGCTCGGATCGCCTGGCGTGCCTCATTGGCGGCGATCGCGATGAGCCAGGGACGCACTTGGTCCGGGTCGCGCAATGTCGGCAGTCGTCGCCACGCGATCGACCAGGCGCTCTGGACAGCGTCACGGGTGGCCTCGGGATCGCCACAGATCACGAAGGCGACGCGCGCCATCGCGGTCCGATGCTCCGCGACCAGCCGCGTGAACGCTGCCTCGTCACCCTTGGCGGCGAGACGGACGGTCGAAGCCACAACCGGTGCGTCCTGCACGGCGATGTCCGTCATGTGAGGTAGATGCCGCGGAGTGGGCAAGTGTCCCACGGAGGTCCTACGCGTGGCGCACTCGTATGCGCGCGATGGCTTCGGGCCGAAATCGAGGCTAGCGTGCCCCCATAGACACGGTGCTGAGGGAGCGACACGCATGCTTGATGCCCTCGTCCATCCGCCGATGCGACCGGCCGCGTTCCAGGAACCCCGCTGGGCGCGGTTCCTGTTCGCCAGCACGACAGCGGCCTGGCTCTGGCTCGTCGTGCGGCTCTACGTCGCGTCGGTCTTCCTGCCCGCGGGCTGGGAGAAGATCACGAGCGGCACGTGGGTGTTCGGCGACGGGTCACCGATCCAGGGACTCGTGCAGGGCGCGCTCGCGGCGGACGGCACGCCGCCCTTCTACTCCTGGTTCCTCGAGAACATCGTGGTCCCGAATGCCGGCCTCTTCGCGACGCTCGTGGCGCTCGGCGAATTCGCGGTCGGGCTCGGTCTGCTCGTCGGCCTGTTGACGGGGATCGCCGCGTTCGGCGGCGTCTTCTTGAACGCGAACTTCATCCTTGCCGGGGTGCTCGGCACGAACCCCCTACTGGTCATCCTCGGGTCACTCTTGATGCTGGCGTGGCGCAACGCCGGCTGGATCGGCCTTGACCGGTGGTTCATGCCGTGGATGCACGTATCGGTGTTTGCGAAGCGCGAGACCTCGACCGATCAGTCGACCGCCTGACTCCTCAGGACGCTGGCGTGCTCCCCGCGGTCGACGCCGGCCCGGCAGCCGGGTCGATCGACACGTCCGCCATCACGGCTTCGGCCACCACGCCCGATAGTTCGCTCCCGAGGTCGATGACGACGATGTCGGCATGCAGTCCCTCGACGGCCTTGAGCGCCTTCTCGGCCTCCCTGTCCTCCAACAGCAACAGCAGCGCCGAGCTGTCTTCCGGCAGCGCCTCGGCGACCTTGCGAAGGTCGTCCATCGGGATCTCGCGTCCGAGGAAGTGACCGGCGACGCCGCCGACCGTGGCACCCGCGACGACCATCCCAAGCAGGCCGACCGGACCGGCCAGCAGCGAGAGGGCGCCACCCGCGAGAGCGCCGACTCCCGCCCCGACTCCGCCTCGTCCGGTCTGGTGGACGTTGAGCTCGCCCTTCTCGTCGCGATCCGCGAGCGCCTCGGTCACGACCCGGAAGCCTTGGAGGGCGCCGGCATTCCGGGCGTCGTTCACGACCTTCTGCGCGGTGCCCTTGCCCTTGAATGCGAGCACCACGATCCGGTAGACCTTGCCGGTGGGTGTCGTCGAGTCGGCCATCGATGGTGTCCTCCGCTGTCGAAGTATTCCCGTTGACCGTGGCGCGTCGGACGGCGGCGCGCAAGGCGGCGAGCACGAGGCCACGGATAGGGAGAACGTCACCCCCACCTGACGAAGGTGCCATTGCCAGCGAGGCCCACCGGTCAATACGGTCTATCCATGTCAGCCCAGATCGACTCGGTCGACGCGACGGCAGGACCGCGGTCGTTCCTCGTCGCGCATCGACGCGCGCTCGTGATCGGCGCGCGCACCGCGCTCCTGATGCTCCTGATCGCCGCGCTGGTGATCCTCGGGCTCGGCGCGGTCGCGCTGATCCGCGGTGGCGGACCGGAGGTCGATGGCTGGCTGCGCGCCGTCTTCGGGCGCGTGTTCGGGGTCGTCGCCGTCGCGATGGCCGCGATCCTCGGGATCCCGGCCGGGATCGGCATGGCGGCGATGGCCGGCGCGACGGCCGACGGCGCGGTGCCCGCCCTTGGTGGCACGACCCGGCGACTCATCACCTGGATCGCCATCGCGACCGTCGCGATCACCGCCATCGCGGTACTGACCGGTGGCAGTCAGGTCCTGATCGTCAACCTCGGCGTGGCTGGTCTCGTCGCGCTTGCCATGCTCGGACTGGCCGGCGCGGTCTCCTTCACCCCGCACCGCGGTCGCGGGATCCTCTCAGCCCTGGCACTCCTCGCGGTGGCTGCCGGGACCCTCTGGGTCGTCCTCGCCATCCGCGTCTGACGCCTCGGCGGCGGATACACCCGCGCCAACCCGCCGACTAGTCGACCGAGTCGTTCAGCCGCGACAGCGCGGCCTTCCGCATCCACGGTTCGTAGACGGCGACACCCGTGTCGAGCGACTTCGCGCTGTACATCGCGGCATCGGCCTGGCGCAGCAGCGTCTCGGGCGAGCCCTCGGCACCGACGTAGGCGATCCCGACCGTGATCGTCAGCCGCAGCGAGTGACCGCCGACGTTGGTCGGCCGCTGGATCGCCTCGCGCAGTCGGTTCGCGATGGTCAGCGCCGTGTCCTGATCCTGGACGGACGCCAGGATGCAGAACTCGTCGCCCCCGAACCGCGCGACGATGTCGGCGGGACGTGTGGCGCCGGACAGCCGTTTCGCGACGACCCGCAGGACGTCATCGCCGATCGAATGTCCGAGGCCGTCGTTGACGTCCTTGAATCCATTGAGGTCGAGGAACAGGAGCGCCCATGGTTCCTGGAGTCGATGGACCCGCCCGAGCTCGATATCGAGCTGCTCGCGGTTGAGCAGGCCGGTCAACGTGTCATGTGCCGCTCGATACGCAAGGGTCTCTTCGATCCGTTTCTGGTCGGTGATGTCGATCATCACGCCGACGACGCGGTGGCCCGACCCGTCGGCCTTGCGGATGACCCGCATGACGTCGGAGAACCAGCGGTACTGGCCGTTCGCGACCAGGAACCGATATTCGATCCGGATGTTGTTGAAGGCACGGATGGCCGCGTCGGTCAGCGAGATCGCCCGTTCGCGATCGTCGGGATGCAGGTGCCGCTCCCAGAACTCGGGCTCGTTGAGCCATTCCTCGGGCGGATATCCGGCGATGTCCAACGTGCGTGGCGAGACGAACGTCATCCGATAGTCGTCGCCGTCCGCCTCCCAGACGATGGCATCGAGCGAACCGACGAGGTCATCGAAACGACTCTGGCCGCCCGGGGGGGCACCATCGGAAGGCAACTGCTGAGGCATGACATCCGTCGCGACCGAGGCGGACTCGGGGCGGGTCGACGCCGACGCCTCGCTCGTCATCGACCGCGGCGTGACCCGCGGTCGAGTCCGGCTCGCGCGCGAAACCACACGAGGTGACCCGTCGGACGACCGGGTAGTCCTCATGCGGACGCGACCTGAGCGAGCGGTGGAGGCATGCAGCGATCCTTCTGAGCGTGGGGCTGCCAGCCTAGGCGCGCCGACCCGCGAGGTAACCCACCTATCCGTACCAGTCCATCCACTCACACGAACGGAAAGAGCCCGACCGTCCGGTCGGGCTCTTTCGCTGCTCGCCAGCGCGCTGCCGGCGAATGTCGGTAGGGTCAGGCGGGGATGGGCTGGGGCGCGGTCCGCGCCTTCGGGGCCTTCTCCTCGGCTGCCCGGGTCGCCCACACGAGGCCGAGGCCTGCGATGAGGATCGTGAAGCCGAGCCCGGCGAAGAGGCCAGCGAGGCCATAGCCCATCTGCAGCGTGGAGGCCGTCACGGTGCCGACACCGAGCTCAGCGATGAGCGCGTGTGCCGTGCCGGTCCAGGCCTTCTCGCGAGCCGCGCCTTCGATCGGGTCCTGCCGGTCGAACTGCGACCAGTAGCGGCCATCGACCGCGAACTCGTAGTCACCAGCGGGATACGTCTTGCCGTTGTACTCCTTCGGCTCGGTCAGGGTGACCGTCTGCGTGCCATGGAGCGTGTGGAAGGCGATGGTCGCCATCTGATACATGTACTCGGAGGCCGTGTTCACGACCGGGTCATTCGGGTTCAGGTCGCTCGCGACGACCGGGTAGCCCCAGTCCTTCGTGAGGAGCGCCATGATCTCCTGCGCCCCAGCTGTCTCGCCGCGGTCGACCAGCTGCCCCTGCTCGTTGTACGTCAGCTGGACGTCCTGCGCGGCACTGAACGCCTGGAGCGAGCGCACGCCCTCCTGCGTCCGCAGGAACGCGTAGCCGCCGCCGGCGAGGAACGCCAGCCCGAAGACTGCCAGTACGACACCAAGGATCCGCAACCGTCCAGTCATCGTCGTATCCCTTTCCTCTACGTGTGCTCGTCTTTGTCTGTGTCCACTGTCGGGTTGACGGAGGTCACAGCGCCGTTGCCGAACGGACCGTTCGTCGAGCCCATCGGCATACCTCTTCGGGGTCCATTGGTCACGGCGCAGTCGGGACCGCAACGGGCTCGACCGTGCCCGCGTGGTGGACACAGCGACGCCGGCGGTCAGTGACCGCCGGCGTGCGAACCCGCGCGGACGGAGTCGACTCAGTCAGGGACGATCTCGACGCGGCAGGGGGCCTCTTGCGCCACCTTGCCGGAGACGCTGCCGAGCAGGCGGGCCAGCCATCGATTGTGCCGTGCGCCGACGATCACGACATCGGGCCGTTCGGTCCAGGCCGCCTCGAGGATGGCGTCGGCCGGGTCGCCACTCCACACGATGGACGTCGCCCGGACGCCCGATGCGCGTGCGCGGCGCCGGACCAGCTGGATGCGCTGCTCCATGCCCACCCGTTCGTCGTGCGTCTTCGCCACGGCGAGGATCTGGAGCACCGCGTTGTCGCGTGCTGCGAGCGTGATCGCCTGCTCGGTCGCGCGACTGGAAGCCTCTCCCAGGTCCGTGGCGAGCAGGACGTGTCCGACGTGCGGCCGATGTGGTCGCTCGGCGGTCGGACCCGTCACCGGGTCCTGGAGTTCGATCGCGGTCATCTTCGTATCCCTCGTGCGAATTGCCGCGATCCTCTGGTCTACGACGTTCGGAGGGACAGTGCCGGCCGGCCTGTCGCGACCGGCCGGACGGCCCGGGCCGTCACGGAACGTGCGGAGGACCCGTGCGTTCGGGCCGAACGGCACGACCATCTCGACGCTCCGAGGAGTTCCATCGAGGTGGATCACCGTGGTGGGCTCGGTGGCGATGGTCGAGGAGAAGTGGTGGAGGTCCTGGTCATCTACGGATCGCAATACGGGAACACCCAGCGGATCGCGCGTGCGATCGCCAGCGGGCTCGAGTCCGACCATCACGTCCGGGTGCTGCCGGCGGCTGCCGCCTCCGACGTCACGGGTCACGGCATCGACCTCCTCTTCGTCGGCGCGCCGACGCAGATGCGCGGACTGCGACTGCTCGCTGAGCCGTTCCTCGATGGTCTCGCTGAGCGTGGCTTCTCGGGCACGCCGGCGGCCGCCTTTGACACCAGGATGGATCTGGGACCCCAAATGCTCGAGTCGTCGGTCATCGCCGACCGGCTCGTCGAGTCGGGTTGTCGTCTCGTGACGAAGCCCCAAAGCTTCCTTGTGCTGGGGCTGGAGGGGCCGCTTGCCGGCGGTGAGGAGGGCCGTGCGAGCGCCTGGGGATACGCGGTCGCACGCGTCCTCGGCGCGTCGAGCTGAAGCGCCTACAGGCGCGAAACGTCCAGGGCGCTCCGCGCGATCACGACGTCTTCCCTGGCGTGGACCACGATCACCGCCGGGCCACCCGTTCGTCGCGTGGATACTCGGCTCGCCTCGCCAGCTTCGTCCGCCGGTTCCGGAACTCCCAGCAGAGCGAGTCGGCGGCAGATTCGCGCCCGCACACCGGCGGCTCCCTCGCCGATCCCGCCCGTGAAGACGACCGCGTCGAGCCCATCCAGCGCGGTTGCCGCTGCGGCGATCCCGGCAGCGGCCCGATCGATGAACATCTCGATCGCGAGCCCAGCACGAGGGTCGCCCGCCCGCTCCCTGGCCTGGAGCTCGCGCATGTCATCCGTTCCACCCACCCCACGGAGGCCGGACTCGTGGTCGAGCGCTCGCTCCATCTCGTCGGGCGGCACGCCTGAACGCGTCAGCCGGAAGACGATGCCTGGGTCGAGCGAGCCAGCCCGCGTTCCCATCATCAGGCCCTCGAGCGGCGTCATCCCCATCGAGGTCCGGACGGATCGGCCCCGATCGACAGCGGTCACCGAGCAGCCTCCGCCCAGATGGGCCACGACGAGGCGCAGAACACCGGCCGGTCGGCCGAGTTCCCGCGCTGCCTGCTGGAGGGACCAATCGACCGATAGCCCATGGAAGCCGTAGCGCCGCACGCCGTACCGTTCCAGCCATCGATCCGGGACGGGGTACCGTCGCGCCACGTCCGGAAGGGTCGCGTGGAATGCCGTGTCGAAGGCTGCGACGTGCGGGACATCGCCGAGTCGCCTGCGGGCTGCCCGGATCGTGGCGATGGCGCGTGGGTTGTGGAGCGGCGCGAGGTCCGAGATGCCGTCGAGGACGGTGAGGACGTCGTCGTCGATCCACGTCGGTTCGGTGAAACGGTCGCTGCCATGCACGACCCGGTGGCCGACCGCATGCACGGAGTCGGTCCGGACACCCTGCCCCCCGAGCGCGGTAACCACATCCTCGACGGTCTGAGCGACCGTTTCCGCCGCGTCACCAGTCCACCACTCGACCGTGCGTTCGAACCGTGGCTCGATCGACGGGAGGTCAAGGACGGTCGCCTTGAGCGTGGCCGAGCCCGCGTTCAGCACGAGGACGCGACCCTCGGTCACGAGCGACCCGTCAGTACGGCCAGATCCAATCGCGGATCTCGGAGGGATCCTCGCCGTGCTCGCGGGCGTAGTCCCGAGCGGCCAGGCGCGCGTCGACCAGATCCTGCCGCAGCGACGCGACCGTCGAGCCCAGCGTCGGCACCCGATCGATGGCGTCGATGGCCAGGTGATATCGATCGAGATCGTTGCGCATGACCATGTCGAACGGCGTGGTGACGGTCCCCTCCTCCTTGTAACCACGCACGTGGAGGTTGGCGTGATTGGTCCGCCGGTACGTCAGCCTGTGGATGAGCCACGGATACCCGTGGTAGGCGAAGACGATCGGCTTGTCGGTCGTGAAGATGGCGTCGAAGTCGCGGCGGGACAGGCCGTGCGGGTGCTCGTCCTCGTCCTGGAGCCGCATCAGATCGACGACGTTGACGAAGCGGATGCGCAGATCGGGAAGGTGCTGGCGCAGGATGTCGACCGCCGCGAGGGCCTCGAGCGTCGGGATGTCACCGCACGCCGCGATGACGACGTCGGGGTCGCCGTCGTCGTTGGTCGCCCAATCCCAGATGCCGAGGCCACGGGCGCAGTGTGCCGTCGCCTCATCCATGGACAGGTACGTCAGCGCGGGCTGCTTGCCGGCGACGATCACGTTCACGTAGTCGCGACTGCGGAGGCAGTGGTCGGCGATGGAGAGAAGCGTGTTGGTGTCGGGCGGCAGATACACCCGGATCACCTCGGCCTTCTTGTTCACCACGTGGTCGATGAACCCGGGGTCCTGGTGGCTGAAGCCATTGTGATCCTGCCGCCAGACGTGGCTGGTCAAGAGGTAATTGAGTGACGCGATCGGTCGGCGCCACGGGATCTCGCCGGTCATCTTCAGCCACTTGGCGTGCTGATTGAACATCGAGTCGATGATGTGGATGAACGCCTCGTAACAGGTGAACAGCCCGTGCCGGCCGGTCAACAGGTAGCCTTCGAGCCAGCCCTGGCAGAGATGCTCGGAGAGGACCTCCATGACGCGCCCCGAAGGCGCAAGGTGATCGTCGGTGGGCCGCGTCTCGGCCATCCATTGCCGGTCGGTCACCTCGAACACGGAGTCGAGCCGGTTCGATGCCACCTCGTCCGGGCCGAACAGGCGGAAGTTCGACGGGTTCGCGACGATGACGTCGCGAAGGAAGGTCCCGAGGACGCGCGTGGCCTCGCTGAAGCCCGTGGCGGGCTTGTCCACCTCGACCGCGTACTCGCGATGGTCTGGGAGACGCAGGTCCCGGAGAAGCAGCCCGCCGTTGGCGTGCGGATTCGCGCTCATGCGGCGCGTCCCGGTCGGCGGCAATGCGGCCAGCTCCGGAACGAGCGCCCCGGCATCGTCGAACAGCTCCTCCGGACGGTAGGAACGTAGCCACGTCTCGAGCAGCGCGAGGTGGTCAGGGTCCGTCCGGACATCGGCCATCGGGACCTGGTGCGCCCGGAACGTGCCTTCGACCGGGACGCCGTCGACCTCCTTCGGGCCGGTCCAGCCCTTCGGTGTCCGGAGGATCACCATCGGCCAGCTTGGTCGCGGGATCCGGCCATCGCGCGCGTCGGCCTTGAACCGGGCGATGTCGTCGAGGATCGTGTCGAAGGTCTCGGCCATCGAGCGATGGACGAGGGTCGGGTCGTCGCCCGCGACGATGTGCGGTGCGTAGCCATATCCCTCGAACAGCGCGACGAGCTCGTCCTCGGGGATCCGATCGAGGACGGTCGGGTTGGCGATCTTGTAGCCGTTGAGGGCGAGGATCGGGATGACGACTCCGTCCGTGGCTGGATCCAGGAACTTGTTGGTGTGCCAACTCGCCGCGAGCGGTCCTGTCTCCGCCTCGCCGTCGCCGACGACGCTGAACACGATGAGATCCGGATTGTCGAACGCCGCCCCGAAAGCGTGGACCAATGCGTAGCCGAGCTCGCCGCCCTCGTGGATCGATCCTGGCGTCTCCGGGGTCACGTGGCTGCCGACGCCGCCTGGGAACGAGAATTGGCGGAACAGGCGGGCCATCCCCTCCTCGTCTGAGGTCAGGTCCGGATATACCTCGCCGGAGGTCCCCTCCAGGTAGGCGTTCGCGACCGCGGCAGGGCCGCCATGGCCCGGCCCGACGATCCACATCGCGTCGAGGTCCCGCGCCTTGATGACGCGGTTGGCGTGGGCGTAGATGAGGTTGAGCCCGGGTGTCGTGCCCCAGTGGCCGAGCAGCCGTGGCTTGGTGTGCTCGGGGCGCAACGCCTCCCGGAGAAGCGGGTTGGCCATGAGGTAGATCTGGCCGACGGACAGGTAATTCGCCGCACGCCAGTACGCGTCGATCAGCCGAAGCTCCTCGTCGCGTAGGGCAGAAGACCCGCCGGTCTGCGGACGGGATTCCGTCTGCGCCATCTATCCCTCGTCGATCGTTGATCCGTCCTGTCAGCCTACCGTTCCGCGAGGACTGGCGCGAAGGGTCAGATGGTCAGGCAGCATGAGCCCCCTGTTCTGACACCGCACTGACGCGCGGTCGGACGATCAGCACCGACGCCTCTGCGAGATGGAGGACGGAGCGCGAGACGCTGCCGACGAGTCGTCGATGCACGGTGCCCATGTTCCTCGCGCCCAGGACGATGATGTCGGCTCGCCAGGTGTCGGCGGCATCGAGGATCGTCCCGGCTACATCACCCTTTGCCAGCACGGACGCGCTCTCGACGTGTCGCCGACGAAGCCGCACGGCAGCCTGGTCCGTGACCATTCGGGCGCGGTGCTCCGCGGTCTCTAGTGCGTCGGCGTAGAACTGCATCGAGGTCGCTCCGTCGACCGGCGAGATGCCGGTCCACCACGGCATTCCTGGATCGCCGACGCTCACGACCCGGATCCGAGCCTCATCGAAGATGTCGCACTCGGCGATGAACCCGACTGCGTCGGATGCGCTCGTCGAGCCGTCGGTCGCGAGCATGACCCGTTCGACCGCGCCGTCACGGGCGACAAGAACGGGGCACGGGGCGTGGTCAACGACCTCAGAGGAGACCGACCCGATGAGCAGCCGCTCGACGGCGCTCAGGCCTCTGGCTCCGAGGACGACGAGATCAGCGCCGAACCGGGCAGCCTCCGCGACGATCTCGGTCGCCGGCCGACCTTCGAGGACGCGCACCTGGACCGTGCGTGACTCGGTCCGGATGCGCTTGGCGATGTCAAGCAATCGCCGTGCCACGTCGTCGAGCACCCGATCGCGGTCCGTGGGCGGGTCGACGCGGATGACGTTGGGCCAGACGCTGCCTTCAGAGGCGAACCTGTCCGGCACGACACTGATGACCTCGACCGTGGTCTCCTGGGGCGTGGGCAGCGCAACCGTCGCGGCGACGGCGGACATCGACGCGTCCGAGCCGTCGACGGCGAGCAGGATCTTCATGGGAGCCTCCTTCGGCCCCACAATGGGCATGCCGCCCGCGCATGGGATGTGCCGGAAGCACCGGCTTCCGATGACAGTCGGCCCCGACCGTCCAGGCCGCCGCCGTGCGAGCATCGGACCATGTCACCGACGGCGTCAGCCACCGCGCGCGGTGACGTGACGCGCCCCAATTCCATCCCGGTCGACCGCGTGGCGGATGTCCTGGACGTCGACCCGCGTCGGGGCCTGTCGGCCGTAGCCGCCTCGGAGCGGCTCGCCTTCCACGGGTCGAACGAGCTCGAGCGCGTCGAACGCCCCTCGATCTGGTCCATGGTGTGGGAGGCGGTCACCGAGCCATTCATCGTCCTGCTCTTCGTGGCCGGCGTCCTGGCCGTGCTCCTGGGCGAGGTACGGGATGGAGCGCTCGTCCTCGTCGGCCTGTTGCCGATCGTGGGAGCTGACGTCGCAACCACCTATCGCTCGGAGCGGGCGCTCGAATCCCTACGGGATGCGGCCGCGCCGACGGCTCGCGTACGACGTGATGGCACGATCGACGACATCGCGGCCGCAGGCCTCGTGCCCGGTGACATCGTGCTGCTGCGAGGCGGAGAGGTCGTACCCGCCGATCTCCGGCTGTTCGTCGCGGATCGACTCCTCGTCGACCGCAGCGCTCTCACGGGCGAATCCGTGCCGGAGCTCGCCTCGACCGAGCCCGACGCCGACGCAGATGGGATCGCCGATCGCCGCGCGATGGCCTACGCGGGTACTGCGGTCGTCGCCGGGCGCGGCGAGGGCATCGTCACAGCGACCGGCGCAAAGACCGAGTTCGGTCGGATCGCGCGAGGACTCGCCCAGACCGAACGTCGCCGATCGCCGCTCCAGCGCGAACTCGATCGGTTGGTGCGCATCCTGCTGGTCGTCGCGATCGGGCTGATCGTCATCACCACCGGAGCGGGGTTCATCCGCGGGAACACGCTCGGCGAGAATGTCCTGGCCGGCATCTCGGCCGCGATCGCGGCGATCCCCGAAGAACCGCCCATCCTGCTCGCCGTGATCCTCGGACTCGGCGCCTACCGCCTGCTGCGACGGGGCGTCCTGGTCCGACGCCTGTCCGCCGAAGAGACGCTCGGCGCCGTCGATCTCATCATCACCGACAAGACTGGCACCTTGACCGCCAACCGCCTTGCGGTCCGCGACGTCCTGACACCGTCGGGCCCGGTGAGCGACCCAGTGGCGCGCGGCGCGCTGCTCGAGACGGCCATCTGTGCCGAAGAGGACGCCTGGCACGTCGAGGCTGGTGCTCGGCCCGGATCGTTCACCCAGGCGCTGCTTGCGGCCGCCGGAGACGGTGCCCGACTCGACCGAACCACCCTGCTGCGCGCTGAGGGCCCGAGCGACGGCCGGCCATGGTCCACGACGTGGTGCCGCCGTGACGGTCTCGAAGAAGGGCTGGCGATCGGCGCTCCGGAGGCCATCCTCGCGCTGCCACAGGGCGACGGGGCGGAGTTCGCTGCGTGGCACGCGTTGGTCGAGCGTGAAGCCGGTGGTGGGGGCCGTCTCCTCCTCCTGGCTCGGGCGACGGATGCGACGTCATGGCGTCCGCTGGCAGTGATCGCCTTCGCGGACCCGCTGCGTCAGGAGGTCCCGCCCGCGATCCGCCAGGCCCGCGATGCCGGGATCCAGACGGTCGTCGTCACCGGCGATCACCCGCTGACGGCCGGGGCCATCGCACGCGAGGCCGGCATCGACCCCGACGAGATCGTCGTGGGTACCGACCTCGCGTCGTGGTCCGACGACGACCTACGGCGCCACTTGCCGAACTTGTCCGTCGTAGCACGCGCCGTACCGGAGGACAAGCTGCGCCTCGTCGACATCGCCCGGAGCGAGCACCGGACGGTGGCCGTGACGGGCGACGGCGTCAACGACGCCCCGGCCCTGCAGCACGCCGATGTCGCCGTCTCCATGGGCAGCGGGACCCCGGTCGCGAAAGACGCGTCCGACCTCGTGCTTGGCGACGACTCGTTCGCAACCCTGATGTACGGCTTGCGCGAGGGGCGGCGGATCGTCGCCAATGTCCAGAAAGGGCTGGTCTTCCTGATCTCCACACATGTCGCGCTCCTCGGCTTCATCCTGATCGCGACGCTCGCCGGGATCTCGCAGCCGCTGCTCCCACTCCAGATCCTGTGGCTGGAACTCTTCATCGACCTGTCGACCTCGGTCGCCTTCGAGCGCGAACCGGAGGAGCCGGGCGCGATGGCGCGCCCGCCACGACCGCGTGACCGACCGCTCCTCGATCGTCCCCTGCTCGCCCGCATCACGCTCGCGGGTGGATTCTCGGCGGTGGCCGCGCTGCTCCTCATGCTGCTCCACGACGGGTCCGCGGATCACGTTCGGTGGCTCGCCTACACCACCCTGGTCGTCGCTCAAGTCGTTCGCGCCTACATGAACCGAAGTCTCAGCCGGCCCGTCCTGACGCTCCGCCCGAACGCGTTCCTGCTGGCGGCGTGTCTCCTGGTGCTGGCCGTCCAGCTGGCCATCCCGCTGGTGCCGCCATTGGCTGAAGCCTTCCATGCCACGCCACTCGGTGCGACCGACTGGGCATTCGTGCTGGCCGTCGCCCTGGCCCCGGCCGTCGTCGCCGAGGTCGTCCGGGCCACAACGGGCCGGGAGTGGGTCGCCTGACGAGTGGCGGAGCGTCCCGGGGCGAAGTGACGTTCGGCACTCGTTGGCGCGCGTCGTGGCGCCCAGCCTGTGGACATGGGCACGCGACATCTGCCAGTCGGCGTCACGATCCGCGCGATCCGCGGCGATGACCTGCTACCTCTCGAACGTTTCTACCGAGGGCTTTCATCGGACTCCATCGATGCTCGATTCCATGGCGCGATGCACGGGATCCCGGATCGGGCTGCTCGATCGTTCTGTGGGCCCGATCACGAGCATCGCGAGGGCATCGTGGCGGTCATCCGGGATCCGTCCGGCGCCGAGTCCCTCATCGGCCACCTATGCCTCGAGCCGATGTCCGACGGCGACGTCGAGATGGCCGTAGCGGTGGCGGACGCCTGGCAGCATCATGGAATCGGTCGTGCGCTCGTCATGTCAGGCATCGGCTGGGCACGTGCCCACCGCTTCGGGCGTGTCCGAGCGGCGATCAGGTGGAGCAACCCGGCGATCGTCGGGCTGCTCCGGTCCGTCGGTCGGCGGATGACCTTCCGCTGTGACACCGATTCCGAGCTCGAGGCCCTGATCGACATCACGGGCGAACTGCCAGCGGCGGCCTGAGCGCACCACGCACCTCCGTAGCCGGGACATGGTGAAGCCCGCGGGCCGGCGCCGCGGGCTTCCATGACCGGATGACGTTCCGGCTAGCGAGCCACGATCACGGTCGCGTCGGCATTCTTGGCGACATGCTCAGACACGCTACCTTGGAGCACCCGGCTGAGGGTCCCGAGGCCGCGCGTGCCGATGACGATCGTGTCGAACTTGCCGGCGGTCGCGATCTTCTCGATCTCCTTGGCGGGGTCACCCGCCGGCTCGATCATCTCCGCCTCGATCCCGCTCTCGGCGAGCATGCGGCGCGCCTCCAGTAGCTCCTGGGCATGCACACCGCGGTCATCCCACGGGTCGATCGGGCTGCGCCCAGGGTGGACCGGCACGACGCTCACGACCGAGAGGTTCGCTTCGAACCGCTTCGTCAGGTCCATGGCGATCTCGAGCGCGCGCTTTGCGGGCTCTCCACCGTCGTAGGCGAGCAAGATGTTCTTCATCTCCGGTCTCCTTTGTCTCGGCCCCTGCCGGCGATCCGGGGTCCGGCGCCGCGACAGGATGGCGTCGGAACCCCTCGTGGCCGCCCTATGGTCCGCCTGGATCGCTTGGACGACCGGTAGCTCGATGGTGGGATCGGATCGGGCAAGCTCCCAGAGCCGGCCGGCCCGAACTCACGGGCGGACCGGCACGGTCGGCGTGGTTGCCATGAGCGTGCGGCCGACCTCGTGGAGGAGCCTCTCGCCGTCGGCCCACGCCACCGCATGGTCTCGCTGGAGACGTGCCGCCTCCGTCCGGACGGCGTTCGCGAACGGTCGCCCTTCGCGAATCTCGACCGGGAGGCTGTGCTGGTGCGCCGCCTCGTCCCGGATGAACGCCGCATAGCGCGCGAGCGGCGCGGACTGGGCCAAGCGCTCCTCGAAGCCCGGGACGTAGTCGACCGTCACGAGGAGCCGACCGAAGAAGGCGCCGACCGCGTCCGCCCCATCGTCCCAACCCTGCGAGTGACCACCGCGACGCAGGATCGGCGCCGACGAGGTGAACGCGACGATCAATGCGTCATCGAGCACGTCCGCGTCGCAGCGACCGCCGAAGCTGAAGTAGCCGTTCGACTCGCCGAGACGATCGAGGATCCGGATCTCGCCCCAGGACACGCCGATCGACAGCGGGACCCTCGTCTTGCGCGTGATCGTCTCGTGTGCGCCGCGGCCGTCCTCGGTCGACCAGAACTCGACGACCTCTGGATCGTAGTGACGAAGGGTCGGACGCTCACGAAGGGCGACGATCAGCGAGGCCGGGCCTGGGCGGTCCGGCAGATCCGGATCGGCCAGGAAGCCCCAGGGCGCGAGTCGTTGCGCCGCAACGGCGAGATTCGGCTGCACCTCGTCGGGCGGTGGTGCCAAGCGGGACGTCATGAGTTCCTCACCGCTTTCGAGTCACCTCGATCGTGCCTGGCGCGGGCGTCTCGTCCCAGTGCCGTTCGACCCTCGCTCCATGGGCAGATGGGCACCCCACGGCTGCATTCGTGGGACGGGCCGGCCGGCTCCGGGGTTGGTGACAGATGGCCCGTGATGAGGGGATAGCGGCCCGCCACGATCGGAGACAAGGAGGCGGCCATGAGTGCACGCACGACCGGACGCAAGGGCCGTTCGGAACTCGCGCTCCGGATCGAGGGCGGGAAGGTGAGCTGCCCGCGACGGGGCATCATCGACATCGAGGACTGCTGGGTGTGCCGAGAGTACGGTGGTCTTGCTGATGGCCGCGTCGAATCGCTCGTCTGTGGCCTGTCGGAGGACGTCATCGCAGGCGCGTTCTGGCCGCTCGAGCGCGGACCTTCGAGCCAGCGCGTGTGACCGATGTCTGACTCCTCCACCGGATCGATCGGCTCGCTGGTCGGTCGCGCCCTGCCCGATCTCGCGCCGGACGCACGCCTGACCCTCGCGAGCATCGCCCGCGACGAGCGGCCGACCGCCGGAACCTACCTGATGCGCGAGGAGCGCCCGACGCTCGATCTCGGACTGATCGTCGAAGGACGGCTCGCGGTCCGCGACCGGATCGGCGCGGACGACGTGACGCTCATGACTCTCGAGCCCGGTGACGTCTTCGGGTGGTCGGCGGTGCTCGACGGGATCTCGACGGCATCGATCGTCGCCCTCGACGGCGCGAGGGTCCTGCTCTTCGAGCGCGCGGCCCTCCTGTCCGCCATCGCGGCCGATCAGGTCATGGCGGTCGTCCTCTACCGCCGACTGCTCGAAGCGGTCGCGAGCCGCTTGGACGCGACGCGCCTGCTCGCACGGGACGTCTACGCCGGAGGCCCTGGGTCATGACCCTTACGCCCGTGACACCCACCTCCGATTTCTTGCCCCGCTCCGAGCTCGACCGCCTGCTGGATGCCCTTCGCGCAGACGGCAGGACCGTGGTCGGCCCGACCATCCGCGAAGGCGCCGTGGTCTACGAGGAGATAACTCACGTCGAAGAGCTGCCGATCGGATGGCGCGCGGACAGCACGCCCGGCGCGTACCGCCTCGAGCGCAAGGGCGGCGATCGGGCGTTCGACTATGGCGTCGGTGTCACCGCGTGGAAGCGCTTCACGCACCCGCCTCGGGTACCGCTGACGACCATGAGCACCGATGGTCTGGTCGAGTCGGTCGAGCCCGACGTGCCTCGCCTGGCGTTCGTCGGCGTGCGGGCCTGCGAACTCGCTGCCCTTGACATCCAGGAGCGCGTCCTGCGCGCCGGGCCGGCGGGTGACGCCGACCACGCCGCGCGACGTGACGCGTCGCTCGTCGTCGCGGTCGAGTGCGCCCTCGCCATGTCCACCTGCTTCTGCACGTCGATGGGCACTGGGCCCGAGGTCACGGATGGGGCCGATCTCGTCCTCTCGGAGCTCGACGACGGGTTCACCCTCCGCTCACTGACGCCAGCGGGCGAGAAGATCGTCGCATCGCTCGGGCTGCCGGCTGCCACCTCCGATCAGGCGCGGGTATCCGCCGATCAGGTGGCCGCGGTCCGGGCCTGGATCGGCGACCCTGTGGCGACCGACAGACTGCCCGAGCGCCTTCGGGCCGTGCCGGATCACCCGCGATGGCAGGAGGTCGCGGAGCGATGTCTGGCGTGCACGAATTGCACTCTTGTCTGCCCGACCTGCTTCTGCACGAGCGTCGGCGTCGCCTCCGACCTCGACGGGACGGTCGGCGCGACGGAGCGGACATGGGATAGCTGCTTCACGCTCGGATTCGGGCGCGTCGCCGGTGACGCCAACTTCCGCCCGCGCGTCGCTGACCGGTATCGCCAGTGGCTGACGCACAAATTCTCGACGTGGTGGGACCAGTTCGGCTCCACGGGCTGCGTCGGCTGCGGCCGGTGCATCACCTGGTGCCCGGTCGGCATCGATGTCCGCGAGGAGCTGATGGCGATCGCTCCCCCCGACGCGCCGCCTGCGCCGATCCCCTGGCCCCCCGCCCCGGCGGCCGGACACGCGCCGACGCCGCTGACCGTGGTCGAGCCGGCACGCTACGTGCCCGCCGTCGTGACGGCCGTCGGACGCGAGACCTCGGATACCGTCACGTTGTCGCTGACGACCGAAGATCCGAGTGTCCTCGGCAGCCGGCCGGGTCAGTTCGTGATGGTCGCGCTCGCCGGCCAGGCGGTGCCGCCCATCTCCATCTCACGGATCCGCACCGACGGGCTCGACCTCACCATCCGCAACGTCGGCCCGGCGACCGCTGCGTTGACCGCGCGCCAGCCTGGTGACGTCCTTTCCATGCGTGGGCCGCTCGGCCGACCGTGGCCGATCGAGGCGGCGCATGGCGGCGACGTCGCAATCGTCGCCGGCGGGATCGGACTCGCGCCGCTCCGCCCGGTCATCGAGGGCGTTATGCGCGAGCGCCATCGATTCGGCGCCGTCCGCGTGTATCTCGGGGCTCGTACACCGCGCGACCGACTGTTCGTCGACGAGATGGCGGCCCTCGCCGGCCGGACCGACCTCGAGGTAGCGGAGATCGTCGACCGCGGTGGCCCGGAATGGCTTGGGCGGGTCGGTATCGTCACCCAGCTCTTCGAACATGCGTCGTGGACGGGCGAGCGGACGACCGCCTTCGTCTGCGGTCCGGACCGGATGATGCAGGCGACCGCCCGGGCGCTCGCGAGTCGCGGCGTCGCGCCAGAACACACCTGGCTGACACTCGAGCGGAACATGGCCTGCGGTGTCGGGCTGTGCGGCCACTGCCAGATGGGGCCGTACTTCGTCTGCCGCGACGGCCCCGTCTTCTCGGTCGCCGAGCTCGGCGACACATTCACCGTGGAGGGCCGCTGATGGCTGCCGTCCCGACGCCCCGCCAGGCCGTCCGCACCCGACCCCGCATCGGCGTGGTGAAGTTCGCGTCCTGTGACGGCTGTCAGCTGACCCTGCTCGACCTGGAGGATGACCTGCTGGCCATCGCCGACCGCGTCGACATCGTGGAGTTCGCGGAGGCGACCTCGCATCGCTCGTCGGGCCCGTTCGACATCCTCTTCGTCGAAGGCTCGATCAGCACGCCGGAGCAGGCCGAGGAGATCGTCCGGTTGCGCGCCGCGACGACGACACTCGTGACGATCGGTGCCTGCGCGACGGCCGGTGGCATCCAGGCACTCCGGAACTGGGCCGATCACGATGCGATCCGGTCGCTCGTCTACCCGCAACCCGGATATGTCGAGTCGCTCGCGACGTCGACGCCGATAGCCGAGCACGTCGCCGTGGACGCCGAGTTGCGCGGCTGTCCGATCTCGCCCGACCAACTCCGAGAGTTCGTCACAGCGATCCTCGCCGGACGGCGCGCGAACCTGCCAGATGAAGCCGTCTGCGCGGAGTGCAAGCGCCGGGGGGTGGTCTGTGTCGCCGTGGCCGGCGGGGTGACATGTCTTGGGCCGGTCACCCGCAGCGGCTGTGGCGCGTTGTGTCCCGCATTCGGACGTGGCTGCTATGGCTGCTTCGGGCCGAAGGAGTCAGCGAACGGACCGGGACTCGCCATATGGCTCGGTCGCGACCGAACGCCAGCCGACGTCGCCCGCGCCTTCGCGCTGTTCGACGCCTGGTCCCCGCCGTTCCGCGCCGTGATCAACGCCGCCGGTGGGCCACCCGGTCCGATCGACATTGCCATGCCGAAGGAGCGGTCCGATGCATGACGCCGTCATCGCACCCGGTGGCAAAGACCTGATGGTCGATGTCCGGAACCTGACCCGTGTCGAGGGCGAGGGCTCGCTCCACCTGCGCGTCCGTGATGGCGCGGTGGAATCGGCGCAGCTCGAGATCTTCGAGGCACCACGCTACTTCGAGCGACTGGTCGTGGGCCGGTCGATGGACGAGGTCATCGACATCGTCGCCAGGATCTGTGGCATCTGCCCGGTCGCCTACCAGATGACCGCTGTCCACGCGGCGGAGTCGGCGTTCGGTGTCGAGGTCGATCCCGCGACGGTCGCCCTGCGCCGTCTCCTGTATTGCGGCGAGTGGATCGAGAGCCACGCGCTGCACATCTACCTGCTCCACCTCCCCGACCTGCTCGGATATCCGAGTGCACTGGATCTGGCACAGCACGATCGAGCCACCGTCGAGGGTGGGCTCCGGCTGAAGCGAGCCGGCAATGCGATCGTCGCCCGGATCGGCGGTCGCGCCATCCACCCGGTCTCGGTGCGCGTCGGCGGGTTTTCGCGCGTGATCCGGCGCGACGAGATCGCGTCGCTCCGCATGGACCTCGTGGAGGCACTCGATCTCGCGGAGGCCACGATCGACCTTGTCGCGACCCTTGAGCCGCCCTCATTCCGGCGCGATGCTCGACTCGTCGCCTTGCGTGGCTTCGACGGCTATCCGATGAACCACGGGCGCATCGTGTCGAACGACGGCCTCGATATCGCGGTCACCGACTGGGAGTCGATGTTCGAGGAGCGGCAGGTGGCCTGGTCACATGCGCTGCAGGCCCTCGGCCGCGACGGACGCCCGTACCTGCTCGGACCATCGTCCCGCGTCACGCTCGACGCCGATCAGCTCCACCCCCGGGCGTCGGCGGCGCTGGCTCGCCTCGGGCTGGCCGACGCGATCGCGCACGAGCCGAACTGGAGCATCGCCGCGCGCGCCGTCGAGTTGGTCCACGCGACCGCGACGGCGCTCGATATCGTCGAAGGCTACGAGCCGCCGGCGAAAGGCATCGTGCCCTGGTCGCCCTGCGCAGGCAGCGCGGCGTGGGCGACGGAGGCACCACGCGGCCTGCTCTTCCAACGGTTCGGGCTCGACGCTGACGGTCGTGTCATGGAGGCGCGCATCGTTCCCCCGACCAGCCAGAACCAGGCCGCGATCGAGGCCGATCTCACCCTCTTTGCGCCGACGATCCTGGACCGGCCGCACGCAGAGATCACGCACCTGCTCGAGCAGCTCATCCGCAGCTACGACCCGTGCATCAGCTGTGCCACGCACTTCCTGGACTTGAAGGTGGAGGACCTGTCATGACTGCCGTGCTCGTCGCGCCGACCGTTCGCCAACCGGAAGCCGACGTGACAGTGGATGTGATCCACCCGGTCTCAACGATCCTCGTCGAGATCCTCGCCTGCGGTGGGCCGGATCGTGGTGACGACGCCGCTGCGGTGATCGCGGTCTCGCGGCTCGCTGACGCGCTCCCGATCGACGTCCGCAGTCGGGTCGTCGGGCAGCTCGACATCGACGACCTGCTGGCGGTGCCGCCCGGCGCCGGCGCGATCGTCGTCGACACGGCGGTCGGCGTCGACCCGGGCTGGATCGTCGAGATCCCCTTCAGTGGCCTCGTCGGTCGGGAGTCCGGCATCCGCCCGCGGTCCTCGCACGCCCTCTCGATCCCGGAGACGATCGGTGTCGCCTCGATCATCCGCGGGCGCCCGCTGCAGGGCATGGTCGTCGCCATCGGAGGCGTCGATTTCGGCCTGGGCGAGGCCCTCAGTTGGCCCGTCGCCACCGCGATGGACGCCTTCGTCCTGGCGATCACTGACGCGGTCAGTCGGGTTCGTGGGCTCGTGCTGAGCACGAAACGCACCCTCTGACGCAAGGCGGATCGGCCGGGCCGAACGGCCCACGGTAAGGGGCCGGACGCCACGTTTGCCGTGCCGTTCGGACGGGCAGGCTTGAGCCATGAGCAAGGGATCGCCGCTTCCGCGAGTCCGCTACCCGGGCATCCCCGTGATCGTCGACGGATCGGAGGCGATCGCCCACGTCGAGACACGCCTGTCCGAGGTCGCCTGCGCGTACCCCATCACGCCCTCCACGACCATGGCGGCAGTCTTCCAGGTCGCCGTCGCGAACGGGCGACCGAACCTGTGGGGCACGCCGCTGCGCTTCGTCGAACCCGAATCCGAGCATAGCTCCGCGTCGGCAGCGGAGGGTGTCGCACTGGCGGGCGGTCGAGTCACCAACTTCACGGCAGGCCAGGGCCTGGTCCTGATGAAGGAGGTCCTGTACGTCATCAGCGGCAAGCGGCTGCCCGTCGTGTTCCACATCGGGGCGCGCGCCTTGACCAGCCAGGCGCTCAACATCCACGCCGGTCATGACGACGTGATGGCCGTCGCCGACACGGGGTGGGGCATCCTCTTCGCTCGCAACGCGCAAGAGGCGGCCGACCTCACAGCGATCGCTCGACGCGTGGCCGAGGCGACCCAGACGCCGTTCTTCGTGGTCCAGGACGGATTCCTGACGACCCATACGCTCGAGAACGTCCTGCTCCCGGAGGACGACCTTCTGCGGGAGTTCGTCGGTGATCCGCGCGAACGGATCCGGCCGATGTTCGAGCCGGCCGAGGGCCTGATGACCGGCGTGGTCGAGAACCAGGACAGCTACATGAAAGGTCGCATCGGCCAACGGGCCTATTACGCCGGGCTGCGCCCGGCCCTCGATGAGGCCTTTGCATCGTGGGCATCGCTGACGGGGCGCACCTACCTTCACGTTCGCGACCATCGCTGCAGCGACGCCCACGAGATCCTCGTCTCGATGGGAACGATCGACGACACGGCCGAGGCCGTGGTCGACGCGCTGCGGCGCGACGGTCGACCCGTGGGCTGCGCGGCGGTCACAAGCTTCCGGCCCTTCCCGGCTGACGACCTCCGCCGGATCCTCCGGGGCGCGCGCACCGTCGGCGTCGTGGAGCGGACAGACGAACCGGCTGCGGCAGACAATCCACTCACGCGGGAGACGAAGGCCGCCTTGTATGGCGCCGCTGCAGAAGGCGTGATGGTCCCGCGCGTGCTCTCCGTCTCGGCGGGGTTGGGATCGCGCGATGTCGGTGCCGAGGACCTGGCAGCCGTCTTCGACTGGCTGGCACATCACGGAGAGCGCGATCGTGGCTACGCCGTCGTCGGGATCCGCCACCCGCTGGCCCTTCCGCCGCGTCCGATCGACGTCCGCCCGCGTGGGGCCTTCTCGCTCCGCGGCCACTCCATCGGGGGGTTCGGGTCGGTCACGACGAACAAGCTGATAGCCACGATCGTCGGCGAGGTCTTCGACAAGCAGGTCCAGGCCTACCCGCGCTACGGCTCCGAGAAGAAGGGGCTGCCGACCACGTACTACCTCACGATCGCCGATGAGCCGATCCACACGCACGCCGAGCTCGATCGGGTCGACATGGTGCCGCTCCACGATGTCGCGGCCTTCGGCCTGGGCGATCCGCTTGCGGGCCTGGCCGACGGCGGGGTCCTCTTCCTCCAATCGGAACTCACGGACCCGGCGGCCATCTGGGCGACCATCCCGACCTCGGCGCGGACAGACATCGTGCGACGCCGGATCCGGGTCACCGCACTCGATACGGCCGGGCTCGCGCGCGCCAGGTCGCCGCGGGCGGACCTCGTCCTGCGCATGCAGGGGATCGCCCTCGTCGGTGTGTTCCTCCGTGTGACGCCATTCGCAGCTGAGGCGGGCCTCGGACGGGACGAGTTGCTGGCTGCGGTCGGCGAACGGCTGGGGCGGTTCTTCGGGAAGCGGGGGCGTGCAGTGGTCGACGCAAACCTCGGGTTGGTCGCGGCGGCGTACGACGGCGTCATCGACATCAGCGCTGCGCTCGGTCTACCCGCCGGTCCCGAGCGCCACCTCACCCGGGTTCCCATGGAGTCGCAGAGCCTGATCGGAGTGCCGTCATGAACGCCGATCCACGCACCCATGATCGACCGATCACGGTCGGCGATCTCATGGCGAATCACCCGATCGTCATCCGCGCTGACGCATCGCTGACCGACGCTGCTGACCTCCTGGACGAATACGACATCAGCGGACTGCCGGTGGTCGCCGAGGCTGGCGACGTCATCGGCGTCATCAGCGAGACGGATCTCGTCCGTGCTCGGGCGACCGAGTGGCTGTGGGCGAATTGGACGGGACTGCAGGTCCGACATCTGATGAGCAGCCCGCCCCTGACGATCCACCGCTCGGCGCCGCTGGCTGCCGCGGCGATCCAGATGGAGCGCGATCACGTACATCGGCTGGTCGTCGTCGCCGACGACGATCCGTTCATGCCCATCGGGGTGATCTCGACCAGCGATCTCGTGCGGGCATTGGCAAGGGAGCCACGATGACGACGGGTCTTCGCTCGCCGCTGACCAAGGAAGCCGGCGCGCTCAAGGAACAGCACGAGGTCGAGCTCGGCATCGCCACGCCGTTGTTCGACATCGCGTCGTACGTCGAAGAGTTCGGCGCGTCGATCGTGCCGGCGTACCGGCGCGGTGTCGCCGACGAGGAATGGCCGGCCGACGTGGGTCTCGCGCGGAGCGTGATCCCGCCGGGGACGGCCGCCACTCGCGACTTCAGCCGACTGGCGCCGCGCTTGCCTCAGCTGATCACCGAGCAGTGCGTCGGCTGCATGGCCTGCGTCAGTGCCTGCCCGGACACCGCCATCCTGGGCATCGCCGTGCCGGAAGCCGAGCTGGGTGAGCGCGTCGAGACATTCGCTGCCGGCGAGCGCGAGCCCGACCGTGCCGCGGCCACGGCACGCGACCACTTCGCCCACACGCAGAAGTACGCGGACGTACCCGCCAAGCGCGGGCTCGAGCCGGCGGGCTTCGGCATCTTCATCGAGCCGACGCACTGCAAGGGCTGCGCCGAATGCGTCGAGGTGTGTGCCGCCCTCGGGCACGACGCGCTGTTCATGGCCGATAAGACCGAGACGGACGGGTCGGGCGAGACGGTGCTCGACCGCGCGTTCCGGGATATGCGCTTCTTCCGATCCCTGCCGCCCACGCCACTCGCCTATCGGAATGAGAAAGCGCTGGCCGACATGATGCTCGGGGAGCATGCGATCGGCTACGTCGGTGGGGCCGGCTCGTGCGCCGGCTGCGGTGAAGCGTCGGCCATCCGGATGATGGTCGCCGCCACCCGCCAGGTGCACGGTCCCGATTCCATGGGGATCGTTGCAGCGACAGGCTGCAACAGCGTCTTCGGCAGCACCTATCCCTTCAATCCCTACCTGGTCCCCTGGACGAACTCGCTGTTCGAGAACGCGCCCGCGGTCGCGTCCGGGGTCCGTGCGCGGTGGGACCAGGACGGGCATCCCGAACGAAAGCTGTGGGTCCTCGGCGGCGACGGTGCGATGTACGACATCGGCTTCCAGGCGTTGTCGCGGATGGTCGCTTCGGGGGCCGATATCAACGTGCTGGTACTCGACACGCAGGTGTACTCGAACACCGGTGGCCAGGCGTCGACGGCGTCGTTCGGTGGGCAGGTCACGAAGCTCTCGGCATTCGGTGCGGTCGAGCATGGCCGCCCCGAGGCCCGCAAGGAGCTGGGGCGGATCCTGATGGCGCACGGCAACGCCTATGTGGCCCAGACCACGCCCGCTCATCTCAATCATTTCTATCGATCGGTCATGGAGGCCAACGCCTACCCCGGCCCGGCGGTGGTCATCGCCTACACGGCGTGCATGCCGGAGCACGGCATCGCCGACGACGCAGCCTCCCACCAGGCGAGGCTCGCCGTGGACTCGCGTGCGTTCCCGCTCTTCACGTACGACCCTCGGCGGGGAGAGACGTTCGCGCAGCGACTGTCGTTGCAGGGCAACCCGGCGCTGCGCGACGACTGGTCGAAGTTGCCGACCGGCGAGCCGGTCGATTTCCTCGCGTTCGCCCGTTCGGAGGGTCGGTTCGCGCCGCACTTCGGCGCGGACAGCGAGCCGAGCGCCGAGATCGAGGCGACCCAGGCCGATCGCCTGGCGAACTGGCGGACGCTCCAGGAGCTGGCCGGACTCCGGGCTGGTGGTGCGTGATGTGCCTCACCATCCCGGGCGAGATCGTGGAGGTCGATGGTGACGAAGCCGTCGTCCGCGTCGAGGGTCGGCTGCGCCGGGCAAGCATCCTTCCGTTGCCTGACGTCAGGCAAGGCGATCGGGTGATCGTGGCGGCAGGATCGGTGATGGCGAGGATCGACCCGACAGAGGCAGACGAGATCGAGCGACTCGTGAGGGTCGCCTACGGACAAAGGACAGGAGGACCGCTGCCATGATGGCGACAGGGGCCGCGAGGGCCCGCCTCACACTGACACTCCCCCGAGACCGGACCATCGGTCTCCTCCTTGCGCTCGGGACGGCCTCCATCAGCGGTGTCGCCGTGTTCCTGAACGCGTCCGCCGTGAAGGCCGTGCCGGATCCGGCCGTCTTCACGACCCTCAAGAACCTCGTCGCGGTTGCCATCCTCGTCGCGCTCGCCGCCGCCGTCGTGCGGCCGCAGGAGGTCCGAGGGATCGGCCGGGTCGACCGACTGACGCTCGCCGTGATCGGGATCCTGGGTGGCGGCGTCGCCTTCCTCCTGTTCTTCAGCGGGCTCGCGATGGCGAGCGCCCCGTCAGCGGCGTTCATCCATAAGACGATGGTCATCTGGGTCGCCCTGATGGCGGGTCCCTTCCTCGGGGAGCGACTCGGGCTCGCGCCCATCCTTGCCCTTGGCGTCCTCATCGCCGGACAGGCCCTGATCCTTCCGCCGTTGGGTATCAGCTGGGGCATCGGCGAGACGCTCATCGCCCTTGCGACGCTCATCTGGGCGGTCGAGGTCGTACTGGCCAAGCGCGTCCTCGGACGAGTCCGCTCGCCGATCGTGGGTGTGGCTCGGCTGGGCATCGGCCTCATCGTGCTCGTCGGATACCTGATCCTCACAGGCCGCGTGGCCGGCATCGCTGCACTCGACGCGGCGGGCTGGACGTGGGTCGCGGTCACCGGTCTACTGCTGGCCGGTTACGTCGGGACATGGCTGGCAGCCCTCCGCCGCGCACCCGCGAGCGAAGTGACCTCCGTGCTCGTGGTGGGCGCGGTGATCACAGCGGCGCTCACCGCCATCACCCGCGGCACACTCCCTGAGCCCGTCGCGAGCACCGGCTATGCGCTGGTGCTGATGGCGGTGGGGGCGCTGATCCTCATCGGTCGGCGTCCGACCGCGGTCGCGGTCGCGGTATAGGCCCGGCGATGATCGCCGCACTGCCCTTCAAGCCGGTACCCGAGCATCCGGCCGGTACCCGACCGGTGGCGTCCGGGCCGGTCCTGTTCGCGCGCTACGCCTATGGGCCCAACCGCTTCGGCTACTGCGGCCCGGACGACGCCGACGAGCTGCTCGAGGCGGGCGCGGCCGGCCAGGACACGGTGCTCCGCGCCCTCGCCCAGCGGTTCGAGGGCGCCTATCCGTACCTCGCGCTGATCGCCACGTCAGCTGGTCTGCCCGATCCCCTCGATCGACGTGTCGTCGAAGCCTACTGGCTCGGGAATGACCTCTTGCGGGCGGTGCCACCGGGCTCCTTCGGCGCATCCCTCGATGAACGCTTCCGGCCACGCGTCAAGGCGGCCGACTGGCGCTGGCTCGCCCTGAAGCCGGGCGACGGGGCTCGCCCAGTCCACGCGTTCCATGTGCTCGACGTCTTCCCCCGCGTCGGGCTCATCCGGGGTGGCCAGGTCGACGGCATCCTCGAGATCATGGATTCGTGCCGGATCCGATGGGGTCGCGTCCTCGAGCGGATCGGCGACCAACTCGTCGTCTCGGCGACCAGGCTGCAGCTCGTGGACGGGCGGCTCCAGCATGGCCCGGCGGGGGTCGAGCGAGTCCAGGCGTGGCGCGACGCGACGGGCTTCATCGACACCCCCGAAACGGGCGACATCGTCTCGCTCCATTGGTCATGGGCGTGTGATCGGCTCGACGAGCGCCAGCTCGCGAACCTGATCCGCTGGACGGGTCGCCAGCTCGAGATCGCCAACCGCACGATCTGACGGCGACCGACGGCGCGAGCCGAACGGCCCGTCGTCGCGTGACCTTCGCCACTCCCGCCTCCGGACGACCACGCGCACGATGCTCGACAGCAGCGGCCGACGTGGCGCCGGCCCAGGAGCGCGGAGCGAGGTGTGAGATGACTCGAGTCCTCGTGGTGCATCACGACCTCGATCTCGGCGGCCAGGAAGCTGATTCGCTGCGGCGGTTCGGGTACGACGTGATCGAGTGCGGCGGGCCGACCCGCAACCGTTGTCCGGTCCTTGCCGGTCATCCATGCGACCTTGCGGAACGCGCCGATGTGCTCGTCTATGACGTCTGGTCGAGCGGAGACGCGGAGGGTGCGCGGACGCTCATCGAGAACATCCGCGACATCCATCCGGATACTCCCGTCGTCCTGACGTCGCCCGGCCTGAATCTGAGCTGGGAGGAATCGAGCGGCAGCCACGCCGTGACGATGCTCACAGGTCAACCGACGGGTGCCCGACTGCACGAGGCGATCCAGGCGGCGCTGGCACCGGCTCCGGGAGCATCGCGATGATCGCGCCGCAGGCACCGGGAGCGGACCTCGTGGTCGCCGACCTGATGACCCTCGACCCGGTCGTCGTCGACGCCGACGCCTCACTCGAAGTAGCCGAGGCCCTGATGCACGACCGGGTCGTCAGCGGTCTGCCGGTCGTCGACACGCGAGGCGAGCTGGTCGGCGTCATCAGTCGGACCGACGTCATCGAGGATGGCGGCATCCCGATGTCGACCCTCCTTCGCCGACGCCCGAGCGGGCTTCGTGTCGGAGAGCTCATGACCTCGCCGGCGGTGACCGTCTCGCCGTTGACGCCGCTGCGCGAGGCGGCCCGACTGATGCGGGATCGTCGCATCCACCGGTTGGTCGCAGTCGATGATGGCGGTCGAGCGGTCGGCGTCCTTTCGGCGAGCGACTTCGTGGAGCTTTACGCGGACAGCTGATCCCAGGAGCAGCGCAACGGCCCGGCGGACGTCGCCCGCCGGGCCTTGCTGCGGCCGTCAGTTCGTCGGGTCTCCGTCGCCTGCCTGGATCAGCCCGAGGGCGCCACGTCCCACGAGGTTGAAGGCGTGGGTCACGATCGGGTACATCCCGTCCTCGGCGGTGGTGAACTCGACGATCCCGCCCTGTGCAGGCGCCAGGTCCATGGCCTGCGAACCCCAGCTCCCGTCGTTCCCCTTCGCAAGGTGGACGCCTTCGCGGATGACGGTGTCGAAGATCGTCCCGACGATATGGAACGAGCTGTCGACGCTCGGCCCGGCATCGAGGACGAATATCCGGTTGCGCTCCCCGGTCCCGACCGTGATCGGATGGTCCTTGTACTGGTTGGCCACACCGTTGAAGACCACGAAGTCGGGCGCCGGGGCGGCTGCCGAGGCCTTGGTCAGGTCGCTGGGCTGGCCCTGCGGGCCGAGGTACCACTCGCTCTGGACCAGGGCAAACTCGTTGTCGACCGGCGGCAGGCCAGCTTTCGGCTCGACGATGACCATGCCGTACATGCCGTTGGCGATGTGATGGAGCGTCGGCGCTGTGCCACAGTGGTACATCCAGACGCCCGCGTACTCGGCCGTCCACTCGTAGACGAGCTCCTCACCAGGCATGATCGAGCGCATCTCGTCGTTCCAGGCGACCTGGCTGGCGTGGAAGTCGATCGAATGGGAGAGCTGGTTCTCCTTCGGGTTCTTGAGGTGGACGCGGATCGTGTCACCGACATGGACCCGGATCACCGGACCCGGGACCGTCCCGCCGAACGTCCAGACCTTCTGGACGAACCCCTCGGCGACGGTCATCTCTTCCTCGGTGATCACGAGGTCGACGTCGTGGACCGTTCCGGGCAAGGCCTTCGGGGCGGCCGGGTCGTAGAGGACCGGCGCCGGCGCTGCCGGATCCGGCTGGACGTCCGTCGCCGGCGCAGGACCACCGTGGTCGTTCGGATCCATGCTCGGGCTCGGGCCGTGCGTCGCCGGTCACGACCACGCCCCCGGTCATCCCGGCCGCCGCGTGGCCAGGGATGGAGCAGAGGAATGTCGTGCCACCGGCGGGGATGTCGACTGTGACCGAGGCCGTTTCGCCAGGCTGGGCGGTCACGCTCTCACCGGTCGCGAACGTGATGTCGTGGACGGTGGCACCCGTGTTGACGAACTTCACCCCGTACTTGCCGGGCGCCGGCACGTCGAGCGTAGCCGGTGTGAACCCGAGATCGAACGCCGTGATCTCGAGGGTCTTCGCGGCGGCCGGCGCGGATGCCGCCGGGGCGGACGCCTGGCTGGTCGGCGGCTTCGTCGCGCCAGGAGCCGCGGCCGACGGGGCCGCACAGGCGCCGACGACAAGCGCGGCGCCGATCAGGATCGACGTTGGACGGAGCATGCTGCACCTCGGAAGAAACGATTACCGCTTTGGTCAGTGTTTCTTCGAGGGCCAGCGTGAGATAGGGCCGTTCGGCCCAGCGAGGCGTGCCTTCAGGACTTTCGGGTGCGCGACGGGGTAGGAGGTCGGTCCGCGGCACTCCGCTGACCGTCAGCCGGCCGGTCCCGGACCACGTCAGCCAAGGTCACCTGGCGCAGTTGCTCGAGGAGCGCGTCCTGGGCGGCGAAGAAGGCCTCATGGACCTGGCAATGGCCGTCCCGGCCGCACGGGCTGCCGCGGAGGACGCAACTCGCTCGCCGGCTATCGCCCTCGATCGCCTCGATGACCGCGAGGAGGCTGATCGCCGTCGCGGGCCGACCGAGGATATAGCCACCCGTTCGACCGGTCGTCGACTCGACCAGGCCGGCAGAGACCAGGTCGCCCATGACGCGAGAAACGAACCCGAACGGGATCCCCATCTCGGCTGCGATCTCGCGGCCACTGGTCGGCAGGGCTGAATCGCGATCCGCGAGCGCAAGCATGGCGCGCACGGCATAGTCGCCGCGGCGGGTCAGTTCGAGACGCATCGATCGTGCCCGCCGAGCGACCGATCGCTCATGCAGGCTGGCGCTGTCAGCCGATCTGCGGGATCGTGCACGCGAACGCCGTGGAGCCCGCTGCCAGTGCAGCCTGGGCCACCGGAGCGGACGATCGGGCTGCGCTCGCCTCCTGGACCACCAGGGCGGTGACCATCCCGAACATCCCGTCGGGACCCTCGGCGTGCTGCAGGATGTGGCAGTGGAATGCCCAGGCGCCTGGCTCCTCGCAGCGGATCACGACGTCCCAGCGCTCGCCCGGGTTGACGCCGAGCGTGTCACACGTGAAAGCCGCCGACCCGAGTGGGTATCCATCGCGAGCAACGACGCGCATCGGCATCCCGTGGAGATGCCACGGATGCATCATGTTCCCCTCGTTCATGAACCGGATCACGATCGTCTCGCCGAGCGTCGCGACGATCGGTGAGGTCGCCGGGAAGCCGCGGCCATTGATCGTGAACCCGCCGAGCGCGTCGTTCGAGATCCAGATGATGTCCTGCGTTGCGCCGTAGAGCTTGTCGTAGCGCTGTGCGGGGTCGGTCGGCTCGACGATGAACGCCCCGAGGAGTCCGCGGCCGACCTGGTCCGTCGCGTTGTGATGACTGTGGTACATGTGCGAGCCGGGCGTCCGGGCGGTGAACTCATAGGTGAAGGAGTCACCGGGCAGGATCGGGTCCTGCGTCACGTGCGGGACGCCGTCCATGTTGTTCGGCACCCGCTGACCGTGGAAATGGATCCCGGTCGATTCCTTCATGTTGTTCTTGAAGGTCGCCCGGACTCGATCGCCTTCCACGACGGTCAGACGCGGCCCGGGCCATGTCCCGTTGAAGCCGAGGCCGGCGATCGGGTCCTTCTCCGCATCGATCTGGTGCTGGATCTCCTCGACTGTCATGTCGAAGACCTTGACGCCATCGACGATCTTCGGCTCCAGCGGCACGTTGCCAGGGTCGGGCAACGACGCACCCTCGCCGCCCAGGAAGCGCTCCACCACGGCGAGCGCATTGGCGTCATGGTCCATCGCGGGCGCCGAGGCTGACGGTGATGCCGACGGAGCGTGGCTCATCGACGGCTCCGCCGAGGACGCGGCGGATGCTGATGCCGACGGCGCCGCTGACCCACTTGGAGCGGCAGACAAAGTAGGCCCACTGCTGCTGCCCGGCGGGTACGTCCACGTCGCCTGCCTGACCGTCACCGGGGCGCAGGCGGCTACACCGGCCGCCACGAGACCGCCGCCTGCGACGCGCAGCAGCGTGCGCCGACTCAGCGCTTCGACTGGCGGGGCGGGCGGGTCAGGATCGATCGATGGACGCTGGGCGTCCGCAGGGGGTGTGACGGTATCCATGCGGGCTATGTTCGCTCGCGGAGCAAGCCCACCGAAGGGACGTCCGGCCCATCCCCGTGGGCCGATCGGCCCGGGCCGGCGAGACGTGTATCACCCGATCGACGGAGGTGACCACTCGGCGATGAACACGGCCCCGAGCAGCGCGGCGTCGATGACGACGCCCAGCACCAGCCAAGGGTGGAAGAAGAGGGCGAGAAGGGCGATGGAGGTCCCTGTGCCAAGGGCGATCGCGGGCACCCAGAGGCTCACCGGGACAAGACCAAGAACCTTGGCGGCCGCCAGGACGAACGCGGCGAACGTGACCGCCGCGAGGGCCAGCCCGAGGATGCGAGTGAGCTCCGGCCGGACTCCGCGCGGCGAAAGGACCCACGAACGATCGAGGACGAACGGCCAGGGCGGGCCGTCAGCCGTGACCGGTGGTCGAGGAGCGAGGAAGCTCAGATGGATGGCGCCGTGCGCGACCAGGAACAGTGCGAGGAGCAGCGTCGCGGGCATGGGACCGGTACCTCAGCACTGGATCACGATCCGAGCGTACCGGCGAGCGGTCCACAGGCCCAGTGCCACATGGCCTCAGTCGGATCGACGACCGGCCCCCGCGCCCGCCGGCAGGGGTCGCCGACCCTCATGGGCGGCGCGCAGCTCATCTCGGAAGTCGGGATGGGCGATCGAGATGAGCGCAGTGGCGCGCTCATGGATGCTCTTTCCGAAGAGCTCCGCGACACCGTACTCCGTCACCACGGTCCGCACGTGGGCGCGCGTCGTGACCACGCCTGCGCCCGGCTGAAGCGTCGCAGCGATACGCGAGACGGTCCCATCAGCTGCAGTCGACGGCAGCGCGATGATCGCGCGGCCCTCGGCCGCGAGGGCAGCTCCACGGATGAAGTCCATCTGCCCGCCGACTCCTGAATAGACTCGGTGACCGATCGAGTCGGCGACGACCTGCCCTGTCAGGTCCACCTCGATGGCCGAATTGATCGCGACCATGCGGCGGAAGCTCCGGATGACCGATGAGTCGTTGGTGAAGTCGACCGACCGCATCTCCACCATCGGGTTGTCGTGAACGAACTCGTAGAGACGCTTCGTACCCAGAACGAACGCCGTGACGATCTTGCCCCGGTTCCGTTCCTTGGCATTGCCCGTCACGGCACCGGCCTCGACCAGGTCGACGACCGAGTCGGTGAACATCTCGGTATGTATCCCCAGGTCGTGCTTGTCCCGGAGGAAGAGCGCGGTCGCCGCGGGGATGGCGCCGATGCCCAGCTGGAGCGTGGCGCCGTCAGGGATCAGCTCGGCGACGTAGGCGCCGATCCGCCGTTCGACGTCACCGAGCTCCCCGACCGGATGCTCGTACGGGGGAACGTCGACCTCGACCGCGAGATCTATCTCGTCGACGTGGATGAAGCTCTCGCCGAGTGTCCGGGGCATGGCCCGGTTGAGCTGGACGATGACCGTCTTGGCGGCGCGAATCGCCGCATGGATGGCCTCTACCGATGTGCCGAGCGAACAGAAACCGTGGCTGTCCGGCGGTGTCGCGTTGACGAGGACCGCGTCGAGGCGTAGGGCACCGGAGCTGAACAGATGCGGGACGTCCGATAGGAACACCGGCACGTAGTCAGCGCGATCCTCCTCCACGGCACGTCGGGCGTTCGGTCCGATGAACAGCGCCCTGTGGCGAAAGTGGCGAGCCATCTCGGGAGCAAGGTGCGGACCCGGGCCCTCGATGTGGAGGTGGGTCACGCCGATGTCGGTCAGATCCTCTGCGACCGCGCGCGCGACCATCGCGTCGAGGAGGACGGAAGGTGCCGCCGCAGCGCAATGGACATAGACCTGCGCGCCGCTCTCGATGACCGAGACGGCCTCCCCCGGGCTGACGATGCGCATGTCCGGACTCTACGCGGAGTGACGGGCCAGGGCGGGATACGGGACCCTGGCCCGTCCTCGGCTGCTCAGGAGCGTGCCCGGTCCTGGGCAGCCGTCGCGAGCTCGGCACCCCATTTCCGAGCTCGTTGGAGTTCGCCGGCCTTGAGCGGGCCGTACTTGCCGGTGACAAGGAACTTCTTGCCCTTCGTCACGGGCCGGTATCCCACTCGCTCGAGCTCGTGTTCGATGGTCCCGATCGAGCCGCCCGGCGAGAAGCGGAAGCGGGTCTCGAACGCGGCGACCGGGGCCCTGCCCGATGGGAGTTCCTCGAGCCACGTCCGCATCGATCGATGGCTCGTGTCGGCCGGCGTCGGGGCGCCGTATTCGCGGAGGAGCCCCTCCCGGATCTGATCCGTCGGAAGTCGGAAGCCAAGGACGGGCGCTCCGACGACGACGAGATCCGCCGTCGACACGATATCGGGCGTCGCCTCGTCGGTGGTCAACGGAGTGGCTTCTGGGCCGATCCCCTCGGCGATGGCGCGAGCGACGGCGGCCGTATTCCCCCAGAACAATTCATAGACGACGACGGCATGCATGTTCGTACCTCCACCGTTGATGGTGCCTACCGTCACTCGGTGGAACGAGGGCCGAACGGCCCGAGTTGGGGGGCCGGCTGGCAAACCAAGGGGCCGCCGGCGGTGCCGGCGGCCCGGGCCATCAGCGTGGGATGGTCACGCCGGTGTCGGCCGATGGGCGTACGACCCACCGGTGATGTACCGCGTCGACAGCTCGACGATCAGGCCGACGATCAGGCCGCCGACCAGCGCGGGCACGAGCGCCAGCCCATCCCACACCGGCCCATAGGCCTGCGTGGCGATGATGAACTCGCTGCCGATCAGCGCACCTACGCCGAAGGCGATCGCATCGACGAACCATTCGACCCCGGTGCGCGCCTCACCGATGAACTGCGCGACACCGCCGAATACGACGGCTCCGACGGTCAGCAGGAGCCACCCGCCGAGCCCGAGGGTGATGGCGAGTTCCATCTGACTACCTCCTTTTCCAGACGCACGATCGCGTCTCGGTCGCCATCGTCTCGCTCGCGCGCAGGTGGGGACAGTGCCGCTGGTCTGGTTGTGACTCGACGTCCGGACCGTAGCCGGGACGTCGCGGGCAGCTCAGGGGGCCGAATCGCCCCCGAGAGCTGCGTGTCTCAGCTGGGGTGCTCGGCCCGGTGCTTCGCGACGAACGCAGCAGCCTGCGCGCGGCGTTCTAGGTTGAGCTTCGAGAGGATCGAACTCACGTAGTTCTTCACGGTCTTGTCCGAGAGGAACACCTCGGCGGCGATCTCCTTATTCGTCATCCCCTCCGCGACGAGCATCAGGATCTTCTGCTCCTGGGCGGTCAGCTGGGACAGCTCGTCCTGATAGGTGCCGGATGCGATCCGTCGGACCCGCTCGAGGACTTTCTCAGTCACTGCCGGGTCGAGGAGCGACTCGCCTCGTCCGACGGCCTCCAGGGCCGCCACCAGATCTCGTGCCCGGACCTGCTTCAAGAGGTACCCGGACGCCCCGGCGACGATCGCTGAGAGGACGGCGTCGTCATCGGGATACGAGGTCAACATGACCACGCGGGTGTCGGGCAGCTCCGCCCGGATCTCACGGCACGCCTCGATCCCGGAGCCATCGGGCAGGCGCACGTCCATGACGATGATGTCCGGCTCGAAACGCCGCGCGGCCTCGATCGATTCGGCGACGGTGCCAGCCTCGGCCACGACTTGGAACCCTGGCCGCCGATCGAGCAGCGCTACGAGTCCTTGCCGGACGACTTCGTGGTCGTCGACCACGAGCAGACGCAGTTCGCGAGGCGCTGCGGTTCCGTCAGGCGCTGTCACTCGTGTCCCCTCTCCTCGGCGGCCGCGTCGCTCGTGTCAGCGCCCCTGAGCGGCACGGTGACGATGATAGTCGTCCCCCCGCCGCTGGTTCCGAGTTCGAAGTGACCGCCGAGCGCTGTCGCGCGGTCGCGCATGTTGGCGACCCCGTGGTGACCTCTCGGGATGGCGGCCGACGCATCGAAGCCGACACCGTCGTCGGCGACCTCGAGACGCATGCTGCTGTTCACCTGCCGGAGGCTGACGCGTGCGGTCGTCGCGTGCGCGTGGCGTGCGATGTTCGACAGCGCCTCCCTGACGATCTGCAGCAGTTCACCTCGGACGTGGGCGGGGACATCGAGCCGCTCGTCGGGAAGGTCGAGCTCGAGCTCGACGACGTTGTTCTGGCGGACCTGGTCGGCGAGGGCCACGAGGAGACTCGTGAAATCCGCTCGGTCGACGTGTTCGGGGCGCAGTCCGACCACGAACTGCCGGAGGTCGGCGATCGCGCCGTTGAGCGTGTCGATGGCTCGATCTACCGTGGCCGCTGCCTCCGCCGCGTCCTCCGTCATCACGTCGGGCACATCCTCGAGCGATAGCGAGATCGCATACAGGGTCTGGATGATGCCGTCATGGAGGTCCTTGCCGATCCGCTCGCGTTCGTCGACGACAGCGAGATGCTGGACGGCTTCGTGCAGGCGCGCATTCTCGATCGCGATCCCGGCGTGAAGCGCGAAGAGCTCCACGAGGCGCTGGTCGTCCTCGCCGAACTCGGCGGCCCCGAGCTTGTCGGTCAGATACAGATTGCCGATCGTGCGGTTCTTCAGGCGCACCGGCACGCCAAGAGGGAAGCCATCGGGGGGTGGTTCGGCGGGAACCCGTAGCTGGCGGGATGGCTGGCGATGTCCGGGATCCGGAGCGACCGACCCTCCGTGATGATCAGCCCGAGGAGCCCATGTCCCTGCGGTGGATCGCCGAGGAGCCGTCGCTGCTCCGGGGTGATCCCGCTGGTGATGAACCGCTCGATACGGCGCCGATCGTCGGCCAGGATGCCGAGGGCCGCGTATCTCGACCCCGACCAGCTCGCGGACACGGTCGACGATGAGCTGGAGGACATCTTCGACCGTCAGGACGCCAGCGATGCCGCCGATCGCATCGCTCAACGCCTGGATGGCTGGTCCACTGGACGCGTCCGGTGCCGAGACAGTGACCCCGGTGCGGATGTCGCTCATCAGCAGGAGGGTACCAAGCGGTACGCGGCGGGCTCGGGACAGCCGGCCCGTGCGATTAGAGGCCGAAGGTCACTTTCCGCTGCGACGGTCTCGACCCCACACTCCGCCGATGACCGTGGCGTTCTCCCTCGATCCGAGCCGTCGCGTCGCCTGTTCCGGCGATCCGGCGCGTCCTACTCGCGACGGACCTGTCCCCCACGAGTGGGCTGGCGACCGAGTGGGCCTTCGAACTGGCCCGGCGCAACGATGCTGCCCTGCTCGTCGTCAGCGTGATCGATCCGCATGAGCTGACGAATCCCGGCGGGGGGTTCCATACGCGAGTCGACCAGGTCCGCGACAGGCGAGAGGCTATCGCCCAGCGCCTCGTGGAGCGTGGCCGCTCTCTCGGGGTCTCCGTCACGTTCCTGGTGTGGACCGGCGACCCAGGCGAGTCGATCGTCGAGGCCGCGGAATCCGAAGCAGTCGACGTCATCCTGGTCGGGGCTCACACGCGCGGGAAGCTCGGCCGCCTCTTGATGGGCAGCGTGTCCGAACACGTCGCCCGCCATGCCCCCTGCCCGGTGCTCATCGTCCGCGAGATGCCTGACGCCAAGGACCGGTTCGGCGGAGCATCCTGACGCCCAAGCCTCGCGAGCATCACTGAGGCCCGAACACGGATCGCCCGCCGCATCGGCGGCGGGCGATCGCTTCTGCTGATCAGGCGTGATCCATCAACTCGTCGACTGGCCCGTGGGTGCCCCGCGACGGAACACCGTTCCGGGGCGCCACGGGGCGCCGAGAGCTGGGAGCAGGTACCGGTCGAGGCCGTACCAGCCCGCGACGCGCCAGGCCAGCATCAGCCCGACGGCCAGCGTGAACATGATCGGATTGGTCGACGCGGATCCCGCAAGCAGGAACGACATGTTCATCAGCGCCCCGAAGAAGGCGGCGATACCCGTCAGCGCTCCGAGGATCAAGCCGAGTCCGATGGCCATCTCCCCGAACATCACGAGATACGAGAACCAGGTCTCGTGTCCGCCATTCAGCAGGAACTGGATGAAGTCCCGGTACCACTCGTATGTGATGGGCGGTCGGCCCTGCTCTGGGATCTGAGCCGCCCGCTCCCAATACGCACGCAGGGCGACCCCGCCCTGGGTCCACTCGGGATCGGTGACCTTGTGCCAGCCGGCCTCGATCCAGGCGAAGCCGACGAAGAGCCGGATCGGCAGCCAGAACAGCCCGGACCGGGTGTTATGGAACAGGAAGCGGACGAACCGCGGTCCGTCGATCTCGACCTCGTCCGCGTCAGGCGCGTTCCGGTCCTCGAAGAGCGCGATCAGCAGGACGATGAAGCTGATCCAGAAGGCGACGGTGAGGACGATGCGGATGTCGCCTTCGATCACGAACCAGGGGTTGAATAGCAGCACGAGCAGGACGGCGGCGATGACCCCGATCGGCATCGCCAGTCCACGTAAGGTCGCCATCGGACACCCTCCACCGACGCTTCGGAACCGGTCGCGGCGTGCCCCATCGACGTGCCGTCCGGCTCGTCCGCACTGTCCGGCATTCTACGCGCCTGGTGATGGGCACCATGTCACGACATACGGGGCCATTCGACCCCCGAGTCGTCATGTCGGCCGAGGGTCCGGCTGCCTGCGCCGGACCCTCGGCGCGATCACGTCATGGCAGCCGCTACCGCCTCGGGGCGCATCGCGATCGCATCAGCCTCGAGGCTGTCGGTCGCCGCCATCGATCGTTCGCGGACGAGCGCTTCGGCCCGCTCCCGGATACCCAGCATCTGGCGCTGCGTCATCACGAACACGCCGAAGCCGACGACCGGGAGGGTCAACGCCGTCCACGGCTTGTCCGACTCGCCGAATTCGACGCGGAACCGCTCGATGAGACGCGTGCGATCGCCGGTCATCGGCTCGAGCACGAACGCCCAGCTCGCAGCGAACTCGGTCGGCTGGGTCGCCCCGAGGAGTGCGCCAGTGGCCGCCACGTTCTCCAAGGGGCGCTTCGCGTCGGCGCCCTTGACTGACTCTGCCTGACTGGCCACGAGCCTCGTGTCGGAATACAGCACCAGGGCCCGGCCGGGCTCCAGGCGACGAACCTCGAAGCCGCCACCGGGATAGGTCGGGACCACATCGCCGACGGCGAGGGTCTGCCACTCGGGAACGATCCGCCGCGAGCTGACGCCCGCCATGTCGATGGCGTCGTAGCTGTACCAGCCCGCCCGCCCGTAGCCCATCTGCACGAGCCACGGCCAGACATCGGCCGGCGGAGCATCGATCTCGATCGATCTCGTATCGATCGTGCGGGCTCCCGGAACGAGGTCGTCGCCGGGCAGCGGACGGACGACATCCCGTTCGTCGACACCCCACGTCCGCCACCACGGGCGGACGACCTGCTGGTAGACGATCGCGCCGCCGGCGAGAGCACCGGCCGCGAGCAAGACCTTGTTCATCTCTCGTACCTCTGTATCTGCGATACGGGCTCACCCATGAGCCAGCTCGACGTCCCTCTCCTTCGTCAGTTCCGCGGCGATCCGATGCGCCCAGGCTTCGATCGAAGGCCAATCCCTGAAATCGCCGGCAGGAAGAGCATCCTTGATGGCCGGGATGATCTTCGAGAGGCGTCCGAGGATCGTTCCCGACGAAAGGTCGGGATCGTAAGCGCCGAAGAAGACCTCCCGACCGCGCGCTGGGACCAACGTCTCGAACTCGACGAATTCCCGCGGCTCGGACGCCTTGCGCGGGTCGACTCCCTTCTTGTCCGGGACATCCGGCCCGACCGGGCCACTACTGAAGAACCACACCGGGTGGCCGGCCAGGGTCTCCCGATGGCGCCGCACGAACGTGTTTGCCTCCTTCAACCACCGGCCCATGTACGCAGCGCTTCCGATGACATAGGCGTCGAAGCTGCCGATGTCGCCGGCACGCTCGACCGGGCTGAGCGTGACGCGGAGACCGTCCGCCTCGAGGGTTTCGGCGATGCGCTCGGCGATGCCCTTGGTGGCGCCATGCCGAGTCGCGTACGCGACGAGGATCCTCATGACCAACTCCTGTTCGCCCGCTGCAGTCGATCCGCCGTCACGACGGGTTCACGACCGGCGGTGCATCTACTTCGGGCCATACGGGAAGAACGCGTCGACCGAGACGGGTCGGATCTCCGCGTCGTCTAGGTTCCAGCTGACGTCGGCGTTCACGCGCACGATCCCCGGCACCATCGCGACCGTGCTCTTGATCGATTCCGCCGTCGACCGGCGTTCTGCGTGACCGGTGATGGTGGCCACACCACGCGCCACGCGCACGTTGAACCCGGCCGGATCCAGCCACAGGATCCGCAACAGGACGTCCTGGCGGATGACCTCGGCGAGGTCCTCATCGGACCGGATGAAGGCGCGGAGTAGATCCGCTCGAGTCACGATCCCGGCGAGCTCGTCGCCGTCCATGACCACGAGGCGGTTGACCTTCCGATCCGCCATCATGCGGGCCGCCTCCGCCACGGGCTGGCTCGGTCGGATCGTGATCGCCGGGCTCGTCATCGCTTCGCCGGCTGTCGTCGCGTCGACCTTCGCACGACGCGCTTGGGTGGACTTGGAGTCACCGATGAGGCGCGCCAAGCGGCGCTGACGGATGGCCGCGGCACCGGATCCCTTGAACAGGAAGTCGCCTTCCGAAACGACGCCGACGACTCGACCGGCGTCGTCTACGACCGGCACACCGCTGATGCGGTGGTCGATCAGGGTCTGGGCTACCTCCTTGAGCGGCGTCACTGCCCTCACAGAGACCACCGAGGTGGTCATCACATCGCGCACCGTCATCACGGCACTCACCGATCCTTTCTTACGTGGCGTCGACCACCGACTCGGGGTCGAGCAGCGGCATGAGGAAGCGCTCCTCTCGGGTCATGTGGGCCCGCAGCAGGGCTTCGAGTGCGAATAGCCCGCCGCGGACGTCGGGGACCGCAGTCGATGAGCCCATTTCCCGGAGCCGCGTGCGCGCGGCCGCCAGGCCGTGCGCACGGTCCCGGATCTGCTGGTGCTCGAAGCTCATCAGCTTCGTCGCCCAGTGGGTCCCGGCGCGCTCGTCGATCTCGGGATAGAGCCAGCGGTCTTCCCACTGGGCATGTGGCTCGAGCACCGTGTCCACCCACTGGAGGACTTCGAGAACGCCGGACGACAAGTCCGCCGTCGTCCCTCGGAGCGCGGCGATCTCGTGGATCCGGTCCAGGCCGCGCCGCATCTCCAGATGCTCATGCGCGACGAAGTCGCGCTCCGGGATCGTGTCGATCCGTGTCTCTGTCATGGTGAGGCCCTCCATCGCTGTCGACGTTCCGTCCTCGAAGCTCGAGCCGGTCAGGCGGGGCTCGCGACTGGGACCCAGCGCAGGCCCAGGACGGCCAGCAGGGTCGCGAGATCAACGACCACGGCTCCGATCGTGCTGAAGGTCGGGAACGCGGTCGGGAACAGCCCGATCGCGGCCAGCGACGCGACCGATGAAACGACCGCGAGGGGTACCCACCACGTCACCGGCAACCAGCCCATGACGACCGCTGCGGCGGCGACGAAGCCGACGAGAGCGGTCATCCAAAGGACGATGCCGATCGCCTGGCCCAGGGTCTGCCCGCCGGCGCCCGTCAACAACCACGAGTCCCCCGCCCAGGCCGGGTTGACGACGGCCACCTTGAAGACCTGCAGCGGACCCATCACGTGCCCGATGCCGTGCGCGAACAGCACGGCGGCGATCACGAACTTCATCGCGGACCTCCTTCCGCTATCGACATGAAGGGTGGGGAATGCGGTCGCTCGGAGGTAGGGCCGTCGGTCATCTCATCCGCACGCCGACCGGCTCTGGTCGCGACAACGACGACCGCCGACGATCACGTCGACACGCATCACGGAAGGAGGTCCGCCATGACCAAGGCGACCGTCACCAAGTTCTTCGTCGGTGGCCTCATCGCCGTCTTCGCCGGACTGTTCCTCGCGATCGTCGCCGTCTGGGCGGCCTTCGCGGCGGGCGAGTTCGTCCTCGACGGCCCGGATGTCACCGGCGTGCAGTTCACGGCGTTCGGCTGGTCGATGACCGGGCTGATGATCGTCGGCGGCTTCGCGATGGTCGGCGGCGCGATCGCCGGTCTCGTGGCCTGGATCGGCGCGCTCATCAACACCGCCCAGCTCGAGGACAAGGCGTGGTTCGTCTTGCTGCTCGTCCTCGGCCTGCTGAGCTTCGGCTTCATCGCGATGGTCGCGTACGTGATCGCCGGTCCCGACGGCACGGAGGCTCCGCGACAGGTGCAACAGCCCGTCAGTGGGTGAGGAGGGCGGCATGACCGTCACACCACGTTCAGAAGGGAAGGGTCGGATGGACGGCGTGATCGAGACGCTTGCGAGCGGCCTCGGGAACGGCATCGGCTGGATGGCCGAGCACGGCATCCTGTTCGTCGTCTTCGCCGCGTTGTGGGTCGCCTTCGGAGCGGCCCTCATCTGGAGTCAGGGCAGCCTCGACCAGGCGTGGGCGACGATCCGTGGCCTGCCGCTGATCGTCCAGCTCGGCGTCTGGCTGCTGTTCCTGCCCGTGATGGCTGGGCTGTGGGTCTGGGAGACGGCCTGGCCACTCCTGGCCCGTGTCGTCGTCATCGCCGGGCTGGCCGGCTGGAACCTACTGGTCTTCCTGCCCAAGGCGGTGCAGGCCGCGCGGCCATGACCCGAGCGCGACCCTGACCCGAGCCCGGGTAAGTACGGCTGGCGCCCGTCTTATCGGGCGCCAGCATCCGTTTCATGCGCCCCCCGGGCGGCTAGAGTCACCCGATGGCCGGTGCAGCCCACGCCCGCTCACGCGTCGAATGCCGCAGATGACGGCGGTCTCGGCTGGGTCGGCCGAGGTCACCAGTCAGGCGCCAGAAGAGAGCACCGCCGAGAACCCCCGCCTCGCGATCCTGCTGGCGGCGGCGATGTTCGTCCTCGTCGTCGACACGTCGATCATGAACGTGTCGATCTCGGCCGTCGTCCGCGACCTCGGCACGACGGTCAGCGGGGTCCAGTCGGCGATCGCGTTGGAGGCCCTCGTATCCGCCGCTTTCATCCTGCTGTCGAGCAAGATCGGCGATCTGATCGGTCGGAAGCGGGCCTACGTCCTCGGCCTGCTGGGGTACGCAGTCGGCGCGGTGGCAATGGTCCTGGCGCGCGACCTCCTGGCGATCATCGTGTTCTGGGCCATCATCGGTGGCCTCGGCGCGTCGCTACTGCTGCCGTCCATGCAATCGCTGATCCACGGCAACTTCGAGGGGGCGTATCAGCGGCGCGTGTACGCCATGGTCGGCGCGGCCGCCGCCATCGCCGCCGCGATCGGCCCGCTCCTCGGAGGATTCATCACCACGTTCCTGTCGTGGCGGGTCGCGTTCGGCCTCGAGGCGGTCGTCATCGCCGTCGTCCTCTCCGGGATCCGGCTGGTCAAGGACGTGCCATACACGGGTTCGCGCGAGATCGACGCGGTCGGCGGGATCCTGTCGATCATCGGCATGGGCGGCATCGTCCTCGGCGTCCTCGCCTGGCAGGAGGGCGGCGAGCGCGTGGCGCTGCTGTTGATCCTCGGCGCCATCGGGCTGACGGCGTTCGGCGCCTGGCTCCTGCGCCGGAAGCGCGAGGGCAAGACCTCACTGATCGATCCCGACCTGTTCAAGTCGAAGGTGTTCCGCTACGGAATCACCGGCCAGGGATTGCAACAGGTCGCCCTCGGCGGGCTGATGATCGTCCTGCCGATCTACCTCCAGATGGTGTTCGCGTACACGGCGCTCCAGGCCGGCCTGTCGATCGCCCCGCTGTCGCTGAGCATGTTCGTGATCGCACTCCTCGCCGGCCGCCGAGCCGGGCAGCGACGGTCGAGCACGATCATCCGGGTCGGCTTCGGGCTGCTGACGGTCGGCGCGCTGGCCCTCGTCCCCCTCGTCCCGCGGGCAGACTCCGGGATCCCGCTGGCGATCCCACTGATCATCGCCGGGTCGGGCCTCGGGCTCCTCGTCTCCCAGCTCAACAACTACACACTCGCCCCCATCGATGAGGAACACGTGAGCGAGGCCGCTGGGGTCAACTCGGCCGCCGGATCGTTCGGGCTGTCGTTCGGGCTCGCCGTCGCCGGAGCGATCATGTTGGCGTCTCTGGCGATCGGCTTCACGCAGCTCACCGCGTCCAGCACGGTGCTGACCGCCGATGAGCAGCAGCAGGTCGCGACCGTGCTCGAGGAAGACGCACAGATCATGAGCGACGTGCAACTCACCGAGACCCTCGCCGGACAACCCGAGGCCACCCAAGCCGAGATCCTGCGGATAAATGACCAGGCTCGCGAACTCGCCCTGCAGGTGGCGCTGCTCATCCCGATCATCGCCGGCGCGCTTGGGTTCGCGAACGCGTTCCGGATGGTCCGGACGCCGGAACCGAAACCGTCTGGTGCCGCCGAGGGGATGCTCCTCGGCTGAAACCGCACTGTCGGTCACGGGGATGCGCCCCATGGACGTTGGTGTGACCCTAGGGGTCTACATGGAGGTGCACCGATGAGCATCAGACGACTGATGGCGATCCTGTGGGCGGGATTCATGGTGTCGATGGCGGGCGCGGCGGTCGCGGCGCTCTCGATGAAACGCCGCATCATGCCGAACGCGTCACCCGACGCCGACGAGGTCACGCTCGTGGCGATCTTCGAGCCGATCGCGTTCGAATCACGCGCGACCAGCTTCCGGGGTGGTCGAGCCGAGCTGTGGTACGGCGGCGGGATCATCGATCTGCGCCACGCGACGCTCGACCCGGCCGGCGCGACGCTGCAGGTGCGGGCTGTCTTCGGTGGCTGCCAGGTGCTCATCCCGGCGAGCTGGCAGGTCACGACGCGCGTCATGGGCGTCGGTGGTGCCGGGGACGGCCGCTCGCGCGTCGAGCGTGCGCCGGATGCGCCGCGTCTGACGATCGAGGGCACGGCGTTCTTCGGCGGCTTCGGGGTCATGTCGGACATCCCGGCCGACGCCGAACGATCGGTCCGTGAGGCGGTCGCGAAGCGGGCGCAGCACGTCGATGGCGGAGCCGGTGTACCGGTCATGGAGCGCGAGACTGTCACGACCTGACGCCGCCCCTGGCCATCCGACCTACCTCGATGGGCCCGTCTCGCAGACGGGCCCATCGGTCCGCCTGCGCGAGGCGACGCTCGACGACGCGGAGGTCTACGACTCTCGCGCCGGGCGGGTGGAGTGGATCGGCGAGTTCAACGACTTCGGGCTACCGGCCTCGCCACGCCTAGCCGAGAACCTGGCCGACGGCAAGCGGATGGTGTCACCCGAGCGCGGGCACCTGATGATCGAGCGCCTGAGCGACGGCGCGGTCATCGGCGACATCAGCTGGCATCCGGTCAGCTACGGCCCGAACGAGGCGTCGCGGGCGTTGAACATCGGCCTGTCGCTTATCCCCGACGCTCGCGGCCACGGCTACGGGACCGAAGCGCAGTGCTTGATGGCGCAGCTGCTGTTCCGGCTCTTCGAGATCGAACGGGTCGAGGCCAGCACCGACGTCGAGAACATCGCCGAGCAGCGCTCACTCGAGAAGGCGGGCTTCACCCGCGAGGGGGTCCAACGCCGGGCGCAGTTTCGCGCCGGCGCCTATCACGACCTCGTCAGCTACTCCATCCTGCGCGAGGATCTCTGACCCGACGGGGCGGTCGACTCGAACGCGCGAACATCGCCCCGAGCACGACGATGACGAGGCCGAGACCCGCGACCAGGAGTCCGATGGGGACGGCCGGCCGAGGATCGGATGCGGGGATCGGTTCGGCGGTCGCAGGCGCCGGCGGTGCGGTCGCCTCGACCGACGGCGCCGCCGCTCGCGGCAGCCGACGGTGCGGGTGACTCAGGCATGAGCGACGCGGCCGCTGTCGCGGCGGCCGCCGAACCGGCAGCCGATGACCCCTCCATCGAGCCTGTCGTCGCCGCCCCAGCGGCCGATGTCGATGTCGTCGTCGGCATCGGCTGGATCGAGACGAACGTGTTGTCCCAGATCATCCGCTTGGGCGAGTACCACCACTTCGTGAAGAACGTCTTGAACTGGCTCACGGTCAGCTTCGTGTTCGGCCGCATGTCGTAGCCGAACGAGCGGTTCTGGAGGCCCCACAACGGTCCCGACACCCGGACCGAGGTGACCGTGAAGGTCGACGTCTTGAGCGGGTCGGCGGTCGCGGTGAAGCCGTGAAGCACCCAGCCGTGGTTGCCGCGCGACACGGCGACCGCCACGGGCAGGTTCGTCCGGCGCATCCGGGCGACGGCCAGCTTCAACGCCTTCGCGAACGTGTCATGGGCCTGGACCCGGTAGCGCGAGTCGACGTACCGGCGGAGGCCCATCTCCCAGCCCTTCGGGTCGACCCCGGCCGACAGCGGCAGGCTGTACCGGTTGTGGGCGCGCATGTAGTTGAAGTACTTGCTCTGGTTCGACCGGCTGTGGTCCTGCTGGTGGTACTTGATGTTGCGCATGATCTGGAGGTCGGCGGCCGTGCACCACAGCCACGTCCGCTGGGTCGAGAAGACGCCCGTGCGGTACAGGTTGATGCCGCCATTCCAGGCGGGAAGGGCGGCGTCGGCGGGCGGCGCCGAGGCGGCCCAGCCGACCGAGATGAACAGTGCCGCGACCAGCCCGAGGACCGGCCGGAGGGCTCGATGCTGACCGGCCATGGGGACCATCCTGCCGCAGGTCGGCGGATCTCGCCACCTCGGCCCCGGTGCGTCCGCGCACCACCGGGCGGCTACGCCCCGACCGCCAGCGCCCCCAATCGCTCGGTCAGCCGCAGGTTCTCGGCGTAGTCGATCGGCACCTCGACGACCGACGGACCGTCGATCTCGAGGGCCCGCGCGAGAATCGGGTACAGCTCGTCGGCGGTCGATGGCCGGAAGCCCGCGATGCCGAAGGATCGGGCGTAGGCGACGAAGTCCGGGTTGCCGAACTCGACGGCGAACGGGCGCCCGAACTCGTTGCGCTGCTTCCAGTCGATCAAGCCATAGCCGTTGTCGCGCCAGACGATGACGCAGACGTTCGCTCCGACCCGTTTGGCCGTCTCGAGTTCCTGGCTGTTCATCAGGAAGCCGCCGTCGCCGCACAGGGCGACGACCTTGCGCTCCGGGTGGACCAGCTTGGCCGCGATCGCGCCCGGGATGGCGATGCCCATCGCCGCGAAGCCGTTCGAGATGATCACGGTATTGGGCTCGTACGCCTGGTAGAGCCGGGCGACCCAGATCTTGTGCGCTCCGACGTCGGACACGACGATGTCGGACGGACCCAGTGCTCGCCGCAAGTCGACGATCGCCCGCTGCGGCGTGATCGGGTAGCCCTGGTTCGTCGAATACGCGTCGAGCTCGTCGAGCAGCTGCGTGCGCAGATCGGCATGAACGAGGATCTCGCGCGACTCGTGCCGCGCAGTGGCATCCCGCCCGCCGACGCCCCCCATGGGCAGCACGACGTCCAGCAACCGCGCCAGCGTCCCGTCGATGTCGCCGATCAGCTCGACTACCGGCTGGTACGCGGCATCGATCTCGGCCGGCTGGGTATCGATATGGATGATCGGCTTGCCGCCGTCCGGGTCCCACGACGACGGGGCGTACTCGACGAGGTCGTAGCCGACGCAGATCACGAGATCGGCTCGATCGAAGCCGGACAGGACGTGGTCACGCGCCTGGAGCCCAACGGCCATCAGGGACAGGTGCGACCGATCGTCGATCGCGCCCTTGCCCATGAACGTCGCGGCGACCGGCACATGCAGGCCGCGAGCCAGCGCCCGCAGCTCCGGCGCCGCGTTCCTGCGCAGGACACCGTTGCCCGCGAGGATCAGCGGCCGCTCGGAGGCGGCGATCAGCCTGGCGGCGTGCGCGATGGCTTCGTCTGTCGGTTCGGGGAAGTAGGCATAGCCGGGGGTGAGCGGCACGGGCGATGGTCCACCGTCGGCCGGTCGGATGTCGGTCGCGGCGATGTCCTCGGGCAGCTCGATGTGGGTCGGCCCGGGCTTCTCGAGCGTCGCCACCCGGAACGCCTTGCGGACGATCTCGGGGATCGCCCGGATCCGCTCGACTCGCGTGTTCCACTTCGTGACCGGCTCGAACATCCGGACGATGTCGACGACCTGGTGCGCCTCCTTGTGAAGCTTGCTCGCCGCCGCCTGACCGCTGATCGCGACCATCGGTGCCCGGTCGAGGTAGGCATCGGCGATGCCCGTGAGGAGGTTCGTGGCACCCGGCCCGAGCGTCGACATGGCGACCGCGGCGCGACCGGTGAGCCGGCCGTGGACGTCGGCCATGAACGCCGCGCCCTGCTCATGCCGGGTCGTGATGTGCCGTACCCCTTCGTGGCGTGATAGCGCATCGAGGATGTCCATCGTCTCCTCGCCCGGCACGGAGAAGACGAATTCGCAGCCCTCGGCCGCGAGGCAGTCGACGAGGAGATCGGCGGCTCGCCGCTCGCGCTCGGGGGTCATGGCCGTAGCGTAGGGCAATAGACTCAGCCGATGAGCCGCCCGCGTCTGCAGATGCTCGCGCCCGAGCTGATCGACCAGATCATCGACGAGGCGAAGCGCGTCCTGGCCGAGGTCGGCATGGAGGTCCGCGGACGGGAGCTACGCCGCCGGCTGATCGAGGCCGGCCTGCCGACGACAGAGAGCGGCCGTGTCCTCTTCCCGCGATCCGTCGTGGAGGCGGCGATCGATTCCGCCCCCCGGTCCTTCACGCTGTACGACCGTGACGGGTCGCCGCACGCGGACCTCGGCGAGGATCGCGTGCATTTCGTGCCCGGCTCATCGGGCCTCAAGACGCTCGACCATCGAACGGGCGAGGTCCGCCTCGCTGACTCGACCGACTTCGTCGAGTACGTCCGGCTGGCCGATGGCCTCCAGCACATCGCCTATCTCGCGACGGCGTTCTCGACCAACGACGACATCGAGGCCCAGGTCTCCGACGCGTGGCGGCTGTACATGGTGCTGACCAACTCGAAGAAGCCGGTCGTGTCGGGCGCATTCACCGAGCACGGCGTGCCCCGGATGGTCGAGATGATGCAGCTCTTCCGGGCGGATCGAGCCGACCTCATCGCCAGGCCGATGTCGATCTTCACGATCACGGCGACAGGCAACTTCCGCTACTCGGAGGACTCCTGCCAGAACCTCATCGACTGCGTCGAGGCGGGCATCCCGATCGAGGTCGTGCCCGTCACGCTGATGGGCCTCATCGCGCCGGTCACGACCGTCGGGGCGACGGTCTTCCACACGGTCGACGTGCTCGCCGGCATCACCATGGCCCAGGTCGTCCGGCCGGGCGCGCCGGTGCTGTTCGGCGGGGCGCCAGCGACGTTCCACATGAAGATCGCGTCATCGCCGATGTCGGCGATCGAGGCGATCCAGCTCGACGCGGCATACATCGAGGTGGCCAAGGCCCTCCAGCTGCCCTGCCAGTCGTACATGGCGCTGTCCGATGGGCCGATCCTCGACGCGCAGGCCGGTGCCGAGACGTTCGGGTCGGCACTCATCGCCGCGCTGTCAGGCGTGAACAGCGTGTCCGGGCCCGGGATGCTCGACTTCCTGCTGGTCTTCAACCTGCCCAAGCTCGTCTTCGACGACGAGATGTGTGGTCAGGCGCTCCGCTTCGTGCGGGAAGTACGGGTCGCGGAGGATCTTCCGGTCAGCGCCCTGATCGATCAGCTCATGGCCGACCAGCACCTGATCATGGCCGAGCACACGATGGCCCATTGGCCGACTGAGCTGTATCTCCCCTCCTCGATCGTCGACCGGGACAACCGGGAGAACTGGCTGAAGGCCGGCGGCAAGGACACGTACCAGCGGGCCGTCGACGAGGTGGAGCGGCGGCTGGCGGCGTACCGGCCGGTCGAGACGGACCCGGCGATCGACGCCGAGCTGCAGCGGATCATCCGATCCGGGCTTGAGTCGCAGACCGAGTTGCCGTATCTGCCGCCAGCCCTCGAGCCGTCCGAGGAGGCGCTGGCCGCCGTAGCGGCGGGCGACGGCGTCGGGGCAGGGCGGGCGCGACGCGTCAACCCGAGGCGCCGGGCGGGCTGAAGCCATGACGCGTGAGCCGGTCGGCTGGGACGTCGACAGCCCCGTCCAGGCGGAGGTGTTCGTGGTCTGGCTCGACGGCGACCGGATCCAGCTCACGGGTCCAGACGGTCCGCAGGCCTGGCACCTTCAGCTCGGACCGACCGAACACCCTGTCGAGGTGGTCGATCGGATCGTCCGGGAGGTCGTCGGCCCGCCGATGCTCGTCCATTCGACCTCGTGGCGGCGCGACCGCGACGCCGTCATCCTGTCCTTCGTGGTCGTGATCCCACCCGAGCTCGTCGGATCGATGGCGAGCGTGCCGATCGATCGGGCCGAGCTCGCCCGCTCCGAGGCGACCGCGGCACCACGCGCCATCGCGGTCGGCGCCGTGGTGGAGCATGGGCTTCGCCACCTCGCGTGGCTGGTCGAGGATGACCCGGTGGTGGCTCAGACATTGCCCGCGGCGTGGCGTCCCATCCTGGCGGCATACGTGCCCCAGCCCTTCCGGGCCTTGGGCTGAAGGAGGTCGAGATGACCGACGCGACCGAGTACACGAACCGCTGCGCGTGCGGTTGGGAGGTGACCGGCGGCCTGGACGAAGTCGTCGATGCGACGATCGACCACGGCCGGCGGATCCACAACATGGAGGCGACACGCGACCAGGTCATCGCGGCCCTGGCGGCGGGCGCTGCTCCGGATGAGTCGGCGGACTTGACCGCCTGACCCCGGCCGACCCGTCGCGCCGTCAGATCGCCCGCATCCTGTTGTTCTTCGCGTCGTGGGTCAGCTCGGCCTTGCCGAGCGCCTCGAGCAGCGGCGGCATGTACATGCCGAACCGGCCCCGGTAGCCCTTTCGGAGCCCGTACCAGCCACCGACCGGGTTCGACGCGTCCCTTCCCCACGCCTCGACGGTGTCGGCCTTGGCGTCCTTCTGCTCATCGGCCGCCCCGAGATCCATCCAGTCGCCATGCGCCTTGAGCATCGCGTGCAGGTCGTCGATCGCGCTCAGGTGGTACTTCAGCTGCGTCGAGCCGACCTGACACACGATCGCCGGCGGATCGGCCGACTCATCGCGCCACATCTGGTATTCGGACGTGCCGGGTGGTGTCTTGAGGACCCACGGATCGTCCTTGGTTCCGCTCCCCGTCGCGGTCATGCCGCCTCCTCCACTTCTGCCCCCAGCATGTCGACCTCGGTCCGTCACGTCGGACGGGTTTCGACCACCGGTTCCGGGCTCAATTCTCCACCCCGCACCGTCGCGCCGAGCACGATCGCGGACGCGACGATCACGACGTTCTTGATGATGTACTGACCCTCGAGCGTGGGCGCGATCGGGAAGATCGTGAACGTTTCCGACGGGAACAGGAACAACGGCGTGATCGTGCCAAGCATCTGCACGAACAGGAGCAGCAGCACGGCCCGCATCCAGCGACCCAGGAACAGTCCGATCCCGATCGCCACCTCCCACACGGCGAGGATCATCAGGGCGGCGTCCTGCGAGATGGCACCGAACGTCAAGGTCTCGATGGTCCGGCCTGCGAGTTCCTCGGCCGGGCTGGCGCCCGGGAAGAACTTGAGCACGCCGAACCAGAAGAAGACCGCCCCAAGCGCCAAGCGGAGCAGCGTCAGGCCATGCTCGGCCATCCAACGGGTGATCCGCCGATCGAGGCGATCGAACCAGCCCGGTTGGCTCCTCGTGCAGCACGGTCACCTCCTATGCTTCGATCGTCCTACGCCGCTCTCCGGAGATCGCGACACTCGATGGATAGAGACGACCCAGCGTACCGAGGTCAGGCGGACTACACCCCTGCATTGTTGAGGGCCTACGACCGTGTCGTGATCGGCTTCGTGGCCTGGTTCCTCTGGCGGACTCCGGGAGAACCGCTGATCGAGGGATACCGCCGCAATATCCGCGACAACCATCTCGACGTCGGACCCGGGACAGGCTGGTTCATCGAAGGCTCACCGCTCCCCGATGGCAGCAGGGTGACGATCCTGGACCCGAACCCGAACGTCCTTCGCCACGCCACGAAGCAGCTGAGTCGTTTCGACGTCACCGCCGTGGAGGCAGACGTTCTGAAGCCGCTCCCGGTCGAGGGCCCTTTCGGATCGGCCGCGCTCAACCTGGTGATCCACTGCCTGCCCGGACCGATGTCGCGCAAGGCACTTGCCATCCAGCACATCGCTGCCGTCCTGTCGCCGACCGGCACGCTGTTCGGCGCGACCGTGCTCGGTCGCTCGGGGAACCACAACTGGCTGGCACGTCGCGTGCTGACCGCGTTCAACCGGCGTGGCGCCTTCGACAACCTCGACGACACCGAGGAGGGACTGCGGGAGATCCTCGAGGCGTCGTTCGACGAGGTCGAGATCGAGATCGCCGGCTCGGCCGCGGTCTTCAGCGCCAAGAGACCAAGGCCGCGCTCGCCTCTGTAAGGCTTGAGCCCGCGCACCAAGCGTGTTGCGGCGCTACTTGCGGACGTAGTCGATCGGGAAGTCGAGCTCCCACTGGTCGCCGGCCTCGCCGAGGCCGCGCTCCCAGCGGCCACGGATCGTGTCGCCATCGGCTGAGATCTCGCCGATGAAGCGCTGATCGAAGCCCGGGCCGTCAGGGCCTCGCCAGTCCTCGCCGGGCGCTCGCCAGATCGTCCACCGTCGACCGTCGAGCGTCGTCATGAATAGCCGCTTGACGCCGCGCGAATCGAAGTAGTGCATCGGCTGCTCATCGTTGCCTGGAACACCACCGATGATGGACAGGGTGTCGGGCATCTCGGCAGGCTGGCCGACGGTCCGCATCACGAGAAACTCACCCAGGCGGTCGATGGTGACTTCGGCCGAGACGGCCAGCGGCGGATCGCCCGGGACCATACCCTCGCCGTGCCACTCGCCCACCAGTCTCCGGAAGGCATCCATCACTGCTCGATCTCCCGCTTGCGGCGCGCGACGAAGGCGTCGAGCGCCCCGGCGATCGCCGGATCCAATGGCGGCGGCACGGCCTCGGCCAGCAACCGCTTCCAGAGCGTATTCGCCCGTTCCGTCGCCGTCTTCGCGCCGTCGGCCTGCCACGTCTCGAAGTTGCGCCAGTCCGACACGAGCGGCGAGTAGAACGCCGTCTCGTAGCGCTCGAGCGTGTGGGCCGTGCCGAAGAAATGCCCGCCCGGCCCCGCCTCGGCGATGGCATCCAACCCGAGGGCGGCCTCCGAGACCTCGAGCGGCTGCAGCACCTCGGCCATCATCTGGAGGATCTCGGCGTCGATGATCAGCTTCTCGTACGACGCGGTCAGCCCGCCCTCGAGCCAGCCGGCGCCCTGGTAGAGCAGATTGACCCCGCCCATCACCGCGCCCCACACGGCCATCTCGGCCTCGTACGCGGCTTGGGCATCTACGACCGGTGACGCGGTCGCGTTCGACGACCGCCACGGCAACCCGTATCGACGGGCCATCTGTCCCGACGCGAACTGCGCCTTGACGGACTCGGGTGTCCCGAAGGCGGGTGAACCGGTCCGCATGTCGACGTTCGATGTGAACGCGCCGTAGACCATCGGCGCACCCGGCCGGACGAGCTGCGCCAACGCCACGAGAAACAGCGCCTCGGCGTTCTGCTGCGTGATCGCCCCGGCGAGCGAGACGGGGCTCATCGCCCCGGCGAGGGTGAACGGCGTCGCGACGACCGGCTGCGCGTGCTCGGCCATGGCGATGAGCCCGTCGCTCATCGGCCCATCCAGCCGAAGGGGCGAGTTGGTGTTGATGATCGTGATGAGCGACGGTTCGCCGACCAGATCGTCGCGCGACACGCCCCGGATCAGGCACGCGACCTCCAGCGCGTCCTCGACGACCACGCGCCCCGTCCCGAGGCAGTGCCACGTCTTGTCGAGCTCGGTCGCGAAGACCCGGTACTGGTCGAGGTGGCGCGTCTCGACCGGCAGGTCGGTCGGCTCGAGCGGGCCGCCGCCTTCCTGGTGGATCACGTCGAGGGCGCCGATGAGGCGCACGTAGTCGCGGAAGTCGGCGATGTTGCCCGGCCGCCGACCGCGGTCGAGGTCCGATACGAATGCCGGTCCACCGACCGCGCAGAACACGAGGTGCGAGCCGCCGAACAGCACGTCGCGTTCCGGGTTCCGGGCGTGGAGCCGGAACTCGGATGGGGCCCGCGCGACGAGCTCCTCGACCTGGCCGGGGTCCAGCCGGACCGTCCGCGTCTCCCGATCGACGGAGGCGCCCGACCCGGCCAGCACGTCGAGCGCCCGATCGCCCAGCACCTGCATCCCGATCTCGGACAGGATCCGCAGCGACGCGGCGTGGACCGACTCGACCTCGTCCGCCGAGAGGATCTCGATCGGCCGGTACGGGTTCACCAGTCGACGCCATGGCAGCTGCCGGACCCCGCCGGCAGTGCGCCGGGCGCGCCGGTGGATGGCCGCTCCCTCGCTGGCACTCACCATGACGATGCTACGACCCCGCCAACCGGTTCTCATCAGCGTCTCAGGCAGTGCCGCAAACTGGAAGGTGATGCATCTCCTCGTGGTCGAGGACGACCCTCGCCTGTCCCGCCTCCTCAAGCGGCTGCTCGAGGATGACCGTCATGTCGTGGAGGTCGCGACGGACGGCCGTACCGGCCTCGAGATCGCCGAGGACGCGCCCGGCATCGAGTGCGTGATCCTCGACGTCGGCCTTCCGGACATCAGCGGGCTCGACGTGGCGAGGCAGCTCCGCAACGGCGGCTCAGAAGTCCCGATCCTGATGCTCACGGCCCGCGACACGGTCGGCGACCGCGTGTCGGGTCTTGATGCCGGCGCCGACGACTACCTCGTCAAGCCGTTCGCGTTCGAGGAGCTCTCGGCGCGCCTGCGTGCACTCGCCCGCCGAGGCGCCCCGCCCGGGCGTCGGACGACACCCTCGCTGAAGGCCGGACCGATCGCCCTCGATGAGACGGCACGCCTGGTCACCGTCGATGGCTCATCCGTCGACCTGAGCCCGCGCGAGTTCTCGCTGCTCGAGTGCCTGCTGCGCCACGCCGGGCAGACATTGACCCGCGACCAACTCCTCGACCAGGCCTGGCCATTCGGCGTCGCGGTCACGCCGAACGCGGTCGACGCCTACATCCATTACCTGCGGGACAAGCTCGGTCCCGCCGGACGCCATATCCAGACGGTCCGGGGGGTCGGCTACCGCCTCGCCGATGCCTGACGCCCCGCTCCCCGACGCCATGACCCCGGAAGAGGCAGGCCTCCTCCGTCGGGTCCGCATGCAGCTGGCGCTGTGGAGCGGCGGCATCACGCTCGTTCTGCTGCTCCTGCTCGGTGGCGTCGTCTATGTCGCGGTCGACCGCTCGCTTTCGAATTCCGGGACCGCCCAGCTCGTCAGCCAGGCGAACGCCATCACGCGTGGGCGACCCGGGCCCAACCAGCTGCCAGAGGCCGGCTTCATCTTCGGTGGGCCGGGGTCGGGGACGCTGACGATGGTCGTGGACGATCAGGGCGACCCGGTCGGGCCGGGCGGGCGCATCCCGTCGGGGCTGCCGGTCATGGCGTCGATCGATGCCGCTCAGCAGACCGGCCGACGCGACATCCGCGAGGCGACGGTCCCGATCTTGGTCCCCGGAGCGACCATCGATGGCGTCGCGCCGAGCGTCAACCAGACGCCGGTCCGCGTCCTGACGGATCCGGTGAACTTCCGTGGTCGCCAGCTGTATCTGCAGATCGTCGGCGACCGATCGACCGAGGAGCGCACGCTCCGCGTGCTCGTCCTCGTGCTCGTGGTCGGTGGGGTCGTCGCGTTGCTGGTCGCGTCCGGAGTCGGCGCCGCCTACGCGAACCGGGCCCTCGTGCCGATCCGCCAGTCGCTGATCCAGCAGCGCGAGGCACTCCGACGCCAGCGCGAGTTCGCTGCGGACGCCTCGCACGAGCTGCGAACGCCGCTCACCGTCATCCGTGCGAGCGTCGATGACCTGGAGCGGCACCCGAAGCAACAGGTAGCGAACGTCGGCACGGCGCTGACCGACATCCGCGACGAGGTCGACCACCTGACCACGATGGTCGAGGACCTGTTGCTGCTCGCCCGCTCGGATTCGGGCGCCATCGAGCTGGAGCGTCAGCCGGTCGACCTCGGAGACGTGGCGTCGTCTGGCGCGTCAGCGATGTCGCTGCTCGCATCCCGACGGCAGGTGACGCTCGTCGTCGACCCCGTGCCGGCCGAGGTGAGCGGCGATGCCGCGAGGCTCCGGCAGCTCGTCGGGATCCTCGTCGACAACGCCCTGCGCCACGCACCCAACGGCAGCCGCGTGGACGTCCGCGTCAGGACCGACGCCACGAACGCGGTCCTCGTCGTCGAGGACGAAGGCCAGGGCATCCGACCGGATGACTTGCCGCGCGTCTTCGACCGGTTCTACCGGGCCGCCGGTGCGCCGGGTGGCGGGACCGGCCTGGGTCTCGCGATCGCGGCCTGGATCGTCGAGCGGCACGGGGGCCGGATCGCGGCAGCCAACCGCGATCCCCGCGGCGCCCGGTTCACCGTCCAGTTGCCGTTGCTCCAGCGCGGCTCGCCGACGGTCGGCGATCGCTGAACGGGAGGCGCCGTAGACTCGCGAGGTGCGGTCACCTCGCCCAGATGACTGGCCGATCTTCGGCCGCGACGGCCACGACGTCGCCTGGCGTCCCGATCCCGACGCGGCCGCAGAGGCGCGCCTGTCCCGTTTTCTGCGGACGACGGGAGAGCCGTCGCTGGAAGCGCTGCAGGCGCGAGCCACGACCGATCCAGCGTGGTTCTGGGGTGCCGCCGCGGACGACATCGCGGTCGCCTGGACTCGCCGACCACGCGAGGTCGCCGATCTGAGCGGTGGGCCGGCGTGGACTCGCTGGTGGATCGGCGGCTCGTTCGACTGGTCGTGGGCCGCGGTCGAGCCGCGCGCCGAGCGCGACCCGGGTGGCGTCGCGGTGACGTGGGAGGGTGAGGACGGTTCGATCGTCGAGCTGACGAATCGCGAGCTGGCGATGGCAGTCCATCGTGCGGCCGATCACCTTCGAAAGCTCGGCGTCGGCGAGGGCGACCGGGTCGGGATCCTGCTGCCGATGCTTCCGGAGACGGTGATCGCGGTGCTCGCCGTCAGCCGGATCGGGGCGATCTTCACGCCGATCTTCTCCGGATACGGTGCGCCGGCGATCGCATCGCGCCTTGCCGACTGCGAAGCGAAGCTCCTGATAACGGTCGACGGCTTCCTCCGACGCGGCGCCTGGGTCGACCTGAAGTCGGTCGCGGACGCGGCGCTTGCCTCGGCGCCGACCGTCGAGCGGGTGATCGTCGTGCGTCGTGCGGGCGACGCCATCGACGTGCCGTGGACCGACGGTCGCGACGTGCGCTGGGGCGACACGACCGCCGAAGCCGACCAGGCAGGTGAGCCCGACAAGCCTGCGGAGCGCGACCCCGAGACGCCGTACATGATCATCTACACCTCGGGAACGACCGGGCGGCCGAAGGGTGCCGTCCACGTCCACGGCGGCTTCCCGATCAAGGCCGCGCAGGACCTCGCCCACACGTTCGACCTGACGGGGCGCGACGCCTTGTTCTGGTTCACCGACCTCGGCTGGATGATGGGTCCCGTGGGCGATCGCCGGGACGCTGCTCCTCGGCGCGCGGCTCGTCATCTACGAGGGCGCTCCGGACTTCCCGGCGCCGGACCGGCTGTGGTCGCTCGTGGAGCGCCACAAGGTCACGCATCTCGGCCTCTCGCCGACCGTGATCCGCGCCCTGATGGCTCACGGCGAGGAACCGGTCCGCTCGCACGATCGCTCCTCGCTGCGCGTCCTCGGCTCGACCGGGGAGCCGTGGAATCCCGAGCCGTGGTGGTGGTACTTCCGCGAGGTCGGCGACGGCCGATGTCCCGTCGTCAACTACAGCGGCGGTACCGAGGTGAGCGGCGGCATCGTCGGCGGCAACGTCATCGGGCCGATCAAGCCGGCGAGCTTCTCGGGGCCGTGCATCGGGACGGCCGGCGACGTGGTCGATGACGCCGGAGCGCCGGTCCGCGGCAGGGTCGGCGAGCTCGTCATCCGCGCGCCGATGCCGGGGATGACCCGGGGCTTCTGGCGTGACCGAGAGCGATATGAAGAGACGTACTGGGCTCGCTGGCCGGGGTTGTGGGCCCACGGCGACTGGGCAGAGGTGGATCCCGACGGCTTCTGGTACATCCACGGTCGATCCGACGACACGCTGAAGGTCGCCGGCAAGCGCGTCGGCCCCGCCGAGGTCGAGAGCGCCGCGGTGGCCCACCCGGCCGTGCTCGAAGCGGCCGCCATCGGCGTGCCGCACGCGATCAAGGGCGAGGCGATCGTCGTGCTGTGCGTCCTTCGTCCGGGCGAAGTCGACGACGACGGCCTCCGCGCGGACGTCGCGCGCCGTGTCGCCGAGGATCTCGGCAAGCCGCTCAAGCCGGAGATCGTGACGGTCGTGCGAGCCCTCCCGAAGACCCGCTCCGGCAAGGTCATGCGGCGCGTGATCCGGGCCGCCTGGCTCGGCCTCGACCCGGGTGATCTGTCTGCGCTCGACGATCCCGCGTCGGTCGAGGCCATCCGCGCCGTATCCTTGGGGCGATGACCGGTATCGTCGCCCCGGAGCGCGACATCGTCAGCTGGGAGGATCTCGACCGGCTCGTCGGCGAGCTTGCCGATCGACTGGTCGGGCAGCCGTTCGACGTGATGCTGGCGATCACCCGGGGCGGGATGGTCCCCGCGGGGATGCTCGCCTATCGACTTCGTCTGCGGGACATCCTCGTCGCCGCCGTCGAGTACTACGACGACACCGGCCAGCACGGCCCGACGCCCACGTTCTTCCAGTTCCCGGCTGACCCGCTGCTCCGCGGGAAGCGGGTGCTCATCGTCGACGAGGTGTGGGACAGCGGCACGACCATCCACGCCGTGACCGAGCGGGTCCGGCAGGCGGGCGGCATCCCCGTGACGGCCGTCCTGCACTACAAGCCCACCCACTCGGTCGTCCCAGGCCGACCCGACGTCCACGCGGTCGAGACCGACCAGTGGGTCGTCTATCCCTTCAAGGCCGGTCTGTAGCCGACCGTCGCCGATCTCGCGGAGGTCTCCGTCGTGTCCGAAGTGCAGCTCCTCGTCGGCACCCCGAAGGGTGCCTTCATCCTCGACAGCGACGCCGATCGGCGCGAATGGGCGTTGCGCGGGCCGCTGTGCGAGGGCTGGCCGATCCACGACCTGATCGTCGAACAGGGGACCGGGGCGATCCTGGCCGCCGGTGGGAGCCCGTGGTACGGCCCGGCCGTCTGGCGGAGCGAGGACGATGGCCAGACCTGGACGCACTCGTCCGAGGGTCTGTCCTACGGCGACGGTGACGGCGCGACGCCGATCGCCACCATCTGGAGCCTGGCAACGGGCCCCGATGGCACGGTCTACGCCGGGGTCGAGCCGGCCGGCCTCTTCCGCAGTGCGGACGGCGGCCGCACCTGGTCGCACGTCGAGGGCCTCACGAACCACCCGACCCGTCCGACGTGGCAGCCGGGCGCCGGCGGCCTGATCCTGCACACGATCATCCCCCATCCCTCGGACCCGCAGCGCATGTGGGTCGGCATCTCGGCGGTCGGCGTGTTCGAGACGCGCGATGGTGGGCTGACCTGGGAGCCGCGCAACAAGGGCGTCCGCGCGGATTTCGTGCCCGGACCGGCGCCCGAGACCGGCCAGTGCGTCCACAAGTTCGCGATGGCGGCAGGCGAGCCCGACACGCTGTACCAGCAGAACCACTGCGGCCAGTACCGCTCGACCGACGGCGGTGCCACCTGGACCGATCTGTCGACGAACGGCGTGCCGAGCCAGTTCGGCTTCCCGCTCGTCACGCATCCGCGCGACCCGCAGACGTTCTGGGTCATCCCGTTGACCCAACCTGAGGAAGGCCGCTTCATGCCCGAGGCCAGCGCCGCGGTGTGGCGGACGACCGATCGGGGCGACACGTTCACGCGCAGCGACGCCGGGCTGCCACAGGAGGACGCCTACCTCAGCGTGCTCCGCGAGGCCATGGCTCGCGACACGCTCGACCCCGTCGGGGTCACGTTCGGGACGAAGACCGGCCAGCTCTGGCACAGCTCGGACGAGGGCGCCTCATGGCGGCTGGTGACCGGCAACCTGCCCGAGATCTGGGCGGTCGAGGCCAACGTCCGCGAGTCCTAGCGAGACCGCGAGCGACGTGGCGATCGTCATCCTCCCGCGCTCGCTCCTGTCGCTGTTCCCGGGTGTCGAACGGCGCCATGAGCTGGCTGGCGCCACGGTCGACCAGGTCCTGACCGCGCTCGACGATGCGGCACCCGGCATGCGTGACCGCCTCGTCGAAGAGGGCCCTCGACTGCGGCGGCACATCAACGTCTTCGTCGATGGTCAGCCGGCCGACCTGGACACGCCGGTGGGCGACGGAGCGACGGTCCACGTCATCCCCGCCGTCTCGGGCGGGTAGCTGCGGACCCGCCTCAGCGGCGCTACGCCTCGTCGAACGGGGCGAGGACGTCATGCGACTCGGTCCGCTCCGCGACGGCGTCACCGCCGATCGCCCACGCCGCTCCCTCCCGGCTCCTGCCGGCGGAGCGCGGCGGGTCGCCGACGACGGCACGCCAGCCGAGGTCTGACAACCGGTCGAGCGTCGTCATCGCGACGGCCAGCATCTGCGTCGCGTGATCCCCGGCGATGCCATGTAGCGCCCGGCGCTGGGACACCCCGGCGATCTCGGTCGCGGTGCGGGCGGCCGCCCGGGCATCGGCGGCTGCCGTGGCCATATCCGACCGACGACCGCGCATGAGGATGGCCGACCCGCCCGTCCGGGCGATGGCCGCGGCCACGGCATACGGCCATGCCGCAGCGGCGCGCGTATGGCCGTCTGCCGGCGGCTCGTCGAAGCGGATGATCTGGTCCGGGAACAAGGTGCGCCGGATGTCGACCTCGGCGAGGATCCGGGCGACCGCCGATGGCTCGTCAGCGAGCCACGCGGGATACGAGCCGACGACGATCCGGCCGGGGGCGATGCCGTCCGCCTTGGCGAGGGCGACACCGAGCAACTGGAGGGCGAGCGCCCTGCCAGAGCGGGTCGCCGGATCCGACGGCACGCCCGAGGCGAGGTCCGGCGCGACGACCAACGGGCCGGGACCGATGGAGATGAACGTGTCGGCGCGCCGATGGAACCGCCGCGCGAAGGCGTGGTCGGCTAGCGAACGATCGGGATCGACCCCGCCGACGACGATCTCGGCGACCGGGTCCGCCTCGACCAGGTCCACGCGCTCGAACGCCGCAACGACGGCACCCTCGGGGACGCCCAGTGGGGGGATCGCGGTGCCCAGCCGGACGTAGCCCCGCCGCTGGGCGGCGACCCCGTCGGCGGCGCGTCGCAGGCGAGCCAGGGCTCGCTGGCTCCCCGACGGCGCCGGATCCTGATCCAGGTCCTCCCGGCGCCGGTCGCTTCCCCGCGCGCCCGGGTGCCATTCCGGCGGCTCCAGGCCCGCCGAGTGCATCCGGTCGGCGAGCTCCCGGCCGATCGGCACCTCGACGCGCAGGAGGTCGAACCCGGCCGACGCGAGTGCCGCGGCCTCGTCGAGAGCCTCGTCCACGTCGGGCTCCGCGAGCGTCGTGCCGATCCACGGCCGCGGCGCCTCGCCGAGCAGATCGATGAGTTCGCGCCGGGCGACGCGATCCGCGTCGATGCGCTCGACCGCGGCATCGACCATCCGGCGCGCCTCGTTCACCGCGATCTCACGCCGGTCGGATTCGCGGAGGAGCTCTGCCTCGAGGGCGAGGTCGATCGCGCCGGTGGCCACATCCATGGCGAGCTGCTGCGGGTCGAGGTCGTACTCGGTCATGGCCATGGTGAACGGCAGGGCGATGCCGCCGCCGAGACCGTCGCGGGCGCTCGTCAGCCACCGATCGACCGCGGCTCCCGCCAACGGCCGGCCGGACCGGTCCAGGCCGGTCACGCCGAACAGCCGCAGCATCGCGCGCTCCTGGCCCAGTGTGGTCGAGGCACGCGCCCGCGCGCCCCAGGCGCCCGCGAGGGTCTCCGCGCGCTCGGCGAGTCGCTCGACCGAGCGGTCAGCCACTGACGGGCTCGACGAGGCGGACCATCGCCAGGAAGCCGCGATACGCGGTCTCCGGGTCGTCGTGGACGAACCGGACCGTCCGGTCACCGATGCGCTCGACGCCCGGCATGATCGCCGCGTGGTCGGCGATGACGCCCCTCGGAACGTCGATCTCGATCGTCACCGGTGGCCCGACCTCGAGGGTCCGCATCTCCCCGGCGGCCGCGCGTCGCACCGCCAACTCGGCGCCGGCTCGTACGCGTTCGCGCGCGACGGTCGGGTGGACCGAGATCGCGCTGCGGCCACCGTCCATGGTCTTGACCACGATTCGCTCGGCCCAGGGCAGCCACGGTTCGACCTCCTCGGCGAGACCATCGTCGCCCGCGACCATGCCGACGGGGATGCCCCAGGCGCCCAGCACCAGCGCGTTCATGCCGTACTCCCCGGTCGGCCGCCCGTCGAGCCGGGTCTCGACCGGCATGCCCGAATAGGTGTGCGCGATCGTGCCGGTCGGATGACCCGCGCGGGTGTGGTAGCCGACGAACAGGGCGACATCGAATGCCGGCGCCCCGTCCGCGGCCGGGCATCGCGCCGGCGACCATCGACCATGCCTTCTGCCCCTGGAGCACGCGGGCCGCCGGATGGAGATCCGCGGGCAGCAGGTTGTACATGTTCCAGTGGCTGTCATTGACGAGGATGTCCGTGGCGCCGGCGGCCAACGCACCCTCGATCGCGGCGGTCGTCTCGCCGACCATCAGGTCGACCGCGACCGGGTAGCGGCGATCCGAAGGATCCGTCGGGTCGGGATGACTGACGCCGGCGATCCCCTCCATGTCGACGCTGATGTAGACCCTCACGCGCCCTCCTCCGGTGCGGCGGCGGTCCGTGCCGGCTCGCCGATCCACACGTGGCCGTCCTCGAAGCGCTCGGCCTTCCAGATCGGTGCCCGCGCCTTCGTCTCGTCGATCGCGTAGCGCGCGGCGTCGAACGCCGCGTCACGATGCGGGCTCACGGCCACGATCGCCACGGAGACGTCGCCGAGTGGCACCTCACCGGTCCGATGGACGATCGCGATGCGCTCGACGCCGAACCGGGCCTCGACCTCGTCGGCGATCGCCGCGAGGATGCCGATGGCCATCGGCTCATGGGCCTCGTACTCGAGCGCCTGGACCGATCGGCCGCTGTGCCGCGCCGCCTCGGCCTCCTGACCCGGCGCCGGGGTGCCCGGCGAGATGCGGGTGCGCCCGAGGAAGCCGACGAGCGCGCCGTCTTCCGGCGTGGCGAGTCGATCGCCGAGCTCCTGGAGGATCGCCGCGTCGAACGGGCCGTCGCGGATCTCCAGGATGCGGCGCTCGCCGGCGCCACCGGACACCGGCGGGATCATCGCCACCTCGTCCCCATCGGCAAGCGGCGTCGTTTCGTCGGCGTATGTCCCGTTGCGGGCGAACCGGACCGAAGCTCGCCCCGGTTCGAGGGCTGGATGGAGGGCGACCAGACCGGACCACGCATCGGCGACCGTGGCACCGTCCCGCAGCTCGAGCGGGACCTCACGGGCGCCGGCGAGCTCGCGCTGGATCGCGAAGAGACGAACGCGGATACGCACCCCTGGCGGTCGATCACCCGCGCCACGTGGCGGCGAGCAGGCCGTCGCCGACGGGCAGGATGGTCGAGGTGAACCGCGGATCGCCGAGGACGCGCTCGCTGAATGCGCGCAGGGCGTTGGTATTCCGGTCCTCGTCGCCGACCGGCGTCGCACCGGACACGCGCCCGCTCCAGAGGACGTTGTCGGCCAGGACGAGGGCAGCCGGGCGCGAGGCGTCCGTCGATCAGCGCGTCGAGGTAGGCGCCGTACTCCGGCTTGAGCGCGTCGATGAACGCGAGGTCGAACGGCCCGGCGAGTGCCGGGTCGCCGTTCGCGAACGCCTCGAGGGCCTTCGCGGTCAGGACCGTGATCCGCTCCTCGGGGATGCCCGCGTCGCGCCACCAGCCGCGAGCGAGATCGGTCCGCTCGGCGTCCGGGTCGATGGTGACGATCGTCCCGTCCGCGGGTTGACCGAGAGCGAGCCACAGCGTCGAGAAGCCGTACGCCGTCCCGACCTCGACGATGCGCCGGCGGCCACCGGCCAGCACCGAAAGGACCCGGCCGGCCTCGCGGTCGACGATCGGGATGCCCATCGGGCGCGCGGCAGTCTCGATGGCCGCGAGCGCCGGCGGCAGGTCGGCCGCGATCGATTCGATCCACTCGCGGTCGGTCTCGCCTGGCATCCAGCTGCGCTCGTCCTTCATCGACTCGACTCCTTGGTCAGACCAGCAGGCCGGCGCCGAAGTACAGGCCGGCGGCGAGGATGGTGCCGGCCGCGATCGTGCCGACGTTGATGTACAGGAGGCCGGTCGCCGATTCCATCGACCGGGTCCGCGCCGTCTGGACCGCAGCCCACGACACGATCAGCGGGAAGATGAGCCCGACGATCAGCCGCAACCAGACGAACAGGGCCCATGGTCCGGTCAGCGCGCTGAACGGCCCACCCGAGGCCGGCCCGGCGCCGAGGCCGACCCAGGCCACGAACAGCGCCACCTGGACGGCCATGACCCCGAGCAGGATCCGCGACAGCAGGATGAGCGGCGCCTCCGGCAACCGCGGTGTCACGAGGTACCAGTGCCCGAGGATCATCGCCGCGAAGACCCCGCCCGTCGCGGCGAACAGCACCGCCAGCTGGACGAGCAGCGCCGCAGCACCGGCCGGCGTCCCGCCCCAACCGAGCGCGCCGAAGACGACCGTCGCGGCGCCGGCGGCCAGCGCGACGACCTCGAGGCCATCCGCCCAGGCCGACGAGCGTCGGCGAGCGACGAGGGCCAGCAGCGCCGCCCCGGAGAAGAGTGCGAGGGACACGCGGCGGGGCAGGTCATACGTCGGGTCGGGCACGACCGGGGACGTGCCGAGTGACCCGGGCAGGGCCCTGTCGCTGAGCCACGCCAGGATGCCGAAACCGATCGCACATGCCGCCACGAACCCGAGGTATCCGCGGGTCGCCGCGGTCCGACGGCGAAGCAACACGACGGCGGCGTAAGCGCCAAGGGCGAGCCCGGCGAGCACCGTCCAATTGATATACGCCAGGTTCTGCGCGATCTGCGTCGCTGACACGCCGCGAGTGTAGCCGCGTCGCTAGCATCGACATCGACGACGCGACGGAGGTACCCCATGCCACTCCCCGATGGCACGACGATCACCTGGTACGGGCATTCCGTGGTCCGGATCGATACGGCGGGCGGCAAGACCGTGCTCATCGATCCCTTCTTCGAGAACCCGATGAGCCCGATCAAAGCCGATGCGGTCGATCGATGCGACCTCCTGCTGGTGACTCACGGGCACTTCGATCACATGGGCGACGCCGTGGCACTCGCGAGCCGGCTGCGGCCGGCATGGCCGTGCATGCACGAGATGAGCCTGTGGCTGGCCCGTCAGCTACCGGGCGGCGCGGACGCCGTGGTCGGCTTCAACAAGGGCGGCACGGTCGAGGCGGCCGGCCTGAAGGTCTCGATGGTCACGGCGCACCACTCGGCCGGGGACTGGAACCCGGGCGGTGAGACGACGCTGTACCTGGGCGACCCTGCGGGGTTCGTCATCGAGCTCGAGGACGGGTATCGCATCTACCACGCGGGAGATACGGAGCCGTTCTCCGACATGCAGCTGATCCGCGACCTGCATCGGCCCGACCTTGCGATGCTGCCGATCGGCGGCCACTACACGATGGGTCCGACCGGGGCGGCGCTCGCCGTCGGTTTCCTGGGCGTCCAGGACGTCATGCCGCTCCACTACGGGACGTTCCCCATCCTCGCCGGGACGCCGGCACAACTCCGCGAGGCGCTGGCGGGCCGTGGCCTCGGTTCGGTGACGGTCCACGAGCCGAAGCCCGGTGGGACGCTCGGTTAGGTCTGTCGCCGGCGCCTAGCTGCCGTACAACCAATCGGTGTAGCCGAAGACGCGGCCGAACCCGGCCGGCTCCGTCGGCAGGTCCAGCCCATAGCGCGCGTTCAGCAGCCAGGGCAGGTGCACATCGACTTCGTCGAGATTCCAGGACCGACCTCCGGATTCTCCTGAGCGCGTGACCATGTCGGCTGCCCGCTTCAACGCCTCGTCGGACCACTCCCAGGCATCGCCGTATCCGTTGACGGTCAGGAGCTCGGCCTGCAGCGTCAAGCCCTGCAGCGCCTCCAGCGTGTAGCTGATGCCGTCCTTCCCAGGCGGCCACTTGCGGTTGCCGCCACGATCGATGTCCTGCACGATCGCCCCGTCGAGGTCGATCCCACCGCGCTCGCATGGCGCGTTGATCGGCGTGTACTTCTTCGGCTCGCACGCCCAGCTCTTGGCATCCCCGACTTCCTGGAACCTCGACCACGCGGCCCGATCGCCGAGGAACCCCCGGAAGACCTGCGCCGCCTTTTCGACATCCCCGGAGTCGCCCAGATACAGGCTGGCCGCGATGCGGGAGGCCCCCGCGAACGCGCCCCAGTTGTTCGCCGAGTCCTCGTGCGTCCCGACGAGCGTCCGCCACCGACCGTGACCACCCAGTTCCTGCGTGCGGATCCGGTCGAGCCAATCCCGGAAGCGCTCGTCGTCCGCGCCGTCCAGGCCGATGAAGTCCGCTGCGAGCACATAGGCGCCAAGCTGACGCCCGAGGGACAGGATGGAATTCCCGGAGCCGACCTTCTCCGTCCCGATGGCCGCCATGATCTGGCGGCGTGCCCGCTCCCGGTAGTCCTCGACGCCGGTGCGGGCGTAGACGAGCGCAGACGCCAATGTGATCACGCCGTGGCGGTCGTCCTGATCGCGCAGGTTCGCCTGACCCGGCGACTGGTCCGCCCAGTCGACGACGCTGTCCCACGCTCGACCGCTCGTGGGCAACGCCATGAATTCGGCCTCCGGCATCAGCAGGAACTTCGAACGGGCGCCAGGGGATGGTCTCGGCGTATCCGTGGGATTGACCGGTCGGACTCGGCGAGACCGATGCGGACGCCGAGGGGGCTACGGCGGTCGAGGCGTGCGCCGTGGCGCTGGGTGACGGCGTCTCGTCCGCACCGGGCAGCATCGGCCGCCAGGTCGCGACCAGGAGCAGCCCGATGACCCCCAACGCGAGGGCGATCCCGAGGGGCACTCGCTGACGGGGGCGGCGCGGCGGCGGCCCGTTCGCGGGGGCGGCCGGCGAACCGCTCTCGGGGGCGGCCGGCGAGCCCTCCTCCGGAGCTGGCGGCGGGGTGACTTTGGTCTCGTCGTCCATCGGCCGACAGTCTACGGTCGCCGACCTCAGAGCCCGTTCCGCCCGTCATGCCGGTCCGTCGGCGGGTCGGCTCGGTGGTGCGTCGACGCACCGCGGTTCAGGCGACCTCAAGGGCTCCGGGGTGACATCGGGCCCACGATGGGTGCAGACTTGTTGGGTACCGTCAATGGGAGCGAGCCCCCGGGATCGTCGGGGTTCGTCCGGTCCGCGCTCACCGCGGCCATCCCACATCCCACGCCCCCCGTCACCCGGTCGCGCCTCTCGCTGACCGGCTCGCCATCCGTTCGTCGCACGGTCCTGCGACGTCCAGGTAGGAAGGAGCGTCATGCGTTCGGTGAGCAACGGCGTCCAGTGGACGTCCCACGTCTCCCCCAGGACGAAGCTCACGGCCGGTCTGCTGGCCATCGCGATCCTGATCCCCATCGCCGCATCCGCCCCCACCCCCGCCGAAGCAGCGACGAACTACATCCTGATGTCGCGCTCGGCTCTCATGGCCCGTCCCGTCAGCGGGACCCCGTGGCGGAACCTCAAGTCCGTCGCCGGCCAGAGTCTCGGCACGCCGAACATGTGCGACCAGAACTCCCGGCATCACCTGCGAACGCTCGCTGCTGCCCTCGTCTTCGCCCGGACGGGCATCGCCTCCTACGGGGCAAAGGCCCGTGGCGGCGTCAAGGCCGCGATCACGACCCAGCGCTCGGGCTGCAACAACGCCACGCTCGCGCTCGGTCGCCAGTTGATGGCGTACGTCCTTGCCGCCGATTTCGCTGGCTTGACAGGGACGCCGGACGCGACGTTCCGATCCTGGCTCAGGACGATCCGCACGAAGATCATCGGCGGGCACAGCAAGTGGGACTCGCTGTCCCACACGCATACCAGATCGGCGAACAACTGGGGCGCCTACGCCGGCGCTTCCCGGATCGCGGCGAGCCTGTACCTCGGTGACACCGCCGACGTCGCCAGCGCAGCACGCATCACCCAGGGCTTCCTCGGCAACCGGACCGCACACAAGTTCTGGTCGATCCTGGCGCCCGAGGCGAAGTCCTGGTCCTGTTCGCCGACCAATTACACGCCGGTCAATGGCTGGTGCCGCCGCGGCGGCATCCTGGTCGACGGCGCGGCGGTCATGGACGTCGGCCGCGGTGGGTATCGGAAGTGGCCGCCCGGCGACGACGGCGTCGACTACCAGCTCGAGTCGATCCAGGGCGTCGGGATGCAGGTCGAGTTGCTGTTCAAGAACGGCTACACCAGCGCCTGGAAATGGTCCAACCGGGCTCTCAAGCGGATGGCGATGTTCGTCAACCGCTCGAGGGCGTCCGGTGGGACCGGTTGGAACGAGACCCAGGCTTCCCGCCAGATGCCATGGCTGCTGGATCGCCGACTCGGGATGACCATCCCGCGCCGGTACTCCGGGATGGGCCGATCCATCGGCTTCACCGATTGGTTGTGGGGATGACGCTCCGCGTCACCCCGAGGGCCACCGTACCCCGCTAGTTTCCCGCGTCCGCGTGACGATCAGCCCCGACCCCCCTACGGGCGATCGTCACGCCGGGCGCCACTGCCATCGACAGCCCGGTCGCGGCTTTGAGAACGCTCCGAGAGGCGCTCGTCGTAGCGGCGGTCACGCCAAGCTAGCGCGGCCTTGAGGCCGTTGCGTCGGACGATCTCGTCCCACTCTCGCTGTTCGGGCGTGTCTGCGGCGTTGATGATCGCGCCGAGATCGAGACCGGCCTCGACGGCGAGCCGGAACCCGGCCGCATCCATCGCCCGGTTCAGCATCCGCTTGGTCGGCCCCATCACCTCGGGCGGCGTGCGCGCCAGCCGGTCGGCGAGCGCATCGACCTCCGCGGCGAGGCGGTCTGCTGGCACGACCCGATTGATCAGCCCGATGCGCTCCGCCTCGGCGGCATCGATCAGGTCCCCGGTGAGCAACAGTTCGCGGGTCTTCTTCTGCCCGATCAGGAACGGCATCAACAGGGTCACAGGCGCCGATCCGTAGCGGATCTCCGGTTCCCCCACCATCGTCCCCTCGGCGGCGACGATCAGGTCGCATGCCATCGCGAGCTCCAGCCCGCCGGCCAGGGCATATCCGTGGATCTGCGCGATGACCGGCTTCGGCGAATCGAGGAAGCGCAGCGTCGCGGCGACGTCGGCCGCCAGTAGCTCGCGCCAGACGACCGGCCCGCCGATCTCCGTGCCGGCCTCCTCCGTCAGGTCGTAGCCCGAGCAGAACGCCCGCCCGGCGCCCTCCAGCACGATCACCCGAACGTCGGGATCGGCCTCCGCGGCATCGAGCGCCGCCACGAGGGCGTGGACCAACGGGCCGTTCAGGGCATTGAGCTTGGCTGGCCGATCCAGCGTCAGCCGGACGCCCCAGTCCGTCCGGGTCGTCTGCAGGACCGACGTCGTCAGGCATGCTCGTCGACCACGACGAGGGCGTCGACCGCGACCGCTCCGTCGACGGTGGCGATGACCGGATTGAGGTCGATCTCGAGGACATCCGGGCGATCGAGCGCGAACGCGGCCGACACCGACGATGAGCTCGGCGACCGCGTCCCGATCGACACCGGCTCCTCCGCGAACCCCGGCCAGGAGCGCCGAACCGCGGAGCCCATCCAGCATCTCGAGCGCCGCATCGCGCGTGACCGGCGCCAGCCGGATGGCGACGTCGTCGAGGACTTCCGCGAGCACGCCGCCCAGGCCGACCATCACGAGCGGCCCGAACGATGCGTCCCGGCGCGCGCCGACGATGAGCTCGACCCCTTGCTCGGCCATCGGCTCGACGAGGAGTCCACGCGCATCGATGCCGCGCCGCCGGGCGTCGGCCAGCAATGCCTCGGCAGCCGAGCGGACCGCGTCGTCGCCACGAAGCCCGAGCCGGAGCAAGCCGAATTCGGTCTTGTGGGCGAGGTCCGGCGCGTCGATCTTGAGGACGACCGCATGCCCGGCGAGCGGTCGCGCGGCTTCGACGGCGCCGTCGGAGTCGCGCACGGCGACAGCCGGCGTGACGGCCAGCCCCGCGTGTCGAAGGAGCTCGAGGCTCTCGCGTTCGCCGAGTGCTCGTGGCGCCGGCGACTGTGAGGCGGTCACGGTGGGGTCGAGGCCGAAGGCCGTCCGGTCGCGAGCAAGCGCCGTCCAGGACGCTCGCCACGGTCCGAGATCGCGTCTCGCATCGCGCCGACGGGCCCAGCGCGCCACCGAGGCGATAGCCCCGAAAGCCTCGTGTGCGCCACGGAGCAGGGGCGCTCCCCCACCCTGCTCATCGAGGACCGCCTTGGTCTCCGGCGGCGGGTCGCCCGATGTCAGCGACACGTAAACCGGGAGGAGGTGCGGCCGGTCCCGAGTCGCGTCGAGCAGGGCCCGCGTCACCTCGTCCGCGGTCTCGACCTCGGCGGCCATCGACTTGTACGGGAAATCGTGGACCTGGACGAGGACGTCGTACGCGCCCGACGCGGCCATCGCCTCGAACACCGCGCCGTACGCGGTCGTCGCGTCGGCGGCGCCCCACGGGTCGAGCGGATTGGCGATGAAGCCCATCGTGGGGAGTTGTTCGAGGATCCGTTCGCGCGCGGCATCGGGGATCGGTGGGATGTCCAGGCCGATGGACGGCGCGAGGTCGGCGATGAGAGACGCCTCCCCGGTGCTGACCGTCACGACCCCGGTCCGCCCGCGCCCGATGCCACGACCCGTCCGGCGGATGCCCTCGACGAGCTCCGCCGTCTCGAGCAGCTCGTCGAGGTCGGCACAGCGGATGACGCCGGCGGCATCGAGGGCGGCGTCGGTCGCGCGCGCCTCGCCCGCCAGCGAGCCGGAGTGGGCGATCGCCGCGGCCTGCGCCTGCTCGCTGCGGCCGACCTTGACGACCATGATCGGCTTGCCGAGCTCGAGCGCCCGATCGGCGAGCGCCAGGAACCGCTCGGGCCGCCGGAAGCCCTCGAGGAAGAGGATCACCGAGGTGGTCTCCGGGTCATCGAGGCAGTACGCGAGGTAGTCGCAGACGTCGAGGACGACCTCCGATCCGCAGCTGATGATCCGGCTGAAGCCGACCCGCGAGCCCGACTGGACGAACGCGTCGGTGACCGAGCCCGACTGGGCGATGCCGGCGACCCCGCCACGTGGCAGGTAGGGCGACACGTCGCCGATGTAGGTGGCCTTGTTCACGGTCAGATCGATGACGCCCATGCAATTCGGGCCGACCAGGGCGAGACCGTGGCGCCGCGCGATCTCCGCCACCTCGGCCTGCATCGCCGCGGCCGCGGCTCCGCCCTCGACGACGCCGCCGCCCGGGATGATGACCGCGGGGATGCCGGCATCGGCAGCGGCCTGGGTCACGTCGGCGGCCCGCAGCGGATTGAGGGCGACGAGCGCGATGTCGGGCTTCTCGGGAAGGGCCTCGAGCGACGGGTAGCACGCCTGACCGAGGAGCTCGTGGTACTTCGGGTTCACGAAATGGCAGCGGGTCGCGCTGCCCATGAGCCGGAGGTTGTCGCGGACCGTGCCCGGCGATCCAGCTGCGGGCGGACGCGCCGACGATCGCGATCGACTCGGGTCGGAAGACGGGCGTCAGGTCGATCGTGCGACCGGCGTCGGTCGCTTGCGTGTCCGGCGCCTCGGCGTTCGCGGTCATCCGACGACCCTGTCGACGCCGCGCTTCTCGAGCGCGCGGGCGATGATCAGTCGCTGGATCTCGGACGTGCCCTCCCAGATGCGGTCGACCCGGAGCTCGCGGAAGAACCGCTCGGCCGCGGTCTCGCGCATGTAGCCCCGGCCGCCGAACACCTGGACGACGCGGTCGGCGCAGCGGAAGGCAGCTTCCGAGGCGAACAGCTTGGCGAGCGACGCCTTGGCGTGGACGACCTTCGGGTCGGCCTCCGAATCGGCGAGCGCGGCCGCTTCACGGGTCAGCAAGCGGGCCGCGGCGGCGTCGGCCGCGGAGTCGGCCAGCGGGAACGAGACACCCTGGAAGTCGTAGATGCGCTCGCCGAACTGGACGCGGTCGGTCGCCCAGTCGACCGCCTCGCGCCAGGAGCCGTTCCATCGCTCCGGTGCAGCGAGCCCCGATGTGGATGCGTTCCTCGACGAACCACTCGTTGGTCAGTTCGTCGGCCTTGCCGATGCCGCCGAGGATCGCCGAGGCCGGCACGCGGACGTCGGTCAGGACGAATTGCGGGTGGCGGTCGGCGAAGGTGTGCATGTACGCCGGGTCGTGGGTGAGGGTGACGCCCGGGCGTGTCGTAGTCGACGAGGAACAGGGTTGCCAGGCGCTCCTCGCCGTCGATGACGTTGCAGTGGAAGATCATGAAATCGGTGTCGGGCGGGCCGGTCACGAACCATTTCTCGCCATTGAGGACGTAGTCGCCCGTCGCACCGTCGCGCACGGCGGTCGCTTCGAGCGCGCGAGCATCCGACCCGGCGCCGGCCTCGGTGATGGCGTAGCTGCCGTTGCGCTCGCCGCGGAGACTCGGCTCGAGGTAGCGGCTGTCGCTGGTCGGGATCGCAATGGACGAGGGCGTTGTAGCCACCTGGGATCAGGCCCCAGAGGCCGCCCGTCACCTGGCCGAGCTGTTCGTGGACCAGGACCTGCTCGAGCAGGGTCCAGCCCTGGCCGCCGACCTCCTTCGGGAAGCTGCCGCCGTGGAGGTCGGGCATCGATGGCCTTCGCCTTGACGTCTCGGGCGACGTCGGCGTCGAGGCGTCCGCCGGCGGTCTCGAACCCGACCTCGAGCGGCTGGAGGACCTCGCGCGCGAACCGTCGCGCTCGATCCTGGAGCGCGAGCTGGTCCGGGCTCAGCGTCAGGTCCATCGCGGACAGGATGGGGCACGCGGTGGGACGGCTCCGCCGCGATGTTCTAGGGCGCGGGACGCCGGGAAAGGAAGAGGGCCGGTCGGTGACCGGCCCTCGTGTCGTCAGCCTCGGGGTGACCTCTACGGCGAGGACGTCCCAGAACCGATGCCTTGCTTCTGCGGCCGCCGCCTTCGCTGCCTTCGGATCGGCGGATGTCCCTGGCGTGAAGGCGCCGCTATCGCCGCGCCTCGTTGAAGGCGGCTGCCTGTGACGCGGCGGTCTTGATCAGCATTCAGGTTCGTCGCCGCAGTAGCGCCGATTCCCACGCGGCGAACGACCCAGTACGTCGGTGTCGAGCCGAATGCGGAGGCGTTGAGCTCCGCCGCGATCAGCTGCTGGAGTAGCTGCATGCGCGCCTGATCGATCGACGACCGCTTGTCGCCTGTGCTCGTCTTGGAGATTCGGACCAGAAGGCGCCCATGAGCTTGGCGTCGGTGTCGATCGCTCGGCCGCAGATCAGTCTTGTCGCCGATCCCGGCCACGCTCGCCACGCCGGGGAAGGTATGGCCGCCGGCCGTTCCACCGAACCACGCGGCGTGGGCGAGCTGCAGATGCGTCGCCCAGAAGCCTTGGGTCCGCGTCGTGCACGGTGCCGTGTTCTCGAAGACGCAGGTGACCGTGTCGCCGTAGTTGAGGGTCATGCTGACTGTCTGGGTGGCCAGGCTGCCGCGTCCCAGTACTGCCGTTCCCGAGCCCGTGACGGTGCAGCTCCGGGTGGTTCAGGTCCGATGAGCCAGCCCGGTCAGGGCCCATCCCGCTGGCACAAGCTCTGTGACGGTGTACGTCCCTGCGTTCAGCTGCTGGCTATTCGAGTTGTTCGGACTCTGACCGGTCAGGGAGAAGTCGTTGTATCCGGTCCCCGTTGCGTCAAACGGGAATGACACGGGCGATCCGGTGGGCTTGGTGACCTTCACGATGACGATGGTTCCCGGCCTGTCGTCGTTCGTCACGGTGCACGTCTTGGTCTCACCGACGGCGATCGTCCCGAGCAGTCCCCGCTCATGGTGCCCGCGTAGCCAAGGGGCCCACTCTCTCTGACGCTGTAGGTACCAGCATTGAGAGTTATGGTCGTGCCGGGAGACTCGGCGCCCGGGAATGAGTCGTCGCTTGGATTGGTGGCTGTCACGCTCATCGTGAAGTCGTCGGCCTCAGCGGTGCCGCCGTCGTCGTTGATCACATGCTTGATGACGATGAGCTTCGGAGCGATGTCTTCGTTGGTGATGGTGCACGTCACGTGCGCCCCGAGGGCGACGGTGACGATGGTGTTGGTCGCGTCCAGGGTCCCGCCGGTCGTGCAGCTCCACTCACCGGTGGTGCTGTAGCCGGTGCCCGGGTTGGGAGCCTCGGTCAGGGTGTACGCCTTGCCGGCGTAGACGTTCTGGGCGGTCGCGTCGGCGGCCGCCGGGGTGAGCTCGGTGAAGTTGCGATCGGTGAAGCCGACGGCGGCGGTCGCCGCGCTCAGATCCCAGTCGTTGGCGACGGCCGTCCCGCCGTCGTTGTTGGTGACGACCTTGACGAGCTTGAGGGACGGGGTGTTGTCGGTGTTGGTGATGGTGCACGTCACGTGCGCCCCGAGGGCGACGGTGACGATGGTGTTGGTCGCGTCCAGGGTCCCGCCGGTCGTGCAGCTCCACTCACCGGTGGTGCTGTAGCCGGTGCCCGGGTTGGGAGCCTCGGTCAGGGTGTACGCCTTGCCGGCGTAGACGTTCTGGGCGGTCGCGTCGGCGGCCGCCGGGGTGAGCTCGGTGAAGTTGCGATCGGTGAAGCCGACGGCGGCGGTCGCCGCGCTCAGATCCCAGTCGTTGGCGACGGCCGTCCCGCCGTCGTTGTTGGTGACGACCTTGACGAGCTTGAGGGACGGGGTGTTGTCGGTGTTGGTGATGGTGCACGTCACGTGCGCCCCGAGGGCGACGGTGACGATGGTGTTGGTCGCGTCCAGGGTCCCGCCGGTCGTGCAGCTCCACTCACCGGTGGTGCTGTAGCCGGTGCCCGGGTTGGGAGCCTCGGTCAGGGTGTACGCCTTGCCGGCGTAGACGTTCTGGGCGGTCGCGTCGGCGGCCGCCGGGGTGAGCTCGGTGAAGTTGCGATCGGTGAAGCCGACGGCGGCGGTCGCCGCGCTCAGATCCCAGTCGTTGGCGACGGCCGTCCCGCCGTCGTTGTTGGTGACGACCTTGACGAGCTTGAGGGACGGGGTGTTGTCGGTGTTGGTGATGGTGCACGTCACGTGCGCCCCGAGGGCGACGGTGACGATGGTGTTGGTCGCGTCCAGGGTCCCGCCGGTCGTGCAGCTCCACTCACCGGTGGTGCTGTAGCCGGTGCCCGGGTTGGGAGCCTCGGTCAGGGTGTACGCCTTGCCGGCGTAGACGTTCTGGGCGGTCGCGTCGGCGGCCGCCGGGGTGAGCTCGGTGAAGTTGCGATCGGTGAAGCCGACGGCGGCGGTCGCCGCGCTCAGATCCCAGTCGTTGGCGACGGCCGTCCCGCCGTCGTTGTTGGTGACGACCTTGACGAGCTTGAGGGACGGGGTGTTGTCGGTGTTGGTGATGGTGCACGTCACGTGCGCCCCGAGGGCGACGGTGACGATGGTGTTGGTCGCGTCCAGGGTCCCGCCGGTCGTGCAGCTCCACTCACCGGTGGTGCTGTAGCCGGTGCCCGGGTTGGGAGCCTCGGTCAGGGTGTACGCCTTGCCGGCGTAGACGTTCTGGGCGGTCGCGTCGGCGGCCGCCGGGGTGAGCTCGGTGAAGTTGCGATCGGTGAAGCCGACGGCGGCGGTCGCCGCGCTCAGATCCCAGTCGTTGGCGACGGCCGTCCCGCCGTCGTTGTTGGTGACGACCTTGACGAGCTTGAGGGACGGGGTGTTGTCGGTGTTGGTGATGGTGCACGTCACGTGCGCCCCGAGGGCGATGGTGACGATGGTGTTGGTCGCGTCCAGGGTCCCGCCGGTCGTGCAGCTCCACTCACCGGTGGTGCTGTAGCCGGTGCCCGGGTTGGGAGCCTCGGTCAGGGTGTACGCCTTGCCGGCGTAGACGTTCTGGGCGGTCGCGTCGGCGGCCGCCGGGGTGAGCTCGGTGAAGTTGCGATCGGTGAAGCCGACGGCGGCGGTCGCCGCGCTCAGATCCCAGTCGTTGGCGACGGCCGTCCCGCCGTCGTTGTTGGTGACGACCTTGACGAGCTTGAGGGACGGGGTGTTGTCGGTGTTGGTGATGGTGCACGTCACGTGCGCCCCGAGGGCGACGGTGACGATGGTGTTGGTCGCGTCCAGGGTCCCGCCGGTCGTGCAGCTCCACTCACCGGTGGTGCTGTAGCCGGTGCCCGGGTTGGGAGCCTTGGTCAGGGTGTACGCCTTGCCGGCGTAGACGTTCTGGGCGGTCGCGTCGGCGGCCGCCGGGGTGAGCTCGGTGAAGTTGCGATCGGTGAAGCCGACGGCGGCGGTCGCCGCGCTGAGATCCCAGTCGTCGGCGACGGCCGTCCCGCCGTCGTTGTTGGTGACGACCTTGACGAGCTTGAGGGACGGGGTGTTGTCGGTGTTGGTGATGGTGCACGTCACGTGCGCCCCGAGGGCGACGGTGACGATGGTGTTGGTCGCGTCCAGGGTCCCGCCGGTCGTGCAGCTCCACTCACCGGTGGTGCTGTAGCCGGTGCCCGGGTTGGGAGCCTTGGTCAGGGTGTATGCCTTGCCGGCGTAGACGTTCTGGGCGGTCGCGTCGGCGGCCGCCGGGGTGAGCTCGGTGAAGTTGCGATCGGTGAAGCCGACGGCGGCGGTCGCCGCGCTCGATCCCAGTCGTTGGCGACGGCCGTCCCGCCGTCGTTGTTGGTGACGACCTTGACGAGCTTGAGGGACGGGGTGTTGTCGGTGTTGGTGATGGTGCACGTCACGTGCGCCCCGAGGGCGACGGTGACGATGGTGTTGGTCGCGTCCAGGGTCCCGCCGGTCGTGCAGCTCCACTCACCGGTGGTGCTGTAGCCGGTGCCCGGGTTGGGAGCCTCGGTCAGGGTGTACGCCTTGCCGGCGTAGACGTTCTGGGCGGTCGCGTCGGCGGCCGCCGGGGTGAGCTCGGTGAAGTTGCGATCGGTGAAGCCGACGGCGGCGGTCGCCGCGCTCAGATCCCAGTCGTTGGCGACGGCCGTCCCGCCGTCGTTGTTGGTGACGACCTTGACGAGCTTGAGGGACGGGGTGTTGTCGGTGTTGGTGAGCGTACAGGTCTTGGTGGCGCCGGCCACTACTGTGACAACGCCACTCGAGTTGCAGTCTCCACTGAAGCCTTGGAACGCATAAGTGGTCGGTGTCCCCGTCTCGCTGACGGTGTAGCTCCCGCCAGGCAACGTGTACGAGGTGCCGGGCGACTCTGCTCCAGCCTGTGGACTACCGGTCACCTCCGAGCCGCTTTGCTGGACGTGGATAGACCAATTCGAGGCGCTCGCAGACCCGCCGTCGTTGTTAATGACGTGCTTGATGACTGTCAGCGTGCCCGTCTGAAGCGTGTTGATGAACGTGCAAGTTACGTCCTGGCCTTCCACCAGCCCGATCGAAATCGTGCGTGTCCCGACATTTCCGGTTCGTGCGCCCCGGTCGCGCCAGTGACCGTACAGACTGGGTCGGCGAACGACAACGCCCACCCGGATGCAACTCCTTCAACGACGGTGTATGTCTTGAAGTCGGTGATCCCGGGGAACACTTGAGTGTCAGATAGCGTTCCATCCGCGTCGTCGTCCAGCGAGAACGAGGCCGGCGTCAGGCCTCCCGTCGTCGTGTATGAGAAGTCGAAACCGTTGGCCGGGACAGCCTCTTTGATGATGGTGATGGACGACGGGAAGATCACCGCCTCGGCGCTCAGGCTCCGGTCCGTGTTGCCCGACGCTGAGTCTTCGTGGTTCGTCTCATCGTCAAAGTCCGTAAGGCGCATGTGGTACGGCGAGCCGGAGATCGAAACGGCCGAGTTCTCCGGACCCCAGTCCGCACGCGATCGCGATGTGACCGCCCCACGCAAGCACCGTGTCGGTCGAGGTAGCGGTGAAGAAGACCGTGATCGAGGTCGATGTGTCGCCGGTGTAGTTCGCCGGGCGTCGTGTAGGCCGAGACGGACGTGATGGTGCCGCCGAACATCGTGAAGACGCCGGGATCCTGGATGCCGCACCGTATGGCGATCCAGTCCGCTTGCCTGACATGAACGTGTCGGCCGGGATCGCGAAGGTACTCGGCGAACCGATGCACAAACCCGCGGGAAGCCCGCTGAGTGACGCGCACGGGTCGGCTCCCTGAATCGTCGCGTTGAAGGACTTGAGGTAGTCGATCGCGTGCTTGCTGCTCCTTCGTCGTATCCCACTGGATCGTCGACGCTGTAATGGTTCCCGATGACGAGGTTCTGGAACCGGGTCCGGTACGGGACGGTGTCGCCTTCGAAGTACGGCCCGTTGTTGTTCCCTGTCGACCATCCGGTATTTCCGGACGTTGCACACGTGTACGTGGTCGGGTTGAACCCGGTCGGAGGGTCGCATTGCCAGAGGTTCTCGTTGCTCGGCGGCGCCGCATCGGTGAATGCAGTCGTCGCCACGCCGGAGGTCGGGCCAGTGGCCGTGACGTCGTAGTCGGAAACGAACCAGTTGGGCAGATTGAACGTGTCGACGATCTGGCCGTCGCTCGATGCGGTGACATCGACACTTCGGCTCCAGGAGCTTCCCCATGTGTCGTTGACGAAGATGTGGACGAGCTCGGCGGCTGCCCAATTCGCGCCGGTCAGCGTCGACCGTCGCGCCGGGGCGGTAGTCAGCCTTGTCGCTTGCGATGGTCGGCGGCCCTGACGGGACGAAGGTCGGGGTCGGCTCAGGCGTCGCAGAGGGAGTCGGCTCGGGCGTGGCCGACGGGGTCGCGGATGGCTCCTCGGTCGGGGTCGCGGTCGGCTCGGGCTCGGTCGGCGTGCCAGGGTCCGCAGTCGGCTCGGCGTCTGGCGCAGCCGTCGGATCTGGCGCAGCCGTCGGGTCGGGCGCGGCCGTGGGATCCGGGGCCGCGGTGGGCTCGGGCGTCGGTGCCGGTGTCGGCTCCGGCTCGGCCTTCGGCTCCGGCGTGGGCTCGGGTGTCGGCTTCGGCGTCGGCTCGGCCGTCGGTTCAGGTGTTGGCTCCGGCGTCGGCTCAGGGGTCGCCGTCGCCTCCGCCGCTGCGGCGGCGGCCGGGTCATTCGACGGCTGCGGGTCGGCCGCGAACGCGGCGAACGGGATGACGACCGCACCGATCAGGACGACGATCTGGAGAAGGACGACGAATCGCGACGCGAAGCGGCCTGCGCGGCTGCGATGGGGGTCGGTGAATGGGATCGAGGGGCCGGCGGCGGCCTCATCCTCGAGCTTCCGGCGGAGATATGCCGGCTGAACCAGTCGTCTCGACCGACGCACGCGCTCGTTCATCAACCCGTCCTCCCAAGCCCCAACGGATCTGTCGCTACCGAACCCCTCAGACACACGAACGCCACCGCGCTGATAGCGCAGTGGCGTCATACGACTCGTCGTTGACCGGACAGCAAAGACACGTCACTCGACCCGTATCCGGTCCTGCTCGCTCCCCCAGCAGCAATGCTGCCTCCCCACCGAGCGGCCATGAGGCGAAACCGTCCGGGCCCGTCACTGGGTAAGCCACCGGGACGCGTGTCGCTGATCAGTGCCTCCGACCTGGGCGCGCCCCCCGGCGCTGCGACCAAGCCGTGGGGATGGTGTACCAGCGCACCACCCCACCCGTCAAGACCAAACCGCACAAGACCCGACCGTTCACGCACGCGGTGTCGCGAGGTTGACAGCGCAGGCGCACACCCCGGGCATCCGGTATCGTCGGCCGGGCCCGGGGGGACGATCGACGTCGATCGATCGGACCGCGGTCCCGGTCGGGCAACGGAGGGAGCGTGGCCTCGAGCAACGACGAGTCGCAGCGCATCCCCTCATCCATCGACGACGGCGACGGTGCGATGAGCGTTGCCACGGACGCTGGTCGCGACGCCAACCGCAACCAGATCCGCGGGTCGAGCCTGCTCCTGATCGGCCGGATGATCGGCCTTGCACTCGACTTCGTCACCCAGGTCCTGATCGTCCGGTACCTCGAGAAGACCGAGTACGGCGCGTTCGCCCTGGCGCTGTCGTTCGTCGCGATCGGCACCACCGTATCCCTGCTCGGCCTGGAGCGGACGGTCGGCCGGTTCGCCCCGATCTACCACGAGAAGGGCGACCTGGGACGGATGTGGGGGACGATCGCCGTCGTCGATCGGCACGGTCAGTCACGATGGGGCTGGCCGTGATCATCGCGGTCTATGCCTTACAGGGCGTGATCGGCGGCGTCGTCGACAACGATCTGGCCCTCGCGATCCTGCTGCTGATGGTCGTGCTGGCGCCGCTCCAGGCGCTCGACAGCGTGCTCACCGCGCTGTTCGCGACGTTCGGCTCGGCACGATCGATCTTCTTCCGGCGATACGTGCTGGCCCCTGTACTCGAGCTGAGCATCGTGGCCGTCCTGATCGCGTCCGGCAGCGACGTGCGAACACTCGCGCTCGGCTACGTGGCGGCGGCCGCGATCGGCATCGCGATCTACACGTTCGTCCTGCTGCGGATGCTGCAGCGGCAGGGCCTGCTCGCCGAGCTGCGGCGCGACACGCTCCGCCTGCCGACCCGCGAGATCTTCATGTTCAGCGTCCCGCTCCTGGCGTCCGACCTGGTCGTCGTGCTCCGCGGGTCCCTGACGATCATCCTCATCGAGGTGCTGCGCTCGACGGGGGAGGTCGCCGAGTATCGAGCGGTCTTGCCGTTGGCCGTCCAGAACCTGTTCGTCGCAACGAGCTTCCGGTTCATCTTCACGCCCGGTGCCTCACGGCTGTTCGCGCGCGGCGACCGCGTCGCCCTCAATGATCTGTATTGGCAGACCGCGGCGTGGATCGCGATCCTCAGCTTCCCGTTGTTCGCCCTCTGTATCGGTTTCGCCGAGCCGCTGACCGTGCTGCTCTTCGGCGACCAGTACCGTGGCGCGGGGGTGATCCTCGCGATCCTGTGCGTCGGCTACTACGTGAACGGTTCCATGGGCTTCAACTCGCTGGTCCTGCGCGTCTTCAATCGGGTCAGGTATCTGGTCATCGCCGACCTCGTCGCCGCCGTCCTGAATATCGTCGCCGCCGTACTGCTGATCCAGCGGTTCGGACCCGTCGGGGCCGCGATCGCCACGACCGGCACGTTCATCCTCCAGAACGTCGTGTACCAGTGGGGACTCAAGACCCAGACCTGGGTCGCCGCGCTGGACCGGCGTTATGTCCGGCCCTATGCGTCGATCGTCATCGGCGCCATCGTCGTCGTGGCGGTCGCGCTGCCGCTCCGCCCACCGCTGATCGCCGGCGTCGTGCTGGTCGGGCTGGTGTCGCTCGCCGTCTTCGGGCTGAACCGGCACTCCCTGCAGATCGTGGACACGTACCCGGAGCTCGGCAGGTTCCGGCTCATGCGCCGCATCTTCGGGGACCCCTCGACGACGTGACGACGGATCTGACCCGGCGGTCGCGTGTGCCACCGCCTTTCCCGGCCTTCGCGTACCTGCATCAGCCCGCCGGAGCGGATGGGTCGGCGACGACCGTCGAGGCCGACGGTAACTGGTCGCTGCCTTCCGCGCCGCCCGCGGGCGTCGATGTGGTGCTCTGGGGGCGGCTGGCGAGGAACGCCCGCCCGTCGCCGGCTCTCATGGTGGAGGCAGCCCGTCGCGAACTGTCGGTCCGGCGTCTGCTCGCGCGACCACCCGGCCGCCTCAGGGTCGTCCAGCTGCATCGACTCGAGCCCAGCCGGCGAGCCGGGACCATCCGGAGCGCGATCCGGTCGGCAACGCTCGGGGGCATCCTCGTGGAGCTGGCACGCGGCGAGCGACCGAGCCGGGTGATCGACGCCGTCGTCCAGGCGGCCGGCGCAGACCCGGCTGGTGTCCGACTTCGGCCGAGCGGCGATGGGTCGGCCCTGGCCAGCGTCGTCATCCGGGGAGATACGCCGGCCGAGCTCCGCGTCGCAAAGGTCGGCCATCCGAAGGATCCCGCTCGCGGCCATGCCGCGCTGACCGCACTGGCCGGTGCGGACGTTCCCCTGGTCCCCCGGCCCCTGGAGGTCTCGACGACGGCAGGTGCGGCCTGGTCGACCGAGACGTCTCTGACCGGTCGGCACGTGGGCTCATTGAGTCCGGAGCTTCTCCGCCAGATCGTGACGTTCCTTGGGCGGCTGCCAGCGGCCCCGCCGGAAGCCGACGGACGCGGCGCCGTCGCCGACCACCTGACGGCCGTTGCGGGCTTCTTCCCGGAGCATGCGGAGAGCCTGGCGTCGATCTCGGCGGCAGCTGAGCGGTGGGGCGCCGAGCTGTCGCCAGTCCTGATCCACGGCGACCTCTGGCTCAACAACGTGATCGCCGCCGATGGCGCGCTGTCGGGGGTCTTCGATTGGTACACGTGGCACCCGGCCGGGCTGCCGGGTACCGATCTGCTGAACCTGCTGGCAGCCTACGAACGGGCCAGCACCGGGCGGGATTTCGGCCCGATGCTCATCGACGACTACTGGCGCTCGCCCACGGTCCTCGATGCGATGTCGGCGTACTTCACGGCGCGGGGGGCACGACCCCCGGACGCCGCCGGTATGGCGGCGATCGCGACAGGCTGGTGGTCGAGCCGCATGGCGGGAGCGCTGTACCGCGCCCTCCGCCAGATCGATGACCCCGCCTGGGTCGATCGCAATCTCATCGGGCCGCTCGCGAAGTTCGAACGGCTCGAACGCGAGCTCGGCTGATCCTCAGCCCGGCTGGGCGAGCACCATGATCCGGATCTCGGTCATGTCCTCGATCGCCCAGCGGAGACCCTCGCGCCCGAGGCCGGAGTCCTTCACGCCGCCGTAAGGCATGTGGTCGATCCGATAGGTCGGGATGTCATTGACGATGACCCCGCCGACCTCCAGCTCGTGGAACGCCTGCCACGCGCCGAGCAGGTCGTTCGTGAAGACACCCGTCTGGAGGCCGAACATCGAATCGTTGACGCGCGCGATGGCGTCGCCCATGTCCGAGAAGGGGAACGCCACGACGAGCGGGGCGAAGGCCTCGTTGCTGCAGACCTGGGCCGTCGTCGGGACGTCGGTCAGCACGGTCGGCGGGAAGAAGTTGCCCTCGGCCGTGCCGCCCGCGAGGACCTTGCCGCCCATCGCGACGGCCTCCTCGACCCAACGCTGCGTCCGGCTCGCCTGATGCTCGTCGACCATCGGGCCGAGGTCCGTCGTCGGATCGAGCGGGTCGCCGACCTTGAGCGTCTTCACCCCGGCCAGGAACCGCTCCATGAACGCGTCCCAGATCGCCTCGTGGATGTACATCCGCTGGACGCTGATGCACACCTGGCCGGCGTACGAGTACGCGCCGACGAGCGTGCGCTTCACGGCCCAGTCCAGGTCGGCCGTCTTGTCGACGATGACGCCCGCGTTGCCGCCAAGCTCGAGGACCACCTTCTTCTTGCCGGCGCGCTCCTTCATCCGCCAGCCGACCGACGGCGAGCCGGTGAAGGTGAGCAGCTTGAATCGGTCGTCGGCGACCATCCGGTCACCGAGCTCGCGGGTCATCGGCAGGATGCTGACCGCGCCTGCCGGCACGCCGGCCGACTCGACGATCTCGGCCACGGTCAACATGGTGAGCGGGTCCTTGGACGGTGGCTTGAGGACGATCGGGTTGCCGCTCGCGATGGCCGGCGCGAGCTTGTGGGCGGCCAGGTTGAGCGGGAAGTTGAACGGCGAGATGGCGGCGATCGGGCCGATCGGGAAGCGGCGGGTGAGGCCGACGCGGTCCTTGGACGAGGCCATCAGGTCGAGCGGGATGAGCTCGCCGGTGATGCGTTCGGCCTCCTCGGCGCCGAGCCGGAAGGTCAGCGTCGCGCGGTCGACCTCGAACAGCGCGTCGCGGATGGGCTTGCCCGCCTCGAGCGCGATGAGCCGGCCGAGCTCCTCGCGGCGCGCCTTGATACCCGCCGAGATCTCGCGCAGGATCCTGCCGCGCTCGTAGGCGGGCAACTTGCGAGTCACCTCGAACGCATCGACGGCGGCCGTGACCGCCTCCTCGTACTGCTCGGGCGTCGCGTGGAAGGTCGACCCGGCGGGGTTGTCGGCATCGGCCGGATTGGCGACGTCGAGGACGTCCGGCGACTCGACCCAGCGGCCGGCGAGGAAGATGGGGTGCGGCTTGGTGCCGGCGACGACGGTCATCGATAGGCTCCTCGAGCGGTCCGCGCCGAAAGGCGCGGTCCCGACTGGCGGATTCTAGCCCGAGGACGCGTGCTTGCCCGTCACGTCCTCGAGGATCGTCGCGAGGTCATCGCCGCTTCGCCCCCAGTCGAAGTTGCGGGCCACGTACGCCCGGGCCGCGGCGTCCGGTGTCCCGTCCGAGGCGGCGCGGTCCAACGCCTCCACCAGGGCGGCCGTGAAGGCCGCCGGCTCGTCCTCTACGACGACGGGTGGCATCTCGCCGGTCGCGTTGCGCAGCCCGTCGGCCGCCAGCGCCGACACGACCGATGGGACCTGCATCGCCATCGCCTCGAGGAGCTTGTTCTGGATGCCCGCGCCGAACCGCAGCGGCGCCGCGAACACCGATGCCTCCTCGAGATACGGGCGGACCTCCTCGACGAACCCGGTCACCGTGACGCCGGGCAGCTCGCCGAGGGCCTGGACGGCCGGCGTCGGGTCGCGCCCGACGATGAGCAGCCGCGCGTCGGGGTGGACGAGGCGGACGCCGGGCAGGATCGTCCGCGCGAGGACGATCGCGGCGTCGACGTTCGGCCCGTAGCTCATCGCGCCCGTGAGCACGATCGTGTCCGTGCCCAGCCGCGGCGTCGTCCGATCCCAGATGTCGCACTCGACGCCGTTCGGGACGACGCTGGCGCGTGGGTCCGGCGGGCCGGGCAGGAGGGCCTCGAGGTCACGAACGGACGCGAAGAGCAGGTGATCCGCACGGTCGATCATCCGGCGTTCCGTGCGGCGGATCTGGCGAGCCTCGACCATCAGCGCCGCCCGCCGCCCGGCCGGGGCGACCGCCATCTCACGCTCGAGACGCAGCGACGTGGCATCGCACATGTCGACGACCACCGGCAGCTCGTCGAGCTGGTGAAGCGCCGGCTCGGTGCGGCGGCCGCTGAAGACCACGGCATCGAACGATTCGGTCCGTACCAGCTCCTCGATCCGCCGGGCGAGGCGCCGGGCCGCGGGATCGCCGCCGGCAAGCGGCAGGACGCGGCCGGCTCGTCGGGCGAGGGTCTGGCGCCGGCTCGTCGTCCGGTCGAAAGACGGGAAGGTCTCGATCCGTTCGGTGCGGTCGGTCATGGCCGCCGCGTCCTCCGGTCGATGATCGACGCCCACGATCGACAGCAGCACGACCCGGAAGCCGGCACGTGCCAGCTCGCCGATGAGGTAGTAGTGGCGCAGATAGCCGCTCGTAAGCGGATAGGGGAATCCGTTCGTGACGTACAGGATCCGCTTCCCCTCAGCCATGCATCACCCGACCGCGTACCGCCCTGGCGCTCTTGCCCACGGTGTCCAGCACGTCCGTGATGAACGGCCGTGGATCGCCCGGATCGTAGACCGCCTCCCACTTCGGCCCTCGCACGGATCGCCACCACGCGGCGGGCGTCAGCTCGCCGGCGACCATATGCACCGCGGCAGCCTGCAGGTCGTGTCGCCAGTAGATCCAGCGGGCTCCACCGTAGCGCTGCTCCGTATCCCGAGGCAGCGGCTCGCCGAGCGCGTCGAGGAACGCGGAGTAGACCAGCTCGACGCCACCCTGCTCCGCGATGGCCGACCGGCCGGTCGGCCGACCGATGTTGGGCTCGACGATGAGTCGCTCCCCGGTGCGGCTGTCGACCTTCATCTCGAGATAGGCGAGACCCCGGAACCCCGCTCTTTCGAACAACCTGATGGCCGTATCTCGCACCGCGTCGTCGCGAACCTCCTCGCCGAGCGAGCTCGTGCCGGTGTCGGGCGGCCACTGGCGGAGCTTCCGGGCCACGAAGACGACCCGTGCCGTGCACGTGCGATCGAGGTACAGGTTCACGGACACGAGCGAGGACTCGCCGCCCTCGATCCAGCGCTGGGCGATGAGGACGTCGGTCGCCCGCGCCCAGCGGTCGTACGCGTTGATCAGGTCGTCGGGGGTTTCGATCCGGATCGCCTTCGCCTTCGTGGCCGAGAACCAGCGGTCCGACTTGACCGACGGCTTGAGGACGGCGGGGAAGGTCAGTTCCGCAGCCGCCGCCCGAGCGTCCGCCGCCGACCGCAGGATCCGCGTCGTCGGGATGGGCAGACCGATGGCCGTGGCGTACTCGGCGAAACGCACCTTGTCCATGAGCATCTCGACGATGTCGTGCCCCGGCAGGACGAACCGATAGGCATCCTCGAGCCGGTCGCGCCAGCGCGAGATCGCGAGGACCGCAGCATCCGAGCATGGCATGAGCACGGCCGGTCGGCCGCCGAGGCGGGGCGCGAGTCGTTCGAGGCTCTGGATCAACGGCTCGCCGGCCGTCGGCGACTCGATGAGACCGCGGATGACCCGAGTCCGCGCACAGAAATGCCGGCGATCCGCGACGACACCGATGACCGGCACGCCCCGGGCGGCGAGGATCCTCGCCGTCTGGAGACCGGTGATGCAGTCCATCGCGGGCACCACGGCGATCGGTCCATCGCCGGGCATCGTCCTAGGTTTCACGCCGGTGTCAGGAGCCCGCGTCCTCGCGCGCGATGGCCTCCTTGGTCCCGACCAGGTCGAACAAGTGCTCGACGGTCGCGATGTGTGGATCCACTGCGGAGGCACGCCGCTCGCGGGCCAGCGTCTCGAGGGTCTCCTCGACGGCCTTGACCGCGGCACGCATCGGCTGGTTCGCGAGGATGACGAGGTTGAAGCCACGGGCCCGGAGGTCGGCGTCGGTGAAGGTCGGGAAGAGGGTGGGGACGGCCGCGAGCGGGACCGATCCCAGCTTGCCCCACGATCCGAGGAAGCCCTCGATCTCGCCGAGCGTCTTGTCGCGCGAATGGATGAGGATCACGTCCACCCCCGCCTCGGCATAGGCGTCGGCCCGAGCGCACGCGTCCTCCACGCCGTGGCCGGCGATCAACGACTCGACGCGGGCGATGAGCGTGAAATCGTCCCCGGCCTGGGCGTCCTTTGCCGCCCGGAGGCGTCGGGCCTGCTCCCGCACCGGGACGAGCTCCCGCTTCGTATCGGCGCCGAGCAGGCTGTTGCGCTTGGGAAAGAGGTTGTCCTCGACGCAGATCGCGGCGATCCCGGCGGCCTCGAACTCGACGAGCGTCCGGACCACGTTGTTGAGCGCCCCGAAGCCGTTGTCGCAATCGACGATGACCGGCACGTCGGTCGCGCGGTCGATCCGGATCGCTGCATCGAGGGTCTCGTTCATCGTCGTGAGGTTCACGTCCGGGATGCCGTAGACCATCGTGGCGACGGCCAGGCCGCTGACCCACACGGCATCGAAGCCGCACTCGCCGATGAGCTTCGCGGTCAGCGCGTCGTGGGCACCCACCGCGAGGACCGCGCGGTCGCTCGCGAGGCCGGCCCGGAGGCGGGCGCGCTTGGCGGTCGCCGTGATCACGCGCGTACCGCCCGCTCGGCATCGATGGCCGACGGCGCGGTCGACCCTGCCGCCGCGTCGACGAGTCGCACGATCTCCTCGCCGATCTGACGCTGGGCATCGACGGTCGTCGCGCCGATGTGCGGCGTCAGGATGGCATTCGAAAGCTCGGCGAACGGCGACACGCGTCCCTCTCCTTCATTGACATGGACATCGAGCGCGGCGCCAGCCGGGCGCTCACCGGCACGCAGCGCCGCCAACAAGGCAGCCTCGTCGACGACGCCGCCCCGCGCGATGTTCACGAGGAAGCTTCCCGGCCGCATCCTGGCGAGCTCGCCCGCACCGATGAGGCCGCGCGTCTCCTCGCCGAGCGGGACGTGGACGCTGACGAAATCGCTCGAGGCGAGCACGTCCTCGAGGGACAGCAGTTCGATCCCCTCTTCGGCGAACGCGTCGGCGCGGACCTCGTTCGGATGCCGGACGCAGCCCACGACGCGCATGCCCCAGGCCCGGCCAAGGCGCGCGACCGTGGTTCCGATCGATCCCAGACCGACGATCCCGAGCGTCTTCCTCTCGAGGTTCCAGCCGACGATCTCGCTCTTCGCCCAGTGCCCTTCGCGCAGCAGGCGGTCGGCATAGAGGACCTGGCGCGCCAGGCCGAGGAAGAGAGCGAACGTGAGCTCGGCGACCGCTCGGGCTCCCGGCCCGGGGATCCGGTGGAGCGCGATGCCTCGTTCTTGCACGGACGCGAGCGCGATGTTGTCGAGCCCGGATCCCGCACGGACGATCAGACGGAGGTCGGGCGACCGCTCCAGCAGGCGATCGTCGATGTCGACGCCCGACCGGAAGACGAGGGCCTCGCGATCCTCCATGCGCCGCTCCAGCTCCTCGCGGGGCACGCCGACCGCGTTGATGACGTCATGGGAGGCACCTAGCTGTTCGAGAGCGCCCGGGTCGATCTTGGATGCGACAAGGATCCTCATGCGGCGTCGGCCGATGTCGCCGGCCCGGGGAGCACCGTATCGGCCCCGCCGGCGAGCAGGGCGACGATGTGGGCGACGACGTCCTCGACCACGTGGTCGCGATCCTGGGATGCATCCAACGACCAAAAACCGATCGACCACGCCCTCGAGCGCCCGGTACTCGTGCCGCAGCTGCTCGAGCGACTCCCGACTGCCCTCGCCCTTGCGAGCGAGGAGGACGTCTGCCGGAGCGTCGAGCAGGATCACGAGGTCGGGTCGCGGATAGAAGCGATCGAGCATGTAGCCGTGCACCCGCCGCGTCCACGGACGATCGGGGCGGCCGGGCGCCACGTCGGCAGCGTAGTAGTCGCAGAAGAAGTGCCGGTCGAACACCACGACCCGGCCTTGGCGCTGGTAGAGCCAGGCGATCCCCTGGCGATACCACTCCTCGGCGACCCAGTTCGCGAGGCGCAGGGCGGATCGGGCGGTGCCGACCGGACCACGACCCGGCGCGCGTCCCGCGACGGATCCGTCGACGGCGACCATGTCTGGTCGGCGACCGCGCCGCCGCTTGAGCTCGAGCGCGAGCCTGGTGGTCGGGAGCATCTGGCGGCTCGCCTCGAGGTTGACGCCCATATAGACCGTCCGCGCGGCGACCGGGAGCCGCCGGGCGACGAGCCTGGCGATGCTCGACTTGCCGGCGCCGTCAGGGCCGATCAGGGCGATCGTGGTCATGGGCGGCCACCGTGGCCGACGTCCGATCGGCGTGTCGGGGCGACGCGCACGTCGGGACCGATTGGCATGTACTTCCCCCAAGAAGGACACCCGCGGTCTCGGCTCGCGGGCGGACGCTGAGTGTACCCTTCCTCGCCCGCTGACTCACCGAAGAGGCAGGCCGATCTGGTGTGTGATCTCCGCCTCGGCTCGGGATGCGGTGCCCGGCCGCACCGTTCGGTCAGGTCAGTCGGTCGGACAGGGCGTCATACAGGCGCGGGATCTCGAGCGGATACGGATGGCTGACGGCAAGCGCTGGCACGTCCGCCAGCGCCCCGGCGAGGGTCGCTCGATGGCGCTCCTCGAGCCCGTCGAGGTAGGGCATCGGCCGATCGCCGAACGCGAACCGGAAGCGACGGCGGTGGGCCATCAGGTCCGCGAGCTCGAAGACGAAGGATTCGGTGGCTCGGTCGGCCAATGTCTTCGGATCGATCCGGTCGACGTCGATGCTGTCGGCGCGGTGGCTCATGACCAGCAGGGCGTGCTCGAGCTGTGCGCTCCCGGCGAAGGTCGTGCCGGGGAGGAGCTGCTCGGGCGGCACCTGGACCGACAGCTGGTTCTCGAGGAGCGCCTTGCCTCGGCGGGCAAGACGCCCGACCGCACTGGGACCGACCACCGGCGCGGCGGCCGTCAGGCCCGCGCCGCGGACGATGGCTCGGGTCGCGCGGAGGCGTGCGCGGTCCGATCGCGAGACACGACCCCGGATGGCCGGCATCGACGCCAGCTGCCAATCCCAGACCCGCATCGGCTCGGGCAGACCGTACATCCGCCGATCCCCAGGATCGAGGAAGACCCATTCATCGCCGACGTATGTGGCGCCGCGGGCACCGAACGCGAGCAGCGTCTCGCTCTTGCCGCCCTTCGCCCAGCCGGTCACGAGGACGCCACGACCCGAATGGATGAAGGCACAGGCGTGGAGGGGGATGAACCCGTTCCAGAGCGCAGTCAGCACGAGGATCTGGATGAGCAACGGGACGGCCGGGAGACCGTGCTCACAGACGATCTCGCACGGGCCGCCCACCTTGTCCATCGGCATGGCCACCCGGACGCTCGACTGGAAACGGCCACGCAGGATCAGGTACGTGTCATCGGTGAAGCCGACGTCGCGGTCGCCGAGATAGCGCAGCGTGCCCCGGATCGGCAGGCTATCCACGAACCGGATCACGATGTCGGGCTCGCGATCGAGCCGTGCCCGCAGCGGTCCCAACTGCCGGGCGACGGCCGCCACGTCGCGCGGCCCGGCGTCGACGAGCCGGATCCCGACCCGTCCGTGCAGATCGAAGTCGACGGTGTCGCCCGTCGACGAGTTCGTCGTCTGGACAGTCATGCCGACGCGCCGTCGCGGACCAGCGCGACATACGCGCAGAGCAGCACCTCGGTACGGGCGAGGATCCAGCCGCCGACGCGCACGACATCACCATCGCCGAAGTCCGCCCGGCTGCGGGTATCGACCAGCTCGCGGAGTCGCCGATCCGATGACTGGTCCGAGCCGGACAGGGCAGGCACCTTCTCGCGAAGGGCGGTCGCGATGCCCTCGAGGTCGGCGACCTCCGGTCCCGTCGCCAGGTAGGCCCGGCCGATCGCAGCGGCGCTGGCCGCTGGCAGGAGGGCGGCGAGGCGCTCGGCCGTTGACGCTCCCGCGTCGTTTCGGAAGGTCGCTCCGGCAAGGATCGAGCTGGAAACGATCGCCGTCGACGCGACCGATGCGCGAAGGAACCGGCGTCGCGTGCAGCGGCCACGCCGGAACGGGTGTCGCGCCTCGCTCATGCCAGCCGCTCCTTCAGGTGGTCGGCCAGCCGGAGTGCCAGCGCGACGATGGTCATCGTTGGCGTGCCCGAGCCCGCAGTCGGGAACACCGAGCTTCCAGCGATGTACAGGTCCTCCATCCCGTGCACCCGACAGTCCTGGATCGACGACGCCCTGCCTCGGATCCGTGCTCATGCGGGTCGTGCCCATGTGGTGCCATCCCCCGGCCAGGTCGGCCGGCCAGTCATCGTCCTCGTCCAGTCCCACCCGGACACGGCCGACGCCGGCCTGACCGAGTTCCTCGCCGAGGATCTCGAGCGTCCTGATCGCACTCCACTTATCGAGTGGGCTGAGCTCCCAGTGGAGCTCGGACCGCCGCATGCCGAGCGGATCGCGCTCGCTCCCCAGTGTCACCCGGCTCTCCGGATCGGGCAGCGGGTCGAGTCGGGTCACCAGGTCGGCGCCCTTGCTCGGCAGCCCGCCGAGCACGTCCCGATACCCAACGGTAGCGATATCGCCGAGCAGGAGTGGGAGCACCTCGTCGAGGTCGCCGTCGCGGATCCGACGCCCCACCTCGGCCATCACTTCGGGGAGCGGCACGGCCAGTGGCCCACCTGGGACCACTACGTCCTGCCAGGTCGCCATGTCGGCGACGACGCGGGCGACATGCTCCCTGAGGCCATCGATCGCCTCCGGCCTCCGGCGGACCAGATCGCGAAGCGCCTCGACATCCTCGCTTGTCAAGCGCGGCTTGGACGGCGGGAGGGTACGTGGGGTGGATCCGGACCTGTACCTCCAGGATCTCCTCGGCCTCGAGGACCGATTCTTTGAGGCTGAGATAGCCGACGAATGCGTGGCCATCGACTTCGTGCGGCTCATAGAACCGGGCGTGAAGTTCCTCGGTAGCTGGGATCAGGGTGCCCGCGATGAACCGGGGATGCTCGAGGAAGTACCGGCCGACGAGATCGTTCTCGTTCCCGACACCGCTGCTGCGCACGCGGTCGGACGAAAGCAGCAGGCGGGGGTTCTCGATGCCGCCGGTCGCCAACACGACGACCGCTGCCCGGACCGTGAAGCGGTTGCCCGCGAGAGTGGCGGCGTGGACGCGCTCGACGCGTCGGCCGTCCGCATCCGTCTCGATCTCGACGGCGTTGGTGTGGAGAAGGACGTCGACCCGTGGCGCCGCCTCCAGCATGGACCGGTAGCGTTCGCCGAACGACCGCCTGGTCTTGGGGACGATCTCTGCCAGGACGTGGGCGAGCCGGCTCGACTCCCCGAAGAGCGGGCGAGAGCGGTCGGAGCCGATGACATCCTCCGGATCACTCCCCTCGGCTTGCAGGCCCACGATCGTCCGCGCCGGCGTGTAGTACGGGTCGAGGTCTTCGCGAGAGATCGGCCAGCCGCTCCCTGCCACCCACGCTCGCTTGGCGAGGTCGCGCGGCTCGAATGGTCTGCAGTAGCCACCCCAGTGATTCGTGCTGCCACCGAAGTAACGCAAGCGGGCGGCTTCCAGCGGGAAGTACGGGAGACCTGTGCTTGAACCGACGTTGAGGTCGTTGACCTCGGTCTCGAACTCCAGGCCCCCGCTTTCGAGCAGGACGACGTGCGCCGGCCCATCAGCGAGCGCCTGGGCGATCGTGATGCCGGCCGCCCCGCCGCCGATGATGCAGACGTCCGCCTCAAGCTCGCGCCCCCCTTCGACCTCCCGCCCGTCGCCGATCACGGCGGAAGGGTACACGCGGTCGGCCGACCCTATGATTCGGAGGCGAATGGACCCGCACGCGCCATCAGTCCGCTACGCGCATCCCCTCCGGCGGTCGGTCGCCTACCTGGTCGACGGCATCGTCGCGGGCGCGCTCATCTTCCTGACGATCACCATCGTGACGGCGCTATTCGGGCCGACCGTGCGCCTTGATGCCGACTCCGCCGACGGTCTGGCTGTCGATCGCGGACGGGCGTTCCTGAACGCGGTGATGGGCGTCCTGATCGGGGCCCTGTATTTCATCGGCTCGTGGATCCGCAGTGGTCGGACCGTCGGAGACGCACTGTTCGGCGTGCGCGTCGCCTCGGTCGAGGGTGAGCGACTCCTGTCGGTCCGCGAATCGGTCATCCGCTGGGTGGCGATCGGCGCCCCGCTCACGCTGCTGTCACCCGTCGTCCGCGGCTCGGCGGGACTGGTGGCTGCCCTCACCGTCGTGACGGTAGCGTGGGCGCTGATCCTGTTGGTCACGACGATCGTCGACAGGCGGCATCGGGGTCTCCACGACCGGCTGGCGCGGTCGGTCGTCGTGCGCGGCCCGGCGAAGTAGGCGGGACGCCCCGGCGACATCACTGGTCGAGGGCCCGAGCGCCCCGACCCAGCCCGAGGTCGATCCGCTGCGGTCGGTGACCGTTGGGAGCGGTGTGGTCACGACGAGCGGAACCATGGGGCCACCGCCGACGGGACGACCTCGTCAGTGTCCACGACCTCGGACCGAGGCTAGGGTCGAAGGCAGCAGTGCGTCGGCTGGATCGCGCGGGACCCAACGCCCGCCGGCCGTCTCCGCCCGGGATGCGCGAACGCGGGTCCTGGATCCCCCAGCGAGGACGAGCGATTGCGCTACAAGAGCCTGCCCCCGTCGGTCCGGTACGCCTCGCCTTCTGACAGCCAGGATCCCGTCCGACCATCGTCCGCCCCGCCGTCGGGGCGTCGCCTCCGGGACGTCCTGGCGACCATCCCGATCGTGCTGCTCCTCCCGGCGCTCCTGCTTCCGTTCCTCGGCGCCAGCGCCGCCGTCGGCGGGACGTTGATCGCCTCTCCCGCCGAGCTTGCGGTGCTGCCGACATCAGGCGGGGCGTGGACGTATCTCAAGGGCGTCGCGGATGGTCCGCTCGGGACGGCCGACCTCACGGACCAAGACGACAAGCATGCGGTGCGCACCCTCGCCGTCGCCCTCGTCGGCAACCGGCTCGGCTCCGATGCCTATCGGTCGCGGGCACACGCCGCGATCATGAGCGCCGTCGGAACGGAGCGCGTCGGCGCCGACAACAGCATCCTCGCCCTCGGGCGGCAGTTGGGTGCCTATGTGCTGGCTGCCGACCTGATCGGGTTGTCCGGTCCCGACGATGCGACCTTCCGGTCATGGCTCTCAGCCATCCGCACGAGGGAGCTCGGGGGGCACGGGCGATACACGAGCCTGAAGGGCACGTGCGAGGACTCGCCGCACAACTGGGGGACCTTCGCCTGCGCCAGCCTCATCGCCGCGAACCGGTACCTCGGCGACAGCGCCGCGATCGCTCGAAGCTGGGCGGTCTTCCGTGGCCTGACCGGCGACCGCGCCGCGTACGCCGGGTTCCAGGACCTCTCCTCCGACGCGTGGGCGTGCCCCGGAAAGGCCTTCACGCCGGCGAACGATCTCTGTCCCGACGATCCCGTCCGCTACGGCGCGTTCGTCAAGGACGTCACGCGCGGCGCTGATCCCCCGACGGCGGACGGGTCCGGCTTGTCCTACACGCTCGAGATCCTCCAGGGCGTCGCGCTCCAGGCCGAGCTGCTCGCGCGGGCTGGGTATACGAGCGCGTGGGAGCGCCTGCGGCCGGAGTTCGCCTGGGCCTCTCGCAACGGGGCGATCAATCTGTCATCGGTCGGATATCACGTGACGTGGTGGGCGAACGAGCGCCTCGGTGCCACGATGCCGACGGTGCCGGCCGGGATGGGTCGCATCTTCGGATTCACCGATTGGCTGTATGGGTCGCCGACCTCGGGCACGGTGCCGACTCCGGTGGCGACCGCGACACCCGGGACGACGCAGGCTCCCGATCCGACGCTGGCACCGACGTCAAGGCCGGACCCGACCGCGACACCGGTCGCGGCGCCGGCTGGTGCAACGGCGACACCGCAGCCGACGACCACGGCTGCACCGACCGCGACGCCGGGACCCACGGTCGCACCGACACCCGATCCGACGGCCGAGCCGACACCGGCCGAGGTGACAGGGACGCTCGGGTCCTACCGCAACGCGGGGCCATCTGTGGTCTCGACGAGCACTGGCTCGAATGCGACCGCCAAGACGCTCGATGTGCCTCGCCCCTCCGGCGTCGAGTCCGGGGATCTGCTGGTCGCCGCTGTGAGTGTCCGGGGCAAGCCGACCATCGACCCGCCCGTAGGCTGGCGACTCGTCCGGCTGGACCGGAACGGCACTGTCGTCGAGCTCGCCACCTTCACCAAGGTCGCCACGGGCGATGAGCCGGCGACCTACACGTGGGGCTTCGACAAGTCGCAGGCAGCCGCCGGGGTCATCGTGTCGGTGCGAGACGGCTCGAGCGGGTCACTCGCCGACGGCGGCCAGACCAACTCGAAGTCCGCCTGGATCAACGCGCCATCGGTCCGCGCCGATCAGCGTGGGTCGCTCGTCCTCACCGCCTTCGCGGCGGCGACCGTCACCCGGATCACGGCGCCGGACGAGATGACCGCGCTCGACTCGGCTGGCTCGACGGGCGGTCGCTATCGGACGACGCTGCTGGTCGCTGCCGCTTCGCTCGAGGCTGGCGACGTCCCGGCGACGAGGGCACATGCCTCGTCGGCATCGGCCAACGCCGCGCAGGTGCTCGTCATCCCCTAGCCGGCCGGTACCCCACGCTGCCCCTTCACGTCCGCGCGTAACGCGGAGCCGCCATTTCGCGACGTCTCCGACATGTCCGGGCGACGAAATGGTGCGCGGACGCACATTCAGGCGCAGGCGCTAGTACTCCTGGGGACGCTGACGTAGTACGGTCTACCTATCTCGCGATCGCGGTTCCGCGGGAGACGAAACGGATAGGGGGAGAGACCGTTGATCCGCCGCCACGGCGCTGTGCTGCGCCTGTTCTTGATGGCTGCAGACGCCGTCACCTGCCTGATCTTGTTCGCCGTGATCTCGGCGATGGTCCTCGGACCACAGTGGAGGGTCGCCTGGGTCGCGGCGACCGACAGCGACCCCATCGTTCCCGCCCTCGCCTATACGATCGCCTGGGTCGGCGGCGCCTGGATCCTGGGCCTCTACAGGCTGCGTGCCCACTGGACGATCCTCGGGGACTTGCGCGAGGTAGTTCGCCTCGGTGCGCTCGTCGCCGTCGGGACCGCAGCCGTCATCTGGATGCTCAACGCCGACGAGGTCAGCCGTCGGCTCATGGCGACCCTGTTCATCAGCCAGACCGTTGTCATCTTCGCCTCCCGCGTGGCGATCCGCCAGGCGTTCGGATGGTTCCGCTCACGCGGGTTCAACGCGCGCCAGATCCTGGTCCTGGGGACCGGTGATAGCGCTGCCTCGTTCGCGGCCTTGATCAAGGGTCGCCCCAACCTGGGCCTCGAAGTGATGGGGTTCCTTCGGCCGCACGAGCGCGGTCCAGTCGTCGTGAAGGGCCAGATCCTCGGCGGCATCGACGATCTACAGCGGATCTTCCATGAGCAAGTCGTCGACGAGGTCGCCATCTGCCTCCCAGTCAGCGATTGGGAGTACATCGAGCCCGTGACGATGCTGTGCAAGGAGGAGGGCAAGGCCGTCCGGATCCCGCTGGCGGATATCGGCCTCGCGTGGTTCAACGGTCGGATCGAGGATGTCGACGGCGTCCCGGTCATGTCCCATGTCCAGATCCCGGATCAGGCCGTTGGGATGGTCGCGAAGCGCGCGATCGACATCGTCCTCGCGACGGTCGGCCTCGTGCTTCTCAGCCCGCTCTTCGCGATCGTCGCGGCAGTGATCATCGTCCAGGACGGCCGACCGGTCCTCTTCCGGCAGGTCCGGGTGGGTCTCCATGGCCGGCCGTTCACGATCGTCAAGTTCCGGACCATGGTCAAGGACGCCGAGGACCGCTACGCGGAGGTCGCCGCGCTCTCCGACACGCAGGGAGCAGCGTTCAAGATGACGAACGACCCCCGCATCACCGGGTGGGGACAGTTCCTGCGCCGCACGAGCATCGACGAGCTGCCGCAGCTGTGGAACGTCCTCCGCGGCGACATGAGCCTCGTCGGGCCGCGACCCGCCCCGCCGCGCGAGGTCGCCGACTACGACGTCTGGCACCGCCGCCGGCTGTCGATGAAGCCCGGCATCACCGGCCTCTGGCAGGTCGAAGCCCGCCAGGATGAGAGCTTCGATCGGCGGGCCTCGCTCGATCTCAACTACATCGATCGGTGGTCGGTCTGGCTCGACATGCGGATCATGATCAGGACGATCCCGGCCCTGCTGCAGGGGCGCTGAGCCGTCCTTATCCGGCGGAAGCCGCGCCGGGGCGCCTCGCTGACTGGTCGCTGACCGGTCCGCTCCGCAGAAGCCGCGTCGGGGCCGCTGACCGTCGGACGCGAACCTCCGACCACCGCCGACCCGGCGGCGAGCGTCATGCGCGGCGAAGCGCGACGGCTATGGGGCCGGCGTCGGGCTCGGCGAGGGTGTCGGAGCCGGTGTTGGCGCGGCCGTAGGACTCGGTGTCACGCTGGGGGTCGGCTCGATGGTCGGGCTCGGCGCGGGCGCCGGGGTCGGGCTGGCCGTCGGGCTCGGAGCGGGCGACGGCGTCGGGCTCGGCGTGGGCGACGGCGTCGGTACGGGCGTCGGATCGACCGCTTGGCTCGTCGTCCCCTCCGAGGAGCCGCCGACCGGCGCAACCGTACGGTCGGTCGTCGGATCCGAAGTCGCCCCAAGCGCCGCCTGGCCGCTGGGCCGAAGCGCGACCGTCTGGCCGAGGCTGGCCGCTGAGTTGGCCGCGACCGCGACGCGCGTGCCGGTCGCGCCGGTTGCCGCAACCGACTGATCCGCGGATCCTGTCGTGACCTTGTACGTGTTGGTCGATGGCACGGTCACGTCATACCGCTCGGTCATGCCGCCCGGTGGCGTCATCGACGAGAGGGCGGGCAGACCGAAGAACGCGATGAGCATCCGATCCGGACCGGTCGTCGTGACCGACGGCGCCGTCATCGACGTGGACGCGGCGTTCAGCTGCCCGCCGTGCACATCGATGGGGTTGCTGGTATCGACGCCGCTGTACGCGACGATCCCGCCCGCGGCCGATTGGGCGCTCGCGAACGTGAAGGTGTATGGGCCGGGCTCGGACCCCGCGATGTGGACGAATACGGCCTGGCGCATGGTCGTGCCGTTCACGTCCTGGCGCACGAGTGTCCAACCAGCGGGCGGTGTTATGGCCGGCTGACCGCGGACGGCCACGGCCGCCAGGAGCGCATCGCCGGCGACGACACCGCTGGGCTTGGGCAGGACGAGGGTGGTCGCGGTCGCGTTGTTGGCGCTTGAGGCAGCGCGGAAGGCGATGGCCCCACCGCCGCCACCAGCGGCCGTGGTGAACGTCCAGCTCACCGGGGCCAGGGCGTTGGTGTTGGGGCTGGTGTCGGTGATGCCGCTCGTCAGCCGCGCGGTGTACACCGTGCCGGCGGCCAGGTCGGCCGACGGATCGAGCGTCGCGGTGCGGCTCGGGCCGTCGTAGCTGACGGTCGCACTGACCGGCGTGGCGCCCGGGCCCTCGAGGGTGAACGTCGTGCCGCTCACGCCGGTGACGTCCTCGCTGAAGGTGGCCGTCACGTCGGTGCTGACCGCCACGTTGGTGGCGTTCGCGGCGGGTGTCCGGTTGGTGACCGTCGGCGGGGTCACGTCGCCGCCACCAGCGGCCGTGGTGAACGTCCAGCTCACCGGGGCCAGGGCGTTGGTGTTGGGGCTGGTGTCGGTGATGCCGCTCGTCAGCCGCGCGGTGTACACCGTGCCGGCGGCCAGGTCGGCCGACGGATCGAGCGTCGCGGTGCGGCTCGGGCCGTCGTAGCTGACGGTCGCACTGACCGGCGTGGCGCCCGGGCCCTCGAGGGTGAACGTCGTGCCGCTCACGCCGGTGACGTCCTCGCTGAAGGTGGCCGTCACGTCGGTGCTGACCGCCACGTTGGTGGCGTTCGCGGCGGGTGTCCGGTTGGTGACCGTCGGCGGGGTCACGTCGCCGCCACCAGCGGCCGTGGTGAACGTCCAGCTCACCGGGGCCAGGGCGTTGGTGTTGGGGCTGGTGTCGGTGATGCCGCTCGTCAGCCGCGCGGTGTACACCGTGCCGGCGGCCAGGTCGGCCGACGGATCGAGCGTCGCGGTGCGGCTCGGGCCGTCGTAGCTGACGGTCGCACTGACCGGCGTGGCGCCCGGGCCCTCGAGGGTGAACGTCGTGCCGCTCACGCCGGTGACGTCCTCGCTGAAGGTGGCCGTCACGTCGGTGCTGACCGCCACGTTGGTGGCGTTCGCGGCGGGTGTCCGGTTGGTGACCGTCGGCGGGGTCACGTCGCCGCCACCAGCCGCCGCCGGCTCGGAGCTCGACGAGCTGGCCGACGTTGACCCCACTGGTCCCCGCGAAGGCCGTCCGCGAACCGGTCACTCCAGGTCCTCCGAGCGACTGGTCGTCGGCGCCGATCGAAACCTTGAACTGGTTGGCGGCCGGGACCGCGACGTCGAAGCGCTCTGCCATGCCGATCGGCGGCGTCTGCGTCGTCAGCACCGCGGTGCCGAAGAACCCGACGAGTCGCGCGTTCGCTGAGATCGTCGTGATCGACGGCGCGACGATGGAGGCCGACGCGGCGTTCATCTGGCCGCCGTGGGCACCCACCGGGTTCGCCGGATCGACGCCGCTGTACGCGACGATGCCGCCGGCCGCGGACGACGACTTCGACAGGCCGAAGGTGTATGGGCCGGGCTCGGACCCCGCGATGTGGACGAACACGGTCTGGCGGATGGTGTTCCCACTGAAGTCAGCACGCACCTGGGTCCAGCCCGCAGGAGCGCTGACCGTCGCGTTCCCTCGAAGGGAGATCGCCGCCAGCGAGCGCGTCGCCGGCGACGACACCGCTGGGCTTGGGCAGGACGAGGGTGGTCGCGGTCGCGTTGTTGGCGCTTGAGGCAGCGCGGAAGGCGATGGCCCCACCGCCGCCACCAGCGGCCGTGGTGAACGTCCAGCTCACCGGGGCCAGGGCGTTGGTGTTGGGGCTGGTGTCGGTGATGCCGCTCGTCAGCCGCGCGGTGTACACCGTGCCGGCGGCCAGGTCGGCCGACGGATCGAGCGTCGCGGTGCGGCTCGGGCCGTCGTAGCTGACGGTCGCACTGACCGGCGTGGCGCCCGGGCCCTCGAGGGTGAACGTCGTGCCGCTCACGCCGGTGACGTCCTCGCTGAAGGTGGCCGTCACGTCGGTGCTGACCGCCACGTTGGTGGCGTTCGCGGCGGGTGTCCGGTTGGTGACCGTCGGCGGGGTCACGTCGCCGCCACCAGCGGCCGTGGTGAACGTCCAGCTCACCGGGGCCAGGGCGTTGGTGTTGGGGCTGGTGTCGGTGATGCCGCTCGTCAGCCGCGCGGTGTACACCGTGCCGGCGGCCAGGTCGGCCGACGGATCGAGCGTCGCGGTGCGGCTCGGGCCGTCGTAGCTGACGGTCGCACTGACCGGCGTGGCGCCCGGGCCCTCGAGGGTGAACGTCGTGCCGCTCACGCCGGTGACGTCCTCGCTGAAGGTGGCCGTCACGTCGGTGCTGACCGCCACGTTGGTGGCGTTCGCGGCGGGTGTCCGGTTGGTGACCGTCGGCGGGGTCACGTCGCCGCCACCACCGCCGCCGAAGATGTCCGCGTGCCAGTAGCGCTGCGTGGTGTCCTGGTAGGCCGCGACGACCAGGCCGGTCGCGCCATCGACGTTCTGTTTGGTGCTGGTGGCGTTGTTGAGATCGGCGCTGCTGGCGTCGCTCATGACGAGCGTGCCCAGCCCGCCCGGGAAGCTGATGGCTCCTCGTGATGACGTCTTCTCGTAGATCGCGCCGCCACCGGTCGGCTCGGTCATGTAGACACGGAAGAGGTCGTTCGCCTCGTCGACCACCATGATCGGACGAGTCGGATCCTGTGTCGCGAGGCCGACCGTGTGGGCACTCCACGAGCCGCCGGTCGTCCGGACGAGGAAGACGATCAGCGGACTCGATCCGGTCAGGCTCGTCTTCACCGCAGCGTACACACGACCGCTCGAATCGGTCTTGAGGTTCAGGTGATCGTCAGCGACGTTGTTGCCTGAAAAGGCGACTTCCGGGCTCGACCACGTCAGGTCGGCCACAGCGTCGTCGTGGATCGCGAAGAAGTCCTCCTCCAAGCCCTGGTTGCTCCAGAACACGCCGACCTTGTCGCCGAACGCGAGGATGCTCGAGATGTCATCGCCGTCGACCGTGGCGGCGCCCGGCAGCATGAACGGGGCTCCCCAGGTCGCATCGTCTGTGGTGGTGCGATTGACCCAGATACGCCCACCCTGCTCCCAGGTCGCCCACAGCTTCCCGGTCGAATCCTTGGCGATGATCAGGGTCTCGGAGCGAACCGCGTTGATCGTCGCGGGGAAGCCGGCGTCGAGCGTGTAGACGTCCGCGGCGGTGTTGTAGCTGAAGCGATAGAGACGCGATTGGCCCGAGCCGTCGTCCTCGCTGAAGTTGTGGGATGCGACGTAGAGCTTGTTCCCGTCCCACAGGATGTCCGCGCGCGTGGAGTTCCGATCGTCAAGCCGGGTGCCGGTCCGCGACCACGTCTCGGTGGTCCGGTCGAGCTTCCAGATGTAGTAGTCCGACGTGCCGGTGTCCCAGAAGCTCGCCCACCAGAAGCCGTCGTTGAACCACAACTTCGATTCGGGCTTCGAACCCGTCGGAGACGCGCCCGCGCCCGAGCCCGAAGGCCCCTGGAACCCGACGTCACCCGGGTCGGCCGAGACCGCGGCCGGGATGGCGAGCGCAAGGACGAGCAGACCGATCAGGGAGGCCGCCCGCAGCAGATAGCGTCCGCATCGCGCCGCAGACGGCGTGACCCGATGGATCGGTTGCATTCCCCCTCTAGCCCCTCCTCCCTCGTGCGATCAGGCTTCGGAGACGCGCGACTCCGCTCCCCTGTGCACGAGACGCTCGACAGGATACCCGGGCCGCGTCGGAAGTGTGCGCTCGCGCACCACCGACGCCGCGCCAGCCTCCTCGCGTCCGCCTTCTTCGACCGGGACGCTGCGCGCGCTTCGTCCGAATCCGATGTAATCGAAGCCAGCCAATGCCATCGCGACCGGATCGAGACAGTTTCGACCGTCGACGATGATCGGCCGCCGGACGGCCTTGGCGATGGCGGCCCACGGAAGCTTCCCGAATTCCGGCCACTCGGTCACGATGCCGATGGCATCTGTATTCATGATGGCCTTCGAGGCGCGATCCACGACCGCGAGGGCCGGGATGATCTGCGCCGCGCGCGTTCGCGCGGCTTCCATCGGGTCGTACGCCGTGACACGGATGCCGGCCTCGATCAGCATCCGGGCGATCTCGAGGCTGGGGGCTTCGCGCATGTCGTCGGTCCCGGGCTTGAACGTCAGGCCGAGCAGCGCAACTCGCGGTTTCGTGGCGCCCTGGGTCGCGGCGATGAGCCGATCGACGAACGCCCGGCGCTGTCGGTCGTTGACCTCCTCCACGGCCGCGAACAGCGGCGTCGAGATCCCGAGCGTCTCGGAGTCCCGGACGGTCATCGTCACCTGGTGCGGGAGGCACGAGCCCCCGAAGCCGACACCGGCGCCCATGAACCCGCGACCGACACGTGCGTCATAGGACATGCCCGCGACGACGTGCGCGACATCCGCGCCGTAGGCATCGCACAGCTGCGCGAGCTCGTTCGCGAAGCTGATCTTGGTCGCAAGGAACAGGTTCGATCCGAGCTTGGTCAGGGCGGCGTCCGTCGCGCTCATCACCAGGACCGGCGCTTCTGTCGTGTGATAGACCTTGCGCAGCATCGATTCGCCGCGGCCGACCGGGTCATCGCAGACGCCGAAGACGACCCGGTCGGGCTCGAGGAAGTCGCGGACGGCCGCGCCCTCGCGGGTGAATTCCGGATTCGTCATGACCGCGACCGGCCGCCGCCCGGCGAGTTCGCGTGGTTCGTTCACCAAGGTCGCCAACCTGCGGACGAAATCGGGCGGCAGGGTCGAGCGGACCACCAGGGTCGCGTCCTCGGCGAGGTCGGGAGCGATCGAGGCGATCGTCGTCCGGATCGTCATGGTCTGCCAGCCACCGGCGCCGTCATGCGTGCCGACCGCCACGAAGACGACCTGGGCTGACGAGACCGCGGAGGGTGACGGCGTCGCGAACCGCAGACGCCCCGACGCGACGCCCCGTTCGACCAGTTCGGGCAGACCGGGTTCGTGTATCGGGAGGCGGCCTTCGCCCAGGCCCTCGAGCCTGGACTCATCGGCGTCCACGCCCAGGACGTCGTGGCCCCATTCGGCTAGGCATGCCGCGGTCACCAGGCCGACGTAGCCCAGACCGATAACCGATACGCGCATTGATCCTCCCCCAAGCCCGCGGCCGACGGTCAGGTCGCGCCTACAGGCGAATCGCTTTGAGCGACGACGCGGTCCCCCAGGTCGTCGACTTCGCTGCGTCCCCTTCCCCGTCGGTCGCCGCGGATCGGATCGACGATACAGAAAAGAGCGGTTTTGGATACTCCGCGGACCGGACTTTCGGGTCAGGGTCGACTAGGACGATTGTAGGTATCCGTGCCTCCCGTTACAACACGCTAACGTCCCGATAACGCACCAATTCAGCCGACGGGACGTTGCGGGTGCGGTTCATCGGGCCCTTTGCGGTGCGCCCGCGCACCGCACGACAGTCACTCCGACGGCTCCCTCCGGCGGGCACCAAGAGCCCGATCGCGACCGACGCCGGCAAGCCACGCCTGTATACTCCGGCCGGGATCGTGGGGGTACCCGACGTACCGTTCCGCCTTGCGGCGGGTCGACAGCGTCGGGGTGGTGGGCCCCAACCCCGATGACCGACGACCGGCCATCCGTGACCGGATCGGCGGGGAGGGCACACATTGACGGATCTTCCGGCATGGGCCGGCGTACTACTCATCTCCGCAGCGACTTTCGGGCCGCTCGCGGGATGGTATGCCAGCCGTCGCCGGCGCCAGCCGGTCATCTGGTGGGTCTTCGGCTCGCTGATCGGACCCCTCGCGCTGATCCTCTTGCGGGTCGCCCCGCCTGGTCGTTGTCCGGCCTGTGATACCCGCGTCCAGGGTTGGCCCAGCGAGCTGCGAGGTCTGCGGTTGGCCGTTCGAGATCCCGCTGCGCGGCCCGAGCGAGGCGACCCAGCCCGTGGCCGAGCCGGCGCTGCAGGCAGAACGCGCACACCCGCTCGTGGTGCAGATGTCCACCGAGATCACCCCGATCCCGGTGCAGGTCAACGGATCACTCCGCCCGTCATCAGGTGACGCGGGCATCCGGCGATGGGTCACATCCGGGACTGCCAGACCACCGCGGGACGATGGTGGGCGAGCCACGCGCGACGGCGAGATGCTTGCGACTGCCGTGTATTTCGGCGGGACTGCCGGCCTCGTCGTCGGATCGCGCTATTCGATCGTCCGGCAGGAGGACCGTCTCCGGCTGATGGGTCCGATCGACTGGGATCCGACAGCGACCGCCCTCGAACGACCGATCGCGGAGTTGATGGTGACGGCCATCGAGGACCGCCTCATCATCCGATCCGAGGGCTGGCGGGGTGTCGCGCTCGCGTTCGGGAGCTTGGCGGGTTCGACCGGCGAGGATCTCGAGATCGCGTTGACGATGCCGTCGATGATCGTCCCCGGGGTCCGGCCGGCCTGACGTGACCGGGATCGAAAGCGCGCGAGGCGAGTCGCGCCGAACGAGGCCGGCCCCCGAGATCCTGGCCGTCGTGTTCGCCGTCGTGCTCTATGGCGTATTGCTGGCGATCAGCATGCCGTCGACGGCCAACGAGCGGCCGACACCGCTCCCCTCGGCGTCGGCGGCGACCGGAAGCGCGTCCCCGCGGGCATCGAGCGACCCGCTCCGCCAGGACATCCTGGGTCTGCTCGAGATCGATAAGCGTCTCACCGCCAACCGCGCGACGCTGCGCACGCTGCTCCAGGAACGCGAGGTCGATGCCTCGAAGGTGGCGGGGGTCCTTCGCGTGATCAGCCCGACCGTCGGGTTCGGATCGGAGCGCGCCACGCGGCTCACGATCGAGGGACCCACGCACGACGTCGGCGCCCGCCTGGAGCTCCTCTACGCCAACGCAGACGCGACGATCGAGGAAGCGCAGGACGCGTCGCTCGGTAACGTTGAGGCGTATGAGGTCGCCGCGCGGTCGATCGTCGAGTTGTTCGTCGACCTGCCCGTGATCGATCGCGAACTCGAGGCGCTGTTGAAGGGATCCGCGGCATCGCCGTCCGTCGCTCCGTCCGCCTCGGCCTCAGTAGCCGCCTCACCGTCGGCGACCACCGCCCCCTCAGCGAGCGCGGCCCCGGCATCGCCATCGGCCAGTCCGGGTGCGTCCGGCAGCGTGGTCGACCGGCCGGGCGAGATGTTGCGAGACCGCAGCTTCGAGAAGGGCGTGGAGGCATGGGAGGTCGTCGCCGATCCGGGAAGCCTCAGGATCGCGGCGGACAAGCCTCTCGTGGGCTCCGGTTCGGCCTCGTTGCGGCTGGACCTGTCGGTGCCGGCCGATCCCGCGGCGATCACGCGCCTCGGCCAGGTCGTCTCCCTCGTCGCCGGCGAGCGGTACGTCGCTACGCTGACGATGCGCTCATCGTTTCCACGACCGGTCCTCATCCGGGTCGTCGGTCCGAACCTGGAGCCCTACGCGGTGGAGTCCGTCGACATCGGTCCGGAGGCTGGCCAGATCAGTGTGCCGTTCACGGCGCAGATCGACGATCCGGCGGCGCACCTCTGGATCGAGTTCCCCGGAGCAGGGTCGGGCTCGGTCTGGCTGGACGATGCCTCGATGACCCGAGGCGCCGGATCCTAGAACCCACGCGTGTCAGGGACGACGCGTGACCTTCACATCGTCGAACGACATACCAAGCCCGGCCCGGCCGGTCGACGGCGCCACGCACAGACCGTCGACGACGGTGGCGTTCTTGCCGCGCCAGCGCAGGCCCTTGCTCGACAGGATGACCCGCCCTGCAGCATCCGCGACGCGAGCATCGAACGTCCGCTTTGCCACGTCGAGGTCGATCGACACGGTGTACCAGGCACCGGGGCGGACGGTGACGTTCGTGACTTCGCGCCCCCGAGAGCTCGACAGCTTCAGGCGCGAGCCCGGGTCGACCCGGATCGCGCCAAGCTCGTCGCCCTGGCCGCGAGCCATGAGGAGGACCGTGTCCGCAGGGCCCTGGCGATCCAGACGGACATCGAGCGCGATCGAGACCTTCCCGGCGGACACGTCACCGAACGTCCGGCACGGTCGTAGCTCGGTCGCGCCGGTCGTCCGAGCGCGAACGGCCCCGTCCCGATCGGCCCTATCGACATAGGCGACGGTCCCGCCGGACCGTGTCGGGGTGGTCCGCCAGAGCTGGCGCATCGGGGTCACCCGCGCGGAAGGCGTCGAACGGCTCACTGACCAGGTCGACCGTGACGGCCGAGGGTGGCACCGGCCCGTCGGGCGGCGGTCCCGGCGCGGGTCGACCCGGAGCTGGCCCGCCGAGTGACGCGGCGAGATGGATGTACCGTCCGGCGACATCGTCCGAAGCCAGCACGACGAGGCCGGTCGACGCGTCGATGGGCTGCTTGGTCGAGGTGGAGTTGTTGATGAGCGGTGTCAGCGGATCCGCCATGACTGTGACGCCCGCGCCGACCGGTAGATGGATGTCATCGACCGAGGTGCTCTTCATGAACAGGTTCCCGCCTCCGGTCGGGACCGTCGCGAAGATCAGCGCCGCCATGTGCTCCGTGTCCAGCAGCACGATCGGCCGGGTCTGACGGTCACGGACCTGCCCGACCTGGTAGCTCGACCACTTTCCTTCGTCCCGAACGAGCAACAGGATCTGATCCCACCCCGGCTGGTTGTTCGGGATCGTGTCGAGCGACGTCTTCATCACCGCGAAGATGCGGCCGTCGGGCAGCACCTTCGCGTTGACGTGGTCGTCGGCGATGCTCGGGCTGGCGACCAGTTCGAGCGTGTCCTGCCACTTGTCGTCGGCATCGCCCACGATATGGCCGGCGCTATAGATGATGTCGTCCTGCTGATTGCTCCACAGCAAGACGACTTCATTTCTGACGACGACCATACCCACCTGGTCGGTGGCGACCTCCGTGCCGGGTGCGACGGGCCGGAACGGCTCGGTCCACGTGTGGTGGTCCCCCACGGAGTGGGCGACGAGGAGTCGGTTGGCTGCGATGAACGCGACCCACAGCGCGCCGTCGGCAGAACGCTCGATGATCGCGGACTCCACACCGCCCTTCGTCACGACCACGGGAAAGTCGGGCTCGAGCGACCAAGTGAGGTGGGCCTCGTCGAGGTCGAAGATGAGGACTCGCACGGCATGAGACTCGGACTCCACGCTCGACCCGCCGCTCGCGATGTACAGCTTGCCGTCCGCGAAAAGGGCGTCGGCCCGAGCAAACGGACGTTCGTCGACCACGACACCGGTGTCATGCCAGCGCTGGGTGGACCAATCCAGGCGGTGGATGTGGGCCTGGCTCGTGAGGGGCTCCTGGAGGATGCCCCACCACTGCCCGGCGGCGAAGAACAGCTTGCTCTGGTTCTTGTGCCTCGTGGCGCCACGGACCGATCGGTCCGCCCTGGCGTCGTACTTGCCATCGACGACGACGACCGGCGACGCCAGGGGTGCGAGCGGATCGTGGGATGGGGGCGCGGACGGGAGCGCGAACGACGTGGGCGGGTTGCTCGAGGCTCCGGGGGCGGCAGGGGATGTCGCCGTGATCAGGAGAACCGGGACCGCGACCCCGATGATGACGAAGGCGATGCCAGTGAGCAGGCGCCGATTCACCGCCGGCGTCCGGATGGGACGCTGGCCGAGGCAGGCGCCGACGAGCGCGATGTGGATCGAGGCATAAGCGGCGGCGAGTATACGGGCGGATCGGTCCGGAGGCCCTCGGCCGCGTCTGCGACCGAGGGATCCCGGTCCGTCCGTCCTAGTGGAGCACGTAGAGGGTGTCGAGGGCGACCATCGGATGACGCGGCGTGCCGACGACCCGGATGGTGAGCCGGTGGCGTGCTGCCGCTGACCAGTTCGCCGCGAACACGATCTCGCGCGCCCGGAAGGTCGACCGATACAGGCTGACCGTGGTCACGTACTTCCCGTCGAGGTAGATCCGGGCGCTGCCGCGGGTGGGACCCTTCGGGGCGATGAGCGCCACGGATCGACCGTCGAACTGGAACGATGCCGTCGCTCCGCGCTGGATCGAGTACCGCACCTTCCCACCGATGTAGCTGGGCGACGAAGCCGCCCGCCACGTGCCGGTGTAACGCAACGCGGACGCTCCCTCGCCGAATCGACTGACGTCGATCTCCGGGCTGGAGACCCAGTCGGACCGGTCGGTGCTGGTCACCGCTCGGACGCGATACCGATACTCCAGACCGCTCCGCCCGGCTCGGCGGATCGCGACGCTCTCGCCGCTGGCGACCCGAACGTAGTCGCCATCGCCGATGCGCTCTTCTACCTGGTAGTCCTGACCGCGCGGGCCCCATCGGACGACGCAGCGGCACGCTGCTCGTCGAGATCGGACGTGCTGGTCGCGAGCCGGACCGCCGGATGGCTGGGCCGCGCCGCGGTGTCCCGCGGGGGAGCGGGCGTCGGATCGGGTCGGCTTCGGCGTCGGTTGCGGTGTGGGCGTCGGCTCAGCCGTCGGTCGTGGCGTCCGCGTGGGTCGCGGCGTCGGGGCCGGGTCTGGCGTGACCGTCGGGCCGGGTGTGCCGGCGCCACCGCCGCCCGGCGTGGCCGTCGCGAGGGCGGCTGCGTCGGCGTCGGGGCAGGAGCGGCCGTCGGTCCCGGCGTCGCCGTCGGCGGTCCACCGGGCGTCGCCGTCGGCGGTGGCGTCGGGCTGGGGGCCGGCGTCGCGGCTGGGCACCGGCGTCGGGCTCGCGGTCGGACGCGGGGTCGGCGGCGGCGTCGGGGCTGCCGTCGGTGCGGGTGTCGGCGTCCTGGTCGGAGCGGCCGTCGGGACGGGAGTCCCGCCGGAGGTGGAGGAGCCCGGGCCGTACAGCCAATCGGTGAACCCGAAACCACGGCCCATCCCCGCCGCCGTCGTCGGAAGCCCGAGTCCGTAACGCTTGTTGAGGAGCCACGGGACGTGGCGCGATACCGAACTGTCATTCCAGCCGGAGAAGCGCGTCACGATCTTCGCCGCCCGGGCGAGCGCCTTGTTCGACCAGTTCCAGGAATCGTATCCAGCGCGCGACAGCAGCTCCGCCTGCAGGACGAGTCCCTGCAGGGACTCGAGGGTGTATGACTGGCCGCTGTCCCCGGGGGGCCAGCGGAGCGATCCGCCACGCGAGATGTCCTCGAGGATCGCGCCGTCGACGTCGATGCCGCTCTTGGTGCACGCAGGATTGATCGGCGTCGCTGTCGATGTCGAGCACGCCCAGGTCAGCGGGTCGCTGCCGAACGGTCGGAAGCCGGCATAGGCCGAGCGGTCTCCGACGAAGCCACGGAACACCGCGGCCGCGCGAGCGACGTCGGCGGAGTCCCCCAGATACAGGGAGGCGGCGATCCGCGAGGCGCCCGCGAAGGCGCCCCAATTGTTCGCCGAGTACTCATGGGTGCGGACGAGCGAATCCCAGATCGAGTGCCCGCCCAGGACCTTCGTCCGGATCGCGCTGAGCCACGATCGGAAGGTCGAGTCATTGCTGCCGGAAAGGTCGATGATGTCGGCGGCGAGGACATACGCGCTGAGCTGACGCCCGAGCGCGAGGGTGCTGTTGCCGGCACCGACCTGCTCCGTGCCGACCGCCGACATGATCCCGGCTGCGGCCTTGGCGCGCAGCGTCACGTCGTCGAGCCGAGCCGCGACGAATGCGGTGGCCAGGACACGCACGCCGTGCTGGTTGTTCTGGTCGGTCAGGTCGGCCAGCCCCAACGGTCCGCGGGCGACATCGACCATCGCCTGCCACGCGGCCCCGGACGTCGGGCGACTCGCGAGCTCGGCCTGGTTGATGATCAGCGTGCCGCCGGTCGCCGCGCTCGTACCGGACCGGGGTACCACGAGGAAAACGGCCATGGAGACGAACGCTATGAGCGACACCACCGTCTTCGGGTCTCTCCCGGCGTCGCGGCGATGCGGGCCGCGAGGAAGGGAGGAGGTCGCGCGGTATGGGCGCGGACCGGATCGACAGGGGCGTGGCCTTGTAGCGCATGGCAACACTGCCTCAGCTACCGGCCGGTCAAGCGGGCACCGCGATGGACCGGCTGACGCGAGGGAGTCGTGACGGGCTGGGGGCGCGGCCACGACCGCGACGCCGATCGGGGTCACCCTGGACGTTGGGGGGTCTGGGGGACGGGGTGACCACGTCGCGACGAACTTGATCGACTCGGGGGCATGGTACCACCCCGAACCCAGCCAGGTCGGGTCGGACGCGCTACGGCTCGTCCAGCGGGATCCCGTTGGTCAGGGTCGTCCACCGGACGGCCGAGTGGCCGACCTCGCCGAATGGGCGTCGCTCGGCCACGAGCGGGGCGTACGCCGGGTCCTGCCAGCGGGCATAGGCGAGCTCCCACATCGGACTCGGCCCACGGCGCCGGACGTCCTCCGCCCACGGCCAGGCCGCGTCATCCTCCATGTAGCGCGCCAGGTAATCGACCGCCTCCTTGAGCGACCCGCCGCCGGCTCCCCGGTACGACCAGAGATCGACTCCGCGGCGGTCGGCGATCACGGCCGCGGCGACCTTGTAGTCGAGGGCCTCCTGCGTATACCCCAGACCGGAGTCGCCGCGGGCGACCTCGAGCGGGATGTGCCCGTCGTCCGCGACCAGGTCCATGAGCCGGCGCCATTCGGCGAGCGCCGCCTCGTATCCGTTCCCGTCGCCCAGGTAGTCGGTCATGGCGATGCGCATGAATGTCCCCGCGTCGCCCCAGTTGTTGTCGAGGCGGGACGCCGTGGGCAGGATGACGTCGCGGATCCAGGTCCGGAACGCCCCCTCGTCTGCGCTGTCGAAGAAGGGCGATCCGTGGAGCAGGTCGGCCGCGAAGACGAACCCGGGAGCCGCCCGGCCGATGATCAGCGAGGTCTGGCACGCGCCATCGTCGGGGCAGGTGTCGGCCGTCGAGGTCGTGGTGTCGACCCAGGCCCGGATGAACCCGGCCGACGCCTCGGCGAACCGGGATTCCCCGCTCACGACCCAGGCGAGCGCGAGTCCATACGCAGAGGCGGTGTCGTCGACGAAGGGTCCCTCGGTCCCCGGGATGCGCAGGCGCTCTGACGGACGAGGCTTGTCGTCGACCCGGCGGTCTGCCCAGGCCATGAGGTCATCGGCGGCCGTCCGGTATGGCTCGGCACCCTTCGCCGCCAGCGCGGCACGACGTTCCAGCTCGGTCCGGTCGACGAGGAAGCCGGATCGGCGGGGTGGCAGCAGGATCGCTGCGGTCGGCGTCGGCGCCGGGGCGAACAGGGAACCGAGCGCTGCCAATCTGTCCGATCGCCAGGCGACCAGACCGCCGACGACGACCAGGATGCCGACCGCGGCGACGACGATGGGCCAGCCGCCCCGCCGCGCGCGCCGGGAACGCCCGGGTCCGGGCGACTTCCCTGCGGGGTCAGTCAAAGGGGTCCTTTCGTCCTGCCGTCGAAGTTGCCGGCGCATTGTATCGTCGCACCCGCGGTCCGCCCGGCGGCCGTATCCGAGCCAACGGGAGGACCACACCGCGCCGATGTCGACGCCACGGATCACGCTGCCTCCGGCCGTCGACCGATCCGACACCGGCCCCGACATCTTCGAACGCGCGGGCCGGGCGCTCGACGCCGCCGGCGTCCGCTGGTGCCGGCTCCGTGACCGTCACGAAGGCGACGACGACCTGCTGACGGCGCCGGCCGATCTCCCCGATGTGCACATGGCGTTGCGGTCCGTCGGGTTCCATGAGCGTCGGCATCTCGGCCGCGGCACGCATCACGCGTTCTTCGGCTACGACCCGTCCGACGCTTCGTGGGTGAAGCTCGACGTCGTCACCGACCTGGAGTACGGCCCGTGGCAGGAATGGCCGACGGCGCTCGCCGGTCCGTTCCTCGGTCGCGCTCGGAAGGTCGGGGACGAATGGCGGCTCGACGCCGACGACGCGTTCTGGGCCCTCCTCCTCCATGAGCTCCTCGACCGGCGCGATCCGAGCCCGAGGCGGCTCGACGAGCTTGCCGCCCTCGCGTCGGCGGCGCGATCGGACGGGGACGGCGCGACGACCGTCCGGACCGCCCTGGGCTCCGGCCCGCCACTCGACCGGATCATCGAGCTCGCCCGGAACCGCGACGCGGTGGGTCTGGCGTCGTTCGGCGGTCGACTCCGGCGCGGGTTCACGGGGCGTCGCAGGATCCAGACGCCTGTCCGGCGGGCGATGTCCGCGCTGCTGCGGCGGATCGATCGTCTGGATCCACCGTTCGTGCGACCCGGTCTGACGGTGGCGCTGCTCGGTCCGGATGGCGCAGGGAAGTCGAGCCTGGCGGCGCGGCTCGGCGACGGCGCGCCGATGCGGACGCGGCAGATCTACCTGGGTCTGTACGGTGGCTCCCGGCGCGGCCGGGGTCCGGTGCGCGTGTTCGGTCGGCGCGTCCCGTTCGGGACGGCGATCCGTCTGCTGCCGGCGATGTGGGGCGGCTGGTTGCGCGGCTGGCTCCACGCTCGGCGCGGACACCTCGTCCTGTTCGACCGCCACCCGTTCGACGCGCGTCTCGCCGATGGCTCGCGCGGCAAGGCGGCGCTCCGGCGCGCCGTCCTCGGGCACCTGCTGCCGGCCCCCAACGCGACCGTCGTCCTCGACGCGCCCGCGTCGCTGCTGGTATCGCGTAAGGCGGAGCACCCTGTCGACCAGATCGAGCTGCAGCGCCAGCGTTACCTGCAGCTCGCCGAGCGGCTGCCGCGCGCCACGGTGATCGACGTCAGTGGCCCACTCGCGACCATCGCCACTGGCGTGACGGCGGTCGTCGCCACGGCGCTCGCAGGCGGCCCGCGGTGACGACCGAAGGGGACCCGGGCGAGATCGACTACGCCGACGAGCGGACGTCGCCCGGGACCTCGGAGAAGGTGACCAAAGGCCAGATCCGCGGCTCGAGCCTGCTGCTCATCGGCCGCCTGATCTCGCTGGGTGTCAACACGCTCGCCCAGATCCTGATCGCCCGGTACCTGAGCCAATCGGCATTCGGGGCGTTCGCCTACGCGCTATCGCTGGTGACGATCGGCGAGACCATCGTCACGCTCGGGCTGGACCGGGGTCTCGGGCGGTTCGTGGCTCTCTACGACGAACGGGGCGATGTCAGCCGGGTGCTCGGGACCCTCGCGATGGTGATCGGCTCGGTCCTATCGGTCGGGTTGGCCCTGATCCTCGTCGTCGTCGGCTTGCAGCAGGTGCTGACTGGGGCTGTCGTCTCCGACCCCCAGGCAGCGGCGCTCCTGACCATCCTCATCATCCTCGCCCCCATCCAGGCCGCGGACAACCTGTTCGGCGGGGCGCTGGCGGTCTTCGCTCGAGCTCGGTCGATCTTCGTCCGGAAGTACATCGTGGGACCGGCGCTCCGGCTTGCCGTGGTGATCCTCCTGATCACGGCCAGCGCGGGCGTGACGTTCCTGGCGATCGGCTACGTGATCTCGGGCCTGCTCGGCGTAGGCCTCTACGCGATCCTGCTCTGGCAGGTGTTGCGCCAGCGCGGCCTCTTGACCGACGTCGACTGGCGCGCGATCCGCATCCCCGCCCGCGAGATCCTCGCGTTCACGGTCCCGTTGATCACGACGGACCTCGTCTACGTGGCACTCCACAGCGTTGACGCGATCATCCTCGGTCACTACTGGGATACGACCGCGGTGGCGGAGTACCGCGTCATCCAGCCGCTGGTCACGCTGAACCAGATCGTCTACTCAAGCTTCACGTTGCTGTACATGCCGGCGGCCACCCGCCTGTTCGCGCGGAAGGACCGGCCGGGCGTCGCCCATCTCTATTGGAAGACGGCCATCTGGATGGCGATCCTGTCGTTTCCGATCTTCGCGATGACGACGTCGCTGGCCGGACCAGTGACCGTCGCGCTCTACGAGGAGCGCTACGCCGATTCCGCGGTATACCTGGCCATCCTGTCGTTCGCGGCCTACACGAACGTGGCCCTCGGGTTCAATGGCCTCACCCTGCGCGTGTACGGCCTCGTCCGCTTCTCGGTCGCGGTGAACCTGATCGCTGCTGTCACGACCGTCGCGCTCGACTTCCTGCTGATTCCCGCGTACGGAGCGCTCGGGGCATCGGTCGCCACGGCCCTCGGGCTCATCGCCTTCAACATCTTCAAGCAGGCTGGGCTGCGTCTCGGGACGGGGATCAGTGTCTTCGACCGAGCCTATATCGGCGTCTACGCGTCGATCCTGCTGGCAGTCGTCGCGCTGGCCGTCGTTCAGTTCCTCATCCGCCCGGGGCTCATCCTCAGCGTCGTGCTCGCCGGCCTGGCATCCGCGGCGGTCCTTGCCGTGAACCGACGCCAGCTCGACGTCGCGACGACGTTCCCCGAGATCCTGCGATTGCCGTTCGCGCGACGGATCCTTGGTGTCTGATCAGGATCTCGGCGTCCTGTCGAGGTCGCGTGCGACGCGGTTCGTGGTCGGGTCGAACCTGCGCACCGAACTGAGTGGGGCAGGTTGGCTCTACGCCCTGCCACGCCTGCGCTACGGGTCCATCCAGTATCTGGGCGCCCCGACGGCTGCGACGCTCACCGCGCTCACCCGGGTCTCGAACGACGTCGTCGTCATCGACCCCTCCGAGCGCTCGCGGCAGCGGGTGGCTCGTCTCGTCGCAACCAAGGGTTGGGAAGGCATGCGCGCGGTGGCGCCCGACGACGTGCCCCGTGACCCGGCCGATCTGTTGGTCGCGTCCGACGATCGAGGCGGATCCCGAGGCTCGCTCGTCCGCTCGTGGCTCGAATCGGCTCCACTGGAGGCCGTCGCGTATCTCGGAGGCACGGTCCAGCCTGCGTCCGACGCTCGGGGCGTCCTGCCGGTGCGAGCCACGCCGGGTCATGGCGAGGTCCGGTCGATCGCACCCCTCGACGACACCGAGATGCCCGCGACGCTCCACGGCCTGGGACTGGACGCTCCGCGGTTCCGCTTGTCCGCGCTCAAGGTGCTCCGAAAAGGCCGGCTCCCCGAGATCCCACTTCCGTGGCAGGCGAAGGATCGGCGAGCGACGATCATCACCGCCCAGAGCGTCGCGACGAAGGCCGTGCCCGACTACATCGGGCGGATCGCATCGGACGGTGGTCACGACCTCGGCGGATGGCGATGGGCCGTCGCGGCCCGTGGCGATTACGACTCGCAAAAGGTCCTCGTGTTGCTCGTTCCGCCAGGCTCGACCGAGCCGAGCGGCACCGTGAAGATCACGCGCGCCGCAGAGCACAGTCCCCGGCTCGAGAACGAAGCCCGGGCCCTGACCCTGCTCGCGGGGCTCGAGATCGGCGGCGGGCGCCTCCCGACCCCGTGGTTCTCGGGCAGTCACGCGGATCGGGCGATCGTCGGCGAGTCCTTCGTCGGCGGCGCCGACTTCCGAACACGAGCCCGCTGGGACCCGACGTGTCCCTATCTCGGAGATGCGCTCGGCTGGCTCACGACCCTCGCGGTGACGACACGCCGGGAGGTGCCGGCTGCGGCCGTACGCGACGCGCTCCTCGATCTGCTCGACCGATACGTCGAGATCCATCGACCGAGGACTGCCGAGGTCGATCGCCTCCGCTCCGCATTCGAAGGCGTCGGCGATATCAGCGAGCCGTTCCCGTCCGTCTTCCAGCACGGTGATCCCGGGATCTGGAATCTCCTCGTCGACGAAGGCGGCCGCACCGTCTTCCTTGACTGGGAGGCGGCCGAGCCCGACGGTCTCCCGTTGTGGGACCTCTTCTACTTCTTTCGGAGCTACGCGGTCGGTGCCGCGCGCCGCGACGGGACGCGCGATCCCGTCGAGGGCGCTGCGCGATACATGGTCGACGCCTCCCCGTTGGCTGACCGCCTGGTCGAGGCGGTCGCCAGCTATCGCGCGGCGATCGGTCTGCCGGTCTCGGCCGTCGAGCCACTGGCGCTCGGCTGCTGGATGCATCGATCGCTCAAGGAGGCGATGCGCTCCACGCCGGATCGGCTCGCATCGGGAACCTCCGTCCGGTTCCTGCGCCGGATGCTCGAGATGCGGACCGCCCCGACACTAGTCCGCCTGTTCGGGAGCGACGCATGAGCCTCGACGACCGGGCCAGCGCATCTGTCCAGCCGCCTTCGGGCCCGAGGGATGACCGGCTGCATGCCGCTCGACGGATCGACTGGCGCTTCCTGCTCGGGTCGCCTGACCTCGGCCGTGTCCGCGTGATCGGGGCACCCGATCCCTGGCTCGAACGAGGCCTCCATGAGGCTGCCCACGAGGTCCGGCTGGGGTCGGCGGCGCCCGCGGGATCGGCGGATCAACCGTTCGACACGGCCGTCGTGACGGGCCGTCCAAGCCGGGATGCACTCCGCGAGGCCGCGCGTTCCGTGGCGACGAGCGGTCGGCTCGTGATCGAGGTCGACCTCGGCGGCCCGACTCGCGTCGTCGCTCCTGGGACCGCGGTGCGGCTAGCACGCTCCCTGCGCGCTGACGGTTGGCACGTGACGACGTGGTGGGCGTGGCCCGTTCGGTCGCGGCTCTCGATGTGGGCGCGCGCCGACGACCCGATCGCCTTGCGCGCCCTCGGAAGCCGCCTCGGGCGACCGCGCGGTCCCCTCGTCGGCGGCATCGCCGGCGTCCTCGGCCGCTCCGGAGCCGGTCGGGCCGTGCTCGTCTCCACGGTCCCGTCCATCACGATCGTCGGCGAGCGTGGGGATGGGCCGGCCGGCTTCATCCAACGTCGGGTCGGGAAGGAGGACGGCGTCCTGCTCCTCACCCCGCGCTATCGCGCCTCCGGGACATGTCATCGGGATGGGCCTCGACAGGGACGGTCAGCCGAGCCGGGTCGTCAAGGTCAGCCGCCTCCCCGGCGAGGGGACGCTCGCCCATGAGGCGGCCGTGCTCCGCGCGCTCGAGACCGTCGCCCCGGGCAGCGGACCACGGGTGCTCGATGAGGACACGTCCGGCGATCTGACGAGCGTGGTCGAGACCGGTCTTCCCGGACGTCCGCTCGATCCGACGGCGGTCCGCCGTGATCGTGCGGGCTCCGTCCGCGCCGTCGTCGAGTGGCTCGCCACCCTGCCGATCGAGCCGGCATCCGCGCGGAAGACGTCCGTCCGAGAGCGACTGGAGTCGGCACTCGACACGATCCTCGAGTTCGAGCGCGCCGCGCCGGGCACCACGGATCTCGTCGAGCTCGTCGACCGCACTCGACCCTTTGTGGATGCGCTCGAGGGCGCCGACCTTCCACGCGTCTTCGAGCACGGCGACCCAGCGCATCCGAACCTGATCGTCCTCGAGAACGGGCGCCTCGCGGCAGTCGATTGGGAGCGAGGCGAGCCCGACGGGCTGCCTCTCAGCGACCTGACGATCGCCCTCGCGTATGTCGCCTCGTCCGTCGCGCGTGCCACGACGCCGGTCGAGCAGGCGTCCGCCTTCGCGACCGTCACCGCCGGGGACGGCTGGGCAGCCCAGGCCCTGGACGCGGAAGCACGGCGCTGCGGGATCGACCCTGCGCTCCGACCCGCGCTCGTCGCGATGGCGTGGATGCGGTCGCTCGCCTGGTTCGCCGATGCGCTCGGTCGACGCGACGCCGCTGCCGAGGCGATCCCGTGGCTCGCATCGGAGCGCGCGGCGCACCATTGGCGACAGGCGCTTCGGACGGCTGGGGGCGATCGGACGTGAGCGACGCGGCTCCTGCATCCAGCAGGATCGCAGGCCGGTTCCGCGGCGCGGCCAGGGGCATCGTCCAGAACGTCGCGCGAGGGCCGGTCGCCGATGGCCTGGTCGGGCTGATCGAGCGGATGGCTCCATGGCGCGACGGGCGCCTCGCGATCGTCACGTACCACCGCGTCGCCCTGCCCGAGTCCCGCCCCGACCTCATGCCCGGGCTGATCAGCGCGACCCCGAGCGGGTTCAGCGATCAGATCGACGCGCTCGTCCGCCACTTGTGGCCGGTCTCGCTGCAGGAGGTGATCGACGCGCTTTCGAATCCGCGCAGCCTGCCCCGGAAGGCCGTGCTCGTCACGTTCGACGATGGCTATGCGGATTTCCGGACCGCGGCGTGGCCGGTGCTACGCGATCGGCAGGTGCCGGTCGCGTTGTTCGTCCCGACGGCCTACCCGGGCGGGACCGAGCGGCCGTTCTGGTGGGACCGGTTGTGGGTCGCCGTCCGACGCTCACCGCTCGATGCGGTACCCGGTGGCACGGTCCCGGATCTGCCGTTGCGGTCGATGGCGCAGCGTTCCGAGTCGATGGCTCGTCTGATCGGCATGCTGAAGGAGATGGACCACGATCGCGCGATGGAGGAGGTTGACCGGCTCGTGGCCGCACTGCTGCCGGCCTCGTCTGGCGATCCGCCCGGTGACGACAGGGCCCCGGCCGGGCCGGCACAGCCACCGGTCCTCGATTGGGACGATCTCCGCGCGCTCGCCGCCGAGGGCGTCACGCTGGCGCCGCACACCCGGACCCACCCGCTGCTCGACCGGATCCCCCTGGATCGCGCCGTCGACGAGATCGCGACCTCCCTGGCGGACCTGGAGCGCGAGGTCGGCCCCACGCCACGGGCGCTCGCCTACCCCAGCGGCGCTCATGGTGGGGATGCCGTCGAGGCGGCGCGCCGCGCTGGCATGGTGCTCGCGGTCACCACAAAGCGCGGCGGCAATCGACCTCCGTCGCACGGACCCGTTACGCTTCCGGCGGATCAATATCGGGCTCCGGACGCGCCCGTCTCTGGTGCGGGCACAGGTCGTGTGGGCCTCGACGATCGATACGCATCGGTCGTGACCGACGCTTAGGGGGAAGCCGTCGCACTATGCAGTCGCCCGCCACCGGACTATCCTCAAGCTTCCCTCCGACCCGCGGGTCGCGGAGCCTCGACCCGACGATTGGAGTCTGACCCTTGGAACTGTCCGGTTATCTTGAGACCGCCCGCCGATGGTGGTGGACGCTTCTCATCGCCACGTGGGTCGCGGGCCTTGCGGGCTACATCGTTGCGACGCGGATCCCGCCGACATACGAAGCTCGATCCACCGTCCTCGTCGGGCCCATCCAGGGTGACCTGAATACCCTCCGCGCATCCGGTCAGCTCGCCCTCACGTACGCCGAGCTGGTCACCGTCAAGCCCCGGCTGGAGGCGGCACTCAAGCTCGCCGATGCAAACGGCGTCTCGCCCTCGGAATTCCAGGCGGCGACACGCGTCACGGCGAACGACACGAACCGGACGCTGACGATCCGGGTCCAGGACGGCGACCCGGCGCAGGCGGCAAAGCTCGCCAATACCCTGGCAGGTCTGCTCGACCAGTTGACCGAGGAGGGGACCGGCCGCCCCGAGGGCGAGGTCCAGATCCTCGAGTTCGCGGAGCCACCGAGTACCCCCGTAGCGCCGCAGGTCCCATTGATCGTCCTGCTCTCCGCCTTCGTCGGGCTGCTGAGCTCCCTCGTGTTCGTGGTCCTGCTCGAATACATCGGCGCCACCGTCCGGTCACGCGATGACATCACGCGCCTCGTGCCGGTGCCGTTCCTCGGCCAGATCGAGGGAAGCCGGACCCCGCGAGCGGCCGGCCTCGTCGTCGATTCGATGCCGGCGTCGCGGATGGCGTCGTCCTACCGGATCGTCGCGACGCGGATCGTCTTCGCCGATAGCGAGATCCCCCTGAAGAGTGTGTTGGTCGTCGGCGCGCAGCCAAGCGACGGCACCGGGGAGACCGCGGCGAATCTCGCGACGGCCCTGGCGACTGCCGGCCGCCGGACGATCCTCATCGACGGTGACGACATCGTCGGCGATGCGTCGGCGGTCTTCGGGCTCGACCGCAGTCCGGGCCTGGCCGAGGTCGTCAGCGGGCAGATCCCGCTCGCCGAGGCGATCGTCCGGCATGGCCCCGAGCTCGACGTCCTGCCCGTCGGCACGACCTCGGTCGACCGCGTCGACGACAGCGTGATGCGCCGGATCGTCACGGATCTGCTGAAGGACCACGAGCTGGTGATCGTGGCCGGCCCGCCGACCCTCGGTTCTGCAGAGTCGCTGGTCTATGCGCGCGCAACCGATGCATCGGTCGTGGTCGTCGACCGCGATCAGACGAAACGCGCGGCGCTTGCGCACGCGGTCGAGAGCCTCACCCTCGTCGGGGCCGACGTCCTCGGCGTGGTCCTCGACGCCCGTTCAGGCCGATCGGCCCGCCGAGAGCGGAACCGGGTCGGCAACCGCCCCGCGCCGGTCGCCGTACAGCCGGTCACGCAGGACACGATCGGAACGACCACGACGGGGACGAGCCGGGGATCCCGGTCGTCCAGCTCGCGTCGCAGATCCACCCGGACGGTCGACTGACGTCCGTCATGCGCGTCCTCGTCACCGGTGGCGCCGGCTACATCGGGTCGCACACGGTGGCCCGCTTGCGCGACGCTGGGCACGACGTCGTCGTCCTCGACAACCTGGAGCGTGGACACCCGAACGCCATCCCGGGGGTCCCGCTCGTCGTCGGCGACATCGCCTCGGAGCCGTTGCTGCGAGAGATCCTTGGCGAGCATCGGATCGATGCGGTGATGCATTTCGCGGCGCGGAAATCGGTGGGCGAATTGGTCGCCGATCCAGCCCGCTATTTCGAGGTCAATGTCGGCGGGAGTCTCAACCTGCTGCGCGCGATGACCGACGCCGGCGTGTCGATGCTCGTGCTTTCCAGCAGCTGTGCGGTCTATGGGACGCCAGATGAGCTTCCGGTGCGGGAAACCAGCCCGACCCGGCCCGACAGCCCCTACGGCGAGAGCAAGCTGATGATGGAACGGATGGCGACCTGGTTCGAAGGCTCGGCCGGGATCCGGAGCGTGGCCCTTCGCTACTTCAATGCTGCCGGCGCGGCCCTCGACGGCTCGAACGGCGAGGACTGGCGCGGGGCGGAGAACCTGATCCCGCTGGTGCTCCAGGCCGCGGCCGGGGTCAGGCCGGCGATCGACGTCTACGGCGACGACTATCCCACGCCGGACGGCACGTGCATCCGGGACTACGTCCACGTCCTCGACCTCGCCGACGCGCATGTCGCCGCGCTCGATCATCTGGCGAAGGGCGGATCGACCGTGGCCCTCGATCTCGGCACGGGACGCGGGGCATCCGTCCTCGAGGTCATCGAGATGGCGCAGATCGTGAGCGGCCGACCAGTCGAGGTACGACGGGCTCCTCGACGGCCGGGCGACCCGGCCGCGATCTGGGCAGAAGGCCGGCTTGCGCGCGAGGTCCTGGGTTGGGCTCCTCAGTACGATCTCCGCTCGATCCTGTCGAGTGCCTGGCGATGGCACGACGCCCACCCGGACGGGCACGGGCCGATGCCCCAGGAGGGGAGTCGGGTAGCGGCATGAGCGCGACAGGGGGGAAGCATCCCAACGATCGGGCCGAGGCGCTCGACCGACGGCCGGTCGCGTACATGATGTCGCGGTTCCCCAAGCTGACCGAGACCTTCATCCTGTTCGAGATGCTCGCCGTCGAGCGCCTCGGGCAGCGGATCGAGCTCTTCCCGCTGCTCCACTATCAGGAGCCGGTGAGCCACCCCGAGGCGACGGCCCTCGTCGCACGCGCCCACTTCGAGCCGTTCCTCTCGCGGCCGATCCTCGCGAGCCAGGTCCACGCGCTGCGGCATCGACCACGCGCATACCTCGGGGCGCTCTTCGCCTTGATGGCGGGCACCTTCGGCAGCCGGAACTACTTCTTCGGCGGCCTGGCGATCTTCCCGAAGGTGGTCCACATGGCCCGCCAGATGGAGGCGCTCGGCGTACGCCATGTCCACTGCCACTTCTCGAACCATCCTGCAGCCGCCGGATTCATCATCGGCCGGCTTACCGGGATCCCGTACAGCTTCGTGGCCCACGGCTCGGATCTGCACGTCGATCGCCACATGCTCGACAGCAAGGTCCGGGAGGCCGCATTCGTCGTCGCGATCTCCGAGGACAACCGCGCCGAGATCGTCGAGGAATGCGGTGAGTGGGCGCGGCCCCGGATCGAGGTGATCCACTGCGGCGTCGATACCGACCAGCTGCGGCCGTCTGCCGAGGAGCGCGACCCGACGCGCCCGTTCACGATCACGGCGATCGGCACGCTCCATGAGGTGAAGGGCCAGGCCGTCCTGATCGAGGCCTGTCGCATCCTGCGAGACCAGGGCCGCCGGATCCGTTGCCGGCTCATCGGGGCCGGACCGGACGAGGGTGCCCTGCGCGACCAGGTCGCGACGGCCGGCCTCGCTGACGTCATGACCTTCGACGGGCAACTCACGCGGGCCGAGGTGATCGCGGCGCTCGGGGAGGTGGACCTGCTCGCCGCACCGAGCGTCAAGGCGAGTGACGGGAAGCGCGAGGGCATCCCCGTCGTGCTGATGGAGGCGATGAGCTGCGGGCTTCCTGTCGTCGCGAGCCGCCTCTCCGGCATCCCCGAGCTGATCGACGACGAGGTCAGTGGCCTGCTTGTGCCGCCCGGCGATGCGACGGCGCTCGCCGAGGCGATGGGACACGTCATGGACGACGCCGCACTGCGCGATCGCCTGGGAGCCGCGGCGCGGGCCCGGGTGGAGCGCGATTTCGATCTGCTGACGAACGCCGGCCGCGTCGTCCGTCTCATCGACCGGTCCACGCCGCAGCCGATCGGCGAGGAACGCGCTTCCGGTTCGCCGGTCGCGGCGAGACCGGGCGTGCGGACGGATGAGGCCGCCACGGTGAACCGACCATGACGCGCGTCGTCTTCTGGCTGGCGGCAGGCGTGCTCGCCGCGACGTACGTGGGCTTCCCCATCGTCGCGCTCCTCCGCGCCCGCGTCCTCCGGCGCGAGATCGCGGCCGCACCGATCACGCCGTTCGTGAGCGTCGTGATCGCAGCGCACAACGAGGAGAACGTCATCGGCGAGCGCCTCGCCAATCTCACCGAGCAGGACTACCCGGCCGACCGCATGGAGGTCATCGTCGTCTCGGATGGGTCGACGGACGGCACCGCGCGGATCGTGGCCGGCTACGCCGACCGCGGCATCCGCCTGATCGATCCCGGCCGGGTCGGCAAGGGTGACGCCCTGGGCCTCGGCGTGGCGGCAGCCCGGGGCGAGGTGATCGTCTTCTCCGACGCGAACAGCATGTTCGAGGGGAGCGCGATCTCGGCGCTCGTCCAGCCGCTCGCGGACGAGTCCGTCGGCGGCGTCGCCGGCAACCAGGTCTACCTCGAGGAGGGCAAGACGGACGCCGCTGCCGTCGGCGAGCGCGGGTACTGGGACTTCGATCGACTACTCAAGCGGACGCAGTCTGCGAGCGGCAGCATCACCAATGCGACCGGTGCGATCTACGCCATCCGACGGGAGCACTTCCGGGCGATCCCGGACGGCGTCACGGACGACATGTTCAACTCGATGAGCGTCATCGACGCCGGGGCGCGGATGGTGTTCGCCGAGGACGCGATCGCGTACGAAGCGATCTCGCCGACCGCCCGCCTCGAGTTCGGGCGCAAGGTCCGGATCATGACCCGCTCGTTCCGGTGCATGATCTTCATGCGACGGCTGCTCGATCCACGCCGGACCGGGTGGTACGCGCTCCAACTCTTCTGGCACAAGATCATGCTGCGGACGACCGTCCTGCCGCTCATCGCTCTCGCGGTGGTCAGCCCGGCCCTGTGGGCCAGGGGACCGATCTACCGCCTCGCCACCGTGGGCCAGGCCGCGTGCTATGCGCTGGCGGTCGCCGGCATCGCGGCGGCCCGGACGCCGTTCGGTCGCAAGGCGCCCCTGGCCATCCCGGCGTACTTCACGCTGGTCAACCTTGCGTCGCTACGCGCGCTCCTGAACCTCGTGCGGAACGAGCGGATCGACCGCTGGGTCCCGAACCGGGCCGTCGAGCCGGCCGGGCGTCCCATCCGACTGCTGCGATCCGGGGAGGCTCGAAGACCGATCCGCTGTGGCGATCGGCGATGACGAGGCGATCGCTTGACCTCGGTCGCCGGCCGGCTGCGAACCGAAGGGGGCGGGCTCAACGTCGGGCCGATCGCGGCGACCCTGCTCATCTGCATCCTCGCCGTCGTCACGGGACTGGCCGCCGGTGAGCGGGGCATCGTTGTCGTGGCGGTCCTGGTCGGACTCGTTGCCACCGTCGCCGCCGCGCTCAAGCCCGATAGGGCAACGCTGTTCGTCGTCGCCGTCCTCTACAGCAACGCCGCGGCGATCGCCGTGTCGCGGTTCGGCCTTCCGTATATCGCCGGCGCCCTGCTCCCGCTGATCCTGGTCGTGCCGTTCGCCTACCACATCGTCATCCGCCGCCAGCCGATCATCATCGCCAGCGGGCTCCCCTACCTGCTCGGCTACTTCGTGGTCATGATCCTCAGCTTCCTTGCAGGGATGTCGGCAAATCCCGATCGGGCGAGCGACGCCTTCGGGAATTTCGTCGGGGAGGGGCTGCTCGTCTACTTCGCGTTGACCAACGTGATCCGGTCGCTGCCCGACCTGCGCAACATCGTCTGGGTGATGCTGCTCGTGGGCGCGTTCCTTGGGGCCCTGTCCGTGTACCAGCAGGTGACCGGCTCGTTCGACAACGACTTCGGCGGGTTCGCCAAGATCAGCCAGGCGGTCATCGGCACGGACGAGTTCGGGCAGGGCGGCGAGATCCGCCTCGCCGGACCGATCGGCGAGAAGAACCGCTATGCGCAGATCCTGCTCGTGCTCATCCCGCTCGGGCTCTTCCGGGTCTGGGGCGAACGCCGGCTCGTGCTCAAAGCCGCGGCCGGCGTCGCCACGCTGTTCATCGCGCTCGGGATCGCACTCACCTACTCGCGCGGAGCGGCTCTCGGCTTCGCCGTGACGGTCGCCCTGATGACCGTCCTCGGCTACATCAGACCGAAGCAGCTCCTCGCGCTCGGCCTCGGGGCAGCCGTGCTGTTCACTCTTCAGCCGAACTACCTGGAGCGTCTCTACAGCCTCGAGGCGATCGGGAGCGTGACCGGTGCTCAAGGCTCGGGAGCGGTCGAGGATGGCTCGATCAGGAAGCGGGCGAACGAGACAGTCGCCTCATTGCTGGTCTTCAGCGACCATCCGATCCTTGGCGTGGGTCGCGGGCTCTTCCCCGTGTATTACGGCCAGTACGCCGACGAGGTGGGCATCGCAAGCAACGACGACGAATCGAAGCAAGCGCACAACCTCTACACGGGCATGTTGGCCGAGGTCGGCATCTTCGGTTTCGCCCTGTTCATGGCGGTCTTCGTCGTGACCTTGATCGACCTCGGCCGCGTCCGGCGACGGTGGCGGGTCCGGCAGCCGGAGTACGCCGACATGGCGACCGCCTTCACGCTGGCGATCGTGGCCTATCTCGCGTCGGGCATGTTCCTGCACTTGTCGTACGAGCGGTATCTCTGGATGCTCATGGCGCTCGCGGCGGCCGCGGCCTGGATCGGCATGAACGCGCCGGAACCGGAGGACGCGAAGGTCGAGCCGGTTCCGGAGGGTGATGCACCGACGCGCGTGACGGTTCGGCGCCCCGTCAGGTCTGCCGCGCTACGACAAGCGCAGCGACCATAGCTCCCCGCTCGGCCCGGCCGCATCGAGGCCACCGAACAGCAGCACCCGCTCCCCACCGGGATCGTCGACCAGCGAGCCACCCGATCTTGCCGACGGTGACGCGTCTGACGGCCGGAACGGCGTCACCTCCAGCGTCTGCCGATCCTGGCGATACAGGTCGTCCAAGTGCGCATCGGCGTCGCCACTCCCACCGAAGATGACGAGGCCTTCACTGGTCTCGGTCGCCGCCGATGCGCTTCGGGGTGGCAACGCGCCGGATAGTCGCTGCCACCTCGCCGCGTCGCTGTCGACGGTCAGGACCCAGCTGTCACCGCTGGGCTCACCGTCCGGCTCGCGGCCCCCGACCAGCACGAACTGATCGGCATCGGCCCACCAGCACGCGCTTCCGCGCAGCGCCGGTGGGGACGCGCCGTCCACGCGAACCTTGGTCCATGCCGATGCGCCCGGGTCGAACGCCCAGGTATCGTCGAGCGGGTTCCCGGCGGCTCCCGATCCGTGGCTGATCCACCACCGGCCGTCCGGCCGCATCGCGGCACAGGCATCCGTGCGAGCCGGCGGGGTCGGTCCGGACGTCTCGACCGCCCGCCAGGCAGCAGCATCAGGGTCGTACGCCCAGAGGTCATCGGCGACCCGGGCGTCGAGACGCCCACCGAAGACGACGTAACCCAGGCCATCGATCCACGCCGCCGTGTGCCCGGAACGAGCCGCCGGGGCCTCCCCGGGCACGGCCGGCTGCCGCCAGGCGTCAGCGGCGAGGTCAAATGTCCACAGATCGCCGAGCGGCTCCGAGGGACCCTGGCCACCGAACAGGTACGCGACACCGGTCGAGGGATCCCCGACCCAGGTGTGACCGAAACGCGCCGCCGGCGCTGGTGAGCCCGGTGTCACCTGCTCCCAACGCGCGCTCGCCGCGTTCGGGTCGGTCGGCGGCGGTGACCCGGAAAGCGTGGCTGTCGGGGCCGGTGTCGAGGCGGCGGGCGTGGCCGGCGGACTCGGACTCGGACTCGGTGGCGGGTTCGTGGTGCAGCCAGCGAGCATGACCGCCGTGCCGACGATCACCGCGAGGCGTCGAGCGCGGCGCATGGCGGGGATGCTATCCCAGGCCGCCATTTTCGGGGCTTCCGGATGCAGTACGGTTCCGACGATGACCAGCGATACCCCGACCCGGGATCGCAAACCCGATCCCTCGGCGTTGCGAGCGGCCCTGCGTGTGCGACCGGGTGGCAAGGTGACCCTTGCGCGGTTCGACGCAGGCGCGACCCATGGCTGGGACAAGACCGTCGCCAGGGATGAGACGGCGCACCAGCTCGACCGGCTCGCCGAGCTCCAGGATCGGCTCTGGGCCGAGGCGAAACGGGCGGTGCTCGTCGTCCTCCAGGGGATCGATGCGGCCGGCAAGGACGGCACGATCAAGAAGGTGATGACGGCCTTCAACCCGCAGGGCAGCCCGGTCACCTCGTTCAAGGTCCCGAGCCTGGAGGAGCTCGCCCACGATTACCTGTGGCGCGTCCATCGGGCCGTTCCGCGGAGGGGCGAGATCGGCATCTTCAACCGGTCACATTACGAGGACGTCCTCGTGGTCCGCGTCCACGAGCTCGTCCCGCGCCGCGTGTGGTCGAAGCGGTACGAGCAGATCAATGACTTCGAAGATCACCTCGCGGCGAACGGGACGACCATCGTCAAGTTCTTCCTTGCTATCGACAGGGACGAACAGCGCGCGCGCTTCCAGGCCCGCTACGACGACCCGGCCAAGCGCTGGAAGTTCTCGATGGGCGACCTCGAAGAACGCAAGCGCTGGGATGCCTACCAGGCGGCCTTCCAGGACGCCCTGTCGAAGACATCGACCGAGGCCGCTCCCTGGTACCTCATCCCGGCGAACCGGAAGTGGTTCCGGGACCTCGCGGTCGCGGCGATCCTCGCCGATACGATCTCCGAGCTCGAGCCTGCCTACCCGCCGGTCGCGGCGGATGTCCCGCCGAACCTCGTCATCGACTGATCCGCTCGATGAGATCGGTCAGCCAGAGGGCCGGGGCATCGCCGTGGCCCCCCATCTCGGACGGGTCGAGGCCGCCGAGCGCGCGCGCCCACGCGCCGGCCTTCCCGACGCGACCGAGGTCGAGGGCGAGCTCGAGCACCTCTTCCAAGGCAGGGCGAGGGAGCACGTCGATCCACGCCTCGAGATAGGCCTCGCGCAGCGGCGCGAGGCGGGCGTCGTCGGCCGTCGTATCGAGCCGATAGGCGACGGAGTTGAGCGTCGTCACCATCGACCCGAAGGGGTGGGCGACGACCGAGTCGCCCCAATCGAAGAAACGGGTGCCGGCCGGGCCGATGAACACGTTTCCCCCATGCAGGTCGTCGTGCTGGATCGTGGCCGCGATCCCCGAACCGTCAAGCTGCCCGGCCCGGTCCGCCACCCATGCGCCCATCCCACGGAGCCGCTCGCGGGCGGCGTCGCTCTCCGCCCGCTCGTCGGGGCCGACGAGCTCCCACCAGGCGTCGTCGCCGACGATGCTCGCCATCGTCGTCGCGAGGGTGGCGGGTCGCCCGTCCGGGACGCCGAGCCGGAGGAGGTCGTCGACATGGCCCTCGACGGTGCGCTGCAGGTCGGCATAGTCCGCGAGGATCCCCTGCCATGCGGCGAGGTCCGCGTCGCCCGTCCCGTCGGGACGCGTCTGGCGGAGCGTCGTGCCGCCATCCTCGAGGAGGAACCAGCCGCGTGTCGCCTCGACGGCCAGCGGCGGGATCACCGATGCGACGCCCCACCCGGCCATGGCCGGCAGGAGCCGCGCCTCGTACGCGTTGGACTCGCGGGGTGCCTTGGCCCAGATCGGACCCTGGTCGGTCGTGAAGCGCAGGACCGTCGACCAGGGTCGGATGTGCGGTTGCTCGGGGAGGCCCAGCGCCTCGCGTCCGAGGTTCCGAAGCTCGGTCACGACCCAGTCGGTGAAGTCCGCGAGCCACGCTGGGTCTGTCCATGGCGAATGTCCGACCGACGTCACGCGCCGTCGAAGAACTCGGTCATCGGCTGGGCCGCGCATGCGTCGGCGAGACAGCCGAGACCCCACGCGTCCTCGACGGTCCGCAGCAGGCTGTAATGGTCGTATGGCGTGTCCGCCCGGAACCCCGCCGGAACATCCGGTGAGATGACGATCGTCGCGATATGGCCGCCCCCGGGGTCGCTCCCGCCACCTTCGTCGAACGTGACGACGAGCAGGCCCCCGGCCTTGAACGCGTCGCTGTCGAGGATCTTCGGGGCGAAGCCGGCCAGCCACGTGTCGGCCTGGGTGATCTTGCAGTCATGGGCGGAGTGGCACTGGTTCGGGACGATGAACGAGTAGTTCGCATCGCCGGGCTGGAAGGCGAGGAGATCGACGAGGTTGGCGCAGCGCGCCGGATCGCCGCGGATGCTGTCGAAGCTTATCGCCGGCGCGTGCTTGCGGCGGTACACCCCCGGACCGTCCCGACCGCCATCCGCCAGCGCGCCGTCGAAGCAGTCGAGCGGACGGTTCTCCGCGTACTCGCGCCATGTCCGCCCGCTGGCCTCGATCTGGTCGGCGACGGTCGGTGCGTCGATGTTGTGGTCGTCGTTGTCGTGGATATCCTGCGTCGAGCCGCTGAACAGGGCCAGGTAATTGGGCTGCGACGGACGGGCCACCGCGTTGTAGTGCTCGGCCAGCCCGTAGCGGTCGATGAGGCCATTGAGGTAGGGAAGGTCGGCCGCGCCGACGATCCTGCCGTAGTCCTGGTTCTCGAGCACGATGATCCAGATGTATGGGAAGTCGGGCAGGGCGGACGATCCGCTCGGGCTCGGCGCGGCGCTGGGCGTCGGCGAAGGGCTGGGCGTCGATGAGGGACTTGGGGACGGCGAGATGGCGGGCGTCTCGGAGGGTGACGACGATGGTGCGGGCGAGCCGGACGGCGCGACGCAGGCCGCCACGAGCCCGGCCATGAGCAGGACGGCGAGGGGCCGTGTCCTCCGAGATCGATCTTCCTTCATGTCCCCCTGACGATCCTCAACGCTTGCGGCCGCCCCCGAACAGGGTGCCGAAGACGCCCCGGATGATGTCCTGCCCCATCCGCGACGTGACGACCCTGCCGCCGGTCCGGATCGCCGTATCGATGGTCCGCTGACGCGCTCGAGCGTCGGCGGCAGCAGCCTTCTCAGAGGCACGTCGCTGGCGTTCCGCCTCTCGAGCGGCCCGCTTCTCGGCCGCCTCGATCTCGCGTTGCTGCCGGGCGATCTCGCGCTGCTGCTGGGCCGGCGTCATCCCGTTGAGCCCACCGGCGGTGGTCGGGTCCAGGCCGGCGCGGGTCGCGGCCTCGACCGATGCTTGCCGGGCCGCCGCGAGCCGGGCGGTGATCCGTTCGTGCGCGCTATCGCGGTCGACGGTCGTGCCGTACCTGGCCTGCAGCGGACTGCCCGCGACGAGGCCCTGGAACGTCGCCTGGTCCACCGGCGCCATCAACGAGTCGGGCGGCAGGAGCCGGGTCGCCGCGAGCGGCGTCGGGACACCGCGGGGCGAGAGCACGGTAACGAGCGCCTCGCCGATGCCAAGCGACGTGAGTGTCTTCTCGACGTCGTAGAACTCCGTGGTCGGGAACGTCCGAGCCGCCTTGCGCAGGGCATCGGCGTCCTCGGGCGTGAACGCTCGGAGCGCGTGCTGGATCCGGTTGCCGAGCTGCGCCAGCACCGACGACGGGACGTCGCCCGGCACCTGCGTCACGAAATAGACCCCGACACCCTTCGAGCGGATGAGCCGCGCCGTCCGCTCGATCTGGTCCATCAGCGCGTCGGATGCGTCGTCGAAGAGCAGGTGGGCCTCGTCGAAGAAGAAGCACAGCTTCGGCTTGGGCAGGTCCCCCGCCTCGGGCAGGCCCTCGTACAGCTGCGCCAGCATCCACAACATGAATGTCGAGAACAGCCGCGGCTGGTCCATCACGTCGGACAGCTCGAGGATCGAGACGACGCCCTGCCCATCCGAGGTCGTTCGGAGGAGGTCGTGGACATCGAACTCCGGCTCGCCGAAGAAGACGTCGGCGCCCTCCTGCTCGAGGACCACGATGCTGCGCAACAGCACGCCGACGGACGCGGGCGACATGCCGCCGTACTCTTCGAGGATCGGCTTTCCGTCGTCCGACGACAGGAACTTGAGCGTGGTCGCCAGGTCCTTGAGGTCGAGGAGGGGCAGGTCGTTGTCGTCGCAATACTTGAAGACCAGGGCGAGGATGCTCGTCTGCGTCTCATTGAGGTCGAGGACCTTGCCGAGCAGCAACGGTCCGAAGGAGTGGACCGTCGCGCGGACCTGCGCGCCGAGGTCGCCGGTGAGCGAGAAGAACTCGACCGGGTGGCCGGCCGCCTCGAAGGTCCAGCCGAGCGAAGCGACGCGTTCCTGGACCTTGGCGTTCGCGCCGTCACCTGCGGCCGCCAGGCCCGTCAGGTCACCCTTGATATCCGCGACGAAGACGGGCACGCCGGCCTTCGACAGCTGTCCGGCGAGGAGCTGGAGCGTCTTCGTCTTGCCGGTGCCGGTGGCGCCTGCGACCAGCCCGTGCCGGTTCATCGTCGACATCGGGACCGCGACCCGGACGTCGTTGAAGAGCTCACCCTCGTGCATCGCGCTGCCGATGATCAGCGTCGGCTCATCGAACCCGTAGCCGGCGGAGATCGCGTCGCGGAACGCCTGGTCCATGGCTCCTCCAAGGGCGGGTCCACATGGTCGTGCGCGGGGGATCGCAAGCGTATCATCGGCCCTCCGGACGGCCCCGGAGCCGGCTTGCCAGCGGCTCACCGAGCGACTGCGACACGCCCGCAACAGGAGATCTGAGCGCCGCTAAGGGCTGACGCGTCCGCGGGCGCTAGCGGTCAGGCGTCTGGGCTCGGGTAGCTCCCGAGCACACGCGTCGTCGTGGTCACGCCACGGACCTCGTCGAGGGCGGCTGCCATCGCGGCATCGGCCACGTCACCGTCGAGGTCGATCCAGAAGACGTATTCCCAGGCTCGCTCCCGGCTGGGCCGTGACTCGAGCTTGCGCATGTTCAGACCGTGCGCGGCGATGACCCGCAGGACGGCCAACAGCGTCCCCGGCTCGTTGCGGACGGATACAACCAGGGTGGTCCGCCGATGCGACGGGGGATCGACCAGTCGCGGCGAAGGCCCGTCGGGTCGAGCGAGCACGAGGAAGCGCGTCCGGTTCCCCGGCAGGTCGCCGATGTCCTCGGCCAGCGGGTCGAGGCCGAACAGGGCTGCCGCGCGCGGGGACAGGACCGCGCCGGCTCCGCGCTCTCCCGTGTCCGCGATGGCTTTGCCGGCGCCGGCCGTGTTGTAGGTCGACAGGAGCTGCCACGGCCGGGAGCGCAGGAACATCTCGGCCTGGCCGAGCGCCTGGATATGCGAGTACACCCGCTGGATGTCCTCGAGGCGCTGACCCGGTAGCGCCGCGAGACAGAGCCGGACCGCGACCATCACCTCGCCGTGGATGGTCAGATCGAACTCGATCAGGAGGTCGTAGTTCTCGCGGACCGTGCCGTTGATGACGTTCTCGATCGGGACGACACCCGCCGACGCATCACCATCGGTCACCGCCTCGAACACCGCCCGGAAACTGCCGAGTGGCGTGCGCCGCACATCGCCGAATGCCGCAAGGACGGCATCCTCGGCGAACGCGCCGGGCTCGCCGGCATAGGCGATCGGGGGATCGGTGACGGGCATGGCCGCGAGTGTAGTCGGCAGTCCCGCGCGGCATTTCCGCGCTGCGGCCGCGGGTCAGGCGGCGGGCTCTTCCTCGCCCGGGGCCGACAACAGCTCGAAGAGGTCGATCGCCGGGCGATCCAGCGTGGGCTCGGCGCGCCCGAACAGGTAGCCCTGCCCCGCGTCGTAGCGCAACTCGAGGACTGATTCGAGATGGTCAGCGGTCTCGATGCCCTCGGCGACGATGCGGTGGCCACGGTTGCGGGCGAGCGTGCCCAGCGCGCGGAGCACCGCCTCACTGGCGCCGTGGGTCGCACTCGCCCGGACGAGCGACAGGTCGATCTTGAGGATGTCGTACTCGACCTCGCTCAGGAGGCGCAGGCCGGCGTTGCCGGCGCCGACGTCGTCGATGGCCACACGGACCTCGTTCCGGCGAAGGGTCGAGATGGCCTGCTGCAGCTGGCGCAAGTCGTCGACGCTTTCGCGCTCGGTGAGCTCGACGACGAGCTGGGACGGCGGCACGCCGTGTCGGCGCGCGAGGGCCAGGATCTCCTGGACGCTGAAGGCGTCCGACTCGAGGGTGCGCGGCGAAAGATTGATCGAGAGATAGCGCTCCTCGCCGAGCGCGCCGGCCCCGGCCAGCACGGCCCGGGCGCAGACCACGTCCAGTTCGACGGTGCGGCGGGTGGCCTCGGCAGCGACGAACAGGCTCGTCGGGTTCGAGAACCCGGATTCGGGCGCCGGTCGGACGAGCCCCTCGAACCCGACGATACGCCCGGTCGTGAGCGAATAGATGGGCTGGTAGACCGCGGTGAGGAGGTCCTCGGTCGCGACACGCACGACCGCCGCCTCGAGTTGCCCAAGGCTCCGCGAGTCCTCGGCGATGCCGTGCCTGGCCGGGTCGAAGCGCTGGACGTTGGTCCGCCCGTGGCGCTTGCCCGCGTACAGCGCGGCGTCGGCGTGGTGGATGATCTGGTGTCTGTCCGCGCTGGGCCCGGGAAAGGCCGAGATGCCGATGGTGACCGAGAACGCGCCCGTTCGACCGTGATGGCCACTCAGCGCGGAGGCGAGCAGGTGATTGGCGATGACCTCGGCACTCTCCGCGTCGCACGCCGGCAGCAGGAGCGCGAACTCGTCACCACCGGTGCGGTAGGCGCCATCGCCTCGTCGGAGGTTCGCCCGCATGATCTGTGCCACGGAACGCAGAAGGTCGTCGCCGGCGGCGTGGCCCTTCTCGTCGTTGATCGTCTTGAGGTCATCGACGTCGATCATCACGAGCGCAAGCATTTGGCCATCATCGCGGGCCTGGGCGATGCGCGAGTCGAGCTCCTCCTGGAACGCCCGATGGTTCCCGAGCCCGGTCAGGCCGTCGAGCAGCGAGTCGAGGCGGGCCCGATCGTAGGCTTCGCGCAGCTCACCGAAGTCACGGCCGACGACCCCGAGGTCCCGGCGGATCCGGCGGCGGAGGACCAGCAGGACGACCGCGAACAGCAGCGTACCGCCGACCGCTACCGCGAAGGCGACAGGGACCGGCGTCGACGGGATCGCCCCATACGGGAGCGCGATGTTGATGGCCTGCAGGATGAGCGAAGCGACGACGACCAGGAAGGCGAGCCCGAAGCCGGTATTCGAGGCGCGCGCGATCGAGCGGAGCGCCCTCCGATCGAGCTGGCTGTCGTTCCGGTCATGTGTCGGCAAATAGGACCTCCGGCACCGTCCCCGCGGCGTGCACCCACCTATACCCGACACGCCTGCCCAAGACCCCCACACGATGGTCATGGGACCATGCCGATCGGCCGTCCGGCGGCCACCGGCGACGGTGCTTCCGCGCAATGACCCGAGGCGGTACGGGTTCGTCATAGGAAGGCCGGCCCGGGCGCCCTAGCGTTCGGGGTGAGCGGCACCCTGTCACTCCGCTTGAACGGTTGATCACGGCAAACCCGTCGCGAGGCGGGGACGCAAAGCCAGGGATCTCTCCGAGACCGCCCGGTTGCCGGCCCAAGAGTGCAACGTCCTTCACAGTGAAGGGAGCTCTTCGTGAAGGCCAGACTGGCGCAGTTCGCTTGGGTCCTGACGCTACTCGCGACCATGGCGCTGTCCATCGGCGCGGGGATGCGCTGGTATTAGTCATGAGGGTCTATCTGAAGGGGCAGTCGTTCCGGCTGATCCTCGCTGTGTTGACCCTCGCAAGCTCGGCCTACGTGATCGAGGCTGGGCAGCGCTGGAGGTAATCCCCTCCGGCTTACCGCACTCCTAAGGCCGCCGGCTCAGCCGGCGGCCTTCGCTTGTCCGATGTCGGCGCTCACGAGCGTGCGTGCGCTGAGCACCGGTGGTCCGGGGTCAGCCGGTACCTCTTGTGCGGTGCCGTGAAGGCGGGTCGCGCGTACAAGTGTCCTATCCGCCACACCGAACGAGGGCTGCCCGCGCTGGTCGACCCGGCTCCGGGGGATGGGAGACCGAGGCCACGATGAACGAGACGATCACGAGTCGATGTCGAGCCGCTTGAGTCGCGCCGTCCCGGGACGACTCGCTCGCGTCTGGGCGCCGCTCGGTTCGCTCGCACCGACGACGCGGATCTGGGCCTTCTCGGCGTTCCTCTCCGGCTTGGCGCTCCTCATCTACCAGGATCAGCTGGCGGGCCTGCCGACACCCCCGGTGCGCTTGTCGCTGCCGTGGCCGCTGCTCGCGGTCGCGTTCGCGACCGCCGAGCTCAAGGTCATCCAGGTCCACTTCCGGCGCGAGACACACTCGTTCTCGCTGAGCGAGTTCCCGGCTGTCATCGGGTTCTTCTTCCTCTCGCCGTTCGACTACGTGACCGCGCTCCTCGTGGGGTCGAGCGTGGCGTTCCTGATCGGCGGCCGTCAACGGATCGAGAAGTTCGTCTTCAACCTGACGAACTTCGCACTGGTCGCCGTGGTCGAGTTGACGGTGCTCTACGCGATCAGCGACATGAGCGGGGCACCGCACCTCGGCGACTGGCTGGCCGCGTTCGCGGCGACGCTTTCCGCGACGATCCTGAGCGCCCTCACGATCGCGACCGTCATCACGATCTCCGGCGGCGCGCCTCAATTCGAGAAGCTGCCCGAGATGGTCCAGTTCGGGAGCATGGTGGCGTTCGCGAACACGAGCCTCGCCTTGCTCGCGGTGTCGATCCTGTGGGTCGACCCGTCCCTTCTCTGGCTCCTGGTCCTTCCTCTCGTGATCGTCTTCCTCGCCTACCAGGCCTACGTCTCGGAGCGTGAGAAGCACGAGCGGCTCGAGCTGCTCTACCAGTCCTCGCGGATCCTGCAGCACTCGCCCGAGCTCGATTTCGACCCTGGTCGCGCTGCTCGGTCACGCGCGGACGATGTTCCGTGCCGAAGTCGCCGAGGTGATCCTGTACCCGCGCGGCAGCGAGATGGAGGCGCTGCGGACGACGTCTCGCCACGACGGCGCCCCCGAGGTCATGGTGCCCACGGCCGACCCACGTACCGACCCGGTCCATGAGCGAATCCGCGATGCGACGACGCCGTTCTTCGTGCCGACCAGCCTGGGCGCCGACGACGACCGGAGTGACATGGTGAGCCCGCTTCGCGGCGAATTGGACCTGATCGGCTCGCTGAGGATCTCCAATCGACTCACGGCCGGCACGACGTTCTCGGATGACGATCTGCGCCTCCTCGAGACGCTCGCGAACCAGGCCGCGGTGGCCCTCGAGAATGGCCACCTCGAGCAGTCGCTGGCCGAGCTCTCGCGGCTCAAGGAAGAGCTCCGGTTCCAGGCGTATCACGACCCCCTGACGGGCCTCGCCAACAGGACCCTCTTCCTCGATCGGGTCGACGCCCGCCTCGATCAGGCCGCGGTCGACGGGCTTCCGGTCGTCCTCTTCCTGGACCTCGACGACTTCAAGATCGTCAACGACACCATGGGTCACGCAGCCGGCGACCGGCTGTTGATCGGTGTCGCGGAACGCCTCCGCGAGGTCCTCCGACCCTCGGACGTCGCCGCCCGGCTCGGCGGTGACGAATTCGCCGTCCTGCTCGACGACGGACCGGAGTTGAGCCACGCCGTGACGGTCGCGAACCGCATCGTCGACGTGCTGCGGTCGCCATTCCCGATCGAGGGGCAGGAGATCGTCGTCGGCGGCAGCATCGGTGTCGCGGTCGGACGGTCCGGGTCGACGGACGCGGCAGAGCTGCTGCGGAACGCCGACGTCGCGATGTACACCGCCAAGGGCGCCGGCAAGAACCGTGTCTCGGTCTTCGAACCGACGATGCACGCGGCGATCGTGGCCCGCCACGCGCTCAGCGCCGAGCTGTCACGGAGCCTCGGGCGCGGCGAGCTCATGGTCTTCTTCCAGCCGATCGTCGAGCTCGAGACGGGCAAGGTCACCGGCTTCGAGGCGCTCGTCCGATGGCGGCACCCGACACGCGGCCTCGTGCTGCCGACCGAGTTCATCCCACTCGCGGAGGAGACGGGCGTCATCCGCGCCCTCGGCCGCTACGTGCTGGAGGAGGCCTGCACCCAGGCTGCCCGCTGGGCGACGTGGCACACCGGCCCAAAACCTTTGACCGTGGCCGTGAACCTGTCGGCCCAGCAACTCCAGGAGCCGTCGTTCATCGAGGACCTCCAGGCCATCGTCACGAGCAGCGGCATCGAGCCGGGTCAGGTGCTGCTCGAGATGACCGAGACGGTGATGTTCCATGAGACTTCGACGACGCTGACCCGTCTTGCCGCCATCCGCGAGCTCGGCGTGCGCATCGCCATCGACGATTTCGGCACCGGCTACTCGTCGCTCGGCTATCTGCGCCGCTTCCGGGTCGACGTCCTGAAGATCGCGCGCGAGTTCGTCGGTCCAGCCGATCGCTCCGAGGACTGGGCGTTCGCGGCGGCCATCGTCGCGCTGGGCCGGACACTCGGACTCAGCATCGTGGCCGAGGGCATCGAGACACCCGGCCAGCTCGAGCGGCTGCGGGCGCTGGGCTGTGAGCTCGGCCAGGGCTATCTGTTCGCCCGCCCGGCTGACCCCGACGCGACGCTGCGGTTCCTCCAGGAGGGCGGCTCAAGACGCCGGATCGGGAGCGTGGCGCTGGGCGACGAGGAAGTCCAGGCCGACGGCGAAAGCGACGAGCGCGCCTACCGACTGGGCCAGGCACCCGTATGAACGACGCGAACGACTGAGGCCGCGGACCCATGTTCATCCTCTACGCCGTCCCGATCGGTCTGCTCCTGGGCGTGCTGCTCGGCGGGCGCCCCGCCGGCCTGGCGACCCTGCGCTTCCGCCACGGCTGGGTCATGCTCGCCGGCCTGGTCGTCCAGGTCGTCCTCTTCTCGCCGGCCGTGACCGCGGTCATCGGCGACCTCGGGCCACCGGTCTATGTGATCTCGACCGGTGCCGTCATCGCCGCGGTGCTGCTGAACCTGCGGATCACCGGGATGGCGATCGTCGCGCTCGGCGCGATCTCGAACCTCACCGCCATCGTGCTCAACGGCGGGTACATGCCGGCGGATCCCGGGGCGATGGCCGCGCTCGGCAAGATCGAGCCCACGGCCTACTCGAACAGCGCCGTCCTGCCCGATCCGGTGGTCAAGCCGCTGACCGACATCTTCGCCCTGCCTGCCTGGGTGCCGTTCGCCAACGTCTTCAGCATCGGCGACGTACTCATCGCGGTCGGCGTGGTTGTGGTGATCGTCGCGGCGATGCGTCGCCCCGTCCCGGAGCTCGTCGCGGGCTGACGGACCGCGGGCACAGCCCGCGACGGGTCACTGGTTGAACCAGTCGACCGTGTCGATCTCGCCCTGCTCCTCGTCGATCTCGGCTCGCCGCTCGCGAGCGGCCCCGGCGGATACCGGCGACTTCGGTCGGGCACGAGTGCCGGTCGCGGCGGCCGCCTCGGGAGCGCCCTCCCAATGCTCCTCGCCGAGGAGCTTGTTCAGCGCGACGAGGTACGCCTCGATCGACGCCGCGATGATGTTCGGCCCCCGCGCCTCCCCGTCGTATTCGCCTTCACCGCGCTCCCCGGAGGCGAGCGGCGGGGCGATGCGCACGTTCACGACGCCGATCGTGTCGGTGCCCTCTCCAAGGGCATGGATGTCGTAGGCCAGTAATCGCGGGTGGCCGTCAAGGACCTCCGAGATGGCATCGTCGACCGCGCGGTAGAGCGCATCGATGGCACCGACGCCCTCCGCCGATGCCTGCCAGTGATGCTCGCCGGAATCGATGATCACGGCGCCGCGACTGCGCGCGTTGGAGCCCGACGAGACGGTCCAACGGGCCAGGCGGAGCGGGGCGGCGGCGGGTTCCTTGCCGGACATGCGGCTACCTCCGTGGGGTCGCTGGGTCGGACTCGGGGACGGGGCGAACTGCCGTCGCCGGCGTGTCGTCCGGTTCGGACTCGCCGGCGGACGTCGTGAAGTGCCGCTCGTCGCGGCGCCGCAATAGCGCGCCCGACTTCCAGATGGCGTACTCGAGGGAATCGGCGAGTGCCGCGGCCGAGGCGGCGATGATGTTGGTGTCACTGCCCATCGTCGACCACGTGCGCGCGCCGTCCTGCGAATCGATGATCACGCGCGTCCGCGCCGCCGTCGCCGCATCGCCGTCGAGGATGCGCACCTTGTAATCGACCAGGTGCACGTCGTCGATGGCCGGGTAGAACGCGCGCAGCGCCTTGCGCAGGGCGGCGTCGAGCGCGTTGACCGGACCATTGCCGTCGGCGGCGGTGTGGAGCGTCTCGCCGGCCACCTCGACCTTGACGGTCGCCTCGGCCAGGAGCTCCCGGCCGCCACGCTGCTCGACGAGGCACGTGTAGTCGACGATGCGGAACGGCGCGGCGTAGTCGGCGGCGTGCCGCCGGATCAGCAACTCGAAGGACGCCTCGGCGCCCTCGAAGGCCAACCCTTCCGACTCGAGCTGCTTGATCAGCTGCGAGAGCTCGCGGGGGTCGACGATGCCCTCCAGCTCGTGACCCAGCTGTCGGGCGCGGATCGACGTGTTCGCACGACCGCCCAGCTCTGATACGACCAGCCGGCCGCTGTTGCCGACCGCGGTCGGTTCGACGTGCTGGTAGGAGCGCTCGACCTTGGCCACGGCAGCGCCATGTACGCCGCCCTTGTGCGCGAACGCCGAGCGGCCAACGTATGGCTGGTAGTCGTTCGGCGTGACGTTGGCGATCTCGGCGACGCTTCGCGACAGCTCGGTCAGGCCATCGAGGCGGCCACCACCGGCGGGCAACAGCTCGTGCTCGGTCTTGAGGGCGAGATTGGCCAGGATCGACACCATGTTGGCGTTGCCGGCTCGTTCGCCGTAGCCGTTGATCGTGCCCTGCACGTGCCGGATGCCGGCGGCGACCGCCGCCATCGAGTTGGCCACTGCCAGCTCGGCGTCGTTGTGCGTATGGATGCCCCACGTGACGGCCGGGGTATCGGCGTCGCTCTCGAGCGCCGCCCGGACATCGCCCACGATCCCCAGCAGGTCCTCGGTCAGCGTCCCGCCGTTGGTGTCGCACAGCACGAGCGTGCGCGACCCGGCTTCGCGCGCCGCCCGGAGCGTGGAGAGCGCGTACTCCCGATCGGATCGGTAGCCGTCGAAGAAATGCTCGGCGTCGTACACGGCCTCGCGCCCGCGGTCGACGATGAAGCCGACCGAGTCCGCGATCATGTCGAGGTTCTCCTGCGGCGTCGCGCCGAGGACCTCGGTGACGTGCAGGAGCCATGACTTGCCGAAGATCGTCACGACGGGCGTCTCGGCCCCGACGAGCTCGCGCAGGTTCGGATCGTCGGTCGGTCGGTTCGACCGATGTCGCGTCGAACCGAACGCGGCGAGCCTCGCCGTCTGCCAACGCATCGTCCGCGCGGCGGCGAAGAACTCGATGTCCTTGGGGTTCGAGCCCGGCCAGCCGCCTTCGATGTAGGGCATGCCGTACTCGTCGAGCATCCGGGCGATCCGCAGCTTGTCCGCCAGGGACAGCGTGATGTTCTCGCCCTGGGTCCCGTCCCGCAGCGTGGTGTCGTACAGGACGACGGGGCGGTCGCTGGCGGTCATGCCGGCACTCCCGCCTCGAGCGACTCGATGACGGCGGTCGCGAACCCGGTCGTACCGACGACGACGAGCCCGTCATCGGGAACGTCGGGGTCCGCCAGGTCGACCGTCCGCCAGCCGCGGCCGAGGGTGTCGTTGACCGCCGCCTCGACGGCCCTGGCGGCCTCGTCGAGCCCGAGCGACAGGCGCAGCAGCATCGCGGCAGACAGGATCGTGCCGATCGGGTTGGCCTTGTCCTCGCCGGCGATGTCGGGTGCCGACCCGTGGATCGGCTCATACAGGCCGAACGTGCCGTGCTGGGTCAGCCGGTCGCCGAGCGAGGCCGACGGCAACATGCCGAGGCTGCCGGCGAGCACCGCGGCCTCGTCCGAGAGGATGTCGCCGAACAGGTTCTCGGTGACGATGACGTCGAAGTCGGCGGGCTTCCTGACCAGCAGCATCGCGCAAGAATCGACTAGTTGGTGGCTCACCTCGACGCTCGGGAAGCGGCGGCGCTCCTCGTCGACCACCTTGCGCCAGAGACGCGACGTCGCGAGGACATTCGCCTTGTCGACGCTCGTCAGCTTCCCGCGTCGCTTGGCGGCCATCGCCCCGGCGAGCAGGACGACCCGACGGATCTCGCCCTCGTTGTAGACCATCGTGTCGACCGCCTCGCGTCCGGCCTGGCTGGGTCGTTCCTCGGACGGCTGCCCGAAGTAGATGCCGCCCGTCAGCTCGCGGATGATCAGCAGGTCGACGCCTTCGAGCAGCTCGGGCCGGAGCGGCGACGACGGCACGAGCGCGGGATGGACGGTGACGGGGCGCAGGTTGGCGAACAGGCCGAGCCCGCCCCGCAGCGCGAACAGTGCCTGCTCGGGTCGGACCCGCGCGGACGGATCGGACCATTTCGGCCCGCCGACCGCGCCGAGGAGGACAGCGTCGGCCGTGCGGCACGTTTCGATGTCAGCGGGTCGGATCGCCACCTCGTACTCGTCGATCGCGACGCCGCCGGCGAGGACCTCGATCCACTCGACGGTGAAGCCGAACCGCTCCCCGGCCGCATCGACCACGCGCCGTGCAGCAGCGATGACCTCCGGCCCGACTCCGTCACCGGGGATCGCGACGACCCGGTAGCTCGGAAGGTTGTCCTCCGTCACGGAAGCCCTCGCTCCGTGCGCTGGTTCGCGAACGCGACGGCCACGCCGTTGATCTCGGCGCCGTGGAGCTTGTTGATCGCGACGAGGTAGGCGTCAAGCGACGCCTCGATGATGTTCGTGCTTAACCCGTGCCCCGAGACGACCAGGGCCCCGGGCCCCTCGTCGGACGACCGACGGCAGCGCACCAGGACCTGGCCCTGGGCATCCTCGCCGGCGGACACGGCCTTGATCTCGTACTCGGTCAGGGTCGGGTGCCAGCCGAGCACCGGCTGGAGGGCGTCGTCGACGCCCTTGAAGAGCGCGTTGACCGGGCCATTGCCGGTCGCCTCGGCGCTGCGCTCGACGCCGTCGACCGACAGCGTCACGGTCCCGGTCGCGTTGCCACCGTGCGACGACGTCACGCTCCAGCCGACGAGCGAGACGCTCGCCGGGACCTCGGATGCGCGCTGCTCCACGAGCGCCAGCAGGTCGGCGTCGGTGACTTCCTTCTTGGCGTCCGCCAGCTCGATGGCTTGGCGATAGATGGTCTCCAGCGCCTCGCCCTCGAGATCGTGGCCGAGCTCGCGGAGCTTGCCCTGCAGGCCCCGGCGACCGGACAGCTTGCCGATCGTCAGCTGGCTGCCGGACAGGCCGACCGACTGGGGCGTCATGATCTCGTAGGTCAGCGGGTGCTTGATCACGCCGTCCTGGTGGATGCCGGACTCGTGGGCGAACGCATTGCCTCCGACGATCGCCTTGTTCGGCTGGATGGCGAAGCCGGTGAGGTAGCTCACGAGCCGCGACGCGGCGGTGATGTGCTCGGTCTGGACCCCGGAGCCGACCGCCTTGAACTGGGCGGGTCGGGTCCGGAGCGCCATCACGACCTCCTCGAGCGACGCGTTCCCGGCGCGCTCCCCGAGACCGTTGATGGTCACCTCGACCTGGCGGGCGCCGGCCTGGACCGCGGCGAGCGTGTTGGCGGTCGCGAGTCCGAGGTCGTTGTGGCAATGGATGCTGACCGTCGCCTGATCGCCGACGAGATCGACGACCCGACGGGTCAGGTCGCCGAACTCGCTGGGGATCGCATAGCCGACGGTGTCAGGGACGTTCACCGTCGAGGCACCGGCCTCGACGACGGCCTCGTAGACCTGGAGGAGGAAGTCGGTGTCTGTGCGAGAGGCGTCCTCGGCGCTGAACTCGATCTCGGCGTCCCGCCCGAGCTGTTCGCGCCCGTAGCGGACCCAGCGGACCGCCTCGGCCAGCGCCGTCTCGCGGTCGATCCGGAGCTTGTGCTTGAGGTGGATGTCGCTGGTCGCGATGAACACGTGGAGATGCGGCTTGTGCGCGCCCTTGATCGCCTCGATCGCGCGTTGCGGGTCACCGTCGCGGCAGCGGGCGAGCGCCGCGACCGCGATGTCCTGGGGCGTCTCCTGGGCGATCCGCCGGACCGCCTCGAAGTCGCCGGGGGAGGCGGCCGGGAAGCCGGCCTCGATGACATCGACCTTGAGCCGCGCGAGCTGCCGGGCGACCTCGAGCTTCTCGGCGGCGGTCAGGCCGGCGCCGGGTGCCTGCTCGCCATCGCGCAGTGTCGTGTCGAAGATGCGGACGCTGCCGGCGGGCACGAACGGCCCCGCCGGCCGGGGTACGGCGCGGCTCATCACGACGCTCCCGAGCCCGCGGGGGTGCGCGTCGCCGCCGCCTGCGCCTGACCGGCTTCGACGGTGACGGGATCGAGGAACGGCATCTTCGAGCGGAGTTCCGCGCCGACCTGCTCGATCTGGTGGTCGCGGTCCTGCTGTCGGAGGCGCTTGAACTGCTCGCCACCGGAGTCGTACTCGTTGATCCACCGTTCCGCGAACGAGCCCGACTGGATGTCGGCAAGCACGTCCTTCATCGCGGCCTTGGCGCCTTCAGTCACGCGCGGACCGGACACGTAATCGCCGAACTCGGCGGTATCGGACACCGAGAAGCGCATGAAGTTGAGGCCACCGCGGTACATCAGGTCGACGATGAGCTTGAGCTCGTGCATGGTCTCGAAGTAGGCGAGCTCGGGCTGGTAGCCGGCCTCGACGAGCGTCTCGAACGCGGCCTTGACCAGGGCCGACACGCCGCCGCACAGGAGCGCCTGCTCGCCGAACAGGTCGGTCTCGGTCTCCTCGGCGAACGTCGTCTCGAGGACGCCGGCACGGGTCGACCCGAGGCCGCGGGCATAGGCGAGCACCCGGTCGCGTGCGGTCCCGGAGGCGTCGCGCTCGACGGCGAAGAGCGCCGGGACCCCGCCGCCCTGGCGGTAGACGCTGCGGAGCAGGTGCCCCGGGCCCTTCGGCGCCACCATCCCGACATCGACGTCCTCGGGCGGGCTGATCCGCCCGAACCGGATGTTGAAGCCGTGGGCGAACATCAGCAGCTGGCCGGGCCGGAGGTTGGGGGCGATGTCCGCGTCGTACACCGACTTCTGCACGGTGTCCGGGACCGCGATCATGATCACGTTCGCCTCGCGCACGGCGTCGGCCACGTCGGCGACCCGGAGCCCGGCCTCCTCGACGAGGGCGCGGCTCTTCGAGCCGGGAGCGAGCCCGACCACGACATCGACCCCGCTCTCGCGCAGGTTCTGGGCGTGGGCATGGCCCTGGCTGCCGTATCCGATGACCGCGACGGTCTGGCCCTTGAGCGCCTCAGGATTCGCATCGTCGTCGTAATACATCCGCGCAGTCATCGTTTGATCGCCTCCTCGATGGAGCCCGCGCCCCTCGCCATCACGACCGCGCCGGTCCGGACGAGCTCCTTGATGCCATAGGTCCGCACGAGCGAGACGAACGTGTCGATCTCCGTCTCCGTGCCGGTCACCTCGGCGATGACCGATCCCTCCACCAGGTCGACGACCCGGCCCCGCGACAGCTCCACGAAGCGCAGGATCTCGTCCCGGTTCGATTCGGTCGCCCGGATCTTGACCAGCGCCAATTCGTGCTCGACGGTCGGCTCGGCGGTGACGTCCTGGACCTTGAGGACGTCGATGAGCCGGTACAGCTGCTTGGCTGCCTGCTCGACTGCGACGTCGTCGCCGTGGAGCGTGATGGTCATGCGGCTCACGTCGTCGCGGTCCGTGTGGCTGACCGCGAGCGAGTCGATGTTGAAGTTGCGGGCCCGCATGAGGCTTGACACCCGGTTCAGCACGCCCGGCTTGTTGAGCACGACGGCCACGAGCACGTGCCGGCGGGTCTCGCCGCTGCCGGGAAGGGCGCGAGGCGGCGGAGCGCCGTGCTGGTGGTGGGCCGGTGTGCCTACCGGTGAACCGGCCGGGACCTGCCCGTTCGAATTCGGATCGGATGTCACTCGTCGGCCCCGCCCCAGTTCTCGATCAGGTCGGACAGGCCCTTGCCGGCCGGCATCATCGGGAACACGTTCTGCTCCTCGGCGATCTCGAACCAGATGAGAGCCGGCCCATCGATCCCTTGCGCGAACCGGATCGCCTCATCGACCTCGCCCGGCGTCGACGCCTTCGTCGCCGGGATCCCGAACGCCTCGGCGAGCTTGAGGTAGTCAGGCCCGAGCAGATGGGCGGAGTGGTAATTACCTCCGTAGATGATCTCCTGCCATTGGCGGATCATCCCGAGCTTCTTGTTGTCGAAGAGGGCGATCTTCACTGGGATGCGGTCCTGGACGAGCGTCATCAACTCCTGGAAGGTCATCTGGAAGCCGCCGTCGCCGGTGATCGCCCAGGTCTCGCGATCGGGTCGACCGAGCGCCGCGCCCATCGCCGCGGGGACGCTGAAGCCCATCGTCCCGAGCCCGCCCGACGACACGTGCTGGTTCGGCTCACGGAAGCCCGTGTAGCGCGCCAGCCACATCTGGTTCTGACCGACGTCGGCGACGTACGTCGCTCGGTGCTCGCTGAGCTCCCCGATCCGCTCCACGACGTAGTCGGCAGAGAGCAGCCCGTCGCGCCACGCACCGGAACCGTGCCACGACGACGCCTCGGAGTCCTTGCGCCAGTCGGCGAGCTGGTCGAGGTAATCCTGCCGTGCCGATATCGCCGTCTCGGGCACCATCCGGGTCAACGCCTCGAGCACGCGCTTGGCATCACCCACGATGGGGACCTCGACCGCGACGTTCTTGCCGATCTCGGCCGGGTCGATGTCGGCATGGACGATCCGGGCATACGGTGCGTAGGTCCGGACGTTGCCCGTGACCCGGTCGTCGAAGCGCATGCCGATGGCGATCAGCAGGTCGGCGGCCTGGATGGCGCGGTTCACGTGCTTCCAGCCGTGCATGCCCATGTAGCCGTACGCCAACGGGTGGGTCTCATCCATGGCGCCGATGCCGAGCAGCGTCCACGCGACGGGGATCGACGTCTTCTCCGCGAAAGCCTTGAGCTCGTCCCACGCCTCGGCATGCAGGACGCCGTGACCTGCCAGGATCACCGGCCGCTTCGCCGCGGCGATCTCGTTGACCGCGAGCTTGAGCTGGCGACCGTGACCTTCGACGTTCGGCCGGAAGCCCGGCAGCCCGGCGATGATCTCCTCCTCGGTCGGGTGCCCCGCCTTCGTCTCCTGCTGGAGAGCGTCCTTGGTGATGTCGATATGGACGGGACCCGGCCGGCCCGTCCGGGCGATGTGGAAGGCCTCGGCCACGACGCGCGGAAGGTCATCGGCGTCGCGGACCAGGTAGTTGTGCTTGGTCATCGGCAGGGTGATGCCGTTGATGTCGATCTCCTGGAACGCGTCCTTGCCGATGAGCGCGGCCGGCACGTTGCCGGTGATAGCGACCATCGGCACGGAGTCCAGCAGCGCGGTGCCGATCCCGGTGACGAGGTTCGTCGCGCCCGGGCCCGATGTGCCCATGCAGACGCCCACGCGCCCGGTGACGCGGGCGTAACCGTCCGCGGCGTGCGCACCGCCCTGCTCGTGGCGGACGAGGACGTGGCGCAGCTCGGGGTAATCGCCCAGAACGTCGTAGAGCGGGAGGATGACGCCGCCCGGGTAGCTGAAGAAGACATCGACGCCCTGGCGAAGGAGCGCCTCGCACAGCACGTCGGCGCCGATGCGCGTGCGCTTCAGGTCGCGCGCCTCGTGGAGCATGTCCTTGCGCGCCTGCTCGACGGCAGCGGCAGCCGCCGTGCCATCGCCCGGCACGTGACTGCGGCGGTCCCTCGCCGCCTGACTCGGCGGCTTCGCGGTGTCGGTCTTCGTCGTCATGTGACCCTCAGCAGTGGCGGACAAACGAAAGACCCTCGCCTCCCGGCGAGGGTCCCTTCGGTGTTGCGTGGTTCGTGACGGTTAGCGTCCGTCCCTCCGCATCCCTCCGTTCTCCCGCCGGGAGCCGGTAATGAGCCCAAGAAGGCCATCAAGCCCCGAGCGAAGAAGCGCGAGAAGGGATACGTCGGCGAGCGGGTTGGTCTCGATGGGCATGTGGACGCGCCGACCATCCGCAGTCACGACGACGGCGACGGTCCGCTTATCCTGCCGATCGAAACGGCCCAAGCTGGCCTCCAAAAACGCTACGTCCGCTCGGTGGGGACCGTGCGGTGCGCGCAGTCTAGCAGGGATCGGACACCCGTCAACGTTCCCCCATTGGTCCTGGGCATGCCAGTCATCTCGCGGTCCCCGGAGGGCCCGGACTGCGACGTCAGGCGCCCGGCAGCCCGAACGGCGAACTCGAGCGCAGCCCGCTCAGCCCGAGGTTCTCGGCGTGCAGCAGCGCATCCAGATCGAGCGTGTCGGTCGACGGCCGCTCCGCCGGCATCCCGAGCAGGTACCCCTGCCCGGCCCGGATCTCGAGCGAGCGGACGAACTCCAGCTGCTCCGCCGTCTCGAGGCCCTCCGCCACGACCAGCGCCCCCCATCGGTCCGCCAGGTCCTTCAGCGTCTGGACCACCTCGTGCGATGTCGCGCGGACCGTGCCGCCATGGATCAGCGACAGGTCGATCTTCACGATGTCGAAGCGGATCTGCGACAGCAGCCGGAGCCCGGCATTGCCGGCGCCGACATCGTCGGCGGCGACCCGCATCCCGGCGGCCCGACACGCGTCGACGGCCCGGATCAGGCGGTCCATGTCCTCGACCGCCTCGCGCTCGGTCAGCTCGAGGACCACGCGGCCCGGGTCGACACCGTTGCGCTGGAGCAGCTTCACCATGCCGTGGACGCTGAACTGGTCCGACTCGAGCGAGCGTGGGGACAGATTCAGCGTCAGGCTGCCCGGGAGCTCCAGGCGGGCGAAGGCCGCGATCGATGTCGTCAGGCTGGCGAGATCGAGCTCGACCGTCCGGCCGAACGCCTCGGCCGCCGTGAAGAGATCCGTCGCATCGGTGAACCCGGACCCCGGCAACGGTCGGCTGAGCGCCTCGAAACCACGCGGTCGGCCGCTGCGCAGGTCGAAGATCGGTTGGAAGACCGTCTTGAGCGCCCCCGAGGCGGCGACCTGGGCCACGAGGGCCGCGCGACCGGCGTCGGATCGCTCGCTGCCCGGTGATCCATCACGCTCGGGATCGAACATCGAGACGCAGGTCCGGCCGTGCTTCTTGCCGAACGCGAGGGCCGCGTCGGCTTCGCGATAGAGGGACGCGCGATCGGCGGCGCTACCCGGGACGGACGAGAGCCCGGCGGTGAACGACCAGGGTTGGGCGGCTGGCTCGTTCCGGCGGCGGTCGTCGACCCCGCGCTCCAGGGCGGTCGCCAGGACGCGCCGCATCGCGAGGTACGCTCCGTCCCCGTCGACGCCCGGCATCAGGACGGCGAATTCGTCACCGCCGATCCGGAACACCTGGTCGCTGCGCCGGAGACCGGCCGTGAGGAGCCCGGCCACGCCGACCAGGACGCGGTCGCCGCCGGCGTGCCCCTCGGCATCGTTGACCTGGCCGAAGTCGTCGAGGTCCACGATCGCCAGCGACAGCCGGCTGTGATATCGGACGGAGCCAGCCCACTGCCGCTCGAGCTCCTCCTGGAACGAGCGATGGTTGCCCAGACCGGTCAACGCATCCCGGAGCGATTCCGCGTGGGCCCGGTTGTAGGCGTCCTCCAGCACGACACGCGCCCGGTCCAGGCGCTCCGCCGGCTCGAGGATGCGCTTCGCCATCCAGAACGTGAGTCCGCCGAGGGCCAGCGCGAGCCCGGCGATGCCGATCGTCGGGAGCACCACGGACCCGCCGTCGCCGCTGGCCAGCGCGTAGATGACAGGCGCAGCCAGGGCGACCGGGATGATGAACATCGTGATCAGCGACAGGATCAGCCGAAGGCGCACGACGCGCAGGTCCGTCGAGCCGTCGAAGATCGACTCCTCCGGCTCCTGGGCGTGCGGGGTCGGGGTGCTGACGTGGTTCGTGGCTGCTCTCCGTTCCGCGGTGGGCTCCCCGTGGGCGCTGGTTATACGCCGTGAGCGGGCCTGTCGACTACACGCACCGTCGTACCGTCCCGGCTAGGACCTCCGGCACCCTCTGCTACCCTTCCGGCCGCAAGGTGGCCGCTACGACCGCACGCCCCGGAGACTCCGCCGCCATGACCGAACCGCGCACGATCGTCGACAAGATCTGGGCCGACCACGTCGTCGCCCAGGATCCGGGCGCCCCTGCCGTCCTTGCCATCGACCTGCATCTCGTCCACGAGGTCACCTCACCGCAGGCGTTCAGTGGCCTGCGCGAACGAGGCCTCACGGTCCGCCGACCCGGGCAGACCGTGGCGACGGCCGATCATTCGATCCCGACGACCCCGCGAAGCCTGCCGATGCTCGATGCGCAGGCGGCGGCCCAGATCAGCCAGCTCGAACGCAACTGCGCGGACTTCGACATCCCGCTTCACGGCATCGGCTCGCCGTCACAGGGCATCGTCCATGTGATCGGGCCGCAGCTAGGCCTGACACAGCCGGGGATGACCATCGTCTGCGGCGATTCCCACACCTCGACCCACGGCGCGTTCGGCGCGCTCGCGTTCGGGATCGGGACGAGCGAGGTCGAGATGGTCCTCGCGACCCAGACCCTGCTCCAGCGCGACCCGAAGACCTACGAAGTCCGGGTCGACGGACGGCTCGCACCGGGCGTCTCGGCCAAGGACATCATCCTGGCGCTCATCGCGCGGATCGGGGTGGGCGGCGGGACCGGCCACGTGTTCGAGTACCGGGGTGACGCCATCCGTGCGCTGACCATGGAGCAGCGCATGACCATCTGCAACATGAGCATCGAGGGCGGGGCTCGGGCGGGGCTCATCGCCCCCGACGACACGACGTTCGAGTACGTCCACGGTCGGCCGCATGCGCCCAGCGGCGCGGACTGGGATGCCGCGGTCGAGCGTTGGCGGAAGCTGCCGACAGACGACGGGGCGACGTTCGATAGGTCGATCACGATCGACGCCGATGCGCTCGAGCCGATGATCACGTACGGGACCAACCCCGGCATGGGCATCCCGATCACGTCGCGGGTGCCGTCCCCGGACGACGAGACCGACCCGGGTCAGCGTCGCGCCCTTGAGCACGCCCTGTCCTACATGGATCTCCGGCCCGGCCAGCCGATCCTCGGCCAGAAGGTCGACGTGGTCTTCGTGGGGTCATGCACGAACGGCCGGATCAGCGATCTCCGGCTGGCGGCCGCCGCGCTGAAGGACCGTCGCGTCGCCGATGGCGTCCGGCTGATGGTCACGCCCGGCAGCGACGAGGTGAAGCGCGAGGCCGAGCGCGAGGGCCTGGCCGACATCTTCCGGGCGGCCGGCGGCGACTGGCGCGAGTCGGGCTGTTCGATGTGCATCGCGATGAACGGCGACCAGCTCTCGCCGGGCCAGTACGCGGTGAGCACGTCCAACCGCAACTTCGAAGGGCGCCAGGGCAAGGGCGGCCGGACATTCCTCGCTTCTCCCCTGACCGCGGCCGCGACGGCGATCAACGGCGTGGTGACCGACCCGCGGACGCTGCCCGGCCTCGAGGCGCTGGCCGCCATCGGAGGTCGATGAAGGTGGCCGAGCCCATCCGCGTCTTCACGAGCAAGGTCATCCCGATCGACGCCGAGAACGTCGATACGGATCAGATCGTCCCGGCGCGATACCTGAAGGTCACGGACAAGGCGGGTCTGGCCGATGCGCTGTTCCGGGATTGGCGGTTCGAGGAGGACGGCTCGCTCAAGGACCCACCCTTCATCCTCGATCAGCCGGGCATGACCGGCCGGGGCATCCTGCTCGTCGGCGACAACTTCGGTGCCGGCTCCTCGCGGGAGCACGCGCCGTGGGCCCTGACCTCGTGGGGCGTCCGGGCGATCCTGTCCACCAGCTTCGCGGACATCTTCCGGAGCAACAGCCTCAAGAACGGGTTGCTCCCCATCGTCGTCGCGCCGGACGTCCATCGGCGGCTTCAAGAGCTGATCGAGCGCGACCCCGAGGCGCAGCTCACGGTCGACCTGTCAGAGCAGGGCGTGCTGTTGCCGGACGGTTCGACCATCGACTTCGAGATCGACCCGTTCGCGAAGCGGATGCTCCTGGACGGGACCGACGAGCTCGGCTATCTCCTCTCGAAGAAGCCAGACATCGCGCGTTGGGAGGCGGCGCACCCGCCGAGGATCGAGACGCGCGCCAGCGCCTAGGGACGCGCCGATGGGTCGCTTGACGGTGGACGCCATCAACCCGGAATTGGACGAGGCCTGGCCACGGGTCCTGTCCGCGTTCGCCTTCGTGCGCTGGGAACTGACCTGTGGCTTCTGCCGTACGCGCTTCGGCAGCGCCGGCCGGGCCTGGCGCGAGTCGGTGGTCTGCCCGGCCTGTTCGACGCGGAACCTGCTGGCGTACCGGCCCGGACCGTCCGAGCCGGAACGCTGATCCGCTAGCTCGCGGGCGATGCGCTCCAGCGCGGCTTGACGGGTCGAAGGACGGTCCAGCGCGCACAGACGGCGCAACCGAGATGCGGCGTCGGGCCGTGCTCGCGGTGGGCTTCGACAGCGGCGCGGAGGACGCGGAACGGCGCAACGGCCGCGTGCGGGGTGGGGCGCTTCATGGGATCGGACCTCAGGTGCGGTGGCGGGAGTCGTGGACGACAGCATGCCCGCGTCCCCAGAGGTGACCTACGGACGGACGTTCCCTCGCGGGATGGACGATCGACGATGTCGCTCTCCCCACGTCCGCCGATCCGTGGGGGAACCCGGCGGCGCTCCTCGACGTCTCGCGCGCCATGGACACCCGATCCCGGACCGGGCGCGTCGTCGGCGGCCTCGCGCCCCTCGGCACACTTCTGACCCTCACCGTCGTCCTCACGGCGTGCGCAGGGAACGCGGCAGCACCGCCGGATACCCCCGTCAGCGCGCCGCCGACAGCTGGTCCTTCCAGCGATCCTGGAGCGCCGATCGGGGCCAAGCCGGTGCTGCCAAAGCCAGGCCAGGCCGTCAACGTCCACCCGGTACCCGCCGAGGGCCTCGAAGCCCGCGTGGACGGTGACACGATCATCGTCCGGGCGACGTGGACGAGCGGGGTCGAGCCCTGCACGATCCTCGACTCGATCGTCGTGGACAAGGGCGAGGGTACCTACACCATCACGCTCCGCGAGGGCAGCAGCCCGCAGGAGATCGCCTGTGTCGCGCTCGCGGAGCAGCACGTCACGGAGTTCGAGATCCCGGGCGTCGCCGCCGGCACGTGGTCGATCGTCGACTCTGGTGGGTCGGCCCCGGCGGTCGAGGTCACGGTCGGCTGACGGGAACGAGCGCCCACCACCCCTGACCACACCGCACCGACCACGCTCGGGGCAGGGTCCCGATCGCTGTGCGACGATCGGGCGGTGAACCCGCTCGACCTCGTGGCGATCCTGCTCGTCGTCGTCGCGGTCATCCTCGGATTCCACTCGGGGGCCTTGCCTCAGGTCGGCGGGCTGCTCGGTGCCGTCGGTGGCGGCGCCCTGGTGGTCCTGGCCCTGCCACATCTCGTCGAGCCGCTCGAGGCGGTCCCGATCGGCATTCGTCCATACGTGGTGCTGGCCGGTCTGCTGATGGCAGTCGGGATCGGCGAGTCGGTCGGGTCGGCCATCGGGCGGACCGGCGCACGGTCGCTCGGCACCGGCTTCCTCGGCGCGGCGGACCGGCTCGCCGGCAGCCTCACCGGAGCCGCACAGGCCCTCCTGGTCATCTGGCTGGCCGGCGGCCTGCTTGCGCTCGGACCGCTGGCAAAACTGAGCGAGGCGGCCCAGACATCGACCGCCGTTCGGACCCTAAGCGCCGTCCTGCCACCGCCGACCGAGATCGCGGGCGTGCTCGCCCGAATGCTCAACGACTCCGGCCTGCCCGATGTCTTCGTCGGCTTCGAACCGCTGCCGAGACCACCCGTCGATACGCCATCCGAGACAAGGGCGGGACGGATCGCTCGTGATGCCGAGGCGAGCACTGTCCGAGTGCGCGCCGGTGTGTGCGGGGCGCAGGCGTCGGGGACTGGCGCGGTCGTCGGGAACGGTTACGTCGTGACCAATGCCCACGTCGTGGCCGGCGCCAGGGACGGCTCGGTCGATGTCGCGACGCTGGGGGGCGACCGTGCCGACGCGCGCGTCGTCCTGTTCGACCCGGCCCTCGACGTCGCCCTGCTGTGGGCGCCCGGTCTCCAGGGCACCGCACTCCGCTTCGCCGCGGTCGACCCGGATCGCGGTTCCGTCGGGGCAGCGCTCGGCTACCCGGGCGGCGGCTCATTCACTTTCGTGCCCGCGGCGGTGACCGGGTCGTATCGGGCCACCGGCCGTGACATCTACGGTGAGGCTCGCGTCGACCGCGATATCCTCGAGCTGCGCGCCCACATCGATCGCGGCGATAGCGGCGGTCCATTCGTGCTCGAGGACGGGACGATCGGCGGTCTGGTCTTCGCCGAGGCGCGCTCCGACCCGGAAGTCGGCTACGCGCTGACGCCGACGTCGGTCGCGATCCGGATCGCGCCGGCGATCGGACGGACCGGCGCGGTAGCGACGGGGTCCTGCCTGAGCTGACCTGCGCAGCGAGGGACGCCCGCGGGACCGACTCCGCTAGTTCGTCTTTCCGGGCGCGATCTCCGAGATCCAGGCGGCGACCGAGCGGAGCACCATCTCGCGGATGCCCGGCTGGTCGTCGAGCAGCGTATGGAACTCGCGATGGCCGAGGACGAGCAGCGTCGCAGGTGTCGTGGCCGTCGCCGTCGCCGTCCGCGGCACCTCGGCAAGGATCGCCAGCTCACCGAAATGGTCGCCCGGACCAAGGTTCGTGACGTGCACGCCATTCCTGGTGATCTCGACCGTCCCGTCGACGATCACGAAGAACTCGTCCCCGGAGCTGCCCTCCTTGGCAAGGACCTTGCCGGCCTTGACGACGACCTCCTCCGCGAGCTTGCCGATCTCCACCAGTTCACCTGATCGGCACCCGGAGAACATCGGCACAGTCGAAAGCATCGCGAGCTTCTGGTCCATCGCCTCGATCATCCCTCCCGGCAGAGCGCTCGATCCACGCCAGGGCAGCATACGCGCCGGTCCTACCCGCGGGAAGGCGGGGTTGGCTATCCTCCGCCGATGGCGGACGGTCTGAGAAGCCGGCTCGATCCGGCGATCGGAGCACTCCGGACCGCACTTGCCGAACGGTCGATCCGGCGCCTGATCGTCGCGTGGGCCGCGAGCAACGCCGGGCAGTACGCGCTCCTGGTCATCAACCTCGTCATCGCGTACCAGCTCGGCGGCGCGGTGGGCGCCGGCGTCTTCGGCCTCGCGCGCTATCTCACGCCGACCATCCTCGCCCCGTTCGTCGGCCTCCCCGTCGCGCGATGGTCCGCCGAGACCGTGCTGCGTGGCACGACCGCGATCCGGACACTCGCCGTCGTCGCGCTGATCGCCGTCGTCGTGACCGATGCGCCCCTCTGGCTGATGATGCTGCTGGTCGCCGTCGAGGCGAGCGCGGGGGCGTTCACCCGGCCGCTCCACATGGCGCTGCTGCCGGCCGTCGCCCAGACGCCGCAGCAGCTGATCGGCGCGAACGTGACGTCGGGAGCTGCCGAGGGACTCGGTACTTTCGTCGGGCCGGCCCTGGCGAGCATCCTGCTCGTCGCCAGTGGGCCAGCCGGCGCGCTCGGCGCCGTGGTGGCCGTCGATCTCATCAGCGTCGCGAGCATCGCCGGCCTGCACGTGCCGACCGTGGGGCGCCGCGCCCGTGCCGGCGACGCCCGGGCGGCCCTCTCCGAGCTGTCAGCCGGGGCGCGGGCCGTCGCGCGGATCCCCGGCGTTCGGCTCGTCATCGCGTCCCTCAGCCTGCAGACCTTCGTCCGCGGCCTGCTGACGGTGCTGATCGTCGTCGCCTCGATCGAGCTGCTCGGGCTGGGCGAGGCGGGGGTCGGGACCCTGAACGCGATGATCGGCCTGGGCGGCCTCATCGGGTCGATGGCCGCGATCACGCTTGCGGGGCGCGATCGCCTTGGTCCGCCCTTCGCGATCGCGCTGGCAGGCTGGGGCATCCCGATCGCGGTCATGGGACTCGTCGTCGATCCCGTAGTGGCGATGGTCGCGCTGGCCGCGGTCGGGATCAGCAACGCCGTCCTCGACGTCGCCGGCTTCACGCTCATCCAGCGCATGACGCCGAACGATGCGCGGGTCGCGGTCCTCGGCCTGATCGACAGCGCCGCGAATGGCGGACCGGCGATCGGCGGCCTGATCGCCCCGTTCCTCATCGCCACGGCAGGGATCCAGGGCGCATTGGTGATCGCCGGCGTGATCCTGCCGGTCGCCGCGGTCCTTGCCTGGTCGCGGCTCCAGCGTCTCGACGAAGGTGGGCCGGCCGCCGCCCGGCGCGTCGAGCTACTTCGAGCCCAGCCGTTGTTCGCGCCGTTGTCGCTCGTGACGATCGAGCATCTCGCCGGGTCGATGGAGCCCATCGCCTTCGACGCCGGAGCGTGGCTGATGCGCGAGGGCGAGTACGGCGATCGGTACGTCCTCATCGACCAGGGCGAGGCCGATGTCACGCGGTTCGGGGAGATGATCGGACGCCTCGGCCCAGGCGATGGGGCTGGCGAGATCGCTCTCGTCCATGACACGCCGCGGACCGCTTCCATCCGCGCCGTGACGCCGATCGCGGCATTCGCCCTCGGGCGGGCCGTCTTCCTCGAAGCGGTGACCGGGCAGGCCGTCAGCCGCGAGCAGGCCCATTCGTTGGTCCACGAGCGACTCGCCGCCGACAGCGGACGCGACGCCTGACGACACCTGCTGGTTGGCTATCCCCCGCGGATGGCGGAGGGACGCACCAGCCGACTCGAACTCGCGATCGGCGCCATGGGCACGGCCTTCGCGGAGCCGTCGATCCGTCGCCTGACCATCGCCTGGTTCGCGGAGATGGCTGGAAGATGGGCGCTCCTCGTCGCGACGCTCGGCCGCGCGGTCAACATGCCCTGACGACGCCTACACTGCTGCGCATGCCCGACACCGCCACCGCGGCACCTTCACATCCCTACGACCGCCCGACCGACCCGGCGAAGCGCCATTCGACGGCCCTGACCGACGGCCCGGACCGTGCCGGCGCCCGCGCCATGCTCAAGGCGATCGGGTTCACCGATGACGATCTCGCGAAGCCGCTCGTCGGCGTCGCGACGACGTGGATCGAGACGATGCCGTGCAACTACAACCAGCGGCGCCTGGCCGAGTTCGTCAAGGAGGGCATCCGCGCTGCGGGCGGCACACCGATGGAGTTCAACACCGTCTCGGTGAGCGACGGGGTGTCGATGGGCACCGAGGGCATGAAGGCGTCCCTCATCAGCCGCGAGGTCATCGCCGACTCGATCGAGCTGGTCGTCCGTGGCCATCTGCTCGACGGCGTGGTCTGCCTCGTCGGCTGCGACAAGACGATCCCGGCCGCGGCCATGGCCCTGGGTCGCCTCGATGTGCCCGGGCTCGTGCTCTACAACGGCACCATCTATCCGGGCGTATACAAGGGCCAGCGAGACGCCACGGTGGTCAAGGTCTTCGAGGCGATCGGGGCGTATCGGGCAGGCAAGCTCACCCTCGACGAGCTGTACGAGATCGAGAACGTCGCCTGCCCGGGAGCGGGGGCGTGCGGCGGCCAGTTCACCGCCAACACCATGTCGACGGTGCTGGAGTTCCTCGGGCTCTCACCCGGCGGCCTCAACGCCATCCCCGCCGAGGACCCGGCCAAGGACGACGCCGCCCGCCGGAGCGGCGAACTGGTGATGGATCTCGTCCGGCGCGATGTGCGGCCATCGGCGTTCGTGACCCGGGAGGCGCTCGAGAATGGCATCGCCAGCGTGGCGGCGACCGGCGGCTCGACCAACGGTGTGCTGCATCTCTTGGCGATCGCCCACGAATTCGGGCTTCACCTGGACATCGACGAGTTCGGGGCGATCGCCGACCGGACGCCGCTCATCGCCGACATGCAGCCGGGCGGCCGGTACACGGCGACCGACATGTATGAGGCCGGCGGCCTCGGACTCGTCATGCGGGAGTTGCTCAAGCGACCTGGCCTGCTCCACGGTGGCGCCCCGACCGTGGACGGCCGAACGATCGCCGAGATCGCGGCCGATACGGTCGAGACCGACGGTCAGGGAGTCGTGATCCCCATCGAGACGCCGATCAAGCCGAATGGCGGGCTGGCCATCCTCCGGGGCACGCTGGCGCCCGAAGGCTGCGTCGTGAAGCTCGCGGGTCACGAGCGGCGGCTCCATCGCGGACCCGCCCGGGTGTTCGACTCGGAAACCGAGTGCTTCGAGGCCGTCAAGGAACGACGGATCGTGCCGGGCGACGTGGTCGTGATCCGCTACGAGGGCCCGGTCGGTGGCCCGGGCATGCAGGAGATGCTGAGCGTCACCGCGGCGCTCGTTGGCGAGGGTCTGGGCGATGTCGTCGCGCTGATCACGGACGGCCGATTCTCGGGCGGGACCCACGGGCTGATGCTCGGGCATATCGCACCCGAGGCGGCGCTCGGCGGTCCGATCGCGATCGTCGAAGAAGGCGATGAGATCGTCATCGACGTCGACCGCAAGGCTCTCGACCTCGCGGTGCCCGCCGAGGAGATCGAAAGGCGGCTGGCGGCCTGGACGCCGCGCCCGGCTAACTACACGACCGGCGTGCTGGCCAAGTACGCCGCGCTCGTCGGCTCTGCGTCGACCGGAGCGGTCACGACGGGCACGCGGATGACGGCCAACCTGGCGGGTGCGCGCGTCGCTCGATGACGCGCCACGTGCCGATCGGGATCAAGACCTCCCCACAAGCCGTCGACTGGGCGACCCTCGACGCCATGTGGGCGCGCATCGGGACCCACGACGTATTCGAGTCGGTATGGATGAACGATCACCTGACCGACATCGCGTTCGATCGGCATGGGCCGAGCTTCGAGGCGCTCACGGCGATGGCCGCGCTCGTGCATCACGTGCCGGGCCGCTGGGTCGGGCATGCCGTGCTGTCGGCGACGTTCCGCCAACCGGCGATGCTCGCCAAGGCCGCCACCGTCATGGACCACGCGACGGGTGGCCGGTTCATCGTCGGCCTCGGGGCCGGCTGGCATGTGGGTGAACACGTCTCGCTCGGCATCCCGCTGCCGCCGATGCACGAGCGTTTCGACCGCTTCGAGTCGGCCATCCACGTGCTGCGCGCCCTGTGGTCGCCCGCAGCATCGGCACCGCCCGGCGTCACCCGACCGGACCCGTTCTATCCGTTGGCCGACGCGACCAACGAGCCACCGCCGCTGTCGGGCGGCAGCCCCAGGCTCTGGCTCGGCGCAGGCCGGAAGCGAGGCATCGCGCTGACCGCGGCACTGGCCGACGGCTGGGTGATGCCCGCGGTCGACATCCTGACGGGCCGGTCGACCGACCTCGACGATTTCAGTCGTGGCCACGACGCGATCCTGGCGCAGCTCGACGCGATCGGCCGCGACGTAAGCACCTTCGATTTCGGCGCCCAGGTCCCGACCGGGGACACCCGCGAGGATCGCGCGAAGGCGCTCGCGGCGGCGCAGGACGCCCTTCGGCGCGGAGCGACCCACGTGATCCTCAACGTCCGGCCGCGGATCGGTCCCGACGGTGTCGACGTCGTCGCGCGCGACGTCGCGGAGCCACTCCGACAGGCCCTCGGATGAGCGCGCATCATGGCCTCATGACCGTCGAGGAGCCGGATGGCGAGGCCGGATCCGGCCGGCCACGACGTCCGGCCGGTGCGCTACCGCCCGACCCGGAGGCATTCGACTCGCCGCGTGCCCAGCGGGCCCGCGAGAAGGGCCTCGAGGCGCCCTACATCTCGGGCGGCAACGACCCGGACCTGCCGCAGGCGCTCGCCGAGGAACGTCGCCTGGGCCGATGGCTTGTCCTGATGGTCGCGGTGATCATCGCGGCGGGCTTCGTGCTGGGGGCGATCGTCGCGTTGCTCACGCCGTCTGCCGTCCAGTGACGGCCGGGACACCGGTTCGTCCGTCCGACGCCATCCCGGCCGCGACCTGGGAGTCGGCGCTCGAGGCTGTGGTCGCCGATCTGCAGGCGCTCATCCGCATCCCGTCGATCAACCCACCCGACCCGGCCCTGCCCGATGGCGAGACCCGGGTCGCTCGCTACATCGCGGATCGCCTGGCCGCCCTCGGGCTGACCCCCGAGGTGGTCGAGCCCGTGCCCGGTCGGGGCTCCGTCCATGTCCGGCTGCGTGGCGACGGGACGGGTGGCGACCCGTTCCTGCTGATGTCCCATCTCGACGTGGTGCCGGCGCTTCCGGATCGCTGGTCGCACGATCCCTTCGCCGCCGACATCGATGACGGTTATGTCTATGGGCGGGGCGCGGTCGACATGAAGGGCATGGTGTCGCTCCATGTCGGCGTGATCGAGCGCCTGGCGACGGAGGCCCGGGCGGCCGGCCGCGACCCCGCATCCGACCCGATCCCCGGCCTGAAGCGCGACCTCCTGTTCACGTGCTCGGCAGACGAAGAGGCGGGATCGACCGATGGGGCGCGCTGGCTCACGGTCAACCGGCCGGACTGGCTGCGCGCCGCGGGCGCCCTGAACGAGTGCGGCGGCATCTCGGTGACGGTCGACGGGGTGCGCTTCTATCCGATCATGGTCGCGGAGAAGGGCTACGCGCCGTACCGCATCCACGTGAGCGGCACGTGGGGCCACGGCTCGATGCCGCGCCCCGACAACGCGGCGGTCCGGGCGGCCGAGATCGTCGATCGGCTGGCCGCGCCGGGGCCGGTCCGGATGACGCCGGTCATCATGCGGCTGCTGACGACCGCAGCCGATGCCCTGCCCGAGGCGACCGGTTCGGTGCTGCGGACGATCGCGCGTGGCGAGCTCGACCCCGCGGCGGCAGATCGCGCGATCGACCGCCTGTGCGAGCCGGTCTGGGGCCGCGCTCTGCGCGCGCTCATCCGCGACACGTTCAGCCCGAACATCGTCCACGCCGGCGTGAAGTACAACGTGATCCCGGGCGACGCCACGATCGAGGTCGACTGCCGCTTCCTGCCGGGCACGACCGACGCCGACATCGTGGCCGAGCTGGAACGCCGCATCGGCCCCGACCTCCTCCCCGTCTGCCGGCTCGAGCGCCTGGCGCTCGGGGAGCCGATCGAGGCACCCGCCGAAGGCCCGCTCTGGGACACCCTGGTCGGCGCCCTGATCGATCACGATCCCGAGGCGATCCCGCTCCCGGTGATGGCGCCTTTCGCGACCGACGCCAAGGCGACAGCGATGGTCGGCACGCCGACGTACGGCTTCGCGCCGTTCCGCCTCGCGCCTGGCGAGCCGTTCCTCGAGCTATGGCACGGGGTCGACGAGCGGATCTCGCTCGACGCGCTCAGGTTCGGGCTGCCGGTCCTCTACGACGTCGTGCGCCGCTTCTGCGGCTGAATCATCTCAGGCGGCGCCCGGCGACTCGCTGCCTCCGGCCCCCTCCGGCTCGGCGATGCGGATCGCCTCCTGGCACACCGTGCAGACGTAGACGTGGCCACGCTCCCATTCGCGCTCCGGGTCGTTCTCCGCGGGATCATGCGGGTCGCGTGGTTCCATGGTCGCCCACGAACCGTCGGCGTGCTGGTGCTCGATCCGCACGTCTCCGGCCACGATCCCGTACTGGAACATCGGTCGACCTCCTCGCGCCTCGCCCGGTTCGCGGGCCGTCAGCCGGCCCGGCTCCCGTCGTCGGCGGCCTCGCGCGGCGCGGTCACGCGGACCGTCTCCTCGCACGTCGTGCACTTGAAGACGTGCCCGCGGTCCCACTCGCGCTCCTCGTCGAGGCCAGCCGGATCGTGCGGATCGGCTGCGACCGGCGCAAGCGACGCCCACGTCCCATCGCTGTGCTGATGCTCTACCTGGAACAGCGCAGCGGACGGCAGACCGTATGGGAACATCGACGACCTCCTGCCGCCCTAGCGCTACGCGCCGCGGCGCCGTTACGTGCCGGGTTCGCGTGTCGCGCGGATCAGCCGGCCGCGGCGGCTGATGGCATGGGTCGCGAGCGCCGCGACGCCCATCGCGACGATCGAACGTTCGGCGGTCGGCAAAGGCCGGACGGCCGACAGGAATTGCTCCGCTCGCCCGCGGTCCACGACCCGCAGGATCGCGTGCCCACGCGGCGTCAGCCGAAGGACCTTCTGACGCCGGTCCTCCTCTTCGCTGCGGCGCTCGACGAGGCGTCGCTTGACGAGGCCGTCGATCAGGCGGCTCGTCGCCGACGGGGAGCGGTTGATCGACTCCGCCAGCTCACCGATCGTCAGCGTGCTGCCGTCGGCGAGGACGTACAGCGCCGCGAGCTGCGTGAACCCGAGCCGCAGCTCGCCGAGCTGGCTGGCGAACCCGATGACCAGCTCGCGCCAGAGCGCCCGTCCCATCGCCACGCGCTCGCTGATCTGTCGGACGTTGGGCAGGCGCGTCCCGGCCGCGAGCACCGGGGCGGAGAGGTCCGCTTCGAAGCGCTGGGCGATCTCCCGTCGCGGGGCCGGGCGGGTCGTCGCCCGCACGCGGACATCGGTCATGCATGCAAGCATGCACGCGAATCCGGGTCCACGGCAACCACTGCCCGTACGCTCAGGGTCGATGTCATCCGTCGCCTTCGTCTTTCCCGGCCAGGGCTCGCAATCGGTGGGCATGGGCCGGGATCTCGCCACGTCCTCGCCCGCGGCTGCCGCCGTGTGGGACACGGCCGATGCCGCCCTCGGCGAGCCGATCAGCAGGCTCGCGTGGGAGGGCCCCGCCGAGCGGCTCGACCTGACCGAGAACGCACAACCGGCGCTGCTCGCCGGGTCGATCGCCATCCTCGAGGCGTTCCGCGAGCGCTGGTCCGCGGCCGGTGTCAGCGCCCCGACCCCGGCCTTCGCCGCCGGTCACTCGATGGGCCAGTACTCCGCCTTCGTCGCCGCCGGCGTGCTGTCGCTCGCGGACGGCGTCCGCCTGGTCCGGCGGCGCGGCGAGCTGATGCAGGCATCGGGCCAGGGCCGGGACGGCGCGATGGCCGCCCTGATCGGGCTCGACGATGCGAGGCTTCCGGAGCTGCTCGACGCCGCCTCGACGCACGGCACATTCGTCGTCGCGAACCGGAACGCGCCGGGTCAGGTCGTCGTCTCGGGCGAGCGCGCCGCGATCGAGGCGGGAGCCGAGATCGCCAAGGAGCTCGGCGCCAAGCGTGCGATCGTGCTGCCCGTCAGCGTCGCCGCCCACTCCCCGCTGATGACCGAGGCGGCCGATGGGATGCGCGGGACGCTGGCGTCGATCGCGTTCTCCGATCCCTCGATCACGTTGCTCGCCAACGCCGATGCCCGTGAGATCACCACGGCAGATGGCGCTCGATCCGAACTCGTGGACCACCTGACCGCCGGCGTCGATTGGGTCGCCGCGGTGGAGCACATGACCGCTGCCGGCGTCACCACCTTCGTCGAGGTCGGCCCCGGCAAGGTCCTCAGCGGCCTCATCAAGCGCATCGCGCCGGAGGCGGAGATCGTCTCCGCCGACGATCCCGCCACCCACGACCGACTCACCGATCTGGCCGGCGTCACGGCCTGATCGCCACCATCTGGAGGAACCGTCCCACATGCGTCGACCCGACTACGACCGCCGCGTCGTCGTCACCGGTGTCGGGGTCATCAGCCCCGTCGGCAACGACAAGGAGACCGCCTGGTCCAATCTCGTGAACGGCAACTCGGGTCTCGCCCCGATCACCTATTTCGACACTGCGCCATACGAGGCCAAGGTGGCCGGCGAGGTCCAGGACTTCGACGCCAAGGAGTGGATGGACCCCAAGGCAGCCCGACGGAGCGAGTCGAGCCTCCACTTCGGCGTCGCTGCCGGGAAGCAGGCGGTCGCCGATTCCGGCTTCGAGCTGACCGACGAGAACCGGACCGAGGTCGGGGTCATCTTCGGCTCGGGTGCAGGCGGCCAGCAGATGATGATCGACAACTACGTCTCGCTGCACGACCGCGGGCCGCGGACCGTCGCGCCGACGTTCATCGCCAATGCGCTGGTGGATAGCCCATCGGGCATGATCGCCATCGAGACCGGGGCCATCGGCCACAACGTCTGTATGGTCTCGGCCTGCGCCACCGGCACGCACAACGTCGGCGAGGCGGCCGAGGCGATCCGCCGCGGAGACTGCATCGCCGTGATCAGCGGCTCGACCGAGGCGCCGCTCCTCGAGGTCGCCCACGCCGGCTTCTCGAACATGCGCGGGATGGGCCTGCCGCGGGCCGGCGAGGATCCGCAGACCGTGTCGCGGCCGTTCGACGCGACCCGCGACGGGTTCGTGCTCGGCGAGGGGGCAGGCTCGCTGTTCCTCGAGGACCTCGAGATCGCCAAGGCACGCGGCGCGAACATCTACGCCGAGGTCGTCGGCTACGGCTCTGCGGCCGACGGCTGGGACATGGTCCAGCCCATCGATGCCGGGATCGGCTCGGCCAGGGCGATGCAGATGGCGTTGGACCGTCGGGGCGTGCCGGCCGATGAGGTCGACCTGATCAACCCGCACGGGACCTCGACGCCGCTCGGCGACAAGCGCGAGGCCGAGGCGATCTGGACCACGTTCGGCTCGAGGGCTTCGCGCGACTCGCGATCGATCGCGATCAGCGCGACCAAGTCGATGACCGGGCACATGATGGGCGCAGCGGGCGCCTTCGAGGCGTTCGCGACGGTCATGTCGGTGTCCGAGCAATGCGCGCCCGGGACGCTGAACTACCGCGACTTCGACCCGGAGTGCGACCTGTGGGTCCCGGCCGAGACCGTCCCGATGGAGATCCGCTACGCGCTCTCGAACAACATCGGGCTTGGCGGCCACAACGGCGCGGTCATCTTCAAGCGCTACGACGGCGACTGACGAACCTCGTGGTCGGCGCCTGGCGTCGTTGCCGCGTCGCGGATTCGCTCACGCACATCGGAGTGCGCTCGCGTCATCCGCTCCTCGGCGCCTAGCCATGCATCCGCCCTCTCGGTTCGTCCCTCCCCTATCTACAATCCGAGCCGATGCCTGAACAGGATCCTGCGCGGCGCGCGGTCGTGACCGGTCTCGGTGCGGTCATGCCGATCGGCAACGACTTCCCGACCTACTGGGCGAACCTCAAGGCCGGCGTGACCGGCACACGTACGATCCGCAGCTTCGACCCGTCACAGCACGAGGTGCGCATCGCCGCCGAGGTGCTCGACTTCGACCCGACGACGGTCATGGATCCCAAGATGGCCCGCCGGATGAGTCGGTTCATCCACCTCGCGATGGGCGCCGGCAAGGAGGCCGTAGCCGACTCGGGCATCGACTTCGCGGCGATGAGCCAGGAGCAACGCGACCGCGTCGGCGTCGTCGTGAACACCGGCGGGGGCGGCATCGAGCAGATCATCGACGGGACCCACGTCCACGACCAGAAAGGCCCGCGCTTCGTCTCGCCGTTCGCCGTCCCGGCCCTCTCGGGCTCGATGGCCGCGGCGCTGCTGTCGATGGAATGGGGGCTGACCGGCCCGGTGATCACCCAGGTCGCCGCGTGCGCCACGTCGGTCATCGCCTTTCAGGACGCGCTGCGGCTGATCCGTGACGGTGACTGTGACGTCGTCGTCACCGGCGGCGCCGAAGCCCCGATCTGGCCGATGGGCGTCGCGGCGCTGGCCAACATGACGGCCCTTTCCAAGCGCAACGACGAGCCCGAGAGCGCGTCCCGGCCGTTCGACCTGACGCGGGACGGTTTCGTCCTCGGGGAAGGCGCCGGCATCTGCATCGTGGAAACGCTGGCCCATGCCCGCGAGCGCGGTGCGACCCCGATCGCCGAGATCATCGGCGGCGCACTGACCGCCGATGCGTTCCACATCAGTGCGCCGGAGCCGACCGGACGCGGTCAGGCCCGCTCGATGACCAACGCGATGCGTCATGCCGGCATCGCGCCCGACGAGATCGACTACATCGTCGCCCACGGGACGGCGACGCCCCTCAACGACGTGACCGAGACCCGCGCCATCAAGGCGGCCTACGGCGGCCATGCCTACAAGGTCGCTATCAGCTCGCCAAAGTCGATGATCGGCCATCTCGTGGGTGCGGCCGGCATCGCCAGCGCGCTGGCGGCGATCGGCGCGATCCGAGACCAGGTCATTCCGCCGACGGCGAACCTGCGCACGCCGGATCCCGAGTGCGACCTCGACTACGTGCCGCTCGTGGCTCGCGAGGCCAAGATCGAAACGGTCGCCGTTGACGGCTTCGGGTTCGGCGGGCAGAACGCCGTGACGATCTTCCGGCGGGTCGTCGACTAGCAGGGATCAACCGAGCCGACGCAGCTCCTCGAGCACGACCGGGTCGATCCAGCCCGCCGCGGCGGTCCGCTCCTCGAGGTTCGCGACGCCCATCCACGTCACGAGCGCGGCGTCCCACACGGCATCCCAGTCGTCGCCCGCGTCGCGCGGTTCCCCGATCCGGGCCGCTCCGCCGATGGCCCGCTGGATCGCCGCGGCGAAGGCGTCGTCGCGACCCGGTGCCCAACCGGCCCGGGTCAACCGGTCGCGCAGCTCGCTGGCGAGGGCCGCGTCGATCGGCACCAGGTCGTCGGGCTCAGGACGCTCGTAGAGGAGACGCCAGACACCGAGCACCCGCTGCAGCTCCGGGACCGGATCTGGATGGTCGTCGACGCGAAGGTCGAGCCAGCGATCGTTCGCGCCACCGTATCCGGCGCCGTCGCGGACCACCAACAGAGCCGCCGATTGCCGGCCACGGGCATCGCCACCGGCCCGATCACCGGCGAGCAGCGCCTCGAGGAGCCGGTCGGGGAACGGGGCCGCCGAGCCCGAGTAGACGTCGAGGACCGCCTCCACCACCTCGGGCCCGGTGAGGATGTTGCCCTGGACCGCGACGCCGTCGCCCGTCCGGCCGCCAGCCCAGGTGAGGCAACCGGTCCCGGTGAAGGTCGACGCCCGACCCGCGGCATCGACCACGCCGACTTGACGGTCCGCCCGGCCCTCGTCGGCGTCGGTGAGGGCCGACAGGACCGATTCGGCCGCGTCGCCGCCAGCGAGCGCGGCCAAACCATCCGGTCCGAACGCGACGTTGGCCAGCGCCTGTGTCGCGATCGCGCCGACGCCCGCCCTCGCCCACGGCACCACCGACCCCACGGCCAGGAACTTGGAGGCGACCGCCACGCCGAGATCTCCGGTCGCGGGATCGCGCGCGACGATCGAGAAGGTCACCGGAGCGAACGGCCCTCGAAGGCCTCGATGGCCGCGATGAACGCGTCGCTCAGCGGTGCTGGCCGGTCCGTGCGGTAGTCGTAGCGGACCATCACCGACGCGCTGGTCGCCACGAGCCGGGGTGAGCTTTTCGGTCCGCGCGCGGTGAGGCGGTGCTCGAGCGTGAACGAGGAGCGGCCGATGTGCGCGGTGCGGGTCTCGATCGTGACGGTCTCCGTGTGGAACACCGGCGCCCGATACGTGATACGCGCCTCGGCAAGGATCAGGCTCTCGGCACCCTCGTGCCCCGCGGAGACCGGCTCGCCCGTCACGTCGGTCCAGTAGCGGATCCGCGCCATCTCGCAGTAGGTGAGATAGACCGCGTTGTTGACGTGACCCATCGCGTCCGTGTCGGCGAACCGAACCTCGACCTCGACCCGGTGGGCGAATCCGCCGGGCAGGTCGCGGGCATCCTCGGGGGTCTCGATGCGTCCCGGGGTCATCGCGGGTCAGTCTGCCGGGTCGACGCGGAGCGTGCCGGCCATCCCTGCCTCGGCATGACCCGGGACGGTGCAGACGATCCGGTACGTGCCGGGCTCGTCGATCTGGAAGCGGATCCGCTGCGTCTGCCCCGGCCTTGCGCCCGCGTCGACGTTGGCAAGGCCCTCGACCTCCCAGTCGTGAAAGATCGGGTCGTCATTGCGGAATGACAGGACGACCGTTCGACCTTGCACAACGGTCAAGTCTGGCGGCTCGAAGCGTGCATCGTGGGCGACGACGGTCACGTGCGTGGCACCGGCATCGATCCAGCGGTCGGCCGCCATCACGCCGCCGGCCACGCCGAGCGCGGCGAGTGCGACGGCTGCAAGGAACGAGGCTTCCCGAAGGCGGCCGAGCCACCCGCGTCGCATCCGGTGCATCGCATCGGGACGGGCCTCGTAGGACCGGAGGCGAAGCGCGTTCGCCACGACCGTGACCGACGAGAGGGCCATGGCGCCAGCGGCGAGCGCCGGAGACAGCGTGATGCCGAAGACCGGCACGAGCGCGCCCATCGCGACCGGGATCAGCACGATGTTGTACGCGAACGCCCAGAACAGGTTCTGGCGGACGGTCCTCATCGTCGCGCGCGACAGGCCGATTGCGGCCGGCACAGCGCGCGGGTCGGCGCTCATCAGCGTGATGCCCGCGGTCTCGATGGCGATGTCCGTGCCGGTCCCGATGGCGATGCCGACGTCGGCTCGCGCCAGGGCTGGGGCATCGTTGATCCCGTCGCCGACCATCGCGACGGTCCGACGGCGGCCTTGGAGCCGCTCGACGATCCTCGCCTTCTCCTCCGGTCGCACGTCGGCGACGATCCGGTGGGCGGGGATGCCGACCTGGGTGCCGACGGCGTTCGCGCTGGCCCGGGCGTCACCAGTGACCAGCCAGACCTCGATGCCCGTGTCGGTCAACTCGCGGACGGCTGCTGCGGCTTCGACACGGACGGGGTCGGTGATGGCGATGACCCCGGCCGCCCGTCCATCGATGGCCACGACGGCCGCGGTGTGGCCGCTGCCGCCGGCAGCCGTGAGCGACCCCTCGACCGGGGCGATGCTCGATCCCCTCGGTCGCAAGCCATCGCGCACTGCCGACAGCGACTGCACGGTGGCCATCTTGCGTCTCGACCGAGCCGCGGACGCCGCCGCCCACGACCGCCTCGAAGTCGGCGACAGCGTGGAAGCCGAGCTCGCGCTCATTGGCGTACGCGACGATCGCCGCCCCGAGTGGGTGTTCACTGACCCGCTCCAGGGAAGCGGCGAGATCGACCAGGATGCGGCGATCGACCCCGTCGACCGCCGGCACCTCGCTGACCGTCGGGCGTCCCAGCGTCAGGGTTCCGGTCTTGTCGAAGACGACGGTGTCGATCGCCTCCGCCCGCTCCAGGGCATCGCCGCCGCGGATGAGGATCCCCGCGTCGGCCCCGCGGCCGGTCCCGACCATCACAGCCGCCGGCGTGGCCAGGCCCATCGCGCAGGGGCAGGCGATGACGACGACGCTGATGAACGCCGTGAGGGCCAGCGTGAACCGTGGTTCCGGCCCGACGAGGAACCAAACGGCGAACGTGGCCGTGGCCAGGATCAACACGGTCGGCACGAAGACCTCGGCGATGCGGTCGGCCAGCTGCTGGATCGGTGCCTTGCTACCCTGGGCGCGACGGACCGCGTCGACGATCCGGGCGAGCGCCGTCTCGCGCCCCACCCGCGTGGCGCGCATCACGAACGTGCCGGTGCGGTTCAGCGTGCCGCCGACGACCTCGCTCCCCGCGGTCACTTCGACGGGGACGGGCTCACCGGTCAGCATGCTGGCATCGACCGCCGATGCCCCTTCCACGACGACCCCGTCGACCGGCACCTTCTCGCCGGGCCGGACGCGAAGCTGGTCGTCGACGGCTACGCGATCCAGGGGCACGTCGGTCTCACCGGTCGACGAGTGGAGCCGCGCCGTTTCGGGCTGGAGACCGATCAGCCGGCGGATCGCCCCGGCCGTGCCGGCCTTGGCACGACCCTCCAGCCAACGACCGAGGAGGACGAGGCCGATGATGATCGACGAGGCATCGAAGTAGGTCTCCGGGTGGAGTCCGGCCACGTGGATCGCGTCGGGGAAGAGCGTGACGCCCACGCTGTATAGCCACGCCGCGCTCGTTCCGACCGCGATGAGGGTGTCCATGTTGGTCGTCCGGTGCCGGGCCGCTCGCCAGGCCGCCCGGTAGAACCGCCCACCCGCGACGACCTGGATCACGGTGGCGGGCACGAGCGCGATCCAGTTGAGCGTCTCCATCGGGATGCGTGTCTGCGGGACGAGCATCGCGACCATGATCCCGAGCGCGACCGCGATCGAGGTCACCGCCTGCCGGAGGAGGACCATCGCCTCACGCTCGCGTCGGGCATCCTCCGCGGCCGCCTCGTCGGCGAGGGAACGCTCGGATCGATCCGCCGGGGCGGGTGCCGCTTCCCGGATGTCGTAGCCCGCCGCCTCGACCGCCTCGACGAAGCGCTCCGGCCCGGTGACGTCCGGGAGGTAGCGGATCGTCGCCATCTCCGTGGCGAGGTTGACGCTCGCCTCCTCCACCCCATCCGTCGCCCGCAAGAACCGCTCGATGCGATTCACGCACGAGGCACAGGTCATCCCCTCGATCGGGAGTTGGATCTCGGCTTTCGTCGCGTTCGTCGCCATACTCCCTGGGAGTATACCGCGGTCGTCGCCCGGCCCCGCCGTGGGTCACACTTGCGTTCATGGTCGACCACCTCGTCACCGCCACGCTGGACGGCGGTGGGGCGCCGTTTCGGGTCGCCGCCACGGAGCACGGCGTCGCGGCGGCCGGCTGGCAGCCCGACGAGGACGCCTTCGCCCGCGATCTGGCGGCACGCTTCCATGCGCCGATCGTGCCGCTCGTCGACGCGGACCCCGACGACGCCGCCGCCGCGATGCTCCGCGCCGCCATCCCCACCATCGAACGCCTCCTGCGCGGTGAGCCGACAGACGGCAAGGGCGTGGGAGTCGACCTGGGCGACCGGCCCACGTGGGACCAGCGGGTCCTCGACGCCGTGCGGGAAGTCGGCTGGGGCCGGACGGCGAGCTATGGCGACATCGCCCGACGGGTGGGTGTGCCGCGTGCCGCTCGCGCGGTCGGCGGTGCGCTCGGTCGGAACCCGATCTCGCTCGTGATCCCCTGTCACCGGATCATCGCGGCCGACGGGACGCTCGGCGGCTACGGCGGCACCGGTTGGATCGATCGCGATCGCCAGCTCTCCCGGAAGGAAGCGCTGCTCATGCGCGAAGGCGTCACAGTGCCCCGGCGCGCGGTCTAGACTCCGCGCCAACGGCCCTCGTCACGGGGTCGATCCGGGGTCACCGATCAACGGTCGGGCGCCGAGGGGCGCCGTTGGAGGTCGCATGACGGCAGCGCCCGTGCCCGCCGCCCCGTCGATGTTCGCCGTCTTCCGCAAGCGCGACTTCTCGCTGCTGTGGACTGCGCAACTCATCTCCACGGCGGGTTCCGCGCTCACCGACCTCGCCGCGGGCATCTATGTGTTCCGGCTCACCGGCTCGGCGCTCGCGGTCGGCCTGACCCTGATGGTCACGGCGATCCCGAGCCTCATCGTCGGCTTGCTGGCGGGCGTATACGTCGATCGCCACGATCGCAAGAAGATCCTGATCGTCACGTGCCTGGTCCAGGCCGTCGTCGTCGGCCTCATCGCGGTCGTGATAGGCATCGATGCCATCGCGTTGCCGGGGTTGTACGGGCTACTGCTGCTCAACGCCGGCATCCGGCAGTTCTTCGACCCGGCCCATGACAGCCTCATCCCGGAGATCGCCAGCGACGAGGAGCTCGCCGCCGCGAACTCGTTCCTGTCCATCGCGGCATTCGGGTCGACCGCCCTTGGCTTCGCCGGAGCCGGCATCCTCGCGAGCATCGACCTGCGCCTGGCATTCCTGCTTGACGCTCTGTCGTTCCTGATCTGTGCCGGCCTCATCTCGTTGATGGGTCGGTACGAGATGCCGATCCCTGAGGAAGAGGCCAGCGCCGCGGTGGTGATCGACAACCTGAAGTCGGGGCTCGGGACGCTGTTCGGGACGCCGGTACTGCGCTGGCTGTTCATCGTCGGGGCGCTGATGTTCTTCTCGTTCGGGCTCTGGAACGTCCTGTTGCTCCCGATGTCGCTGCGCGAGCTCCATGCGACCGAGTTCGAATACGGCCTGCAGGAGGGGTTGACGTCGGTCGGCTTCGTGCTCGGCTCGTTCTTCATGGCCCGCTTCTCGAGCAAGCTGCCCGAGGCGATCTGGATCGCGGTCGGACTCGTGGCGATGGGCATCTGCGGACTGGGCTATGCGTCGGCCACATCCGTGCCTCTGGCGATCCTGCTCGTGATGATCTCCGGCTTCTTCAACTCGCCGGCGTCCGTGGCCCGCTCGGTCCTGCTGCAGCGGAACACCCCACGCGACATGCGCGGCCGTGTCTTCTCGGCCTACTACGTCATGCGCGACGTGATCTTCGTGTTCGGCATGGCCGGGGCAGGCCTGGCGGACGTGATCAACGTGCGCGTCCTCATCGCGTTCGCTTCGGTCCTCTTGTTCGGGGCGGCTGCGCTGGCCCTGCTGGCTCCGAGCCTGGGCGTCCGCTCCATCCGGGCGGCCCGGGCTCGCCTCGCGGAGGCCGCAGGGGCGCCGGGCTTCGCCGGCACCCCGCTGCGTCCGGCGACCCTGGCCGACTTCGACCTGCTGATCGGCAAGCTTCCGACGTTCGCACGACTCTCGAATGCGCAGCGCGAGGCCTTCATGCGCGAGGCGACAGTCCGGGAGGTCCCTGCCGGCACGCGGATCCTCGCGCACGGCGACACCGCGTCAGCCGCCTATTTCATCCTTGATGGCTCCGCAACGGCGGGCATCCCCGAGGAGGGCGGCGGCTATCGCGGGCTGTCGACCATGGGTGAGGGCGATTTCTTCGGGGAGATCGCGGCACTCACCGGTAGCCCACGCACCGCCGATGTCGTGGCGGACACCGACGCGACGCTGCTGGAGGTCCCCGCCGAGGGCCTGCGCGCGACCATGGCGGTGCCCGACATCCAGCGCCTCGTCTTCTCTACGCTCGCCTCGCGGCTCACGCGGACCGAGGCCGCCGACCTGCCGCGCCTGGCCGGCCCGGACCAGGAGGCGCTGCGCGACCTGCGCACGCCGCGCCCGAGCGTCGAGGCAGTGCCACGGTCCTACACGGGCGAGCCCGCGTCCTGACGATGTCGGCGAGCTGACACCGATCCCGTCAGCGGCGGTCTTCAGCATCCAGCCCTCAAGGGCGTAGAGTGGTGCACAGCACATCAGACCGTCACGGAGGAACCAGGTCGATGAAGAAGATCAAACTTCCGAAGGACGCCCTGGTCGAGCCGGAGCAGGGCCAAGGGCCTGAGGGGTTCGTCGACGAAGGCGACGTCGAGGGCCACGGCATTCCGGTCACCGCTCCGCCCAGCCTCGGCCAGCAGGTCCCCGGTCATGGCGGTGAGCTCACCCCGACCGATTCTGACGAGGACACCGGCGAGTAACGCCACCCATCCCGAGCGCGACTATTCGGACCGTCCGGCACCGCCGGGCGGTCTATCCGTGTCCGGTCGATCTTTCCGTACCAAGGCAGGGCCGATCAGGTCGGGCCGGTCAGTCCGGGCGTGACGCGGTCGCCGCGAGCAGCGCCTTGATCTCGAAGGGTGCCGCGCTCGGGTAGCGCGACCGCAGCCGGGCGGCCTGTCCGGCGAGATGGGGGGCGGCGAACGAATTGCCTGTCGCGCGGATCCGGCCGCCGTCGCGCCAGGCTACCTCGACGTCGACCCCGTAGGCGCCGAACTCGACCGGCGGGGACGGGTTGTAGAACCACGTGTCCGGGTCCGGAACGTCGTGCGCCGCGACCGACACCACGCTCGCGAACAGCGATGGGTAGGACGGCCCCGGCACGTTGTTGGCGGCGCAGACCAGCAGGGAGTTCGCGAAGTAGGACCGATCCGCGACGGCGTGGAAGGCTGCGAACAGCGACTCGCTGCGTGACGAGAGGCTGAGGTTCACGACCTCGATCCCCTCGCCCGCCGCCCAATCGATGGCCGCGGCGAGCGCGCGACCCTTGCCCCGGTTGTCGGCGCCGAGCATCCGGATCGACACGATCTCGGCGGCCGGAGCGATGGCGGCCACGATGCCTGCACAGGCCGTGCCGTGCCCGACGAGGTCGCGCGCATCCGGGTCGTCGCCGACGGATGCGTCGTCGCCGTCGAGGTCGACGCGCAGGTGTCGGACGACGTGCCCTGCGACCGCCGGATGCTCGCCATCGATGCCGGAATCCACGATGGCGACCGTGACCCCACGGCCATCCGCGTCACCGAAGACCTCGGCCCGGTCCAGGGGACCGAATGGCGCCTCAGGTCGGGCGAGGGTCGCGCGAAGGTCCGCCGCGAACGCGTCGCCCCAGGCCGGCAGCGGCAGCGTCATCGGCTCTCCTCGGTCCTCCCTGCGCCCGAGCCCGAACCGCCGCGATGACGGAGCAGCGCATCCAACCAGTCGACGGCGAGATCGATCGACTCCGGGTCGACATCGCGGAGCCTCGCGATGCGATCAGCGAGCAGCCACGTGTGGTCGTCGTCGACCGCCAGGTCGGCGGTCGCCGCGGCGACGAGCGAATCGATGGCGCCGTTCTCACCTCCGGCCGACGCGAGCTCGCGCAGCGACGCGCCAAGCAGGGTCGTGGCATCGCGACCGATCCGCTGCCGCTCTACGGCCGTGGCGAGGGCGGCGGCGATCGCCGTGGCGATGTCGATGTCGTGCATCGAGAATGCGCCACGCCGCCCGTCGAGGGCCTCGAGGACCCCGAGCGTCGTCTCGCTCCCCACGATCGGCACAGCCAGGAGGGAGGACGGCACGTAGCCCGACGCCTCGGCGATCGAGCGCTCGAAGCGTGGATCGCTGCGCACGTCTGCGACGGCGAGTGGTTGACCTGAGCTGAACGCGTACCCGGCGATGCCGACCGCCGGTTCGATGGACAGCCCGACGATGTCGCCGGCGGCGGGGCCGGCGGCGGCGCGGAAGACGAGGCGGTCGACTGCGGCGTCGTATAGCGCGACCGAGGCGGCCTGCGTCTCGAGTGCGATGACAGCGACCGCAGCGAGGGCCGTGAGCTGGCCATCGTCGTCGGATGGTGCAAGTCGATCGGCCGCCGTGACCCGGCGAGCGACCGCCGCGAGGACGCGGTCCGTGGCTCCGGGGTCGAGCGTCATCGACGCGCGGCGAGCGCCAGGCGCGTGGCGTCGGGGATGACGATGTCGTCGCCGTCGAACCGGACGAGCCCCTCGTCGACCAGGTCGGCGAGCAGGCGGTTCACCGACTGCCGCGAGCCGCCGATCATGCCTGCCAGTTCCGACTGGGTATACGGCCAGGGCAGACGATGTTCGCCCGACAGGTCGTCGGCGGTGGCGGGGTCACGACCCTCCCGGAGCGCGATGGTCCTGAGCAGGTGCCGGGCCAGCCGTCCGGGAAGGTCGAGGAAGTGGAGGTCCTCGACCTGCGCCGTTAGCCGTCGGATCTCGCCGGTCAGGGTGACCAGCAGCGTGTGACGAAGGACGGGTTGCTCATCGATCAGCGCGTCGAACGCGTCGCGGCGGAGGACGTACGTCTCGGTCGGCTCGAGGGCGACGGCCGTCGCGGACCGCGGCGCTCCGTCGAGCAGCGAGAGCTCGCCGAAGAACCCTCCGGGCCCGACGGTGGTCAGGATCGCCGGCTCGGATCCGTCGTCGGCGGGGATCGTGATCTTGACCGCACCCTCCCCGATGAGGAACAGGGCGTCGCCCGGGTCGCCCGAATGGAAGATCGTCTCGCCCTTGCGGAAGCGCCTGGGCCGAAGGGCCGCGGCGCACAGGCCGAGCGACGTCTCGTCTAGATCCGCGAAGAGACGGCAGGCGCGGAGGGCGTCGCGATACGGGTCCGTGGCCCCGGCGGGTCCGACCATCGACCCCATCGTACGCGGCCCGGGTGGACTAAGGCCGGCTCAGCGCTCTCAGTGGGGCCGGGAGCGGTGTCTGCGAGACTTAGGGCCGGGGCACCGGGCGCATCGGATAGACGCCGACGACGATCGGCGCCAGCGGGTCGAACGAGAGCTCGTAGCCGATCTCGCCGCCACGCAGCAGCTCCCCCAGGAGCGATCCCTCACGGGCTGGCAGCCCGACGAAGACCATCGAGCCCTCGAGCGCGACCGGCGTCACGTCGTCGTCGTTGCCATCGATCGCGAAGCGGCGCCGCAGCTCGTGCATCGGGACGTAGGGCCGGCTCTTGATGAATCGACGGAGCTGCGGGGCGGTGCAGCCCGCCGAGCGTTCGTTGCCGTTCGCGTGGCCGTTGCCGTTGCTGTATCCGGCGCCGTTGGCGTGGCCGTGTGGGTCAGCGCCATTCGACCCGTTCACGTTATGGGCAGCCCCGTTGGTCGGTGCGGGATGGCCGGTAGCGCGCGCAGCTGCGTTCGCCGGTACAGCGGGCTCCGGCACGGCTGCCATCGCGGGCGAGTCGATCGTGGCGGGCGCTGTCGGCAGCGTCGGTGGGATAGCGTCGGGAGTGGGCGCTACCGGTCGCGTCGAGGCCGCGTCAGGACGTGGACCGTCCGGGCGATGGCGCCCGTGATGCGGCCGACCGCGGTGGCGGCGGCTCATCGGGCCGACCGACGATGGCCGGATCCCCGGGGTTCATACACGGCGACGGTGCGTCGCCGGTGGTTCGTGGGCATTGATTCTCGGTTGGTTTGGGGGCTGGTCGCTCGGATACGACGCTGCCCGATGATACCGCAGGGTCGCTCAGGGGCCGGGTCGCGCGTCTGACAGTCCGGCTGTCAGCCGGAGACGACCATCAGCTCGCGGGGCGCGTCGTTGAGCACGATCGGGCCGTCCTCGCCGCAGACCACGATGTCCTCGATCCGTGCGCCGTACTCGGCCGGGTAGTAGATGCCGGGTTCGACGCTGAACGCCATACCGGGGCGGAGTGGCAGTTCGTTCCCAGCGACGAGGTATGGCTCCTCGTGCCCGTCGAGGCCGATGCCGTGCCCGGTTCGATGGAAGAACGCCGCACCGTGGCCGGCTCGGTCGATCACGGTGCGGGCCGCCGCGTCGATCGCCTGGCATGGCACGCCCGGCCGGACGCAGGTCGTCGCGGACGCCTGGGCCTCACGCAGCACGTCGAATAGCGCCGTAAACCGCTCGTCCGGACGCGCGTCGTCCGGGCCGGTCACCCACAGGGTGCGGGTGATGTCCGAGCCATAACCCCCCAACGTGCCGCCGATGTCGAGCACGACGGGTTCGCCGGCCCCGATCACCCGGTCAGCGGCGTCGTGGTGCGGCGACGCCGAGTTCGGGCCTGAGGCGACGATGGCGAAGGTCGCCGCCTCGTGTCCCTCATCGACCAGTCGCCCGCGAACCTCGCGGGCGACGTTGGCCTCCGTCCGCCCGATGAGCGGGCCGCCGGCGATCGCCGCGACGACGCGGTCGGCGGCATGGGCCGCTTTCCGGAGGAGCCCGATCTCATCGGCGTCCTTGGTCATACGCAGCTCGCGCAGGACCGTCGACGCGGGCACGTACGTCGCGCGTGCCCCGAGCGCCGCCTGGATGCGCAGCAGGTGCGTGGCCAGCATCGTGTCGGACACGGCGACGGGAGCGTGCACGCCGATGTCGTCCACGGCGAGCGCATACGGATCCTCGGTCTCGTCCCAGGTCCGGATGTCGATGGCCGTTCGGATCCCCACCTCGGCAGCGCCGAGCTCCAGGCGCGGGACGATGAGCCTGGGGGCGGCTCCGGGCCGGATCACGAGCAACGTGAGCCTTTCGAGCGGCTTGGCCTCGTACCCGGTCAGGTAGCGCAGGTCCGACCCGACCCCGACGAGCAACGCTTCGAGCCGGTCGGCCTCCGTCGCCTCGACCGCACGCTGCAGTCGCTGGGCGAAAGCCGCCGCGGGGATGGCTGGCCGATCGGTGAGAGTCACGCCTGTGTCTCGGCGACGCCCGGTCGCGCCAGCCATGCCGTGATGGTCGCGGGGCCGTCCTCGAAGAGTTTGCGATAGGCGTATACGCGCTCCGCGCCGCGGGCGAGGGCGCGCTTGCGCAGCGCGATGTCGTCGTGCTGCCCGACGGCGATGACCCGCGCGCCGGACGAGCGAGCACGCTCGATGGCCGTCAGCGCGTCGTACGCACTCGCGGTCAAGTCGACGATCGCGAGGTCCGCGCACACGAGCGCGCGATCGAACTCGGGTGCGGTCTTGGCTCGCGCCGGTTCGGCGCCTGCCGCCTCGACGGCGCGCGCGAGCCGGTCGGACCAGATCAGATCCTGGGCGAGGATCGCGATCCGCGGCGCCATCGCTGCGTCAGTCGATCGCCTGGGCCAGGTGGTGGAAGACGTCGCGTGCCGTGACGACGCCCGTCGGGCGGCCGTCCTCGACGATCGGGATGTGGCGGAACCCGCCCACGGCCATCTTGTGGATCGCGACGGCGATCGGGTCGTCGTGGCGAAGGACGACCGGGTCGGGCGTCATGAAGTCGCGGACATGGAACGACCCGAGCCGCTTGCCCGCCGCCTTCACCACGGCGTCGCGGTCCGTGAAGATGCCCACCAGCCGGTCGTCGGCGACGACCAGGACGCAGTCGGCTCCCGCCTCGTGCATCCGCGCGATCGCGACATCGATCGGCGTGTCGGCATCGACCGTGATCGGTGGCGGTGAGCCGAGCTCGTCGAGGTGCTCGCCAAGCAGCTGGCCCTTGAAGGCCGGCGCCTGGAGGGGCGTGTCGTGGCCGAAGATGTCGGCGCCGCAGTTGTCACAGATGTCGGCGCCGCCGAGGTTGACGTTCCCGCACACCGGGCAGCGCATCCCGTCATCCCCGCCCTCCTGGCCCGCGACGATCCCGTCGTCGCCGGCGATCACGTCACGGTCCATGTCTCGCCACCGTTGAGCACCTTGTCGAGGTCACCCTCGCCGGCCCGCGCGACCGCCGCCGCCAGCTGCTCTTCGATCAGTTGGTCATGCGTCGGGCGGGTGACCGCGCGGAAGACGCCGACCGGGACCGGGAAGTTCGGCCAGAACATCCGCGACAGAACGAGCGCGAGATAGGGGTCCTCGGCCCCTTCGTCGTGGACGAGCAGGTCTGCCTCGGTCACGCCGTCCTCGCCGATCGTGACGATCTCCGGGTGGAGGCCACGCAGGCGGATGCCCTTGTCGCGATCCTTGCCGAAGATCATCGGCTTGCCATCCTCGAGGACCAGCATCCGGTCCTCGCGCACCTCGCGGTCGGTGAAGTCGCGCCACGCCCCGTCGTTGAAGATGTTGCAGTTCTGGAGGACTTCGACGAACGCGCTGCCCTTGTGACGGCCGGCCCGCTCGAGCGTCGCCTGCATGTGCTCGGTATGGGTGTCGACCGAGCGCGCCACGAACGACGCCTCGGCCGCAAGCGCGACGGTCAGCGGCTGGATCGGGGTGTCGATCGTGCCGGCCGGGGTCGACTTCGTCCGCTTGCCGAACTCCGATGTCGGCGACGCCTGGCCCTTCGTCAGGCCGTAGATGCGGTTGTTGAACATCACGAGCGTCAGGTCGACGTTGCGACGCATCGAGTGGATCAGGTGGTTGCCACCGATCGACAGCGCATCGCCGTCGCCGGTGATGACCCAGACCATGAGGTCGGGGCGGGCCGCCTTGAGGCCCGTCGCCAGCGTCGGCGCACGGCCGTGGATCGTATGGAACCCGAATGTGTTCATGTAGTACGGCAGCCGGCCCGAGCAGCCGATGCCGGAGATGAACACGATGTCCTCCTTCTTGTAGCCGAAGTCGGGCATCACCTTCTGGGTCTGAGCGAGGATCGAGTAGTCGCCGCAGCCCGGGCACCAACGGACCTCCTGGTCGGACACGAAGTCCTTGCGCGTGAGCGCGATGACCTGCGCGTTCTCCGGGCTGAGCGCCGCCTCACTGCCGTTCGTCTGGGGCGCCGCCGCCCCGTTCGTCTCTGTCGTCATTCGAGTCCCTTGAGCATGCGTTCGGCCTCGTCGACGATCTCGGCGATCCGGAACGGCTTGCCGCGCACGCGGTCATAGCCGACGGCGTCGACCAGGAAGCGGGCACGGATGAGCATCAGCAGCTGGCCGAGGTTGACCTCCGGGATGAGCACCTTGCGGTAGCTCCGGACGACCTCCTCGGTGTTGGTCGGGAATGGGTTCAGGTGGCGCAGGTGGGCGTGCGCCACCGAATCGCCCTCGGCCTGCAGCCGTTCGACCGCCGAGCGGATCGCGCCGTAGGTCGACCCCCAGCCGAGGATGAGCAGGTCGCCGTTCGACGGCCCGAACACCTCGAGTGGCGGGATGTCCTTCGCGATACCGGCCACCTTGGCGGCGCGCAGCGTCTGCATCCGGTGGTGGTTCTCCGGGTCGTAGCTCACGTTGCCGGTGATATCCGCCTTTTCGAGGCCACCGATGCGGTGCTCGAGACCGGCCGTCCCAGGCACCGCCCATGGGCGGGCCAGCGTCTCGGGGTCCCGGAGGTACGGCTGGAACGGCCCGTCGCCCCTGGCCGCGTTGTCGACGGCGATATCCGGGAGGTCCGATGTCGCCGGGATACGCCACGGCTCGGAGCCGGTCGCCAGGAACGCATCGGAAAGGTATGCGACCGGCGTCATGTACTTGAGCGCAAGCCGCCAGGCCTCGATGGCGTAGTCGAAACACTCGCCGGGGGTCGCCGGCGCGACGATCGGTAGCGGCGAGTCGGAGTTGCGACCGAACATCACCTGCAGCAGGTCCGCCTGCTCGTTCTTCGTCGGCATCCCGGTCGACGGTCCGGCGCGCTGGACATCGATCACGACGAGCGGCAGCTCGACCATGATCGCCAGCCCGAGCGCTTCGCTCTTGAGCGCGATGCCGGGGCCCGAGCTGGCCGTCAGCCCGAGCGCTCCGCCGTAGCTCGCGCCGATGGCGGCGCCGATCGCCGCGATCTCGTCCTCGGCCTGGAACGTCTTGACCCCGAACGCCTTATACCCGGAGAGCTGGTGGAGGATGTCGGAAGCCGGCGTGATCGGATAGGAGCCGTAGAACAGCGGCCGCTTCGCGAGTCTCGACGCGGTCAGGAAACCGAGCGCCGTCGCCTCGTTGCCGGTGATGTTCCGGTACGTGCCGGGCGGGAGCTTCGCTGGCCGTACGCGGTAGTGCGTGTGGAACATCTCGGTCGTCTCGCCGTAGGCGTAGCCGGCCTTGAGCGCGCGCTTGTTCGCCTCGGCGATGACCGGGCGAGCCGAGAACTTCGAGTCGATCCAGTGAAGGGTCGGCTCCATGCTCCGCTCGTACAGCCAGAACATCAGGCCCAGCGCGAAGAAGTTCTTCGTCAGGTCCTTCTGTTTGGTCGTCATGTCGAGGCCGTCGAGCGAACCCTCGTTGAGGGTCGAGATCGGGACCTCGAATACGGTGAAGGCCTTCAGCGAGCCGTCGGTCAGCGGGTTCGACGCGTAGGCCGCCTTGTTGAGGTTCGCCTGGGTGAACGCATCGCTGTTGACGATAAGGGCGCCGCCCGGTGGCAGCTCGCCGACGTTCGTCTTGAGCGCAGCCGGGTTCATGGCGACCAGGACGTCGGGCTGGTCGCCTGGGGTGTGGATGTCGGTCGAGCTGAAGCTGATCTGGAAGCCACTGACACCCGGTAGCGAGCCGGCGGGGGCGCGGATCTCGGCCGGGAAGTCCGGCAGCGTGCTGATGTCGTTGCCGAAGACCGCCGCGGTCCGCGTGAACTGCGTGCCAGTGAGCTGCATGCCATCGCCGGAGTCGCCGGCGAATTCGGATCGTGACTCGCTCGAGTTCCTGGACGGGGAGCTCGGGCTCCTTCGTCGTCGTCATCCGCCTTCAGGCTGCCTCATCTTCTGGTGCGGTCGCGGCGGGAGGTTGAGCAGCTCCTCCGGGAACGACTCCGCGAGGTACTTGATGATGTCGACCTGGCGAACGACGCCGACCAGGCGACCGCGAACGTCGACGATGGGCACGTTCCGGTACCGGCCTGTCTGCATGAGCTCGATCGCGTCGCGGATCGTCTGGTCGAGATCGAGCGTGCGCGGTTCGGTCGTCATCAACGACTCGACCGGCTGAGCCAGATCCACCTGGCCGACGACGATCCGCGCGAAGATGTCGCGCTCCGTCAGGACGCCCTTGAGGGTCCCATCCGCTTCGCAGACGAACACCGAATCGCCGGTGCCGGTGCGCTGGATCGCCCGCACGCAATCGACGAGGCTCGTCCCGGGTGGGACGGTCACCGGCTGGCGGCGGCTGAGCACGCGAAGCCGCTCATCGGTCAGGGTCGGGACGCGACGAGCGACCGCGCCCTCGGTGAGGTCGGTCACGTTCAGAGTGTAGTGCGAACGTGCGTGGGACGGGCGCGGCGGCCACGGTGCCGTCGGGGACTGATAGCCTCGCCGGCCATGGATCGACGGACCGGCGCGGGTATCGCCTTGATCGTGGTATCGGCCGCCGGATATGCCACCGGCAGCGTCCTGGCCGCGCCGATCTATGCGACAGGGGTCGACTGGCTGACGCTCGTCCAGTGGCGGTTCCTGATCGGCGCGGCTCTCGGCTGGATCTGGGTCCTCGTGTCGTCCGACCGCAGAGCTGCCTTGAGGCGGATGCCGCGGCGCGCGCTTCTCGTGGCGCTGGCGCTCGGCGCCCTCTTCACCGGCAACGCGGGCACCTACTACGCGGGACTCGAGACGGTACCGGCTGCGTTGGCCGGCGTGCTCGTCTACACCTATCCCGTGATCGTGGCGGTGCTGTCGCTGTGGTTCGCGACGCGGCTGCCGGGTCGGCGTCCGTGGATCGCGCTCGCGCTGGCCGTGGCCGGCTCGGCGCTGGCATTGGGTGGGATCGACGTCGCAGCCGCACCACCCATCGAGGGGCTGCTGCTGGTCTGGGCCTCGGCGCTGATCTACTCCGTGTGGATCATCCTCTCGGCCCGGCTGTCAGGGGAGCGCCGCGATCGCCTTGGCAGCGACGCGCCCGAGGCCTCCGAGCCGGTCGGTGATGCCGCGGTCACCACCGCCGTGATGATGAGCGCGACGGCTTTCGTCTATGCCGTCGCGGGCACGCTCGTCGGGAGGCCGTTGGATCCGTCGGGGATCCCGGCCGAGGCCTGGCCACTGCTGGCGGGCGTCGGCCTAGTGGCCTCATTCCTCGCGATCCAGACCTTCTATGCGGGAGCCCGCCGGATCGGGGCGGCGAAGGCGGCGCTCATCAGCACCGTCGAGCCCCCGATCATCGTCGTGCTGTCGTTCGTATTCCTCGGCCAGACCCTGGCGCCGATCCAGCTGGCCGGGGCCGCGCTGATCCTCATCGCCGTGATCGTCGCGCAGACATCGCCGCGGCCGCGGGGCGCACCCGAACCGGCGACCCCACTCGAGGCCGAAGTCTGACCCCGCGGGTCAGCTGCGGCCGGCCGCCTCGAGCATGGCGCGCGCGCCGGCCGACACGAACGAGCCCTCCGAGCCCAGGCCGATGAAGCGGAACCCCATCTCGACCAGGGGCGCGAGACCGGCCGCGTCGTAGATGAGGATGCCGGCGGCCTTGCCATGCGCCAGGCACGCATCGACCACGGTCCGCAGCGCATCGAGGTAGCGGGGATCGTCGAATTGGCCCGGGATGCCGAGGTTGTGCGTCAGGTCGGCCGGGCCGACGAACAGCACGTCGACCTCATCGAGAGCGGCGATCGCATCGGCGTCGGCGACGGTACCGGCGGACTCGATCTGAACGATGCCCACGACGCGCTCGTTGATCGTGCGCGCGACATCCGCATGCCCGACCGTGCCCATCCCGCCACCGCGCGTCCGCAGCGCGACGCCGCGCTGTCCCGCCGGCGGGTAGCGGAGATACGAGACGGCCGTTCGCACCTCATCGATCGACTTGAGCTGCGGCAGCATGATCCCCTCGGCGCCCAGGTCGAGCGCCCGCCCGACCCGGAGCCGCTCGGCGGATTGCGCCCGGACGAGTGCGGCCATCGGCGTCGTGCCGGCCGCGTAGAGCAGTGCGAGGAGCTCGCTCTCGGTGGCGGCCCCGTGCTCGAGGTCGAGGATCGCCCAGTCGAACCCGGCCTGGCCACACAGCTCGACCGCCATGGGCGACGCGAGGTCCGAGAAGACGCCGATCAGCGTCTCGCCGGAACGGATCCTCGAGCGGAGGTCAGCCACCGGCTGATGATGCCGGGTCGGGCGGCCCTCCCGCAGCCCCGTCTTGCGCGGTGGCGATCCGATCGTGCGGGCTCCGCGATCGAGCGTTGCGGATCAGCCGCTGACGAAGCCCGAGGTGTCGACGACCTCGAGGTCGCGGCCGGTGATGTCGTCGAGCTCGTGCAGGACGTCGTCGTCGAACAGTGGGTCGCTCATGCCGCTGATGTACCAGGGTGAGCCGTTGTCGGCCAGGATCATCCCGTACCGCTTCAGCGCCTCAGCGATGACCCGAGCATCGTGCGAGTAGCCAGAGGTGTTCACCGACGCCTTGAGCCGCACGCGCAGGCCCATCGGCGGAAGCGATGTCGACGCGGACTCGCCGGCGTAGTGGCGTGCCGGGTAGATATAGGCGTCGCGCGTCCTGTTCGTCGTGAACCGGAGGGCGTGCTTGATCGCCCCGGCTGCGACTTCTTCGTACCGGACCAGCCCGGGCAGGATGGGCAAGCCCGCGGCATCCGCACTGGTCCAGCCAGCGGGTCGAAGCGTGTTCGAGCGGAGATCCCAGGTGGCACCGCTGCCGGCTCGCCAGTCGTTGCCGAGCCTCCGGGCATTGAACAGCTCGAAGAGGCGACATGCGTCGCGATCGACCATCAGGATGTGCCGGTCGCCGGTCGCATCCGTTCCGCCTTCGATGAGCGGGTCCGTCGGGATCGGATAGCCGACCTGGTCGGACTCGTCGTCGTAGTCGAAGGCGACAGCCGAGCGGGGTGTCGCCGAAGAGACCACCTGGTACGGGATGCCATATCCAGCGTATGAGCCGAAGTCCATGTGCAGCCCGCGATCGAGCCCGATGGCCGAGATCATCGTCGCCGAGTTCGACGCGACGGCGCGGTCGTCGATCCGGCGGTTCCAGACGTTCGTTGTCGGAAACACCGAGCACCCCGGGGCGCCCGGGAGCGTCGGGCCCGGCGGCATCCGTCGACGGAAGGTGTCCCGCAGATCGATGGGCTTTGGCGTCCCCGACGGACGCGGGGTCGGCGGCACGTACGCGCCGACCGACGTCGTGCCGACCAGGGATAGCACGACGAGCAGCCCGAGCACGATCCCGAGCGCGTGGTTCTTCACGGATGCAAGTCTCGGCCGCGACAGCCTGACCGAGACTCACTCGCTCGTTCTGCCGTGAGCCGCCGCTGGTCCGGTTCCTCGAGGCAACGGGCAGGGTGTACGTTTCCGCGGATCGTTCGATGGATCGCCCTCAACCTCGAACCCGTCGTGTCGGTGTAGCGAGCCTGCTGGCCCTGCTCGCGTACACGCTCGTCGTCGCGGCATGTGGAGGTGCCGCCTCGGCGCCCGCCGCGTCGGAGGCGGCCGCGGTGCCTCCGCCGACCCCGGCTCCAGGCGGGCCCGTCGCCGCCTCCGAGGCGCCGGTCATTTCATCGAGCGCATCCACGGCGCCATCGATCGCCCTGCCGACCGAGTGGGCGACCTTCACGTCGGAGCGCTTCGCCTACGCGATCGACCACCCCGCCGACTGGACGGAGACGCCGGCCGCTACCGACTGGCCAGAAACCGGGTGGCCTGCGCCCGACAGCAACGCCGCAGATCGGTTCGAAGTCCCGGGCGCAGCGCCGGGGCAAGTCACCGTGTCATCGGACGTCCTGGCGGCCGACGAGGTCGCCGCAGGCCGCCTGGCCGAGATCGACCAGGAGACAGCCCTCGTCTGCCAGGTCAGTGGCATCACCCCGGTCACGATCGACGGTGCGGAAGGTCGCCAGAACGAGCAGCTCTGCTTCGGGCGGGATCACGTGATCGAGGCGTTCGTCGACCACGCCGATCGCATCTACCTCATCTACTGGTTCTCGCCAGCAGCGATCCCCGACACCGATCGCGCGATCTTCGCCGAGATGCTGAAGCGGTTCACCTTCGCGGACTGAGCGCCGCCCGGCGTCGAGGAGTGCCGTCAGTCCGGGAACGCCTCCGGGCCGCGTTCGGTCAGCTCAGCAACGTGCGCGTGGTGGTCCTCCGACGGCAACCACGTGAACGGGTAGTTGGCGTCGTCGAGGTCCATCGCCGCCTCCGTGACATGGAGCGGGTGGAACGTGTCGACCATGACGGCCAGCTCCTCGGTCGCCTCCTTGCCGATCGACGCCTCGACCGTGCCCGGGTGCGGCCCATGGGCGATTCCCGCTGGGTGGAGCGTGAACGACGCGATCTCCACCCCGCGGCGGCTCATGAAGTTGCCGGCGACGTAGTAGATGACCTCGTCGCTGTTGATGTTCGAGTGGTTGTACGGCGCCGGGATCGCGAGCGGGTGATAGTCGAACTTGCGCGGCACGAACGAGCAGACCACGAAGTTCCGGGCCTGGAAGGTCTGGTGGACGGGCGGCGGCTGGTGGACACGCCCCGTGATCGGCTGGAAGTCGCCGATGTTGAAGCGGAACGGCCAGAGATAGCCGTCCCAGCCGACGACGTCGAGCGGGTGGTGACGGTAGTGATAGGCGGTGATGCGGTCGGCCGAGCGGACATGGATGGCGAACTCTCCGTGCTCGTCGCGCGGCGCGACCTCATCGGGAGCGTGGATGTCGCGCTGGGAGTACGGCGAGTGCTCGAGCAGCTGGCCATAGTCGTTGCGATAGCGCTTGGGCGGCTCGATCTCCGACGGCGCTTCGAGGTACAGGATGCGCTGGGCTGAGCCATCGTCCGGGTCGAGGCGCCAGGTCGTGCCGATCGGCAGCACGAGGTAGTCGCCGGGGCCGTAGCGCAGCGGCCCGAAGATCGTGTCGCAGACGCCCTCGCCCTCGTGCACGTACAGCATCTCGTCGGCGATCCCGTTCCGGTAGAACGTCCCGGCCGGCATCGGTTCCGCAGGCCTGACGATCCCGAACACGACGTCGTTGTTGAAGTAGAGCGGGATCCGGCCGCTGATCGCGTCGCCCTTCGGCGACACCCCGCCGGTCTTCGTCAGGCGATGGCGGTGCAGGCCGTCATCGGCCGCGACGAGTTCGATCCGCCGGACCGCATCGATCTGGTGGGTCTGGGTCGGCGGAACGAGGTGGTAGAGGATCGAGCTCCGGCCGGTGAACCCTTCGACGCCGAAGAGCTCCTCCGCGTAGAGCGAGCCGTCCGGCGCGCGGTGCTGGGTGTGGCGCTGCTGGGGCACGCTGCCGCGCTGCACGTAATACATCGGCGACTGGCCCTCCTCACGACCAAGAGCCAGTCTACGGTCGTTGTCCTCTCGCGTCCGCTTGGACTCGTTGCGCGTCCTCAGGCTGGGAGCGGGGCCGGGAGCCGTTTCGGGTTGGGTCTGGGCGTCGGGTCGAACGTGACCCAGCCGTAGAGCGGGAAGTACACCTCGACCCACGCATGCGCATCGGTCGCGCGGATGATCTCAGTCGTTCCGGTGCGGTCACCCGGCAGGAACCCTTCGGCGATACGGGCCGGCACCCCCATCCGTCGTAACAAGGCTGCCATCGTGGTGGCGTAGTACTGGCAGAACCCCTTCCTGTACGTCGCGAGGCACTCCACTGTCGAGAGCGCGGCACAAGGGGCGTCAGACAGGTCGGTGTCGTAGACATACTCACCGGACCGAAGCTCGGCCATCGTGGCCTCGACCAGATCGATCGGGGCGCGAGACCGCGCCTCACCCTCGATCTTGCGTTGGAGCGCGGACGCGTTCGGACCGATGATCCCTTCGGCGACGTCGAGATAGCGCTCGGTGATCGCCGTCGGATACCTGTGCCCCGCGGCACGCAACGCCGCCGCGTTCAGCTCACCGGTGCCGTCTCCGAGGACGGGCATCTGAGCGGTGATCTCGTATCCGGTCATCCTTCCCGCCTCCCGGCGCGCCGCGCCGAAAAAGCCAGACTCCCCGATGAGCGTCAAGCGGACCGCCTCACTCGCGCTCACCGGCGTCGACGGGGAGACCAGGAGCGAGTCGGCCGGCGCGGCGGGCATGACCGTAAATCGTCCCGTCCGGAGGGTGAGTGGTGCGCCCGGGTCGTCGAACGTCCCTTCGAGCAAGGCACTCTGCGCAGGCCTCGTCACGACGCTGGGATCGCTCTGCTCCCAACCGTTGGGGCGGATCGAGTCATATGTCGCGACCCGCCAGTAGAGTGGCTCCTCGATCAGCGGGTCACGCCGGATCGTCAGCACGACCCTGTCGTCGGCGCTCCACGTCGACGACACGATGGGATGGAGGACGACGGCCGCGGCCTGGTCGCCGATCGATGATGGTGTTGAGCTTCTTGTCAGCACGAGGCCACCGAGCAGCGATGCGACGACGATCGCCGCCGCCACAGGCCACCGGCCCGCGCCGACCTTCGCGCTTCGCGAAACGGTCGATCGGCGTCGCTGCGCGGCTGACGGCAGGGCGGCCATGACTGCATCGAGGACGGGCGAGGGGGCATGTCGAGGGTCGCGTTCCAGCCAGTCGGCTATCCGCTGGTCGAAGCCGGGATCGAGGCCGTCGATCTCGCCGCTCATGCGGGTCGTTCCTCTGACGTCCCAACAAATCGAGCATCCGCGTCGAGCACCGAACGCAGCTGACGGACGGCGTAGTGAAGCCGGGACCGCGCGGTCCCGTAGGGAATGCCCAAGGTCGTCGCGATCTCCGCGAGTGGATAGCCCAGATGGTGATGGAGCACGACGACCGTCCGATGCTCTGGTGATAGACGGCGAAAAGCCTGTTCGAGCTCGTCCCGGTCGGCAACGGAGCGGGCGACGTCGGGGGAGAAACGATCATCGGAGCTGATGACGCGAATGCGCGCGGTCCAGCGGCGGTCCCCGCGGGCCTCTGTGTAGCAAGCGTTCACGACAAGTCGGTGCAACCAGGCATCGAAGCGCTCCGGGTCGCGGAGGGTCGCCAGGTCACGCCATGCTCCGAGCAGGGCCCGTTGGGTAGCGTCCTGGGCACGATGCGGGTCCCGCAGGATCCGAAAGGCGAGGGCGTAGCAGCGGTCGACATGCGACGCGGCAAGCGAGGTGAATGCCTCGCGGTCGCCGTGGCTCGCTCGTTCGACCAGCTCCAGCTGCATGATCGACTCCGGTCCTCGCGGCCCGTGTGGTCGCGTCACCGAGTATGGAGCCGCCTCATCGCCAAACGTTCAGAGCGGGATTCGAACGCTCGAAACCGGGAGGGCGTATGTTTCGCGCATGGTCGAACCGACACGGGCCATTCTCGACGAGCTGCGCGGATTCCTGACCGGGGAGAGCCCCACGCTAGCCGCCCAACGCCGGCGCTTTCGACGATTTCCCGCCTCGCCGCGGTGCAAGTTGTGCGCCGCCCCGTTCGCTGGGCTCGGCGGGCTCGTGTTCGGTGCCGCCGGGTTTGGGCGATTCTCTGGCAACCCTGCGATGTGCAAGATGTGCATCACCCAGTTGCGCAAGAACGGAATGAGCGGCATCGAGATCCCGGTCAGCCTGTTGTTCTCCGACGTGCGGGGCTCGACCGCGATGGGCGAGCGGATGCGACCCACCGAATTCCACGCGTTCCTGGACCACTTCTATCGATTGGCCTCAGACGCGATCCTCGAGCACGACGGACTCGTCGACAAGATCGTCGGGGACGAGGTGATCGGCCTCTTCTTCGGCGGCGTCAGCGGACCGGCCCATGCCGCAGCCGCGATCTCGGCCGCGCTCGATCTGGCGGAGCGCGCCTCAGCACCGCGGGCGACGCCGTCGGGCGCGATCCCCGCCGGCACAGCTATCCATACAGGCGATGCCTTCGTCGGTGCGACGGGGCCGCAGGGAGCGGTCGACGATTTCACCGCTCTCGGCGATGCGGTCAATACCACGGCCCGCCTGGCGTCCGCCGCTCGAGCCGGCGAGGTGCTCATCAGCGTACCCGCCGCGATCGCGGCGGGCACGCCCACAGATGGCCTCGAGCGACGGACCGTGGAGATCCGCGGCCGGTCGGAGCCGATCGAGGTGATCGTGCTCCGAGGCGCCAGTGAGGTCGCTGTCGCAGCCTGAGGCAATTAGCGAGCTGGGACCTGAACGTGCGGCGCGGCCCTATCTAAAGGGTCGGACCCTCGTTCCCTGAGGAAATAAAGGGTCCGAGTCGGGCAAGATCGGTCGCTCGCTCGATGGCACCGAGAACCGTGGCTCCTAACGTGGTCGTAGTAGCGAAGAACGACTCGCGAAAGGAGCCATCAGAGATGCTCGCCGACTTCGAATACCGGTTCAATCAGCACGAAGAGACCGTCCGCCGAGCCGAGGCCAATGCCCGACTCCAGGAGGCCCTCGCGGTCAGCCGCCAGGCCTCGAACGCGGACATCGACCGACCGTACCGCCGCCTGTCGACGCTCCTGCGCCGCCTCGCCGGCACCGCCGCGACCGCCGCCTGATCGACGACCTCCCTCGTCGCTCGGCGGCGGTCGAGCCATCCATGGCCTCCCGTACCATGGAGGCCGTGGCCACTCGGGTCGCCAGCCCCGACTTCATCGGGCGTCGGCGCGAAATCACCGCCCTTACGGACGCCGTCGCTCGGGGTACCGGAGGTGACGCGGTCGTCGCCCTCGTCGGCGGCGACGCCGGGATCGGCAAGTCCCGCCTCGTCGCCGAGGTCGCCGATGTCGCGCGCCGCGCGGGCGCGCTGATCCTGGAGGGTGGCTGCGTTTCCCTCGGCAACGGCGAAGGCCTGCCGTTCGCTCCCATCGTCGAAGCACTGCGACGCCTTCCCGAGGTGATCTCCACCGGCCAGGTGGCGGGTGTCGAGGACCTCGATGCGCTGCGCACCACCGAGACCGCTGACCTCGGGCGACTGCTGCCCGAACTGGGGACGGCAGGTGGCGACCAGACGGACGTCTTCGATCGGCCCGCGTGGGTCCAGGCACGCATCTTCGAAGCGCTACTCGCGCTCCTGCGGACCCTCGGCGACCACGCTCCAGTGGTGTTCATCGTGGAGGACCTCCACTGGTCGGACAGCTCCACGCGCGACGTCCTCTCGTTCCTCGCCCGCAACGCCCGGACGGAGCGCCTTGCGGTCGTCGGTACGTACCGGACCGACGAGCTGAGTCGTCGTCACCCGTTGCGGCCATGGCTGTCCGAGATGGAGCGCGTGCCGCGCGTGGTCCGCATCGATATCGGCCGGTTCGGTCGTGCTGAGCTCGACGCTCAGATCGGGGCGATCCTCGGCCATCGCGGGAGCGTCGATCTCCTCGATGCCATCGAACGCCGGGCCGAGGGCAACCCCTTCTTCGTCGAGGAACTTCTCGCGTCCGGCGCCGGCCAACCGGGCGACAGCCTGCCGCCCACCCTGCGCGACGTGCTCATGACGAGAGTGACCGCGTTGTCCGAGGACGCGCAGCGGATCCTCGGGGTCGCCGCAGTGGCCGGGCGTACCGTCGAATCCGACCTGCTTGCCGAGGTCGCGGGCTCTGAAGAGACGGCGGTCGAAGGTGCCCTCCGGGAAGCGCTCGCCGCGCAGATCCTCGCGATCGATCCGCAGAGCCATCCCGACGCCTATCGCTTCCGCCACGCGCTTCTCGCCGAGGCGGTCTATGACGACCTGCTGCCAAGCGAGCGCAGACGCCTCCATGCGGCATACGCGACGGCGCTGGATGCGCTTCCAGTCGCGGCCGGAGCCCAGGGTGCGAACCAGTTGGCGGCACTCGCCCATCACGCCACGGCGGCGCACGAGCCGGTGCGAGCGCTGAGGGCGTGGGTGAACGCCGCGCGAGCCGCCGCAGCCGCGCACGCCTTCCACGCCGCGAGCCAGGCCTACGAACGGGCCATCGAGCTGTGGGATGCAGTGCCGGCTGATGATCGACCGACCGACACAGACGCTGCGGCGCTCTACCACGAGGGTGCGCTCGCGGCGATGGTGAGCGGTCGTGATGACCGGGCGGTCCACCTCGCCCGCGCCGCCCTCGATCGGCTGGACCCGGATCAGCATCTGGAACGGTGGGCCGCGGCCAATGAGCGTCTTGCGCGCGCGCTGTGGATCTCGGGCCGGATGGACGAAGGTCTCGCCCGGCTCGAGGCGACCGCTGTCCGGCTGGCATCCGCCGAGGCCTCGCAGACGCGGGCACGCGTGCTCGCCGCGAAGGCCGGTGCCCACATGCTGCGTGGCGACCACCCCGAAGCGATCGAAGCAGCGACCGCGGCGATAGAAGAAGCTCGGGCGACGGGGGCGTGGCATTCGGAGGGGCACGCACTCAACACGCTGGGCACGAGCATCGGGTTGACCGGGCGCTGCGCCGAGGGATTGCCGATCCTGCGGCAAGGCTTCGCGTTGGCACGAGCGCACCAGGACGTCGACGACATCGGGCGAGGCTTCGCGAACCTGAGCTCGACGCTGATCATCTGCGGCCAGCCCGAGGAGAGCCTCGCGGTCGCGCTCGAAGGTGTGGCGTGGGCGCGGAGCGTCGGCGCGTCCCGCGGCTACGGCGCTTTCATCGCCGGGAATGCGGTCGACGCAGCTTTCCAGCTCGGCCGGTGGGATCAGGCGCAGGATCTCGTGGACGAGCTGCTCGCCGGCGATCCCGAGGGCGTGAACCTGATGGGGATGATCGCGGTCGTGGGGCTGCTCTATGCGCGGGTCGGCCGGTTCCAGGAGGCCGAGCATCTGCTTGGCGACGGTGCGACGCTCATCGAGCCGCTGCATGAGGCCCAGTTCACGGGGCCGATCCACGTCGGGATGGTCGAGCTCGCGTTGGCGACCGGCCGGGTCGAGCAGGCGGTCGAGGCGGCTCGCGAGGGGCTCGGCCGCCTGAACCGGACGCAGGACCGCTACTACCAGACCGAGCTCGTCGCGATGGCAGCCCGCGCCGAAGCGGACCGGGCCGAGCTCGCGCGGGCGAGCCGTGATTCGGCGATCGCCGACTCGGCCGCTACGGCGGCTGCGGCGTATGCAGCCGAGCTCGAGGGCTGGGTCGCCGAGATCGACGACCCGGCGGCGTTCGGAGGACTGCTCCTCGCCGATTCGGCGATGGCCGCCGCCGAAGCGCGTCGGGCTGCCGGCGATCCGGATCCGGCGGCGTGGCGAGTGGCCGTCGACACGGCCGATCGCGCCGGATACGCGTGGCGCAAGGCGTATGCCAGGTACCGACTGGGCGAGGCCTTGCTCGGCGCGCGCGCCCCGCGTCGAGAGTCGACAGATGCGCTTGGCGAGGCGTCGGCTAGCGCTCGCACGCTCGGCGCAGCACCGCTGGTCGGGTGGATCGATGCCCTCGCGCGCCGGTCCCGCATCGAGATCCCGTCGGTAGGCGAGGGAAGTGAGGAACCGGCCGATGACGGCGAGACCGCACCCGACGACCACGGCCTGACGACCCGCGAGCGCGAGGTCCTTGCGCTGCTCGTCGAGGGTCACACCAACCGACGGATCGCCGAGCAGCTCTTCATCAGCGAAAGCACCGCCGGGGTCCACGTGTCCAACATCCTGGGCAAGCTCGGCGTGACGTCGCGGACGGAGGCGGCGACCGTCGCCGCGCGGCTCGGCCTGGTGGAGTAGACCGAGCTACACCCCGACTCGTCGACTGCGGCGCTGCATCAGGACCACGTCGCGCCACCGACCATCGGCATCCCGACCCATCGCGCGCATGAGCCCCACGCGCTCGAATCCGCAACGCTCGTGGAGCGCCAAGCTCGCCTCGTTCTCGACCATGACGCCCGCCAGGAGCGCCCAGAACCCGGCCGCCTCCGAGACCGGCAGCAGCGCCCGCAGCAATGCCCGGCCGATGCCCTTGCCTCGTTGGTCCTCGGCGACGTAGACGCTCTCCCAGGCGACCCCGCGGTAGACCCGGCGAGCGGAATAGGCCGTCAGGGCGACCCAGCCGACGGCCAGGCCGTCGGTGTTCAGCCGCGCGACGAGCCGGCAGTCATGGCGATGGGAGCGGTCGAAGTGGTCCCAATCGGGAGCCTCACGCTCGAGCGTGGCGTCGCCGGTCGCGATGCCGTCGGCGTAGATCCGGTGGACCGCCGGCCAGTCGGTCGGCTCCATCGGGTCGACGCGGACCGCGAGACGGCGGGGCACGGGCGCATCATCGCACCGGGCCGTGTCTCAGGAAGGTCGTTCGACCACCGGTGTCCGCAACGATCCGAGTCGCTCGACAGAGAGCACGACCTCGTCGCCGGGGATCAGATATCGACCGAGCGTCTGATCGCGGACCTCGAGCAGGCAGCCCGTGCCGACCGTGCCTGATCCCAGCAACTCTCCGGGCCGCAGCGTAACGTCGGCCGAGGCACGCGCCGCGAGCTCGCCGAAGCCGTGGACGATGTCCGACCAGCGACCGCGCGACGTCTCGGTCCCGTTGACGGTGACCGTCATCTCGAGGTCGAAGCCGTGACCCTGCCTGACGTCCTCGAGTTCATCGGGCGTGACCAGCCATGGCCCGATCGATGTCGCGAAATCCTTGCCCTTCGCCGGGCCGAGACGGACCGTCGTCTCGTCGCGCTGCAGGTCGCGGGCCGACCAGTCGTTCAGGATCGTGTAGCCGCCGATGACCTCTTCGCCTCGCTCGGCGGACAGGTTCCTCCCCGGCGTATCGACGAGCGCGCCGATCTCGATCTCGAAATCGAGCTCCTCGGAGCCATCCGGGGCCCAGACCGAGTCGTCGGGTCCGCGCAGCTCGGACACGTTCGAGAAGTAGAAGACGGCGAGGCGGTACCACGCCTCCGGGATCTCGCCGCCGCGGCGGCGCCACATCATCCCGACGTGCTGCTCGAAGCCGTACCCATCGCGAAACGATGGCGGAGAGAGGACCGGCGGACCGAACCGGATCGCCTCCGGGTCGAGGATCGCCTCGTCGTCCTCGTCGTGTCCTTCGAATCGGTCGACGACGTCGCCGAAGGCAGCGACCCGAAGTCCGCGACGCAGCCCGTCATCGAGCGTCGCGATCGGCTGGCGGAACAGTGCCGAGTCGTGCTCGAGCGTCGGCTGTCGGCTGATCGCGCGACGCCGAGCCGGCTCGAGGTCGAGCCACCGTCCATCGTCGAGTGCCGCCGCGAGCCGCCATGGCGCGCCGGCCGGTGCGTGTCGCTCGCGGACGTGTGCGAGCCTCATGGGCGGGCCGTGCGGGTCAGAACGGCTTGGCCTCCATCAGCCAGACGAGGATCAACAACCCGAGGACGCCGACCGCCATCGTCGCCTCCGGCCGAAGCTTCGCCTGGGCGGCGGCTAGCTCCGCGTCGGTTCCCGGTGTAAGCGGTGCACCCGACTTGTCCTTGCCCATCGCGAGGGCAGCCCGCATCGCTCGCATGGGGTTGGCTGCAAGCGGCGTCATTGCGACGGTCACGACCACCAGCACGCCGATGGCGACCCACGGCCAGCCCCGCGAGAAGTGGCCGCCGATGATCGCCGCCCAGATCCCCAGCACCACGACGAGCAGCAGACCGATGCCGGCGGCGACCAGGGACGTCCCGGACAGGTCGAGCAGCGTTCGCAGCTCGGCGCGATCGGATGACCGCTTGATCCCGAAGCTGCTGAACGCCGACACCCCGTGCGCAGCGAACGCGACGACCACGAAGAACACGTGCCCGATCACGATCCAGGGGTAGATCTCCACGCTTCGATGGTACCGGGGCGCCGTCCCGACGGGACGTCAGTGTCGCGCATACCGAAGCGGGACCGCGCCATCGAGTCGAAGGCGCCCATCAGGCTCGACCGCCCATCCGGTGACCCCGCTGAGCGCCGCGAGATAGTCGGCCTCGACCGCGCTGGCGGGTCGCTGGCAGGCCATCTTCGTCGTCGCCATCGGCCCGAACGAGATCGTGGCGCCATCGGTCGCGTAGCGGCCGCCGAACGTGTTGCATCCCGCGAATCCGGATACGGCGCCATCCGCGCTGAACTCGATCGTCGGCTGAAGGTGGGCGAGATCGGCGGTGGGACCCAACTCGGCGAGATCCCATGCACCGACGAGACCCTCGGCTGATCCCGCAGGGGACGCCTCCGGCGTCGGAGCCTGGGTCGCCGGGTCGGCGATGATCTCGCCCGCCCCGTCCAGGTGCAGTGCACCGTCATCGTCCAAGCGCCACGCGGTCGCCCCGCGCAGGGCCGCCAGGAAGACGCTTTCCTGGGTGCCCGCGGCGCCCTCGCAAAGCATCAGGGTCGAGCTGATATCGCCGATGGCGATCGTGCCGCCGGTCGTTTCGTATGGCGCCGAGTACTGGTTGCAGCCGCCGGTGCCACTGATCTTCCCGTCAGCCCCGAAGGCCATCGTCGGTGGTGCCGCAGGAACGACCCCCTGGCCGTTGATCGAGGTGACGATCCAGGCGGACCCGGCGAGCTCCTCGGCGGGCGTCGGTTCGGTCGTGGCGACCGTCGCGTCGGTGCAGGCACCCAGGATGAGGACAATGACCGTCAGAAGCGGCGCGGAACGCGTTCGGCGGTAGGGCATCGGGCATCGGCTCCCTCTGCGGTGAGGAGCCGCGGATCATCCGCCGGGCTTGATCACCATCAACCAGACGAGCAGAAGCAGTCCGATGGTTCCGGCACCCAGCAGGATCTCCGGCCGGCGCGAGTCGAGCTGCACGTGCATCGCCTCCCACGTCATGGGTGCTTGTCCGTCCGAGCGGGGATCCTCGACCGCCTTGCGGAGGCCCATGTAGTACGGCGAGGCGACCGCCCACATCGCGACCAGGACCGCGATGAAGATCACGATCGAGGCGATAAGCCATGGCCGGTCCCAGAGGTCGCCGACGGTGGCCGCGCCCAATCCCCCGACGATGAGGAGGAGCAAGCCGATGTACATCGGGCCGATCGAGAGCTGACCGATCCCGAGCAGCGAACGAGCGGTCGCCATGTCCGGCGCGGATCGCAGTCGGAACGCCATGAAGGCCGACGCCCCGTGGCTGATGGCGAAGAGCACCAACCCGGCCAGGTGCGTGAAGACGAACCAGGGATAGAACTCGGTCATCGATGCCTCCACCGCAGGACGCGCCCAGACGCGACGGAGGATACCGCGCGCATCGGGCCGGTCGCGATCAGCGGCGGGCGATCCGGTAGATGAAGCCTGCCTTGTCGTCCGAAACGTAGAGCGCGCCGTCGGCCCCGACGGCCAAGCCGGCCGGTCGCCCGAGAGCACCTTCAGCGCCGGCCGGCAGGAAGCCGGTCGCGAGAGGCTCGGGCTCGCCAGCCGGCTGCCCGTCCCAGGGCAGCCACAGGACGTCGTAGCCAGCCTTCACCGAGCGGTTCCACGAGCCGTGGAATGCGATCACGAGGTTACCCTCCCAGCCGACCAGTGCCAGCGGCGCGGTATGCGCGCCGAACGTCGCAGCCGGCTGTGCCACGCCATCGCAGGCACCGTTCCCGCCGAACTGCGGATCGACGATCGAGCCCGCGTGGCACCGCGGCCAGCCGGCATCGGCGCCGTCGACGACCTCATACAGCGTCTCTGGCGGCAGGTCGTCGCCCAGCAGGTCGCGGCCCATGTTGGTCGCCCAGGTCCGCCCGGTGGAAGGGTCGACCCAGACGCCGACCGCGTTCCGCAGTCCTTTCATGTACACGCGGCTCGTCCCGCCGTCCGTCGGCAGGATGTCGATCGCGGCCCGGCGCGAGTCGGGCTCATGACAGGCGTTGCAACTCGAACCGGCCGACAGCAGGATCTGTCGGTCCGGGAGGACGGCGACCGTCCGCGTCGAATGGCCGCCCGTCGTCAGGCCATCAAGGACGACCGACCGGGACCGCTCGCGAAGGTCGGGGCCGAGCTGTAGCCGGAACAGCGTGGTCTCACCGGCCACGAGCAGGCTGCCGTCGGCCTCGAACGCGACGGAGTGGGCGCCCTCGAATCCCTTGCCGACCTCGATGGTCTCGTCGGCGACTCCGTCAGCGTCGCGATCCCGCAGCGCGACGATCCGATCGGCGCCGCGCTCCGCGACGATGAGCGAGCCGTCCGGAGCCAACGCCATGAAACGCGGCGTCGCCAGACCCTCCGCGAAGACCGACGCCTCGTAGCCCTCCGGGACGACCAAGTCGGCCCGTCCGCCTGGTCCGAGATCGGCGCTGACCCCGACCGCCTGCTCGATCGGCCGATGCAGGACGACGACTATGCCGACGACCACGAAAACCGCGACCAGACCGAACAGCGCGAGGTTCCGGAGCCGACGACGGTGAGCCACAGGGGCCCAAGGCTACGGCCGGACGTGTCGTTTTCCAACGCTGCGACGCCACGATGTGCCGATAGAGGTGGAAGACGCCCCCGATGGGCGTCCATACCGGATGAGGGCGGTGGATCGCGATCTCGTAGAGGCGGCGCAGCGCGGGGACCAATCGGCATTCGTCGACCTGGTCCGTCTGCACGGTGACCGGCTTTTCGCGATCGCCCAGCGGATCCTCCGGGATGTCGATCGGGCCGAGGATGCCCTGCAGGACGCGCTGGTGATCGCCTGGCGTGACCTTCCGGGCCTCCGCGATCCGGACCGCTTCGACGCCTGGGTCCACCGGCTCCTCACCAACGTCTGCATCAGCCAGGCGGTGCGGGAGCGTCGCCGCGTCACTCACCTGCGGCTCATGCCACAGGACCAGCAGGTGGCGCCGGACGATCTCCTCAGCGTCGCCGATCGCGACCAGCTCGATCGCGGCTTCCGACGGCTCACGCCGAACGAACGGGCGATCCTCGTCTTGCACCACTTCGTGGGCTACGCCCCTTCTGAGATCGCCGAGATGCTCGGCGTCCCGCCGGGGACTGTCCGCTCACGACTCCATCACGCACATCGCGCCATGCGCGCCGCGCTCGAGGCCGAAGCTCGCACCTCTGTTGTCGGAGAGTCATCCGCATGAACGAACGCTCCGACATCGATCGCGTGCTTCGCCACTGGTTCGCCGATGGCCCGTCGGAAATGCCCGACCGCGTCGTCGAGACCGTCGCGGACCGGATCGGCCGGCAGCGGCAGCGACGCGCATGGCGCCTCCCTTGGAGGCCCTTCGACATGAACTCTTCGATCAAGATCGGTGCCGCCATCGCCGCCGTCGTCGTCCTCGCCATCGTGGGCTGGAACCTCCTGCCCGGCCGGTCGACGGGGGTGGGCGGCCAGCCCAGTCCCTCGGCGTCACCATCGCCGACCGCCTCGCCGACACCCTCACCCTCGCCGACGCCGAGGTCCGCACGGATGGTCGTGCAACAGAAACCCATCTCCTGGACGGCTGACCTCCCGGCGAACTGGGCCAACAACGGTTGGTTCACCACCCCGAGCCAGGGGCCAGCGGGCCCCACCGGGATCGCGGTCGGGACCCCGGGTGCGATCAACGTCCCCAGCGACCCGTGCGACGGGATCGGCAAGGTCTCGGACTCCAAGACGCCCGCCGATGTCGTCGCGGCGCTGGAATCGCGTACGGACCTCGTGATCTCGGATGCGATCGACACCACGCTCGGCGGGTATCCGGCGATGCGCGTCGACATCCAGGCGCCGGCCGACCTCAGCGTCTGCGGCGAAGACCTCTACATCATCATGGCCGAGCCGGGCGGCGCCGGGTTCCACGTGCAAGGCCCATCGCAGAAGATCCGCATGTGGATCGTCGACGTGGACGGTCAACCGACCGTCTTCCAGATCAACAGCTTCGCCGTGACGCCGGCCGACGACCTGGCAGCGGCCGAGCAGATCGTGGACTCGATCGTCATCACGCCCTGACCGGCGGGCCGCTTCCGATGGCGCGGGAACCTCGCTAGAGG
>CAWABV010000009.1:0-6911 GCA_963780375.1 uncultured Chloroflexia bacterium | reverse complement strand
ACCCGAAGATCGGTCGCTGGGACAGCTCGTCGATCGTGTGCAGCCCCGGCGGCAGCAGCCGGAGGGGACGCACCGCGGCCATCGCCCGCGCCCCGGTCGGCGGGTACGTGTCGAGGAAGAGGTCGCCCCGAACGATCGTCTCGAACGGCGGGTCGCCGTCGACGATGACCTTGGCGGATGCCTCCATGCCGTCGCGCTCCGGCTGCAGGTCGAAGAGCCCGCGCCACACCGACACGAGCCGCCCGCCGCCGCGGATGTTCGCGGACGCCCGTCGGTCGTGCCCGCCGATCGTCCCGGGTTCGGCGACGTAGCCGTTCCGCTCGCGGCGCACATCGGTCAGGACGGGCGTGCTCTCGAACGTCGGCTCGTCCACGTCGAGCCCGGCCGATTCGGCCAGCAGCATCAACGCCTCGACGAGGAAGTTGCGCATCATGAAGCCGCCACCGGCTGCCTCGATCGGGCCGCCGATCCCCTCGTCGCGCAGGATGCCGTGGCCCCACAACGACGTGTCTGCGACCCGCTCCAGTCGGATCTCGTCGAAGCGGATCACGTTGGAGAGCGACGCGAGTGGCAGCGTGATCGTGAGGTAGTCCCAGAGCCCGGTGCCGAGGATCCGGCCGCCGGCGGCACGTGCGGCCGCATCAAGCTCGGCGGCCGCCGTCGCGCCCAGGACCGTCTTCGGATGGACGAGACCGGAGATGGTGATCGCGTCCTTGCCGGCGCGGTTCGCGCGCAGACACGCGTCGGCGACGTCGGTCGGGCTGCCGATCCCCGTGTAGAAGACGACATCGATGTCCGGACGACCGAGGACGGCGTCGACGTCGGTCGAGACCGGCGCCCCGAGGCGGACGTCGAGCCCGCACGCCTCGCCGAGATCCAGACCGTCCTTGGCGGGGTCATACACGATGCCGCCGCGGAATTCGAGCCACGGTCGGGTGAGCCCGGCCTCGACGATGACGCGTCCGGCATGCCCCGTCGCCCAGACCGCGGCCCCGATCCTATCCATCTCACCTCCACCAGGCCGGCTCGACCAGGGCGTCCAAGGTCGGTCGCCCGATCGGTGGTAGTGTCCGATGCGATCGCGACCCGGGCGCGTGTGTTCCGCCCGTCGCGCACCCGAATGGACGAGCCGCTGCGTGACGCCACCCTGCGCGCACTATGAGCCCGAACTGCGGGTCGGGCCGCCACTCCGCGTCTGCTCCGCCTGTGACGAGACGGGTGGCACGTGGGTCCATCTCCGGCAATGCCTCACGTGTGGGCGCACCGGCTGCTGCGACCTGAGTCCGAACACCCATGCCACTGCCCACTTTCGTGAGACCGGGCACCCGATGATCCGGACGGCCGAAACCGGCGAGGACTGGTGGTGGTGCTATCCGGACGACCGCCTGTACAGCCCGGCTCGACAGCCGATCACGAGAAGGCGTCATGACCGAGCCCGTCACGCCCATCACGTACGGTCCGTTGGCCAGCGTCCTGGAGGTCCGCCGAGGGCCTGGCGAATCGCACACCGGAGGGCTCGCGCACCGGGAGGCGCTCGTCTACGCGCTCGGCAAGGCGGCGGAGCTCGAGCACCTCGTGATGCTCCAGTACCTGTTCGCGGCGTTCTCCCTCAAGCAGACGCTCGACGAGGGGCTGACTCCGGAGACGCAGGCCGCGGTCAACCGCTGGCGCCATGTGCTCCTGGAGATCAGTGAGCAGGAGATGCTCCACCTGGCGCTCGTCCAGAACCTGCTGACCGCAGTCGGTGCCGCCCCGCGCCTCGCCCGACCGAACTTCCCGATGCCGGCCTACGCCTTCCCGGCCGGCGTGCGGATCGAGCTCGTGCCGTTCGGCGAGGCCGCCCTCCGCCACTTCGCCTTCCTCGAGCGGCCGGACGGCATGGCCGTCGACGACGCCGAGGGGTTCGAGGCGATCGCCCAAGCCGTCGCGCTGCCCCACGACGAGGACGATGAGATCGTGCCCCATCTCCAGGAGTTCGACACGATCGGCGAACTGTACCGCTCGATCCTGGCCGGCCTGGAGTACCTCGAGGGCCGGCTCGGGCCCGACCGCCTGTTCATCGGGCCGCCGAGCGCCCAGGCGACCGAGGAGCACTTCCGGTGGCCGGAGCTGGTGGCCGTGACCGACCTGGCGTCGGCGAAGCAGGCGATCGAGACGATCGTCGAGCAGGGCGAGGGGGCCCGCGGCGAGTGGCGCGATGCCCACTTCGGGCGCCTGCTCGGGATCCTCGACGAGTACCTCGACCTCAAAGGCGCGGATCCGAGCTTCGAGCCCGCCAGGCCGGTCGTGGCGGCCAACGTCCGACCGCAGGCGACCGGCGTCGTGGTGCCGCTCGATCACCGATCCGGGCACGACACGCGCGATGGACCTCCTCAACGTGACCTACGAGGTGCTGCTTCAGCTCCTATCGCGGTACTTCGCGCACACCGACGAGTCGCCAGAGCAGCTCGAGGTCCTGGCCGACGTGTCGGTCGGGCTGATGTACGGGGCGATCAAGCCGCTCGGCACCGTCGTCACGACCCTGCCCGTCGGCCCGGATCTGCCCGGGGTGACGGCCGGTCCGGGCTTCGAGCTCTTCTACCAGGTGGACTACCTGCTCCCGCACCAAGCTGCCGCCTGGGTCCTGATGGAGGAGCGTCTGCGGGACGCGGCGGCGTTCGCTCGCCGCTGTGGCCAGCTGTGCACCCCCGCCCTGATGGAGCCCTTGGCGAAGGTCGCCCGGTCGCTCGAGACACTACGCCGATCAGCTGCAGGCCGCTGCGGCCTCATGATCCTGAGGCAGAGCGGCCTCCACGGCCGTCAGCCCGTTCGGCCACCTCGCGGCCAGCGCGACCGAACTTCCCGATGCCGGCCTACGCCTTCCCGGCCGGCGTACGGATCGAGCTCGTGCCGTTCGGCGAGGCCGCCCTCCGCCACTTCGCCTTCCTCGAGCGGCCGGACGGCATGGCCGTCGACGACGCCGAGGGGTTCGAGGCGATCGCCCAAGCCGTCGCGCTGCCCCACGACGAGGACGATGAGATCGTGCCCCATCTCCAGGAGTTCGACACGATCGGCGAACTGTACCGCTCGATCCTGGCCGGCCTGGAGTACCTCGAGGGCCGGCTCGGGCCCGAGCGCCTGTTCATCGGGCCGCCGAGCGCCCAGGCGACCGAGGAGCACTTCCGGTGGCCGGAGCTGGTGGCCGTGACCGACCTGGCGTCGGCGAAGCAGGCGATCGAGACGATCGTCGAGCAGGGCGAGGGGGCCCGCGGCGAGTGGCGCGATGCCCACTTCGGGCGCCTGCTCGGGATCCTCGACGAGTACCTCGACCTCAAAGGCGCGGATCCGAGCTTCGAGCCCGCCAGGCCGGTCGTGGCGGCCAACGTCCGACCGCAGGCGACCGGCGTCGTGGTGCCGCTGATCACCGATCCGGGCACGACACGCGCCATGGACCTCCTCAACGTGACCTACGAGGTGCTGCTGCAGCTCCTCTCGCGGTACTTCGCGCACACCGACGAGTCGCCAGCGCAGCTCGAGGTCCTGGCCGACGTGTCGGTCGGGCTGATGTACGGGGCGATCAAGCCGCTCGGCACCGTCGTCACGACCCTGCCCGTCGGCCCGGATCTGCCCGGGGTCACGGCCGGTCCGGGCTTCGAGCTCTTCTACCAGGTGGACTACCTGCTCCCGCACCAAGCTGCCGCCTGGGTCCTGATGGAGGAGCGTCTGCGGGACGCGGCGGCGTTCGCTCGCCGCTGTGGCCAGCTGTGCACCCCCGCCCTGATGGAGCCCTTGGCCAAGGTCGCCCGGTCGCTCGAGAACTCCGCCGATCAGCTGCAGGCCGCCGCGGCCTCGATCCTGAGGCGGGGCGACCTCCACGGCCGTCAGCCCGATCGGCGACCCGCGGCCAGCGCGGCTTCGAGGTCGCTTCCGGTGACGGCGCTATCCAGGTACGTATAGGTCCCGGTCGTCTGCAGCTCTCGCGCCGCGCGCGATCAGGGCGCCATACGCGACCCTCGCCAGCGCGCCACCCGTCGACACCCGTCGAACGCCGAGCGCGGCGAGCTCCGGAACGGATGGGCCAGCTCGCATCGCGAGCACGTTCACCGGGGCATCAACGGCCTTGACGAGCTGCTCGATCTGGCCGCGATCGACCAGCCCAGGGGCGTACAGGCATTCGGCGCCGGCGGCTCGATACGCGAGGAGTCGTTCGATGGTGTCAGCGAGATCGAAGATGCCGTGCAGGTGGTTCTCGGCGCGAGCCGTCAGAACCATGTCGTGCTCCCTTGCCGCTTCGCTGGCGGCCGCCACGCGCTCGGTCGCGACGTCGATCGCGTCGATCGAATCGGTGGCGGGGTCGTAGTCCTCGATCGAACAGCCGGCAGCCCCGGCAGCCGCGATCAGCTCGACGGTCTCGGCGACGCCGGATGGGTCATCGGCGAAACACCGTTCCGCATCGACGCTGACCGGCAGGTCGACAGCACCGACGAGGGCCTCGACGTGGGCCAGGAGCTCGTCCCGGCTGACCTCCTGATCGGCGCGCCCGAGCGACGCGGCGTGCCCCGAACTCGTGGTCGCGATCGCCTGGAAGCCGATCGATGCCAGCAGCCTCGCCGAGCCGATGTCCCAGGCGTTCGGCATGACGAACAGCCCTTCGCGGTGCATCGCCCTGAAGCGTTCACGGCGTTCGTCTGGGGCGCTCATGTCCATCGCCACCATCCTCTCACGGGCATCGGCCGGCGCGGCCCCGATCCTCTAAGGCACCTCATATCCTGACCGGATGACGACTCAGGACGCGGAAGCACCCGAGAAGGCCACCCGACGCGAATGGCTCGGCCTGGCCGTGCTCGCCCTCGGGGCGCTCATGTACGTGATGGACCTGACGGTCCTCCATCTCGCTGTGCCGAAGATGAGCGAGGAACTGCAGCCGACGAGCGCTCAGCTCCTGTGGATCATCGACATCTACGGCTTCTTCGTGGCCGGCGCCCTGATCACGATGGGCAGCCTCGGCGACCGGGTCGGTCGCCGTCGACTGCTGCTCATCGGCGCGGCAGCGTTCGGGATCACGTCCCTGCTCTGTGCGTTCTCATCGACGCCGGAGATGCTGATCGTCAGCCGGGCGGCGCTTGGGATCTCCGGCGCGACGCTCGCTCCGTCGACGCTGGCGCTGATCTTCTTCATGTTCCAGGACCCGCATCAGCGCACGGTGGCGATCGGCGTCTGGATCGGGGCCTTCTCGGCGGGCAGCGCGATCGGGCCGGTGCTCGGCGGGCTGATCCTCGAATACCTCTGGTGGGGCTCGGTCTTCCTGCTTGCGATCCCCGTGATGGCCGCGCTGCTCATCCTCGGGCCGCGTGTCCTGCCTGAGTACCGCGACCCCGACGCCGGCCGACTGGACCTTCCGAGTGCGATCCTGGCGGTCGGTGCCGTACTGGCCGTGATCTTCGGGCTCAAGCAGATCGCCCAGGACGGGCCCGGGCCGCTCGCGATCGGCGCCATCGTCGTGGGGCTGCTCGCCGGCGTCCTGTGGGTCCGCCGCCAACGGCGCCTCGCCGACCCGATGATCGATCTCGCGCTGTTCCGCCTGCCGACGTTCAACGCCGCGCTCGTCGTCAATTTCCTGGCGATCTTCATGGCGGTCGGCTACTTCCTGTTCATCGCCCAGTACCTGCAGCTCGTCGCCGGGCTGACGCCGTTCCAGGCGGGCCTTCTGTCGCTCCCCTCCGCGATCGCGTTCATCGTCGGGTCGCAGGCGGCGCCCCGCATCGTCCGGCACGTGAAGCCCGCGTACCTCATCAGCGGTGGGCTCGCCGTCGGCTCGCTCGGCCTCTTGCTGCTGACCCAGGTCGGGACGTCGAACGGGCTGCTGCCCCTCGTCGTGGCCTCGGTGGTGACGTCGCTCGGTCTGGCCCCGGTGTTCGGGCTGACGACCGAGCTCATCGTCGGCTCGGCCCCGCCCGAGCGGGCTGGGGCCGCATCGGGTATCAGCGAGACCAGTGCAGAGCTGGGAGGCGCGCTCGGGATCGCCCTCCTCGGCAGTCTCGGCGTCGCGATCTACCGAGGCCGTCTCGCGCCTGGCCTCCTCGAGGGCCTGCCTCCCGACGCGGCGACCGCGGCCCGAGACACGCTCGGCGGCGCGGTCGGCGTGGCGAGCGCACTGCCAGCCGGGACCGCCGATCAACTCCTCGCCGTCGCTCGGACGGCCTTCGTCGATGGCATGCACGTGGCGGCCGGCGATCGCCGGCGTGATCGGGCTGGGCCTGGCGGTGTTCGCGTTCGTCGCGCTCCGCGACCGCGAGATCGCGCCATCCGAGACCGAACCGATCTGTGTCGAGCCGACGATGATCGACGAACCCGTGCTCAACCCGCTGGCCAAGCCTGCGCGCGAGTGCTTCTGAAGCGTCGCCGGTGCCTGGCCCGTCCCATCCCCGTGGGACTCAGATGGTTCGTAGCCGTCGAGCGAACGCCTGGGGCGCGTCGCCTCGGAGAACGAAGGTGACGCGTTCGATCTGGGTTTCACCGAGGAGGTAGTCCCGCACCGTCCGGAGTGCGACGTCGGCGGTGGCATCGATCGGAAAGCCGAACGTGCCCGCGCTGATCGCGGGCATGCTGACCGACTTCGCTCCGAGCTCCTCGGCGACTTCAAGCGCCGAGCGATACGCGCTGGCCAGGAGATCGAGCTTCTCCTGCCCGCCGAATCCCCATACCGGGCCGACCGCGTGGATGACCCAGCGGGCCGGCAGCGCGTAGGCACTTGTCGCGACAGCCGACCCCGTCGGTGTCCCGGATGGGTAACGCTGTCGCATCTCGCCCGATAGTTCCGGGCCGGCAGCGGCTCGAAGTGCACCGTCGACGCCGCCTCCGTGACGAAAGGCGTCGTTAGCCGCGTTGACGATGGCATCCGCGGGCACGCGCGTGATGTCGCCGGTCAGCAA
>CAWABV010000008.1:0-1132583 GCA_963780375.1 uncultured Chloroflexia bacterium | reverse complement strand
CTCGACCTTGACGACATCCGCGCCGAGGTCCGCGAGGACCATCGTGGCGTAGGGCCCGGCAAGGACGGTCGACAGGTCGACGACCCTGATCCCCGACAGCGGACCGAGGGTCGGGGCGGGCTCGGCGGACATCGCGGCGATGGTAGCGCCGCGACCCGGAGTTACGAGGGCGTGCCCGCCGGATCCGGCACCAGGGCCGCGCTGAAGGCGTCGGCCACCGCAGCATCCAGCTCGCCGGGTACCCGGTCGATGACGGAGATGTCGTGCTCGGGCGTCTCCATGATGTGGTCGATCCCGCCGCGGTTGACGATCAACGACCCGACACGATGGCGTTGCCACTCGCCGCCGATGGCGTAGTCGATGACCGCGTCGGTCAGCGGGACCATCGGACCCCGCCGATGCAGGCCGGCAAGCGCGTCGAGGAACGGAGCCGCATGCAGGTAGCCGCGGACCTGGTACGGCGCCGCGCTGATGGCGACGTGGGTCTGGCGCGTTCGTGTCCGGCGGTTCTGGTCGCCACGTGGGCCCGTCGCGTGCACGAGCAGCAGTTCGTCACGGGGTACCACGACCTCGCGCACCTCGACCGCCTCTCGATCGGCCAGCGACTGCACGAGGACGTCGACCAGCTGCAGCTCCTCGTGGTCGTTGAGCATGTCGGTCAGTCGATCGGACCGCAGGCGGATGCGTCCGGAGAGCGTGCAGTCATCGGCATAGGCGACGAAATCGACGAGCGGATGGAGGACCGCGGCGCCGGGATGCGAGGCTCCGGTCGCGTCGGAGCAATCGGCGCCGCGGTCGAAGATGAGGCTGAGACGTCGTCCAAGACTCTGGATCATGGCCGGATGGTGGGCCGATGGTCCCGCTCGCGCTGCTGACCCGGAGGTACCTCCACGGTCGAGACGGTGTCCGCCAGCAACGGTGCGCCGGTGCACGTCCCGGACCGAGCATGGCCCGAAAGTACCGGCTGCTGTTCCGCGCTAGGATCGGTCGCATGAGCAACGACCACATCGCGACCCTGATGACCGTCCATGCCCACCCCGATGACGAGACGATCGGCACGGGTGGGACGATGGCCAAAGCGCTCGAGGCGGGCCGGCGCGTCGTGCTCGTCACGTGCACCCGGGGCGAGATGGGCGAGATCGTCGTGCCCGACATGGACACGCCCGACAACCACCGCCGGCTCGGGGAGATCCGGGCTGGCGAGCTGGAGCGGGCCATGGGCCGGCTCGGGGTGACCGAGTGGGAGAACCTCGGCTACCACGACTCCGACATGATGGGTCGGGTCGGGAACCGTGACCCACGGTCCTTCTGGCAGGCTGACCTGGACGACGCCGCTCGACGGCTGGTCTGGCTCATCCGCCGCTACCGGCCTGATGTCATCACCACGTACAACGACTTCGGCGGGTACGGGCACCCCGACCACATCCGGACCCACGACGTCGCCGTCCGGGCTTTCCCCCGGGCCGGCGACCCCGCCTGGTACCCGGAGCAGATCGCGCCCGAGCACGGCGGCAGCGGGCCCTCGTCGGACGAGGGCGGCCTCGCGCCGTGGACCCCGTCGAAGCTCTACGAGCAGGCGATCCCGGCGTCGGTCCGGACCGCGATGCGCGAGCGGATGGAGGAGCTCGGGAAGCCGAACCCGTGGTCACCGCCGGCCGACGCGACGCCCGAGCAGCTCGCGGAGTTCGAGGCCTTCCAGGAACGGATGCTCGTCCCGGACGAGGCGGTCACGACGTGGGTGGACATCTCCGGCGAGCCGATCGAGCGCAAGTGGGCCGCGCTCAAGGAGCACGTGACCCAGATCTCGGAGGACCAGTTCTTCATGGCCTTCGGGCTCGAGGGCTGGCGCGAGCAGTGGTCGAAGGAGGCCTACATCCTTCGCGAGTCGACCGTCGAGACGCCCAAGCCGGAGGACGACCTCTTCGCCGGGCTCGTCTGAAGTCCCGCCGGCCGGTCAGTAGGGCAGCAGCCCCTTCGACGCGTCGTAGATGGGTCCGAGGACGAAGCGGCCGTCCTTGGCCGGGTCGAGGAAGTTCGGCTGGGCCTTGTCCAGGATGATGTGCGGTCGCATTCGGATCTGGCGGAGCTCGGCGCCCTGGAACGTCAGCTCGAGGGTGATGCCCTCCATCGTCGGTTCGGACCACGTTTGGTCGAAGACGAAGTTGCCGAGCGCGTACCAGATCGGCTTGCCCTTGTAGATCTCGACCGCCGCCGCGAAGTGGGCGTGATTGCCGATGATCATGTCTGCACCGGCATCGATGATCTGCCGGGCCAACCGCTGCTGGTTCTGGAACGGGCTGTAGCGGTACTCGGTACCCCAGTGCGGGAAGACGATCACGATGTCCGAGCCCGACTTACGGGCCGCTTTGACTCCGGCCTCGACGGCCTTGATCGTCAGCTTCGAGCTGCCGGGCTCGCCGGTCGCCGCGTGGTAGCCCGGCGCGATGGCGTCGTACGCGAGGATCGCGACCCGCGTGCCGTTGACGTCGAAGATGGCCGGCTTCCGGGCGGCGGTCAGGTCCTTGCCGGCGCCCGAGAACTTCAGCCCGCGCTTCTTGAGGTTGGAGATGGTCTGGAGGATCCCGTTGTCGCCGGCGTCGCCGATGTGGTTGTTGGCGAGCGAGACGTAGTCGATGCCGGCGTCGACCAGGCCGTCGATGAGGCCGGGGTCGGCGGTGAACACGGTCTTGCTCGTGTGCCACCGGAAGCGGTTCGGCGCCGGGTTCTCGAAGTTCGCCATCGCGATATCGGCGCCCTCGATCACGTCCCGGACCGCCCCGGCATCGCCGGTCCGGCGCGTCTGCGGGACCTCCCAGCCGAAGCTCGAGCAGCAGGTGCGACCGGTGATCGCGGCCGTCCCACCGTCGAACGGGAAGTCCTCGCCACGGCCTTTCACGCGGAGGGTCTCGTAGACGCCGCGGTCGAGCAGGATGTCGCCGCCGGCGAAGAGCGTCCAGGTCGCTCCGGGATCGAAGGCCGCGGCATCGCCGCGTACCGGCAACTCGGCGTTGAGACGCCAGTCGGCCGGCTTCTTGACGCGGTCGACGCCGAACAGGCTGCGATCGCCCCAGGCCAGTGCCCGAACGGCCGGTGTCACGTCATCGGCGCGCAGGAAGCCGAGCCGCTTGCGCTCCTTCGCGAAGCTGCGGGTCAGGGCCGTCGCGTCCTTCGCGAGGACGAGACGGGACGAGTCCGCCGGCCGCTGCACGCCGATCGCCGCGAGGATGGCGTCGGCCTCATCGTCGACCAGGGTCAGGGCCTCGTACCGGCTGCTCGTGCCGTCGAGCACCTTGGCGAGCTCACCCCGGTTCGTCGTCGTGGCCGGCGATCGGAAGTGGGTGACCGGCACGACCGGCGTGGCGACCGACGCGGACGTCGGCGCAGGTGTCGGGGACGGGCTCGGCGCCTCGGTCGGCCGGGTCGTCGGCTCCCCGCTGACGCTTGCGGCCGGGGTCTGGGAGACGAGCGCACCGGGCGAGCCGGACGCCGCCGGCGGCCGGGACGGGACCGCAGCCGAACCGGCGCCGAAACCCAGCTCGCCACCGCTCATCGGCACGGCGATGCCGAGGACGACCAGGCCGGCGACGACCAGCAGCGGGAAACGGTTCAGGGGCGAGCGCCGCATCGCGGGCATTCTGCCAGAGGCCACCGCACAGGCCCGGGTGACGGCGCTCCCCAGGCAAGAAGGACGCCCCGTCCGGGCGGGCGGACGGGGCGTAGGAAGAAGCGATGATGGCGGACCCGACCGGATTCGAACCGGCGATCTCCAGCGTGACAGGCTGGCATGTTGGGCCGCTACACCACGGGTCCGTTCGGCGGCGAGGGCGGAGCATAGCAGAGGCGCCCTCCCTTGTCAGACGTCGGGACCCTCCCCGGAGCCGGTCCTCCGCGGGCTCCGCCTATACTCGGCGTCCATGCCCCAGCGCCCGATCGACCTCCGCAGCGACACCGTCACGCATCCGACGCAGGCGATGCGGCGGGCCATGGCCGACGCCGTCGTCGGTGACGATGTATTCGGCGACGACCCCACCGTCATCGCGCTCGAGGAGCGCGCGGCCGACCTCCTCGGCAAGGACGCGGGCCTGTTCGTCGCCTCCGGGACGATGGGCAACCTGGTCTCGATGATGGCCCACCTCGGGCGCGGTCAGGAGGTCATCGCCGGCAAGGAGCATCACCTCGTCATCGACGAGGCGGCCGGCCATGCGGTGATCGTCGGCGTGAGCGCCCGCGCCCTCGAGGACCAGGCCGACGGGACGCTCGACCTCCACGCGATCGATGCCGCGTTCCGCGATCCGAACGACGTCCACGAACCGCTCTCGGGCCTCGTGACGCTCGAGAACACTCATGCCCATTCGATGGCCCGACCGCTCACGCCGACCTACGAACGCGAGGTCGCGTTGGTCGCCCACCGACACGGCGTCCCGCTCCACATCGACGGCGCCCGGTTCTGGAATGCCGTCGTCGCCCAGCGCGACGAGGGCGTGACCGGCCGAGACCTTGCGGCACCGGCCGACTCGGTGACCTTCTGCCTGTCGAAGGCCCTCGGCTGCCCGGTCGGGTCGGTCGTCGTCGGGTCGCGCGAGTTCATCGCCCGCGCGAGACGGGCACGCAAGATGGTCGGTGGCGGGATGCGCCAGGCCGGGGTGCTAGCGGCCGCCGGTCTGGTGGCGCTGTCCGATGGCCCTGACGGCATGATCGACCGCCTCGCCGACGACCACGCCAACGCCCGCCGGCTCGCCGAGGCCCTGGCCGACATGGACGGCGTGCGCAGCCCGGGCGGCATCGCGCAGCCCACCACGGGCCGGTTGGACCCGGGCCGTGTCGCGACCAACTTCGTCCTGTTCACGGTCGATCGCGACCGGCGCGCGTTCCTCGACGCCCTGGCAGCGCGGAACGTCTGGATGGTGGAATATGCCCACGGTCAGGTCCGGGCCGTCACCCACAACGACGTCTCGGCGGCCGACATCGACACCGTGATCGCGGCGACGCGCGAGGCCCTCGGCCAGACGGCGCACCTCGCGACGCCGGGCGCCACCGCGGAGCCGATCCCAGCGACCGTCTGAGCGACACCGGCGAGCGACGGGCTCGCGCGGCGTCGACTCGACCCAGGAGCACCACCGGTTTGACCCTCTCCCCGGACACCGCTGGGCCCGCCCTCCCGCGGCCCGCCCCCTCGCCTCAACCCGGCCCGCTGGACGCAGCGTTCTACGACCTGGTCGAGACGCGCTTTCGACGGCAGATGCGCGACAACCCGATCGCCGCGACGTACTTCGGCATCCACGCCTACGACGATCAGCTCGGTGACGGCGGTCGGGAGACGATCCTCGCCGAGGTCGCCGCCGACCGCGAGCATCTCGCCCGGATCGAGGCACTCGACGAAGTCGGGCTGTCTCCCGCCGTCCGCTTCGAGCGCGATCTCGAACTGCATAACCTCCGCCGGGCGATCTTCGAGGCGGACGAGCTGCGGATCTGGGAGCGCCGTTCGCTGGCCCTCGACACCGTCGGCGACGGATTGTTCCTGCTGTTCGTGCGTGACCACGCGCCGCTCGCCGACCGGCTCGACGCGATCACCGGTCGCCTGGAAGGGGTGCCCCGGCATCTCGAGGAAGCGCGCCATCGCTCCGATCAACCGCAGATCCGCCTCTGGCAGCGCATCGAGATGGAGTCGGCCGGCCAGCTCCCGACGCTCTTCGAAGAGTTCCTGGCAGCGGGCCGAGGGGTGCTCGGCCCCGCCGAGCAGCGGCGTCTTGAACGGGCCGTCTCGGCCGCGAACGTGGCGGTCGACCTCTATACGACCTGGCTGGAGCGAACGATCGCCGAGGGCATCGATGCGTCAGGCGTCGGGCGCGAGCTCCACGATCGAATGGTCGAGCTGCGCGCTTTCGACGGACTCGATGCCGACGCCATCCTGGCGCTCGGCGAGCAGAAGCTGGCCGAGGAGCGCGAGGCACGGGTCGCGGCCGCACGCGAGATCGATCCGGCCGCCGACGTGACCGACGTGGTGGCGCGCATCAAGGCCGACCACGCGGCGGCCTTCGGTGAGGCGCTCGAGGAGTACCGCGTCGCGATGCGGCGCGCGCGCGCACACCTCATCGAGCATGACCTCGTGTCGGTGCCCGATGACGAGCGGATCGACGTCATGGAGACGCCGGAATACCTGCGCAACGTCATCCCGTTTGCGGCGTACTTCTCGCCGGCCGCGTTCGACCGCGACTCGAAGGGGATCTACGTCGTGACGCCATCGGTCCATGGCGGGTCGTCCGCGATGCGGGAGCACAACCGCGCCTCGATCAGCAATACGAGCATCCACGAGGCTTACCCGGGCCACCACCTCCAGCTCGACGTCGGTCGGCGACATCCATCGCTGACGCGGCTCCTCGCCGACGCCCCGGAGTTCGTCGAGGGCTGGGGCATGTACTCCGAGCTGATGATGCGCGAGCAGGGCTTCGACGACGCCCCGGAGTACCGGGTCATGCTCCACACGGACGCGATCTGGCGAGCGTGCCGGATCATCCTGGACGTGCGCCTGCATCGCGGCGAGATCGGCGTGGACGAGGCAGTCGACTTCCTCGTCGAGCAGACGCGGTTCGAGCGGGACAACGCCCGGTCGGAGGTCGAGTGGTACACCTACCGGCCGACCTATCCGCTGTCGTACCTCCTCGGGCGCACGCTCCTGCTGGAGCTCCGGGCGGGCGAGCAGCGACGACTCGGCGACGCGTTCTCGTTGCGTGACTTCCACGACGGGCTGCTGCGCAACGGGTCGCTGCCGATCAGCTTCCACCGACGCCTGCTTGCCGGCGAGGGCGCCTGACGGCGTGCTGATCATCCCGTCGATCGACCTCGAGGCCGGCCGATCGCGCGTCGTCTACTGGCCCGGCGCATCGGCGGGCATCGGGGCCCCGACCGACCGGCCGGACCGCATCGTGGAACGGCTTGTCGCCCAGGGCGCGAAGCTGGTCCATCTCGTCGACTTCGATGGGGCGCGGTCGGGCGCGCCGGCCAACCTCGATGCGGTGGGCGCGATCGCGTCGCGCTCGGCCGTCCCGTTGCAGCTCGCCGGTGGTGTCGACTCGCCCGAGGCGATCCAGCTCGCATTCGCCGCCGGGGCGACGCGGGTCGTCCTGACCACGGCCATCGCCGATCGTCCCGACGATCTGCGCGCGTGCCTCGCGGTGGCGGGCGACTGGCTCGCGGTCGGATTGGATCCACGTCCCGAACGACTGGCCGCGTTCCCGTGGCGCCGGTCGACGCCACCGACGGTCGACGCTCTCATCGGCGAGCTCGTCGGCGCGGGCGTCGCCCGTTTCGTGCTGGCCCACGGGGGCACCGACCTCGATCTCGAGCGGGTGCGATCCGTGGTTCGGACGTACGATTCGGAGATCCTCATCGCGGGCGGCGTCCGTGATCTCGACGGCCTTCGGCGCGTCCGTGACACGGGCGCGACCGGCGTCATCCTCGGGGAGGCGATCCTCTCCGGTGCCATCGACCTTCCTGCCGCCCTGGAGGCTGCCGCATGATCGCCCATCCCATCCGCGCGCTCGCCGGGTTCGTCGTCGTGGCGGCGTTGCTCGTCGGCTGCACGGGGACCCCGGCACCGTCGGTCGGCGCGGCGGGCGAGTGCCCGACGACCCAGCCGGCACCGCTGGCGGCCGGCGAGACCCGGACCGTGATCGATCACCACGGATCTCGGCGCGATGAACCTCAAGATCGAGGCCGACCTCTCACCGATCGCGGCCGGCAACTTCGTCGCGCTCGCCGATTGCGGCTTCTACGACGGCGTCGGCTTCCACCGGGTGGTGCCCGGGTTCGTCATCCAGGGTGGCGACCCGACCGGCAGCGGCGGCGGCGGCCCCGGCTACACCATCCAGGACGAGCCCGTGACGGCGCCGTACTCGCGAGGCACGGTCGCCATGGCGCGGACCGACCAACCGAACTCGGTCGGCTCACAGTTCTTCATCGTCCTCGACGACGGCGCCCGGCCGGCGCTCGAGGCGGCGAACACCTACCAGATCATCGGGTCGGTCACGAGCGGGATGGAGACCGCCGACGCGATCGCTGCGGCGGCCGATGCCCAGCTGCCGAGCGACCCCATCGTCATGACCGACGTCAGCGTCAGCACCCCGTAGCCCCAGGAAGGAGCCTGCCCATGACCCGCGCAACCATCACGACCGAGATCGGCGACATCGAGGTCGAGTTGTTCGACACGGCCGCCCCGAAGGCCGCCCAGAACTTCATCGACCTGGCCAACAAGGGCTTCTACGACGATGTGATCTTCCATCGCGTCATCCCCGGCTTCGTCATCCAGGGCGGTGACGGACAGTACGGCAAGAAGGCGGCGCTCGAACGCTCACGCGTCGGCACCGGTGGACCCGGCTACAAGTTCGAGGACGAGCCGGTCCAGGGCGACTACGCGCGAGGTTCGCTGGCCATGGCCAATGCCGGTCCGAACAGCAATGGCAGCCAGTTCTTCATCTGCACCGACGACCTCGCCGGGCGATTGCCGAAGAACTACACGCTCTTCGGGCAGGTCACGAAGGGCCTCGACGTCGTCGATCGGATCGTGGCCGCGCCTCGTGACGCGCGCGACCTTCCGAACGAGCCGGTCGCGATGACCTCGGTCACGATCCACCCAGACGGCAACTAGCCCATCGCGCGCTCCGCGCGCACGGCATCGACCGCGGCCAGGATCGCATCCACCGATCGATCGGCGTCCGCCTCGCGCGTGTTCCAGCCGGACACGGAGATGCGCAGGGCGGGCGTGCCGTGGAACGTCGTCCCACCCAGCCAGAGCACGCCGTCGGTCTGGATCCGGTCGACGACCGCCCTGGTCGTCTCCGCGTCGCCGACCGCCACCAGGACCTGGTTGAGCACGACCTCGTTGACGATGCGGACGTGCGGATGGTTCGCGAGGCGACGTGCCATCCGGTTCGCGAGGTCGCAGTCGCGCTCCACCATCTCGGCGATCCCGCTCGCACCGAGGGACCGGATCGCCGCGTAGATCGGGAACGCCCGAGCGCGACGCGACATCTCGGGCACGTACTCGAAGGGGTCGCGCTCCTTACCGGGCGCCGGCGGCAGATAGGCAGCGGACATGCCCATCGCCGCGCGGTGGGCGGCGCCATCCCGCACGAAGACGATGCCGGCGTCGTACGGCACGTTGAGCCACTTGTGGGCGTCCGTGCCCCAGGAGTCAGCGCCGTCGATACCCCGGACGAGGTGGCGGAGCCGTGGGCTCGCCGCCGCCCAGAGACCGAATGCCCCATCGATGTGCAGCCAAGGGTTGGGGTGCGCGCGGACGATGGGGACGATGCGGTCGAGTGGATCGAAGGCACCCGTATTCACCTCGCCGACCTGGGCGCACACGATCGTCGGCTCGGCGCGGCCGCGGAGCGCCTCCGCCAGCGCGTCGGGGTCCATCCGGCCCTCATCGTCGACCGGGAGTCGCTCGACCCGTCCGCGACCCAGCCCGACGTAGCGGAGCGCGTTCAGGAGCGAGATGTGGACGTCCTGGCCGCAGATCACGCGGACCTCGGGTGCGCCCTGGAGACCCTGCTCCTCGACGTCCCATCTGGCGGCACGGAGCACCGCGTGCCGGGCGGCCGCCATCGCCGTGAAGTTGGCCATCGTGGCGCCGCTGACGAACCCGACCGTCGTCTCCGACGGAAGGCCGAAGAGCTCGACCAGCCAATCCGCCGCCACCTCCTCGACCACGGAGGCGGCAGGCGTCCCGATGTAGAGCCCGACGTTCTGGTCCCAGGTCGAGGTGAGCCAGTCTGCCGCCAGCGCGGCCGGCACCGATCCCCCGATCACGAAGCCGAAATAGCGCGGACCGCTCATCGCCACCAGGCCCTGCTCGACGCCTGTCGCGAGCTCGTCGATCACGGCGCGCGGGTCGGTGCCATGGACTGGCAAGGGCCCGCCGAGGCGGGCGCGGAGGTCGTCGACCGTGAGGCCGGGCTCGATGCCGACACGCCGCTCGGGCAGGCCGGCGCGATAGTCGATCGCGAGGTCGGCGGCATGCCGGAGGAGGTCGCTCGTGACCGAGTCGGGATCATCGTCGAGCCGGGGCGGCGCTGGTTCGTCGGCTCGGATGGTCATGGTGTTGCAACCCCGCTGGGACCTTCGTGTCGAACGAAGGTTAAGGAATTTACACAGTTACCTATGCCAAAACCCTTGGAAAATGGCCCCTCGCAAGGTAGGATATTGGTGCTGCTCAGTCAGCCAAGCTGCCCCAGCATCAAGGCCATGGGTAGGTAGGGTCAGGGTAGTCGGTACAGCCGACGTGATAGATGCTCTTGTTGCGTGGCAGAAGCGTCCGCCCCCGTGACGGACTCCTTCACCGGGACAGCATCGAGGCGGCTCCTTCGGGAGCCGCCTCGTTTTATGGGTGGCGAACAACCTGGCGGCACGCCGGACTCATGCCGGCGTTGGCCACTCCGCTCCTTCGCTCACGTAGCTGAGGCTACGCTCGCTCGGATGCTCGCGGCCGCCTTGGCCGCGTCCCGTCCGGCGAGCCGCAAGGCAGCTGAGCGCCTCGGGCTCGCCTAGCCCTCTGGTCCGCCCCCAGCTCTCCTCAGCTCCCCACTCCTCCGATCGGCCCCCCGTTGCATCGGTGCCTCCCCGCCCGGTCCGCTCTACGTGCTACTTGACAGTAGCGCGTTTATGGTGGAGATTCTTGCTACCGGCAGATAGCAAGTACCGGCAAGCGACAGGAGGCCGACCATGGCCGTGCTCACCGCCCACCAGCACAGGATCCGACCCGCCACCCTGATCCTTCGCGGCTCGATCGTCGCTCTGACGCTCGCCACGGCCGCGATCCACGCCTCGCTCGGGGGCACGCTCTTCATGCTGAACGCGATCGGCTACACCGCCCTCGCTGCGGCGATGGTGCTGCCCGGCCCGCTGGCCCGCGTGCGGTGGCTCGTCCGGTATGCGCTCATCGGGTTCACGGCGGCGACCATCGGCGGTTGGGTCGCCTTCGGCGCGCGGTTCGACCTGGCGTATGTCGACAAGGCGCTCGAGGTCGCGTTGATCGGCCTGCTGCTGATCGAGTCGTGGGTCATCGACGGCGGACCCGTCGTGGTGGCCCGGCGCGCGCGCCGGATGGCCGTGGTCGCGCTTCGCTGAGGCCGCTATCGCGCACCCGCCGACCGGCCCGTCAACTCGGGTGACCGGTCGGTCGGCGTATCAGGCGAAGTCGTCGAGCTCGTCGCGGAGTCGCTCGCCGGCGATCTGGATGGCCAGCCGAAGGTCCGTCGTCGTGGACGATCCCGCCCACCCGATGGCGACCCGCACGAGATCGGATGCACCGAGCTGGTACTCGCAGGCGGCGCGAACCCGTTCGACGATATTGATCGCGGCGATCTCGTCGGTCTCCGGCAGCAGCAGCGCGAATCGCGTCCGCCCGATCCGGGCGATGTGATCACTCGAGCGAACGTTCACCGAGATGGTCCGTGCGAGCTGGACGAAGAGCCGCTCGGCGACGTCGACGCCCCAGCGGCGGGCATAGCCGTCGAGGCCGACCATCTCGATGAGGGCCACCGTCACCGGCCGCCGATAGCGGCTGACGCGGGCCACCTCGCTCGAGACCACCCGATCCCAGAGGCGCGGCCCATCCGTGCCGGTGAGCGGATCGCTCCATCCGGACGGGACGGCCGGCAGCAGGTTCGGCGTCACCCCGCCGTCCATGATCTCGACGTCGAACGACCGTGGATCCTGCTGCACACGACCTCCTGAGCGCGCTCGGCCAGCCCGTGGGGATCCGCGGACGGTGGACCGATGGTCCCCGGCGATGCGCCGCGCGACCCGGACGGAGTGGTACCGCTCAGCGCGGCCGAAGGTCCGGGTGCGCTCCGGTGTTTTCATGCCGGCGGCCAAGGCGTAGCCTTGCCGCACGAGATCCATGAGCGGAGGAGAGGCCGACGATGTCGACGATGCAGGAAGCGCTCGAGCAGGCGATGGGGAACCATTTCGAGCCGGGGACGATGGAGCGCATCCACGCGGAAGGGATGGCGATCGCTCACGTCGACACGATGAGCCAGGCCATCCACGACGTGTATTGCGGGATCATGGCCGATCACACCCACCCGAATGAGAAGGATCGTCAGCAGGCGCAGGCGATGATCGACGCGCTCCAGCGAGCGTCGGCCTGAGGCCGACCTCGTCCCGGCACGTCAGCTGACGCTTCGGAGATCGAGCACCCGGCCCCAATGGAAGACGCGCGCGGCGATGAGCACGCCGAGCGCGGCCAGGACAAGGATCGCGGCGGCGGCGACTGACGCGTCGAGATCGCCCGCCTGGAACTCGCTGTAGACGACGAGCGGCAGCGTCTGCGTCCGGCCTTCGATGCTGCCGGCGAACATGATCGTCGCCCCGAACTCGCCGAGCGCTCGCGCCCAGCTCATCACCAGGCCAGCCGCCAGCATCGCGCTGGCGAGCGGGATCGTGACCGACCGGAAGACCTGGCTTTCCGTGGCGCCATCGACTCGCGCGGCGTCCTCGAGGTCACGTTCGACGCCGGCGATCCCGGCACGCGCGGCGCGCACGAAGAATGGGGCCGAGACGAATGTCTGCGCCAGGATCACCGCGAACGTGGTGAATGCGATGTCGAGGCCAGCGGCCTGCAGCGGCGCCGAGAGCAGACCGCGGCGCCCGAAGACGAGCAACAGCGCCAGGCCGGCGACCGCCGGCGGAAGCACGATGGGCAGGTCGACCAGCGCCTCGACCAACCACTTGCCACGGAAGGTCTGGCGTGCCAGGACGATGGCCAATGGCAGACCGATCGCGACCGTGAGGACCAGGCTGATGGCCGTTGTCGTCAGGCTCAGCGCGAGTGCCGCCAGGACCGGCGAGGTCCCCGCGACCGCGATCAGCGAGCCGTCGAGGAAGGCACGCGCGATGAGCGTGACGATCGGTAGTCCCAGGAACAGCGTGAACAACCCGGCGAGGACCCAGACGCTCGGGCCACCCGAGCCGGCGTTCGTGCCGACCGCGCCGCTCCCGGTCGCGAGCTGCCGGCGCCGCGTGACGGCCGTCGTCACGTGACCGGCGGCAGGGACGCCCACATCATTCGCGGCCTTCACGCCGCGCCGGCAGCTCGACGATCACGTTCGTCGCCTTCACGACGCAGATCGCCTCATCGCCGACCTTGATGCCCATCTCCTCGACGGCCTCGGCGGTCATCAGGCTGACCATCCGGTGGGGCCCGGCGATGACCTCGACGACCGCCGCCACGCGGTCCTTCTCGATCCGGGTCACGATCCCCGGAAAGCGGTTGCGAGCGGAGCCCGCGACGATCGGGCGCTCAGGCGCCTGGGTCCGGCGCTCCGCCAGGAGCCGAGTGACTTCAGTGATCGGCACGAGCCGCTGCCCGCCACTGGAGCGCGTCACGTGCAGCCGTCCCTCGGACTCCCAGCGTCGGAGGGTCTCGATGGAGACCTGAAGCATCTCGGCCGCCTGGCCGACCCGGAGCGATGCGCGGCTGCCGCCGTTGTCGTAGGCCATGTCGCGAGAGTATGGCGGGAATCACGCCCCGATACCAGATATCGGGCGCGCTGCCTCTAGCTATCGACCTGTGGCGCCGAAACCGGCCAGCACGCTATCGACCACGCGTTCGGCGAAGTCCCTCGTCAGCTCCCCGCCGAACATGACACGGAAGTACACGGGCCCGACGAGGAGCTCGGTGGCGACGCCCGGATCGGCGTCGGCCCGGAGGTCACCGCGCCCGATGCCGCGCTCGATGACCCGGCCGATCTCGTCGCGCCGTGCCTGGACCACCGTCGCTCGGAACGGGTCCCCGAGCGTCGGGTTGGTCGCGATCTGGGACAGCAATGAGCGGATCACCGGGCCGAATGGCGTCTCGGTCACGGCGCGCATCGGGTTGAGGACGCAGGCGAGCAGTTCCTCGCGCGTGTCGTCCACGTCGGCGATCGCGATGTGCGGACCGGCGAGCTGGACGAGCAGCTCCTGGGCGAGGGCCTCCTTCGAAGGCCACCGCCGGTAGATCGCGGCCTTGCTGACGCCGGCGCGCGCCGCGACATGCTCGATGCGGAGGTCGGCGTACGTGCGCTCCATCAGGAGGTCGCGCGTCGCTAGCAGGATGCGCCGGTGCGTCGCGTCGCTCCGCGGTCGTCCGCGGATGCGGGCGGCCGGGATGGCCTGCGACTCGGTCGCTCCGCCAGGCTCCATCGAGACATCATACGAAACGACCCGTCTCGCAATGGTCCCGGATCGCAACGGAACGAGAACCGTCCGTTCATCGGGCACTGTCCTGCGTCGCTTTACAATACGGTGCGTATCGTATTTATCGTCCCAGGAGATCCATCCATGTACGACCAGTCCCGTGTCGTGGACCTGATCGAGAAGGCCAACGACGCACGACCCTTCTGTCCATGCGGCCGCCACACCGCGCCGGTATGGCGTGATGGCGTCGTGTGGCTCGAGTGCTCGTCGCTGAGCGACCCCCGCGAGGGCGTCGTCGCCCGGATCGTCGCCGCGGCGATCGCACCGGTCCACGTCAAGTTCCCGATCATCGACGTCCCAGACGAGGGGGTCCCACTCGCCGCCTGATCCCGATCGTCGGCCCCGCCTGTCATGGCAACGCCTACCCTTGTAGGTCAGACAAGAGGCTCTTCATCTCGGAAGCAACGGGTCAAGACCCCACGTGCTCCACATCTACGCGAAGCTTGACGTCAACGACCGTGCAGCGGCAGTGGCGGCCGCGTACGAGCGAGGGCTCCTTACGCCTCGCTCCGTCTAGGGTCGACAGATCCCGTCGTCAAGAAGGCTTGACTTATATAAGTCGGACCTTGTAGCTTTGGATGCGTGCACGCATTCGACGTCCTCGGCGACCCGATCCGGCGGCGCATCCTCGAGCTGCTGGCCGACGGCGAGCTGACGTCGGGGGCGATCACCGCTGCCGTCCAGGCTGAGTTCGGCATCTCTCAACCGGCGGTCTCGCAGCACCTGAAGGTGCTCCGGGAGAACGGCTTCGCGTCCGTCCGGCCCGAGGGCGCACGGCGCCTGTATGCCGTCGATGCCGGCCCGTTCCGCGAGCTGGATGGTTGGCTCGAGCACTTCCGAGTGTTCTGGGGCCAGAGGCTCGACTCCCTCGAAACGGAGCTCGCGCGCGGCAGACGCGAACGTCGACTCCGCGCGACCACCGATCAACGGAAGGAGAGCGGTTGATCATGGACATCGTCCAGGAGATCGAGGCCATCCGGCGTGAGGTCGCCAGCGGCCGTATCGCTGCCGGAGAGGAACGCGCCCTCCGACTCACACGCACGTACGACGCGCCGATCGATGAGGTCTGGGACGCCCTGACGAACCCCGAACGCTTGACGCGTTGGTTCCTGCCGATCAGCGGCGACTACCGAGTCGGCGGTCGGTATCAGCTCGAGGGAAACGCGGGTGGCGAGATCATCGCGTGCGAGCGCCCGAACCGGCTCCGCGTCACTTGGGCCTATGGCGCGACAGCATCCGAGGCCGAAGTCTCCGAGCTCGAGGTGCGACTGTCACCAGCCGGCGACGACGCCACGACCCTCGACCTGGAGCACACCGCGGTCGTGCCCGACGAGGCGTGGGACCAGTTCGGTCCGGGTGCGGTCGGGGTGGGCTGGGACCAGGGGCTCGCCGGGCTGGCGGCACACCTGCATGGCGAGTCGCTGGGCGAGCCAGGGACCTGGCCCATGTCTGACGAGGCGCGTGCCTTCTCAGCCAGGAGCAGCAAGGCATGGGGGGAGGCGAACCGGGTCGCGGGCGCGAGTGACGAGGCCGTCGCCCGCGGCGTCGCGAATTCGACGGCCTTCTATGCCCCGGATCCGGAAGCCAGCTAGCCTGCTGTCGGGCCATCCTTCCTTGGCTCCTCCGATCGAGCTGGAGCGGCGAAGCTCGTACTGACCGGTGCACGATCAAGGAGCTCCAGCTATGTCACTCGCCCGCGTCCAGTTCTTCTCGGTCTCGCTCGACGGTTTCGGCACCGGCGAAGGTCTGACCCTCGACGCACCGTTCGGCCACGCCGGCGACCGCCTGCACGAATGGATGTTCGTCACTGGGTGGTGGCATACGCTGGTCGGCGAGCCCGGGGGCACGGGCGGCATCGACGACGCCTTCCTGCGGTCGCACGATCCGGGGGTCGGCGCCGAGATCATGGGTGCCGGGAAGTTCGGCTACCCCGGATGGCACGAGGACCCGGCGTGGAAGGGCTGGTGGGGCACCGAGCCGCCGTTCCACACGCCGGTCTTCGTCCTCACCCATCACACCCGCCCGCCGATCGAGATGGAGGGGGGCACGACCTTCCACTTCATCGACGCCTCGCCCGCCGAAGCGCTGGAGACCGCGCGCGAGGCCGCCGGCGGCCAGGACGTGCGCATCGGCGGCGGTCCCACCGTGATCCGCGAGTTCCTTGCTGCGCGGCTCATCGACCACATGCACATCGCGGTCGTTCCGATCCTCCTCGGCCGGGGTGAACGCCTGTGGGACGGACTGGAGGGCCTCGAGAAGGACTACGAGATCGAGGCCACGTCCTCGCCCAGCGGCGTGACGCACGTGACATTCACCCGCGCGGGGACCTGACCAACCCAGAGCAGCCGGAGGCCATTGCCCCGGATCGCCGGGTATCATCGGGCTCCGCGCCTGTAGCTCAGTGGATAGAGCGTCGGCCTCCGGAGCCGAAGGTCGCAGGTTCGAATCCTGTCGGGCGCGCCAGTACAGATGTTCTATTTCAGCGGGTGGCTGCTGTGGCAGTCCGCCCGCTTCGCGTCTTCGGGGGTTTGTGACAGCGCTTGAAACATTTGTCACAAACGCCGCCCCGGCCGGCGCCCTTGCTGTGACCACTTGACATGGTTCACAACACCCCAGTTCCTCGACGGATGCGGCCTCGACGTCCGCGTCTGGCGCGGATGGTTCGTCGTGCTCCGGCACGACCGGCCCGGTCAGTCTCGAGCCAGCCCGCTGGCTGGCCGACGGCGGACTCGCGGAACCACCGGGCATGCCCCGATGCCATGACCGGATGCGCCCTCGGATCTCGGTCCGACCGATCGAGGGGTGGCCCCGGCGATTTCCGGTTCCTCGGGGAATACGGTCGGAGTGATGACCTCGCGTGGGGGTCGAGGCCGTGGAGGCGACGGAGATGAGCCAGCAGGCGAACGCAACCGCTCCGAAAGAGCATCCACAAGTCCCGCGTACCTTCGCCATGACCGTGGTCGGTGCCGGCTGCTGGGTGATGGTCGCCGGTCTCGCGTACTTCCTGGCGTACGTGATCATCGTGTACGTGCCGGCGACCGGGTTTGTTCGTATGGTGCCGAACCTGGGCCCCATCTTCACGGTCGTCGCCGCGATCTTCGCCGTGATCGGGACGCTTTCGTTGGTCTGGACGGGGGCTCGACGCCGCGCCTGGTTCTGGTTGATCCCCGTCGCCCTGGCCGTCCCGTTCCAGGCCTTCAACGCGCAGGACATCCCGTACGATCTCGCCCGCCCGGCCAGCACGGCCCCGTTCCTCATCACGGTCGTCTTCCTCACGGGAGTGATCGCGATCATGGCCGGAGGCATCGTCGCGTTCCTCGAGGTCCGCCGCGGCCGGTCGATCTGGGCGCGCTCCGGTCGCGCCGGCGCGCTGTCCATGGTCGTTGTCGGCATCGCGCTCGGTGCGGCCACGACCGCGCTGCTCGCCGGTCTGGTGCCGACCGGCGGGCCGGGTGGGACGAAGACGCCGACCGTGACCGGGGCCATCACCATCGAGGACCTCGCGTTTGTCGGCAGCCCCCAGATGAAGCACGGCGAAGTCCTCGGGTTGATCATCACGAACCCGGAAGACGCCCCTCACTCATTTGACATCGACAGTCTCGACATCCACGTCCAGGTGACACCGAAGACGACGACGGCCGTCATGATCCAGCCGAGCGGACCCGGCCAGCTCGTGTTCTATTGCAGCGTCCACGGTCACCAGGCTGCCGGCATGGCCGGGACGATCAGCGTCGACTAGGACGCGGGCGACGAAGACCGATCGGACCCGGGATCAGGTCTCGGTCCCGCGCAGGTACGTGAGCACGGCGAGGACCCGGCGGTGGTCTTCTTGCGCGGGCTCGAGGCCGAGCTTTCCGAAGACCTGGCCGATGTGACCCTCGACGGTCTTGAGTTCGAGTCCGAGGCGCTCCGCGATGCCCTGATTGGAGCGACCTTCGGCCATGAGGGCAAGGATCTCCCGCTCACGGGCCGTCAGCTCGTCGAGTGGCGAGTGGCGCCGTGACCGACCGAGGAGCCGGGCGACGACCTCAGGATCGATGACGGATCCGCCCGCCACGACGCGGCGGACGGCATCGGCGAGATCCTCAAGGCGGCTGACGTGGTCCTTGAGGACATAGCCGATCCCCGCGGGGTCGTCGCGCAGAAGCTCCAGGGCGTAGCGCGTCTCGACGTACTGCGAGAGCACGAGGATCGCCATGCCCGGATGTCGACGGCGGATGACGTGCGCGGCCGCCAGGCCCTCCGTCGTATGGGTCGGCGGCATCCGCACGTCGACGATGACCACATCCGGCGACTCGCGTTCGACTGCCGCGAGAAGGCCATCGATGTCGCCCGCTCGGCCGACGACTTCGAACCCCTCCGCGCTTAAGCCCGCAGCGAGGGCTTCGCGGAGGAGCGCCGCATCGTCTGCAAGGACGACGCGCGTGGTAGACCGGCCCTGACCGTTCACAGCTGGGGAAAGGTCGCCCGGACGCGCGTCCCCTCACCGAGGCGCGTCTCGACCTCCAGTCTCCCGCCGGCCGCCTCGACCCGGTCGGCCAGCCCACGGAGGCCGGTCCCCCGCTCGGGGTCTGCGCCGCCCCGACCGTCGTCGGTAACGCTCACGACGAGGCGCCCGTCCACCACCCGACCGTCGATCCGCACCTCGCTCGCGGCGGCGTAGCGCGCGGCGTTCGTCAGCGCCTCCGTCACGACGTAGTAGGCCGCGGTTTCGATCGATTGCGGGAAGCGGCGGTCGGGCACGGCCACGACGACCGGGATCGGCGCCCGCTCGGCGAGGCTCTCAACCGCGGCCGCGAGCCCTGCCTCGGTCAGGATCGGCGGCATCACGCCGCGCGCCAACCGACGCACTTCGGAGATCGCCTCGCGCAGCTCTGCCTGCGTGTCGTCGATCAGCGCCGCCGAACCCGGCGCGGTCCTGCGTGCCTGTTCGAGCCGCATCGTCAGCGCCACGAGTCGCTGCTGGGCCCCGTCGTGAAGGTCCCGCTCGACCCGCCGTCGCTCGTCGTCCGCGGCCTGGGCCAGACGCGCCCGCGATGCCCTGACCTCCTCGAGCTGGGCGCGCACCTCGGCTGCCAGTCGGGCGTTCTCGAGCGCCAGCCCCGCGGCCGAGCCGACCGCCTCGACCAACCCCGGATCCTCGGCATCGATCGCCGGGTCGTGGACCAGGACCGCGAGGAGCTTCCCGCCATGTTCGACGCGCGCGACCGCCCGCTTCTTGCCGACAGCAGGATCCCGGAACGGCTGCCCGCCCTGATCGATCAGCCCGCTCGTGTCTGGCGCGGGGAACGCGAGCTCGAGGCTGGGGTCCCGAACCGCGCGCGCGAGCGCCTCGCGGAGGCCGGCCGGAGATACACCGTGACCCAGCTCGACGAGCAGGCTCGCCGCCCGGGCGCGCTCGAGTCGAGCCTGGACGAGACCCACGAGCAGTGCAGCCGGTATGAGGCCGCCCACCGCGATCTTGAAGCTGTGATCAGCCACCCAGCCGACGTCGAGCCGGAAGGCGATGGCCAAGGTGCTGATCACCGCGATCACGGCGTTCACCGGGATCGCAAGGATCGCCGGGAGGAAGGCGCGTCGTGCCGCAGGCGCGGCCGCCCGCCAGTGCTGCCAGAGTGCGATCGCGACCGGGATAGCGAGGATCAGAATTGCCGAGCTGACCGTGGTGAGCACCACCTGATGGAGCGCCTCGTCCGGCCATACGGCGAAGACGTTGCGACCGCAAGACGGATCGCAGCTGGAGCTGGCCGGCGACGTCATGGCCCTCAGTAGCCACCCGCCGATGAAGAGCAGATAGAGCAGGGCGACCGCCCAACGGTCGAGGCGGCCCTCGAGGCGTCCGTTCGGGAACGCGATGAGCATGTGAATAGCGAAGGGGACGCCGAGCGCCCAGAACGTGTCGCCGATCGAATAGGTGAGGGGCGTGGCGATGTAGCCGATGGCCCACACCCAGCTGGCCGGGACCATCGCAAACAGCACCAACCACAGTCGGCGTGATCGACCCTTGGCGCGGAACCACAGAGCCGCAGCCAGCCACAGGAGGCTCGCGATCGCTACCCCGACGATCTCGAGCGTGGCCACGGAGTCTGGGTCGGGCAAGGGCGAGTGCCAGGGCAGCCAGACTCCGGCCGCGATGATGGCGAGCCCGACGGCGGCAAGGCACATCGTCAGAGCGCCTGCCAAGGACCTGGGTGCCGAACCCGCCAGGGTGGTCGCTGCCGAGTCCGTCATCGCCGTCGGACGTGCCACGGGCACCGCATGCCACATCGTCGCACGCGCGTCCACGTGGGACCACGGGGTGCACCCGGTGCCGCTGACCGGGTATGCCCTTGGATTCGCCCGGACGGACCGAGGGGTCGTCCCCGCGATGATCCTGGCCCGGCGGCATACCGTCGCGGTCACGACGTCGCGCGCGGGGTCGGCGACCGTGGAGGGACACGGAGATGAACCGGAAACTCGGCCGAATCGAGGCACCGCCCGCGGTGCAGACCGGTGGAGGATGTGGCGCCGGCGGAACGGGCGCTCGATGACGGCCGAGGAGCAGGAGCGGCTCCTACGACGGCACCCCCGGAGCCGCGTGATGGCGGCACTCGCACCCTGGCATGTCAGCGCGAGACGGATACGCGCCGGGGCCGGCCTCCTCGCGGCCTCGACGGTCATCCAACTCTGGGGCCTGTGGCTCGGCTACTTCGCTCCTGACGCCCCCGGGGAACCCTCGAGGGCGCTGGTCCTCGCGTCGTTGCTATCTGCGATCCTGGTCGTGTCGATGCTGCTGGTCGCCGAGCCATGGCGTCGTCGGGTCATCGTCTTCGATGTCGTCGTCGGCTCGCTGTGGAACGTGCTGCTCGCTCTCAGTCTCGCGTCCGAACTCGTCGGTCAGGGCTTCACGAGCGACGGACTCAAGCCTGTCGCCGTTGTCATCGCTGGCCTGGGGCTCCTCATGCTGCCCTTCGCCGAAGTGTGGGCTGGAGCGCTCGCCGCCATCCTCCGAATCGCCGCCGGGATGACCCTGCTCGTCGGACTGCTCACCACGATCTACGGCGGCGCCCACCTGATGGGCGTGCTCGGGAACGCTTCGAGGGGCGCCTATCCCGTGTACGACTTCCGGGTCGCCTCGATGATCAGCATCGGGATCACGATGGTCGTCGCAGGCACGCTGTGCATCGCGGCGGTGAAAGGACTTGCCAGCGGTCGACGACGTGCCTGGGACATCGCCATGGGCGGCACGGTCCTGTTGCTCCTTGTCACGGTGCCGCTCATCAACGTTCCCGTGCAGGGGGAGCTGGCGGGCTTCCTGACGTTTTTTGCCGCTCCGAACCTCATCGTTCTGGCGGTCGCGCGGCGTCGCCTCGAGCCGCATGATGCGGTCTTGGCGGGTGAGTCGGGCAACTCGGCGACAGGCCCCCGGTTTGCTGACGTTGCGCGGGTCCCGGGCGCTCGATGATCCTGTTGATCTCGAACCTGGCGAGACGTTTGGCGTACCGGGTTCGCCCTTGCGTTGTGCCCCGGCGGAACAAGAGTGCGCCCGCGTGATCGCGTGGCTGACGGCATGACGTCCTGCCCATGACCTCGCCCGGGATCGTCGGTCACCTGGAGCGATCGGACATGGACCACGTGACGCATCGGATGCATCGCCGTCGCCGTGCGCCTCGGCGGGCACGAACTGGCACGGAACGTCACTCGCGCTGGCGAGGTTGGCCGCGTCCCGCCTGCTGATGTGGCTCGCCTCGATGGCTGCGCTCGCCTCGATGACTGCGCTCGCCTCCGTTGGCGTCACGACGGGTCCGGGCGCGTCATGCGGCCGGCCCGGTCCCGGTGCCAGCCCCGGGCCCGGAGATTCTCGCGCAAGGAGACGTCCCATGAGGATCGCGCTGATGGCCGGGCTGTGCCGTGGCCAACCTTGAGGCCGCCTGGAATGAGCTCCACGAGGTGAAGTACTCCTGATGCCGCCGGTTGAGCACCCCGACGCACCCGCCGGGAAAGCCGCCAAGTACGCCCGACCGGAGCTCGAGCGACGCCTACTGCTTCGGGCGGTGCCTCCCGGCGAAGAGGTGGCGCGGCACCGGATCGAGGATCGCTACCTCGAGGGCACGCGCCTCCGTCTTCGGCGGATGACGTCGACCAACGGTCAAGGCGACGTGACGATAGTCCGAAAGCTCACCCAGAAGATCCCGGCTGCAGACGGCGGACCCGGGCTGATCACGAACCTCTACCTCTCGCACGAGGAGCACGCCCGGCTTGAGGCGCTCCCGGCCCGAGAGCTGGCCAAGACGCGGCTGTCAATCCCGCCATTCGGTTTTGACGTTTTCGAGGGCCCACTAGAGGGCCTGATCCTTGCGGAGATTGAGTTCGAAACCCGGAGCGACGCCGACGCGTTCGTGCCGGGCATCGACGTCGTCGCGGAGGTCACCTATGACGTCCGATTCACCGGCGGCCGCCTCGTCGCCACAACGGCCGCGGTGGTGGCCGACTTGCTCCGTGAGTTCGGGCTGGCCTGAGTCCACAACACACGGTGACGGTGCGCCTCGCGTGGGTCCATGAGCAACGCGAGATGCGTAAGCTGCCGACATGAGCAGCAACAGCGTCGTTCACACCTGCCTCACCTGTGGGACTTCTCTCGATCCCGACGATGAGGTCGTCCGCGCCATCCAGCAGTCGTTCGATCACGCCGGCGGCCAGGAGGTCCGGCTAAAGCAGACTCGGTACGTCCACATCGGCGAAGAGGCTCAGGTGGTGGCACTCGGCGGCTGGACGCTGATGGATCGGGGTCGGCTGCGCGATCTTACGTCCAGAGACGTGAGCGAGAGCCACGACCGGCTCTGAACCTGGTCACCCCACGAGAGACCCGATCGCCATCGGCCTTGTGACGGCCCTCGGTGCCTTCGTTACAAGCGATGATGCGTTTGGCGAGGACCGCAATCCGGATAAGCCGCAGCTAATCGGCCCGCGCGATCGTCCGGCGCAGGGCAAAGCCCTCGGCCTTCGGGTCGGGGGGCTTTCTCTCATAGGGTCGTAGGGGTTGGCATCCATCGTGGGATGACTGACTATCGACGCCGTATGACCTGAGCGTAGCTTGGTGGCCGGGCCGGGCGTTGGCATGACTGTCGATCACGACGACGGCGTGCTCGAGGGCGCCGCTGCATCTTCCGGACGGAGGTCGATGGTGGCGATCCAGGCGTCGAACCATGCCTTTGTTACGGCTTGACTGGCCCGGGCCGATGAAGAGGTAGAGCCGCCCGCCGGCGACGACGGTCGCCTCGGTGTGGTCGCACTCCGCGATCCTGCCCGGTTGCCCATCGACGGTGATCTCTGCCTGCTGGCCGCGAGGCACACCGCCAGCCGCCAGCCGCCGAGAGGCGTGACGTACTCGTCGACCCATTCATCGATCGTTTCCGTGGGGACTCCGAGGTTCTCGGCGATCTCGGCGACCGACCAGCCGAGGTAGTGGTGGAGCACGAACGCCGCGCGTTGCTCCGTCGGCGAGCCGCTGTCCCGTCCGTCCTCATCGGCGAGGGCGCGACGCCCGAGACGGCCGACGCCTGGATCAGGGCATGGGAGTCCAGGCAACCGGGGACGGCCTCGAGCGCGGCTCCGCGTACTGGCAGGCGGGCTGGGAATGGGTCGCCGAACAGCGGCAGCAGCGGGTGCGGCCCGACTGACGGCAAGCTCGGACGTCTTCCCAGTCCGCGGATAATGGTGCGACCTCTGAGGTCGAACGACCGTGGCCGTGCAGCATGAGACCGATCCGAGCCTGACCAGTTCGATCCCGGTCGGTCCGAGCCCGTCGTTGACGACGCGGGAGATCGCCGCCGGCGCGATCGGGTTCGTTGGCGTGTTGTACGTGATCTCCGGACTCGGCCACATGCAAGGTGTGATGGCAACCGCCGCGAGACGGGGCTACGCCTACGACTTCCGGTACGCAGCGCTGCTGCTCGTGGGGATCATGGTCGCCTTCGCGGGGGTGTTATGCCTCTCGGCCGCGCGCGGTCTCGCCCGCGGTCAACGGCCCGCCTGGGACCGCGCGTTGATCGGCACGCTCCTGCTGCTCCTCGTAAGCGTGCCGCTGCTGCCCGTCGCCGGCCCTGGTCAAGACAATGCGGTCTCCATCGCTATCCCGGCCACCGTGCAACTTGTCGTCCTGTTGGTCATGCGACGTCGACTCGAGAGAAGACCCGCACCGCGCTAGGCGATGGGGGCCGGTGTGTGCCCGGCGAACCGGGTGCCGGGATGGCCGCGCTTGCGGCCATCCCGGCCCATGTGGTCGGCCCCGGACGGCGCCTCAGCCCCTGGGGTCACGTCAGGACCGACGGGCTAGGCCGGAGATGCCGCTTATCGAAGAAAGCTACAGGGTCGTTGCGTCCAGCCCACCGGCTACTCCCATTGATCTGGGGGCCGTTTCTTGTCGTCGGTTAAAGTGACGCAGAGGCCCATGGTCCATACCCTGCGCGGGTGCGGTACATGGTGGAGACCGAACGCCTTCTCCTAAGGGAATTGGAACTCGATGACATCGACGCGCTCCACGAGGTCTTGGGCGATCCCGTCGCGATGCGCTATTACCCGGCACCGTTCGACCGCGACGGGGTCGCCGCCTGGATCGCCTCGGCTCGCCGGAGCTACAGGGAGCACGGCTTCGGTTTGTGGGCCGTCATCGCGCGGTCGGACGGGCGGTTCCTCGGCGACTGCGGGCCCATGCTCCAGCCCGTCGAGGACGAGCTGATCCCGGAGGTCGGGTACCACATCGTCCCGCTCGAGCAGGGCCGCGGCTACGCCACCGAGGCGGCCCGTGCTTGCCTCGCGTGGGTCTTCGCCAACACGCGGTTCGACCTCGTCTGCTCGCTCGTGGCCCCCGACAACGCGCCATCCCGCGCCGTGGCCGCGAAGATCCACTCCGCGATGCGCGAGTTCACGTGGGCCAAGCACGACAAGGAGATGTGCCTCTATTGGACGGAGCGCTCGGAGTTGGCGATCTGACGCTCGTGGTCGTTGGTCAATCTCGCTAGGACGGCACCACGGTCGTCCGCGAGGAGTTCACAGGCGTGCCCCGCCGGGAGCACCGACGCAGGCTGAGCCATGCTTCGGGCCGCAACGACCACGATCTGGTCATGGTGGTCGAGCTGGTCGAGTCCGTTACCCAGCGTCATCGGGCGTACCGCGCTTCCTCAGGGGCTCGCCTCGAATGCGGATCGTGGTGCGCGTGGCCGAGGCGGCGACGTCTCGCGCGGCCGCGGGCGGATTCGTGGTCCGATTGCGCGGTCTTCGGATGGCACCGCGTCTGGCCCGAGCGAACCGGTGAGGACCCCAATTCGATATCTCAAGTGTCGCGACCTCGCGAGCTCCGACCACTCGACGCACCCTCAGCGTGCTCGCGGAGCACCCAGGAGCGACCGCATGTCTTCCAGCTTTTGCAGGGCGCGCGGTTCGGAGCCTCATCCCAGCGGGTTCGCGCGAGCCGGTGAGGTGAGCAGGGCCCGCATCGAGCGACGCGAATGCTCCAGCCGCTTCGACATGAATTCCGTCGAGGATGGAGGGCGAGGCATGATCGAGGCGCGGCTGCGACATCTCGATACTTTGCCAACGCCGCGACCCTCTCGCTCGCCACCGCGCCGGGCTCGGCTCTCGGCCGCCGCGCTCCCAGATCCGCGTGGTGCGCGACACTGTCTTCGTGGTCCCCCTCGAAGACATCGTCGACGCTGACGCTTTCGAACGGCTGATCGAACGGCACCGGCCGGAGATCCAGCTCCACTGCTACCGGATGCTGGGCTCCGTCCATGACGCCGAGGACGCCACACAGGACGCCCTTCTCCGCGCCTGGCGCGGTCGCCATGGCTTCGAGGGCCGCTCGTCCTTCCGTGGCTGGCTGTACCGGATCGCGACCAATGCCAGCCTCCGAGTCCTCGAGCGCCGCGCCAACGCTCGGCGAGTGCTGCCAAACGCCCAAGGCCAGCCATACACATTCGAGCCACTCGGGAGCCCCGACGCCCACTCCGCCTGGATCGAGCCCTATCCCATCGACCCGATCGATCTGATCGCGGATCCAGGCCCTGGGCCAGCCGCTCGATACGAGGCCCGGGAGGCCGTCGAGCTGTCGTTCGTCGCGGCCATCCAGGCGCTGCCACCGCGTCAGCGGGCGATCCTTCTGCTCCGCGACGTACTCGGGTTCTCCACAGCCGAGTCGGCTGCGATCCTCGAGGCGTCGATCGCCTCGATCAACAGCGCGCTGCAACGTGCGCGGGCGACCCTCCACGGGCGGCGTGCCGGCGGGCTACACAACCGGCAACTGGTTCCGGACGCCATGCAGCGCCAGGTTCTCGAGAGCTACGTTCGGGCGTGGGAGGCCGCCGACATCGATGGCCTTGTCCAGTTGCTCGCCGACGACGCGACGTGGACCATGCCGCCGTGGTCGCAGTGGTACGTCGGGCCGACGGCCATCGCGGACTTCTTGCGCTGGGTGTGGCGGCCGGATCGTGATGTCCAGTCGCGACTCGTCCCGACCGCCGCGAACGGGCAGCCGGCATTTGGGTACTACCGCTCGACGGCCGGAAGGTCCATCTGGCAACCGTTCGCGATCCAAGTCCTGACACTCCGCTCGGACAGGATCGCCGCGATCGCCAACTTCGTCGATGCCGGTCTCTTCTCGACCTTCCGCTTGCCGGAATCCTTTACTGGCAGTTCGACGGCCGGCGCCCACACTCGAGCGCGCGCTCCGCGGAACGCCAGCGCGCGCCGCGTGACGGTCGTTCCACACCGATGATTCCTGGACCCCTCGCGAATCGGGATAGGTAGAGGGCGCACACAGGCGCCCGACCCGACCTGCGAGGAGGAACCGATGTCAGCCGTTGCCGTCACCCCGAGCCCGGGGTTCATCTCGATCGCTGTGACCGATGTCGAGCTATCCGCGGCGTTCTACCAGACGTACCTCGGAGCGATCCGTGACACATTCGACTTCGGTCCAGAGTCCGCCGTCTTCGTGGGCTGGCCAACGTTCGCGCTGAGTTCCGCCCAGCGCCCGGGCCACCCCGGGCCATCGCCCGAGACGACGAGCGTCCAGCTTTGGTGGCGAGCCAGCGACGCCGAGGCGCTCCACGAGAAGGCCGCCGCCGCCGGGATCCCCATCCTCCTTCGACCGTTCGACGGCCCCTTCGGCAGGACCTTTGCGATGGCGGATCCGGACGGCTATCGCGTCACTGTGTACGAGCGGGACCAGCCACTGTTCTGGCCACCGAGTGCCTGAACGCTAGACCCTCGCGTGGGACCCGCACCACCTAGCCCCTCGGATCCGCGCGGCCATCGTGGACCGATACCCTGTGCGGGTCCTCGTCGGAGGGAGGGAGCATGTTCGTGATCCTGATCGCCCTCGCGGGCACGACGGCAGTCGCGGTCGTGGTCATGCTGACGGTGCGTCGTTTCGCGCCGCCCGATGGCTTCGTCAGGGACCCTGTCCCGGCCGCCGGCATCTTCGGGGTTCTCGGCGTGGCGTTCGCGGTGATCCTGGCGTTCGTGGTGTTCCTCGCCTTCGAGGGCTACATGCGCGCCTGGGATGGCGCGTCGCGTGAAGCGGTCGCCGTCACGCAGCTGGCGCGTACGACCCGACTTCTGCCGGACCCCCAGGGCCCGCTACTGCGCAGCGACCTGGACTGCTATGCCCGGGCGGTCGTATACGACGGATGGCCGCAGATGGCCGCCGGGGGTGAGAGCGAGTTGGTCGAGGGCTGGCTCACGCGTCTCGAGGGGACCACCGACGAGATCGCAGTCGATTCGCCGCGCACGGAGGTCGCGCTCGGCCATTGGCTGGAACAGCAGGCTGAGCGACGCGAGGGACGTCGGGCGCGTCTGGTGCAGGCCGACCCGGTCGTGCCCGGGGCCGTCTGGATGGTGCTGATCGTCGGGGCCGTGCTGACCATCAGCTACATGACGGTGTTCGCTGATCCCCGTGAGCGGTGGTGGGTGCAGGCATTCATGATCGGCTCTGTCACTCTGCTTGTGGTCGCCGGGCTGCTCGTAGTCCTCTTTCTCGATCGTCCGTATCAACAGGACGGGGCATACGTCGCGCCATCAGAGATGCAGACGTCGATTCGCCTGATGGAGCGCGAATTCGCAGCCGATCCGACCTTCAAGCCACCATGCGACGATCAGGGTCGCCCAGTCGGCTGATCGAGCATCGGGCAGCGCACAGTTGACGGCCTCGACCGCGTCGGTTCGCGCGGCCGCCGACCCGAATCTGCAAGGGGCACCGCAAGGTCGACGTGCCAACATCTGGCATCGGAGCAGGCCCTCGGGGGGACGGAATCATCCTTGGGGGGCTTCATCGGACGGATCCGACGGCCTGCTCCTTTTTCATGCCCGCCTCGATGCGGGCTTCCGCGCGCCCCCTAGTCGATCCAGACGCGGTCCTGGTTCTCGGGATCGTCGATCGGCGATGAGATGAACAGCACCTGGGGCGCGTCCTCGAACTGACCGCCGTGCGGGGTGTTGGCCGGGATCACCCAGACGTCGCCCTTCTTGACGGGCCGCGTGACGCCGCCCACCGTCACCGAGCCGGTCCCCTCCAGCACGTAACCGATCTCGTCGTGCGTCTCGTGGACGTGCGTCCGGAACGGGCCGGCGTGGCCCTGGAACACGAAGACGCTCGACTGCGACCCATGGCCGAGGTACGTCCGCTTGAACGGTTCGGCGTCGGTGAGCTTGTCGGCGTCGACGGCTGACGCGACGTCGACGACATCGATCTTGGTCAGGTGCGACAGGTCGCGAGTGTCGGTCTCGTCGTGGTGGCTCACGCTCGTTCCTCCACTTGATGGCCGCGTCTGGCGACCATCGCTTCGAACAGGAAGTGATAGACCTCGGTATGGCGCTTCGCGGCAAGGATGTCGTCGCCCCAGATGTAGGCGCCATGGTCCCGAACGACCACGGCCCGGGCGGCCTCGAAGCGCGGGTCGGCGAAGACGTCCTCGAGCTGGCTCACGAGCTCGGGCTCGCGCGGCGTGTTGTGGATGACCGGAACAAGATGCACGTCGGTGTTCGTCACCCCAGGGATGCCTTTCAGCATCTCCAGGTCCCTGATCGCCAGATGATCGCCGTCGGTCGCCGCCGCCAGGTCGCCGGCCAGGACGGCCGACAGCGCATGCGAATGGACGACGCTCCACGCGCCACGGCGTCGGTGCGCGAGACAGAAGATCGAGTTGCATTCGCTCGGGCGGAGGTCGTCCCGCTCGGGTTCGCGGGTGACGTGGCCGTCACTCGGATCGACTGTGAAGAACTCGTCGGTCCGGACGCGCTCCTTGTGCACGCCGCTCGGTGCCAGGAGCAGACCACCATCGCCTGACGGCCCGCAGATCCCGCCACCGGTACCCGACACCCAGCCGCGCCGATGAAAGTCCCCGAGCAACTCGACCAACAGCGCACGCGTGGCCTGCTCATCGGTCGGTGGAGCGTGCAGCGACATCGGCCGAGTGTAGACAGGAGTGCGTCGTGGTGTCCGCGCGTCGACGGGAATGGGCGCGGCTGGCCCTTACCGCATCAACCAGCGCAGCCGCGAATACATCGCGGACGCCATGGAGGCGGCGTACGTGTCGGTCATGTGGTGGGCGTCTCGGTAGCGGAGGATCCGATCGGACGTCACCGGCCAGCAGCGCGTGGTCTGGCACACCCGATCGGCGAGGTCGGTGGCCCGGACCCAGGTGTACGACGCGTCGACGGCCATCTCCGCTCCCCATGGCCCGGCCGCCAGGGCGCCCGAGCGGGCTCGCGAGCAGGGCTGCGTCCATCCGGAATGGGCCGCGACGCAACTCGGGATCGAACTGCTGAATGCGGGTGTATCGCGCAGGATCGCGACGCGCCGCACCTGGCCGGCGAGTCGGGCAACGGTCCGTCGATAGCCGGCCTCCCATTCCGCCCATCTCGCGGTCGGATCGCTGATGACCGCGCCGTCGCTTCGACGGAGAAGGGTCGATGACGACGATCCGGTCATGACGACCAGGTCGACCCGCGAGATGCCACGGATCTTGGTCAGGACGTTGCGGCGCCACGTGTCACAGGCGGCGTAGCGTGCCCCGCTGCTCCGGATCGTCACGTCGGCGGCCGGGCAGGCCGACTTGGTCATCCAGGTCACCCGCCACCCGCCGCGTCGGGCGGCGCCGTCGATGGCGGCCCACCACTGTGCCGCGATCGAATCGCCGATCACGACCACGCGGATCGTCCCGTCGCGGCGCCCGTACGTGCAATGCACTGGGCGTGTTACGGGCTTGGCGACGTGGCAGCCGTCCGCATACACGCGACCGAGGTCGGCCTTCGCATCGCCCACGCGCGGACGAAGCGTCGACAGCGAGACCTGCGTCGGGTCGTCGGCGAGGCTCGCCGCCAAGACAGGGACCGCGGTCAGCGCCAGCAGCGCGACGACGAAGGGCAGGGTGCGGGCGGCGCGATGGGACATGGGGCGAGAGCCTACACGGCCGCGCAGAGAGCGTCGGCCGAGACCTATCCGCCGGGCTAGCGCTCGAGCAATTCCTTGAGGCCCTGGAGCGCGCCCTTCCAGCCTTCCTCCGAGGTCTTCGCCGCGTCCGCCGATGGCAGGTTCCGCTCGGTGATCGCGAGCTGCGTGCCGCCGTCGCGTGGCGTCAGGTCCCAGGCCACTCGCTGGTAGTGCTCGGGCGCGTCGGGCAAGCCCGAGACATCACTCCAATGGGTGTGGACGAGGCGGCGCGGTGCGTCGAATTCGACGATCTCGCCCTTGTCCACGTAGGGCTTGCCCCGGTATTCGCCGCGGTGGACCAGTCGACCGCCGGGTCGCCAGTCCGCTTCGGTGTCGACCCCGAAGAACCACTGCTTGATCTCGGACGGTGTGGTGATGGCGCGCCAGACACGCTCGATCGGCGCGTCGATGGTGGTCGTCGAGCGGATCTTGTCAACTGTCGTCGGCATGACGTCCTCCTCGTGCGAGTCCCGACCGTGGCATCCGTGGCGGGACGGCCGACTCAGCGCCACCGATGTGCAGCGTTACAGCTTGGTTGCCATCGACCGCGTCTTTAGCGTCACCCGATCACGTTCCGCTCGATCACGGGTCGACCTGCGGCGATGCGCTCGTAGCCAAAGGTCGACAGGTCGAGCGTGACGAACCGCCCGTGCACGATGAGCTCGGCCACCGCCCGACCCACCGCCGGCGATTGCTGGATCCCGTGACCGCTAAACCCGTTGGCGAAGAGCAGGTTCGTGACCTCGGGGTGGCGTCCGATGATCGCGTTGTGGTCGAACGTGTTCATCTCGTAATAGCCGGCCCACGCGTTCGTGACCCGGATCGTGTCGAAGGCGGGGACACGCTCGGCGAGCGCCGGCCATAGCCGCGCCTCGAACAGCCCGTGCTCGGGCGTGAGCGGCAGGTCCGCCAGGTCGTCCTCCGGCGCCGGCGCGATCCCGGTGATGAACGATCCGCCTTCGGGCCTGAACCAGGCACCCGAGGTATCGATGACGAGCGGGCAATTCGTGGGGGCGTCGCGCTCGACGTCGAAGACGAAGACCGATCGGCGCCGTGCCTCGACCGGGAGCTCGATGCCGGCCATGGCCGCGACCTTGGCGGCCCACGGACCGGCTGCGTCGACGACGCACCCGGAGGCGTGGCTCGAGCCGTCCGCCAGCACCACCTCCGTCACGCGGTCGCCACCAAGGCGCATGCCTACGACCTCGCCGGTGACGAGGTCCGCCCCGAGGTCTCGGGCGCGTGCCCGGAGGCCCTGGACGAGGGCATAGCCATCGAACCAGCCCTCGCCGGATCGGCCCAGGGAGCCGAGCGCCACGCCGTCGATCGACAGCCACGGGAACCTCGCCGCCAGCTCCCCGGCCGTCAAGAGGACGACGTCCGCGCCTTCCGCACGCTGGATCGCGTGGTTCGCCTCCAGGTTGGCGACCATCGCACTCGACGCCAGATACAGGTAACCACCCTCGTGCACGCCGACATCGAGGCGCTCTCGGAGCCAGTCGAAGGAGTACGCGGACATCCGGATGTTCTCGGGCGTCGAGAACTGTCGCCTCGTGCCGGCTGCGCTCAACGCGGATGAGGCACGTTTGAAGGTGGGATCCCGCTCGATGACGGTGACGCGGCCACTGAATGCCGGATCTTCGAGCAGGTGGACAGCGACCGCGCCGCCCATCGCCCCGCCGCCGACGATGACCACATCCGGCGCGGTCGTTGTCATCGCGCGGTCGTCCCATCGCGCGGTCACTCGAGGTCGAACGCCACGCAGCACAGGCCCGGCTGCCGGTCAAGACGTGCGGACAGCCGCTCGTCGCCCAGGCCGTCGAGGATCCCCTCAGCGAGCGCGAGGTTCATCCCACACACCAGGTCGCGATGATCATCGACCAGCGCATCGAATGGGCAATTGCCAAGCCGGAGTACGCCATCACGTTCGCGTGGCTCGTACCCACGCTCGCTCAGCGTCTCGACCAACGCGGCTCGGCGGCGAGCGCGGGACGGCCGTCGACCCGCGGCTGCCCTGGCGGCGGATCCGACCTCCGACCCCATCCGATGCGCCGCAGCCCGTAACGACTCTGGCGGGCCGCCGCTCGCACCCCCGCTCGACGCTTCCAGAGCGTCAGCCATGAGGCCCGCAGCGACGTCATAGCGCCGCTCCGGCAGGGACACGCGGACTTCCCGATCCGCCCGCGAGTACAGCTTGGCCGGGCGGCCTGCTCCGGGGCCCGTCCGTCCGCTCAATCGGCGAAACTCGGTCGTCAGCAGACCGGCGGCGGCCAGACGATCGAGGTGGAACGCCGCGAGCGTCCGCGACACTCCGGTCGCCGCCGCGGCCTCGTCCCGGCCGACCGGGCGGCCCGCGCGCACGACCCACTCGTAGAGCGTCCGCCGAACGGGTTCGTCGAGCAGGCCGATCGCCTCGATGTCGTCGGTCGCCGGTCGGGTCTCAGTCATCGTCCGCATCCTAAGACCAACGGCCGTTGGTGCAAGGGATCGACAGCCATCCGGGTGCGTTGTATCACTAACACATAATAATTATAGAACGCCTCCGCGAACTGGCCCTGCTCCCACTTATCGCGGTTCGACTACATGTGCTCTTTGCACCCCAACGACATGCGCGGGCGCGTGATCGTCACCGCGAGCTGACCTCGGTCGGTTCCAGGCGGGCGCGGAGGTAGTCCTCGCCCGCCTCGTCCCGGACACGGCAGGACCAGCCAACATCGTCGCGCCACGCGTCGACCAGGACCGTTGCCCCGGCATCGACCGCACGGGCGTATTCGAGCCGCATCGTCCGCGGGATCGACCTGATGTCCGCCTCGCCTCCTGCCTCGAGCAGCCGCTCGTCGACCCAATCGGCGTAGACCGCGTTGTTGACGTGGTCCATCGGATCGAGCTCCTGCGGGCGAACGCGCATTGCCACCGGCGCAGAGGCGTCGGCAGACCGCTCGCCTATCGTGACGCGACCGAGCGGGAACGTCGCCTTGGGCGCCCAGAAAAACTCGTCGAACTCCTCGGGAACGCGAGTCGGAGCGCCGCGGGAATCCAGCAGGACCCAGTCGACATGGGTCCACGCGACACGGTTGCCTGACTCGTCCACGAAGTCCGTCCGGCGGCGCGCCCAGACCCGTCGCCACCCGACGACCTGCGTCGTCCCGACGATCTCGTCACCCACCCGTACGTCAGACTCCACCGTCACCTCGGCGGCGCGTGCCAGCCAGGTCAGCCCGCGCTCGCGATACCACTCGCGGGTGAAGCCGCGGAACGAGGAGTGGAACCAGGCGAGATCCTGGGCGTAGCGCAACAGCACCGAGGTGCGGACCCGGCCGTCCGGAGCGGCCTCGTCGAACCGGACGCGGTAGGGCGCCGAGCAGCGGTCGGGCGGGCGATCCGTGTCGCTCATCTGGCGCTTGCCAGTTCCTCGAGCGCTTCGAGGGGCACGATCCGGATGCCGGCCGTGGGCGCTGTGGACCGGGCGAGGCGGACCTCGCACGACCGCCGGGCGTCGAAGACCACGAGCGCGACGTCGAGCGGGATCTCCTCGTCGTCGGCGTGGGTCCGCGCGTCGTCGAGCTGATGGAGGACGTCGTCGCCGATCCCGCGAGCGCCCCACTTGCAGTCGTACGCCTCGGCGGCGTCATCGCGCTCCACCGTCACGTCATAGGGATGGATCTCGGCTCGGACGCCGTCGAACAGGATCCGTCGCTCACGCCGGATCGTCTCCACGGGCGCTCGGCGCGCCAGCAGCTGGGCGGTCATCTCCTCGACGATCGCGCCACGCACCTGGCTTCGGACGGCCTCCCCTCGCTCAGCGACCTCGAGGCCGGCAACGAGGACCGCCTCGGCCGCGGCCCTGATGTCATCCGGCACGCCTTCGCCCAGGAGGGTCGGGAACATGGCCATCCAGGTCGCCCGATCGGTCGACTCGCCGTTCATTACGGCGCGAGCCAGGACCCGTGTCGAGGCGTCGGCGGTCACGAGCAGTCGCGCGGCGCGCTCAACGAGTGGATCGGCCTGGACGCCGGCATAGACGACGGCGCGCCCATCGCGGGCCGCGTCCTGGAACCTCACGTCGCCTCCCCGAGGGCGACGAGCGTCACCTGCGGGAACGTGGACAGCCAGTCGATGGCGCGGTGCGCATCGGAGATCCGCCTGACCTCGGCGATCGCGACGTCGATCGCGACGGCGATGTCCGCGCCGACCGTCTCCTCACCTCGCGCCGCCTCGACCTCATCGAAGCGCGCGAGCCACGCCTCGGTCAGGTCCTGGATGTACGACCACTCGTCATCGACCTCCTCGCCGAGCTCGGCGAGTCGCGCGTAGGCATCGATCGCGCGCTCGAGGAGGGTACCGACCGTGGCAGAAGAGGGATCCACGGTCGAGAGCGTACGCCCGGCCCGGCGGGTCTCGCGGCGTCGCGGCGACGGACCTGCGGGCTCAGCGAAGGAGCGTCAGCGCTCCCGGGTGGCCATCGCGCGTCGAGGCGTCGCGACAGGACGGCGGGCTCGCCCACCATGCCGTTCTGCATCGGCATCGCGGTCGGATCGCCGAAGGAGCGCCTCCAGCCGCCGGCGTGCGCGTTCATCCCACGCCCTTGAATACGCCTCCGTCGCGTCGGTGCGCAGGCGGGCTGCCCGGTCGCGCTCGCCGGCCACCTCCAGCTCGGCGACACGATCGAGGATCGCGCGATAGAGGGAGGGAAGGTCCTCGGCGGGAGAATTGGTCTCCATCGCCTGCAAGATGGAGCCCGATGGTCAGGGTGGGAATAGCCCACCGGTCCCGTCGACGTCGCGCCGAACGGGTCAGCCGCTCAGTCGCCGCGATGACCGCCGCTGCGCACGTGGAACGATGAGAAGCCCCCGGTCGCCGGACCCCAGCCCGTCGACACGCGATCGACGAAGGCACCCGCGGGACCCTGCTCGAGCGCCTCGAGAAGCGCATCCAGGGCGGCTCTTGGGCCTTCGGCGACGCAGCGCACGGACCCGTCCGGCTCATTCGCGACCCAGCCTGTCAGGTCGAATCGGGCGGCCTGGCGGATGACGTAGTAGCGGAAGCCGACACCCTGCACGCGCCCATGGACGGTCGCGTCGAGCCGTTCGTTGGTCACGCGGCTCGAGTGCTCGAACGAGGCCGCGGCCAGGCGAGGGCGAGATCGTCCAGGACCAGCTCCGGTGAGACGTTGCTGGCGATCAGCACGCTCGCGCGACCGAGGCGGTCGATGAACGCGGCGACCGCCTCGGGGTCGAGGTCCGTGGCGAGGCCTCGCGTGTCGTCGAGCAGGGCGAGGTCGCGGACCGACCGGTCGAGGCCTCTCTGGCAGAGGGCGACGTCGCGCGTCACGTCCGTCCACAGTCCGATCAGGGCCTCGGCGGCCCGCCGTCGCTCGGACGCCGGGGCTCGCACTGCCGTCGTGTCATCGGGTTCGGCGTCGGCCTCGTCGGGCGTCGTGCCATCGGCCGCTGGGTCGGTCATCGTCGACGCCTCGGGGGTCGATCGCTTGGGGCGGGCTCGCTCTTTCCCGGTGACACTCGCCTCCTGGGTGACGGGTGCCGATGACGAACCTTCGCCGATTCCGGCAAGCTCCGCCGCCTGTGTGGCGAGCGAACGGATCCCGGCCAGTCGATCCGCCGGGCGGGCGATGGCCAGATCGAGCAAGGAGCGACCGATGGCATCGCGCTCGCGGAGCGCGTCGGGTCGTGCCACCCAGGCGAGCGCGATGCCCGGCCGTCCTCCGGCGATCCGGGCCGCCCTGGCGGCGACCGGCGGCTCGGCGGCGCCGGCCTCGGACATGATCGCCTCGATGTCGCGGATGGCGACCGGCCCCAGACGGATCCGGGCGCAGCGCGACCGGATCGTCGGCAGCAGCGGCTCCTCAGTGTCGGCGCAGAGCACGATCGTCGCCCCGGTCGGTGGCTCCTCGAGCGTCTTGAGGAGGGCGGCCTGGGCATCCTCGTTCATGCGCTGCGCGGACTCCACGATGGCCACGCGGGCGCCACCCTCGACTGGGAGCAGCGCCAGCTCGCCGATGAGGTCGCGGATCCCGCGGACCTTGGCGCCCGGACCACCGAGGACGACTTGCCGGCCTGGCCCGTCCGGCCCGAGTCGATGCACGTCCGCGTGGACGCCGCGGGCCACCAGCCGGCAGCTCCGACACGCGCCGCACGGGCGTGCCGCGACATCCTCGGCAGTGCACAGGAGCCCGGCCGCGAGGTCGAGCGCCAGCGTCGCCTTGCCGATGCCTGCCGGGCCCACGAGGAGCACCGACCCCGGCGTGCCGCGCCGGATCATCCCCCCGACCGCGGCAAGCGCGGCCGGGTGACCCCGCGTGCGGGCGCCCTGCATCGGCGGATCAGGCGGTGGTGGTGGTCTTCTTCGTCGTCCGGCGCTTCGGCGAAGCCGGGGCTGCCTCCGCGCCATCGGTCGAGACCGCGGTCGCCGCTTCCGAGTCGCCGGTGGCGCTCGCCTTCTTGCGGGTCGTCGTTCGCCGCTTCGGCGCGGCAGGCTCCGCAACGACATCCGTCGACGCGACGTCCCCTGCGGCTGTAGCAGCGGCCGGCGCCGACGCGGGCTTGCGTGTCGAGCGACGCTTCGGGGCGGGAGCCTTCGCCTCGGCGCCGTCAGCATCGGTCGACGCAACCGCGGAGGCCTTGCGCGTCGTCCGGCGCTTCGGCGCGGATGCCTTCTCGGCTCCATCGCTCACATCTGCGCCCGCGATCTCGGCCACGGTCCCCTGGGTCTCGTCGGTCGCGGGTTCGATCTCCGCCGCTCGCGTCGGTGGCTTGGCGCTGATCTGCTGGCGCAGCATCGCCTCGAGCTCCGGCGGCACCTCGCTCCACGGCTCGGCCGAGGCCCCTGAACCGGTCGGACGCGCCTGGCGCGGCCGCTCATCGGGCCGGTCGTAGCCGCGGCTGCCACCGCGCTGATCGCGACCGCCCGTCCGGCCGCTCACGTCCGGATAGCGGTTGATCCCGCCGCTACGCCCACGGCCGTAGCGCTCACGCTCGATGGCCGACTGGTAGGCGGATCGACCGCCGCGCGGTCCGCGCCCCCCACCGCGACCGCCGGCGCTTTGGCCGCGTCGTTGTTCGGCGATCAGGTACTCGGGGATCTCCGGCTCGTCGAAGTCCTCGTCGTCGCTCGCCGACGAGGCGAGGTTGGACGGCGCGGCCGGTGTGCCGAGCTGGGAGTCCCAGACGGAACCGAACGGCGTGCTGCGGGGACGGGGCGGCTCGACGGGTGCCTCGTCCTCATCCTCGTCAGCGTCGTAGGTGCGCCCAGCACTCGCCGAGGTCGACGGTGTCGGGGTCGACGGAGCTGTCCCTTCCTCGCGGCCACGACCGCGGCCTCGGCCACGACCGCCTCGCCGGCGCCTTCGGCGGCCGGCATCGTCGCGGGTATCGGCGGCCTCGCCCTCGAGGGCTTCCGTACCTTCCCCGGCCTCGGCCCCGGCCGCGGTCTCGTCGAGGTCGTCGAGGGTGAACACTTCCGCCGACGCAAGATCGGCCTCGGACAGGTCGCCCCGACCCTTGATGCGCTCGCCGGGCATGACGGTCGACTTGCCCGATCCATTGCTCGAGGTGGCGCCCCGCCGGCCCCGGCCTGTCCCGGGACTCGACGCGGCGACAGTCTCCGCATCGGAGGTGCGACTGCGACCGCGGCCTCGGCCGCTTCGCGTGCCGCGACCCACGCCGGTGCCTTCGGTCTGCTTGTCGGGGACCTCCGTCATGGACAGGTCGGCATCGTCGTCGGCGACGCGGCGGCCGGACCGGCTGCCCTTCTCGACGCGGGCGAGCTGGGTGATGTCACTGAACTGGTCCGCGACCTCGATGAGGTCCGAGCTGGTGTTGCCGCGGAAGCTGATGACCTCGACGCGGACGCCCATCTCCTGGACGGCGCGGATGGCCGGCGCGAAGTCGCCGTCGCCGGACACGACGATCGCGATATCGAGGTTCCGAGCCGTCTTCATCATGTCGACGACGAGCTCGATGTCGAGGTTGGCCTTGACCTTGCCGTCGCCGTATTTGCGGATGTCCTTGCTGACGACCTTGTACCCGTGGCGGCGAAGGAAGTCGTGGAAGTTCCGCTGATTCTCGTTGTCGGGGTCGAGCCCCGTGTAGGCATATGCGCGAACGAGATCGCGCCCGGCCCCGGCCGACTTGAGGAGCGTGACGTAATCGATGTCCACGCCGGCGGCCTTGGCCGCATAGAAGATGTTCGCCACGTCCACGAAGACGGCGACGTTCTTGCCCAACTGATACTCCTTGGGTCCTGTGTGGTTATGCCCGGCCGGCGCGGTCTCGCTGCTCGGGCGGGCCGATGATCAGAAGCGGCGCGAGGTGGTACCCACCGCGGCCACGGTTCGTTGGATGCGCGGACCGGCCGGGGTGAACCCCAAGGCCGCCCAGCGGCTGAGTTCCTGGTCGTCCGGGCGGGCTGCCTCGACGAGCGTGCAGCCCTTGTTGCTTGCCGAACGGACGACCTCCTCGAGGAGAGCGTCAGCGACCCGGTCGGCGTCGTGTTCGGGGTCGACGACCAGCAGGTCGATCGTCCCGACGAAACCGCCGGCGCGGACCGACGGTCGAAGGGCGAGGACAGCCCCGCCCACGACGTGCCGCTGGCTCTCGGCCACGAAGATGCTGGCCTGCGGCAGGTAGACGAGCTGCCTGAGCAGATCCGCGGCATCGAGCGGGCTCGCCTCACGACCGACACCCAAGTCCGCGTCGCTCAAGGCGACGAGACGATCGATGTCGGTTATGCGGGCGGGCCGGACCAGATATTCCACGCCGAAGGTCGTTACCTCGCAGGACGGCGACCGTCGCCCCTCGACCGGGGTCAGGCTCGACCCCGAGGTCGGACCGATGGGCCCGCGATCCGGTTCGGCTCTGGCGCACGTTAGGCGCGGCCGAAGGGATGCGACCGACCGGTATTGCATTCGGGTCGCCGGTGCATATGATACGGCATCGTTTCGGCGGTCACCTGCGCGCCGCTCGAGACCGGTCTGCGTCGCCTCTGTCACGCACCGCTGCAAGCCCCATCGACGCTCCAAGGGAGGGCGCGTCGTCGGGGTGAGGCGAACAGGGTGTGCGGGGCGTCTTCGCATCCCCCGGATCGGGATGGGGCAGGGTGCCACGATCGACGGTCGCCCGGTACGTATCTGGCGATCCGGCAATCCAGGAGGAGAGTGAATGAACAAGCGCAAGATCGGGACGCTTGCTGCTGTCGCGATGCTCGCTTTCGCAGCGTGCAGTGGCGGCGGGGGCGGCGGCGGTAGCAAGGGCGAGATCGAGATCTGGTCGTCGCTGCCGCGCCAGGGCTCCAGCAAGGCCCAGACGGACACGATCGTCAATGCCATCAACATGGCGATCGAGGAGAAGGGTGGCAGCGTCGGCGGCTACACCATCAAGTACATCGACAAGGACGACTCGACCGCTGCCGCCGGCAAGTGGGACGAGGCGACCGAGATCAAGAACGCCAACGATGCGGTCGCGACCGACAAGCTCGTCGCCTACATCGGCACGTTCAACTCGGGAGCAGCCAAGCTGTCGATCCCCATCCTGTGCGAGAAGGGCATCGTCATGGTCAGCCCGGCCAACACGGGTGTCGGTCTGACCAAGCCGTTCGAGACGGGTGAGCCGGACAAGTACTACCCGAACGGCTGCAAGAAGAACTACACGCGCGTCATCCCCAACGACAACCTGCAGGGCAACGCCGGCGCCAAGTGGGCGTCCGAGCTCGGCGTCAAGAACGTCTATCTGCTCGACGACACCGAGGTCTACGGCAAGGGCATCGCCGACGTCTTCAACTCGAAGGCCGGCGAGTATGGCCTGACCATCCTCGGGCGCGACGGGATCGACGGCAAGGCGACCGACTACAAGGCGCTCGCCGAGAAGGTCAAGGCGACCAACCCCGACCTCGTGTACTACGGCGGCATCACCCAGAACAACGCCGGCCAGCTGTGGCGCGACCTGCGCGACGCGATGCCCGACGTCAAGCTCATGGGTCCCGACGGGGTCTACGAGAACGAGTTCCTCGAGGCCGCCGCCGCTGCTGCCGAAGGCAGCTACATCACGTTCGGTGGCGTGCCGCCGGACCAGCTCCAGGGCAAGGGCAAGGAGTTCGTCGACAAGTACACCGCGAAGTACCCCAACAACCCGATCGAGGGCTACACGGCCTATGGCTACGAGGCGGCCAACGTCGTCCTCGCGGCCATCGAGAAGGCCGCCGCCACGAACCCGGCCGACGTCACGGCGCTGCGCGCCGCCGTCCTCGATGCCGTCAAGGGCACCAAGGACTACGACGGCGTGCTCGGCAAGTGGTCGTTCGACGCCGACGGCGACACGAGCAACACCGTCATGTCGGGCTTGATCATCACCAGCGGCGAGTTCAAGTTCGACTCCGTCATCGACTAGTCCGGCTCCACCGGAGAGGGACACCCACCGGCCGTTCGGCGATCCCGCCGGACGGCCGGTGTCCATCATTCACCTCCGCCACGTGAGGAGAGGGCGTTGGAGGAGCTGATCAAGGCGCTGACGATCGGCCTGACCAATGGCCTGGTCATCGCCCTCATCGCGATCGGTTACACCCTCGTCTACGGCATCCTCGAGCTGATCAACTTCGCCCATGCCGACGTGTTCATGCTCGGCACGGCGTTCACCTATTTCGCCACCGAGATCATCGTCATCTTCTTGGGCATCCCGGCGGCCAGCCTTCTGGCGCTGCTGCTGACCCTCATCGCGCTGCCGTTCATCATGCTGTTCACGGCCACGATCAACGCGAGCATCGAGCGGCTCGCCTACCGGCCGTTACGCAACGCCCCGCGGCTCGCCCCCTTGATCAGCGCGATCGGCATGTCCTTCGTGCTGCAGAACATCGGGCTCATGCTGCTCGGCCCGTCACAGAAGGCAGTCGAGCCCGTCCTGCCGCGGACCGACATCGTGTTCTTCCCGAGCGGTGCCGCGTGGTTCGGCGTCGATGAGGTCTTCATCGTCGTCGTGACCCTACCGCTGCTCATCGGGCTGCGCTGGTTCGTCGCGAGGACCCGCCAGGGCAAGGCGATGCGCGCGACGGCCCAGGACCGCGAGGCGTCGGGGTTGATGGGCATCGACGTCAACCGGACGATCTCGTTGACGTTCCTCATCGCCGGTGCGCTGGCCGGCGCCGCCGGACTCGTCGTCGCGCTGTATTACGGCCAGACGTTCTTCCAGTACGGCCTGCAGTTCGGCCTGCTGTCATTCACGGCGGCCGTGCTCGGCGGCATCGGCAATCTGACCGGCGCCACGCTCGGTGCCATGGTCATCGGCCTGATCGCCGCTGTCTCCGACCGGTTCGTGGAGCAGCGGTGGACGGCCGTGATCGTTTTCTCGTTGCTGATCCTCGTGCTGATCTTCCGGCCGACCGGCATCCTCGCCGAGCGGGCCTCGGAGCGGGCGTGACATGACCGAGGCAGTTCGCGCTCCCCGCGCGTCGCTCCCGAACCCGCTCGCCGGACTCGATCCACGTCGCCGCCAGTTGGTGATCGTGGCGATCATCATCGGGATCGCCCTGATCTATCCGCTGATCTACCGATCCCTGACGAATGCGCCCGTTCTCGGGTTCATCCCGTGGCCGGGCACCGCGGTCCTCATCTTCTGCGCGACGTTCGCGATCCTCGCCCTCGGGCTGAACATCGTGATGGGCTTCGCGGGTCTCCTTGATCTCGGCTATGTAGCGTTCTACGCGATCGGCGCGTACACAACAGCGTTCCTTGCCTCGCCGCACTTCGGTGTGCACATCACCTGGTGGATCGTCATCTGGATCGCGGTCGCGGCCGCGGCGATCGCCGGGGTCATGCTGGGCGCCCCGACGCTGAAGCTGCGCGGCGATTACCTGGCGATCGTGACCCTCGGGTTCGGCGAGATCGTCCGCCTGGTCTTCCGGAACCTCGGGGACATCACGATCGCGTTGCCAGCCTTCCTTGGTGGAGCGATCCTCCTCGGCCCGAATGCGAACCTGACGGGCGGCAACGTCGGCATCAACCCGATCGACCCACCGATCATCCCGATCCCGGGACCGTGGGGTGATCAGATCGTCTTCTCGAACCAGAACGCCATCGCGTCGTGGTACCTGGTGCTCGGGCTGCTCGGGTTGACCTACTTCATCTGCATGCGCCTGCGCGACTCCAAGCTCGGTCGAGCCTGGATGGCGATTCGGGAGGACGAGACCGCGGCGGCGGCCATGGGCATCAACACTGTCACGACGAAGCTCCTGGCCTTCTCACTGGGGGCAAGCTTCTCGGGCTTCGCGGGCGCGTTCACCGGCGCATACAACACGGCGATCTTCGCCGAGACGTTCAGCTACAACGTCTCGATCCTCGTCGTCATCATCATCATCCTGGGCGGCATCGGCTCGCTGCGTGGCGTCGTGATCGGCGCCTTCGCGCTCCTCTACGTGGATCGCACGCTGCTGCCCTGGCTCGGCGACAACATCCTGAACGATCCGATCCAGGCGCTGGGCAACCAGACCGGCATCGAGCTGCTGCGCGACTTCAAGCTGACCACGTACAACTACCTGATCTTCGGGATCGTGCTCGTCGTGATGATGATCAAGCGACCCGAGGGCCTCTTCCCGGACGAGAGCGCCAAGGCCGAAATGCACGGTGTCGGCATCTCGGCGGAAGTGACCGGCGCCGCCGATTCCGAGTTGGTCGCCCTCGAGGAGCTCGAGGTCGTCCAGCTCGAGGAGGCGCCGCTGCCGGACCCCAACGCTCCGGCTCCTGACCCGCCCGCCAAGGCTGGCCCGGAGTCATCGGCATGAGCGCCGTGGCCGCAACCGCGACGGAGCCGGCGGGCGACCTGCTCGTCGCGACGGGCTGCACGAAGCGGTTCGGCGGCCTCGTGGCGGTCCACGACATCGACTTCACGATCCCAAGGGGGTCGATCGTCGGCCTGATCGGGCCGAATGGGGCGGGCAAGACCACCTTCTTCAACATGATCACCGGGCTGTATATCCCGACGGAGGGGTCGATCACCTTCGACGGGGCCGAGATCACGGGCAAGAAGCCGCACGAGGTCGTCCGGGTCGGGATCGCCCGCACCTTCCAGAACATCCGTCTCTTCGGGAACATGTCGGCCGAGGACAACGTTCTGGTCGGGCTGCACCATCGGCTGAAGGGCCGCTGGTTCGGGGCGATCCTTCGGCCACCCTCGATCCTCCGGGAGGAGGACGAGGCCCATGCTCGCGCGCAGGAGCTGCTCGACCTGGTCGGGCTGGGCCAGCGCACCGAGACCCTTGCCCGCAACCTGCCCTACGGCGACCAGCGCCGGCTCGAGATCGCCCGCGCGCTGGCGACGGAACCCAAACTGCTCTTGCTCGATGAGCCGACCGCCGGCATGAACCCGGAGGAGACTCGGCGGCTGACCGACTTCGTCCGGGAGCTGCGGACGCGCCTCGCGCTCACCGTCCTGTTGATCGAGCACGACATGAAGGTCGTGATGGGCATCAGCGACCGCGTCACCGTGCTCGACCACGGCGAGAAGATCGCGGAGGGCTCGCCAGCCGAGGTCCGCGCCGACAACCGGGTGATCGAGGCGTACCTGGGCCGCGGCGCGGCCGGCGAGGGCTGACGGTGGCGCTCCTGGAGCTCCGCGAGGTCCATACCTACTACGGCAACATCCACGCGCTCAAGGGCATCTCCATCACGATCGACCAGGGCGAGATCGTCACGCTCATCGGCTCGAACGGCGCCGGCAAGTCGACGACCCTCAAGACGATCAGCGGTCTTCTCCGTCCGCGCGAGGGCGAGATCTGGTTCGACGGCCAACGGCTCGACGGGACACCGGCCCACGACGTCGTCGTCCGCGGCATCTCCCAGTCGCCGGAGGGCCGCCGGATCTTCCCGCGTATGACGGTCCTGGAGAATCTCGAGATGGGCGCGTTCCAGCGGACGAAGGGGCCGGAGCGCGACGCCGACTTCGAGCGGGTCTACACGCTCTTTCCACGCCTGAAGGAGCGCCTCGGCCAGAACGGCGGGACGCTCTCGGGCGGAGAGCAACAGATGCTCGCGATCGGTCGGGCGCTCATGGCTCGCCCCAAGTTACTGCTACTTGACGAGCCGTCGATGGGCCTCGCGCCGATCCTCGTCGAACAGATCTTCGACATCGTCAAGGACATCAACGCGTCGGGGACGACGGTCCTCCTCGTCGAGCAGAACGCGCTGATGGCACTCGGCATCGCGAAGCGCGGCTACATCCTCCAGACCGGCGAGATCGTGCTCCAGGACGTGGCCGAGCGCCTGATGACCAACCCCGAGGTCCAGAAGGCCTACCTGGGCGGCTAGGCCAGCGTGGCGGCCTCCGTGGGACGCCGCCGATGACGACCGACGCGCATCCGATTGCCACAGACCGCCGCCTCGCACCAGATCCGGTTGCCCTGCCGCGAGCGGTCGACGAACAGCCATCGGCAGCGTGGGTTGCCACAGCGACGCAGCCGTTCGCGCTCCTCTGCCAGCGCCAGGGCGGCGGCCAGCAGGTCATCGACGATCGCATCCCAGCCGGTGGCCGCCGACCGGATCGAGCCGTCGGCGCCGAGGCGGTAGTCGACCCGGGCGAGGGCCGTATCCATGCCCGCACGCCATCGGCGCTCCTCGTAGTCAGGGTCGTCTGCCAGAGCACGGATGGTCGATCGCAGTGTGCGCAGGCGCTCGAGTTGGCGCGACGTCGGCGGCTGACCCAGATCGGGGATGGCGTGGGAAGTCAGGAACTCGACCGCGCGTGTCGCGGTGTCGAGATGGTCATGTGGCGGTTCACCGTCTCGTGCCCGGCGGCGGTAGTGGGCTCCCGGCCCGTGGAGGCTGTTTGCCAGGCCCAGCGCGGCGTCGGTCCCGAGCGGCCATGTAACGGTGTCCATCGGCCTTGATACGTTACCATGCGCCGATGGCCGGTCCGATCGTGTCGCTGGTGCTCGCCCGCTTCCACCGCCGGGGCGCGACCGCGCTGATCTCGATGGCCGCGGTCGGGGCCGCAGCGGCACTGATCGCCATCGTGACCGGGATCGGGCTGGTCGCCGCCGACGCCACGGTGGCGCGCTCGCTGGACGGCACCGGCGTCGACCGTCCGCTCGTGCGGATCTCGCGGTTCGCCGCGACCGACACCGAGTACGACTCGATCATGGCTCGCGCCGACGATGCCATCACGAGGCATCTCGGCGGCCTCACCACGCCGCGCGTCCGTGGCGTGATCACGCGCGAGCTCCAGGACCTCGACCTGCCCGTCTTCGAGCTCGTCGTCGGTGTCGATCAGCCGGAGCCCCTGGTGACGCTGGTCGACGGCCGGATGCCCGCTCCATGCATCGATGGCAAGGCGTGCGAAGCGATCCTGCTGTCGGAGACCGAGCCGGACTTCGACTTCACGACGGCCCATCCGGCGGCCGACCTGGAGCTGACGATCGTCGGGCGCGGCATCATCGACCCAGCCGTCCCGTTCGGCGGACTCGATCAGCGCGGGCCGTTCGGGGAGATCACGATCGGCGGGGGCGACTACCAGACCGGTCGGCGCAGCCCCGCCGTGCTGATGGTCGACGGGGTCGACGGGATCGCCCATGCCCCGGCGTTCGACATCACCGGACGGACTTATGTCTGGACGGCGCCCCTCGATGTGCACGCGATCCATCCGTGGACCGCGGGCGCATTTCGGACCGGGGTGGAGGGCCTGACCCGGGACCTAGTTGCAGTCGACACCGCCTACAGCGTCGACAGCCCGCTGACCAAGATCGCGATCGCCCTGGGGCTGGCGGACGCCTCCTCGGCGCGACTGCTGCTGATCGGCTCGCTCGGCGTCGCCATCCTGCTCGCCTTCGCCGTCTTCCTCGCCCTGGTCATCCGCGACGACGTGGCCGCCGAGGTGGCACGACTCAACGCCATCGGGGCTCGCCGAAGGGACCGGATCCAGTTCCTCGTCCTCGAGGCCGCCATCCCGGCGGTGCTCGGTGGGGTCATCGGCTGGATCGTCGGGGCGATCGTGGTCGTCGTCCTCGCCGGCTGGGCCTCGGCCGACGCGGCCGCGATCCTCGGCGGCGCTACGCTCGCGCCAGGCCCGCTCGCCGCCGCCGGTCTGGTGATCCTGGTCGCGGTCGTGACCACAGTCCTCGCGACGACGCCGGGACGCTCGTGGGGTAGTGGCGTCCGCACGGTCGTCGCCATGGTCCTGACCGCTATCGTCGTCCTCGCCTGGCAGCTCGCCTCGTCGGGTCCGCTCGACGCCGCCGCCCTCGCGCGATCGGTGAGCAGCCCGATCGTGGTCCTGTTGCCGCCGGCGCTCGCCTTCGTCGCCGCATTGCTCCTCGCGACGGCGATGCCGCCACTCCTCCGCGCCATCACCCGCCGAGCACGTCGGGCGCCGCTGCCTCTGCGGCTGTCGCTGCTGTCGCTCTCGCGCGATCCGGGCCGTCCGGCGGCGACCGTGACGCTCCTGGCGTTCAGCATCGGGGCGATCGTCTTCGCCACCTGCTGGTCGGCCACGCTCCGGGCCGGGATCGACGACGCCGCGGCGTATCGGTCTGGGCTGGACCTGCGGGTGACGGAGCTCGGCACCTCCCTGTCGATCGCGCCGTCGGTCGTGCCGGTCGACCGCTACGCCACGCTCGGCCCGGGCGTCACGACCGTGCCGGTCTTCCGCGAGGGCAGCACGACCCAGCCCGGGAGCCGGGTCGACATCGTGGGCATCGACCCCAGCGTCCTCCCGACACTCCCCGGCTGGCGAAGGGACTTCTCGGCGACGCCGGTCGACGAGCTGGCGGACCGGCTCAGCGTCGACCCGCCGCCAAGTGGCTGGGCCGTCACCGGACACCAGCTCCCGGCGGGTTCGCCGGATCTCGACCTCCACTTCCGCTACACCGGGGAGTCGTTGCGTCTCGACGCGATCGTGTGGACCAAGGACGGCGACTCGACGCGGATCCCGATGGGCACGGTCCGGGATGGTATGACGCGGGCCACGGCGCCGCTGCCGCGAAGCGCGATCGGCGGCTGGCTGACGACCCTCGTGTTCTACAACGACCGGATCGTCGCGGGCAGCGGCCATCAGCACGGCGTGTTCCGATCGAGCGTGCGGTTCGAGGACCTCGACGGTCTCGTCGACGATCGCGAGATCCCGCTCGAGATCTTCACGGTCGCGGCGGCCATCATCCGGGCGCCGCAGGTGACCGACGGCATGGTCCTGCCGGCCGTCGTCAGCCCGGACCTCGCCGCCGAGGCGAACGCTGACGGAACCCTGGACCTGCACGTCGGCAGTGGCAGCATCCCGATCCGTGTCGTCGGCACGGCCGACCGCGTACCGACCGTCGTCGAGCCCGAACCGCGATTCGTCATCGTGCCGCTCGATCCATTCGTCGTCGCCGTCGCCTCAGCCGTGCCCGGCTCCGGCCGCCCGTCAGAGATGTGGCTGCAGGTGCCTGACCCGAACCGCCAGGCGGAGGTTCGCGCGGCGCTCGCCAAGCCGCCGTTCCGGTTCGCCCAAGTCGCCGCACGGTCCGACCTCGTGGCAGAGGGGGCCGGCGACCCGCTGACCCAGGCCATCGTCTGGGCGCAGGTCGTCGCCGCGCTCGCGGGGCTGACGCTGTCGATCGGCGCCCTCGTCATGGGGGCCATCACAGACCTGCGCGACGAGCGAGGCGAGCTGGCCGACCTCGAGGCGCAAGGTGTCGCGCCGTCGTCGCTCCGCTGGCACGCCCTCGCGCGGTCCGCCTGGCTCGCCATCGGCGGCACCATCGCCGGCCTCATCGCCGGGCTGGCCTTGGCCGTGGTCGTCACGGGCGCGCTCGCGATCGATGCCGAAGGCCGGCTGCCGATCCCACCACTGGTCGTCGTACTGCCGCCACTCCAGATCGCGGCCGTCGTGGGCGGCGTCCTCGTCATCGTCCTCGGCTCTGTGGCGGTGCTCGCGGCGAGGACCTACGGCCGGGCGACGCTCGGGGAGCGACGCGGCGGACGGACCGCGCGGCGCACCGCCGCGCTGGCGACGGACAGCGAGCGCGTCGATGGCTGACGCGGTCGTCGGTTCCGGCCTCATCCGCATCCACCGAACCCCGGGTGGCCAGGTGGCCGCGCTGCGCGGGCTCGACATCACTGTCGGCGTCGGCGAGGTGGCCGCGGTGATCGGCCCGTCGGGCTCGGGCAAATCCACCCTGCTCCGGCTCATCGCCGGTCTGGACCGGCCGTCGGCCGGCCGGCTCGTCGTCCTCGGGGAGGACCTGACCGACGCCAGCGATCGCCAGCTGGACCGGCATCGCCGCGACCACATCGGCGTCGTCGAGCAGCACTATCGCCGTGCCCTCTCGCCATACCTCCGCGTCGCCGATGCCATCGGCCTGCCCCTGGCGCTCCGTGGCGTACCGGCCGACGAGCGCGAGCGCCGCGTGACCGAGCTCCTCGAGCGGATCAGGCTCCCGGACCGCGGAGCCGCCCTGCGCCACGAGCTCTCCGGCGGGGAGCAGCAGCGCGTCGCGTTCGCCGTCGCGCTCGCGACCCGCCCGCCGCTCCTGCTCGCCGACGAGCCGACGGGCGAGCTCGACGCGATGACGGCCGAGACCATCCTCGGGGTGTTGCGCGACCTCGTCCGTGCCGAGGGCACTACCTGCGTCGTCGTCACCCACGACGAGCTCATCGAGCGGGTCGCAGATCGGGTGATCCATGTCGCCGACGGCCGCGCGATCGCCGAGCGGGTCGGCGGTCCGGGCACGCCGTCGGTCCAGATCCGTGATGCGCAGGGCTGGCTCGCGCCGCCGTTGCCGGAGCCGACGACGCCAGTGTCCGCGGCCGCGCGACCGGATGACGGTAGCGACGCCGTCGTGCTGGAACGGGCCGCTCGCCGTTATGGCACCGGGTCGACCTCGATGCTCGGCCTGCCGCCGACCAGCGTCGCGTTCCGGGCCGGCAGGTTCCACGTCGTCACCGGCCCATCTGGCAGCGGCAAGACCACGCTCCTGCGACTCGTGTCCGGCCTCGACCGCCCGAGCGAGGGTCGCGTCATGACCCTCGGGACCGACATGGCGGCGCTCGACCGCGACGGCCTCGCTCGATTCCGGGCAGCGCGGGTCGGCATCGTCGACCAGGTCCGCGATCTCGTGCCATTCCTGAGCGCGCGCGAGAACGTCGAGCTCGGGCTCGCCATCCGCGGCGTGGACCCCGATGAGGCGCGACCGCGCGCCGTCGAGGCGTTGGAGGCCGTCGGTCTCGGCGACCATCTCGATCGTGCGCCGGACGGCCTGTCGGCCGGGGAGCGACTGCGGGTCGCGCTGGCCCGCGCGCTCGCGGCGCGGCCCGATCTGCTGATCCTCGACGAGCCCACGGCGGCGCTCGACCGAGCCGGCGCACGCTCGGTCGCTCGGTTGCTCTCGGGGCTCGACGGGCACGTCACCGTGCTGGCGACGACACATGACCCGGCGCTCATCGAGGCGGCCAGCGATCGACTCGACCTCGTGGCGGCCTCAGATCGGGAGGCCGTCGCCGCTCAGCGGTAGTGCGGCTCGCGGGTCATCACGTAGACGGCACGCGAGAGGATCGCCAGACCGAACCCGGTCAGCCATAGTCCCGGCCCGTTGGTGACGGCCTGCGCAGGCTCGCTGAAGCGGAACGCGCCGACCCCGATCAGGTCGATGACCCGCCAGGCCAGCCCGATCCAGCCGAGGATGGCCAGGAACGCGAACGCTTCCCAGCGATCGATCGGGGTCGGGCGGTCACCGACGGCGTAGGGCAGCGCGACGAGCAGTAGTGCGCCGATCCCGGCGAGCAGGCACAGGATCCCACTCGCCTCGAGACCGTTGCCCATCAGCGGCGGCAACCCGCCACCGCCCGGCTGCTCGAGCCGCCACCACGGCAGCACGCAACCCACGAGGATGACCAGGCCGCCGACCGCGGCCAGCGTCCGGCCCCCACCCAGGGGCCGCCGATGCATAGTCACGCCTCGACGGCCTCCTCCGGCTCCCCGGCCGCGCCGTACACCTCGGGCTTGAGCACGCCGACGAAGCGCAGGTTGCGGTAGACCTCGCCGTAGTCGAGGCCGTAGCCGATGACGAACTGGTCGGGGATCTCGAACCCGATGTAGTCGACCGGGATCTCGACCAGTCGCCGGGCGGGCTTGTCGAGCAGCGTGCAGATCCGCAGCGTCTTCGGGTTCTTCCCGCGCAGGTAGCGGATGAGGTAGTTGAGCGTGAGGCCCGTATCGATGATGTCCTCGACGATCAGGACGTCCTCGCCAGCGATGCTCGCCGACAGGTCCTTGAGGATCCGGACCAGCCCGGACGACTCGGTCGTGGCGCCGCCGTACGAGCTGACCTCCATGAGATCGATCCGGAGCGGCAGGTCGATGGCCCGCATCAGGTCGGCCATGAACGGCAACGAGCCCTTCAGGACGGAGACCAGCGTGACCGGGCGACCCTGGTAGTCGGCGGTGATCCGGGCACCGAGCTCTGCGACGCGCGTCGAGATCTGATCCTCGGTCAGGAGGATCTGGGCGATGTCGTCGTGGAGGTCGACCGTCCGCTCGGTCATCGACCGCCGGTCTCAGGCTCGATCGTCGAGCTGGCGGCGGGGACTCGAAGGGCGCGTCGCCGGCCGGTCCCGATGATCGAGGCGGCGATCGGCGATGCGGCTGTCGGCGCGGCCATCCCAGGCAGCGCGGCTGACCCAGGCAATGGGGCGGGGTCCGGCGCGACGGCATGCGGCATGGCGACCTGGCCGGACGAACCGGATAGGCCCTCGACCAGGGCCAGCTTTCCGTACTTGAGCATCAGCGCTCGGAAATCGCGAGCGTAGAACAGCTTGATGTTGATGGACGGATAGAGCTCCCGGAGCCGCCGCAGCTTGCGATTCTTCTTGCGGACGAGCTTCTGGCGGAGCGTCGTCATCTCGAGATAGAGGTCGAGATCGGGCAGGTAGAAATCGGGCGAGAAGCTCTCGACGACGGCACCGTCCAGGTTCCACAGGATGGGGAACGTGTGCGGTTCGTACTCCCATCGGACCTCGTAGAAATCGAGGATACGAGCCATCTCCGCTTCGCTGGCATGGGCGAACGGGATGTGGGAGTCCATCTGCGGCCAGTCTACCCGAGCGACCGGGCAGCCGCCGTCGGATGGGAGTCCCCGACGCGCGGAGACCCGTTGCGGGCGATACCCCCTGGGGGTATCATCCGCGCATGGCCACCACCTCTCGGCGAAGCGCGCCCCCCGACCCGAGCCACTTCCGCCACAGCTACGCCAAGGACACGGCCCAGTTGATGCGCCGCCTGTCGCGGATGGAGGGGCAGGTCCGAGGGATCGCCCGGATGATCGAGCGCGAGGAGTATTGCGTCGACATCCTCCAGCAGACAGCCGCGCTTCGGGCCGCAGTCGACGCCCTCTCGATCCTGATCCTCGAGGACCATGTCCAGGGCTGCGTGCGCACGGCCGCCGAACGCGGCGAGGCCGACCAGTACGTCGATGAGGTGGTCGACGTCGTGCGCCGGACGCTCGGTCGTCCGGTCCGAAGCGGCGCCCGGTCGTCCTAGGCGCCCGGTACCTTCGGCGCCCAGCACGCGTCCCTCGGGGGATGTCGCCAGGATGCACCGCCATCGACCATCCACGGGTATGACGGAGACATCCGCGCCCACGCCGGCATCCCCGCTTCCGTCGCTCGGACCGACGATCGCTCCGCCGCGCCCGTATGTCGACCGGCGCCGGCGATCGCGACGCGCCGAGGATCGCATCGCGGATGAGGAGCGCCGCCTCCTCGCCGTCACCCTCGACATCCTTGCCTCGGGCAAGCCGGCCGAGGCTCGACTCGCCGGCGTCCTGGATCTTCTTGCCCGGATCGCCGGCGCGGAGCGAGCCGCGGTCGTCGCCGACGGGGAGGAGCGCCGGGTCGCGGTCGCGGCCTCCGGGCCAGACGACATGCCCGCAGCACTGGAGCTGGCGACCTGGCTCGATTCCGCGGCGCCGCGCAGCCGGGCGCGGCGGGCCGCGGAGGCACCGGCCGACGTGGTCGTCGCGATCCGGACTGGCCGCCCGCCACGAGGCGATCGCCCGGCCGCCACCGACCCGCGTCACGCCTGGCTTCCGATCCCGTCGTCGGGAGCCGTGACGCTGGGCTTCTCATTCGCCCGCGCACGGGATGCCGAGGACCTTGCCCAGCGCCTGCCGCCGATCCTCGCGCGCCATGCGGCCGTCGCCCTTGCCCTGGTCACGGAATCGATGACCACGGAACGGGAACTCGCCACGTGGCGAGCGGGCGAGACGGAACGCTCGACCTACGTCTCCACCGTCGCCCACGAGCTGCGCACGCCGCTGACGGGGCTGTCCGGCTATCTCGACCTCATCTTGGATGGGCAGGTCGACGACGACGCGGTCGTCCGCGAGTTCCTCGAGCGGGGGCGCTCGATCGTCGGCTCGATGACCGAACTGATCGGCGACCTGTCAGAACTCTCGCGGATCGAGTCCGGGTCGCTCGTCCTCGAGAGCGAGCCGTTCTCGGTCGCGGAGGTACTGCACACCGTCGCGACGGCCTTGATGCCGATCGCGTTGGACCGCGGCGTCCCGCTCGTGACGACGCCGCCGCCGCGCATGGCGACGGCGGTCGGCGACCGGCGGCGGGTCGAACAGATCCTGACCAACCTCGCGTCGAATGCCCTCAAGTTCGGGGCCGATGGCGTGGAGATCGAGCTGGCAGGCCGTTTCGACGGGCCGGTGGCGGTCATCGCCGTGCGCGACGAGGGACCCGGCATCGGCGCCGAGGATCGTGCGCGCGTCTTCGAGCGCTTCTACCGGATGGCCGACCACGAGCGGGTGACGGGCACCGGCCTCGGGTTGTCCATCGCCCGTGACCTGGCCCGCCGGATGCACGGCGACCTCGATGTCGCCAGCAAGCTCGGCGTTGGATCGGCCTTCGTCCTGGTCCTGCCCGGGCCGTCCGCCCAGATCGATGCCGATGTCGTCGAGGCCGCGATGACGCTGGAGCTGCGGTACGAGGACGATCGGCTCGAGTCGCTCGGCGCGGTCCGCGCGTCGGGCTCTCGCACCGCTGCTTCCGGGCGGCCCGGCCATCGCCATGGCGGTCCGCGCCTGGTCGTGACGGCGGGGAGCGCGCAACACGAGTAGTCAGTTTATCCACCAAACCCGGCCGCTCTCGGGACTTGGTGGATAACCCGGTTGACGCTCCTTAGCCGCGACACGTACGGTCCCATCCCGCACTAGGGGCGACGCGAGGGTAACGCGGTCCACGAGGGGCACGGGGAGACCCGGCCACGAACCGGATGGATCGCGGAAGACCGGACGAACTTCGCTTCGGTGCGAGACGAGTCGACGCCGGGAGCGGTGCCGCGCCGCGTGGTACGCAAGGCCAAGGAGGCGTACCGATAGAACGCAGGCGCGAGCCGCTCCCGACGCGCGTCCAGGACACCCCACCCCTGCCTTCCGCATACGACGAGGCGCTCGAACGCGGCCTCAGGATGCTGCGCCTCGAGCCGACGGCCGCGGCCAGGACGATCATCGAGGGCCATGTCCGCCTTCTCCTGGCCTGGACCTCGGTCATCAACCTCACCGCGATCCGTGCACCCGGATCCGTCGCAGTCATGCATGTCGTCGACAGCCTCAGCGCCCACGCACTGATCGCCGCCCTTCGGCCGCGACGCCTGCTCGACCTCGGGTCCGGTGGTGGGTTCCCGGGCATCCCCCTGGCGGCGACTCTCAGCGATAGCGGGTATGCGTCGGACGTGACCCTGCTCGAGCCGATCGGCAAGAAGACGCGATTCCTGGCGACCGTGGTCGACGCCACAGGGCTCGCCGGGCGAGTCACGGTCGATGGGCGTCGGGCCGAGGACCTCGCGCGGGCGCAGATCGGTGGCTGGGACATAGTCACCGCGCGAGCAGTGGCTCCGACAGCCGAGCTCGTGGAGCTCGCGTTCCCGCTGCTGGCTCCGGGCGGGGCGCTGGTGGCCTGGAAGCGTGGCGACCTGACGCTCGAGCTGACGGCCGCTCGGCGGGCGATCGATGCGCTGGGCGGTGGGGGGTCAGAGGTCGTCGGGGTCGGTATCGATGGTCTCGACGATCACTGCCTGGTGCTCGCGACGCGAGCGGAGGCGAGCCGCGTCCCGGACGGGTTCCCGCGAGACCCGGGGCAGCGCAAGCGCCGGCCTTGGTGACGGCCGTGATGACGGCCGCTCGGCGGTCCGGCACCGACTGCTACGCTCACGCCGATGCGCGTCGCGGTCCTGTCGGACATCCATAGCAACATCGTGGCGCTCGATGCGGTCCTCTCCCATGCCGGTGACGTCGATGCCGTGTGGCACCTTGGCGACGTGGTCGGGTACGGGCCGGAGCCGGACGCGGTCGTGGCGCGACTCAAGGAGCGTGAGGCGGCCGGGGTCCGTGGCAACCACGACGCGGCAGCCGTCGGCGGGCCGGAGATCGACTGGTTCAACCCGGAGGCGCGCGCTGCGGCCGAATGGACCCGCGACACGATGTCGGAGGAGACGCGGCGGTGGCTCAGCGGCCTGCCCGAGACGCGCGTCGTGGATGACGTGATGCTCGTCCACGGCAGCCCGCGGGATCCCCTGCGCGAGTACGTGACCGACCGCGCCGCGGCTGCGGAGAACATGGCCGTCCAAAGCACCCAGCACGCGCTCCATGGCCATACCCATGTGCCCGTCGCGTGGCTCGCCACGCCAGACCGCGTCGCGCTCGTCCAGGCCAGCGACACGAGCACGATCGAGCTCGGCGAGCACCGCTCCCTGATCAATCCCGGAAGCGTCGGGCAGCCACGCGACGGCGATCCGCGCGCCGCGTACCTCGTCCTCGATCGGGAGCTTGGACACGTGACCTGGCATCGGGTCGCCTACGACATCGACCGGGTCCAGACCGGGATGCGCGCTGCCGGCCTGCCCGAACGGCTGGCTGCGCGCCTGTCGTTCGGACTGTGACGACACTCGTTCGGACTGTGACGACGCCCATGACTCAGGTGGCCGCGTGATCGGCGGCCGGCGATCGCTGCAGGGCCGCAAGCCCGGCGATCGACGCGTACGGGTCGAGCGGCCGCACGCGCCGTACTTTCGGTACACCGGCAGGGGCCAGCTGACTGCAAAGGAGGCCGCCAGCGTCCCGACGACGCCCGGTGGCCGCCTCATCGCCAAGGTCCGCGCGATCGTCCTCGGCCGGCCGCTCCACCAGGACGAGGAGATCGGCGAGCGGTTATCCAAGACGAAGGCGCTCGCGATCTTCAGCTCGGACGCGATCAGCTCCTCGGCCTACGCCACCGAGGAGATCATCCTCGCGTTCATCCTCGGCGGCGCCGCGCTGGCCGCGCTGCAGTACTCCCTGCCGGTGTCGATCGCGATCGCGGGCCTCCTCGCGGTCGTCGCCTTCAGCTACCGCCAGGTTTGCATCGCCTACCCGACCGGTGGCGGCTCGTATTCGGTGTCGAAGGTGAACTTCGGCCGCTACGCATCGCTCGTCGCGGCGTCAGCCCTGCTGATCGACTACAACCTGACGGCCGCAGTGTCGACGTCGTCCGCGGTCGAGCAGATCGCGTCGGCCTTTCCCGCGCTCGGCGACGTGCGCGTGCTCATCGGTGTCGGCGCGCTCGCTTTGATCACCCTGGCCAACCTGCGCGGCGTGCGCGAGGCAGGCAATATCTTCGCGGTCCCGACGTACCTGTTCATGTTCAGCGCGTTCGTGATGATCGCGATGGGCGCCTACCGGATCATCGTGCTCGGGGAGCACCATGCCCCGCCGCCGGAGGTCGTCGCGGCGACCGCCAACACGGCCGGCGCGGCATCGATCTTCCTGCTCCTTCGCGCGTTCGCGTCGGGTGCGGTCGCGCTGACAGGGACCGAGGCGATCGCGACTGGCGTGCCCGCCTTCAAACCGCCCGAATCGCGGAACGCGGCGACCACGCTGCTCGTGATGGCGGGCGTCCTGGCGACGCTGTTCATCGGCGTCACGTTCCTTGCGACGAACTTCGCGATCTACCCGACGGTGCCCGAGCTGTTCGGGCATGACGTCGAGCACAAGACCGTCATCGCCCAGGTCGCCGAGACGGTGTTCGGGTCGGGGTCGATCCCGTTCTACCTGTTCCAGGCATTTACGGCTTTGCTGCTGTTCCTTGCAGCGAACACCAGTTTCGCGGCCTTCCCGCGGTTGGCCGCGGTCCTCGGCGAGGACGGCTTCTTCCCGCGCCAGTTCGCGCTGCGCGGCGACCGCCTCGCGTTCTCCATGGGCATCGTGCTGCTCGGCCTGATCGCGGCGTCGCTGGTAGTCATCGCGGGCGGCCGCACCCACGCTCTGATCCCGCTCTACGCGGTCGGCGTGTTCATCGACTTCACCATCAGCCAGGCCGGCATGATCCGGCACTGGCTGCGGACGCGGGAGCGGGGCTGGCGCTATCGGCTCGTCATCAACGCCATCGGCTGTACCGCCACGGCGGTCGTCGCCGTCGTCGTGACCAGCGTCAAGTTCCTCGACGGGGCGTGGTTCGTGGTCCTGCTGATCCCCGTGCTGGTCAGCATGATGCTGTTCATCCGCCGCGAGTACGACGGCCAGGAGCGCGAGCTGCACGTGCGCGAGGACCTCGTCGTCGAGGGGCCGCACCGTGAGCAGCGGGTGGTCATCCCGGTCAACGGCATCAATCGGGCGGTGATCCAGGCCGTCAACTTCGGGCGGACCCTGAGCCCCGATGTCCGGGCCGTATTCGTGACCGAGGACCCGGAGCATGGCGAGGCGATCCGGGAGCGCTGGGAGCGGCAGGTCCCCGGCGTGCCGCTGGTGATCGTCGAGTCGCCGTATCGGGCCGTCATCTCGCCGGTGCTCGCCTATCTCGACGTGCTCGACCAGGCGTGGCCGCCCGACAAGCCGGCCCCGATCACCATCGTCGTCCTGCCGGAATACGTCGCCCGCCACTGGTGGGAGCGACTGCTCTACAACCAGACGTCGAGGCGGCTCAAACAGGCGATCCTCGGTCGCGAGCACACCGTCATCGCGGACGTCCCCTACCGGCGGGAGTGACCTTCGGGGCGGTGTCGGCACGCGCCAGGACCCGGTCGTCGCGGTGGTATCGTGGCCGTCCATGCCGGACATCGACACCGCGCAATTCCATCGGGCGGTGCTCGCCCTCAACGGCGGCCCAAGCGACGCGCGGATCGTCCGGCTGGTGGCAAGCTCGGTCACCAAGACCAAGGCCGAGCTGATCGCCGTCCATGTCGTCGAGATCGACTGGACCCTGCCGCTCGACGCCGATATCGCCGGTCGGTCGGAGGACGTACAGCGCGTCCTCGACTCGGCCGAGGAGATCGCCGAGGCGTTCAAGGTGAAGCTGGAGCCCGTGCTCCTGCAGGCCCGTGACGTCGCCGCGGCGATCGTCGATGAGGCCACCGAGCGCGGGGCTGACCTGCTCGTGACCGGCTTGCCCTATCGCAAGCGTTTCGGCGGGGAGTTCGCCATCGGCCGGACGATCCCGTACATCCTCCAGAACGCGCCATGCTCCGTGTGGGTGGTGCGCGAGCCGATGACCGAGGAAAGCTGATGAAGATCGTGATCGTGGGCTGCGGGCGCGTGGGCGCCTCCGCCGCGGAGCTCTGGGACCAGGCCGGGCACGACGTGATCGTGCTCGACGTCACGAACCGCGCCTTCGAGCGGCTGCCGTCGACGTTCGGCGGGAACGCCGTGCGCGGCGACGGCACCGACGAGGACGTCCTGCGACGGGCGGGCATCGAGGGAGCCGACGTGTTCCTGTCCCTGACCGAGGGCGACAACCGCAACGTGATGGCGGCCCAGCTGGCCGTCGAGGCCTTCGAGGTGCCGCGCGTGATCGCCAAGATCAACGACCCGGTCCGCGCCGCCGCCTATGCCGAGCTCGGCATCGCGACGCTGTGCCGGACCGGCCTCATGGTCGATGCGATGAACGCCCATCTCGGGTTCCCACCCTCGGGGCTGGCGGGGATGCTGGAACCGAGCGGCCACCACCCGGGCGGTGACCATCACCCCTTGCCCACGTCCGAAGACAACGAGACGCCTAGCGCGCCAGGCATGATGCCGGCGGCGCCCGGCGCGTCCATGGAGGCCTGACCGTGTTCGTATTGGTGGTCGGTGGCGGCAAGGTCGGGTACTACCTGGCCAAGGAGCTGCTCGACGCGGGTCACGAGGTGGCCCTGATGGAGAAGGATCCCGATCGTGCGCGGCAGATCGCCGACGAGATCGGGTCGATCGTGATCGCCCACGACGGCTGCGAGGGCAAGTACCTCGGCGAGGCCGGGGCGAACCGGGCCGACGCCGTCGCGGCGGTGACTGGCGACGACGAGGACAACCTCGTGATCTGCCAGATGGCCAAGCACCACTTCGACGTGCCGCGGACCATCGCGCGCGTGAACAATCCCAAGAATGAGGCCCTGTTCCGGCACCTGGGCGTCGATGAGCTGATCAGCCCGACCCGGATGATCCTCGGCTCGATCGAGCAGGATATCCCGGTGCATGAGCTGCTCCACCTGGCCGCCCTCGGCGAGGGCGAGCTCGAGCTCATCGAGGCGCACCTCCAGTCCGGGTCGCCGGCCATCGGCCGCGCGCCGCGCGAACTCGATATCCCGGACGGCTGTTCACTGTTCGCGGTCATCCGCGATGGCATCGCCTCCCCGCTCCGCCCCGACACGGTCCTGCGCGAGGGCGACAAGGTCATCGCGATCGGCAAGCAGGAATGCGAGCACCTCCTGCACGGCCAACTGATCGGTGACCCGGAGGCGGCGGCGGCAGGCTAGGTGGGGCCGACCCCGGCGGTGGGCGGACTCCCCGCTTGAGCGGTTGCCAAACCTTCATCCAACGTGACCTACAGAACTCTTGACAACACCATTGTCAGGGTTTTAGCATCCGTTCATGTCCCAAAGGGCGTCATCGCCTCGACCCGAGCGCGATCCCGAGCGGCCCGTCTATGTGATCAGCGTGGCCGCGAGCATCGTCAGCGTGCATCCGCGGACCCTGCGGATCTACGAGGACGAGGGGCTGCTCTGCCCGGCGAGAACGCCTACCAATATCCGTCTTTATAGCGAGAACGACATCCGTCGGATCCTCTGGATCCGGCACCTGACCCGCGAGCGTGGCGTGAACCTCGCGGGCATCCGCATCCTGTTCGAACTGGAGGAGCGCCTCGGCGCCCGCATCCTCGAGGCCCTGTACGCCGAGGGGACGGGCGACGCCTCGCCGGCTCGGACGAGCCACCAGACCGAACCAGAACTCGATCGATCGACGGCCGACCGTTGACCGACCGACCACCGACCAACCCGCCGAAGGGGCGCCGCCCCGCCGGCACGAGACCCGAACGTCAGGAGACCCCACCGATGGCCAAGCGACCGTCCGACCCGGACGAGGAGACACAGGACGTGACCGAAGCCGGTCGACGTGAACTGCCCCTCGTGGCACTCCGGGAGACGGTCATCTTCCCAGAGATGATCGTCCCGCTCCAGGTGGGCCGCGAGAAGAGCGTGAACGCGCTCAACGCCGCGGTCGCCGAAGGCGGACCCATCGCCCTCGTCACGCAGCGCCAGGCCGAGCAGGAGGACATCAACGACCCCTCCGAGCTATTCGGCATCGGCACGCTGGCCAAGATCGCCCAGGTCGTCCAACTGCAGGACGGCACCGTCAGGGCGATCGTGCAGGGCCAGTCGCGCCTGCGCCTGCACGGCTTCACACAGACCGATCCCTATCTCCGCGCGTCCATCGAGGAGCTCCCCGACGAGTCCCCCGACGGCCTGGAAGTCCAGGCGCTCATGCGCACGGTCCAGGCGCAGATCGAGCAGTACGTCGCCAACGGGGCCCCGGTCCCGCCAGAGGCAGCCGTGGCCGCGCGCAACATCACCGAGCCGGGGCTGCTGGCCGACATGGTCGCGTACAGCCCGGACATGTCGACGGAGCAGCGCCAGGAGCTGCTCGAGACGATCGACGTCACCGAGCGCCTCAAGCTCGTCTCGAACTTCCTGGCCAACCAGGTCGAGATCCTCGAGCTCAAGGGTCGGATCCAATCCGAGGTCAAGTCGGAGATGGACAAGACCCAGCGCGAGTACATCCTGCGCGAGCAGCTCAAGGCGATCCAGCGTGAGCTCGGCGAGGACGACCCGCAGCAGGCCGAGATCAACGAGCTGCGCGAGAAGGTCGAAGCTGCCGGCATGCCGGAGGAGATCAAGACCCGGGCGATCAAGGAGATCGACCGGATGAGCCGGATCCCCTCGGCCTCGCCGGAGGTCGGCGTCATCCGCACGTACGTCGACTGGCTCATCGGCCTGCCGTGGAACGTGTCGACCGACGACCAGCTCGATATCAAGGAGGCCGCCCGCATCCTCGAGGAGGATCACTACGGCCTGGAGAAGATCAAGGAGCGCATCCTCGAATACCTCGCGGTGCGCACGCTCGCGGACGAGATCCGCAGCCCGATCCTCGCCTTCGTCGGACCTCCCGGCGTGGGCAAGACGAGCCTCGGCAAGTCCATCGCGAAGGCGATGGGCCGCAAGTTCGTCCGGATGAGCCTCGGCGGCATCCACGACGAGGCGGAGATCCGCGGTCACCGCCGAACCTACATCGGCGCCTTGCCCGGTCGGATCATCCAGAGCATCAAGACCGCCGGTTCGAACAACCCGGTCTTCATGCTCGACGAGGTCGACAAGATCGGCATGGACTTCCGGGGTGACCCATCGTCCGCGCTGCTCGAAGTCCTCGATCCAGAGCAGAACTTCAGCTTCCAGGACAACTATCTGGAGGTGCCGTTCGACCTGAGCAAGACGCTGTTCATCGCCACGGCCAACCTCCTCGATCCGATCCCGCCGCCGCTGCGCGACCGGATGGAGATCGTCCAGCTGCCCGGCTACACCGAGCAGGAAAAGATCGAGATCGGCAAGCGGTTCCTCATCCCCAAGCAGATGAAGAACCACGGGCTGACAGAGAAGACGATCGAGATCACCGACGAGGCGATGACCGAGCTCGTGCGCTCGTACACGCACGAGGCCGGCGTCCGGAACCTCGAGCGCGAGATCGCCAATGTCATGCGCAAGGTCGCCCGACAGGTCGCCGAGGGCCGCAAGCGCAAGACGGTCGTCCACGTGAAGAAGCTGGCCGAGTTCCTCGGGCCGCAGCGGTTCGAGTACGGCGAGCTCGAGGCCGAGGACCAGATCGGTTCGGCCACGGGTCTGGTCGTGACCGAGGTCGGTGGCGACGTCGTCGCGATCGAGGTCACCCGCATGGAGGGCAAGGAGGACTTCATCCTCACCGGCCAGCTGGGCGAGGTGATGCGCGAGAGCGCGCGAGCCGGCCTGTCCTGGACGCGGGCCCATGCCCGCGAGTTGGGCATCGCGCGAGAGATCTTCGAGAAGAACACCCTGCACATCCACGTCCCCGCGGGAGCGATCCCGAAGGACGGTCCGTCGGCGGGTATCACGATGGCGACCGCCGTGGTGAGCGCGCTGACCGGCATCCCTGTCCGCAAGGACGTGGCGATGACGGGCGAGATCACCCTGCGCGGCCGCGTGCTGCCGATCGGTGGGCTCAAGAGCAAGATCCTCGCCGCTCACCTGTCGGGCGCGAAGGTCGTGATCATCCCCAGGAAGAACGAGAAGGACCTGCAGGACATCCCCGAGGAGATCCGCAAGTCGATGAAGCTGATCCTCGTCGACACGATGGACCAGGTGCTCGAGGCCGCCCTGCGGCGCAAGCCGAAGGCGCTCGAGACCGAGCCACCGAAGGTCGTCAAGGGTGGCGATCCGATCGAACCGGAGCCCGAAACCCCGGTCCGCCGGACCAACTTCCCGCCGAGCGATCAACCGCCGGTGGTAGTAAGCCGCTAGGCGTCATGGGCACCGCGTAGGCAGTAGGACTGCCATGGAGTTCCAGGACTATTACGCAGTCCTCGGCGTGCCGAGGACTGCGACACAACCCGAGATCAAGAAGGCGTTCCGGAAGGCTGCGCGTGCCCACCACCCTGACCAGAACAAGGACGACGCCGAGGCAGAGCGCCGGTTCAAGGCGGTCAACGAGGCCAACGCCGTCCTGTCCGATCCGGACAAGCGCGCGCTGTACGACCGCCTCGGCAAGGACTGGGAGGCGTACGCGCGCGCCGGCGCGACCGCCGGTGCAGCATCCGGCGCCCGCGGCGCAGGCCCCGGCGGCGGCAACCCGTTCGCCGGCTTCGCCGACTTCGGTGGACAGGGCGGCAACGTCCGCTACGAGTTCCACACGACTGGCGACGCCGGCGAGTTCAGCGACTTCTTCCAGGCATTCTTCGGCGGTGCCTCGGAGCCCCTCCGTGAGACCGGGCCCGGCCGTGGCCGGCGCGCGACGGGCGGTCCGACCTTCGAGGAGATCCTCGCCGGGATGGGCCTCGATCCGAACGGCCGCCCCGCCGGCCCGACGACGCGGCAGACCGCCGCTCCACCGAAGCCCACCGCCGAGGCGATCGCCGGGGTGTCGCTCGACGAGGCGTATCACGGCACGACCCGCCTGGTCGAGGTCGACGGCAAGCGGCTCGAGGTCAAGATCCCCCGCGGTGCCGATACCGGCAGCCGTATCCGCTTCACCGGCAAGGCGCCGGGCGGCGGCGACCTGTACGTCGTGGTTCGCCAGGAGAAGGACCCCGTGTTCACCCGCCGCGGGGCCGACCTCGAGCGCGAACTGCCGCTGACGCTACGCGAGGCGATGCTCGGGGCCGACGTCCATGTCCGCACGCCGAAGGGCCGCGTCCTGCTGACGATCCCGGCCGGCACGCAGTCGGGCAAGACGTTCCGCCTCACCGGCCAGGGCATGCCCCGCTTCAAAGCCGATGGCTTCGGCGATCTCTACGTGAAGGCCAAGGTCCTCTTGCCGACCGGCCTGACGTCGGAGGCGCGCGACGCCGCGACCACGTTCCTCGACCTCATCGACCAGCCCGATCCCCGCGCACGAGAGACCTAGACACATGCAACTCGATCGATTCACCCAGAAGGCCCAGGAGGCCGTCGTCACCGCCCAGGAGACCGCCCAGCGCCTCCAGAGCCCGATCCTCGACGCGGAGCATCTGCTCAGCGCGCTCGTCGAGCCCGATGACGGGATCCCTGCGGAGACCCTTCGGCGACTCGGTGTCGACCTGCCCACGTTCCGTGGCGAGCTCGCCGCGGAACTCAACAAGCGCGCCCACATCCAGGGCGGTTCGCTCTCGCTCGATCCACGGGCAAAGGCGTCCGTCGAACGTGCCGAGGCCGAGGCCCGGCGCCTCGGCGACGAATACGTCTCGACCGAGCATCTCCTGCTGGGCGTGTCCGAGGCCGGTGGCGAGGCACAGACCCTCCTGGAGAAGCACGCCGCGGGCAAGGAGGCCATCCTCCAGGCCCTCCAGAGCGTCCGCGGCGGGCAGCGCGTGACGAGCCAGAACCCGGAGGGCACCTATGCCGCCCTCGAGAAGTACGGCCGCGACCTGACCACCGAGGCGCGCGCCGGCAAGCTCGACCCGGTCATCGGCCGTGACGAGGAGATCCGTCGGGTCGTCCAGGTCCTGAGCCGCCGAACGAAGAACAACCCGGTGCTCATCGGCGAGCCCGGCGTCGGCAAGACGGCCATCGCCGAGGGCCTCGCGCAGCGCATCGTGCGGGGCGACGTCCCGGAAGGCCTGAAGGGCAAGCGCGTCGTCGCGCTGGACCTCGGTGCCCTCATCGCCGGCGCCAAGTTCCGCGGCGAGTTCGAGGAGCGGCTGAAGGCCGTCCTCAAGGAGATCAAGGACAGCGACGGACAGGTCATCCTGTTCATCGACGAGCTCCACACCGTGGTCGGAGCCGGAGCGGCCGAGGGCGCGATGGACGCGTCCAACCTGCTCAAGCCGATGCTCGCCCGCGGTGAGCTGCACACGATCGGCGCCACCACCCTCGACGAGTACCGCAAGCACATCGAGAAGGACGCCGCTTTGGAGCGACGCTTCCAACCGGTGCTCGTCGACCAGCCGACGGTCGAGGAGACGATCTCGATCCTGCGCGGGCTCCGCGAGCGATACGAGGTGCATCACGGCGTGCGGATCACCGATTCCGCGCTGGTCGCTGCCGCGACCCTGTCCGACCGCTACATCAGCGACCGCTTCCTGCCCGACAAGGCCATCGACCTGGTCGACGAGGCCGCGTCTCGCCTGCGCATGGAGATCGACTCCATGCCGATCGAGCTCGACGAGCTCGAGCGCCGACGCATCCAGCTCGAGATCGAGCGCGAGGCGCTGCGTAAGGAAACAGATGACGCCTCGAAAGCGCGGCTCGAGGCGCTCGAGAAGGAGCTAGCCGACCTCGAGGAGGAGTCGGGCGGCCTGAAGCAGCGCTGGGAGGCGGAGAAGGGCGCGATCGCGGCGATCCGGACGACTCGCTCCGAGCTCGAGACCCTCGCGACTCGCGTCGAGCAGGCCGAGCGCGAAGCCGATTTCGCGACCGCCGCCGAGCTCAAGTACGGCAAGCAGAAGGAGCTTCAGGACCGACTTTCCGAAGAAGAGGCAGCCCTCGCCGCGCTCCAGGGACCCGGCACGCTCCTCAAGGAGGAGGTCGGCGCCGACGACATCGCCGAGATCGTCGGGGCCTGGACCGGCATCCCGGTCAGCCGCCTCATGGAAGGCGAGACGGCCAAGCTCATCAAGATGGAGGATCGCCTCCACGAGCGCGTCGTGGGTCAGGATGAGGCCATCCAGGCCGTCTCCGACGCCGTCCGTCGCGCTCGTGCCGGGCTCAAGGACCCGCGCCGCCCGATCGGCTCGTTCCTGTTCCTCGGCCCGACCGGCGTCGGCAAGACCGAGCTCGCACGAGCCTTGGCCGAGTTCCTCTTCGATGACGAGACGGCCATGGTTCGGATCGACATGAGCGAGTACATGGAGAAGTTCGCCGTCTCGCGACTGGTCGGTGCACCTCCTGGCTACGTTGGCTACGAGGAGGGCGGCCAGCTGACAGAGGCCGTCCGGCGACGGCCGTACCAGGTGCTCCTCCTCGACGAGATCGAGAAGGCCCACCCGGACGTGTTCAACGTGCTGCTCCAGGTCCTCGATGACGGGCGGCTGACCGACGGCCAGGGCCGCACCGTCGACTTCAAGAACACCGTCGTGATCATGACCAGCAACATCGGCTCGGCGGCTATCGCGGCGACCAATGCGAGAGCCGGCGATACCGCCTACGAGCAGATGAAGCGTGAGGTCACCGACGCGCTGCGGTCGCAGTTCAGGCCCGAGTTCCTCAACCGCGTCGACGAGGTGATCGTGTTCCACGCCCTCACGGACGACGACCTCGCCGCGATCGTCGACCTGCTGCTGGCCGACCTCGACCGACGGCTGACCGGCCAGGACCTGACGCTCGAAGTGACCGCCGCGGCTAAGGCCCTCATCGTGCGCGAAGGGACCGACCCGGCATTCGGGGCGCGACCGCTCAAGCGGACGATCCAGCGGCTGGTGGAGAACCCGCTGGCCCGGGCCATCGTCGCCGGGGAGTTCCGGCCGGGGGACCGGATCACCGCCGATGCCGACCTCGTCTCGGGGACCCTCGTGTTCTCGAGCGAGGGCGCGACCGTGGTGACCGACACGACACGCCGGGACGCCCGCTCGACGCCCGCCGAGGAGGCAGCCGTCGGGGCCGGGTCCGGCCGAGGTGGTCGGCCAGAGTCACCGCTCGACCTGCCGCGGACCCGTCGCAAGCGCGACGACGGCGAGCTGGTGAACTAGCGCGGTCGCGGGAGGGATGCGCTTCGACGAGGTCGCCGCACGACTCGAGCCGCTGCCCGATCCTCTGCCGCCACCGCTCGACGCGCTGATGCCGGTCCGGACGGACGGTGGCACGTGGCGGGTGCCCGGCACCACCGGGATCCCCGCAGGACGACCGGCGGCGGTACTCGTGCTCGTGTATCCGGATGACGCGGGCGATGCTCGTGTCGTCCTGATCGAGCGGCCCTCACATGACGACCGGCATCACTCCGGCGAGGTCAGCTTCCCCGGCGGGAAGGCCGAGCCCGATGACGCCGATGCCGTCGCGACCGCACTGCGGGAAGCCACCGAGGAGGTCGGGCTCGACCCCGACGCCGCCGGCGTTCGCGTCGTCGGCGCCCTCGACCCGCTGTGGATCCCGGTCAGCGACTTTGCCGTGACGCCGATAGTCGCCATCGCCCTGCGTCGCCCGCAGATGGTCGCCTCACCGGCCGAGGTGGTCCGGATCATCGAACCGCCGGTCGCCACGTTCGTGCCGGACGCGCCGGTCGCGACCGTCGAGCGGCGGATCAGCGGCTGGTCCGTGCGGTACGGCCACTACGAGGTCGACGGCCTGTCCGTCTGGGGCGCGACCGCGCGGATCCTGAGCCAGCTCGGCGCGGTCATCGCGGTCGCTCCCGCGGAGGGTCGACCGACCTCGTAACCGGTCCCGGACCGCGATTGGAACATCCCCATGTTCCAAGCGGCGGCTGAACTTCGATTCTTCCGCTTTGCGGGACGCGAGATGTTCCGAACGGCGGCCGAGGTGTCAGGATCCGCTCCAAAACGGCCATCGGCCACTCGTTCCGCCGCTGATCGGAACATCGTGATGTTCCACATGCGGGTGAGCCGCCATTGACCCCGGGACGAACGCTTCGGCCACGCGACACGGAACCGCCAGAGCCGTGCCGCCGTCGAGGTGTCGGCCCGACAGTGCACTGGTGGCACCACTCGGGACCTGCGAGCCACCTCGGTGGGTCGCCCAAGTGCCCGGGTGTGCCTGCTCGCCAGTGGCACCCGGAGGAGGTCGCGCGATGCGTACGCCACTCCTCGCCCTGGCTGCTGTCGCCCTGCTGACGAGCGCCTGTTCCGGGTCCGCGGGATCATCGACCGCCAACGGCGGCCCGGCCCCCCAGCCACCGGCTCATCACCAGCCACCACCGGTCTACCCTGAAGGGCCGGCCCCGACGCCTTATGACCGCGTCACCTACGAGGATCCGGGCGTCAACCCGTACGTCGACCCGGTCGAGGACCGCGTCTCGACCTTCGCCCTGGACGTCGACACCGCCTCGTACAGCATCGCGCAGCGGTACGTCGACGACGGCTTCCGACCCGACCCGTCGAGCGTCCGCGTAGAGGAATGGGTAAACGCCTTCGACCAGGGCTATCGACCGCCGCTGGACGACACCTTCTCGATCGTCGCCGACGGCGGGCCGACCCCGTTCACGGATCCCGCCGAGATCCTCCTTCGTATCGGCCTCCAGGCACGCGAGGTCCGTGATCACGCTCGCCAGGACGCCTCCCTCACCTTCGTGATCGATACCTCCGGGTCGATGGCGCGCGAGAACCGGCTCGAGCTCGTGAAGGACGCGCTCGCCCGGCTGGTCGACGGCCTCGGCCGTGGCGATACGGTCGCCATCGTCACGTTCGGCGATGCCGGCCAGGTGCTGCTCGAGCCGACGCCCGCGACCGATCGCTACGCGATCCTCGACGTCATCGACCGCCTCCAGCCGGGCGGATCGACCAACCTGGAGCACGGGCTGAGGCTGGGTTACGACCTCGCTCGCTCGGCCTTGACGGAGAACGGTATCGATCGGGTCGTCCTCGCGTCCGACGGCGTCGCGAACGTCGGCCTCACCGAGCCCGAGAGCATCCTCGCCGGGATCCGCCGCGATGCCGCTGCCGGCATCGAGCTGGTGTCGATCGGCGTCGGGATGGGCAACTACAACGACGTCCTGCTCGAGCAGCTAGCCGACCAGGGTGACGGCTTCTACGCCTACGTGAACACGCGCGACGAGGCCGAGCGGCTCTTCACGCAGGACCTCACGGGCACCCTCCAGACGGTCGCGCTCGACGCCCGCGCCCAGGTCGAGTTCGACCCGGAAGCGGTCGCCGCCTACCGGCTGGTGGGCTACGAGAACCGGGCCATCGACGACCGCGACTTCACGGACGACAGCGTCGACGCGGGAGCGATCGGCGCCGGCCACAGCGTGACCGCGATGTACGCGATCCAGCTGAACGACGACGTTGGGCGGCAGGGTCGCATCGCGACCGTCTCGCTCCGCTGGACCGATCCGGACGACGGCGGCGCCGACCAGATCGACCGCGAGGTCCGGACCAGTGACCTGGCTCGCCAGTTCGGGGCGACGGACCCCTTCTTCCGGTTCGACGCGGTCGTCGCGTCCACGGCCGAGGTCCTGCGCGGTAGTCCATGGGCTAACCGGGTGCATCTCGCCGATATCGCCGAGGTCGCCTACCGCCATGCGGAGTCCCTGCCGCCGACTGACGAGGTCCACGGCTTCCTGGATCTACTCGACCGACTTGCCCGTATGGACGAGTAAGGGCCCTACTTCGAAATCCCCCGTGGGCGGGACAGGAGGAGGTCCCGACCCCTCGTCACGACCCGGTCAGGCCGGTTCGCCGGCCTCCGGGTCGTGACGTACCTGGGATCCCTCCGTGACGAGGTGGCCCTCGCCACGGGCGACTGGTACGCCCAGGGCGCCGGCCTCGACCGCACGACCCTCGATTGTGCCGCCGAGGACGTCGTCGTCGGCGCCCATGAACTCGACGATGAACGCGCGCATCTCGGAGTGCTCGGTCCACGCGGCGTGCGGGACATGGGCCGGCCACAGGACCGCCTCGCCCGCCGCGACCCGAGACCGCTCGTCGCCGACGCCGACCCAGCCGCCGCCCTCGATGACGATGAACCAGGACGTGTTCGGGTTGGCGTGCGGCTCGATCGCAGCTTCGCGGGCGAAGGCCAGCTCGCTGATCGCGCCACGGCGATCGCTGTGGATCGGCTGGCCGGTCACGCCGATCGTGCCCGGCGGACCATCGGGCCGTCGATGGCCGACGCCGAACCGGACGACCTCGATCGGCATCGGACTCTAGCGGCGCCGTCGACGCTGGCGGCGCGGCCCGCCGCGGCGGCGGATGGTCGCCTCGGGATCAGCGAACTTCTGCTTGGTGTAGTAGCGCTGCCGAGCGAGGCGCTGCTCGTGCGCGCGCAGGATCGGCGGGAAGCGCATGAACCGGATCCACACGAGGGTCCCCAACCCGATGATCTCGGTCGCCAGCACGAGGATGAAGTCGAAGATGAAGATCGCCTCGATGATCAACAGGCTGAAGGTGATCAGACCCGTCCACCAGAGCCATTCCCACAGGTCGACATACGGCTGATGGCGGTGGAGCGCTCGGGTGCGCACGCGGTACAGGACCATGAGCACGATCAGCAGCGCGAGCGACGCGATCCACGTCGGGTGGAACAGGTCCGGGAAGTTGTGGCTGCTGAACGACAGGAACAGGTAGTCCCAGGGCGCGAGCGTCACGGCTGCCTCGCTGCAGGGATGGTCGGTCGGTGGCCGGAGTATGCCATGCCTGACGCTATACTCGGCCCCAGCGGTCCGCCCCCGACGGACGCGCGGTGGGAGGAGGAACGCCCCGGGTGCGAGCCCTGCTGTCAGTCGCGGACCGGGAGGGGATCGCGGCGCTCGCCCGGGAGCTCCATGCGCTCGGCGTGGAGATGTTCGCCACCGACGGGACGCGCGATTACCTGGCCGGTGAAGGGGTCGAGGTCTCCTCCGTCAACGAGCTGACCGACGGCGGTCCCACGATGGGTGGCCAGGTCAAGACATTCCATCACGCCGTCTATGCGGGCATCCTCGCCCGCCGCGACGTCCCCGAGCAGATGTCCGACCTCAAGGAGCAGGGGCTCGCGCCGATCGATCTCGTCGTCGTCAACGTGAAGCCGTTCGCGCCGTCGGTCGGGGCGAAGCTCGTCGGGATCGACGAGGCGATCGAGATGATCGATGTAGGTGGAGCTGCTCTGCTGGGCGCGGCTGCTCGCAACTCCGCCGGGGTCGCCGCGGCGTCGGACCCCTCGCATTACGAGCGGATCATCGGCGAGCTCCGCGAGCTGGGGCAGGTCAGCGCGGAGACGCGAGCGCAACTCGCGGCGGAGGCCTTCAGCACCGTCGCCGCGTATCACGCCGAGATCGCGGCGTATCTCAATCAGATCTCCGGGAACCGCTACCCCAACCGTCTCGCACTCGTCCTCGAGAAGGTCGACGACCTGCGCTACGGCGAGAACCCGCACCAGCACGCGGCCTTCTATCGCGAGACGACGCATCGGAGCGCAACCCTGGCCGACGCGACGCAGCTCCAGGGCGGTCGGCCGTCGTTCAACAACCTGCTCGATCTCGATGCCGCCTACTTGATCGCGCGCGACTACACGGCCCCGACCGTGACGATCGTGAAGCACACCGATCCCGTCGGCCTGGCCTCGCACGACGAGCTCGTGGAGGCGTATCGCCACGCCCTCGAGACCGATCCCGTCGCATCGTTCGGCGGCATCGTCGGTGTGAACCGCGAGCTTGATGGCGCCACGGCGCGGGAGATCGCCGCGAACTCGTACGAGGCGGTCGTGGCGCCCGGGTTCAGCCAGGCAGCCATCGGGATCCTCAAGCAGAAGGCCGGCCTGGAGCTGCTCGCCGTCCCGCCCGATCCCACGGACGGGATGCGCGACTACGGCATCGCCAACCTCGACTTCAAGCGGGTGGCCGGCGGGCTCCTGGTCGAGGACCTGGACGACCTCGGGCTCGATCGCGGCCAGCTCCAGGTCGTTACGCGCCGGCGGCCGACGCTCGAGGAGCTCACCGACCTGCTGTTCGCCTGGCGGGCCGTTCGGCACGTCCGCTCGAACGCGATCGTCCTGGCACGGAACGCGGCGACGGTCGGCATCGGCGCCGGCCAGGCCTCGCGCCAGGTGTCGGTCGAGATCGCGCTGCGGCGGGCCGGCGACCGCGCGAAGACTGCGGTGATGGCGTCCGATGCCTACTTCCCGTTCCCGGATGGCATCCAGGCGGCCGCCACCGCCGGCGTTACGGCGATCATCCAGCCGGGCGGCTCGATCCGGGACGAGATGGCTATCGAGGTCGCGGATCGCCATCACATGGCGATGGTCTTCACCGGACGACGCCACTTCCGCCACTGATCGACGGAGCCCATGGAACAGCTACTCGCCCTCGAGATGGTCCGTGTCACCGAAGCAGCCGCGATCGAATCGGCCCGGTTCATGGGTCGCGGTGCCCGCGACGAGGCCGATGCGGCAGCCACGAGCGCGATGCGGTCGACGATGGACGAGATCGAGTTCGCCGGCCGGATCGTCATCGGCGAGGGCGAGCGCGACGAGGCGCCGATGCTGTACATCGGCGAGCGCGTTGGGAAGACCGGCGAGGAGCGCAAGGAGGTCCCGGCGATCGACATCGCCGTCGACCCGCTCGAGGGCACGAACCTCGTCGCGCTCGGCCAGGCTGGTGCGATCACCGTCCTGTGCGCTAGCGAGGCCGGCGGGCTGACCCATGCCCCCGACACGTATCTCGAGAAGCTCTGCGTCGGGCCACCCGCCGCGGGCAAGGTCGACATCCGCTTGACCCCGACCGAGAACCTGGGACGCATCGCCGACGCGCTCGGCCGGAAGGTGTCGGACATCACGGTCGTCATCCTCGACCGGCCGCGGCATGAAGCGCTCATCGGTGAGGTCCGTAAAGCTGGGGCCCGCATCAAGCTCATCAGCGATGGCGACCTCTCAGCGGCCATCTCGTGTGCGGTGTCCGGCACCGGCGTGCACGCCGTGATGGGCATCGGTGGCGCACCCGAGGGCGTCATCACCGCCGGCGCGCTGCGCTGTCTTGGCGGGGAGATCCAGGCCCGCTTCCGCTACCGCAACGCGGAGGAGAAGGAGCGCGGCGAGCGGATGGGCCACGGCGACGAGGACCGCGTGTACTGCACGGAGGATCTCGCGCCCGGGGACAACCTGGTGTTCGCGGCCACCGGCGTGACGAGCGGCGACCTGCTCCAGGGCGTGCGCTTCTTCGGCGGTGGGGCGCGGACCCACTCGCTCGTGATGGCCTACCAGACGAAGCAGGTCCGCTTCGTCGACACCGTCCACATGTTCGATCGGGACAGCCCGCCCCGGGTCCGACTCTGACCGCGGCTCGGTCCTCGCGGGTCGACGTCGCGGCCGAAGCACTCCCCGGGCTCCTGGCCTGCGTCGCCGTCGCGATCGTCGCGCGGCTCATCGGGTCGGCGCTCCAACTCGGTCTCGAGACGGCGCTGGCGCTCGTCCTCGGGTTGGCGGTGGGTGCGGCCGTCGCCCTCCGACCGCGACTCGTCCCCGGCGCGACGGTCGCCGCCAGGTACGCGCTCCGGCTGGGCATCACCCTGCTCGGGGCGCGGCTGACGCTCGGGCAGCTGCTGGCGACAGGCGGGGCCAGCATCGTCGGCATCGTCGTCGTGGTCGTCATCGCGCTGCTGCTCGGGATCTGGCTGGCCCGACGGCTGGGCCTCGTGCCGCCACTCTCGGTCCTCGTGACGGTCGGGATGGCGATCTGCGGCAATTCGGCCATCCTCGCCCTCTCGCCGATCATCGGCGCGAAGCACCGCGATACGGCGTATGCGGTCTCGACCATCACCGTGTTCGGGCTCATCGGCGTGCTGCTACTGCCCGTGCTCGGTCGAATCCTCGGGCTGTCGGATCCGGTCTTCGGGACGTGGGCCGGGCTCGCCGTCAACGACACGGCGCAGGTCGTCGCGACGGGCTATGCGTTCTCGCCGGCGGCGGGTGACGTGGCCACGGTCGTCAAGCTGACCCGGAACCTCGCCATCCTCCCGGTACTGCTGGGGGCGACCTGGCTCGTCGCGCGCTCGGAGCGCGTCGCCGGAGAGGCGGCAGGGGATGGCCCGCCGGCCACGAGCCCCTCCCGGCTGGCGATGGTCAGTCGGGCCGTGCCCTGGTTCGTCGTGGGCTTCGTGATCGTGGCCGCGCTGCGCTCCATCGGCCTGCTTGACGCGCCGCTCCCGACGGGCGGGACGCTGGCGGACCTCTGCTCGACCCTCGCCGCCGTTTTCATCCTGATCGCGCTCGCGGGTGTCGGGATGGCGACGGATCTGCGGTCCCTTGCCGCCGTCGGCGGTCGGCCGTTCCTGCTCGGCGCCTCGGTGTGGGTCGTCATCGGGCTGCTGGGCCTCCTCGTCGCCACCGTCGTTGCCGGCGGGAGGCCACTCGTCGGCTGATCAGGTCAGGCGAAGGTTGGGCAGGACCTCCTTGCCGAAGACCTCGACGAACTCGGTCTGGTTGCGCCCGACGTTGTGGAGATGGATCTCGTCGTAGCCCATGTCCACGTAGTGCTGGATGTGCCGGCAGTGGGCCTCGAGATCGCTGCTGATCATCACCCGGTTCGTGAAATCCTCGGGACGGACCAGTTTCGCGATGCCATCGAAGTCCTCGGGGTTCTTGATGTCCTGCTTGGGAAAGAACGCCATGCCACCGTTCGGCCACTCATCGAGGGCGCTCTGCATGGCCTCCTCGTCGGTGCGGGCCCACGAGATGTGGATCTGGAGGAACTTGGGGCCGCCCGCGGGTTTGCCGGCCTCGGCCCGACCCTCCTCGTACCTGCCCCAGATCCGCTCCATCTTCTCGTCCGCCGCACCGACGGTGATCAGCCCGTCGGCGAACTTGCCGGTCTTCTTGGCGTTCACCGGGCCGGCCGTCGCCACGTAGATGGGGACCTTCTGGTCGTCGGGTGGGCGGGTGTACAGCTTCGCCCGCTCGAGCGTGAAGTATTTGCCATCGTGACGGACGACCTCGCCCGAGAACAGCTTGTCGATGACCTCGATGGCTTCGAACATCATCGCGCTGCGGATAGGCACCTCCGGCCAGACCGGGGCGACGACGTGCTCGTTGAGTGCCTCGCCGGCCCCCAGGCCGAGGTAGAAGCGGCCTGGGTACATCGCGCCGAGCGTCGCCGCGGCGTGGGCGATGACCGCGGGGTGGTAGCGGAAGCCCGGGCAGGTGACGGCCGTCCCGAATCGGAGCGACGTCTTCTGCCCGAGGGCACCCATGAACGCCCAGGCGAACCCGCTCTGGCCCTGCTTCGGGGTCCACGGGTGGAAGTGTTCCGAGACCATGAAGCCCGCCTCGAACCCAGCTTCCTCGGCCTGGGCACACCAGTCGACGAGGTCGTTGGGATGGAACTGCTCCATCATCGCGGCGTAGCCGATCTTGGTCATCGCTTCGAGCGTCTCCTCCCCACAGATCCAGCCGACCACATCTGGTTCGCGGACTGGCTCGCGGACTTGGAAGTATGGCGGAACGTCGGGCGGACGCTGGACCGGTACCCGATGATGGGCGCCGATGGACGTCGAGATCCTGCGCACGCTAGGCCTGGGCAATTCGACCTACGTCATCGCGTCGGACGGCGAGGCCCTGGTCGTCGATCCGCCGCGCGACGCCTGGCGCGTCCGCGAGATCCTGGAACGCCGCGGCTGGCTGCTCCGCTCTGTCGTCGAGACGCACGTCCACAACGACTACCTGTCGGGCGCCCTCGAGCTCGTGTCTTCGGATGGGGCGCGCGTCGTCGCCCCTGCCCGCGGACGCTACGCGTTCGAACACCGCGGGGTCGATGACGGCGACGAGGTCGAGGTCGCCGGCGTTCTCCTGCGGGCGCGAGCGACGCCCGGCCATACGCCCGAGCACCTGGCCTGGGAGGTCCACGACCAGACGGCAGCGGACGGTGGGACGCCATCGGCGGTCCTGACCGGTGGGTCGCTGCTCGTCGGCAGCGTGGGTCGCACCGACCTGCTCGGCGACGAGGCGACGGACGGGCTCACCCGCCAGCAGTTCGCGTCGCTGCGTGCGATGGCCACGCTGCCCGACGAGGTCGCGGTGTGGCCGACACACGGCTCCGGCAGCTTCTGCGCGGCCGGGCCGATGCACAGCGACACGGTGTCGACGATCGGCCACGAACGGCGCATGAACCCGCTGTTCGCGATCGGCGATGCCGACCGATTCCGTGAACAGCTGATCGCCGGCTTCATGCCCTATCCCGCCTACTACCGCCAGATGGCGGCCATGAACCGGGCCGGCCCCGTCGTGCTCGGCGACCGGCCGTCGCTGGACGCCCTCGACGCTGACGCCGTCGCCAGCGCCATCGCCGATGGCGCCCGGGTCGTCGACGGTCGACGCCGGGGGGCGATCGCCGAAGGCCACATCCCGGGCTCACTCACGGTCGAGCTGGGCGACACGTTCGCCTCGTACGTCGGCTGGATCCTCCCCATCGGTACGCCGCTCGTCCTGGTGCTGCCGGACGCCGATGCGGGCGCCGCCCACGAGGCGGTCGACCAGCTGGTCCGCGTCGGCTTCGACCGCCTGGTCGGCGTCCTCGAGGGCGGCGTCGACCGCTGGGCTGCGTCCGGACGAGGCGTCGCGCGGATGACGACCGTCACGTCGGCCGAGCTGGCCGACGAGCTCCGGTCGGATGAGCGACCGGTCATCGTCGACGTCCGGGACCCCGACGAATTGCGTGATGAGGGCCGGGTCGCGGACGCCGCCGCGATGCCGCTCGCGGGGATCATCGCGGGCGCGGACCTGTCCATACCCGACGGCGCCCCGGTGACCGTGGCGTGCAAGTCCGGCTCGCGCGCGACGATCGCCGCGGGTCTGCTCGAGGCGCGCGGGCACCCGGTCCGCCTCGTCGTCCGTGGCGGCATCCCGGACGTCGCCGCGCGCCTGACACGCTCGGGCGAGACGTCCGGCGAGTGACCTCGGCGGGATCGACCATCGAGGCCGAGCGCGAGGCGGCGATCCGGCGCGATGCGGCGGATCCAGCCGCCGCGCTTCGCGACCGGTTCCGCCTGCCTGTCGGTCGCGACGGCCGACCGAAGGCGTACCTCGCCGGTCAGAGCCTCGGTGCCCAGCCCAAGGCGGCAAGGGCAGCGGTGGAGGAGCGGCTCGATGCCTGGGCGCGGCTCGGCGTCGACGGCTGGTTCGATACCCGACGACCGTGGATCGATGTGGAGCGCGACTTGGCCGCGGCGACGGGCAGACTCGTCGGCGCGCTGCCCGCCGAGGTGACCACGGCCAACACGCTGAGCATCGATCTCCACCTGCTGCTCGCGTCCTTCTTCCGCCCGCAGGGGCCTCGGAGCCGCATCCTCATCGACGCGCCGACGTTCCCGTCCGACCGCTACGTGGTCGAGTCCCATCTCCGCCACCACGGCCTCGACCCCGATACCGACCTAGTCGTCGTGCGGCCACGCCCGGGCGAGGACACGGTCCGGCCGGACGATCTCGACGGGGCGATCGTCCGCGAGCGCGACGTCCTGGCCGTGGCGCTCCTTGCAGGCGTCAACTATGCGACCGGGCAGGCCTTCGACATCCGGCGCCACACCGCCGCCGTGCATGCTGCGGGTGCTGTCGCGATCTGGGATCTCGCGCACGGTGCCGGCAACCTGCCGCTCGCGCTCCATGACGACGAGGTCGATGCGGCGGCGTGGTGCACGTACAAGTACCTGAACAGCGGGCCGGGTGCGCTCGCTCAGCTGTTCATCCACGAGCGCCATGCGCGCCGGGACGACACGCCTCGCCTGGCGGGCTGGTGGGGCAACGACCCTGCGAGTCGATTCCGCATGGCGGAGACCTTCGAGCCAGGTCCGGGAGCTGATGGGTTCCGGATCTCGACGCCACCGATCCTTTCGCTCGCACCGATCGCGGTGTCGCTCGCGATGTTCGACGAGGTCGGGATGTCCGCCCTTCGCGCGCGGTCGGTCAACCTGACCGGCGAGCTCGAGCGGCTGATCGACGCACATGTCCCCGACGGCACGATCATCACGCCGCGCGATCCGGCCCAGCGCGGGTCGCAGCTGTCGATCCGGGTGCCCGACGCGCACGGCCGACTCGTCGCGCTGGAGGCGTTCGACGTGGTCGCCGACGTCCGCGAGCCAGATCTGGTCCGGCTCGCCCCCGTGCCGATGTACTGCTCCTTCGAGGACGTCGTCCGGGCCGTCGACGCGCTGCGCCAGACTGCCTGATCAGTCGCCGGTCGGCCGCCAGCGGCCCGACGAAGGATCCCACTCCCCGACGACGCGGACGCTTCCGGGTGGCTCGGGCCGTGCGATCTCGTCGCGGCGAGTCGCCACGGTCTCGGTCCAGCCCGGCGGCACGAGCCTCGGAGCGAGGTCCGCCAGCGGGGCGAGGACGAAGAGCCGCTGCCCGAGATCGCGATGCGGGACCTCGAGCCGTTTCGCGGCCTTTCCCGGGTCGACGGCGGCATCTACGGACCGGGCACCCGGTGGCCGCCCGACGTTGATGCGGTGGCGGCCGTACAGCAACAGGTCGAGGTCGAGCTCACGCGGCCCCCAGCGCGACCGCGCCTGCCTGCCAGCATCGCGCTCGATGCCCTTGAGGGTGGCCAGGAGCTGGAGCGCATCCGCTTGGGCGTCGGATGAGGCCGACGGGCGGGTCACTTGGAGTGCCGCCACGGCGTTGTGGAACTCCGGCTGGTCGGTGACGCCCCACGGTGCGGTGGCGTAGAGCCTGGAAACCCCCCGTACGCGGATACCCGGGAGCGCCCCCAGCGCGCGCACGGCGTCGCCGAGCGTCGCCGCGGCGTCCCCGAGGTTCGCGCCGAGACCGATATACGCGCGGACGCGTCGGCGGGCGCTCATCGAGGCCACCTTACTATCCGGCGATGACGCTCGATCCGGGCACGATCCGACCTCTGCGAAGGATCGCCGACCCGTGATCGACGTCGACGTCGCGATCCTCCACGTCGAGCCGGGCGAGGACGCCGGACCGCTGACGCGCGCGACGGCCTCGGCGCGCCTCGAGGCCGCAGAACGACATCGCCGGGGGTTCCTCGGCGCGGGGGCGGCGAGGGCTGGGGTCGTCGCCGGCTCGCGAGACGGCATCTCGTTCGGGGCGCGCCTGCGGACCCTCGCGAAGGAGGCTCGGCGACGGCGGTCTTGTGGTCATGGGCTCGGGGGCCATCCCGCTGGCAAGGGCCGCGGATCGACGCGAGCTGGTCGCCGCGGCGGCCTCGCCGCGACCTCGCGCCCTCACGAACAATCGCTATTCGGGGGACGTCATCGCGATCGCCTGCGCCCGTGCGGTGCTCGCCGGCGTGCCGGACCTCGACGCCGACAACGCCCTCCCGCGCTGGCTCGAGGAGGTCGCCGGCGTGCCGGTCGAGGACCGGCGGGGTCGTCGTCGGCTCGGTGTCGACATCGATGGACCGGTCGATCTCGTACTGCTCGGTGGCCGCTGGAGGCGCCACCTGGACGAGGCCGACGTCGCGCGGTTCCAGGGCGCGATCGATGCCATCCGGGTCGTCGTCGCCGATCCAAGCGCCGAGCTGGTGGTGACCGGTCGCGTCTCGGCCGCGAACCTGGCCTGGCTCGAGGCCCACACCGCCTCACGGACCCGTGCCCTGATCGAGGAGCGCGGGCTCCGGACGCGCCGCCCCGACCAGCGGCCGGCGGCATCAGTTCTCGCGGCTTTGCTGGAGCGCGACGGGCCAGGCTCTCTCGGTGAGCACCTGGCCCGGCTCGGCGACGCGGCGATCGTGGATACCCGCGTCCTGCTGGCGCACCGTCTCGGCGCGGACGAGGCGGGCTGGCCACGGGCGGAGGACCGGTTCGCCTCCGACCTGCTGCTCGACGATCGGGTGACGGATCCGTGGCTCCGCGCCATGACGGCATCGGCGGCCACCGCCCGGGTTCCCGTCCTGCTCGGTGGCCACACCTTGGTCGGGCCGGGCCTGCCGCTCGCTCTCGGGCGGCGGGCTAGCATCGGGCACTGATGCCGCTCCAGCCCGGGATCCGCCGGGATGCCCCCACGGACCTGTCGGACCTCCGCGAGGATCCGGGACTCGCGGCCCGCATCCGTGAGGAGATCCGCGCCGCGGGGCCGATGCCCTTCGCGCGCTTCATGGACCTCGCCCTGTATGACCCCGAAGGCGGCTACTACCGATCCGCCGATGCTCGACCGGGTCGCGCCGGCGACTTCGTCACCGCACCCGAGCTGCACCCGATCTTCGGCGAGATGCTGGCCGGGGCCGTCGATGACGCCTGGACGGCCCTCGCACGGCCCGAAGGGTTCGTCGTCCAGGAGCACGGCGCCGGCGAAGGGGCACTCGCCGTCCCGCTCCTCCGCGCCCTGTCGCCGGCGATCCGCTACGCCGCTGTGGAAATCGACGGGCGACGGCTGGCGACGCTCCAGGAGCGCCTGGCCGAGGCCGGCCTGGCCGACCGGTCCTTCGAGCTCGCCGTGGGTCAGCCGTTCGACGGCGTCGTCATCGCGAACGAGGTCCTCGACGCGCTGCCAGTCCATCGCGTCCGCCGACGCGGCGGCGTGTTGCGAGAGCTCGCGGTGGACGTCGGGCCGGACGGGGACTTCGCCGAGGTCGAGATCGCGCCGTCGACGCCGGCTCTCGCGGAGCGTCTCGCTGTCGAGGGCGTGCAGCTCATCGATGGCCAGACGGCCGAGATCGCCCTGGCCGTTGACCACTGGATCGCGACGGCGGCCGCCGCGCTTCGGCGCGGCCTGCTCATCCTGATCGACTATGGGGCGCCGGCGAGTGAGCTGTACGACCCGGTCCGCCGCCGGGACGGCACGCTCCGAGCCTACGTTCGGCACCAGGTATCGGACGATCCGTACCGGTTCGTCGGTCGGCAGGACCTGACCGCGCACGTCGATGTGACGGCCGTCGAACGCGCCGCGGTGGCCGCCGGTCTGACGACGGTCGGGATCACGACGCAAGCCGAGGCGCTGATGGGTCTCGGGATCGAGGACCGCCTCCGCGAGGTCCAGGCGGACCCGGCGACGACCATCGAGGAGTACGCCCTCCTGCGCTCGAGCCTGATGCGACTGCTCGATCCGGCGGCGATGGGCCGGTTCCGGGTCATGGTCTTCGGGCGAGGCTGGCCGGAGGGCGGCACCCTCCGCCTGCTCGACTATCGGCTGCCGACGCGGCGGGACGCGCCTCCCGACTAGGGCGAATGCCGTATTGCCCCAGCGGACGGCGGACCGTCACGCTGCACATGGTCGTCGCACGACCGCATCGCGACGGGGAGCGCGACGCGAACCTGCACGCGCGCTCGGCGCGTCGCGCTCCCCGCAGCGGTGCCAGCGGTGTCGGATGACATCACCGCCGGTAACGCGCGACCGATCCGGATCGGCGCCTCCTCCTCTGTCGATCCGTGGGCATCCTGCTGATCCCCAGGGCCGGTCGACCCCCAGCCGGCCCTGCCCTTTCTGCCCCCGTCGCAGGCCCGCAGAACCGCGGGTCGGAGACCCTTTCCCACCCGGGCCGCTGCCCCGGCCGGACGGTGCCCGCTGATAGAATGAACGTGCGTGGCGACTCCACGGAGACGCCCGTGCCCGCCGCCTCTTGAACGGTCCCGAAGGGAGTTCGATTGGAACAGCTCTGGTACGTCGTGGGCTTCGCCTTCGCCGGCGTCTCGTTCGTGTTCCTGACGATCGCCGCGGCGTGGCTCGTCTCCCATCGCAACAAGGGTGACGTGCACAAGGGCCTTCCCTACGAGTCAGGCATCGACACATACGGCGACACCCACGGCCGCTTCGGGCTGTCCTTCTACATCTACGCGCTGCTGTTCGTGGCGTTCGACATCGAGGTGATCTTCATCTACCTCTGGGCGATCGTCTTCAAGGACCCCACCCTGAACCCGGCCGGGCTGTTCATCAGCATGGTCTTGTTCGTTCTGATCCTGTTGCTCGGCCTCGCGTACGCGTGGCGGAAGGGAGCTCTCACATGGCGGTGAACGATCACCGCGTCGATCCCGACGGCCTTGGTGGATCGTCGGACGCGACCCAGATCTCATCGGATGTTCCGGCCCAGCCCGGGCTGCCTGCCACGCGACCGAGCGACGAGGTGATGTCGCCGATCGTCGTGCCCAACACGCTCTGGCGATCGATCGACCCGGCAGCGTACGACGGCGACCAGCCGACCACCATCACCCACCTCGCCGACATCGAGGCGAGCGGGGCGGGCCGCCGTGACGACGCGCGGTGGAGCGGTCCCCTTGAGGTCATCCCGACGAAGGCCGACTACGTCCTGGACCTCATCCGGATGAACAGCTTATGGCCGCTCCTGTCGGGCCTCGCCTGCTGCGCCATCGAGATGATGTCGGCGGCGACATCGAAGAACGACATGGATCGCTGGGGGATGTTCCCGTTCCGGGCCAGCCCGCGCCAGGCGGACGTGCTGATCGTCGCCGGCACGCTGACGACGAAGATGGCGGGACCACTCGTCCGCCTCTGGGAGCAGATGCCTGAACCGAAGTGGTGCGTCGCGATGGGCGATTGCACCTGTTCCGGTGGCCGGTATAAGCGGAGCTACTCGACGGTGGAGGGGATCGACCGGGTCATGCCAGTCGACGTCTACGTGCCTGGCTGCCCGCCGCGGCCCGAAGGGCTCATCTTCGGGATGATGAAGCTCCAACAGCTCGTCAAGGATCGTCGCGGCCACTGGCCGGAGCGGGCGATCGGGCCGACCGTCCCCGCACAGGTCTGACATGGACCGTGCATTCAAGGCTCGCCTCGAGCGGCGCTTCGAGGAGCAGCTGACCGGGCCGATCCGTCAGCGCCACGACGAGACCGAGATCCGCATCGCCGCGGGCGACGTGGTGCCGGTGATCACCGCGCTCCACGACGAACCGGGATTCGCGTTCGAGTTCCTCGCCGACCTGTGCGGCGTCGACACGGGCGAAGTGATGCAGGTCGTCTACCACCTGTGGAGTCCCACCACCACCGACTGGCTGCGGATCATCGCCGACGGGTTGTCGCGCGACGACCCACGCGTTCCTTCGGTCACCTTCATGTGGAAGGGCGCCGAGTGGATGGAACGCGAGGCTTACGACATGTTCGGGATCACGTTCGAGGGCAACCGCGACCTGCGGCGCATCTACATGCCCCCCGATTACCAGAGCTTTCCGCTCCGGAAGGATTTCTATCTCGCCGACGACGCCGCCCGGTCACCCGGCGCCGGCGTCCGACCGATGGAGCGGACGCACGTGCCGAGCGAGCTCCCGCAGACGAGCTCGCCACGCCGGATCACCGCCGGCACCTGAGGATCCGCGATGACCGCCACGACCCCCCGATCGGACGCCTGGACCCATACGACCAATCTCGGCGACGATGCCTTCGCGGGCGAGCCCGACGATCCGCGCATCAAGCTCGACCGTGACCTCGGCGTCTTCGAGCCGGTCCCGCCCTACCCGCCGCGGACGGAGCGCGAGGCCGAGTTCTACACGCTGCGGGACGGCGAGATGTTCCTGAACATGGGCCCGCAGCACCCGTCGACCCACGGCGTGCTCCGGGTCGTCCTCAAGCTCGACGGCGAGAAGGTCGTCGACCTCGACCCGGTGCTCGGCTACCTCCATCGAGGTGTCGAGAAGCTGTGCGAGAACGCCGACTACCACCAGGCGATCTGCTACCTCGACCCGCTCGAGTACGTGAGCTCGCTGTTCTGCGAATGGCCGGGCGTGATGGCCTTCGAGAAGCTGCTCGACGTGGAAGTGCCCAGGCGCGCGGAATACATCCGCGTGCTGTCAGCGGAGCTCAACCGGGTCGCCAGCCATGCGTTGTTCCTCGGCTGGATGGCGCTCGATCTCGGGGGCCTGACGCCGATCCTGTGGTCGTTCATCGAACGCGACGAGATCGTCGATATGCTCGCATCGCTGACGGGCCAGCGGATGCTGTTCAACTACTTCCGCATCGGCGGAGTCAACGGCGACCTCAACCACGAGTTCATGAGCCGACTCGGCACGTGGATGAGCCACGCGACCGAGCAGATCGAAGCCGGCAACACGCTGCTCAATGAGAACGAGATCTTCGTGCGCCGGATGCGCGGCCTCGGCAAGATCGATTCGAAGACCGCGCTGCGGATGACGATGAGCGGCCCGAACCTGCGGGCGACCGGCGTGCCGTTCGACATGCGCCGGGCGCACCCCTACAGCATCTATCCCGAGCTCGACTTCGACATCCCGACCCGCCAGGAGGGCGACTGCCTCGCCCGCTACCTGCTCCGGATGGACGAGATCAAGCAGAGCCTGCGGATCATCGACCAGTGCCTCCACCAGATGCCCGACGGTCCCGTCATGGCCAAGCTGCCGCGGCTGCTTCGGCCGCGGCCCGGGCGGGCCTACGCGGGCATCGAGGGCCCCCGCGGGCAATACGGCGTGTATGCCATCAGCGACGGGACGGACCAGCCGTTCCGGATGCGGATCCACGACCCGTCGTTCCTGCATCTCCAGTCGGTCGGACTGATGATGCCGGGCCACCTCGTAGCAGACACGATGGCGATCATGGCGTCACTCGACCCGATCATGGGCGGCGTCGATAAGTGAGGCGTGTCGCCCGACGGCCGATCCCTGCGTTGACCGCTGCGCCCCGGCGCTCACGTAGCTCAAGCTACGCTCGCTTGGGTGCTCGCGGTCGCCTTGGCCTCGGCTCGCCGGACTCCACGCAAGGTAGTTCGAAGTGACCGTCATCTCGCGGGGTTGGGACCGGCTGACCCTGCCCGGGAAATTCCTGTTCATCGTCGTCCCGTTGCTCGTCGTCGCGACGGCGGCGCTCATCATCCTGATCACGTCGTTCGGGCAGCTGGCAGTCGACACGCTGGCGGCGAACCTGCCGATCGTCCGATTCGTGGTCGCCGCGACGGTGATCCTGGTGATGACGATCCCGACCGCGTTCCTGATCATCTACATGGAGATGAAGATCATCGCCCTGATGAATCTTCGGATCGGACCGGACCGGGTCGGGCCGTTCGGGTCGCTGCTCTCCGTGGTCCACGGGCTCAAGGTCCTCATGAAGGAGGACTTCACCCCGACCGGCGCCGACTCCGTGGTCTTCACGTGGGCGCCGGTGGTCGTCTACCTCGCGAGCGTCATGTCGTTGCTCGTGATCCCGTTCGCGCCGGGGTTGTTCGGGGTCGACATCAACCTTGCGTTGCTGTACTTCTTCGCCGTCGGCGGCCTATCAGTCGTGGGCCTGCTGATGGCCGGCTGGTCGAGCTACAACAAGTACTCGCTGCTCGGCGGGCTGCGCGCCGCCGCGCAGGTGGTCAGCTACGAGATCCCGCTGACGCTGTCGGTCGTCGGGCTGTTGCTGCTGGCCGGCACGATGAGCCTCAACACACTCGTCGAGAACCAGCAGGGCTGGTTCACCGACTGGTACATCTTCCAGCAGCCACTCGGTGCACTGATCTTCTTCATCGCCGCGACGGCAGAGGCCAATCGCACGCCGTTCGACCTGACCGAGGCCGACTCCGAGATCGTCGCGGGGTTCGCGACGGAGTACTCCGGCATGCGGTTCGGGTTCTTCTTCTTCGCCGAGTACGTCAACGTGTTCATCATCTCGGCCTTGTTCGTGACGCTGTTCCTGGGCGGATGGAACGCGCCGTTCGCGATCCCCGACGCGTGGCACGTCCAGCTGAGCCTCGATCCGGCGTCGTTCAACGTCGGCCTCCTCTTCATCCTGTCGCTCGCGCCGGTCGTACTGACGCTCCTGTTCGCCGCGCCGTTCTGGCTGCTGAGCTCCCGCATCAAGTGGTGGCAGGCGCTGCTCATCGGGTTCGTGCTCGCCAACGTGTTCATCGTCACGCTCGGCGTGGCGTGGGCGTACATCGGGCTCGAGTGGGTGGCCGGTATCCTCTGGTTCATGCTCAAGACGTACGCGCTCGTGTTCACGTTCGTCTGGATGCGGGGCACCCTGCCGAGGGTGCGCGTCGATCAGCTGATGGGTTTCGCGTGGAAGTGGCTGCTCCCGGCATCGCTGCTCAACCTGTTCGTCACGGCAGGCGCGATCGTGGTCCTGGGTCGCTAGGCGATGAGCTTCGTCCCCGGTCTCGGCATCGCCAAGGGCATGGCGCTGACCCTGCGGCGCTTCTTCGAGCCGAAGGCCACGATCATGTACCCGGAGGTGCGGCTGGACGTTCCGCACAAGTTCCGGGGCCGCCTCCAGCTGCTCTACGACGAGTGGGGCACGCTCAAGTGCGAGACGTGCTTCCAGTGCGCGCAGGCCTGCCCGATCGAGTGCATCGACATGGGCGGCATCGACACCCGCGGGCGCTACCACGTCCACTGGGGAGCACCCGAGACGTACGGCGAGCGGCGTGAGGAATCGGCACTGCGCCGGTCCGGCCGACCCGTGCCGGATCCCGCGTTCCGTCCATACGAGCCGCTCGACATGGCTGAGGTCGACCGCATCCTCGACGACTACGACATGGATCCCGCGCAGCTGCTGCCGATCCTCGAGGCGACGCAGGAGGCGTACGGCTACCTGCCCGTCGCCGCCCTGAAGCGCATCAGCCACAAGACCGGCACCTGGTACGCGATGATCTATGGGACGGCGAGCTACTACGCGCACCTGCGCTTCGAGCCGCCGACGGCGACCGACCAGGTCGCGGCCGTCGAGCGCCACCGCCCGGCCGAATCCAGCTACGTGGCGGCACTCCGCGCCGCGCTCGAGGGAGGCGGTCGCCCCGGCGCGTCCGCCCCGAACTGAGGTGGTGACCATCCTGCGCACGCCAGCCTCGTGGCCGCGCATCCTCCTGGCACGGGCCGATGCGAAGGATCCGACCGACCTCGACGCGGCCGTCGCCGCCGGCGGCTTCGACGCGCTGCAACGCGCCTTCCGTGACCTCGGCGGCGCCGGCACGATCGCCGCCGTGACGGCATCGGGACTGCGTGGGCGAGGCGGCGCCGGCTACCCGACCGGCGACAAGTGGCGGACCGCCGCCACGACCGACGCGACCAAGCGATACGTCATCGCCAACGGCTACGGCGCCGACCCGGCGTCGCATACCGATCGCACGCTGATGCTGCGCGATCCGTTCGCGGTCATCGAGGGGACTGCCATCGCCGCGAGCGCCATCGGTGCGCACGAGGCCTTCATCGCCGTCCGGGGCGAGGACACGGAGGTCATCGCCGCACTGTCCACGGCCATCGGCTATGCGACCGATGCGGGCTTCCTCGGCGACGACGTCCTCGGCTCCGGCCGCGAGCTGTGGCTGACGGTCCGGCCGGTCCAGGGCGCCTACATGCTCGGCGAGGAGACGGTCCTCATCAAGGCCCTCGAGGGCAAGCGCGGCCAGCCCGAGCAGCGGCCGCCGCATCCCGCGGTCACGGGCCTCCACGACCAGCCGACCGTCGTCAACAACGTGCAGACCCTCGCTGCCGTCCCGTGGATCCTGCGCGAGGGCCCAGAGGCGTTCCGGTCCATCGGCTCGACCCGTGCGCCCGGAACGGTCCTCGTCCAGGTCCGCACGCCGGGGAAGGACGGCGTCGCAGAAGTCCCGCTCGGCACGCCCCTGCGCGACGTCGTCAAGCTGGGCGGGAAGCTGCCCCAGGGCCGCACGCTGCAGGCACTGCTCATCGGGGGACCGTCGGGTGGCCTGCTGCCGCCGGATGCCCTTGACACGCCGTACGACTTCGAGGGCCTGCGCGAGGCCGGCGCCCACTTGGGATCCGGCTCTCTGGTGCTGGTCGACGACCGGACCGACCTTCTCGAGCTCATCGGGGTCCTGACGCGCTTCTGCTCGAACGAGGCGTGCGGCAAATCGATCCCGTGCCGGATCGGGACGAAACGGCTGGCCGAGCTCGTCGGCCGGCGCGAGGGGGGTCTGCTCCGGCCGGTCGATGGGCAGCTGGCGGCCGATCTCGCGCACGACATCGTCGAGTCCGCGCTGTGCGACCACGAGCGTCTCGCGACCCTCCCGCTCACCAGCGGGATGCGATACTTCGGGTCCGCCTTCGACCCCGATCGCCGGCCCACGCCGGTCGCGAGTGAGGCCCGATGACCGACACGCTCGCCCGCCCGGACCGCCGCGCCGCCGACGTCGAAGCATCGGCGCCGGCCGGGACGCGCGCCTCCCTCGCGGAGCGCCTCCTCGAGACACAGGCGCCGCAGCGACCGCAGTCGACGCCGCGCATCCGCATCGAGGTCGATGGTCGCGTCGTCGAGGGCTTCGAGGGCCAAACGATCCTCGAGGTCTGCCGCGACAACGGGATCGAGATCCCGACGCTCTGCTACGAACCGAAGCTGCCGGGCTTCGGCGCCTGCCGGATGTGCGTCGTCGAGGTCGAGGGCGAGGAGCATCCGCCGATCTCGTGCTCGCGTTCGTGCGAGGACGGGATGAAGGTCCAGACGCAGACCGAGGAGGTGCGCCGGCTGCGGCGGACCAACCTCGAGCTGATCTTCTCGGACCACAACGCGTATTGCCTGCCGCCCTGCCAGAACAAGTGCCCGAGCCACATCGACATCCCGGGGTTCCTCAAGGCCAATGCCGAGGCGAACTGGCGCGAGAGCACGCGGATCTTCAAGCGCACGATCCCGTTCCCGTCCGTGCTCGGCCGCGTCTGCCCCGCTCCGTGCGAGGAGCACTGCCGGCGCGACGAGGTCGACGAGGCGATCGCCATCCGCGACTCGCATCGGTACGCCGGCGACCAGGTCCTCAAGTCGATGCTCGACGACGGCGTGGATCCGCCCGTCCCCTTCGAGCCGCAGGCGACCTCGGGTCGACGCGCCGCGGTCATCGGTTCCGGCCCGGCCGGCATGGCCGCCGCCTACTACCTGCTGATCGCTGGCCACGACGTCACCGTCTTCGAGCGCGACCCGGCGCCGGGCGGGATGCTCCGCTACGGGATCCCGCAGTACCGGCTGCCGAAGATCGAGGTCCTGGAGGCCGAATACGAGTCGGTCATGCGGCTCGGCGCGCGGATGGTCACCAACGCCGGGCTCGGGCGCGACTTCTCACTCGACGACCTGACGAACCAGGGCTTCGACTCGGTCGTGGTCGCGATCGGCTGTTACGACACCAACAAGCTCGGCATCCCGAACGAGGACGCCGATGGTGTCATCGACGGCCTCGAGTACCTGCGCACGGCCACGCTCGGTCTGCCGTATCCGGGCCACGAGGGCAAGCGCGTCGTCGTCATCGGCGGCGGGTTCACCTCGATGGACTGCTCGCGCACGTCGATCCGCCAGGGCGCCAGCGAGGTGACGCTCGTCTACCGCCGCGACATGAAGGACATGCCGGCGGCGGATGAGGTCCATGAGGCGATCGAGGAGGGCGTGACCGCCATCTTCCAGGCCGGCCCGACGAAGATCATGACCGACGCTAAGGGCAAGGTGACCGGCGTCGAGTTCATCCGGATGCAGCTCGGCGAGGCGGATGCGTCCGGGCGGCGCCGGCCCGAGCCGGCGCCCGGCACCGAGTTCACGATCCCGTGCGATCGGGTCCTGCTGGCCATCGGCCAGGGCCCTGAGCTCGACTGGGCAGGCGCGCCGGGCAACGAGGGCGTCGAGGCGACCAAGAACCGTCGGCTCAAGGCCGACGCGGTCACCTTCTCGACCGGCCGACCCGGCGTGTTCGGCACGGGTGACGTGCGCATCGGCGCGGCGACCGTGGTCGAGGCCGTCGCCGAGGGCCGGCGAGCGGCCTATGCGGTGGACGCCTACCTCAAGGGCATGGACCTCGACGCGATCCGGACGCGACAGACCCTGGCGGAGCCACAGCCCGAGTTCCTGTCGATCGTGCCGTTCACCGGTGAGGTGAAGGAGCCGCGCTACCGGCTCAAGCCGTTATCTGCGGAGGAGCGCAACCGCAGCTACATCGAGTACGAGCTGCCCTACTCGCGCGAAGACGCGATGGCGGAATTGACCCGCTGCCTGCAGTGCACGTGCGAGGCGATCGGGTTCTGCGACCTCCGGCGGCTCGGCATCGAGTACGGCACCACGCTCGCCACGCTCGAGCCGAACAACCACCAGGGCGCAGGCTACCGATCGATCACCGAGAACCGCTTCACCGGCATCAACCACGACTACATCCGCGATGACTCGCACTCGTTCATCCTTCGCGAGCCGTCGCGCTGCATCGACTGCGGCCGATGCGCCAACGTCTGCGCCGAGGTCGTCGGCGCCGCGTGCTACGACTTCATGCGCATCGGCTTCGATACGCTCGTCACGACGCCGCTGGACATGAGCCTGAACGACACACCGTGCGTTTCGTGCGGTCGGTGCGCCGAGACCTGTCCGACCGGCGCCCTGATGCCCAAGCCACGGGTCCTCGAGAAGTACGAGGTCGACGAGAGCCGCTGCATCCTGTGCGGCATCTGCGTCGACGCGTGCCCGTATGACGCCCTGCGCGACGGTGCCGACTTCGAACTCTCGCACACCGGCCGGACCGACCCGGCGATCGACCTCATCGCGCTCGCCGCGATCGACAGGGAGACCGAGGTCACGTACATCCGGCGCGAGCGCGATTGGGTGGAGCGAGCGCGCGCCGAGGGGCGCGTCTACGACCCGGCCCGGCTGCTCCCGGTGCTCCCGCCGACGCTGACGGGTATCGCGCCGGGTGCCCGCGGCAACGGCAACGGGCACGACGGACACGGCCACGACGGACACGGCGCGGTCGCCGCGCTCGGTCCCGGCCAGCACGAGTAGCCGTGCTCGCCAAGCTCCCTCAGATCATCTTCGCGTTCCTGGTCATGGGCGCGGTGCTCGGGATCGCGGCCCTGATGCTGGTCGTGCTCCACCAGGACTGGGACGACGTGCTGCTGTGGATCCTCGGGGCGCTGATGATCGGTAGCGGCCTGCTCGTCGTGACGATGCGCGACATCATCCGGTGCGGCCTCGCGATGATCGTCTGCTTCATGGCGCTCGCCGGGATCTACGTCCTGATGGGCGTGCCGCTGCTCGGGGCGGCGCAGGTCATCGTCTACATCGGCGCGATCAGCGTCCTGATCCTGTTCGCGATCATGCTCACCCAGACCAAGGACGCCCCGACACGGCTGGTGTTCCAGACGCAGGCCGGTCCGGCGTCGATCGCCGCGGTGGTCGTCGCCATCGTCATCGCGTTGGCCGTGACGGCCACGAACTGGGGAGAGGTCGCGCGCGGCGCCCGGCTCAGCACGACGCTCATGTCGCGGATCCTGTTCCAGCAGTTCGTGTTCCCGTTCGAGGTGGTCAGCGTCCTGCTGCTCGCGGCGGTGATCGGTGGCGTCTTCCTGGCCAAGCGCGAACCGGGCGGACCGTCGTGAGCGACAGCCTCGACACCTACCTCATCCTGTCCGGGATCCTCTTCGCCATCGGCTCGTTCGGCTTCCTGGCGCGCCGCCACGCGATCAGCATGCTCATGTCGATCGAGCTGATGCTCAACGCGGTCAACCTGTCGATCGTCGCCTTCGGGCTGTTCGGCCCGCGCGCCGACGCGACCGCACAGGGTGCGGTGTTCGCGCTGATGGTCATGGCCGTCGCCGCGGCCGAAGCCACAGTCGGGCTGTCCATCGTCATCGCGATCTACCGCAACAAGAAGACGCCTCTGGTCGACGAGTACGACGCCATGAGGCAATGAACAGCGGCGTGCCGCAAGGTAGTTCCCAGTGACGGTCGAGGGCCTCCTGCCGCTGCTCCTCGTCCTGCCGATGGGGGGCTTCCTGTTCACCGCGCTCGTCGGGCGCCGTCTGGGGTTCCAGGCGCACTGGGTCGCCGTCGGCGTCATCTTCATCGCCTGGCTGATCGCCATGGTCGCGGTCGTCAGCGTGCTGACCGGCTCGGCCCCGCCGATCGAGGGCACCGAGAGCCACGGCTATATCGTCGGGCCGTGGACGTGGATCCCGGCCGGCGCCTTCCACGTCGACCTCGGCCTGTACGTCGACGAGCTGACGGCCTGCCTGCTGATCGTGGTCACGACGATCGGCCTGCTGGTCCACATCTACTCGGTGGGCTACATGGGCCACGACCCCGGGTACTGGCGGTTCTTCGCCTACCTCAACCTCTTCATGTTCTCGATGCTGCTGCTGGTCCTGGCCGACTCCTGGTTGGTCGTCTTCGTGGCGTGGGAGCTGGTCGGCCTGTCGAGCTATCTGCTGATCGGGTTCTGGTATCGCAAGCGCTCGGCGGCCCTGGCCGCGAAGAAAGCGTTCATCGTCAACCGGGTCGGCGATGTCGGGTTCGCGCTCGGGATCATGGCCATCTTCCTGAACACCGGAACCCTGGACGTCCGCCACTCGCTCGAGATCATGCTTTCGCCGACCCTGGCGGCCTTCCCGGTCCCGGTGCCGGTCGTGGCTCTGCTCGTGTTCGCCGGTGCCATGGGCAAGAGCGCGCAGTTCCCGCTCCACGTCTGGCTGCCCGACGCGATGGAGGGCCCGACCCCGGTCTCCGCCCTCATCCACGCTGCGACGATGGTCAATGCCGGCGTGTACCTCGTGGCTCGGGCGAACCCGCTGTTCGCAGCGGCCCCGTCGGCGATGGTGGTCGTCGCGTCGATCGGCATCTTCACGGCGATCCTGGCCGCGTCGATCGCCATGACCCAGACCGACATCAAGCGGGTGCTCGCCTACTCGACCCTGTCGCAGCTCGGCTACATGTTCGCCGCGCTCGGCGTCGGTGCCTTCACGGCGGCGATCTTCCACCTGATGACCCACGGCTTCTTCAAGGGTCTCCTGTTCCTCGGGTCGGGCTCGGTCATCCACGCGGTCCACGAAGAGCAGGACATGCGGCGGATGGGTGGCCTGTCGAAGAAGATCGCCATCACCTACGTGACGATGCTCGTCGGCTCGTTCGCGATCGCCGGCATCCCGCCACTGGCCGGCTTCTTCTCGAAGGACGAGATCCTGGGCGAGGCGTTCAAGCTCGGGTTCCCGTGGATCTGGGCGATCGGGCTGTTCGTGGCGCTGTTGACCGCCTTCTACATGTTCCGGCTGATGGGCCTCACGTTCTGGGGCGACTTCCGGGGCCCGAAGGAGGTCTGGGACCGCATCCACGAGTCGCCGGCGGTCATGACCGTCCCGCTCATCCTGCTCGCGATCCCATCGACGCTCCTCGGGCTTGCGCTCGGACTCCCGTTCGGCGCCAGCGTCATCCACGGCTGGCTCGAGCCGGTCTTCGCCGAGTCGGTCGAGCTGCTCCACCACGCCGAGGCCGAGTACCAGCTGTTCGGCATCGACGGGGCGCTCATCGGTGCCAGCGTGGCGGTCGCGGCGATCGGCGTCGCGCTCGCGTGGCGACTGTTCGGGGCCGACATCGGCAGCATCCACCTGCCGTCCCGGCCGGAGGCCGTGCGCGAGATCAGCGCCCGACCGGGCCTCACCTTCCTGTACCGGGCATCGCTCAACAAGTGGTGGTTCGACGACCTCAACCACCTTCTGTTCATCGTCATCGGCGGGCGGATCGCCGACGCGATCTGGTGGTTCGATCGGGAAGTCGTCGACGGCACGGTCAACGGCATCGGCAGCTCCACGGTGAGCGCCGGGCGGGGCATCCGCCGCGTGCAGACCGGCCGCGTGCAGAACTACGCCCTGGGCATCGCGCTCGGGCTGATCGTGATGGCGGGGTCGTACCTGTTGCTGATCGGGAACCGCGGATGAGCCTCACCGAGCTGCCGATCCTTACGATCGTCACTTTCCTGCCGCTGCTCGGCGCGCTGGTCGTGGCCGTCCTCCCGACAGGCTGGACGAGACCTGTGGCGCTGGCCTTCGCGCTGGCGACATGGGTGGTCTCGCTGCTGATGCTCATCGGCTACCTGCCTGGCCGCGCGGGGAGCCAGTTCCTGTTCATCGAGGCCTACGACTGGATCCCGGTGTTCGGCATCCAGTACAAGCTCGGCGTCGACGGGCTGTCGGCGGCGTTGGTCGTCCTGACCACGACCCTAACGTGGATCTGCATCCTTGCGTCGTGGGTCCCGATCCAGACCCGCATCAAGGAATACATGATCTCGTTCCTCGTCCTCGAGGTCGGGATGATCGGCGTGTTCCTGGCGCTGGACCTCTTCCTCTTCTACATCTTCTGGGAGATCGTCCTTGTCCCCATGTACCTGATCATCGGGATCTGGGGTGGCGCCAACCGCATCTACTCGACGATCAAATTCGTCCTGTACACCCTCGTCGGCTCCCTGCTGATGCTGGTGGCCATCCTCGCTACCGCGTTCGCGTTCCAATCGTCAACCGGCAGTTGGACCAACGCGTTCGACTTCGTGACCCTTCGCGAATTCGCGGCCGGCCCCGGTTTCGCGCCGGCACTCCAGGTCGGTGCCTTCCTGGCGTTCTTCCTGGCGTTCGCCATCAAGGTGCCGATGTTCCCCTTCCACACCTGGCTGCCGGACGCCCACACGGACGCGCCGACCGCCGGTTCGGTGATCCTCGCCGGCATCCTGCTCAAGCTCGGCGCGTACGGCTTCCTGCGGTTCGCCCTGCCGCTCTTCCCCGACGCGGCCGTGACGTTCGCCCCGACGATCATCGTGCTCTCGCTCATCGCGATCATCTACGGCGCGATCGTCGCCCTCGTCCAACCGGACCTCAAACGCCTGGTCGCCTACTCGTCGGTGAGCCACATGGGCTTCGTCACGCTGGGCACCTTCGTCTTCACCGAACAGGGCGTCCAGGGCGCGATCCTCCAGATGATCAACCACGGCCTGATCACGGGCGGCTTGTTCCTGCTCGTCGGCGTCATCTACGAACGGACCCACGACAGGACCATCGCCAAGATGGGTGGCCTGGCGGCACGTATGCCCGTGTGGGCGGCGATCTTCGGCTTCTTCGTCTTCGCGTCGGCCGGGTTACCGGGGCTGTCGGGCTTCGTCGGCGAGTTCCTGAGCCTCGTCGGGACGTTCGTCGTGAACCCGTACGCGGCGGCGGTCGCGGCCTTCGCCATGATCCTGGCCGCCGCGTACCTGCTGTGGATGTACCAGCGCGTCGTGTTCGGGGAGGTCTCGGACTTCCTGGAGAGACTCGGCGGACACCTGACGGACATCAGCCCGATCGAGATCCTGACGCTCGTGCCGCTCGCCACGCTCATCGTCGTGTTCGGCGTCCAGCCGGGGCTGTTGCTGACACTCGTCCAGGGTTCGGTCGATGACGTGCTCGAGTCGGCCCACGGCGGGCAGGCTATCCCGATCGGCATCGAGGTCGTCCTGATCGGCCTCGCGCTCATCGTGCTCCTGATCGTGGCGCGGACCGTGTCGGTGGCCCTTGCCAGCCGGCGGGAGGACACCGTCGCGGCAGTCGAGGGCGGAGGCGCGTAGTGGACTTCGCCAACCTCGTCGTCATCGCGCCATTGATCGCGGCGGTCCTGACGGCCGCGGCCGTCCTCATCGTCGACCTCGCATGGCCGGGTCGCGATGGGCCGGCCATCGGCACCGCCCTGATCGGGCTGGCCATCACGGCCTTCGTGACGATCCAGGTCGGGGCGGAGACGGCGACCGCGTTCAACGGCTCGTACAAGGTCGACGCGCTCACCACGTTCCTCGACGTCCTGTTCATCACGATCGTGGCGATGACGATCGTCTTCGCTCCCGACTACCTGCTGCCACGCGGGCTGCCCATCGCCGAGTTCGCGGTGGTGCTCATCTTCGCGATGACGGGCGCGATGCTCATCGCCGGCTCGGCCGACCTGTTGCTGCTGTTCCTGGGGCTCGAGCTGATGGTGCTGCCGGGCTATCTGCTTGCCGGTTACCACAAGACCGATGCCTATTCGACCGAGGGCGCGATCAAGTACTTCCTGCTCGGGTCGTTCAGCTCGGCCATCTTCCTGTTCGGGCTGGCGTTCGTGTGGGGGCTCACCGGCACGACCCTCATCGACAGCGACGACCCATCACGGCCGGGCATCACCCAGATCCTCGGCCAGATCGTGGCCGGACAGGCGCCGCTCCAGGCCGGGCTGGCGGTCGGCCTCGCATTCCTGACGACGGGCGTCGCGTTCAAGATCGCCGCCGTCCCGTTCCACTACTGGACCCCGGATGCGTACCAGGGCTCGCCGACGCCGATCACGGGTTACCTCTCTGTCGGCCCGAAGGTCGGCGCCTTCGCGCTGATCCTCCGCTTGTTCGTGGAGGCGCTCGGACCGCTGTCGGACTGGTGGCTGCCGGTGATCATGGTGCTCGCGGCGCTGACGATGACGGTCGGCAACCTCGTGGCATTGACGCAGGACAACGTCAAGCGGATGCTCGCCTACAGCTCGATCGCTCACACGGGCTACATGCTGGTCGGCCTCGCCGCGTACGCGGGCGGTCAGGTGCTCGGGCTGCAGGGTCTGCTCTTCTACGGAGCGGCCTACACGTTCATGAACCTCGGCGCGTTCGCCGTCGTCGCGGCGCTCCAGAAGCGCACCGGCGTCACGTCCGGTCTGGCGACGTTCAGCGGCCTCGGCCGGCGCGAGCCCCTGCTTGGGGCGCTGATGCTGCTGTTCCTGCTCTCGCTGACCGGCATCCCGCCCCTCGCCGGGTTCTGGGCGAAGGCCTACGTGATCCTCGCCGCGGTCCAGGCCGGCGGCTGGCTGACGGTGCTTGCGGTGCTCGTCGTGCTCAACGCGGCGGCGGCCGCGTTCTACTACCTGCGCGTCGCCGTCTACATGTACATGCGCGACCCGGAAACCGACGCGCCGCCGCTGAGCCACGGCGCCCTGCTGTGGGGCGGCCTCGCCGCCGCCACGGCGCTTACGATCCTGTTCGGCCTCGTCCCGACGCCGCTGCTGCGCATCGTCGAGGGCGCCGCGGCCGCGATCTCGGCCATCCCGAGCTAGCGGAGGGCCGCGGGCCGGTCATCGAGCCGGCGCGCTAGCGCCGCGAGCCAGCGGCCGACGTGGTGCGCTCCGCCGAGCTGCAGATCGGCGAGTGCGAGGAGCTCCTGCGGTGCCGGTCGGCTGACGCCGTGGACCGCGATCGTCACGCCGACCCGGGCGGTCCCGTTCCGCGCCGCGATCACCGCCTCGAACGCGTCGATGTCGCTCATCTCGTCGCCGAGGACCGCGATACCACCCGGTCGGTGGCGCGCGATGAGCCGTTCGACCGCCTCGCGCTTGCCGCCGGCCTCGCGAGGACGGAGATCGACGACCGAGCGGCCGCGATAGTGAGCCAGCCCGTGGACGAGCCCGAGCCGGCGCTCCACGGCCCCGATGGCCTCGACGACCGCGGCGCGGGCGGCCGCCACGTCGTCGGCCTGGCGCACGTGGAACGCCACGGACGGTCCCTTCCGCTCCACGAACAGCCAGGACGGTGACCCGAGTTCGCTGGCGACGCCCGTCGCCAGCGTCTCTGCCGGATCACGATGGACGTCGAATGCCGGATCGGTCGTGACGGCCAGCCGCCCGGCTCGCGCGCCTCGGGCGAGGAGGCCGTGTTGCAGCCCATGGTCGCCGAGGTACTCGATCCCGCCGACGCGCACGCGCGCTGCGACGTCGGCGACGATGCGGCCGGTCAGGACCGCGAGCCGGAGACGCTCCGGGCGGGCCGTCGAGATGCCGCCGAGCCGTCGCAGGGCGCGTTGGGCGAGCGGCTCGATACGGGCGACCGCGGGATCGCGTGAGCCGACGGCCAGCGTGCCGTCGAAGTCGATCACGACGAGGAGCGGCGGCGGTGACTCGACCAGGGAGGCGATCGCGGCGTCGACGTCGGCCGCGGTCGACACCGCGGCTGCGGACGTCGAGACCGGCCCGGCCGGGTCCGACCGGCCGGCGCGCGTCACGCCTCGGCGTCGACGCCCGGCATGATCGAACGCAGCCCGCGGGCCATGATGTCGGGGCCGATCCCGCCCTGTGCCCCGTCACGGATCACGCCGTCCTTGTCGATCCAGAAGTGGACCGGCAACGCGACGGCGTCCCAGCGGGCCTGCGCCGAGCCGTCCGAATCAAGGCCGAGTGGGAAGGTCGCGTTCAGCCCGTCGGCGAAGGCTGCGACCGTGCCCTCGTCCTCCTTGACGTCGACGGCGATGATGACCAGCCCCTCGTCGCCATAGCGGGCTGCGAACTCGTTCATCAGCGGGAATTCATCGACACACGGCGGGCAGTAGGTGCCCATGAAGTTGACCCACACGGGGCTGCCCTTGAGGTTCGCGAGGTCGATCTCGCCACCGCCGACCTGGGGCACGACGAGCGCGGGCGCCGGCTCGCCGACGTGGAACACGGCGCCTGGCCCGGCGGACCCGCCACTGCTTGAGGACGACGCAGAGGCCGAGGCCTGCGCAGAGGCTGACGGGGACGCCGACGCGGGCGGCGCGAAGGAGCCCGACGGCTGGGGCGCGGGCGTCGGCGCAGCACCGGGCACCGGGGCCAGCAGGAGGATCCCCCCGAGGACCAGTGCCGCGGCCGCGATACCGGTCAGCAGACCGGCGACGATCGACAGTCGTGGCCACATGCTGGCGCGGAGGGTACCAGTACGGAGGTCCGACGGCGGTCCCGCCCGACCCACGCTACGATGCGCGTCCCATGGTCGGCCCCTCGGAAGAGCTTCGAACGCGCGTGCTCCCCGCCCTGCTGACGGCGTTCGGCGTGACGATCCTGTCGGCCGGCCTTCTGACGTACACCGTCCCGGTCCCGGCCGGTTCCGGCGACCCGGGGACCGGGCCGACTCCCGACCCATCGGCGGCCATCGTCGCCACCCCGACGCCGCTCATCACCCTGCCACCGATCGGCACCCCGCAGCCGACAGCGACCGCCGAGGCCACGCCGACACTGCCGCCGAAGGACCGCGTGGTGACGCGGGTGCGCGTCCGTGATCTCGGCATCGACCTCGCCGTCGTCAAGGGCAATACCGGCTACCCGTTCTGCAACGTGGCGATGTACCTGCCCCAGCTCTCGCAGCCGGGGTTCGGCCAGGCGACGTACATCTACGCGCACGCCCGGAAGGGCATGTTCCTGCCCCTCCTGGAGACGAGGGGCTACGACCAGCGCGGCCTCACCGTGGAGGTATGGACCAGCGACGACTGGCTGTACAGGTACGAGATCACGCAGGTCCGTCGCGACCAGCCGTACACGACCGGCCTCAACGATCCGGCCAAGGCGAAGAGCGAGCAGCTCTGGCTGCAGACGTCGCAGGGTCCCGGTCGCCGGTTCGGCTACACGCAGGTCATCGCCAAGCCGATCGATGCGCGTGCGACCGACCACGACGCGGCGCACCCGACCGCCCGGCCGGTGAACTGCGGCTAGCCGAGTACGCAGCCGGCGCGTCAGCCCCTAGATCCAGCCGATCCGGCGCAGGACGAACGCGGCACCCACTCCCAAGGCGATGGTGACCGCGGTGATCGCCCAGAAGCCGCCCCGCTCGGCGCCTGAGAGCGCGGCGCCCGCCTCGCTCATGCCGAAGATGCCGGCGATGGCCCCGATGCCGGCGAGGATCACCGTGACGCCGGTCAGTCGCTTCATGATCACCGACAGGTTGTTGTTGACCTGGGTCAGGTAGACGTCGAGCGTCGAAGAGGCGAGTTCGCGGTAGTTGTCCAGCTCGTCCGTCAGCCGGATGACGTGGTCGTAGATGTCGCGGAAGTAGACGATCTCGTCAGGATCCACGAAGGTCATATCTCGGTTCGTCAGCTGGTTGAAGACCTCGCGGGTCGGGCTGGCAGCCCGACGGACCTCGATGAGCTCGCGCTTGAGCGCGAAGAGGCGCTCGAGGGTCTCGGGCTTCGCGTCCCGGATGACAGCGTCCTGGACGTCGTCGATCGCGTCCCCCAGTCGGTCGGCGTACGGGAAATAGCCGTCGACGATGTCGTCGCTGATGGCCCACAGCAGGTGATCCGGCCCGTGGCTGAGGACCGCCCCGACGCCGTCGTGCAGGTGGTGGGACTCGCGCGGCTCCCAGCCGACGTCGTGGACCGTCAGCAGGTAGCCAAGCCCGAGCACGAGGTCGACCTCGTTGATGATCACGGACTCGCTGCGTTCGAGGGCGAACATCACGATGTGCACCACGCCGTCGGTCGTCTCGATCTTGGCTCGCTGGTTGCCCTCCAGCACGTCCTCGACGATCAGCGGGTGCAGGCCAAGGACCTTGCCGACGGCCTCGACTTGATCGGCGGAGGGCGCCGCGAGATCGACCCAGACGGACGATTCGGGCCGATCGAGCAGGTCGGGGAGTGCCTTGATGGCGGCGTCGCCCTCGAGCTCGCGCGCGGTGCCGTCGGTCATCGCCGCGACACGGATGCGTCCGGGACCCGATGCCGAGGTCGGCGTCCGGCGGCGCGTCAGCGGCTCACCTGAGCGTCTTGCGCCCGGCCCGCCCGGTTTCCCGGGCGAGGCATCAGAGGATGAAGCCGGGGTCTGGAGCGCCATCGTTGGGGAGCATACGCGCGGCGGCTCCCCGTCGCGCCGCCCCGCCGAGCACCAGCGCGGGTGGCACTGCCGCCAGCGTGACGAGGGCGGCGACGAGGTACAGGCCGACCATGATCGACGCGGCCTCGCGCGACGCCCACGACTCGAGCGCCTCGACGACGAGGGGGTCCTTGAGGGGTCGGTCCTGCAGGTTCTCGGGGATGTACGCGAGGTAGGCGTCGGGTGTCGCATAGACCTGTGCCGAGAGCCGGTCGATGGTCGTCGACCCGTATGCCGTCAGGACGGCGAGGCCCACGGCCATCCCGAGCATCCGGGCGACGGTGACCACCGATGATGCCGCTCCGAAGGCCGCCTGGCCGGCGGCTTCGACCGCGGCCGTCGAGCGGGGCGTGACGGACAGGCCGAACCCAAAGCCGAACAGGCCGAGTGCCCCGGCGGCCTCATCGATCGACGTGGATGGCGTCCAGCGCGACATCGCGAACAGGCCGATGACCGACGCGGCCAGACCGACGAGGGTCACGACCCGGAAGCTCGCGACCCGGACCGCGAATCCGGACAACAGTGCACCGATGGCGGTCGCGCCGGCCAGCGCCCCGAGCGCCAGCCGCTGCTCGTCCGGCCCCCCGTAGAGCACCCGATCGACGAAGACCGCCCCACCGATGATCGCGGTCGCGAACGCATAGCCGGTGAGCAGGGAGACGAGGCTCGCGGCGCTGAACCCGACATGGCGGAAGAGCCGCACGTCGAGGAACGGGTCGTGGACCCGAGCGGCGCGAAGGATAGCGAGCAGCGTCGCCACGACCGCCACCACGGCCAGGATCACCGACACGCGATCGGGCGGGACCTCGGCACCCGGATCGCCCCGCGCGCCGATCAGCGTCAGCGCCACGAGGCCCCCGGCGAGGGCGACGCCGAACAGCGCCGCGCCGACGATGTCGACCCGACCGGGATGTCGCGGCGTCTCCCAGCCCGGCGCGGCCGCCCACGCGAGCGCGAGCGCCGCCAGCGCGATGGGCACGTTCACGAAGAAGATCCAGCGCCACGCCGGTGCCAGCACCGCGCCGATCCCGCTCTCGGCGAGGCCGCTTCCTTCGAGCAGGGACTCCGGGTGGATCGCCGAGAGGACCGCGGCGCCAAGGAACGGGCCGGCGGCCATGCCGAGGAACGTCAGCGCGCCGATGACGCCGAGAGCCCGCGGCCGGCCATGGTCCTCGTACAGATGCGCCGCGGCGGCGGTCCCGACCGGGACGAGGACGCCGCCGCCGACGGCCTGGGCGAGCCGGGCCGCGATCAGCTGGTCGAGGTCCTGGGTCATCCCCGCCAGCACCGAGCCGACCGTGAAGATCGACAGCGCGATCATGGCGAGGCGACGGGCACCCCACAGGTCGGCCAAGCGCCCGGCGAGCGGCATCATCAGGATGTAGACCAGCAGGTAGCCGTTGATGATCCAGCTGGCCTTGCGCAGCTCGGTCCAGGCGGACGTCCCGTTGGGGGCGACGAGGTCCGCGAGGATCGACGGCAGGGCGACGGCCGTGATCATCAGCTCGAGCCCGGCCAGGAACACTCCGGCGCCGAACACGGCGAGCAGCACGAGGCGGGTCCCGCGGTCCATCGTCGACGAGTCTAGTCGGGCGAGCGGCGTGATCCCCTGAGGCGGGGGCGACGCCTTGACACCATCACGAGGCGCTCCTAGCATCAACATCCGTTGATATCAACGGTCGTTGATGCGTCCCACGCCGACGACCCTTCCCCCCGGAGAACCCCACCCGAACGTGCCGACCCCCGCCCGCTTCCGTTCCACGCTAGCCTCGATCGTCCTCCAGCCGGAGGACCTGCGCGAACTGCGCGCCTTCCACAAGGCCCTCGCCGACGTGAACCGCCTGCGCATCGTCCGGCGACTCGCCGAGGGCGAGGCCAGTGTCGCGGAGCTGATCGCGCACGTGGGCCTCTCGCAGCCGCTCGTCAGCCACCACCTCAAACGGCTTCGCACCGCCGGACTCGTGGAGACGCGTCGCGTCGGCCGCGAGACGATCTGCACCCTCCGACCCGAGGCATTCGGCGAAGTCGCCGCTCGCGAGCGCGCGATCCTGGGGATCGCGAGTTGACGCTCTCGAACCAGGCCCGCGACCGTATCAAGGGCATCTTCGAACCGATCGCACTCGGCATGGGACGGCTCGGCCTGACGCCTGACGCCCTGACGCTGATCGGGTTCGCGATCACGGTCAGCGGTGCGCTGCTGATCGCGACGGAACGCTGGACCCTGGGTGGTCTCGTCGTGTTCGTCGGCGGCGTCTTCGACATGTTCGACGGCACGCTCGCCCGGGCGACCGGGAAGGCCAGCCGCCTCGGCGCGTTCCTGGACTCCGTCTTCGACCGCTGGGGCGAGGCCATCGTCTATCTCGGGATCGTGGCGGGAGCGGTGCTCGCTGGCCACCAGCGCGTGCCGATCCTGGCGGCCGCGGCGATGGGCGCGGCATTCATGGTGAGTTACACGCGCGCGAAGTCCGAGGGCCTCGGCTTCACGCCTGGGCGAGGGATGGCCGCCGTCGGCCTCATGCCCCGGGAGGTCCGGCTCGTCATCGTCTCGATCGGTCTGATCCTCACCGATCCGCCTGACATCAAGGCCATCGAGTACGCCCTGATCATCATCGCCGTCGGGGCGACCATCACCACCCTCCAGCGCATCCTCCATGTCCGCGCACAAGCCATCCGGGAGGCCGCGGGCCCCCCGATCGAACAGGAGCAGACGTGAGCACGAACGGCAAGAACGGGAACGGGAACGGCACGAACGGTTCGACACCGTCGAATGACTGGGCTGGCGCCAGGCGGCGCGGCGATGGCAAGGTCCGCGTCGCCATCGTCGGGGTCGGCAACTGTGCGAGCAGCCTCGTTCAGGGTCGCCACTACTACGAGAACGCGAACGACGACGACTTCGTGCCCGGTCTGATGCACGTTAACCTCGGCGGCTACCACGTGCGCGACATCGAGTTCGTCGCCGCCTTCGACATCGACAAGAACAAGGTCGGCAAGGACCTCGGCGAGGCGATCTACACGAAGCCGAACAATACGTTCGTGTTCCATCACACCGGCAAGCTCGGCGTCACGGTCGAGCGCGGGATGGTCCATGACGGCCTCGGCAAGTACCTGAGCCAGATCATCGAGAAGGCGCCCGGGGAGACTGCCGACATCGTCGGGATCCTGAAGGAGCGTGAGGTCGACGTCATGGTGTCGTACCTCCCGGTCGGCAGCGAGGAAGCCACGAAGTGGTACGCGGAGCAGGCGCTCCGCGCCGGCGTCGCGTTCGTGAACGCCATCCCCGTGTTCATCGGACGCGAGCCGTATTGGCAGCGGCGCTTCGCCGAAGAAGGCCTGCCGGTCATCGGGGACGACATCAAGAGCCAGGTCGGCGCCACCATCAGCCACCGCGTCCTGACGCGGTTGTTCATGGACCGCGGCGTTCGCCTCGATCGCACGTATCAGCTGAACTTCGGTGGCAACACCGATTTCCTGAACATGCTCGAGCGCGAGCGCCTCGAGTCGAAGAAGATCTCGAAGACCAACGCCGTCACGAGCATGCTCGACTACGAGCTCGATGCCGACAACGTCCATGTCGGTCCGTCCGACCACGTGCCGTGGCTCCAGGACCGCAAGTGGTGCTACATCCGGATGGAGGGCACGACGTACGGCGACGTGCCCCTCAACGCCGAGCTGAAGCTCGAGGTCTGGGATTCGCCGAATTCGGCGGGCGTCATAACCGACGCGATCCGCTGCCTCAAGCTCGGGCTCGATCGCGGGCTGTCGGGCACGCTCGTCGCCCCATCGGCCTACTTCATGAAGAGCCCGCCGCGCCAGATCCCGGACGACGTCGGCCGTGAGCGGGTCGAGGCGTTCATCCGCGGCGATGATTCGGAGACGCTGGTCGGCACAGAGAAGCCCGCCGCGCGCAAGCTCCGCAAGCTCGCCGGCGCGCGTACGGGAGTTCCGACGACCGCGGGTTCATGACCTCGGGAGACCGTCCGCAGCCGGCCTCCGCGACCAAGCCGTCCGGCATCGATCGCCGACTCGAGGCGCCCCACCGACGCGGCGGCGCCAGCCCGCGCGTCGTGGAACGGCTCGCCGTCCTCGGGTATCGCGCCACGGCGTGGCTGCTGTCCTCGGTGCCGCCCAAGCCGGCCGCGGCGATCATCGGCCGGCTCTCGCAGCTGTCCTATCTCGCCTGGCCGACGAAGCGCCATTGGTCGAACCGGAACTTCGGGCACGTCCTAGGGCTGCCGCGCGATCATCCTCGCGTCCGCGAGGCGGCGATGGCCGCCTACATGGGCTACGGGCGATATCTCGTCGAGTTGATGCGGCTGCCGTCGATGCCGCCCGAGCAGGTCGCGAAGCTGGCACCGGACCTGGACGTCGAGGAGGTGCGCCGGATCTGGCAGGAGGCACCAGGCGGCGGGCTGATCCTGACGGTCGGCCACCTCGGGAGCAACGAGGCGGTCGCGGCGGCCATCGCCCATCACGGCATGCCGATCAGCGTGGTCGCCGACGATTTCGCCTTCCCCGAGATCTACGAGATCCTCCGTCGCCAGCGTGAGGGCTGGGGCGTGAAGCTGATCGCGTGGCGGAACCTCCGCGAGATCTTCGGCGTACTTCGCCGCCGCGAGATCCTCGGCTTGCTCGTCGACTGGGGCTATCGCGCCGATGGGATCCCCGTGCGCCTCTTCGGCGAATGGACGGCGCTGCCCGCGGGACCCGCGACGCTCGCGGCGAAGAGCCGTTCACTGATCCTGCCGATCTCGATCCGCCGGCTGCCCGACGACTCGTTCCACGTGTCGTGGTCGACGGCCATCGAGGTGCCGTCATCGGACCCCGCGGACCTCCAGCGCGCCACCCAGGCCATCGCCGATGCCCTCGCGTCCTCGGTCGCGGCAGCGCCCGACCAGTGGTACAGCTTCAAGCCGATCTGGCCGTCGACGCCGGACGAGGCGGCCGACCTCGAGCGGCGAGCCGGCCTCATGCTGGATGGCGTCGCAGACCCTGGCCCGGCACCGGAGTTCGCCTGATCGTGCGACGCCTCGGCCGCCGGCTTCGCGGTCGTGCCATCCGCGGCGCCTCGTGGCTGGCCTGCCATCTCCCCGAGTCGCCGCTGGTGGCGCTGGCGGAGCTCGCCGGCGACCTCTGGTACCGGATGACGCCGGAACGGGCGGCACAGGCGCGGCGCAACCTCTCGCGGGTCGTGACGTGGCTGGACGCGAACGATCGCGGTACGCCGCTGGCCCGGAAGGCGGCGCATGACCCACGCGCCCTGGAGCGACTGGTGCGGCTGGCGTACCGGCATGCCGCCCGCTACTACGTCGAGGTGGCGCGGACACCGGCCATCGCCGGGGCGGAGCTCCCCAGGCGGATGGCCGTCGAGACGCCGGAGACGGTCGACGACGCGTTCACACCGGGTCGACCGGCGATCTTCGTCGGGCTGCACTTCGGGGCGCTCGAGCTGCCGGCGCTGTTCCTCGCGTCGCGGGTCGGAGAGGCGGTCGGGCCGATGGAGACGCTCGACGATCCAGAGCTCCAGGCCTGGTTCGTCCGGACGCGTGGCGCGGCCGGTATCCGGATCGTCGGGCTGCGCGAGGCGCGGCGGGAACTGACCGCGGCCCTGCGCGCCGGGACGCCGGTGGGCCTCGTCGGCGATCGCGACCTGACCGGGGGCGGGACGCTCACCGAGCTGTTCGGCGCGCCGGCCCGGTTGCCGCTGGGTCCGGCGCTGCTCGCCATCGAGACCGGCGCCCCGGCGTACGTGACCGCGGTCCGGCGGACGACGCCCGGGCGCTACATCGGACGCCTCGACCGGGTCGACGTCGCCGCCGAGGGATCTCGTCGCGAACGCGCGACCGCGACCACCGCATCGATCGCGCGGATCTTCGAGCGCGTCATCGCGGACGCGCCCGAGCAATGGTGGGCCGTCTTCTTCCCGATCTGGCCGGACCTGGCCGACGGCGTGGCGCCGGACGACGATCGGGCCGAGGCGGCCGCATGACGGCGGCCGACGAGGCCACCCACGCGGGGCGAGCCGACCTCCACATCCACACGGTCGCCTCGGACGGCATCGCCGACGTCGTGTCGATCATCGAGCACGTCGCCGCGATGGGTCAGCTCGACCTCATCGCCATCACCGATCACGAGCGCATCGACGCAGCGGTCGCCGGGCGGGCGATCGCGCGCGACCGCGGCCTGCCGATCGACGTCATCGTCGGCGAGGAGGTGACCACCCTCGGCGGGCACCTGCTCGCGCTCTTCATCGAGCGTCGCATCAAGCCCTTCCGCACGCTGGGCCGCACGATCGCCGATGTCCACGACGCGGGCGGCATCGCGATCCCCGCCCATCCCCTCGTGCCGTACCCGCTGTGCGCCCAGGGCTGGGCGCTCCGGCGCCTGCTCGACGATCCCGACGAAGCGGTCCGGCCGGACGCGATCGAGACGTTCAACCCGACGGCGCTCGGGCGGCCGTGGCACGATCGGGTCGTGCGCTTCGCCGACGAGCACCAGCTGGCCCGGATCGGCAACAGCGATGCCCATGCACTCGAGGCGGTCGGCGCCGGCTGGACGAGCTTTCCCGGCAGCGTGGCCGTCGACCTGCGCGCGGCGATCGCGGCGCGGACGACCGATCACGGCGGCTCGTTCCACGGCACGGTCGGCCAATTCGGCGTCTTCGGCCAGCAGATCCGCAAACGAGCGGTCGACGCCCGCGACGAGATCAGCGGGCGGATCCGCCGATCCGGCACGGGCCGCGACCACGGCTATCCCGGTGGACGCGCCCGACCCCCGCATTACGAACCACGTGCGGAGCGATGAAGGTCGGCCTCGTCTGCCCGTACATCTACCCCGCCAGCGGTGGCGTCGCCCAGCACGTCCAGTTCCTGTACCAGGGGCTCCGCCAGCGCGGCCATGACGTCCGCATCCTGACCGCGAGCCACGGCCCCCAACGGGCGTCGGAGGGCGACATCATCCGGCTCGGCGTCGGCTTCTCGGTCCCGATCAACGCCTCGGTCGGGACGCTGACCTTCTCGCCGCGCTATCTGACCCAGATCGACGACATGCTCGAGCGCGAACGGTTCGACGTCCTGCATTTCCACGAGCCGTTCGTGCCGTTCCTCTCGCTCTTCCTGCTGCGCGAGTCGTCGAGCGTCAACATCGCGACGTTCCACGCCTACGCCGGTTTCTCGCCGTCCTATGAGTTCGGCAGCCGGGCGCTGGGCGGGTACGCGGCTCGGCTGCATGGCCGCATCGCCGTCAGCGCCGCGGCGCGTCATTTCATCGACCGCTATTTCCCGGGCGACTACAAGGTCATCCCCAACGGCGTCGACGTCGCCCGGTTCGCGACGGCCGTGCCGATCGCGCGCTGGCAGGACGGCACGCCCAACGTGTTGTTCGTGGGCCGTCACGAGCCGCGCAAGGGGCTGCTCGACCTGCTCAAGGCGCACCGCATCCTGCGCCGCACGGGCGGCCGATCGAGGCTGCTGATCGTCGGATCCGGGCCGCAGGAGCGCGAGGCGCGCCGCTACGTGGCGACCCGCGGGCTCAATGGCGTCGAGTTCCTCGGTCGAGTGTCAGACGACGAGAAGGCCCAGCTCTATAAGACGGCCGACGTCTACGCCTCACCCGCCACTGGCGGCGAATCCTTCGGGATCGTCCTGCTCGAGGCGATGGCTGCCGGCACACCGATCGTGGCCTCGGACATCCACGGCTACAAGGGCGTCCTGCGGCGTGGCCGCGAGGGGCTGCTCGTCCCGCCCCGGCAGCCACGTGAGCTGGCGACGGCCATCGACCAGTTGCTCCGCGACCCCGCGTTGCGCGAACAGATGGGCGCCTCGGGTCGCGTCCGTGCCGAGGAGTTCTCGTGGGCGCGGGTCACGGCCAAGGTCGATGACTACTACGGCTTCGTGATCCGGCGCCTGGCCGCATCAGGCTCGCTACCCGACGGCTTCCAGGCGGCGGTCCCTCAGGCGCCCCCACCGGTCCGGGCCAGGCCCTCTGCCCCACCGTCCATCGCCGAGGAGCCGGCAGCAGCACCCGGACCGGACGGGCCAGAGCCCGAGGCCGCATTCGCTCGAGACTCGGCTAGTGCCAGCCGCCAGACCGAGGCCGAGTAGGCGACCACGAGGCAGGTCAGGCCGAGGGCGATGGTCAGCGCGATCGGGACCGGGCTGAGCAACGGTGTCGCCGGCCGTGCAGCGGTGTTCACGGGGAACTGGAAGGCATACAGGTAGGTCGGCAGGAAGCCCTGGTAGGCGTTGACCACGGTCGACGGCAACGGCAAGGCCGAGAGGTTCGGGTACCAGAGCACGAACCACGCCGTCACGGCCACGCCGATGCCGACCACGAACCGGCGAGCGTCGCGGGCCGCCACCACCTGCCCGGCGAGATAGAGCAGTGGCAGGAGGACGAGCAGCGCGACCGGCTCGACCGGGATCCCGCGCCACGTCAGGAGTGGCGTTTCCGGGAGCAGGGAGGCTACGCCGATGCCGAACGCCACCCCGAGCAGGGGCAGGCTCGACCGCGCGTCGCCCAGACCGCCCTCCCGCTGCTGCATGCGCGCGAGCCACAGCCAGAGGAGGATCCCGCCACCGACGAGGAGCGTGAGCAGCGCCAGGGTCCGGATCGTGAGGACGAAGTCCGGGATGACGGCCGGACAGGCTTGCGATCCGGGATTGACGATCGTGACGCCCACCAGGACGCACAGCGGGCGCGAGAACAGCCACATCACGGCCGGTCCGATGAGGGCCGCTGCGGCGGCGATGCGGATCCACATCCAGGTCCGGCGTGACGCCCCGTGCCACAGCTCCGCCACGAGGTATGCCAGGGCGAGGATCAGGAACGGCAGCGCCGTGTAGTAGTGATACTGGAAGGCTGCCCGGTCGATCCGCGCCCACGGCACCCACTGACCGGCGAAGCCGATCGCGATGAGCGCGAGCGCTGGCGACCGCCGGCGGTAGGCCATGATCGAGACGAAGATCAGAGCGGCGATCCCGAGCCACCAGATCACCAGGTTCCCGGAGTCGTAGATCGCGGCGCTGGTCGATCCGGCGAAGCCTTCCTGGTAGAACCACACGGGCTTGAGATCGAACGGGAACGCCCACCATGGCGACGACGCGGGATGCGGCGCGGTCAGCCCGTTGTGGTAGTCGTACATCTGGCGGGTGAGCTCGACGAGCGTCTGTCCGCTGTGGCCGGCCGGGTAGCCCGGCCACAACTGATGGTTCTCTATCGCCGCCCATGGCAGGTAACTCACGACATATACGCCGACTGGGACGGCGAGCACGCAGATCGTCGCCCACACGATCGGGATGCCGAACGCCCAGCCGGGTCGCAGCCAGCCGGTCGGTGCATCGCCGGGTGGGTCGAGGACCCACTCCGGATCGCCCGGTCGGATCGGCGGCGCGAGCGGTCCGTAGCCGAGTGACCCGCCGACACGGAACGCGGCATAGACGACGACCGAGCCGAGCGAGGTGGCGATGGCCGCCAGCAACGGCGTCACCGACAGGGGCCCGATGACGATCTCCGTGTTCAGCTCGCCGAGCGCCAGAGTCCCGAAGAACAGGGCGGCACCTGCGGCAGCCGGGGCCAGCAACGCCAGCCACATCTCCTCGTCGGTCCAGGCGATCGGATGGAAGACCGCGACGACCACGGCCAGGATCGTCAGTCCGATCATGATCACGAGGAACGGCAGGTTGCCGAACGACTGGCCGGCCATCGCGAGGTAGCCGAGCGCGCCGGTGATCGCGATGAGTCCGAGGATCGCCACGATGCGCCCGAGGGCGCTGCGGATGAGCAGCAACAGGATGAGCGCGCCGATCGCGTAGGCCGCGACCCACTTCGAGGCCAAGGCCAGCCCGAGGAGCAGGCCGATGATGGGCATCGCGATCCAGAACGCGAAGCGGCCACGCCACCAGCCCGTCCAGATGGCGGCGACGACCGTGTACGCCGCGACGATGAACAGGCCGACGTAGACATCGTTCATCCCGATGCGCGACTGGACGAAGAACATCCCGTCGAGGATCACGAACGCGGCGACGGCGACGGCCACGCTCCGTCGCGCGAACAGGATCCGGGCCAGGACGTACAGGCTGGCGGCCATCAGGACGCCGGCCAGGACGCCCGGCAAGCGCCACGCGAAGGCGTGCGAGCCGGTATCGATGGAGGCGACGGTGCCATCGCCGTCGAACACCAGCAGGTCTTCACGGTCGTCGGTCTGGTACTGCGGCTCGACGTCCATCGCCATGTCGACCGGCGTGAAGTCGGGCGGGAGGGCCGCGTCGGCATACACGGCGGGGTCGTCGGCGCGCGGCTGGATCACGTACACGGTCCAGCGGTCACCGGATCCCGCCGTTTCTTCCGGCGGCGCGAGGCCCAGGATGTGGATGTGCATGGTGGCCTCGTCGTAGGCGACCTGCGAGCCGAGACCGGGCAGCGGGTGGCTCCCTTGGTCGATCGGACCGTTGGCCGCCTTATCGCCGCTCACTTTGAGCACGTGGTACGTCGGGTCCTCACGGGATCCGCTCGAGACGTACAACTGGGTGTCGTCGATCCCCGTCACGAACGCCAACCCGTGCGCGCCACCGTCGAGCGGCACCGACGACGTCGTGGCCGCGCTCGCCGGATCGATGAAGGAGACGCCTTCGGACGTCGCCACCGCGATCCGCGGCAGGTCGACGATCTCGATCCCAGGCAGCCGACCGTCGGTGATGGCGTCGTCGACCGACGTCCGCGTCTCACCGCTCCCCGGGCTACCGAACAGGACCGACGCCCCGGGCTCCGCCCTCGTGATCCTCGACTCATAGTCGAGCGGGTCGCCGCCGATGAGCGAGGCGAGTGTCTCGGCGACCGCGGTCGGGTCGTCGATAGCGCTCGGGTCGCCCTGCAGCACCGGGCCCGAGCCGCCCGGGGCCAGGTCGGCGACGCCGTCGAACTCGGCGTGGCCGAGGATGTCGCCGGAGGTGCCATCGATGGTCGTGACGTCGATGTCGGAGGCGGCGACGATCGTGCCGTCGTCGGCGACCAGGAGATGGTCGACCGGATGCGGGACGGTCGCCAACCGGACCGGGGTGCTGTCGGTACCGTCGATGCCGATACCCGTGAGGTCGATGGTCGAGATCGTGCCGTCGTCCGCGCCCAGGACGAGGCGGGTCAGGGTCGAGTCGACGGTGAGCGCGCCGACTCCCGGTGCCGGCGTCTCCGCGATCGTGCGGCGTGTCCGGAGATCCTCGGTCCGGATCTCTTCGCCCGTGGCGATGTGCAACCGCTCGCCGGCCCGTGCCGTCCCGTCCTCCCGGCGTGGCTCGATCGCGACAGCGCGGACCGGCGTGCCGAGCTCGGCCGTCGCCTGGACGTGGTCCCCGCCCCACAGCACGAGTCCGGCCGCCATCGCGTACTTGGCGAGATGCGGATGGGTCCACTCGTAGATGACATGCGACTCGCCATAGCGCCAGTCCTGGAGGAACTCCGTCGCGGTCCGCGCGTGGTAGACCTCGTCGAAGTGCATCTGGTATGGCTCCGCCAGGCGGAACAGTCGGATCCCCAGCGTGGCCAGGATCAGCACGACGAGCAGCCACGCGTCGAGACGGTCGAAGCGACCGCCGCCCTCGCTCGCCAGTGAGCGACTGCGATCCGCGCGGAAGGGTGCGGCCCGCAACCGGTCCGAGATCCAGCCGGTCACGCCGACCTCCTCGAACCGCGCCGGCTCGGACCAGGTCGGCAGCGTGGTCGGCTGTGCCGTCGATGCGGCCACCGACAGGCCGACGGCTCCTGGCGCGACGCCGGGTGCCACGGCGCGGCCCGGCACGCGATCGGGTAGCGACTCGCGCGAGGCCGTGTAGAGCTCCTCCTCGAGCCGTTCCCGTGCCGAGCGGCGCAGCTGGAGCCATGCCCATATCGAGGCCCCGGTGTGCATGACCGCGACGATCGTGACGCCGGCCTGCGAGCGGATCTCGGGGCCGATGGCGAACCAGTCGCGTAACGGGTTGGTGGTCGGATCGGTCGGGGGATAGATCGTCGTCGGGACGACATACATGTTCGCGAACGTCGCGATGCTGAGGACCACATACGCGACCCGCCAGCGCGGCGAGATCGCGAAGAGCATTGCCCCGATAGCGAAGAACGGGAAGCCGTAGCGCTCGTGGACGCGGGTCGGGGCCATGAAGAAGGCCAGAGCGATGATGGCCAGCCCGACGGTGATCGTGAGGCGGTCCGGGTTCCGCCAGATCGCCCACAGGACGGTGAGGATGGCCACGACCAGCAGGACGGCGCCGACGACGACCGCCGGGACCGCCCCGAACTGGACGACCCCGGTTCCGCACAGGTCGGCCGGCGTGGTCGAGGCGTCACAGACCCACTGGCTAGACGCCGCGAGGCTGATCCCGAGATCACTCGGGACGAGTGCCCAGGTGTTGTAGGCGTTGACGGTCAGGTACGGGTAACCACCGCCGGCGAGGGCGATCTGCTCGAGCAGGCCGGAGGCGACGAAGGGCGGGTTCGGGATGACCTGCAGCACCGTCAATCCGAACGGCAGGCAGAGGATGAGCGCGGTGATGTAGCCCGCGAGGACGGTGGTGACGATCCGGATCGGGTGGCCGGTCTGTGCCTCGAGTCGCCGGATCGGGTCGACCGCCGAGATCGACGCCGGGTCCTTCGGCGACGGTCGCAATGCACGGCGGATGGTGACCACCGCGATCACCGGCAGCAGGATACCGAGCTGCGGTTTGATCACGGCGGCGATGACGCCGAAGATCGCTGCGCGTTCCGGCTGGTCGCGCCAGAGCGAGCGCAGGCCGAGCAGCAGGAACAGCACGCCGAACGAGTCGACCTGGCCCCAGATCACGTTGTCGAACCAGAAGATCGGGTTCAGCATCACGACCAGCGCGGTCAGCACAGCCAAGCGGTCGCGGACGCCGAGCTCGCGGAGCATCGACCAGGCGAGATAGGCGATGCCGACGTCGGCGATGATCGGCGGGATCTTGATCAGGTCACCGATGCCGCCGATGGCCTTGCCGACCGTGCCGACCAGCCACAGGACATACAGGTAACCGGGCGTGTAGTCGTGGAAGAAGTCACGCTCGTAGAAACCGTGCAGGCCGTTCGTCGCCAGGTCGTTCGCCCAGAAACGGAACGACGCCAGGTCGGGCCCGAAGCCCGAACCGGGGAGCAGGTATAAAAGGGTGAGCCGGATGGCGAGTCCGAGAGCGAGGGCGATCAGGACGACGCCGACGGCTCCTTGGATCCCGGTCGACCGAGGCGGCGCTCCCGTGCCTCGCTCGTACGCACCGGGATCGGGGCCAGTCACCGGGTAGAACGGCTCCTGCACGAGCGTGGAAGGTTGATCTGAGCGTAGCACAGGCACCCCGAGACGACCCCCGGCCCCGAGTAGTGACGTCGCGGGCGATGTCGGTCCTCGTCCCGCTGGCGGGGATCGCGCTCGCGGTAGCCGCGTTCGCGGTCTTTCGACTCACCTTCGTCCCGCGCTACTACGACCACTTCGTGTGGCAGGCCGCCGCGTTCCTCGAGGGTCAGGCCGGCATCCGCTATCCAGTACTGAACACGGCAGAACGATTCGGCAACTACCTCTTCCAGGACGTCCTGCCCATCGGACGAGTGGCCGGCAGCGAGCGCGGCCTGATCCCCTTCCCGCCGCTGCCGGCCCTCGTGGTGATCCCGTTCGTGGCCGCCTTCGGTCTCCAGGCGGATGACCAGTTGATCTTCACGATCTTCGCGGCCGTCGACGTCGCGCTGTGCTGGTGGATGATCGGCCGGCTCGGCGTCTCGATCGTCGTCCGTGCCGGTACGACGGTGGTCTTCGCCTTCGGGACCGCCTTCTGGTACGCGGCGCAGAACACGACGACCTGGTACCAGGCGCACATCGTGGCGGTCGGGCTGACGATGCTGGCGGTCGGCCTGGCGCTGGGCGGTGAGGGAGCCCCGGGCGACGCTGCGGCGCGGGGCGGCGATGGAGCCTCGGGTGGAGCGGGGCGCCGGACCCTCCCGAGCGCGGTCATGAACGGCTTCCTCATCGGCGTGGCGGCGACGGCGCGGCTCACCGTGATCCTCGCCCTGCCGTTCTTCGTCCTCGTTGCGCCGGGCCGGGACTGGCGACGGCGCGGCGTCGCCGTCGCGCTCGGCGCGGCGATCCCCGTGGCGGCGCTGGTGATCTACAACGTCGTCTCGACCGGCCACGTCTTCCACCCGGCCTACGACCACCTCTACCAGCTCGAGTCCCGGGCGTACACCCGTCTCGGCTACCACCCGGACTGGACCGCGGAGGACCCCAGGTACCTGCCCCAGAACCTCGCGATCATGCTGCTGTCCACGCCCACGCTCATGCCGGAGCGCTTCCAGGACACGCTCGGCACGATCGATCGGCCGCTGTGCGCGGCGCCCGGTGGGACGCGCGGGCTCTTCGACCCCGACTGCCCGCTGGCGCTGCCTCGAGACACAGGCATGAGCGTGCTGCTGACGACACCGGCCCTCCTGCTCGCGATCCCGGCCTGGTTCGACCGCAGGAGGCGCCGCATCGTCGTCGCCGCCCTGCTCGCGATCGCGCTGGTCTCCGTGGCGAACCTCATGCACTTCAGCCAGGGTTGGGTCCAGTTCGGCTATCGGTTCAGTAACGATGTCCTCCCGTTCGCGCTGGTCCTCGTAGCCATAGGCTTCTCCTGGCTCGTCGATCGAGCGCGACGAGCGGCTTGGGCGATGCCGCTGGCGATGGGCCTCATCGTCCTGTCCGTGATGGTCAACGCGTGGGGCGTCATCTGGGGTCGCATCCTCGGATGGTGAGCGGGGCGGCCGGGCGGTGGCTGCCCCCGTTGGCGGTCGGCATCGTGGCGTTCATCGCCGAGCGGCTCGCCATGTTGCCGGGCATCGGGTACTGGGATACCGCCGAGCTGCAGGTCGTCGCGCCGGTGCTCGGCACAGCCCATCCGACCGGCTTCCCGACCTACGTCCTGCTCGCGTGGGTCGCGAACATCCTCCTGAGCCCGTTCGGCGACCCGGCGTTCCGCATGAACCTGTTCGCGGGCCTGTGCGTAGCGGCGGCCGCCGCGGTCACGGTCGACCTCGTCCGGGCGCTGACGAGATCGGCCCTTCTCGGGGTCATGGCGGGGCTCGGCCTCGCGCTTACGGGCATCGTCTGGAAGGTCGGTACCCAGGCGGAGGCGCACGCCCTGCACCTCGCACTGAGCGCCGTCCTGCTGCGACTCCTGGTGGCCTGGGAGGAAGGGCGACGGGACCGGACCCTCATGGCGGCGGCGGTCGTATTCGGGCTCGCGGCCGGCAACCACTCGCTGACCCTGCTCTTCCTGCCGCCGATCCTCCTCTATGTCGCAGTGGTCGATCCCGAGATGCTCTGGCGGCCGCGCCTCGTCGTCGGCTGTCTGGTCGCCGCCGTCCTCACCACTGCCCTCGTCTACCTCGAGCTGCCGCTCCGGGCCGGGCCATTCCCTGCGCCGTTGATATACGGCCGTCCCGACACATGGGATGGCTTCTGGTACATCGCGCTCGCGGAGCAATTCCGCGGAGCCCTTCTCGGCCCGTTCGACGACCTCGCGTTCAAGGCTGGTGACCTCGCGCTCCGCACGATCGACGCGTTCGGGCCTTTGGCCGTCCTCCTGCCCTTCGCGTTCGCGGTCACCGTGCTCCGGCAGCCGCGGTATGCGCTGCTGACCGGTTCGGCGGTCGCGCTCACCTGCTTCTTCGCGGCGTCCTACGTCAACGCCATGATCGACCGCTATTACGTCGTTCCCGTCCTGATGGGATGGACGTGGCTCGCGACCCTCGCGGAGGGGATCGCCCGGCTGGCCGGGAGGGGCTTCGACGACGAGGGCCGCCGCCGGATGCAACCGGTGGTCGTGGTCGTCCTCGCCATCGTCCTCCTGGTCCCGACCACGATCGAGCTCGGGGATCGCTACCGGGTCGTCGACCGGAGCGGCGATCTCTCCGCGCCCCGCTGGCTGGACCAGACGCTCGCGCGTATGGAGCCGAATGCCGTCATCGTGAGCTGGTGGAGCTACTCGACGCCACTCTGGTATGCGCAAGTGATCGAGGGTCGACGGCGCGACCTCTTTATCATCGACGACCGTACCCGCCTCGACCTCGACCTGGGAGACGTCTACCAAGTGATCGACCGATTCCTGCCGACCCGGCCGGTCTATGTGATCCGCATCGAGCCATCGGAGATCCGCGGCATCGCCGAGCGCTACGTCGTCGAGCAGATCGACGGCTTCGATACGAGCCTGCTCGGTCGCGTCATCCGTAGTCGTGAGGCCGGCGAGTGACGGCCACCGTGGCGGCACCGACGGGACCCGGACGCGTCGCGCGCCTCTCGTTCTTCTTCCCGGCGCATAACGAGGAGGCGAATATCGAGGGCCTCGTCGAGGAGGCGCTCGAGAGCCTGCCGGTCATCGCCGAGACGTTCGAGATCATCGCCGTCAATGACGGCTCGCGCGATCGGACACGGGCCCTCGCCGACCAGCTGACGGCTACACATCCGGGCGTCGTCCGGGCGGTCCACCATCCGACCAACCTCGGCTACGGCGCCGCCCTCCGGTCGGGCTTCGGCGCGGCACGCTACGAGCTCGTCGCGTTCACCGACGGCGATCGCCAGTTCCGTGTCGAGGATCTCGGCCGCCTGACCGAGCGGCTGGCCGGCGCGGATCAGCCCGACGTCGTGGTCGGGTATCGGATCAAGCGCGCCGATCCCCTCGTTCGGACGCTGTATGCCCGTGCGTACCGGCTGGCCAACCGGCTCTTCTTCGGTCTCACGGTCACCGATGTCGACTGCGCCTCCAAGCTGTTCCGGCGCGAGGCGCTGGCGGGCGTCCGGGTCGAGTCCGACGGAGCCTTCTTCTCCGCGGAGCTCCTGATCCGGCTACGGGCCGACGGTCGGTCGGTGGTCGAGGTGGGCGTCCCCCACTATCCACGCACAGCCGGGTCGCCCACTGGCGCGAAACTCCAGGTGGTCTTTCGGGCCGTTCGCGACTTCTGGCGCACGCGGCTCGCGATGTGGGCGAATCGGTCGCGGGCGATGCGCCGCGGCCGGCCGATCATCGACGCCGGCGGCTGACGGCTTGGCGCGCCGGATCGGCGCGCGTCAGCTCTGGCGGTCCTCGGCGTCGGGATCGACGTCGAGCGAGTTCACGAACTCCCGGAAGACGTCGAGCCGCGGGTCGACGATCTGCTCGCCGGTCATCTCGAGGGTGCTGCCCTCGCCCTCGCCCTCCTCGCCCATCCCGCCGTCGGCGCCGAGTCCGGCCTGATCGAGCACCGACGGCACGGCGAAGATCGGCGCTCCGACCCGGACGGCCAGCGCGAGCGCATCCGACGGTCGAGCGTCGATCTCGCCGACGTGGCCATCCCGCTCCACGAACAGCCGCGCGTGGAAGGTCTCGTCAGCGAGGTCCGAGATGATCACGCGCGCCACGCGAGCATCGACCGCTTCGAGCGTGCTGGCGAACAGGTCGTGGGTGAGCGGGCGTTCGGGCGTCAGCCCCTGGAGGCGCATCGCGATGGCGCTCGCCTCCCACGGCCCGATCCAGATGGGGAGGTACCGCTCGCGACCCGTTTCCTTGAGGATCACGACATGGCGGCTCGAGAGCATGTGGACGCGGACGCTTTCCACGACCATCTCGATCAAGCCGTCGTCCATCGGCCCGATTATCCCACGGTGCGACCGAGCCGACCCCCGCTCGTGCTGAGCCGGTAGAGCAGCGCGACGGCCGCCCCGAACACGAATCCGCCGATGTGGGCGAAGAATGCGACCCCTCCGGTCGTCGCCGCGCCCATCGCGCCGAGCGAGCCGAGTCCGTCGAACAGCTGGAGCACGAACCAGAACCCCAGCACGATAACGGCCGGGACCTCGATGAGCTGGTAGAAGAAGATCAGGAAGACAGCCGTCGTGACGCGAGCGCGGGGGAACAGCACCAGATACGCGCCGAGCACCGCCGCGATAGCACCGGACGCACCGATCGTGGGGATGGTCGATGTCGGGTCGATGGCGACCTGCGTAAGGCCCGCCACGATGCCGCCGACGAGATAGAACGCCAGGAATCGGAAGCGGCCGAACCGGTCCTCGATGTTGTTGCCGAAGATCCACAGGAACAGCATGTTCCCGCCGATATGGACCAGGCTCCCGTGCAAGAACTGGCTCGTGATGAGTGTCAGCGACTCCATCGAGGCCACCGCGCCCGCCCGGAACGCCGCGACGAGCTCGGCGGGGACGACGCCCCAGCGCGTGATGAAGGCGGCGAGCGCCGCCTCGCCGCCGTTCGCCAACAACAGCAGCAGCTGGTAGCCGTAGACGAGCGCGCACGCGGCCACGATCGCGAGGGTGATGACCGGTGTCCGCCGGGTCGGGTTCGCGTCGTGGAGCGGGATCACGGGGAGTCTCCCCGGTCAGGGGCTGGGCGCGGTCGACGGCGAGCCGCTGGCGCCACCGGACGGCGACGGGGACGCGCCAGCGGTCTCGGGAGCGGCCTGGAGCACGGCCTGGTTAACGGCATCCTTGGACAGCCAGATGAGCCGGTCGGGCTGGTCCTCGACGCCCGGGATGATGTACATCGCCCGGAGATCCGCCCAGCCTTCGCCATCCTTGAGTCGGTACTGCGCGACGAAGTCGCCTGTGCGCTTGTCGTACGCAAGGAGCCGGTCGTTCGAGCGGTCGAACGTGTACACGTGACCCTCGTTGCGGGCGCCGGCCCCGGCGACGATGACCTCGCTGGTCGTCGGTCGGAGTAGTTCGTCGCCGGGCGAGCCCGGTTCCCAGGCGTCGCTCTTGCCCGAGGTGTAGCGGTCGAGGACGCCGTTCTCGGTGACGTAGATGTCGCCGTCGATGTACATGCCGGTCATCTGCTCCAACGGGCGGGCCGTGGCCAGCCACGCGGAGGACTTGGCCGGGAAGCCGCCCCCGTCGGCCGACGGCGGATAGGCCCGGATCTGCTGCTCCGAGGGGTCGACCACGTACAGGTTGTAGAGCCCGCGGCTCGAGTCGCGCAGATACGTGCCGATCGACAGGATGTCGTTGCCCCACTGGCTGGCGCCGTTGACCTGGACGCGGTTGGTCGTCCCCTTGCCGGCGTCGTTCGAGGCCCGCCACTTCCAGACCGCGTTCTTACTGTCGAGGATCAACAGATCGCGACCACCGACGGCGAGGAGCCTCGGCGTGGCCATCCGCGTGCTGCCGATCGCCTTGCCGTTTCGGGCGATGTTGGTCGCCCGCTTGCGCTTCAGATCGACGCGGTAGACCGCCCTGGTCGCCCGGTCGATCACATACGGGGCATCGTCGTAACCCCGGACGAGCGTGCGGAGGTCGAACGCGGCCGCCCCTTGGGCGGGCTTGAACCGGAACAGCGGCGTCGAGGCCACGTCCACGACGCCATAGGCGCGGTCCAGGAGCGCGACGACCTTCGTCCGGACCGGATCGATGACCCGCGAGCTGACGCTGGCATCCTCCGCCTTGTCGAGCTCGCCGTAGGCTTCGGTGAGCAGCCGGAGCGCCTCGTCGCGATCGTCGCTCACGAGGTCGATGCCTGGACCGGACACGAGGTCGAGGTTCTCCTCCGCCTTGTCGAGCGCAGCCTGGCCCGCGTTGATCGAGCTGATGGCGCCCTGCGGCGTCCGGCCACCGAACGCCCAGACCGACATCGCCAGACTGCCCACGACGACGAGCAGGGCGATGACGGCGATCGCCGCGCGGCGTTGGGTCTCGCGGCGTGAGGCGAGCGGGGTGACCCGGCGATAGGCTGGTCGCCGCCGCGGCAGCAGGTCATGGAGACGCGCGACGGTCCGCTCGAAGGCCGTCCCGGCCACCGTCCGGGCGCTGTCGGCAGCGGATGCGACGGCGGCGCCGGCCGCCTGCACGTTATCGGCAAGGGGGATCGGCGAGCGATCGGGCGCACCGGCGAGCGGCTCGGCCGGCTTGACCGGGACGAGGGAGCGGCCGCGGGTGGTGGGTGCCACCTCGGTCGCCTCGAACGCGATCGCTCCGTCGCTACCCGAGCCGTCGGCGGCCCTGAAGCGCTGGTGGAGGTGCTCCATCGCCGACTGCGGATGGAGCGTGACCATCGCGTCCTTGAGCTCGTCCGCACCGAGCCGGGCGACGATGTTCGGCGAGATCAGCACGAGCGAGTCGCCGACGGTCACCTCGCCGCGCCAGACCTCGGGTTCGAGGCCGTTCGACGGTAGCCCGCGCTCGCGGTGGGGATCCGGCAGCGTGGAGAGGCGTGCCTGGCGGATCAGGTAGGCCTCCGCCGGACCGACCGTGGCGACGTACATCTCGTTGCCACGCACGACCCCGACGCCCACGCCGATCGGACCGTTGCCCTCCGGCGACTTCAGCGCGAGCCGGTCGGCCTGGTGCAGGAGCCGCTTGTTCGCCGTCGCGATGGCCTTCTGCAGGCAGACACGGATACCCGCCGATTCGTCGTAGTAGTACTCGTTCCGGATCGTCTCGGCGGCGAGCCGCGTCGCCTCCAGGGCGTGGCGCGAGCTGGTCCGCGAGGTGACCAGCAGATACAGGTTGCCCTTCGATCGCGCGACGGACCCGACACTGGGTTCGACGACGACCAGCGTGTCCGGCGAGTCGTCGAGACGGTCGTGCTCGGCGACGATCCCTAGCTTCAGTTGGAGACGGGCGGCCATGCGGGCCTCTCTCGATAGGGTTTGGTCAGGCGACGGGACGATCCCTGGCCGGATCGGCGTGACGTTCGCCCCGAGATGGCAGGCAGGTCCGAGGGATTATACGCGGGGTCCTCCGCGACGAACGTGGACACGAAGGTCCCGGATCCCGATGCCTCCTGGGGCAGCCGCGAACGCCGCCAGCAGTTCCCCGGAGCGCAGTCGGAGCTCCTGGGCCACGATGGGCGCGTCCGCCTCGACGTCGATCGCGAAACCCTCGATCCGGACGACGCGGCACGCACCGGCCGCGGCCGGGACACGCTCGGCGACGATCGCCTCGAACGTCGTCATCGCCCGCGCGAGGCGCAGCTCGTCCTCAAGGCCGAGGGCCCGGGCCGCGTCGGGGATGAGGTCGCCGATGCGGCGCATGGGGCGTCGGCGTGGCGCATTCATGCCGCCAACGGTCAGGCCGGGCTCGCCGAGCGGTGCGCTCGAGCCTGGGCCGGCCGCAGGTCCGCGCCCGCCTCGCCCGGCCGGACCTCCCAGCCGTGGGCGATGGCGAGGAGGCCCGGGTCCAGGTCGTCGGGCGTGGTCGTCGTCACGAACGCCTGCGGCAGATCCGCGATCCGCCGGACGAGATGCGACCGTCGTTCCGGGTCGAGCTCGCTGAACACGTCGTCGAGGAGCAGGAGTGGCGGGTGGCCGTCGAGCGCGGTCAGCAGGTCGAGCTCGGCCAGCTTGAATGCGAGGATCGCGGTCCGCTGTTGGCCGCGGGAGGCGAACCCGGCCAGGTCGCGTCCGTTGAGATCGAACGCCAGGTCGTCGCGGTGCGGTCCGATGACCGTCGACCCGTTCCAGATCTCCTTCTCGGCGGTATCGACGAGGCGCCTGGCGAGCGCGTCCCGAGGGCTCTCCCCAGGGAGCTGCGGCGCATTCGTGACGTAGCGCAAGTTGAGTGCCCCTGCGGCGGCCTCATCCGGGGCGATCTCGCTGTGGGCCGCGGCGAGTGGTCGCGCCAGTTCGTCGATCAGCTCCAGCCGTGCCGCGACGACTCGACCGCCGGTATCGAGGAACGTTCCGTCCCAGAAGTGCAATTGGTCGCGTGTCGCCTGCTCCTCGCGGATCGCCCGAAGCAAGCTGTTCCGCTGCTGGAGGGTCCGCCCGTATGTCCCGAGGTCGTCGGCATACGTCGGGAACCGCGCCACGGCGAGGGCGTCGATCGCCGCACGCCGGAGCGATGGCGAGCCGATGACGAGCAGCATCTCCTCGGGCGCGAAGAGGACGACCCGCAGGTAACGCCCGAGAGCGCCGGCCCGTCGGCCCACGCCGTTCACACGGATCCGCTTCCGCCCACCGGATCCGTCGGCGCCCGAGCGCTGGATCGCGACCTCGAGCACGTCGTTCCCCACCCGACCCTCGACTCGGGCGAGATCCCGTCCCCAGCGGATCAGCTCGCCGTCGGAGCTCGTGCGGTGGGATCGGCCCCAGCCGAGCAACGCGATGGCTTCGAGGAGACTCGTCTTGCCGGCCGCGTTGGGTCCCCAGATCAGGTGGGCGCCGGGCTCGAAGGTCGCGTCGACCGACGCGTATCCGCGCAGGTCGAGGGCCGAGAGCGAAGCGAGCGACGCGATGCTAGGACGTCGTCCGGACCGGCATGACGACGTGCACGTAGCGGTCGTCGCCGACCGGCTTGAACACGCCCGGGGACAGCGGCCCGTTGAGCTCCAGCACGAACTGGTCGGCCGAGACGTTCGTCAGGACGTCGGCCAGGTAGCGGGCATTGAAGGCGATGGTCGTGCCGTCGCCCTCGACCGCCGCCTCGACCTGCCCGACGTGGTCGCCGACCTCGGCATTCGCGCTGACCGTCACGCCGGGATCGCCGTCGCCGCCGATCTGGAGCTTCACGATGTTGGCCGACTCGTGGGCGATCAGCGCTGCCGGGCGAACGGCCCGGAGGAGCTCCTCGCGATCGAGCACCGCCCGCGTCGCGTGCGCCTGGGGCATGACCTGCTGGTAGTTCGGGAACTGGCCGTCGATCAGGCGGCTGACGAGGTCGATCCCGTCGAGATGGAAGAGCACCTGGTTGCGCGCACCGGCCAGGACGACCTCGACCGGGTCATCGATGTCGGCGAGGACGCGCGCGAGCTCGTTGAGCGCACGCGCCGGGATGACGACGCTGGTCTCCGGCACCGGATCGAGGATCGGCACGGTCTTCACGGCGATCCGGTAGTTGTCGGCGGCCGCCAAAGTCAGCTGATCGCCTTCGAACCGCGCCAGGACGCCGGTCAGGATGGGCCGGGCCTCGTCACTGGCGGCCGCGAACGCGGTCTCGGCGAGGGCGCGCCGAAGGACGTTCTGGGCGATGCGGGTCGTGGGTCGGTCGCCCGCGGTCTGGATCGCCGGGAACTCCTCGTCGCTGATGCCCTTGATGTGCGTCTGGAAGCGGCCGGCCTTGACGTTGAGGGTGTCGCCACCGGTCACTTCGAGCTCGACCTTGTCACCGGCGGGCAGGGAGTTGACGAGGTCGGTCAGGAGACGGGCCGGCACCGTCGTCGCGCCATCCTCGTCGACCTTGCCGGGCACCCAATAGGTGATCCCGATCTCGAGATTGGTCGCGGTGAGCTTGAGCCCGGCGTCCTCGGTCTTGAGCAGGACGTTCGCGAGCACCGGCAGGGTGCTGCGACTCGATACGGCCCGGCTGACGATGGACAAGCCACGCGCCAGGTTCTCCTGCATGACCGAGAGCTTCACGTGCGCACGCTCCGACTCGATGTGTTCCGACGAGGATTGCTCCGACGGCCGAGGTGACGCTTGTCCGAGGAGTCGGCCGGAGGATCCGTGGTGGGTATCTTCTCTCTTTCTTCTAGCTCCGTCATCACCGTAATAACGCTGTGGACCGCGTGGACGGGCGTGCTCCCGCGTGCGGCAGGAGGCCGTTGACGGTACCGGGTCCAGTCGTGGACAAGGAGGTCCAGGTGGGGGACCCGGTGGTCGATGGCCTGGGGACAGGTCGCGACTCGACGGTCAGCAAGGGAGACATTGCACCCGCATATCCACGACGCCGGTGCGCATTTCAGCGAGATATCCCCCGCCGAGATGATGGGTGCGCGCGAGGATCCGCCTACTCGGCGTAGATCAGCTCGCGGACGGCAGCGATCTCGCGCCGCAGCTCGTCGTTGTTGGCGACCTCGCGCGAGATCTTGTCGCAGGCGTGGAGGACCGTCGAATGGTCGCGCCCGCCGAGCTCGGCACCGATCCGGAGCAGGGAGACGTCGGTCTCCTCGCGCATCAGGAACATCGCGATCTGGCGTGGCATGACGATCGCCTTGTCGCGCTTCTGGCCCTGGAGCACCTCCATCGGGACGCTGTAGTAGTCGGACACCGCCTTGGCGATCCGCTCCGGGGTTACCTGCCGCTTCTTCGGGTTGTAGAGGACGTTCGAGAGGACGGCCTGGGCGAGCTCGATGCTGATCGGCGTCGCGCCCATGCTCGCGAAGGCGACGATGCGATTCAGCGCGCCCTCGAGCTCGCGGACGTTCGAGACGACCTTGCGCGCGATGAACTCGACCACGTCGGATGTGATCGGGACCGCGCCCTCCTCGGCTTTGGCGCGGAGGATCGCGATGCGCGTCTCGAGATCCGGCGACGTCAGGTCGGCGATCAGACCCCACTCGAACCTCGACCGAAGCCGTTCCTCGAGGGTCAGGATCGCCTTCGGCGGCCGGTCGCTGGAGAGGACGATCTGCTTGCCGTCCTCATGGATCGCATTGAACGTGTGGAAGAACTCCTCCTGGGTCCGCTCCTTGTCGGCGATGAACTGGATGTCATCGATGAGGAGGAGGTCGATCCGGCGGTAGCGCGACCGGAACTCGTCGATCTTGCCCTGCTGGATGCTGGTGATGAACTCGTTCGTGAACTTCTCGGAGGTCGCGTAGACCACGCGCTTGCGCGGGAACCTGGCGATGACCTGGTTGCCGATGGCGTGCATCAGGTGCGTCTTGCCCAGCCCCACGCCGCCGTACAGGAACAGCGGGTTGTAGGCATGGCCCGGGCGCTCGGCGACCGATAGGCTCGCGGCGTGCCCGAGGCGGTTCGCCGAACCGACGATGAAGTTCGCGAACGTGTAGCGCGGGTTCAGGTTGGTCGCGCCGCCCTCGCCGCCGATCCGGGTCGCCTCGACGCGGACCTCCTGGCCGTTGAGACCGTTCGTCGACGCCGCCGGCTGTGGGCTCTCGCCACCGTCGACGATCGGCTCCGCCGGTGCCGGACCGACCACGAACTCGACCTGGACGCTGTAGCCGACGATGCGGGCAAGGGTCTGGCTGATCAGCGAGCGGTAGCGGGTCTCGAGCCAGTCCTTGGCGAAGCCGTTCGGGACGGCGATCCGGAAGCGTTGCTCGTCGACGTCGACGAGACGCGTGTCGCGCAGCCACGTCTCGTAGTTGGCGGGCGATAGGGACACCTGGAGTTCACCCAGGGCAGCTCGCCAGACCTGCTTGGCGTCCATTCGTTCGATAGGACCTGCGTTCGGGGTTGACGGGTCGATAACAGAGCGGCGGGCCAGTGTCCCGGTCGTGGCGCTGGGGGCGGTGGAACGTCCGAATGACGTCCATCCGACGAGGCCGGATCACCGCTGCCTGCGCCCCTCCACGAGGCCTGCTGGCGTCTTCCCGCAACGTCTCCGGCGCCGAGGGCCCGCAGAGGATAGCACCGGCCAAGATCGCGTCGCAAGGCGATTCGCGCATACTCCCTGGGGGTATACGTGCGAACCGCCCGACAAGGCCCCCTCGCCGGTCAGGGCGGACCACATCGGCTGCCGTCTCGGCTGCGTCACCGGCCGTGTCGCACGTTTGACACCCACTCCGGAGCCGACCTATCATCCGCCGGACGACGACGCGCCATGTGTCCCGCGGGGCACCGGCGCGTTTGCGTGCCTCTAGGGGAAGACGAGCGTCCGTCCCCGAGGTCGGACCGAGAGGATCGCAGGACCGCCTTGACCAAGCAGACGTACCAACCCAAGAAGCGCCATCGAGCCAAGGAGCACGGCTTTCGCGCCCGCATGAAGACGACCGCGGGACGCCGGATCCTGGCTGCGCGGCGAGCTCGGGGTCGGAAGCGACTGACGGCCTGACCAGCGATCGCGGCACATCGTCGCCGCGACTCGTGATGCTCTCCCGACCGCAGGACTTCGCGGCGATCCAGGAGAAGGGAACGACCAGGTCCCACCCGCTGTTCTCCGCCCGGTTCCTGCGGACCGACCTCGCGACGACACGCTTCGGCATCTCGACCGGACGCAAGTTGGGAAGTGCGGTCGTCCGGAACCGAGTCCGCCGCCGACTCCGCGAGGCGCTAAGGGTGATGGCGCCCTCGTTCCAGCCCGGCTGGGACGTCCTCATCATCGCCCGGCCTGGCATCGTCAAGGCCGACCATGACGCACTGGTCGGAGCGTTGCAGCGGATACTCGTCCGGGGCGGCGTGCTCGGAGGGATCGGTCGATGAAGCAGATCGGGATCGGGGCCATCAAGCTCTACCGGATCGTCTTCGCCTGGCTTCCCGCGTCGTGCCGCTTCGAACCGACCTGTTCGCACTACACGGAGCAGGCGATCCAGAAGTACGGCCTGTTCAAAGGAAGCTGGATGGGGGCCAAGAGGATCGCCCGATGTCACCCCTGGAACCCGGGTGGGTATGACCCGGTCCGATAGCGAAGGCTCCCAGCCCGTGACCCTGTCCCCCGCCCTGCGCCGGATGCTGCCAGGGCTCGTGATCTTCGCGATCATCCCGCTGGTCGTCGCCTGCGTGCCGGGCGCCCCCGGGGCCAATGGCGCATCACCGACCCCAGCCCCACCGCTGACCCCGGCCACGCCGGGCGCAGACCCGGTCAGCCTGCTCGCCTGGCTGTTCACGCCGATCTTCCAGGCGATGTTCATCGTCATGGTCGGCGTCTACGAATTCCTCTACAACCTCGGCTTCCCGGGTGCGATCGCCTGGGGCATCGTCGTCCTGACCCTCGTCGTACGCGGGGTCCTGATCCCGCTGTACCGCAAGCAGCTCGTGTCGCAGCGCCGGATGCAGCTCCTCCAGCCGGAGCTCAAGGAGATCCAGCGGCGGTTCAAGGGCGACTCGATGAAGGTCCGTGCGGCACAGCAGGAGCTGATGCGCGAGCGCGGCGTCAACGTCCTGGCCGGTTGCCTGCCGCTCCTCCTGCAGCTCCCCCTCCTGTTCATCATGTATTCCGTCATCCAGCACGGGCTGACCAACGTCGACCCGCGCGCGATGCTGACGGTCGCGGGCGTCCAGGTCGTCCCGCTGACGTGCACCAACCTCGATCCTGCGACGGGCCTGCCGAGCGCGGCCCTCGGTCCGTGCATCGATACCGTCATCCCGTTCTTCGGGCTGGAGATCGACGTGAGCAAGCCCTCTACGATCGCCTCGATCGCGGGCTTCGGGATCAGCATCCTGGCCATCCTGTCGGCGGGGCTCCAGCTGGTGCAGTCGCGGATGATGCTCCCCGCGGCCGACCCCACGAACGACGATCCGAACACGCGGGTCCAGCGCCAGATGATGCTGTTCCTGCCGATCATCTCGGTCGTCTACGGCGGCTTCCTGCCGGCCGGCCTGTTCATCTACTGGATCGTGGCCACGATCTTCTCGATCGTGCAGCAGTACCTGATCGTCGGGTGGGGGTCGATGTTCCCGCTCTTCGGCTGGACGCCGGCGTTCGCCGTCGATCACACCCCGCGCTTCCCGGTGGACATGCCACCGCCCCCAGATCCGAGCAAGCGAGCGGCCATCCTGACCGACGCCGAGAAGAAGACCACGGCCGACAAGACGATCCGCCGGAAGGAACGCGGACGCCAGGGCCGACGAGGGAGACGACGCTGACCATGAGTGCCTACAAGGAGTTTTCGGGCAAGACCGTCGAGGAGGCGCTGAAGGAAGCGCGCGACGAGTTCGGTGCCGAGCTCAACGACCTCGATTTCGAGATCCTGACCCCCGGGAGTCGGGGCGTCCTGGGTATGGGCGCCGAGCCGGCCCGTATCGTCGCGGCGCCACGGAGCGCCCTCGGCGGCGCCGCGCCGAAGCGGGACGCTGCCGCATCGCAGCCCCTGCCCCCGCCGCCCCCGCGCGAGTACGACGACCGCGGACCCCAGCGCGACGACCGCCCGCGCGAGTACAGCGATCGCGGACCGCGGCGGGACGACCGGAGCGGCCGGCCGCCCCGGCGTGACGACCGCGGCCCGCGCCGCGACGATCGGCCGCGGGACGACCGTCCCCCGCGCCGTGACGACCGAAGCTCGCGCGGCGCCCAGCGCGGCGGCAGCGACGTCTCGGCGTCGGAGGCTGCCGAGGTTGCCGCCGCACGCGGCTCGCTTGCCGCCGAACGCGCCGACCTCGAGGCATCCGAGGCATCGCCCGAGGCACTCGCCGCCGGGAAGCGCATCCTCGAGACGCTGATGGGTCACCTCGGCTTCAACGCGACAGTAGAAGTCGCCGCCGGCGAGACGAGCCGGCTCAACGTCGTCGCCCAGGGCGATGACCGCGATTCGCTGGGCGCGCTCATCGGCCGAAAGGGTGAGCGGCTGTCCGCCCTGCAGCATCTCGTGAACCTGATGCTCTCCAAGGAGATGGGCTCGTGGACCCGTGTCCTCGTCGACGTCGAGGACTACCGGGGCCGCCGCGAACGGCAGCTGCGTGAGCTCGCCGATCGTGCTGCGGCGCGGGTGATGGAGACCGGCAAGATGCTCCAACTCGAACCGATGCCGGCGCTTGAGCGCCGCTGGATCCACCTCACGTTGCGCGATCACTCTGGCGTCGCGACGCAGTCGATCGGCGAGGAGCCGAACCGTCGCGTCGTCCTCGTACCGCGAGGCGGCTAAGCTAGATGGCCCGGCGACGGCTGACCGCCGAGCCGGTACAGGCCAACCGCTATCCGGTCGGGCTGGACGCGACCGTCTTCATCAGCGCCTCTGGCTCGAAGCAGACGATGTCCTTCACCAACGACACCGACTACCCGCTGCTGATCCGTGGGATGGGCTGGCGGAACGGCGGGAGCGGCTACGTCAAGTTCGAGGTCTACAGCGTCCCGAACGGGCGGAGGGTGACCTTCGCGACCGGCCCCAAGCGGAACTATCGCGCTCCGTCGGATGTGGTGGAGTACACCTCCAGCCTGCCCGCCGGCTCAGCGAAGCGGATCGAGTACCCGGTCGCCGGGTTCCAGGTGTCGGTCACGCGGACCGTTCGCGACCGCGCGGGGAAGGTCGTCGACCGCGACGCGTGGTTCTCGAACTACGCGCGGATCACCGGATCACCCTCGTCGGCCGCTGATCCATCCCCGGAGCCGTCCGACGGCTCCTGCGAGCGGTGCCTGCCTCGCCTCACTCACGACCACCGCCCGCCCTCGCAGACCCTGGGCGACCGCCTCGGCTTCGGCGCTGCTGAGACCGAACCGGCGCAGCGAGTAGCGCGCCATCTGCACAGCGAGCTCGCGCTCCCCGTGCACCGCTTGCACCTTTCCGCCGAGCGATCGGAGATGGGCCGCCTCGCCGTCGCTGTGCGTGCGGACCACGACGTCGACGCCCGGATCGAGGGCCTGGACGCGCTCGACGATCAGGCGCGTCTCGTTCGGCTCTGACGTCGCGACGATGACGAGGCGGGCGGCTTCGACTCCGGCCATCTCGAGGACTTCGGTGTGCGCCGCGTCGCCGTAGATGGCGATGACGCCCTGGGATCGCAGGCGATCGACCTCGTCGCGCTGCTGCGTGATGACCGCGTACTTGAACCCTCGCCGCTCGAGCGCCGGCCCGATGAGCCGGCCGACCCGGCCATAGCCGCAGATCACCGCGTGGTTCACGAGCGTTGCCCGCTGTTCCGCGCCGAGCGTGGCGAGCTCGCCGATGCGGCGACGGTTGACGCGGACCAGCCATGGCTGGTCACGAAGCCGCCGGTCTAAGGGCTCGATGAGCGCGAACAGCACCGGGTTGACGGCGATGGACAACAGCGCCCCGGCGACGACCAGCTGGAAACCCTCGTCCGGTAGGAGGCCGAGCGCCAGGCCGAGCGTGCCGAGGATGAACGAAAACTCGCCGATCTGGCCGAGCGCGGAGGCGACGGTCAGGGCGATCCGCGTCGGATAGCCGAAGACGACGACGATGAGGAACGCCGCCAGCGGCTGGGCGAGGACGATCAACCCGACCATCGCCAGGACCGGTAGCGGGTTGGCGAGCAGGTATGACGGGTCGAGCAGCATCCCGACCGACACGAAGAACAGGACGGCGAAGGCGTCGCGGAGCGGTAGCGCGTCGGCTGCCGCCTGATGGCTCATGTCCGATTCGCTCACGACCAGTCCGGCGAGGAACGCGCCGAGGGCGAACGACACGCCGAATACCGACGATGCGGCATAGGCGATCCCGAGAGCGATCGCGAGGACCGCGAGCGTGAAGAGCTCGCGCGAGCCCTGCCGCGCGACCTGGAGAAGTAGCCACGGGATGAGCCGAGCCCCGGCGACCACCATCAGCACGGCGAAGACCGCGGCCTTCGCGATGGCGAAGAGGACCTCGGCGAGGCCGCCAGCGCCGATCGAACCCGATACGGTGCCGTGTTCCGCGCTCGGGATGGCACCCAGCATCGGAGCGATCAGGGGCAGGAGCACGAGGACGACGACGGTGAACAGGTCCTCGACGATCAGCCAGCCGACGGCGATACGTCCCTGCTGCGTGTCGAGCTCGTTCCGATCCTCGAGGGCGCGCAGGAGCACGACGGTGCTTGCCACGGAGATCGCGAGGCCAAGGACGAGCCCGCCGCCGACGCCGTAGCCGAGGACCACACCGAGCCAGGTCCCCAGGATCGTCGCGACCGCGATCTGGATGATCGCGCCGGGGATCGCGATCCGCCGGACGGCGAGGAGGTCCCGGAACGAGAAGTGGATGCCGACGCCGAACATCAGCAGGATCACGCCGATCTCGGCCAGCTCGGTCGCGATGCTGGGGTCGGCCACAAGACCCGGAGTGAAGGGGCCGATCGCGACGCCCGCGACGATGTAGCCCACGATCGCCGGCAGCCCGAGGCGGCGAGCCACGAAGCCGCCGATGAACGCGGCAGTCAGGCCGATCGCGATGGTCGAGATGAGTACGGGCTCGTGGTCCATGGCTCTTCCCGGGACGGGCGGGGGTGGTGCGCAGGACTGGCGCGGGTCCGGCCAGAACGACGGCTGGGCCGCCCCACGATACCCGACGAGACCCACGGGACGATGCCGCGTCGTCCTCGATTGACCACCGCACCGCCATCGACCACGATCGGCCGATGGGCAACGACGACACGGTGCGGGGATGACCGAGCACGAAGTGGTGATCGCCGGGGCCGGTCCGACCGGGCTGATGCTGGCGGGCGAGCTGGCATTGGCCGGCGTCGACGTCGCCATCGTCGAGCGGCGCCCCGATCAGTACCTGCCGGGCTCCCGCGCAGGCGGCTTGCAGTCACGCACCATCGAGGTGCTCGATCAGCGCGGCATCGCCGATCGGTTCCTCGCGGAGGGGCAGGTGGCCCAGGTCGCTGGATTCGGGATGATCCGCCTGGATATGAGCGACTTTCCCACCCGGCATCCCTACGGGCTCGGGCTGTGGCAGAGGCACGTCGAGCGCATCCTCGCCGGCTGGGTAGCGGAGCTGCAGGTCCCGATCCACTACGGCACTGAGTTGACCGGGTTCGAGCAGGACGACGCCGGCGTGGACGTCGCGCTGTCCGATGACCGACGCGGACGGGCGCAGTTTCTCGTCGGGTGCGACGGCGGACGCAGCCTGGTCCGCAAAGGAGCCGGAATCGAATTCCCCGGATGGGATCCGACGACGAGCGCTCTGCTCGCCGAGGTCGAGATGACCGAGGAGCCGGAACTAGGCGTTCGCCGAACTCCCTCGGGCACGCATGCCCTGGGCAAGGTCGAGTACGAGATCAAGGACGGCGCGGTGGTCTACAAGCCAGGTGGGACGGTCGGGGTCATGCTGACCGAGTCGCAGGTCGGCACCAGCGAGCCCACGCTGCGCGACCTTCGCGAGGGCCTCGTCGCCGTCTACGGGACCGACTACGGCGTCCACGGACTCACCTGGATCACGAGGTTCACCGACATGACCCGCCAGGCTGCTGCCTACCGCACGGGACGGGTCCTGCTGGCCGGCGACGCCGCTCACGTGCATTCCCCGGTCGGCGGACAGGGACTCAATACCGGTGTGCAGGATGCCGTGAATCTGGGATGGAAGCTGGGGCAGGTGGTCAAAGGGATCTCACCGGAGAGCCTGCTCGATACCTACCACGGCGAGCGGCATCCAGTCGGCGCCCGCCTGCTCCGCAACACGATGGCGCAGGTCGCGCTCATGCGTGTCGACGACCGCATCGAGGCGTTGCGCGAGAGTGTGGCCGACCTTCTGAGCATGGACGAGCCCCGCCGACGATTCGCCGCGATGATGTCCGGCTTGGACATCCACTACGAGCTCGGCGAGGGCCACCCGCTGCTCGGACGCCGCATGCCCGATCTCGATCTGATGACCGCCGACGGTCCGCTACGGGTATTCACCCTGCTGCGCGATGCCCGGCCGATGCTCCTCGACCTAGGCGCGCCCGGCAGCATGGACATCACTCCGTGGGCGGATCGGGTCCAGCTGGTCGACGCGAGTCACGACGGTCCGTGGGAGCTTCCGGCACTCGGGACGGTCGCCGCCCCGGCTGCTGTCCTCATCCGGCCCGATGGGTATGTCGCCTGGGTCGGAGACCAGACGCAGCTGGGGCTCGCTGACGCGCTGACCACCTGGTTCGGACCGCCGACCGCGGCGTAACAAGGCTTGGTTTGGTGGAGATGGGGGAGAGTCGAACTCCCCGTCCAAGACCCTTCGCCGGAGACCACTACGAGCGTGTCCGATGGTTTGTCGTCGACCGCCCGGACGGACATCGGCACCCTGCCGGACGGTCCAGTCACGTGCCCCTAGATCGGGCTTGACTCCGGACTACGCGACGCTGATCCGGATCGCAGCCTCGCTGAGTGACGCTTCCACTACCCGCGAGGCGGAGGCAGCTTCCACGCTCACCTTACCGCCTAAGCGGCGAGGGCGAGAGTCGACTGGCGGTTGCCAGGTACTTCGTTTTGCCGCCTGTTTAACGAGGCCTGACGGCACCTCGGCTCGCACTCTCCGACAACCAAGCCCTGTCGAAACCACGCATCCCCACAGGACCGAACGTCGGTTCGGTTTGATCATCAATCCTAACACGGCCTGCTCCCGCGGCCAAGAGACGCGACACATGACGTAGGGGGCATGGACGAACGTCGTCAAATAGCCGACATCGGCCCCAGGCGTCGAAGGAACGGTCAGTTCGGTCCCTCATCCATGGTGCAGGCGGTGCGACAGACCGCCGATGTATCGAACGAAAGGGACCAAGAAGATGATCTCCAACAAGCATCGACCCGGGCTGATCCCGGTGATCGGCGCACTCGCCATCGCCGCCTTCCTGGCTGCGTGCAGCGCCGGGACCGGAGCCGCGCCGGCTTCTCCCGTCCCCCCTCCAGCGTCTCCCATCCCCGCTCCGGTCTCGCCGGATCCGGCGCCGACCGGCGTGCCCGCCCCGAACCTCCATGTCGACCTCGAGAGCACCTCGGGCCAGGACGTCACGATCGACATCCTCGACCGGAGCGGTGCTCTCATCGAGGCCACTTCCGGCAGGCCCGGCGAAGGCGTGAGCTTCCCGTCCGACGCCGTCGTGATCGACAACATCGACTCCCGGACCCTCCGTCTGGGCTGGTCGGACTTCCCGATCGACAACGAGCTCCGGCTCTTCGTCGACCCGGTCGGCGGCGGCTATCGGTTCCTCCTGGTCCAGCCGGCACCGACCGGTCCGGCCGACGCGATGGGCGAGGACCGGATCCTCGAGCTGACGTTCGACCGTGACATCTCGGCCACCGACGTCGAGGCCTATCTCCAGGAGGGTCTCGACACGCCCGGCTGAGAGCCGTCGAACGACCCTCCCCGCCCCGGACCATCGGCTAGCGATGCCGACGGTCCGGGGCAGCAATCCGGGCCGTAACGAGGCGTCGTACCTCCAGATGTCGCCCGGGCCAAGACGTGACCCCCAGTGAGAGGAGCAGCGATCGTGCAGCCCGCGACGCGCGCTGCGTTACCCTCCTCCGATCAAAGAGGGAGGGCAGGCAGATGGCGCTGGGACGCTGGACCTCGCGGGTGCTGCAGTTCCTTGGGTTCGCCGGGCTGCTCGTCAGTATCGTGTTGGCGGTCGGCGTCCTGCTCGGGCGGAGCTGGATCGGCGTCGTCGTCGGCGACGCCTTCGCGACCGTCGATACCACGATCGGCGACGGACTCGCGAGCATCGATGACGCGACGGCGCGTCTCGGCAGCGGGGCCGGCACCCTCGATGAGATGCTCGGCGAGCTCGGGCCGTTGCCCGCGACATCCCCCGTGCCCGCGGCGGTCGCCGCGCGCGTGTCCCAGGTCGTCGATGCTTACGCGCCAGCGCGCGATCGATACGTCGAAGCGCGAAGCAAGGCCAGTGCGGCCCTGGACTACCTCGCGCTGGTCAGCCGCGTCGCGCCCGGAGTCGAGATCCCGACGGGCGTGTCGACCGCCCTCGCGGCAGCAGATGACCGGCTCGTCCGCATCGATGCGGCCCTCGTCGGCCTGCGAAGCGCGGCGCGGTCGACCGCTGGAGACGTGGCGGCTGCAGCGACGACCCTGCGCGAGGCCGTCAGTACGGCGATCGATGCGGCGCGAGGCGTGCGCACCCAGGTGGACGACCTTCGCGGTCGGATCGTCGAAGTACATGCGAGTGTCGATCGGGTGCTCTGGTTGGGGACCGGCGCCGTCCTGGCCGTCATCGGCTACGTGGCCCTGCTCGATCTGCTCATCATCTGGCTCGCCCGCCGGCGACCGAGAGCGGCGCTCGGTGACGACGAGCCCGTTGCCGCTGGGGCGATGCACGGCCCGTGAAGCTGACGGCCTGGGAGGAGGAGCGCCTCCTCATCTTCTCGGCCGCCGAGTTGGCTCGACGGCATCGGGACGCCGGCCTTCGCCTGAACGCTCCTGAGGCGATCGCCCTCATCTGCGATGCGCTGCTCGAGGCCGCACGGGCCGGGGGGAGCTACGAGGAGGTCGAGGCGGCCGGTCGGACGGCCGTGACCGTCGACCAGGTGCTGACCGGGGTGCCGGCTCTCGTCCCGGAGGTCGTGCTCGAGGTCTTGATGGACGACGGGACACGCCTCGTCGTCCTGCATGAGCCACTCGGCCCGCCGGGCGACGACGGGCCGGGTGCCGTCCGCCAGGCAGCACGGCCATCGCGCATCGATGAGCGCGAGCGCATCGAGCTAGAGGTCCGCAATACGTCGACCCGCGTCGTCCGAGTCTCGAGCCACTATCCATTCGAACGCGTCAATCGACGCCTCGTGTTCGAACGGGCCAGAGCGGCGGGCTGTCGCCTCGACATCGAGGCCGGGTCGACCGAGCGTTGGGCACCGGGTGAGGCGCGGACAGTCCGCCTGGTCCGGGCCCGATGAACCCGCTCTCCCCGTCCGAGCGGCTCGCCCGCTACGGCCCCACCGTGGACGACCGGATCCGCCTCGGCGATACGGACCTTTGGATCCGCGTGGGCGAGGATCGACAGGCCGGCGGCGACGAACCGATCTGGGGCTACGCGAAGACGATCCGGCCCCGCGCTACGCAGGGTCGGGCGACGGACTCCGAGTTGGATGTCGTCGTGGCCGGGGCCGTCGTGCTGGATCCCGTCCTCGGCGCCATCAAGGCGGACATCGGCATCAAGGACGGGCGCATCGTGGGCGTCGGCCGGGCCGGCAGCGACACCCTCACCGAGGGCATCGACCTCCGCATCGGGCCGCACACCCAGCCGATCATGGGCTATGGCCTGATCGCCACGCCGGGGGCCGTCGACAGCCACGTCCATCTCATCTCGCCGGAGCTGCTACCGGCTGCGCTGTCGGGCGGCGTCACCACGCTGATCACCGCCGGGTTCGAGGAGCCACCGTGGTCGATGGCGAGGACGCTCGCCGGCGTCAGTGACTGGCCGATCAACATCGGGCTCCAGGCGTGTGCGCGGGCCGAGGACGACGGCCCGCTCGTGGCATTGCTGGACGCCGGCGCCTGCGGCTTCAAGATCCACGAGGACTACGGTGCGTACCCCGAGCTGATCGACCACGTCCTTCGGTTCGCCGACGGCCACGACGTCTCCGTGTCGCTCCATACCGACGGGCTGCACGAGAGCGCGGAGCTGGAGGACACCGTCGCCGCGATCGGCGGCCGGACGGTCCATGCCTATCACGTCGAGGGCAGCGGCGGCGGCCACGTGCCCGATGTCATCGGCCTGGTCCGCGAGTCGAACGTGATCTGTTCCTCGACCACGCCCACGGTGCCGTTCGGCGTCAACGCGGCCGTCGAGCAGGCGCCGATGATCGTCCTCAACCATGGCGCGTCCTTCGGGGTCGAGGAGGACATGGCGCTCGTCCGCGACCGCGTCCACCCGGCCACGATGGCGGCCGAAGGCCCGCTCCACGAGCTCGGCGCCATCGCCATCGTGAACTCCGATTTGCAGGGGATGGGGCGGATCATGGAGACCGTCCGGCGGACGTTCCAGCTCGCCGACGTCATGAGTCGCTGGGATGGCACCGAGACGGTCGATCCCTTCGACGCGACCGAACGCGTCCTGCGCTACCTGGCCAAGGTCACGATCGAGCCGGCCATCACGCACGGGATCGCGGATCAGGTCGGCTCGCTGCGGGCCGGGCGCCTCGCGGACATCGTGCTCTGGGGGCCGGCCTATTTCGGCGTCAAGCCGGCGCTCGTGCTCAAGGGCGGAATGGCTGCCTGGGCGGCACTCGGGGACGGCAATGCCTCCGTCGAGCGCGCCGAGCCCACCCGCTATCGGGCGGACTGGGGTGGTCGACCTCGAGCGGCGGGATCGCTGTCGGCGACGTTCGTCTCGAGCGCCTCGACCGGCTCACCGGAACTGCGACGTCTCGGCCGCGAGGTCATCGCGGTCAGCGGCACGCGTGGTCTGTCGCGGGAGTCGCTCATCCGCAACCGCGCCATCGCGGCGATCGAGGCCGATGTGACCGACGGGTCGGTCACCCTGGACGGCAGGCCTTTGGCGATGGAGCCGGTGGCCGAGGTCCCCTTGAGCCGCGCCTACCTCCTCCGCTGAACTCGGACGACGGCTAGCGGCCGCGTTGGGCGTCGGCCAGCTCGCGGGCGATATCGCGCTTGGCGTCGCGGTCGGCGATGTCCCGGCGCCGGTCATGGAGCTGCTTCCCGCGCGCGAGCGCGAGCTCCACCTTGGCCTTGCCGCGATGCAGGTACAACCGAAGCGGCACGATCGTCTGGCCCTTCTGCTGCGCCCGTCCGAGGAGCTCATCGATCTCGCGCCGGTGGAGGAGCAGCTTGCGGCTCCGCTTCGGCTCGTGGTTGTAGCGGTTGCCCTGCTCGAACGGGGCGATGTCCGCGCCGATCAGCCACGCCTCGCCCTTCTCGATGCGAGCGTAGGCGTTCGCGATGTTCACCTTGCGGGCACGGACCGACTTGATCTCGGTGCCGGTCAGCACGAGACCGGCCTCGAACGTCTCGTCGATGGTGAACTCGTGGCGGGCTCTTCGGTTGAGGGCGACGGTCGCATCGTCGCGCATGGAGGGCTCCTGTCGGACGTGGCGGAAAAGCATATGCGGTGGACGCACGAACGCCGGTCCTCTTCGGACCGGCGTCCATGGAGCGTAGCCACCCACAGGGTGTCCGACTAGACGGCCATCTCCTGCGAGGTGGTGCAGCTACTCGTACTGTCGATCACTGCACATCACCTCCTTTCGTTCGGCGAAACCGTACCCGAACCCCGCGGCGAGTGCAAGGACGCGGCTATGGCCCGCCGAACCGCAGGCGCTCGCCGGCGCCGACGACGTCCAGGGCCCGGGCCAGGACCGGATCCTCACCCGGGCCGAGGGTCGCCGGCACCTCGACGGCGATGTCGGGTTCGATGCCGATGTTGTGGATCCAGCGCTTGTCCGGCGTCAGCCATTTGGCGATCGTGAGCCGGAACGCTCCGCCCTCGCCGGCGAGCTCCTGCCATTGCTGGACGGTGCCCTTTCCGAACGAGCGCTGCCCGACGAGGGTGGCCCTGCCGCTGTCGTGGAGCGCGGCGGAGACGATCTCGCTCGCCGAAGCACTGCCACGGTCGATCAGGACGACGACCCGGATCGACGGGTCCGTCGCGAAGCCGCCGGGGATGGCGTCCGTCTCGATGTCGGCGCCGTGGGCGTCCTCTTCCCAGAAGACCGGCCCGGACCCGATGAACTGGCTCGCCACGGCGCGTGCCGCCGTGACGTACCCACCGGGGTTGCCGCGGAGATCGATGATCAGCATCCGCCGACCGGCCTCGACGTGGGCCTTGACCGCCGTCGCGAACTCCTCGGCGGCGCGGTCGGAGAAGCCCTCCAGACGCAGGTAGCCGACACGACCGTCGACCAGGTCGCGCGATTCGACCTCGCGCTCCTGGATGATGTCGCGGACGATCTTCAGCCGGAACGGATTGGCGTGGCCGCGCTGGATGGACAGCTCGACCGTCGTGTCCTTCGGCCCGCGCATCCGCTCGCGGGCCCCGTCGACCGTCAGGCCATCGAGCGGGACACCGTCCGTCGCGAGCACCAGATCGCCGGGCCGCAAGCCGGCCTTCTCGGCGGGCGAGCCCCCGATCGGCGCGATGATGACCAGGCGACAGGTCGGGCCGAGCGTCGAACAGCCCTGGGTCCCGTCGGACGACTGTGTGGCGATGTCGGCGCCGATCCCCTCGAACTGCCCGCTGATGCCCTGCAGGCTCGAGCGGTACTGGTCCGAGGTCAGATAGGCGGAGTAGGGATCCTCGAGGGAGTCGATCATCCCGCGGATCGCGCCCTGGACGACGGCTTCGCGATCGACCGGCCCGCCCGCATATCGATCCTGGATCGTGTGGTACGTGTCCCAGAACGGCTGGAAGGCCATGCCCTGGTCGCCGGGGGTGCCCGGCTCGACCGCACTCTGGCGACCCATGGAGTAGCCGCTGAGGAAGAGCGCGCTACCCGACAGGAGCGCGATCGCCGAGACGGCGACAGTGATGATGGGGGCCGTGGCGCGGCGCCGTGGCCGCGAGGCGGGGATCAGGGTGTCGTCGAGCGGCGTGACGGACACCGCCTCCCGATCTGGTGGATCGAGCTCCGTTTCGTGCATGGCGGTATCCGGTTTCCCCCTCGAGTCGTGCAGATGAAGATGACGGGGCGCGACTGAGGTCCCGAATCTACACCCGCTCCAGAACGGGTCCCTCGCTCGAAGGTACGCCTAACGAATGAGATAGGTTCTGACCGACACCCAAGAGCCCAGGATGCCGAGCCCGACGCCGGCGCCCATCACCAGCGTCACGAGATCGCGGGTCAACGAGCCGATCTGGAGCGGCACGACCCGGAAGAACCCGCCCATGACCTCGTTGATCGGATCGGCGGCGCCAGCCAGGATCGCCAGCGTGATCGCGGCGCCGAGGAAGCCGACGAACGCGCCCTCGAATACGAACGGCCAGCGGATGAACGCGTCCGACGCGCCGACGAGCCGCATGATCTCGATCTCCTCGGCGCGGGCCACGACTGCCAGCCGGATCGCGTTGACGATGATGAAAAGCACGATCAGTCCGACCGCGACGAGCACCACGGTGCCCACCGTCCGGAGGGCGTTGGTCACGGTCAGCAACCGCTCGACCAGGTCCTCGATGTTGACGACGTTGCGCACGATCGGATGCCTTATCGGGTCGAGGGCGTCACCGACCGCCCGCAGCGCCGAGGGGTCCTTGAGCTTGACCTCGATGCTCGCGAAGAGCGGGTTGCTGTCGAGCTGCCGGGTGAGATCGGCCCGGCCCTGTGCCTCCATCGACTCGCGGAAACGCTCGAGCGCCTTCTCGCGGGTGACGACCTCCACGGTGGCGACGTCGGGCCGCCGCTGGATCTCGGCCGCGAGTTGCTCGATCTGGACTTCCGTCGCGTTCTGCTGCAGGTAGGCCACGACCTGCACCTTCTGCTCGGTGAATTGGAGGCCGGCCAGCAATCCGGTCTGGATGATCCAGAAGCCAGCCAGGAGCAGGAGCATCAGCACCATCGTGGCCGTCGCGGCCAGGCTCATCACGGCGTTCCGCCAGAATCCCTGCCAGGCGCGCTTGATGCTGAAGTAGAGGAAGGCAAGCACGGTCGGTCAGTCCTCGCGGTGGTACGCGCCGCCGACCTCGTCGCGGATGATCCGCCCCTCCTCCACGGCGACGACGCGCTTGCGGAGGGCCGTGACGACCTCGGCGTTGTGGGTCGCCATCAGCACCGTGACGCCGAGCTCGTTGATGCGGAGCAGGAGCTGCAGGATCTCCCAGCTGATGAGCGGATCGAGGTTCCCGGTCGGCTCGTCGGCGATGATCAGGCGCGGATCGTGGACGAGCGCGCGGGCGATGGCCGTTCGCTGCTGCTCGCCGCCCGATAGCTGGGCAGGCACCTGCTTGGCCTGCGCCGTCAGTCCGACGATCGCCAGCACTCGGTCGACAGCCGGGCGGATCTGGCGGCGCGGGTAGCCGGTGACCTCGAGCGCGAACGCGACGTTCTCCCAGACCGTCTTGCTGGGAAGCAGCTTGAAGTCCTGGAAGATGATCCCGATCTTGCGCCGCATGCGAGGGACCTGGCGGCGAGGGAGACGAGCCAGATCCTGGCCATCGAGCACCACCTCGCCGCGCGTGGCGATCTCGTCGCGGATCAGGAGCTTGATCAGGGTCGACTTGCCGGCCCCGGACGGGCCGACGAGGAACACGAAGTCGCCTTCGGGGATGACGAGGTCGACGTCGCGCAGTGCCACTTTGCCGTTCGGATACTGCTTCGTGACGTCGTGCAGCACGAGGACGGCGCGATCCGGGATGGCCTGGTCGCGGCCTCGTTCGAGGATCCGCCGGCGCAGCGAGCGCGCCGGCGACGGTGCTGGGGCGATGGTCACGGGCGACTCCGCGGTCGGGAGAGCGTGACGATCGGTCGTCGTCACGGCTTGGCTTTCGGTTCGACCCCGTCCGCGGGCACGGCAGCGGGAACCACGTCGGGCCGAGGCTACCATCGGCCCCCCGAGCGGGCAAACGGGACTGGCGGGCTACCGCGACCCGGACGATGGTCCGGTCCGGAGGGATCCGGTGGGGCGCAGGACGGTCTAGGGCAGTCCCGGCGAGATGGGCAGGTAACGCTCGAGGTCCACCATCGGGCGGTCCCAGCACAACAGGACCGGGAACGGCTCCAGGCGGAAGCCGGCCTGCAGCGCCCCCACGACAGCCCGATCGGCGGTCCCGGGCAGCCACATCGCGAACGCGCCCCTCGGCACGATCGCCGTCGTGAGGTGACCGAGGATCGGCGCGACCAGCTCGCGGTCGCGGCTGGCGACCGGCCCGACGCGACCGGCCTCGCCCGCATAGCCGTAGGCGAGTGGCGCGCCATCAGGGCCCTCGTACAACCAGGCCCGCCGTCCCTCGGCGCGGAGATAGCGGTGGTCGATCGGGTGGCGAACGCCGAGCGTCGCCTGATCCAGGTCGTCGACGATCCCGACGAGACGCTCATGGCCGTCGGTCGCGAGCTGCTCGAAGGGGACGGGGCGGACGCCCGAGGGCAACTCCCCGAAGGCCTCCGGCCGGCTCGGCAAGCCGATGAGGTTGAGCAGCGGGACCCGCGGCACGATCCCCAGGGAGGCGTACAGGGCGTTGGCGATCGGCTGGGCACTGTCCGTCGCGGTGCCACGGACGGTGTCCGCGCCACCGGGCGGGCCGAGTCGGTCGAGCATGGCCCGGCCGACACCGCTGCCCTGCAGCTCGGGCAGCACGAAACACATCGACAGGTACCACAGCCGCTCGCGGACGATCGCTGAGGCGAACCCGACGATCCGTTCGTCGTCCGCCGCCATGGGGTCCGGCCGGCACGCGACGATGAACCGATCGGGGTCGGTCGAGCGGAGATGGCCGTAAAGCCGAACCACCGGCGCGTTCTCACGTTCGACGAGGGGCTGGTTGAGCCGTCCCACGTAGTCGTTGATGGCGATACGCCAGATCTCGGCGCAGGTCTCGAGCTCGTGGGCTTCGACCGGCCGATAGGTCAGCTCCTCGCGAGTCGCGCGGTCGGTCGCCGCGGTCACGCGGCGTCGCCCTCGCTATCGCCGCCCCGCCACTCACCGCCGGTCGCGAGACGCTCCAGCTCGGCCTGCATGAACGCGTCGAGGTCGCCGTCGAGGACGGCCGTCGTGTTGCCGGTCTCGTGGCCCGTGCGGAGGTCCTTGACCATCTGATACGGGTGCAGGACGTAGCTCCGGATCTGGTTGCCCCAACCGGCCTCGACATGCTCGCCCTTGAGCGCGCGCATCTCCGCCTCCTTCTCCTCGAGCGCGCGCTCGAGCAGGCGTGCCTTCAGGACCTTGGTCGCGTTCTCCTTGTTCTGGGTCTGCGACCGCTCGTTCTGACTCTGGACGACGATGCCGGTCGGGTTATGGGTCAGCCGCACGGCCGAATCGGTCTTGTTGACGTGCTGACCGCCCGCCCCCTGGGAGCGGTATGTATCGACGCGGATCTCATCCCAGTCGAGCTCGATCTCGACGTCGTCATCGACCTCTGGCAGCACCTCGACCAAGGCGAAGGTCGTCTGGCGCCGGTTCTGCGAGTCGAACGGGCTGATTCGGACGAGCCGATGGACACCGCGCTCCGCGCGCAGCCAGCCGTAGGCGCGCCGACCGTCGACCGCAACGGTGACGCTCTTGAGGCCGGCCTGCTCGCCCTCCTGCAGGTCGATGACCTCGGTCTTGAAGTGGTGGTACTTGTCGGCCCAGGCCAGATACATCCGCAGCAGCATCTCCGCCCAGTCCGTTGCCTCGGTGCCGCCGGCACCGGCGCTGATGGTCAGGATCGCCGAGTGCTCGTCGTATTCGCCGGAGAACAACAATGTGGTGCGTTCCCGGGCGAACTCGGCCTCGAGCGCCGCGCCGTTCCGCTCGAGCTCGGCCTCGAGCTCCGCATCGGGCATCTCGGCGAGCAGCTCCACGCCGGTCGTGAGGTCCTCGGCGCGCACGAGCAGTCCCTGCCACAGGTCGATCTCGGTGCGCAGGCCGTCGGCCTCCCGGAGGATCCTCTGGGCGGCTCGCTGATCGTCCCAGAAGCCGGGTTCGAGGGTCAGCGTGTCGAGCTGCGCGACACGCTCGGCCTTCGCCTCGAGGTCAAAGTCGCCCCGAGGTCGACCGGATCTGCTCGGCCAGGTCGCGGATCGCGGACGCGTCCACTAGTTCCGAGTTTGGAGATCCTGGAGCAGGATGGGTCGCAGCTCGATGAGCCGCAAGGCGGTCTTGCTCCGGGCGACGACGGGGTTCACGCAGGGACAGTAGCTGTTGTGGGGACACACGCCACAGTTGCCGTCACAGTCGAGGGCAGCCGCATAACTGCAGTTCCGGCAATCGCGCTCACACGCGATGAGATCGACGAACGCGACATCCTCGGCCTGCTTCAACGGACTCCCTCCATTTGCAACGCTGGGCACGAGCGGGGCGGGGGCTGGGAGACCTGCCGGAGGACGCTAGCGGTCCGGGATCGGCGGGTTGGCCCAGTATAGGCGGCCAACCTTCGAGCGCCAAGGGGGTAGTTCCGTTTCGTGCCTCGTGTCGCCCTCCTTGCATCACCCCGGCGCCTACTGTGACTCCCCGGACACGAAATAGACGGCGAGGGCGCCGAGCTCATGGACGATCGCGTCAACCCGCCGAAGCGCGTCTCGCTCCTGGGGACTGGTCCGGGTCGGCGATCCGTATGCCGTGATGCCCTCGTCCGACGCCATCCGAAGGACCCGCAGCATGTGGCTGGGGTCCGACACGAAGACGGCCGACTCCATTCCCTCGTCCCGCATGAGCGCCGCGACCCGACGTATCGACTGGAGCGTCGTCCGGCTGGTGTCCTCGGCGAGGATCGCCTCGTCGGGCACGTCGCGCTGGACGGCGTAGATCCGGGCGCTGGCGGCCTCGGTCGTCCGGTCGCCCTCGCGCTTGCCGCCGGTCACGATGAGGCGTGGCGCGATCCCGGCGTGGAACAGCTCGATGGCATGGTCGAGCCGCGCCGCGAAGACCGGCGACGGTCGACCGTCGTATTGCGCCGCACCCATCACGACGATGGCATCGGTCGGCCGGCGCTCGTCGCGGTTGCCCTGGGCCCAGATCCGGTATGCGCTGTACCCGCCGATGGCGACGCCGGCGATCAACCCCGCGATGACGAGTCGAGCGAGTGCGCGCACCCAGGGGTCAGCCGATCAACGGCCGTGGCACTTCTTGTACTTGGCGCCCGAACCACACCAGCACGGATCGTTGCGGCCGATCCGCTCGCCGGTCGGGGTATAGCCGGGCCGCGCGCCCCCGCCGCCCGCCCCGTTCCCCGACGCCTGCGTCAGGGGCTGACCGCCCAGCGATGCACGGACGTCACGGACCGCTGCCCCCCAGCGACCGGGCCGCCGAGCGTGGCGCCGGCACTCGCGACGGAGGTGGCCGCACCGGCCAGCGCAGGCTGCGCGACCCCTGCCCCGTTCCCGTCCGAACCGGCAAGCGAGGCCACGCCCTGCGCCAGCGAGCGAGCGAGCGCGACGTCGGGCGGCGGCTGCTTCTGTACCGTGACCCGGAAGATCGTCGAGGCGACACCGTGCCGGATCAGGCCGCGCAGCTCCTCGTAGAGCCGGTAGGCCTCGCGGCGGAACTCGTTCAACGGGTCCTGCTGCGCGTAACCGCGCAGGCCGATGCCGCGTCGCATGTCGTCGACCTCGGTGAGGTGCTCGACCCACAACGAATCGATCGTCCGGAGCAGCACGATCCGCTCGACCTGGGCCCAGTCCTCCTCGCCGACCTCGGCCTCTCGCGCGGCGAGCCGGTCATCGGCGATCTCGCGAAGGTAGGCCGACACGGTCTCGCGGCCGCCCTGGTCCCAGATCACGTCCGCGGACATCTCTTCGCCGCCCAGCCCGATGGCGTTGAGGGCCTGCGCCAGGCCCTCGACGTCCCAGCCGTCGGGATCCTCGCCGGCGAGATGGCTCTCGACGAGCGTGTCGATCTCCTCGTCGAGGAACGCGCGCACGGTGTCGGTGAGGTCCTCGTTCTTGAGCACCTTGTCGCGCTCGGCGTAGATCGTCTCGCGCTGCTTGTTGATGACGTCGTCGAACTCGACGACGCGCTTGCGGATATCGAAGTTGAAGCCCTCGACCCGGCTTTGGGCGCTTTCGATCGTCTTCGACACGAGGCGTGACTCGATGGCCACGTCCTCCTCGAGCCCGAGACGCTCCATGAGCCCGGTGACCCGGTCCGAGGCGAAGCGCTTCATGAGGTCGTCGTCGAGCGAGAGATAGAAGCGCGATGAACCAGGGTCGCCCTGGCGGCCGGCACGACCGCGCAGCTGGTTGTCGATCCGGCGCGACTCGTGGCGCTCGGTGCCGATGATGTGGAGCCCGCCCGCCTCGACCACCTCGACGTGTTCCTCTTCGGTCAGCGAGCGCGCCTCGTCGAGGGAGGCCTGGTACGTCGCCGCGTCCACCTCGGCCGGGTTGAGACCCTTGCGGTGGAGTGACTCGGAGGCGAGGCCGGCCGGGTTGCCGCCGAGCAGGATGTCGGTGCCGCGGCCGGCCATGTTCGTGGCGATCGTCACGGCACCGGTCCGCCCGGCCTGGGCCACGATGCCCGACTCCTTCTCGTGGAACTTCGCGTTCAGCGTTTCGTGCTTGATGCCGCGACGCTTGAGCATCGCGGACAGGATCTCGGACTTCTCGACGCTCACTGTGCCGACGAGGACCGGCCGCCCGGCCTCCTGCATCTCGACGACCTCGTCGATCAGAGCGTTGAACTTGGCCTTCTCGTCGCGGAACACGAGGTCGGCTTCGTCATCCCGGATCATCTCCATGTGGGTCGGGATGCCCACGACCTCGAGCTTGTAGATCTTGTGGAATTCCTCGGCCTCGGTCATCGCCGTGCCGGTCATGCCGGACAGCTTGTCGTAGAGGCGGAAGTAGTTCTGGAACGTGATCGTGGCGAGGGTGACGCTCTCGCGCTGGACGCGGAGGCCCTCCTTGGCCTCGATCGCTTGGTGGAGCCCCTCGCTCCAGCGGCGCCCGGGCATCTGGCGGCCGGTGAACTCGTCGACGATGATGATCTCGCCGTCCTTGACGATGTAGTCACGGTCGCGCTTGTACAGTGCATGCGCGCGTAGCGCCTGCTCGAAGTGGCGGGCGAGGCGCGGGTCGGCGTCGTACAGGTTCTCGACGCCGAGCCAGCCCTCCATCTTGTGGACGCCTTCCTCGGTCGGGCTGACAGCGCGGTCCTTCAGGTCGATGAAGTAGTCGCCGCCCTCCTCGGCACCCTCGGGGCGCTCGGTCAGGCGCGGGACCAGTCGGGCGAAGGTGAAGTACAGGTCGGCCGACTCCTCGGCCTGCCCGGAGATGATCAGCGGGGTGCGCGCCTCGTCGATGAGGATGTTGTCGACCTCGTCGACGATGGCGAAGTACCGCTCGCGCTGCACCCGCTGGGAGAGTTCGACGACCATGTTGTCGCGCAGGTAGTCGAATCCGAACTCGTTGTTCGTGCCGTACGTGACGTCTGCCGCGTAGGCCTCCGCACGCTCCACCGGTCGCAGATTGATGAGCCGCTCGTCGTTGGTCGGGTAGCCAGGCTCGAACACGTACGACGCGGCACCGCCGTCCGACTGCTGGCCGAGGATCATCCCGACGCTGACGCCGAGGAAGTGGAACACCGGCCCCATCCACTGCGGGTCGCGTCGCGCCAGGTAATCGTTGACCGTGACGATATGGACGCCGCGACCGGACAGCGAGTTGAGGATGGCCGCCAGCGGCGCGACGAGGGTCTTGCCCTCACCGGTGCGCATCTCCGAGATCCGACCCTGGTGGAGCACCGCCCCGCCGATGAGCTGGACGTCGAAATGGCGCATCCCGAGCGTCCGCTTCATGGCCTCGCGGGTCATCGCGAAGACCTCGGGCAGGACGTCGTCGAGGGCCTTCTGGAGCTGCTCGTTCTCGCGCTTGCGACGCGCCTTGGTCAGGTCGCGCCGGCGCTCGAGGTCCTCGTGGTGGAGCTCATCGTCGGACGGCTCCTCGGGCTGCGTGGCAGCGCGGATCTCCTCGCGGATCTCCGCGAACTGGGTACGGATCTGCTCGTCGGACAGGCCCTCGAACTCGGCCTCGTACGAATTGGCCTCGTCGACCCATGGCTGGATCCGCTTCAGCTCACGGTCATTCGAATCGACGAAACGGGAAATGAAACGCATCGGACGACTGAGTATAGGGGGAGTCGCCCGGAACCCCCGGTCGCCGGATCCGGAGCGGCGACGGGGCGGGATCAGCCCGCTACGACCAGAACCCCGTCCCGTAGCCGATGACCAGCAGCACGAACGTCGCGAACGCAAGGCCGATCCAGAACATGATCGCGAGCGGCGTCGATGTCGGGTCCATCTCGCTGTTCTTGAGCTCGGGCAGGCGCTTCCGCCGGAGCCCGGTGCCCCAGACCGGCGAGCGGAGCTGGGCCTGCCAGTCGGGCTCGGATGGCTGGGCTTCGAGCCCGCCTTCCCCATCGGGTCGGTGCAGCTGGAGCGTCATCGATCGGATCGTAGCGCCGCGGCCAGCGTACCGGTCGCATCCGGTGATGAGGGTTCGCCGTCGTCGGCATCCTCACTGTCGCCGGCCCCACCGTCGCCGTCCGGACCGGCCGGACCGCCCGGCGCGTCATGGCCCTCGTCCCACAGGAGCATCTCCTGGGTGAACGAGACCTCGCTCGAGAAGAGCGCCCCGACCGATTCGCCCCGATGGATCCGCTTGATCGCTTCGCCGATCAGCGGCGCGACCGACAGCACCGTCAACTTGGGGATGCGCTTCGAGGCCGGCAACGGCACTGAGTCGGTGACGACGACCTCGAGCAACGAGCTTTCGCGGATCCGCTCGATCGCCGGATCGCTCAGCACCCCGTGGGTGGCGCACGCGTACATCTCGGTCACGCCCTCGCGCTCCAGGGCCCGGACGATCTCGACGAGCGTGCCCGCGGTATCGATCTCGTCGTCGACGATGATCGCGCGCTTCCCGCGCACCTCGCCGATGACATTCATCAGCTCGGCCCGATCCAGGTTGCCGACGCGGCGCTTTTCGATGATCGCCAGCGGCGCATCGAGCAGCTCGGCGAATGCCCGTGCCCGCTTCGCGAAACCGAGGTCGGTCACCACGACCAAGTCGTCGAGGCGCTTGTCGATGAAGTAGCGGGACAGCATGTGGACGGCCGTGAGCTCGTCGACCGGGATGTTGAAGAAGCCCTGGATCTGGCCCTGGTGGAGGTCCATCGACAGGACGCGATCGGCGCCGGCGACCGTGATCATGTCGGCGATGAGCCGGGCCGTGATCGGGACGCGAGGCTGGTCCTTCTTGTCTGACCGACCGTAGGCGTAGAACGGGATGACCGCGGTGATCCGCCCGGCCGACGCCCGCTTGAAGGCGTCGATCATGATCAGCAGCTCCATGATCGACTGGTTGACCGGGTGGGAGGTCGGCTGGACGAGGAACACGTCCTTCTCTCGGACGTTGTCCAGGATCTTCACGAAGATGTTCTCGTTCGCGAACTGGAACACCTCGGCCTTACCGCACTCCATGCCGAGATAGCGCGCGATCTTGCGCGCGAGCTCCGGATTGGCGTTGCCGTGGTAGATCTCGAACTGGTCCGCGTACAAGGGCGCCGCCTCCCGCTGGCCGTAGACCGTCACACCGAACCGCCACCGTCCGGGCCGGTCTGACCGGGACCACCCGCGGCGGGGGCGTCATCGTCGCCCATGCCGTCGCGGTCCGCAAGTCCGGGCCGGAACGCCGCGATCGCCGCCACGCGGTCACCCTCGGCGAGCCGCATGACGATGACGCCGCGCGCCCCGGACGAGTAGCGGTTGATGGTGTTGGTCTCCGTGCGGATGACCTGCCCGCCCTCCGAGATGAGGACGAGCTCCTCGTCCGCTTCCGTGACTTGCTGGACAGCGGCCACCAGGCCGGTCTTCCGGCCTTCCAGCGCGATCAGCCGGACGCCCTGCCCACCTCGATGCTTGCGGCGGAAGTCGCCGATGGCGACGCGCTTGCCGTAGCCGGTCTCGGTCAGCACGAGCAGGTCGGCGTCGGGTTCGACGACGCTCATCGCGACGACGCTGTCGCCCTCGCGCTTGAGCAGGCGGATGCCGATGACGCCGGCAGCATCGCGGCCCATCGGCCGAACCTCGTCCTCCTCGAAGCGGGCGAGCATGCCCTGGGCCGTGGCCAGGATGATGTCGTCCGCCCCGCTCGAGACGCCGACCCATGCCAGCTCGTCGTCGTCGTTGATCGAGATGGCACGGATGCCCGTGGCGCGGACCCGTTCGAACTGCTCGAGCGGCGACTTCTTGATGATGCCCTTACGGGTGGCCATCACGAGGAAGTGCCCGGGCTCGAAGTCGGGGAGCACGATCGTGGCGACGGGCACCTCGCCCGAGTCGACCTGCACGCCCGGCAGGTTGATGATCGGCATGCCCTTCGCCTGCCGCGAGGCATCCGGGATGGCGTGCACCTTGGCGCTGAACACGCGGCCGCGGTTGGTGAAGAACAGGGCCCAGTCGTGCGTGTTCGCGACGAGGAGATGCTCGACGGCGTCCTCCTCGCGGGTCACGTGGCCGATGATCCCCTTCCCGCCGCGATGCTGGCGACGATAGGTGTCGACCGGCTGGCGCTTGATATAGCCGCGCCCGGAGATCGTGACGACGACGTCCTCGTCGGCGATGAGGTCCTCGTCGGTCATCTCCCGGCTCGCGTCGTCCGCGACGCGCGTCCGCCGCTCGCCGGCGTACTTGCGCTTCAGCTCGGCGAGCTCGTCCTTGATGATCCGAAGGACGCGTGTGGGGTTGGCGAGGATGTCCTCGAGCTCGGCGATGAGCTGGATGACCTCGAGGTACTCGACTTCGATCTTCTTGCGCTCGAGCGCGGCGAGTCGGGCGAGACGCATGTCGAGGATGGCCTGCGCCTGCAGCTCCGAGAGGTCGAACCGCGACATCAGGTTGTCACGTGCCGTATCCACGTCGGCCGACTCGCGGATCGTCTTGATGACCGCGTCGAGATGATCGAGCGCGATCTTGAGCCCCTCGAGGATGTGGGCCCGCGCCCGCGCTTTGGCGAGGTCGAACTCGGTCCGCCGGCGGACGATCTCCTGGCGGTGGTCGACGTAATGCTCGAGCACGTTCTTGAGGGGTAGCGTCTGGGGCTGCCCGTCGACCAGAGCCAGCATGTTCATGTTGAACGCCAGCTGCATCGGGGTGTGCTTGAACAGGTTGTTCAGCACCTTGTGCGGGTTGGCGTCCCGCTTGATCTCGATGTAGATGCGCATGCCATCGCGGTCCGACTCGTCGCGCAGGTCGGCGATGCCGTCGACCTTCTTGTCCTTGACGAGGTCGGCCATCTTCTCGAGCAGGGCAGCCTTGTTCACCTGGTACGGCAGCTCGGTGACGATGATCGCCGTCCGGTCGCCGCGGACCTCCTCGAACGCGACCTGCGCGCGCATCACGACGCGGCCGCGACCGTGCGCGTACATCTGGCGGATGGCGTCGACGGTCTCCCACTCCCCGGTGAGCATGTTGCGCTGCTTCTCGAAGCGGAAGATCGTGCCGCCGGTCGGGAAGTCCGGACCGAGGACGTACTTGCACAGGTCGTCTGACGTCAGCTCGGGGTCGTCGATCAGGGCGATCGTAGCGTCGGCGATCTCGCCCAGGTGGTGCGGCGGGATGTTGGTCGCCATGCCGACGGCGATGCCCGACGAGCCGTTGACGAGCAGGTTCGGGAGCTTCGCCGGCAGGACGGACGGCTGCTTCTGTGTCGCGTCGTAGTTGTCGACGAAGTCGACCGTCTCCCTGTCGATATCGGCGAGCATCTCGGAGGCGATCGCGGTCAGGCGCGCCTCCGTGTAGCGCATCGCGGCGGCTCCATCACCGTCGACGCTGCCGAAGTTGCCCTGACCGTCGACGAGCGGGTAGCGCATCGAGAAGTCCTGGGCGAGCCGGACGAGCGCGTCGTACAGGGCGACGTCGCCGTGCGGGTGGTACTTGCCCATCACTTCGCCGACGATCGCGGCGCACTTGCGGTACGAGCTCGTCGACGACAAGCCCATCTCGCCCATCGTGAAGAGGATCCGGCGATGGACCGGCTTGAGGCCGTCGCGGACGTCCGGCAACGCGCGCGCGACGATCACGCTCATCGCGTAGTCGAGGTACGAGTCGCGCATCTCGTCCTCGATACGGATCGCGCGGATGTCGCCCGGCTCGTCGGTCACGGTCGTCTACTCCTGTTCAGAACAGCGGTGGTTCGGGGTGGGCGGCAGGTTCGGGCAGGCCGCCGAAGCGGGCGGCCAGCTCGGCCGCCATGGAAGTCGACGGAGCGCCCGGTCGCCGGCGGATGCCCGACAGACGCGCTCGCAACGCCTCGGCCTCGGCCGGGTCGAGCTTGGTCAGGCTGTCGCGGATGACCCAGGCTCGATGGCCGTCATCGGTGGCGACGGCACGGTCGGTCTCGTCGCGGAGTGCCGCCGTCGTCCGCTCGCGATCGATCTGGGCCAGCGAGCGATAGGCCCACGAGAGCGCCTTCTGGACGTCCGGCTCGGCATCGCCGATCAGCTGCCCGAGGATGGGCAGGGCGTGATCGACGACTTCCGGACCCCGCCCGGTCCGCCGGTTGCCGTGGGTCATCGTGGCGATCGTCGACGCGACGAGCCGGCGCTCCCATCGCGACGGCGAGAAGACGAGCTGCTCCAGCTCCGCCCAGCGATAGGGCTCGGCGGCGATGCCGACGCCATACGGATGCGCGAGGTCGTCGACGGTGATCCAGTCGGCCGCCTCGCGCGCCCCGCGACGCAGGAGCTGCCACGTGCGCTCCGGATCCTCCTTGAGGGTGCGCTCGAGCAGGGCGAAGGCGAACCAGCGGGCCTCGAGTGGCTCCTCGCGGAACAGCCGGTCGGCGAGGAACAGGAGCGCCGCCGGTCGATCACGACGCGTCTCCTGCTTGAAGCCGCGGATGACCGCCGCCAACAGCGGCCACCGCACGCCGAGCGTCTGGCCGAGACCCGGAGCGACCATCTGTTGGCCCTCGTGGTATTCGGGGTCGGCCAGTTCCTCGAGGCCGGCTCGGAGCGCGGCGGCGAACGCGTCGGGGTCCTGGATGTACTCCGCGAGGCTCGTGCCGAGCGCCTCCGCACCGGGCTTGTGCTCCGCGACGAAGGCGACGGCTCGGGCGGTCACCGGGCTGGTGGTCGCGGCGGTCTCGATGTCGGCCGTCACGACGCCCGGTCCACGGGGTCGGGCGTCGCGCCATCGTCGAGCCGGCGCCAGCCATAACGGGCTCGCAGCTCGCGCTTGCGCGCCTCGTCAGCCGCCATGTAGACCCCCGTACCGGTCGCGAGCACCACGCCCGTCAGCGCGTCGGTGAGTCGAGCCTCGGTATCGACGATCCTCCTCCGTGAGCGGGTGATCCATCCCTCGGCGCGGATGCGCTGATCGATCCTGACCGGCTTCTTGAAGTCGACGTCCAGTCGCGCGGTCAGGCCCCAGCTGTCCTCACCCACGAGTGCCCAGGCCATGACCTCGTCGAGGATCGTCGCGAGGATCCCGCCGTGCACGATGCCGTCCCAGCCCTGGAAGCGTGGCTCCAGCGCCAGCTCGACCCAGGACCGACCGCGTTCGACATGGAGCAGCAGCCCGATGCCGTTCGCGTTGAGCGCCCCGCAGGCGAAGCAGTGGTGGGGCGCGATCTCGAATCTCGGGAGGCCAGGGACATCGATGACCCGTGCCTCCGGCGACCGGGTCTCAGACGTCAAGGTTCTGCACCTTGCGTGCCTCGGTCTTGATGAAGTCCTTGCGCGGGCCGACCTTCTCGCCCATCAGCATCGTGAAGATCTCGTCGGCGAGGGCCGCGTTCTCCGAGTCGACGCGGAGAAGCGTCCGTGTCTCGGGGTTCATCGTCGTCTCCCACAGCTGCTCGGCGTTCATCTCGCCGAGGCCCTTGAACCGCTGGACCGAGATGTTCTTGACGTTGAACTCCTTGACGATGCGGTCCCGTTCCTTCTCCGATTGCGCGTACTTGGTCACCTTGCCGGTCGACACGCGGTAGAGCGGCGGCTGGGCGATGTACAGGTAGCCGGCCTCGACGACCTCCGGCATGTGCCGGTAGAAGAAGGTCAGCAACAGGGTCCGGATATGAGCACCGTCGACGTCGGCGTCGCTCATGAGGATGATCCGGTGATAGCGGATCTTCGCGACGTCGAAGCCCTCGCCGATGCCCGCACCGAGGGCGATGATCAGCGGCCGGATCTTGTCACTCGAGAGGACCTTGTCGAGGCGCGCCTTCTCGACGTTTAGCATCTTGCCGAACATCGGCAGGATCGCCTGGAAGCGGCGGTCGCGACCGGCCTTGGCCGAACCACCCGCGGAATCGCCCTCGACGATGAAGAGCTCGCTTCGTGCCGGGTCACGCTCCTGGCAGTCGGCCAGCTTGCCGGGCAGCGACAGTCCCTCCAAGGCCCCTTTGCGGAGCACGAGGTCGCGCGCCTTGCGGGCGGCCTCGCGGGCACGGGCGGCCGTGAGGCATTTCTCGATGATCCGCCGGCCATCGGCGGGGTTCTCGTCCAGGTGCTGGCCGATGGCGTCGGCGACGGCCGTCTGGACCTGGCCCTTCACCTCGGCGTTGCCGAGCTTGGCCTTGGTCTGGCCCTCGAACTGGGGATCGGTCAGCTTTACGCTGATGACGGCGGTCAGACCCTCGCGGACGTCGTCGCCCGACAGGTTCCCGTCGCTGTCCTTGAGCACGCCCGACCGGCGCGCCCAATCGTTGAGTGAGCTCGTGAGCGCGGCGCGGAAACCGGTCACGTGCGTGCCGCCGTCGACCGTGTTGATGTTGTTCGCGAACGCGAGCACATTCTCGGTGTACGCGTCGTTGTACTGGAGGGCGACCTCGACGGCGGTCGAGCCTTCCTTGCGCTCGACATAGACCGGGCGGTCGTGCAGGACCTCCTTGTTGCGGTTGAGATGGCGGACGAACGATTCGAGGCCACCTTCGAAGTAGAACGACCGCTCGCGATCGATGCGCTCGTCGATCAGCGTGATCCAGACACCCTTGGTCAGGTACGCCGATTCCCGGAGGCGCTGGCTGATCACTTCGAATGAGTAATCGGTCGTGGAGAACATCTCGGGATCGGCACGGAACATCGTGAGCGTGCCCCGGCGGTCGCCCTGCGGTCCGACCTTCTTCACCGCCGCCTTGGGCTTGCCGCGCTCGTATTCCTGCATCCAGACGAAGCCGTCGCGGGCCGATTCGACACGCATCCACTCGGAGAGCGCGTTGACGACGCTCACGCCGACGCCGTGGAGGCCGCCGGACACCTTGTACCCGCCGCCGCCGAACTTGCCGCCGGCGTGCAGCACCGTGTGGACGACCTCGAGTGCGTCCTTGCCCGTCGAGTGCTTGCCGACCGGGACCCCGCGGCCGTCGTCGTGGACGACGACCATGCCGTCGGGCTTGATCGTGACCAGGATCGTGGTGGCGTGACCTGCCATCGCCTCGTCGATCGAGTTGTCGACGACCTCCCACACCAGGTGGTGGAGGCCACGCTCGTCGGTCGAGCCGATGTACATCCCAGGACGCCGACGGACCGCCTCGAGGCCCTCGAGGACCTGGATGCTGGCCGCCGTATAGTCGGCGCCACCGCCTCGGGCCTTCCGGCCGCGGCCGTTCGTGGTCACGGGCGGGTTCGTAGCAGCTTCCTCGGTCACGCGATCCCTCCGGTCAGGCGGTCGTACAGCCGACCGAGTTCCTCATCGCTGTAGTACTCGATGACGATCCGGCCTCCACGTCGCGAGCGGGCCAGGCTGACCTTCGTACCGAGAGCCCGTCGCAGCTCTTCCTCGATCCGCTCGAGGTCGGGGTCGCGGACGGCGCTAGCGTCGTCGGGTGATCCCTGCGCCGGCGCCTTGGGCTCGCGCAGGCGGCGGACGAGTTCCTCGGTCTGGCGGACCGAGAGCTCTTGATCGATGACGGCGCCGAGCACATGTTCCTGGTGCTCGACCGCGAGGCCACCGAGGGCGCGGCCGTGGCCCTCACTGATGCTGTCACCGGCGATCGCGGCCTGGACGACGGGCGCCAGATCGAGGAGCCGGACGGTGTTCGCGACGGTCGACCGGGCGCGACCGACCCGCTCGGCGATGTCCTCATGGCTGAACCCGAACTCGTCGATCAGGCGACGGAACCCGTGCGCGGCCTCGATCGGGTCGAGATCCTCGCGCTGCAGGTTCTCGACCAGGGCGAGTTCGAGTCGTTCACGATCGTCGTATTGACGCACGACCGCCGGGATGCGCTCGAGCCCAGCAGCTGAAGCGGCGCGGACGCGGCGTTCGCCGGCGATCAGCTGATAGCCGTCGAGCGTCTCGGCGACGAGGATCGGCTGGAGCACACCGTGCTCCCTGACGCTCGCCGTGAGCGTTGCCATCTCGGCGTCGCCGAACCGGCGCCGTGGCTGATCCGGGTTCCGCCGGATGCTCGCGAGGGGGATGTCGATCGGACCGCCCCGAGGCTCTGTCCGTGGCGGGATGAGCGCCGCGAGCCCCCGGCCGAGGCCCTGGGCGCGCTCGGGTCGAACGGTCATGACAGGACCACCTCGGGCTCTCGCGGGGCGAATGAGGGATAGGGACTTCCGGCATGCCGGGCGTTCCGTGCACGGAACTCCTCGGCAAGGGCCACGTAGGCCCGTCCGCCCTTGGAGTCGGGAGCGTAGGACGCGATGGACTTGCCGTGACTCGGCGCCTCGGACAGCCGGACGCTGCGCGGGATAACCGTCCGATAGACCGCGCCGTCGAGATGACGGCGAGCCTCGGCTTCGACATCCGCGGACAGGTTGGTCCGCTTGTCGGCCATGGTCATGACGACGCCGTCGATGGCGAGTCGCGGATTCAAATGGTCGCGGACGAGATCGATCGTGGCCAGCAACTGGGTCAGACCCTCCAGGGCGTAGTACTCACATTGGAGCGGGATGAGGACCGCATCGGCCGCGGTCAGGGCATTGACGGTGAGGAGCCCGAGTGACGGCGGGCAATCGATGAAGATGACGTCGTACTGATCGGCCAGTCCGACGAGGAGATCGCGCAGGCGGCGTTCACGCCCGGCCGACTCGGCGAGCTCGACCTCGGCGCCCGCCAATGCGATGGCGGAGGGCACTACGTCGACCCCAGGCGATGTCCCTTGGACGATCAGTTCGGCAACGCCGACACCATCCATGAGGCCGTCATAGGTCGAACGGTCGAGGGACGCTCGTTCGATGCCCAATCCACTCGTGGCGTTGCCCTGTGGATCGAGATCGATCAGGAGGATGCGGTCGCCCGAAAGAGCGAGAAGACTCGCCAGGTTCACGACCGTCGTGGTCTTACCGACGCCGCCTTTCTGATTTGCGCAGGCGACCGTCCGCCCCACTCAGCGATCCGCTCGGACTGGATTCACGGATACCGATTCTATCATCGATGGCCGTTCCACCTCGCTTCCCGGCGGGGTGCTACAGCGCTGCGTCGCGTACGACGAGAGCCTCCCAGATGGCGCTTCGCTGCCGCTTATCTGCGGGATGCTTCTCGGCCTGTTTCACGTGAAACAGCGGCATCAGGAGCCTCGTTGCCCGTTGTCGGCCTCCGTGGGATACTCCGCCGAGACGTCGCCGCCGTATCGGTCGCGATCAACGAGCCGGGCAGGTGGGCGCGGGACCTTTCTGGCCGCTCCGCCGAGGAAACGACCCGTCCGATGACCCTGCTACTCGCTGCGGTCGGCGCCGTGGTGACGGCCCTCGTCGAACTCACCGTGGTCCAATATCTCCGGATCGGGTCGGCCCACCCCCACCCGGTACTCGTTCTGGCGGTCATCGTCACGATCGCCTTCGGCATCGAGGCCGGCCTGGTCTGGGCTTTCGTAGGAGGGCTTGCGCTCGATGTCCTGGCACTCCGCCCGCTCGGCTCGACCGCCTTCGCGCTCCTCCTATGCGTCGGAGCCACGTCGCTCCTCTCGCGAGGCCTCGCGCACCTTCGACCGATCGTGCCCATCGTCGCCGTCTTTCTCGCCAGCCTCGCCTATTCGATGATCCTGTACGTCCTCTTCGAAGCCCTCGGCATCCCGCCGGCGACGAGTGACCCGCTCTCGGCCGTCTTTCCGAGCGCCGTCTACGACGCCGTGCTCGGGGTGATCATCGGGCCCCTGACGATCGCGGTGCATGACCGCCGGCTCGAACAAGAGCGCGTCGACTGGTGAACACCTCCCTCGACGGACGGCGTCTCCCCGCGCGACGTTTCTCGCGCTTCCTCGTGTTCGGACTGATCGTGGTCCTCGCTGTCGGGACCCTGACCGCGAGGCTCTTCTATCTCCAGATCACGAACGGCACGGAATACGCAGCGATCTCCGACCGCCAACGGACGGTCGACGAGCCGATCCCGGCGCCACGCGGATACATCTATGACCGCAACGGCCGCCTCCTGGTCAAGAACGTGCCGACCTACGCGGTCAAGATCCGACCGGCCGATCTGCCGGACGACATGCGCGACCAGGTCGTCACGCGCCTCGCTGCGCTGCTGCGCAAGGATCCTGCGGAGATCAACGCCACGATCGACGGCAACCCCGGCTCGGCATTCGATCTCGTCCGCATCGCCCAGGACGTCGACAAGCGGACGGCGCAGCTCATCTCGGAGGCCGGCTTCGACCTCCCGGGGGTCGACGTGGCGGTCGAGGCGCGCCGGCAGTACACCGACGGGCCGCTGATGTCACAACTCCTCGGCTACACGGGACCGGTCTCTGCCGAGCAGCTGCCCGAGCTGCGAGAGAAGGGCTATCAGCCAGACGATCTCCTCGGCAAGGTCGGACTCGAAGCACAGTACGAGACCGAGCTGCGCGGAACGTACGGCGTGCAGACCGTCGCTCGCGACAAGACCGGGCGTCGGACTCAGGTGCTCCAGACGGTGAGCGACGCCGTCCCCGGTGCGTCGCTGAGGCTCACGATCGATACGAAGGTGCAGCGCAACGCCCAGAAGGCCCTGAAATGGGCGATGGACAAGATCGGGATGACGCGGGGCGTGGTGATCGCCATGAACCCGCAGACCGGCGAGGTCCTCGCGATGGTGAGCCTGCCGACGTACGACAACAACAAGTTCGCGCGCGGGATCAGTCAGAAGGAGTACAAGAAGCTCCTCCAGAACAAGGACAAGCCGCTCCTCAACCACGCCATCCAAGCGCACTACGCGCCGGGATCCACCTACAAGCTCGTTGCCGGAACGGGTGGCCTTGCCGACCGCGACATCACGCCCTCGACCCAGGTCATGACGAAGCCGTTCCTGACCCTCGGCGAGACGAAGTTCTACGAGTGGAACCGGCGCGGGTGGGGACCATGCGACATCTACTGCGGATTCGGCCACTCGAGCGACACGTTCTTCTATCAGGTAGCCGGGATGCTCGGCATCGACCGGCTGGCGTACTGGGCCCGCCAGTATGGGTTCGGCGCCAAGACCGGCATCGACCTGCCAGGCGAGGTCGACGGGATCGTCCCGAACAACGCCTGGAAGCAGGAGGCGCTCGGCGCTCCGGTGTTCCCCGGTGAGACCTATCAGGCCGGCATCGGCCAAGGCTACGACGCCGTGACGCCGCTCCAGTTGATCAATGCGTATGCGGCGCTCGCCAACGGCGGCACGCTGTATCAGCCCCAGATCGTGCGCGACATCATCGGTCCGGACGGCAAGGTCGTCCGCCCCTTCCAGAAGAAGGTCATCCGCAAGATGAAGGTCAAGCCGAGTGTCCTGCGCACGATGCGCGAGGCCGCGCGTACAACGGTGACCCTGCGGCACACGTACAACCTCGTTGACCTGCCGATCAAGATCGCTGGCAAGTCGGGCACCGCGGAGTTCGGCACTCCGGACTCGAAGGGTCGCCTGCCCTACTCCTCGTTCTTCGTCGGCTTCACCCCCAAGGACCCGTACAAGGGGTCGTTCGAGAACCACGATTCACGCCTCGTCGTCATGGCCTTCGCACACGACTCGCGGACCAAGGGCAACGCCGCGACCGAGATCGTCAAGTACTTCTTCCAGCTCCACTACGGCATCGACAAGGACTACCGTTTGCCCGAGAACCTCGAGCGCACGAACTTCTATTCGAACGACTGATGGGCGTCATCCGAGCCGAACCCGCGCGTGTCACCGACTGGGCCGCCAGGTCGGTCGGGGCGGCCTGGCGTGCGTTCGACCTGCAACTCGTCGTCTACGCGGCGCTGCTCGTCGCGATCGGGCTCGTCATGGCCTACACGAACAGCGTCGAGAACGGCTCGACGCCGCTCGAAGCGGGCACGACATTCACCCGTGGCCTGATGTGGGCGGGGATCGCGGCGATCGTTTTCGTACTCACGACGATGTTCGACTACCGCTGGCTCAAGACGCTGTCCTGGCCGGCGTATGCGCTCCAGCTCGGCTTGCTCGTCCTGACCCTGGCCATAGGCGACGGCGTCGGCAATTCGGCTCGTTGGATCACGCTCGGTCCCCTGACGTTCCAGTTCAGCGAGCTCGCCAAGATCCTGATGATCATCGTGCTGGCCAACTACCTGGCCGGCCGAAGCCAGCGGCTCGACTCGATCAGGACGATCCTCGGTGCCTGCGTCCTCGTAGCGCCGCCGCTGGCCCTGGTCATGCTCCAGCCCGACCTCGGCACGTCGCTCGTGTTCGCCGCCATCCTCATCGGCATGCTGTGGATGTCGGGCGCGAGCATGAAGTGGCTCGCGACGATGGCGGCGGCTGTGATCGCGATGGTCCCGATCGCGTGGACGTACCTGCTGCGCGATTATCAGAAGGAACGCTTGACGTCGTTCCTCAACCCGAAACCCGACATCACCGACTCCGGCTACCAGCTCTACCAGTCACAGATCGCGGTCGGGTCGGGCGGGTGGTTCGGCCGCGGCCTGACGAACGGGACCCAGGCCCAGGGCGACTTCCTGCCCGTGCAGTCGACCGACTTCGTCTTCTCGGTCCTCGCCGAAGAGCTCGGGTTCATCGGCGCGATCGTGCTTTTCCTGCTCTTCATCCTGCTGCTGTGGCGAGTCCTCGTGGCCGGCTGGCGATCCCGAGACCCGTTCGGGACCCTGTTCTCAGCCGGGATCGCGTCGATGGTCCTGTTCCAGCTGTTCGTGAATGTCGGGATGGTCATGGGGATCATGCCGATCACCGGGATCCCACTGCCCTTCGTCACGCACGGTGGCGCTTCGCTGGTCAGCATCGCGGTCGGCCTCGGGATCCTGCAGAGCATCAACATCCGGCAGACGCGCGCGGAATGGTGAACGCCCCGCCTGACTGAGCTGCCACCGATACGCGCGGCAGCGTGGCGCCGTATAGACCCCGAATGATCTAGCGTCGGCGGAACAACCCTCGTCGATCGCTTGCATCAGCCTCGGCGGAGCGTCGCCGGCCGGATGCCCGGAGGATCGCGTCGATCTCGTCGCGGTACGGCCGGCCGATCGGCATCCGGTCGAGCCATTCGACGTACTCGAGGTCGCGCCGCGCGATCTCGCCGAGCGACCAGCCCGCATATCGACCGAACGTGAGCACGCTGCCCGAGGGGTTGCCGGGCGGTGGCCCGGCTGCACCCTCGCCGTCGGGGCGATGCATGGAGGAGTCGTAGCCGCCGCCCATCGACGAGCGGCCGCTCGTCCAGTCACGCGACACGGTCTCGGGTGGACGCGGGCCGGCCGGGGCGGCTGGCCCGGCCCCGGATGGAGCCGCCGGTTCGGACGCCCGCCGGCCCAGCGCTTCACGGAGCTCCCGATCTCGATCGAACATCGCGCGACGTCCCGGATCGCCGATCAGCTCCCACGCCGCATTGAGCACCATCATCTTCGCGCTCGCGGCCTCCAGGGTGGCCTCGGACGCTGCCTCGCCACCTCCGCCCGCCGCACTGCCACCGGCCGTGTCCGGGTGGTATTTGCGCGCCAGTCGCCGATAGGCGGCAGCGATGACCTCGTCCTCGGCCTCGGGGTCGACCTGGAGGGTCTTGTAGGGGTCGAGGCCCGGGTCGGTCACGGCGCCGAGGTGGCCGGGACGCCCGGGTGCACCTCGAGCCCGAGCCCGTCGATCGACGCAGCGAGCGCGTCGTTGGCCTCCGGACTCAGCCTGCGGAAGATGTAGCGGGTGACGTCACGGATGGCGGCCGCGACCGGCAGAGCCAGGATCGCGCCAAGCAACCCGGCCAGTGATCCGCCGATCACGATGGCGAACATGACGAGGGCGGGGTGGAGCTCGATGGCGTCTCCCTGGATCTTGGGAACGAGGACATTGTTCTCGACCTGCTGGACGATCAGGTAGAGGGCAAGGGCGGCGATCACCGCTTCGATCCCGGCGGTCGCCGCGAGCAGGACGGCCGGGATGGCCGAGATGATCGGACCGATGATCGGCAACAGCTCGAGGATGCCGGCCGTGACGGACAGCAGGATCGCGTAGCGCCCGAAGATCGGGTCGACGGTCGCACTCAGGATGAGCAGACCGATGAACGTGAACACGCCGACCGTCACGCCGAGGATCAGCTGGGCCCGGACCCACTGGCCGAAGACGCGTCGAACGATGCGGAGGATGGCCCACACGTCGAACCGCCAGGCGGCCGGCAGGCTCCGGTCGAACTGCCGGGTCAGCACGACCCGGTCCTTCATGACGTAAAAGACCCAGACGGGCAGGATCACGTAGGCGAACAGGCCGCCGACCACGCTCGTCACACCGGTGAGCACCGGCAGCAGGTCGGTCGGGTCGAAGGCCGGGCCGCCGCTGGGACCGCCCTCGGTGATCGACGTGACCATCGATTCGATCCATTGCCGGATGGCATCGGGGATCGCCAGCCGGTCGTAGATCTCGGCCAGCCGGTCCGCCTGTTCCTGCAGCTGCCGTGCCAGCCCGGGCAGGTCCTGCAGCAGCCGGACGATCTCGTTGATCAGCGGTGTCAGCGTCAAGTTCAGGAACTCGAGGAACAGCAGGACCGCGATGACGTACACGACGATGATGGCGACGCTCCGGCGCACGCCACGACCGGCAAGCCAGCGCACCGGCGGGTCGAGGAGGTAGACGAGCAGCAGCCCGAGGATGAACGGGCGGACCGCGTCGCGTGCCATCCACAGCATCACGCCGATGACGATCGCGGCGGCGATCAGGACCGCCACGCGCGGGGAAAGCGCGACGAGGCGCGGATGTGCAGGGTACGAGCCCGGATCGACGAACGGGGGAGGGGGGAGCGCGGCGACCCACTCAGGCGGCGGGGCGGAGGCCGCCCGCTCGGGCTCGTCCATCGTTCCGGCAGACTAGCAGACGTGCCGGACCCCCTCGCCGACGTCGCCGAACCCCGTCAACGCTGGCGACTCCTGGTCGCGCGCGGCGCCGGCGCCCCTGATGCCACACAACGCGACCTCGCGGCGGCCTGGATCTCGGCGATCGAGGACGCCGGCCTGCCGCTGGTCTCATCGGAGAGCACGCGCGGACGCTCGCGGGTGTCGTTCGCGGCGCCGCTCCCCGTCGGCATGGCCGCGGAACGCGAGCTCATCGACGTGGTCCTGACGGAGCGCTGGCCGGTCTGGCGCGTTCGCGACGCGCTCGACCGCCGGATCCCGTCCGGCTGGCGCCTGGTCGACGTCTTCGACGTGTGGCTGGCGGGCCCGCCGTTGGCCGGGCGTGTCGCCGCGGCCGACTATCGGATCGAACTCGGACGCCAGCCCGATGCTCGGGAACTCGCCCGCGCCGCGTCCGAGCTCATGAGCGCCCCGCGGATCCCGCGAGAGCGCCGGAAGGGCGATGGGACCGTCTCCTACGACCTGCGTCCGCTACTGAGCACGGTCTCGGTCGATGTCGGACCGCCGCCCGTCGTTCGAACCCGGACCCGCTTCGACCCGGAGCTCGGCACGGGCCGGCCGGAGGAGGTGATCGGCGCGCTTGGCGACCTACTGGGTGTCTCGCTCGAGGTCCGGGCCATCGTTCGTGAGCGCCTGCTCCTCGACGAGGACCTGGCCGAGGCCGAGGACGGGACTCGCCGGTGACCCCCCGGCTCGATTGACCGGTACGCCCGTTCAGCCGTACACTCCATCGTCCGCGTCGAGGCTCATGCTCGACGTCACCCCATGTCCGACAGCCCGATCGCCACGCGCGTCGCCCGCCGTCGTCAAGAAGCCCTGAGGATCCATGTACGCAGTCATCGAGACCGGCGGAAAGCAGTACCGCGTCGAGGTCGGCACCGAACTCGAAGTCGAGCTGCTCGACGCCGAGCCCGGCAAGACCATCACGGTCGGTCGCGTGCTGCTCGTCGCCGATGGCGACGATGCGTCGATCGGCCGCCCCGTGGTCGACGGCGCGGCGGTCAGCGCGGAGGTCGTCCGCCAGGGTCGCGGCGAGAAGCTCGTCGTCTTCAAGTACGGTCCGAAGACGCGGCGTCGTGTCAAGAAGGGCCATCGCCAGGAGCTGACGATGCTCCGGATCTCCGACATCACCTTGGATGGCAAGAGCGCGGCGAAGGCTGCCGCCAGGGCCGGATCCGACGCCAAGACGGAGCGCCAGCGCCTCGAGGAGGCTGCGGCGGCCCAGGCGGCGAAGGACGCGGAGCTGGCGGCGAGGCTCGCGGCCGAGGCGAAGGCGCCGGCCAAGAAGACCGAGTCGAAGCCGAAGACGACCGCCAAGCCGACGGCCAAGGCCGAAACCAAGGCCTCAGCCAAAGCCGAAACGAAGACCGAGACGACGTCGACAACGAAGACCGAGGCCAAGCCCGCGCCGAGGGCATCGACCGCAAAGAAGCCCACGACCCGGGCGAAGGCCGCTGACGCCAGTACGTCGGCGGAGAAGCCGGCACCGAAGAAGACCGCGGCCAAGCCGCGTACGACGAAGAAGGACGGATAGCGATGGCGCACAAGAAGGCCGGCGGTAGCGTCAAGAACGGCCGCGACAGCGTCGGCCAGCGACTCGGCGTCAAGGCCGGCGACGGCCAGACCGTCACGGCGGGGGCGATCATCGTCCGCCAGCGAGGGATGACCTTCGCATCCGGCCCGGGTACCGGGCTGGGCAAGGACTACACCGTGTTCGCGACGGTCGATGGCACCGTCAAGTTCGAGCACAGCACCAAGAGCAAGAAGCGCATCCGGGTCGAGGCGACCGAGACCGCCCCGACGACCGCCTAGCCCGACGGGCGAGGCGCGACCGGACGTAGCCGGCGATCACCGGCCGGGCGAACGGCCTGGCGCGGAAGACGTCGGAGGAGAGACACCCGTGAAGCCGGATATCCATCCCAAGTATTACGAAGCGAAGGTCCACTGCGGCTCATGCGGTCGCGAATGGACGGTCGGGTCGACGCGAGAGGAGCTGCGCGTCGACGTCTGCAGCAATTGCCACCCGTTCTTCACGGGGACGCAGAACATCATCGACACGGCCGGTCAGGTCGAGCGGTTCCAGAAGCGCCTGGAGCGCCAGGCCCGCAGTTAGGGCCGGCCTCGATCGCGGCGAGATGACGGCCGGCGTCCACGCCGGCCGTTCGGATTCCCCGACCCGGTACCGTCGGCCGGAAGCCACGGCCATCGAACGCCGGTAGACTTGCCCACGATGTCAGCGAACCCGGCGCCGCTGGCGGCGGACGGCGGCCGTCGCGGCGGACCTCCCACCTTCGCCTATGGAGGACAGGCCCTCATGGAGGGTGTCCTCATGCGCGGTCGTAACGCGATCGCCGTCGCGCTGCGCCATCCGGATGGGCGCATCGTCACGGCCACGGAACGGTTGGACTCCCGGGTCCATACCGCGCGGGCCGGCAAGTGGCCGTTCGTGCGTGGCCTGGTCGTCCTGTACGAGACCCTCGTCATCGGGACGCGCTGGCTCGTCCGCAGCGCCAACGTGCAGGCCGAAGAGGACGACGTCGAGCTCGGCAAGGGCACGATCGCGATCACCCTTCTGATCACTTTCGGCGTCGCGATCGCCATATTCAGCCTGCTTCCCCTATTCATCTCGAGCGTGGCGACGTCCGGTTCGAGCCAGGGCTGGGCGCAGCCGGCGGTCGAGGGGCTCATCCAGGTCTGCCTGTTCCTCGCCTATCTCACGTTCGTGTCGCGCACGCCAGACATCTACCGCGTCTTCCAGTACCACGGCGCGGAGCACATGACGATCCATGCGCTCGAGGCCGGCGATCCGCTCACCGTCGCTGAGGTCCGCAAGTACCCCACGGCCCATCACCGCTGCGGGACGGAGTTCCTGGTGATCCTCGTGCTCCTGTCGATCTTCGCGTTCTCGCTGGTCGGCAAGCAGGAGCCGATCGTGATGATCCTCAGCCGGTTCATCGGCATCCCGATCCTCGCCGCGGTCGGCTACGAGGTCCTCAAGATCGGCGCCAAGTTCCGCCACAACCCGGTCATGCGCGTGATCATGTTCCCCGGGATCCTCGTCCAGATGATCACGACGAAGCGTCCGACAGACGACATGATCGAAGTGGCGATCTCCTCGATGGAGGAGGCACTCAGCGCGGACGGCAATCCGATCCCCGCGGGCTCCACGGTCTTCGACCGCGACCCGCTCGTGCTGCCCAAGGACGAGGAGACCGTACCAGCCAGCGAACCGGTGGCGGCGGCGACGACGGACGAGCCGCCGGCAGTCACGTGAGCGATCTCGACGCGAAGCTCGCCGAGGTCGCCGCGCAGTACGACGACCTCCAGGCGGAGCTGGCGCGGCCCGAGGTGATCGCCGATCCGAACGAGATCCGACGGTTGGGTCGTGAGCTCGCCCGGCTGCAGCCGACGGTCGAGGCCTATCGGTCCCTCGCGCGCCTTCGTGAGGAGCTGGCCGGGGCACGCGACGTGCGCGATGCCAGCGAGGGCGATGACGACCTCCGCCAGATGGCCCGCGACGAGGTCGCCGACCTCGAAGGCGAGGAGCGCCGATTGCTCGAGGATCTGCGCGTCCTGCTGTTGCCGCGCGATCCGAATGACGATCGCGACGTGATCCTCGAGGTCCGCGCTGGTGCGGGCGGCGACGAGGCGGCGCTGTTCGCCTCGGAGATCCTTCGGATGTACACGCGCTACGCGGACCGGCACGGTTTCAAGCCCGAGGTCCTCAGCCTGAACGAGACCGGTATCGACGGGGTCAAGGAAGCCATCGTCCAGGTACGAGGCGACGGTGCGTACAGCCGGCTGAAGTTCGAGGGTGGCGTGCACCGCGTCCAGCGCATCCCCGCGACCGAGTCGAGCGGCCGCATCCACACCTCCACCGCCACGGTCATCGTCATGCCCGAGGCCGACGAGGTCGAGATCGACATCGACGAGGACAAGGATCTGCGGATCGAGGTGAAGCGCTCCTCGGGGCCGGGTGGTCAGTCGGTCAACACCACCGATTCGGCCGTCCGCATCACCCACCTGCCGACCGGCCTCGTCGTGGAGATCCAGGACGAGAAAAGTCAGCACAAGAACAAGGCCAAGGCCATGTCCGTGCTCCGCTCACGGCTGTTGGACCTCGAGATCCAGAAGCAGCGCGAGGCGGGATCGGCGACCCGACGATCGATGGTCGGCTCCGGCGACCGGAGCGACAAGGTCCGGACGTACAACTTCCCGCAGGACCGGGTCACCGACCACCGCATCGGGAAGACCGTCCATAACCTCCCGAACGTGATGAGCGGCGATCTCGACGAGCTCATCGACGCATTGATCATGGCCGACCAGGCCGACCGCCTCGCCAACCTGATGAGTGCCGATGACGCAGCTTGAGACCGCGCCCGCGCGCTACCTGCCACCGCGCGCGGTCCCGATCGTGAAGGCCACTGACCTCGGGTCGGTCCAGGTCCTGAAGCACGGCAACCGGTTCCTGCTGACGGATTCGTTCGGCGACATCCACCCCGACTCGCGCGGACTTGGCCTGTACGAGGGCGACACGCGGGTGCTCGCGTGCTCCGTGTTACGCATCGGCGGCATCCGCCCTGTCCTGCTGCAGACGTCGGTCGGGGCGAACTACCACGGCGGCATCCAGATGACGAACCCCTCAGCCGACCGGAACCCGGACGCCAAGGTCCACCCGCCCGACGCGCTGGTCGGGCGGACGATCGGCATCAACCGTGAGCGGCTGATGGGCGCCGAGGGCGTTGCCGAGCGCCTGAAGGTCGTCAACCACGCCGCCCGCGAGTCGGATGTACCGGTCGAGTTGGAACTCGGCGCTGACGGGGCAGATATCTTCGAGGTCCGGGGTTACCCACGGCCGAGCCGCGGGAAGCTGCTGCCGGTCGCCGTGATCGACGATCGGGTGACGTTCCGATACCTCGGCCTGGACGGAGTCGAGCGCTTCACGCATATCGCGTTCTCGGAGCCCGCCACATCGATCGAGCCCGTCGACCAGCCACGGCCCGACGGGTCCGATGTCGGTGCCGCGGTGCGCTTGCGCTGGACGCTCACCCTTGGACCGGGCGAGACGAAGACGTTGAGCTGGACGACCTGGTGCACGGAGCGACCGGCCCCGGCCGGTGGGACCGAGGAGCCGACCGGGTCATCCGACCACGACGCGATGTTCCCGCGCGCCCCCCGCGTCTCGGCGGACGAGGGCGCGGCCGCATATCACGCCTGGGAGCGCGGCACGACGGCCGTGGTGAGTGACCACGAGCTCTTCAACCTCGTGATCAAACGGTCGGTGTCCGACCTGCGGCTTCTCGTCAACGATGGACCTGGCGACGATCAGCGCTACATCTCTGCCGGTGTGCCGTGGTTCGCGACCCTGTTCGGGCGCGACTCGCTGATCTCGGCGTTCCAGGCGCTCGCCTTCCGGCCGCAGATCGCTGTCGAGATCCTGGATGTCCTCGCCGCCTACCAGGCGACCGAGGACGACCCGCGCCGGGACGCCGAGCCCGGCAAGATCCTCCACGAGCTGCGGACCGGTGAGATGGCACGTTCCGGCGAGCTGCCGCATACGCCGTACTACGGCTCGGTCGACGCGACCCCGCTGTGGCTGATCCTGTTCGGCGCGACGTTCGACTGGACCGGTGACCGCGCGATGCTCGACCGGCTTTGGCCGAACGCGATGGCCGCGCTGCGCTGGATCGATGAGTTCGGTGACCGCGACGGGGACGGCTTCGTCGAGTACGAGCGACGCTCGGAGCGGGGGCTGCTCAACCAGGGCTGGAAGGACTCGAGCGACGCGATCCGCGACCGCGACGGGCACGAGGCGGTGCCACCGATCGCGCTCGCGGAGGTCCAGGGATATGTCTACGACGCCAAGCGGCGGTTGGCACGGCTGGCCGCGATCCGCGGCGATATCGACCTGGCGATCCGGCTCGATGCCGAGGCCGACCAGCTTGCGACACGCTTCGAGCTGGCGTTCTGGATGGAGGACCGGCGCTACTACGCGATGGCGCTCGATAGCGACAAGCGCCAGGCCGACGCGATCGCCAGCAACGCCGGTCATTGCCTATGGTCCGGGATCGTCACGCCGGACCGGGCACGCGAGGTCGTCGATCGGATCCTTCGACCGGAGATGTTCTCCGGCTGGGGTGTCCGGACGTTCGCCTCGGGGCAGCCGGGCTACAACCCCATCGGCTATCACACCGGGACGGTGTGGCCCCACGACACGTCGCTCATCGCTGCCGGCTTTCGGCGGTACGGCTTCGATGACGCCTCGAACCGGCTCGTCGGCCAGATGATGGAGGCCGCCCAAGGGTTCCCGGACTACCGCCTCCCCGAGCTCTTCTGCGGCTTCGACCGGACCGATGCCCACACTCCCGTCCCGTATCCCGTCGCCTGTTCACCGCAGGCGTGGGCTGCCGGTTCGTCGTTCCTCTTCCTCGAGACGATGCTCGGCTTGCGCGCACACGCCGACCGTCACGAGCTGGAGCTCCTCCACCCGCACCTGCCGGACTGGCTCGGCAAGGTCACGCTGACCGACCTGCGGGTGGGCGACGCCTCGGTCGACCTGCTGTTCCACCGGTGGCGCGGCACGACCAGTGCAGAGGTCCTGCGCAAGGTCGGCGACGTCGCCGTCACCATCCGACTCTGACGCCTCGTCGATGACCGCGACCCGCGCGCTCGTGGAGGCCGGCACCGAGCGCCTCCGAGCGGCCGGTTCCGATACGCCGAGACTCGACGCCGAACTGCTTTTGGCGTACGCCATCGGCGTCGATCGGACGGCCGTGATCGCCCACGGCGATGCTCCGGTCGGGATCGATGCAGAGGCTGCCTATGAAGGGTTCATCTCCCGTCGCGAGACCGGTGAGCCTGTCGCCTATCTGCGCGGCCTCAAGGAGTTCCATGGGATCGCCCTCACCGTCGATGCGCGGGCGCTGATCCCGCGACCGGAGACCGAGCTCCTCGTCGACACGGCGATCGCAGCAGTCATGACCGCGCTGACCGCCGGTCTCGACCGACCTGAGCCGCTGCGCGTCGCTGATGTCGGGACGGGCAGCGGCGCGATCGCCGTCGCACTCGCCGTCGCGCTTCGCAAGCGGCAGGTCCCGCCGGAGGACCTGACCCTCATCGCGATGGACGTGTCGGAGGAGGCCCTCGACCTCGCCCGCGAGAATGCCGTCGCCCACGGCGTCGGCGACCGGCTCCGCTTCGTGGCGAGCGACCTGCTGCCGCCCGGCGCGCGATCGGAGCCGTTCGACATCGTGCTCGCCAATCTCCCGTATGTCCGGGCGGGCGAGCTGGATGCGATGGCTGGCCGTCCGGTGAGCACGACCTTCGAGCCGCGTCTGGCGCTCGACGGTGGCGACGACGGCCTCGCGGTGATCGGTCGACTGCTGGAGCAGCTGCCGTGGGGCCTCGCGGCCGATGGCCTCGCCCTGCTCGAGATCGGCGGAGACCAGGGCGTGATGGCGCCCGAGATGGTCGAGGAACGTCTGCCCAGCTGGAGCTGCGAGGTGATTCCTGATCTCGCTGGTCTGCCACGCGTGCTACGTCTCCGACGGGAGGCGGCGTGACCCTTGCCACGGCCGCCGCGCCACTCATGCCAGCAGTACTGCCGGTCACGCCCGAGTCCGAATTCCCGATCCGGCTGATCGCCCTCGATATCGACGGGACGATCATCGGCGACGACCACGAGGTCGCCGAACGGACGACGGCAGCCGTGCGCCGCGCGATGGAGCTCGATGTGGCGGTATCGCTCGTGACCGGCCGGATGGTGTCGTCCGCGATGCGCTTCGCGGTGGACCTCGGGCTGACCGGGCCGATCGTCGGCTATCAGGGTGGGCTCATCCGGGCCATGCCACTGCCGGACTCACGGCGGCTTGGGAAGTTGCTCATGCACACGCCGCTACCGGCCGATGCGGCTCGCTCGATCCTGGAATGGACCCGTGCCCGTGGTCTCGATCCCCACGTCAACCACCTCGAACGGTTCATCCTCCGAGCGGACGACCCGAAGGCCGACGACTACTCGGCGTTCATGGGTGCCAATGCGGAACTCGTCCCTGACCTGCTGCAGGCGATCGACCACCCTGTGACGAAGGTCCTCGCCGTCGGCGAGCCGCCCATCCCGACCGAAGTCGCGCCGCTGGCCCGGGTCGAGTTCGCGGGTCGCGCGGACGTGACGATCTCCCATCCACGCTTCCTCGAATTCGTGGCACCAGGCGTGTCCAAGGGTCGCGCGGTCCGCTGGCTGGCCCGGCGGCTGCGTATCCCGCTCGCTGCGACCCTCGCCATCGGCGACCAGTGGAACGATCTCGAGATGCTGGCGGAAGTCGGCCACGGGACGGCGATGCCGACTGCCCCCGCGGAGGTGCGGGCCGCAGCCCGCTACGTGGCGCCCCCGCTCGAGGCAGACGGCGCCGCCCGGATGATCGAGGATCTGGTGCTCGCGGCTCCGGTCGATGTCCTCGCCAATGCCCAGCGGCTCGCGGCCGATGCCGCCGAATCCCGTGAGGCCCCCGAGGGACGCAGATGACGACCCGCGTGGTCCGCGACGACGCCGCCGGACGGGCCGAGGCGATCGAAGCGCTCCGGGCCGGCGCCGTCGTCGCGCTGCCGACCGACACCGTCTACGGCATCGCCGTCGCACTGGGGACCCCCGAGGGGATCGGGCGCCTGTTCGCCGCGAAGCGCCGGCCACCCGACAAGGGGATCATGTTGCTGCTCGACGACGCCGCGCAGGCGCCCCAAGCCGGATCGATGACGCCAGCAGCGACCGCGCTGGCATCAGCGATGTGGCCGGGTGGTCTGACGGTCGTCGTCCCGCAACGTCCCGACGTCCCGTGGCCGACCGAGCTCACTGGTGGCGCCGAGACGATCGGCCTGCGCGTCCCGGATCACGACGCCCCGCGGACTCTGGCCCGCGGCGTCGGCCCGCTGCCGACCACCTCGGCGAACGTATCCGGGCTGCCCGAGGCCGCCGACGCGGCGACGATCGTGGAGCAGCTCGGCGACGCGATCGACCTGGTGCTCGACGGTGGCCGGGCGCACGGCGGTCCGGCATCCACCGTGGTCGACTGCAGCGGTGACGTCCCGCGGATCCTGCGCGTCGGCGCCGTGTCGGTCGACGAGATCGCCTCGATCCTCGACCGCGCCGGCGTGGACCACCAGCTGCGAGATGCTCCGGAAGGAGCCTGACTAGCCGCTCCGGCTGTGCGCGTCGACAGGCCACGTGTCGACGATCTCGCCGTCCTTCGCGACGAGGAAGGATGCGAAGAGGTCGACGACCGGGCAGATATGGTTCGGCACGACCAGGACGACGCGTCCGACGTCCGGGAGGGGCGCGCCTCCGGCCAGCTCCACGACGCCGTGATAGTCGGACACGCGCGCCACGACTCCACCGAGTTCCGGGATCGCCCCGTGGCCGGCGAGGTACGCCGGCACGTCCTTGGTCAACGTCTTGGCCCCGGCGTCGATCACGAACCTGCGGTCGGCGGCGTTGACGCTCGTGATCCGCGCGGCCACGACTGCGGTGGGGGCATCCGGTGTTATCGAGCCGAGTGCGACCTGTTGCCGGTCCCCGAAGACATACGTTCCGGGACGCTCCTCGGTGACGGCCCCGCGTGCCGAGTCGAGCGCGGTCGGCGTCGATCCGGCGCTCACGACGAGCGGTTCGATCCCGGCCGCTCGCAGTGAGGCCGCCGCGGCCGTCAACTCGCGGACCTCGTCGTCCGCGGCAGGCGACCGGGCCTCCGGACCGTGATAACTGTGCCCGCCATGCGTGAAGACCCCGATCACGAGGAGCCCCAGATGCGAGGCGGCTGCCGCGACGGCGCCGGCGTCTTCGGGCGCGACGCCGGTCCGCCGGCCGCCCGAATCGACCTCGACCAGCAGCGAAACGCGTTCGACGTCGTCACCGAGTGCATCGGCGATGGCGTGGGCGCCGACGACGGAGTCGACGCCGAGACGCAGGCGCGCCGTGCGGGCGAGCGCCCGTAACCGGGCCGCCTTGGGGCCGAGCGGCACCAGCGGGTACGCGATGAATAGATCGTCCAGACCGCCCGTCGCAAACACCTCGGCCTCGCCGATGGTGCCGACCGTGAGCCCGGCAGCCCCGGCCGCGATCTGGCGCCGGCCGACCTCGATCGACTTGTGCGTCTTCGCGTGCGGTCGGAGCGCGACGCCGCGCTCGGCCATGCCCGACGCCATCCGAGCGATGGCGGCGTCCACGCGGTCGATATCGACGACCAGTGCGGGCGTGTCGATCATCGCCCGCGCTTGATCGGAGACGACCGGCGGATCGAGGGCCTCAGAAGCGGCCGGTCCGGGAACCTCGGTCTGGTGGAGTGTCATCCGTGGGAAGATACCGCGCAGGAAGGAGCGCCACGCGATGACCATCTCCCAGCCGCGCGGCCTTGCGCTCGAGTCCATCGCCGAGGTCGATCCCGATCTGTGGGCGGCCATGCAGGGGGAACGGCGCCGCCAGCACGACAACATCGAGCTGATCGCGAGCGAGAACTATGTCTCGGCCGCGGTGATGGAGGCTCAGGGCAGCTGGCTGACCAACAAGTACGCCGAGGGCCTGCCCGGCAGGCGCTATTACGGCGGATGCGAATACGTCGATGTCGCCGAGACGCTGGCCCAGGAGCGCGCGCTCGCACTGTATCCGGGTGCGGAGCACGTCAACGTCCAGCCGCACTCGGGCGCGCAGGCCAACATGGCCGCGTACTTCAGCGTCCTCCGGCCGGGCGATCGGATCCTCGGCATGAACCTGGCCCATGGCGGCCACCTCACCCACGGGATGGCGCTCAACTTCAGCGGAAAGCTGTACGAGGTCCATGCGTACGGCGTTCGGCAGGACACCGAGCACATCGACTACGACGCGATGGAAGCGCAGGCGCGCGAGGTCCGGCCCAAGCTCATCGTCGCGGGGGCGAGCGCCTATCCGCGGCTGTGGGACTTCGAGCGCATGGGCGACATCGCCCACAGCGTCGGCGCGATCCTGTTCGTCGATATGGCCCACATCGCCGGTCTCGTCGCGGCCGGCGTCCATCCGAGCCCGTTCCCTCATGCGGACATCGTCACGACCACGACGCACAAGACCCTGCGTGGCCCACGCGGCGGCATGATCTTCGCCCGGCACGAACTGCCGGAAGTCCTCGACGCTGCCGAATTCCCGGCCCTCAAGGGCTCGCTCGGCGCCGCGATCGACAAGACCGTCTTCCCGGGTGTCCAGGGCGGTCCGTTGATGCAGGTCATCGCGGGCAAGGCTGTCGCGTTCAAGCTCGCCGCGGAGGAGCCATTCCGCGAGGATCAGCGGCGGACCGTCCGGAACGCAGCGGTCCTCGCCGAGACCCTCGCCGGCGAGGGCGCACGGGTCGTGTCCGGCGGTACGGACAACCATCTGATGCTTGTCGACGTGACGCCCCTCGGCGTGACCGGTAAGGAAGCCGAGCACCTCCTCGACGAGATCGGGATCACGGTCAACAAGAACGGCATCCCGTTCGACCCGCTGCCGCCCAACACGGCGTCGGGCATCCGGCTTGGCACGCCGGCGACCACATCGCGTGGGTTCGGCGAGGGCGAGATGCGATCCGTCGGGCGGATCATCATCGACGCGATCCGGTCGCGCGACGACGAGGCCACACAGAAGCGACTCGCCGGCGAGGTGACCGAGATCGTCGAGCGGTTCCCCGTTCCGGGACTGCCCGCGGCGTGATCCGCTCGCCCCATACCCCAGCGTCGCGGAGCATCAGGACACGACCGTGACGTTCATCGAGGGAGCCGCCGACAGCTTCCTACCGATCATCGTGGTGTTCGTGATCTCCGCGGTGATCGCACTGCTGCTCACGCCGCTCATCCGACGGACCGTCCGGCGATACGGGATCGTCGACCGTCCTAACGCCCGGCGCGTCAACACGCGCCCGATCCCGCGCGCCGGCGGCCTCGCGATCGCGGTCGGATTCCTGGTCGTCGCGGTGCCCTTCACGGTCCTCAATGAGTCGGCCAGGTGGATACCGACGCCGCTGAACATCACGTCCGGGGACTTCATCGCGTTGTTCGCCGGTGGCGCGGTCGCCGCCGGCATCGGGCTGCTCGACGACCTGTACGACCTGCGGGCGCGCTGGCAGCTGCTGGGCCAGGTCCTTCTCGCCCTGTCCGCCGCGCTCCTGGGCATCGGCGTCAGCGTCGTGAACAACCCGTTCGGCGACGGGGTGATCCGGTTCCTGCCCTCGTTCTCGGTCGGGTTCACGGTCTTCTGGATCGTCGGGATGATCAACAGCATCAACTGGATCGATGGGCTCGACGGCCTCAGCACGGGCGTCGCACTGATCGCGACCGTAACGCTCGGGATCCTGAGCCTGTCGACCCAAGTCAGCCAGCCCCTGATCGCCGTGCTCTGCTTCGCACTCGCCGGGGCGCTGCTCGGGTTCCTGCGCTGGAACTTCTACCCCGCGAAGATCTTCAGCGGTACGACCGGCGTCCAGTTCGTCGGCTACACGCTCGCCGTGCTGTCGATCCTCGGATCGGCCAAGGTGGCCGTGGCGTTGCTGGTCCTCGGCGTGCCGATCATCGACACGTTCTGGATCATCGTCGGTCGGCTGACCCAGGGCCGCTCGCCGTTCACGCCCGATCGCACGCACATCCACCATCGATTGCTGGATCTCGGCCTGTCGCACCGGAACACGGTGCTGTTCATCTATGCGATCTGCATCGCGCTCGGCGTGCTGTCGTTGCTCGTCCAGGAGGTCACGCAGGCCTACGCGTTCATCAGCCTGTTCATCCTTGCGGGTCTCGTCCTCTTCGGCCCGACGCGCGGGGCGTTCGACCGCCCGGCGGAGCTCGAGGCCGAGTCATACGACGTCCCGATCCCGCCTCACTTGGACGAAGCAGTGGAGAAACGTCCGGACGGGATCATGGATGGCGGGACGCGGCGCGCATGACACTGCGACTGATCGGCCTCTGACCGGCGCCTGAGACCGGCGCCCGACTCCGCGCCCCGTGTCGCCTCCGGTCAACACGGCGTTCGCCCTATGTCGGAGCGCCCGCCGGCCGGTGCTAGCATCGCTGACGATGCCCATGGAACCGCCCGTCATCATCGCGATCGCGGTCGTGGCGCTGTTCGTCGCGTCCACCGTGGCTCAGCGCACCGGCGCGAACGCGGATCAGCGCGCGGGTCGACAGCGCGTTGCTCAGGCGGATCGGCGTGGCCTGATCGGGCCGGTCATCGACATGGTCGACCGCTCGGTCGCGGCGTACTCCCTGCGGTCCAGGCTCGGCCTCTCGACGCTCACCCGTGAAGAGCGACGGGTCGCCGACCAGCAGGCGGCTGCCGTCGCCCGCGCAGAGGAGATCCGCCTGGCACGGAGCGGCCCGGCGCCGCACCACGCGCCGAAACGGCTGGTCGTCGCAGGGGCAGCAGGCATCGGCCACGGTGTGCACGGGTCCGCACCGCCTCGGTCCACGCTGTCGGTCGAGTTGCTCGCGGCCGGACTCGGTCTGGCGGTGGTCATCGGCGTCGTGATCGGCATCTGGCCCCGCGAGCGTGGCGGCGTGCTCTCGGCAACCGGGGGGCCGGCCATCGCCAGCCCTTCACCGACGCCGAGCCCGTCGCCGTCGGACGGCCTCGCGACCGACTGACGTCGACCGCGCAGGCGCACCTCGCGGGGGACCTCCCATCCATGGCAGCGCGTCGCGCAGCTGCTACACTGCCGCTGCCTTGACAGGTCGCCCATGATCGAGCCCGGCCGGGGCGGCGCCTACGCCATCCTCTTCTCGGAGATCGGCCTCTCACTCCTGGTGACGACGCTGGTGGGCGTAGGGATCGGCTATTGGGCCGATACGCAACTCGGGACCATCCCGATCTTCGTACTCGTCGGTTTCTTCGTCGGCGCAGGAGCAGGGGCGCTGATGATCTACAGACTGATCATGAGGTTTCTCGAGTCGACAGAATGAGGTCGGTCGGGCCGACCCAGGTTAGGGAGCGAGCGCGGCGGAAGGCCGCGCTCCTGTGTGTGGAGCGGAGGAAGGTTGTCGAGCGAGCAGGTCGCGCCCCAGGAACCTGAGGCTCAGTCCCCGCCCCGGCGGGGCGGGCTGTCCATGCGCTGGTTCGTGCTGATCGGCCTCGTCATCGTCGGGAACATCGCGGCGTTCATCCTCGTGCCGCCGTTCCCGCGAGAGGGGGCGCCCGGCGAGGCGTGTGCGTTCCCCGTCTGTTTCATCAATGGCACGCTCGAGTTCCCGGCACCGCACACGGTCATCGGACCCACGGCGCCGAAAGACCAGCTCGTGACGTTCACGCCGAGCATCAGCTCCACGATCCTGACGATGTGGATCGTCATCGTCGTCGTGCTCGTCGCGGTCATCCTCATGACCCGTCGTCGCGACCTCGTGCCGGGTCGGGCGCAGAACGCGTTCGAGTTCCTCTACGAGTTCATGGGCGACTTCGGGGTGAGCATCGCTGGGGCGGCGGCCAAGCCCTACGTCCCGCTGTTCATCGCCTTCTTCATCCTCATCCTGTTCTCGAACTGGAGCGGGCTCGTCCCGCCCGTCGGACGCATCGAGCAGCTCCGCGCCCCGACGAGCGACGTGAACATCACGATCGGCCTCGCCTTGGTGAGCTTCCTGTACTTCGAGTTCCAGGGGTTCCGACGGCTCGGGGTCCGCGGCTATCTCGGCAAGTTCTTCCCGCTCTACGAGTTCCGCAACGGGATCGCTGCCGGGGGTATCGCCCTCTTCGTCGGCCTGGTCGAGCTCATGCTCGAGTTCGTCAAGCCCGTCACGCTCTCGATGCGACTCTTCGGCAACATCTACGGCGGGGAGGTCGCGCTCGGCGTGATCACCGCGCTCACGATCGCCTTCATCCCGGTGGCTCTGCTCGGGCTGGAGGTGATGCTCAATGCCATCCAGGCTTTGATCTTCTCCGTCCTGACGCTCATCTTCATCACCCTGGCCATCGAGAGCCATGAGCATGAGGAGGGTCACGTCGCCGAGGAGGCGATCGACGCCATCGACGGTGAGGGGCGCCAGCTCCAGCCAGCCCACTGACGGGCATCCCACCCACGGTCCCAACAGCGATCCCGGACGACAGCGCCGGGCAGTAGGAGGAAGTCACGACATGGAGTACTTCGGCGCCGGACTCGCCGCCCTCGGGGTGATCGGCCCCGGCATCGGCGTCGGCCTCATCGGGGGCCTGTCGGCCCAGGCGATCGGTCGCAACCCCGACGCAGCCGGCCAGATCCGCGGCATCGCGATCATCCTCGCAGCGTTCGCCGAGGGCCTCGGCGTGCTCGCCATCGTGGTCGGCCTGCTGGCGATCTTCATCCAGCCCAGCTAGCCGTTCCGGCAGGGAGACACGATCGTGGATGTCCTCGCCGTCGCGTCCGAGGTGGGCCGCGCGGCCGCCCAGCTGACCGCGGAGGAAGGTGAGGCCGCGCTGTTCCAGGTCAACCTGTTCTGGGTGATCGTCAGCGCGATCAACTTCATCGTCTTCTTCGTGCTCATCTGGACGTTCGCGTTCAAGCCCGTCTCGAGGATGCTCGAGGACCGGCGCGAGCGGATCGAGCAGGGGCTCAAGGACGCCGAGCAGGCGCGTCGCGATCGCGAGAACGCGGAGGCAGAGCGTGTCGCCACCCTCGCGGAAGCCCGCAAGGAGGCCAACGACATCCTGACTCGTGCCCAGAAGGTCGCCCAGGAGACCCGCGACGCCGACATCGCCGCGACCCGTGCGGAGCTCGAGCGCATGCGCGAGCGCGCGACCGGCGACATCGAGGCGGAGAAGCAGCGGGCCATCACGGAACTGCGTGGTGAGGTCGCCGACCTCGCACTCGCCGCCGCCAGCCGCGTCGTCGGTGAATCCATGACGGACGATCGGCAGCGCCGCCTCGTCCAGGAGTTCCTGGCCTCGTCCGGTGATGCGGATGCGAAGAACTGATGGCCCGCCGCGATAGCACCGCGCGCCGGTACGCGGAGGCCGCCTTTGAGGTCGCCATGCGCGACGGCACGCTCGAGCAGTGGCGCGCCGAGCTCGACATCGCCGCGAGCGTGGTCGGGGATGCGCGGGCACTCGACATCCTGGCCAACCCGGCCATCCCGACCGATCAGCGGTCTTCGGCCCTCGACGCGCTGCTCGGCGATCGGGCCGCCCGACCGGTCAAGAACCTCATACAGTTGATGCTTCGGCGGGGCCGGATCGAGGAGCTGTCGCGCGTCGCGGCGGAGTTCCGGCGCCTCGACGACGATCGGCAGGGCATCACCCATGCCACCGCCACGTCCGCGAGCAAGCTGACCCAAGACGAGGTCCGGCAGCTCACCGCGCGGCTGGAGGAGTCCACCGGCGGCCGCATCGCGCTCGACGTCCAGGTCGATCCCAGCCTGCTGGGCGGCCTTGTCGTACGCGTCGGCGATCGTCTGATCGACGGGAGCGTCCGGGGCCGCCTCGAGCGGCTGCGGAACCGCCTCATCTCGGGCGCCCTCTAGGAGATCCGCATATGGCCATCCGTTCCGACGAGATCACCAGCATCATCAAGTCCGCCATCGACTCGTTCGACTCCGGCGTCGAGACGCGCAGCGTCGGGACCGTGGTCGAGGTCGGTGACGGCATCGCTCAGATCTACGGACTCGACGGCGCGCTGTCGTCCGAGATGCTCGAATTCCCCGACGGCGTGATGGGCATGGCGCTCAACCTCGAGGAGGAGACCGTCGGTGCGGTCATCCTCGGCCAAGCCGAAGCCATCAAGGAAGGCGACACGGTCAAGACGACCGGCCGCGTCGTCGAGGTCCCGGTCGGGTCCGCTCTGCTGGGTCGCGTCGTCGACCCACTCGGCAATCCGATCGACGACAAAGGGCCGATCGCCTCCACGACGACGCGCCCCGTCGAGCGCATCGCCCCCGGAGTCATCGTCCGCAAGTCGGTCGACACGCCGGTCCAGACGGGCATCAAGGCCATCGACGCCCTGATCCCGATCGGCCGCGGCCAGCGCGAGCTCATCATCGGCGACCGACAGACCGGCAAGACCGCGATCGCGATCGACACGATCATCAACCAGAAGGGGAAGGGCCTCGTCTGCATCTATGTGGCGATCGGCCAGAAGCTCTCGACCGTCGCCAATACCGTCGCCGTGCTCGAGGCGAACGGCGCGATGGAGCACACCATCGTCGTCGTCGCTGGCGCCGAGGACCCCGCTCCGCTCCAGTACCTCGCCCCGTACGCCGGCGTGGCGATGGGCGAAGAGGTCATGGAGAACGGGGTCGAGGTCGAAGGCCAAGGACTGATCAAGGACGCCCTGTGCGTCTATGACGACCTCTCGAAGCACGCCTGGGCCTACCGTGAGATGGCGCTTCTGCTCCGCCGACCGCCAGGCCGGGAGGCGTATCCGGGCGACGTCTTCTATCTCCACAGCCGGTTGCTCGAGCGCGCGGCCCGACTGAACGACGACAACGGCGGCGGATCGCTCACGGCGCTGCCGATCATCGAGACGCAGGCCGGAGACGTGTCCGCCTATATCCCGACCAACGTCATCTCGATCACCGACGGCCAGATCTTCCTCGAGACCGACCTGTTCAACGCGGGCCAGCGGCCGGCACTCAATATCGGGATCTCGGTCTCACGGGTCGGCTCCGCGGCCCAGACCAAGGCGATGAAGCAGGTGGCGGCGCCGCTGAAGCTCGACCTTGCGCAGTACCGCGCCCTGGCCGCCTTCGCCCAGTTCGCTTCCGACCTCGACAAGGCGACGCGGGACCAGCTGACCCGCGGCGAGAAGCTGTCCGAGATCGTCAAGCAACCGCAGTATCAGCCGCTGCCGGTCGAGAAGCAGGTCGCGATCCTGTATGTGGCCACGACGGGCAAGGTCGACGATGTGCCGACCCCACGGGTCAAGGAATTCGAGACCCAGTTCTACCGCTTCCTCGAGACCGAGCGCCCCAAGATCCTCCAGGAGCTCGGCGAGACGCACGCGCTCACGGACGAGATCTCGGCCGCTCTCGACGAAGCGATCGAGCGCTTCCGTGTCGAAGTCTTCGGCATGGACGCCGCCAAGCCCGCAGCCGCGAAGCCGGAGGCCGCTCCTCCGGCATCCACCTCCTCCGCGCCGCCACCGACCGCCGCTGCGGCCGACGCCGTCGACCCGGACGCCGTGGCCGATCCGGACGACGCGCAGCCCGCAACGACCGAGGTCGTCGAGGCCGCGCCAACGGACGACACGAACGCGCCAACGGACGACACGAAGAAGTGACGACTGCGTGCGGCCGCACGGGTGGTCCGGGGCGCCGCTGATGTCGACGGCTCTCGCATATGGCTAGTCAGCGTGACATCCGGCGGCGCATCGGCGCCGTCCGGAACATCAAGCAGATCACTCGAGCGATGCAGTTCGTGGCCGCGTCGAAGCTGAAACGGGCCCAGGACGCGACGCTCGCCGCCCGCCCCTACAGCGAGGTCATCGACGAGGTCCTCGCCGACCTCGCGACCGTCCTCAGCGGGGAGGACCATCCACTGCTGGCCGAACGCGAGGGCGGCAAGCGCCTTCTCGTGCTGGTCACGACCGACCGTGGTCTGGCCGGACCGTTGAACACGAACACCATCCGCTTCGCGGCGCGCGAGATCACCGACCACCCTGGCGACCTCGCAGTCGTGACCGTCGGGAGGAAGGGCCGCGACTCGATGCGGCGAGCCGGCGTCCCGCTCGAGGCGCATTTCGCGGGCTTCGGCGACAGGCCGGCGTTTGCCGACGTGATCCCGCTCGCGCGACTCATCACCGACGATTTCCTCGAGGGCAAGATCGACCGGGTGGACATCATCTACAGCCGCTTCGTCACGACCCTGACCCAGAAGCCTGAGATGGACCGGCTCCTACCGATCGAACCATCGGAGGACACCGAGGGGATCCCCGGCAACCAGTTCATCTTCGAGCCGGATGCCGCCACCGTCCTCACCCAGCTGCTGCCGCGCTACGTCGCAACGCGCCTGTTCCAGGCCGTCCTCGAGGCCAAGGCCAGCGAGGAATCGAGCAGGATGGTCGCCATGAAGAACGCGACCGAGAACGCCGAAGAGCTCATCGAGGACCTGACACTCTCGTACAACAAGGTCCGTCAATCCAACATCACCCGCGAGATGATCGAGATCGCGTCGGGCGCGAACGCCCGCTGACGAACCGAACCGACGCAGGAGGCAACCCACCAATGGCGACCGCCGCACCGACCGCGACCGGTCGGGTCATCCAGATCACCGGACCCGTCGTCGACATCGAGTTTCCCGCCGGCCGGTTGCCGGCGATCTTCAATGCCGTGGAGATCGAACGCTCCGGCCAGGATTCGCTGGTCTGCGAAGTCCAGCAGCACCTCGGCAACAACTGGGTCCGCTCGGTCGCGATGACCACGACCGATGGTCTCGCGCGCGGCATCCCGGTCCACGATACGGGCGCGCCCATCACCGTTCCTGTGGGTGAGGCCACGCTCGGGCGCGTCTTCGATGTGCTGGGCCGGCCGATCGACAACAAGGGCCCCGTCGATGCCCAGACGCATCTGCCGATCCACCGCTCCGCACCTGCGTTCGACCAGCAGTCGACCGAGGTCGAGGTCTTCGAGACCGGGCTGAAGATCATCGACCTGATCTGTCCGTTCAAGAAGGGCGGGAAGATCGGCATCTTCGGTGGCGCGGGGGTCGGCAAGACGGTGATCATCCAGGAGCTGATCCGGAACGTCGCCCAGGAGCACTCGGGCTATTCGGTCTTCGCCGGGGTCGGCGAGCGCAGCCGCGAGGGCAACGACCTGATCGCCGAGATGACGGAGTCGGGCGTCCTTGCCAAGACCGCCTTCGCGTTCGGCCAGATGAACGAACCGCCAGGCGCCCGCCAGCGAGTCGCGTTGACCGGCCTGACGATGGCCGAGTACTTCCGCGACGAGGAGGGCCGCGACGTCCTCCTCTTCATCGACAACATCTTCCGCTTCACCCAGGCGGGCTCCGAGGTCTCGGCGCTCCTCGGCCGGATGCCGTCAGCGGTCGGCTACCAACCGAACCTCGCGACAGAGATGGCCGGCCTGCAGGAACGCATCACGTCGACGAAGAAGGGCTCGATCACGTCGCTCCAGGCCGTCTTCGTTCCCGCCGACGACTACACCGACCCGGCGCCGGCGACGACGTTCGCCCATCTGGATTCCACGATCCGCCTCGAGCGCTCGATCGCGGAGCTCGGCATCTACCCGGCGGTCGATCCGCTGACGTCGACATCGCGTGTCCTCGACCCGAATGTCGTCGGCCAGGAACACTATGAGGTGGCCCAGGAGACCAAGCGCGTCCTGCAACGCTATCGCGACCTGCAGGACATCATCGCGATCCTCGGCATCGATGAGCTGTCCGAGGACGACAAGGCGACCGTCGCCCGGGCTCGGCGTCTGCAGCGCTTCGCGAGCCAGCCGTTCTTCGTGGCCGAGGTGTTCACGGGCCGGCCCGGCGCGTACGTGTCCATCAAGGACAGCGTTTCGTCGTTCAAGGAGATCCTCGACGGCAAGACCGACACGCTCCCGGAGCAGGCGTTCTTCCTCGCCGGCACGATCGAGGACGTGCGCGCCAACGCCGAAAGGCTGCAGGGGTAATGCCGCTCCAGCTCGAGATCGTCACGCCCGAACGGCAGGTGTTCTCGGACACCGTCGATTCAGTCCAAGTGCCCGGCTCGGAAGGCGAGCTCGGCGTCCTGCCGAACCACGCGCCGCTCGTCTCGACGCTCGGCGTCGGCGAGCTTCGCTTCCGGAAGGGCGGCGTCGAGGAGTCGTTCGCGATCGTCGGCGGATTCCTCCAGGTCCGGCCCGACAAGGTCGTCGTCCTGGCCGAGACCGCCGACATGGCCAGTGAGATCGACCTCGAGAAAGCCCAGGAGGCCCGTCGAGAGGCCGAGCGGGCTCTCGAGTCCGGCTACCACGAAGGCGCCGACCTTGCCACCGCCCGGGCCGCCCTCCAACAGGCGCTCCTTCGGATCCGCGTCGCAGAACGGCGCCATCGCGAGGGTCCCCGCCACCGCGGGTAGCGCCCATGGCTGACGCTCGGCCGTTCCACTGGGAATATGTCCCCGAGCCCGTGACGCGGGAGGTCTTCCGCGTCGAGGGCGGTCGACCGCTGTCCGGATCCGTGCCGATCAGCGGCGCCAAGAACGCGGCGCTCAAGATGCTCGCCGCCGCGACCCTCACCGGGGAGCGCTGCCGGATCACGAATGTCCCGGAGATCGAGGACGTGCGCGTGATGGCCCAGACGCTGATCGAGCTCGGGGTCGTGGTCGACCACCCCGAGGAGAACGTCTACGAGGTCGCCGCCGGCGACGTCGAGTGGCAGTTCGTGCCGCTCGAGGCGGCAGCCAAGATGCGCGCCTCGTTCATGCTCCTCGGTCCGCTACTCGCGCGGTTCGGCCGCGTGATCATCAGCAACCCGGGCGGCGACAGGATCGGCCGCCGGCCGGTGAACCTCCACGTCGACGCGATGCGGTCGCTCGGCGCGGAGATCGAGTATCGGAACGGCTACTACTTCGCGACGGCGCCTGGTCGATTGCGGGGCGGCGAGGTCCGCTTCCCGTTCGTGTCGGTCATGGGCACCGAGAACGCGATGCTCGCGGCCACGCTTGCCGACGGCCATACCGTGATCCGCCCCGCCGCGCTGGAACCCGAGGTCGACGACCTGATCGTGTTCCTGCAGAAGATGGGCGCGCAGATCGAGCGCACCCACGCGGACACCATCGAGGTCGACGGCAAGCGTCGTTTGCGTGGCGCGGAGCACCGCGTCATCCCCGACCGCATCGAAGCCGGCACGTTCGTCATCGCGGGCGCCGTGACCGGTGGCCGGATCACGCTGACCAGCGCGCCGTGCGACCACCTCGGCGCCTTCCTCGACGTCGTCGAGCGCACCGGAGTCGAGATCCGCTGTGGCACCGACACCATCGATGTCGATGGCTCGGCGCTCGCCGAACCGGGATTCCGGGCGGTCGATATCGAGACGGGTGCCTATCCCGGCCTCGCGACCGACCTCCAGCCGCCCACGTCGGTCCTCCTCAGCCAGGCGAATGGAGCCTCGAACGTGAACGAGACGATCTTCGAGGACCGGCTCGACTGGATGTCCGAGCTCCAGCGGATGGGCGGCAAGATCAGGATCGTCGACCCCCACCACGCGGTCATCACCGGCCGCTCACAGCTCCATGGCGCGGAGGTCGAGATCGGCGATCTGCGGGCCGGAGCGTCGTTGATCCTCGCCGCGCTGGCAGCCGAGGGCGAGACCACCATCCACGGTGCGCACCACGTTCACCGGGGCTATGAGAACATCGAGGGGAAGTTCCTGGAACTCGGGGCCAGGATCGAGCGCCTCGCAGAAGGGACTGACCCTCTCACCTCATGAAGATCGGGATCGACCTCGGCACGGCCAACGTGCTGGTCTACGTCAAGGGCAAGGGCATCGTCATCACCGAACCGTCGGTGGTGGCCGTCTCCGACGACAACCGCATCGTGGCCGTGGGCGAGGAAGCCCGCGAGATGATCGGTCGCACGCCCGGCAACATCCAGGCGATCCGGCCCATGAAGGATGGGGTCATCGCCGACTACGTCATCACCGAGGCGATGCTGCGTCATTTCATCAGCAAGGCCACCCGGGGGCGGATCGGGTTCAGCCGCCCAGAGGTGATGATCAGCGTCCCGGCTGGCGTGACGTCGGTCGAGAAGCGAGCCGTCCGCGACGCCGCGCTCAAGGCCGGGGCCAGGGAGGCCTACCTCATCGAGGAGCCGCTCGCGGCCGCGATCGGCGCGAACGTCCCGATCAGCGGCCCCTCCGGGAACATGGTCATCGACATCGGCGGTGGGACCAGCGAGATCGCGGTGATCTCGCTCGGCGGCATCGTCGTCTCACACTCGTTGCGGGTCGGCGGGAACAAGTTCGACGAGGCGATCGCGACCTACATCCGCAAGAAGTACAACCTCATGATCGGCGAGCGGACGGCCGAAGAGGTCAAGATGCAGATCGGCACCGCGCTCCCGCTCGAGCGCGAGCTGACGATGGAGGTGCGGGGGCGTGACCTGATCGCGGGTCTCCCGCGCACGATCCCGATCACGTCATCCGAGGTCATGGAAGCGATCGAGCAGCCGCTCCAACAGCTGGTGGCTGCCGTCCGGTCCGTGCTCGAGCAGACGCCGCCCGAACTGTCCTCCGACATCATCGACAAGGGCATGGTCATGTCCGGCGGCGGGGCGCTCCTGCGCAACATCGACAAGCTGCTGACCCAGGTCACCGGGGTGCCCTGTCACGTCGCCGAGAACTCGCTCGACTGCGTGGCGCTGGGCACGGGGCTCGCGCTCGAGCACTTCGACTTCTTCAAGAAGTCCCTGGTGCAGCAGATCTAGGCTCATGGCCAGCGCTGCCGGGAATATCGATGCGCGGAGCACGGTAGGTCGCGCCTTCATCGACCTCCACTGCCATACCTCGGCCTCCTTCGACAGCCTGTCCGACCCGGTGAAGGTCGCCCGCGCGGCGGCCGCCCGTGGACTCACCCATCTCGCGATCACCGACCACGACCGCATCGATGGCGCGCTCCGCGCAAGGGACGCCGCCCCGGCCGGACTGACCGTCATCGTCGGCCAGGAGGTGAAGACGAGCGATGGTGACCTGATCGCCGTCTTCATCGAGCGCCCGATCGAGTGGGGCCTACCGGCGGACGAAGCGATCGACGCGATCCGTGGCCAGGGCGGTCTGGTCGGGATCCCCCACCCCTTCGATCGGTTCCGTGGCTCGCTCCTGCGGGAGGCCCGGCTGATGTCGCTGATGCCGACCGTCGATTGGATCGAGGTCCACAACGCTCGACTCGTCGGCGGTGGCAACGAGCAGGCTGCCATCGCGGCGCGGGAGCACGATCGACCCGGGGTGGCCGTCTCGGACTCTCACACCGTCCTCGAAGTCGGGGTCGCTTACAGCGTGCTCGACGGTGACCCGTCCACTCCGGCCGGGCTGCTCGCCGCGCTGCCTCCCGTCGAGCTCGTCACCGGACGTGCCAGCTACGTGGTCCGCCTCTGGACGCCCGTCGCCAAGGGCGTGCAGCGAGCGCGGGGTAACGGTCGGAGCCGGCCCGCGGTCGAGGCATGACCGAGCCGCGGCAGGACCATCGACCGATGGCCGGTGGGACCGACGAAACCGTACCGTCGGGAACGATGGAGGCAACCCCGGCGATCGATCCCCGGGCCGCTGTCGTCGGTGGTGTTCCGGCGACGACGCGACCGGTAAGCGGCGCGCCCGACGACGTCGTAGGAGAGCCCGATCCCGAGGGGATGTCGCTGTCGCGCCGACTGCGTCAGCCACGAACGATCCTGTCGATCGCCGTACCGATCGTGATCATCGGGGTCTTCGTGTATCTCAACGGCGCCGCACTCTCCAAGGTCCCGACGCTCATCCTCGCCGCGAATGGCTGGCTGGTGCTGGCGGCGTTCCTGGTCTTCTACGCGGGCTTCCCCCTGCGCGGCTATCGCTGGGCGATCCTGCTTCGCGGCACGGGCGAGCACATCTCGACCAAGGACTCCACCGAGATCATCTTCCTGTCCTGGCTGGTCAACTGCGTGGTGCCGGCCAAGCTCGGCGACGTCTATCGCGCCTACCTGCTGAAGATCAACAGCCGGACGGCGTCGCTGTCGCGGACGTTCGGGACGGTCTTCATCGAGCGCATCCTCGACCTCTTCGCGATCGCCACCCTCGGCCTCGCGGCGGGCTACTGGAGCTTCCGCAGCGGCCTGCCGCCGGCCATCCAGGTCGTCTTCGGGATCGGCGTCGTCACCGTCGCGGTGCTGGCCTTCGCCCTGCTGACGATGCGCAACTTCGGGCGCCAGATCATCGTCGCGCTGCCCCTGCCGCATCAGATCCTCGAGCTGTACGACCGGTTCGAGGAGGGCGTGTTCGGGGCGCTCGTGACCCGTCATCTGCCGCGGCTCGGCGTTCTGACCGTGCTCATCTGGATGACCGAGGGCCTCCGCCTCTTCCTGGTCATCCAGGCGCTCGGCTTCGACGACGTGTCACTCGGGCTGTCGGGGGCGGTCTTCGTCGCCCTCATCGGCTCCTTGCTCACGGCGGTCCCGCTGAGTCCGGCCGGGCTCGGGATCGTCGAGGCCGGCGTCGTCGGCATCCTGCACGTGGCCTATGGCGTCCCACTGCCTGAAGCGACCGCCATCGCCCTGCTGGACCGCGTCATCAGCGTCTTCTCGATCATCGTGCTGGGCTCCATCGCTTACGCGCTCTCGTCCAAGCCCCGCGGACTGGCCCGCGTCGACGAGGCGACCGAGGCCCGGACGAGAGCATCGACGCCCGCGTGATCGGGCCTGGCGTCGGCCCCCTGCACGGGGCCGTACTTTCGTCCTATCGGCACCCCGTCGGAAGACCCCATCCGACCGTCGGCGACCCCACTCGTCTCTCCTCCTCCGGCCGTGTGCAGCCGTGCGGCCGGACGGTACCAACGGGTGATACAGGCGTCGGGGCGCCCTCAGCATCATCGTGGCATCGAGGCACCGAACGAGCGGGGTTCGACCGCACGCGGCACGCCCGTAGGAGCGCCCAGGCAGCATGACCACACAGAACGGCCGAGCGTTCAACGAGTGGCTACGAGCCCAGCTCAAGGCCAAGAAGATGTCGCAGCGGCAGTTGGCTCAACAGTCCGGCGTCGATCACTCGACGATCTCGCGGTTGATCCGCGGTGACCGGATGCCGTCCCTCGGGACCGCGACGAAGCTGGCTCGCGGCCTGCGCGAGCTGCGCGACGACGCCGACACGCCGCAATACCTCGGCCTCGTGGCCGCCGGATCGACGAACCCCACGGCCCGGGTCGAATACGCGCTCCGCGCGGACGACCTTCTGTCCGAGCCGCAGGTCCGCCAGATCATGGAGTACTACCTGGCCGTCCGGATGCGCCGCTTCGGCCGCGCGTTCCCTGGTGGCAGCTCCGGAACGGCGTCCGGTTCGTCGAACGAGCGCAACGAGCGGTCGGACAGGCCGATGGGCGCCTCGATGGAGAGTCGACCGCTCGCCGCACGAGTCAGCGGTGTCAGCCCGACCGGTCAGGTCGGCGTGACCGCCGTCAGTACCGTCCGCTCCGTCACACGAGGTCCCGGCCGCTCCGGCCGCTACTAGAGCATTCCAGGGCACGACCCGGATCGCCCTCCACCGTCCGGGTCTCGGGGACAGCGAACGCCGGGGTCTGGGGCCCCGGCGTTCGCATATCCGGCACGGATCAGCCGGCCGGCCACACGTAGACCGAGATCCACCGCCCAGGCGCCGCCTTGACCCGATCGACCGGTGGCTCACTGCTCCCCTGCGCCGCGGCGAAGGCGTCCTCGGCAGGGCCGCCGCAGTCGGCGCCGATGGCGTCGCGGAACAGCTGGTCACACAGGACGACTAGGCTGCCACCCATACCTGTCGACGTGGCGCTGCCGAGCACTGCAGCGCCCTTGGGGAGCGTCGCGACGTACGACCGCCCGATCCGCGCGAACGGATAGACCAGCGCCTCCGGCGACTTGAAGTCCGGCATCGATGCGATCTCCGTCGCTTCCTCCCTTGGGATCCCATGATCCGAGAGCGCAGTATCGACCTGACGAGCAGCCGCGTCTCCAGCCGGAAACCCGCCGTCGGGATGGACCGACGGCGGCAGATGGGTCAGGTTCCAGCCGAGCAGGACGACGAACGCCGCGACGGCGACGGCCGGCCCGAGCGGCGCTCGCACCTCGCGGACGAGCGCACCCGCACCCAGCCCGATCAGGACGAAGACCATCGGGTCCGCGAAGGCGTGGTAGTGATCGTTGGGCAGGCCGCGCACGACGGCGGCGAGGCTCGGTGCGGCGACGGTGAGGAACGCGACCGACCAGAGCAACCCGAGCCCGAACCAGCGCACGACGAAGCGCTCACCGTCGTCGGTCGCCCGCCAACGCCACACGACGATGGCGATGACGGCCACGGTCGCGAGCGAGCCCGCCACGAAACCGTCCGCGATCAGTCCGGTCAGTGGCCAGCTCAGCACCCGGAGCGTCACGATGCCGAACCGGATCGGCAGCGCGACTTCCTCCCCGGAGCGGCCGGACGCGATGTACGCCGATGCGGCTCGTGCCTCCGAAAAGCCCGTCGTCAGCTCGTTGATCGCCAGCGGCAGGTATGCGATGGCGAAGATCGCGATGGCGCCGATGAGCACGGGCCCAAGCGGCCGCCGTCGAGCATCCAGGATGAACGGCACGGCTACGACGGGCAGCAGCGCGACGCCCAGGACGTGGCACTGCATCGTCACCGCTGTGCCCGCGGCCGCGAGGAGCCACCAGCGACGATCGCCACCTGACCAGGCGCGCCACGCGGCCGCGAGCGCGACCGCGCTCGACAGGGCGATGAGGTTCGGGTTCCAGATGAAGGTCGACTCGTCGACCGCGGCGGCCGACGCTGCCATGACGAGTCCCGCGACCACACCGGCGACAGGCCCGCCGATCGATCTCGCGAGCCACCAGACGACGCCGACCGCCGCGATCCCGGCGAGCGCGATGAGCGCCACGACCGCCAGCGGTGAGTCGCCGCCGGTCAGGAAGGCCGCCGGCGATAGCAGGTAGTAGTACCAGGCGCCGTGATGGACGTCGCCGATCGACGTCGGTGGGCCGAGGAGCGGCGCGATCCCGTCGCGGACGAACGTCCGCAGCACCAGCATGTCATGGCCCTGGTCGCCGTCCCAGGTACCGCGGGTGGTGAGGTCCGGCAGCCGGAGGAGCGTAGCGAGCAGGAGCAGACCGGGCAGCGCGAGCCGCTCGAGGGCCATCGTCCGGTCCAGCGTCGTCACGCGGCCCGTCGTCATCGCGCAGGGGTCTTGCGGGAGCTCATCCGACCGCGCGAGCTGCTCGGCAACGCGAAAGCCTCGGGCGGGAGCTTCTGGAGTGGCTTACCCGCCCACAACCGACGAGCACGTTCGATGTTGACGGCGTCATAACCGGCGTCCATGCCCGGCGTCTCGAGGATGTACGTGGCATGTGTGAGTCGGGGATGGCGAAGGATGTGGGTCAGGCCCGTGACGGGGATGCGTCCGGCACCGAGGTGCTCGTGGCGGTCCGTGCGTGAGGCGAAGCCCGAGCGCGTGTCGTTGAGATGGATCATCACCAGGCGATCGAGGCCGATGCGCTCGTCGAAGCTGGCGAGGAACGCGTCGATCGCCGCCGGGTCGCCGACATCGATGCCTGCCCCCCAGGCATGGGCGACATCGATGCAGAACCCTACGGCCTGGCCACTGACACCGCGGTCTGTCAGGCCAGCGGCGATGGCCACCAGCTCGTCGAGGGTCGTCCCGATGCCCCCGCCACCGCCCGCGGAGTTCTCGAGGACGAGCATCGCCCCGCCGGCACGACCGTTCGAGCGAGCCAGAACCTGCTCGATGCCGTCCACGAGCCGGCCGATGCCAACCTCGACGCCCGAGCCTCGATGTGACCCGATGTGCACGTTGACGAAGCGCGCACCGAAGGTCGGGGCGGTCACCAGCTCGGCGGTGAGCATCGCGACGGATCGGTCGAAGGTCGTCGTGTCCGGGCCTGGGAGGTTGACGAGGTACGAGGCGTGGATCGACACAGGCCGGATATCGAGCTCCGCGGCGCGTTCCCGGAACGTGGCGAGCTGGGGCGATGGCGCCCGGCGACGACGCCACGCGGTGGGGTTGTCGGCGAAGACCTGGATCGCGCTGGCGCCGATGGTCCGGGCCCGGTCGATGGCCTTGACCATCCCCGGCGCAAGGGGGAGGTGCGCCCCGAGTCGTCGACCGTCAGGCAGCACCGGCGGTCAGCGCCGCCGGCCGTTGCTCTTGTCTTGCGCGGTGGTGTACTCGCCGCCGACGATCGGCTCGATCATGCCGAGGTCGCCGTCGTCGCGCGCGTAGAGGATCGCCACGCGTTCCGTCTCCGCGTTGACGAAGACGTAGAACTGGTGGCCGAGCTCCTCCATCGCGGCGACCGCGTCCTCATCGAACATGGGCTCGATCGCGAATCGCTTGACCTTGACGATACGGCGCTCGTGATCTCGGTCGGCCGTGCCGTCGGCGATGTCACGGAGGATCCGCTTCTCCTCCTCGGGACGCGCCCGCAGCCGCGGCTTCTCCTTGTGATCGACCGCCTGCCGCTCGACCTTGTCGACGACCTCGTCGAGCGCCGCCTGGTAGCTGATGCCGACCGCGTGGCTCCGCAGCGTGCGGCCGTCGATGACGAGCGTGACCTCGGCGATGTGGGCATCCGAGGCGCTGCGATGCATCTCGTTCGAGAATTCGACGATGGCGTCGGTACGGTCATCGAGGAGCCGCTCGAGGCGGTGAAGCTTGCGTTCGGCGTAGGTGCGGACTCGGTCTGGGACCTCGACGTTCTTGCCCTTCACGATCGTCCGCATGCCGTCACCTCCGGGCTATCGGGTCGTCGTCCGAGTATAGCCGTGGGGTCGGACAGGCCGAGGTCAGCGCTCCCTGGCGACTGTGACGGCCGACACCCCGATGACGCCGGCGCCATGGAGGGCCGTGGCGCAGGCGGCGAGCGTCGAGCCGGTCGTGACGACGTCATCGATGAGCAGGACCCATCGACCGAGGACGGCTTCTCGCGCCTCGCGCCGCACCTCGAAGGCGCCCCGTACGTTCCGCGCCCGGTCCCGCCGGTCCAGGTCGAACTGGGCGATGGTCGCGCGAGAGCGACGCAGGAGCGGCGCGAAGGGCAGTCCCAGCTCGCGGGCGGCACGGCGCGCGATGAGCTCGGCCTGGTCATAGCCACGTGTTCGAGCACGGTGCTCGTGGACCGGGACGTTCGTCACGAGGTCGGCGCCGACGCCGACGGCCGCCCAGCGACGGGCGACCGCCCGGCCCAGTGGCTCGGCGAGCCGTTGCTCCCCAGCGTATTTGATCGCGTGGAGCGCATCGCGCGTGACGCCGTGGAATCGGGCGCACCACTCGAGTTGCAGAAGCGGTTCGGGCAGCTCCCCGGGCAGCCCGATCGGGACGCCGGCGGGATCACCCAGACGTGCATCGAGCGCCGGCTCGCAGCGTGCGCAGATCGGCGGCCCTTCAGCTCCGCAGCCGACACAGTTCGCCGGCAGGGCGGCGTCGAGCGCCCGATTCGCGACGGCCCGTGCGGCGCTCACGATCGCGGTCATGCCGCCACGATGCGCCGCGTCGCTCACCACCCGCTTACGCGGTGGTCAACCGAGGCTACGCGATCTCGATCTGGTCGCCCACCCGCGTCTGCGAGGCGTCGATCGCCCCGACCGGCAACTCCAGCACCCCGTGCGCGCCCCGCACCAAGGGCACGAGCCCCGTCCACGTCCGGAGGGCCCGATGGACGCTGACGACCGCACGCGAACCGGTGGCATCGGGACGGCCGACGAACACAGCGTCGATGGGGAAGCGCATGAACATCATGTGGATGCCGTTCGAATCGGGCAGCCACAGCGCGGCGCCCGCCGCCAACGCGTCGCGCCCCATCAGGCCCTTGAACTTGCCCCACAACGAGTCGGCGACCTCGACGTCGGACGCGAGGTCGCTCGACCGTGTGCGATTGCGGGCGGCGGTCACCGCTCGATGCCTATCCGGGTCGGTCTAGGTGCCGTTGCCCAGGTTCAGGATGATCAGGATGATCGCCGGGCCGAGGATGACGATGAACAGCGACGGGAAGATGCACCCGACCAGCGGGAAGAGCATCTTGATCGGCGCCTTGGCCGCCTGCTCCTCGGCGCGCTGGCGGCGTTCGATCCGCAGCTGCTCCGACTGGACCTGGAGGACCTTCGACACCGACACGCCGAGCTGCTCGGCCTGGATGATCGCGCCGATGAAGTTGGTCAGCGGGCCGACCTCGGTGCGCGGCACGATGTCACGCAGCGCGTCTCGCCGCGCCTTGCCGACACGGACCTCGGCCAGCGCCCGCCGGAACTCGTCCGACAAGGGCCCCTTGAGCTTCTCGACGACCTTGCCGAGCGCGGCATCGAAGCCGAGGCCGGCACGGACGGAGATCGTCAGCAGGTCGAGGGTGTCCGGGATCATCAAGAGGATCGCCTTCTGGCGTTTCTTGACCCGGCCGCCGAGCCAGAACTCGGGAACGATGTACCCGAAGATGGCCCCGATGATCCCGAGCAGATAGCCGATCGGGAACGGGAAGCCGAGGATCCCGAGCAGGCCGAACAGCACCGCAAAGAGGATGCCGCCGACGATCGCGCCGATGGCCTTGACACCGAGCCAGTCGGCGACGCGGAGGTCACCCGGGTTGCCGGCCAGGGCGAGGCGCTTCTCGGTCTTCTCCGTGAACGACGTGGACGCGGTCCGCGACATGCGCCCCGAAAGGCCCGCCATGAGCGGGCGCAGGGTGCGCTCGATGAACGGCTGTTGGAGCTCGAGCTCCTCGAGGTTCTTGGCCTGCATCGTGCCCAGCTGGGTCAGCCGGGCCTGGACCGGGTCGACGGGTGAACCGCCGGACAGGCCGACGAAGATGAGCAGGATCGCACCGGCGGCGAGGGCGGCGACGATCAGCGGCAACATATCGCTCATCGCTAGACCTCGATGTCCACGATCTTCCGGATCAGCATGAACCCGATGAACATCATGAAGCCGCCGAAGAACAGGATGATCACGCCGGCCGGCAGACCGGCGATCGCAGGCGGATTCGCGAACATCGGATCCATGAAGCCCGGCGCCGCGACGAACAGGAAGCCGGCCAGGCCGATCGGCAGGAAGCCGACGACGTAGCCCGACAGCCGCTGCTGGGCGGTCAGCGTGCGGATCTCGCCCTTGATGCGGATCCGCTCGCGGATGGTGTAGGCGATCGAGTCCAGGATCTCGGCGAGGTTGCCGCCGACCTGGTGCTGGATCGAGATGGCCGTCGCCATGAGCTCGAGGTCATCGGACCGGACGCGCCGGACCATGTTCTCGAGCGCCTGCTCGAACGGCAGGCCGAGGTTGACCTCGCGGATGACGCGGCTGAACTCGGTCGAGATCGGCGGGCGCGATTCGCGTACGACGAGCTCGATGGCCTGGAGGAACGACGAACCGGCACGCAGCGCGTTGGCGATCAGGGTGATCGTGTCGGGGAGCTGCTTGTTGAACGCGTTCAAGCGGCCGTTCTTCCGGCGGTTCAGCCAGAACCGCGGCAGCAGGAAGCCGATCAATGCCCCGATCAGGAGCGCGATCGGCGATCCGAGCGCCGGGAAGAAGAAGCTGAAGATGAACATGAGGACGGGCACGCCGACGATCGAGCCGAGCCAGATGAACAGGTACTCGGACGGCTTCAGGCGCAGGTCAGCGCGAGCGAGCTCACGGGCGAGGTTCGCGCCGAAGTCGCGGCCCTCGACGACCTTGTTGAGGTTGGCGAGCGCCTGGCTCTGGGCGATGAGGTCACTGATCGGGCCCTGGCTCGCCGCCGTGGCCTTGGCGCCTTCGCCGCGGCCCGACGCATAGCGCTCGAGTCGATCGGAGATGCCCGAGCTGCCGGAGCTGGCGATGCCGAACGCGATCAGGATGACCGCAAGGGCTGCGACGCCGGCGACGGCGAGCGTGAACGGTTCCACGATGGATCCTCCTCCGCCTTAGTACGTGAAGCCGAAGAGACCAGGCGGCAGGTTGATGCCCATGATCTCGAACTTCTCGACGAACTTCGGCCGGATGCCGGTTGGCTTGAGGCGACCCTGGATCTTGCCCTCGATCACGCCTGTCTGCTCGAAGACGAACACGTCCTGCATGACGATGACATCGCCTTCCATGCCCTGGACTTCGGTGATGTTGGTGATCTTCCGGGTCCCGTCCTTGAGCCGGCTCTGGTGGACGATGAGATCGACCGCCGAGGCGACCTGCTCGCGGATGGCCCGCAGCGGCAGGTCGACGCCGGCCATGAGGACCATCGTCTCGAGCCGGGCGAGCATGTCGCGTGGCGAGTTCGCGTGGCCGGTCGACATCGAGCCGTCGTGGCCGGTGTTCATGGCCTGGAGCATGTCGAGCGCCTCGCCCGACCGGCACTCCCCGACGATGATGCGATCGGGCCGCATGCGGAGGGCGTTTCGCACGAGCTCGCGGATCGGGATCGCGCCCTTGCCCTCGATGTTCGGCGGCCGGGACTCGAGGGTGACTACGTGCTCCTGGCGCAGCTGGAGCTCGGCGGCGTCCTCGATCGTGACGATCCGCTCGTCGTTCGGGATGAACGAGGAGAGGACGTTGAGGGTCGTCGTCTTGCCCGAGCCGGTGCCGCCGGACACGAAGATGTTGAGCCGCGCCTCGACGCAGGCCCGCATGAAGTCGAACATGTCGGCGGTCGCGGTGCCGAACCGGATGAGGTCGTCGACGGTGAAGGGGGACGCCGAGAACTTCCGGATCGTGATGACGGGGCCGACCAATGACAGCGGCGGGATGATGGCGTTCACGCGGGAACCGTCGGTCAGACGTGCGTCGACCATGGGCGAGGACTCGTCGACGCGCCGACCGATCGGGGCGATGATCCGGTCGATGATGCGCATCACGTGGTCGTCGTTCTGGAAGACGACGTTGGTCAACTCGAGCTTGCCGGATCGTTCGATATAGACCTGGCGCGGCCCGTTGACCATGACCTCGGTGATGGACTCGTCGCGCAGGAGCGGCTCGAGCGGGCCGAGACCGATGATCTCATCGGTGATCTGCTCGAGCATCCGCACGCGCTCGGCACGGGTCAGCGCGAGGCCTTCCTCGTCGATGACCTTGCCGAAGATCTCTTCGATCTGGCGGCGCACCTCGACCTGATTGGACAGGTCGAGCTTCGGATCCAGGTCCTGGATGACCCGGTTCTGGATCCGGAACTTCACGTCGCGGAAGGACTCCCGGACGGGCGCCTGCGTCTGGAGACGCGGCATGGTCGGCGTCTGCGGCGGGCCGCCAGCCGGAGCCGGTAGGTTCGAGACCGGAGCCCCGCCCGACGGCGCCTCACCGGCGCTGCCCGGTCGAGCACTCTCGATCCGCTTCAACAGGGACATGACCTACACCCCTTCTCGCCCCAAGGGCCGGACTAGAGTGGCCTGATCGGTCACGTCGATCAGCGCCATGCGAACAACGATTTCTTCTGCGCCGCCTTGCGCGGATCGTCGGCGACGGGGGCGACATGCACCCGCTCACCCACGACCGTCCGAGCCAGTCGCAGGATGTCCTGGGAGACCTGCGCCTCCCGGTTGCTGAGGAAGAACGGTACGCCTCGGTTGAGAGCGTAGACCACGCTCCGACCGTCGCTGACGATCGTCTCATCGACCTTGCGGCCGATCGAATGCTCCACGTCCTGCACCTTGATGCCGAGAGCGGAGTCCGCGCGGTTGAGGATAAGCCTGATCTTGCCGCCCTCCCAGCCCAGCTGGTCGGCCACCTCGAGGAAAAGCCGCATGTTCTTGATGCTGGTGATCTCCAGGCTGAGCAGCGTGAGGATGGTATCCGCCGAGTCGAGGATCGCCAGTGTCGTGTCGTTGAAGAAGGCGGTGCAATCGACGACGACGAGCTCGTGGGTGAGCCGCAGGGCCTCGATGACGCGCTTGACCCCAGCCGGCGTGATGAGCTCGGCCATCTCGGGGCTGGGCGGGGCGAGGAGCACGCGGATGCCCGCCGAGTGGTTGATCACCATCGTGTCGATGGACTCGACTTCGTGGCCGGGCTGCTCGAGCTCGGGCACGAGGTCGGCGATCGACTTGTTCTTCGGGTTGAGGTTCAGCAGGACGCCGACATCCCCGAACTGGAACGAGCCGTCGACCACGACGACCTTCTTGCCGAGCTCGGTCGCGGCCGCGACGGCCATGTTGACCGCGAGCGTCGTCCGACCGACACCGCCCTTCGGGCTGAACACGGCGACGACCTGACCGGGGTCACCCGTCGGCGTCAGGCTCGTGCCTCCCGCGCCGTGGCTCGTTTCGGCGGCCACGATCGCCATGCGCGACATCTTCTCTTTTTCGCGCGCGTAGACCTGGCGGATCGATGCCGTGAGCTCGTCGCTGCTGAACGGCTTGACGAGGAACTCGCGCGCGCCGGCGAGCATCGAGCGGCGGAGGTAGTCGGCCTCGCCCTGGACCGACATCATGATCACGGAGGCCGTGGGGACCGCTCGCGCCATCTCTTCGGTCGTCGCGATGCCGTCCATATCCGGCATGTTGATGTCCATCAGGACGACGTCCGGGGTGAGCGACGTCGCGACCTTCAGGGCCTCCGTCCCGGACGCGGCCGCACCGACGACGTCGATGTCGCCCTCGAAGCCGAGCAGCTTCGAAAGGTGGTCGCGCGTCTCCGGGATGTCGTCGACGATCAGGACACGGATCTGGTCAGCCATCTGAGGGTCTGGCTCTTCGTCCTTATCTCTTGTGTGACGCTCGACGGGCGCGGGACCTGTCGGTCCATCGCGCCCGTCGCGCTGGTTCTGGGTGCCGGCTTCGGCCGGCTGACTGGTCTGGCTAGCGCCGGGCCTGTGCCGGCAGCACGGTCTCGATGAGCTCCGGCGGCAGGACGCCGTACCGGTCGACGAGGGACTTCAGGATGATGCCGGTCGTCGGATCGGGCAGCGGCGGCGGGTCGATCGGGAGACCGGTGGTCGCATCGAGGAAGTCGTCGCCCGATCGCAGGATCAGCGAGATGTTGCCGTCCATCTGGGCGAACTTGATGACCTCGGCCTGCTGGGCGTCCACCGCCAGAGCGACGATCTGCTGCTGGCCGGTCAGCGCCGTGCCGGGCTCGCCGGTCGTCGGCTGCTCCCCCTGGCCCTCGGCCTGGGCGGGCGGTGGCGGGAGCAACGTGCCGAGCACCTGCATGCCCTGGAGCAGCAGCTTCACGCTCGTGCCGTTGATGCCGGCGACGACGGAGAAGGAGTTGTCTGCCGGGTTCGTCGTGATGACGGGGAACCGATCGCCGGTGATCCCGACCACCATGTCGACGTAGTCGCCGGTCTTGATGGTCGTGCCGACGCCGGTGACCTGGTCGACCTCGACCGTGATGGCCCGCTTGCCGGCGGGGACTTCGATATCGAGGATCTGACCTTGCGTGCCACCGCTCAGCGTCCGGGCGGTGATCGCCTGGCCGGCCACGACCGGCTGGCGGACCTTCTGCCCGATGACCTGCGAGACGTCACCGAAGGCGTCGCTATCGCGACCTTCGATCGGCTTCTGCTCGGTCGTGACCTGGTCGGCCTGGATCCGAGCCCCGAGGGGGATGGCCGTGGTCGCGATGACCGTCGCCTGCGTGGTCGGCACCTCGTTGCTGACCGTGGCCGTCGCCCGGGTTGAGCACCAGGATGATCGCGATGAACGCGACGATCGCCAGGAACACGCCGATGAGCAGGACCAAGCGATTGGAACGCTTCAAGTGAGATCTCCCGAGCCGTGGTGTGACAGGTGGCACCACTGTAGCAAAGCGCTCGGGGCGCGCGACTATACCAATGGGCTAGGACCCTCTGGTAGGTAACGGCAGGATTCCACGCGTGTTGCAAGGTCCGGTGCAAGGTTGTCCGGACATGAAGAGACCCGCCGGACGCGAGTCCGGCGGGTCCTTCGATAAGTCCGCTTGTGGCTTCGAGATCGCCGATACGGCGATCGCTAGATGGCGTTCCCGACTTCGCTGAGCCGGTCTGAGATCTGGCTCCCGAGGAACAAGAGAGCGATGATGGCGAGGACGGCGATGAGCGCGAGGATCAACGCATATTCGGCGAGCCCCTGGCCTTCGTCGTCCGAATGGAGCCAGCCAAGCACGGACGCGAGAAGCGTGGTCATGTCGATTTCACCTCCTTTCGGAAAGGTGAGCAGACCGTACGGTGCCAGGCCCTGATGTCAATAGGAGGGATGGGCCGGGGTGACCGCACCAACGCACCGTTTGCCGTAGAGATTTGAAGACCGCCAGGCCCCGAGCGGGACTGGCGGTCTTCCTGCGTGGACGGAGGTGGTCGACTAGACCGAGTTCCCGACGTTGCTGAGGATCGAGCTGACCTGGTTGCCCAGGAAGATCAGCGCGATGATCGCGATGATCGCGATGAGGGCGAGGATCAACGCGTACTCGGCGAGACCCTGGCCGTCCTCACGACGGAACGAATTGATAAGAGCAAAGAGCTGCGTCATAACGAGTTTGGTTACCTCCTTTCTTCCGAAGTCCCCCTGTTGTCGCGGGAGGCGGCGGCCACCGTACGGGCGGGCATGGCGTCTGTCAACTCGTCTGATGTACCTAGCGGTGCGTCCCGGAACATCGACGACCGCCGGCCCTGAGGACCGGCGGTCGTCGACTCGCGAGAGGGTCGCTTAGACCGAGTTCCCGACGTCGCTGAGGATCGAGCTGACCTGGTTGCCCAGGAAGATCAGCGCGATGATCGCGATGATCGCGATGAGGGCGAGGATCAACGCGTACTCGGCGAGACCCTGGCCGTCCTCACGACGGAACGAATCGATAAGAGCAAAGAGCTGCGTCATCCGGCTCACCTCCTTTCCGATGGACTCCCCGGTGGGTGCTGCGCGGTAGGGATAGCAGAAGGCCGCCGGTCAGGTGACCGGCGGCCTTCGCGCTGTGTCGACGCGGTGCTAGACCGAGTTGCCGACGGTGCTCAGGATCGTGCTGACCTGGTTGCCCAGGAAGATCAGCGCGATGATCGCGATGATCGCGATGAGGGCGAGGATCAGCGCGTACTCCGCAAGACCCTGGCCTTCCTCGTCACGGCGAAGCGTGGCGAGGAACGAGTTGAAGAGCGCCATTCAGGTGCCTCCTGATGAGTACTCAGCCCCCAGTCGAGGGCTGCGCCACTATATGAAGCCGCATGCGGCAGTGACACTGAGACGATGGTACCGAGAGTCGCCCCGATGCACCGGTACTGGTTTCAGCCGCCGGTCGCTCGATCGATCGCGATGCCGATGGCCGTTAGGGCGTCGGAGACCGTTCCGCCGAACACGACCAGCCAGACCGTCGTGAGCAGGGCCGTCAGGGCGAGGATGAGCCCGTATTCGACCAGCCCCTGACCGAGCCGGCCGCCCATCACGAGACGACGACTCCCGCCCCGTCCATCAACGGGAGCTCCGCCACCAAGTGGAGACGTGCCCCGTCGGACAGGAGCGCGGCCTGCACGCCGATGGACGCGGCACGGTCCTGGATCTCGCGCCACGTCGGTGGTGGCAGACCGACGATCGACGCCCGCACGGCCGCCTCTGCCGCGGCCTGCTGGGCGACGCGCCGCTCCTCGACGAGGGCAGCGAGAGCGGGCGGCAGGGCATGCCCGGCCTCCTCGCTCGGGATAGCGACCTCGGCGGGCGCCTCGGCCTGTGTCACCGCCTTGGTCGCGACGAGATCGGCGACGAGCCGATCGCTCCAATCGATCTTGAGGGTCACCGCGTCCGGCTCGCCTGCCAGATACGCCGCGAGACCCTCGTCGATGATCCGGAATAGCCCACTCTCGAGGTCCATCGGCAGGCGACGATCCTGGCCCATCGACTCGAACTCGACCGGCACGTTCGCCCGGCGGCTGCGTTCGCGTGTCGCACGCCGAAGCGTCGGAACGAGCCCGAGATCGTCGAGGACCATCGGCCGGACGTCGAAGATGAACGTCTTGGTGGCGTCGAGCGTCTGCTGGACCATGCCGACCAGCTGGCCGACCTCGGTCGTGGCTCGGTCCGGGTCGCTCTGGACGAGTCGTTCCACGATCTGCGCCTGGAGGACGATGTTGGTCAGGCTCTGCGCCGGACCGTCGTGCATCTGCCGGGCGATCTCGCGTCGGAGGTCTTCCTGGGCACCCATGAGCAACCGTGCGACGGCCGGATCCATCGGCGCGTCGGCGTCGGCAGCGCCCGCCGTGGCGTTCGGGTCGACACCCTCGAGCGCCCCGATGTAGTCCGCGATCGCGTCGCGATGGCGCGCGATGGCTCGGCGCTTCCCGTCGAGGACCTCGACCTGCGTCTCCATCAGCCCGGCCCGCTGGGTCAGCGCGATGAGCGCATTCGCTTGCTCGACACGGTCGCGCGGGTCGGTGTGCTCGGGCAGGCCCGCCAGCTTCCCAGCCGCGGCCTCTCGTCGGGTTTCGTGGCGGCCCGCCTCGGTCCTGGCTTGGGAGATGAGCAGGTCGATCTCTCCCAACTCCTTGTCGAGCGTCAGGAGGTCGTCGGCGAGTCGCGCGGACAACGCCTCGACCCCCGAAGCCGGCCGGGTCGCGGGGTCGGTCGACATCAGTCCTCGGGCATGCGGATCCAGCCCTGGCGCATCGCATACACCACGGCCTGCGTCCGGTCGTTCACGGAGAGCTTCCGAAGGATCGAGCTCATGTGGTTCTTGACGGTCTGCTCGCTGATCGTCAGGGCATAGGCGACCTGCTTGTTGGTCATACCCTGCGCGATGTTGTCGAGGATCTCGACCTCGCGCGGCGAGAGCGGCGCGAAGATCGGCGCGGCTTCCTGGCCGTACACCGCGAGCTCGCGGAATTCCTTGAGGACCCGCGTCGCGACGGCCGGCTTGGAGAAGACCTTGTCGTTGATGAGGAACTCGCCGTCAGCGACGCGGCGGATGATCGTGACGAGGTCGTCCGGGCCGACATCCTTGAGGATGAACGCAGCCGCGCCGGCCTTGATCGCATCGAACAACGAGTCCTCGTCCTCGCTGACCGCGAGGACGATGATCCCGGTCGCCGGCAGCTCGCGCTTGATGCGCTGCGTCGTCTCGATGCCGCCGGGTGACGGTAGGGACAGATCCATCAGGATGATGTCGGGCGAGGTCTCGAGGGCGCGGTCGACCGCACTGCGCGAGTCCTCGGCCTCACCGACGACCTCGAGGTCCGACTCACGCGAGAGGATGTTGGCGATCCCGACCCGGAACAGCGCGTGGTCGTCGACGATGAGGATGCGGGTCAGCTCACCCGCAGCCCGCCGATCGGGCCCACCCCGACGCCGTTCCGGTCCCCCGTATTCCATGGCAGTCATCCGTTCTCCTTTGCTCCCGTCCGGTCGCCCGACGGGATCCCGAGCCGGACCACGGTACCGCCGTCCGGTCGAGATCGTACGTCGAAGTGGGCGCCGATCAGCTCAGCTCGCTCATTCATGACTTGCATGCCGAAGTTGCGACGGCCGCGATGGGCGACCGCCTCCATGTCGAACCCGCGACCATCGTCGCGGATCTCGAGAGTCCATTCGTCGCCAGTCACGGCGGTGCTGACGACCACGGTCGACGCTCCGGCGTGCTTGCGGACATTCTGTAAGGCCTCCTGGGCGACGCGGAGGGCCACGGTGCGTTCGCGGTCGCCGAGCACGTCGCTCGGGGCGCGAAGGTCGGTGACGACCGTGAGGCGCGTCACCGATCGGAAGCCGTCGACGGCATCGTTCAGGGCATCCTCGAGCCCTCCGACGTCGACGGTGGGTGGTCGGAGCTCCGAGATGAACTCGCGGATGTTGGCCAGCTCCCGGCGCAACATGCCGCGCAGCTGCTTGAGGCCGGCGATCGCGGCCGCCGGGTCGCGCTCCACGAGGCGCTCGATGTCGTCGACCTCGAAGACCGCGTTCGCCAGCACCTGGGCCGGACCATCGTGGATCTCGCGTCCGATGCGCGCCCGCTCGGCATCGAGCGCCTCCAGGACCACGGGGGCGGCCTCCATCGGGTTCGGAGTATAGGTGTCGCTCACGGGGCTTCTCCGGGGCATCCGATCTCGTAGACGGTGGTCGTGTCGAGTGGGTCTTCGCCGGTCCCCTGATAGGGGGCCAACGTCACCGGCGTGAAGCAGTCGGATCCCGGCATGCCAACCTGGAGGTCGGCCGGCCAGTGCTTGCCTTCCGGGTCGCTGAGGATCAGGTAACGCGCGCCTGGGAAGTTCGAGACGAGGTCCAACACGTCCGCCGGAGGCTCGTCCGGGAGCGCCAGCGTGGGCACGCGCAGCGACTCGGCGACCCAGATGGGGAAGTTGCTCATGAGCTGGATGCCCGGCGCGTCGACCGGGTGGCCAGCCTCTGCCATGCGCGGCCCCAGCTCCTGGTAGCGCGCCATCGTCGCCTCCGACCCGCTGCCGAACGATGGCAGCAAGGCGACGGAGAACAGGAGGCAAGCGGCGACGCTCCCGACGGCGCCGACCCACGTGACCTGCTTGGTCCAGCCCATCCGCCGCCCGAGCCGGGCGATCAGCGCGTCGATGCCCAGAACGGCGCTCAGGACGATCAACACGTGGACCGGGCCCGCGGCGTGGAGGAATGTGCCCCATTGCGTCGCGGCCGGGAAGACGAGGCTGGTGACCAGGAACATGATCGCGCTGATCGCCACGAGCGGGCGGATCGAGAACGGGCGCGCTTGCCAGGGCAGGGCGACGATGCCGAGCACCGAGATCGGCAGGCCGAGCAGGATCAACACGTTGAACAGGTTGTGACTCAGGCCGACGAGCCGGAGCTGCACCAGGCCACCTGGCCCGAGAGCCAGGTGACGCGCCAGGGTCGGCGGGTCGTTCCACGCGAAGATGTCGTAGCCGGTCAGGTACAGCGCGTTCGAGATCGCCTGTCCCGGCAGTGGACTACCGAACTCCTGCACGTTCCGGTACGCCCATGGGGCGAAGACGACCAGTGCGACGACCGCGACGACGCCGATGGCGCGGGCGCGGACGACGGCCGGCGCGTCGGTCGATCGCCAAGCGAACACGACCCAGATGAGCGCCAACCAGGCGGTCTCGTTGCGGGTCAGGGCGCCGAGCCCGAAGAGGATGCCCAGCCCGAGGAGCCGCGGATCGGTCCAGCGGGCGCCATCGGGCGATCGCACGATCCGCGTCATGAGCAGGCCCGCAGCCAGCACGATCACCGTGAATGGCATCGTCGAGTCGGGCAGTGCCGAGTTGAGGACGAGGGGCAGGTAGACGGCACACGTCAGGCCCGCGCCGAGAGCGACCCAGCGAGCCCGGTCCAGGGGCAGGCCACGTTCCGTGGCCACGTCGCGCGCCAGCTGCCAGGCGAGGACCGGCACGATCGCCCCGACGATGACGCTCGACACCTGGGCGGCCGCGAAGGTGTGGCCCAGCAGAGCCATCGGGAGCGCGGCCAGGAACGCCGGGAGCGGCAACCAGACCTCGAATGCCGGTCGCGGGAACACGAGCGGCGGCGTCGCATAGCTCCACAGGGCATCCGACACGAGGCCACGACCCTCGAGGAGGTTCCTCGCGACGCCGAAGTAATAGGCGGTGTCCTCGGGCTTCGGGAAGACGATCTGCGCCGCGAACGCCGCGCGAACCAGCAGCGCGACGAGGAACAGGCCGAGCGCCGTCCACCACGCCTCGCGGCGGCTCACGACGCACCCTCCACAGGGAAGACAGCTAAGGCCAGCGGTCGGCCGAGCGAGAGGATCGGGTCACCCAGCCACGTGGGCTTGGCGATGCCGTCGAGCACAGGCGCCATCGGCTTGACGCTTTCCTCGCGATCCAGCACGAGCCAGCGGATGTCGTAGGCGTCGATGACCTGCTGGATGGTCTCCGGAGGGTCGTTGACGAGGACTACGCCGCCGCGACCCGTCCAGTACTTGGTGCCCGCGGCGTCGATCGACATGACCCGGTCGGTGCTCGGGGCTCCGGCGGCGTCCAGCGCGGCAGCAACCTCCTGGAACTTGGCGCGACTATCAGCCCAGACCCCGTGGACGAACCACGACCCGATCGCGGCAGCACCCACGGCGAAGACCACCGCGGCACCCGTGAACGTTCGCGTGGCCGTGCGGGCATCCCAGCTCGGACGGCGTGCCGCGACCCAGGCGATGGCCACGCCTATGCCCTCGAGCGCGAGGACGTAGGAGTGCGGTGCGAGCGCCACGGCGGAATGGATGAACGTCCCACCTGGCACGTGGACCGCGCTGACGAGCGCCGAGAAGGCGAACAACAAGCCCGCGTACAGGAAGAAAGGCTCGAAATCGAGCGACCGCCGCCGCGCCCATCCGCCGATCACCATGAACGGCATGAGGACGAAGCCGGCGACGAGGACGGTGTAGATCGTGACCGCCGCGACCAAGCCGCCGATCCGCGTCGCGATCAAGGGACCGATGCCCATGCCCAGCAGATGCTGGAGGGTGGCCGGCGTCGTGATGCTGTTCCACTCCTCGATGTCGCGGATGAAGAGGACCTTCCCAGATGCCGTCGACGGGGAGAGCGAACCGAAGACCGCGAGCTGGCGCAGCCACCACGGCGCCATGACGAGGATGAACAGGCCGACGCACGCGAATGCCGCCGCCCAGGGGATCGCCCGTCGGCGCCAGCGATCCCAGAGGAATGCGACGCCGAGCGCAGCGAGCACCAACAGCCCGTCGTTGCGCGACAGCGTCGCTAGGCCGGCAAGTAGTCCAGCGGCCGCGAATGACTTCGGCGAGCCCTTAAGCCCGCGAGCGCCCATCCACAAGGCCGCCAGGACCAGTGGCTGGTACAACGAGAAGTTGTCGGGTTGGACCATGTAGACGACCGACAGGACGGGGACGGCGACGAGGATGCCGGCTCCACGAGCGACCCATTCGGAGGTGCGCGCGTCCCGAGCCATCGCCCACGTGAGCGGCGCCGCGAGGGAGCCGATCAGGGCGAAGGGCAGCGCGGACGCCCACGGGCTCGGTCCGAAGAGCGCCAGGAACGGCACCTGGATCAGCGATGCGAGGGGCATCCAGTGGGCGTTCGAAGGGATGGGCAGCGTCGGATCGGCGGGGATCGTGCCGCCGACTTCAGGGAAGATCCAGATCAGATCGATCGTGAACCCATGGCCGTTCGCGAGGTTCCGGGCGACGTCGACGTAATAGAAGGAATCCGGATACGCCGGGTCCGGGAAATGCCAGATGAGCACGACCCGGACGACCAGGGCAAGCGCGTATAGGACAAAGGGGATACGCACGGCCGGTGCAGCGTAGCACCGGGTCCTGGTCCCTCCGACCGGTACGAACGGGCTATCCGATCGCCTCGAATCCGTACGAATGGTGCAGCGACGTGGGGGCGCGATTACCCGACATTCGCGCCATGCAGCCGTTCGATCTGATCGTCCTCACGATCGCCGCCGCGACGGGGTATTCGGTGTTCTGGCTGGTGCGTCATGAGCGCGCCGTCCGACGCCTCCGGTCCCAGCCACCTGCCTGACGGCTCCTGCCTGGCGAGCGCCGTGGCTCGCCCGAACGTCCTAGTGCGGTCGTTCAGCCACGAACAGGACGTTGAAGTGCAGCAGCGAGTAGCGCAGCCGCTTGATCTCCCAGCCGGCGAGCATCTCGCGCACTTCGTGGGGCAGGTACTCGTTGTGGAAGGGTTCGCTGTGCGGGCAGGTGCTCGAGAGGAAGCGCAGCTTCCAGATCAACGACCGAGCCGGAACCGAGCCGATGAGCATGCCGCCCGGCTGGAGCACACGGGCGAACTCGGACAGCGCTCGGGAGGGATCCGGGATGTGCTCGATCACCTCGGTGCACAGCACCGTCCCGAACGTCCCGTCGGCGAAGGGCAGCTTCTCGACGTCACCCTCGACGATCGCGTGTTCGGGCAAGCGCCGCTGGAGCAGCTCGACGTTCCGTGGGTTGATGTCGATACCGACCGACCCCTTTGGGAGGTGACGGAGGTTGAGGCCCGTCCCGCAGCCGGCATCAAGGATGGGGGCATCCGGCTTCGCATATCGAGCGACAAGCCGGCGCACGACGCGCGCCCGGTTTCGATGGAAGAACGCTTCCAGTCCACGCAGGTTGTCGGCGACATCCACCCAGTCGTAGGTCTCGACGTCGCGGTAGTAATCCTTGACCCACTCCGACCAGGCGGCGGAACCAGGTTCCAGGTCGATCCCGTGCGCGGCGTGCTCGTGCTGGTGCATGGGTCCTCCAAGTCCGAGATGCCAGCGCAGCTTCAGGGAATCGCCCTCCGTCGTCCATGTGCCGAAAGTCATGGTGCCGATGCCCGGGGATGCGGTGCGCCGTCTCCCGAGCGCTTCCATTCTGGCTGTTCGTTGCCGACTAGGATGGAAAGGTGAGATCACGGGGGACCCTCATCTGGGTCGTCATCGCGCTGCTCTTCATCGATCTCACCTTCTTCAGCGGCGCCTCGAACTTCCTTGCCTCGCCTCAGTCCAGGATCCTCAACCAGATCCTGATCCTGGCCGTTGCCGTCGGCGCGGGGATCGCCGCGTCGCGCGGGCGGATCGACGTGCGATCGACCCTCCTGCTGCCGGGTGCCGCCTGGATCGCGGCGAACGCGATCGCGACGATCACCAGCGAACGTCCGGCAGCGAGCATCGAAGCGCTGGCGCTGCTGCTGATCGGCGTGCCGGCCTACTTCGTCATCCGGGCGGTCCTGACCGACGAGTATCTCCGCGGGCGTATCGACCGGTTGTTCGTCGTTTCGACGACCGTCTTCGTCGTCGCGTATCTCCTCCAGTGCCTCACCCAGTGGCTGTCCTGGTGGTCGGTCGCCGGGCCATCGATCCCACCGCTCCGACCCGGTGATGTCGGGCTGACCGTCGGCACGGTCAACGCGGTCGCGCTCTATCTCGAACTCATGGCGCCGATCGCGATCTGGCTGTCGTGGACGACCTGGCGGTCGCGGTCGTTCACGGCGTTGCTGACCGTGTTGTCGGCGTTCGCGCTCCTTGTGACGGGCTCCCGAGGTGCCTGGGTGGGTGCCGCCGCTGGTGTGGCCGTCGGCGCTGCTGCTTGTGTGGCGCGAGAGTGGGGTGTCGATCCGGTCTGCCCTCGGGACGACTCGCGGGCGCATCGTCGCGGCAGTGCTCGTCCTCGGGATGGTCGCCGCGGTGCCGCTGGTCGCGCCGCGGCTGCTGCTCGGCGACGAAGGGCGCCTCGAGCTCTGGTCGGCGGCCTGGTCGATGATCGTCAGCTCACCGATCGTCGGTGTCGGGCCCGGCGCATGGCCGGATCTGCGCGCCTCGACGCCGATCTCCGACGACATCTTCGCGGTCCTCGCCACGAGTCACAACAGCGTCCTCCAGACGCTGACCGACGTGGGGATCATCGGCCTGCTCGCCGGCGTGTGGCTCGTGGTCGCGATCGCCCGGCTTGGGTGGCGCGCGCTCGCCTCGGACCGACCCGCCAGCGATCGGCGGATCGCGATCGTGGCCGGTGGAAGCCTCGTCGCGTGCGGCGTCCATTCGATCGTCGACACGCAATTCCATATCCCGGCGATCGTGCTCCTCGTGCTGCACCTCGTCGCTCGGCTCGAGCTCGCCGCTGGCCTGCCAGCACCGCGATGGTCGCCCTCCCGCCGCGCGGTCCTCGCGATGGGTGGCGCGCTCGTGCTCGTCGGCGTCGTCAGGCTGGTTCCCGTCGACGTCGCGATGGTCCGCGCGGCCGCCGGCAACCAGGCGCTCGACCGCGCGGATCCGACGACGGCCGCGCGGGCCTTCGATGACGCGATCGCGCTCCACGACCTGCCGGCGTATCGACTGGGCCAGGCGATCGCCCGACGGGCTATGGGGGACGACGCCTGGGGCCCTGCAGTCGCTGATGGCCGTGGAGCGCGCCGAGCCATTCACCTTCGTCATCGCCCAACGGGCATTGCTGGAGCCGATCACCGTTCGCCCAGTGGCAGGACGCCGACCGGGCGGAACCGTACGACGCTACGGCCAGCGCCAACCTGGCCGCGCAACGTCTCGCGCGACGAACCGGACGCGGCGGAGTCGGATCTCGCCTGGGCGATGGTGCAGGTCCCGACGCTCTACTACTCGAAGCGGCCCGACGGGGTCTTCGACGCGGACAGCTGGGGTCGCGCGCAGTCCCACGCGCGCAGGGTCCATCGAGCAGACGGATCCGGTCACCGCGGCCGCGGTCACGACGCTCGCCGGCCAAGCCGACGATCGCGTCGAGCATCCAGGCCGCCATCCCGCCGGGGCCCGAATCGGACGCCCTCGACCTGCTCGAAGCGGCCGTGGCCGGCAGCCCGGTCGAGGTCGACGAGGCGATGGCGATCCTCCGCGAGGCGCCGGACTCGATCGGTGTCCACTTCGTCCTGTGGCAACTCGGCTTCGAGATCAAGTCGCAACCGCTCCTGGACGCGGTGAAGGCGGTCAGCGTGCCGCTCACCTTCAACGTGCCGACCCCGCCGATGGAGCTCGTGACCGACGGCCGCGTCGATGCGGACTACTCGGTCCGCCTACCGCGCTGGCCGCAGGCCTCCGCAGGTCGCAACGGTCCCAAGCGCCCCTACATCAAAGGATTCATCACGATCGAGCCCGTCTACCGGCCGAAGTGACCCACCGCGCAGCTGTCAGACAGCGGTGGACACCGCGGCGACGACTCGATCGATCTGCGTTTCCGTCATGCCCGGCCAGATCGGGAGGCTGATGGCACCGGCGTAGGCGCGTTCGGCGTTCGGGAACTGCCCCGACTCGATACCCCATCCGCTGGTAGAGCGGGTGCAGGTGGAGCGGGATGAAATGGACGCTGACGCCGATGCCCGTCGGCGCCGATGGACGCGATCGCCCGGGCTCGATGAGACGCGATCCCCTGGAGCGACTCGGGCAGGCCGCCGACGCCGGGCAGGTCGGTGTCCACGCTCGCATCTCCCCGAGCTTCGGGTCCGAGTCGCACCACGAACAGGTGCCACGCGTGCGCCGGATCGTCCGCGCCAGCCGGCAGGATCAGGCGCCCGGCATCCGCCAACGGAGCGAGCCGCTCCAGGTAGGACCGCGCGATCGACGTGCGGGCCGCGTGGAGCTCCCGCGCCCGCTCGAGCTGCACCAGCCCGATGGCCGCCGCGATGTCGGTCAGGTTGTCCTTGAACCCGGCCGCCTCGATCTCGTAGTACCAGGAGCCGGCGGCCGTGTATCGCTTCCACGCGTCCCGGCCGATGCCATGCAGCCGCATCGTCCGTGCCCGGTCGGCGATGGTCGTGTCGTCCGTCGCGAGCATGCCGCCCTCGCCGGTCGTGATCGTCTTGGTCGCGTAGAAGCTGAACGCCCCGGCGCGGCCGATCGTCCCCGCGAACCGGCCGTCGAACGCCGCGATCGGCGATGGGAACGCGTGAGCAGTGTCCTCGACGACCGGGATGCCGCCGGCGGCATCGAGCACGCCACGCAGATCGACCGGGAGACCGCCGAGGTGGACGACCTCGATCGCCCTCGTCTGGTCGGTGCGGGCATCGGCGATCGCGGCCGGCGTGACGTTCGCCGTCAGCGGATCGACGTCGACCAGGACGGGCCTGGCGCGCAGGTAGTGGACGACCTCCGCCGAGGCGGCGAACGTGTAGGTCGGGACGACCACCTCGTCGCCCTCGCCGATGCCGATCGCCTCCAACGCCAGGTGGAGCGCGGCGGTCGCGCTGTTGACGGCGACGGCATGCTCGACGCCGACGAAGGTGCGAAACGCCTCCTCGAACGCCGCAGTCCGTGCGCCGGTCGTCAGCCAGCCGGAGTCGAGGACCTCGATCGCGGCGTCGCGCTCGGCCGCGCCGATGCTCGGTCGATGGAAGGGGATGCGGTCGTCGGTCACGCGGTGGCCCGCACCGGGACGGGGTCGAGGCGCCTCAGGACGTCGTTGAGGGCGGCCCGACTCGCCTCGTGGTCCCCGGTCGCCCCGACCGCCACCAGTGCATCGAGGGCGTCGAAGACCTCGGCCGGAGCGCGCTCGGGGATAGCCGACCTGCGGACACGGAGCACCTTCGGGTGCGCCGTCGGTTCGCTCGACTCGGCGTCGTAGAAGAGCGACTCGTGGAGCTTCTCGCCGGGCCGCAGGCCGATGTATCGGAACGGCACGGAGTCCGGGTCGCGACCAGCGAGCCGAGCGAGGTCGCGCGCCAGGTCGACGATCCGGACCGGCTCGCCCATGTCGAGGACGAACAGGTCCCCGGGCTCGCCGAAGAGCGACGCCTGGAGGATCAGCCGCGACGCCTCGGGGATGGTCATGAAGTAGCGGGTCATCTCCGGATCGGTGATCGTCAGCGGGACGCCCTCGCGGAGCTGTCGCTGGAAGAGCGGGACGACGCTCCCGGACGAGCCGAGGACGTTCCCGAATCGGACCGCCACGAAGCGGCGACCGGACTGGCGCGCCGCCGCGGCCACGGCGATCTCGGCGAGTCGCTTCGTCGCGCCCATGACCGAGGTCGGCTCGACGGCCTTGTCGGTCGAGACGAGGACGAACCGCTCGACGCCGTCGTCGAGCGCGGCGCGAACCGCCGCCAGCGTGCCGCCGACGTTGGTGTAGACGGCGTCGGCTGGGTGGTGCTCCATCATCGGCACGTGCTTGTACGCCGCGGCGTGGAGCACCATGACCGGCCGGTCCTCCCCGACGATATGCCGCATCGAGTCGAGGGACGCGACGTTCGCCAGACGGGTCTCCAAACGCGCGCGATGGTGGCCGCCCCGGGCCGCGGTGCCCGAGTCGCGCTCGCCGAGGAGTGTCAGCTCGCGGTCGATGTCGTAGAGCGGCCCCTCGGCGCGGTCGAGCAGGATCAGGCCGGCCGGGTCGAGCTCGAAGACCTGACGAGCCAGCTCGGATCCGATCGAGCCGCCAGCCCCCGTGACGAGTACGGTCTCGCCGCGGACGAGGTCGCGGAGACCAGGTTCGTCGATGACCACCGGTTCGCGGCGGAGCAGGTCGTCGACCTGGACCTCGCGGATCGCCGCAGCCCCCAGGCGGCCTGAGACGAGCTCGTCGAGGGACGGCACCGTCCGGGTCTCGAGCCCGAGGCGCCGTCGCTTCCTCGACGGCTCGGCGGACGACGTCCCCGGAAGCCGATGGGATGGCGATGAGCAGGCGGCGGGCGCCGGTGACTCGGGCGACGTCCCCGAGGTCGGCGAGGGAGCCACGGACCTTCTGGCCGCGAAGGATCTGGTTCCGCTTCCGCGCGGTCGTCGTCGAGCAGGCCGACGATCCGCATGCCGAGCCCATCGGATGCGGCAGCGACCGTCCGCAGCACGGTCGCGCCGATGTCGCCGGCGCCGTAGACGAGGGTCGGGACGGGCCCGACGGTTTCGTCGCCGCTTCCGCGCCGCCGCCGGTCCGGATCGCCGGGCCGCCAGCCCTGCCACTCCGTCGATGCTCGGATCAGGAACCGTGCGCCGCCCATGCCGGCGAGGGTCAGCAGGCCCTCGAGCACGAAGAACGACCGCGGGAACCGGCCGACCGGCGTGACGGTGCCCTCGACGCCAAGCGGCACGAGCACGCCGTAGAAGAAGACGAGCCCGACGATCGAGCCAGCGGCGACGACGAGCGCGATGCGAAAGAGCTCGCCGACGCTCGCGTACGCCCAGGCCCGCGAGTAGAGCCCGCCCAGGACGTTGATCGGCGGCCGGACGATGAAGCGGGAAGAGCGCCGCCGGGAAATAGATCAGCGCGTCCTCGACGAACCGGAGCGTGTCGAAGCGCAGCAGCATCGCGCCCACGATCGCGAGCCCGATGACGACGAGATCGATGAGGAACAGATGGCGGCCACGGATGCCGCCAAGGCCCGGCATGGCGGCCAGTCTAGGGGCGTCCGGTGCGCCCGAGCACCTGCCCGATGGTCATGCCCATGACCGCGAGATCACGACGTATCGAACGGTCCGCGAGGTAGTCCCCATCCAGGCGCAGCTTCGCTGGCAGCACGACCTCGCGGTAGGCGCGGTCCAGATCCTCGTCTGTCGCACGATCGCGGCCGTGACTGCGTGCCATGTCTCGAGCGGCATCGGCGAGGATCGCCTCTTCGTCCCGATACGCGAGAGCCGTCGGCCCGGTGATCCCGGGCCGAGCGCCGAACACCGTCGCGTGGAGCGGATCCGTGAGGTCGACATACCGAGGGTCCTCGGGCCGCGGGCCGACGAGCGCCATGTCCCCTCGGACGACGTTCCACAGCTGCGGCAACTCGTCGAGCTTTGACTTGCGCAGGAGGCGGCCGAGTCGCGTCACGCGACGGTCACCCGCCGCCGTGATGGCTGGTCCAGCAGAGCCCCCGCCGACACGCATGGTCCGCAGCTTGTAGAGGACGAAGGTGCCACCGGGACGAACCCGGATCGCGCGATGGAAGGCCGGCCCCGGCGATGTCAGCCGGACCGCAAGACCGAGGGCGAGGATCAGCGGCCCGAGCACGACCAGCCCTACCAGAGCGATCAGGCGCTGGATCAGGTAGGGCATCGCAATCGGCCGATCAGGTGCGATCGAAGCGGCGGGATCGCCTGGAGGATCGGATAGAGGACTGGGGTCGTCGGACCGAGCCGCCGGGCGATCGGCGGGATCAACGTCGACGAGCGGAGTTCCTGGCTCCAATCCGGGAACAGCACCGAGAGCCGTCCCGCAGTGATCCCATGGACCGCCTTGTTGTTCGGGTTGTCGTATCGCAGGTCGAACCAGACGAGCCAGCCACCGGGGCGCACCACTCGCGTGATCTCGCGCGCGGCATCGGTCTCCATCGCCTGGGTCGGCAAGGAGCTCATCAGCGTGATCGCTGTGACGACGTCGAAGGTCCGGTCCTCGAACGGAAGCTCGTCGGCCGACGCGACGACGAACGTCGCATCCGGGACGTTCGCCCGGGCTTCGGCGATCCGCTCGGGTTGGAGGTCGAGTCCAGTAAGCGCGACGTCCGGCCAGCGGCGCTGGACATCGCCGAGCAGGGTCCCATCGCCGCAGCCGACGTCGAGCATCGCCCCGCCACTCGCGGGCAAGCTCCGTGCCAGGAGATCGCGGATCCCGAGATCGCGGTCCTGGCTCAGCCGGGCGAATCCACGGTTACGGAGGTCCCAGATCCGGTCACGACCACCCGCTTCATACGAGCGGTACGTCTCGCGGATGCGTTCTTGTTCGGTCATCGCCGCCATCGCCCCGAAAGGATGGCCTGCCACGATCCCATCCCATATCCGAGATGCATCGCCCCGACAGCGAGCGGGAACAGCAGGCGCGACTCGACGGGGTCCTCGGTCGTCATCAGCCCGATCGCAAGCAGTACGCCGAGGTACAGGGCGACGAGCAAAGGCAGGGCCGGAGGCCAGATAACGACCGAGATGACCGCAGCAACGGCGAGGGCCGCCACGAACGCCGCCGGCACGAGGTGCCTCCAGCGGATCGCATCCGGCCGCTTCGCCGCCAAGGCTACCTTCCAGTAGCCGTAGCCGTGGAACTGCTGGAAGAGACCACGCAGCGTTTGGCGACCGAGATATGTCGACCGGATCCTTGGATCGAGGCGGATCCTTCCACCGGCAGCTCGGATCCGGGCGTTCATGTCGTCATCTTCGGTCCGCAGCAGGCCGGCGTCGTAGCGTCCGACCGCGTCGAGGACGCTCCTCCGGTAGACGCCCAGGTACACGGAATCGACGTCCGCGCGCCACCCCGTCGAAATGGAATGCCGAGTCCCCGACGCCGACGCGCGAGCTGAGGGCGGCCGCGATGGCGCGCCCGACCGGCGTCGTGCCAAGGGGTCGCATCGGCCCACCTACCACGGCGGCACCCGACTCCGCGAGCACTGTGGCGCTCCGCTCGAGGTAGTCCGGAGCGAGTCGCGACTGGGCATCGACCATGGCGACGGCGTCGGTCTCCGCATCGAGCAGGTCGAGGGCGACGTTGAGCGCAGACCCGCGATCGCCCGTCGGGTTCTCGCTCACGAGCACGCGAGGGTCGCGCGACCACGCCGACCGGGCGATGGCCGACGTCGAATCCCGGGACGGTCCGACGACGAGATGGATCCGACCTGGCGACAGGCTCTGGGCGTTGATCGTTTCGAGGCAGCCCGGCAACATCGCCGCTGCGTCACGCAAAGGCACGATGACGTCGATGCGAGTCACGCCGCCCATTGAACCCCGCCAGCGGGGCGCCGTGCAGTCCGTCGTGGTCCCGAGCGGTCTTGGTACCTCCGGGCGGTGCCAGCACGGTTCGAGCAGGCCATGATGCAGTCGATGCACCTCGATCGCGAGTCGGCGCTGACGGCGGCCGAACCTGTGCCCGCGCCCGCCTCGGCGATGCTCGACGTCGAGCTTGACATGAAACCGGGCTCCGGCAGCCTCGGCCGGGATTCGATCCTGTTCGGGCTCGGGACGCTCGCCGGCAAGGCGGCCGGTTTCCTCGTCGTGCCGCTCTTCGCCCGGTTGCTTGCACCAGAGGGGTTCGGCCGGCTCGATGTCCTGAACACCTTGGTGAGCTCCGGGCTCCTCATCGTGATGCTCGGAACGGACGTCGCGACGGTCCGCCTGTACTTCGACCGCCGATCCCCCGACGCCGCGCGTCGACTCTTCGCGACCTGGTGGGTGATCGCGGTCGGCGCCGCAACGATCCCGACGCTGATCCTCATCGTCGGGTCTGGCGGTGTCAGCCAGCTGCTGTTCGGGACCAGCGAGCTATCGACGGCGGTAGCCCTCGTCGGTGTCGCGCTGATGGCCGGGATCGTCCAGTTCGTTTCCCTCGGAGTACTTCGGGCCACGGGTCGACCAGCGACGTACGCCGCGCTCGAAGGGGGAGCTCTCGCCGTCAATGCGATCCTCGCCGTTGCCCTGCTCGTGGTGTGGAGGACGGACCCGACCTCGGTCATGCTCGCGCTCGCGATCAGCTGGACGGGCGCGGCGGTCGTGGGTCTCGCCCTGGTCCGCGGCTCGCTCAGCGGTCGGCCCTCGCGGGATCTCGCCCGCGCGATCCTCGTGCTCGCGCTCCCACTCGCTCCGGCGATCGTCGCGACGTGGGGTGCCGACTTCTTCCACCGGGCCTACCTCCTGGGCGTCGCTGGCGCCACGGAAGCTGCGTACCTGTCGATGGCGACCCGGATCGGATCCATCGCCATGCTTGTCGTCGCGGCCGCACAGCTGGCATGGCATCCGCACGCGTATCGGCTCGGGACATCTGATGCAGCGGTCCGACGGCTCGCCCTGGAAGGACGTCACATCGTGGTCGCCCTCGTGGCCTGTGTCGCCGTCCTCGGATTGTTCGCGGACGAGGTGCTGCTCGTGCTCGGCGGTGCTGCCTACCTCGACGCCGCACCAGTAGTCGGCGTTTTCCTCCTGTCTGTCCTCGCGGTCGGTCTGTTCACGGTGGCATCCCTGGCCAGCGTGATCGAGCGGCGCACGGGTGACATCGGGCGAGCGGTCGTTGCCGGCGTGGGCGTGGCGGTGCTGGCCAACCTCCTGGTGGCGCCCCGTGTCGGCGCCGTCGGCACGGCCGCCGCGATCGCCCTGGGGCAGAGCGTGTCCCTGGTCATCGCCATGACCCTCGGTCGCCGGCGGCTGTCGATCCCGTTCGCGTGGCGGCCGATCCTGGCATTGGTCGCCCTCGCGTCCGCGGTCCTCCTCGCAGCGACCGTGTTTGGTCCGCTGCCGATCGGGATCCGGCTGGTGCTCGCCCTTGGTCTCGCCGCGGCGCTGATCGCGGAGGGTACCCTTCCCGCCTGGCTCGGCAGCGTCGGGCAGCGTCGCCGACGTGCAGCAGGCGTTTGAGGGTCCGATGGTCGACCGCTACGCGATCCGCGACGGCTACACGATCCGCCCCCAGCCGGAGTACTTCGACGACGACCTGGGCGGTGTCGTCTGGCAGCCCGATGTCTATGGCGATGCGGGCAGGGTTGCTGCACGGCTCGGGGCAAAACGGATCATCGACGTAGGCGCTGGCGACGGGACGAAGCTTGCCGACCTGCACCCGACGTTCGAGCTCATCGGCATCGACTTCGGGGCCAACGTCGACCGAAGCGAAGCGCGGTTCCCGTACATCTCCTGGCGTCGCCATGACCTGGACACCGAGGATGTCCTCCCGCTCAGCGTCGAGGAGTTGGACGGCGCCGTCGTGGTCTGCTCGGACGTCATCGAGCATCTCCGCGCACCGCATCTTCTGCTGCGGAAGCTTCGAGGTGCCCTGGACAACGCGGGTGCCGTGTTGATCTCGACGCCCGGAACGCGAGTTGTGGCATGGCGTCCGAAGCGGTGGCCCGCCTCGGAACGTCCACCACGTCCGCGAGTGGTCGATCCGGGAATTCGGAGACCTGCTTCGCTCGTCCGGCTTCGACCACGTGTCCATCGGTCTGACTCGCTCGAACGACCGGACCGAGGAGGCGTTCACGATCGAAGCGCTACTGACGAAAGACCTCGCCTCGCTCGACGAGCTCGTTCCGGTCCTTATCGATCGACCGATCCCACCGGCGCGGCGACGATGGCTGGGTCGGGTGATCCGCGCCGCTCGCACCCTTCGCTACGGCTGACCGAAATATCCGGCGCACCGGGTCCACACTCGGGCGACTGACGTATTGACGCCCCGTTGGGGGCACTCCACACTCGGCGCCCCGTCTCTGGGAGGGGGCTGTACGAGGGGCGCCTGCCGATGCGGCGACTCGGCATCTTCGCGATCATCGCGATCCTTCTGCTCACGAATATCGTGGCGCCCGCCGCTGCTGCGGCAGGGCCAGATCGCGACTGGATCGTGACGCTGCATGGCAAGTTCGATCCGCGCACGGAAGCGAACGAAGTCCTCAAGCCGCACGGCGACAAGGCGCGGCAGCTCTACCGGCATGCGCTCAACGGGTTCTCCTTCCGCGGCTCGGCCGCGACGGCGGATGCGCTGCGTCGGAATCCGAAGGTGCGGACAGTCGTCGAGGATCACCAGGTCTCGATCGTGGCCGAGACGCTCACACCCGGGGTCAAGCGGATCCGGGCTCGCACCCCAACGGCCCCGGATGCTCACGAGGCCGGTTTCACCGGCGCTGGGGTCCGGATCGCCATCATCGATACGGGGATCGACCTCGATCATCCTGACCTGGTCGCTGGCCTGGATACCGCGCTCGGGAAGAACTGCTATTCGTCCGGTCCACCCGAGGATGGGCACGGGCACGGCACGCACGTGGCGGGTATCGCGGCCGCCCGCGCCGACAACAACATCGGCGTCGTCGGCGTCGCCCCGAACGCCCGGCTGGTTCCCATCAAAGCGCTGAGCGACACCGGCACCGGCGAATGGTCGAACGTCATCTGCGCGATCGACCACCTGACGGCCCTCGCCACAGACGCCGACCCCAACAACGACGTCCGCGTCGCGAACATGAGTCTCGGCGACGTCGGGCCGGTCGGGAACTGCAACGACGGCGGGCTACGCGAGGCGATCTGCAATTCGACGGCTGCCGGCGTGACCTACGTCGCAGACTGCGGGCAATTCGATGGCAGATGCGGGTGACTTCATCCCGGCGGCCTTCCCCGAGGTCATCGCCGTCTCCGCGACGACCGACTGGGACGGCGAGCCTGGCGGGACGGCCGGCTGCCAGTTCGTGTTCCTGCTCTTCGACAACTACTGCGACGACGCGCTCGCCCAATTCAGCAACTTCGGCACCGTCGTCGACGTGGCCGCGCCGGGTGTCCAGATCTTCTCGTCCTACGCCGGCGGCGGCTACCAGAACCAGAGCGGGACGAGCATGGCTTCACCCCATGTCGCGGGCGTCGCTGCGCTCGTGCGGGCGGCCAACGGGTCACTGACCCCGGCCCAGGTGGCGGACATCATCCGCCGGAGCGGGACGTATCCGGACGGGTCGTTCGCCGACGGCGGCTGCCCGTCGAGTTCCTCTTGGGCCAACGACCCGGACGGCGTTACCGAGCCGATGGTGGATGCGCTGCGCGCCGCCCAGTTCGCGACCGGCGGTGGCGGGTCGGGCCTCCCGACGGTAGCCCTGACCAGTCCGGCGTCCGGTGCCTCCATCCAGGGTGTGGTCTCCCTTGCGGCGACGGCGAGCGACCCGGACGGGATCACCAGCGTCGCGTTCCTCGTCGACGGACAGCTCGTCGGCTCGGACACCTCTTCGCCGTACGCCGTCTCATGGGATACGCGCACTGTGGCCGATGGCGAGCACACGGTCACGGCGAAGGCAACGGATGGTGGTGGTCGCCAAGCCTGTATCGGGGTGCCGGTCACGACCGGGCATCCCGAGATCAGTGGGCGACTGGGTCGGGGCATATGGCTCGGCCGGCTACGTGCTGGGCGCCTGGAACGGGTCGACCGATGTGAGCGCCCTGCCCACCGCCTCGTTCACGCTGCTGCAGGGTGACCGCTTCCTGTTCGGGGTCAACGGCGAGGCACGCTCGGTCGAGAACGCGACCGAGACCGAGCGCCGCCAGGCGGTGCTCTGGGACGACAGCCAGGTCCGTGCCCGGCTCGACTTCCCGTCGGGCTACAGCGGCCCGCTCGATATCTACGCCGCCGACTTCGACTCGACCAGCCGTCGTCAGACGATCACCGTCGATACCGGCTCGGGCCCGGTCACGCGCACGCTGTCGACCTCGTTCGCCCAGGGCGCCTGGGTGCACTACACGATCAGCGTCGCACCGGGTGGCTCGGTCTCGATCGTGGCCGCCCGGACGGCGGGCGCCAACGCGGTCATCTCGGGCATCTTCCTGGGCCCGCCCGGACCGCCGGCCACCGGTGGTGGTCCGACGCCCACCCCGACCGCTACGCCCACGGCGACGCCGACCGCCACCCCCACGGCGACGCCCACACCATCGCCGACCGGGCCTCCACCGCCGGTCGAGCAACCAGGCAAGCAAGGCGATTGGGTCGGTTCGTACGGATCGGTCGGCTACGTCCTCGCGGGTTGGACTGGCTCGAGCGACCTCGCCTCGCTTCCGACCGCGACCCTGACGATGCTCCAGGGCAATCGGTACCAGTTCGGCGTGAGCACCGAGCCGCGGGCTCTCGAGAACCCGACCGAGACACAGCGACGCCAGGCGGTCTATTGGGACGACGCGCAGATCCGGCTTCGCCTGGACTTCGTCTCCGCGTACAGCGGTCCGCTCGACATCTACGCCGCTGACTACGACTCGACCACGCGGCGAGAGACGGTCGCGGTCGACGACGGATCGGGGCCGGTCACCCGATCATTGACGTCGCCCTTCAATCAGGGCGCCTGGCTCCATTACACGGTCAACGTCGCCGCCGGCGGGTCGGTGTCGATCGTCGCTTCGCGGACGGCGGGCGCGAATGCCATGCTTTCCGGCATCTTCCTGGGCCCGCCCGGACCACCGGCCATTGGCTCGCCCGCCCCGACGCCGACGCCGTCGCCGACGGGGCCGCCGCCGCCTGTGGACCAGCCGGGTGTGCGGGGTGACTGGGTCGGGGCATATGGCTCGGCCGGCTACGTGCTGGGCGCCTGGAACGGGTCGACCGATGTGAGCGCCCTGCCCACCGCCTCGTTCACGCTGCTGCAGGGTGACCGCTTCCTGTTCGGGGTCAACGGCGAGGCACGCTCGGTCGAGAACGCGACCGAGACCGAGCGCCGCCAGGCGGTGCTCTGGGACGACAGCCAGGTCCGTGCCCGGCTCGACTTCCCGTCGGGCTACAGCGGCCCGCTCGATATCTACGCCGCCGACTTCGACTCGACCAGCCGTCGTCAGACGATCACCGTCGATACCGGCTCGGGCCCGGTCACGCGCACGCTGTCGACCTCGTTCGCCCAGGGCGCCTGGGTGCACTACACGATCAGCGTCGCACCGGGTGGCTCGGTCTCGATCGTGGCCGCCCGGACGGCGGGCGCCAACGCGGTCATCTCGGGCATCTTCCTGGGCCCGCCCGGACCGCCGGCCACCGGTGGTGGTCCGACGCCCACCCCGACCGCTACGCCCACGGCGACGCCGACCGCCACCCCCACGGCGACGCCCACACCGACCCCTGCACCGACCGCGACACCGACGCCGGCGCCGACCGCGACCCCGACCCCCGCGCCGACCGCGACCCCGACCCCGGCGCCGACGGCGACGCCTACACCCGCCCCGACGGCTACTCCGACCCCGGCGCCGACCGCGACCCCGACCCCCGCGCCGACCGCGACCCCGACACCCGCCCCGACGGCTACTCCGACCCCGGCGCCGACCGCGACCCCGACCCCCGCGCCGACCGCGACGCCCACCCCGCCACCACCGCCGACGAAGGATCAGCCGGGCGTCCAGGGCGATTGGGTAGGCGTGTACGGTTCACGCGGCTACGTCCTGGCGGCGTGGAACAACAACTCGGATCTGATCGCCTTGACCGGGGCCACCAGGACCGTCGTCCAGGCCGATCGCCACCGCTGGTCTGCGTCGACGACCGAGGTCCGCGCCCTCGAGAACCAGACGCAGACCCAGCGACGCGCAGCGAGCTACTGGCACGACAGCGAGGTCCGCATCCGGATCGACTTCACGACCGCGTTTGTGGGTCGGATCAACATCTACGCGCTCGACTGGGACTCGACCGCCCGACGGCAGACCGTCTCGGTCACGTGCGGTAGCACTACGCAGACCATCGCTCTGACCACGGCTTTCAACCAAGGCGCGTGGCTGCACTTCACCGTGTCGGCAGCGGCGGGTTCGTCCTGCACGGTCGTCGCGACGAGGACCGCAGGAGCCAACGCCGTCATCGCGGGGATCTTCCTCGGCGGCTGACGGAGCGCCTCAGGTCCCGGTCCGGTCATGACCTTCGGTGCATCCGGGCACCGTGGTCGCACCGCGTAGACTGCGCCCGATGTCGAGCCCGACGATGGCGGCGGCCGCGCCCGTCCCGCTCCTGGATCGCTGGCGCGCCGGCGCACGTGCCCTGGCCGCGGACTTCCGGCTCGATGCCGGGCTCGTCGCGATCTTCGTCGCCTCGCGGGTCGTCGTCGTCTTCGCAGCGCTCGTTGCCGAGTACCTCATCCCGCGCAACCCCGGCCTCAACCCGGGAGCTGATGGCCCGATCCTGCGCAGCCTGACGAGCTGGGACGGCTGGTACTACCTCGGGATCGTTGCCAACGGCTACCAGGCCGACCCAGTTGCCGGCGCGTACTCGAACGTCGCCTTCCCGCCTCTCTACCCTGCCATCGTCAAGGCCCTGTCGCTGCCCATCCCGGCGTACGCAGGCGTCGTCGCGATCGTCGTCTCGAACGTCGCCTTCCTGCTCGCGCTCGGGCTGATGGTCCGTCTCGGCACGCGCTACATCGGCCGCCGCCGAGCGTCGCTGGCCGCCGGTCTCCTGGTCATCTACCCGTTCGCTTCGGCATTCGCGATGGCCTATACCGAGAGCCTGTTCCTGCTGGTCATGCTCGCCGCGTTCCTGGCGGCGGAGCGCGGTCATCGCGCCTGGGCGGGGATCTTCTTCGCGCTCACGGTCGCCTGTCGTCTCCAGGGCGCCGTCTTGATCCTGCCTCTCGCGATCCTGATGCTCCGGCAGGATGGCTGGCGCCCGAAGGCGTCGATGCTCTGGCTCGGTCTCGGCCCGCTCGCGGCCGTGGCCTTCCTCGTCTACATCGCCGGCGTGACGGGAAGCACGACGGCGTTCCTCGACGCGCAGCAGGCCTGGGGTCGCACCGGCATCGGCAGTGCCGAGGCAGGCAAGACGATCGCGACCGGGTTCACGCCCTACCAGGGCGCTCTCCTGTTCACGCTCCTGGCCACGACTTTCCTGCTCGTCTTCGTCCGGGCGGATCGCATCCCGATCGAGTACGCCCTCGTGCCGATCCTGTTCATCGTCGCCGAGCTCTCGAGCGGCTCACTCGAGGCCGTCGGCCGCATCACGATGGCCGGCTTCCCGCTGTTCTGGATACTCGCGAATCGCAGGTCCCTCGCGATGCGACGGGGCTGGCCGATGGTCTCGGCCGGACTCTTCGCCGTCGTGGCGATCCTGTCCTTCGGCGGGTACTGGGTCCCGTGACAGACGCTCTGACCATCGTCCTGCCCGCGTACGACGAGGCGGCCCGGATCGGCCCGGCGCTCGACGAGCTCTTCGGCTACCTCGCGCGCCGCGACGCGCGTGGTCGCGACGGTGCACCCGGAGCAGCCGCGCTGCCCGGGCGCATCGATGTCCTCGTGGTCGATGACGGCAGCACCGATGACACGGCCGCCCTGGTCGAAGCGCGGCCCGAGGCGGCAGGGACGGTACCGGGCATCAGCATCCGGGTGCTGCGCGTGCCGCACGGCGGCAAGGGAGCCGCGGTCCGAGCGGGGATGCTCGCCGCCACCGGCGATCTCGTCATCTTCGCGGACGCCGACATGGCAACGCCTCCTGACCAGATCCCCCTTTTGGCGTTGGCGCTAGCCGACCACGACGTCGCGCTCGGATCGCGGATCCAGCCAGATGGCTCGGACATGCGATCGACGCAACCGGGCTATCGACGCCTCCTCGGCAAGGTGTTCCACGTCCTGGCGTCAGCCTGGGTCGCGGGACCGGTCCAGGACACCCAATGCGGCTTCAAAGGCTTCACCCGCGAGGCCGCACGTGACCTTTTCGGACGCCAGCGCATCACGAGCATCGTGTTCGATGTCGAGGTGATCTACCTGGCGCGGCGGCGTGGCTACTGGATGGCGATCGTGCCGATCCGCTGGTTCGATAAGCGCGGCTCGCGGATGCGCGCGAGTCTCGGCTTGAGCCTACGAGTCGCGTGGGACCTCTTCCGGATCCCCTTGATGCACCGCCGATCGGCGACGGCGCGGTCGCGCGTCAGGACTTGACGATCGCCGGCCGGTGCCCGTCGGCCGCGGCAAGCCCGACCGGGCGGTACGCGCTACGGAGCCGATTCCACGCGGTCCCGAACAAGGCGAGACCGCTCACTGCCGCCGCGAGAGGTCGAACCTTGCTGACACCTCGTGGCGTCCACACCACCGGCACCTCGACGATCGGCAGATGCGACACGCCGTGAGCGACGAACAGGATCTCGGCATCGAACGTCCAGCCGGACGAGTGCTGCTGGCTGAACAGGTCGTGAGCCAGGTGGCGCGGGAAGAGCTTGAACCCGCACTGGGTGTCGCGATACGGCAGCCCGAGCAGCACACGCGACGCGGTTCGCATCGCCAGCGACATCAGCCGTCGGACCGGCGTGGGCTTCGCCGAACCGCGCTCCGATCCCTCGTCCCGCCGACCGATGTACACGGCACGCGGATCCGGCGACCAATCGACCCGGTCGAGTTGATCGATCCGGAGCTCATCGTCCGCGTCGAGCATCATCAGGTAGTCGGCGTCGGATCGTTCCGCGACCGCCAGCATCGCCGAACGCACGGTCAGCGCCTTGCCGCGGTGCGGGAACGACAGCGCGTCGATGTCCATCCCTTCGCGCGCCGCCGCCGCGTGGGCGACCGCGACGGTGTCATCGGTGGATCCGTCGTCGGCCACGAACACGGCCTGGACGTTGCCGCCTGAGCCCGCTCGATACCTGGCGATGGTCGTGATGGTCCGATCGATGCGGGCCGCCTCGTTGAACGCGGGCATGATGACTGCGATCGTCGGTGGGCGAGCTGTGACGGTGCTCATGGTCGGAGCCCCTCGATGACGGCGCCGTTGGACCGGCGATCGGCTGGATCGCCGCGCCTATCATCACCCGCCATGGGAACGATGCGCGAGCGCGTCATGGGCGGCGCGCCGTTCGCATCGGCGGTCGTCGGGGCCGTCCTGCTCACTTTGGCAGTCGTCATCTTCGTGAACAGCCGTGGCTTCGGCTACGACTACAGCGCATATGACGCCGCCGCGCGTCGGATCGCGTCCGGGGTCGCGCTGTTCCTGCCCGGCACAGCAGAGGCATACGCCACAGGCGCGTACGAGGGGTTGTACCTGTATCCGCCGCCGCTGGCGATCGCGCTGGTACCGCTCACGCTCGTGGACGAGCGAACCGCGACGCTGCTCTGGATGGCGATCCGGATCGGCCTGCTCGTGATCGGTTGCGCCGTGCTGCCGGTCAGGACGAGTGTCCGCCTGCTCACGTTCGCGGTGGCATGCGTCTCGTTCCCGGTCTTGTTCGACCTCAACCTCGGCAATGTCAGCATCGTCGTGTTCGCCCTGACCGCTGTGGCGTGGAGGCTCGATGGACGGCTCGCCAGCACCATTGTGCACGCCGCCCTCATCGCCATCCGCTTCCCCTTCGGTGTCTTCGTCGTCCTCTGGCTTGCCCAGCGCCGATACGCGATCCTCCTCGGGACCGTCGTCGCCGGGGCGGTGTTGATCGGCTTGAGCCTGCCGATCGTCGGCGTCGGGACGTACCTGGACTACGTGACGATTCTCCGAAGCCTCCCCGACATCAGTACGGGCGAGCACAACCTCAGCGTCACCGGTACGGTCGGCGGCCTCGGGTTGACGGGCCCCTCACTGACCGTCGTCACGTTCGTGGGCTACATCTTCGGCCTCGTCGCGATCGTCTTTGCGGGGTTGCGGCGTGATCGCGACGTCGCCTTCGTCATGACCGCGGTAGCCACGCTCGTGGTCAGTCCGTTCATCCACCCGCACTACCTGGTCCTGCTCCTCTTGCCCGCGGCCCTTCTCGCCGAGCGAGGTCACTGGTGGGGCTTGCTGCTACCGCTCGCCGGTTGGCTGCCCGACCCAGTCCTGCCGTTCGTCGCGCCGATCACCCTCGTCCTGCTGGCGCTGACCCGAGAGGGATCGCCGACCCCGGCGTCATCTCCATCGAGCCCGGCGGCTCGACCCGCGTGAGGATCGGCCTCGCGCTCGCGGCGCTCTCCGGCGTCATCTATTGGCTGGCGGATCGCCAGTTCGACGCGGGGCGGGGCGACTTCTTCTACCTAGCCGATGCGTTCCTCCACGGCCGGACTTGGCTGACGGCGCCGCTCGGGCCGAACGACGTCATCCCGATCGACGGGCGTTATTACGTCCCGTTCGCCCCGTTCCCGGCGATCGCCTTGATGCCGCTGGTCGCGGTCCTCGGACCAGTGACCGCCGACCAGGTCGAGTCCGGGGTCAACGCGCTCCTCGCCGCATGGTCAGTCGCGGTGTGCTGGTGGTTGCTGGGGCGCGTGGGCGTTCGGCGCACATCGGACCGGGTCTGGCTGACGGCCCTCTTCGGGTTCTCGACCCAGATCCTGTGGGTCACGACCCGGGGAGGCGTCTGGCATACCGGCCAACTCATCGCCACGATCCTGACGTTCGCCTGCCTGATCGAGCTGTTCGGCCGCCGCCGCGCGTGGCTGATCGGGTTACTGGCCGGTGCCGCGTTCCTGACGCGCGCGCCGCTCGCGTTCGCGGTGCCCGTCTACGCGATCTGGTTGGCCTGGGCACTCCAAAGACCGGTCAAGCGGATCGAGGCCGTCGACGACGGGGCATACGTCGCCCCGTCTCGACGGGTCATCCCCTGGCGGCCGTGGATCGAGCTGGCGCTCGGCGTGGCACCGTCGATCGTCTTCTTCTTCGCCTACAACCAAGTGCGATTCGGGACGCCGCTCGAGTCCGGCTATGCGCTCGCGACCCTGCCGGAGTGGCTCGAGCGACAACGGGCGATCGGACTGTTCTCGATCCGCCATATCCCGATGAACATCGACTACTTCCTGCTCCATCTCCCTCGGTTGGTTGCGGGTTGGCCGTTCATCCGGCCCGACGGCCTGGGCATGTCGGTGCTCATCACCAGCCCCGGGCTACTGTTCGCGTTCCGCGCCGACTGGCGCCGCCCGCAGGCCTGGTTCCTCGGCGCGGCGGTGATCTTCGTGCTCGTCCCGACGCTCCTCTACTACGGTGGCGGGTGGCTGCAGTACGGCTACCGCTACTTCCTCGATTCGGTGCCGTTCGTGATGGCGCTGTGTGGGCTTGCCGCGCTCGCCCGAGGTGGGATCGGCTGGGGCTGGAAAGCGCTGATCGTGTTCGGGATCGCGGTCATGGGCATCGGCGTGTACTGGGCGTACAACCTGTGACATTGGCGGGATCCCGAGACTGGCAGCGGATCGCGCTTGTGGTCCTGGCGGCGATCGGCGCGGCGCTCCTGGCGATCGTCGTCGTGCTGTTCTGGCAGAACCCGGGTGACAACTACGCCTATTGGCTCGCGGCGCAGCGCCTGGTTGCCGGCGAGCCCGTCTATGTGACCGGAGAGGCGGCCTTCGCGCCGTATGCCTACCACTACACGCCGCCGCTCGCGCAGGTGCTCGCGCCCCTGACGCTGTTCCTGCCGTCGATCGCCTACATCGTCGGATACCGGGTCCTGGAGATCCTGACCGTCTGGTGCCTCGCCGGGCGCGCGATGCTGCCGATGCTCGCGCTCATCGCGTTCCTGCCAGTGGCGATCGAGCTCCGCTTCGAGAACGTGCACCTGTTCATGGCCGTGGCCATCGTCCTGGCGCTGTGGCGATGGCCGCTCCTGTTCGCGGTCGCGGCGATCGTCAAGGTCAGCCCGGGCCTGGGGATCGTGTACCTGGTGCTTCGACGGAGGTTCCGGGACGCGGCCATCGCCGTGGTCGTCGGCGCGGCGATCTGCGCCGTGAGCTATGTGCTTTCCCCGAACCTCTGGCAGGAATTCCTGGCCGCTATCGGCGACCGAGCCGGGATCACGGGGAACAGCCTCATCCCGGTGCCGTACGTCGTCCGAGCGATCGCGGGGCTCGTGCTGGCCATAGCGGGTGGGATCGTCGGCAGGCGGCGAGGCGAGCTCCTGCTGGTCCTGGCGATCACCGCCGCGAATCCGAACCTCGCCTTGAACGGCTTCGCGGTCCTGGCGGCGGCGGTCCCGGTCTGGCGAGCGGGACCCGATGGATTGCTGGAGGGGTCGAAGAGGCGATCAACGGTCGCCACGGCGGTCTAGCCGGCCGGATCGCAGCCCGCGTTGCTGGCGCGAACGTGGATGGTGGCCTGCGGGTCCTCGTATCGACGGTCCCAGTCATCAGCCTCGTCGAGCCACCGCGAGAGCGGGCCGTCCGAATGCGTGAGGACGACCTCGACCTGATGGTCGTCGAGCCATGGTCGTGGATCGACCTGTACGAGCTCGACGGCGGTCTGGTCGACGACCGACGCCTCGGCCGAGTTGCCATAGGCACCGACTTCGCGGTCGGCGTTGCGGATGACGTAGCCACCCCATTCGTACGACGCGAGCAGTCGCCCGGGGCAATCGGCAGTTCGCAGCGTCTCGAGCGCCGCGACCGGCTCGCGATGGGCGATAGCGGCGCTCTGGGCGCCCGGGGCGATGAACGACCAGCCGATGACCAGCACGCATCGCCGACAGCACGACGGTCGGTATGAGCACCGATCGGCGGTCGATCGGTCGCGCGGCGACCTCGTCGAACACCGGCCGGACCGCGAAGGCGCCGGTGCGATCGACACGACGAGCAGGGCGCCGGCGATCGGCACGAACCGCGCGACCGCGAGGGCGACGAACGTCCAGGCGGCGGCGAGCAGGATGATGAACGGGTGCGCTGACGCCGCGCGACTCCGCCACAGAAGGAGCAGAGCGGCCGGGAGGAGCAGCCGGAAGACCAACAGCTCTGGTGCCCCGAGATCGGGCGGTCGCCACTCGACGATCTCCGTCGCGAACGCGCTCGCGACCCCGCGGTCGAGGGGATATGTCCAGAGCCGAAGGCCATACGGGTTGACGACCGTCGCCGCGATCGCCGCGGCGCCCGCGACCGCGACAGGCCGGAGGGACCGGGGTGGCCATTCCCCAAGTCGTCGGGCGAGCGGGATGGCAGCGAAGGCGGCGATGAGGCAGACGCCGAACGCCGGTACGCCGCTCCCGTGCAGGTTGGCCCAGAGCAGCCCGATGACCGGCAGGGCAGCCATGGGCCGAGTCGCCCCGGCGTAGACGTACTTCGCGATGACGAGCGTGGTCCCGAGCACGAACGCGACATCGAGCGTCGAGCCGCGGCTGCCCCAGAACGCGAGGCCCGCGAGCATCGCGACCAGCACCAGCGTCGCTCGCGGGATGGGCGCCACATCGGCCGCGACAGTGCCGACGACGAGCCACGTCATCGCCACGATCAGCGCGAGGAACGGCAACCCGAGGATGCTGATCCCGGTCGGCCCGGCGAGCCTGTCGGCCGCGCCGATCAGCACGTCCCACAGCCAGCTGTGCAGGAAGACCGGCGACCCGTCGGCCAGCCAGCTGAACCGTTCCGTCGCCGGGATCACGCCGCCGTCGAGGATCACGCCGCCATAGGCCACGTGCCACCAGGCGTCGGCGTCGACCTGCGGGCGCCACGCCGACACCCACGCGACGACCAGCACGACCGCCGCGATCGATCCACCCATCGGCCCGCGGTCGTGCAGGAGGCGCCTGATCCCCGCCGACATCGCCGCGATGGTAGGGGAACCGACGGTCCGGGAAACGGCGTGCGAGACTGCGCCGATGCGTCGAACCGCCCCCATCGTGGGCATCTTCGTCCTGTCGGGGGCGGCCGGTCTGATCTACGAGATCGTCTGGTCGCGCCAGCTCGTGCTCGTCTTCGGCAACACGACGCAGGCCGTCTCGGCGATCCTGACAGGGTTCTTCGGCGGGATGGCGATCGGTGCCTTCGTGGGTGGACGGATCGCCGACCGCGTCCGCTCGCCGCTCCGGATGTACGGCATCCTCGAGCTGCTGCTGGTCGTCGTCGTGATCCTGACGCCAGTGTCATTCGGGTTGATCCACGAGGCCTACCGGTCGATCTATCCGAGCATCGAGGGCACGCCGATGCTCGTCCTCGTCCGGCTGGCGCTGGCGGTCCTCGCCTTGGCTCCCGCGACGGTGATGATGGGCGCCACCTTCCCGGCACTCGTCCGTCATTTCGCGCGCGACGAAGCCCTGAGCGAGGCGTTCGGTCGCCTCTATTCCGCGAACACCGTCGGCGCGGTCATCGGAACGCTGGCCGCGGGCCTCGCGCTCATCGAGTTGTTGGGGCTATCGGGCGCGTTGCTCGTCGGGGCAACGTGCTCCGGGATCGCGGGTCTGATCGCCCTCTGGCTGTCGCGTGCCGATGTCCCGGTGACTCGTCGCGGGGAGATCCCTGCGTCGAGCGGCCCGACGCGCCGCCCGTCGATCGCCCTCGCGCTGGTGATCGCATTCCTGTCCGGCCTGACCTCGCTCGGCTACCAGGTGACCTGGACCCGACTCCTCACATCGGGAACAGGCGGCTACACGTACGTGTTCACGGCCGTCCTCGCCCTATTCCTCGCCGGGATCGCGATCGGCGCCGTCCTGTTCACCTGGCTCAGGTCACGGATCGGCAGCCCGCTTCGACTCCTGGCCGGGGCGCAGGTGGCGGTCGCCGTACTGGCCATGCTCGGGCTGCTCTTGATCATCGGGTCGCCACGGCCGCTCGATCCAGGCGATCCACTGGGATCCGTCCGCGCCCTCGTGGTCTCGGCCGTCGTCGTAGTGCTGCCGGTCGCGACGATCCTCGGGATCGCCTTTCCGACCGCCTCAGCATTGCTTCGCGACGAGCTTGGCGAAGCCGGTTCGGAGTCCGGCTCGCTGCTCGCGTCCAACACCATCGGCGCGATCCTCGGCAGCCTTGTCATCCCATTCGTGCTGATGCCGACCATAGGCTCACCGGCGATCATCGTCGTCCTGGCGCTGGCCAACGCGACGCTCGGCATCGGTCTCGCCATCCTGGCCGGCCGCCGAACGCGCTGGGTCGCCGCGGCCGGCGCCGCAGTGATCATCGTGACGGCCGTCCTCGCCCTGCGACCGGGCACCCTGGTCCAGCCGAACGTGGCGCTCATCGAATCGCTCGGCGGCCGCATCTTCCAGTCCAGCGAGGACGAGATCGCGTCGGTCCAGGCCGGTCAGAAGTCGTCGACGCCGGAGCTGTGGGTCGCCGGTACATCCATGACGCTGCTGACCGTCGACGCGAAGCTCATGCCGATCCTGCCGCTCATCGCCCGGCCGGAGTCGGACCGCGCGCTGGTCGTCGCCTTCGGGATGGGGACCGCGTTCCGCTCGTCGCTGATCGCCGGCCTGCGGACTGACGTGGTCGAGCTCGTTCCCTCCGTGCCGCGGATGTTCGGCTGGTACTACCCGGATGCGGACGCCGTCCTGGCCGACCCCGACGGGCACCTGGTCGTCGCCGACGGCCGCAACCACCTGGAGCTCGCCACGGAGCAGTTCGACATCATCGTGACGGACCCGCCGCCACCGATCGAGAGCTCAGGAGCGTCGGTGATCTCATCCCTCGAGTACTACCGGGCGGGTCATCGTCACCTGACGCCGGACGGCGTGATGATGCAGTGGGTCCCGTTCGGCGCGCGCGAGTCGGAGATCAAGGATCACATTCGCACGTTCGCTGCGGAGTTCTCCGAGGTGCTCGTCGTCCGCGGCGCCGGTGGGTACGGCTTCTACATGCTGGGATCGGACGCGCCGATCGAGCTCGATCCGGAGGTCACGCGGACGATCCTTGCCCGACCCGGAGTGCTCGAGGACATCTCGTCTGCCTACGACTCACCCGCTTCTGACATCGATGCGTGGATCGACGTCATCGACCGCCAGACCTGGCTCGCCGGCACCGCGGTCGAGGCCTACGCGGGACCCGGCCCGCTCATCACCGACGATCGCCCACGACCCGAGTATTTCCTCCTGCGCCGCTGGCTCGGCATCGACTGAAGGCGGTCGGGTCGGGCCCCAACCGGCCGCCGGTTGCGTCCGCAACCACATCCGCCACCCGATGCTATCCTCGCCGCGATGACCGCTCCCACGCTCGACGCGGAGCCCGCCTGTCCCGGGCCCCTCGAGGGGCTTTTCCGACCCACAGACAGACCGGGGTTTGCAGTGCACGCCGAGCGACGACCCTTCGGCTCGATCCCTCGCGCGACGTGGGATCGGCTCGCCGCGCAGAACCCGTGGTCCACGCCGTTCTCGGCGTGGGCCTTCCATCGTGCCTGGTGGGATGCCTATGGCGACAACGCCCACGACGAAACGCTCGTCGTCTGTCGCGACGAAGGCTCCGACGGCGAGCCGATCGCGATCGTCCCGCTGATGCATCGCCACGAGGTCGAGCCGAGCGACGCGGCCACGCGGACGACGATGCGCCACACCGACGGTGTCGGGCTGACGGTCGTGCCACCCAGCGCCAAGGCGATCCTGTTCGGGGGGTCGTATCACTCGGACTACGCGACGGTCCTCGCGGAGCCGGACGTGCTGCCCGCGGTCGCCACCGCCGTCGCCGAGTACATCGCGAGTCCGGCGAGCGGCGAATGGGATGTCATCGACCTCCGCCGGCTGCGCTGTCAGGACCCGACAGGTGGACAGCTCGCGCTCGCGCTCGGCGAACACGACCGCGGCCGCCTCGTCGTCGAGCGTGAGGACGTCTGCCCGGTCGTGACGTTCCCCCAAGGACTCGACATCGAGGGCTTCCTGTCAACGCTGGGCAAGAAGGAGCGCCACGAGATCCGCCGCAAGGTCCGTCGAGCCGAGGCGGCGGGAGAGGTGCGTCTCACCGATTCAGTAGACCCCCTCGCGGACCTCGACCTGTTCATCGACCTCCACCAGAAGCGCTGGGGCGAACGCGGGCTCTTCCCGCCGACCCGGGGCGGGGAGCAGAGCCGCGTGCTCGTGCGTCGCCTGTTCGAGCTGTTCGGCGTCGACGGCCCATTCCGACTCACGATCCTCACCGTCGGCGAGCGGCGGATCGCCGCGGGCCTCCATTTCGAGACCGAGACCGACCTCCTGTACTACAACGCCGGCATCGACCCGGACGCGCGCGAGCTATCGCCGGGCGTCTTGATGATCCACGCGTACGTGCGGCGCGCCCTCGAGCGCGGCATCCGGCGCATGGACTTCCTGCGGGGCGACGAGCCGTACAAGTACGACTGGGGCGCCGTGGACGAGCCGATCCAGCGCGTCCTGCTCCGGCGCAACGCCTGATGGGTAACGGCCATATCCGGCACGACCCGTGCCTCGAGACCGTGCGCCGGCCACCGACCGTCCAGGCCGACCGCATCCGGGTCGTGGAGCTCCTCGCGACCGGCACGAGCGGCGGGGCACAGGAGCACGTGTTCGGGCTGGTGAGCCGGATGGATCACAGCCGCTTCGACGTGTCGATCGTGTCGCTGTCGTCGGGTAGCACCGTCCGAAAGCTCGAGCGTGCCGGATTCGACGTGTTGGTCATCGATGAGCCCGACGACGCGATCGCGGTCGGCGCCCTCGCGGCGCATCTCGTGGACGTCCGCCCCGACATCCTCCACAACCACATGTACCGCGCAGAGCTCGTCGGCACGCGCGCAGCGATCGCCCTCGCCGAGGTCGGCCATCGGCGGCCGTACCTCGTCTCGACCGTCCACTCGAGTCGGGTCCGCTCGGATGAGGACCGCGAGATGCTGCGGCTGCTCACGCCGCAGATGAACCAGCTGATCGCGGTGTCGTCGATGATCGAGGCCAAGCTCATCGCTGAGGGTCGGACGACGGCCCCGGTCAGACGGATCTACAACGGCGTCGACCTGTCGCGCTACGACCACACCGAACCGTGTTGCACGCTGCCCGAGGAATACGGGATGGAGCCTGGCTCGCAGATCGTCGGCGTGGTCGCGCGGCTCGAGCCAGAGAAGGGTCACCCGACGCTGCTGGAGGCGTGGCCACAGGTCCTCCGAGCGGTCCCCGACGCCTACCTCCTGATCGTCGGCGAGGGCACCCGGCGAGAGGCGCTTGAGGCGCAGACGCGCGACCTTCGGATCGCGCACCGGGTGGTGTTCACCGGCCGGCGTGACGACGTGCCGTCCGTCACCGCTGCGCTCGATGTCGCGGTGCTCCCGTCGTACCGCGAAGCTCAGGGGCTATCGATCCTCGAAGCGCTCGCGTTGTCGCGGCCGGTCGTCGCGTCGAACGTGGGTGGGATCCCCGAGATGATCACCGATGGGGTCAACGGGCTGCTCGTGCCGCCGCACGACGCGGACGCCCTCGCTGGCGCGATCGTCCGGCTCCTCCGGGATCACCCGTTCGCGGACATCCTCGGGCGAGCGGGGCACGACATGGTCCACGACCGGTTCTGCATCGACCTGATGGTCGACGCCGTCCAGGGGATCTACGAAGACGGCGCACGTCTGGTGCGTCCGACGCCCGTTCCGGAGATCGCCGCGGCCGTCTAGTCCAGGGCGGGACCATCGGGGTGGTGCGGCCGGGCAACGGCCCGACTTAGCATTCCGACGTGTCGCTTCGTGCCCTGTGGTGGTTCCTCGCGATCGCGCTGCCCGTCCTCGCGTCGCTGATCGCGAAGCTCTCGACGGTCGATCTCGCCTACCAGCTACGTGCTGGGGCGGAGATCCTGGCGAGCGGCCGCGTCCCGATCGTCGACACCTGGACCTTCACGATGGCCGGCCAGCCCTGGTTCGACCAGCAGTGGGGCGCGCAGATCCTGCTTCGGCTCGTCGAGACCGTCGGTGGTTGGATCGGGCTCGCCGTCGTCCGCGCCCTGATCGTCGGTGTGATCTTCGGCGGAACCACTCTGATCGCCGTCCGCCGCGGGTTGGATGCCCGAACGGCGGCCATCCTGTCGCTGCTCGCCTTCGTGGTCACGGCACCTGCGCTGGCGCTCCGCCCGCAGCTCTTCGGGATGCTCTGCTTCGTCGGAGTGCTGCTGCTCGTAGTGGATCGGCAAGAGCATCCGCGACGGCTGTGGCTGGCGCCCGTGATCGTCGCCGTCTGGGCGAACCTGCACGGCTCGTTCTTCCTCGGACCACTCGTGCTCGGACTCGCCTGGCTGGAGGATCTCCACGACCGCCGGTCCGAGGCGTGGCAGACGCTGGCGGTGGCAGCGGTAAGTGCAGTCGCCGCATGTCTCACGCCATTCGGTCCCTTGGTCTGGATCTACGCGACCGGCCTCTCGACCAACGCCGGCGTGACCGCTCGTGTCACCGAGTGGCAGCCGACGTCGATCCGCGACGTGCCCGGGCTACTGTTCTTCGGCTCGGCACTGGCCGTGGTCGCGTTGATGGCGCGCTGGGAGCGTCGCGTTCCCTGGCCGACGCTCGCCTGGCTGGGGGTCTTCTTCCTCATCGGGGTGTATGCCCAGCGTGGCATCGCCTGGTGGCCCATCGCGGCGGTCACCGCGATCGCCGGCACCCTCGTCCAGTCGATCCCCATCACGTCGCGGCCCGAGACGGTCAGCATGCGGCGCCTCAACGCGCTCGTCGCCGCCGTGGTCGTGCTGGCGTGCCTCGTCGCGCTCCCGTCAGGGCGTCAGCCATTCCCCGGCGCGGCTGTCTCCCAGGATCTGGCCGCACCGGCGCCGCCGGGCGTCACGTCCACTCTGCGTGATCTGGCCGCCCCAGATGACCGCGTCTTCAACCCGCAGACCTGGGGATCCTGGATCGAGTACGCGGTCCCGAAGACGCTCGTCGCGGTCGATTCGCGGACCGAGCTATTCACCGCCGACGTCTGGGAGCGCTACGAACTGGTGGCGGCCGGCGTGGACGGTTGGGAGGAGCAACTCACGGCTTGGGATGTCCGGTTCGTCGTGACCCTCGCGAGGGACGCGGCCTTCGCCGAGCGGCTCGTGGGTGCGGGCTGGCAGGAGGTCTACCGCGACGCCGACGGAGCGGTGTACACGCACGACTAGGACCATCGGTGCGGTGACGTCATGCACCGCACGACTAGACTCGTGGCCATGACCGACGCTCGCACCGATCTCGACGTCGTCGTCCTCGGTGGCGGCGGCCACGTCGGGCTGCCCTTGAGCCTGACCCTTGCGGACGCCGGGCTCTGCGTCGGCATCTACGACACCAACCAGTCGACGCTCGACCGGATCGCGGCGGGTGAGATGCCGTTCCTCGAGACCGGTGCCGAGGAGCTCCTGCGCAAGGTGCTCGGGACGGGCCGATTCGAGTTCGCCGTCGACGGCTCGGTCATCGAGCGGACGGACACCCTGATCGTCGTCGTCGGAACGCCGGTCGACGAATTCCTCGGCCCGTCGATGACCGTCTTCGAGCGGGTCGTCAACCAGGTCGCGCCCCACCTGCGCGAGGGTGCTCTCGTCGTGCTGCGAAGCACCGTCTACCCGGGCACCACGGCCTTCGTCACGCAGCATCTGGCTGAGGCGGGCTGCAACGTGGATGTCGCGTTCTGCCCGGAGCGGATCGCGGAGGGTCACGCGCTCGAGGAGCTCCGGACGCTACCGCAGATCATCGGCGCCGATGACGACCGAGCGGCCGACCGAGCGACCGCCCTGTTCCGACGCCTCGTCGACAAGACCGTCCGCACGTCGACGAAGGAGGCGGAGCTCGCGAAGCTCTTCACCAATACCTGGCGGTACATGAAGTTCGCCGTCGCGAACCAGTTCTTCATGATCGCCGACCAGGCGGGCGTCGATTACACGAACGTCCTTCGGGCCATCAGAGAGGACTATCCGCGCGCCGCGGACCTGCCCGGGCCGGGGTTCGCCGCCGGCCCATGTCTGTTCAAGGACGCGATGCAGCTGGCGGCCTTCACGAGCGACCATTTCCCGATGGGTCAGGCAGCGATGCAGGTGAACGAGGGTCTGCCGGCCTACATCGTGGCGGCGTTGGAGCGTCGATACGGCGGGCTTCAGGGCAAGACCGTCGGCATCCTCGGCATGGCATTCAAGGCCGAGTCCGATGACACCCGCGCGTCGCTTTCGTACAAGTTGCGCAAGCTCCTGTCGTGGGCCGGCGCCCGCGTCGTCGCCACCGATCCGTATGTCGAGGACGACCGACTCGTGACGCTCGACTGCGTGCTCGACGAGAGCGACATCCTCGTCCTGGGCGCACCGCACAGGGCGTACCGCGGACTCGAGGTCGGCGGGAAGGATGTCGTGGATGTCTGGGGCGTCATGGGCGAGGGCATCCGACTCTGATGCGGATCCTGGTCACGGGAGCGGCCGGATTCATCAACGGCTACCTCGTTCCCGAACTTCTCGAGGCCGGGCACGAGGTCATCGGGCTCGATGACTTCTCGAAGTACGGCCGCATCGCCAAGTCATACGACGACCACCCCTGCTACCGGTTCGTCGAGGGCGACGCGAAGGACACGGCGCTCATGCGTGAGCTCGCCGCCGACGTCGATCAGGTCGTGGCATCGGCGGCGATGATCGGCGGGATCAGCTACTTCCACGAGTTCGCGTATGACCTGATCGCCGAGAACGAGCGGATCCTTGCCTCGACGTTCGATGCGGCCATCGCCGCGCATCGCGACGGTCATCTCCAGCGCATCGTCGTGATGTCGTCATCGATGGTGTACGAGTCGGCGACGGTCTTCCCGACCCCGGAAGGCGCTCAGCTCACCTCGCCGCCTCCGGTTTCGACGTATGGCTTCCAGAAGCTCGCATCCGAGTACTTCGCGAAGGGCGCCTGGGAGCAGTACGAGCTTCCCTACACGATCGTCCGCCCGTTCAATTGCGTCGGCATCGGCGAGCGACGAGCGCTCCGCGATACCGACGTCATGTCGGGCAACGTCAAGCTCGCGCTCTCGCATGTCGTCCCTGACCTGGCCCTCAAGGTCCTCAAGGGCCAGGACCCGCTCCACATCCTCGGCGACGGGTCGCAGGTCCGGCACTACACCTATGGCGGCGACCTGGCGCACGGCATCCGGCTCGCCATGGAGTCGGACCGGATGGTCAACGAGGACGTGAACCTGTCGACCGCGCAGTCGACGACCGTGCTCGAGCTCGCCGAGGCGATCTGGCGCAAGGTCCACGGTGCGGATCGCGACTTCCGCTATGTCTCAGACCCGCCGTTCGAGCACGACGTCCAGATGCGCGTTCCGGACGTGCAGAAGGCCCGTTCGCTCCTCGCCTTCGAGGCGACGACCTCCCTGGACGAGATGCTCGACGAGGTCATCCCCTGGATCCGGAGCGAGGTGGAGGCCGGCCGGCTGTGAGCCGGCTCCTGCCGGAGCTCTACGACTCCCGGTTCGACGAACGCGAGGTCAGCGCCAGGGACGCGGTCTGGCGCGAGATCGTCAGCTACCTGCAGCGGTACGTCGATCCTGACGCGCCGGTCCTCGATATCGCGTGCGACCGCGGGCACTTCATCCGTTGGGTGGCCGCCAGCGAGCGGTGGGCGAGCGACATCCGTGATGTCGAGAGCCAGCTGCCCGCGGACGTCCGGTTCATCAAGGGTTCGGGCCTGCACCTGGCCGGCATGCTGCCAACGGGGTACTTCGGCACCGTGTTCATGAGCAACTACCTCGAGCACCTCGAGGGCCCCGAGGCGGTCGTCGAGCAATTACGGATCGTCCGCGCCCTGCTCCGCCCGGCTGGACGAGTGATCGTGCTGCAGCCGAATATCCGGCTGGTCGGTCCCCGCTACTGGGATTTCATCGATCACCGCATGGCCATCACCGACCGAAGCCTGCTCGAGGCCGCGGAGCTCGCCGGGCTCCGGGCCGAGCGGTTGGTGACGCGCTTCCTGCCGTACTCGACCAAGGGTCGCCTGCCCACGCATCCGTGGGTTGTGCGTGCCTACCTCCGCGTGAAGCCCGCGTGGCTGCTTTTCGGACGCCAGTCGCTGTTCGTGGGGGTTCGCGCGCGATGAGCGCCGTCGAGCTCTCGATCGTCATGCCCGTCTTCAAGGAGGGTGAGGCGGTCGAGCCCGCGATCCGGGCGCTCACGCGGGAGATCACGACGCCCCACGAGATCCTCGTCGTCTACGACTTCGACGAGGACCCGACCGTCCCGGTCATCGAGCGCCTGGCCGTCGAGCTGCCGGCGGTCCGAGGGCACCTCAACGATCTCGGTCGCGGAGTGCTGAACGCGATGAAGGCGGGCATCGCCGCCGGTGGCGGCGACTACGTCCTGATCACCATGGCCGACGGCTCGGACGAGCCCGCGATCGTGGACGGGATGGTGGCGCTCGCCCGCGAGGGGGCAGACGTGGTCGCGGCGTCGCGGTACATGCGTGGCGGGCACCAGATCGGTGGACCGCTGCTCAAGCGACTCATGAGCCGCACCGCCGGGCTGACGCTCCACTGGTTCGCCGGCGTGCCGACGCATGACCCGACCAACAACTTCAAGCTCTACGCCAGGCGCTTCCTCGACGCCGTGACGATCGACAGCACCGCTGGCTTCGAGCTCGCGCTCGAGCTCACGGTGAAGGCGACGCTCGAAGGCCGGACTGTTGCCGAGGTCCCGACGACTTGGCGCGACCGGACGGCAGGCCAGAGCAACTTCAAGCTGCGCAAGTGGCTGCCCCACTACCTCGACTGGTACAGACGCGCGTTCGTCGGTCGCTGGCTGCGCCCGGCGAGGCGGGCCGCGCGGTGATCGAGCGCTTCCGGCCCGCGCTCGAGCGCATCGGCCTGCCAGCCTGGTTCGCCGTCATCGATCTGCTCTGGATCGCGAAGCCGGATGTGCTCGGCATCGACGCCCGCCATTACCAGCGTGCCGCCTCGACCTGGCTTGCGGGCGGCGACCCGTGGTCGGTCACCGAGTCCGGCATCCCGTACGCGGCCGGTCCGCATACGCTGCTCTTCTATGCGCCGACGAGCGTGCTGCCGCTCGACGTCTCGACGTGGCTGTGGCTGCTCGGCGGCGTCGTCGCGGCTATCTGGCTCGTTCGCCGGCTCGAGCTGCCCTTGTGGTGGCTGGCCTTCCCGCCATTGCTGCACGGCGTCTGGAACGGCAATCCCCAGACCATCGCCCTGGCGCTGCTCGTCCAGGGCAGCCTGGTGGGCGCGATCGTGGCGGTGGGACTCAAGCTGTACGCCGCGATCCCGCTGCTCGCGCGGCGGCGGCATCTGGTCATCGCCCTCGCGGTCCTCGCCGTCGTGACGCTGATCCTGCCGTGGCAGCTGTACCTCGATCGCGGCTTGGGCGTCGGCAGCCACCTCCAGACGGCGTGGAACGGCAGCGCCTGGCGGTTCCCGATCCTCGTCATCCCGACGCTCGTGGCGCTGTGGATCCTGCGCCGCCAGGGCGCCGAGTGGTACGCCGTCCCGGCGGTCTTCCCGGCGACCCAGTTCTACTACGTCGCGATGGCCATGCCGGCGCTGGTCGGCCGTCCCATCGTCGCGGCGCTGCTCGCCCTGCCGGCCGTGCTGATGACCCCGCTCGTCGTCATCGGTCTCGCCGTCGTGGAACTGGCCGACCGGCGCGGGATGGGCATCGGTCCGCTCAGGTCATGGACCCACGCTCGGGATCGGGGCGCCCTCGACCAGCCGCCGCCGCGCCTCCGCGAGGACTTCGGGAGGGATGTGGCGGACTGATCCGGGGACGAGGCTGTCGCCACGTGGATCGCCATACCGCGCCACGATGTCTCGGAGAGCGTCGGGGGACGCCGGGACGAAGACCAGCGAGCGAGATCCGTCCACGCCTGGCGGACGATCGGGCTCGAGGGAGACGGTGACCAGCGCGCGAGTCAGATCGGCCCGGCCCAGGAAGAGATCCCGGCCGAGGATCAGCAAGCCGACGTTGGTGACCAACGCGAACGACAGCCAAATCCCGACGATGGCGATGGTGGTCAGCCGAGCAGCCGCCGTCGGCGGGACCGTGACGCGTCCGGCCAGCGAGCCCAGCGCGAGCAATGTGAGGACCGCTGAGATGTACGTGTAGCGCGTGTACTCGATGATCCCCTCGAAGAGTCCGCTGCGCGTCAGGCCCGTCAGCACATAGAGGGCGATCACGGCGGCGATCAGAGCCACGAACCGGATGGGCGCGTGCCCTCGGCGCCAGATGACCCAGGCGACCAGCCCGGTCGCTGGGATCAGGATGAGGGCTTCCAGGCCGGGTAGACCGACGACTGCGCCGAGCCCGTTCGCCACGCCACGCATGACCGTCGCTGGGACCGCCGCGATCGACGCGGCGTCCAGAGGGTTGCCGAAGGTCGCGATGCCGGTGCGGCCGGCCGTGAGTAACCAGACGAGATAGATGCCAGCCGGGATTACGAGCAGCCCGATGCTGCGACGCCAGTCCGCACGCAATAGCCACTCCAGACCGACCGCGACGGCCATGACCGCACCGACGCCCGAGCTCGCGATCGACGCCGTCAACAAGACCGCGGTCGCGATGCCCCGAGAGATGGAAGGGTCGGCGTCCATGAGCCAGAGACCTGCGAGCCCGAAGGCGACAGAGGCCAGGAAGGTGACCTGGAAACCCCAAAACAGGTTCTCGAACCCGGACCCGAGGAGTAGCACGACCAGGCCGCCTGCGAGTGCGGGCCACACTCCGCACATTCGCTCGAGCATCGCGTAGATGAGGGTCGCGATCACCACGTGGAGCGCGATCACGAGGGCTGCGTAGGGCACATACGAGCTGATGCCGACCGTCTCGACGAGGACTCGATAAGCCAGCATCGGGACGGTGACCCAATGTTCGTTATGGGGCGCCCACCAGGTCGACGGATCCGTGAGCGACCGATCCGCAATGAAGTTCCATTCGTCCGAGAAGAACGACATCCCAAAGGTGAGAACAAGCAGGAAAGCCGCGGAGGCCATCGCGGCGACCGCGAAGGCCGATCTCCCAGCCTTGACGCTCACCCGATCAGGACGGCTCCGGGAGTCGACGTCGATCGACCAGGACGACCGTCGCGAGACAACACACGGTGAGGATCACCGAGCCGACGATCGGTAGCGCGCCCATCTTCGGTAGGAGCTGCTGCATGGCGGCCGTCGCCGGTACCGCGCTGAAGAGGTTGAGCATCAGGACCGTGCCGAACACCAGCCAGATCCAGCGCACCGCGCGGATGTCCAGCAGTGGGATGAGCAGCACGAAGGCGGCGTATGCGTAGCGCTCGTGCATCTGGGTCATGAACGTAAAGAACACGAGCGACGACGCCGCCAGCGCCAGGAACAACCGGCGTGGTGATGGGTCTCGGGCGATCGCGATAGCGATGATCACGGACAGGACCGCCGTGATGAGGTACCCGACATGGCGGAGGGTCAGCGGCCCGGCAAATGCGACATCGTCCCGGATGAAATCACCGTGGGCGGCGATCTCCTGGACGAGCCACCAGGGGTTCCAAGCTCGCAGCGACAGGATCGCGAACACCCCGCTCGAGTATTGGCCCACCGACGACACGTAATAGGCCGGGCCGCCCGCCGGGATGAACGGGATCCAGAGGACGACGATGACGACGAGGCCGATCGCGGCCGCGCGAAGGACCTCCCGGACGCCGCCCGTCGCCCAGAACCAGGCGGCGAACGGCAGGAGGAAGGGGATGGCCTGCGGCTTCGTCATGAGCGCAGCGGCCACCAGGGCCGCGGCCAGACCGTTGCGCCCGTTCACGGCCGCGACAGCCGCCCCGAGGCCGAACAGCACGAAGATCGACTCGTACTGACCCCACCAGGCGCTCACGTAGAAGACGACGGGATGCAGCATCACCGCGGCGACCCCGATCGCCGCCCAGCGAGGCTTGTCCCGCAGCGCGTACGCGACAAGGGCCGCGATCCCGTAGTCGGCGAGGGTCGCCGGCAGCTTCATGAGGACCCGCGTCGCAGGATCGCTCGCATCGGCGACCGTGACGAATGCTGGCTGGATGGCCGCCAGCGACCCCCAGATGTAGCCCATCACCGGGCCGAAACTGACCGGACCCGCATCGGTCGGCCCGTAGAGCGTCCCGAAGCCATTCGTCGCGATGTGATGGGCCCACCCGACGAACTGGTCCAGGTCGTCGCGCAGCCCGGTCATCGGGAGGAGCCATAACCGGATCGCGGTCCCCGCGACGACCGCGACGAGGACGATCAGCTGGTCAGCACGGCTCCAGCCGGCCGACGGCGCGTCAGACGCGGCTCGTCCGCCAGTAGCGCTCGGCGGGTCCCGCGACATCGCCGAGCACGCCCAGCGCCGCCCCGTGCGACCGGACGGCGTCGCCCATCTGGCGGGTCCCGTCGAACAGGCGCTCGACCTGGCTCTCGTAGATCGAGATGCCGGTGATCTTCTTCTCGATCTGGTCGGTGATGTCGGCGAACGCCGGGAAGAGGCTGACCCCGGCGGGCAGGTCGTCGAACGCGCCCGTTCCGAGCTGGTCCAGCGTCTTGAAGTCGCTCCACAGCGAGTACGGGAAGTCCTCGTAGAAGACGACCGTCCCGGCGTATTCGGGACCCGGCATCACCCACCGGTCGCCGAGGCGGAGGAGGTCGATCCCAGCCTGGCGGCACAGCTGGTGATCGACGTGCCCGCCGACGCCCAGGGGCAGGTACACCTGCTGCGGCTCCAGGCGGTCGATCTCGCGCCGGAGCATGCCGTCGAGGCGCAGGTCGTCGTCGCGCGGCTGGCCCAGGAGCTGCTCCTCGGTCTCGTAGCCGCGGAAGATGGCATCCGGTTGATCGAGGAACACGATCGACGCTTCGGCGAAGTAGGCGTAGCGCTCGTCCTCGATCCGCCGTCTGGCGATCTGATCACCGGCCGCGGCGGCGTCGAGGATCTCCTCGGTGACGACGGCACCTTGGGTCGGCAGTTCGTCGATGACGGCCTGACCCGCGAGCGACTCGGCGCGGATACTCGCCCGGCGATACCAGGATGAGCGCTGCCAGAACCGCTTGGCCGCGGCGTCCGCATCGGACTGGGTGGACTCGAGCCGGTCCTCCTCGGCGACCCACGCCGGGACGAGCGGGTAATCCGGCAGGATCGAGCTGCGGTTGAACGCCTCGGTCGACGGCCACATCGTTTTGCTGCCGAACCCGAGCGCCTCCCGTTCGTAGGCCGGCATCCCGTCCAAGCCGACTTCGCCGTTCACGTCCCCGCCGGAGAACACCGTGATGATCGTCACGTTCTGACCGAGCTCGCGGAGGCTGGCGATGAGGCCGCCGCACGAGAGGGCGACGTCGTCCGGATGCGGCGCGACGAAGACGTGGGTCATGGCCGGCCGAGTATACCGAGCGGTACCTGCCCGAGACTCAGAACCAGCGGCGCCAGCCCTCGTCGCGTCGAGCCTGCTCGTCGGGGAACCCGCCCTCGCCGATGAGCGGCACGAACACGACCGCGCCGTGGGGTGTCTCGTGCCAGTCATCGCCCCGTCTGACCACGAGCGTCAGCACTTGGTGGTCACGCGGCCCGACCGGGATGACGAGCCGACCGCCATCGGCCAGCTGGTCGCGCAGCTCGTTGGGGATGCCCGGCGCGGCCGCCGTGACGATGATCCCGTCCCACGGCGCGCCTCCCGGGTCGCCGAGGCTCCCATCGGCGGTGCGGATATTGACGCTGCCCGGCACGTCGAGCTCATCGATCCGCTCGCGCGCCTTGGTCGCGAGGAGCGCATGCCGCTCGAGGCTCGTCACGTCCGCCCCGAGTGCCGCGAGGATCGCCGCCTGATAGCCCGACCCCGTACCGAGCTCGAGGATGCGGTCGCCGGGCTGCGGCGCGAGCAGCTCGGTCATCTTGGCTACGACCCATGGTTGGCTGATGGTCTGGCCCGCGGCGATCGGCACGGCCTCGTCCGCGTACGCGCGAGGCTGCTGATCGACGTCGAGGAAGCGCTCTCGGGGGATCTCGGCCATGGCGGCGAGCACGCGCTCGTCACCGATGCCCCTGGCACGCAATTGGGCCTCGACCATGCGCCGCCGATCCTCGTCAGCGCCCATGCGAGAGAGAGTAGTCCCCGGCTACGCTCCCGGGACGGGCGTCAGGACGCGCTGGCCGACGGGGCGGCGCTGGGCGACGGGGCGGCGCTGGGCGACGGGGCGGCGCTCGACGACGGTGAGGCCGCCGGGCTCTCCGAAGCGGATGCGCTCGGGCTTCCGCTGGGGCTTTCGGTCGGCACCGGCGTCGGCGTGGGCAGCGGTCGAAAGACGCCGCCCGTCCCGAGCAGGAAGGCATTCAGGAAGATCGCCACGAATACCCCGACGGCGACGATCACGAAGATCCTCGACACCTCCTCCCGGACGTGCACGGCCAACTCGGACGGTGAGGGAGCGCGTGACGGACGCCTCGCCGGCGCTTCCGTCCGGCGCCTGGTGGCCGACGAGCGGCGCTCGGCAGCGGTCCCGGCTCCGGCCGGAGCGACGCCACCACCGACCTCCGCGAGTGCCGCCTCGTAGTCGTCGAACTCGGCCTCATCGGCCTCGATGTCGTCGGCCTCGGCCTCGTCGAGCAGCTCGCCTTCGATCTCGTCGGCGCCCGCATCGTCGATATCGACCGCGTCGTCGTCGATGTCGACCTCGTCGTCGAGCGGCTCGTCAGCGTCGATATCGGTCGGCTCGAGCGGCTCATCGGGCGCGCGATCACGGGGCTCGGTCACGGGTGTGTCATCGCTCCTGGGGTTCGATGCGGGCCGTCGGATCCGACGCCGCAAGCGGGCGACAGGATACCCGATAGGCGGTCACGCCTCGCGGATCGCCGGCACGAACCAGCCCGCCAGACCGGCCGCCGCGGTCACGAGGCCGAACGCCGCGATCACCGTCGTGACACCGACGACCTCGGCCAGGACGCCGCCGAGCCCGATCGACAGCGTCATCGCTCCGAACACGAGCGAGAACCGGAACCCGACAACCCGGCCGATGAGGTTGCCCGGCGTCCGTTCCTGGAACAGCGTCTGGCTCGGGATGACGAAGAGCATGTTGGCGATGCCGATCCCGAACGCGATCGCGAGGACGAACGCCAGGTTGCCCGACAACGCCATGACCGTCGTCAGGAGCCCGAGCACGGTGTAGCCGACGATGATCATGCGGCCCTTCGCCAGCCGGACGCCGATGAGCCCGATCGCGAATCCGCCGATGAGGTTGCCGGCTCCCTGGCTGCCCTCGATGAAGCCGTACACCGCCCGCCAGTCGAAGCCCTGACTGCCGAACACGTGCTCCGCGTACACCGCCGTCTGGCCGATCAGGACGCCGATCGTGAGCTGCGCCACCAGGGCCTGCAGCGTGTTCGCGAGGAGCACGCGATCGTTGCGCAGGAAGCGCCAGCCGGCGACGAGCTCCCCGCGGAAGCCGCCGTCACTTGTTCCCGCGGTCGCGCCGGTCGGCGCCTCCGTCTGCACCGGCCGTGGGATCAGCGTGCTCAGCAACAGGGCCGAGGCGAGATACGTCGCGCCGTCGAACCAGAACGCGACCGACACCGCGTCGGCGACCAGCGCCACGAACAGACCGGCCAGCGGGAAGCCGATCACGTCGGCGATGGTCTCGCCGACCCAGAGCGCCGAGTTGGCCGTCAGCAGCTCGTCATCCCGGACGAGCCTCGGCACGATCGCGACGCGCGCGGGCCGGAAGAAGATCGAGATCGTGGTGAGCACGAACACGAGCGGATAGACGAGCCAGATGCTCGCCGTCGCCGCGAGCGGCATCAGCACGACCACGGCCGCTCGCAGGATGTCGCTGACGACCAGGACCTCGCGGTGGTCCCAGCGATCGACCAGCGTCCCGGCGATCGGGCCGAAGAGGAGGTTCGGCAGCGTCGCCGCAACGAACACGAGAGCGACGGCGAGCGGCGACTCGGTGACGACGAAGACGATGGCCGCGATGGCGACCTGGTGGACGCGGTCACCGAACAGCGAGATGAGCTGGCCCGACCACAGCGCCCCGAACGATCCGTTGAGGGCGAGACGGACATATGGGTGTCGACGTAGGCGGGCGAGGACCTCCGGAGTGAGGCCCGGGATCGGGATGGCGACCCGGGGCGGTGCTGCGTCAGCGGGGATCGGCGCGCTCGAGCCTGGCCCTGCAAGTCGCTGGCGTGCGGTGCCCAGGACCGTCGGCCGCTGGAGAGCGGCGGTCTGTTGCAGCCCGGGAGCGAGGCCCGACGCCCGCCTGGGGTCCCGCTCGTCGGCGAGGCGTCGACGGAGATCGGCGTCCTGCTCCTCCTCGGTCGGGGTCGGGACGCGCACCACGCCGGCGAACAGGAAGAACGCGAGGCCGAGCGTCAGGAACAGGTCGCCGAGCGAGTAGACGTTCTGGATGAACGAGATCGGGACCGGGAAGACGTCGCCGAGGATCAGAAGCCGGCCGATGAAGTCCGACGCACCGCCATCGACCACGACATGGAACGAGCGGGTGACGTCCGCCGGCGTCAGCCCGGCCGCGGTGAGCGTAGGCCCCCAGATCGGCATGTAGCCGCCGTTGACGAGGATGACGATGCCGTTCGACAGGACGCCGAGGAACGCCAGGCTGAGGCCCGGGTACGTCCGGTTGATCCAGAGCGCGACGAGCAGGATCGCGAAGGCCGCCGCCAGCAATGGAAGGCGCAGGCGCCTCGACGATGTCGATCCCGGCGCCTAGGGCTGCCTCGGTGCCGAAGCGAAGGATGACCGCGACGACGAGCAGACTCGCCCAGCGGAGGCGGATCTCGGCGAGGTTCCGGAGGCTGCCGCCGGCCAGGAGGCCGAGGACGAGCCCGAGCAGGATCCCGCCGATCAGCATCGGGTCATGATGCTGGAGCGGGTGCTGGGTACGTCAGGCCTGTTCGGGGGCTTGGGTATGCGTTGGAAGGGTCCCGGTCGCCGGCATCGTGCCGGTCAGGGGTGGGTCGGCGAGCCGGGTCGCCGCGGCCTGACCGAGGAGAGGGATCGGACGCGGCTGGACGGTGCGGCCCGGGTCGGCGACGCCCTCCACGTGATGCGTCCGGACGAACGCGTCGACCACGACCGGGTCGAACTGGATGCCGGCGAACTTGCGCAGCTCGGCGAGTGCCTGCTCGGCCGTCAGCGGGGTCATGCGGTATGGACGGGCGGCCGTCATCGCCTCGAAGGCGTCGGCGACGTGGAGGACCCGAGCGAGCTTGGGGATCTCGTCGCCGATGAGGCGATCGGGATAGCCCGAGCCGTTGTACCACTCGTGGTGGTGCCGGATGATCGGCAGCTCGGGCGCCAGCTTGGTGACCGGCGCGATGATCTGCGCGCCCAGGACCGGGTGCGCGTTCATGATCATCCGCTCGTCCTTGTTGAGCCGTTCCTGCTTGAGCAGGACGCGGTCCGGGACGCCGATCTTGCCGACGTCGTGGAGCAGGCCGCCCCACTCGAGCGCTTCCAGTTCGCCGTCGGAAACATGCATGACGCGCCCGACATCGACCGCGATCTCCTTCACCCGAAGGCTGTGCTTGGCCGTGAACGGGTCGCGCTTGTCGACCGCCTCGGCCAGCGCGCCGATCGTCTGGGTGAACATCTCGCGCATCTCGAGAAAGCGCTGGTACGCGAGCCTGGTCGAGTACAGCGGAACCGCGAAGAGGGCGGTAGCCCACCACTGCACGGCGTAGACGACCGTCATCAGCCATGACAGAGGCGCAAGAGCAATGACACCTCCTGCGATACCTCGAATGTCCCCCAGCAGGACGTCCTTGGGCCGTTGACCAGTGCGAAGGCCGAGCGCGATTGAGACGAGCACTAGGTTGACATTGATGAAAACGGTCGCCGCGGCCATCGCTGTCAAGAAGTCCCACGCGATGCCAGTCCCTAGGCCAAGGAGAACTTCACGGAGAGTCCCTGCAAGGACAGCAGGAACCACCAGCACGGCGTGGTTCGTTAGGGAGCCATACCAAGGCACGCGACCTCGAAGCTCCCTTAGCTCGGTGGTACCGAGGGCGGCAACCCAACCTGCAACGGCAGGGCCCCCCAGGAACATCGCGCCCATGATCGGAGCGATCGCCACTGCTTGCTGTGTGCCTCGCGGCAGCTGGACTGGGAATGCGGAACCGATGAGGGTCAGGGCGACCCAATAGGCAATGCCGAGTGCATACCCGACCGCCGGGCTAGATGCGAAAGCATCGACCGGGATAGCGATTCCTGGCTTTGGCGGAAACAGAAAAGTCGCGGCCAGCAGCGCAAACGCGCCAGTGGCCACGACGACTGCGACGTAAGCCTTGAGGGACCTGGGCATAGCTAACGGACCACCAACCTCACTCTACCGGTGAAGGCACGAGCGGAGTAATGGGCCATCCGTACTAGAAGCCCCTAAGAGAAGCCCCTCCAGCTAGCGCGATCATCGCGACGCTCGCGAGCGTCAGGATGATCGCAGCGATGCGGTCCCTCATTGTGCTTTACCGCTCTACCAGGGCTTCGCGGACTCAGGTGCCACGGAGAACCTCCTTCGCGGCCTTCGCGCTCTGGGAAGCACGAAAACCGACCTGACATAAGTCGGTCGGTTGCACTAGTCGCTCCGCCTCACCCTAAGTGCCCATTTCAGGTGTGGCATCGCCGCGTCCGAGCGTCTTGACGGTTCTTCCTAGTACTGGGGTACTAGCAAGTGCCCGGACTCTAGGGATGCCGAACTGGACGGGTCAATACGGCACCTTACCTATCCCTACAAAGACTCTAGAGGAGGCGGCTCGACCCCAATCTCCTCGCGAATGACGGCGGCGTAATGCTCGTATTGCTCTGCCGCCGCCGAGTGCGCACCGGTCACGCGATAGAGGCGCAACAGGCACACCTCGATCTGTTCGGCGGAAGGATCGACTTCGAGAGCCCTCCGCGCAATGGCAATGCCCCTGTCGTAGTGCCCTACCGTGAGGTCGTCGACAACTGATCGCTCGACAATCTCTAGGTACGTTGCGTGGAGATTGTCGCGATACGCCGTCGCCCACTCCTCGTACTCGAAATCAAGCGCAAACCGGCCGCGATAGAGAAGAGTCAGACGATCAACGTCGTCTGGACTTGGTCTAGGAGGTAGTTCCCGGATGAGTCGCCGACACTCAACGCTGCGACTCGATACGAGTTCAGGGTCAAGCCACACAACGTCGGAGTCGTGATGAACGTAGCCTGGTGATAGGTCGTCTGTGTAGTTCTCTTCTATCACTCGCCTAAGGAAATAGACCGTCTGGTTAAGCGAATTCACTGCCGTCTCTGGATCCAGTTCCGGCCACAGCGCGTCGAGAACCTGATCACGCGTGGCCGCTAGGTCCGGGCGGGTGATGAGGTACGAAAGCATCGCGAGGACTTTGCGGCGAACCGCCGATCCGATAACGATCCGTGTCCCGATTCCAATCGCGAGCCGACCTTGATCCTCGACAAAAACAGGTTCGGCGAGTCGCCTTGTAAGGGCCTTTCCAAGCGCGGCCGCTTCTGGCCGCTTGCGCGAGGAGCGTGCGAACCGTCTAAGTCGAGCGATGTCTTCGCGCTCGCCGATCTGCTCAAGAAGCCGAGCTGCTCCCACATTGCTCGACATGCCACTGTCAAGTTCTCGCCTTAGCACGCTTCGCCAGCGAGTTGAGTGAAGGACGGCTGCCTTTTTCACCGCCGAGCGTCCCTCCTCGCCGATGCCGTCGAGGAACGGGAGTATCTCTTCCGCCACAGAGGTCAAGTGCCACGGTGTGGAGTGGCCGACGACCACGCAGGCCTCAGCGAGAGCTTCTGCTCCGTGGCTCGCCGCAAGCAACAGTTCACATACGCGTCGGGTGCCGATCGCACCCTGACGCGCGGAATCTGCCGCAGCAGCAGACAGAGCCTCCCCGGCACTCGGATCGCCGCGAACCAGTGCGAGATGAGCACGAAGGGCACCAGCCGCGGCATTTGCGCCGACGACCGTGGGGACGCCGCCTGGGTATTCCGACAGTTCACGATCGGCTGTGCGCGCATCTCGTTCGCGGATCGCGATCCGCGTTCGAGTCATTGCCAACAAGCGTCGGTCGGCAAGTGTTTGGGTCGTTCTGTCTCCCACGCGGCCGAGAAGCCGAACGGCGATAAGGTGCGAGCCGAACGAGTCGCACGCATCCGCGGCCTCGACAAAGACCTCGTTTGGGATGTAGTCAGCGGCGCGTTCGATCTCATCTATCAAGGCCTCGCCTAGCTCGAGTTCGCCAAGTCTCATGTGAAGCGACGCCAGTAACGCGCGAGCGGTCGACTGTTCAACGAGGCCAGATGTCTCTTGGAGTGCATCCAAGGCGGTCCGCGCTTCAGCGATCGCATCGGCGATGCGGTCCTGAACGAGTGAGTTCAAGGCAAGGTTCAGCATCGTCACGCCGAAGTGATGCGCCTTGCGATTTCGCTGTTCCTGAGCCATCGACCTCAGCCGGCGATTCGCCAGTTCAAGGTCCGCGGCTGTCTCCATGGTCAGGATTAGCAACGATGCATCGGCGATGGACCGTAGGTTCGGGTCCGACGTCCGCGCCGAGAGTTTCCGCGCTAAGCCAATAGCCTCCTCGCCGTCGCCATAGTTCGTAGCGAGAGTCATGAGATTCAGCAGCGCATGGTCGCGCTGGACTGGGTCGTCGATGCCTGAATCGAGCACCGCCTGGCTCGCGGTGATCGCCGCGTCGTAGTCGCCCTGCTGCATGTCGACCCGGCTGAGGATGAGGTCGAAGCCGGCGGGTCTGCGGTCGGCGGAGATCGGGCCGATGAAGCCCTCGGCGAGGGCGTACTGCCCGTCGCCCATGATCGTCGGGATCGCGCTGGCAACGACGCCGAGCATCGCCTCGGTATCACCGGCCTCGCGGTAGTGATGGGCGGCCGTCTTCCAGTCCGTGTCGGCTGAGGCGATCGCGGCCCGTCGGTGAAGGGCCGCGACCGCATCCGGCCCGTCCAGTGACCGCATCCGCGCCTCGAGGAAGCCACGCACGAGCGGGTGGTAGCGCTGATGAGTTCTCGGCGCTCCGGAGATGCGGCTCAACAGGGTCAGTCGCTCTGCAGTGGCGGTAAGCCGCGCGACCTCTCCGGTATCTCGACCGGAGACGACTTCCGCGAGCTCGGGTGTTACGACCTGGAGGATCGAGGTCTCCATGAGGAACCTTTGCAGCTCGTCCTCGAGGTCCGCCACGACTTCCTCGGCGAGGTAGTCGTACAGATCGTGGTCGGCGCCGTTCAGCGTGCGGACGAACCGCCGGATCTCGGCCGGGGAGCGGTCGCGCAGGGCAGCCTGGACCAACTGGAGTGATGCGATCCAGCCCTCGGTCCGGGTGGCGAGGTCTTCGAGCACGTCTGGATCGAGCCGCCGCCCGTACGTCTCGGTGAAGAGTTGCGCGGTCTCCGCCGCGTCGAAGCGCAGATCGTCGGTGGCGAGGTCGGCCACCTCGCCCACGGCTCGAAGCTTCGATAGCGGGATCGCCGGTGCGCGCCGACTGGCGAAGACGATCGACAGGCGCTCGGGCGCGTTCGCGACCAGCTCACGCGCGATGTGGCGGGCATCGGGGGCATCGTCGACCAGGTGGAAGTCGTCGAAGATCAGGACCGCGCCAGACCCGGCGATCGTCGGCAGTTCGCCGAGGAAGGTCGCAAGCGCGACGTCGCGGCTCGGGCCGCCCGGTCCCGTCTCCGCCAGGTACGCCACCGTAGCCGCCGCGAAGGTGGGATCGTGCTCTCGGCCGGCGGCGACGAGGTGGTGCAGCAGCGTGACCCAGTCGCGATCGTCGGGATCGAGCCGATACCAGAGCGTCCGCATCCGCGTCCGCCGTGAGAAGTCGGCAAGGAGGGTGGTCTTGCCGTAGCCCGCATCGGCGAGGACCAGGATGACGCGGCCATGGACCTTCAGGCGGAGCCAGTCCAGAAGGCGTGGGCGCTCGAGCGTCTCATCGCGGAGCGCGGGACGCTGGACCTTTCCGAGCTGGATCGGGTAACCGCTGCCTTCGTCGCTCAGGTGGGCACTCCTGGACGGCGTCGCGCCGGCGATCCGGCCCGGCCCTACGGGGATCGGCGGTCGGCTGGCGATCTCTCGCAGTGTCGGGCGGGGATCGGGAGGCGCGAACGATATCGACCGCTCGAGCGCCGTGTCAACGGAGCCGAGCGAGGGTGCGGTCGGGCATGGGCGCCATGGTGGCGCCCGGCGCTCAACCACCGATTAGCTGCGGCGCTCAACCCTCGTATTCGAAGCCGATCTTGAGCTCGACGCGGTACTCGACGATCTCGCCGTCCTCGACCTGGGCGCTCGATTTCACGACCTCGACGGTCTGGATGTTGCGCACGGTCTTCGATGCCGTCGCGACCGCCTGGCGGGCCGCGTCACTCCACGACCGCGGGCTCGTCCCGACCATCTCGCGGATGATGATCACGCCCACGTCCACCTCCTAGCTCGGCGCTCGATCGCGCTCCGGAGCGGCCATCATGCCACGAGGCCGAGCCGCGCCCGACCCCCGCGGCTAGGCGGCCGGGTCGTCGGGCAGCAGCGGTCGCAGCGCGACCGTGTAGAGCTTGTCGTCGGAGCCCTTCAAGGGGAGCCCGAAGAACCCGCCTTGGTAGTCCTTCACGCCAAGCTCGGCGACCTGGTCGGCGGTCAAGGTCGCGTGCGGGAATGACAGGTCGTTCGGGTCGGCGCTCGGCTTGAAGTCGGCGACGGTCAGGTCGGTCCAGGGCCATGCGACGACGTCGGGCGCAGCCATCCCGGGGCTCTCGATGATGGAGGCCTCGTAGCCGGTGGGCTCGTAGACGGATGTCTCGATCGAGCCGCCCTGGTCGAAGTCGGCCAGCCGGTCGGCGAACTTCTTGAAGGCTGTGCGTGCCGGGCCATCGGGATTGCCCGCCTCGACGTCCATGCCGAGCGCGACGATCGAGACGGCCTTCTTGATGCCGCCGGCGTCGATCGTGAAGACAGTAGTGCCGGCATCGGCGACCATCGGGTTCTCGTAGCTCGGGCGTGCCGCTGCCAGGCCGCCATCGCCGAGGGCGAGGGTCAGCAGCTCGACGATCTGATCCTCGCTGAGCTTCGCGGTCCGGAGCGGATTGAACGGCGTCGTCGAGCCCTGTGCCGCGGGCGGGTCCTGCAGCGGGTTGCGGAAGATGACGGTGCCGTCACCGTACAGGGTAAAGATCGGCGACTGCGCGGCGGAGTAGCCGGCCATCATGAATCCGCCGCCTTCGTCGTACCGCAGGAGGACGTCGGTCGCGCCGGTCTTGTGCTCGATCCCGCCAGCCGCGGACGGGCTCGGCGCGTCACTCGCCGAGGGGCTGGACGGGGCTGTGGACGGGCCGCCGCTGGGGGCGACCGACGGTGCGCCGCCACTCGAACACGCGACGATCGACACAAGGAAGGAAGGGTGTCAGGGCAAGGGCCGCCAGGCGACGTGGTTGGTATGACATGGCAGCCGGACGCCGTGAGCGGCAGCGAGGTTCCGAAGAGTCGTGAAAAAACATCATCGAAACCCCTTGACGCCGCGCGTATCTTCTCGGCTATGACCCGGGCTCCGCCCGGACCGGACCGGGCGCGCAGTCCCCCTTCTGCCCAGCGCCCCGCTTCGGGTCCGTGTGGCAGCGCGCCGGGCCGTCACGGCGTCCCAGCGTAGGAGGGTCTGGACAGCGTGTACACGGATCGAACCTTGCCCTGTCGCGACTGCGGGGAGGAGTTCATCTTCTCGGCAGGCGAGCAGGCGTTCTTCGCCAGCAAGAGCCTGGTGAACGATCCGCAGCGGTGCCCGTCATGCCGTGCTGCGGCCAAGCGCGCGCGGAACAACGAGGGACCGCGCGAATTCCATGCCGCGATCTGCGGGGCCTGCGGGGGTCAGGCCGTCGTGCCGTTCGCGCCGCGCAACGATCGACCGGTCTATTGCAGTTCTTGCTTCGATAAGGTCCGCGCCGGCACGCTCGAGACACCTGCGCACGTCTGAGCGTTCCTGACCGCGACCACGACGAGGCCGATCCGGACGGGTCGGCCTCGCCGCATATGCGGCTCAGTTCACCTCGGCGAATCGTTCGCCGGCGTAGGAGACGAAGCGCGTCTGGCGCTTCTTGAACCAGAGTTGGACCTCGCCGGTCGGGCCGTTGCGGTGCTTGGCGAGCTTCAGGTTGACGACCTCGCCGTCGGTCTCCTGGTCGTCGCTGCCACGCTCCTTGTCGCGCCACAGGAAGAGCACGAGGTCGGCGTCCTGCTCGATCGCGCCCGACTCCCGCAGGTCAGACAGCCGGGGCTCCTTCGACTCACGCATCTCCGGCTGGCGTGACAGCTGGGACAGCGCGATGACCGGGACAGAGAGTTCGCGGGCGAGCGCCTTGAGGCCGCGCGAGATCTCGGACACCTCCTGGACGCGGTTCGCGTCCCTGTTGGTCGTGGTCGCCTGCATCAGCTGGAGGTAGTCGACGATGACGAGGTCCAGCCCGGCCTCGGCCTGGAGTCGGCGCGCCTTGGTGCGCAGCTCCATCGCGCTGATGTTGGGCGTGTCGTCGATGTACATCGGGGCTTCCGACAGCGAGTTCATCGCCGGGGCGATGCGGGTGAAGTCGAGCTCGTCGAGGAAGCCCGTCCGCAGCTTCTGCGAATCGATGTTCGCGACGCTCGAAAGCATCCGCAGGACCAGCTGTTCCTTGCTCATCTCGAGGCTGAACACGCCGACGCTCTTGCGCTCCCGCACCGCGGCGTGCTCCGCGACATTGAGGGCGAACGACGTCTTACCAACGGAGGGGCGGGCCGCCACGACGATCAGGTCGCTCGGCTGAAGGCCGGTGGTCAGGGTGTCGAGATCGGTGAAGCCGCTCCGGACCCCCGAGATCTCGCCGCGATGCGTGTGGAGGTAGTCGAGCCGGTCGTACGCGTCGTGGAGGAGGGACTTGAGCGGGCTGAAGCCCGCATCGATGCGCTTCTGGCTGACCGCGAACAGCTCGGCCTCGGCGCGGTCGATCGCCTCCTGGATCTCGGCAGGATCTTCGTATCCGATGCCGGCGATCCGACCGGCCGCCCCGATGAGGTTCCGGAGCACCGCCTTGCGCTCGACGATGCGAGCGTACTGGGCGGCGTGGACGGCGGTCGGCGTCTCGTTGCTGAGGCTCGAGAGGTACGCGCGGCCACCGACCGTCTCGAGGTCCTCGCGTCGTTCCAGCGCCTCGGCGACCGTGACGATGTCGATCGGCTCGCGCCGCTCGAACAGGTCCAGGATCGCCGCGTAGATCCGGCCGTTGGCCTGGCGGTAGAAGTCCTCGGGCCGCAGGAACTCGGCGACCTCGACCACGGCATCGCGATCGATGAGGATGGCGCCGAGCACGGACTGCTCGGCCTCGAGGCTTTGCGGCGGAAGGCGGTCGATCATCGGTCCCCGAGATGACGAACTGGGATGAAGGCCTCACTGTCGCGGAGCGGCGTTACGCCCGATAGAGCCTTATCCCCCAACCGCGTCCACGACTTTCTCGTCCCCGGTTAGTGCGCTGTGGAAACCCGGTGGATAGCCTGAATCGAGGATCGGCGGGCTGGCTGGCCGCGGCGAAGGCGGCGCCCGAGCACATGAGCGAGCGCATGCAGATGCGTGAGCGAGTGCGCGGAGGGTGCCAACGCCCGCGCCGGCCGAGTCAGGACGCCGCCTAGTCTAGTTTTCTGATGACGCCGATCAGTTTCCCCTGGATCCTCACGTCGTCGTAGAACTGCGGCGGGTACTCCGGGTTCGCCGGCTGGAGGCGGATCTTGTCCTTCTCCTTGAAGAACCGCTTGAGGGTGACGGCGTTCTCCTCGACCTGGGCCACGACGATGTCGCCATTCCGTGCGGTCGACTGGGGTCGGATGAGGACGAAGTCGCCATCGGCGATGTGGGCTTCGATCATCGAGTCGCCACGGACCCGCAGGACATAGGCGTCGCCGCTCGGCGCGAGCATATCCGGCACGGCCAGCGTCTCCGACGCATCCTGGTAGGCCTCGATCGGGCCACCGGCTGCGATCTCGCCGATGATCGGCACGACTCGCGAGTCCGCGGTAGTCGCCTGGGGCACGAGCTCGCTCGAGAGCCCGAGCCGGATCGCGGCGGTGGGCGTGAGGCGGATCGCTCGACTCTGACCCTCGCCGCGCTCGAGGTAGCCCTCTCGAACGAGCATCTGGAGGTGGTGATGGACGGCCGATGTCGACGCCAGGCCGACCGCCTGCATGATCTCGCGCACCGACGGCGGATACCCGCGCGCGCGAAGCGTGGCGGCGATGAAATCCAGGATCCTGATCTTGCGTTCGGCGTCGTGCTTCGTCACTCGCGCCTCCTTGGTAAGCATCATACCGAACGTACGTTCGATGTCAAGGATGCGTCGCCCGAACGTCCGGAGCATCGCTGGTAGACTCCCGGTTCCCCAGGGGTCAGGAGGTCGACGGCGTGGCCAACAGGCGCAGGACGGGACAGGCGAGCATCGGGCGGATGGTGTCGCTGCTTGCCTTCCTGCCAATCGCGAGCCGGGTCCCCGACTACGCCCGGCTGATCGGGGCGCTCGTGCTCGACGAGCGCATGCCGGCCGATCGCAAGCTCATGCTCGGCGCCGCCGCGGGTTATCTCGTTCTCGGGCGGGACCTGATCCCCGACACCATCCCGCTCATCGGTGGCCTCGACGACCTGGTCGTCGTCGTCCTCGCGGTCGACGTCTTCCTCGACGGCGTGCCGCCCGAGCTCCTCCAGGAGAAGCTCGACGACCTCGCCATCGACCGCGTGTCCTTCGACCGCGACGTCGCCCAGATCCGACGCTTGACGCCCGGCCCGGTCCGTCGGACCATCCGCCGCGTCCCCGGCCTCATCACGGCCGCCGGACGTGCCATCGAACGATCCGGCATCGTGCCGCGCACGCGGGCCTGGATCAACAAGGAGGAGCCCACCACTTGAAGGTCATCCTGACCAGAGACGTCCCGACGCTCGGCAAGAGCGGCGAGCTCAAGCAGGTCGCCGACGGCTACGCGACGAACTACCTCATCCCGCAGTCGCTGGCGGTGCCGGCGGCCGGCGGCGCCTACCGCGCGTGGCAGCACGACATCGCGAGCCGCGAGGACAAGCGTCGCAAGGAGCGCGAAGAGGCCGAGATCGCGGCCACGCGTATCGGATCGACGACGCTCACCATGGGCGTCAAGGTCGGCGAGGGCGGCAAGCTGTACGGCTCCATCACCTCGAAGGACATCTCCGACGCGCTCGCTCGTCGGGGCATCGAGGTCGACCGCCACAAGATCGATCTCGAGGAGCCGCTCAAGTCGCTCGGCACCTACAAGGTCGCGGTCAAGGTCTTCACCGGCATGACGCCCGAGGTCACGATCATCGTCGAGCCCAAGGGCTGACGACGGGGTCGCTTCGGGCGACCGATCGCGGTATTACCATCCGCGCCATGCCTGCGACGGCGCGTATCCAGAGCTGCCGCCGGGGCATGACATCGTGACGTCGTGACCTCCCCAGTGGTCGCCACGCCACAGGCCGGGCCGGCCGCCGCCCCGTCGTGGCGCACGATCCGTGACGTCCGTCGCGACGACCGGGCGTTCGTCTTCATCCTGACGGTCCTCGCCGGCGTCATCTACTGGGCGACCAACCCGGAGCGCGTGGAGCTCGATGGGTTCGTGCCCCTCGCCGACGCGCTGCTCCACGGCCACCTGTACATCGGGCCCGAGTACGGCTACCTCGAGCATGCGCCGGGTCCGGCCGGTGGCGGCTACATGCCTTACCCGCCAGCGCCGGTCCTGTTCGTCCTGCCGGTCGTCGCCCTCTTCGGCCCGACAGTCGATCAAAGCATCGCCGCAGCGATCATCGGCGCGGCCAACATCCTGCTGTTATGGCTCGTCTTCGTGCGGCTCGACGTGACGCCCGTCGCCCGCTGCTGGCTGCTCGCGGCGTTCGCGTTCGGCAGCGTCCACTGGTGGGCCGCCGGCGAGGGCACGGTCTGGCTATTCGCGCACATCTCGGCGGTCTTCTTCGCGCTGTCCGCGCTGTTGCTCGCCTTGCACGGCACACGGCCGTTCCTGGCCGGCTTCTTGCTTGGGCTCGGGGCCGCATCACGTGTGCCCGTCGGTCTGACGATGCCGCTGTACCTCGCGCTCTACGGTCGCTGGCCGGTTCGCTGGCCCCCGAAGCTGTCAGCCAAGTCGGTCCTGCCGTTGATCCCGTTCCTCGCGGGCTTCGCCATCCCGGTCGTGGTCACCATGGCGTACAACGTCGCCCGGTTCGGCGATCCGGCCGAGTTCGGCTACAACCTCGTGCTCAACTCGGAGGGCAAGAGCGTCCTGACCGAGTCGTGGTACACGCAGGGCATCAACTCGCTCGCGTACATCCCGCGCAACCTGAACGTGATGTTCCTCAAGACGTTCGACTTCGTCGAGGAATTCCCGTGGTTCCGGCCGAACTGGATCGGGACGTCGCTCATCCTCACGACACCGATCTTCCTCTGGCTGTACCGCGCGCACGGCCGGAACCGGCTGCTCATCTACGGCTGGATCTCGATCGTCACGGGCCTGGCGTTGGTCGTCACGCACGGCGGTATCGGCTGGACCCAGTTCGGCTACCGACGGATCCTCGACGTGGCGCCGATCCTGTGGCCGATGCTCGGTTGGGTCTTCCGACGCGGCATCTCGAAGGAGGCGATGGCGGCGATCATCATCGGCATCGTCGTCAATGCGTATGGCATCTGGGCGATCGAGGTCCTCCACTTCGTGTCGTTCTAGCTGGCGTCGCCCGGAACGACGATGAGCGGGATGCGGAGCAGGAGCGGGACACGGACCATCCTCCACGTCGACCTCGACGCGTTCTTCGCCGCCGTCGAGCAACGGGACCACCCGGAACTGCGCGGCAAGCCGGTCATCGTGGGCGGCATCCCGCCGGGCCGAGGGGTCGTGTCGGCGGCGAGCTACGAGGCGCGGGCCTTCGGAGTCTTTTCGGCGATGTCGGTCACCGAGGCGTACCGGCGCTGCCCGCACGGCGTCTTCCTGCCGGTCGATGGCCGGCGCTACCAGCAGGCGTCGCGCGACGTCATGGCGATCCTGCGGCGCTTCACGCCCCAGGTCGAGCCGATCTCGATCGACGAGGCGTTCATGGACGTGACGGGGTCGCGGCCACTCTTCGGCGAGGGACCCGAGATCGCGGCGGCGATCAAGTCGGCGATCCGCGACGACGTAGGGCTCACCGCATCCGTCGGGGTCGCGACCACGAAGCTCGTCGCCAAGATCGCCTCGGATCTGCGCAAGCCCGACGGGCTGGTCGTCGTCCCGGCCGGCGACGAGACGGCCTTCCTGGCGCCACTCCCCATCTCGCGGCTGTGGGGCGTGGGGGAGAAGACGGCCACGGTCCTCGCCGAGTACGGCGTCAAGACGATCGGTGACCTGGCCGAGCTGTCGCCCGATCTGCTCGTGCGACGGTTCGGGAAGCACGGGGCCTCGCTCGGGACGCGGGCATCGGGCATGGACGATGACCCGGTCCACGAAGGCGACCCCGCCAAGTCGGTCGGCCACGAGACCACGTTCGATGTCGACAGCTCGGATCCGGAGGTGATCGAGCGGACGCTCCTGGCGTTGAGCGACGGTGTCGCAGGGCGGTTGCGCTCGGCGGGCGTGAAGGCATCGACGATCGCGGTGAAGATCCGTGACTCCTCGTTCCGGACCATCACCCGTCAGCGAACACTTGCCGAGCCGACCGACCTGACCGAGCCGATCTACCGTGCCGCCCTCGAGCTGGCTCGCCCGCAGGTCCGCGGCATCCGCGTGCGGCTCCTCGGTGTGACCGCATCGCACCTCGGCGAACGCGAGCAGCTCGGCTTGTTCCCGGACGACGACCCGCGCAGGCGAAAGGCGATCGAAGCCGCCGACGCGGTTCGGCGTCGCTACGGGTCGAAGGCGGTCACGCGCGGCCGCCTGGTCAACGCGGGTCTGCCGGCGCCCTTCGAGCGCGATCCTCGCAATCCCTTGGATCGGCGGGCGCGAGGCGTGCCGACCGACGCTGTGGACGATCCCGTAGACGGTCCAGAAGGTCGCGACACCCTAGCTGACGCGGACGTCGACGACATTCCACCCGACGACGCTTGACATCGAACAAGTGTTCGGTCTAGTGTCGTCACATCGAACAGATGTTCTGTCGGCCGAGTGCCCCGGACGACGGGTCCGAGAAGCCCCCTGAAGGAGCTGAGATGGCATTCACCCGCGTCGAGCCGGTCGCGGTCCAAGTCCGGACGGACTGGTTCAGCGGTCGCCCCCGCGAGATCACCTGGGGCACCGAACGACTCCCGATCACCAGCCTTGCGGTCGTCCGTGAGGAGGCAGCGGCCTATCCCGTGATCACCGGGCCTCGCACGATGTTCGAGGTCGAGACCCCGCGAGCACGGCTCGCCCTGACCTATCGACACCGGTCCAAGCGCTGGACCGTGACGGCGCTCGACGAGGAACGCCGAGCCGCCTGACCACCAAAGGCCGGCCGGCTCTCCCTCCCGACCCGGCCGGCGACTCGTCGAGACTTGGGGCCGAGGCGCCGGTACCGCCTCGGCCCACTCGACGCGTCTCGCTGGATCAAGCCACCGACGCAACGTTCCGACGAGCGTTGCGGGCGGCAACCTACAATCGCGCGGTGCATCCCACTGGCAATGAAGGCCGGTTCCGCGACATCACGATCGACGAGTTCGCGTCACGACTCGCGTCATCCGATCCGGTCCCGGGCGGCGGTAGCGCGTCGGCCATCGCAGCGGCGCTCGGCGCGAGTCTCGTGACGATGGTCGCGTCGCTGACGACAGGCCGCCCGAAGTACGTCGACCACGAGCCGATGCTCGCCCTCGCGCTCGAGACGGGGCGTCGGCTCTCCGAGCGGTTCCTCGCGATCGCAGATGAGGACGCCGTGGCCTATGCCGGCTATTCGGCCGCGCTCAAGTTGCCACGCGAGACCGAGGCCGAGATCTCGACCCGAACCCAGGCGATGCAGACAGCCGCCCGCGAAGCGTCGGAGGCCCCGCTCCGCTGTCTCGAGGCGTGCCTCGACCTCGTCGGCGCCGCAGAGGCCCTCGCCGGTCGCACGAACCCGAACGCGGCGAGCGACGTCGACGTGGCGGCGCTCCTCGGAGAAGCCGCAGCTCGAGGTGCCGCCGCGAACGTCCTGATCAACCTGGCGTCGACCGGCGATCCCGAGTACGAGGGCGCGACGACGGCCCGCGTCACCGAGCTGCTCGCCGCCATCGCGGACGTCGCGACCCGGGCGCACCAGGTCGTCGCCTCCGGCGAGCGGCGCGAGCCGCTCGAGCCGGTCGGACAGGCGTGATCGACGCCTCGACCGGCACCGCCCGGCTCCTCGAAGGCGGGCCGATCGCCACGGAGATCCGAGGCGCCGTGGCAGAAGACGTCGAGCGATTCACGAAGGAACAGGAACGACCCCCTGGCCTTGCGGTCGTGATCATCGGGCGCGACGCGCCATCGACCGTGTATCTCGAGCAGATCCTGCGCGGCTGCGCGAAGGTCGGCATCGACGCGCGCTTCGCGGAGCTCGAAGGGGAGGCGACCGAGGCGGCGGTCGTCGACGCGATCAAGACTCTGAACGCGGACCCGTCAGTCGATGGCGTGATCGTCCAGATGCCCCTGCCGCCGACCATCCGCCTGCGCTCGGTCATCGACGCCATCGATCCCGCCAAGGACATCGACGGCATCCATCCGCTCAATGCCGGCCTGCTCCGGCTCGGGTATGACGGCTTCCTCCCGGCAACGGCCCATGCGGCCGTCGAGATCCTGCGTCGATCGGGTGTCGAGATCGCCGGAAAGGACGCCCTGGTGATCGGGCGGTCGGCGGTCGTGGGCATGCCCGCCGCATTCCTCCTCGTCAAGGAGGACGCGACCGTCACGGTCGCTCACTCGCGGACCCGAGATCTCGCCGGCAAGATCGGCCGGGCCGACATCGTGGTCGTCGCGGCCGGCCATGCCGGTCTCGTCTCCGGGGACATGCTCAAGCAGGGCGCTGTCGTGGTCGATGTCGGCATCAACGTCGTGGACGGGCACATCAAGGGCGATGTCGACTTCGAATCGGCGCGCCGGGTGGCATCCGCGATCACACCCGTCCCCGGCGGCATCGGGCCGCTCACCAACGCCCTATTGCTGACCCATCTCATCCGTGCGGCCGAGCGTCAGGCCGCCGCGCGTTGACCCCAGGAGACCCGATGAGCTTTCCGTCCGACCTCGAGATCGCGCGTTCCGTCACCCCGCGACCGATCGTGGACATCGCCGCCGAGCTCGGCATCAACGACGACGAGCTCGAGCTCTACGGCCCGACCAAGGCGAAAGTCCGGCTCGAGGCCATCACCCGTCTGGAAGCCGAGCGCCCCCGGGGCAAGTACGTCGTCGTCACCGCGATCACGCCGACGCCGCTCGGCGAGGGCAAGTCGACCACGACCGTCGGACTCGCCCAAGGACTGAACCGGATCGGGCGGAAAGCGTCCGTCAACATCCGCCAGCCCTCGCTCGGGCCGGTGTTCGGCATCAAGGGCGGCGCGGCGGGCGGCGGCTACAGCCAGGTCATCCCGATGGAGGACTTCAACCTCCACCTGACCGGCGATGTCCATGCCATCGGCGCGGCCCACAACCTGGCTGGCGCGTTCATCGACAACAGCCTCCACCACAAGAACCCGCTAGGCATCGATCCGCACGGGATCCTCTGGCCGCGCGTCCTCGACATCAGCGACCGGGCGCTGCGCCACGTCGTCATCGGGCTCGGTGGCCGCGAGGACGGCGTCCCACGCGAGACCGAGTTCGTCATCACGGTCGCGTCGGAGGTCATGGCGGTCCTCGCTCTCGCGACCGATCTGTTCGACCTGCGCGATCGGCTCGGCCGGATGGTGCTCGCGACCCGCGCCGATGGTTCGCCGGTCACGGCCGAGGATCTCGGCGTCGCCGGGTCGATGACCGTGCTCCTCCGCGATGCCATCAAGCCGAACCTGCTCCAGACCCTCGAAGGTGGCCCGGCGTTCGTCCACTGCGGTCCGTTCGGCAACATCGCCCACGGCAACAACTCGATCATCGCGGACCGGCTGGCGCTGGTCACCAACGACATCGTGTGCACCGAGGCCGGCTTCGGCTCGGATATGGGTGCCGAGAAGTTCTTCGATATCAAGTGCCGCGCCTCGGGGCTCGCGCCCGACGCGGCCGTGGTGGTCGCCACGGTGCGGGCGCTGAAGATGCACGGCGGCGTCGGCAAGATCGTCGCCGGCAAGCCGCTCGATCCGGCCCTGCTCGAGGAGAACGTCGAGGCTGTCCGGACCGGCGCTTCGAACCTCGCCGCCCACATCGGGATCGTCCGCAAGTACGGCATCCCGGCGGTCGTGGCGATCAACTCGTTCCCGACCGACACGCCGGCGGAGGTCGAGGCGATCCGCGAGGTCGCGCTCGCGGCGGGCGCCCGGGACGCCGTCGTCGCGACGCACTTCACCGACGGTGGCGCGGGCGCCACGGACCTCGCCGAGGCGGTCTGGGCCGCGACGGAAGATCCGTCCCGCTCGTTCAAGCTCCTCTACCCGGACGAGGCGCCACTCGGCGAGAAGATCCTGACCATCGTCAAGGAGATCTACGGGGGCGACGGCATCGAGCTGACGCCGGCCGCGCAGAAGTCGCTGAAGCTCTACGAATCGATGGGCTTCGGGAACCTGCCGATCTGCATGGCGAAGACGCAGTACTCGATCAGCCACGACGCGGCGCTCAAGGGTGCGCCCAAGGGCTTCACCGTGCCGATCCGCGAGATCCGGCTATCGGCCGGGGCCGGCTTCGTGACGCCGCTGTGCGGCGAGATGCGGACGATGCCCGGCCTGCCATCGAAGCCGGGCGGCGAGAAGATCGACATCGACGCCGAGGGGAACGTCGTCGGGCTGTTCTGACCCTTCTGACCGTCTCGGGTCGACTAGAGCGTCGCAGTCGCGAGGGCGAACGCCCATACGACAGCCAGACCGAGGACGACGCCCAGGACGCCCGCACCCCACGCGAACAGGTCGATCGGGCCGAGCGGCATCGAGTCGTCATGGGCGTGGTCGTCGTGCCCGTGGTCCTCGCCGTGGTCGTCCGGTGCGTGATGGGCGACGGCGCCCTCGTGACCAGGGGCGTCCGAGTCGTGTGGCGACGTGGTCATTGCCGGTTCATTGTGGCAGAGGCGACGGACGGCGGGCCCACATAGACTCGGGCTGAGATGGCCACCCCCGAGACGACCGATGCTTCCCTGATCGCGAGCCTCCGCGGGCTCGGGCACGACGGTCGATCGCTGTTCTCGCTCCGGACGGTCCGGATGTTCGGCTACGGCTTCCTCGCGGTCGTGCTGGTCCTGTACCTCGACGCGAGCGGTCTCGACCCGGTGGCCATCGGTGCGGTCCTCACCCTGACCCTGGTCGGCGACACCCTGATCTCGCTCTGGCTGACGACCCATGCCGATCGATTCGGTCGTCGGCGTGTGCTGATCCTCAGCAGCCTCCTGGTCGTCGTCGCAGGCGTTGTCTTCGCCCTGACGGACTGGCTGCCACTCCTGATCCTTGCCGGAGTCGTTGGTGTGATCTCGCCCACCGGCAACGAGGTCGGCCCCTTCCTCGCCGTCGAGCAGGCGTCGCTGACGCAGGTCGTGCCGGACCGCCGCCGCACGGCGACCTTCGCCTGGTACAACCTCGCGGGCTATGTCGCGACGGCCACCGGCGCGCTCGCGGCTGGCTTGCTGGGCCAGGCCCTGATCTCCGCGGGATGGCGCGACGTCGATGCGTATCGGGCTGTCGTCGTGGGTTATGCCGCGGTCGGGCTCGTGATGGCCGTGCTGGCGACACGCCTGAGCCCGACGATCGAGGTTCCGCCCGCGGAGGCCATCCCCGATGACGGGATCGCCAAGCGGCTCGGTCTGGGCCGATCGCGCTCGGTCGTGCTCCGGCTCTCGGCCCTGTTCTCGCTCGACGCCTTCGCCGGCGGGTTCATCCCGCAGAGCCTGATGGCGTACTGGTTCGCGCTGCGGTTCGGCGTCAGCCCGGCCGCGCTCGGCGCCATATTCTTCGCGGCCAACATCCTCGCCGCGGTCTCATCGCTGTCGGCGGCACGGATCGCGGCGCGCATCGGCCTCATCGAGACGATGGTGTTCACCCACCTGCCGTCGAACATCCTGCTCATCCTCGTCCCACTGATGCCGACGCTGCCGCTCGCGGTCCTCATGCTCTTGCTCCGGTTCACGCTCAGCCAGATGGACGTGCCGACGCGCCAGTCGTACGTGATGGCCGTCGTCCAACCGGATGAGCGTTCGGCCGCGGCCGGTGTCACAGGGATCGCCCGGACCGTCGGCGCGGCGATCTCCCCGTCGTTCTCGAGCGTGCTCATCGCGAGCGCGGGGACCGCCGCGATCCCGTTCTTCCTGGCCGGTGGCCTGAAGATCGTCTATGACCTGCTCATCTACCGCGACTTCCGGCAGGTGCGGCCGAAAGAGGAGATGGCGGGCTAGGCGGGCTAGGCCTTCGCCCGGCCGGGTCGACCGGGCATCCCGAGTCGCCACCAGATGAAGCCGAGGACAGCGACGACGACACCGACCGCGATGGCCAGGTCGAACGGCTGCAGGGCATGACGGATGTCGACCCAATGGGCACCGAGGACCGTCCCGGCATAGACGAGCAGGATCGACCAGATGAACGCTCCGGCCGTCGAATAGATGATGAACGGGCCGATCGGCATCCGAGCCACCCCGGCCGGGAAGCTGATGAACGTCCGGACGATCGGCAGCAATCGACCGATGAACACGGTCGCATTCCCGTACTTCTCGAAGAACCGGTCAGCCAGCTCGATCTCATGGGGACGGATCAGCAGGTAGCGCCCGTACCGCTCGAGGAATGGCCGCCCACCGTAGGCGCCGATCGCGTAGGCGATAAGCGACCCGAGCGTGTTCCCGATCGTCGCCACGACGGCGACGATCCAGAACGACCACGGACTCTTCGTGAGTGGTTCGAGCTGGGACGTGTCGGAGACGAGAAACCCGGCGTACGGCAGGATCAGCTCCGACGGGAGCGGCACCATCGCGGATTCGATGGCCATGGCGAGAATCACGCCGATGTAGCCCACGGCGCCGTAGAGGCTGTTCAGGAACGGGATGACGATCTCGTCGATGAAGGCGAGCACGCGGACCTCAGGGTCACGAAAGGGGTCGGCGCGGCCGAGGATAGCCGACTATCCTCGGCGCCGTGACGGACCCCATCGTCCTGACGGGCGCGGACCTTTCGATCGATGACGTCGAGGCCGTGGCGAGACGTGACGCCCCGGTCACGCTCGATCATGACGCCCGCGGCCGGATGCAGGAGGCACGCGACGTCATCGAGGCACTGGTCGATTCGGGTGCCGTCGTGTACGGCGTCACGACCGGGTTTGGCGACCTGGCCACCACGTTCATCCCACCAGATCAGGCCGGCCGGCTGCAGGAGAACCTCCTGATGAGCCACGCGACCGGGGTCGGTGCGCCGTTCCCGCGCGAGATCGTCCGGGCGATGCTGCTCCTCCGGGCCAACACCCTCGCGCTGGGGCACAGCGGGTGCCGGCCGCTGCTCGTTGAGCGGCTCCTCGACTTCCTGGCGCGCGGCCTGCACCCGGTCGTGCCGGAGCAGGGGAGTCTCGGCGCCTCGGGCGACCTCGCACCACTGGCCCACCTTGCGCTGCCGCTCATCGGCCGCGGCCAGGTCGAGGCCGGCGGTCGGGTCGTCCCGGCGGGCGAGGCGCTCGCTGCGGCCGGTCTGGAGCCTCTCGTGCTCGAGGCGAAGGAGGGGCTCGCGCTCCTGAACGGGACGCAGATGATGGGCGCGCTCGCCGCGCTGGTCCTCGCCGACGCCGATCGGCTCGTGCGGACGGCGAGTGTGGCTGCCGCGCTGTCGGTCGAGGCCTTGCTCGGCACGGACGTCGCTTTCTCCGCTGCCTACCAGCTCGCCAGGCCCCATCCGGGTCAGGTCGCCGTCGCCGCCGAGATGCGCCACCTCCTGCGTGACAGCGGCGTCCAGCAGGCGCACCACGCCTCGACCCACAAGGTCCAGGATCCGTACTCGCTGCGCTGCGTGCCGCAGGTCCACGGGGCGGTGCGCGATGCCCTCGACCAGCTCCGGCGCGTGCTCGACATCGAGCTGAACTCCGCCACCGACAACCCACTCGTCTTTCCGACCGGCGGGGTGGCCGACGACGAGGCCCTCGCCACCGGCGGCGGGCGCGTGATCAGCGGTGGGAACTTCCACGGCGAGCCCCTGGCGCTTGCCCTCGACTACGCAAAGCTCGCCATCGCCGAGCTCGGCTCGATCAGCGAACGGCGGACCGCGCTCCTCGTCGATCCGCGCCTGAATGGCGGTCTCCCGCCGTTCCTCGCGGCCGCGCCGGGCGTCGAGTCCGGGATGATGATCTATCAGTACACGGCGGCGGCCCTCGCCTCGGAGCACAAGGTCCTCGTCCACCCGGCTTCGGCCGACTCCATCCCGACGTCGGCTAACCAGGAGGACCACGTCTCGATGGGGTCGATCGCGGCGCGCCACGCGCGGATGGTGCTCGAGGGCGTCCAGCGCATCGTGGCGATCGAGCTGATCGTCGCGGCTCAGGCGTTGGACCTGCGCCTCGAGGCGCTGCGTGCCGAGAGCGGCGAGGCCCCCGTGCCGGGGGCGGGCGCGGCCGCTGCTCACGATCGGATCCGTGCCCGGATCGCTCGGCTGGACCGGGATCGGGAGCCCGGCCCGGACCTCGCGGCGGCCTATGAGCTGGTCAGGGACGGGGCGCTGGTCGAACTGGTCGGGGCCGTCGAGCGTCCCGGCTGACCGGCCGGAGCCTGATCAGCGGTACGGCTGGATCAGCGGTACGGCAGGCCTCGGCGCCAGGGCGGCGTCGCGTCATCCCGCGCCGTGCGCATCCCCAGGCTCGCGAGAAGTCGATTGATCTCGTCGCGGTACCGTACGCCCTCCGGTCGCTCGGCCAGCCACAGGAGGTAGCCCGGGTCCACACGGGCGATCTCGCCGATCGACCAGCCGACGTGGCGGCCGAACGGGAGCACGCTGCCCGACGGTCGGCCGGGCGGCTGACCGGCCGCGCCGGTACCGTCGTTCTCCCGGGGCTGTCGATGGGCGCGTTCGTATTCGGCTCGACGCTCGGCGGTCCGGATCGCATCGTACGCGGCGTTGATGCGGCGCATCCGCGCATTCGCGGATTCACCCGCGATGTCGGGATGGTGTCGCCGCGCCAGCCGGCGATGCGCGCGTGCGATCGCCGCGTCGTCGGCATCACGCGAGATACCCAGGACGACGTATGCGTCGCCCTCGACTCGTTCGAGCATGTGATGGATCCCCGAGCCGGCAGCGCCCCGAGCACTGCGCTTGCGCGGACTCTAGCGCCCCTTCTCGTCAGTTTCGATGGGGTTGGAGGCGTCCACGCACCGGGACTTTCGAGGGGTGCGGTCGGCCGTCGCGCCGGCCCCGCTCAGGGCCTGCTGAAGCCGGTCCGCCAGGTGTTCGCGGACACATCGTGGGCGCGGTTCCGGCGGACGCCCATCGGCTCCAGCAGCGCGTCGATCTCGTCGCGATACGGCTCGCCCTCCGGGCGTTCTGCAAGCCAGATGAGGTACCCGGCATCCACGCGGGCGATCTCGCCGAGCGACCAGCCGATGTGCCGGCCGAAATCGAGCACGGTGCCGGATGGCCGCCCGGGAGGCGGTCCGGCACCCCCAGTGCCGTCGTGCGCGGGAGGCGGTTCACGTGGTGCCTCGTAGTCGGCACGCGCCGCGGCGGTCCGGATCGCGTCGAACGCGGCATTGATGTGCATCATCCGGCGCGTGGCGCCGTCGCCGGCGAGATCGGGGTGGTGTCGACGCGCGAGCCGCCGGTACGCGGTCGCGATGGTGTCGTCATCGGCGCTGCGGTCGACGCCCAGGACGGCATAGGCATCGGCGTTACGCGGCTCAGGCGTGGACAGGCGTCGGTTCCCCTTCCGGCTCGACCGGTGGATCGCAGCCACCGGACCAGGCTGGACCGCACTCTACCGACTCCGGCCGAAGGCTGCCAAGCGCGTGGGCACCGTAGACTCGGGACCGTCATGTCCACCACCGCGGGCCCTATCACGATCATCGAGATCACCGATGAGGGCACCTTCGGGCTGATCCCACCCTGCGCCGACCCATCCTTCGATCACCGGTCGTGTGATTACTGGGAGGATGCCGACCGCGGCTCCAAGGCGATACGCCTCGACTGGATCGAGCCCCGCTCGGTAGACCCCAGCCCACAGCCACGACCGAGCGCGGCGGCCAACCCGTTCCTGGCCGATCTCGAGGAACGCACCGCCAACCCGTTCGCGCCGCCGGGGAGCAGCGGGGGCAGTGCCAACCCGTTCCTCGCGGGCGATGACGCCCCCGATGACAACCCTTTCGCCCCAGAGCGTGCGCCTCGCCCGACCGTCGGCGACACCGGCCATCGCAAGCTCCGCCTGCTCGGCCGCGGTCTCGGGGTGGCCGGCAGCTATGCCAAAGTCCTGCTCGTCGACGAGATCCCGATGGCCTACTGCCAGTTCGGGCCGCTTACGGCATACCCGCGGGCACAGCGCACGCGCGACCTGTATCCGGCCTTGCCCGATTCGCCACTGCCCGCGGTCATCACCTGCATCGCCTCGACGGCCGAGGCCCGCCACGGGGGCCTGACCAAGGCGCTGGTCGAGGACGTGTGTGCCGATCTCGGCCGTCGCGGGTTCGCAGCCGTGGAGACCTACCCCGAGATGGGGACCAGACCCGATACCACCAGCGCCGCGACGCCCGGCTTCTGGGAGACGGTCGGCTTCATGGTCGCGGCACCCGATGAGCGGTTCCCGGTCATGCGACGTGAGCTCGGATGAGGGCGCGCCTCCTCGGGATGGTCATGGTGACGCTCCTCGTGGTCGCCGGCTGCATCCCGCCGCGGGCCACACCGAGCCCGCCGCCGGCGTCACCGACCCCACCGGCGACGCCGAGCGCCCAGCCGAGCACCGCGCCGGCGACCGGACCCTCTGGCACCACCGCGCCATCGACGGGCATCGTCGTCGATCCCTCCCTGCTCGAGCTCCTGCCCGACGCCGTCGCCGGCGTGCCGCTCCAGCCTGACGAGGCGACCGCCGCCGAGATCGCCGCCGAGGCCTCGATCGCGCCCTTCGTCTCGGGGCTGGCCATCGCCGCCGCGTTCGGGCCGCCGGCAAGCGACACGCTCCCTGATTACGTGGTCGTCACCGTGGCCCGACTCAAGCCGGGGCAGTTCGGCGACCTCTTCTATCGTGGCTGGCGCGACACGTTCGACGCGGCGGTCTGCGAGCAGGCCGGCGGTATCGATGGGCACGCCGAGGCCGAGATCGCCGGCCGGCAGACCTTCATCGGGACATGCGCCGGCGGGGTCCATACCTACCACGTGCGCCTGCCCAGCCAGGACGTGATCGTGTCGATGCAGGGAGCGGGTGATGGGCGGTTCGGAGAGCGCGTCGTCGAGGGTCTGAACGAGTAGCCTTCCGGCATGACCACGGATGCCGGCCCGCGTCCTGTCCGCGCGCCGCGCGGCCTCGAGATGACCTGTCGCGGCTGGGCACAGGAAGCGGCCCTGCGGATGCTGATGAACAATCTCGATCCGGAGGTCGCCGAGGACCCAGATCACCTCGTCGTTTACGGCGGCACCGGCAAGGCGGCACGCGACTGGGCCGCCTTCGATGTGATCGTCCGCGAGCTGCGAACGCTCGCCGACGACGAGACGCTGCTGGTCCAGAGTGGCAAGCCGGTCGGGGTCCTGCGGACCCATGAATGGGCTCCCCGAGTGCTGATCGCGAACTCGAACCTGGTCGGGCGCTGGGCGACCTGGGACCACTTCCGCGAGCTCGAGCGGCAGGGTCTGATGATGTACGGCCAGATGACCGCCGGCTCGTGGATCTACATCGGGACCCAGGGGATCCTGCAGGGCACGTACGAGACGTTCGCCGAGGCGGCGCGGCAGCACTTCGGCGGCACGCTCGCCGGCACGGTCACCTTGACCGCCGGTCTGGGCGGGATGGGCGGCGCACAGCCTCTCGCCGTGACCATGAACGAGGGCGTCTGCCTGGCGATCGAGGTCGATCCAGCCCGCGCCCAGCGACGCCTCGACATCGGCTATGTCGATCGTCTGACCCACGATCCTGCCGAGGGTCTCGCGTGGGCTCGCGAGGCCGCCGGTGCGCGCGACGCCGTCTCGATCGCGCTGGTCGGCAACGCCGCCGAGATCGAGCCCGCCTGGGCCGCCGCTGGCGAGCGCTTCGATCTCGTGACCGACCAGACGTCTGCGCACGATGCCCTGTACGGCTACGTGCCGGCCGAGATCTCGCTCGACGACGCGGCCGTCCTGCGGGAGACGCAGCCGAAGGAATACGAACGTCGCTCGCGGGACGCGATGGCGGCGCACGTCCGAGCCATGCTGGCCTTCCAACGCGCCGGTGCGATCGTCTTCGACTACGGCAACAACCTGCGTGCGCAGGCGAAGGAGGCCGGCGTTGATGATGCCTTTGACTACCCGGGCTTCGTGCCGGCGTTCATCCGGCCCCAGTTCTGCGAGGGCCGCGGCCCGTTCCGCTGGGCCGCCCTCTCGGGCGACCCGGCCGACATCGAGCGCACCGACCACGCGGTGCTCGAGCTCTTTCCCCACGACGACGGGCTCAGGCGCTGGATCGACATGGCCGAGGCGCGGGTGCCCTACCAGGGTCTCCCGGCACGCATCTGCTGGCTGGGGTACGGCGAGCGGTCGAAGGCGGGCCTCGCGTTCAACGAGCTCGTCGCCTCCGGCGAAGTCAGCGCCCCGATCGTCATCGGCCGCGACCACCTGGACGCCGGCTCGGTCGCCAGCCCCAACCGGGAGACCGAGGCGATGGCCGACGGCTCCGACGCGGTCGCCGACTGGCCGTTGCTGAACGCCCTCGTCAACACGGCGGCCGGCGCGTCGTGGGTGTCGATCCATCACGGCGGCGGCGTGGGCATCGGCTTCTCACAGCACGCCGGGATGGTCGTAGTCGCGGACGGGACGCCGCTGGCGGCCCAGAAGCTGGAGCGAGTCCTGACCACCGATCCGGCGATGGGCGTCCTTCGTCACGTCGACGCCGGATACGACCGGGCGATCGAGGTGGCCCGCGAGCGTGGCGTCCGGGTGCCGATGCTCGAGGCGGACTGATCCGTGCTCATCGAGTCGGTCCCGAACGTGTCGGAGGGCCGACGCCTCGACGTGGTCGACCGCCTGGCCGACGCTGTCTCGTCGACCCCTGACGTCTTCCTGCTCGACCGGACGAGCGACGCCAGCCACAACCGATCGGTCTTCACGATGGCCGGCGAGCACGGCGCGGTCGGCGACGCCCTCGAGCGGTTGGTCGCGGTGTCGATCCACGAGATCGACATGGACGTGCACGAGGGCGAGCACCCGCGCATCGGGGCGGTCGACGTCATCCCGTTCATCCCGCTCGGGTCGACGTCGATGGACGACGTCATCGACCTGGCGCGGTCGTTCGGGGAGCACATCGCCGGTCGCTTCGACCTGCCGGTCTACCTCTATGCCCGGGCGGCCCAGCGATCGGACCGTGAGCGGCTCGCCGATGTCCGTCGCGGCCAGTACGAGGGCCTCAAGGCCGAGATCGACCAGAACGGTCGCGAACCGGACTTCGGCCCGAGCCGGATGCATCCTTCGGCGGGCGCCGTGGCCGTCGGCGCGCGACCGTTCCTCATCGCGTACAACATCAACCTCGACAGCGAGGACGTCGAGCTCGCCAAGCGGATCGCGCGGCGGGTGCGCGAATCCGGCGGAGGCCTGCCGAAGGTCCAGGCCAGCGGCTTCGAGGTCCGCGAGCCGGAACGGGGCCACGAGCTTCGGGCACAGGTATCGATGAACCTGCTCGATTTTGCCGTGACACCGCTCTGGCTCGTGTGGGACTCCGTTCGCGACCTGGCAGCTGAGGACGGCATCGAGCTCGCGGAATCGGAGCTGATCGGGCTCGCGCCGCAGGCGTCATTCGAGGCGATCGCGGAGCACGCGGGCGCGACGGACGGGACCATCGAGGACCGACTCGCGGCCGCCGCGGCATACATCCGTCTGCGCGACTACTCGCCGATGCAGATCCTCGAGCGACGATTGGACGCGGCGCGTCAGGACGTCGACCCGACGGCCCTTGGCGACCGCCCGCGGCTGACGTGAGCGGCGGACCGTTCCGCGTCATCGAAGGGGGACGGACCGGGGAGGCCACACCGGGTCTGCTGATCGTCGGCGCTGACGAGGTCGTCACGCTCGCCGGCGGCGTCCGTCGCGGCGCGCGGCAGGGCGACGTCGCTCGACTGACCCGGGCCGATCCCACCTCGCCCGACGCGCCCGTGGTCGCCGTCTGGGAAGGGCGCATCGCTGCGGTCGGCGGTCGCGAGGCGGTCGAGGCCGAGATCGAAGCCGACGGCCTGCCACTTGCCCGGTTCGCCCGCCTCGATGCCGCCGGGGGCTCGGTGACCCCGGGCCTCATCGATCCGCACACCCACCTGCTCTTTGCCGGCTCGCGCGAGGACGAGCTCGTCCTGCGCCAGGACGGCGCCTCCTACCTGGACATCCTCGCCGCGGGTGGCGGGATCCTGTCCACCGTCGCCGCGACGCGGGCCGCGTCGGAGTCCGACCTGCTGACCCACGGCCGGCGCTGGCTCGACGAGATGCTCACCCACGGTGTCACTACGGTCGAAGCCAAGTCCGGGTACGGGCTCGATCTCGAGACCGAGTTGCGTCTGGTGGAGGTCGCGTACCGCCTGGGCCGGGAGGGCCCGATCGAGGTGGTGCCGACATGGCTCGGCGCGCACGCCGTCCCGCCCGAGTTCCGCTCTCGACCCGATGGCGCCGAGGCATACGTCCGCCACCTGCTCGACGAGCAGCTACCCGGGATAGCCGCGCATGGTCGGGCCCGTTTCGCGGACGTCTTCTGCGAGGAGGGCGTCTTCTCGGCAGACCAGTCTCGGCGCATCCTCGAATCCGCGCGCGCGTTCGGTCTGCTCCCGCGGCTGCACGCCGACGAGCTGGCCCCGTCCGGAGGCGCCGAGCTGGCCGCCGAGCTCGGCGCATCCTCGGCCGACCACCTCGCCACGCCCTCGATCGATGGGATCGCGGCGATGGCGGCGCTCGCCGAGGCGGACGACCCGGTCGTCGCCACGCTCCTGCCCGTCACGACGTGGTTCCTCATGAAGGACCATCACGCACCAGCCCGGGCGTTCATCCAGGCCGGCGTCCCCGTCGCGATCGGCACCGACTTCAATCCGGGGACGTCGCCGACCCCCAGCCTGCCGCTGGCGATGTCGTTCGCATGCATCAACCTGCGGATGACGCCGGACGAGGTGCTTTCGGCGGTGACCATCAACGCCGCCCGGGCGCTCGGACTGGAGGACGAGGTCGGCTCACTCGAGCCGGGCAAGAGCGCGGACCTCGTCGTCTGGCGCGTCCCGACGAGCACCCGTATCCCGTATCACCCGGGCGCCGATCTGGTCCGAACGGTCATCAAGCGCGGTCGCGTGGTACTCGACCGCCCCTAGCCTTCGCCGCACCTGCGTGGTCCGGGTTTACGAGGCCTGTTTTCCGCGCGACTCGAGCAACACGGTCATCGTCTCGGCCGGCAGGCTCGAGGCGGTCACCGACACCTTCGGCTGGGTGACCGGTTCGGCGCCCATCTCGTGGAAGAACTTCGCAAGGGCCTCCGCGCAGTCGGCGTCGTCCTCGCACAGGGTCATCGGTACGACGATCTTCGGGTCCAGCTGCGCCATGAGCGCGGCGGCCTTGGTGGGGCTGAGAGCGCCGCCGATCGGCACGCACGCGATGTCGACCGGTCCGATGTCACCGAGCTTCTCCTCGGACAGGAGGTGGCCGATCTCGCCGAGGTGGATGGTGTGGATGCCGTCGACCTCGACCACGAAGGACACGCCCTTGCCGTGCTCGGAACCTTTCGCGTCGTCGCGATACGTCCGAACACCGGTGACCAGCACCTCCTTGACCTCGTACTCGCCCGGTCCATCGAGGACGAAGGCGGCGTCGAGGCTGGATGGGATCAAGGTCGTGCCGTCGCGCGACAGCTTGCCCTTGGGCTTGCCGCGGGCCACGGGGGCGTCGTCGGGGTGGCTGTAGGTGACGATGTCGCCGCTGATCCCACGTCCCGTCGGCCCGACGACCGACTGGTAGGGATCGGCCACGACCACGGCTTCCTTGCCGCGCATCCGGACGCAGGTCCGGCCATACCAGGTCAATTCCATCGGGCCGGATTCTGACATAGGGCGCTGGCCGGGCGCTCACCACGGGCGACCGACGCCCGAGCCGCAACACGAAAGACCGGGAGCGCCTGCCCAATCGGCGCTCCCGGTCGGAGGGAGGGAGGATGGAACCCTGAGGGTTCGTCCGATCGATACGCTACGGCGCACTGATTACGGGTCGAGACGGCAACCGATTAAGAAAGCGTTACCGAGTCCTCGCCCGGGCGCGACGACCATCGCGTGTACGATCGGGCCATGGATCGAACCCTCTTGCGATCGTTCAGCGCGATCGCCGCTGCCGCCCTCATCGGCGTGGTCGCCGCAGGTTGCGGTGGCCCCAGCCCGTCCGTCAGCCCCTCGGCGAGCGCGTCGAGCGCACCCCCGTCGAGCGCCTCGCCGACAGCAGCCGGCTCGGTCGACCCCGCGACCACGTATGCCCAGATCAACGAGCAGGTCCGGCAGATCCGGGGTCTCGAGGAGAAGAAGCCCATCGAGCCGACGATCGTTTCCCAGGACGAGATGACCGAGGTGCTCAAGACCTCGTTCGGCGAGGACTATCCGCCCGACCAGGTGGCGGCGGACGAGCAGCTCTACCACGGCCTCGGGTTGCTGCCGAAGGACCAGAAGCTCGCCGATACCTACATCGACCTCCTATCGAGCCAGGTCGCCGGTCTCTACGACCCGGCCAAGGAGAAGCTGTACGTCGTCTCGAAGGAGGGCGGTGTCGGGGCGGTCGAGGAGGTCTACTACTCGCACGAGTACGACCACGCGCTCCAGGACCAGAACTTCGACCTCGAGAAGATCCAGGACGGGCTCGACGACAAGACGGATGAGGCGCTCGCCCGCCAGTCACTGGTCGAGGGCGATGCCTACGTGCTCATGACCTACTGGCTGCAGCAGTACCTGACGCCCGAGGAGCTCGGCGAGGTCATCAGGGCCTCGCAGGACCCCGAGGCACAAGCCGCGCTCGAGAGGATCCCGGCCATCGTCCAGGCACAGATCACCTTCTCGGCGATCCAGGGCACGCAATGGGTGGCCGGCATCCAGATGGCGGGCGGCTGGGAGGCGGTCGATGCCGCGTTCGGCGCCCCGCCCCAGTCGACCGAGCAGATCCTCCATCCCGAGAAGTTCCACGAGGGCGAGGCGCCGCTGGCCGTCGACCTGCCCGACGACCTCGCCAGGAGGATGGGCTCGGGCTGGAAGACGGTGCTCGAGGACACGATGGGCGAGCACCAGACGTCGATCTGGCTGGGCGCCGGTGCGGTCGCCGCGGCGACCGACGCATCGGACGGCTGGGGCGGCGACCGGATCACGCTGGTGAGCGGCCCGAACGAGGCCTGGGCGATCGCCTGGCAGACCGTCTGGGACAGCGACGCGGACGCGGCGGAATTCGAGGTGACCGCGGAGGGCGCCGTCCAGAAGGCCGGCGGGCCGGGCCGGGTCATCCCGGGCGAGGGTGGTAGGACCCGATGGGTCGTGATCGGCAGTGACGACACTGCGCTCGGGAAGGTCGCCAACGTCCTGGGCCTCGCCGGCTAGGCCGGCGTTACATCGACTCGGGCGCGGAGATCCCGAGCAGCCCGAGCGTTCGGGCGAGGGTCAGCTGGGTCGCTCGAGCGAGGGCGAGCCGCGTCGCCGATCGCTGCGGATCGTCCGGATCGACCACGCGTGCATCGCGGTAGAACACGTGGAACGCCGTCGCGAGCTCGGTCGCGTACGCCGTGATGCCGTGTGTCTCCTCGGCGACGACGGCATCCTCGACGACCTCGGGTAGCCGGACGACCTGGCGGGCCAGCGCCGCCTCGGGGCCGTCGCCGAGCGTGCCCGTGACCGTGTCCGACGCCGTGAGCCCGGCGTCGGCGGCCTTGCGCAGGATCGACGCGATGCGCGCGTGCGCGTACTGGACGTAGTAGACAGGGTTCTCGTTCGACTGCTCCTTGGCCAGCTCGATGTCGAAGTCGATCGATGACGTTGCGGCGCGCGAGGCGAAGAACCAGCGCGCGGCATCGACCCCGACCTCGGCCAGCAGCTCGTCGAGCGTGATGAACTCGCCGGCCCGCTTCGACATCGAGATCTCCGCGCCGTCCCGCACGAAACGGACCCACGAATACAGCAGCATCTGGACGGCGTCGACGTCATAGCCCATCGCCTTCGCGGCGTTCCGCACTCGCGCTACCGTCCCGTGATGATCGGCACCCCAGATGTAGATGAGGTGGTCGAAGCCCCGGCTGAACTTCTCCGTCACGTAGCCGATGTCGGCGGCGAAGTACGTCGGTTGCCCGTTGGACCGGTAGATGACGCGATCCTTGTCGTCGCCGAAGTCCGTGCTCCGGAACCAGACGGCGCCGTCCTTTTCATAGACATGACCGCGCTCTCGTAGCCGATCGACCGCCCGCTCGACCCAGCCGCCCTCATGGAGGGACCCCTCGGTCGTCCAGACGTCGAAATGCACGCCGAGCTGCTCGAGGCTGGCCTCGATCCCTTCCCGCACGAGGCCGGCCGCCCAGTGCCCGACGATCGCAGCCGCCTCCGCCCCGGGCGCCGTCGCCTCGGCCCACACGTCGTCCGGGACCCGCTGCGCGAGCGCCTCGACATAGTCGCCGTGGTACCCGTCCTCGGGGACGGGCTCGCCTGTGTGGAGGGCGACGATGGACGCCCCGAGGTTGGGGATCTGGCCCCCCACGTCATTGAAGTAGTACTCGCGCGTGACGTCCTGACCGCCGGCCTCGAGCACGCGGCTCAGCAGATCGCCGATGAATGCGCCGCGGGCATTGCCGATCGTGAGCGGCCCCGTCGGGTTTGCCGACACGAACTCGACGTTGACCTTCCGCATCGAGATGGGCTCGACATGCCCCCACGCGTCGGGGTCGGCGAGGACGCCGTCGACGATCGCCTCTATGGCGTCGGGTCGGATCCGCATGTTGAGGAAGCCAGGAGGGGCGACCTCGGCGGCCTCGATCGGGGAGCCGGCCCCGCTCCCGGACGCAGCCTGCGAAGAGGCGTCCCGGACGAGCTTGGCGGCGAAGAGTGTCGCGAGCTCCAGCGGTGGGCGGCGGTACGGCCGAGCGAGCTTCATCGCCAGGTTCGTGGCGAAGTCGCCGTGGGTGGGATCGGCCGGTCGCTCGACTTCGATCGCGGGGCGGGCATCGTCCCCCAGCGCCGGCACAGCGCCATCGTCGACCGCGCGTGCCCACGCCCGTTCGACAGCGTGGCGGACCTGGGTGCGCAGCGGGAGCGGAGTCACGCCGGCATCGTACCGGCGCGGCTCGCGGTACGTGGGTACCACTGCGGGTCCTGGGTCGACCGTCCGGGGGTACCGGGAGGACCCTTCGTTGCTGGCCGTCAACGAAATCCGGTCCGCCTGGTCGGAGCAGGAGGGAGCGGTGGGGTCACCGGCTTCCAGAGGTACTAGACCGGGCAGGACCCTCGTGCGAATATCCGGCCCTCGTTCGGTGCACGGACACCTCTTCGGAGGACAAGCCACCGGCCGGGGGGACCATTCATCCGAGGCATCCTGCCTCCGCTCGGGGACCGTCACATGACGTCTACTCGTTTCGGCGCACGATCGCGCCTGGCCCGCCGCTTGTCGTGGCTGGCCGTCATCTCCCTGGTGGCCGCGGCGCTCTTTGCGCCGGCGGTCTCACCCGTCCTCGCGGCCGGGCCCGGTGACAACGGGAGCGGCTGGCCCGATGGCGGACCGAAGTCCGACGCGACGGTCGGTGGATCGGCCGAGGCCGTCGCCGGCGGCGCGTCGATGAACGACGCGAAGATGTACTGCAACGGCGATTCTGCGAACCACTTCAGTGGCTCCATCGACGTGACCAAGGACTTCGACGCGGGTTCGACGATCGTCGTCTATCTCTCCGCGAACAACGGCTCGAACGCCTCGCCCGCAGCGAACGTCTCGAAGAACTACGCCGTCATCCCGGTCTCTGACTCGGGGACCTATCCGTTCACCCTCGACATCACGTCCGGCTTCACATCGAGCGCGGGCGGGATCCTGATCGTCTTCGCCGTCAACGAGGATGGGACGGTCATCTCGTCGAGCAAGTCCAACTCGCTGAACTGCACCGAGGCTGAGTCGACGCCGACGCCGAAGCCGACCGAGACGCCTGCGCCGACCGAGACGCCCAAGCCGACCGAGACCCCTGCGCCGACGCAGACCCCTGCGCCGACGGAGACGCCTGCGCCGACGGAGACGCCTGCGCCGACCGATACGCCGAGGGACGACCAGGCCAGCATCCTGATCGCGAAGCTTGACAACCGTGGAACGTCCGACCCGAACGACGACGTCCTGCTCGACGGGGCTTCCTTCGAGGTCTGGGCCGACGATGGCGATGGTAAATACGAGTCCGGGCAGGATCAGCTCGTCTTCGGCGCCGCCGAGGCGACCGGGGGGATGCTCGACACCGACCTGCTCGACGAGGGCATGTACTGGATCGTCGAGTCGACGGTTCCGAGTGGGTACGTCGGCAGCGACCCGATCCTGGTCGAGCTCAATGTCGATGCCTCGCAGACTTGCGTCTGGGACGCGGCTGGGCTCATCGAGTGCAAGCCCAACGACGAGGAGTCCGTGAGCTTCACGATCGTGCTCGTCGACAACACGCCGAAGGCCGAACCCGCGCCGACCGGCGACGTGGCTCCGGCCACGGGCAAGCCCCGCGCCACATCGCACGCGACCCTGCCGGCCACCGATACGCTCGACGCCGCCTCCTCGGCGCCGGCCGGTGACAACTGGCGGATCGTGCTCCTCGCGATGGCCGGCGTGCTGACCGCCGCCCTCATGCTGACCCCGGGTCGCTCCGTGGTCCGCAAGGACGACAACGCTCGCTGACCCCGAGGTGCCCCGAGCACCCCGGTAGCGACCACCGACGACCGCCGCCCTCACCCGGCGGCGGTCGTCGGCCATCCGACTCACTCAGCTCGGTACCGGTGATCCTCGTGATCGCCACCCTGCCGCCGCAGGGACGCCAGCGCTCGACGACCCGGAGTGTCCGAGCCGCTCCGGTCCGAGCAGCCCGACGACCGTCGCCTTCGTGGCGGCGGTCGTCGTCCGTGTTCGCGCCCGCACCCCGCGTTGCGCGACAGCAACGTTGTCAAAAGATTTACGCGCGCGGCGACACGAAAGTACTAGACGGGGACCCAGGACCATGGGACCATCCGCGGACTCGGCCCCAAGAGCGGGGGTTCTCTGGCCGACCGTCATCACCGAGGCATCTGCCTCCCATCTTGGGGACCGTATCGAATGAATGCCCAGCCTCGTTCCCGTTTCGGAAGGCGGCTCGCCTGGCTCGCCGTCGTCGGCATGGCCGCGACCGCGCTGTTCGCACCGACGGCTTCGTCCCTCGCGGCCGAGCCGAAGACCGAGATCACCATCTGCCATGCGACAGGCGCGCAGGGCAACCCGTACGTGGTGAACTCGCCGGCCATCAACTCGAGCGGCGCGTTCGCCGGCGAGCTCGCTGGCGGCCATAACTCCCACACCGGGCCACTGTGGTTCTCGGGGATCCAGGTCGCGTGGGGCGACATCATCCCTCCGTACGAATACGCACCCGCCAACTTCACGTACGCGGGCCTCAACTGGACCGCCGCCGGACAGGCGATCTACAACAATGACTGCAATATCCCGCAAGCGACTGCGACGACCACACCGACGGATACCCCCACGGATACGCCGACGGACACCCCCACCGACACGCCCACCGATACCCCGACCGATACGCCGACAAGCACGCCGACAGGCGGCGTGGGCCCGGCGACCGGCACCCCGGCGGGGGGCGTCGGAGGCGCGACGGCCGACCCGACGCTGCCCACGACCAGCACGATCGACGGGTCCGACGGCCCGATCAACGATGGCTGGCGGGTCGTGCTCCTGGCGCTCGCCGGCATCCTCGCCGCCGCGCTCGTGCTGACGCCGGCAACGGCAGTGGTCCGCAAGGACGACGCCGACCGCTGAGGTCAGCCCCGCTACACGGGGTCCCCGAGACCCGGGCGGAGCGCCGCGCTGTCCGTGCGGTGCTCCGCCCTCCGTCTCGAGTGCCGATGTGGTCCGCGCCCTAGATCAGGAGTCGCGCTCCGGGCTCCATGAACTCCACCGGGCCGTCGTAGCGGGCCTCCACGCTCGCCACGGTCGCGGCCTGGTCGAACCCCATCTGCAGATGGGTCAGCAGCACCCGACCGACCCCCGATCGCGCCGCGAGCGCGCCGACCGCGGGGCCATCGAGGTGCATCGCGTCGGGTGCGACGGGCCCAGGCCCGAATGACACCTCGCAGAGCAGCGCATCGCCCGGCTGGATCAACGCCTCGAGGTCCTCCGCCCGTCCGCAGTCCCCGGAGTAGACCAGTCCGACCGTCCCTTCGGCCGCAACCCGATAGGCGTGACTGTCGTTGGTGTGGGTCACCCGCGCCGCTTCGAACTCGAGGGGACCGATCCGGAACCGGTCCCGGATCGGTTCGACGTCCAGTGTCGCCGCCGTGAAGCCGGGTTCGTCGTGGAGCGCGTCGATCCGGTGCGCAAGCCCATCCGGGGCGATGACGCGCACGTGCCGTTCGGGGTTGAACTGCCAGCGCAGATAGTGGCGCAGCGCCACCAGATCGATGAAATGGTCCGGGTGGAGGTGGCTGATGAGGATCGCGTCCACGCTGCTCGGTTCGAGCGTGGCCGCGAGCCGCGGGAACGCGCCCTGGCCGAGGTCCAGGACGACCGCCGTCGACCCTGACCGGACGAGGTACGACGCCCCTGCCGCGCCGAGGCGATCGGTATACGCGGGACCCGCCCCGAGCACGTCGAGCTGGAGACGCGCTGTCGGTTCCGGTCGCACCGCGGCAGAGTAGCCGACGGCGCTCCGCTCAGTCGGGCGGATTCCCCTGGGGCTGCCCGCGGGTCGGCGGCTCGTTCGTCGGCCTTGGCGTCCTCGTCGGCTTCGGCGTTGCTTGGGGCTGCGCGTTCGGCTTCGGCGTGGCCTCGGACCGCTCGATTCGGCGTCTTGGTCGGATTCGGCGTGGCCTCAGGTCGCGGGTTCGGCGTCCGGGTGGGCTTCGCTGTCGGGGGCGGGTTGCCACCGTTGGGACCGGCGCCGCCGCCGTTGCCGCCGGCCGGTGGGTTCGGCTTGTCGACATCATCGACCGTGTCGATCGCGGTGCCGCTACGTTCGATGGCTCGATCGACGGCGCGACCGATGGCCTCGGCGGCCTGCGAAGGCACCTTGTCGATCAATGCCTGCAGCACTTCGACGTTCCGACCGATGCCCGTCTCGAATGCCGCCGCGGCGACCGGATCACCCGCCGCGAGCACGGCTGCGGAAGCCTGTTCGACGATCGCCTCATAGGCGGCCAGCGCGGCCGCCGCCGCGCGCTGGTCCCCGTTGCGCGCCGCCGCCTCCGCCTCGCGCAGCCGCTCAGCCAATCGGTCGAGCTGGGCGAGGGCACGTTCCGACGGATCGGCCGGCAGGGTCAGGGTCTCGACCCACTGTCGCGCTTCGTAGAACGCCTGGCCAGGACCCGACGCGGCCGCCGCGCCACCGACCATCGCCCCGACGAGACCGGCGGCCGCGACCAGGGCGATGGCCGCGCGCTGGAAGCCATCGCGGCGGCGGCGCGTGACCTGGATGATCGAGGCGGATGGCGGCACGATGGTCAACGCCGCGTCCGCGCGAGCGAGATCCGCCTGGCGATGCGCGTGGGCAAGGACGCGGGCGCGCATCCGTGACGTCGCCGCCAAGTCGGGCGACAGGCGGACCTCGGCGTACGCCTCGAGGCGTCGCCGCAGCCGCATGTCCCCCGCCATCAGATCGATCATCTCGTCGCTCACCGTCCGACCCGCCCGTCGCTCGCGGCGCCATCGCCCTGAGCCTCCGGCTCGTCGATCCGGAGCTGTCGCCGGATCGCGGCGATGGCCCGGAACTGGAGCCCGCGGATCGTTCCTTCCTGTTTGCCCATCACGACCGCCGCTTCCCGAGCCGAGAGCCCGGCGAAGAAGCGCAGCGCGATGGCATCGCGTTGTTCGTCTGTCAACGCCGCGAGCGCGGCCGCGACCTCGTCGAGGTCCTGCCGCGCGACGGTGACCTCATCGGGTCCTGCGTCGCGCCCGGCGTGGTGACTCGCGGACTCGAGGTCCACGTGGTCGTGCCGGGTCCGCACGTGATCGATGACCGTATTCCTGGCCAGCCGGAAGAGCCAGCCCCCGAACGGGATGCCCCTCGCCTCGTAACGTGGCAGGGCCTCCAGGGCCTTGACGAAGACCAGCTGCGTCAGGTCCTCCGCGTCCGACGGGCGGTGGACGCGGCTGGCGATGTAGCGATAGACCGGCAGGTGGTAGTGATCGAACAGAAGTCCGAACGCCCACGCGTCCCCCGCTCGGGCCTCCTGTACCAGCCGCTCGATCGCGGTGTCGTCGAGGGTCACAACGAACGTCCGGCCAGCGCGTTAGGTGCGGTGGCGATAGGCACCACGCCGCTCCGGCCTCCGCGCCGGAACGTGAGCGCCTCGAAACCGGCGGCGGCCGCAACGCTGTAGCCGTCGTCCAGCGCCCATGCGAACGTGTCCGGGCGATGGGCGTCGGACCCGATCGTGATCCGCTCGCCGCCCAGCTCACGGAACCGGCGCACGATCGCCGGGGGAGGGTAGATCTCCTTGGCTTCCTGGCGGAGACCGCTGGTGTTGATCTCGAGGGCCGCACCGGCCTCGATGACCGCCGAGAGCAGGGGTTCGTAAAGCTCCGGGGCGGCGCCCAGCTCGGCAGTCGAGACGTGGGGCGCCAGGTAGCGCTTCACGACGTCGAGATGTCCGATCGCGTCGAACAGACCGGACCGGATCGCCCGCAGCACCTCGCTGAAATACGGCTCGATGATCTCCGATAGCGAGCGGCCGGTCACCCACGCGGCGACATTGGACCGCTCGTATGGGGAATCGCGATAGACGTGGACGGAACCGATCGTGAAGTCGTATGCGTGGCGAGCGAGGTGGTCTCTGATGTCGGCGGCGTAGCGGCTATCCCAGGTGATCTCGACGCCGAACCGGATCGCGACGCCGCGGTCGGCCCAGCGTTCCGCCGCGTCGCGGACCGAGCGCTCGCGCTCGGCGAACGACGCGTACCGGTAGGCCGGAGTCCCCGGCGCGAAGTCGACGTGGTCGGTGATGGCGATCTCGGGGATGCCGCGCTCGACGGCCTGACGCGCGAAGACGTCGATCGGCACATCGCTGTCAGGCGACAGGTCGGTGTGGAGGTGCGCGTCGAGCGGCAGGTCGCGTGCCTGGCGATCGTTCATCTCGGGTCCCCCGGAAGTGACGTCATCCCGAGGTGACGCCCAGCTCGCGACCCACCGTGGAGAACGCTTCGAGCGCTCGATCGAGTTGGTCGTCCGTGTGGGCGGCCGTGACGATCGTCCGGATCCGCGCCTGGTCGAGCGCCACCGTCGGGTACATGACCGGCTGTGCGAATACGCCCTCGCCCATCAGCTGATCGCTGAAGCGCATCGCGGTCTCCGGATCGCCCATCATCACGGGCGTGATCGGGGTCTCGGAGCGACCGGTGTCGAAGCCGAGCCGCCCGAGCTCACCCTTGAACCGCCGCGTGTTTGCCCACAGCCGCTCGAGCAGCTCCGGCTCTTCCTGCATGACTTTGATCGCCTCCCGACAGGCGGCGACGACAGCGGGCGGATGCGAGGTCGAGAATAGGAACGGTCGCGCTCGCTGCGTGAGGATCTCGCGGAGGGCCAGGCTGCCCGCGACATAGCCACCCAGCGCGCCGACCGCCTTGCTCAGCGTCCCGACCTGGATAGCCACCCGGCCATGCAGACCGAAGTGATCGACGCTGCCGCGGCCATCCCGTCCGAGCACGCCCGACGCGTGCGCGTCATCGACGAAGACGGCCGCGCCCGCGGCCTCGGCCGCCTCGACGATCCCTGGCAGTGGGGCGATGTCACCGTCCATGGAGAAGACCCCGTCGGTGACGACCAGGATCGACCGGTACGGCTCGCCGCTACCCTCCCGGCCCTTCTCGACCGCTTCGTCGAGCACGCCCTTGAGGGCCTCGACGTCGGCGTGTGGATAGACCTTCCGCGGCGCCTTGGAGAGGCGCATACCGTCGATGATCGACGCGTGGTTGAGGCTGTCGCTGACGATGAGGTCGGTCTCGCCGGCGATGGTCGGGATGACCCCCGTGTTGGCACTGAACCCGGACTGGAACGTCAGGACTGCCGGCGTGCCCTTGAACTCGGCGAGCTCGGCCTCGAGCGCCTCGTGCATGGACATCGTGCCGGCGATGGTCCGGACCGCGCCCGAGCCGACCCCGAAGTCGCGGACCGCGGCCAGGGCGGCGTCGCGCAGCCGCGGATGATGGGTCAGCCCGAGGTAATCGTTGGACGACAGGCTGATGACCCGCTTCTCGTCTACGGAGACGATCGGGCCCTGCCCAGACGACATCACCCGGAGCGCGCGATACAGATGGCGCTCGCGAAGCGCGGCCACCTCGTCCTCGAGGTACGCCAGCGGGTCGCGGCGGGGCGTGGTCGTCATGGCTGGTTCCAGCTGCATCGGACGGGCATCGTCATCACCTCAGCTGATCCAGTCCATCACCACTTTGCCGGACGACCCGGTACGTGCGGCGGCGAACGCCTCCTCGTGGTCGCGGTAGCTGAAACGGTGGGTGATGACCGGGCTGATGTCGAGGCCCGACTTGAGCATCACCGACATCTTGTACCAAGTCTCATACATCTCCCGACCGTAGATGCCCTCGAGCCGAAGCTGATGGAAGACGACGCGGCTGATGTCGATCGGGATCTCCTCGGTCGGGATGCCGAGGATGGCCATCCCCGCCCCGTGGGCCATGTTCGAGAGGGCGTCGCGAAGCGCGCCGGCATTCCCGGACATCTCGAACACGACGTCGAAGCCCTCGACCATGCCGAGCTCGCGCTGGGCGTCCCGCGGGTCACGCTCGCGCGGGTCGACGACGAGGGTGGCGCCCATGGTCGTCGCGAGTCTCCGACGCGTCTCGTTCGGCTCGCTCGCGACGATGAACCGTGCCCCGGCGTGCCGGGCCACGGCGATGGCCATGAGACCGATCGGGCCCGCACCGACGACTAGCACGTCCTCGCCGAGTACCGGGAACGCGAGCGCCGTGTGGACCGCGTTGCCGAACGGGTCGAAGATCGCCGCCACTTCCTCGGCGATGCCCGGCCAGTGGTGCCAGACGTTCGTCACGGGCAGCACGACCTGCTCGGCGAACGCGCCGTCGCGCTGCACCCCGAGGCCGACGGTGTTTGCGCAGAGGTGCCAACGCCCCGCACGGCAGTGGCGGCAGCGACCGCACACGACGTGGCCCTCGCCGCTGACGATGTCGCCCGGCACGAGGTCGTTCACGTTGCTGCCGACCTCGAGCACCTCACCGACGAACTCGTGGCCGACGATGAGCGGGGGATGGATCGTCTTCTGGGCCCACGTGTCCCAGTCCGCGATGTGCAGGTCCGTCCCACAGATGCCGGTCTTGTGGACCCGGATCCGGACGTCGTTGATGGTCATCTCGGGTTCCGGGACGTCCCGAAGCTGGAGGCCGGGAGCGGCCGTCGACTTGACGAGCGCCTGCATGGCGCGAGCGTACCGCGGTGGTCCGGTGCTGGTAGGTGTGGTCCGAGGTAGTGGTGCGCGCGCGCCCCTAGCTCGCCGCCGGTGCGGCGGACGGGCTCTCGCCGGGCGCTGCCGACGGGCTGGGCGAGGCGCACAGCTTCTCCGGGTTCGTCCGCTCGCCGTAACGGCCGTAGAAGTCGAGCACGGCCGCCTGGTCCAAGGTTTCCATCGGGAGTACGCGGTCCCAGACGAGGGCGGCATACGGCCAGACCATATCGTCGAAGCGTGCGATCACCGGGCTTGGCGAGTTACCGCCCGGCTGGAAGCCACAGACCGGGCTGACCGGGACGGCGTCGTACAGCGCCCGGAGCGCGGCTTGGTCGGCCTCGGCGCCCTTGTACAGGACCACGAGGCCACCGTGCTCGAGGTTGTGCACCCAGCCCTCAGGGATCACCGCGTCGTTCGGCCCGTAGGGTCGCGCGGGGATCGGACCGGCGGTACCCGGCTGGTTGTAGTGGCGACCGGAGGCCGGCGGGCAGTAGGTGTACTTCACCACGGTGCCGACCGCGACGTGCGTGTTGCCCATGTCTGGCTGGACATAGCCGGGCTGCGGCGAGGCATCGGCGGCGGGACTCGCCGTGGGATCCGGGATCCAGATGTTCGAGCAGGCGTAGGCCGGCTGGGTCGCGGCCGCGAAGACGCCGGCGCCGACGATGGCGACGACGGCGACGACCGCCGCAGCCAGGAGCCAGCGGCGATAACGCTGCAGGAACGACCCTCGCGGCGCAGGTCGGGAGCGCTCGCGTCGACCGGCACGCGACGTGCCGCTCGGGCTGCTCGATCGTCGATGCTGGGTATCGGTGGGACCGGTCGTGCCGCCTGTCGGTCGCCGGTCTGAGGTGCCCGGGGCGCTCCCGGACGCCTGGCCGGCCGTGCGCTGACGCCGGCGAGATTCCTTGCTCAAGGTGATGCCTCTGGTGCGGTCGATGGGGTCGCCGGGCCGGTCTGGGACCCGGCGGCGACGAGGGCCGCGCCCGCAGAGGTTACCCGGCCCGCACGGTTCCCGTGTTCACCACGGTGTCCCGCGGGGCTCACGCCTCCGATAGGTACGTGCGGACCTCGGGTCGGAGCAGGCCCCGGAATAGCAACAGGCCGAACGCCGCGGTCAACACCGGGGCGGCCGGGTGGACGGGGCTGACCGCCAGGAGCAGCACGGCCGGGATGACGAGGCTGGCCAACCCGACCGCAAGGCCGAAACCAGCCTGCTTGCGCTGGAGCACGAGCGTCATCGTGAAGATGGTGTACGCGAGCAGGATCATCACGACGACGCCGATCGGGCTGATCGGCATGACTGCCGCCTGGTCGACCACCGTGCGCATGCTCAGCGCGATCCCGACGAGGATCACCGACGCGTACAGCAGGAAGAGGCGGAGGCCGAATGGCATCCGGAGCTTTCGAGCCGTCGGTCCGGATCCGGCGTCGGCAGGCATCGGGCGGTCGACTGGCTCAGACACGGTCTCCGGATGGTACGTCCGGGCGGCATGCCCGGCATTGACACCGCCCGCCCGTACGTCCTAGAGTCGACTAAACCGGTTTGCTAAACCGGTTTTGCCGATGTCGGGACCGCCCTCTCCTCCTCCTGGCGGTCCCCCATCGACCGCCGCCGCCGGCGGACCCATCGACGTCGCGAAAGCGATCACCGCACCCTCGGAGGCGACACCCCTGGTGGAACAGCGGACCCGGCGACCGCGCATCGCCGACGTCGCCCGAGAGGCCGGCGTCAGCAAGACCGCCGTGTCCTTCGCCTTCAACTCGCCGGACCGGCTGGCGCCTGAGACGGCCCGGCGGATCCGAGGCATCGCCCACGAGCTCGGCTACACGCCACACCCCGTGGCGCGGATGCTGACCCAGCGCCAGACGCGGACGATCGGCGTCCTGACACCCCAGGCGCTCAGCGTCGTGTTCAGCAACCCGTTCTTCGGCGCCTTTAGCGCCGGCGTGGCACGGGTCGCTGAAGAGCACGGCTACGGGCTCCATTTCATCTCGCCGTTGCACGGCAGCCTCGTCGGGGCGATGACGCGAGCGACGGTCGACGGGGTCGTCGCGGTCGGGCTCGCCGACGATCACCCCGAGATCGAGGAGATCCGACGGGCTGGACTGCCACTCGTGATGGTCGATTCGGGTGCCGTGCCCGAGCACGGCTCGGTCGAGGTCGACGACGTGGGCGGAGCACGCGATGCCGCCGCCTACATCGCGAAGCTCGGGCACCGCGACGTCCTCGTCCTCGGCATCGAGCCGCCCACTCCCGGTCCGACCGACCCGGACGGCGTCACGTCTCGCCGCCTGCGCGGCTATCGCGAGGCGTTCCTCTCAGCGGGGCTCGATATCGCGGACGATCGCGTCGTGGTCGGACCCGCCAGCATCGACGGCGGCTTCGCCGCGACCCATCAGGCATGGGAGGATGGCCTTCGCCCGACCGCGATCATGGCGATGTCCGATGCCATGGCGATCGGCGCGCTGCGCGCACTGCGAGACCTGCACATCGCGTGCCCAGGCGATGTCAGCATCGTGGGCTTCGATGACATCGATCTCGCGACCCATGTCGACCCACCGTTGACGACCGTCCACCAGCCGATCCAAAGGAAGGGTGAGGAAGCCGTGCTTGCGCTCCTGGCCGTCGTCGAGCGACAAGGACCGGCTCGTCCGGTCCATCGGCGCCTCGAGACCCGCCTCATCGTCCGCGGGTCCACCGGACCGGCGCCCTCGGGCCCGGCGCACAAGAAGCGACGTCGATGACGGTCGATACGCCCGGCTGGGTCCGCGACGCCGTCTTCTACCAGATCTTCCCGGACCGGTTCGCGGGCAGCGCGCACGTTCCCAAGCCCGGCCCGCTCGAGCCGTGGGATGCCCCACCGACGAATCACGGGTTCAAGGGCGGCGACCTCCGCGGCATCATCGAGAAGCTCGACTACCTCCAGGATCTCGGCGTGACCGCGATCTACCTGACGCCGATCTTCCAGTCGGCCTCGAACCACCGGTATCACACGTACGACTACTTCCACGTCGACCCGCTGCTCGGTGGCAACGAGGCGTTGCGCGAGTTGCTGGACGTGGCCCACGGGCGCGGGATGCGGATCGTCCTCGATGGCGTCTTCAACCACACGGGTCGAGGGTTCTGGCCGTTCCACCACATCCTGGAGAACGGGGCGGCATCCCCGTACCGCGACTGGTTCCACATCGACACCGATGTCCTCGAGGGGCGGCGCGAGTTCGTCCCCTATCCGAGTCGAGAAGCCGAGCGGAGCACGCTGTTCGGGTACGCGGCTTGGTGGAACATCCCAGCCCTGCCGAAGCTGAACACCGACAACCCGGATGTCCGCGAGTACCTGCTCTCGGTCGCAGAGCACTGGCTGCGCTTCGGCATCGATGGGTGGCGACTCGATGTCCCAGGCGAGATCGACGACGCGGCGTTCTGGTCGGCCTTCCGCCAACGCTGCCGGGCGATCCGAAGCGACGCGTACCTCGTCGGGGAGGTCTGGATGACGGCCCCGGAGTGGGTATCGGGCGACCGTTTCGATGCCCTGATGGACTACCCGCTCGCCCAGGCCATCCTGGGCTACGTCGGCGGCGCATCGCTGGACTGGGACGCCATCCGTGCCCACCGGGAGTATCGCGACAACCTGCATCAGCTGGACGGTCCCGGGTTCGCCGGTCGTCTCGTGGAGCTCCTGGGCATCTATGACCCAGATGTCGTCGCGGTCCAGCTCAACCTGCTCTCCTCGCACGACACACCCCGTGCCATCACGGTCCTGGGCGGGGACCAGGCGGCGTTGCGGATGGCGATCCTGCTCCAGTGTCTGCTGCCGGGCGCGCCGTCCGTGTATTACGGCGACGAGATCGGCCTGACCGGTGGGAACGATCCGGCGAACCGCGGCTCGTTCCCCTGGGATCCGGGGCGGTGGGACGAGGGTCTGCGCGACTTCATGCGAGCGGTGATCGGCTTCCGCGTCGCCGAGCCGGCGATCCGCCACGGGTCCACAGCGTCGATCGGTGCCGATGGGCCCGCGATGGCCCTGGAGCGTCGACTCGACGACGCGCGCCTGATCCTGGCGCTGAACCCCGGCGAGAGCGAGATGCTGCTCGACGTCGCGATCGAGGGGGTCGCTTCGGGGCGCCTGGAGCCGGTCGAGCTCCCCGGCGTCGACGCCGGCGGGGCGGTCGATGTAAGCGACGGACGCGCCCGGATCCCGCTACTCGCCAGGGCCGGTCGGGTGATGCGTGTCGCGGGGAGCGAAGCCTGACCGTCGCGACCGTGATGCGCCCCTATACTTCCCGACCTGTGGCTGATCTCCCCTTCGAACTGGGGACCGGGCTCGACGAACAACTGGCCCGGATCCTCGATGTCGAGGGCAAGATCCCGCGGGCGATCGAGGCGCTGGGTCCGGTGGAGGGGCGAGACGTCGTCGTCGTCGATGGATCCGCCGGTCTTCGCGCTCGACAGATGGAAGAGCTCGGCGCTCGCGTCACCGTCGTCGAATCCACAGGACCGACGCCGTTCGCCGCGCCCGAGGCGTCCGCCGACGTCGTCGTCGGGCTGTGGTCGGCGTTCCGTGCCGCAGGCTCTGATGACATCGCTGCGGCTGCCCGCCTCCTTCGACCCCGCGGCCGGCTGCTGATCGTCCACGACTACGGCCGTGACGACGTCGCAGAGCTGTGCGGGTCGGGTCGCGAGTACGGAGCGTGGACCTACCGCGAGGACCCGTTCCTTGGGTCTGGCTTCAAGATCCGCGTGCTGCACTGCTGGTGGACGTTCTCGTCGGTGGACGAAGCGCGCACCTTCCTCGAGGCTGGGTTCGGCGCGCTGGGGCGCGCGGTCGCCGATCGATTGACCCGGCCGCGGCTGTCATACAACGTCGCGGTCTACCATCGGACCCTCGGAGAGGAGTCCGCATGACCAACCCGCGCGCCCCGTACCCCGCCCCGCGACCGGGGTATAGCGATGTCTCCGACGACGTCGGCTTCGAGGACCGCTATGACCCGCCCGGCGGCGGTCGACGCATCTCGCCCGGAGCGATCTTCCTCGCGTTCGCCATCATCGGGTCGATCGCGTTCACGGCATACTTCCTGACCGTCCGCGAGGCGACCCAGATCCCCTTGCTGGCCGCCGCATCCGTCGTCCTCGCGATCGTCTTCGCCGCACTGGCCGCGTACTGCCTCCGGTCCATCTGGCGGGGCGGGACCGAAGGGGTCGGCGGCGGGCGACTGCTGCTGATCGGCCTCGTCGGCGGTTTCGCCGCGATCGCCGCCGCGGGTGCAGCAGCCTGGGCGATCATCCTGTTCCAGCTGTCGACGCTGGGCTGACCGAGGTCACCTGCTAGACTCGGGCCCCTCCCGGCCCCCATCGTCTAGAGGCCTAGGACGCCACCCTTTCAAGGTGGAGATCAGGGGTTCGAATCCCCTTGGGGGCACTCCCGCTGTCTTTCGAAGAAGGGCCGCACGGCGGGCACCCACTCGATCGATGACAGCCGTCGGTCCCCGCTGCGCGTCCGCTCTCTTGGCGACTGTCGGCAACCGGCCGACGACGAGACAGCATTCACTCATAGTGTGCCGTCCGGTTTCGCGTTGCGGCGTCGCAGTTCGGCTAGCGAGGAACAGTGCCGGACTAACGCACGCGGCTGAGACCTTGTCGTCCTCCTCGGCGGAGTAGCGTGTCCCTGATGGCCAGCTCGGAGCGGGCGATGCCGACCGGCACGCTCACCTTCCTATTCAGCGACATCGAGGGTTCGACACACCTTCTCGAGTCGCTCGGAACGGCAGCCTACCGTGAGGTGCTGGAGCAGCACCAGCGTCTCTTCCGTGCAGCGTTCGCGGCGGCCGGGGGATTCGAGCTCAGCACCGAGGGCGACTCGTTCTTCGTAGCGTTCCGCGACGCGCCGTCGGCGGTCGCCGCAGCCGTCGCGGCGCAGCGAGCCCTCGCGGGTGCTTCCTGGCCGGGTGACGAGCCGGTGCGCGTCAGGATGGGTCTCCACAGCGGCGAAGGCGTGGCCGGCGGAGACGACTATGTTGGTCTCGACGTCCACCGAGCCGCGCGGATCGCCTCCGCTGCCCATGGCGGCCAGGTCCTCGTCTCGGCGTCGACCCGCGCTCTCGCCCAGTCAGCCCGACCGGCGGATGTCGAGCTGATGGATCTTGGCGAACATCGGCTCCGCGGTGTCTCGGGTACGGAGCGTCTCTATCAGCTTGCGATCGCCGGGTTGCCCTCGGCGTTCCCGCCGCCGCGAACCGAGTCCGTCTCCGCGGTCCATGTCCCGCCGCGTCTGACCAGCTTCGTCGGCCGCGATGCCGAGCTTGCCGATCTCGCGAGGCAGGTCGTGACGAGTCGTCTCGTGACCCTGACCGGTCCAGGCGGATCGGGCAAGACGTCGCTCGCGACCGAGTGCGCCCGGGCCGTCGCGTACCGGTTCGCGGACGGCGCCTGGTTCGTTGCCCTCGATGCCATCTCGGATCCGGACGTCGTGGCTCCGGCGATCCTTGGAGCCCTCGGACTCCGGGAAACCGGCGACCGCACGGCGGACGAGCAGCTTCGGGACAACCTGGCTCACCGGGAGATGCTCCTAGTGCTCGACAACTTCGAGCAGGTTCTGCCTGCCTCGACCCTCGTAGGCGGGATACTGACCGCGGCCCCTGCCGTTCGGGTCATAGCGACCAGCCGGGCGCCGCTGCATCTGGCGGCCGAACAGGTCTATCCGATACGTCCGCTTCCGGTGCCGCACGCCGCGGACTTGATCGACCCGGCGGACGGACCCCCCGTGGACGGCGGCACGCTCGACGCCCTCCTCGCGATCCCGTCAGTGCGGCTGTTCGTCGACCGTGCCAAACAGGTCCAGCCGTCCTTTCGGCTGACGCCCGAGAACGCGTCCGCGGTGGCCGATATCTGCGACCGTCTCGACGGGCTTCCGCTCGGGATCGAGTTGGCAGCCGCTCGGATCCCTCTCCTCGGCGCTCGGGGGGTGGCCGAACTCCTCGCCCGCCGGGTCGGCCTCCCGGCGACCCCTGCGCCAGATGCGCCTCCGCGACAACAGACTCTCGAGCAGGCAGTAGCGTGGAGCCACGACCTCCTCGGCCAAGCAGCCCGAACGCTCTTCGCGCGATTTTCGGTCTTCCGCGGGGGCTGGCGGCTCGAGGAGGCCGAGGCGATCTGCGGACCTGCGGCGGAGGTGGGCGGCGAGGTCATCGACCTGCTCGCCGAACTCGTCGACCAGAACCTCGTCGTCGCCCGTGAGGACGCCGACGGCAGCGTCCGCTATGAGATGCTCGAAACCATCCGCGTGTTCGCGGCGGAACAGCTCGGTTTCACGGCTGACCGCACGGAGCTGAGCCGCCGACACGCTCGAACCTACCTGGCCCTCGCCGAGGCGAGCGCACCGGCGATCCGACGCCGCAACCGAGTCGCGACGCTGCGCCGGATCGCCCCGGAGCGCGACAATTTCCGGGCCGCCGTCCGGTGGGCCATCGATCAGGACGACGCCGAAACTGCCCTCCGCCTCGCAACGGCGCTGGTCGAGCTACGGGGCGCACCGCCCTGGGGTGTTGGTGCTGGTCTAACGGAGGCGCGGACGACGATCGTCGAGGCCCTTGCGGTTAGCGGCGCGGACGTCCCGACGCTTGCTCGGATGCGCGCCTTGGAGGCGGCCGGGACCGCCTACTACTACATCGGCGACGACGAGCGCGCCCGAGGCTTCTATGACGCGCAACTCGAGGTCGCCAAGGAGATCGGGGATCAACAGGGCGTGGCCGATGCCATGTTCAACCTCGCCTGGACCAGGGACTGGAGCGATGACCCGGTCGAGGCCGAACGTTACTTCGATCAGGTCAGCGACGCCTATCGGGCTGCCGGCGACGAACGCGGTCTCGCCCGAGTCTCATTCATCCGGGGCCAGGTGCTCCTGAGGGCGGGACAGCTCGAGTCAGCGATCAGGGTCCTTCTCGACGCCCTCGAGCTCATCCGCGAGCTCGACGACGTTCCGTATCTATCGATGACGACGGGCGCGCTGGGCCAGGCATACCTCCTGCTCGGAGACCGCGATGCGGCGATTCACTGGTTTATCGACGGGGTGTTCAGAACCTCCCGCGAGATCGGCGACGAGGTCGCGATAACGCTGACCCTGCCGGCCACCGCGATGGCGGCCGTCGAGGGTGGCAGACCCGAGGTTGCGGCGATGATCATGGGCGCCCACGAAGCCCTGTCGCGGACTTATGGCGTCCGCACGCCGGTCGTGCTCGATCTCATTTTCCAGGAATGGGACCCGTCCGAGCGGGCGCGGGCCATCCTCGACCCCATGGCCTTCGAGACCGCGCTCGAGCGTGGCCGCCGAATGCGGCTCGAGGAGGTGATGGCGCTTATCGATCGGCTGCAGAAAGACCCCCCGCAGCAGACCGACGACTGATCTACCTTCTGCGCCGATCCGGCACCCGTAGGCCCATGCGGTCAGAAGCGGGTCATATGGCACGATCTGGTCATGGTGTTGGCGCAGTCGCGCCCCACCGGCGTCGCTATGTCTGTCCGGCCGAAGCCGGGATCGTCATCGACCCGCGGAGCGGGGCAAGGTAACTAACGCGGATGGCGGTCAGCTGCCGTTGACCAGCCCCGGCACGTACAACATCATCCGGATGACCATCGGCCGGACTCGCTCCACTTGGATGGTCCAGGGTTGGCTGTGTTGATGGAGACCGAGCTGAGCGCCCGGCCTCCATCCTGACGGGAATCTCGATCTAGTAGTCCATCTCCCCGCCATAACCGCCGCCGCCAGCGGGCACGGATTGCTTCTTCTCCGGTAGGTCGGTGATAAGGGTCTCCGTTGTCAGGACCATCGCGGCGATCGACGCGGAGTTCTGAAGGGCCGAGCGAGTCACCTTGGCGGCGTCGACGATGCCCTTCTTGAACATGTCGCCGTATTCGCCCTTGAGGGCGTCGAAGCCATGGCCCCGGGGCAACGTCTTGACGTGCTCGACGATGACTTCGCCGTGCGCGCCAGCGTTGTCCGCGATCTGGCGGATGGGTGCTTCGAGCGCGCGGCGCACGATGCCGAGGCCCACCGCCTCGTCGCCCACGAGCTCGACCAGGTCGAGCGCCGGGATGGCCTGGAGCAGCGCCACACCGCCGCCCGCCACCAGACCCTCCTCGACGGCCGCGCGGGTCGTCGACAGCGCATCCTCGATGCGGTGTTTCTTCTCCTTGAGCTCGACCTCGGTCGCGGCGCCGACCTTGATGACTGCGACGCCACCGGCCAGCTTCGCTAGACGCTCCTGGAGCTTCTCCTTGTCATAGTCGGACGTCGTGTCCTCGATCTGGGCCTTGATCTGGCTCATCCGGGCCTTGATCTGGTCCGGCTTGCCGGCTCCGTCGATGATCGTGGTGTCGTCCTTGGTTGCTACGACCCGGCGGGCCTGGCCGAAATCTTCGACCGTGACCGAGTCGAGCTTGCGCCCGATCTCCTCGCTGATCACGGTCCCGCCCGTCAGGACGGCGATGTCGCGGAGCATCTCCTTGCGCCGATCGCCGAAGCCCGGAGCCTTGACGCCGAGCACGGACACCGTGCCACGGAGCTTGTTCACGACCAGCGTCGCGAGCGCCTCGCCGTCGATGTCCTCGGCGATGATGACCATCGGCTTGCTCTGTCCGACGGCCTGCTCCAGCGCCGGGAGCATGTCCTGGACGCTCGAGATCTTCTTGTCCGTGATCAGGATGAGCGGGTTCTCGACGACCGCCTCCATACGATCGGCGTTGGTCACGAAATAGGCGGACAGGTAGCCACGGTCGAACTGCATCCCCTCGGTGTACTCGGTCTCGAGGCCCAGGGACTGGCCCTCCTCCACGGTGATGACGCCGTCCTTGCCGACCTTGTCCATCACCTCGGCGATGATCTCGCCGACATTGGGGTCCGCCGCGCTGATCGCCGCGACGGCCGCGATCTGCTCGCGGTTGTCGACCGGGCGCGACTGCTTCTTGATCTCCTCGACGATGGCGTCGACCGCGGCCTCGATGCCGCGCTTGATGCCCATCGGGTTAGCCCCGGCGCTGACGTTCTGGAGGCCCTCGGCGATGAGCGCCTGGCCGAGGACGATGGCGGTCGTCGTGCCGTCGCCGGCGATGTCGTCGGTCTTGGTCGCGACCTCCTTGAGAAGCTGCGCGCCCATGTTCTCGAACGGGTCGTCGAGCTCGATGTCGCGCGCGATGGTCACACCGTCGTTGGTGATGGTGGGCGAACCGAACTTCTTGTCGAGCACGACGTTACGGCCCTTCGGCCCGAGTGTGACGCGGACGGCGTCGGCGAGACGGTCGACGCCCCGCTTGAGGCCCCGCCGCGCCATCTCATCAAAGAGGAGTTGCTTGGCCATGGTGTGCGATGTCCTTTCAGGGTGTGCGGTGGGCTCGCCGACATTCGGCGGGACATGCCGGAGCCGAGCGTCGACCTACGGTCGGCTCTCAACGATCGCCAGGATGTCCTTCTGGCTGACGATGAGGAGATCCTCGCCCTCGATCTTGAATCCGGTGCCGGCGTACTTGCCGTAGAGGACCTTGTCCCCGGCCTTGACGACCATCGACTCGCGCTTTCCGTCGTCGAGGACGCGGCCGGGGCCGGCAGCAATGATGGTGCCCTCCTGAGGCTTCTCCTTCGCGGTGTCCGGGATCACGATGCCGCTCTTGGTCATCTCCTCGCTGGCACTCGGCTGAACGACCACGCGGTCGCCCAGCGGGCGGAACTTCTTCGTGATCGTCGGTGGCGACGGCGCGCGTGGACGACTTCGAGGCCTTGACGGGCTTGACGGGCTTGGCTTCGGTAGCGGTGGCCAAGGGATTGTTCCTTCCTGTTCGGGGTCGTTTCTGCGGATAGGGTTTCCGGCCTGCGGCCGATCCGCAGTCAGCCGAGCGCGGCTAGTCCTATCGAGGTGGTGGGCCGACTCGCGCCAGGGAGGCGCGCCGTCCAGCAGCCGCAGGAACCAGCGTGTCTCACCGGGACAGCACCAGAGTCCGCGATTCGCGGCGGCACGCCAGTATCGTGGCCATCTGGGTTGAGCCCCTGGCCGCCGATCGCGCGGGAGACCCTGGTGCCCATCGTGTTGTCCTTCCGGGCCGGCAGAGCGCTGCCACTTCGCCTAATCATCTCTACGGTACCGTTGCAATGATATGGTATGGTCCAGACTATGTCAATCGGAACAATAGCTGCATCAGACCTGCGCTTGACCTCCACGTCCTACCTCGTGTTGGGCTTGATCGAGCGCGAAGGTCCATCCACGCCCTACGAGCTCAAACGCCACGTGGCGGCGACCATCGGTCATTTCTGGTCGTTCCCCCACGCCCTTCTCTACAAGGAGCCACCTCGTCTTGTCGAGCTGGGTCTGCTGACAGAGGAGCGCGAGACGGTTGGGCGACGGCGACGACTCTTCACGATCACCGGCCACGGCCGCGCGGCGATCCAGGCGTGGCTCGCGAACCCATCGCAGGAATCGACCGAGCTCCGCGATGCCGGCCTGCTCCAGCTGTTCTTCGCGGATCTGGGATCAACCGACGACCGCCAGGCTCTTGCGGTTGCGCAACTGGCGATCCATCGCGCTGCCCTCGCTCGATACGAGGACGATCGGCACGCCGAGGGCGTGCTCGATGGCTCGGATTCAGCCGCGCGGACCGTCGAGCGTTGGCGAGGGGTGACCCTCCCGATGGGCCTCCTCTACGAGCGGGCCGCGGTGCAGTTCTGGGATGGCGTCGCCGGTGGCACACCAGTCGATGGCGCCGCCGTAGATGGATCGCATACGGAATCCGACGGGTCCCGGCTAGCCTCAAACGAGTCCTGGCGAGACGTACGCGACGCCGGATAGGCGGCCTGCGAGTTCGGACCACCCAGCACCGTTGCTCGTGAGCACGTGTGTTCGGGACCATCTTTGGCACTCGCTGCGGGGGGACGCCCTCGGGGGGAAGTGTGCGTTCCTCCGCGCGTGCCTTCCGACTGATCGACTTGAGTCACCTTCGCGAGCCGTGCGTTGCTCCCAGTCAAGCGCCACCATCGCGTCCGACCGTGAAACGGCCCCCACCGCGCCTTGCGATGGGGGCCGTTGTGCCCTGACCGAGGGCTAGGGCCTTACGGACATTGTCGGCGACAGTGGATCCCGGTGATCGGGTCGGCCGGGATCGTCGGGGCGCTGTCCTTGTAGGACTGGTCCCGGACGGGCGGCGCGACGCTGGACGGTTCGGGTGCTGCCGCCGCACTCGAGCAGGCGGCGATCGTGACGGCTAGGAATGCGCCGCCGATGATGGTCCGGTACTTCATTGGTTTTCACCTCTTGTCGAAGAAACTTGGTTCGACCAGAGGCGCTAAGTGACGGCAGTGCGCCGCCGTGAAAACACCATTCGTATTTCCCCTCTCTCCCGCGGTCTCCGCGGGTCCCCTCTCATCACGAACCCCGGCCACCTCACGGGCGGCCGGGACCTCGATCGGCAGAGCCTAGGGTGTTGCGGGCGCGCAACGTGTCGGGGACGCGACAGGGGTTGCGTCCGGGAGCCGGGTGCAGTGCCGGGGATGGGGGTGGGCTCGCGCCATCCCGCGGCCCATGTGGTCGACTTCCGGCTAACTGGCCGAACACCTTCACGAACTCGCCCGTGCGGACGTAGGGCTCGGCGTTGAAGCCGAACTCCTATTCCGGGAAGCCGGTCACGTTCTGGGCGAACCGCGAGCCGAGTCAGGTGAAGGCCGGCAGCCACCAGGCGTCAGTCGTGGCCGGGCTTCGCCTCGGCGGCCTCGCCGGCTTTCGCGACGACGTCGGTCCAGAAATCGACCGCCCCGCTCTCGTACCGCAGACCCATCGGTAGGGTCTCGCCGCGCCAGTGTTCGACCGTCCGCTGGCCCCGCTGAGGTCCATCCGCCCGCCGTTCGTACCGATCGGCCTCACGGTAGGCGGCGAGCTTCGCCTCGTGGATCGCGAGTCGCCGCTCGGCGAGTCGACGTTTCGCATCAGCGGACGCCAGGTCCGCGAAGAAGAGCTGAAGGAGCCCCGGATCGCGAAGCTCGGTCGGCGCACCCGACGGTCGATCGAGCCAGGCGCCCAGGGCGGACGTACCCGCGGGCGTGATCGCGAAGACCCGTCGCCGTCGACCCTCGGTCTCACGCGTCTCGGTGACCAGGCCGAGGGCCCCCAGGCGTGGCGGCTCGCTGTACAGAAGGGTGTGCGGAAACGACCAGAAGTTCCCGAGCGTGGCCTTGACATGCTGCTCGAGGTCGTACGGCGTCGATGGTCCCTCGCGGGCAAGGAGCCCGAGGACCAGGTACGACGTCGGCGTCAGGCGTTCCGTTGACATAGTACGCAATGTACCATACACTTCGAACTATTCCGCCCGCCCCCAACCGACCAGGTGCCGGGGAAATTCACACCCGGTGGGCACCCGTCGAGGGGCTCTGATCTGGACTCGCACGGCGGCGCGGATCGAAGCACAGGTGGTTCACCATGACCACACCAACCCAGAAGATGATCGAGCGCATTCCGCTCGAGGTCATCAACGACAACAAGTTCGAGCTCATCGACGAGCTCTATGCGACGGACTACGTCGAGCACACGCCACAACCGGGCGTTCCCCCGACGCGCGAAGGTTTCAAGCAGACCGCGATGGCGCTGAAGAAGGCATTTCCCGACCTGCGCTATACGATCGACGACGTGGTCGACGGCGGCGACCGGATCGTGCATCGCCTGACCGCCAGCGGCACCATGAAGGGTGAGTTCGCGGGCATGCCGGCGACCGGGAAGCACGCGACCTGGACCGAGATCCACATCGGACGGGTCGTCAACGGGCGCCTGACCGAGCATTGGGGCGTCATCGACCAGTTGCCGATGCTCATCCAGCTCGGCGTCATCGAGTCACCCGTGCGGGTCCCCGTCACGGCCTAGTCCTCGCGACGACATCGCATCGAAGCCCCGGCGGCAACGCCGGGGTTTCTTGTTGCAATGGTTCGGCGCGCCGCGGCCTGCTGCGTCGTTTCAGACAGCCTGGCGTCCCGCATCCCCTTGGGGGCACTCCCGCCGTCTACGGATCGACTCGAATGGCACCTGCCCCGGTCGAAGAACCCCCGGTCGGCCCCGGACGGCGGGCTCCGGACGGGCCGCGCGGGTTCGCTCATCTGGGACCGGAACCGGGGCAGTCGAAAAGTCTGCTCGGCGCCCGACCCCGGAGGTCAGGTGAAGCCGTCGTCCCAGGTCATGAACTGTCGCTCGAGACCTCGGCGAAGAGCGGACCAGGCGAGCCACCATGTGATCAACCACGCCGTCCCAAGCGCCCACCCCGCGACGACGTCGGCCGGGTAGTGCACGCCGAGGTACACCCGGGATAAGCCCACGGCGAACGCGTACGCCACGGCTGCGAAAGCCATCGGCCATCGCCAGCGCGTGTCGTGCCACGCGACGAGGATGGTCGCCGCAGCGAGGGTTGCGGAACCTGTCGCGTGCCCGCTGGGGTAGGCATCGAAATCACGCGTGATCGGCAGGAGGCGATTGGTGGCCGCTTGAAGTAGAAGGACGGTGAGCACGATCCCGCAGGCGACGAACGCCCGCGCCCGCCATCCGCGCAGAAGCCCGAAGATCACCGAGAGGGCGAGGACGGCAACAAGGAGGCCGGCTGGGATGACCGTCGGCACCTGGAGCGCCTGGTCGACGGTCGATGGGCGCGGAGCATCGTAGACGTTCTTGACGACCCGGCTGACGACCGTCGCCCCCAGCACCGCCACGAGGACGAAGACGGCGTCCGGGGCACGGCGTGCGGCTACCAGCGCCATCAGGATGAGCCCGACCAGCACGACATGCCCACGGCCGGCGCCGATCGCTGTCACGGCGCCGAAGGCCAGTTCGTCGATCCCGAGGTTGGCGGACGGCATGACCGGTCCCGACGCCACCAGCGTGGTACGGAATGGCTCGAGGAGGGCGACGACGCTAACAAGCGTCAGGGCGACCACGACGGCGATGAGCAAAAAGAAACGGGACTGCGCCAGTGCCCCGGCCCGCGGTTCAGCCACCGCGTGATTCTCGCCCAGAACTGCGACAGCGAGTCGGCGAGAAGTTTCGCGCCTGGCTTGGCCCGCCGACCTGAATAGCAGGACCCGCTCATGGTGTCGACCGCCGGAGCCCTCGCGTGGCAGCAATTCTCCGCGATCGTGCAGCGCGCCCTGGATTAACGTTGGCGGACATGGCCGACGAGTCGCTGCTGCCGCTACGCGAAGTCACGAGTCACTTGCGCGTTCTCGGGGAGAGCTATGTCGGATTGCGTGAGATCCCGATCGACAGGATCGTCGGCTCGCTCGACCGTTCGGTCGACTTCGATCGTCTGTTCCGGACGAGGCGTCGGGACCTCCGCCGCCGTCTAGACGCCCTCCAGGTGGCGTTCGCTGATCGGCCTCTCCCGCCGATCACGGTCTACGAGGCCGGCGGTCTGTACTTCGTGGTCGACGGCCACCACCGGGTGGCCCTCAGCCGACGGCAAGGCGGCGCGTTTATCGACGCGGAGGTGACGAAGCTGCGCACGTCACACCGTCTTCATCCCGGCGTCGATGTGCTGGAGCTCATTCATACCGAGCAGCACCGGCGCTTCAAGGAACGCACGAAGCTGAAACAGGTCGCCCCCGATGCGGTCATCGAGTTCTCGCGCCCGATGGGCTACATCGAGCTTCTGCAGGTCATCGAGGCTCATGCCTTCGAACTGAGCGAGGCGCGGGGCGAGCTCGTCACACTGCCGGAAGCGACGCGCGACTGGTACGCGACGAGTTGGCTACCCGCGCTCGAGGCGATCGAAACGACCGGCATGAAGCGTTTGTACGACTTCAAGACGGATGGCGACCGATACCTGTGGACGTGCCAGAAGCTCCGTGAGCTGCGCGCCACCGACCGCGGCGCGGCGTGGGCCGATGCTGCCGGCGCGATCGCGAAGCTCCCCGTCCAGCGCCGCCACCGCGACGAAACCTTGGCCGCCCGTCGGACGCCATTGCCGACGAGCTAAGACATCCGGTGCCGCGACCGGACAGCCGGGCCCTCGGAATCCCTTGAACCGCGACCGGGCGATGCCCCTCACCTTCGACCAGCTGCGACCTGACCTAGCCCATGCCCGCGGGGGCGCCATGCCCGGGTCGTCGTCCGGCCCACCTAGGTGCTGTACCGCTGCGAAATCCTCGCATCGCATCGCGGCAGTCGCGCACGCTGATCGGCACGTGGACGCATCCATGAGGGTGGTGGGCTCGGCGTAGCGGTCGCGCTGTGCCCCGCACCTCAGAGGGCCCGTCTCGACGTAGGTCCTCAGCCGGTGCCCTTGAGCGCTGCGATCTCTGCCCGTGCCGCAGCAACGAGTTCGTCGTTCGTGTGGGCGTGACCCCACAGTCCCCAGCCGCCTGGTGCCGCCTCGGTGAGGAGCACCCATGTTTTCCGCGCCAACCCGGGATCGGCCGCGGCCTCGGCGACGAGCGCCGTCAGTTGCTCGACGACGGCGATCTGCTTGTCCCGGTCGAGCGCTCCGGCGTTCGTCAGGACCTGGACCCGGACGTGACCAGACTCGCCCCCGACGTCGGAGATCGCGCCGGGCGGCAGTTCGCGGACGAATGCGGCGGTGTTCTCCCGGAACATCGGGATATCAGGGACGGCCTCGATCCGCATGACGGTCGCCGCCGCGGCTGTGGCGAGTGCGTGGACGTCGCGGAACGTTCCGGCTGGGGCGTGGATGTCGATCATCGGCACGGCGGAGTCCTCTCAGACTATGCTGACTGTCATAGTCAACGATGCACTATGACGAGCGTCATAGTCAAGTCAGGAGCTGGAGCGACCCTTCCCGTGCCGAGCGACGTGCGACAGAAGATGATCGAGGGCGCCGTGACCCTGCTCGCCGTGCGCGGACTCGAGGGCACGTCCTTTACTGGTGTCCTCGAGCGTTCGGGCGCGCCGCGCGGTTCGATATACCACCACTTTCCCGACGGCAAGGACCAGCTCGTGCAGGCGGCGATGGAGCTGGCCGGCGAACGGGCGCTCGGCGTCCTCGACCATCTGCACGGCTCACCCCCCAAGGCGGTAACGGAGGCCTTTCTCGACCTCTGGCGGGCTGTGCTCGTCAGATCAGACGTTCGGGCCGGGTGCGCGGTGCTTGCGGTCACGGTGGCGACCGACGCGCCGGATCTCTTGGACCAGGCGGCGACGATCTTCCGGGCGTGGCGCGGCCGCTTGACCGAGCTCCTGATCGAAGGGGGGATGGCCGGCGATGCAGCGGCTCGGCTTGCTGCGACGCTCGTGGCGGCCAGCGAAGGCGCCGTGGTGGTCAGTCGCGCGGAGCGAAGCCTCGAGCCCTTCGACCTCGTCGCCGCGGAACTACTCGCCGTGACTCCTGACATCCGCGTCTAGGACGCCTGGATCGCGGCGCAGGATGGGCTCGAGCACGGTGCGGGGTGCTTGGATCCCCTTTGGGGGCACCAGCGCCGGCAATTGAACCTGAGCCCGCGCTCGCCGGTGTTCAGTCGTCGTCCATCGACCGGCGCTCGCCGACTTGGCCGTCGGCATCGGGGAACGCCAGCGTGCCGGCTCCGACCCACCATTCGAACACGTCGTACGCCAACCGACCCGCCTGGACCGATGGGTCGGCGTCAGACAGGCGCCGAGCCTCGTCGAGCGAACAGGCGAAGATCGAGAGGCCGCGCATCGCGATGTCCGATTGCTCGCCCAAAGGTCCGTTGACGATCAGGACGCCGTCGCGGCGGAGCTGCGCCCGGTACGCGAGGTGGCGCGCCTGGAGGTCGTCGAGCGCCTCTTCTGACATCTGCGGGGCGTCCGGCGGCCGGCGCAGCAGCACCACGGTGTAGACGTCGAAGGCGTCGGGCACATTGGGGTCGCGCGGCATGGGTCCAGGGCCTCCTTGGGTGGGATGCGAGACGCGACTGGGCGCTATCCAGCGTAGGGCTCGAGGCCGAGCGCATCTCGCAGGAGCGCGGCCTTGTCGGCGACGACTTCGGAGGCATCGTTGGCGACCGCCGACAGCGAGATGACCTCGGCGATGCTCCTCGACTTCGATGCGACGACTGCTCGCTGCTGGAAGGCCTCGTCGGCCTTGATGAGGACGGTCGCGGCCGGCTGGATGTCAGGCGGGAAGGCGATCTTCTTGAGGCCGTCGATGAAGGCCTGGTCGGCCTTGGCGATCAGTGCCCAGTACTGCTGGTGATCCTTGAGCGACTGGCGAGCGCCGTACTGCGCTTCGGCTCGATCGATCGCGGCGTTGTATGGGTCTGCCACGGCGAAGTAGGCGGCCCCAGCCTCGTCGATCGTGAGGAAGGAGCCACTAGGCGTGGCTGTCGGCGCGGCCTGGGAGGAGGGCACCGCGGTCGGTGGAGTGGATGCTCCGCGGCAGGCAGCGAGCAGGACGGCGAGCAGGAGCGGCGCGACGAGTCGGCGCATGAGGATCCCCGAGCAGTGAACGCGAGAGCGATCGGCAACGAAATGAATCGGCGGCGCGGTGATTCTACGGATGTGCGCGAGGTCATCGCCGGTTCCGATACCATCGCCGCGATGGAGATCATGGGCGTCGACATCCGGACGATCATCAGCGACAACGTCGCGAAGCGCTGCGACGGATGCGGGGAGATCATCGAGGGCACCCCGTGGCGGGTGAATATCCTCGACATCGTCGCGCCGGAGACGGCCGTGAGCTGGGCCGAGCGACCCGCGATCAACCCGGGTCCCTTCCAGTTCCATGGCGATCCGGATCACGTGCGCCGGTGGATGGCGGCGCGGGGTCTTTTGTTCTGCCGGAAGGGCGAGATCCGCGAGATCATGCGGCCCGTGATGCTGCCCGCGCCGGACGACGCTCCCGACACCGTCCGCTACGGGTTGTGTGACGGTATCCACCGCGACGACCACGAGTTCGTCCCGGCCTGACGGAGCGTTTATCGACTCGTCACATGAGGCCCGGTCGGGCTCGGTTGACCTGCCTCCGCCGCGGGCCTATCCTCTCCTCGCCCGGGCAGGATCTGGTACCCAGATTTACCCAGGTTTTTCATGCCGACGGGTCGCCAGCCGTTTCCCCCCACGGCTGCGCTGACCCGTCGGCGCCCGATCAGATGTCCAGCGAGGGCTCGAATTGCGCGAACCGGCGAGCGAACTCCCGACGGGGGACTGGCTGTCGCTCGGCCCGGCGAGCCAGCTGCTCGGGATCGACCCCGACACGCTCCGCCGCTGGGCGGATGACGGCCGTGTACCCGCGTGGACGACGCCCGGAGGACACCGCCGGTTCGATGCCGCGGCGCTTTCGCACCTCATGGAGGTTCGCCGCTCGGCCGTCCGCCGACCACTGACGAGCCTCGGCGCCTCGCCGGAGCGACTGTCGCGGGTGTATCGAGAGCACTACGCATCGGGCGCCACCACGGACGAGGCGGAGCGCGAGGCCTATCGGAAGGCCGGTCGCCGCCTCGTCTCGATCCTCGTCTCCTATCTGGACGCCGAGCCCGCTGACACGCGGCGTCGACGGCGACTCGAGGCCCAGGCCGGGGCCGTCGTCGAGGACCAGGCGACGCGCCTGGCGCTCGGCGGTGCGACCCTGACGAGTGCCGCCGCACGGTTCGTGGCGGCGCGACAGCCCTTCATGGCCGAGCTGGCCGCCATCGGTCGCCGCCGCCCCCTGGACCCGACGAGGCTCGCGGAGCTGTATTCCGACGCCTGGGCGCTCCTCGATCGGCTCCTCCTCCGGTTCATCGACGCGCACCAGCGGACCACCTGATCGATGCCGCTCAACGTCCTCCTCCCGGCGCTCACGTCGATCCTCGCGCTGATCTTCAGCGTCGCACTCTTCGACCAGTGGCGCGAACGATGGGGCGGCTTCCAGCTCATCTGGGCCATCGGCATGCTGTTCTACGGGATCGCCGCGGGCTGCGAGGCATTGGCCGGAGGGGGTGGCTGGAATGAGCTGCTGTACCGCACCTGGTACCTGACCGGGGCCGTCTGGACGGCCGGCTGGCTCGGCCTCGGGACGGCGTTCCTGCTCGGCAAGACACGGTTCGGGTACAGCTTCGCGCTGTGCCTGTTCCTCGCCGGCCTGTTCACCTTCCTCGTCCGGAACCGCCCGGAGTACGCCGGCGCCGGCGCGCTGCCGCTGCTCTACTTCCTGGCCGCCGGGATCCTGGCCCTGGCGGTCGCGGTCGAGACGTATTTCCAGAACGAGCGCTGGCCGATGCTGGCCGCCGCGGCCGTCGTCGGGGCGACCGTCCTGAGCCTGGTCCTGATGGCGACCACCACGATCGCCGCGCCGGGATACGCCGTTGACGCGACGACGAACATGCCAGTCGCCACGCTGCTCCCGCCCGAGCTACGGCTGCTCACGCCGTTCATGAACGTGACCGGCGCCTTCGCGCTGATCCTCGGCGCCATCTTCAGCACGTACATGTTCATGCCCAAGCGGCGCATCCTGCCGTACTCCCTGGACCCGAACCAGCCCGGTGACCAGTTCCTGTTCAACCTGTTGATCGCGCCGGTCGCCATCCTCGTCAACCTCGTGGCGTCCCTGCCCGGTGCCGGCCGGGCGCTGATCACGGGCCGGATCCACAGTCGTGTGCCCGCCACGATCCTCATCGCCATCGGCGCGTTCATCCCGACCATCACCGATTCCCTCAACCGCTTCGGGTCGACCGAGCTGTTCCAGCTCGGCAAGTTCCTCGGCGTGGTCTTCCTGTTCCTCGGGTTCCTGGTCTCGATCGAGGTCTTCCGCGAGATCCGGGTGCCGTTCACGGACATCCGGTTCGCCACCGGGCGCCGCGAGGCGGCGGGCGTGGAACGAGCCGCCGATCGTCCGGTCGAGGGCGCCGCGGTCCGCTAGCGGGCCATCGGCGCTCCGTCATCGACCGCCCTACCATGCCCCGATGTCCAGCCCGTCCCTGACCACCGACCGACCGGCGGCCGGCGGTACCGAGGGCGCCATCCCGCTGCGCGGATTCGCGATCGTCATCGCGTCGGCGGCGCTCTTCGGATTGCTCGGCCCGCTGTCGCGATTCGCCTACGACGCCGGGATGGAGCCGCCCGCCTTCGTCGCATGGCGGGCGATGATCGGCTTCCTCGCCCTCGGGACGTATGTCGGCTGGCGAGTGCGGAAGGGCGCGACCCGGCTCGTCCGTTTCGGCAGCCTGTCGACGCGCGCACGCGTCGCGATGCTGGCCGCGGCGCTCGCCGGCACCGTGCTCAACCTGTGCATGTTCTTCGCGTTCGATCGGATCACGATCGCGCTGGCCCTCCTCGGGTTCTACACCTACCCGGCCCTCGTCGCGGTGGCGAACGTGGTCCTCGGGCGGGAGCGCCTCGACCGGACCCGACTTGCGGCGCTCACCCTGGCGATCGCCGGGATGATCGCGGTCGTCGCCTCGCAGGTCGATCCGGCCGCCGGGATCCGTCTCGACGCGATCGGGATCGGGCTGGCCCTCGGCGCCGCCGTCTGCCAGACGCTGTTCGTGATCCTCGCCCGGGACGGGTACCCGGAAGTGCCGACAGAACAGGCCATGACGACCGTCCTGCTCGTGTCGGGCATCGGCGCGGTGCTGGTGGCGCTGGTGGCGGGTGGCCTCGCATCGCTAACCCATCCGATCGAGGATCCGAGCGTGCTGCCGCTCCTGGTCTTCACGGGTGTCGCCGCGGCCGCCATCCCGTCCTTCGGGTTCCTGACAGGGATCCGGCTCATCGGCGGGACACGGGCCGGGATCCTGATGCTGTTCGAGCCGGTCGTCGGCGTGGCGCTTGCCGCGTGGCTCTTGGCCGAGCCGCTCGTGCCGATCCAGCTCGCCGGTGCCGCGGCGATCCTCGGAGCGGCCGTGCTCCTGCAGCGCGCGGGTCATCCCGGTGACACGGCCGCGACCGCCGCCGACGAGCGATCCGCGGTGGTCCCGGGCGGCCCCTAGGCGTCACACTCGCCTCATGCCCGAACCATCGATCCGCGTCCTCCTGGTCGACGACCACGCGATGGTCCGTCGCGGGATGCGCGATTTCCTCGAGCTCCACGACGACATCGAGGTCGTCGGCGAGGCGGCCGACGGCGGCGAGGCCGTCGAGCGTGCCGAGGAGCTCCGGCCGGACATCGTGGTCATGGATCTGATGATGCCGAACCTCGACGGCATCGAGGCGACCGCGCGCATCAAGGCCGCGCATCCAGAGCTCGAGGTGATCGCCCTGACGAGCTTCATCGAAGAGGCGCGCGTCGTCGCCGCGATCGAGGCCGGCGCGTCAGGCTTCCTGCTCAAGGACGCCGAGGCGGACGAGCTCGCGGCGGCGATCCGGGCGGCCGCGGCCGGGGAGGTCCACCTGGACCCGGCCGTCGCCGGCATCGTCGCGCGCCGGATGCGCGATGGCGGCCGCGCAGGCGGAGGGACCGACCAGAAGGACGGCATCGCCACCCTCACGGCCCGCGAGCGGGACGTCCTCGCGCGTGTCGCCCGCGGCCTCCCGAACCGCCAGATCGCGGCCGACCTCGGCATCACCGAGCGGACTGCGCGAACCCACGTCTCGAACATCCTGGCCAAGCTCGGCCTTGCCAGCCGGACGCAGGCCGCCCTGCTTGCCGTCCAGCACGGCCTCGACCGCGAGGCGTGACGGGTAGGACCACGTCTTCTTCGGACCGGGCGCGCGAGGCGTCGACTGCCCGCCGCCGGCGGTCCGCCGATGGCCTCGAAAAGCGGTCGTGAAAGGGGCCGGTGCTAGACTGGCCCGACCCACCCGACTCTTTCCGTTGAGGTTCCATGCGCGTCCGAAAAGCCGTGTTCCCTGCCGCGGGCTGGGGTACGCGGTTCCTCCCAGCGACCAAAGCGCAGCCCAAGGAGATGCTGCCACTGGTCGACAAGCCGATCATCCAGTACGCCGTCGAGGAAGCCGTCGCCGCCGGCATCGAGCAGGTGATCATCGTCACCTCCAGCCAGAAGCGGGCGATCGAGGACCACTTCGACCTCTCCTACGAGCTCGAACACCTGCTCGAGGAGAAGGGCGACATCGAGATGCTCCGGCAGGTCCGCCACATCAGCGACCTCGCCCAGGTCGCCTACGTCCGGCAGAAGGAGCAACTCGGCCTCGGGCATGCGGTCTTGATGGCGAAGGACCTCATCGGCCATGAGCCGTTCGCGGTGATCCTGCCGGACGACGTGGTCGTCGGCGACCGGCCATGCATCGGCCAGCTGATTCACGCTTACGAGCGGACGCACGGGTCGGTCGTAGCGGTCATGGAAGTCCCGAACGAGGAAACGAGCCGATACGGGGTCATCGCCGCCGAGCCCTCCGAGGACCCGCTCGACCACGGTCGTCTCCATCGGGTCAGGCAGCTCATCGAGAAGCCGGATCCGAAGAAGGCCCCGTCGAACCTCGCCATCATCGGCCGCTACGTGCTGACGCCGAAGATCTTCGACAAGCTCGAGCAGACCCAGCGGGGCGCCGGCGGGGAGATCCAGCTCACCGATGCGATCCAGGCCATGATGGAGGAGCAGGGCGTCTGGGCTTACGAGTTCGAGGGGACGCGCTACGACGCGGGGACCACGATGGGCTGGCTCAAGGCGTCTGTCGAGCTGGCCCTCCAGCGCCCCGATCTCGGTCGCGAATTCCGCAGCTACCTGGCCGGTCTCCAGCTCTAGATCGGGGCGCGGCCAGGGGCATGCGGTACCATGCCGGCCGGAGCGCGTCGCGCACGTCGGCGACGCGCCGACCCATGTGATGGGGCAGTAGAGGGGCACGTTTGGCGGAGATCGGGACGATCCTGGGCGGCCGGTACCGGCTCGCGGAGCTGCTCGGTGAGGGCGGCATGGCCACCGTCTACCGGGGGGTCGATACCCAGCTCGGACGCGACGTCGCGATCAAGCTGCTGCGTCCGGAGTACCTGCGCGATCCGGACTTCTCGTCGCGCTTCCGGCAGGAGGCACAGAACGCTGCCTCGCTGAACCACCCGAACGTCGTCAGCGTGTTCGACTACGGCGAGGATCCCGACGGGCCGTACATCGTGATGGAGTTCGTCGACGGCGAGGACCTCGCGACGATCCTTCGACGCAATGGGTCGCTGCCGCCGCCGCAGGCGGCCCGCATCGCTGCCGCGGTCGCTCGAGCCCTCGCCGCGGCCCACGCGCGCGGCATCGTCCATCGCGACGTGAAGCCCGGCAACGTGCTGATCGGTCGGGACGGGCGGGTGAAGGTCGTCGACTTCGGCATCGCCCGAGCGGTGGCGGAAGCGCAGATGACCCTGCCGGGCACGACGCTCGGGTCCGTCCATTACTTCAGCCCGGAACAGGCACGCGGCGAGTCCGCGACCAACGAGTCGGACATCTACTCGCTCGGGATCGTGCTGTTCGAGATGCTCACCGGCACCCGACCCTGGGAAGGCGACAGCGCGGCCGCCGTGGCGCTCGCGCGGCTGAGCGGTCCGGTCCCGGATCCGATGCTGGTCCGTCCCTCGATCCCACCCGATCTGGCTGCGATCACCCGCAAGGCCCTGGCGCCACTCCCCATCGACCGGTTCGCCTCCGCCACGGCGATGGCGGATGCCCTCGAGTCGTCCCGCACCGCGGCAGGTGCCGTCGGTCCCGGCGCGGCGGCGGGGGCTGCGGCGGTCGGGGCCGGTGTCGCCGCATCGGCCGGGGTCGCCCGGTCGAACCCGACCCTCACGCCGTATCCGACCGATGCCTACGCCACCGTGGACGACAGCCCTCCGGGCTACCCCGCGCCCTACGCGAGCACAGCAAGCGGCCGGCGCGCCGTCTTCGACGACGAGGAGGAGGGGCGCACGAGCCCGGTCGTCTGGATCGCGGGGATCGCGGCCATCCTGCTGCTGGCGGCCATCGGCTGGATCGTGTTCCAGATGCTCCAGGGACCGTCGACACCACCGACCCAGCAGGTCGCGGTGCCCGAGTTCGTCGGCAAGCAGCTCGCGCTGGCGACCCAGGAGGCCGAATCGGTCGGTCTCAAGCTCGAGGTCACCGAGCTGCCATCGGACCAGCCGGTGGGCACGATCACCGATCAGGACCCGCCGGCCGAGACGATGGTCGCCGCAGGATCGACGGTGAAGGTGACCGTCGCCTCGGGGGTCGAGCAGGTGCCGATGCCCGATCTTCGGAACAAGACCGAGGCGCTGGCCGTGCAGGAGATCGTGACCGCCGGTCTCATGCCCGGCATCAAGACCGAGGCGTTCGACCCGACCGTGCCGCTCGGCCTGGTCGTGAACCAGTCGCCGGCCCCCGGCGTCGTGGTCGCGAAGGGGACCGCGGTCGACTACGTCATCTCGAAGGGACCCGAGCCGACGCCATCGCCAACGCCCACGCCGACGCCGGAGCCGACGCCCGAACCGACCCCCGAGCCGACGCCCGAACCGACGCCGAAGCCCACGCCCGAACCGACCCCTGAGCCGACGCCCGAGCCGACGCCGACGCCGACGCCGACCTGATCGCGGCCGAAGACGCGGCTCTCAGGCCTCCGGGTCGCCCCAGAGGCTCCAGCCGGGTTCCGGCGGGAGCGTCGCGGCTGCGGTCGGCGCCTCCATGTCATCGGCCGGCACCGCGTCGACGTCGGTCGTTTGCCCGGGAACGACCTCCACGAAGGCTAGGGGCGGATGCGCGTCTTGGTCGGACCGCGCCGGGGCGATCGTGAGCGGGACGGTGGTATGGAGCATCGTGCTCGGCCACGCCTCCCAGCAGCCCCGGATCTCCTCGCCGGTCAGCGGCTGTCGTCGCTTGTCGAGCCCGCAATAGCCGAGCTGGCCGGCGACCGACCGCCGGTAGTGGCGACACGTGCCGCAGGAGGTGGAGGACCGCCGACATACCCAGCACCGTGCCGTCTCGGCCTGGGGAGTCCCGCAATGCGGACACCGCCACATCGGCATGGCGGGATGGTAGCCTGCGAGTGTGCCGCCTGTCGACAGGCGCTGTGCTACTTGCGGATGTTGATGACGGTCTCGTCGGTCGTCCGGCCGAAATCGTCGGTGCGGACGAGGATCCCGGCCGTGCCGCCACCCTTGTCGGCGCCCTTCGGGATCCGGGTCGTGAATGAGGCTTGCCCGTTCGCGTCGGTGACCCCATCGCCCGTGACCGTCTTGATGCCGGGGATGCTGAGGGTGAACGTGACTCTTGCCCCCTCGAGTGGCCGTCCGTCGGGGTCGTCGACGAGGGCGACGAGCCGGATCTCGGCCGGCAGCGACTTCTGGCTGATCGAGTAATTCGAGGCGCTGACCGAGGCGCGCAACTGACCGGAGCCGCGCCGGATGGTCATCTCGAGCTCCCGCTGGTTGCCGGCGGGGTCGGTCGCGATCAGGCGGATCGGGTTCGTCCCGCCGGCGATCGGCAGACTCAGCGAGAAGGTCCCATCGGTGGCTGCTGTGCCACCGATCGACTCCCCGGTCTTCATGTTCCGCGCGTTCAGGGTCGACCGACCCTGCGTCCGCCCCTCGAGCGAAACGGCCTTGCGGTTGATCATCGCCCCGTCCTTGGGGGATGAGAGCTTGATGACCGGCGGGTCCTTGTCGAGCACCCAGCGGACGAGCGGCGACGACTCGGATTCGCCGCCCGGCCCGACGAGCGTGACGCTGAAATCGTTGATGCCCTTGGTGAGCGTGACCGGGATGATCATCCGGGGCGTGGCGGACAGCGGCTTCTCGTCGATCGGCGTCGGTGACTGGTCCTTCAACGCCAGGTAGACGCGGACGAGGTACTCGGGATCACCGGCGAGGCGCGACGGGACGGTGACCGTGAGGTCGACCTGGTTCTGGTTCGTATACGGCTCGGTCGGCGATTCGATGGACGGTGCCTCGGCGACGGGTGCTGGCGTCGTCGACGGGGTGGGTGTCGCGGTCACGCCCTGGACGAACGAGGTGACCGTCCCGCCAAGCGCATTGGCAACCACGCCGAGACCGCCGGCGCCGACGTACAGCACGAGCAGGCCGACCACTGCGACGCCCACGCCGAGCGCCACCTGTCCGACGAGGGGGATGCCGCGGCTGCGGCGGACGGGCCCATGCACCGCGATCCGCCCGGGCGCGGGGGCCCTGGGTCGGACCTTGGCGGAGGTGGGACGGCCGCCGGACGGGGGGCGGGGCCGGACGTGATCTGCGCGGCGGCGGGTCGCCATCGGCCGCGATTGTCGCATGCCATCGCCAATCGGTCGGTCGCCGGCACGTAGGCATGAGCACTGTCGCCGGGGCGACGGTCGGAGCGCGGCGGTGCGTTGTACTCTGGCCCGGTCGCGCGTGCCTGGAGATCAGCACGCGCAGGATGGGGAGGTTGCGTGCAGGCCCGCGATCCACGGACCGGACGACCGGTCAGCCGCCCTGGGTCCGACCGCCCGGGGCGTTCCGCGCCGGGAGCGGCTTCAGGCCGACCGGCGTTCGGGCTCGGTCCGATCGCCCGGGTCAGCCCCTCACCGCTCGCCGCTCGGGCCGCCCAAGCCACGACGATGCCCATGGGTCCAGGCGCCGGTTTCGGGCTCCCGAACTTGCGCCGCAACGTCTGTCCGCACTTCTACATGACCGGATCCCGCGGCGCCATCCCGATCCAGGCGCCGCACCTGCTCAAGGCGCTGATCCGTCAGGACACCAACATCTCGCGCTGCCAGCTGCGCGGCGGCGTCCACCTCGACCAGGGCTACGTCAACGACGTGTGCCTCACGCCGCGCTTCAACCAGTGCGTCTTCTACGAGGACGAGCTGACGCGCGAGTGACCGCGGCGCCCATCACCACCGACTATCACGAGGCGCTGGCCGCGCTCGCCGCGCGCGGTCGGTTCGGCATCCGGCTCGGACTCGGGCGGACGCGCGCGCTGTTCGCCGCACTCGGCGACCCGCAGCTAGCGCTGCACGGGGCGCTGGTCGGCGGGACCAACGGCAAGGGCAGTGTCCTCGCGCTGGCGGGGAGCGCGCTCCGCGCCGCCGGCCTTCGGGTCGGCGAGACACCCAAGCCGCATCTTGTCTCCTATCGTGAGCGCGTCCAGGTCGACGGTCAGCCGATCTCGGTGGCCGACTTCACGCGCCACGCCGAGGCGGTCCTGGCCGTCGCCGATCCGGTCGCGCGGCGCCACGGCGAACCCACCGAGTTCGAACTGCTCACGGCGGTCGTCTTCCGCCATTTCGCGGAGGCCGGCATCGATGTGGCGCTCGTCGAGGTCGGCCTGGGCGGGCGTCTCGACGCGACACATGCGTGGGACGGCGGTGTCGCCGCGGTGACGAACGTGGCCCTCGACCACATGGACCGCCTTGGATCCACGATCGCCGCGATCGCGCGCGAGAAGGCGGCGATCATCGAGCGGGGCGATCGCGCCGTCACCGGCGCCGACGGCGAGGGCCTGGCGATCATCCGGCGTCGCGCCAGGCGGGTCGGCGCTCCTTTGACCGAGGTCTCGCCGGCACCGCTGCGCAGATGGGACCGTGACGGGCTCACCGTCGAGATGCCGCGCCTCGGGGAGGTCCGGGTCGGGCTCAGAGGCCGGCACCAGGCGGCGAATGTGGCGGTCGCCGATGCGATCCTCGACGCCCTCGATGCGGCCGGCATCGCCACCGCCGGCGACGATGCCCGACGACGGGGATATGCGACGGCCGTCTGGCCGGGCCGCCTCGAGCTCCTGACTCTAGACGGTGTCGACGTCCTGCTCGACGGCGCTCACAACCCGGCCGGTGCCGCGGCGCTGGCGCAGGCCATCGACGACCTCCGTCCGCATCTGATGCCCGGTCCACTGACGCTCGTGATGGCCGCGATGGCCGACAAGGACGTCGACGGGATCATCGCTGCGCTGGCCGGTGCCTCGGCCCTCCTCGGCGCGAGGGTCCTCGCCACGAGCCTCGACGCCGCGCGGGCGATGCCGGCCGACGAGCTCGCCAGGCGCTGGCGACGCCTGGCCCCGAGGGTCGCCGATGTCGCCACGGTCGCGGACCCCATCGAGGCCGTCGGGCGGGCGCGCGCGCTGGGTGGGCCGGTCGTCGTCGCCGGGTCGCTCTACCTCGTCGGGGCGGTGCGCGCGCACCTCGTCGACGATCCGGAGCTCCGCGACCCAGCGGCTCCTACCTCATGACCACGACGACACCGGCACCGACGCGGATCGGGTCGAAGACGTTTACCTGGGGCGAACGCACGTTCGTGATGGGCATCCTGAACGTCACGCCCGACTCGTTCTCGGGCGACGGCCTGATCCGTGGCGGCGATCCCGTAACGGCGGCAGTCGAGCAGGCACGACGCATGGTCGACGAGGGTGCCGACATCCTCGATCTTGGCGGCGAATCGACCCGACCCGGGCACGCACCGGTCGACGCGGCGGAGGAGATCGGGCGCGTCATCCCGGTGCTCGCCGCGGTCCGAGGGGCCCTGCCCGATATCCCGCTCAGCATCGATACGACCAAGGCCGTCGTCGCCGAGGCGGCGCTTGCCGCCGGCGCCCATCTGCTCAACGACGTGTGGGGCGTGGGTCCCGATCCCGCGATGGTCGAGCTGGCGGCGAGTGCGGGGGTTCCGCTGCTGGTGATGCACAACCGTGGAGAGCCGCGCTACGACGACGTCGTGCGCGAGGTCGCCGAAGACCTCCGGGCCGCCCTCGCGCGGGCCGAGCGGGCCGGCGTCGCACCCGACGCGCTGATCGTGGACCCGGGCATCGGCTTCGGGAAGACGGCCGACCACAACGTGACGATGCTGCGTCACCTGGAAGTGCTGACCAGCCTGGGTCGGCCGATCCTGCTGGGGACGTCCCGGAAGTCGACCATCGGTCGCATCCTCGACCTGCCCGCCGAGGAGCGGCTCGAAGGAACGCTTGCGACGACGGCACTCGGAATCGCCAAGGGGGTCGACATCGTCCGGGTCCATGATGTCCGGGCCAACCTCCGTGCCGCCCGCGTCGCCGACGCGATCGTGCGCGGTCGATGGCGGAGCGAACCAGAGGGAGGTCCCGCCTGAGCGACCGGATCGTGCTCGCGAACATGCGCTTCGAGGGGAAGCACGGCTATCACGACTGGGAGCTCCAGACGCCCCAGCCGTTCGAGGTCGACGTCGAGCTGGTGCTCAACCTGCAGCCCGCGGGAGTCGATGACGACCTGACCAAGACGGTCGACTACGGGCGCGTCTACGACATTGCCCGCCAGATCGTCGAGTCGACGTCGTTCCGTCTGCTCGAGGCGATCGCCGAGGCGATCAGCCACGAAGTGCTGAGCGCCTTCGATGTCCAGGAAGTGGGGGTCCGCGTGCGCAAGCCGGCGGTCAAGCTGGGCGGACCGCTCGATCACGCGGCGGTCGAGATATGGCGACGGCCGTCGGGAAGGAACCCCAACGGCCGTCGGTAGCGAGGGATGGAGCGGGCTCAGTTCGCGGGGCGCGTCCCGAGCTTGACCTGCAGCGTCGTCGACTGACCGTCGCGCAGGACCGAGATCGTCACCGTATCACTGGGCGCGTACATGCTCAGCGTCGCATCGAGCGGATGGTCGCCATCGATCGCCTGGTCGTTGACCTTGGTGATGATGTCGCCTTCCCGGAGGCCGGCCTGGTCGGCGGGGCTGCCCGGGACCACGGCCGGGGCGGTCGAGCTGCCGCCGGCGGCCCGCTGGATGAGCGCACCCTCACGGACGGACAGGTTGTTGGCGTCCGCGTACTGCCGGTCGATGGCCTGGTAGACGACGCCCATGTACGGGCGCGACAGCGGCTTTCCGGCGACCGCCTGCTCCATGATCGGGCGGGCGATGTCGATCGGGATCGCGAAGCCGATGCCGTTCGAGTCGGCGGCGATGGCCGTGTTGATGCCGACCACGTTGGCCCCGGCGTCGAGCAGCGGTCCACCCGAGTTGCCCGGGTTGATCGCAGCGTCGGTCTGGATGAGGTTGTTGAGGTTCTGGTTGCCGTCGGTGCTGATCGTTCGGCCCTTGGCCGACACGATGCCGCTGGTCACGGAGTTGGAGTAGGTCCCGAGCGGGCTGCCGATCGCGACGACCAGCTGGCCGACCTTGAGCTCGCTGGAGTGGCCCAGGTTGGCGACGGGCAGGTCGCTGGCGTCGATCTTGACGATGGCCAGGTCGGTCAGGGTGTCGATGCCGTACACACGGCCCTCGAACACGCGCCCGTCGTTGAGCTCGACCGACAGGCGGTCGCTGCCCTCGACGACGTGGCGGTTGGTCAGGATCCAGCCGTGCGAGTCGTAGATGACGCCGGAGCCGACACCGGTCTCAGGGATGATCCCCTGCGAGGTATCCACGCTGCCGTTGACAGTGATGCGCACGACGGCCGGGCTCGCCTTGGCGGCGACATCGATCGTCGCAGACGACTCGTCGATCGTGACGGGCTGGTTGTTGGCACCGACCGTCGTGCCGGTAGGCGCCGTCGACGTCGTCGCAGCCGGCTTCTCGAGTGCGCCCGAGGCGGTCAGTGCGGCGACGGTGCCACCTGACGCCAGGACCGCGGCCAGGAGCGCCGCACCGAGGACCGTACCGACGCCACGGCCCGATCGCGAGCTCGACACGGAGCTCGGGGAGACGGGGGTGGCAGGGACGGTGGCGGCCGGTTCGTACCAGCGTTCGGGGGTCGGGGACGTGGACGGCGCGGCATCGTGGCGCGTCCAGTCGGGACGGGCCTCGGTCGGCGGCGGGGAATAGCTCTCGGCTTCGCCCGAGGCGCGGATGACCGGCGGTCGGGCCGGCTCGGCGGGCACCTCGTGGCGCTGCGTGCTATCTGGATCGGTTGATCTCTGATCGGTCATCTGGCGTCCTGGCTTCCTTCGGTCGACGTCCCCCCGGCCGGTGAGCGGCCAGTCAGGGGACGCCGTCGCCTACTACGGTGCCGACGCCGGATTTACCTGCGGCGCGTCGGACGGTGAAGTTTCCGTCACAGTGGGCTCGATATCGTGAGATGCGTCTGAGGACGTTCCCCGCTCGTCGGCGGTCGTCGTAGCGGCGACCCGGCGCGACCCTTCCGCCGCCGTCGCGACAGCTGCCTGCTCGGCGGCCGGGGTGCCCTCCACGTTCCGCGGGTCCTGCGGCAGACGGACCGTGAACCGGCTCCCGCTGCCTGCCCCGCTCTCGACCGTGACCGTCCCGCCGTGGATGTCGACGATCGAGCGGACGATGGCGAGGCCGAGGCCGCTCCCCGCGCCGCGCGCCTCGTTCGCCCTCGAGCCGCGGTAGAAGCGATCGAAGATGTGGGGGAGCTCGCTCGGATCGATGCCGACGCCGGTGTCGACCACGTCGATCCGCGCGCCATCGGGGGTCGGCTCGACCGAGACGCGGACGCTGCCGCCTCGTGGCGTGAACTTCACCGCGTTGCCGACAAGGTTGGCGACGACCTGACCGATCCGTGGCGGGTCGTGGCGGATCCTGATGGGCCGCGTCGGGAGGTCCAGCGCCACCGTGACCCCGCGCCGTTCGGCAAGCGCGTCGTACTGGTGGGTCGCGGACTCGACGGCTGCCCGCAGGTCATCCGGGCGCAGGTCGAGGAGCACGAGCCCGGAGTCGAGCTTCGAGAGCTCGAGCAGGTTCTGGGCAAGCCAGTCGAGACGGTCGATCTGCCCGGCGCTCGATTCGAGGAACTCCACACGCGCCGCTGGATCGTCGGCTGCGCCCTCGATGAGAAGCTGGTTGAACGTGCGCAGCGCTGCCAGCGGTGTCCGCAGCTCATGGGATACGTCGGCGAGGAAGTCGCGGCTCCGGTCACGATCGCGTCGGATGAGATCGACGCTTTCCGCCAGGCGGTCGGCCATCGTGTTGAACTGGACGGCCAGCTCGCCGAGCTCGGAGGAGCCGGCACGGAGCTGGGCTGCCGGCACGCGACGCGTGAGGTCGCCCTCAGCGAGGGCGCTGGAGGCCTCGGTCAGCTGGCGGATGGGATAGGTGATCCGGCGCGCCAGCGCGGCGGAGACGACGACGGCGAGACCGAGTGCAAACAGACCTATCGCGATCAGCAGCCCTGTGACGTTGTTGATCGCCGCCGCCCGGTACGTATACGGATCGGCCAGCGTGACCTCGACCGAATAGCGGCGATCGACAGGTCCGACCGCTCTTGACCCAGTGACCGACAGCCGTTCCCGGTTCTGGCCCGGCCCCGGGGGTTCATGCCTCTGCAGCACGACCGTCCCGTTCGACGCGGGGATGAACTGGGACGGCGCACCCTCTCCGCCCACGGTGAGGCCGAACCGCACGATGACATCGGCTCGCGCCGTCCGATCCGCGATGACCCCACGGATCCCGTCGCTCTCGAGGGCGGCGATGACGTCCGGGTTGAGCCGGCCGTCGGCGTTCACGATGAGTCGATCGCCAGCAGCGGTGGATGCCACCGCCTGGACGAACGAGCTCACGATCGCTACACGCTCCTCGAGGTCGGTCGTCTGCTGGCGCGTGAAGTAATCGTCGAGGCGGTTGAGGACGAGGACGGAGGCGAGCCCGAGCGTCAGGCCGATGACCAGGACGAAGGCGATACTCAACCGCGCCTGGAAGGTACGCGGCATCAGCCGTCGGAGCCGACGCCCCAGCCACGACCGCCGGATCACCGGCGTCTCACCGTTCCGCGAAGGCGTACCCGACGCCCCGCACGGTCAGGACGAAGGCCGGGGTGGCCGGGTCGTCCTCGATCTTCTCGCGGAGATGGCTGACGTGGACGTTGATCGTCTTCTCGTCCTGGTCGAGCGCTTCGTAATCGCGCAACAGCTCGAGCAGCTCACCGCGGGTATAGACCCGCCCCGGACGTGAGGCCAGATGGCGCAGGATCTCGAACTCGGTCGGGGTCAGGCTGATCCGGCGGTCCCCGCGCTGGACTCGCCGCCGCTCGAGATCGATGAGCAGGTCGCGATGCCGCAGGACCCGGCCGCCGGCGGCGTCGGCGAGGTCGCCGTACGCGCGGCGGAGCAGCGCCTTGATCCGACTCAGCAGCTCGCGGAGGCTATACGGCTTGGTCAGGTAGTCGTCCGCGCCCAGTTCGAGGCCGATGACCTTGTCGACCTCGTCGTCGCGGGCGGTCAGGACGAGGATCGGCATCTTGCCGCTCGCGGCGCGGATCCGACGGAGGACCTCGAAGCCGTCGATGCCCGGCAGGCGGACATCGAGCACGACGAGATCGGGCGCCTCGCGCGTAGCGATCTCGACGCCCTCCTCGCCCGATCGGGCGACGCCGACGTCGTAGCCCTCCTGCTGGAGGGCGTACTGGATGCCGCGGGCGACCGCGTATTCGTCCTCGACGATCAGGATGGTCGCACTCACGCCGGGGATGCTACTCCGCGCTGATGATTCGGGCGGTCGGGGCGCGCTCGCACCTAACGCGAGCGAGCCCGTGGTATCCTGCGGGCCGCTCCGGGCGCCTCGCCACACCGGCCCCGCCGGCGAGCCGCAGCCCGCATCACAAGATCACTGACAACCGAGGTCCGAACTCCATGGCAACCGCCCGCCCGACGCTGGCCGCCGCGCCCCGTGAGGTCACCGGCAAGGCCGTCAAGAAGCTCCGTAGCGCTGGCCGCCTGCCGGCGGTCGTGTACGGCCACGGCGTCGACTCGGAGAACGTGACCATCGACGCGCACGAATTCGACCTGCTGCGGAAGCATTCCGGGCCGAACGCCCTGATCGATCTCTCCGTCGACGGCAGGAAGGCCAACCCGGTGCTCATCCAGGGGGTGCAGATCCACCCGGTCAACCGGCGTCCCCTGCACGCCGACCTGTTCCTGGTCCGCATGACCGAAGAGCTCACCGTCGATGTCCGTCTCGTCGCGGTCGGCGAATCCACCGCCGTCACGCAGCTCAACGGGACGCTCCTCCACCCGACCGAGAGCGTCCGGGTGAAGGCGCTGCCCGACCACCTGCCCCAGTCGATCGACTACTCGGTCGAGTCGCTGGTGGACTTCGACGCGACGATCCACGTCCGTGACCTGGCCATCCCCGAAGACGTCACGCTTCTGACCGACCCTGACGAGATCATCGCCAAGGTCCAGGCGCCGCGGATCGAGGTCGAGGAAGAGCCGGTCGTCGAGGAGGGCGAGGAAGGCGTCGAGGGCGAGGCCGCCGAGGGCGCCGAAGGTGCGGCCGAGGGCGAGGCCCCGTCCGCTGGCGACTCCGGTTCCGAGGACGGCGCGTCCGAATAGGGCTGACCTCCGCGACTACGCCGAGGCGGCCGCGGCCGAGAGGCACGCGGCCGACTTGCATCAGGAGCGCGACCTGAAGCCATCGGACGACCGTCCGTCTATCGGGCGCCACACGTAACAAGCGACCGCTCAGCCTTAGTGGATGCCGTCCCGATCGCCCCGCTGTCACTTGAGGCGTGACGTCGGACGGCCAAGGGCCCGATCTCCGGTGTCCCGCTCGTCTGCTTGTGACGTTCGGCGCAACGGCAGCTCGGCCGACGGTGCGCAGCCGGCCGGCCTTGCTCATGGGACCCCTCTCATGACCCTCTCAGGCGGTCTCCCGACCATGCGCGGCGAGGAGGGATGACCACCTTCACGTAGTCGACGGCTCCGAGCCCACGGGTCCGCGAGGGGTCCCATGACCGAAACCCGTGCGCTCCATCCCGTTTCCGACTCGACCGACGGACGGACGACCAGCGAGGCTGTCCTGTTCGAGATCCGGCGGGTCATCGTCGGCCAGGACGCCATGCTCGAGCGCGTCCTCGTTGCGCTGCTTGCCGGCGGTCATCTCCTGCTCGAGGGGGTACCCGGCCTCGCCAAGACGCTCACCGTCAAGACGCTGGCCGACGTCCTCGACGCCTCGTTCCATCGCATCCAGTTCACGCCCGACCTCGTCCCGGCCGACCTGGTGGGCACGCGCATCTACCGGCCGGACAAGAGCACGTTCGACACCGAGCTCGGGCCGGTGTTCTGCAACTTCCTGCTCGCCGACGAGATCAATCGCGCGCCGGCCAAGGTGCAGTCAGCGCTGCTCGAGGTGATGCAGGAGCGGCAGGTCACGATCGGGCCGGAGACGTACCCCGTCCCCAAGCCGTTCCTCGTGATGGCCACGCAGAACCCGATCGAGGCGGAGGGCACCTACCCGCTGCCCGAGGCGCAGGTCGACCGATTCATGATGAAGGTCAAGGTCGACTACCCGACCGCGACCGAGGAGTCGGTCGTCGTCCAGCGCTCACTCGGCGAGGCCGCCGACGTGACACCGATCCTCACTGCGGAAAGCCTGGCCGCGCTCCAGGCGCTGACCACCGAGGTCTACGTCGATCGCGCGATCGTCGATTACGCCGTCGCCCTCACCCGCGCCACACGCGAACCGGCCAGCGTCGGCCTGCCAAGCGTCGCGCCGTTCATCGCCTATGGGGCCAGCCCACGCGGGTCGATCTACCTGATCCATGCGGCTCGCGCCATGGCCGTGGCCCGTGGCCGTCGCTACGTCCTCCCGATCGACGTCATCGATCTGTCGCGTGACGTGCTTCGCCATCGGATCGTGCCGAGCTTCGCGGCCCTCGCCGAGGATGTGACCGCCGACATGATCCTCGAGCGGATCGTGCCGGCCGTCCCGGTGCCCCAGCTCGTCGCGACGGAGCAGACGGCATGACGGGGACCCTTGCCAGGGAGCGGCCGAAGGACCGGCCGGGACCGGGACCGACGCCAGTCGCACTGCTCCGCGCGCTTGACCTGACCATCGGCCGTCGGATCCACGGCACGCTGCCGGGCGAGTTCCGTGCCCACGACCTGGGCGGCGGCCTCGAGCTCGCCCAGATCCGGCCCTATCAGCCGGGCGACGACGTCCGGCGTATCGACTGGAACGTCACGGCACGCACGACGGTGCCACACGTCCGCGTCCATGTTCCGGAGCGGGCACTCACCTCGTGGCTGCTGCTCGACGTGTCGCCGTCGATGACGTTCGGGACCACGCTCCGCCGCAAGGCCGATGTCGCCGAGGGCGTTGCCCTCGCGGTCGGCCATCTGGCCACCCAGCGCGGCAACCGCCTGGGCATCGTGACGTTCGGCGGTCGTGACGACCGGCGCGTGCCCCCGCGCGTGGGACGCGATGGCCTGCTGGCGACGTTGCTCCTCGCGGGCAGCGCTCAAGAACCCACGCATGGCGATCCGATCGGCGTCGCTTCTGCGGCAGGAGCCCTCCATTTCGTCGCTGCGACGGTCCGTCGCGGTGGGCTCGTCATCGTCGTTTCCGACTTCCGCGGGCCGCGCGATTGGTTCCGACCGCTGGCTGCAGTGGCCGCGCGTCACCAGGTCGTCGCGATCGAGATCACCGACCCGCGCGAAAACGATCTTCCGGACGTCGGGGAGCTGACGCTCATCGACGCCGAGACGGGTCGCGAGGTACGCGTCGATACGTCGTCGCCCAGCCTGCGAGATCGGTTCAGGGATGCGGCATCGACGGAGCGGTCGGAGATCGCCCGCGAACTCCGGCGGATCGGCGTGGGTCACATCGTGCTCTCGACCGACACGAGCTGGCTGGCGAGCCTCGCCGCCCAGCTGCGGACGTTGGGGAAGGCGTCATGACCTTCGCCGAGCCGCTCCTCCTCATCGGCCTGCTCGCGGTCCCGCTCGCGCTGGCCGGCTATCTCCTCGTCCAGCGCCGCCGGTCACGCTATGTCGTCCGGTTCACGAACGTCGACCTGCTGGCCAACCTCGTACCGAAGACCCCCGCCTGGCGACGGCACGTCCCGCCAGCGTTATACCTCGCCTCGATGGCGGCACTGATCGTCGGGCTCGCGCGGCCGTCGGCGATGGTCGCGGTCCCGCGCGAGGACGCGACGATCATCCTCGCGATGGACGTCTCGGGCTCGATGCTCGCGACCGACGTCGCCCCGTCACGACTCGATAGCGCCAAGCAGGCCGCATCGACGTTCATCGACCAGCTCCCGCCGAAATTCCAGGTCGGGCTGGTCACGTTCGGAACCGCCGCTCAGGTCACCGTCCGACCCACGGCGGACCGCGCGGAGGTCCACGCGGCGCTCGACTCGCTCGTCGCGGACGGCGGCACCGCCCTCGGCGATGCGATCGGGGCATCGGTCGATCTCGCTCGCGAGGTCATCGACCCCGCGGGGACCGCCGGCGGCGCGACACCGTCCGCCGACCCGAACGCGTCGACCGATCCGTCGGCGGACCCCTCGGCTCGCCCGAGCGCGGCCCCGTCCGCATCGCCCTCGGCATCGCCGTCCGATTCGGCGGCGACCGCCGACGAAGGGGAGCCGCCACTCGTCGCGACCGTCCTCCTGTCGGACGGTGCCAACTCGACCGGTCAGCTGGAGCCCGATGCAGCAGCTCGCGAGGCAGCCTCGATCGGGATGCCCGTGTACACGATCGCCCTCGGAACGGCCGCGGGCATGGTCACCGTGCAGGACGAGTTCGGTATCCCGCACACCGTCGAGGTCCCGCCGGACACCGACACGCTCGCCGCGATCGCCGAGACGACCGGAGCACGTGCCTTCCAGGCGCCCACCGGCGGCGATCTCCAGCAGATCTACCAGAGCCTCGGTTCCCGCGTCGGGACGCGGGAAGAACCGCAGGAGGTGACCCAGTGGTTCGCCGCGGCAGGCCTCGCGCTGATGCTCGGCGGGGCCGCCCTCGCGGCCCATTGGTTCAACCGTTTCCCGTGATCCCACCAAGCGATGCCCGGACCGAGGTGCCGATGCCCTGACGATCGACCCGAGCCCCCAACCAGCTGCAAGTCCATCACTCGACCCAGCACAAGGAGACGAACCCATGACCTGGGAAGACATCCAGACGGGCGAGCCGGCGCCGGCGCCCGCCCCGACCGACTCGGCGCCATCGCCGGGCCGGCGGCCGGACGGCCTGCGCCGCGCGCTTCTCACCGCCGGTATCGCCGGAGCTCTGCTGGTGACCGGTGGCGTCGCGGTCGTGTTCGCAGCGAGCCCGGAACCGTCCACAAGCCCTGCGCCGTCGGCCACGACCGGCGACCCATCGAACGGCGGGACCACGGCACCGTCCGGGGGCCGCCAAGGCCACGACGGCGAGCCCTGCCCCGATCAGGACGGCAGCGGCTCGAACGGTTCGGGCGGCTCCGGATCGGGTGACTCGGGCGGCGAGTCCGCTCAGCCGAGCCCGAGCCCGAGCCCGAGCACCGCGACGCCGGCGACCTAGTCCCGCGTCGAACCGCCGGGTGGTCGAGGCCGTCGGCCACCCGGCGTCGTCGTGTCACGGACCGGACTCGGCGGGAGCACCTCGGCGACCCGGCCGAGGATATCGAGGAATCCGGCGACGGGACCCGACGGCGGCCCGATGTCACGTCGTCGTATGGCGACCATGCGCCGGCGGATCGGTGCCGCTCCCTCGATGTCGATGGCCCTCAGCCGCCCGTCGGCGAGCTCCGAGGCGACCGAGGTATTGGGCAGCAGCGCGACTCCGAGCCCCTGCCCGACCATCTGCTTCGCGGCGTCGATGTTGTCGAGCTCCATGATCCCGCCGGGGGCCACCCCAGCCTCGCGAAAGAAGGCATTCGTCAGCTCGTAGTAGCTCGAGGTGCGGTCGAACAGGATCAGCCGGGCGCCCTCCAGTTCATGGACGCCGACCGTAGTCCGGTCGCCGAACCGGTGACTGCCAGCCGCGACCAGGACGAGCTCGTCCTCGTACAGCGGCACCGCATCGACATCCGGATGACGCAGCTCGCGCACGAGGCCCACATCGATCTCGCGCCGGAGCGCGAGCTCGAGGATCTCCTCGGAGTGCCCCGTCCGGACGACCAGCCGCACGTTCGGGAAGTCCCGCGCATACCGGACGAGGAGCGCGGGCAACACGTACGTGCTCACCGCCGGCGCGGCGCCGAGCACCAGCTCGCCGGTCCCACCTCGCCGAAGCTCGGTCAGCAGGCTCGCGCCGGCGTCCAGCGCAGCCATCGCCCGTTCCGCATAGGGCACGAACGCGCGACCGGCATCGGTGAGGTCCATGCCGTGGCGACCGCGCACGAACAGGGTCGTTCCGAGCTCGGTCTCCAATGCCTGGATGCGGGCCGTGAGAGCGGGCTGCGTGACGTGGAGGGCATCCGCCGCACGACTGAGATTGCGATGCCGGGCGGTCTCGAGGAAGCCCTCGATCTGGCTGAGGAGCATCCCCGCATGGTACGTCAGATATCAACGAGGTTGATAGGTGGCATCACATCATTCGATTGGACTTATGGATGTGCGCGAGGCTAGCCTAACTCCCTCGCAGGCCCCAGCGGCGTTGCAGCAGGAGACCGACATGACTCCGACCGCGGTCCCGAGCCGAATCACGATCGACTTCCGCGACGCCGCCTTGCCGTCGCGGACATGGATCCTGGGGGTCGACGAAGCCGCCACCAGCCGCATGGAACTCATCGCCTTCGACGGCGGTGCGCCGGGAGCCGGCATCGCACTGCCGCACCGATCGGCCACGTCGATGGAGATCCTGTCAGGCGCCGCCCCCGCAGCGATGACCGCGGATTGCGTCTGCCCCGAGTTCTGCGAACGCGACCACGCGAACGAATAGACGAGCGACCGATGACTGCCACAGCGCCGCGGCCCGTCACGGGCCAGCCTGATCTCGTCTCGACCCCGCTGCTCCCCCAGGGCTACGGCGTATCACCGTCGCGCTGGGTCCATCCGTCGGTCCGGATGCGCGAGCTCCTGCGCACCGAGCCGTACCTCTTCGGCCCTGGGGTCTACGACCCGTTCGGTGCCCAGCTCGTCATGCACCATGGCTTCAAGGCCGTCTACTTCTCGGGCTATTCGTTCGCGATCGGCCACCTCGGCACGACCGACATGGATCTCTATAGCGGACCCGAGATCGCCGACGGCGCACGACGCACCGTGTCGGCGCTGCGCAAGTACCAGTTGACGGCCGCGGTCGGCGATCCAGAGAAGGGCGTCGCCCCGCGTCATCTCGACATCCCGCCGGTCATCGTCGACATGGATGCCGGCTACGGGAACATCTTCAATGTCCAGCGCCAGACCGAGCTGCTGGTCACCGCGGGAGTCGCAGCCGCCCACCTCGAGGACCAGGTCCTGCCCAAGCGCTGCGGACACATCGGCGGCAAGGCGCTCGTCCCGACGACCGAGATGATCGGCAAGCTGCGGATGATGCGCGCTGTCGCCGACGACCTCGGCAATCCCGATTTCGTCGTGATCGCCCGGACCGACGGTCTGTCGGCGGTCGATGCGCCGCAGCCGGAACGTGGCATAGACCTCGCCGTCGACCGCGGCCTGCGCTATCTCGACAGTGGTATCCCGGACCTCGTGTGGTGCGAGTTCCCCACGTCGGACCGTGGTCCGGTCGAGACGTTCACGACCGAGATCCGCAAGCGCTTCCCGGAGGCCCGTTTCGCGTTCAACTACTCGAGCTCGTTCAAGTGGTTCAACGACCCCGACCCGCTGACCTTCGCCGAACTCGGCGAGATGGGCGTCGGGTTCATCTTCATCACCCTTGGCGGCCAGCACGCCAATGGGCACGGCCTCTCGACGCTGCTCTCGGCCATGGCCGATCGACAGGAGCAGGGCTACATCGAGCTCCAGCGACGCGAATGGGATCCCGGAGCGGATATCCCGACGCGTTCCCACCACCAGTTCAGCGGCGTGCCATACCACCACCTGATCGGCAAGGCGTATGACGCCGCCCGACTCGGGACGGAGTTCGTCGAGGCCCTGCCTGACGAGAAGGTCGTCTAGCCGGAACGGGTCCCGGACGCGTACACGATCCCGGCCCGGAAGTGCAGCTGGTCGGGATCGAGCGCCATGAGTCGTTCCCGTAGAAGGGCCAGGAACCGCCGTCGATCGCGGCGGTCCATATCGTCGAAAAGGGATGCCTCGTCGAATTCGGTCAGGAAGGCGATGTAGCTCTCGACGGTGAACGCGTGATCGAGCATCGCCCGTGAGGCGTCGACGTCGCTGAACCCGGCGTGCCGCAACTCGTTCGCGGCCCGCTCGACCGAAGGGATGTCACCGCTTCGCGGTCGGTCCTCCTCGTCCTCGAAGCCGAACTCGTCGAGCAGCGTGTCGAAGATGCGGTCCGGCGGGAAGACGCGCTCGTCGACCAGCCACGTGACGTAGCCGAAGTGGCCATCCGGGCGCAGCACGCGGCGGATCTCGCGGAGCACCTTGGCGCGACTCGGTACGAGCTGGAGCACGAATGACGACATGACGAGATCGAAGGTGCGATCGCGGAACGGCATCTCGGCCGCGAAGGCGACGCTCCCCGTGAACCGGTCACGCGACCCGTCGCCGGACGCCTCGATGAGTCCCTCGACCGTGTCGACCATCTCCCGTGACGCGTCGACGCCGGTCACGCGGATCCCCGGCCAGCGCGCCAGGGCCGGCCGTGCCAGGTTCCCCGTCCCGACGCCGACGTCGAGGATGTCGACCGCGCCACGCTCGATGACTGGCGCAAGCCGCTCGAGGAGGATCCGGGCGCTCGGCGCGAGGACCGGCGCCCACCAGCGCTCGTAGCCGCTGGCGATCTCGTCGAACCGCCGCGCCTCCGCGTCGTGCTTGGCCTGGTCGGTCATGGCGCCATCGTGCCATGACCGACCCCTCGCGCCGGGCGTCGGCGCGTGCCTCGGCCCCTTGGCCTCGCTACCCGGCAGCGGCCGCGTCGCCCGGCCGGCGGCCGATGCGGATCACGCCGAGCCGGCGCAGGACGAACACCACCAGGCCGGTGATGCCGCCGAGCAGCAGCAGGACAGGCAGCCACACGATCGCGAACCAGATGCCCGCCGTCGTGAGCGCCTGGAGGATATCGACCAGGCTCGCTGTGGCCTCGTCCACGACCTTGGCCGGCTCCCAGCTCTGCGTGGCCACTCGAACCGCCACGACCGGGGTGCTGAAGCTCGCCGTCATCGTCGCGTACGACGCCTGGTCGTTGAGCTGGGTCAGCTGCGCGGTGAGCTGCTCGATCTGCCCCCGCACATTGGTGAGCTGCGCCTCGACCTCGAGCACGTCGGAGATGCGGGTCGCCCGGCTCGAGATCTCCTGGAGCGCGGCCTCGCTGGCCCGCAGGTTCTTGATGCGCGCCTGGAGATCCACGACGGCGCCGGTCACCTCGACCGCATTCGTGTTCTCGGCGACGACCTTGCCGCTGTTCCCGGTGAGGCCGCGGAGCAGGTCGAGCGCGTCCTCCCAGCGCGCGACCGGGATCCGGTAGGTGACCTTGGCGAGGGGGCTGTCCTCGTAGCTCTGCGTCTCGGACGCCCCGATGTAGCCGCCCATCGCCCGGATGCCATCACGTGCCGCGGTCAGCGCCACGGTGACATCGGCGACCTCGAGCTCCATCGTCCCGGTCCGGACGATCTTCGCGTCGTCGACCTGCTGGCCGACCTGGTCGGCGATCGGTTGCCCGCCGTCGGGCGCGTTGGCGGCGCTGGGTGCGGCACTCGCGCCCGCCCCACCGTACGCCTGTGCTTCGCCGGGTGGGATCGCGTTCCCGACGGTCGACAGCGATGCCCCGCCGCTCGCGCAGCCGAGCAGCGCGACGATGGACAAGACGAGCAGGGATCCCAGGATCAGTGACGTTCGGTTGGCACGCATCGAGCGTCCTCCGTGGTTGCCCGGCGGCCGGATGGTCGCGCCGCGGCATCCGGCGGACGCCGACGAGGCGCCATCGGTTCCGCAACAGTCGAGTGTCGGGGGCCGTCCCACGGCCATGGAACGACCCGACCTGCGTACCACCGCCCGACGGCTTCTGGCGATCGCCCTCGGCATCGGCATCCTCGGGGAGGTCCTCCTCGACGGATCTGCCGCCGGCATCAATGTGCCGATCATGACCGCCGCCGTGCTCGTGGCCGCGTGGCTCGTCCGGCGGCCCGGCCGGGCGCCGGATCCGCTCGATGCCTGGCTGCCCGCGGCGGCGATGGTCCTGTCGGTCTTCGTCGCGCTCCGGGCGGATCCGTTCCTGGCCCTGCTCGACCTGGCCGCCGCCGCCGCCTTCGTCGGCGCCTCGATGGCCGCGTTCTCCGGCCTCGCCGTCACGCGGCGGTCGCTCAGCGTGGTCTTCGTGATCGGCGCCTGGGTGATCGAGTCCATCCTCGCCGGCGCGGTGCGGCTCGTGGTCGGCGCCAGGCCGGCGCCACGTGACGCGCCGCGGACCTGGCCATCCTGGCTGGGCCCGGTCGCCCGCGGCCTCGTGCTGGCGGTCCCGCTCGTCCTGATCTTCGCGGTCCTCTTCGCTTCTGCCGACCCGATCTTCCGACGTGGCTTCGAGGAGGTCATGGGTTTCCGCATCGACCTCGGTGCGCTGCCGGGGCGCGTCATCTTCATCTCTGGCATCGCCTGGCTGGCGGCAGGCCTCCTGGCGATCGCGGCTCGGGGCATCCCCGCGGTCGAGGCTGCCTCCCTCGGCGCCGCGGCGCCACCGACGACGTTCGGGCTCGCGCGGTCACTCGGCGTGCTCGAGGCGCTGGTCGTGCTCGTCGCGGTCGACGCGATCGTCGCGCTCTTCGTCGGTCTCCAGCTGGCATACCTGTTCGGGGGCCTGGACACGCTCGCGGCCGCCGGGATGACCTACAGCGACTACGCCCGGCGCGGTTACTTCGAGCTCGTCGCGGCCGCCGCCCTCGCCGGCGGCATCCTCGTCTTCCTCGAGTACCAGGTCCGTCGCCGGCCGCCGGTCTACCTGATCGCGGCGATCGCGCTGGTCGCCCTGACATTGGTCGTACTCGCGTCCGCCGTGCTGCGGCTCTCGCTTTATCAGGATGCCTATGGCTGGACCGAGCTGCGCCTGTACGTCACGATCTCGATCGCGGCGATGGCGGCGACCCTTGCCACGCTTGCGGTCTTCCTGGCGACTGATCGCACGAGCTGGCTCGGCCACGTCATGGCGGTCATCGGTCTGGCGTCGCTCGTCGCGTTGAACCTGATCGCGCCCGGAGCGTTCGTGGCGGAGCGGAACCTGGAGCGGATCATCGACCCGAGTCTCGTGCCGCCCGACGGACAGGCCGAACTCGACACGGACTACCTCGCCGTGCTGCCTGACGACGCCGTGCCGGTCCTCGTCGCGGCCCTTCCACGGTTGTCGGGCAACGACGCGTTCCGGATCGAGCGTGCGCTCGAGCGGCGCGAACGAGCGCTCGCGGATCCCGTGAACCAGACGCCCTTCTCCTGGAACCTCGGCCGGGAGCGAGCGAAGACGGCACTCACCGACCGCTCGGACTGACGCCCTCGCCTACACTCCGGGCATGGCCCTGGACTTGCCCGTCGAACCGCCGATCGAACCCATGCTCGCCAAGGCGGTCGATGGCCTGCCCGACGGTGACGGCTGGCTGTACGAGCCCAAATGGGATGGGTTCCGGGCGATCGTCTTCCGCGACGGGGACGAGGTCTACATGCAATCGCGTGACCTGAAGCCGCTCGATCGGTACTTCCCGGAGCTCGCCGAGCCGCTCCGTGGCGCGCTCCCGGACCGTGCCATCGTCGACGGGGAGGTCGTCATCGCCCGGGACGGGGCACTCGACTTCGAGGCGCTCCTCCTCCGCATCCACCCCGCCGCGTCGCGGGTGAACATGCTGGCCGCAGAGTCGCCGGCGAGCTTCGTCGCTTGGGATCTGCTGGCGCTCGGCGATGAGGACCTGCGCGAGGTGCCGCAGGTCGAACGGCGAGCCCGTCTCGAATCAGCCCTCGCGGGCGTGCAGCCGCCGGTCCACCTCACGCCCGCGACGAAGGATCGCGCGACGGCCGCCGACTGGTTCGACCGGTTCGAGGGCGCGGGGCTCGACGGCGTGGTCGCCAAGCGCCTCGACGCCGCGTACCAGCCGGGCAAGCGGGCGATGCTCAAGATCAAGCACCAGCGGACCGCGGACTGCGTGGTTGCCGGGTTCCGCTGGCACAAGAACGGGCCGGGCACCCACATCGGGTCGCTCCTGCTCGGGCTGTACGACGACGCGGGCAAGCTCAACCACGTCGGGATCACGTCGTCGTTCTCGTGGGACCGCCGGGCCGCCCTGGCCGAGGAACTGGCATCGCTCAGGGAGAACGCGGTCGAGGGCCACCCGTGGCAGGAGTGGGCCGAGTGGGCCGGCTGGGGCGACGCCGAGGCCTCCGGCCAGCGCCTGCCGGGTGCGACGTCGCGCTGGAACCGCGGCAAGGACCTGTCCTGGGAGCCGCTCCGAGCCGAGCGGGTCGTCGAGGTCGCGTACGACCACCTCCAGGGCAACCGGTTCCGACACGCGACGACGTTCAAGCGCTGGCGGCCGGACAAGCCGCCCGCGGCCTGTCGCTACGACCAACTCGAGACGACGGCGCCCTTCGAGCTCGAGGCGATCTTCGGGAGCTGACGATGGACGCGTGCGGATGCGACCGCGGATTCGAGATCTTCGACCAGAAGTCGGCCGATGACGACCTCGACCGCTACCAGCACAACGGGCCCGACACGACGACCGCGATGTTGCTCGGGATGATCCGCGAGCGAGGCGTCCAGGGATCCAGCCTGCTCGACATCGGTGGCGGCATCGGCGTGATCGACCACGAGCTTCTGCGTGCTGGCGCGGGCTACGCCGTCCTGGTCGACGCCTCGCCACCGGCGCTCGCGGCGGCCCGGGCCGAGGCTCGGCGACGCGGCGTGCTCGACAGGCTCGACTTCGTCGATGGCGATTTCGTGTCGCGAGCGGCGACGATCGACGCCGCCGACATCGTCACGCTCGATCGCGTCGTGTGCTGCTATCCGGACGTCGAGTCGCTGGTCCGCCTCTCATCGGCGCGGGCCCGCGCCCTGTACGGCCTGGTCCTGCCGCGCGATCGGTGGGTCCTGCGCTGGGGGCTTCGCCTGCTGAATGTGTGGTTCCGGCTGCGAGGCATCGGCTACCGCTCGTTCGCGCATCCGAACGCGCGTATCGATGCGATCGTCGCGGAATCCGGGCTGCGCCCGACGCGCGAGGAGCAGACCTTCGTCTGGCGCGTCGTCCTGTACGACCGGGCGGCTGCTCCCGTCTGAGCGTCCAGTCGAGCGCTGGGGACCGCTCGACGTCCGCGGATAGCTAGGGATCAGGGCCTATCGCGCCGCGAATCCGGTGCGCCGGAGCGACATCCGAATGCGTGGACCCGGCCGGACAGGACCATCGTCCCATTCGGGTACCGCCATCCGCGTCCATACAGTCGGCCGCATCCACGGCAGCACATGCTCGAGGACTCGCGACCGTTGTTCGGCACCCGCACTCGGCCCCCTCGCCCGGTGCTCCTGATCCTGGTCTACGGCGCCTTCTTGGCGATCGTGGGCGCTGCCGCGACCGCCCAATCGGTGCTCGTCGGAGCTCATTTCTCCTCCGCGACGCTTACCGGGCTGGTGGGCAGCGACGCAGCGACCATCCGCGCCTTCGTCAATGCGTACATCCCGCCGGCCGACCTCACCGGCGACCGGATGCCGACGGCCGCGGAGGTCGATCGGCTGGAGGCGCAGCTCGCGACGCTGCCGCGGCCGAGCGAGATCCTGCGCGTCGAGCTCCGACGCGGGGACGGCACGATCGTCGCCGCGAGCGAACCTGACCTTGGCGGCGCGGTCGCACCGAGCTCGGACGAGTTCAGCCTGGCGCTCCAAGGTCGCCCGCAGGCCGCCATCGGCCCGGCCGGGGAATCCGGTGCCGGCCCGGGGGCACTCGCGTCACCGACTGTCCTGCGGGAGTTCCTGCCGCTCAAGGTCGGCGACGAGGTCCTCGGCGTGGTCGGCGTGTGGCGGGACGCCGTGCCGATCCTCGACCGGCTCGAGGGCATGCGTCGCGAGATCGTCATCGTCACGTTGTCCGCGGCGATCGTCGCCGCGGGCCTGCTGTTCCTCGTGTTCCGCTCGGCCCAGGCGCGTCTCACGCGTCAGACCGAGGCGCTGCTGGAGTCGACCCGCCGCGATCCGCTGACCGACACGCTGAACCATGGCGCCCTGGTCGGCTACCTCGCCCAGGAGATCGAACGAGACCGTGACGATGTTCGGCCGATCGGCATCGCGCTCATCGACATCGACAACTTCCGCTTGCTCAACGACAACCACGGACACGCGGCCGGTGACGAGGCCCTCCTGGCGGTCACCGCCTCGCTACGCGAGCACGTCGAGCCGGGGATGGAGCTCGGTCGATATGGTCCGGACGAGTTCCTGCTCGTCGCGACGCCGGCCGCTGTCGCGCATCTCGAACCCGTCGTCGAGCGGTTGCGCGCCGCGCTCGTCGACCTGAGCCTCCGGTTCGCCGAAACGGAACGACTGCCGATCACGGTCAGCGTGGGGATCGCGACGTACCCGGATCACGCCTCCTCGGTCACGGCCCTGCTGGCCATCGCCGCCGGGATCCTGGAGGAGGCCAAGGCCAGCGGCGGTGACACCGTCCGCCATGCCGGCGATGCCGAGGAGGACGACGCGTCCAATACGAGCTTCGACATCCTGCAGGGCCTCGTCATCGCCGTCGATACGAAGGATCGGTACACGAAGCGCCACTCCGAGGACGTGGCTCGCTATGCGACATTCATCGCCCGGCGGATCGGCCTCACAGCCGACGAGATCCGCACGATCGAGGTCGCCGGCCGGCTGCACGACATCGGCAAGATCGGCATCCCGGACGCCATCCTGCGAAAGCCTGGTCGCCTGACCGAGGGCGAGTACGCCATCGTCCAGCAACATGTCGCGCTCGGCGACATGATCGTCCGCGACCTGCCCGACATCGGCGCCGTCCGCGCCGGTATCCGGCACCACCACGAGCGCTGGGACGGCCAGGGCTACCTCGACCGGTTGGCCGGCGAGTCGATCCCGCGGATCGCCCGGATCCTGGCGGTCGCCGATGCATTCTCGGCGATGACGACGACGCGCCCGTATCGGAAGGCACTCGACATCCGGGAGGCGCTGCTCCGGCTTGCCGACGCGGCTGGCACGCAACTCGACGAACGGCTGGTGGCAGCCTTCATCGACGGGATCGAGCATGACGCGACACCGCCGCTCCCCGGCGAGATCGCCGGGCCCGACCACTCGCGATGGGTCGCGTGATGCGCCGGTCGATCGCCGTCCTCGGCCTTTCCATAGCCGTCCTCGCGACCGAGACGGCCGCGGCGCCGGCCGCATCGGCCGGCCTGCTGCCGGTGGCGGTGAACGACTCGTACAGCGCCGTCCACGGCAAAGTCCGGACGGTCGCCGCGCCCGGCGTCCTGGCGAACGACCTGCAGCTCGGTGGTGGCTTCACCGCGAGGCTCGTGAATGACGTCGATCACGGCACGCTCGATCTCAACGGAAACGGCAGTTTCACGTATACCTCGAACACGTCATACCTTGGTCCCGACACGTTCCGCTATCGCGTCGACGGCGGCTTGCTCGGGCTGTCGAATACGGCGACGGTGACCATCAACGTCACCAACGACGCGCCCATCGCCCGCCCGGACGCGTACAGCGCCGTGGCCGACGTGGAGAAGTCGATCGCGGCCCCCGGCGTGCTCGGGAATGACGACGATGCCGACGGCGACGACATGACCATCGATGTCGTGCAGGAGCCGGCCCACGGCAACTTGAACGAGCGCGATGACGGCAGCTTCCGCTACAAGGCCGACGACGGGTTCGGCGGGACGGACACCTGGCGCTATCGCGTGACGGACGGACTGGCCTGGTCGAACACGGTCACGGTCACGATGACGGTGAGCGTCCCGGCGACACCCAAGCCGACACCGGCCCCCACTCCCGCTCCGACCCGGCCCCGACGCCAAGACCCACCCCGACACCGACGCCGCGTCCGACGATCGGGCCGATCATCACGTTGCCACCACTGCCCTCGATCGGTCCGTTGCCATCGCTCCTCCCCGGGCCGTCCCTTACGCCGAGCCCGACTCCGCGCGCGACGCCCCGACCGACGCCCACGCCCACGTCCGCCCCGTCAGCCACGGCCTCCGCCCGGCCGACGGAACTGCCCGGCGGTCCGCTCGGTCCCGCTGGACCCGTCGCCAGTCCGGGGTCCGGGTCGAGCGACCGGCCGGCGAACCCCTCTACGCCACCCGTCGCGGCGCAGCCGCCGTTCACGCTGCCCTCGGTCGACGATGGCCGCGAACTCGAATTCGACACCGGCGCCGTCGCGTTCGATGGCTTCGAATGGGCCGTGCCGGTCCTCGTCCTGACCGTCCCGGGCATCCTCATCGTGATCGCCGTGCTTGCCCAGACGCTGATCGGTCTCGCCTGGCTGCGGCTGACTCGTCGCTGGCTGGACGGGGATCGGCGACGGCGCCGAGTCGCCACCACGGGCCCCGCGGTTCGCTGATCCGAACGGCTCCGGGGCGGGTCGTCGCCTAGGTGGCCGTCGTCTTCTTGCGCGGCGCGCGGTCGAGCTGGCCGGACCGGTCCGGCCACTCGTAGCCGGCCCATGGGTCGTAGTCCGGGTCGAGCTTCTCCTGGGGCGGTCGCTGCTCCTCCGCCACGTGAGTCAGGTTGACTCGCACTCGGTACCAGAGCGACGAGCGCCCGCGCATGCCATCGACCAGGACATCGGCGGGTTCGAGGGCCTTCGCGGCCTCGGGGTGCCGCTCTTTCCAGCGATCGAGGCCGACCAGGGCTTCCGCCTTGGTGGCCGCTCGTGAGATCTCGATGATCGGGACGTTCGTGCGGCGACGACCGGTGGGCGTCGGACGCGAGCCCTCCCACTCGGTCGGGAGTCCGGCGTTCCGGTCGCCGGAGGCGACCGCCGCTGCCCGCTCGGCAGCGACCTCCGGCGGCGGTCCGCCGGCCTCGCCACGGCCCGTCTCGTACTCGGTGTCGGGACGCCGCTTGCGCGACGGCTGGACGCGTGGCGGCTCGCCGGCCTGCTTGGCGTAGTTCGGCGGCCACGGGGCGTCGCCCTGGCCCTCCGACTCGTGCCGCTTCGACAGCTCGAGCAACGCCTCCAGCGAGCCGACCGCCTCATCGATCCCGCTCCCCGGGTCGCCGATCCCGGCGAACCGCTGGGGCACCGTCGCGATCGTGAACGCCTCGGGCTCGCAGCTCGGGACCTCGTCCCAGGCCAGCGGCGTCGAGACGCGCGCGTCGGGCAGCGGCCGGACCGAGTAGGCCGAGGCGACGGTTCGGTCCTTGGCGTTCTGGTTGTAGTCGAGGAAGACGCCCTGGCGCTCCTCCTTCCACCACTTCGACGTCGCCCGTCCGGGCATGCGCGCCTCGACGTCGCGCGCCAGCGCCAGAGCCGCGCGGCGCACCTCGGGATACGTCCAGCGACGCTCGATGCGCACATTGATGTGGATCCCGCGGGACCCCGACGTCTTCGGCCACCCGACGAGACCCACAGCTTCGAGCGCCTCCTTGCAGGTCATCGCTACGTCGCGGATCTGCGGCCATTCGATGCCAGGTATCGGGTCGAGGTCGATCCGCAGCTCGTCGGGATGGTCAAGGTCGTCCGCGCGGACCGGGTGCGGGTTGAGGTCGATGCAGCCGAGATTGACGACCCACGCCAGTCCGGCGGCCTCGTCGAGGACGATCTCGTCTGCCGTGCGACCCGACGGAAACGTCAGCTCGGCAGTCCGGATCCAGTCGGGCGTGTTCTCGGGCGCCCGCTTCTGGAAGAACGGCTCCTTGGTGATCCCGTCCACGAACCGCTTGAGCGCCATCGGGCGGCCGCGAACGCCGGCCAGGGCGCCTTCGGCCACGGCAAGGTAGTAGTGGACGACGTCGATCTTCGTGTAGCCGGCGTCCGGGAAGTAGACCTTCTGCGGGTTCGAGATCGAGACCTCGTGGCCGCCGATCTCGATGATCTCCTTGGGCGTGGCCATGTCAGAACGATACCCCTCGACACCGCGCCGCCTCCGACGGATGATGGCCCGACCGGTCACAGCGCATGGAGCCGCGTTGTCGATTCGGGCCCCGACCGTTCGTCGTGAGGGTGAGACGGTCACCACGAGGCGTGGCCGGGAGCCAGGAGGCCAGTCAGATGCGCTACGCGATCCTCATCTACGACACGGAGACTGCCAGCCCGTCGCCCGAACCGCCGGATCCTGCCGTCCGGGGCGAGATCATGGGCGACTACAACGGCTACACCCAGATGCTCAAGGACACCGGCCGATTTCTCGGAGGCGAGGCGCTCGAGCCCGTCACGACGGCCACCACGGTCCGAGTGCAAGACGGCAAGCGGGTCACGACCGACGGCCCGTTCGCCGAGACGAAGGAGGCGCTCGGCGGGTTCTATCTGATCGAGGCGAAGGATCTGGACGAGGCGCTCGACCTCGCGGCGCAGTGCCCCGGCGCCAGTCTCGGCTCGATCGAGGTCCGCCCGGTCGTCGACTACGCGAATGCCGGGCAGGCGCCGGAATCGGTCGGAGCGACCGCCGGCTGAGCCTCAGCGACGCCACCACTCACGACGTCGTCGACCGCCTGTTCCGTGAGGAACAGGGACGGGCGGTCGCGACCCTGATCCGCGTCCTCGGCGACTTCGACCTCGCCGAGGAAGCGGTGCAGGACGCCTTCATCGCGGCTCTCGAGATCTGGCCAGAGCGTGGTGTGCCCGCGAACCCGGGCGCCTGGATCACCACCACGGCTCGGAACCGGGCGATCGACCGGCTGCGCCGCCGGCGCCGCCTTCGCGACAAGACCGAGGAACTGGCCCGTGACGCCGCGATCGAGGCTGAGCTGGCGGCGATCGCGCCCGGCGGCCATCCAGCGATGGACACCTCGACCGACATCGCGATCCCGGACGATCGGCTGCGGCTGATCTTCACATGCTGCCACCCGGCCCTGCAGATGGATGCGCGCGTGGCGCTGACATTGCGCACGCTCGGCGGGCTCAGCACCCCGGAGATCGCCCGCGCGTTCCTGGTCCCTGAATCGACCCTCGCGCAGCGCCTCGTCCGCGCCAAACGCAAGATCCGCGACGCCGGCATCCCGTATCGCGTCCCGCCGCGCGACGTCCTGCCGGAGCGCCTCGACGGCGTCCTCAAGGTGCTCTACCTCGTCTACAACGAGGGCTACTCGGCGACCTCGGGCGACGCGCTGGTCCGGCGCGAGCTCAGCGCCGAGGCGATCCGGCTCACACGGGTCGTCGTATCGCTCCTCCCCGGTGAGCCCGAGGCGAACGGCCTGCTGGCCTTGATGCTGCTCCACGACGCTCGGCGCGAGGCGAGGGTCGACGCGTCCGGCGACCTCGTTCTCCTCGAGGACCAGGACCGGTCGCGCTGGGACGCGACCCGCATCGCCGAAGGCCGTGCCCTCGTCGAGACGGCCCTTGCCGCACGACGGCCCGGCCCGTACCAGATCCAGGCGGCCATCGCCGCCCTCCACGACGAGGCACCGTCGTGGGAGGCGACCGATTGGGCGCAGATCGTGGAGCTGTATCGCGCGCTGATGGCGATCGAGCCATCGCCGGTCGTCGAGCTCAACCTCGGCGTCGCCGTCGCCATGGCCGACGGTCCCGCCGTGGGACTCGCCCTGATCGATGGGGGCGCGGCCGATGGCAGCCTCGAGGACTACCCGTATTTCCACTCTGCCCGCGCCGATCTCCTGCGCCGCCTGGAGCGCTGGACCGAGGCCGCCGCCGCCTATCGGCGAGCGGCGGAGCTCACCACGAACGGCGCCGAGCGGGCGTTCCTCGAGCGGCGGCTCACTGACGTCGCGCACGCGATGGCCACCCCGGCCGAGGCGCGCGGCCGCCTCGCGTGAGCCGCGCCGATCTGCTCGCGACCCTCGACCGACGCCCGATCGCGATCGGCCTATCCGCCGCCACGATCCTGCTGCCGATCCTCTTCGTGCTCGTCACGGCAGCGCCGCTCGATCAGCCGTTCGCGAAGGACGTCCAGCTGTACATCGACGCCGCCGATCGATGGCTGGCAGGTGGCCCGTTCTACGAGCCGCGCCAGCTGGCCGGCCCGTACGAGGTCGCGCACGGCGACATCCTCTATCCACCGGTCGGGCTGTGGCTGTTCGCCCCGGCCGCGCTCCTGCCCCTGACGGTCGCCCTCGTCCTGTGGTGGGGCATCCCCGCCGCCATCACGGTGTGGGCCATCGTTCGCGTCTCGCCGCGGCCGGCGGTGTGGCCGCTGATCGCGCTGTGTCTGGCCTGGCCCACGACGCCGCTGAAGATCTGGACGGGGAATCCGGTCATCTGGTGTATCGCCGCGATGGCCATCTCGATCGTCTGGCGCGGGGGAGCGCCGTTCGCGCTCCTCAAGCCGAGCCTCTTCCCGTTCGCGCTGTTCGGCATCCGCCAGCGCGCGTGGTGGATCGGGTTCGCGATCTTCATCGCGATGTGCATCCCGTTCGGCGCGCTGTGGGCCGACTGGTTCACGACCGTCGTCAACTCGCGCGGTGCCGGCCCGCTCTACTCGGCGCTGGAGGCGCCGATGCTGGCGCTCCCGCTCGTCGCGTGGGCTGGCCGGCGACGCGGCTGAACCGCCCGTCCGCCGCGGATATGCCATCCTCGAAGGACATGATCCCCGTGTCCCCGAGGCCTCGTCGATGACGGACGTCCTCGTCCTGCTCATCAGCCTCGTCATCATCCTGTTCGCCGCCGAGCTGTTCACGAATGGCATCGAATGGATGGGTCGCAAGCTCGGCTTGGGGGAAGGGGCCGTCGGATCCGTGCTCGCAGCGGTCGGCACGGCGTTGCCCGAGACGCTCATCCCGATCATCGCCATCGTCTTCGCGACCGCCGAGGGCGCCCACGAAATCGGTGTCGGGGCGATCTTGGGCGCACCGTTCATGCTCTCGACGCTGGCGATGTTCGTCACCGGCATGGGCGTCTTGGCGTTCCGTGCCCGCCGCTCGACGGGGACGACGCTGGCGGTCGACACTGGCGTCCTGGCGCACGACCTGCGCTACTTCTTCATCGGCTACACGCTTGCCATCGGGGCGGCCTTCCTGCCGCCGGACCTGTCGGTCGGTCGCTGGATCGTCGCGATCGTGCTCATCGGCCTGTATGCCTGGTACGTCAAGGGCCACCTCCAGGGTGAGGCTTCCGACCACGCCGGCGACCTGGCCCCGCTCCGGATGCATCGCCTTGATCTGAACGCCCACCGACTCGATCCGTCCGATCCCCGGCTGCGCGTCATCGCGCTCCAGGTGATCGCGGCGATCGGGCTGATCATCGTCGGCGCGGTCTTCTTCATCGATGCCGTCAACAACGTCGCGCATGCCCTCGGCGTCAGCGAGGTGTTGCTCGCCCTGGTCATCGCCCCGATCGCGACCGAACTGCCGGAGAAGTTCAACTCGATCATCTGGGTGCGCCAGAACAAGGACACGCTGGCGCTCGGCAATATCACCGGCGCGATGGTCTTCCAGTCGACCATCCCGACCGTCGTCGGTCTCGTGTTCGCGGCGAGCACCTGGGTGGTGGGGGAGGGCTCATACACCGCCTTCGCGTCCGCGGCACTCGCCCTGATCGCGACGGCCGTCATCTTCATCCCGGCCCGACGTCGCGGGGGGCTCGACGCCAAGCACCTGCTTGTCGGCGGCGTCTTCTATCTGGGCTATCTGCTGTTCGTGATCGGGCTCACCGCGGGCGTGTTCGGCTCACCTGCCCTCAGCGGCGCAAGCGCGACCGAGTGAAGCCAGCGGCCAGCAAGGCCGCGTCGGCCGCGATGAGCGCCGCCGTTCCGAGCGCAACGGCACGGTCGATCGCCGCCGGTTCGCGCTCCTGGACGGCGACGGGAGCCCTCGGGTCGTCGGCCACTCCGGCGAGGAGGTCCCGCTCGACCTGGAGCCGCTCCCGATACACCGTCTCCCACTCGTCGAACGGGATCATCAGGCGCGCGATCCGCGAGTCCAGCGCCCGGAGCCGTGCGACGCGCCCGCGGACCGAGATCGGGTCGCGATCATGGCGGTCGCCCGCGACCTGCGCGATATCGTCCTCGATGCGTTGCGCCTCGGCGCTGGTGGTCAGGTAAGCAGGCGCGTCGACCAGCGCGGTCGCGATGGCGGCGCGTGCTAGGGCGGTGGCGCTCTTCGTCCCACTGATCGACACGTCTGACGGGTACACGAGGATCTCGAGCTCGCGTCCGACCAACAGCATCAACCGATCCGGGACCAGCCCGCCGAGTGATCGGCCGGCCACTGTATCGAGGAGCCTCGGCGGCAGCGACACGATCGCCGGGGCCGGCCGTGCCGCGACGTCCAGGCCCGCGTCGTCGAGGACGCCTTCGAGCGCTGCCAGGACCCGATCGTATCCGCCAGGCTTGACGACGACCGGGACATGCGCGTCCTCCCAGCGCTTCGAGACGCTCTGGAGCTTCCGGACGAGCGCGACCCCGGCCAGCACGATGATCGTCACGGCCAGGACGAAGGTGAATGGATAACCGCGGAGCACGCCGGCGACGAGGCCCGCGCCCTGCGGCCGCTGGTCGGCTTCCGTGACGTAGATCGCGGCCGCACCGACCGCCAGCGGGATCACGACCGCCAGCCCGAGCATCGCGAGGCGGACCCAGCCCTCATCGATGAAGTCCGGGACCGGCACGAACGCGAGCAAGAACGTGCCGATGTCCGGGACCATGATCCCGCCGAGCGTCACGACCCAGAGCAACGAGCCCAGGGCGACGACGAGCAGGATCGTCTGCTTGGAACCCGACACCTTCCCGAACAGGAGCAGTGTCGCCCAGCCGAGGATCGCGTTCAGGATCTTGCCGGCGAACCGGCCGAGCATCGCGAAGACGGATCCGACGATCGCCATCGCCCGATGATGGGGTCGTCCGGCGCTACGTCGGATCGGATCGGAGACGGCCGGCGCATCGCAGTCGCATGTCGATCACGCGGTGATGCGGTCAGGCCGCGGAGGACCGAAGAGTCTCCGAGACATGCAGCCACCTCTTGACAGATTCGTCTCGGGCTGTATTATGCCGATAGGTTAATTAACCGAAAGGCGAAATGCAAACGATCGACGACCCCCTGAGCACCACGTTCGCGGCGCTGGCCGACCCGACGCGACGGGCGATCCTCGCCCGCCTGGCAAAGGGCGAAGCCACGGTGGGCGAGCTCGCCGCCCCGTTCGACATGAGCCTCCCCGGGATCTCGAAGCACCTGAAAGTGCTCCAGCGGGCCGGCTTGATCGAGCAGGGACGGCAGGCGCAGTGGCGGCCGTGTCGGTTGACGCCGGAGCCGCTGCGCGACCTCGCCGATTGGGTCGGGCAATACAAGCGGCATTGGGAGGAGAGCTTCGATCGGCTCGACGAATACCTGAAGGAACTACAGCAGGAGGAACGAGGCGATGACGGTGACGATAGATAGCCCGACGACCGCGAAAGGAGACGCACCGATGGCCGTGCAGCAACTCGGCAACGACCGTACCAAGGCCTACACGGAAGGCCCCGACCTCGTTATGGAGCGGGTGTTCGACGCTCCGCGCGAGCTTGTCTGGAAGGTCATGAACGACCCGGACCAGGTCACCAACTGGTGGGGCCCACGGGGTCACACGGCGACTGTCGAGGCGATGGACCTCCGTGTCGGCGGCCGGTGGCGCTGGGTCGGTCACACACCGGACGGGCGCGACATCCCCTTCATGGGCGAGTACCTCGAGGTCGACCCGCCTTCCCGACTGGTCTACTCCGAGATCTTCGACGTCGCGCCATTCAACGAGCCCGGCTCGGCGGCCATCAACACCATCACGTACGAGGATCTCGGCGGCCGGACGAAGGTCGTCGCGCGCAGCCGGTTCCCATCGGTGGAGAGCCTCGATGGCGCGCTCTCGACCGGGATGATCGGCGGGGCGCTCGAATCCTATGACCGCCTGGGCGAGCTCATCGACGAGGCCGCCGCCGCCTGACGCGATCCACCCATCCCTTGCAGCTACCGGCCCGTCGGGCATCTGCCCGGCGGGCCTCCGATTCCCGGCGAGGCCCCGCAGACGTGACCGAGCAGACGGCGCGTCGGTCTTCTGTCGTGACATCGTGTGCCGCGGCCCCGGCCGCCGCGTCGAAGTAGCCCTGCCAGCGTCGCATAAGGCCATCGCCTACCTCGAAGACGTGAACCAGTCTGTTTCCCAGATCCGGCCGGTCGACCTCGATCGTCCACGAAAGTGACCCTGTGCGACCACAGTGGCGCGGTCGGCCGACATCGACCCGACCTCGAAATCGAGGATGTCTTCGGTCTCTTCGTGGATGTCGAGGAAGCGGTTGATGCCCGCCCTGCCCTCCCACCTGCCGCCGTACGGCAGTCGACCCTCCGCCGGATAGACGACCATCCCGTCGGGGGCGAAGTGGTCGAGGAACGGGTCGATCGGATCGGCATCGAGGTCGGCGCATGCCCGCTCGACCAAGGCGATCGCGTCAGCGGTCATGACGCCGTCGTCTCACGTAGCCGTCGCCGTACGTGGCCGGGCTCGACCTTCCCGCTCGCGCATCCGTTCCAATCCGTCAAGGATCAGGTCGATCCCGAATTGGAACTCGACGTCGTCATCGCACCCGCCCAGACCCCCCTCGTGACGGACCGCCAGCGCCAGCTCGGCGATGTTGGGATACGCCACGGCCATGTCGCGCGAGATGGCTTGCAGCGCCTGGGTATCCGGGATCGGCTCACTCTTGTCGTCGAACAGGTCCTGGCTGAAGCCGAAGACCCTACTGCCGAGCACATGAAGCCCGTGATGCGCGAGGTCGATGGAGAAACCCCCACGGCGGAGGATCCTGAGGACGACCTCCATATGGCGCATCGTGGCGGGCCCCGGCGTCTCGCGTGATTCGAGGACCGCGGCGGCCCACGGGTGCCGGAGCATCGCGTCCCGCGCAGCGAGCAGGACGTCGCGCATGGACGTCCTCCAGTCGCCTCCCGCTGAGGGCGGGTCGATCTCGCCGACGACCGCGTCCGCGATCCCGTCGAGGAGGTCGTCCTTGTCGCGCACGTGGTTGTAGAGCGACATCGGGTCGACACCGAGCTCTTGTCCGAGCTTGCGCATGCTCAGCGACTCGATCCCATCACGATCCGCGAGGTCGACCGCGGTTGCGATGATCCGATCCTTCGTCAGCGCGGTCGGGCCCCTGGCCGTCCGGCGCGCCGTCGCTGCTCCTTTCCTTGGCATGGCTCGGAGTCTACCGCGCGTCGGGCCTTGACGACCTACGCCGTAGACCGTATGGTACCTACACCGTAGGTCTACACCGTAGGTTGGAGAGTGCACCATGACATCGACGACATCGACCACCCAGGATCAGGGCTGGCTCCCCCCGCGCGTGATCGTCCGCCTCGCGTGGATCCTGCATCGAGCGATCCACCGGTTCTCCGGCGGACGGCGTGGGCTTGCGCTCGCTCGCCAGGGCAAGGAGGGCTACATGCGGCTCCGGACCGTCGGTCGGCGATCGGGTCGCGAACGCGTGGCGATCCTCGCCTACTTCGAGGACGGGCCCAACCTCGTGACGATGGCGATGAATGGCTGGGCCTATCCCGAACCGGCTTGGTGGCTCAATCTCCTCGCACATCCCGATACCGAGGTCGATCTCAAGGACGGCACGCGCCGGGTGCATGCCCGCGCCGCCGAGGGCGAAGAGCGGGCGCGGCTGTGGGCTCGGCTGGACGAACACAACGGGTGGGGCGCCAGCATCGACGCCTACGCCAGCCGGCGTTCGCGCCAGACCGCGGTCGTGGTCCTGGAGCCGCGGTCAGTCTGACTCGATCGGGACCCGCAGGATCGAGCGCGCTCGATCGGCCGGGACATCGGCTTCGTCGGCGACGCGGAGCTCGTGGATGTGCCCGTGCGGGCGCATGCCGCCGGCGGCCAGCAGCGCGAACAGCGCCGTCAGGGTATTCGCGGCAGAGGCCGATCCGCCGCGATGCAGCATCTGGGCCGCTCGACCTTCGGTCAGGGTGATCGCCCGCATCAGGGGCTGGGGGCGGCCGGCCGACTGGCGGGCGTCCGCGATCGCCGCCTCGACGTCCTGATCCGTCGCCTGACCGGGGACCTCGACCATCTGCTGCCAATGCCAGACCGATCGGTCCTCGAACGCGCCGGGCATCTCTGCTGGAGGCAACTCCGGGTGCGTCCACCAGGCGGTCTCGAGGACCGCGGGACGCCAGGTGAGTTGATGTCCATGATCGACTCGGGATCGCAGGTTCCTGAGACCGGACTTCAACGTCTCGCTGGCGAGCCGGTAGTCGGCGCCTCGGGGCCCACCGACGCCGTCGATCGCGATGAGGCGACGCTCACCGACGTCGACGACGATCGGTCGATCCGTCGCTGCGTGGCTCGTCTCCAGCCAGTCGGTCGCGTCCCGGTTGATGGTCATGGCGCTTGGATCCTCGACACGATGCTACCCATGATCGACGGATCCTGCGACTGTCGCCTCGACCTCAAGACTCGTGGGGTCGAGGATCCATGGCGAGCGGCCCGGTCAGCCCACCCACTTCGGCTGGGTCAGGCTGAACCAGTTCCCGGAGTCGTCGCGGAACAGCGCCTCGATCCCGTAGGGCCGCTCGGCCGGCTCCTGGAGGAACGTGACTCCCTTGGCGGACAGCTCCTCGAACGTCTTCTGGCAATCGGCTGTCTCGAACACGCCGGCGCCGAGGGAGCCCTTCGCCACGAGTGCCTTGACGGTCTCCGCGTCCTCGGCGCTGAACATCGGCGGCGCGGGGTAGGCGAGCAGGATGTTCAGGTCCTTCTGGTCCTTCGGGCCGACGGTCAGCCAACGGAAGCCGTCGATCGTGGCGTCGTTGCGAAGGTCGAAACCGAGGGTCTCGGTGTAGAACGCCTTCGCTCTCTCCTGGTCCAAGACGAACACGTTGACGTGGTTGAGGCGGTTGATCACGACGGTCCTCCGATCTCGGCTACGGCTGCGAGTGCTGGGCCACCGTAGTCGAGCCCTGGTCGGCCTCGCTTCTTCGCGCTTGCTCACTTTCCGGGTGAGGACGTGTCCACATCAGCACGACGCACCCGGGGATCGGCGGGACTCCTGTCCGGGCGACGGCGTCATCGCGGTACCCGCTCGGCGATCGTCCGACGAGCTGCCGGAAGCGCGCACTGAACGAGCCGAGACTCGAGAACCCGACGAGGAAGCAGATCTCCGTGACAGACAGGTTCGCGGATCGGAGGAGTGCCTTGGCCCGCTCGATCCGGCGTCGGGTGAGATAGGCGCGCGGCGTCTCGCCGTATGCCTCCGCAAAGCCACGAGCGAAGTGGAAGCGGGAATAGCCGGCTTCGCGGGCCATCGCGTCAAGGTCGAGCGGCTCGGCGTAGTCGCGATCCATCAGATCGCGGGCCCGGCGTATGTCGCTCAGGAACGACAGGGCGTTCTCGGTCATCGATGTCTTACTGATCTCGTCGCGAGTATCGTAGTCCCGTCCTCACGACCCGCACCGGAAGGATCGATGGCCATCGACCAGCCCCGCCGTCTCGCCGCGCTCGGGAACGAACCGATCCTGACGATCGGCCGGGACGAGCTGAAGGCGAAGCTCGATCGTGGGGATGACTTCAAGCTGATCATGGCTCTCAACCGGTGGGCCTTCGACGCGAAGCACATCCCCGGCTCGCTCCACTTCGACACGCCCGAGCAGGTGTACGCCGCCCTCGACCCCGACGACGAGGTGGTCGTGTACTGCTCGCACGTCGACTGCCTCTCGAGCGTGGCGTTGTACAGGGACCTCGTCCGGCGCGGGTATCGCAACGTCCGTCGCTACTCGGGCGGGCTGCTCGATTGGGAGGAGGCGGGGCTGCCGCTCGAGGGTGAGTTCGTCACGGCGGACAGCGCCTCGTGACCGCGGGTCACGACGTCGCGACGCTGCCGGCGGGGCATCCGTACGCCACCGAGGTCGATGCCGAACGACAGGGCTGGTACGCGTTCGCCGATCTCGTCCGTCAGCTGACGCCGGAGGAGTGCCTCGTCCCGGGCTACTACCGCGACCCGGACTGGACGGTCCGGGACGTCGTCGCCCACGTCGGGACGTGGCTGGCCGAGGCGGCGGCGCAGTTCGAGCGGATAAATTCCGGCACGTACGAGGGTCATGAGCTCGACATCGACGGTCTCAACGCCGAGTTCCTCGCCGCGATGAACGGCCAGCCGTGGACCGTCGCCTGGGTGCAGGCCAGCGCCGGCCGCAGCCGCATGATGGATGCGTGGTACCGCCTCGGCGAGCCGTCTGACGAAGCCGCGTGGTGGATCCGCAAGTCCGGCAGCGAGCACTACACCGAGCACCTCGAGCGGCTTCGAGCGTGGATCGAGGAGCTGATCGCCCGCCGAACATAGGCGTCCGGGTATGGACAGCGATCGTGCGCACCGGCTGGTCGTCACCCATGGCGCTGCGCGATGCTCCAGTGGATGAAGCCATGGGAGCGGAACGATGGCCGATGACCCCAGGGAGCACGGATCGTCGGGAGGTACGGCGACGGTCCAGAAGCCAGAGGCTGCGGGCGGGCTGATCCGCTCGATCGCGCACCATCTCGCGGGCGATCCGGTCGAGCTGCCAGACGAGGGCCGTATCGCGGATTTCGAAGGCGCGACGGGTTGGCTCAACTCCGAACCGCTCACGCCAGAGGGACTGCGCGGACGCGTCGTCCTCGTCGACTTCTGGACCTACACCTGCATCAACTGGCTGCGCACACTGCCGTATCTGCGGGCATGGGACGCGAAGTACCGAGACAAGGGACTCACGATCGTCGGGGTCCATACGCCCGAGTTCCCGTTCGAGCGGACGGTCGACAACATCGTCGAGCGATCCGCGGAATTCGGCGTCGAGTACCCGATCGCCGTCGACAGCGACTACGGCGTCTGGCAGGCGTTCGCCAACCATTTCTGGCCGGCCGTGTATATCGCCGACGAGCAGGGCCGGATCCGCTATCACCACTTCGGTGAGGGCGAATACCAGATGACCGAGATGGTCATCCGGCAGCTGCTGCGCGACGCCGGCGCCGAGGACCTCGAACAGGATCTCGTGTCAGTCGAGCCGGTGGGGTTCGAAGTCCCCGCCGATTGGTCCACCTTGCGGACCCCCGAGACCTACGTCAGCTACGGCCGCTCGGCCGGTTTCGCGTCGCCGGAGGCGGCGCGATATCACGAGTCGCACGCCTATCCAGCGGCGGATCAGCTCGGGCTCAACCAATGGGCGCCTTCGGGAGCCTGGCGCCTCGGACCAGACGCTGCATCACTCGTTGAGGCGCCTGGCCGGATCGCCTTCGCGTTCCAGGCGCGGGACGTGAACCTCGTGATGTCACCCGCGCAGCGGGGAACCTCGATCGCATTCCGAGTCCTGCTCGACGGCGCGGATCCCGGCCCCGCGCACGGGTTCGACGTCGACGACGGCGGCAACGGCATGCTCGCCGATCAGCGCCTGTATCAGCTGATCCGCCAACCCGACTCGGCCGATCGCCCCCACCTCGTCGAGATCGAATTCCTCCAGCCCGGCGCGGATGTCTATTGCTTCACATTCGGCTGAGGGGGACCGGACTCGACCGGACGCAACGTCTAGAGCGAACGCGGTAACGCGAGATCCAGCTCGAGGACGCTGACGACGCCGGGCAAGGCAAGCGACCGGAAGGCGTGGTCGACCTCGACGGCTGGCAAGTGCTCGTTCTCCTCTCGTATCCACCACTCCATGAAGCCCATGAACGTGCCGACGAGGAATCGCGTGACGGTCTCGAGCTGGAAGGCGTCGAGCCGGCGCGCTACCCGTAGCCGCGAGAGCTCGGCGCGAGCGAGCTCCTCAAGCCGCCGGACCGTCTCCCGGCGCGCAAGCGCTCCGCTCTGACTGCTCGCGACGGCCTTGAAGAGCCGCTTTCCCGAACCGAAGTGCTCGAAGAGCGCCAGCGTCCAACCGAAGGCCTCGTCGTCGGGCTTCCATGTATCCGGATCGAGGCCCGGCATCTCCAGATCTGAAAGGACCGCCATAAGAAGGTCGTCCTTGTCGAGGAAGTGGGCGTAAAACGTCGAACGCCCGACGTCTGCCCGGTCGATGACGTCCTGGACTGTCACACCCTCGTAGCCCTCTTCGAGGATGAGATCGGTCAGTGCTTCCTTGAGCGCCTTCCTTGTCTTGCCCACCCGTCGATCGGGTCGGGCTCGCGCGTCGTCCCGTCTGCTCACCGCTGCTTGCCTGCCTCGTTCCTGAACATCTGGCCGCGTGGTGTTCGTCAATGGACAGCCAGTGTCACCTTGTCGGTTGAACAAGGATGCTGAACCGGAACATAGTGTCCCACAACGAACGACTTGACAAGAAACGGATGGACCGCCTCGGTAAGGCGCCACGGAATGGGTGCCCGATCCAAGCGGGTGCGGACGGAGACCCGATATGGCAACCCTCGTCGTGAGCGACAACATCTCGCTCGACGGCGTCATCCAGGACCCTGCCGGCGACGAGGGCTTCCCGCGTGGCGGATGGGTCGGCCGGATCAATGACCACCCGGAACTCGCGAGGCTCGCTCTCGACGAGGCGCTGGGCAGCGGGGCCATGCTCATGGGCCGTCGGACGTACGAGTGGTTTGCCGCGCGCTGGCCAACGCGGACGGGTGGGTTGGCCGACCGGTTGAACGACATGCCCAAATACGTCGTGTCGTCGACGCTCCGGGATCCCGACTGGAACAACACGTGGGTCATCGATGGCGATTGGCTCGGCGAGGTCTCGAACCTGAAGCGCACGCTGAGCGGGGACATCATCGTGGCGGCCAGTGCGCGTATCGCCAACACGCTCATCGAGCAGGACCTCGTCGACGAGCTTCGTCTGAAGGTATTCCCAGTGGTGCTCGGTGCGGGGGAGCGCCTCTTCGATGCGACGAGCAACAAGCGCGCCTTCCGCCTCAGCGAAGTCCGGACACTCGATGGGACCACGGCATTCCTCCGCTACGCGCGCGTTCGCGATGACGGCGGCTCATCGCCAGAAGACAAGGAGGTCGATCGACCATGACCGAAATGCGGATCAAGAGCCGGACGAGCGTGCCGATCGGCGAGGTCGATCCACGATTCAGCAGCCCTGAGGTTGCCCCGACGGAGTGGGACATCGCCCGAGACGTGATCGAGGCCGCAAAGACCTACTGGCTCACGACGGTGCGAGCGGACGGTCGTCCGCACGCGACGACCATCGGCGGTGTCTGGATCGATGAGACCTTCTTCTTTACGACGGGCCCGACCGAGCAGAAGGCGGTCAACCTCGCCACTGGCGATCGACACGTCGTCGTCGTCACGGGCCGCAACGACTGGGATGGTCTGGATGTCGTTATCGAGGGGGAGGCCATGCGGGTGACGGGTGCGGACCGGCTTCGACGGCTCGCCGAGGCTTTCACGGCCAAGTACGACGATTTCTTCCGCTTGCGCGAATCCGACGGTCGCCTCTTCTGGGTCGACGGCGCCGAGGAAGTCATCGAGGGCCGTCGCGACGAAGCGCCCGACATGGGACCGGTGGCCTTCGAGGTCCGTGCGACAAAGGTCTTCGCCTTCGGCAAGGGAGCAACGTTCAGCCAGACTCGCTGGCGGTTCGACGGGCCGCGCTGATAGCGAACACCAGAGTCGCCGGTATCAGCTGGATGGCTCTGGCTCGACCTGGTAGATGCGGCGCTGCTCCGATAGGCCCTTCAGTCCATGGAGGCCGCGATCGGTGAAACCGATGGGCGAGCCGGCCAGGAGCTCGCGCGTGGCCCACGAGACGTACACCTCACCTGGGCCCGCAAGACCTGCCACTCGCGTCGCGATATGGATCGCGATCCCGCGCACGTTCCCGCCCTCAAGTTCGATCTCGCCGGAATGGACCCCGGCCCGGACCTCGACGCCGAGGAGCGAAGCGGCACGACCGATCTCCTGTGCGGCGCGGATGGCTCGCTCGGCGCCGTCGAAGAGGGCCACGAAACCGTCACCGGTCGTCGTGATCTCGCGGCCGCGATATCGGTCGAGCTGACGCCGCACCATCCGGTCGTGGCGTGCCAGCAGGTCCCGCCAGGCACCGTCGCCAAGCTCCAGCGCACGCACGGTGGACTCGACGATATCGGTGACCAGCAGCGTGGCGACCACGCGGTCGAAGCCGCCGCCCTCCGGCCGTGCGAAAGCCGTGCTCGGCTGCAGCTCGATCGTGATGTACGGCTCGTCGCCCACCACCCACGAGTCGTGACCGGGCGGGATCTCGTAGAACTGCCCGGCCTCCACCAGAAGCTCGGCACCCTCGCGCATCTGGATCCGGCTGCTGCCGGAGACGCAGAAACCGATGTGGTGGTATTCGCACAGCTCGGTGCGAGCGATCGGCTTGATCGATTCGCTCCAGCGCCAACCGGGTTCGAGCACCGACCGCCCGATACGCATCTCACCCAGGTCGTACGTCTCGAGGCGACCGTTCGGGACCTGGCGCACGTCGTCGGGCTCACCCAGTGGTCGGCGTTGCAGTTGCACCATCGGCCGCTCACGATAGCCGACGGGCGATCGATCCCTCGCTGCGGTCGGGGCTACTCGATCTGTAGCCCGTCCCAGGACCAACGCCCGATCCGCAGGCCTTCGGGGACATCGTCTGCCGACGTCGGATAGGCCGCCATCGGCGTGGTCGCCGCCCACGCGAAGTAGTCGTGCAGCGCGCCACGCAGCCTGTCGTCCTCCGCGAGGCCCGTGTCCTTTAGGGCCTGATCGAAACAGGCGATCGCGCGGCGGTCCATCTCATCGTGGTGGCCGTTCCCGCTGTGTAGCCGGACGACCGACGTCTCGTCGCCATATCGGCTCGAATAGGTCGCCGGTCCGCCGAGCGCCTCGGCCCAGTACGCGGCCAGTCGATCGGTGTGATCCGGACGGAAGCCGAATTGGAACGCGTGGCTGACCACGTCGTCAGCCAGCACGCGCGCGTGCCATGCCGCGGCAAGGCGCCTCAGACCCTCGGTTCCGCCGGCCGCCTCGTAGAGGCTAGGCAATGAGAGCGCCCGCGCCCTGGTGGTCTTATCTGCTCGTCTTGAGCAATCCGAAACTGGCGCCCTCCGGATCGCTGACGATCGCGAACCGTCCTCCCGGGAAGTCCTGTGGCGCCACCAGCTCCTTGCCGCCGCCGCCGATCGCCTGCTTGAACGCGCGATCGACGTCATCGACCGTGAAGTACACCTGCCAGTAGCTCGGGACCTCGGCGGGCACCATCGGGTTCATCTCCCACGCACCGGCGATGCTGTCGCCGTCGAGGAGGAACTCGGTGTACGGCGGCTGGCCCTCGCCCATCTCGCTCGTCCGCGTCGTCCAACCGAACGCCGTCGAATAGAACGGGATCACCTGGTCGACGCCTCGGGCGTTCAACTCGGCCCAGCCGTAGCTGTTCGGGGCGTTCGTGCGGAAGCCACCCATCCGGGTGCCCTGCCACGCCGAGATGAACGCGCCCGACGGATCCTGGAAGACCGCCATGCGGCCCTGATCGCCGACGTCGAACGGCGGCGCGACCACCGTCCCGCCCGCGCCTTCGATCCGCTTCGCCAGGTCGTCGACGTCGTCCGTCCCGAGATACAGGGACCAGGCGGTGGGAACGCCGGGCTGCTGCTTCGGGCCCATGCCGGCGGCGTCTTCACCATCGATCTTCGCCAAGCCGTAGCCGCCGTACTGTGGGTCGGGGTTGACCTCGACGTCCCAGCCGAAGAGCTTCGCGTAGTAGTCGCGCTCGGCCCCGGCGTCGGTCGCCGCGAGGTCGACCCAGACGGGCTTGTTGAGCGTTGTCGTGGTGGTTGCCATGGTGATGCCTCCACGCTGGCTACTGTCTCCTTCGATCACCGTGATTCTCCCACTGATCTCCAAGGAGGGTCGGCTGCGGGAGAAGTCAGGCGGCGTTCCGTGGTCCTGTCACCATTTGTCGGTGATGACGAAAGGCGGTGCGTGATGGGCAACACGACGCCATGGAAAACGATCGCCACCCCGTCGCTCGACATCGCGTACGAGGCGAGTGGTCCGGAAGATGGCATCCCGGTCATCCTGCTGCACGGTTTCCCGGACGATGCGAGAGCGTATGACGCGACGATCGGGCCGCTAACGGCGCTCGGCTGCCGGGTCTACGCGCCCTGGTTGCGGGGCTACGGGCCGACCCGATTCCGATCCGGCACGACACCTCGGTCCGGGCAACAGGCCGCATTGGGCAGCGACCTGCTGGCCTTCATGGACGCCCTGGCCATCGACCAAGCGTTGCTTGGCGGGTATGACTGGGGCGGGCGGGCCGCATGCATCGTTGCCGCGTCGTGGCCGGATCGCTGCTTCGGGCTCGTCTCGCAGGGCGGGTACAACATCCAGGACCTGGTGGTTGCCAACCGCCCTGGACCGGCCGAGAGCGAGTATCGCGCGTGGTATCAGTGGTACTTCAACACGGAGCGAGGGCGGGCTGGCCTCGAGCAGAACCGGCGCGAGATCTGCCAGTTCCTCTGGCGACAGTGGTGCCCGACCTGGCACTTCGACAACGCGACCTTCGAGCGGACGGCCTCGAGCTTCGACAACCCGGATTTCGTCGAGGTGGTCATCCACTCCTATCGCCATCGTCGGCTGAATGCGCCTGGCGATCCGGCGCTAGAGCCGCTCGAGGAGCGGCTGGCGGCGCGGCCGCCTATCACGGTGCCGGCAGTCGCCTTATTCGGAGAGGCGGACGGTGTCGACCCTCCTCCCGATGATCACGACGACGCGCGGCACTTCGCCGGACCATATGAACGGCGACTGGTGCCCGGAGCGGGGCACTTCCTCCCGCGTGAAGCGGCGGACACCTTCGTCGCGGCCATCGAGGCTCTCCTGCCGAGATAGAGCAATGGGGCGTACGCTGCCGCGTGGATGACCATGGACGTGCCACCCGGCGGGACCTACGGCACGCGAATGCCGAGCGGGCCGATCGCGCGCTTCGGCGCCCGGGTGTTCGCCGCCCTGTACCGCCGGGCTGGCGGCCGGATCGGCGCCGAGCTGTTGCTGCTGACGACCGTCGGCGCGAAGTCCGCCGAGAAGCGCGTAGCCTCGGTCAGGCGCTTCGAAGAAGGGGACGGCCACTGGCTCGTCGTCGCCTCCAAGGGCGGCTCCGCCCACCATCCGAGCTGGCTCCACAACCTCGCCTCGCATCCCGACCAGGTCTGGATCGAGGTCGGCCCCAAGATCTACAAGGTGCGCCCTGAGATCCTGCGCGGAGAGGAGCGTGCCGCGGCCTGGAAACGGGTCGTCGCCGAGGCGCCGGAATTCGGCCCCTACGAGACCAAGACCGACCGCGAGATCCCGGTCGTTCGCCTGACGCGCGAAACGTAGCGGCCGCCCGCAGATGCCGTCATGCGCCCGGGCGGGTGGTGATCGGGCTCGAGCAGGATGACGGGCCTGCAGCCACTCGATACACGGCTCCTCGGAGTGCCATTCAATTCCTCGGGACGAGCTGACGGCGTCGCCCGCGCTCCGGCTGCATTACGCCGGGCCGGACTCCTCGACGCGCTGGCTGCCACCGGCGCGGTGGTCGACGATGCGGGCGACGTCGATGTCGACCTTGTCGATCACCACAGGGATCCAGCGAGTCAGGTGATCGCTCCGCTCCCTCTCGCCGCGATGGTCCGCAGCACTCGTGAGATGGTGCGAGCGCTCCTCGGAGATGGGCGATTGCCGGTCGTCGTTGGCGGTGACTGTCCGATCCTCATGGGTTGTCTCGGTGCGACGCCCAAACCGCCGGGCCTGCTCTTCGTCGACGGACATGAGGACGCATGGCCTCCGGCTGCCTCGACGACCGGCGAGGCCGCAGACATGGAGCTCGGCTTCCTCCTCGGGCGGGATCACCACAGCCTGCCCGACCGCCTGCGACGCCAGATCCCGCACCTCCAGCCTGATCAAGTCGTCGTTCTGGGTGCCCGCGACGCTTCCGAATTGGCTGACGCCGGCGTTCCATCCATCGCCCGCGACGTTCGGGTGGTCACGCCCGACTCGATCCGTTCGGGACCGACCGAGGTCGGCTCTAGCAGCGCGGAACAGGTCGCCAGCGGTAGCTCGTGGTGGCTGCACGTCGATCTCGATGTCCTGGCGACCGTGAGCCTCCCCGCGGTGGACTATCCGCAGGCCGGTGGCCTGGACTGGGACGATCTGACCGCGCTGACCCTCGGCGCCATGACCGTGCCCGGCCTCGTCGGTATCGACGTCACGATCTACAACCCTGACCTCGATCCCCTGGGCTCCGCGGCCACGCGGATCGTTCGGTACCTCGCCGATGCCCTCGCGTCCGTGGCGACGATCGCCCGAAACCCTGGACCCGCCATGAAGGAGTCCGACTCATGACCGAGAAAGCCTCGAACGTCGATGGTCGCGTGGAGTTCCTGGATCCCGAGGGTCTGCCGCGAAACCCGGCGTTCAGTAATGTCGCCGTCGTCTCGGGGAGCGTCCGGACGATCTACGTCCGCGGCCAGGACGCCGTCAACGCCAACGGCGAGATCGTCGGCATCGGCGACATCGCGGCACAGACCGAGCAGGTACTGCGCAACCTCCGTACGGCACTTGAGGCTGCTGGTGCAGGTCCCGAACACGTCGTGAAGTGGAACGTCCTCATCGTCGAGGGCCAGGAGTTCGCAGCGGGCTTCGCGGCGTTTCAGAAAGCGTGGGGAGTGCCCTCAGATCCGCCGGTCATCACGGGTGCCGTGGTCAATGGCTTGGCCCATCCCGACTTTCTCGTTGAGATGGACGCCATCGCTGTCGTCCCAGACTGACCGCCTGCTCGGCGTAAGGGCGCTGAGTCAACAGGTCATCGATCAGCGGCGCCGATCATCGTTGGGGCGCTCCGTGCCGACGATCGCCGCCTCCAACAAGCTCCGGAACTCACGCAGCCGCTTTGGCTCGAGGCCGACGAACGGCGCCCTCGTGATGGCCCGGTACCGCTTGACGCGCTCCTCGCCGGTCTCAGTGAGCACGAGTGCCGTGACGCGCCGATCGTGCTGGTCTGCCAATCGCTGGACGAGGCCTTGGCCCTCGAGGCGATCGACCACTCCTGTGAGATTGGACGGATCGACCATCGCGAGCTTGGCGAGCGCCCGCATCGAGATCGGACGATCACGACGCAGGATGTCGAGAGCCTTTGCCTGCACGGACGTCAGGCCGATCGATTCCGCCGCGGCCGAATTGCGCGCCCGGATCCTGTCACCGAGCTCGAGGGCGAGCACCATGACCGCCTGCGCGTCGGGCTGTTCGCGGGGGTCGAGAGATGCCATACCGCTCAACGATATCGCCCTTGACGTCCGTCTTGCTGGTGGACTAAGGTGGTCATGTACCACCATCACAATAAACCACCAATTGATCGGTGGCGACCGACAACGACGGAGGAGCGACGACCATGAAGCTGACGGCCTCGATGATGCTGACCCTTGACGGCGTGTACCAGGGTCCCGGCGGCCCCGAGGAGGACCGGCGCGGCGGATTCGACCGCGGCGGTTGGACGGCGGCGTATGCCGACCCGGAGGGGTGGCCATTCCTGCTCTCGTGGTTCGAGCGCGCCGATGCGCTGCTCCTGGGACGCAAGACGTGGGAGATCTGGGAAACGTACTGGCCGCTCCACGACAGCGGCGATGCGGTCTCCCACGGCATCAACGTGCTGCCGAAGTACGTGCCCTCGACCACGCTCAAGGACCCGACCTGGCAGAACACCCACGTTATCGACGGCGACGTCGAGGCGGCGATCCGCGAGCTCAAGGCGAAGCCCGGTCGTGAGCTCCAGGTCCATGGCAGCGGCGATCTCCTCCGCTGGCTCTTGGAGCGCGACCTCGTCGACGAACTGAACCTGCGGATCTACCCCGTGATCGTGGGCGATGGGCTTCGGCTCTTCCCCGAGCACGGCGGGACGCACAACCTCGAGCTGGTCGAGTCGCGCTCGACATCGACGGGCGTGATGTTCCAGACCTATCGACCCGCCGGTCGCGCGACCTTCGGCAACGCGGGCTAAGGGCACGGCGCATCGGCGCACTGAGGCTCAGCCCGAAACGGGGAGTGGAGCCGACACTCGGATTTGAACCGAGGACCTGCTGTTTACGAAACAGCTGCTCTACCGCTGAGCTATGTCGGCTCGAGGGCGAGTATAGGTGCTGCTAACGGACATCAGCTATTCAGAGCTCGGGAGCACGCTCGGTATGGCCCTTCACCTCTCCAGCACAGCGCTCGAATAGTTGCTAACGGTCAGAGCTCATAAGTCTGACCTCGAGAAAGCTCGAACCGGACCCGCTCAGTCGTCGTCATACGTGACATGCGACCTGCGATGAGTCCACGATGACCGCCTTGGACCTGACCCGAGGCATCCGCGACGCGGCGTCGGTCGCCGATGAGGTCCTCATCACCCGAGCGGCGCGCGGCGACGCCGACGCATTCGGCCTCCTGATGGCGGACCGGATGCCAGGCTTGCTCAGGCTGGCCCGTACGATCGTCAGGAACGAGGCAGACGCAAGGGATGCTACCCAGGACGCCTTCGTCTCGGCGTGGCAGAACCTCCCGCGGCTTCGCGACGAGCACCGGTTCAACGCCTGGCTGAACACCATCCTCGCAAACCGCTGCCGTGACCTGCTGCGCAGGCGCGGGCGCGTCCGGGAGATCGACCTCGAGGGTGCGGCCCTCCGAGCCGCCGATCCAGCGCCGCATGCGCTCGAGCGCGCCGCGGTGCTGGCTGCCTTCGACCGCCTGTCGATCGCCGATCGCCAGATCCTTGCCCTCCACCACCTCGAAGAGCGCCCCCTGGACCAGATCGCGCAGGCGCTAGGCATCCCAGTGGGTACCACGAAGTCGCGGCTCCACGCTGCGCGAAAGTCGCTCGCACGAGCGCTGGAGACCCAGGCATGACCAAGATCGACCCCGATTTCATCGATACCCTCCTCGTCCAAGGACTGCGCGAGCGGGCGGTCGAGCTCGGCGACGAGGACCGGTTCTACCAGCAGGTATTGGCGAGCATCTCCGTCCAGCCGCAGCGGGGCTGGTTCCCCATCTGGCCGGCCCGGTTCGGTCGCCGGACGGGTCTCGTGCTTGTCGCCGCGGCGCTGGTGACCCTGCTCGCGGTGGCGGCCGGCGTCGGGGCCTTCTTGCGTTCGCATCCCACCCAACTGGTCCCGCCAGCCGTCTGGAGTGTCACCGGCACGATGATCGATGGCCACGCGGTGCACACCGCCACGCTTCTGGCCGATGGCACGGTGCTGATCGCCGGCGCCACAACCGGTCCTCGCATGAACCACGCCGAGCTCTACGACCCCGACAGCGGGTCCTGGATTGCAACCGGCAACATGAGCGCGGGCCGCTACTGGCACACGGCGACCCTGCTGCAAGATGACAGGGTGCTCGTGGCGGGCGGCATCGACCTCGATGACGACAGCCTCGCGTCCGCCGAACTGTACGACCCCAGTACCCGGTCCTGGACGGCCGCCGCGAGCATGGCCCACGCCCGCAATAGGCATACAGCCACACTGCTACGCGACGGCAGGGTTCTGGTGGTCGGTGGGACGGAGGGATACGGGACCACCACCGAGCTGTACGACCCTCAGAGTGGTCTCTGGACCGCCGCCGCGCCGATGGTCAACTATCGCCACTACCAGACGGCCACGCTGCTCCACGATGGCACGGTACTCGTCGTGGGCGACTTCTCTGGCGATGAAGTAACGAACTCGGCAGAGCTGTATGACCCGAGCACAGGGACGTGGAAGCCGACCGCGTCCATGACCCACGGTACCTGGGACGGCACAGCCACGCTGCTGCTCGATGGCTCCGTCCTCGTCGTGGGCGGAGAAGGTTCGCGGTCCGCCAGCGTGTACGACCCACGCACCGGGCTCTGGACCGCGACGGGGTCGATGGCAGCCGTTCATTGGCAGGCCACGGCCACGCTGCTCCCGGATGGCTCCGTGCTCGTCGCGGGCGGCGACGGGGCCTCCGCGGAGTTGTACGACCCGTCGAGCAGGACGTGGATCGCCACCGCGAGCATGGGCGCGGCCCGCCGCTTCCACACGGCCACAGTCCTGCCCGATGGCAGGCTGCTGGTGACGGGCGGGTACGGCCTCGGCCCTGGCGATGCAGTTGCCACCGCCGAGTTGTACGGCCCCGGCATCGGGAACTGATTGCCGCCCACAGCCCAACTTCCGCAGATCCGGAGGAAATGATGGTGACAGGAATCGCCCGGGGGTCGGCGCGTTCGCCCTCCCGATATGCCATCGGGGTCGTCATCCTGTGCGCCGTCCAGGCCGCATGCGGCTCGCCGTCGACCGTGTCGTCCACTGCTCCATCGTCGACTCCGACGAGTGTGGCGACATCGACAAGCACACAGCAGCCCGCCACTTTTGCTCCGTCCGCAAGCCAGCCGTCAGCGCAGACGCAGGTCGACGAGCCCTGGATCGCCTACCAATGGGAACAGGAGGGTGGCGGAGGCATCTATCTCGTGCGGCCTGATGGGACGGAGTCGCACGCACTCTTCTCTGATGTCAACTACAGGACCCTTCATCCCGACTGGTCGCCTGGCGGCGCCCAGATCGCCTTCGATGCCGAAACGAGTCGAGGCAACGAGATCTGGCTCGTCGACGCCGACGGCACCGACGCCACGGCGATCGTGACACGGAGTACCGACTGCGCGATCAGCTGCGGCGAGGTTGCCGAGCCGGCATGGTCACCCGACCGTTCGAAGCTCGCGTTCGTCCGGTACCAACTCGGCGCGAGCGGTCTCGAGGGGGCCGTCATCGAAGTCCAGGACATCGCCAGCGGCGATCGGCGGGTCTTGTTCCGGGCACCGTCGAAGACGGCCCTGGACGATCAGCGCTGGTCCTCAGATGGGCAGTCCATCGTCTTCACGATGACGCGGTACCCGGACACGCAGATCAACCCCGGTACCGCCACGGGATCCGTGATCGCCGTCATCTCCGTCGGCGAGGAGGATGCCAAGCCTGTCGTCCTGACCGACTGGTCGATGTTCGCGAACTACCCCGATTGGCGTCCTGGATCCGATGAGATCGTGTTCTCGACCTACGGCCTTGGGGAGTTCCAGGCGACGGACGAACCGTCGAACTTGTACACCATCAAGCGCGATGGCTCCGGTCTGACCGCCCTCACATCGTTCGGCCGGGCCGAGCAGCGTGCGACGCAGCCGACGTGGACACCGGATGGGTTGCGGATCATCTTCACGCTCGTTGGTCAACAAGCGGGATTTGATAACCCACGCCACGCTGCATTCCTCGAGGGGGACGGCTCAAATCTGGTTGATATCGGGGTTGTCGCGACCCATCCTCGGCTGCGGCCCGGCGCTCCGTAGCACGATCCCCGCGAAGCGAACGGGAGAATTCGGTGGCGGGCCCTTCATCGCGGCCCATGACGAGCGCGACGCCAGTCGTAGCATCGACGTCAACGAAGGCTGCGTTGATGACGGACGACGGTTCGGGTGTCAAGCGTCGGTTTTGACGCGAGCGGCCCGCAGCGTCGATCGTAGGCGGGCAACCCCTCGAAACGAATAGCTGATGAGTGTGCCCGTTTGTATCGGGCTCCTACGCTTGTGGCACTGCGCCGAGGGCGGGAGACTTACGAAACAAGCTGCTCTACCGCTGAGCTTGTCGGCGCGGCCCAAGGATAGCCCAAGGTCATGGCGGGCCCGCCCCGCTCGCTCCTAGGGCTGGATCTGGATCGACTCGATGATCGCGTGCATCTCGGCGAGATCCTCCGGCAACGTCCCGGCGAAGTCGCCGCTCTGGATGACCACGCGGACGCCTTCGACATCGAGGCTCCAGATGTGCCATCGGTGGTTCGGGCCCTGGGCGTAGAAGGCGGGCGCCCAGGGGAAGTATTGGGCGGTGCACTTGGAAATCTCCGACGGCACCTGAAGGTCGAGGTACTTCCCAGGGTAGCCGCCGAGGCTGACCTCGACCGGGGTCGTCACATCAAGCAGTGGATGAGCGGCCAGCGCGTCGGCGAAATCGTCGGCACTCGGACCGACCTCGATGTCCGGCAAGGTGTCGACCTTGAGGCAGGGATCGCTGAACAGCCAGCCGCCTCGGAGGAAGTGCAGGCTCATCCCGCTTGGCGCAACCGTGCCGGCTGATGGCTTGGTCACCGCCGCCCCGTAGCCGAATGCCCAGCCCTCCGGCACCGTGTACGTGATACCGATCGAGTCGTCGGCGCTCGTTTCGGTGCATCCGGGCTGGCCCACGCAGACGCCCCAAGGTTCCGGCTGCGTTGGGTCGAACGGTCGCGCGGTGTGGGTGCCGGCCCCGATCCGCTCTCCGATCACCTCGAATGACGGGCTCGGCATGGCGCTCGGCGACGCCACCGCGGGGCTCGTCGTTGGCGTCGGCGTCGGACTTGGCAAGCGTGCGGAAGGTGTAAGGGATCCCTGACCCGCTCCGCAGGCGCTTGCCACGACCACGGCTATGAGCACCAAGACCCTCAGACCTGCCGGCCGACCGAACGCGCGCGCGGCGATCATGGCTTCGGCTCCACCAACCACCCGACATCGGGGGCATAGTCCGTGGCCACGACGCGACCATCCTCGATCACCGAGGCCCACACGTAGAAGGGGTCGACCAGCCCGGGGCGCGTGCCTCCACCCGTCAGGTCTCCGCCGAATCCGAGCCGCACGCCATCCCACTCGCCCGGGTAAAGGGTCGGCGTCGTGGCCGCCCGATGACCCTCGAGTCTACCTACGCGTGTTGAGGGAGGCTTCACCTTGGCTGCGCCTACGGCACCCTCGTGGTCTCAAGCGACGTATCAAGCCACCCGACATCGGGGGCATAGTCCGTGGCAACGACCCGACCATCCTGGATCACCGACGCCCATACGTAGAAGGGCCGGTGCACCAAGCTCATGCCGATCGTGCCAGTAGGCGTGTCCGACTCAAAGAAGAAGTGGCCATGAAAGATTGCTTGAAAGCGGGTCTCGCCAACGTAGTCAGGGTCGCGTCCCTGTAGCGTCGTTCGACCGGTGTGGAGATCGGTGATCCACGTCCGATAGTGGTCCCAGCCCGCCACTGTCTCGGGCTTGTTGTCCTTCCCGACCCGCCGGTCGGGAACGCCGTCGCGATCGTCATCAAAGACAACGCCATAGGTGATCCACTGCTCGGTGGGATCCACCTCGGGTGGGACCTTGAGGACTGTATAGCCTACCGTGCCTCTACCGACCACCACCTCCTGGATGTCGACCCACGGGAAACCATCCGATTCGGTGTCGCCCGACGGATCGATGTGTCGGCCTGGGGTCCAGCGGTCGCTGGAGGTCTCGTGCTTCGTAAGGATCGGCACGAGGATCGCGCCTCCGGCGGGCTCGGGGCGGACCGGCGCGGGCCAGTCCTCCTTCAGACTCGCCTCGGTCCACAGGAGCGGCGTGGGCGTCGGGCTTGGACTGGCCGATGGACGAGTCGCCAAATCGCTCTGGCTGGGGCGGACCGTGGGGGTCAGGGTCGGTCCGCCGACCGGCGATGGCGGCGAGGCGGCCCGGCTCGGTACGCCCTGCCCGGTCGCACAGCCGGTCGCCAGGAACACCACCATCGCCATGACTGCTGCGATCGGCGATGCCGATAGGCCAGACAAGCGCTTCATGTCGATCCTCTGTGTCGATTGCGTTCGCTCTATAGATGCCGACCAACAGCGCAGGGTTGGGCTGGCGACATTTCCAAGGGCGAAGACCGCAGGCCGGCTCACGGCTCGATCTGGATCGACTCCACGATCTGCCGGAGCTCCGCCCTGACATCATCGGAAGCGTTCGGATCCGAGAACGCGTCGATCACCAGGGGCGCGCCATCCACGTCGAGGATCCACACCCGGTCGTCCTCGTTGCTGGCGGTTGGCGAGCTCGCCGGCCAGCCGTCCAGCCCTCCCCAGCCACAGTCGATCTCACCGGCGGTCCTCGTGAACTCGAGGTACTTCCCGCGATAACCATCGAGCGTGACGTCCGTGTTCTCCGAGATGTCGATCAACGGTTGACCCGCGAGAAACGCAACGAGATCGTCGACCGTGGCGCGCCCGTCGACAGCACCTGCCCGTTTGGCGCAGTCATCCGTGGTGTTGGTGCTGACCATCACGAACCTGAGACCGGTGCTCCCATCGTCCCGGGTCAGGCCGCCGACATGGTAAAAGCGGCTCTCTCTAACGACCGTCCAGCCGTCTGCGACGGTCATCGAGAGACGAACGGGGAAAGGATCCTCGAGCAGGTACGTGCCCGCCGGCTGCGTATCAGGGCTAGGCTCCGGTGGAGCCTCCGCCTCCGGTTGCGACGCCTCCGGTTCCTCGGGTTGGGCACATTCCCTCGTCCCCAACCCGACTTCGACTTCAGTCTGGACGTCGCGCGTGCAGAGGTAGGCGCTGTACGCCTCGCTCGTCATGTGCGCCATGCCCTCCGGCGGTTCGAACAGCGCTGCCGGCTGCTCGCCGAACGTGATCTCGGTGGCCTCCCTGAGTCCGGTGCGCAGGATCAGCCGGGTCTCGATGTCGAGCCAGATGTCGATGTCGACCGAGAGCTCGCCGACGCACGCGAAGTGGTACGTGGGGCGTCCCGCAACGTATTCGACGCCAACGTAGCTCCAGCCCGTTGCCGCGGTCCCATCGCCGACGTCACTCTGATCCCGCTCCATCTCGCAGCCCGGCCCTTCCTCGGAGTTGAGTACGGTCCGGATGAACACCCGCGGGTCATCTCCGAAGGCCTCATGGCCCGGTTCGACCCAGACCGCCTCTGACTCGACCGGCGCCATCCCGCTGATGCGGCTGCCGCTGAGGATCGTGTAGCTGGAGGGCTCCGTCGCATCGGCTGACGCGAACCGATCGAATCGGACGGCCCCCGACCGATCGACATAGATGCGGCCCTTGTCGCTCGAGTCGCTGTCGCGCCACGTCATGGCGAGGGGCGGCAGCTGGGGCAGCCGCTCGTAGCTCGAGAGGACGAACGCCGGGACGTCGGCCGGCGGCTCGATGCTCAGGTCCGGGACGGGGTCTCGCTGGAGGAGGCGCAATGCCCCGACGGCCGCGGCACTCGCGAGTGCCAGCGCGACCAGCAGGGCTGCGGCGATGAGCAAGCTCCGTCGGCGGCTGACCGGGTCGGCTTCGCTGAGGGCACCGAGGAACGAGGGCAGCGCCCGCTGCTGTGGCGTGGCCTCGGCCAACTCGAGGATCCGGCTGCCCAGGCCGCTCTGGGCGCGATCCGGCAGATGCGCGCGGAGCGCCAGGGAGATCTGCGCGTCCGTCAGCGGCCGGCCGTTCATGCCTCAGCCTCCATGGCCTTGTCGAGCGCGGTCCGAGCGGCGTGCAGACGCCACTTGGCCGTTCCGACCGGGATCCCGAGTGACCGCGCGATCTCTGCCACTGGGCGCTCCTCGACGTGGTGGAGTACGAGGATCATCCGGTCCTTCGGTCGCAGACGGTCGAAGGCGCGCGCGATCGCGTCGTTGTCGACCATCTCGTCCATCTGGGTCCTGGCATGGAGATCCTGCGGCGGTTCCGGCTGAGCGGCTTCATCGCCCGGGTAGGCCGGCTGGACTGACACCTCACGCAGGCGCACGCGGTGGCGGCGTGCCATCAACGCAGCATTCGCGACGATCCGGTTGAGCCAGCCATCGAAGGCCGCCGAATCACGCAGGCGTGGAAGCTGTCGCCAGGCGGAGACGAGCGCGTCCTGGGTTGCGTCGGCAGCATCGGCATCGTTGGAGAGGATCGACCAGGCGAGGCGGTAGCAGCGGTCGATCCGGGTGTCGACGAGGACGCCGAACGCCGCAGCGTCGCCGGCGCGAGCGCGCCGAACGAGGGCGTCGTCTGCCGACGCTGCCGATCTCGCTGCCGTTGTCAGCGCAGTCACGTCACCCTCGGGCCTGCCGATCCTAGCGCTCGCATGTCGCGATGTCGCCATCGGTCGCTGCTGTCGGGAGTCCAGATGCCGCGAAAGGGATGGTGGTTGGGTCGCGCGAGAAAAATGCCTCCGTCAAACCCCGGACGTGCGAACGGCATCTATCTGGCACCGCACACGCAGCCACATGAGGTCGGGTACCGAGACCACGATGACGCCGCCACGCACAGACGGATCCCGGTACCGGCCGGACCTCGAGGGCCTGCGCGGCGTTGCGATCCTGCTCGTCCTCCTCTGCCATGTCCGGATCCCGGGAGCCGAGGCCGGGTTCGTCGGCGTCGACGTCTTTTTCGTCCTTTCGGGCTTCCTGATCACGGGCTTGCTCGTGGACGAACATGAGCGCACGGGACGGATCGGCCTCGGCGCGTTCTATGCACGTCGGGCCCGACGCATCCTTCCTGCCGCCGTGCTCGTGCTCGCCACGACCCTCCTCGCGGCGCGGTTCGTCGTGTCGCCGCTGGATCTGCGGCGGATCGCCGACGATGGCCTGGCGGCCAGCCTGTCGCTCGCCAACATGCGCTTCGCCCTCGACGCCACCGACTACTTCGGTCCCGTCGATGCCTCGCCTATGCTCCATTTCTGGTCGCTGGCCGTCGAGGAGCAGTTCTACCTCCTGTGGCCGATCCTGCTGTTGACCGTCGCGCGCAACGAGCCTCCGCGACTCGCGATGGCCGCCCTCGCGACCGCGGTCCTCGCCGGCTCGTTCATCCTGTGCAGCGCGCTGACGGACACCTCGAGCGCGTGGGCGTACTTCTCGCTGCCGACCCGTGCCTGGCAGCTCGCGGCAGGTGGATTGCTTGCGCTCAGCTCACCCCTGCTCGGTCGCCTGCCGCACGCGGTCGCGGCGGCGGTGGGCTGGCTCGGTGCAGCCGTGCTGGGGGCGAGTCTCGTGGCGATCGGGCCGACGACGGCCTATCCCGGCCTGGCTTCGTTGCTGCCGACGCTCGGCGCGGTCGCCCTGATCGCTTCCGGTGGAGGCAACGGATCGCCAGGATCGATCGCCCTCGCGAGGGCACCGCTGCGGTGGCTCGGTCGGATCTCGTACTCGCTGTACTTGTGGCACTGGCCGATCCTGGTCCTCGGGCCGGTGGCGCTCGGCTTGGGCGTGGCGACTGACGAAGGAGCCGGCGACGACCTCGCCATTCGGGTCGGGTTGGTGGTTATCGCCATCGTGCTCGCCGCGGCCACATGGGCGTTGGTGGAGCAGCCGTTCCGTCGCGGTCGACTCGTGCCTCGCAGTCGAGGACGCGGCGTCGCGCTGACGGGTGCGACGGCCCTGATCCTCGTCCTCGCATCGACGGCGATCGGCGTGGTCGGCGATCGCGAAGTGGCGGCTGCGACAGCATTCGATGCCGAAGCAGTCTCGACCGACGACGAGGTCTCCCCGGCGGCTCTCGGCGATCCTGCACCGTCGCCGTCGAGCGGGAGCGTGTCGTCGACGGGGCTGGAGAGCGAGCTTCCCACGTCGGCGACGCCGGGTCAGACAGCGGTCTCCGCGCCGTCCCCGACCGCCTCGGGGCAACCGTCGACCGCGCCGCGTCCGAAGCCCCGGATCGACGGCGCTCTGCCTCGTGATCTGACGCCGTCCCTTGCGGGGGCGCGGAACGACGACGACCCGCTCCGCGCCGACGGATGCGGCCTCTCCCTGGCCGGATCGAAGCCCCCGTCCTGCGTGTACGGCGACGCGGGCGGCACGGTCACCGTGGCGCTCGTCGGCGATTCCCACGCAGCCCACTGGTTCCCGGCGATCGAGCTGTTGGCTAAAGAGCGCAAATGGCGGCTCGTCCCGTTCACGAAGTTCAGCTGCGTCTTCGTGGACATGCGCATCTGGTCGCCGCGCCTCAAGCGCGAATACACCGAGTGCGAAGCGTGGCGCGAGCGGGTCGTCGATCGCCTCGTGGCTCTCCGCCCCGACCTCGTCATCGTCGCCTCGGCCCAGGAGCTCCCGGTGGTCGTGGACCGCGACGACGACCCGGAACTGCAGGGCGCCGCGGTGGCCCGTCTGATCACGCGCGTCCCCGGCGAGGTCGCGATCATCGTGGACACGCCGCGCTCGGAACACGATGTCCCGGCCTGCCTGGCCCAGCACCGCAAGGCCATCGAGCGCTGTACCACGACCCGGTCGGCCGCGTTCGGCTGGCGGTATGGGCGCCGCGAGTCCGTGGCCGCCAGACTGACGGGCGCGACCCTCGTCGACCTGTCGGCGGCGACCTGCCCGACCGATCCATGCCCGCCGGTCGTCGGGTCGATGCTCGTCTACCGCGACCACCACCATCTGACGGCAACCTTCGCCAGGTCGCTCGTCGATGAGCTCGGGGCTGCGCTGCCCGTCGTCGGCGACGGTCGTGGCCCGTGAGGGATCGCCGCGCGCCGCGCGGGAGCGGGCCGTCCGGTGCTGGTGCAGGTCGACCCAGCCGGCGTCGAGCAGGCCGCACCTGGACGGGGATCGGTCGGTGTGCCCGTTTTTGTATCGGGCCCGGGGAAGCACTGCGCAGGGACGCGAGACTTACGAAGCAGCCGCTCTACCGCTGAGCTAGGTCGGCCCCGGCCCACCGGAAAACGACGGTCCCGAACGGCAGGTTCGGTTCGACTGGTTGGACGATGTCTGGCCAGCCGGCCACCGGTGAACCACCGGAACCGATCGAATCGGTTGCCGTTGATGGCTCCCGTCGCGAACTGCTGCACTCCGTCGTGAAGGTTTCGCGTCGCTGGATCGTCGTGTCATCGTGAGGCGATCGTCCGAGGTCATCGAGATGGCAGATAGCCGGCCAGCCGTGGTCGAGCAGCCGACCGAGCGCGCCGAGGCTTTCCTGCGCCTGGCCGACGACCACCTCGACGCCGCGTACCGACTGGCCCGCGCGATCCTGCGCGACTCGTCCGACGCGCAAGACGCAACCCACGATGCGTTCGAGCAGGCGTGGCGGAAGTGGTCGACGCTGCGCGATCCGGCGCGGTTCGAGCATTGGTTCGACCGGATCCTCGTCAACACCTGCCGCGATCGCCTGCGCACGGCGCGCCGGCTACCGGGAGACATCTCGGACGAGGTGGCGATCGCCTCCGGCGATCAGTTCGGGGCGGCGCAGGACCGTGACGTCCTGGCGAACGCGATCGCGACTCTTCCCGCGGAGCACCGCATCGTCGTCGCCCTTCGCTACTACCGTGACCTCCCGGTGGACGAGATCGCAACCAGGTTGGGCATCCCGGCCGGCACCGTCCACTCTCGTCTGCACTACGCCCTCAAGCGTCTCCACGCGTCGATCGACGCCGCCGACGGCAAGGGAACCACCCGATGACTGACGACGAACTCGAACAGCGCCTGCGGTCTTGGTATCGGGCCGAGATTCCGATCGACGAGGCGTCTCCGCCCGCACTCCGCTCGAAGGTTGCGACCATCCCTCGCGTCACTCGCACGCCGCTTGGTCGGATCCGAGCTCGGCGCGAGCTCCGGCTGCTCGCGGTCGCGGCCATCCTGACCGCCACATCCGTGGGAGCAGCGCTGCTGGCGGGGTCGACTGTCGAGCGGCCGCCATCGGTCGTCCAGCCGTCCGATCGGCCTGCTCTGGGGCCGTCATCCGCCAGCCCCGATCCGAGCCCGCTCTCGACGCCGTCCGCCAGCCTGGAGGCTTGCCTGACTGACACCGTCCAGGTGCTCGCCGGCGACGCCCTACCGCCCGTCGACGGGGACGGCCTGATGGGGCTCGGCCAGAGTCGCGGTGTCTATCTGGCCGGTCGCCCACCCATTCTGTGGGCCGCCAACCCGGGCCAGGACTCGTCAATTCCGATCGCGTCCTTCTCCCCAGAGACGCCCGGCATCCTCGATGTCGTTGACATCTCGCCGGATGGTTCGAGGGCCTTGATCAGGGTCGGGAACATCAGCCCGCAGGGGTCCACCCCGGAGTGCGCAGACCTGTACCTGGTCCGGACGGACGGATCAGGGGCAACCCGGTTGACGAGGTTCGGCACCGGACGCTTCGTCACCGGGGCCGCGTTTTCGCCGGACGGCCGGCGGGTCGCGTACACCTGGTGGGCGCCCGATACGGTCACCACACTCGACCTCGAGACCGGCGCGACCGTCGACCAGGTCTGTCGCATGGTGTATGGGTCGTCCCCGACCCGGATCGAGTGGTCGCCGACCGGTGACACCTTTGCCATCGGCTGCGACAGCGCGCTCACGGTCTTCGACGCCAGCGCAACGACCCCTCCGGCGACCTTCCGGATGGCCGAGGAGCCGCCCGGATTCGCGTGGACCAACGATCGGATGCTCATCGTCGCGAGCGGTGGCGGCAACATCTACACCTTTGATGTCCCGTCGCAGACATCGACCGTCGTCAGGCAGTACGGGGACAACCCGTTCGAGATCGTCGGCCTTAGCGGCGTGTTCTCGCCGGATGGGCGCTGGTTGGCGTACACGGACACCGAGGGCGTACCCGAATGGGTCGGCTATCTGGTCCCGATCCCGGCCGGGACCCCGACGCGCATCCCTGGTGAGGTTCGCGATCCCTGGGCCTGGTCCGAGGACAGTCGCTCGATCGTCTACATCACCGGCCAGGACGACGACCTGATTCTCGTCCGGTTGGACATCGAGACGCTTCAGCCGTCGACGGTCGGAACGATCTCCAATCGGCAAGGGTTTCCTCTCTCCTACCGCCAGGGCGTCTGGCGAGTCCAATGAGAAGCAGGGCTGACGTCATGACTCGCGCGATCGGCCGGGCAGGCATTACCTGGCTGACCACGGCGTTGCTGATGGCCTGCGGAGGAGGGACAGCGTCGGCACCGAGCGCGGTGCCGACGGCGACGGTGACGACCGAACCCACCACGACACCGACAGCAACGGTGGACCAAGCAGATCTACCCGCCGGTCGGATCCTGTTCCATCGGAGCGGCTCGGACGGGATCGAGCGGTACTTCACGATCCGGACCGACGGGACGGATGAGACGGCGATCTACGAAGCGCAGGGCTGCAGCTGTGCGCACCTCTCGGCCGATGGCGCCCAGGTCCTCTCGATCGGAGCCACCGGACATGGGACGTATTCGTTGATGACGCTGAACCTCGATGGCAGCGACAAGGTGGTAATCGACCCGCCGATCGCAACGCTCAACCTCTTCATCGGCGCGACGAGCTCAGACGGGCGCGTCTTCGCGTTCGAAGCCGTGGATGAGACCACCCCTGCCAACACCGGGCTTTGGGTGGCATCGCCCACGCTCTTGGACGCGAGGCAGGTAACGCCGCTTCTCAAGGGTTGGAACGGCGCGGGGCCATTGGGCGTTACTCCAGATGGGTCGAAGATCCTGTTCTTCGTCGACACCGGATCGATCGGTGGCGTCACGCACGCCGGCGACCTCTACCTGATCAACGCGGATGGCTCCGGGCTGCGCCAGCTCAACCCGAACGGGACCAAGCTCGAGGATGTGGGTATGCCCGTGGCCCGCCTCTCACGCGACGGTCGACAGGCGGCGTTTGCCGTGGACGACGCGGTGTGGGTCATCGACCTCGAGGGCGGTGAGGCCACGGCGATCACGCCGCGGACCGGCTACGCGTGGGCGGTGTCGTGGTCACCGACCGCCGACTGGCTCACCTACACGCGGTTCCATGGTCGCACGACCGCCGTGGCGCTGGTCCGGCCTGACGGGACCGATGACCACGAGATCACGGCGCTGATCGAGACCGACGAGGCGAACGCCGCGGTGTGGTCGCCCGATGGGAAGTATCTCCTGGTCCCGCGCGACAGTGACAAGACCGTCGACGGGCCAAAGGACTTGTGGATCATGGACCTCGAGGGCCGATGGATCGGCCAGGTCACACATGAGCCTTCCAACTACGGCACATACAGCTGGGCCCCCGCCTCCGGCTCCGGCTCCTGAACCGGGTCTGGAGCGCTAGCACGGGAGGGCAAGCTACGACTCGAAGCGGATCGACTCGACGATCTGCTGGAGCTCCCGCTGTAGCTCCTCGTCCGAATACTCCGTCGTCTCTTCGATAAAGCGGCGCGTCCCGCCTCGATCGAGTACGTAGACCCCTTGCCTGGTCGTCTCGGCTTCGATCACGAGCCGCCTCCCGTCCACCTCGACGACCCAGACCTCGATCCTGTCTCCCACCTGCGTGCTGATCCAGCACGTACCTTCGCATTCATCGGGCCAGGTGAAGAAGTATCCCGGGTCGCAACCGAGGTCCTCGCGAATCGTGAGGACAAGGTGTTTCGCTTCGTGCTCGCCCAAGGTGACGTTCGATGGTCCCGTGACGAGATCGGTCCCGGGCGCTGTCGCCATTGCACTGGCGAGATCGGCGGCGATCGGCTGGGACAGCAGGTTGTGGCACGGACCGGTGTTGACGCCGCCGGGGTAGGTCGTCCAGAAGACGACGGCCTCCGCACGCTGTCCGCCTGCCGTGCCTTTGGCGATGTACAGGGTGTCGGCCCTTAGCGAGACTCCGAAGGCCTTCCGCTGAATGCCAGGCGCCCAGCCGCCATTCGGCACGCTGAACGAGAGCGGAACGCCGTCGACGGTCAGCGATTGGCGTTGGCCTGGCGGGATCTCGCCCGCGGGGGGATTTGTCGGTGGCGTCGATGAGGGCGTCGGCGTCGACCCTACGATGAGGCCGGGTCCGATGTCGCGACTTCGGGTCAGGAGTCCGACGCTGGCGACCGCGAAGACCACGGCTGTCGCGGCCACCATCGCTACCTTCAGCCTCGGGCTCATCGGAATGGGCAACCACGCCGGCCGGCGGCGCTCCTGGCGGACCGTCGAGACACGTCCCAGGGTTGCGGCAAGCACACGGTCCGAACCTGAGGCGGACGCCTCGTTCCTCAGCCAATCGCTGACGACCAGTTCGAGATCCAGGGGCGGGTTCATGCGACCACCTTCCTGCGCGTGGTCGGTCGGGCGTCAGCATCGAGTGCCGCCCGCATCGCGGACATCGCGTAGTGATAGCGGGACTTGGCAGTTCCAGGGGCGATACCGAGCGCGCTCGCCACCTCGACCAACGGGAGTCCGACGTAGTGGCGCAGGACGATGACCGCCCGCTGGTCGATCGAGAGGCGATCGAACCCCCGCTCGAGCTGCTCCCGGTCAGCGATCAGCTGGAGGGAGTCGTCGCCGGACGACTCGACGTGGAGGACCTGGATGTTCCGAACCATCCGGTGGTGGCGTTTCATCTCGTCCGCGGCGGTGCGAACGAGGATCCGATATAGCCAGCCGTCGAAGTGATCGACGTCGCGCAGGTTCGGCAGCTGCCGCCAACAGCGAATGAGGGCCTCCTGCACGGCGTCGTCAGCCTGATCGGCGTCGCGCATGATCAGCCGGGCGATGATAACGAGGCGATCGACTTCGCCCGCCGCTAGTCGGCCGAATGCCTCTCGGTCGCCATTCCGCGCCCTCTCGACGAGATCTGCTTGCATCCTGGGTCGCCGTGCTCGCACCGGTCGATTCGACCGGCTCCTACGTTATGACCGAGGACGGACCGGATTCGGTTCGATCTGTCACGCGTAGTGAGCGGAGTGAACGTCCCCGAGACCCGGGAATGGCGGCTGTTCTCTGCGGGCGGTGCATGATCCGCAGGCGTCGACGACGACGTCGGCCCGGCGGGACCGCCGACTACGGGATGCGAGCGAACCAGGCGAGCGAGCCGGCCGCGGCGACAGCTGCTGCGACGAGCGCGGCGACGGCCAGGCCGTCGGTGATCTCCCGCGGCTCCGTCCGCGTACCGACCCCCTCGCCGATGTCCTCGAACACGGACACGATCTTCTCGGCCGAGTCGGCCTCGAATGCCCTGCCGCCGGTGGTCTCGGCGATGTCTCGCAGCGCCTGACGATCGACCGGGACAGCGACAGGCATGAAGTCGACCACGACCGATCCATGGTCGGTGCCGAAGGCGACGGTGCTCACCTTGACGCCACGGCTCTCCGCCTCACGGGCCGCCTGCCCGTCCGGTCGGCCCATCGTCGTGTCGCCGTCCGACATCAACACGATCGACCCCGAGGATGCGTCATCGGCATCGGCCGGCGAGTCCGACTCGAGCAGGTCCAGTGACGTGTAGATCGCCTCGCCGATGGCCGTCCCCTGGCCCAGTGACAGGCGGTCGATGGCCCGGTCGAGGACCGTCTTCGACGTCGTCGGCGGGATGATGACGCGAGCTGTCCCGTCGAACGCGACCAGGCCCACCCGGACACCCGACGGGACGACCTCGATGAACCGATGGGCAGCGTCACGGGCAGCCACGATGCGGCTGGGGGCGACATCGGTCGCTTCCATCGACAGCGAGGTGTCGAACGCGAGCACGAGCGTCGGCTCATTCGCGACCTCGGTCGCGAGAGCGGGGCGGGCCGCCGCGATGACGAGGAGGGCCGTCGCTGTCAGGTAGACGGCGGCGACGAGATGACGCCGAAGGCCCGGACGTCGCGGCGCCACCGTGTCGATCAGGTCCAGATCGGTGTACCGGACCACGTAGGCCCGCCGTCGGCGCTGCCTGACGACGTACAGCGCCGCGAACAGGATCGGCACCAGGAGGAGCGCGAACCGCTCGGGCGCAAGGAACGTGAGATCGGGGGCGAACGGGATCATCGGCCAGCTCCGCTCGTGGGACCGGACGCCACGTGCCGACCCAGCGATCGGGCACGACGGCGTTGGTCGAGGCAGGCCGCGAGCGGACCGGTCCACTCGGTGTCCGTCCGCAATCGCAGGTGGGTCGCCCCGGCGCGCGTGATCGCCGACGATCTCGCGGCCTGGCGACGGTGGGCGATCTCGGCCAGTCGGACGCGGAAGCGCTCGTCGCTCGTGTCGATCGTCCGTTGTCGGCCGGTCTCGGGATCCTCGACCACCAGCAAGCCGACGTCAGGCAGTCGGAGTTCGCGCGGGTCCAGGACCTCGACGGCGATGACCTCGCTCCGGCGTCCGAGCCGCGCAAGCGCCGGGCTCCAGGTCTCGGGCGCAGGCATGAAGTCCGAGACCACGACAGCGAGCCCACCGCGTCGCAGCACACGTCGGAGGACGTCGATGGCGTGACCGAGATCGACCTGGCCGCCGAGTGGCGACCGTGCCACGCTGCCGACGAGGCCCACCAGATGCCGGCGACCTCCACGGATCGGGACGATCCGTGGCCCACCGGCGGTCGCGACGACCGCTCCGATCCGGTCGCCGCCGAGGACGGCGAGCCCAGCCACGGCCGATGCGACGTTGAGCGCGAGATCGGCCTTGCGCCAGCCGACCGTCCCGAAGTCGAGGCTGCCGGACCGGTCGACCAGGACGGCGACGTCGAGGTCGCGCTCCTGGATCGCGTCTCGGACGAACGGTTCGCCGGTCCGGGCAAGGATCGACCAGTCCATCCGGCGCACATCGTCGCCCGGCTCGTACGGTCGGGCTTCCCCGGGCTCGACACCGTGGCCGAGCACGACCGAGGCATGATGGCCGTCTCGCCGGCCGATCACCTTGTGGCCGACCGCGAGCTCGATGCGGCGTAGCCGTGCCGGGAGGTCGAGACCGACACGCCGGGTGGAGGTCACCTCGTGGTCGGTGGATCGCCCGGCAGGACGATCGGCGGCGGTGCTGATGCGCCCGACGGTGCAGCCGCATACGCCGGAGGCGGCTGAAGCGTGGGGGCCGCGGGGACCGGCGGAGGCCACGCTGCGGAACCGGGCGCTGGGACCGTGGTGAGCAGCTCGACGAGGACGTCGTCGATCGTGAAGCCCTCGGCCAGTGCCCGGTAGGACAGCGCGAGGCGTGCATTCAGGATGTCGTACGCGACGTCGTATACGTCCTGCGGGACCGCACGCATGCGCCCGCGCAGGAGGGCCATGGCCCGGGCGCTCCGGACCAGCCCGAGCGATGCGCGCGGGCTCGCGCCGTACTCGAGGAGTCCCACCAGCTTTTGCAGCCCATGCGCCACCGGGTCGCGGGTCGCAAGCACCAGGCGGATCGCGTAGTCGGATGCTGCATCGTCGATCACGACTCGCCGGGCAGCGAGCTGCAGATCGACGACGTCGGCAGGATCGAGCAGGCGCGCCGCCTGGGGTGGTTCGTCCGCCATCCGGGCGACGATCGCGCGTTCCTCGCTCGGGGTCGGGTAATCGACCGGGATTCGCATCAGGAATCGGTCGCGCTGTGCTTCCGCGAGCGGGTAGACGCCCTCGGACTCGACGGGATTCTGGGTGGCCACGACGAGGAATGGCCGCGGCATCGCGAACGTGCGACCGCCGACTGTGACTTGCCGCTCCGCCATCGCTTCGAGCAACGCCGACTGGACGCGCGCCGGGGCGCGGTTGATCTCGTCGATCAGGACTACGTTGGCGATGATCGGGCCGGGTTCGACGTCGAACACCTCCGACGACGGCCGGTAGATCCGGGTCCCGACGATGTCGGACGGGATGAGGTCCGGTGTGAACTGGATCCGATTGAAGGAGCCACCGAGGATCCGGGCCAGGGTCGCGAGCAGCATCGTCTTGCCGAGCCCGGGCGCGCCCTCGAGCAGGACGTGCCCGTCTGCGAGCACGGCAACGAGGAGCCGATCGATGACCCGGTCCTGGCCGACGATGACCCGGCCCAGCTCGTGTCGGATCTGGGCGAGGCGAGTTGCGGACATGTCGATGCTCACGGTCATGCTCCCTGGCCGGGGTTGCCCTCGTCGGGGGCGGATGGGATCGAACCGTCTGGGGGCAACCCCCCGAATAGCTCGTCCATGAGTTGCTCCAGCAGGCGCTCGAAGGAGTCGGCGGCTTGGCCATCGGCACGATCTGGCGCCGGCGTCGCGTCCGGCCTCGGCCCGATATCCGGCGTCGGCTGTGGAGTCGGAGTCCCTGGCGCGAGCTCACGCTGCAGCTCGTCGAGCAGCTGGCGCAGGATCCGATCCGCCATGTCGGAGCGGCCGGATGGGCCGTTCGGCGTCTGCGACCCGTCAGGCCCGAGGCCGAAGAGGTCACGCAGGCCGTCCAGACCGTCAGGACCGAGGAACTGGTCGAACAGTCCACCGAGCGGGTCCATGGTGTCGGCGGGATCGTTGTCCTCCGCCTTCCACGTGCCGTCCTGGACCTTGTTCAGGATCCGCTCGGCCTGGTCGACGGGCACGGCGAAGCCGATGCCATCGCTGCCCCCTGAAGCGCTCGCGATGGCGGTGTTGATGCCGATCGCCCGACCTTCCCGGTCGGCAAGCGGACCGCCTGAGTTGCCTGAGTTGATCGCGGCGTCCGTCTGGATCAGGTCATGCAGCTCCCCGACTGGCGTGGGGACCGTGCGGCCGAGGGCGCTCACGATGCCCGTGGTGACCGTCTGGCTCAGGCCGAACGGACTCCCCACGGCGATCGTCATTTCGCCGACCTGCACATCGGCGAGGGCGCCGAGGACGAACGGCTTCAGATCGGACGCCGCGCCTTCATCCGCCCGGATGACCGCGGTATCGATGGACTTGTCGACCGCGACCACGGCGCCGGAGATGCTCGTGCCGTCGTAGAGCCGGAGCGTGACGGCGTCCGACCGACCGACGACGTGTGACGCGGTCAGGATGAGACCTCCGTCGGCCGCCACGAACCCGGAACCGACCGCGCCGGCGGCCTCGATCTGGACGACCGAGGGGAGGAGCCGCGCCGCCGTGTCGGCGAGTGGCTCATCGGTCGGCGGGATCACGGCGGCCGCCTTGTCCGGCTCGCCCGGGCCACCGGTCGAAGCAAGCGGCGGCAGCTGCGCCCCGAGAAGTCTGTTCGTGGCGAGGATCCCGGTGCCGACCAGGACCATCGCCCCGATCACGAGGGCGGTGCCGACGACGAGCCGGCGTCGGGGCCGCCTCGCTACTCCCGCGCTGGGAACCGATGACGCACCGAAACCGACCGTCGCGGTCGCGAGTGCCGGTGAGGGAGTGGGCCAGATGAGTGGTGGGGTAGGCGGCAAGTCGCGCCAGCTCTTGTGCTGACGCTCGTCGCCAGCGAAGGGATCGTCCACGTGAGCGGGCCTCCGAATCGAGTGCGGTCGCGTGCAGGTCGGGACCGATACGGTCCGGCCATCGATCCGGAGGCTAGGAGATGGGCGATAACGTGGACGTTCGGACGGTGTAAGGACGACCTAAAGCGTGGATCAGGAGGCCGCGTCCACCGTCCACAGCGGGTCGGCCATCTCCCGGAGATCGGTGGTCGGGGTCTGCTCGGGACTCGTCCGTCGGTCCGGCAGCCAGACGACGAAACTCGCGCCGTGTCTCGGGACCGATGCCACGCTGACCACGCCACCATGTGCCTCGGCGATCTGGCGAACGAGAGCCAGTCCCAGACCCTGCGCGTCGCCTTCCGCTGTCGGAGCGCCATCCCGCCAGGCGCGGCGGAAGACGAGCGGCTGGTCGTCGGGCGCGATCCCGGGCCCCACGTCGCGAACACCGAACCACAACCATCCACCGGTCCGTCCGGCCCGCGAGTGGACGACCGAGCCGGGAGGAGCGACGCGGAGAGCGTTCGACACAAGGTTCGCCTGCGCCCGCTTGAGCGCGGACCGGTCGCCGTCGACGACCAGACCTGACGGAGCGAGCCGGGACAGCCGAATGCCCCGTGTCGAGGCCACCGCGTCGTACTCCTGGGCGACCTCGGCCACGACCTCGGCTAGGTCCACCGGGATCCGTCGCTCCGGTTGCACGCTGGTCCTGCCGAACGCCACGAGCTCGTCGACCGTGGTCGACATCCGGTCGGCCGTCCGACGAGCTACCTCGGCTGCACGGCGAAGGCCCTCGGCGTCCCCTGGTTCCGAGAGCGCGACATCGAGGGTCGTGCGGATGACGGCCAGTGGGTTCCGCAGCTCGTGGGAGGCGTCCTCGACGAAGCGACGCTGGGTCTGCACGCCTCGATCGAGCCGGTCGAGCATCGCGTCGAACGTGTCGGCGAGTTCGCGCATCTCGTCGGGTGGGCCGCCGAGGTGGATCCGGCGCGAGAGATCAGTCGCCTCGATCTCTCGTGCGACGCTGGCGATCGTGCCGACCGGCCGCACGACCCGACCGGCGACTGCCCAGCCGATGGCGAGGCCGACCGGCACCAGCAGCAGAAGTGCGACGAGCGAGAGAGAGCGAACCGTCTGAAGAGTCTCCTCACGGACGGTCTGTTCGACGTTCAGGAGCGCATCGGTCGCCGCGGTGCCGTCGCCTCCATCCAGCTCGGCGAGGCTCATGCCGAGCAGTCGCAGCATCTCCTCCTCGAGTGTGGTCGGTTGCTCCGCAGGGCTTGTCGCCGCCACCGTATCCAAGGCGATGTTCATGCCCAGTACGAGCACGCCCGCCGTGACGATCAGGGCCGTCGTCACCAGCATCGCCGATCGGAAGCGAACCGATCCAACGGACGCGGCGACGCGTCGGAACGGCGACCGACTCATCCGGTAGCCTCCAGGCGGTAGCCCACCCCAACGACCGTCTCTATGGGCTGTCTGTCGCCCGGATCCGCGAGCTTGCGGCGGAGGTTGCTGATCGTGACTCGGACCGTGTTGCTGAATGGGTCGGCGCGATCGTCCCATACGTGCTCGAGCAGGCGCTCCGGTGTCAAGACTTCGCTCGGATGGAGCATGAAGTACCTGAGAAGCGCGAACTCCTTGGCCGTCAGGTCGAGACGTCGTCCGTCACGACGGACCTCGTGCCGCGCGGCATCGAGCTCGAGGCTCCCCAGCCGGATCGTCGCTCCCTCGTTGATCGTCGGGCGGCGGGCGAGGGCGCGAACCCGTGCGGCGAGCTCCTCGAAGCTGAACGGCTTGACCAGGTAGTCGTCGGCACCGTCATCCAGACCTCCGACTCGATCGTCAAGGCCGTCCCGGGCGGTCAGCATCAGGACGCGCGGTGGGGCGGCCTCCGGTAGTAGCAGCTCGCCAGCACGAAGTTCGCGGCAGACCTCGCGACCGTCGCCGTCGGGCAGGCCGAGGTCCAGACACACCACGTCATAGGGCGTGTGTTGAAGACGCTCACGGGCCTCCGCTGCGGTCGCGGCGGTGTCGGTCGCATAACCTTCGCGGCGCAACCCGGTGGCAAGAGCAGTTGCGAGGTCGAGCTCGTCCTCGACGATGAGCAGTCGCACGGCCGCCGGAGGATAGCGTGGTCTCGCGAAGTCGGCAGGGACCGACGACGTGCTCACTCCCCCCGATACGATGGACCCATGGACGAGCAGACCGCGATCGCATCGCTGGACCTCGCAGAGGAGATCGCACCGCGGTTGACCGGGCCGGACGCCAGCGCCGCCGTGACTCGCCTGGAAGGACGATCCGGTGACCTGCGGGACGCGCTCGACTGGTTCGTCGACCAGGGCCGGGACAACGATGCGCTCAGACTCGCGAACGCGACATACCGCTATTGGATCACCCAGCGTCGGTTCGACGAAGGTGCCCGCTGGTTCGACCGCGCCCTCGCGTCCGGCGCCGGCGATGACCACCTTCGTGGCCGGGCCTACCTGAACGCGGGGTTCATGCCGTTCTGGATGGGCGACGACGCCGGCGCGGCAGCCTTGTTCGAGCAGGCGCTGACCATCGGCCGTCGGCTCGAGGACGCCCCGCTCGTCTCGGGGGCCCTCGGCGGGCTGTCGCGCGTCGCATTGCGGACCGACGTCGCGGAGGGAAGGCGACTCGCCCACGAAGCGCTCGAAGTGAGCGATGCTGCGGGAGATGAGAACGGCCGCTCCAACGCGCTGCACCTGCTCGGCGTCGGGGCCCAGATCGCGGGCGACCTGCCCGAGGCGCGCGAGTGGATGACCCAGCGCCTGTCACTCGTCCGAAGCCAGGGCAACGACTTCCTGATCGCCTCGGAAGCCGGCAACTTGAGCATGGTGGAGCGACAGCTCGGCGATCTCGATGCCGCCGAGGCGCTCGCTCGGGAGTCGCTCGTCACGTCCGAGCGGAGCGGCGACCGCTTCACGCCGCCCTTCATCTTCAGCGGACTCGCCGCGATCGCTCTCGAGCGAAAGGATCACGAGCGGGCCGCGACCCTGATCGGCGCCGCCGAATTGCACATGGAGGCGACGGGGATGGCCTGGCCGCCCGACGAGCGACCGCACTACGAGCGCACGCTGGCCGAGCTGCAAGGAGCGATGACGCCGGATGCCTTCGCGCGGTCGCGCTCGACCGGAGCAGCCATGTCCTCCAACGCCGCGATCGACTACGCGCTAGAAGGTCGGGCGGTCGAGACCGACGTCGGAGCGACCTGACGCCCTAGCCGTTCGCTGCGGCGGCGTCGACCGTTAGCGTGCCCGACATCTCGACGTGGATGGTGCACACGAAGCGATAGGCCCCCGGGGCCGGTGTTGCGAGGGCCAACTGCTCCGATCCACCGGGATCGACGATCGTCTTCGTGCTGGCAGCGATGCCAGACGTGAAGACCAGGTTGTGGGCCAGACTCGAACCGTTCCGGAACGTCAACCGGATCGGTCGGCCCTCTGGGACACGCAGCTCACTCGGCGTGAACGCGAGCTGCTCGCCTGGTGCGGTGACCACGGTGATGTCAACCCCCTCCGAGCCGGTGCCCGCGACGCCGAGCGCGCAGGCCGCGACGATGAGGGTCGAGCCGAGGAACCGAAGGAACGCGGCCGTGCGGTTCCCTACTGGATATCGACGCACGCGGTGTAGGTCTTCAAGTCGTCGTTCGACTTGTGGATGTTCACGGCAAGGCTGCCGGCGAAGAGCTCGCCGATCGACGCCGGGACGATGGTCGTCGAACTACCCGCTCGAACGTTCTCGAGCGGGAACTTCGGTTGCGGTGTCAGGTTCGCGCAGCTGCCCGGATGGATGTGTGCCGGCATGTCCGCATTGCCGGCAGGGTCGACCGAGATGTCGACCCTGGTCCGGACGCCGAGATCGGTGAAGGCCACGGTGCCGGTCACGCCGGACGCGTTCAAGGTCTGGAGCGCGATCGTCCGAGTCGGTCCCGGCGCAGCCGGCCGAAGGAGGAGGATCAGGCCGGCGACGGCTATGACCGCTGACACGGCGATGACGAGCGCGAGCAGGCGCAGGGACGGGGCGCTGCGAACGGGGGTGTCGGCCGTGGACGTCATGACGGGACCTCGTGGTGAGTGGAGCGGTCTGTGGAGGGCGGCCGGGCGGAGGCTCGGCGGCGGCGGTGTGGCGAGCTGGCGGTCGACCGTGGCGCGGCTGACGATCGACCCGCGGTCGGCGCGGTCGTGGTGCCGTTGGCGAGGAGGCCGCCCATCTCCGTGGGGGCCATCGGTCGCGCGAACAGGTAGCCCTGCCCACGCGTTGCGCCAAGCGATTCGAGGGCGTGCCACTGCTCCGCCGTCTCGATGCCCTCCGCCACCGTGTCGAGCCGCAACGTGGCGCTGAGGTTGAGGATCGAGCGCACGAGCGCGCTCGAATCGCTGCCCTCGTCGAGACTGGCGACGAAGGAGCGATCGATCTTCAGGATGTCGATCGGGAATTGGCGGAGGTAGCTCAGCGACGAGTAGCCGGTCCCGAAGTCGTCGATAGCAAGACGGACACCGAGGGCCTTGAGGGCGCGGAATGCCGCGATCGTCGTGTCGACGTCGCGGACGAGGGTCGTCTCGGTGATCTCGAGTGTGAGGCAGGACGGTTCGAGCCCGGTCGTGGCGAGCACTCGCGCGACGTCGGCGACCAGACCCACGTCGGCGATCTGGCGTCCGGACAGGTTGACGCTGATCGTCAGGTCGGAGCGGCCGGTCGCCTCCTGCCACTCGCGGGTCTGGCGACAGGCCGTCTCCAGGATCCACCGGCCGAGCTCGATGATCAGCCCGGATTCTTCGGCGAGTGGGATGAAGTCCGAGGGCGGGATCGGCCCGCGTTCCGGGTGCTCCCAGCGCATCAGCGCCTCGGCGCCGAGGATCGCCCCGGACTCCATGTCGACGATCGGCTGGTAGGCGACCCGGAGCTCGCCGCGTTGCAGCGCGCCCTGCAGATCGGCCTTCGATTCCATCCGCGTAACGGTCGCCTCATAGAGTCGGGCCTCGTAGACCGCGTGACCGTCGCCACCCCGCGCCTTGGCGGCGTACATCGCGATGTCGGCACGCCGGAGCAGCTCGTCGGCATCGCCTCCGTCGACGTCGCGGATCGCGACACCGATGCTCGCCCGGACGCTCGTCGGCCGTCCCCCGAGCTCGAACGGTTGGGCGAGCGCCCGCAGGATGCGCTCTGCGGCGCGCGAGGCCTCCGCGGGGTCGGTCTCCTCGACGATCACGGCGAACTCGTCACCACCCAGGCGCGCTACCGTGTCGCCGGCGCGGGTCGCAGCCACTAGGCGCTCGCCGACCATGACCAGCAGTCGGTCGCCCTCGCCGTGACCGAGTCGGTCGTTGACAGCCTTGAAGTCATCGATGTCGAGGTACAGGACGGCGGTCGGCAGTGCCCCACGCGAGGCTCGTGCCAGGGCATGCCCCAGCCGGTCGCGGAAGAGGGAACGGTTCGCGAGACCGGTCAAGACATCATGGAACGCCTGGTGACGAAGCTGCTCCTCGAGGGCCTTGCGCTCCGTGATGTCGCGGAAGTTGACGACCACTCCGCCGACCGCCGCGTCGTCGAGCAGGTTCTTGGCGATGGCCTCCAGGATCCGCCACGAGCCGTCGGCATGGCGGACACGGAACTCGAGGCCGGCCTCGGAACCACTGGCCGCCGCCACATCCGCGAACCGGCGCTCGACCGCAGCGCGGTCGTCGGGATGGATGTTGCTCATGGCCGGTTGCCCGATGGTCGCGTCGGGAGAGCGGCCGAGGATCCGCTCGACGGCGGGGCTCTCGTATTTCATCTGGCCGTCGGGCCCCAGGACGACCACACCGTCGGACGCGTTGCGGACGAGCGAGCGGAAGCGTTCCTCGCTACGCTGCAGGTCGACCATGAGCACCCGCTCGGTCAGGGCCTGGTCCTGGAGACGGCGGTTCTGCGCGGCCAGGACCCGCGACGCCCCACCGAAGGCCAGCACGATCAGGCCACCTAGAAGGCTCGAGGCGACCAGGGCGATGAGGAAGACCCCGAGGCGGGTCGAGTCGATGCGCGCCTCGATGCGCTGGGCATCCTGGTACACGTCGTACACGCCGATCGGATTGCCGTCGACATTCCCGCGGATCGGGACGAACAGTTCGAGGAACCGCCGCCTGGCGGTAGGATCCGCGCCCACTTCGGGGTGGTCAGTCGGGGCGTCGCCCACGCCGGCGTCGACGTAGCGGGCGGCACCCTCGCCGGCGTATGCGGTGCCGAGCAGGGGGCCGATCGAGAACCGGCGGCCGCGGAGCGCCGGGTCGCTCGAGTAGACGATCCGGCCGTCGCGTGACCAGATGCTGACCCGGCGCAGCTCGCCCGACTGCGTGAGTCGTTCGAGCTGCGCATCTATGGCCGGGTCCCGTGACGCGTCGAGATCGAGGCTTGTCTCGCCGAGCACGGGATCGAGGTAACCGCGGACGATCGATTCGACGTTCTGGACCGCCGATTCCTTGGCGCTGTCACGCAGGGCATCGGCCGCACTGTTCGAGACGGCGATCGCCATGACCACGATGACCGCGACCGCCGGGATGACCACGAGCGCGTTGAGGCCCGGCCGTCGTGGAGCGCTGGCGGCCGCGCTGATGGCTGTGCGGAGGTCATCGATCGGCATCGGTGCTGCGCCGCACCGTACGAACGTCACGCTCGAGTCGCCATGGCCGATTGGTACCGGTCCTCCGCAGCGCACTCGCGCGCGAACACGCGCTTCGACGGGTGGACGCGACTGGCCGAGGACGTCGCGCGCGATAGACTGGCTCCCCACGTCGCGAACGGGGCGGACGAGATGACAGGGGACACGCAGGGAGGACCGCCGCGAGGACCGCGCCGGCTCAGCCGGTCGGCACCCTACGTCGCGGGCGCCGCAGTGGCGTTCGGTGCCGTCGTGCTGTTCAACCTCCTGTTCCCCGGCCCCCGGCCATTGACGCAGGACGACGTCGATGCGCGCGTCAGCGAAGCGCTCGCCTCGGTAACGCCCGCGCCGGCGTTCTCGGAGCTCGTCTACGAGGCTGTTCGTCCCTCGGTGGTGCTCGTCAGGATCGAGCGCCCGCAGCCGAGCGGCGGGACAGGAGTCGACGAGGGGGTCGGCAGCGGTGTCGTCATCAACCTCGCCGGCGAGATGCTCACGAGCCTGCACGTGGTGGCCGATGCGACCGACATCACGGTCACGTTCGCCGACGGCACCAGTTCGCCCGCCCAGGTCGTCGGCCGCGACGCCGACAACGACATCGCGGTCCTCCGCGCCGCAAGCCCGCCGGCCGAGATCGTGCCCGCCACGCTCGGGGATCCCAACGGCGTCCGGGAGGGGAGCGAGGCGTTCGCCGTGGGCAACCCCTTCGGCTTGCCCAACTCGATGAGCGCGGGCGTGATCTCGGGGCTCGATCGGTCGTTCCAGCTCGAAGACAGTGGCGTCGTGTTGCGCGGGCTGATCCAGATCGACGCGGCGGTCAATCCAGGCAACTCCGGGGGACCGTTACTCGATAGAGAGGGACACGTGATCGGCATCGTCACGGCGTTACTCAACCCGACCCATGACGACGTCTTCGCCGGCATCGGTCTCGCCGTCCCGATCACCGTCGCCGGCGGCGCTGCCGGACTCCCGGCCTACTAGGGATGCAGCCTCGAGAGAGCCCACCAGAGCAGAGGGAATGACGCGTGGACCAGTCAGCAAGTCATGACGGAGCCGCCCCGATGGAGCGGCTCCTGTACGAGGTCAAGAAGGTCATCGTCGGACAGGATCATCTGCTCGAACGATTGATCGTCGCCCTCCTCGCGCGAGGCCACATCCTCGTCGAGGGCGTCCCGGGGCTCGCCAAGACCATGGCGATCCGCACGCTAGCCGAGGCGATCGGCGGCGAGTTCAAGCGGATCCAGTTCACGCCCGATCTCGTGCCTGCCGATCTCGTCGGTACCCGCATCTACAACCAGAAGACCGGCGACTTCGGCACGACGCTCGGACCGGTGTTCGCGAACCTCCTGCTCGCCGACGAGATCAACCGGGCTCCGGCGAAAGTCCAGAGCGCGCTGCTCGAGGTGATGCAGGAACGCCAGGTCACGATCGGCAAGGAGTCCTACAAGGTTCCCGACCCGTTCCTCGTGCTGGCGACGCAGAACCCGATCGAGACCGAGGGGACGTACGCGCTCCCGGAAGCGCAGATCGATCGGTTCATGCTCAAGGTCCTCGTCGGCTACCCGACGCCGACCGAGGAGTTCGTCATCGTGGAGCGGATGACCGGCGCCATCCCCAGTCCGCAGCAGGTGATCTCGACCGCCACGCTCATCGACATGCAGCGGGCGGCCGACCGCGTGTACGTCGACCCGGCCCTGATGGAGTACGCCGTCCGGCTGGCGACGGCCACGCGCGAGCCCCAGGAGCACGGCCTCGGCGAGCTGAGCCGGTACATCACGTTCGGGGCGAGCCCGCGAGCCTCGATCAACCTGATCCTTACCGCCCGCGCGCTGGCGTTCGTCCGGGGTCGGGATTACGCGCTCCCTGAAGACGTGCTGGATATGGCCCTCGACGTACTCCGGCATCGGCTCGTGCTCTCGTTCGAGGCGCTCTCCGACGACATCGACGCCGACGATCTACTCGGCACCATCATCGACCGGATCCCCGTCCCCGTCGTCCCGCTCCGCGACCATGGCAGCGTCGTCAGCGCCTGAGCGCATCCTCCAGCGCCTCGACTGGCAGGTCGTGCGGCGGCTCGACGGCCTGCTCCAGGGCGACTACCGGACGCTGTTCCGCGGCAGCGGCCTCGATTTCGCCGATCTGCGCGAGTACCAGTGGGGCGACGACGTCCGCTACATCGACTGGAACGTCACGGCGCGGACGACGATCCCCTATGTCCGCGAGTACGTCGAGGACCGCGAGGTCACCGCGTGGTTCCTGCTCGACCTCAGCCCGTCGGTCGACTTCGGCACCGTCGAGGGTGAGCGCCTCAAGCGGAGCGTGCTGATCGACTTCGTCACCACGCTCGCGCGCCTCCTGACGCGGCGGGGCAATCGCGTCGGGGCGATCCTGTACGGCCGCCAGGTAGACCGGACCATCCCGGCCGGCGGCGGGCGCATCCAGGTCCTGCGCCTGGTCAACGACCTGCTCGAGCAGCCGCGACTGCCGTCGTCGCCGTTCACCGATCTTGGGCCGTTGCTCGAGGCGGGCCAGCAGACGATCAAGCGCCGCTCACTCGTATTCGTCATCTCCGACTTCATCAGCGCTCCCGGCTGGGAGCGTCCTTTGAACGTGCTCACCCAGCGCCACGAGGTGATGGCCGTCCGGCTGTTCGACCGCCGCGAGGTCGAGCTGCCCGACGTCGGCGCGTTGCTGATCGAGGATGCCGAGACCGGCGAACAGCTCTACGTCGACACGCACGACAAGGCGTTCCGGCGACGGTTCAAGGAAGCCGCGGAACGACGGGAGGCCACGCTCCGCGACGCCTTCCGGCGGGCCGGGGTCGACGCCGTCGCCCTGTCGACCGATGAGGACCTCGTCCATGCGATCGTCCGCATGGCCACACTGCGCCGCCGGCGTCGACGGCACTAGCCCATGTCGTTCATCTGGCCCGCCGTTCTGGTCCTGCTCGTGACCATCCCCTTGGGAGTGGCGATCTACGTCACCCGCGAGCGACGTCGGCGGGCGCGGATGACGACCACTCTGGGCACCCTCCAGCCGGCCGCGCCGACGGCTAGCGGATCGGGCGGCCGCGCGAGCGGTCGCGGGACGACGGTCCGTCGGCGCATCCCGGCGGCGCTGCTCGTCACCGGGATGGTCGTCCTGGTCCTCGCGATGGCGCGTCCCGAGAGCGTCATCGGCGTGCCTCGCTTCGAGGGGACCGTGGTCCTGGCCTTCGACGTGTCGGGCAGCATGGCCGCCACTGACATGGAGCCGACTCGGATGGAGGCCTCGAAAGCCGCCGCCCGGCAGTTCGTCTCGCGCCAGCCGGAGTCGATCCTCATCGGTGTCGTGGCATTCAGCGACGCCGGCTTCTCGGTGCTCGTCCCGACCGACGACCAGGCCGCGGTCCTCGCGGCCATCGACCGCCTCGGGCCCGAGCGCGGCACCTCGATCGCCCGCGGGATCGTCTCCTCGCTGACGGCGATCGCCGCGACCGCGCGCGACCCTGAAGCGGGCTATTACACGAATTGCTCGCCCGATCCCGACCCGCTGCCACCCGTGGTCAGCCCAGGCACGTTCGCCCCGGCGGCGATCGTGTTGCTGACCGACGGCGAGAACAACCAGCAACCGGACCCGCTCGTGGCCGCGCAGGCCGCCGCCGAGCGCGGGGTCCGCATCTTCACGGTCGGACTGGGGACGGAAGCGGGCACGACCCTCGAGGTCGAGGGCTTCCGCGTGCATAGCCGGCTCGACGAGCCGTCGCTGCGGCTGATGGCCGATCTCACGGACGGCGCCTACTACGCGGCGTCGGAACCGGACCAGCTGGCCGACATCTACCAGGACATCGGGACCCGTTTCGTCATCCGACCCGAGGCGACGGAGATCACCTCGTTCGTGGCCGGAGCGGGGCTCGCACTGCTGGTCCTCGGGGCGCTGGGCAGCCTGCTGTGGCTGGGGCGAGCGCCATGATGGACCTCCTCGCCCCCGGCGCCTTCGTCCTGCTGGTGACCGTGCCACTCCTCGTCCTCGCTCGGGCATGGCTGCTTCGGCGGCGGAAGCCGGCCCTCCGCTACTCGAGCCTCGCGCTGGTCCGCGAAGCCGTCGGCGGCTCGTCGTTCATCCGGCGCCACCTGCCGTTCGCCCTGTTCACCCTCGGGCTCGTCAGCCTCGTCGTGGCCCTGGCTCGGCCGGTCCAGGTCGTCAGCGTCCCGGCCGGCCGGACGACGGTGATCCTGGCGATGGACGTGTCGCGGAGTATGTGCGCGACCGACATCCCGCCGAACCGCCTGCTGGCCGCGGAGACGGCGGCCTCGTCGTTCATCGATCGCCAGAGCGCGACGACCCAGATCGGCATCGTGGCGTTTGCCGGGTTCGCCGAGGTCGTCCAGACGCCGACCACGGATCAGGAGGTGCTGCTCGACGTCGTCGAGAGCTTGACCACGGGCCGCAGGACCGCGATCGGCAGCGCGATCCTGGAATTGGTCGACGCCATCGCCGATGTCGACGACAGCGTGGCCCCGCTGCCGGACATCGAACCGTCGCCCGGGGAGGCGCCGCCTGCGCTCCCGCGCGGCGCCTACGCCCCGGCGATCATCGTGTTGCTGACCGACGGCGCCAGCAACGCCGGCCCATTGCCGGTCGAGGCGGCGGCCGAGGCCGCAGCTCGCGGCATCCGCATCTATACGATCGGGTTCGGCACCGAGGATCCGAACTCCGAGCGGCCGCCGTGCGGCCTCCAGATGGTCGGCAACGAACCGGCCGACCAGTTCGGGTTCGGCGGGTTCGGCGGTGGAGGGAGCGTGGGTGGCGGGTTCCGCCGGGCGATCGATGAGGAGACGCTGACGGCCGTCGCCGAAGCGACCGGCGGGACGTATTACCCGGCGGAAAGTGCCGACGAACTCCACACGGTCTTCGAGAACCTCCCGACCAACCTGATCACGAAGCACGAGATCGTGGAGATCAGCGTGCTGTTCGTCGCCTTGGGGACGGTCCTCGTCGCGCTGGCCATCCTGCTCGGGCAGGCCTGGCGGCCGTTGCCGTAGACGCGGTGCGGCTCGCCGGCAGGCGGTCAGATCGATCGCTGCCAGATATCTGCCTGGATGCTGTCGATTCCTGGATCGCCGTTCGTCGTTGAGGTGACGGGCGGCCGGATGGTGAGCCGCCGCGGACGAAGGAGGTACCCCATGGGAGCCAAGGTGATCCACGTCGAAGTCGTCGGCAAGGATGGCGCGGCGCTGCAGCGGTTCTACAAGGACGTGCTCGGCTGGAGCCTCGACACGAGCAACCCCGGTGGCTACGGCATGTACCGCCAGGACGACGGGCTGACCGGCGGCATCGGTGCCTCCTCGGATGGCGGCGCCGGCCACGTGACGTTCTACGTCCACACGGACGATCCGCAGGCGGTCCTCGACAAAGCCGCCGCCGGCGGCGGCCGGGTGATCATGCCGCTGACCGAGGTCGCGCCGGAAACGACCGTCGCGTTGTTCGCAGATCCGGAGGGGCACGTCGTCGGGATCATGTGATCCACGCCCGCGCCACGCACGACGGCCGGGCCGGCGACGGCCCGGCCGTTTCCATGCCATCAGCAGGTGACAAGACTCGTGCGATGATGCGCACGAGCGACCTCGATGCCTCCGACCTCGCGGGCGAGCCGGTCCGCGGCACGCCTGCACCGTTCGATCCTCCTCGCCGGGCTGGCGTGGCTGCTGGTCGCGGCCGTCCGGCAGCCGGAGGTGCCGGTGCTCGCAGCGGACACGGCGGCCGGGCCCCACATCGACGTCCTGACGGCGACCGGTGTCGTCGACAACGTCATGGCCACGTACATCGAGCAGGGCGTCATCCACGGTGCCGATAGCGGCGCCGAAGCCGTGATCCTGACGCTCAATACGCCCGGCGGCAGCCTCGATGCGACCCAGCGCATCGTCTCCGCGATCCTCGAGGCGCCGGTCCCGACCATCGTCTGGGTGGCGCCGAGCGGCGGACGGGCCGCCAGCGCCGGCACCTTCATCACGTTGTCGGGGCATCTCGCCTACATGGCCCCGGGTACGAACATCGGCGCGGCGTCGCCGGTCGGCCCCGGTGGTGAGGAGCTCACCGGCACGATCGGCGACAAGGTCAAGAACGACGCCATCGCCAATATCCGGTCGATCGCCGAGGCCCGCGGCCGCAACGTCGACTGGGCCGTGTCGACCGTCGACAAGGCGGTCTCGTCGACGGCGAGCCAGGCCGTCGCGATCGGCGCGGTCGACGGCATCGCGCGCTCGCTCGAGGACGTCCGCGACCAGGCCGACGGCAAGACCGTCGAGGTGCGCTCCGAACCGATCACACTCGAGCTCACGGACGCGGTATTCGTCGACGTCGGCATGAACCCGTTCCAGTCGATCATCCACCTGCTGTCCGACCCGAACGTCGCGTTCATCCTCCTGACGCTCGGGTTCTATGGGCTCCTCTTCGAGCTCCAGAGCCCGAACTTCGTGACCGGGATCCTCGGCGCGATCGCGCTGATCCTGGCCTTCATCGGGTTCGGGAGCCTGCCGCTCAACGTGGCCGGCCTCATCCTCATCGGCCTTGCCGTCCTGTTGTTCGTCCTCGAGACGACCGTCACGAGCCACGGTCTGCTCGCGGTCGGCGGGTTGATCTGCTTCCTCCTGGGCGCGTTCACGCTGTACACGGCGCCGGGTACCCCCGCCGCGCCGGACGTGGCCGTAGCGACGCCGCTGATCGTCGCGATGACAGCCGTTACGGCGGTGTTCGTAGGCGTGGTCCTCGTGACCGTCGCTCGTGTCCGGCGCCGGTCCCTGGCGTTCGCGGGTGTCTATGGCGCCGGCGGTACGATGACGGTCCCACCGGGGACCGTCGGCGTGGCCCGTACGGCACTGGAACCCGTCGGGGTCGTGTACGCGGCCGGCGAGGAGTGGACCGCGCGTGTCAAGGGCGATGCGGCGATCCCGTCCGGCCAGTCCGTCCGGGTCGTCGGTCAGGAGGACCTGACGCTCGTCGTCGAATCGGGACCGGCGTCGTCGCCGGAAGGGGCATAGGAGGCGTTCGTGGAACTCGCCACCATCCTGGCCGCGGTCTTCGTCATCATCGTGGTGGTCGCCATCGCGGTCGCATCGATCAAGATCGTCAATCAGTACGAGCGACTGCTGGTGTTCACTCTGGGCCGGACGAGCCCGACCGAGGTCAAGGGTCCGGGCTGGGTCTTCATCGTCCCCATCGCCCAGCGCGGCGTTCGTGTCGACCTGCGCGAGCGGTTCATCGAGGTGCCGAGCCAGACGGGCATCACCAAGGACAACGCGCCGATCAGCATCGACTTCCTGATCTACTGGCGCATCGTCGATCCGTACCGCAGCGTCGTCGAGGTCCAGAACTTCGAAGGCGCGCTCCAGAACATCGCGACGACCACGCTCCGCGCCGTCGTCGGCGACATCCTGCTCGACGACGTGCTGTCGAAGCGCGAACAGATCAACGAAGTGCTGCGGGTCAAGCTCGACGAAGTCACCGAGCGCTGGGGCGGCAAGGTCACGACCGTCGAGATCCGCGAGATCACCCCGCCACGCGACGTCCAGGACGCGATGAACCGGCAGCTCTCCGCCGAGCGGACGCGGCGAGCCGTCATCACAGAGTCCGAGGGCACCCGGCAGTCGGCGATCAACGTTGCCGAAGGCACCAAGCAGTCCGAGATCCTGCGCGCCGAGGGCGATCGCCAGGCGGCGATCCTGCGCGCCGAAGGGTTCGCGCTCGCCCTCACCCAGATCTACAACGCGGCATCACAGGTCGACCAGAAGACGATGGCCCTCCAGTACCTGGAGGCGTTCAAGGCGCTTGGCGCCAGCCCGTCGACGAAGTACGTCCTGCCGCTCGAGATCACGTCGCTCGCGGATTCGTTCCGGGGGTTCCTGAAGGCATCCAATGAAGAGGGTCCATCCCCGGCGGCCGTGAAAGACACCCGCAACCCAGACGACTCCTCGTCATGAGCATCTGATCGGTCGACCGGCGAACCATCGACGTTCTCAGACCCGTTCATCTGCTGAGAAACGAAGGAGGTTCGCGCATGGCGACCCTGACCGAGAAGAAGCGCGACAAGCTGCCGGACTCGAAGTTCGGGCTTCCCGACGAGCACAAGTACCCGATGCCCGACAAGTCCCACGCCCGCAACGCCAAGGCGCGGGCGTCGCAGCAAGAGAAGAAGGGCAACCTGACGTCGTCGAAGAAGGCGAAGATCGACCGCAAGGCCGATCGCATCCTCGACAAGTAGCGAACGACGCGGGACGGCCCCGGGCGAGGCGCCCGGGGGCCGTTCCTTATGCGCCGCGGTCAGTCAGTCGGGAACGGCCGCCTCGGCGAAGGACGCCATGTCCGGGTAGATGGCATCGGGCTGCGCCTCGGCCAGCGGCGTCGCGCCGCTTCCCGGTCGATCATGGCGGCGGTCGATCCAGACCGTCGTCAGCCCGAGCCGTTTGGCCGGCACATGGTCGTGGAACAGGCTCTGCGCGACATGGACGATCCGCCCCTCCGGCAGGTCGAGCCGGTCGAGCATCACGCGGAAATTCCGCTCGTCGGGCTTGTACGACCCGACCTGCTGGGCCGTGATTACCCAGTCGAAGTCGATGCCGAGCCGTCGGTTCGAGGCGGCGAACAGGTCGTCGTCGCAGTTCGTGAGCACACCCAGCCGGAAGCGGCGCTGCAGGCGGCGCAGCCCCTCCGTCGAGTCCGCGAAGGCGGGCCAGTCCTCGACCGACCGCGAGAAGGCTGCCACCTCGTCAGCCGTCGACTCGAACCCGAGCTCGGTGGCGACCCCTCGCAGACCGGCTGCCAGCACCTCGGCGTACGTCAGGTACGGGCCGCCCTCGTCGGCCGCTTCGTACCGGGCGTACCGCGTCAGGATGTCTTCCGGGTCGTGGGTGATGCCGTGCGCATCGAGCACGGATCGGAACGCTGCGCTGAGACCGGCTTCCCAGTCGATGAGCGTGCCATAGCAGTCGAACGTCAGGGCGTCGATCTCGGTGAAATCGATCGGATCCGGCATCCGCGGAACTGTAGCCCGTACGGCATCGTCGGGAGTGGCATGACGACGATACGCGGCCTCGCCGCTGTCCTGCTCGCGACTATTGGCTTGGTCCTTGCCGCATGTAGCGGCGCCGCATCGAGCGCGCCAGGATCAGCCTCGCCGCCGATCGTCGGCGGCCTGCCCGTCACCACCGTGGCCGATGCCGTCGCGCGAGTCGTCGCGGCTGAGCCTCGATTCGCCGGGATCGCCGCACGCGATCCCGACCTGATCGGCCAAGCGAGCTGGTACGACGCGGCGCCCGCATCGGGTGTCGGCGCCTTCCTCGTCACGATTCGCGTCGGCTGGGGGGACTGCCCGGCTGGCTGCATCGAGGAGCACACCTGGCTGTACGCGGTCGGGCCGGACGGCTCCGTGATGCTCCAGTCGGAGGGTGGCTCGGCCGTCCCTGATGATGCGTGGCCGTCGCCGGGCGATGCCGAGGAGATCAGCCAGGGATTGCAAATCACCGCGGTGGCGGGTCCGACATGTCCCGTCGAGAAGATGCCGCCCGACCCGGCATGTGCCCCCAAGCCCGTTGCGAACGTGACCGTCGAGATCGTCGACGATCAAGGCCACCCGCAGGGGATAGTCGTGCTTGACGACTCGGGGCAACAGTCGATCGCCCTCGAACCGGGCACCTATACGGTCAACGCCCAGGGTGTGACCGGCTTCATGAACGGACCCGAGGCGCAGCGCGTCGTCGTCGAGGACGGCGAGGTCACCGAGGTCACCCTGGAGTACGACACCGGCATCCGCTGAACGCGACGTGATCCCGGTGCGGTTCGGCACCGGACCCGGGGACAGCAAGGTCGTCTGCAAGGTCGTACGCCGTACTCTCTGTGCATGCGTTTCGGGACTCGTCGACCGGTCATCCTCCTCGTGATCGCGCTGGTCGCCCTGATCGCGCTTGTCGCCATACCGGCGCTTGCGGCGAGCCCGAGCCCGCCGGCTGGGTCGTCAGCGTCGCCGCGCGCGGCCGAAAGCCAGAAGCCCGGCAAAGGGCCGAAGGAGCAGAAGGTTCCTGAGGTCGCCGTTACGCTGACCGGCACGGTCGGGACGCGGACCGACGCGGTCGGCGAGACTGCGTACACCCTGACCGTCGGGTCGACCATCTACACGCTCGAAGCCGGACCGGCGTGGTACTGGAAGGACGCGCATCCCCTCAAGCCGTACAACGGCAAGAGCGTGACCATAGTCGGCGAGCAGGGGCAGGGGACGACCGAGCTCGACGTCCAGAGCGTCGACGGCAAGGTCATTCGCGAGCCGGGCAAGCCCCCATGGGCTGGGGGCTGGATGCGGGTCGGCAAGGACCACCCGGGCTGGAGCCAGGACAAGGCCGACCGGATGGCCGCCAAGATCGCCGAGAAGAAGGCGCGCTTCGGGGTCGATTGCTGGCCACCTGGACACTGCAAGGACGCATCCGGCAAGCCGCAGACTCCGGTCGCCACGCCGACCCCTGCGCCGTAAGCGAGCGCCCCAGGCGACCGATCACCCGCGCCGCCAGGGCCGCGTAGCATGCGGTCATGCGCCTCCCGGTAGCTCTCGTCCAGCTCGACGCGACCGGTGATGTCGACGCCAACATCGACCGGGCGACGGCACTTGCCGCGGAGGCAGCGAGCGGCGGTGCGCGGCTCGTGGTCCTCCCCGAATATCTCCAGTTCCGCGGCGGCGACGACGGCTTTCGCGCGTCCGCCCGTCCCGTGCCTGGGCCCTACACCGACGCATTCGCCGAGGTCGCCCGCCGGCACGACGCCTGGATCCTGGCTGGGAGCGTGGCCGAGGCGTCGGGCCACGACACGCGTCCCTACAACACCAGCACCCTGATCGCACCGGACGGCTCGGTCGCAGCTCGCTACCGGAAGATCCACCTCTTCGACGTCGCGGTCGACCATGGGCCGGTGGACACCGAGTCCGCACGTGTCGCCCCGGGTGACGAGTGCGTCGTCGCCGAGGTCGATGGCATCCGGATCGGGCTCTCCGTCTGTTACGACCTCCGTTTTCCGGAGCTGTATCGCACGCTGGCGCTCCAAGGGGCCGAGGTCTTTGCGGTGCCGTCGAACTTCACCGAGCGCACCGGCCGCGACCACTGGGAGGTATTGCTGCGCGCGCGTGCCATCGAGAACGGGGCGTGGGTCCTGGCACCCGGCCAATCCGGTGGGCCGCCGGGCCAGCCTGCCTACGGGCGGTCGATGATCATCGATCCGTGGGGGACGGTGGTCGCACAGGCGTCCGATGGTGTCGGGACCATCCACGCGGACGTGGAGACGGACCGCGTCGCCGCGGTCCGTCGTCAGATCCCGTCCCTCGCCAACCGGCGGCCGAGCGCCTACCGTTTGGGCTAGGCGCCGCGTCCATCGGCGACGCGCCCGAGGATCACTTCACGAGCTGGGTGCCGACGGCGCCAGCACCCTGGACAGGCCCGGGACCGACCGGCCCCTTGGTGACATACCGGACGAACCAGCCGACCAGGCAGCTGCTGCTGCCGTTGCCAGCGATCGTGATCAGGCTCGTGCCGTTGCCCTGACAGGCCGGGTTGGTGCCACCGTTCTGGTCCGACATGTAGTCGAGGAAGAACGCCGCGACGCGGATCACGTGATAGGTCGCGTGGCTGCCGCCACTGGTCACGCAGTCACCGTCGCACACCGGGATCAGCACGACCTGTCCCGACTTCTTGTTGACCTCATCGACCATCTGCTTGGCGCAGTTATTGCCGTTGTCCGATTGGACGGTCACCGGGAAGGCTGCGAACTGGATGGCTGGCGGGTTGGTGACCTCGTCAGCGCAGTTGTTCATGGTGCCGTCGAGGTCGAGGATCATGAAAGAGCCGCCGCCCGTCTTGCACAGCGGCACGATGTATTCCTGACCTTCAGGGTTCGTGTCGGCGTCGACGCCGTCCGGGTTGCTGATCTGCCAGTTGACCTCGCCGGTGCCGAGGTCGCCGTTGACGTCGCAATTCACGATGTTGACTGGGAAGACGACCGGAAGGAAGACGCCGCCCGTGAGCGCGCCGGCGACCGAGATCGCGTCGGCAGTCGAGGTGAATTGCGGGAACCCGATCACCCGTCCGAAGGTCGTGCCGAACGTCTGCGTGCCCACGGCCTGGACGCCTTGCGCGCCAGGTGGGATCAGTCCGTCGCCGACGCGGGCGGCGGCGCCCTGGCTCGTGGTGGTGGCACCACCATTCGTCAACCACTTGCCGGTGACGTCCGTGTAGTAGCCGTCGTAGTCGTTCAAGAAGTTCGCGTTGGAAACCGTATTCATCGACGCGACGACATCGCTGTCGGTCTTGGTGGTCCCACCGATGTACTGGGCAAGGACGGTCGCGCCGGCATTGGCGACGGCGTCAGCCCCGTTCTGCGTCTCCCGCTGATGCGCATAGGCGTTGCCGCCCTCGAGGATCAGCGCGACACCGCCGATCAAGGCGATCATCGCGAGGGCAGTGATGGGGATCACCTGCCCGCGCTGGTGGTGACGCGATCGAGACTGATACACAGTGAGCCCCCTCATGGTTGCTTCGGGCAGCTGGCCGCGGCGGCACCGTCATTCCGGTCTGCCGGGCAGCTGTACTCCACGGAGAGCGTGGAGGTGGCGGTGAAGGTCACGCCGTTCTTGAACACGATGTTCCCGATGAGCGGCGTGATGGGCTGATAGGTCGCTTCGAAACTGACCGTCGCCATACAGCCCACGGCGATCTGGCTCAGCGCGCACGGGGTCGAGGTATTCGGCGTCCCGTCCGCGTTGACCTGGTAGAAGTCGACGTTGACGCTCGGGTCATTGAGCTCGACGATCGCCGTCTGCTGCTTGGCTCGGGCGACGATGCTCGGCTTGTATTGGTTGACGATCGCCATCCGCGCGCCCTCGCGGGCGGCGTTCGTGAGGGTGTTGTACGCGAACGCGGCTCGACCGAGGTCGAAGATCGCCACCAGCAGCAGAACGAAGATCGGCAGGATGAGCGCGAACTCGAGCAGGCCTTGCCCGCGCTGGTCACCGGTGCGCCGTCGCTGAGGGATGCTCATGGGTTGTTCACCGTGATGTTGCTGTTGCAGGGCACCGGCGAGTTCGCGGTGATCGACTGCGACAGGATCGTGAAATTCCCGTTCGGGGCATTCGGTCCGCTACTGACGGTGCCGGTGAAGCCAGCCGACAGGTACAGCGCCGCCGCGTTGTTACGCTTGACGCCGTTGAAGCTCGGGACCGTGCACAGGGCGCTGCCGAGCGTGACCGACTTCGTCACGCTTACCGGCCCGGTGGGATAGGTGACCGTCAACGTCACGCTGTAGGTCCCGGCAGTGCTGTAGGTGTGGGTTGGGTTCTGCTGGGTCGATGTGCCCTCGCCGGATCCGAAGTCCCATAGGTACGCCGTGCCGCCCGCGGACGAGTTGTCCGTGAATGTCGCGATCGATGGGGCATTCGGACTGGACAGGGTGTAGTTGAAATCGACCGTCGTCGGGGCTACCACGGTGATTCCCATCGACTCGGTTGAGGTGCCGAGCGAATTCGTCGCTTGCATCGTCACGACATAGGTGCCCGGTGACGTGAACGTGTGATCGAGCGGATCCTGGAGCGTTGACGTCGTGCCGTCGTCGGGGAAGGTCCACAGCCAGCTCGTCGGGTTGCCGCCGGACGTATCGCGGAAGGTGACGGTGAACGGCACCGTGCCACTAAGCGTCGACGGGGCCAACGTCCCGTTCCCCGTGAACGCTGCGTTCGGGGCGCTTCCGACCGGCCCACCTCCCATCGCCGACGTCATGCCCGCCGACACGGGGAAGACCGTCGACGCCGAAACGGTGAGGTTGTTCCCGACGAGGTTCTTGATGCCGGGCGTGATGAGGTCGAACGTGCAGGACAGGCTGACCGAAGCGGAGTCTCCGAGATCGTCCGTCGCGCCATTGCCGTTGCTATCGACGAACACAGGCGCGGGGGCCGTCCGAACACCGGCAACGAGCGGCAGCTGACAGTTCGTCGCGGCCGCGTCGCTGCGGATCTGGTTCTGATACTTCGCCTTGACGGCGGCGTCGCCACCACCCTGCCAGGCGGTCGGGTTGTTGGCGGCCAGGTTGGCCGCGATCCGACTCATGCTCTGGAGGTTGATCCAGCCCAGGTAGACCCGACCGAAGTCGAGCGCGACCAGGGTGAGGAGCAGGAGGATGGGCAGGACGATCGCGAACTCGACGAGGCTCTGGCCTCGGCGTCGGCGATGGCGGTCTGGGGTGCTATCGCGCCGGAGCTCGCCGGCGGGTCGCAGGAGGCGCATCGATAAGTCCTGAGGTGCGGGTTCGGATCGGTGCAGCCGATGCTCGGCGTGGCACCTTTCACGGTCCCTTTAATCGGTGCGCGACTGCATAGCCCGGACCGCCTAGCACCACCTACCAGATGGTCCGGGGGCGGCCGCAAGGTCGACCGCAAGGTCCCCGAATCGAAAGAGCCGCGCCCCCCGCGCGGCTCCCTCGATGCTGGGTGTGATCGAGCTCAGTCGATCAGTTTGATGACGTAGATCCCGTGGAAGAAGCCGCTGCATGCGGTGTCGCTCACGGCGCACACATCAGTGGCCGATGCGCTCCGGGTGATGCCCGTCTTGAAGTAGCCGGTGATCGTCCCCTCATCCCCACCACCGCGCTTGGTGGCGCTGATCACATGGAACAGGGCCCACCCGCGGAAGCAGCCGTCGGTCGTGGGTGCCGTCATTACAGTACGTGCCGCTCGTCGGCGGCCCGACGATCGGGACCGCCACATCCAGGCCGGCCAGGATCTGTTTCGATGCTGGGCTGGGCGTTGCTGTCGAACAGCGCGTTGTGGACGCCGTTGTTCTACTGACCGATGTAGTCGTTGATCGCGAGGTCGGCGTTGATCGGGGCGGTGCCGTCGATCGCATCCTTGATGTCCTTGGTCGACACGTTGCCGGTCCCGAGGTTGGTCCAGGCCATGTTGAACGTCGTCAGGGGCGTGTCGCTGCCCTGGCCCGGTCGTCTTCTCGAAGTCGACGCCACTTGTGATCGTGTACGGCGCATACGGCAGGCCGGTGACGGGATCGAAGATCTCCTGGCTGAGGATGAACGGCGCGACCCCCGAGAAGTTCTTCGGGACACCCGCGAGCGCGGTAGCCGTGACGCTCACGTCCCAGGTCGGCTGACCGACAACGCCGGCGAAGTAGTTCGAGTGCGGCCCCGTGATGTCGACCTTGACGGTCGTCGACGTCAACGCGACGTTGACGCTGACGCCACCCGTTCCGTGGGTGTACCCGTTGTCGGCGGATGTCGCCAAGGCAGCAGCGGTCGCGTTCTGGCCATTGAGCAGCGCGTTCGCCCCGGCGAATGCCGCCAGGTCGGCGGCGTTCTGCTCAGCGCGGCGCTGGGCGAAGGTGAAACCTCCATCGATGACGAGACCGACACCGGCGATGATCGCCACGAGCGCAAGGACGAAAAGGACGAGGATCTGCCCGCGGCTGCGGGACGGCCTACTGGATCTGCGCACTGCTGCTCCCCTTCATGGTCCACGTGCCCGTCAGGCGGAGCAGTGGCGTCATCGGCTGGTATGGCGCCTCGATCTCCACGCGGACAGAGTCCTTGCTGAAGTCGCACGGAGCGTTCGGCGCGCCGGCCTGGTCGATGCAGGTGATGGTCGGATCTTCGAGAGCCGGGATGAGGCCCTTCTGGATGTCGATGACGTCCTGTGTCTCGGTGCTGCCGCCCGGTGAGCAGGTGAGGGCGCCCGGCGTCGAACACGGATGCACGCTCGTGACGCGGGCGATCTCGCGGGCGGCCTGGGACACGCCATTGAACTTGTAGATGGCCATGCCGAAGTCGACGATCCCCATGAGGATCACGAGGAAGACGATGATGACCAGGGCGAACTCGACGAGCGCCTGGCCTCGATGGTCGCGTCGACGGTTCATGGCGCCGGCACCGTCTTCGTGATCGTCACGTGGCAACTGCCCTTGGTCGCGGTGACCGCCACCTGCTGGTTGCCGGTCGCCGCGAAATTGACGGTGACGCTCGCCCGGTCAGGCTGTCCGACGAACGTCATGGGGCCGACCCATGCCCAGGTCCAACCGGTCGTATCGGGCGAGAGTGTGGCGTCGAGGTCCATCCGGTGCGGGTTGCCATTGTTGTGCCGATCGGTCCACGTGAAGTCGACCGTCGGGCACGACGGTGGCGGCGTCCCTGTCGGACCCGCGCCGGTCACGGTGATGGTGGCGCTCGAAGAGCCGGTCTGACCGCGGCTGTCCGTCACCGTCAGCACGACGTTGTACGTACCAGCCGTGGCGAAGCGATGCGTCACGATGGCGCCGGAACCGCCGAAGCTCCAGCTGTAGCCGGTGATCGTCGCGCCGGGCGAGGTCGACCCGCTCGCGTTGAAGCTGACGTCAAGCGGTTCGGGGCCCGACATCGGTGTCGCGGTGAAGGCGGCGACCGGGTCTGGCAGAGACGGGAACGTGACGGCCGGGACGGCCAGGCATTCCGCTTCGGCCGTCGCGTGCAAGACGACGCTCGAGCCAAGGAATGACCCGATGATGGGCGTGACCACTCGGAACGGTGAGGAGACCTCGACGCTGACGGTCGGCGGGCCGCCGGCAGGGTAGGGCGCGTCCTTGTCGCAGACCGCGGGCGACAACGTGACCCGGGTCTGCTCGACGATGACGAAGCCGCCCTCGGCCTCCGTCAGCGCACCGCACATGACCGTGTTGGTGTCGCTGCAGCCGGCGTTGGCCTGCCACGTCCCGCCCTGCGACGCAACGAGCGCGGCTTCCTTGGCGGCGTTGGTGATCGTGATCTGCGAGTAGAGCAGCCGCCCCAGGTCGATCGCCGTCAACAGCAACAGCAGGAAGACCGGCGCGATGAGCGCCAGCTCGACCAGGCTTTGACCGCGCGAGGACGCGCGCTTCCTGCGTGACGGGGCGAAGGGCACTGGGTTCCCCCTGGCGGTGGTACGAAAGTCCCGGAATAGTAGGGGCGCGACCTTACACCTGACCTTACCGGCGTTGCATCGCGGCGACGGGCGCCGCGGCGCGCACCGTACGAACTCGGGACGAATGGGTCCGTTGTCCAGGCGTCGACTCCGGTCCACGATGCGCACATGTTGAAGCGAGTCCTCGCCGCGCTCCTCTGGTTCTACGCTGGCTGGTACGGCGGGAATCTGTTGGCCGATTTCCTCGGCATCAGCCTCGTGCTCGGTCCGATCATCGGCGCCACTCTCGCGGCCCTCGTCGTCGGCGACCCGCGGCGGATCATCTGGACGGCACGCTCGATGAGCCAGCCGACCCAGACCCACGAACCCGCGACCGACCCCGTCTGAGCCCCGCCGCTCAAGGAGCGGCAGAACGACACGAACCGATGAGCGCCCGGTGCCTGTCGTAGGAGCAGTGGGCGCCCGCCCGAAATCAGGTCGAAAGCCCGGTCCGGGCTAGCCCTCGACCGCCGGCTCGCCGGGCAGGCTTACGGTGAAGGCCGCGCCGACGGCCCCGACCGGCTCGAGGACCAGGTCGCCGCCCATCGCGCGGCACAGCTCGCGCGAGACGTACAGGCCCAGCCCGCTGCCCCCGTCGGGCGCTGTATCGCCGCCGCGCTCGAAGCGCGTGAACAGTCGCTCGCGGTCCTCCTCCGCGACGCCCGGACCCTGATCGGCGATGGTGAGCAGCACCCGGCGGACGGACTCATCGACGGCGATCGTGGTACGGATCGGCGTCCCGCTGCCGTATTTCACGGCATTGTCGAGGAGGGCCCACAGAACCTGGTCGAGTTGGTCCGGGTCGGCGACGGCGAGCCAGCCCTCGGCGCCGTCTTCGAGGTCGAAGTCGACGTCATCGACGCCGAGCGCCTCCCAGGCCTTGCGGATGCGCGTCCCGACCGATAGCACCTCGCTGCGAGGCTTGAGCGCCCCGGACTCCAGCCGGGTGACCGTGAGGAGCTGGCGGACCATCCGAGACAGACGTTCCGATTGCTCGGCGATGATCCCGAGTCGGCGGTCGGGCGAGGCGGCATCGAGTTGTTCGGCATAGGCGCGGATGCTCGTGAGCGGCGTCTGGAGGTTGTGGCTCACCCCCCGGAGGAAGTCGTCCTTGGCTGCGTCGAGCTCGAGGAGTTGGCGGTTCTGCGCCTCGACGCGCGCGAACAGCTGCGCATTCCGGATCGCCGCTGCCATCTCGCTGGCGAACAACTCGAGCAGGTCCTGATCGGCGGGCTCCCAGCGGCGCGTGGCCGGCAGGCGACCGATGAGCACGCCGAGGTCCTCGCCGCCGGCCCGCATCACCGCGCGTAGCGGGCGGGAGACGCCCGGGACGACTTCCTCCTCTTCGACGATCGAGGGATCGCCCATGACGACGGTGGCGTCGATGAGGGCGAACGCCGACGTCGCCTCGGCGGCCGTCCGATCGACCAGCGCTTCGACGTCATCCTCCGGCGAGACCACGTCGATCGCCGCGAGGATGCGGCCGAGCTCCAGGTTCCTCCGCTCGAGGTCGGCAGCGAGCCGGTTGTGGCTGTCGGCCAGGCGCGCGAGCTCGTCGTCCCCGACGACCTCCATCGGACTCGCGAGGTCCCCCTTCGATACGCGGTCGACCGCATCGACCACCGATCGCAGGGGAGCAAGGAGCTCGGTCGCGAGTGCGAACGCGGCGACGATCGCGAAGGCCAGCAGGATCGCCAGCGCGAAGAAGAGGATCTGGGCGAATGTCTGGTCCGCCCCCTGTCGACCGAGGATGACCTCGAAGGCGAGGACGACCACCCCGAACACGGCCAGCGGGACGATCGCGGCGAAGAGAAGCGCCAGCGTCAGACGGGAGCGGAAGCTCAGCCGCGGTGGGCGCGCTCGCTCTGCCTCGGGCGCCGCTGGTTGAGTCGCCGAGCTCACGATGCGATCGTCAGTCATCCGGACACCTTGGCCGGGTCCTTGACGGCGACGAGTCGGTACCCGACGCCCCGGACGGTCTGGACGTGGACCGGTTTGTTGGCGTCGATCTCGACCTTCTGGCGGAGTCGGCGCATCGTCACCCAGACGTAGGACGGATCGGCGTCCTCGGTCTCCGCCCAGCCGCGGGCAAGGAGGGTCTCGGTCGTGACGGTCTGGCCGAGGTTGGCGGCGAGGGCGTAGAGGAGACGCGATTCGGTCGGCGTGAGTTGGACGACCTCGCCACCGACCGTCGCCTCGCGACGATGCAGGTCGAGCGTGAGGTCGGGACCGAGTGCCAGGCTCTGACGCGGGACCTTGTCGCCGAGTCGCCGCAAGACCCGGTTGATGCGCGCGCGCAGCTCGGGGTAGTGGTATGGCTTGGTGACGTAGTCCTCGGCGACCTCCTCGAGGAGGTCAGCCTTCGAGTCGCCGGCGTCGATCGCTGAGAGGACGATGATCGGCAGGTCGGCCTGGGCCTTGATCTCGCGGGCGAACGTCAGGCCGTCCATCTTCGGCATCATCATGTCGATGATCAGCAGGTCGGGCCACGACGTGCGGAGCCGGCGGAGGGCCTCGTCGCCGTCGCGGGCGGTGGTGATCTCGTAGCCATCGGCGCGCAGCTGGTCGGCGAGGAGGACCAGGAGGTTCGCGTCGTCGTCGACGAGCAGGATCCGGGGCGCGTGGGTGCCGCCGATCATGCCGGGGAGTATAGGGACGGGTTCGGCGGATGCCGGGTGGTACCGGTGGCGACGTTCGGCGGCGTCCGGGTGGTGTGCACGAGCAACAGTTTCCGCGCCCGTGTGGGGTCAAGTGCGGATGAGGTCCCCTGTAGGGGGATGACTTCCGCCGGGGAGATAGTACGGTTGCCCTCGCCACACCCAGTGGTGGTGAAAACCGAATCACCGTCACTCTTCGTCCGGGGGAACCTCGGCCCAAGAGCGCGCGCAAGCACTCATCTTCCTGTATCCTGTATCGAATTAGGCGCTCTTCGAGGATCGGCCCGGCGTGGTGCCTTAGGGGGGCCCGATGTCACGCCGAAGCCAGAAGCCGTCGTCAGCGGCTCATCCCGTCGTCGTCGCATTCCAGATCTTCCTTGTCCTTGCGACGCTGCTCGCGCCGATCCCGGTCATGGCGGAGGACCCGTCTGCCCCGCCCAGCGAGCCCGCGGCCACCGAACTGGCCGCGACCCCTGATCCCACGGCCGACCCGACGGCCGACCCGACCGAGCAGCCGACTGCGGCCCCGACCGTGGAGCCGCGCCTGCGCCGACGGATGAGCCCGCTCCCCCGCCGACCGAGGCGCCCACTCGGCCCCCACGATGAACCGACGTCCGCGCCCACGGCGGCCCCGAGCGCGGAGCCGAACTCAGAGCCGACGACCGCGCCGACGACGGCGCCCGAGCCCGTCCTCACCGACCCCGACCGCTCGAGCCGTCCGCTCCGGTCGCAGCCCCGACGATCCAGAGCGACCTCGAGGATTACCCGCCTGGTGGCCTCGTCACGCTTGACCGGGTCGAACTGGCAGCCCGGCGAGTCGGTCCACATCTTCGTGAATGACGACTTCGGCAGCAGCTGGTCGCGCAATGTCGACGTGACCGCCGACGCCTCCGGCAACATCACCGACCAGTTCAACCTTCCGAACTGGTTCGTGGCCGCGTATTCCGTGGTTGCGACTGGACCGTCGGGTACTGCCTCGACGCGTTTCACAGACGCATCCCTGCGAATCCTTCGCGCACCAACCGGTAGCCCGCCGAACCTCGCATTCACTATCACAGCCGCTGGATTTACGAACTCTTCGTGCTCGACAACCAGCAGTCAGTCCGGGACGGATTCCGCGGTCATCAATAGCGACGCGGGATCGACCGACATCAACCTTTCGAATAACGCCGGAAACGCCTTTGTGCGCTTGACCGCACCCGCGAGCCCGACTTCCCCGTCGACGGGCTGGACATTCAAGGAGTGGTCGTCGGCCGCGGGCAGTGAGAACGTCATCGCGACGACGTCGAGCACATCGATTTGTGTCCGTAATCCAGGCGGCAGCCAAAACGACATCTATGTCGCGACTTATCGGGAAACGACAATCGCGACGACGACCTCCGCGTCGAACACATCAGTCGTTTATGGAGCGACATCAGCAAGCTTGAGCGCAACCGTGACGCCAGCGTCAGGGCCGTCGGTCAACTCTGGCACGGTTACCTTCACCGTGAAGAAAGGTACGGTGACCATCGGCAGCGCGGTGACCTCGACAACCGTCTCCGCTGGCAGCGCAACGGCCTCGTTCTCCCTGGCCGGGATCAACGCCGATACCTACGTCGTCGAAGCCGTGTACAACACTGGCTCCGGCTTTGGCAGCAGCAACAATTTCGGTCAGTCGCCTGCGCCAACCTTGACCGTCTCAAAGGCGAGCCTGGTCGTGACGCCCGATGCCAAGAGCCGGACGTACGGTCAGGCCGCCCCGACCTACACCTTCGGCGTCACGGGCTTCCAGAACAGCGAGACGGCGGCCACCGCCGCCGGCTATGTCGCCCCGACATGCACCAGCGACTACACCGCGACCACGCCCGTTAGCGCCTCGCCGCGGACGATCAGCTGTTCCGGTGGGAGCGCAAACAACTACACATTCAACACGACGGCGACCGCCCAGCTCACCATTAGCTCGAAGTCACTGACGATCACCGCCAGCTGACACGACCAAGACCTACGGCGACACGGTCACCTTCGACGGGACCACCCCGTCGATCGACTTCTCCGTGGTCGGCCTGGTCAACAGCGACACGGTCGACCCGCATCACCCTGACCAGCACCGGTGCGGCCGCCACGGCGACCGTCGCCGGCAGCCCGTACGACATCGTCCCGAGCGCCGCCGTCGGCACCGGTCTCGGCAACTACGACATCGCCTACCAGAACGGCAACCTCGACGGTCAACGCCAAGGACGCTGACGATCACCGCCAGCCAACAAGACCAAGACCTACGGCGACACGGTCACCTTCGACCAGACCACCCCATCGACCGACTTCTCCGTCGTCGGCCTGGTCAACAGCGACACGGTCACCAGCATCACCCTGACCAGCGCCGGCGCGGCCGCCACGGCGACCGTCGCCGGCAGCCCGTACGCGATCGTCCCGAGCGCCGCCGTCGGCACCGGCCTCGGCAACTACGACATCGGCTACCAGAACGGCAACCTGACGGTCGACGCCAAGACCTGACCATCACCGCCGCCAACAAGACCAAGACCTACGGCGACACGGTCACCTTCGACGAGACCACCCCATCGACCGACTTCTCCGTCGGTCGGCCTGGTCAACAGCGACACCGTCACCAGCATCACCCTGACCAGTGCCGGCGCGGCCGCCACGGCCGGGTCAGCGGCAGTCCGTACGCGATCGTCCCGAGCGCGGCCGTCGGCACCGGCCTCGGCAACTACGACATCGGCTACCAGAACGGCAGCCTGACGGTCAATGCCAAGACGCTGACCATCACCGCCGCCAACAAGACCAAGACCTACGGCGACACGGTCACCTTCGACCAGACCACCCCGTCGACGGACTTCTCCGTCGTCGGCCTGGTCAACAGCGACACCGTCACCAGCATCACCCTGACCAGTGCCGGCGCGGCCGCCACGGCCCGATCAGCGGCAGTCCGTACGCGATCGTCCCGAGCGCGGCGATCGGCACCGGCCTCGGCAACTACGACATCGGCTACCAGAACGGCAGCCTGACGGTCAATGCCAAGACGCTGACCATCACCGCCGCCAACAAGACCAAGACCTACGGCGACACGGTCACCTTCGACCAGACCACCCCATCGACGGACTTCTCCGTCGTCGGCCTGGTCAACAGCGACACCGTCACCAGCATCACCCTGACCAGTGCCGGCGCGGCCGCCACGGCCGGGATCAGCGGCAGTCCGTACGCGATCGTCCCGAGCGCGGCGATCGGCACCGGCCTCGGCAACTACGACATCGGCTACCAGAACGGCAGCCTGACGGTCATCGACGCCGGCCACCCCGGTGCTAACGACCAAGACCTACGGCGACACCGGTCACCTATGGGCAAGCCGTCCGATCTACGACTTCTCCGTCGTCGGCCTGGTCAACAGCGACACGGTCGACCGCATCACCCTGACCAGCACCGGTCCGGCCGCCACGGCGACCGTCGCCGGCACCTACGCCATCGTCGCCGACCGCCGCTGACGGCACCGGCCTCGGCAACTACGACATCGCCTACAACAACGGCAGCTCGACGTGTCCGCCACGGCCGAGCTGACCATCGACCCGGCCACCCTGGTGGTGACGCCCGATGCGCAGAACCGGACGTATGGGCAAGCCGTGCCGACCTACACCTTCTCCGTCACCGGCTTCGTCAACAGCGAGGACGAGACCGCGGCCGGCTACACCGATCCGAGCTGTACCAGCGACTACGCGCCGACCACGCCGGTCGCCGACTCGCCGCTGACGATCACCTGCTCGGGCGGCAGCGCCGATAACTACGTCTTCGACGTGTCCGCCACGGCCGAGCTGACCATCGACCCGGCCACCCTGGTGGTGACGCCCGATGCGCAGAACCGGACGTATGGGCAAGCCGTGCCGACCTACACCTTCTCCGTCACCGGCTTCGTCAACAGCGAGGACGAGACCGCAGCCTGCCACACCGGTCCGAGCCGCACCAGCGACTACGCGCCGACCACGCCGGTCACCGACTCGCCGCCGACGATCACCTGCTCGGGCGGCACCGCCGATAACTACGTCTTCGACGTGTCCGCACGGCCGAGCTGACCATCGACCCGGCCACCCTGACCATCACCGCCGCAACAAGACCAAGACCTACGGCGACACGGTCACCTTCGACCAGACCACCCCGTCGACCGACTTCTCCGTCGTCGGCCTGGTCAACAGCGACACCGTCACCAGCATCACCCTGAGCAGCGCCGGGGCGAGCCGCCGCGGCGACCGTCGACAGGTAGCCCGTATTCGACATGTCCCGAGCGCCGCCGTCGGCACTGGTCTCGGCAACTACGACATCGCCTACCAGAACGGCAGCCTCACGGTCGACGACCGGACCTGACGATCACCGCCGATGCGATCCCGTCAACAGCCGCGATCGACCATTTCTCGCGACCATTCGGTTACGCGAATCCACCGTTCTCTGTTCGCTACGTCGGACTCGTCAACGGGGAAACTCCGTCCGTGCTTGGTGGAACTCTCGGGTTCATCACGCCCGCAACGTCCGCCAGTCTGATGGGCTCCTACTCGGTCACGCCGGGTGGCCTGACCTCGACGAATTACGACGATCCACTTCGTGGCGGGAACGCTTGACATCACCGCCGGGTACCGAGTCGTCGGGTTCACGAGCCCGGTCGACATGACGACGGCTGGTGCGACGCCGTACTGGAACTCGATCAAGGGCGGCCAGACCGTTCCACTCAAGTTCAAGGCCTATCGGATCGCGTCCGACGGCCGCTCGGAGCCGAGATCACGTCGACGGTCCCGCTCTGTGTCTATCGTCAGGACGATGTCGACATGCACGGCTGGCACCGTCGACCCGGAAATGCTTCCGGATACGACCGGTGGCACGAGCTTCCGGTATACCGACGCTCAGTTCATCTTCAACTGGGCCACGCCGAAGGCGGCTGGCAAGTGCTACCAGGTCGTACGTGAAGAGCGAGGACGGCTCGACATTCATGTACACCGGCACGACGGGGAACGTCGTCAAGGAGGCCTACTTCAAGTCAAAGTAGGTTCGTGACCGAACAGAGATCTGGCACGAGGATCGGCCAACGGTCGATCCTCGTCGCACTTCTGGTTCCCGCCGTGATCGTGGGCTGGATCGTCGGCACGCTCCTCGGGGGCGCGTCGAACCCGACGGCCAGCCTCCTCGCCGACCCCGACCCCGACGACCAGCGTCGCCCCTTCCCCCGCGCCGTCGACATCGGCCTCCCCGACCTCGACCATCTCCAGTTCGGCAGGCCCGGCGGTCTCGGCTCCGCCCGTCCTGGAGCTCGAAGGGACCGGCAACGAGCGATCGCAGACCTTCGATGTCCTCGTCGGCTGGCAGATCCAGTGGCAGACCGAGGCTGATCACATCGTCATCGCGGTGACCGGCGATCAGGACCTCGGCGACGTCAGTGGACTTCCCGGGGCCGGCGAGCGGGGTCGTGTCCCCGCCGGCCGGGGGCACGTACCGGCTCGAGATCACGGCCGACGGACCGTGGTCGGTCACCGTGATCCAGGGGACGGGCTAAGGCGCCTTCGGGTCGTAGAAGCGGCACCGCTCGCGAAGCGGGCACGCATCGTGGTCAGGGCGCTGCGCGTGGCACACCTTGCGGCCGTGCTGGATCAGGTTCACGTGCGCCTCGTACATCTCGTCGGGCTGCCACACGCCGAGGAACAGCTCGTGGGCCTCGTCAAGCGTCGCCTTGGGCGGCATCAGACCCATCCGCCGGGTGACCCGCTCCACATGGCGGTCGATCGGAAACAGCGGCTGGCCGAAGCAGAACAGGAGCAGGATCGAGGCGGTCTTCTTGCCGATGCCGTCGATCTGGGTCAGCCAGTCGCGCGCATCGAGCGCCGACATGTCGCCGAGGAACTCCATCGAGTAGTCGCCGCGTTCCTCGCGGATCTTACGGAGGGTCGCCTGGAGCCGCGGCGCCTTCTGATTAGCCAGGCCACCTGGCCGGATCACGTCAGTCAACTCGGGAAGCGGCGCGAACTCGATGGCGCCCCAGTCGGGCGGCGCACCGTCCGGTAGCCCGACGCCACCCCACCCGGCGCCCGGGTGGTGCGGGACGGACGGCAGCCCGCTCGGGTAGGCGTGGCGGAGCGCCTCGAACGCGACCTCGGCGTTCACGTCGGCGCTGTTCTGGGTGAGGATCGTCAGGATCAGCTCGCTGGTCGGGTCGAGACGGCGCTCCCAGACCGGCCGTCCATAGAGCCCGGCAAGCTGGTCCAGGGTGAACCGGGCCAGCCCGGGTCGATACCGCTCGAGCCGCTTCGCGTAGCTCGCTCCCGGGTTCGTGAACCTGCGTTTGCGCGGCCGCCGCTTCTTCGGCCGGGTCGTGCCGCCCGTCGTCACCATGTCGATACCAGTCTGGCGAGTCGCTCGCCGCAGCGCACGAGCGGGTCGATACCCGCGGCCATCGCCTCGTCGATGGATATCGGCCGTTCCGTGACGGGTACGGCGACAGCCCCCACTTCTGCGAGCGCGGCGATCCCATCGACCTCGACGCCACCGCCGACCGCGATGCACGGCACCCCCGCAGACGCCGCCCGTTTGGCGACGCCCAGCGCGGTCTTGCCGAAGCCTGTCTGGGCGTCGATCCGGCCCTCGCCGGTGATCACGAGGTCGGCGCGCGCCAGGCGCGCCGGGAAGTCGGTCGCCTCCATCACGAGGTCGATGCCCGGACGTAGTGCGAATGACCGGAACCGACCTTGCGCTGCGAGCAACGCGAACCCGACACCACCGGCCGCACCGGCGCCGGGCGTGTCACGTTCCCGACGACCTTCGAGCGCCTCGAGCTCATCAGCCCAAGCCGCATTCCGCGCGTCGAGCGCGACGACGTCGTGAGGCGAGGCGCCCTTCTGGGGTCCGTACGTGGCGGCGGCGCCGGTCGGCCCAAGCAGGGGGTTGGAGACGTCGCACGCGACTTCGACGTCGGTCGCGTAGAGGCGGCGGGCGCCGTTTTGTAGCCCGTCCAGGAGGCCGCGACCGCCGTCGGTCGTTGCACTCCCGCCGATGCCGAGCGTGACGTGCTCGGCGCCGGCATCGATCGCCGCACCGACGAGCTCGCCGGTCCCGACGGATGTGGCTGCGATCGGGTCTCGATCCGCTGGCGCGACGCGCGACAACCCGGACGCCTCGGCCATCTCGACGACCGCCCGACGCCCGTCCTCCGACAGTAGCCACCGAGCATCCGTCAGGCGGCGCAATGGGTCGTGGACCCTGGCAACCTGCGACGTCCAACCACCGGCCGCCTCGATCGCCGCGAGCGTGCCTTCACCGCCATCGGCCAGCGGGCACAGCACGACATCGTCACCGGGTCGCGCCCGAAGCCAGCCGTCCGCCAGCGCCCGCGCCACCTGAACGGAGGTCAGCGAGCCTTTGAAGGAATCGGGCGCGATGAGGATGGTGCGCTGTCCGCGCGGCCCTCTCACCGCAGGTCCTTGTAGTAATACGTGGCGGCCTCCGGCTCGCCCGAGGTGTTCAGGGCGTACCCCGGGATCGTCCCGACCGTCACCCAGCCGAGCGACTCATACAGCGACGCAGCCGGACTCCCCGTGACCGTGTCGAGGATCAGCATCCAGCGGCCCTCAGCTCGGGCGTGATCCTCCGCGGCCTTCATCAGCGCCTTCGCCAGCCCCCGCCTCCGCATCGATCGATGGACGATGACCTTGCCGATCTCGGCGCGATGCGGCGAGTTCGGGTTGACCGACCGCTCGAGCAGCGTCGACGCGACGATCCGGCCGTCGCCTTCGCGTGCCACGAACACCGTGATCGTGCCGTCGGCCACACGCTCGGCACGGGTCGCCCACCAGCCCTCGGTCTGCTCCGACGTCACGCCGGCGACGAAGTTCACGGACGCGCCGCCATCGATAGCGTCCTTCAGGAGCCCACCGAGTCCTTCGATCGCGGCGTCGTACGCCGCGGGATCGAGGACCTCGACCTTCACCGTATCGACGGGTCGAGGACCGCGCCGATCGCCGAGCGTCGTCGTTCGAGGTACTCCGGGATGCGGATCATCGGTGGCCGCTCCTGGTCGGCCAGCTCGATGACCTCCAGGGACAGCCGGCCCTTGCCGGAACGCGGCAGCTTCATGGTCGAACCGAGCTCCGCGAACAGGCGCGCCTTGCGCCGTTCCTCGAGCCGCTTCATCACGGCCTGCAGGATCACGAATGACATCCGCGACAGGCCCTCGAGCTCCTGGTTGCGGTGGATCCGCCGCTCCAGATCGACCTGGCCGAGCCCTTCGATGCCGACGCGCTCCGTGGCATCGATCAGGTGCCCCATCTCCACCGCGTAGCCGGTGAAGAACGGGATCGACTCGAGGAGGGTCCGCCGACCGGCGTACTCGCCGGCGAGCGGCTGGATCATCCCGGACAACTCGGGGTAGAAGAGGTTGATCAGCGGGCGCGCCACCAGCTCAGTGACGCGGCCGCCACCGCCTTCCTTGAGCATGCCCTCCTGGACGATCGGGCGTTGGTAGTAGCCCTTGACGTACTGGAGGCGGGGCTCGTGGAGTAGCGGCCCCAGCGTGCCGTAGACCATCCGGTGATGCCAATGGCGGACATCGGTATCGGCCCAGACGATGATGTCGCCGCTGGTCGCGAAGAGCGACTTCCAAAGCGCCTCGCCCTTGCCCCGGAATGAGCCGTAGCGCGACAGGATGTCGGGGTGCTGGATGACGCGGGCGCCCTCGGCTTCGGCGATCTCGCGAGTGCGGTCGGTCGATGCCGAATCGATGACCAGGATCTCATCGAGCAGCGGCACCCGGCCGATCATCTCGCGCACCGCCTTGCGCACGATCGGCCCGATGGTCTCCTCCTCGTCGAGCGTCGGCAGGACGAGCGACACTGTGACGCCCTGCTTCTCCTTGAGCTGGACGAGCCGCCGCAGGTCGGCGAATTCGGCGTGGTGGAAGTTCGACTCGCCGAACCAGCGCTCGACGCGGGCCGGCACGGCACGTGCCTCTTCGGCGGCGCGGTCGGCCGCGATGAGTGACTCGGCCTTCGATGCCAGGCTGTCGAATGTCGCTCCGCCGATCTCCTCACGCGTCTTGACGACGACGACCGACGGCTTGGCACGGGCCGCGACCGCCTCCGGCAGGGCGCCGAACAGGTACGAGTCCATCCCGTCCGCGCCGGGCACGGCCGACGCGCCCATCACGACCAGGTCGGCCTTCTCCGCCTCGCGCAGGATCGCGTTGCGCACGTTCGGCGCCTCGCGCAGGACGGCCTCGCCCTTGCCCTTGAGGTGCTGCTTGATGAACGTGGCGAGCGCCCGTTCCGCCTGGGCGCGAACGGCCATCGTGATCCCCGGCGGGACGAGATGGAGGACGACAACGGTGGCGCCGTGGTACGTGGCGATCGAATCGGCGAAGCGGATGGCGAGCTCCGCGTGGGGCCCACCGCGAACCGGTACGAGGACGCGCTTGATGTCCCGCGAGCCACGCTGCTTGACCACGGCGATGTCGCATGGCGATTCGCGGACGACCTCGTCGATGGTCGGCGAGAAGACGGTCGGGCCGCCATTGCGGCCGTCGTTTCCGATCGGCGCCTTGCCGCCCCAGCCGAAGATGATGAGGTCGGCCTCCTGCTCGGCGGACGCCTCGATGATGCCTTCCGAGGCGTGCCGCCCGATCCGCACGATCGGGTGGATCGGCGTGCCGTTGGGCGCGTAGTCGAGCACCTTCTGGAGCAAGCGTCGCGCGTGCCGTGCTCGCGTCGCGCCTTCGGACAGCGGCATGCCCTCGGGCACCTCGACGATGCCAAGCGCGGACAGTTCGCCGGTCTTGGGCTCGAGCATCGCGGCGCCGAGCCGGATCAGCTCCTCGGCTGTGCCCGGGTTGGCGACCGGGATCAGGATGCGCGACGGCAGCGCCGATCGTGGGCTCATGCGGGCTCGGATGCGGCGCCGTTCCAGCGCTGGGTCAGGTACGGCTTGAGGAGCTCGAACTCGCGCGCCTGGCGCTCCACGCGATCCTCCGCCTGTTCGGTCGTGATGTGGCGGTTCTCGATCACGAAGGAACCGACCCGCCCGAAGTAGATCGGCACCAGTGCCGCGACCAGGGTCTCGAGCGGATGGGGCGGCTTGCGCGCGGTGAGCACCAGGTCATAGATGACCCGAGCCCACAGGTCGTCGGGGAAGTGGAACGTGCTGGCCGCTTCGGCCATCTCGAGCGTCGTCGCCGTGGTGGACGACACGTCCCCACCGATGCCGAGGCGTGCCCGTGCAGCGTCCCCCAGCCGGCCGGCCTCCGCCGCGAGCTCCAGGACGGCGTCGATCGAATTGGGCGACAGCATCGAGCGCCACATGTCGGCCAGGGTGAGCGATCCGGCATGGAACTCCGATAGCAGCCGGAGCGTGTTCACCTCGAGTGGTGGCGGGTCGATGATCCGCTCGAAGCCATAGGCCGGCACGCCGTGGCTGCCGCGGATCGGCAGCCAGGAATCCGCGTGCTCGACCGCCAGTCGCAGGATCGTGCCGACGACCTGGCGGAACATCGGACCGAGGTCGGACCCCGGGTCCTTCGGGTCGTGGATCTTCGCCCCGAGTCGGGTCTGGCAGATCGCGAACCCACCGGTCAGCGCCGACGTCGTCATCCAGATGTCGATGCCGAACTTGCTGACGTCGTCGGTCCAGTCATCGAGCGTCAGGTAGTGGCGCACGAGGTCGCCGCTCACCCCGAAGTCGCCGCCGATCGGCTGGCGGATGCGCTTCCCGTAGAGGGCGCGCGTGAGCGGATACGTGACGGTGTTGGTGATCGTGCCGTCGTACTTGTACCGCGCGTAGAGCGGCGAGACGTAGTCGTACCCGCCTTTGAGGATCGGCCCCGACAGCAGCTCGATCCACTCGGGGACGATCGAGCGGAGGTCGGAGTCGACGACCACGAGCGCCTGGACCTCGAGCGCCGCGGCGATCTCGAAGATGGTCCGCAGCGCCGCGCCCTTTCCGCCGACGCCCTCGATCTCGGGGTAGGTCAGGCTGACCCGCTCGAGCTTGTGGTTCGGCCGCGTGAGGAGGATCTCCTCGATGTAGTCGGGCGGCTCCGTCTCGACGACGACGCGGCCCGTGCCATCGGGCGAGCCGGCGTCCGAGTTGACCACGACCGGCCGGAGATCCGGGAAGTACTGGACGAGGCCTGCCTGAGCCGCGCGCACGACATAACCGATCGTCGCCGCGTTCTTGAAACTTGGGATGCCGACCATGATGTCGGCGCTGCCGAGCCGGGTGATCTCGTCCCGGACCGTCGGTGTCAGCACGGTTGAGGGCATCGCCTAGACCGTACCACCGCGTCGACCTTGGTGGGCGGCGCGGGTCGTTAGCGCCGCGGCATGTCCGTGAGCGTCCAGTCGTCCGAGGTTTCGCCCGGTCGGTAGCGCGAGTTCGCGCTCTTGAACGTCATGCCGCGGAAGCCCTGTGCGCGCCACGACTCGATCCACGAGCCGAGCGGTTCCCGACGGTATGGACCGGGCCGGACGAGTTGCTCGGCCGGCACGATCGATTCGAGGACGCGTTTGCGCTCGAGCAGCGGTACGTCGAGGAGCCACTGGCCATCGAGCCAGAGGAGGTCGACGACCACGAGATTGACGATGTCGTCGTCGCTGAAGATCTGCGACTCCCGATCGGTCTCGCGCCCCTCGTCGATATGCAGGTCCCGCTCGCGACGACCGCCGATGAACAGGCGCGTGATCGCGCTGCTGACGCTCGGATACTCCGGGACGCCGGTCTGGACGCCGACGCCTTCGCTCGCCGACTGCTTGGTCAGGTAGGCCTCGACGATCGCGCCTTGTGGCACGGCCGGGCCGGCGGCGCGCGCCAGGGCAGCCGCGACCTCGGCGTGCTCGTCGATCTGCTCGCCATCGAACCAGATGATCGCCCGTCCATCGCCGATGGACGCGATGACGCGCAGACCGGGCCAGGCCGGTTCGACGAGCGCGTCGGCGATGGCCGTGGGTCGGGTCTTGCCGAACTCCTGGACGCGGAGATCGCGCGCGAGGTCGTGGGTGTCGCTGCCCTCCATCGCGGGCATCGTACCGAGACGGCCCATGCGTATCATCCCGCCGTGGCCAACGCCACCCCGTCAGTCGGCCCAGCATCCAGCGCCCGCGGCCTTGCCGCCCTGACGCCGAGCGGCCGCGCTATCGTCCCGACCGCTTGGGCGCTGTACGACTTCGCCAATACGATCTTCAGCTTTGCCGTCGTGTCCGGTGCGATCGGGCTATACCTGAACGACCAGTTCGGCCGACGCGATGGCGGCGTGCTGTTCGCCGCGGCGTTCGCGCTCAGTGTCGGGATCAACGCGATCGTCTCGCCGATCCTCGGCGCGCTGTCGGACCGCGGCGGTCGACGCATGCCGTTCCTGCTGCTGTTCACGGCGCAGTGCATCGTCGCGACCTTCTTCATCGCGAACGTGCCGCCGGCGATCGGGCTCGTGCTGTTCATCGTCGCCAACTTCTCGTACCAGGCGGCGCTCATCTACTACGACGCGACGCTCCGGACGGTCGCGTATCCCGAGTCGAGGGGGCGGCTGTCCGGCATCGGTACGGCGATCGGCTACTGCGGGACCGTGACCGTCGCGATCACCATCTTCCTGCTCGACGTGCCCGTGGTCGATCGCTTCCGGCTCACGGCCCTGTTCTTCGCCCTCTTTGCGATCCCGATCTTCATCTTCGTGAGGGAGCCCCGCCGCGCCGATGAGCCGAAGATCACGGCCCGCGATGTCGTCGAGTCGTTCGGCCAGCTCCGGGTCACGATCCAGCACGCCCGCCAGGTACCCGGTCTCGGTCGATTCCTGCTCGGCCGGTTCTTCTACAGCGACGCGGTCAACACCGTGATCGTGGTGATGACCGTCATCACGACCGAGGCACTGGGCGTGTCCGACCGCGACGCCAACACCATCCTGCTCGGCCTCGCCGTGGTCGCCATCCTCGCGAGCTTCGGATGGGGCTGGCTGTGCGATCGGGTCGGGCCGAAACGCGCATTGATCACGGTCCTGTTCTCGTGGGCGATCGGGCTCGTGGTCGGCGGCATCGCGATCGGTCTCGGTCCGGCCGGGCTCGGCCCGTTCCTCGTGGCCGGTGCGATCCTCGGGTCCGGGCTGGGCGGGGTCACCGTGGCCGACCGGGTGTTCATGCTTCGCTTGTCGCCGCCGGAGCGGGTCGGCGAGTTCTTCGGCCTGTACGGGCTGGTCGGCAAGGGCTCGCAGGTCATCGGGACGTTGCTGTACGGCGCGATCCTGTTCCTGTTGCTCGACCGGCTCGGCATCGGTGCCTACCAGGTCGCGGTGCTCAGCCTGCTCGTCACGATGCTCATCGGCGTGTGGCTGATCTGGCCGGTCCGCGATGACTGGGCGGGCAGCGTCGAGGTCACCGCCGAGCCGGTGGAGCCGGTGGCACCGATGGCGCCAGCGATCGAGGCCTAGTCGCGATAGCCGCCGGGGTGGGCCTGCCGCCACGCCCACGCGGACGCGACCATCTCCTCGAGACTGGGCCGTTGCGGCCGCCAGCTGAACACTTCGGCCGCCCTACCCGCTGAGGCGACGAGCGTCGCCGGGTCACCGGGCCGGCGCGGCGCCATCTCATGCGGGATGTCGCGGCCCACGACGGCCGACGCCGCGCGTAGGACCTCGAGGTTCGTGAAGCCATCACCGTTCCCGAGGTTGCACACCAGCAGGCCATCGCCGATCCGCCCGTCGCCTGGCACGCTGGCGTCGATCGCCCGCAGATGCGCGTCGGCGAGGTCGGCGACGTCGATGTAGTCGCGGACGTTGGTCCCGTCGCGGGTCGGGTAGTCGTGGCCGAAGATCGTTACCGGTCGTCCGGCTTCGACCGCCGCGAGGATCGCCGGGATGAGGTGGGTCTCCGGGTCGTGGTCCTCGCCGATCGCTGCGGTCGCACCGGCAACGTTGAAGTAGCGCAGCGAGACGCTCCTGAACTCGTACGCACGGCCGTACCAGGTCAGGACCGCCTCCAGGCTGCGTTTCGTCTCCCCATACGGGTTGATCGGGCGGAGCGGCGCCTCCTCGGGGATGGGCGTCGTGTCGGGCACGCCGTAGACCGCTGCGGTCGACGACAGAACGAACCGGCGTACGCCAGCCTGACGAGCCGCCTCGAGCAGGGAGATCCCGCCGGCCACGTTGTCCTGGAAGTAGCGTGCCGGCTCCCGGAGCGACTCGCCGACCAGCGACCGGGCGGCGCAATGGAGGATCGCATCGATCGACTCCTCCGCGAACACCGCGGCCGTCGTGGCACGGTCCGCGTAGTCGCCCACGATCAGCCGGGCGCCGTCCGGGACGGCCGATCGATGGCCGGTCGACAGATCGTCGAGGACGACGACCTCGTGGCCGGCGGCGAGGAACGTCTCGACGCTGACCGCCCCGACATAGCCCGCCCCACCCGTGACCAGGATGCGCGTCATCGGCGAACCTTACTTGCGCCGGATCCGGTCGAGGAGCGAGCGGCGCTTGGTCGACCGTTGCGGGATATGGGCGCCCGGCGGATGCGTCGCGGTCGCGGGGCTGGCGGTCGCTGGTCGTAGAGGCGCGTCCGAGCTGGGCGTCGTGGCGGGCTCCGCCGCCTCGGTGGGCGCCGATGGCAAAGGCTCTGGTGGCGGATCCGGCCTCGCAACGTTCGCCGGGTCCGTCTGTGTCGCTACGAGCGGATCGGCCACCGGCTCGCCGCGTGTCGCGAGCACCTCCTCCAGGCGGACGGCGAGCCGCCGAGCAGCCTCGTTCTCCGGGTCGATCCCGAGCGCGCGTCGCGCGAGCATGTAGGAGGACAGGTCGTCGCCGCGCTCGAGCGCGACCCGTGCCAGACCGACCACAGCGATCGAGTTCTTCGGGTCGGCCTCCGCGACTTGCTGGTAGATCTCGCCGGCTCGATCAAGACGACCGAACGACATCGCGCGCTCGGCCTCGAGCAGGAGCTCGATCACGAGCCCGGGCCCGCCGAGCCCATCGATCGCGCGAGCGACAGGAGCCGGTCGCGCGTGTTCAGCGATGGGTCGCGGATCACCCGATCGAGCAGCCGCTGCAGCGTCGTCCCGATGATCGGGCCAGGTTGCCAGCCGAACTCGGTGATGAGGTCGGTGCCGTCGACGGCGAGCGAGCGCAGGTCGAGCGCCGCCCCCGAGTCCAGCTGCGCCGCGACACGGGACCGGAGCTCAGCCAGGCGACCCGCGTCGGGCGGCAGGCCGGATCCCCGGTTGTCAGCCTCGCGCAGGAGGAACAGCTCATCGAGTGCGTCTGGACCGACCTTGACGATGAACCGGCGTACGGCCGCATCGGACCAGCGCGGCACGTACCCGAACATGTGGTGGCGGACCAGGTGGGCGACCCGGTCGCGCTCGGCTGTCGGCCAGCGCCAGCGGTCGAGCAGGACGCGCGCCATGTCGGCCCCGACCAGCTCGTGGCCGACGAACCGGCCGTCGGCCATCGTCGAGGGCTTTCCGAGGTCGTGGAGCAGGGCGGCCACGCGGAGGTGCGCCGGGTCGGTCGTCGCGCCGTCGACCGATCGGATCGTGTGGTCCCACAGGTCCTCGCCAGCGATCTTGTTCTGCGGCACTCCCCGTTGCGCCGTGAGCTCAGGGGCGAGGTGGTCGAGCAGGCCGGTGTCCGCGAGGAGCCGCAGACCGGTCGATGGGGCGTCGGACCCGAGCAGTCGCCGCATCTCGGTCGCGATGCGCTCGCCCGACAGGTGCTGGACGAGCTCGGCACGCGCGTGGATGGCCTCCAGCGTCGCGGGCTCGATGTCGAAGCCGAGCATCGACGCTAGACGGACGGCGCGCAGCATCCGCAGCGCGTCCTCGCCGAAGCGCGTCGAGGGATCGCCGACCGCGCGCAGCAGCCGCCGCTTCAGGTCGGCGCGGCCATCGTGCGGGTCGACGAGGCGACGTTGCCCGCCCGCTTCGGCGCCCCAAGCGATGGCGTTGACCGTGAAGTCCCGGCGGGCCAGATCGCGTTCGATCGAGTCGGTGAAGTCGACCCGATGCGGGCGCCGGAAGTCGGCATAGTCGTGGTCGGAGCGCATCGTCGTGATATCGACGTCGTCGATCGCGTGGTCGCCGGACGGCACGACCACCGAACCGAAGGCGTTCTCGTAGGCGGCCTCCGGGAACAGCGCGGCGGTCTGCTGCGGCAGGGCGGACGTGGCGAGATCCCAGTCGGCCGGGGTTCGCCCGATGATCGTGTCGCGAAGCGATCCGCCGACCACGTAGGCGGCGTGACCCTCCGACCACAGGCGCTCGAGGAGATCCTGGACGGCGGCGGGCAGCGCCGGCGCTGGATCGACGGGAAGACCCGCGTCGGGCGTCAGTTCCTCCCGAGGAACAGGTACGTCCGCCACGCGTCGTTCTGATCGTCGGCGAGGTAGGGCGTGAACAGCGAGTAGATGTCGCTGCGCGGCTCGTATGGATCGCGATGGAGGCGGAGCCGGGCCTCGTCGAGCGTCTTGCCACCCTTGCGGTGGTTGCACGACTTGCACGCCGTCACGAGGTTGTCCCAAGTGTGTCCGCCGCCACGATGGCGGGGCACGACATGGTCGAGCGTCAGGTCGTGCGTCTGCCGGCCGCAGTACTGGCAGGTGTGGCGGTCGCGGGCGAACACCTCGCGCCTCGACAGCTTGACCCGCGGTCGCGGTCGCTTGATCAGGTGTTGGAGGCGGATCACCGACGGCGCGCGGAACTCTGTCCGCGGCGTCCTGATCATCTGGTGGTCGTACTCGATCACCTCGGCCTTCTCACCGAACAGCAGGCGGAAGGCCCTCGGGATGTTGCAGACGTTGAGCGGCTCGTAGTTCTGGTTCAGAACGAGTACGACGCCGTGCATAGTGGGCGGAGGATAACAAGTTCACTGGAACGCGCAGGACCGCTCGGCCTAGGGGATGCGCCCTGTCGCTCTACCCGTCTCGGGGTCCCAGCCGCCGGCCTGACCGACCTTCGTCGCGAGCGGCTTGCCGAGTGCATCGGCGATGAAGCGGGCGGCCGTCAGGACGTCCTCCAGCGACACGCCATGCTCGTAGCCGGACGCGTCGAGCAGATAGACGAGGTCCTCCGTCGCGAGATTGCCCGCGGCGCCCGGTGCGTACGGGCATCCGCCGGTCCCGCCGGCAGCCGAATCGAATGTCCGCACGCCGGCCGCGAGACCGGCCGCGACGTTGGCCAGCGCCGTCCCGCGGGTGTCATGGAAGTGGTACGCCTGCCGGGCGATCGGGACACCCGCTTCGAGCGCGAGCCCGACCAGCTCGGTCACCTGGTGCGGCACGCCGACACCGATCGTGTCCCCGAAGCAGATCTCGTCGACGCCGAGGGCCATGAGGCGGACGGCGACCTCGACGGCATCGCTCGGGTCGACCCGCCCGGTGTACGGGCAACCGAAGGCCGTCGATACGTACGCGCGCCGCCACCAGCCCAGCTCGTCGGCTCGGGCCAGGACCGGAGCGAACGCCGCCAGAGATGCGTCGATGGTCATCCCGATGTTGTGCTGCGTGAAAGCGTCGGTCGCGGCGGTGAACACGGCGATCGCGTCGACGCCGGCAGCCTCGGCTCGCGCAAGCCCACGCTCGTTGGGCACAAGGACCGGGAACCGAACGCCAACGTGCGCAGGCAGTCCGGCCACGACCTCGTCGGCGTCGGCAAGCTGCGGAATAGCCTTCGGGGAAACGAACGAGGTCGCCTCGATGTCGCGCAAGCCTGCGTCGGCCAGGAGCTCGATGAAGCGGAGCTTCGTCTCCGTCGCCACGGCGACCGCCTCGTTCTGGAGCCCGTCGCGCGGGCCGACCTCGTAGATCCGGACGCGACGATCGCCGGACCCAATCGTCATCGACGGGCGATCAGACGAGGGGCGGATCCATCGCCCGCTCGACCCGGGCGATCTCGACCTCGATCCGCTCGATCAGGGTGATCGCTTCGACGTGCTCCGGGCTGCCCCATTCCGCCGCGTTGCGCTTCGCGCGCGTCTGGCGGTGCAGCTCGAGGAGTTCGGCCCGCGTCTTCGGGAGGCGCGTGCGGCTGTCGTTCGACATGGTGGAAGCGTACCGTGTCGCGGTTCAGCGGGGCTCGACGACCGCGAGCCTCTGGCCGCGGGTCACCTGCTCACCCTGGCGGACCGCGATGTCGGTCACGACGCCGGCCCGTGGCGCCGTCACGGCGTGCTCCATCTTCATCGCCTCGAGGATCACGACCGTGTCACCGGCTTCGACGTCCGTGCCAGCCGGCGCGGCGATCGCCAGCACCTGACCGGGCATCGGCGCGACCAGCTCGACGGGCCCGGTCCCGTGTGCCGCGGCGGCGGCGTTCGCCGCCCGGTCGACATCCGGTGGCGTCGCGACCCTGAACGCCACACTGCGCCCTGCGATGTCGACATAGACGATGCCGTCGACCTCGGCCGTCGCCGCACGGAGCGTCGGACCGCCCGGGACGAGTCTGACCGTCCTCGTTTCGCCCTCAGCCGCGATGCGGGCACTCGGCGGCGCGTTGAGCCGGAACCCGTCTTCCTCGCCCCCGCGTCGGGACAGCAGCAGCCGCGTCGCGGTCGACCACGCGGCATCGGGGATCCTCGCGCGCCGATCCCAGTCATCGGGGGGCCAGATGCGTTCGAGCGTGTCGGTCCTGGCCAAACCGTCGCGGACGGCAGGTTCGCGGACGAGCCAGCGCAAGAAGCGGAGGTTCGTCGTCACGCCGAGGATCACCGTCTCGTCGAGCGCACGAGTCAGGCGGTCGAGGGCTTCGTCGCGGTCCTGACCGTGCGCGATGATCTTGGCCAGCATCGGGTCGAACCGGTCGGTGACCTCGTTGCCTTCGGCGACCCCGGCATCCACGCGGATCCCGTCTCCGGCCGGCCAGCGCAGTCGATGGATTGTCCCGGTGGCAGGCAGGAACCCCTCCTCGGCGTCCTCGGCGTACACCCGGACCTCGACCGCGTGACCGTCGCGGCGGACGTCCGCCTGCCCGAAGTCGAGGGCCTCGCTGCCGGCGATGCGGATCTGATCGGCGACCAGGTCACGGCCGGTGACCAGCTCCGTCACGGGGTGCTCGACCTGGAGCCTTGTGTTCATCTCGAGGAACGTGAAGTCGCCGCGCTCGCCGAGGAGGAACTCGCAGGTCCCCGCGCTCTCGTAGTCGACGGCGGCGGCGAGCGTGAGCGCCGCTTGGCCCATTCGCTCCCGGAGATCCGCATCGACAGCCGGAGATCCCGCCTCCTCGAGGACCTTCTGGTGGCGCCGCTGGATCGAACAGTCGCGCTCGCCGAGATGGACGCCGTTGCCATGTCGATCGAACAGGATCTGGATCTCGACGTGTCGAGCGCCTTCCACCAGCCGTTCGAGGATCAGCCGATCATCCGCGAACGCGGCTTGCGCTTCGCGGCGTGCGGCGGCGATCTCGACCGGCAGGCGCTCGAGCTCACGGACCGTGCGCATCCCCTTCCCACCGCCACCGGCCGCCGGCTTGATGAGGAGGGGCGTGCCGACCCGCCCCGCGGCCTCGAGGAGGGCGTCGTCCGACTGGTCCGTGTCGTCGTATCCGGCCGGAGTCGGCACCCCGAGCCGTATGGCCAGCCGTCGCGCGGCCGCCTTGTCGCCCATCGTGCGGATCGCCGCCGGGGGCGGCCCGATCCAGCGGATGCCCGCATCGATGACGGCTTGCGCGAAGTCGGCGTTCTCTGCCAGGAACCCGAAGCCCGGATGAACCGCATCGGCCGAGGCGTCCTGCGCCGCGCGGACGACGGCGTCGATGTCGAGCAGGTCGACGGCAGCCGGCCCGGTCGTCTGGGGAGCGATCGCTCGGATCCCGAGCTGCGCGCACGTCCGCGTGATCCGGTTCGCGATCTCGCCTCGGTTGGCGATGAAGATCGACGAGATCGTCCTGGGTCTGTCTGCCTCATGGTCTGGTGGGTTTAGCGCGTCAAACGCGTCAAACGCGACACGCCATCGACCCCCAACGCGTCGGGCCGGCAGCCGACCGGAGGCGATCCACCGCTGAACCGTTCGTGTCGAAGTCCCTAGCCGACGTGCAACCTCACTCGGGCTCAGTTCTTCGGCCATTTCGTCGCGATCGTCGCATATTCGCGCCGCGACAACGAGCCCAAGCGCCTTTCGAGGTCGCAGGCACGTGCACGGACGCCGCCACGACCGATGAGTGCGACCGATCGTTCAGTCATCGACCTCGGGAGACCAGGCAGGTCGACGCTTGTCGCTGAAGGCCTCGAAGCCTTCGCGGGCTTCGGCGCTGACCCGCTGTCGAGCGATGACGCGCGCCGTGTGCCATTTCGCCGAGCCGTGGCCGAGCCCGCGCACCTCGCGAACGACGGCTTTGGCGGCACGGGCGGCCGTCGGCCCCGAGGCGAGGATGTCGTCGATGGCCGATCCGACGGCGGTGTCGAGCGCTTCTTCACCCTCGGCCAGCTCGTGCACGAGGCCGATGCGCTGCGCCCGGACGGCGTCGAAGCGGCGACCGCCCGGGAACAGGGCGCGCGCATGGGACTCGCCGATCTTCGCGACGACGAACGGGGAGATCACAGCCGGCAGGATGCCGAGACGCGTCTCAGTGAACCCGAACCGCGTCCCACTTTCCGCGACCACCAGGTCGGCGACCGCGCAGAGCCCCATGCCGCCACCGAGCGCCGCGCCGTGGACCCTGGCGATCACTGGGACGGGGCAGACATCGATGGCTTCGAACATGTCGGCCATCGCCATCGCGTCCTGCTCGTTGCCCTCGACGTCCAGCGTCATGGCGGCTCGCATCCAGGTGATGTCCGCGCCGGCGCAGAACGACGGCCCATCGCCGGACAGGACGACCACACGCAAGGCCGAAGGATCCTCGCGAGCGAACCCGGCGAACGTCGATCGCAGTTCGGCGATCAGGGAGGCATCGAACGCGTTGTGCACGTCGGGTCGAGCGAGCGTCACTCGCGCGACGACGCCCTCGGGTCCGGTCCGCTCGAGTCGGAGCGCGTTCATGCGGGCATCGTACCGGCCGCCGACGGGCGGAAGGACGCTAACCTCTGGTGCCGCGAGGCACCGCAGGGGGTCTGGATGGCGGACCGGGAGGGTACATTTCGGCTATGGGTCCTGCGAACCCGTGGTCCCCGAGCTGGCGGCCCGACCCATCGGGACGTCGTCTCGCGGCCATCCGCACGGCTCGCCGGGGAGCGCTGCTTGCAGCGGTCCTCCTTGGCGGCGTGGCGACGATCGCCGGGATCCTGGCCCCTGAGGCTGCCGGTCGACCCGTCACGGTCCCCATCGCGATCGCGCTCATGGCCGTTCCGGCGCTCGCGTTGCTCGGCGCCGGGCTCGCCCCGACCGCCGTCGGGTCGCGCATCGATGCGCTCGTGGTGGGCATCGCGCTGGCGATCGGCGCGCCGGTCGCAGCGGCGCTGTCCACCGCTATCGCCGTGTTCGTGGTCGTCGCCGCGTCGGATCACACGGAGTTGACCGGTCCCGCGGTCGGTGAGGTGATCAAGATGGGCGTCGCCGCAGCGGTCCGTGTCGCGCCCCTACTCGCCGCCGTGGCCGTTCTGTGGGTCATCACGATCCGGTCGCTGGAGCGTCGGGCCATCGGATCAGCTGTGGTCGACCTCGTCGCTCGATCGTCGAGGCGCGGGGCGACCGGCGAAACGCCAGCTCTCCGAAGAACGTTCCCGCCGCCGAGCGACGAACCCGACCGATCCGACTAGTCGAGCAGCGTCACCTCGTCGCCGACGCGGATCCGGCCCGGCTGTTCGACATCCCCCAGCACGCCGAAGTCGGCGTGTTTCCCCTCACGGAGCCCGCGGTAGGAGATGACCGTCCGCAGCGTGTCAAGGTCGCGGATCCCGCTGTTCGGGTCCTGTGTCGTGATGGCGCAGCGCGCGTCCGGCTTGGTCACCCGGAGGACTGCGTCGCCGAGGCCGATGCGCTTGCCGATCCAGGTGTCCTCTTCGTGCGCGGCGGCGTCCTCGAGGTCGATGAGCATCCGGAAGCGCCGTCCATCGACCTCGTCGACCCCGGCGTGACGAGCGAGTTCCCGGAGCGAACCGTCGGAGATGATGCTCGTCGGATTGCCCCGGCGCGTGCCGCCGGGCCGGTCACAGCGGATGACCCGCATCGACCGGCCGGTGAACGCCGACAGCTTCTCGGCCCACGGTCCGATCACGACGTGGCCCACCCCCGTCCGCCCGTGGATCGGCGTCTCCACGGCTTCGGCGAGCTCGACGTCGTCCTCGACCACTGTCCCGTCCGGGAAGCGCATCCAAAGCGACGTCGCGCCCGGATCGGTCCTCGCCTCGATCTGCACCAACGGCCCGATGACGATCCGGTCTATGAGCCGGTTCGTGTCGTCGGTCAGGAAGAACCGGCGGTCCTCGACCACGCCGACCTCGGTGACATCGATCTCGGTGGGGTGCTGCAGGCCGAGACTGCGGACCGGCGAGATCGAGAACCGAGCGACGCGAGGCACGCCCCGATGCTACCGGACCGACACGTTTCGAAGCTCGAGTTTCGCTCCCGGCCGGAACCAAAGGACGTCGAAGCGGAGCACCGCCGTGACCCGCTCGAGGCCCGGGCGCCAACCATGCACGTACGCGTTCTCGAACGGCCGGCCATCGCGCTCAAGCGAGCGGAGCTCAAGGACGACGACCGCATCTCTAAGCGCGAGGTCGGCCGGCCATGACTCCGCGAAATCGATGGTCGCGCTGGTCCACATCCCGTTGGGCAGCGAGCCATCGCCGAGGACCACTTCCCGCTCACCGAGTCGATCGATCGGGATCGAGAGGCTGTCCACGACCACGGGAGCCGCAGCCCGTGCCGCGGGAGGCTCGAGGGTCGGCAGCGGGGTGGATCCCTCCGGAACGTCCCTATAGCCGCTGACGATCGCCGACCGCATCTCGAGGCGGGGATCGTCAGTGCACGCAGGCTCGCGCAGGACGCCGCCGCAGATCAGCTTGTCGTGCGTGGATCCATCCTTCAGCACGATCCGGACGCGGACATGCCACCCGGCCCCCAGGTGGACGCCTCCGGGTGGCGCGTCAGGCACGATCGCGACGGAGGCCACGTCGTCGCGGTTCTTGCCGACGTCAGCCGCGACGATGTCGGTCATCGCCGCGCACCGGGCGATGCTGTACACCACCGCACATGGCTTCGGCTGCCGCTCGTCTGCGGCGGTCGGCACGATCGAGCACCCCCCGGCGACCAGCGCGGCGAGCGCAGTCAGCGCGACGAGCCGCCGAGTCACCTCAACCCGACGCTCGCAAGCTCGGCGGTCACGAGACGATCGAACCGGCCCGCGGCGAAATCGCCGAACGGGTCGGGCGTGTGTTCGAGCAACTCCGGATATGAGAGGCGGTTCAGCGCTCGAGTGGCGAGCTGGCGTTGCAGGGTCGCTGTCGAAACGTCGACCGGCGCGCGTCGGATCGCGCGATGCGCGGCTCGGACGGTCGCGAGGCGCGACGCCCGCCATGGGACGTAGCGAAGCAGCCACGGGATGAGGAACACCGCGACCACGAGGATCGCGAGCAATCGCGCGATGAGGATGAGCAGGGACTCGAGCTCGCCGCCGACATACTGGAACGGTTCTCCGGCGGTGGCGAAAGTCTTCGTCGTGATGTCGTCGATGCCCGGCCCGACGAGTGGCAGCCCGTTGAGTGCGGCCCCCAGCTGTGCGCCGGCCGACTCGATGTTCTCGCCGCCGCCGCGCAGGACGCGACCCGCCTCGGCGAAGCCGGAGATGGCGTCGTGGATCCGGACACCGACGACCGTCCAGAGCGCGACCCACGCCCAGGTCGAGAGGTCGGCGATCATCTCGCGGAGACGGGTGGTCGGGATCTCGCTGTAGAACTTGAGCATCGACTCCTCCCTGGGAGGCGCGTCTGGGTCGCGCCGAGCTCACATACGGAACACGCCGAAGCGGGTCTCGGGGATCGGGGCGTGGAGCGCGGCCTCGAGGCCGAGCGAGAGGATCCGGCGGGTGTCCGATGGGTCGATCACGCCGTCGTCCCACAGCCGCGCCGTTGCGAAGTAGGGCGAGCCCTCGCGCTCATAGGTGTCGAGGATCGGCGCCTCGAAGGCGTCACGCTCGGCGTCGTCGGAGAACCCACCGCGGACCGTCGAGAGGACGCGCGCCGCCTGCTGGCCGCCCATCACGGAGATCCGGGCGTTCGGCCAGGACCACAGGAACCGAGGCTGGTACGCCCGACCGGCCATCGCATAGTTGCCGGCTCCGAACGATCCTCCGATCAGGATCGTGAACTTCGGGACCTCGGCGCTGGCCACTGCCGTGACGAGCTTCGCGCCGTCCTTGGCGATGCCGGCCTCCTCGTACTCGCGGCCGACCATGAAGCCCGTGATGTTCTGCAGGAAGACCAGCGGGATGCGACGCTGGCAGGCGAGCTCGATGAAGTGCGCGCCCTTCAGCGACGACTGGCTGAACAGGATCCCGTCGTTCGCGATGATCCCGACCGGGTAGCCATCGATGTGAGCGAAGCCGGTGACGAGCGTCTCGCCGTAGAGCGGCTTGAACTCGTGGAACCGTGAGCCGTCGACGAGCCGCGCGATGATCTCGCGGACCGGCACGGGCCGCCGCGGGTCGGCCGAGACGGCCCCGTACAGACCGGCGGCGTCCGCCGCTGGAGCGTCGGGCGCTCGGCGATCCCACGGCAGGGGCGGTGGCTTCCGATTGAGGTTCGCCACGATCGACCGACCGAGCGCCAGGGCATGTTCGTCATCGAGCGCCTCGTGGTCCGCGACGCCGGACCGTCGGGTGTGGACCTCGGCACCGCCGAGTTCCTCGGCCGAGACATCCTCGCCGGTTGCGGCCTTCACGAGCGGCGGCCCGCCGAGGAAGATCGTCCCCGTGCCCTTCACGATGACCGTCTCGTCGCTCATCGCCGGCACGTAGGCGCCGCCAGCGGTACACGAGCCCATGACGAGTGCGACCTGAGGGATCCCCGCGGCCGACATGCGGGCCTGGTTGTAGAAGATCCGGCCGAAGTGGTCGCGGTCCGGGAACACGTCGGCCTGGAGCGGCAGGAAGGCACCACCGCTGTCGACGAGATAGATGCACGGCAGCCGGTTCTCGAGCGCGACGTCCTGCGCCCGGAGGTGTTTCTTGACGGTCATCGGGTAATACGTGCCGCCCTTGACCGTGGCGTCGTTGGCGACGATGACGCAGGTCGTGTCCTCCACCCGGCCGATCCCGGTGACGATGCCGGCTCCCGGCGCGTCGTCGTCGTACAGGCCGTTCGCGGCGAGCGGGCTCAGCTCGAGGAAGGGCGAACCCGGATCGAGCAGGTGGTCGATGCGGTCACGGACCGGGAGCTTGCCCCGTTCGCGATGGCGTTGGATCGAGGCATCGTCGCCGCCGGCGCCTCGGTCAGCGAGGTCGGACTGTCGCCGGCGCAGGTCGTCGACCAGGACCGCCATCGCCTCGTGGTTCGCGCGTGTATCCGCCGCGGCAGGGTCCAGCCGGCTACGCAGGACGGGCATGGCCCCGATGATAGGTCGCGGAACCGGGCGTGGACGCCGACCGTCCGGCGCGCATGTCGATGTGTCGTGCGATCCTCGTCCTGTCCGTCGTGCTAACGCTGGGCGCCTGTTCGCCCGCGGCTGTGGCCTCGCTGCTCCCTCCGACGACCCTGCCTCTTGTCACGGTCACGACGCGCGGCGGCGCATGCCCCGACGGACCATGCGGGTCGACGCTCGTGGTCGAGCGGGACGGCCGACTTCATCAGACGGATCCAGAGGATGTGGTCGTGGGTCAGGTGTCCGCTGACGCACTCGCGGCGCTCGACGCCGCCATCAGGACGACCGATTTCGACATGCTCCGCTCGCGGCCGTTCACCGGGCAGTGCCCGGTGACCTACGACGGACAGGAGTCGATCTACGAGTTCGGGGGCCCGAACGGGGTCGAGCGGATCGCCTCCTGCGAGACGGAGATCGACCCCGATGGACCGCTGTTCGTGGCGGTCGAGGCCGCGCTCGCGGTCGGCTGAGGGGTCTAGCCGGTCAGCTTAGGCCAAAGACCTCGTCGAACGCTTCGTCGATCGTTCGATAGCGGAAGTCGTAGCCAAGCTCTAGCGCCCGGGCCGGTGCAACGCGGCGCGACCCGAGCAGCAGCACGGCCTGTTCACCGAGCACGAGCGTCACGAGCCATGCAGGGGCGGGGAACCAGACCTTTCGGTGGAGCCGGCGAGCCATCGCTCGCACGAAGTCGATCTGCCTGACCGCTCCTGGGCTGGTCGCGTTGAGGACACCGTCCACGTCGCCGATCCCTCGCCGGAAAAGGGCCACGCTGTCGTCGATGTGGATCCAGCTGATCCATTGCTGACCGCTGCCGAGCCGGCCACCGAGAAACAGCCGCACCGGCAACGCCAGGAACCAGACGAGATCGGCATCTCGAGCCAGGACATGGCCCTGTCGCAGCCGTGCGACCCGGACGCCGAGCGACTCGGCGCGACGCGCTTCGTCCTCCAGCGCCCTCGAGACGCGGGCGAGGAACTCGTCGCCCATGGAGCTCGCCTCGGTCGATGGCGACGGATCGTCGCCGGATGGCGTTTCCGGGTACGCGTCGATGCCCGAGACGACCACGAGGCTCCGTGGTCGACGGTTCGCGGGAAGGCGGGCCATCGCGTCGACGATGGCCCTGATCGTGTCGACCCGGCTCGACGTGATCGTCGCCTTGCGGCGCCGGGTCCATCGCCACGGCGCGACGCGGGCGCCGGCGACCGACACGACGGAATCGACACCGCTGATCGAGCGGCTCAGCCCGTCGACGTCGTCCGTCGACCACTTCGCGATCCGCGCCGGGTGTCGGACGTGCTTTGCCCGGCGATCGGGATCGCGCGAGAGCACGAGAACGTCATGTCCCTCGTCGATCAACGAGCGTGTCAGCGCCCGACCGACCAGACCCGAACCGCCTACGATCGCAACCTTCACGGGGATGTCCTTGGGGATAAGCGTGCTACTCTGTCATAGCAAGTTATGACCGCTAAACTCGCTACTGTCAATGAGCAGGAATCGAACGGCGGGATCGTCCCGGGCGACCGGACGACCGCCGAGTCGATCCGGCTGGAGCTGGCCGACGCCTGGGGCGCGATGGGGGCCGCATGGGGCGTGACACCGGCGATCGCCCGCGTCCAGGCCTACCTGATGGCGCGCCAGGAGCCGCTCACCGAGCGCGAGGTTCGCGAGGCGCTCGGCTTGTCGCACCGCGCGGCCAGCCTGGCCCTCGCCGAGGCGGAGAACTGGGGCCTCGTCCAGCGCGTGTCGGAACCGCGGCGCGTGGGTCGGCGCGGTCCGGCTGGCACGGCATTCCTCGCGGTGAACGACCACTGGCAATGGTTCGGGCGCGTCATCGCCGAGCGCAAGGTGCGCGAGGGCGACCCGGTCGTCGCCGTGCTCGAGCAGAAGGCTCGCGAAGCCGCCGAGGCGTCGGCCGCGAACCCCGACGACACGGAACTCGCCGCGCTCAAGGAGTGGCTCTCATCGTTCGTCGTGTTCGTTCGGCTGTTCGACCGGGCGGTGGGTCTCGTACCGCAACTCGAACCTCGGGAGCTCGAACGAGCCCTCCGATTGCTCGATCGCGTGCCGGATGACACCGTCCTGCGCCTTTTCGACCTGCTCGATGGCCTTGACGACGGTGACGTCCTCGAGCTGGTCGACGCCGTCTCGCGGCTCTCCCCGAAGGCCGCCCGACGAGCCACGAAGCTGATGTCCGGCGTCGTTCGGACGGTCAGCCACTGAACGGCGGGTGAGCGACCCGCGTGTCGATCGGCCGCATGTCCCTGGCTACGGGATCCCGACATCGACCGAGGGTGTCCTGGCGTGGTCGTGGGCGGTCGAGCGCCTCGAGCGCGCCGACGTGTACTGGCTCGCCACGGCGAGTGGGAGTGGCACCCCGCACCTGATCCCGATCTGGGGCGCCTGGGTCGATGGCCACTGGTATGTCGAGGGTGGGCCGACGCGCTGGCAGCGCAACCTCCGCGAGAACCCGCAGATGGCGATCCACGCCGAGGGTGCCGGCTCCGGGGTGGCCGGCGCCGAGGTGATCATCGTGGAAGGGCGTGGTGTGGAACTGACCGCGCCAGAGACGCCGCTGGCGGACCGGATCCTGGCGGGATACGCGAAGTACAAGCCCGGGTACGAAGCGTCGGCGGACCATTGGACGCACGGTGGCCTGTGGGAGCTGCATCCGTCGAAGGCATTCGCGTGGACGACGTTCCCCGACGATATGACCCGCTTCACGTTCGACGAGGGGTCGTAGCGGCGCCGGCACCGGTCCATCCCAGTCCAGCGGTCACGCAGCGGGTCGATCCGCCACACGCGTTGGCCCCGCACGGGGGCCGTGGCATCATACGGACCGCGCGAGGCCCCCGATCGGGACCCGCTGCGACACGCGAAACATGAGGAAGCCATAGCGCAGATGACCGTCGAAACCTCCACCTGGGCGACCAAGAAGGGTCTCGCCCAGATGCTCAAGGGCGGCGTCATCATGGACGTCGTCACTGCTGAGCACGCCAAGATCGCCGAGGACGCCGGAGCCGTCGCCGTGATGGCCCTCGAACGGGTGCCCGCCGACATCCGAAAGGCTCGGCGGCGTGGCGCGCATGTCCGATCCCGCGATGATCACCGGGATCATGGATGCCGTGAGCATCCCGGTCATGGCGAAGGCCCGGATCGGCCATTTCGTCGAGGCGCAGGTCCTCGAGGCGCTCGGCGTCGACTACATCGACGAGTCCGAGGTGCTCACCCCGGCCGACGAGAGCAACCACATCGACAAGCACGCCTTCAAGGTGCCGTTCGTGTGCGGCTGCCGGAACCTCGGCGAAGCGCTGCGGCGCATCAACGAGGGTGCCGCCATGATGCGGACGAAGGGCGAGGCCGGCACGGGCAACATCGTCGAGGCGGTCCGCCAGCTGCGGGACGTCAACAGCGAGATCCGTCGACTGCAGAACGCCCGCGAGGACGAGCTGTTCGTGGCGGCCAAGGAGCTCCAGGCCTCGTACGAGTCGGTCAAGGACGTCGCCGAGAACGGCAAGCTCCCGGTCGTGAACTTCGTCGCCGGCGGCATCTCGACCCCCGCCGACGCGGCGCTCGTGATGCAGCTCGGGGCCGAGGGCGTGTTCGTCGGCTCGGGCATCTTCAAGAGCGAGGACCCGGCCCGGATGGCGAACGCCATCGTCCAGGCGACCACGTTCTTCGACGACGCGAAGAAGATCGCGGAGGTGTCGAAGGGCCTCGGTGCCCCGATGCGCGGTATCGCCCTCGAGGAGATCCCGGAGCAGGAGCGCCTCGCCGTCCGCGGCTGGTAAGGCCGCGCTCGGACCGGCGATCACCCCGCGGTACTCTGCCCTCGTGAAGATCGGCGTTCTCGCGCTGCAAGGCGCCTTCCGCGAGCACCTCGATACCCTCGCCGCCATCGGGGTCGAGGGCGTACGCGTACGCGAGCCGGCCGACCTCGATGACGTCAGTGGGCTGATCCTGCCGGGCGGCGAGAGCACGACGATGCGTCAGCTCATCGAGCGCTGGGGGCTGCGCCAACCGATCCTCGATCTCGCCCGTTCGGGCGCCCCGATCCTCGGCACGTGCGCGGGGATGATCGTGCTTTCCCGGGAGATCTCCGGCGGCGAGGAGCCGATCCTGCCGCTGCTCGACGTGCGGGTCGAGCGCAACGCCTTCGGGCGGCAGCTGGACTCATTCGAGGCGGACATCCCGGTCGACGTGCTCGGCTCCACGCCGGTACACGCCGTCTTCATCCGGGCCCCGATCATCGAGGGGACCGGGCCCGACGTCGACGTGCTCGCGCGGCTCGATGACGGCCGGATCGTCGCCGTCCGCGAACGGAACGTGCTGGCCACGTCGTTCCACCCGGAGCTCGCCGGTGAGACGAGGTTCCATCGGCTGCTCGCCACGATGGCCTCGGAGCACGACGACCCGGGCGAGGGATCAGGTCGCCGGCCGCACCCGACCCGGCGCGCCCAGCTCCGATGACGGTCGCACGCGCCAGGAAGCAGGGCAAGGTGCGCGCCGCGCGCCTGACGGATCTTGCTGCGCTCGGCGAGCTGTCGCGCCTGTGCCAGACCGATGAGGCCGCCGCACGGTCGCTCGGCCTGCCGGTGAGCGGCCCGCCGATCGGCGTCTTCAGCCTGTTCCGGCTGCCGCTCGGCGCCTTCCGCCCGAACGACCTGATGTACGTCTACGAGGAGGGTGGCCGCATCGCGGGTCTGATCCGCGTCGAGCGCGAGTCGACCCGCGATGAATGGACGATCGTGGAGCTCGACGCGGTCGGCATGGCCGACGCCGGGGACATCCGTTACCGGCTGGTGAACCAGCTGCTGCGCGAGGGAGCCAAGCGCGGCGCGGCGAGGTTCCACGTGGCGTGCGCCGACGTCGACGGCAACGTCGAGCTGATGATGCAGGCGGGCTTCATCCGCTACGGCGAGGAACAGATCATGTTTCGGCCGGACGGCGAGCTACCCAAGCCGTGGTCAGACAAAGCGACCGCGGACGCCCGGATCCGCCCTGCGCAACCGGTCGATGCGCTCGCTCTCCAGCGGCTGTACGTGGCGGCGACGCCCCAGCCCGTGGCCCGGCTCGAGGCGATCCGCCTGCCCGACTGGGAGCGCCAGGGCAACCATTGGCGCGTGCCGCGTTCCAGCCTCGCGCCGATCCTCCGTTTCGCGGACATCGAAGCGTTCGTGCAGGAGGCGCCGCGGGGCGGCAAGGACGGCACGCAGCTCGATGGCTTCCTGCAGGTCGGCGTGGCCAAGGAGGACCAGCCCCACTACTTGAAGGTCCTCGCAAGGCCGGAGGCCGATGCGACGGCACTCATCGGCTTCGGACTGGGCATCATCGAGGCACGAACGACGAAAGGGAGCGAACATCGACACGATCACGGTGTCATCGCACCCGTGCGAACCTATGAGGGTCCGATCGACAACCGCCTGGAGGAAGCCGCCTTCGGATCGATCGCGAGCGTCACGCTGCTCATGAAGGAGACGCTCGTCCGCGTCGCCGAACCGGCGCTCGTGCCGGCCGGCGTTCGCTAACCGTGGGACTGGAGGCCAGCGTGGGATCTGACGATCGCCAGCGCGAGACCATCGATGACCTCGATGCGCTGCTGACATCGTTGCCGCCCGAGATCGTCGACGCCGTCCATGCCCTCCCGGATCGGGAGGAGCTGATCGAGGTCGTCATGGACCTTGGGCGCCGGCCGGAGGGGCGCTTCCCGGATGCCGAGGTCAGCCTGCTCGAGCGCGAGGTCACCGAGGCCGACATCGGGTTCGTCATCGACCACATCGGCTCGTTCGGTGATGACAACCGCGCAGGCATCGAGCGCACGCTCCACCGTATCAGTGCCATCCGCAATCGGAACGGCAAGGTGGTCGGGCTGACGTGCCGGGTCGGGCGGGCGGTCTACGGCACGATCGAGATCATCGCGGACTTCGTCGAGACCGGGAATTCGATCCTCATCATGGGTCGTCCGGGCATCGGCAAGACGACGATGCTCCGCGAGGCCGCACGTGTCCTCGCGGATGACCTCGGCAAACGGGTCGTCGTGGTCGACACCTCGAACGAGATCGCCGGTGACGGCGACATCGCCCATCCAGCGATCGGCAAGGCACGCCGGATGCAGGTGCGCACGCCGTCGCTCCAGCACGAGGTCATGATCGAGGCCGTCGAGAACCACATGCCTCAAGTCATCGTCATCGACGAGATCGGCACCGAGCTCGAGGCGCAAGCGGCCCGGACCATCGCCGAGCGTGGCGTGCAGCTCATCGGCACAGCTCACGGCAACAACCTCGATAACCTGATGCTCAACCCGACCCTGTCCGATCTCATCGGTGGGATCCAGAGCGTCACGCTCGGCGACGAGGAAGCCCGGCGGCGGCGAACGCAGAAGAGCGTGCTCGAGCGGAAGGCCCCGCCGACGTTCGATGTCATCGTCGAGATCCAGGACCGAGAGCGCGTGGCGGTCCACAGCGATGTGGCCGAGACGGTGGATGCCCTGTTGCGTGGCGACGCGGTCGCCCCGGAGCTGCGCTGGCGAGACGAGGAGGGCGTCCATCGGTCGCAGGGGCGGCCGCGGCCGTCACCGCGGGAGCAGCTCGGGGCGGAGCGGTTCGCCGGCCTGGTCGGTGGTGGCTCGCCGTGGCGGATGGAGCCCGGCTGGCGGGGCGATGGGTCGGCACGCGGCGGCTATCGCGAAGCGGACCGTGGCCCCTTTCGACCCGGCTACCGCCCGGGAGCGTCCGGTGGCTGGCGCCAGACGCGGGGCGGGCCAGGGAAGGAGTCCTCGCGGCCCCTGTCGAGCGGCGCGCCGGACGTGATGCCAGGCGAACGGTTCGCGAACCGACCGGGTGACGCCCCGTTCGTCGCCGGCGACATCGCCGACCGCGGTCCGCTGGAGCGGGGCGCGACGGCGACCACGCTCGAGACGCGGGCTCGCGAGGCCCGCGAGATGGAGCGCCAGAAGGCGTGGCGCGACCAGGCGTCGCGGGCGATGCAGTCGTACAAGGCGGAGGAGGGCATCGGCCCGGTCAACGCCGATGCTCTCGAGGACGAGGAGCCGGCCGAGATCCTGCCGCTCGGCGCTGCCGAAGGGGAGCACGGCGAGACGGTCCTGGTCCCTGGCGGCTCCCCGCTGCCGACGCTCCGGGTGTTGCCGCAGGGCGTCAGCCGCAAACGGCTCGAACAGGCGGTACGCGACCTCGGCCTGCCGGTCGTCATCGCACGCGACGTCGACGAGGCCGACGTGGTCATGACGCTCAAGAACGAGTACAAGCAAAAGACGCCGTTGCTCCGCGAGGCGGAGGAGCGGGCGATGCCCATCTACGTCCTCAAGAGCAACACCATCCCGCAGATGCAGTCGAGCTTGACCTCGATCTTCTCGCTCGAGATCGATCCCCGCGAGGCCGCGCTGCGCGAGGCGGAGGACGCGATCGACGCCGTCCTCCGGTCATCGGAGGCTGTCGAACTCTCCCCGCAGAACGCCTACATCCGCCGGCTCCAACACCAGATGGCCGAGCGCGCCAACCTCGTGTCGCGCTCGCGTGGCCGCGAGCCGTTCCGGCGCGTACGGCTCTATCCCGACGCCGCACGCAGCACCTGGCGGTGACGACCGCGCCGGCGCCCGCGTCCGTGCGGGCCGTGCTGCCGCGCGTGGCGAACGGTCTGATCGCCTACGGCGTGATCGGCCTCGTGCTCGCCTTGGTCGCGGCCCTCGCGCTCGTCTGGGCGGGTGGGCGCTTCTCGTCGCTCGGTGGCCGGATCGAGACCCAGGCTGCCGCCATAGCGGACACCCTCGATGCGTCCGCGGCGGCCCTTCAGGACGCGTCGACATCCGCGACCTCGTTCGCCGTCACGCTGGAGCGCACGCCGCCGATCGTCCGCCAAGTGGCTGCTGCGCTCGCCGACATCGAGACGAGCCTCCAGGCGGTGTCCAGCCAGCTCGGCCAGATCGACATCCTCGGACGCCAGCCGCTCGCCGGCACGGCGGAACGGGTCAGCAACATGGCTGCGGCGCTGGACGGGCTGGATGCCCGGCTCGAACTCGTCGCAGGCGATCTGGAAGGTAACCGCGACGCGCTGCTCGCGAACTCGGGATCGCTCGCGGGGCTCAGCGAACAGTTGACGACGGTCGCCGAGCAGCTGCGGAGCGAGGATCTGGCGAGCGCCCTCGCGGACATCCGGGCGGTCTTGGTGGTATTCGGGCTGATCCTCCTCACGTGGATCGTCCTGCCGTCGGCGGGCGCGCTCGCCCTCGGCTGGTGGCTGCGACGAGAAGTAGCCTTGGGGGCCGTCTAGGGAAGCTGTCGGCGCCCTACGCCAGGTCCCGTCGAAGCGCGGAGCGCGCTGCCATATAGCCGCCCATGCCGTGCACGCCGCCGCCGGGCGGCGTCGATGACGAGCACAGATATAGCCCCTCACCGGCGTGATAGGGGTCGAGCCCGCGTGTCGGCCGGAAGACGAGCTGGCGGATGTCGGAGACCCCCGCGTTGATGTCGCCGCCCACGTAATTCGGATCGTGGCGTTCCAGATCTGCCGGAGCGTGGGTCGATCGGGCGAGGATGAGGTCGCGGAAGCCCGGCGCCACGCGCTCGACCTGCGCCTCGATGCGCTCGGTCATGTCGGTCGTGGAACCTGCGGGTACGTGGCAGTACGCCCACGCGGTCCCCTGACCTGCCGGGGCACGCGTGGGATCCCAGGCCGCGTACTGGCCAAAGAGCGTGAACGGCCGGTCCGGTGGCCGCCCCGTCGCGACCTGGCGTTCCGACCGAAGCAGCTCATCGATGGTTCCGCCCAGATGGATCGTCGCCGCGCGGCGGAGCTCTTCGGCCGTCCACGGAACGGGACCCGAGAGCGCCCAGTCGATCTTGAAGACCCCAGGCCCGTATCGGAAGCGCTCGTACCGCTGCCGCGTCTTGGGAGGCAGGCGGTCGCCGGCGATGGCGACCGCCGCGTGGGGCGTCGTGTCGAGGATGACGACCCGTGCCTCGGGCAAGTCGTCCAGCGTCTCGACCGACACGCCCGTGACGATCCCGCCGCCGAGCCGGCGGACCTCGGCGGCCAGGGCGTCGGCGATGGCGGCCGTGCCGCCGCGGACCATCGGCCAGCCGACCGCATGCGCGTAGAGCCCGAGGACGAGGCCGAATGCGGCTGTCATGGGTCGATCGAGCCGCAGCATCGAATGCGCGGCCAGCCCCACGAACAACGCCTGCGCCGCATCGCCGCGAAAGCGCGAACGCGCCAATCCGGCGGCAGACCGCAGCGCCGGCAGGCCGAACCTGGCCAGGGCCAGTGGATGCCGCGGGACGTGGATGACCGGCCGAAGGAGCTCGCGCCCGAGCTTGGCCTCATCGCGGGCCAACGGCCCGAACAGCCGTCGCCAGGCCGACCCATCGTCGGTCCGCCGGTCCGCATCCAGGTTGGCAGCAGTCGCGGTGAACGACCGCTCGAGGACGATCGCCCGGTGCGCATCGAGCGCGTGGGCGAGCGGCGCGTCGGGCTGGATGAACTCCACACCGAGCGCCCCCCAGTCGACCGTCCGGAAGAATGGCGAGGCAAGGGCGAGCGGCACGATCGACGAGCAGACGTCGTGACGGAACCCGGGGAGTGTCAGCTCCTCGGTCCGTGTCCCACCGCCGACCGACGCGGCCGCCTCGTACACCCGGACCGAGCGTCCGGCACGTGCCAGTGTCAGTGCCGCGGCGAGCCCGTTCGGCCCGGCCCCGACGACGATCGCATCGAGGGACGACCGGGCAGCAGTCACGCAGGCCCGATCGCGCCGCCGCCGACCTGGAACGACGTTCCCGGGATGAACGTAGGCGTCGGCCACTGCCCGGTGAGGCAGACGATCCCGGCGAGGTCTTCCTCGAGCGTGCCCGTCGATGTGACGGGCGTTCCCGCGCCGTCCTCGTCGAGAGCCGAAGGTCCCTCGACGATCCAGTCGGGTGGCGCCGCCTGGGCGTCGAATGTCGGGAGCAGGGCAGTGACCTCCGCCCAGGTGTGCGGCGGGCGGATACCGACCGCGGTGACGCCGGACGGTTCACCCGCCGGGCCGGTGAACGTGAGCTCGTGTGCACCAGGCCCGTCGGACGTCCCGCCGACGGCGCAGCGAGTCCCATCGAAGGTCACCACGATCGAGCCCGCCAGGCTGAACGGCGTCGCCCTCGGCTCACCGCGACGCAGCGCCTCTAGGAGCGCGCTCTCCACCGCAGGGCGGTCGGCCGAGCCGGTGTAGCGGAGGTTCCGCCCGGCCTCGTCACGGATCAGCCGGCCGTCCGGCCCGGCGGTGACCGTCTCGTCCTGCCAGCTGACCAGGTCGGGATCCGTCATGGCCAGCGCCGCGAGCTCGTCCCAGAGCTGCTGGCCGAGATCGCTTCGGAGCCGGTCAGGGTTCCGCACGAGCAGCTCGTAGAGGAGGTCGGCACCGGCAGCCTGGTGGTCCGTCTTGAGCCTGTCCGTCAGGTCCGTCGGCACGGGCACGTCATCGGTAGCATCGAGCGAGACGATGGAGACCGGTACGTCGGACGCGAGGACGGCGCTCACCGCCGATGGATCGGCGTAGGCGTTCCACTCGAGGGGATCGTCGCCATCGAGGCCGTTCACGAACACGTTCCCGGGCGCGTCGATCGTCCCGAGCATCGCGTGGACGCCGGCCAGACGGTCGGGGAGCGTCTCGTCGGCCGCGAAGGCGTCCTCGAGGTTCGTCAGCGGGCCGAGCGTGACGATGGTCGGGGCACTCGGGCTGTCGTCGACCGCCTTCCTGATCACGTCCACGGCGTCGAGTGGCACGCCGGACTCGGCCTGGGGCGGGATGTCGAGCCCGTAAGCATCGTCCGCACGTGCCCGCCATTCGTCCGGGAATGGATGCGCATCCGTCCCACCCGCTTCGCGCCCACAGCCGAACGGGATGTCGCTCGCATCGAATTCGTCGAGCACGTAGCGCGTCATGAGCCGACCGGCCTGGCAGTGGACGATGCCTGTACCAGCGATCGTGATAGCCCGGACATCCACCGCGGGATCACGCAGCAGGACGGCGATCGCGGCAAGGCTGCTCAGGTCGAAGTCGGCATCGACGATGACGGGGATCCGCTCCGTGGGTGGCTCGCCCGTCCGGATCGCCGGGGAGCCCTCGGTCGAGGGCCCACAGGCAGCGAGGAGGGCGGCGGCGAGGCACGCGACGAGGGCGAAGGATCCGCGGGTCTTGGATCGCCCGTGCCCCGACATGTCGCAATCGTAGGGCCGACCGCTAGCCGCGGTCCGCGCCGACGTCCTCCCGGTCGAACCAGATCCGTTCACCGGTGAACAGGCCCGTCGTCGGATCCCACGGGAATAAGATCACGACTTCGAGCGAGACGGCCATGCCCGATGCCGGCGCACCGCCCCACGGCCCCTCATTGGTGCCCGTGAGCGTGGCGACCTCGAAGACCCCCTGCGGACCGATGACGATCTCCGAGAGCGCGAAGGCGTTGTCGGGGAAGGCCGCGAACAGCTCGGTGTAGAACGCCCGCGCCCCGGCGTGGCCCTCCCATCGCTGGCCGGTCACCGCGATCTCGTAGACGCAGTCCGGCGACAGGGTCGCGATCAGCCCGTCGAAGTCGCGCCGGTCCTCGGCGATCGAATGACGAACCCACAGCCGCTTGATGCGGCGCAGCTCGGAGGCATCGAATGGGCGCGCGAGGCGCGCCTGGATCGACTCGGTCGGGCTCACACGACGACGCCGGCGGCGATCGACTCGATCGCCTCGAGCGTGCGGTCGACCTCTTCGGCCGTGTTGTAGTGGACCAGCCCGATGCGGAGCACCCCGCCCGAGTCGGCCTTGCCGAGACGTTCGATCAGACCGGTCGCGTAGAAGTCGCCATCCCAGACGAAGATCCCCTGGCGGCCGAGGTCCTCGGCGGCCGTACGGGGGTTGACCCCCTCGATCGAGACCGACACGGTCGGGACGCGCTCGTCGAACCGGGCGGTGTCGGTGATGCCGTGGATGGTCAGGCCGCGGACGCGCTCGAGACCGTCGATGAGGCGCGTGACCAGCGCCCGTTCGTAGCCGGCGATGGCGTGCATGCCGGCGACCAACTCGGCTCGACGGCCGGCCTCCGCCGGTTCCCCGAACCGACGCCCGACGTCGCGCAGGTACTCGGTCGCGGCGAGCGTCCCGGCGATCGACTCGAAGCTGGCGGTGCCCGTCTCGAACCGGTCGTGCGCCGGGCGGACCTTGAACGCGGGTAGCGAATCGAGGACCTCGGCCTTGCCGTACAGCGCGCCGAGGTGCGGGCCGAACCATTTGTAGACGCTGCAGACGAGGAAGTCGGTGTCGAGCGCGCGGACATCGATCGGGCCGTGGGGCGCGTACGCGACGGCATCGATGTAGGTCAGGGCGCCGACCTCGTGCGCGCGAGCGACGATCTCGCGTACCGGGTTGATCGTCCCGACCGCGTTGCTGGCGTAGCCGACCGCGACGAGCTTCGTGTTCACCTTGAGCTTTGACTCGAGGTCCTCGAGATCCAACGTGACGTCGTCCGCGCGGATGTCGACCTTCCGGACGGTCAGCCCACGATCGGCGGCCATCGCCTCCCAGGTGCTGACGTTCGCCTCGTGGTCCAGGGTGGTCACGACGATCTCGTCACCGGGTCCGAGCGTCGCACCGATGCTCCGCCCGATGTGGAGCGTGAGGGTCGACATGTTGTAGCCGAACTTGATCTCCTCCGGACTGCCGGCCCCGAGGAAGTCGGCGACTGCGGCGTGGCCCTCATCTGCCAAGGCGTCCGATGCCTCACTGGTCGTGAAGGCGCCGCCGTGATTGGCGTTCGTGTCAGTCAGGTAGCGAGCGACGGCGTCGATGACGCGCTGCGGGACTTGCGTCCCGCCCGGGCCATCGAGGAAGGCGACCGGCCGCCCGTCCTGCTCCCGACGCAGAGCAGGAAACTCGGCGCGGAGCGCGTCGACATCGAACTCGCGCATGGACTAGGCGAGGGTGACCTGGACGCCAGCGTCCTCGAGGATCCGTTGTGCGCGCCTGGCGATAAGACCGGGCATGGCCTCGTCCGCGGGGACATGCAGCGTCGCCGTGCCGCCGACGTGTGACAGTGCCTCGGCGTAGGGGCCGAGGTCGTCGAGCATCACGTGCTCGATCTCGCCGTCCATCTCGGCCGTCATCAGGCCGCGACTGGAAACATGGATGACCAGGTTGGGCGGTCCCGTCCGGGCGGGCGCTGCCGCCGGTGGTGCCTCCGGCGATCGAGGAGGGCTGGCGGCGGGGGCCGGCTCGGCGATCGCTGATGGTTCTGCCGCCGGGGCCGCCTCGGCGATCGCTGATGGTTCTGCCGCCGGGGCCGCCTCGGCGATCGCTGATGGTTCTGCCGCCGGGGCCGCCTCGATCGGCGTCGGAGGCGGTGGTGGCGCCGGCTCCGGCGCCACGACGGGTGCGACGGCCTCGGCTGCGGGTGGCTGCTCCGCAGGCGCTGAGTGGGCGAGTGGCGGCTCCTCGACCGCCTGCACGGCGGCCGTTGCGGCGGCGAGCGGTAACGCGTCGACCTCAGGCGCGGTCGCGCCCGGCTCGGTCGGCGGCAGGCGGAAGGACTGGGCGTTGCCGCCGGTCGTGCCGGCGACGGCCGCGAACGCGGACCGGGTCCGGACGGCGTCGGCCGCCGCCGCGGCGAAGTCCGGATCCGGCGACGGCGTCGAGGCTGCCGGCTCGGCCGGTGCGCTCGTGTCGGCCAGCTGGATCTCTCGCCGCTTCAGGACTTTGCCCTCGATCCACCAGATCAGGACGACCAGGAAGATCGCCCCGATCAGGACGAACCCGGTGGCGATGCCCGAGATCGGAACGACGGCTCCGACATCGCGATTGAGGAAACCGAGGACTCGCGGGATGAAGAAGCCGCCGATCAACCCGATCCATGCCGCGAAGATCAGCGCCTCGCCACGCGTCATCGTCTCGTCGCCGCCGGTCTTGGGCTCGAGACGCCGGACGACGTCGCGGACGATCGCAGGGACGCGGTACAGGTTCAGCACCGGGATGAAGTTCTCGTAGAACGCCATCATCCCGTTCGCCGCCGGATAGCCGAGGCCGAGCGCCGGCATCGACGTGACCGTGCGACTCAGCCAGAGCGCCCAAGCGATCAGCGCCAACAGGCCCATCCCGAAGGCGAGGATCGCGATGCTGCCGATGAAGATCAGCTGCTCGTCGGTCGCGTCAGTGCCAGAGAGCATCTGGTTGATGAGCTGGGCCGAGAGGTTGAATTGAACGACCTGCATCACTGCGACGGCGAGGATCAGGACCGTCGCCAGCATGGCCGCCCAGCGCGACGACTTGAACTCCGGCAGCTCGATCCGGCGAAGGGGGCCGTGCGACGACGGGTCGATCGCGTTCGGGTCGACCGCGGCCCGCTCGCGCGGCGTCCGGCAGTTGTAGCACTGTCGGGCTCCGGCGTTGTTGATCGAGCGGCAATCGCCGCAGACCCAGAAGTCCCCCGCGAGTGTGCTCATCAGTGCTCGGTCGTCCCGGTGAACGTCCAGCCGTCGAGCCGGAGGGCGGGGACGACGACTCCTCCGAGGAATCCCTTCAGCGTCTTGCGTTCCCTGGCGACACCGACTGTACACGCCAGAGCGTCGAGATACGACTGCGTGAAGCGCAGGTTCCTTACGGGCCCGACGATCCGCCCGTCTTCGACGAGGAACGTGCCGTCCCTCGTCATGCCGGTGATGATCGCGAGCTTCGGGTGGACCGGGTTCGTGTAGTGGAAGCGCGTGACCAGCAGGCCGCGGTCGAGGCCGCGGATGAGGTCGTCGCGGCCCTGGTCCCCGGGCGCCATCACCATGTTCAGCGGGAACGGCCCCCACGGGTTGGGGGCGGGCAGGCCGTGGCCCGTCGAGGCGACGCCGTCTCGAGCTGCCGTCTGGGAGTCGTACACGACGCCTCGGCACACGCCCATCTCGAGCAGGTCGACGCGCCGCTTCGCGACGCCCTCGTAGTCGAACGCCATCGGGATGCCCCCCGGGTCGTGTCCGTCATCGACGATCGACACGAGGTCGCTGCCGATGCGCTTCCCGATCTCCACGAAGCTGCGCTCCTCCTGGACCGCGAGCGCGGAAAACCCGAGGTAGCCGAGCATGTCGAGGAGGTCGACGACCGCGTATTCCTCGAGCACGACCGGATAGTCGCCGGCGTCGACCGCGACGGCGTTGGCGGTCGCTCGGGCCTTGTCTGCCGCCTCGCGACCGATCGAGGCGGCATCGATCGCCTCGACGTCGACGGAGGCTTGCTCGGCGTAGCCGCTGCCGCCGTCCGGGCCCATCGAGACCGTGAGGAGCTGGGCGATGGTCCGCGTGCCGCCCACCCGGATCCCCGCTGAGTTGGCGACGGCCGTGGTCTCCGTTCCTGACGAGAAGGAGCCGTAGGCGGTCACACCGGCCGCATCGGCGGCGGCGATCACCTGGCGGACGGCGTCAGCGCGAAGCTCCGGCGATGCATCGGCTGTCGCCGTGGCGAAGCCGCCGGCGACGGGCTCTACCGGGCTGGGTCCGGGCAGACCCGCCCAGTCATCGAGCTCCTCCACGACACGGGCGATGGCCGTCGCATGTTCGGCGAGCCGGCGCAGGCCCTCGGAGTCCGTCCGGCCGGACGAGGCGACCCCGACGCGCTTCCCGATCACGACGCGGAGGTTGATCGTGACGTTCGTCTCGGCGACGTTCTGGTGGATCTGGCTATTGGCGAACCGCGTCAGCGCGGCGTCCTCGCCGATCACGAGCGCCTCGGCCTCGGTCGCGCCGTCGCGCATCGCCTCGTCGAGGGCTCGTTCCGCGAGGTCCAGCGCATCGCGCGACCGGTCGTCATTCACGGCTGCCTCACCGTCCCTGAGGCTCACCATTTGCCGACCCCCACCTGCACGTCGCGGAAACGAGCTCCAGGGACGGCGTGTCCGACATGGCCGGTCTGGCTCGGTTCGCCCTTGCCGCAGTTCGGCGTACCCAGCATGACGTAGCTGCGCTCGTCGCCGACCGCGTCGCACGAGCGCCAGAACTCGTATGTGATGCCGGTGTACGTCGGGTTCTTGAACAGCCGACCTTTCTTGCCGTTCTTGATCTCGTAGGCGACCTCGGTCGCGAACTGGAAGTTCAGCCGCCGGTCATCGATCGACCAGGACCGGTTCGAGGCGAGGTACAGCCCGTCTTCGGTGTCGGCCACGATGTCGTCAAGGCTCATCCCGGGCCGCGGCAGCAGGTTGATGTTCGTCATCCGGATCAACGGGATGCGATTCCAGCCGTCGGCCCGCATCGCGCCGCCGCTCGAGCGGCCGATGCGCGGCGCCGTCTCCCGGCTGCTGAGATATCCCACGAACGTGCCGTCCTGGACGAGCGGCACTGCCTGGGCCGTGACGCCCTCATCGTCCCAGCCGAACGTGCCCATCCCGCCGGGTGCCGTGGCATCGGCGACGAGCGTCACCAGGTCCGATCCATAGCGGAAGCCTTCGCCGAGCTTGTCAGTCGTCAGGAAGCTCGTGCCAGCGTACGACGCTTCCGTCCCGAAGACCCGGTCGAGCTCCGTCGGGTGGCCACAGCTCTCATGTACTTGGAGGTACAGCTGGGAGGGATCCAGCACGATCGTGAAGCGGCCACTCGGGCATTGCGGGGCGCTGAGGAGGGCTACGGCCTCGTCGGCAAGCGGCTCGGCTCGCGCCTCGAGGTCGAGACCGCGGATGTACTCGTAGCCGGCGGCCTGCCAGCCGCCGCCGGAGTCGGGATAGGAGCGGCGCTGGTGCTCGTCGCCGTCCACCGCGTTGGCTTCGACGGCAGATCCGACGTGGGTGATCGTCTGCTCCGTGAACGAGCCGTCGGTGGCAGCGAAGGTCTTCCACTCGCGTTGCGCCGCGTACATCGACTCCGTGAACGCGATCCCCTTGACGCGAGCGGCCGCCTGGTCGGCTGCGAGCAGGTCGGCGATCTTGCGGTCGAGGGGCACCTCGAAGGGGTCCTCGTCGACCGGCGTCTCATACCGCCCGTACGCGGACGGGCGATCGTCGAGCACCGCCGGCTCGCGCAGCGCCGTGGCGCTCGCTCGGGCGATGCGCACGGCTTCCCCGGCCACCCGGTCGGCCTCGGCCGGGCTGAGGACGTGGCTGCTGGCGAAGCCCCACGCGCCATCGACCAGGACGCGGATCCCGAAGCCCTCGCTCTCGTTCGAGGCGACGCCCTCGACCCGGCCCGTCTTGATCGCGACCGACTCGTCATGGCGGCGGACGACCCGGACGTCCGCGTATCGGGCGCCCAGGGACGTGGCGGTATCGAGTGCGCGCTCGGTCAGGTCTCGCATGGGTCGGTCAGCCTACCAGCGGGTCCGAAGAGCGGCACTCGGGCGGATGCCGTATCCCGTGCACCGTAGGGTGTCCACCCTCGACGCCCGCGCTCCAGGTGTCGATAACGTCAGACGACGGGGCGTATGCAGGCGCGGGAGGCGTGGGTGACGGAAGTCGGACCCGGAGCGGGCCCAGCGAGCGATCCGGGACTTCGGGCGCCCCTGCCGCTCGGTCTGTGGGCGATCGCCGTCCTCCTGGTGATCGGCGGCATCGCGTTCCTCATGGGCGCCGCCGGTTCGGGCCCATCGTTCCTCTCCGGCGGCCTCATCGGCCTCCAGGCATCGCCGGGGGGACGAGTGGCGCTTGCTGTGCTGGCGGTGGCCATGATCGTGGCGGCGGTCGGCATCCTGCTGCGCATCCGTCCGGCGTGGGGCCTGACGATGCTCATCGTCGGGATCGGGTTGGTGGTCAACCTCCTCGCGTACATCGGCGGGGACCCGAACTATCTGCGCATGGCCGTATTCGTCGTCGCGGCCTTCTACCTGAACCAGCGGGCGGTCAGGGAGGTGTTCCTCGCGCCCGACTCGCGGCGGCTCGGCGCATGATCCTCGCCGAAGGACAGCGCCTGCGTACCGATCAGGATCTCCTGCGCACGTACGAGCCCGTGGTCCGTTTCAACCACGGCGAGCTGTTCTTCCCGACGCACGTCGACGGCTACCTGGCGGAGTGCGACCTTCTGCTGGGTTCGTCCGAGCGGGATCGGGAGGTCCTCGTGCCGGTCGGTGGCCTGACGACCGACCGCCTGGCCGCGGCCGTCGCCCCGCCGGGGGAGACGCTCTATCTGCGGCTCGTCCAGCGACCGATGCCCCCACTCGAGCTCGCGCGCTGGCGCGGACGACCCGATCGACCGGTCTTCCGCGCTCCTGGCCGCCTGGCCCGCGTCGGGCTGTTCGCGCGTCTGGTCGACGCCGCGTTCTCGGCCTCGCTCCTGCTGCGCGGAACGGTTCCCGGCGGGACGGCCGCGGCGGCGCAGGTCAAGTACGCGCGGGCGCGTGAGGCCGACCCGCGATACGTGTACTTCGGCCGCGTCGCCCGGTCCGACGGCTGGATCGTCCTGCAGTACCTGTACTTCTACTTCATGAACGACTACCGCTCGACGTTCCAGGGCGCAAACGACCACGAAGCCGACTGGGAGCAGGTACTCGTCTATCTCGACGATGCGCCCGACGGTCCCAGGCCTGTCTGGATCGCGGCGGCGGCCCACGACTTCGTCGGGGACGAGCTGCGCCGACGATGGGATGACCCGACCATCGAGACCGTCGACGATCATCCGGTCGTCTATGCCGGGGCGGGTTCGCACGCCTCGTACTTCGAGCGTGGCGAGTACGTCACCGAGATCCCGCTGCCCGGTCTGCGCGGCATACGTGGCTTCCTCGAAGCGCTCCGCAGCTTCTGGCGCGAGTCCCTCCGCCAGCCGGATCCAGGCGATCTCGCCGCGGCGCTGGCCGGCGCGTTGAACGTGCCCTTCGTGGACTACGCCCGCGGCGAAGGCCTCTCGATCGGGGCGGGCAGCGCGGCTGCGTGGACGCCGATCGTCATCGATGACGACACCTCCTGGGTCGACGGCTACCGCGGCCTGTTCGGGCTCGACACGTATGACCGTCTGGGTGGTGAGCGAGCGCCGGCCGGGCCGAAGTACGGACGATCCGGCTCGGTCCGGATGTCCTGGAACGACCCGCTCGGTTTCGCCGGTCTCGACAAGGTCGCCCCGCCTTCACGACAGCCCGAGGAGTTGCGCGCTCGCATCATCCAGCGCGAGACGCGCCTGCACGAGCTCGACGAGGAGATCGAGCATCGGTCCGGGACGCTGCCAGGTCTCGAGCTCGAGACGCGCAGCCTCGCCGCCGATGGCGCGATGGCCGCGTTGCACAAAGCACGAGCCACCGAGCTGGCGACGGGCGCCGTCGAGCTCGAGGGGCTTCGTCGCGACCGGGCGGGGGTCGCCGACGCGCTAGTAGCACTGCGTCGGGAACTGGCGCGCGTCGAAGCGGGTGACTTCGGCGATCCACGAGGGCATCTCCGGCACCCGCACCGACCCGTTCCCGCCGCGGCCGTGCAGTACGGGCGGATCGTCGAGTTCTGGTCGGCCCTGAGCGTCGGCCTGCTGCTGTTCGCGATCGTCGCCCTCGTGGCGCTCCGACTCGTGCCGCTGTGGGCCGCTCTGGTGATCGCCCTCGCCGGTTACACCGTTCTCGAAGCCGCCTTCCGGCGGCGGCTCACCCTGCTGACGTTGCGCGTCGAGCTCGCCCTGGCGATGGTCGGCGCCGCGATCCTCATCTGGGAGGGGCTGTTCGTGATCGTGGTCGCCGCGGTCGCGGCGCTGGCCCTGGTCGTCGTGCTCGACAATGTGCGTGAACTCCGTTGGGGGAGCGCCTCGGATCCGGAGCGGCCGGTGCCGCCGTCCTGAGGCCGCTGGTCTCAGAGCCCCGGTGGTCGGATCGCCCACAGGGCCTGGCCCGTCAGGACGACCCCGAAGCCGAGCACCACCATCGACGCGACGAGCGGCACCGCCTCGCGGATCCGCCCCAGGCCCAGGCCGGTCTGGATCCGGTCGACGCGGTCGCGCGCCGTGACGAGGACCAGGCCGATCCCGCTCATGACCGCGGCCATGCCCAGGCCGAAGGCGACGACAAGGACCAGCCCGAATGCCGGTCGTCCCGCCGCGATCGCACCCAACAGGATCAGCAGCGCGCTCGTGGAAGGGATGAGCCCGCCCGCTAGCCCCAGCACGAACAGGCTGCGCCAGGTGATGGTCGAGATCGGCCGGTGCGGGTGCGCGTGCGGATGAATGTGGCCGTGGCCGAGCTGGTGATCCTGGCCATGACCGCCGCCGTGCTGAAGGTCGTTCGCATGCCCGTCCTCGTGCGGATGTGAGTGGCCGTCGGTACCCTCGTGCTCGGCTGACCGCCGGCGGCGCCTGACCTCGCCGGCCAGCATCCACCCGCCGATGAGCACGATCGAGACCGCGGCAACGACCGGCGCCAAGCGCACCACGGCGTCGGGCGCGACCACATCCGTCGCCGCGACCACGACCCCCGCGAGCGCGAGGATGCCGATCGTGTGGGAGAGGCTCACCGCGGCCCCGAGCCCGAGCGCATGACGCGCCGAGCCGCGTGTCCCGACGAGATAGGCCGCCATCAGCGTCTTGCCGTGACCCGGCGTGAGTGCGTGGCCGGCGCCGAGGGCGGCCGCGGCCGCGAGCGACAGCAGGACGACGAGTGGTGTCAGGTCGGCCGCGCGGAAGATGTCCGGAAGCTCCGAACCGGCGACACCACCCGGCACGACGGCCGGCGCGATGGATGCCGGAGGCGCGACCGTGGACGGCGACGGCACAACAAGCGACGCAGCGGGAGATGACCCGACGCTCGGCATCGGGGCCGCATCCGGGACCTCGAGCGCCGGGAGGGTCGGCCCGCCGGCGGTCGCTCGAACCAGGAGTGCCGCATCCGCCAACGGACTCGTGAGGCGGTCCTCCGGGTAGCGTCGCAGGCGATCGGAGATGCTCCCGTCGCGCAGTTCGCCGTCCACGGCCCGCAGCGTCGCTCCTGAACCGGTCGCGACGATCTCCCGCCAGCCGAGGCGTTCCGGGAAGGAGGCATCCCGGAACGCGATCTCGACTGGGACATCCGTCAATGCCGCCGCGAGAGACGCCTCGTAGCTGCACACCTCGCGCATCGTGGAAAGACCGCCCGCACCGAGCGGGAACGAGAGTCCCGCCCGGGTCAGATGGGGCACGAGGGCATGCCGATCGGCCTCGAGTGAGAGCGACCTACCCACGCCCTCGCACGCCGTCACCCGGCCGGCATCGATCTCCTCGTCGGACAGCGATGCATCGCCATCGAGGTCGAAATCGAAGCGAGCCTGGAAGGTCGGGATCTCCGCCTGATCGATGACGACATCAAGAAGCACACGGTCGACCTCGACGCGCACCTCCGCGTAGTGGTTGATCGTGAAGTTGCCGAGCGGATGGGCGAGGACCGCAGCCGGCAACGCGACCAGGAGGCCGACGGCGACGACGGCAGCAAGCGCGCGTGTTGCGTTGGATCGGGGTCGGCGTCCCACGGTGTCGAGGGTACGCGCCGCGGCGCCCGACGGATGACCCGGCGGCCCCGGGATGGAGGGCGGCGTCGGCTACACTCGCGCCGATGTCAGGAGGCGGCGTCCGGCGCGGGGCGTTCATCACGGTCGATGGTCCGGACGGCGGTGGCAAGACCACACAGGCCGAGCGACTCGCCGCCTACCTGCGCGATCGCGGGGTCCTGGTGCATCTGACGCGCGAACCTGGCGGCACCTGGCTCGGCGAGCGCATCCGCGACCTCCTCCTCGAGCGAACGGGTTCAGCGGCGCCGACCGATCCACTCGCCGACGCGATGCTGTTCGATGCCGCCCGCCGTCAGCTCGTCCAGGAGGTCATCCGGCCCTCGTTGGACGCCGGTGAGACCGTGATCTGCGCGCGCTTCACGGATTCGACGCTGGCATATCAGGGCTACGGGGCCGGCCTCGACATCGACGTGCTTCGCCGCCTCAACGACCTGACCACCGGCGGCCTTCGACCGGACCTCACGATCATCCTCGACGTCCCCGTCGAAGCCGGTCTCGCCCGGAAGGCACCAGGCGACGTGACACGCTTCGAGGCCGAATTCGACCTCGCCTTCCACCACCGCGTCCGCCAGGGCTTCCTGACCCTCGCGGCAGCCGAGCCCGACCGGATCGCGGTCATCGATGCGACCGGGGACATCGATGCCGTCGGCGATGAGATCGGCGCCCTCGTCGACGAGCGCCTCCTGCGCGGTAAACCGCCGGCGCCTCACGTGCGCATCAAGGGATGAGCGAGTCGTCCGGCCCGCTCCCGCTCCGCGTGGCGACCGTCGCTGACGACGCGGACCGCGCGGCTCTGGAGCGCATCGCCCGCGGTGAGCTCGGAGCGCTCGACGATCTGTACGAGCGTTACAAGACCATGGCCTACTCGATCGCATACAGGATCACCAACGACACGACGCTCGCCGAGGACGTCGTGCAGGAAGCCTTCCTCGGCGTCTGGCGCAATGCCGCCCGTTACGTCGTGGGCCGTGGCAGCGTCAAGACGTGGCTGCTCTCGATCGTCCACCACCGGGCGATCGATGCCGTCCGACGGCGACGGGCGACCGTCGACCTCCCGGAGCGCGACGACGCGCCGCCGCCCGCGCTGCGCCTGCCCGACGTGTGGGCGGAGGTGTCGTCGAACCTCGATGCGGACGAGGTCCGCGCGGCGCTCGCGTCCCTCACCGACGTCCAGCGCGAAGCCATCGAGCTCGCCTACTTCGGCGGGCTGACCCAGGTCGAGATCGCCGAGCGTACCGGCACGCCGCTTGGCACGGTCAAGAGCCGGATGCGGCTCGGGCTGCTCGCGATGCGGAAGGTGCTCTCACCATGACCGACTCCCGGCTGCCGGGCGGCCTGAGCTGCGACGAGGTTCGCGACCTCGCCGCCTCGTTCGTGCTGGACGCGCTGCCCGAGCCCGAGATGGATGCCGTCCGCGAACACCTCGCGACCTGTGCCGAGCCGCACCCCGAGATCGCCGAGCTCGGTGGCGTCGTGCCGGTCCTGCAGGCGGGCCTCCGGCCGATGGACCCGCCCGCGACGCTGAGGGACCGGATCATGGCGGCCGCTGCGGCCGACCTCGAGGCGCGCCGGCGTTCCGAGGCGATCGCGGAGCCTGCCCCGATCGCGCGCCAGGCCCCCGTGACCGCCACGTCGGCCCCGGCGACCGAGCCGGTGCCGATCGGTCGCGCTCGACAGCCTCGCTGGTCGTGGGCGGTCGGGATCGCCGCCGTGCTCGTCATCGTCCTGCTCGGCGCGTCGAACCTCAGCCTTCGCTCCGACCTCGACGCCGCCCAGGCGTACCAGCAGCAGGTCGCCTCGGTCCTCGATGCGGCCCGCCAGCCGGGCGCGCTCACTGTCGTCATGACGACCACGACCGGCCAGGGTCCGAACGGGATCGCGGCGGTGACCACCGACGGCGAGATGCGCATCGCGATGCGCGATCTCGCGCCGACATCGGGCGACGAGGTCTACGAGGCGTGGGTGATCCTGCCCGACACGGCTCCTGCGGCGCTCGGTCACTTACAGCTGGCCGCCAGCGGCTCGGGCTACCTCCAGGCGACGGGGCTTCCGACCCAGCCCGGCATGGTGCTCGCGCTCACCCGCGAGCCAGGACCCGGCGCGACCGCGCCGTCGAGTGACCCGGTCTCCGTCGGGACGGCGACGGCGACGGGCTAGGCGCGCCCAGACGCCAAGCGCACGCTCAGCCAGGGGTGCCTGGCACCGCCTCGGCATCGGCGACCGTTCCTGCCCCGGTCGACTTGGCCCGCTCGAGCGCCGCGTTCGCTGCTGCGATCAGGGACTCCGCATCGCCACCGTCCCGCGGGAACGTCGCGACGCCGGCCGAAACGCTCACGCCGCGCCCGGCCATGCCGGGTAGCGCCGCGATGCCGTCCTGGACACGCTTGGCGACGATGACGCCGGCCGCACCGGGAGCGACGAGGACGAACTCGTCGCCGCCGATCCGCCCGACCGTGTCGACCAGCCGGACCGACTCGGACAGGATCGCCGCGACCCGCCGCAGGATGTCGTCGGCGGCGCGGCCATCATTGGCGTTGGCGGCCCGGAAGTCATCGATGTCGAAAAGCGCGAGGGCCACCTCGCTGCCCTGTCGGCCGGCACGGGCGAGCTCCAGTTCGAGGACCCTCGCGACCGTCCGCTCGTTGGCGATCCCGGTCAGGGGATCTGTGTGCGCCATGCGCTCGAACCACTCGGACCGCTCGGCGGCGTCCGACGCGTGTCGCGCGCGGTCGGCGGCAAGGGCTGCCAGGGCGGCCAGCGATCCGATGAGCTCGCGCTCCTCATCGGACGGCGAGCGGCCGTCCGCCCAGCGCAGGACCAGGGTCCCCAGGTCCGACTCGACGCCTCCCCGCCCGATCACAAGGGGGACGGCAGTCACGTCCGCCACGTCCGCGACGCCCGGCCCCGTGCCGAGCGCCTCCATCTCACCGTCGGTGAACCCGACCGACGCCGCCACCTGGGTCTCGGTCCGGTCCGGGTCGGTCAGCAGGATCGCGCCGGCGCCCGCGCCCAGACCGGTCACCGCCGCGTCGAGGATGCCGCCGAGCGCCTGATCGAGGTCGTCGGTCGTGGCCGCCTGGATCGCCGCGGGAAGGGGGTTTTGCGGGTCGCGGGACGTACCGTCGGTGGACACGGATGGACTCCTGCACGCGTGGGCCTTCGGGAGGCCGCATCGTACACCGCTCGACCGGCGTCCACGCGTTGACCCGCGCCGATGCGGCACGGATACTCCGCGCGATGAAGCTCGTCGTGGCGATCGTGCACAACGAGGACGCCGGCGCCCTCGTCGACGCGTTGCTGGACAAGGAATTCCGCGCCACGCGGGTCTCGAGCTCGGGGGGCTTCCTCAAGCGTTCGAACGCCACGATCTTCCTGGGCGTGGAAGAGGACGACGTCGACGAGGTCCTCTCGGTCATCCGCGACACGTGCACGTCCCGGACCCAGGTCGTCAACCCGATGCCGCCGATCATGGAGCCCGGCGAGTTCTTCATGCCGTATCCGCTGGAGGTCGAGGTCGGTGGCGCCACCGTGTTCGTGGTCCCGGTCGACCGGTACGAGCGTCTCTAGCAGGCCATGGCGTGGACGCCGCCCGCGATCGGCCGACGCGGGACATGGACCAGGACCTTCACGACGGCCGATGTCGAGGCCTTCGCCGGGCTGACCGGTGACCGGAACCCGCTGCATTTCGATGAGGTCTTCGCGAGGCGAACGCGGCCCGGCCGGTTGATCGTCCACGGTGGGTTGACGACCGGCCTGTTCAACGCCCTCGTCGCCGAGGTCCTGCCCGGTCCCGGCAGCGTCTTCCTCCACCAGGAGTGGGACTACCCTGCGGCCGTGTACATCGGCGACACGGTCACTGCGGAGGCGGAGGTCCTGGAGGCCCGAGCCGACAAGCCCATCACGACCCTGCGTTGCGTGGCACGACGTGACGACGGCACCGAGGTCCTGACCGGCACCTGTATCGTCTACACGATGATCCCGACGACCGACGAGTGACCGCGGTCGGCGCGACCGAGGGTCCCTCGGAACCGCGCGAGCGCTGGATCCAGCTCGCGATCCTCGGTGTCGGGATGGTCCTCGCGATGTCGCCATCGTTCGCGGCCGCCGCGGTCGCACCGATCCTGCGCGAGGAATGGACTGTCGGCCTGCTCGACCTGCCGTTCCTGACCGTCGTGGTGCAACTCGGGTTCGCGGTCGGGGCGATCGGGCTGGCGTTGATCGGCGCCCCCGACGTCATCCCCGCGCCGAGACTGTTCGCCGCCGGTGCCATCGTCGCCGCGGTCGCCAACCTCGGTTTCGGGCTCGTCGCCTCCGACCCGACGTCGGCGGTGCCGTTCCGTTTCGCCACCGGACTCGCACTGGCCGCCGTCTATCCCGTGGCGATGAAGCTCGGCGCTGGGTGGTTCCGGCGCGACCGTGGTCTCGCGATCGGGGTCGTCAACGGCGCCCTCACGGTCGGCGTCGCGTTGCCGTTCCTGTTCCGCGCCCTTGGCGCGTATGCGGGCGTCGACTGGCGGCCGGTGGTCGTCGCCGCGAGCGTCGCCGCTGCCGCCGGCGCGCTGCTCGTGGGTGTCGCAGCCCGATCCGGGCCGCTGGACGTGGCCGCGCCCCGCTTCTCGCCGGCCATCGCCGCTGCCGCATTCCGTGAACCATCGGTCCGCCTCGCGTCGCTCGGATACTTCGGCCACATGTGGGAGCTCTTCGCGATGTGGACATGGATCCCGATCTTCCTGCTCGGCAGCTTCGCGATCGCCGGCGTCACCGACCCCGCGGTCGCCTCGTTGACCGCGTTCGCGGTGGTCGCGGCGGGTGGGGTCGGGTCCGCCGTCGCTGGGGCGATCGCGGATCGCGTCGGCCGCACGGCGACCACCATCGCGGCGATGGCGACATCGGCGACCTCCGCGGTCGTCGCCGGCATCCTGTTCGGGGCCCCGATCCCGCTGATCGTCCTCGTGGCCCTCGTCTGGGGAGTTTCGGTCGTGGCCGATTCGGCGCAGTTCTCGTCCGCGGTCTCAGAGCTCGCGCCGCCCGGCACGGCCGGGTCGGCCCTGTCGGTGCAGACGGCGGTCGGCTTCACGCTCACGAGCGTGACGATCCTGGGCGTGGGCCTGCTCGACCCGAACGGCGCCGACACCTGGCGGATCGCGTGGATCGTCCTCGCCCTCGGTCCGGTCGTCGGCATCGTCGCGATGTACCGCCTGCGCGGCCGTCCCGATGCGACGAAGATGGCGAACGGCCACCGCTGATGGTCGTCCTCGAGGGTCCCCCATGAGCCCATTTCGCCCCGACCTCGTCGATTGCTGGATCTTCCGCGTCGTCCACTCCGCGCGGGACGTGCCGAGCACCGAGGTCCTGCTGCTCCGCCGCGCTCCGGGCCGCATCTTGCCCGGCCTGTGGCAGTGCGTTTCGGGCTCGCTCGAGAGCGACGACCGGGTCGCGATCGGGGCCCTGCGCGAGCTCCTCGAGGAGACCGCCCTCGGCGCGTCGGAGATCGAAGCCTTCTACGACCTCGACCTTGTGAACCAGTTCCACGAGCCCTCCTATGACGCGATCGTCACGGCCGCCGTCTTCGCGGTCCGTGTCCGGAATGGCGCGGAGCCGACGCTGTCCCACGAACATGACGGCGCTCGGTGGTTATCCGTCGACGATGCCCGCGACGAGGTGATCTGGCCCGGGTACCGGACCGCCATCGAGCGGATCCGGGACGACCTCATCGATCCCGAGCGGGCCGCCTGGTTCGAGCTGACGCTCGAGGGGGAACGCCGACCGCGCGACCCGTGAGGGCCCCCGGGCGGCCCGGCCGACGGGCGCGGTAGACTCGGGGCGAGGCAGCCCACCGTGAGGCGGCAGGGGAGGGCGACGTGATCGACCGTAGCGACGTACCCCAGGCGACCACCGCCGCGGCCACCCGCCGCGCGTTCCGCTCGAAGGTCGACACGATCCGGCCCACGTACGGCTTCGAGGACGTGTCGCTCGCGCCGGGGACCGACACGATCGAGCCCGCCGACGTCGACCTCGCCCAGGTCTTCTGCGGCATCGAGCTCGAGATCCCGATCCTGGCCTCGGCGATGGACGCGGTCGTGGATACCCGAATGGCCGGGGAGCTGGCACGGCACGGCGGGCTCGCGGTCCTGAATCTCGAGGGCGTCCAGGCGCGCTTCGACGATCCCGACACGGTCCTGGAGCGGATCGCGACGGCACCTGACGCCGAGGTCCACGACGTCCTGACGGAGGCGTATCGTCAGCCGATCCGCGAGGACCTCATCGCCGCTCGCATCGAGGCGATCCACGCGGCGGGCTCGAAGGCCGCGGTCGCGGCCACGCCGGGTGTCGCCCGGAAGTTCGGCCCGTTCAGCGCCGAGCACGGCGCCGACCTCTTCCTGGTCCAGAGCCAGGTGTCGTCGGCGCGGCACATCGCCACCGAGTACGACCCCCTGTCGCTGGCCGAGTTCACCCGCTACATGCCGATCCCGGTCGCCGTCGGCAACACGACCAACGCCGAGGCCGCCTTCTCCCTGATGGAGCAGGGTGCCGCGGCCGTGTTCGTCGGGGTCGGACCAGGCGCTGCATGCACCACCCGCGAGGTCCTCGGGATCGGCGTGCCGCAGGTCACTGCGATCAGCGATGTCGTGGCGGCGCGCGACGCCTATCTCAACGACACCGGCCGCTACGTCCCGGTCGTCGCCGACGGCGGGATGCGCCGTGGCGGCGAGCTGGCCAAGGCGATCGCCGCCGGCGCCGATGTGCTGATGATCGGCTCGCCGCTCGCGCGCGCCGAGGAGGCGCCGGGTCGCGGCACGAATTGGGGCATGGCGTCGCCTTCGCCGACACTCCCGCGCGGTACGCGGATCAAGGTCGGGACGGTCGGCACGCTCGAGCGGATCCTGCTCGGTCCCGCTCACGTGACGGACGGCAGCGAGAACCTCGTCGGCGCCCTCCGCCAGTCGATGGCGGCACTCGGTGCGCGAACGATCCGCGACATGCAGCGGGTCGAGATGGTCTATGCGCCGTCGACCCAGACCGAGGGGAAGTCCTGGCAGCGAGCCCGCTGACGACGGACGACATCGGGAGCGACCTGTTCTTCGAGGGCAAGGTCGCGAGGCTCACGACCCGCGGGCGGCGGAGCGGGTCCCCCCGACCCGTCGCGGTCGGCTACGTCGACGAGCCGGATGGCTCCGTGCTGGTCGCCGCTGGTGATGACGCGCAGTGGGCCCTCAACCTGTTCGCCGACCCGGCGGTCGAGGTCGAGGTCGGCGACCGGCGGTTCGCCGCGATCGCCGAGCCCCTCGACCCGATCGACCACGCCCGCGTGATCCGCGGACTCATCCTGCGCTACGGGACGCCGGCCGAGCGTCTCGGCCGCGGCCCATCGTTCCGGCTCCGCCCACGGGACCCGGCCGCCTGATGGCCATCGATGTCACGATCGAGTCGACCATCGCGGTCCCGCCGGACGTGGTGTTCGCCACGATCGCGGATCTCGGAGCCTGGCCGACCTGGCTCATCGCCAGCGGCGTCCGATCCGTCCAGCGCGAGTCCGACGGGCCGCCGACGACCGGCGAACGGGTGGTCGTCGAGCAGGACGCCGCGGGACGTGCCGGCCGCTTCGATGCGACCATCACGGCACTGGAGCCGCGCCGGCGGCTGGCACTCCGCGGCCGCGATGCGGAGGGCGTGACGATCGACATCGATGCGGTCGTGGATCCGGCCACCGGCGGGGATACCGCGGCGACGGAACTGCGTTGGACGATCCGGATCGGGCTGCCGCTGCGGTACCGCGTCTTCGAATCGATGGCTCGCCCGCAAGTCGAACGGGCGGCCCTGCTCGACATCGAGGGTCTCCGCCTCGCGTTCGAGAGACCTGTCGAGGACTGACATCCGTCCATGCCGATTCGGGGCAGGCGTCGATGCCCGGGGCGCGGCCAAGGGGACATCCTGCGGTCATCGATACGGACGTGACGAAAGGACCCGACCGCATGACCGCTTCCCCTCGCACCTACGACCCGGTCCGCTTCCACCGCGGGACTCGCGGCTTCGCGGCGTTCGTCACGGCGCTGAACGGCTTCGTCGTCCTTGGCGCCACGCTGTTCGTCGTCCCGACGCTGCCGATCGAGTCGCTCGCCGCCACCTGGGCGGTCATCCTGGGCACGACGGTCGGCACCGCCCACTTCGTCGCCGTCGTCGGCCTGATCCGCGGCCGCCGTTGGGCGGCGTCGCTGGTCGGCTACGTGGCCACCATCGGCATCGCGGTCTCGGTCTTCGGCGCCCTGCTGGCCGCCACCGACGTGTCGATCTTCGGGGCCGACCGCGGCACGTCGGTCGGGTTCTTCATCTGGATGATCGGGACATGGCTGGTCGCCGCACGCTTCGCCTTCAAGCCGTTCACCTTCAGCCCGCAGGCCCACCGCGTGATGGCCCGGGTCGCCAAGCCGGTGCCGGACGCCCGCCCGGTGACGGGTGCCCGCAAGCGGACGGTCACCCGGCCGGTCGCTGCGGCCGCCTGAGGTCCGCCTAGGGTCCGCCTCGGACCCGACGATCTCGGGCGCCGGTCGGCCGCCTACGTCATCCGGACTAGACGGGGACAGGACGTTCGCCCGGTTACGGCCGGGCGAACCCGCGCGCACCATCCCGGCATGGACAGCGTCGGGATGGTGCTCATCGCCATCAGCGCCCTCGCCCTCCTCGAGGTGGCAGCCGCCAACCTCCGCGGCGAGGAGCGCCAGCGCCGCGTCCGACGCCACACCCGCATCGTCCGCTAGTCGGCTGCCGCCCATCCGGGCGGATGGCCCAGGCGCGGGTAGACTCCGGCCTCGATGGCCACGACCACCCTGTACGAGCGCGCCGGCGGCATGCCGTTCTTCGAGCGCCTGATCGGGCACTTCTATGCCGCGGTGGCCACGGATCCCATCCTCAGGCCGATCTATCCGGAGGACGATCTCGGCCCGGCGCAGCGTCGTCTGACGCTCTTCCTCGCCCAGTACTGGGGTGGCCCGCGGACGTACGACGACGAGCGCGGCCATCCGCGTCTGCGGATGCGGCATGCGCCCTTCGCCATCGACCTCGGGGCGCGCGACCGGTGGCTGACACTGATGCGGGCGGCAGTCGCTGCCGAATCGCCGCCGCCCGACGTCGCCACAGAGCTCGACGTCTACTTCGAGATGGCCGCGGAGGCGATGCGCAATAGCTGATGTAGTTCGTCAGGTTCGGCGCAGCCACGTCAATACGGCGAGGACCCGGCGGTGATCGTCCGGGGCCTCCTCCAAACCGAGCTTCGAGAAGATGCTCGCGACGTGCGTCTCGACGGTCTTGTCGCCGATGACCAGCGTCGAGGCGATCGCACGGTTCGATCGGCCCTCCGCCATCAGCGCGAGCACCTCGCGCTCCCTCGCCGTGAGCTCATCGAGCGGGTCCCGCTCGCGACGCCGCGCCACCAGCGCGGCGACCACCGCTGGGTCGATGGCCGTGCCCCCGCGACCGACCCGCTCGATAGCCTCGAGCAGGTCGTCGATCGCCGCCACGCGCTCCTTCAGCAGGTACCCGACTCCGCCACGCCCGTCACCGAGCAGGCGCATCGCATGAGCTGGCTCGACCGCCTGCGACAGGACGACGACCGGGACGCTCGGCTCGCGCGCACGGAGGGTTTCGGCGGCGACCAGACCCTCATCGGTGTGCGTCGGCGGCATGCGGATGTCGATGATCGCGACGTCGACCGGAGCGCGATCGATGGCCTCGAGCAACGCGCCCGCGTCGCCGACGGCCGCCACGACCTCGAAACCGCCGTCCCGCAGAACCCGCGCGATGCCTTCGCGCAGGAGGACGACGTCCTCGGCTATGGCGACGCGCACGGCAATGCCACCTCGAGTCGTGTTCCCTGGCCTGCGTCGCTCCGGATGCTGATCGTGCCGCCGAGCGCGGCGACGCGGTCCTTGATCCCTGTCAGGCCGGTGCCATCGGATGTGTCGGCACCACCGCGGCCGTCGTCCCGGACATCGAGGCGGAGCTGGTCATCGGCGAGCCACGTCCGGACGTCGACCCGCGTGGCGCCGGCGTGCTTGATCGCATTCGTGACGGCCTCCGCGGTCACGAAGTACGCGGCCGCCTCGACACTGGTCGGCAGCCGTCGATCGAGCTCGTCGGTCACGACGACCGGCAGCGGCGCCCGGTCGGCCAACGACGCCAAAGCCGGCCCGAGGCCGGCCTCGGTCAGGATCGCGGGGTGCACGCCCCGGGCGAGCTCGCGGATGTCGGCGATGGCGGCGGCGGCCTCCGCAGTAGCCGCCTCGAGTTCCGCGACCGCCTCGGGATCGGCGTCCGGCCCGAGATCGCGTCGCAACATCTGGAGCGACAGCTGGAGCGACACGAGCCGCTGTTGCGCGCCGTCGTGGAGGTCACGCTCGATCCGCCGCCGCTCGTCATCCTGCGCCTCGACGATGCGTGCCCTCGATGCCTGGACCGCCTCGAGCTGGGCCCGCACCTCGGCCTGGAGCCGCTCGTTCTCGACAGCGAGGCGGACCGCCGCGGCAGCGGCCGAGACGAGGCCCGGTTCGTCGCGCAGCGCGGGGTCGTGGGCGATCACGAGCTCGGGTGCTTCCGCGGTCCCGATGGCCAGCACGGCGCGTGCCGCACCGTCGGTCGGCGGGGTCGCCGCCTGCCCCGTCGCGTCGGTGAACGCCCGCAGCGACGGTTCCCACCGGTACACCGCCAGCGACGGGTCGCCGAGTGCATCGCGCAACGACGACTGGAGGACCGGCAGCGGCGGCAGCCCGTCGAGCCGGACGACGAGATCGGCGATCCGGCCGCGTGCGGCGTCGTCGCGCAGGACGCCGACGAGCAAGGCAACCGCCACGAAGACCCGCGCGAGCGCGAGGGCGATCACCCGCAGTTCGCCGATCGGAACTCGAGCGCTGGTCGGGAGGATGGTCTGCCAGACGAACTCGACGATGAACCCGCCAGCGAGGGCGATGCCCGCGAGCAGGACAGGCGTCTGGCGGCTCCGCGCCGCGCCGCTCGACCGGATCCATCGGGCAGCGACGACGACCAGCAGGCCGATACTCAAGCCGATCAACAGGAAGGTCTCGAGCCGGCCGATCGGATCCAGCGCGAAATACGCCGTCATCCAGCGGTCGACGGTCGAGATGCAGGTCGGGCAGTCCCACCATGCGATCGGTCGCGCTCCATACGCCTGGGCGAGCGTCCAGCCGGCCTGGACGACGACGAAGCCGATGGCCAGCGCGCGGTCCACGCGACGCGTGATCCGTCCGGCCGGGTACGCGAGGATCACCAGCGCGAACAGGGGATCGAACCAGCCGTGGCCGAGGGTCGCCAGGTAGGCGATCACCGCCACGTCTGAGTTTGTGAAGTCACCGGCGAACCAGGCGAACCCCGTCAGGATCGCCAGCGGCCCGATCCGATTCCCGGGTCGGCGGTCGGCGATGATCAGCCCGGCCGCGATCATCGACCAGCCGACCGCGACGTCCGCGAGAAGGAGCGCCGGGCTGCGTTCGGCTGTCCGCGTCAGCTGATAGGTCGCGAACGGCCCGAACACGAGCGCGAACACGCCGATCGCGCCGAGGATCGCCCGTCGGCGTGTCGTGTTCATGGCAGCGCCGGCCCGAGGAGCGAGCGCAGGGTCGCCCCATCCAGCCGGTCCTTGGCGATGAACCCGGCGACGGGGCTTGTCCGCACGCGATCGCGGTAGGTCTCCAGATCGCGGCTGGAGATGAGGACGACTGACGGGGCATCGGCAGACGCTGCTAGACGTTCCGCGACGACGAACCCGTCGACGTCGGGCAGGCCGATGTCGAGCAGGACGACATCGGGTGTCAGCGCCGCCGCCGCAGCGAGCCCGCCGTGGCCGTCGGCGGCCTCGCCGACGACCGTCCAGCCATCGCGTTCGAGCAGGCGTCTCGCGGTGGCGCGGAAGCCGCCGTGGTCGTCGATCACGAGGATCCTCGGCCTCGTCACGGGACGCGTACCCACGGTTGCCGATCGAGCATCGCGAAGAAGTCGGCGTCTTGGGGTAAGTCCGAGTCGTCGTATGTCGTGATCAGGTGGTCGCCATCGAGCCGCCAGTGATGCTGGTTGTCGAAGACGAGGGGCTTGTCCACTGTGATCGACAGGAGGTCGCCATCCACCGTGTAGTGGCCACGCGACGGGCCGATGTCGGGAAAGATCCTCTGGCCTGACGTGGCCTCGGGCACCTCCGCCCAGTCGCCGTTCGCTTCGAAGACCCAGTACAGGCGGACCGGACCGAAATCCGGATCGACAAAGCTCTTCTCGAAGACCCCGGTCGGGAAGCCATCCGGACGCACGCCCGCAGGGGGCGGCGTCTCGCCGGCCCCGCAACCCACGACCACCATCGCGAGCAGGACCGCGGCGAGGGTCGCGCGTCGTGTTCTGCGTTCCATGGCCGGAACGATACGAGGTCGCCGTGCCGGTTCCATCCGGGTCCGCCCGGAGGCCGATTCCCACGTCCGCCCGGGGACCGATTCCCGCGTCGGCCCGGATGGCAACGGCGCCTGTGCGCCCGAGGCTGGGCTCACCGGCGACGCATCCGCCGGCCCAACCAGGAGGGCAGAGATCATGGGTCTGCGGATAGGGCGCCTCGTCGGCGCCATCGCCATCGTCAGCATCGTCGGCGCCTGCGGCGGGAGTTCCCCCACGTCATCAACGGCGTCGGCTGCCAGCCCGAGCGCGGCGGCGAGTGCCGAAGCGCGCGACTGGGTACACGCTATCAACGTCGATGGGCGGACGCTCAGCATCGCCTGCGTCGGTCCGACCGATACCGGCAAGCCGACGGTGATCTTCGAGGCTGGCCTCGGCGGCGATCGCGGCGTCTGGGGCGACGTCATGACCGCGCTCACGCAATCGGATCGTGGCTGCAGCTACGACCGAGCCGGGCTGGGCCTGTCCGACCCCGCGCCGAAGCCCCGCACGACCGACGACCAGGTCGAAGACCTCCACGCGCTCCTTGGGGCGGCGGGTCTGACGCCGCCGTACGTCTTCGTCGGCCACTCGTCGGGAGGCTGGAACCTCATGGTCTACGGCGATAAGTACCCTAACGATGTCTCCGGGATCGTCATGGTCGACGTTCGCCCGCCGGCGTTCAGCAAGAAGTCGTTCGCGGCACTCCCGCCGAAGACCGGCGGCGAGCCCGAAGCGCTCGAGCAGGCGCGCTCCGAGGCGGACTGGGAGAAGGATCCCAGCCGGAATCCGGAAGGCCTCGACCTGATCAAGAGTGCGGCCGAGGCCGAGGCAAGCCCAGGCTTCGGCGACCGACCCCTCGTGGTCCTGACGGCCGGCGACAGGAAGGCGATCACCGAGGGGATGCCGGCCCCGGTGGCCGAGGAGTTGGACTCGATCTGGATGGATCTGCAGACCGGCCTCGTCAACCTGTCGACAAAGGGCCGTCAGGAGATCGTCGACGGCGCGACCCACGACATGCCGTTCGAGAAGCCGGACGTGATCGTGGAGGCCATCCATGAGGTGCTCGATACAGGCGGTGGCTGAGCCTGGCCGATGACTACCGACGCGGGGCCGGTTCCGCCGGCCCCGCGTCCGCGTCCGCAGGGATATGGCCCGGGTCGGTACACTTATCCCAAGGCGGGTCGCTGCAGGGGAGGTCGCATTTGGCGGAGGGGTCGATCGAGACCTCGACCCAGCGGGGCGAGCGGGAGCGCGGCAAGACGGTCCACGGTGAACCGGCGAACGCCGGTCATCGGGTCCTCGCCCCGGACGACGCGGAGGTCGAGGCCTACCTCGAGACGGCGCTCCACGCGCCCGCACCCGATCGCGCGGCGCTCGAGGGCGCGACCGCCACCGGACCCGTCGCGGTACTCGACTTCGGTAGCCAGTTCGCGCAGCTCATCGCCCGGCGTGTCCGCGAGCTCGACGTCTATTCCGAGCTGCTGCCGCATGACACCCCCTACACCGAGCTGGAGCGGCGCGGCACCCGCGCGATCATCCTCTCGGGCGGGCCGGCATCGGTCTACGACGATGGCGCTCCGAAGCCCGACCCGGCGATCTGGTCCGGGCGCATCCCGGTCCTGGGCATCTGCTACGGCGCTCAACTCATGGCCCATGAGCTCGGCGGCGACGTGCTCGCCGCGGGCAAGCGCGAGTACGGGCCCGCCAGCGTGCAGCTCGACACGGACGATGGCCTGTTCCGTGGGCTCGAACGCGAACAGCCGGTCTGGATGAGCCACGGCGACTCGATCACGCGCCTGCCGGAAGGCTTCGTGTCGACCGCGCAGACCGACTCGACGCCCTTCGCGGGACTCGAGTCGCCTAAGCGGAACCTGTACGGGATCCAGTTCCATCCCGAGGTCGTCCACACGCCGCGCGGCAAGGATGTCCTGCGGAATTTCGTCCGGGACATCGCCGGCATCGAACCGTCGTGGACCGCTGCGAACTTCATCGAGACGACCGTGACGGCGATCCGCAACCGCGTCGACCTGCACGCGCGCGAGACGGGCTCCGACGGGAAGGTCATCTGCGCGCTGTCCGGCGGGGTCGATTCCGCAGTCGCGGCGGCATTGGTGCATCGAGCGGTCGGCGATCGGCTGACCTGCATCTATGTCGACCACGGGCTGATGCGGAAGAAGGAGTCCGAGCTGCTGCGGGTCACGTTCGAGCGCGAACTCGGCATGGACCTCGTGATGGTCGATGCGCGCGAGCGCTTCCTGACGCGGCTGGCCGGCGTCGAGGATCCTGAGCAGAAGCGGCGCATCATCGGTGACGAGTTCATCCGGGTCTTCGAAGAGGAGGCGACCAGGCTCGGCCAGATCGACTTCCTGACGCAGGGGACGCTCTATCCGGACGTCATCGAGAGCGCGACCGCCGAGACCAAGGCGGCGCAGAAGATCAAGACACACCATAACGTCGGTGGCCTGCCGGCCGATCTGCGCTTCCAGCTGATCGAGCCATTGCGCTACCTGTTCAAGGACGAGGTGCGCAAGGTCGGCCTGGAGCTCGGCCTGCCCGAGGCGATGGTCCTCCGCCAGCCGTTCCCGGGCCCCGGCCTCGCGATCCGCATCATCGGAGAGGTCACGGCGGAGCGGCTGGACACGCTACGCGAGGCCGACTGGATCGTCATCGACGAGATCAAGGCCGCGAACCTTTACCGCAGCCTCTGGCAGAGCTTCGCGATCCTCACGCCGGTGCGGTCCGTGGGCGTCATGGGAGATGGACGCACGTACGCGAATGTGGTGGCGATCCGCGCGGTGACGTCCGAGGATGGGATGACCGCGGACTGGGCGAAGCTCCCGTACGACGTCCTGGGCAAGATCAGCAGCCGCATCGTCAACGAGGTGCCCGGTGTGAACCGGGTCGTCTACGACATCTCGTCGAAGCCGCCGGCCACTATCGAGTGGGAGTAGCGCGGCACTTTCAGCCCACCCGCGTTGACGCATATCTCGGCGCCCTGGCGCCGCGGCGCATAAAGGGCGTCAACGGCCCGGTACCGCGCGCACCCCGGACCGATGGGGTATTCCGGCGCTTGGAGCGCGCGGTAGCATTCCGCGCATGGTCGACGACATGAGTGCGGCGACCGAGCCCGTGGGGTCCGTCTGCCCGTGGTGCTCGGCGACGTATACCGGTGAGCCCGACACCTGCCCATCCTGCGGGGCCGCCCTGGCCGTCGATCCCGCGACGGATCCCGCCCTCCCCGGCCTGACCGCCATCGACGCAGCAGCCATCGTGCGCGCCAAGACCTCGGTGCCTCGGCAGCGCAGCCGGTTGTTGTCCTGGATCAGCGGCGAATATCCTGACGACACGCCGACGGCCGCCGAGGCCGGTGCTCTGGCCCCGCCAGATATCGAGGTGCGCCGCGAGATGCTCCGTCTCGCCCTCGAAGCGGAGGTCGCAAATCTCCAGGCCGAGGCTGACGCGCTCATCGCCGAGGCGACCGTCGAAGGGCATGCGCCGGGCGCGACGCCCGAGTCGGCTGCGGCGGCCGAGACGGTCGTCGAAGACCTCCAGGAGGTCAGCGCCGAGCTCGATGAGGTCGACGAGGCGCTCGACACCGACCCGCTGACCGACGGGGACCGCCAACCGGCCTGATCCCGGCGGCCGCGTAGACTTGCGGCCGTGCCCGATCGACTCCCACTGCCCGGACCATCGTTCCTGCGTGAGCACGAGGTCCGCGTCGGCGAGCGGACCCTCCGCGCCGGCATGGGTCGACCCTCAGACGCGCCCGACGGCTGGTGGATGACGTTGATGTGGGTAGCCGACGACGAGGGCGTGGTGAGCTTCCGGGACGTCGCGCCGAGATCGGGTCCGCCGCCCGATCCGCCGCTGGCCCGGCTGGGACCAGCCCTGTCCGGGGCCCTCTCGGGGATGATCCTGGAGGACGCCGGCCGGCTCCAGATGCGGGTGGGGATGCTCGTCCCGCCCGATGATCCGGAACGGACATGGCGAGCCCCACTCGCGGTCCGGGCGGCATTCCGCTTCGAGCCGGCACGGGCCGCGACGATGCGCCCGAACGAGCTGGCGGACACCGTTCTGGCCGCTTTCGGCCGATCGGTCGAAGCCCTGGCACGATCCTGATATCGGGACTGATGCGCGACCTGTTGGACGATTTCCTCGAGGAACTCCGACGACGCGAGGCGATCGCCCGTGGCGAAGATCCAGATGCCGACGCCCCGCGCCGGGTCAAGCCGGTCGGGCCGGATCCGGACGGCGAAGGCCCGCCACCCGCGCGCCGAACGACGCGGGCTCGACGGCGTGCGCGACGATCGCGATCGAGGTGGGCGATCGGTCTGGTCGTCCTGGCGCTCATCCTGGTGATCGTCTTCGGGCTCGACCTCTGGACGGAGGCGCTGTGGTTCCAGAGCGTCAGCTTCGACTCGGTCTTCTGGACGCGGTTCACCGCCCAGCTGGGCCTGTTCCTCGTCGCTACGCTCGGCGCGCTCGCGATCGTCCTCATCAACCTCGCTATCGCTGCCCGCCTGACGGAGGGCACCGGCGATGGTAGCAACGCGTTCCGGGACCTCTTCGAGCGCTTCGGTGAGGCCGCCGACCCGCGGCGTGGCGGCGCTCGCTCGGACGCTGGGGCGCCACGAACCGTAACCTTCGGACCGGACGAGTTCCCCGACCTGACGCCGATCGCGCGGGTCGTGCTCATCGGCCTGGCGGTCTTCGTCGCCCTGACGATCGGCGCTTCGGTCGCAGCGTCGTGGTCGACGATCCTGCTCTGGGTGAATCGCGTCCCCTTCTCGCCCGACACCGGGTCGCCGGTGGTCGACCCGGTGTTCGGCCGCGATATCGGGTTCTTCCTGTTCGAGCTGCCGTTCCTGCGCCTCATCCAGTCGCTGTTCAACGGCATCGTCATCGCCAGTCTCCTGGCCGTCGGCATCCGCTACCTCATGGCGGCGTCGCGCGGGGAGTTCGCGTTCACGACGCCGATCCGGGTCCACCTCGGCGTCCTGGCCGGTCTGCTCCTGCTGTCTGTCGCGTTCGGCTACCAGCTCGACAAGTACGAGCTCGCGTACAGCACCCGCGGCTTTGCGATGGGCGTGTCGTACACCGACCAGAACGCCCAGTTCTTCGCCTATGACGTCCTGACCGTACTGTCTGGCCTCGCGGCTGCCCTGCTCGTCGGGGCGGCCTTCACGCGGATGGCGTGGCCGTTCGCACTGACCATCGGCGTGTGGTTCCTCGCCTCGCTGATCATCGGTCGGCTCTACCCGGAGGCTGTCCAGCGGTTGACCGTCCAGCCGAACCAGTACGCCCAGGAGGAGCGCTACATCGCGAACAACATCGCGATGACGCGGATGGCTTACGGATTGGATGCATGGGAGGACCGTTCGTTCCGCGGCGAGGAGCACCTCGACGCCGCCGCGATCGCGGCGGAGGAAGCCACCTTCCGCAACGCCCGGCTGTGGGACTACCGACCGCTCGGTGCCACCCTCGACCAGCTCCAGCGCGTCCGCCGCTACTACGACTTCGTCGACGTCGACACCGACCGCTACCTCATCGACGGCGAGCAACGGCAGGTCATGTTGTCGGCGCGCGAGCTCGCCCTCGAGCAGAACCCGCTGGCCATCGGCTTCGTGAACGAGCGCATCATCTACACCCACGGCATCGGGGCGGCGATGGTGCCGGTCAACGAGGTCGCCAACGAGGGCCAGCCGCGGCTGTTCATCCGCAACCTGCCCCCGGTGTCGAGCGACGGCGCTCCAGAGATCACCCAGCCACGGATCTACTTCGGCGAGCGGCCGACGGACTACGTCATCACCGGCGCCCGGCAGGCCGAGTTCGACTTCCCGACCGGCGAGGGCGAGGGCGGTGCTGATCCCGGGACGGAGACGCGCTGGACGGGCGACACCGGGATCCCCATCGGCAGCACCCTGATGCGGTTGCTCTTCGCGGCCCGCTTCGGCGATCTCGACCTGCTCATCAGCGACCAGGTGACCGCCGATAGCCGACTCCTCATGCACCGCTCGATCGCCGACCGCATCCCGCGCGTCGCGCCGTTCCTCCGATACGACAAGGACCCATACCTCGTCATCGATGCCGGCGGGCGCCTGATGTACGTCCAGGACGGATACACGATGTCGGATCGCTTCCCGCATGCGCAGGGGTTCGATCCTCGAGGGTTCGAAAGGACGGGCCTCGGCGACGAGCCATTCAACTATCTGCGCAACAGCGTCAAGGTCACGATGGACGCCTACGACGGCACGATGACCTTCTACGTCGCCGACCCATCGGATCCGCTGATTCGAGCCTGGTCGGGCATCTTCCCGACCCTGTTCCGGCCGATCGACGAGCTACCGGCGGATCTCGTCCCGCACCTCCGCGTCCCGGAGGAGCTCTTCAACGTGCAGACCCGCATGTTCGGGCGCTACCACGTCACCAACCCGCTGCGGTTCTTCCAGAGCGACGACCTGTGGACCGTGCCCCAGGCGCAGGGCGGCACCCAGAGCCTGCCGACCGAGGCTTACTACGTGATCATGCGCATGCCGGGCGAAGCGGACGCGGAGTTCCTGCTCCTGCAACCGATGGTCCCGCTCAACCGCCCGAATATGATCGCGTGGGTCGCCGCCCGCATGGATGAGCCGAACTACGGGGCGACACGCGTGTACCGGTTCCCGGCGGAGACGACGATCTTCGGGCCGGCCCAGATCGAGGCGCGCATCGTCCAGGACCCGCTCATCAGTCAGCAGTTCACGCTGTGGAGCCAGGGCGGCAGCACGGTCATCCAGGGCAACCTCATCGTGGTCCCGGTGGACGACTCGCTCATCTACCTCCAACCGGTCTACCTCCAATCGCAACAGTCGGCATTCCCCGAGTTCCAACGGATCATCGTGGCCTCGCCCCGCCAGGTCGTCTGGGCCGAGAGGCTGGGCGAAGCGCTCGACCTGCTGCTCGAGGCGGAGGGCGAGACGCCGACGAGCCCGCCGTCGCCGACTCCCACCCTCACCCCGACCCCGACGCCGACTCCCACCTCGAGCGCGGGGCCGGACGGCCTCCCGGCCGACGTGCCTGGACTGGTCGCGTACGCGAACGAGCACTTCGAGCTTGCCCAGGCGGCCTTGCGTGCCGGCGACTTCGCGTCGTATGGCGAGGAGATCGCCAAGGTCGAAGCCGCGTTGCAGCGTTTGAACGAGCTGGCCCCGGGGCTGACCTCCCCGTCCCCGGCTCCGTGAGCGTCGGAGCGACGCTGACCGCTTCGCTCCTTGCGGTGCTCGAACGGCCCTCGACGTGGCTCCTCGCGCTCGTCGGGTTCCTCGTGCGGGGCGGCTGGTTGATCGTCCTGGCCCCGATCGTCGCGCTGCCCACGGCCGTCGGGATCGCCAACGTCATCGCGCCGCTCCTCGAGGACGTGGCATTCGGGCGGCGGATCGGCGACGTGATCACGGTCTCGCTGGCCTCGTTCGCGGTGGTCGTGGCCTGGCTCATCATCGGCGGCCTGCTCGCCGCGGCGACGGAGGTCGAGACGGTCCGCGTGACCGCAGCTGCTCTGGACGATCGACGTGCCCCACGGGCGAGCGGCGTGCGTCCCGTATGGCGCGTGCTCGCGGTCAGGCTCGTCTCACTCGCCCCGCTCGGCCTCGCTCTCGCCTGGGCCGCCGTCCGAGTCGTCGGCGTGGGCTATCGCGAGCTCACGAACCCCTCTGACGTTGCGAGCCCGGCGCCGTATCGCATCCTGGCGGGCGCGCCCGATGCGGTGCTGGCGGTCGTCGCGACCTGGCTACTGGCGGAGATCGTCGGCGCTGTGGCCGCTCGGCGGGTCATCCTGGGTGGAGAGGGCATCCGGCCGGCCCTACGCGGATCGCTTCGCCATCTGCGCCACGCCCCGGGGCGGCTCATCGCCCTCGCGAGCGTCTCAGCGGTGGTGCTCCTCGCGGTCCTGGGAGTCACGTCGCTCGGCACGAGCACGGGCTGGGATGCGCTCCGAGGCGCGTTGGCGAGCGGCGACGCATCGATCTTGACCTCGGTGATCCTCGTCGTGTTCGTGGCGTTGTTCGCGGGCAGTCTCGTGCTCGTCGCGCTCGCGACGGCGTGGCGGTCGGCGATCTGGACGGTCGACGTCTCTGCGCACCTCGGCAGGACCTCGGCTGGGACGTTCGGGGGAGGCAACGGCAGCCGGTCGGGTGACTAGAACGCGTTCCGGCGGTCTGTCAGCCTGAGCCATCCCTTCGACCCGCGGGGAGGGTCGAGGATGCATATGAGGTAACGGATGACGGCGCAGTCGATCGTCTGCGGAGCATGCGCAGCCGAGGTCCCGAACGGGCGGCTCTCGTGTCCCTCCTGCGGTGAGCTGCTGGCGTCCGTCGCCGGCAGTCGGCGTGTCGCCGCGCCTGCGGGCGCCCGCTCGGCGATCCCCGACGTGCTTTATGAGCCGCCGGCTGCACCGTCTGCCGCGGTCGTGGACGGTCAGTTGACGCTCGAGAAGGCGCCTCGCGACGTCGAGGCGGAGCTGCCCTGGGCCGAGACGACGACCGAGGCCGCGGGTACCGCGGCCGCCGCGCATCTCGCTGAGCATTCGACCCCGAGCATGGCCGTCCCGTTCGGCACGGCGGCCAGCCTGAACGGCAGTCGGACGCCCGCGTACATGCCCCGACCCGGGATGCGTCCGACCGCGCCACAGACCTTGTCGTCCGCACCGGAACCGGAGCCGATGCCGGAAGCACTGTTCGATCCCAGCGAGATCCCTGCCGCGGTCGCGGCGGCTGCACCGGCCGTCGTACCTCCTCCGCCGGCCGTCCTGCCGGCTGAGCCGCCGATCCGCGACCACCCTGTCTCGTGGCCCGAGCCACCTTCCGCTCCGGAGCCGCGATCGCTTCCTCAGGCCCCGCTGCCTCCGCAGGCCTATGCGGGTCCCGGGGCGTACGTCCCGCCGATGCCGGCAGCTGCGGTCCCCGCGGGTGCGCCAGCACCGGCCCGCGAATGGGCCGGGCATGCGAGCGAGGGCGACCCCACGAACGACGCATCGCCCATCGCGGTCCGCATCGACGCGGACACGCGCGCGCGCCTGCTCGACTTCACGCGCTGGCTGTCCGTCGCGGGCTCAGCCTTCGCCGCGGTCGGCTTCCTGCTGCCGTGGGGCGTCGTCGTGATCGGCTCGAGCGACACCGGCTACTTCGGTCGCTGGGGGATCGCCGGCCCATGGCATCTCGTCGTCGCGCTCGCCGTCCTGGCGAACCTTGGCCTTGCCCTCATCGAGAACCGCGTCCCGGTCTGGCTCAAGACCGGCGTGACCGGTCTCGGTCTCGGCGCGCTGTTGCTTGGCCTGGTCTGGCCGTATCTGACCCTGCCCGCCCTTGGCACCGGGCCCGGCGCGCTCATCGCTGGGATCGGCGCCGCTGCGCTCGTCGTGTCGGGCATCCTGGCGCTCGTCACCGACCGTCACGCGGAGCCGTCCCGCCCCGTCTGACGCTCGCCTCGGCCCACCCGCGGCACGGCCGGGACGCAGGGGTACCCCTGCTACACTGCCCGACGAGCAGCACCCTACGGAGGCGAGCCCCGGCGCATGGATCAGATCCTCGACACCGTTGGGCAGACGTTCGACGACATCATCAACAGCCCCGCGGTCCAGATAACGGGGAGACTGATCTTCGTCTACCTCGTGGTCCTCTGGATCGCATCCGCCTACTGGGCGTTCCGCGACATGCAGCAGCGGTCGGACAACGCGATCCTGCCCTACGTCGTCGCTGCCGGGATCATCCTCTTCACCCCGTTCCTGTTCTTCCTCGCCATCTGGGTCTACAAGATCATCCGACCGCACGAGAAGATCGGTGAGGTCTGGGAGCGCAACCTCGCGGAGGAGGCGCTGCTCAACGAGGTCGAGTCCGTGCCGCACTGTCCGACGTGCGAGAGGCGTGTCGACGCGGAATGGATCATCTGCCCCTCATGCCGGACGCGCCTGAACCGCGTCTGCCCGAATTGCTCGCGACTGGTCGGCCTCGACTGGTCACTCTGCGCGTGGTGCGGCAAGGACTTCGAGCGGCGTGACGTCGTGCCGGCCGGGATGATCCAGCCGCTGCCGGCGGGCAACGAACAGACCGGCCGCATCGCGGCCCCCGGCGCGAAGAGCCCGGCGGCCTTGCCGGCGGCCATCCAGCGCTCCGTACGGTCGCGAGGCGGACGCCAGCGTCCGTCGACCGCGGGGGATCCGCTGCCCGAGCGGTGACGTCCCCGACGGACCCACCGGATACCCCGGCTGCGCCTCCGGAGGATCCCGAGAGCGAACCACCGAAGCGACCCGGCACCTCCACGTTCACGATCGAGGGCCGGGCCGCGCCCGGCCTGTTCGTGCTCGGCTGGCTGGCGACGATCGTCGGGCTTGGCGCGATCGTCATCGCGGCGATGTCGGGTTCCGGGACGCCGGGCCCGATCCTGCTCCTCGGCGGGCTCATCGTCCTGTCCATCGGGCTCGTGGCGGGTGCCGGGGGCCAGGCGATCGAGCGGCGGGCTCGCGGCGGCCGGGCCTATACCGGCCCATCGCCGTTCCTCGTGTTCGCTGCCGGCATCCCGATCAGCGGCGTCCTGCTCGTCGCCGCCGGGACACTCTTCGGTTTCCTCGGCATCTCGGTCGACGCACCGATCGGTCGGTTGGCGTCCGTGCTGCTGCAGGCCGTGGTGTATATCGGCCTCATCCGGCTCCTCGTCGTCGACAGCGGGGCGCTGTCGTGGTCAGCGATGGGCATCACCCGCCCGAACCTGCCGGCGATCGGCGACTTCGGCTTGGGGGCGGTATGGGCCTTGCCGGTGATCGTCGCCACGGTACCGGTCGCGGCGATCGTCACGCGCTTCCTGCCGGTCCCGCCCGAGAGTCCACTCCCACCGGCCGGCGACCTGCCCGGGCTCCTGGTCAATCTCCTGGCGGGCGTCGTCGTCGCGCCGATCAGCGAGGAGATCATGTTCCGCGGTTTCGCCACGACCGCCTGGATGGCCGACATGGGGAAATGGCGTGGCGTCATCCGCGGTGCGCTGTTCTTCGCCGTCGTCCACGTCCTGACGATCTCCGGCGTCGACGCCAACCAGGCCGTCGGCGTCGCGCTCGCGGCCTTCGTCGGACGCATCCCGGTGGCGCTGGCGCTCGGCTGGCTGTTCGCGCGGACCCGGACGATCTGGGCGCCATTGGGCCTGCACGCGGCATTCAACGGGGTCCTGCTCGTCCTCGCCGAGATCGCCGCCCGGGTCGGGGTGCCGCAGGCCTGAAGGGTTGAGCCGCCGACGACCCGGCGGTGAGTGACCGGTGAGGCCTCGCCGGTAGCCTGCGCCGCGTCCTCGAGGTCCGGATGGCGGGAGGAATCGGCGGGCTCTCGTCGTCCGGGCCACGGGGACATCACCGCTCGTAGCGAGGCCTGCCCGTGCTCGACCACACCCCATCGTCGCGCGTCGCGAGCCATGCCATCCGCGAGCTCCCTGAGACCGAACGCCCGCGCGAGCGACTCGCGCTGCGCGGGCCGGGCGGGCTGACGACCGCGGAGCTGATCGCGCTGGTTTGGGGGAGCGGAGTCCGCGGACGTTCGGCGGTCGAGCTGGCGACGGACGCGCTCACCGCCCACGACGGCCTAGCCGGGCTCGCCCGAGCGACGGACATCGAGCTCGCGTCGATCTCCGGGGTCGGCACCGCAAAAGCAGCCCAGCTGGTCGCGGCCTTCGAGCTCGGGCGGCGTCTCCTCGCGGACTGGCCGACGGCGCGTTGGCTGATCCGCAGCCCGCGCGACGTCGCCGACCGGCTGATCCTCCAGATGGGTGGCCTCGAGCGCGAGGAGCTGCGGGTCGTGATCCTCGACACCAAGAACCACGTGCTGCGCGTCTCGACCGTGTACCAGGGCAACGTGTCGGCTTCCCTCGTGCGCGTCGGCGAGCTGTTCCGGGACGCCGTCCGGCTCAACGCCGCGAGCGTGATCCTTGTCCACAACCATCCGTCCGGCGACCCGACACCAAGCCCCGATGACCTGCACCTGACGTCCGAGGCCCTCGCGGCCGGACGTCTGCTGGACATCGCCCTGCTCGACCATCTCGTCATCGGCCACGACGCCTTCGTGTCACTTCGTGACCGTGGGGTGTCATTCGACCGGCCCACGCCATCCCGTAGCGGGCCGGACGCGGAGTAGCGTTCGGCTGTCATGCTCCAGGCGTTCGCCCTGGGCGCGATCGCCCAGTCGTCGCTCCTTCTCAGTGGTCTCCTGCCGTTCCTCCTGCGCATCCCGGACCGGATCGTCGGGATCCTTGCCGGGATCGGGGCCGGTGCCCTCATCGGCGCGGTTGCGTTCGACCTTGTGCCGGAGGCCATCGCGGGACCCGAGGTCGCGCTCTGGTTCCTGGTCGGCGCTGGCATCTTCATCGTGGCCGATCGCATCATCGAGCAGAGGTTCGGGGAGGGCGGTCCGGGGAGCGCCCTCGGGATCGTTCTCGGCTCGGTCGTGGACGGCGTGCCTGAGTCGCTCATCTTCGGGATCCAGCTAGCTGCGGGCGTGCCGATCAGCCTGGCGTTCCTGGTGGCTGTCTTCGTGTCCAACGTTCCGCAAGCCCTGGCGCCATCGGCAGACCTGATCGGCTCAGGCTGGCGGGCCGGGCGGATGATCGGCATGTGGGGCGCCGTGGTCGTGGCATGCGGTGTGGCCTCGGCCCTCGGCTGGATCGTGGCGTCGAACATCGACACGGTCACGGGAGCCCGGGCGGCCTCGATCGCGGCCGGCGGCCTCCTTGCGATGTTGACTGGATCGCTCGTGCCCTTCGCCTACCAGAAGGGCGGCAGCGGAGCGGCACTGGGGACCGTCGTCGGTTTCTGCGCGTCGCTCATCGGGTCCTGACCGGCAGTCGTTCGGGGAGCCTCTGGTAGACTGCGCGGCCTAACCGGCCCCGACGGGCCCGTAATCGGACCGATCTCCTAGCGCGACGCGACCCTCAAGCCAGCTCGCCAGCTCGCTGCTCGCCAGCTCGCTGCTCGCCATCGCGCCCGACCCCGACACGACCCACGAGGACCTTCCCCGGAACATGCTCGACCGCCTGCTCGGCCTCTTCTCCCGCGACATCGGGATCGACCTTGGGACCGCCAACACCCTGGTCCATGTCCGCGACCGCGGGATCGTGATGAGTGAGCCATCGGTCGTCGCGATCGACGCCAAATCGAAGCGCGTCCTGGCGATCGGCGCCGAGGCGAAGCGGATGGTCGGTCGCACGCCGGCGAACATCATCGCGGTCCGGCCGCTCCGTGACGGCGTCATCAGCGACTTCGACGTCACCGAACAGATGATCAAGTACTTCGTGAACCGGGTCCACGACCGGATCGGGCTCATCCCCCGCCCGCGCATGTTGCTCGGCATCCCGTCGGGCGTCACGGAGGTCGAGAAGCGGGCTGTTCGGGACGCGGCGCTGAACGCCGGAGCGCGCTGGGCGCGCCTGATCGAGGAGCCCATGGCCGCCGCGATCGGTGCCGGTCTCCCGGTCAGCGAGCCGTCGGGCAGCCTGATCGTCGACATCGGCGGCGGGACGACCGAGGTGGCGGTCATCTCGCTCGGCGGCATCGTCGTGAGCCGGTCGATCCGGATCGGCGGCGACGAGATGGACCAGGACATCGTCACATTCGCTCGACGCGAGTACAACCTGTTCCTGGGCGAGCGCACGGCCGAGGACATCAAGATCGCGATCGGCTCGTCGTATCCGGGGGAGTGGGACGCCCAGCGCGTGACGCTCCGCGGCCGCGACCTGCTTACCGGCCTCCCACGCAGCGTCGAGGTCGGAGCGGATCAGATCCGCGAGGCCATCGAGCCGTCGGTCGCGCAGATCATCGACACCGTCAAGGACACGATCGAGGAGACGCCGCCCGAGCTCGTCGCCGACATCATGGACCAGGGCATCGTGGTGGCCGGTGGCGGCGCGCTGCTGGCGGGTCTGGACCGGCGGATCGCCGAGGCGACCCAGATGCCCGTGCATATCGCCGACGACCCGCTGACGTGCGTCGCCCGCGGGACCGGCATCGTCCTCGAGGAGCTCGACGAGATGGGCCGCGTCCTCGTGGCCGAGACCTATTCGCGGCCGCCGCGCTGAACGAGGACTGGCCGATGGGTTGACCGTCGGTCGATGATTCGATCTCCCGATGACGACCGTATCGACCGACCGGATCACCCGCCGCCGTACCATCGTCTTCACGGTGCTGGTGTCGGTCAGCATGGTGCTGATGGCCCTCTCCTCCAACCCGATGGTGCGCGAGGTCCAGAACGGGCTGGGGTTCGCGTTCCGGCCGATCCAGGGCGCGCTCGATACCGTGGCGGGCGGCATCGCGTCCGTCGGCGCGGCCATCGCCGAGATCGATCGCCTCCGCGTCGACAACGGCACGCTCCGCGATGAGAACGAGCGGCTCAGCGTCGAGAACACCCGGCTCCAGGAGATCGCCCGGGAGAACGCCCAGCTGACGGACCTGCTCCAGCTTCGCCCGACGCTCGATCATCAGACGGCGGCCGCGGCAGTCATCTCGCGCGACTCGTCGGAATTCCGCCGGGTCGTCGGCATCGACAAGGGCTCCAGGGCGGGCATCAAGGTCGGCGATGTGGTGGTGGCCGGCGGTGGCGCGTTGGCCGGTCGAGTCACCGACGTCGGGCCGGACAGCGCGACGGTGGTCCTGCTCACCGACGGCTCCTCGACCGTGATCGGCCAGATGGTCTCCAATGCGGCGGCCGGCAGGGTGGTCGGACAGCTCGGCGGCGTCCTGGTCATGGACCAGATCGACTCGGGCGAGCAGATCTCGCTCGGTGACGAGGTCGTCTCCGCGGGGATCGATCTGGGTGGCGGCGTCAGTTCGCCATACCCCAAGGGCCTGCTGATCGGCCAGGTCGTCGACATCCGGCGCGACGCGAACGCGGTCGTGCAGACGGCCTATCTGCAACCGGCCGCCGATTTCGACAAGCTCGAGTACGTGCTGGTCATCCTCGACTACCAGGGTGGGCTGCCGCCGATCGAGCAGCAACCGGTCGACTGCACGCCCGCCGGCGGCGGGACGCTGCCCGAGGGCGAGCAACCGTGCCTGCCCCGTTCGCCGCGCCCATCGGCGAGCCCACGCTGATCGCGCGGGGCGCGCGCATCGGGCGCTGCTACCCTTCCCCGCGATGAAAGGGATCGTGCTGGCCGGCGGCACCGCGACGCGGTTGTTCCCGCTGACCATCGTGACCAACAAGCACCTGTTGCCGATCTACGACCGGCCGATGATCTACTACCCGATCGAGACGCTGGCCGGCATGGGCATCCGCGAGGTGATGGTCATCGTCGGCGGCAAGAGCGTCGGTGACGTAGTCGAGCTGCTCGGGGACGGGTCCCATTTCGGGCTGAACCTGACCTACCGCTATCAGGCCGATGCTTATGGGATCGCTCATGCCATCGGACTCGCCCGTGACTTCGTCGGCGCCGACGCGTTCTGCTGCGTCCTCGGCGACAACATCCTGCGCGGCCCGGCCCTCGCCGACGTGGCCGCCGAGTTCGAAACGAGCGATCACGGTGCCGGCACGCTGCTGTACCGGGTGCCGGACCCGCAACGCTTCGGCGTCGCCGAGCTCGACGACGCGGGTCTCGTCGTCGGCTTCGAGGAGAAGCCGGAGCAGCCGAAGAGCGACCTGATCCCCATCGGCGTCTACTTCCTGCGGCCGGACGCATTCGGCGTCATCGACCGCCTCGCCCCGTCCGGTCGAGGCGAATTCGAGATCACCGACGTGCTGAACCACTACATCCCCGACGGCCGGCTCTTCACCCGCATCTACGAGGGCCACTGGACCGACGCCGGGACGGTGCCCTCCCTGCTCCGCGCCGCCGAGCTCGCCCGGGACGACCACGACTCCGGTCGCCTGGCGCCGCCGGTCGAGCGGCCGCTGGCGTGACGGACGCAGCCGACCCCTCGCTCGCGACCACCTCGTCGCTCGCGACGGATCCGAAGCGGCTCCTCGTCACGGGTGGTGCCGGCTTCATCGGCTCGTGCTATGTCCGCGACGTCCTCGGTCGCCGCGACGGGACGCACATCACGGTCCTGGACAACCTGACCTACGCCGGCAACGAGGCGAATCTCGGTCCCGTCCGCGACGACCCGGAGATGGCCGGCCGGATGCGGTTCGTCCGGGGTGACATCGCCGATCCCGACGTCGTCGCGCCGCTCGTCGCCGAGTCCGATGCCATCGTCAACTTCGCCGCCGAATCGCACGTCGACCGCTCGATCCTCGATCCGGAAGCGTTCCTCCGCACCGGCGTGATCGGCGTCCACGTCCTGGTCGAGGCCGCCCGGACCGCCTCCCATCGGCCTCGCTTCCTCCAGGTTTCGACCGACGAGGTCTATGGATCGGTCGACGAGGGCCACTCGCGCGAGGACGATCCGCTCCGGCCCCGGTCCCCGTACGCAGCGGCCAAGGCCGCCGGGGAGATGCTCGTCCGGAGCTACATCGTGACCCATGGGCTGGACGCCGTCGTGACCCGCGGCTCCAATACCTACGGCCCGTACCACCATCCAGAGAAGCTCATCCCGCTCTTCGTCACCAACGCGATCGACGACCAGCCGCTGCCGCTGTACGGGGACGGCCAGCAGCGTCGTGACTGGCTGTACGTCGTCGACCATGCCGCGGCGATCGATCACGTGCTCCGCCACGGCGCGAGCGGCGAGACCTACAACATCCCGGGCGGCGTCGAGATGGCCAACCGCGACGTCGTTCGGCTCCTCCTCGAGAGACTCGACAAGCCGTGGTCGCTCGTCCGTCACGTCGAGGACCGTCCCGGACACGACCGACGCTACGCGATGGATGGCTCGAAGCTGGCCGCCTTGGGCTGGCGACCCGCGACGTCGTTCGAGGAGGGGCTCGACCAGACCGTCGACTGGTTCGTCGCCAACGAGTCCTGGTGGCGCGCCGCGCGCTCAAAGGACTGGGACGCCTACTACGAGCGCCAGTACGGATCGCGGTTGCGGTCCGCCGGCTGATGCGGGTCGCCGTCACCGGCGCCGGCGGTCGGCTCGGACGCGCGTTGGTCGCGGCGCTGGGCGAGGCGCCGTTCACGGGTCCTCATGGACCGATCGCGTGGACCCGGGCCGACTTCGACCTCGATGCGCCCGAGGGCGTCGAGGTCGTGCTCGACCGTGATCGCCCGGAGGTCGTCGTCCACACGGCGGCCTGGACCGACGTGGACGGCTGCGCCCGCGACCCTGACCTCGCGATCCGCCGCAATGGCGTGGCGACCGGCGTGTTGGCGATCGCCTGTGCGACGCGTGGCCTCGACCTGCTGGTGGTGTCGACGAACGAGGTCTTCGACGGCCTGCGGACCGACGGGCGACCCTACGGTCCGGACGATCCCGTCTCGCCGGGCAACCCATACGGCGACTCCAAGGCGAAGGGCGAGGAGGTCGCGCGGGCGGCGTACCTGAACCGTCGTGGGGCGGTCGGCATCGTCCGAACGAGCTGGCTGTACGGCCCGCCGGGGAACGACTTCCCGACGAAGATCCTGGTGGCGGCCGATCGAGCCACGGCTGCCGGCGAGCCACTCAAGGTCGTCGGCGACGAATACGGCTCCCCGACGTTCAGCCACGACCTCGCCGAAGCGATCGTCGATCTGTTGGGCGGTGGCGATCCGGCGGCAGCGACGGGCATCCATCACCTCGTGAACCCGGGCGTCGCGACACGCGCGGATTGGGCGCGCGAGCTGTTCCGGCAGCTCGCGATGGACGTCGCCATCCAGGAGGTGCCGGCCGCCACATGGCCGCGCGATTCGAGGCCGCCCGCCTGGGGTGTCCTCGAACCGACCGCGCCGCCGAGCGGCGAACCGATGCGGCCGTGGCAGGCCGCCCTGGCGGATTACGTGCCGTTGCTGCGCCGCCGAGGGACGGCCGCTGCCCGATGACTGGGTCGCGCATCCCCGGCGTCCGTCTCGGCACCATCGAGCGGCATGCCGACGAGCGAGGCGCCTTCCGCGAACTCTGGCGTACGTCGACCGTCGGCCGGATCGATCCACCGAACGCCGGCACCACGGCGGGCAACGGCCCCACCTTCGTCCAGGGCAACCTCTCGAGCTCGAGGCCCGGCGTCGTTCGCGGCCTCCATCTCCATCGACGGCAGGTCGACCGCTGGATCATCGGGTCGGGCCGGGCCTTCGTGGCGCTGGTCGATACGCGGCCGCTGCTCGATGGTGGCGATGCGCCGCTGGTCGAGACGCGCGAGCTCGGGGCGGACGACTGGGTCCAGATCCCGGCGCGGGTGGCGCACGGGTTCATGGCGCTCGAGCCGGTGGAACTCGTCTACCTCGTGACGAACGAATACGACGGCAGCGACGAGGCGGGCTTCGCCTGGGACGATCCCCTCGCCGCCGTCCCGTGGCCGCTGCCCGCACCGACGCCGGACGGTCATCCGATCCTCTCGGAGAGGGACAGCGCGAATCCCTCGCTGGCCGATCTCGTCGCACGCCTCCGCCTCGAGGAACCAAGCGCGGGCTGAACGGGCGCTCGCTCGAACCACCCCGTACCCCACCGAAGGTCACCGAACGACCCGTCACGGCGCGCTGATGGGGCTAACGTGCGCGGGACCTTCCCGCGATGGAGGATCAAGGGTCCGCCTGTGAGTCTGTGGGTGCCCCCGCCTCCACGTGCATGGAGCCCCAGTGCGACGACCCCTTGCCCTCCTCGTGCTCGCGTGTGCCGGCGTCGCCAGCATGCTCGGTAGTGCGCCAGTCGCGCAGGCGGCACCCGCCCGCTTACCGGCCAAGGTCGTCATCGTCGTCGGGGCGACCCATGGGGCGACGGCGACGTATCGCAAGTACGCCGACGCCGCCTATACCGAGGCGATCAAGTACACGTCGAACGTCGTCAAGGTCTACAGCCCGAACGCGACTTGGTCGAAGGTCAAGTCGGCCGCGGTCGGCGCGTCCGTCCTGATCTACTTCGGTCACGGCAATGGCTGGCCGAGCCCATACACGTACGACCCGAAGTACACGACCAAGGACGGGATGGGGCTGAACGCCGACCTCAACGGCGACGGCAAGCTCTCGGACTACGAGAACAAGTATTACGGCGAGCCCTACGTCAAGACCCTGGACCTCGCGCCGAATGCGATCGTCCTGCTCCATCACCTGTGCTACGCCTCGGGCAACTCCGAGCCTGGAGACGCCCAACCGACGGTGACGGTCGCTCGCCAGCGGATCAGCAACTACGCGGCAGGTTTCATCGCCTCCAACGCGCAGGCCGTCCTGGCCGACGGCCATCGCGGGCCGGTCGATTACCTCCGTGCGCTGTTCACGACCGACCAGACGATCGAGCAGATGTGGCGGTCGGCACCTGGCCACAACGGCCACGTGAGCAGCTTCACGTCGAGCCGAACGAGTGGGGTCCGGGCCCTGATGGATCCGGAAGGGACGTCGAGCGGCTTCTACCGCTCCCTCGTCACCCACCCGACGCTGACGACGAACATGGTCGTCGGGACGGTCGATACGAGTCGCGATCCGGCTGCCCTGGTGGTGCCCGGTCGAGCATCGGTGCGGACCGCGGGCGCCCTCCTGTGGCCGGATGTCGCGACGGCGGCAGCCGGCGCGGCCGACGGCGCGACGCCCCAGCCAGTGGACACGCGGTTGTCCGTCCTGGCCCGCCTCACCCAGACCGGTCCGGCCGGTGCAGCGCTGGTCGAGGTCGAAGCCCTCGCCGACCCGACCGTCCACGGCATCATGCGGGTCGCCGACCTCGTCCCACGGGACAGCGCCCCGCCCCGGGTCCTTGCGGTCGATCCGGCGGCGCCCGTCTTCTCACCGAACGGCGACGGCACTGCCGACACCCTGACCGTGGCGGCCTCGCTCTCCGAAAGCGCCACGTGGCGGGTCCGCTTCCGTGACGCCGACGGCGACACCCTCGACGAGGTGACCGGCGAGGGCCGCGACGTGAGCGCGACGTGGAACGGGCTGGTCGATGGGGCTCCGGTCGGGCAGGGCACCTACAGCTACCGGATCGACGCGACGGATGGCTGGTCGAATGCCGGGCTACAAGACCGGGACCATCACGGTCGACCTGACCGGCCCGACGCTCTCCGGCGTCACACCCGCTGCGGACGCCGATACCTGGTTCGCTCCCAATGGCGACGGCGTCCGCGAGACCGTGGCGCTCGGTGGGACCGTCTCGGAGCGCGGCTCGGTCGCGGTCCACGTTCGCGACGAGAGTGGCACGCTCGTCCGTTCATACGGCGTCCCGAATGCGACGACGGTGGTGGCCCTCACCTGGGACGGGAAGGGCACCGACGGCGCCGTGGTTCCCGACGGACGCTATGACGTCCGCCTGACACCTCGGGACGCCGTCGGCAATGCCGGGACGCCGGTGACGCGTACGGTGACAGTGGTGGCGTTCCTCGGTTCGGTCGCCTCGTCGAAGGCCGTCTTCTACCCGCAGGACCGTGACACGCTCTCGACCGGGACGCGCCTGTCCTTCGTCCTGCAACGACCAGCGACGGTGACGTGGACCGTACGGAACGCCTCCGGGTCCGTCGTCGCGACCCTGCTCGACGGTGCCGCTGTGCCCGCAGGGGAGACGGTTCGGAACTGGTACGCGATCGGTGACGGAGGATCGCTGCTCCCGGTGGGTCGCTACACGGCGGTCGCGACCGCCACCGACGGCACGCTCAGCGCGACCCAAGCGGTGGCCTTCGAGATGAATGCCTTCGGGATCCGCCCCTCGGCATCCGCGGCGACACGCGGTCGGTCGATCTCGATCTCCGTGACGACGGCCGAAGCCCTGTCGACGACGCCGCGGGTGTACGTCACCCAGCCGGGCGTCTCGACCTGGGCGGTCACCCTGACGAAGACCTCGGCCGGCACGTACAAGGCCACCCTGACGATGAAGACTGGTGGTCGATCCGGAACGGTCGCGCTGAAGGTCCAGGCCGCCGACTCGGCCGGGCGCTGGCAGCGGACGACCCTCTCCCTGCCGTTGCGCTGAGAGGACTCACCCCCAGCCCACCGGACCACACCGTACCGGTCGCGCCCGGGACCTTCGGAGCCTTGCTCCGGCACGCGGGCGAGGCGTACCGTCGAGCGTCCCAGCACTCGAGGTCCCACGTGCCCGTCACGCCCAGACCATCCTCGTCGCGCACGTCGCTACGGATCCTCGCCGCGGCTGGTCTGGCCGCACTCGTGCTGGTCCAGGCGATGGCCGCCGTCGCTGCGGGCGCGTCGCCGGCGGCCGGGCTGCGGCCGACCATCCATTGGGAGGAGGCACGCGCCCACGAGCATGACCGGATCGCCTTCCGAGCGGGCGGCCGTGTCACGGTCGGTTTCAAACCCCGCAGGAGCGATCACTGGAGCGTGGGTGGCGTCCCGGCTCGTGCCCTGCCCGCTGGCCGTCTCGATGGCGCGACCATGCGTACGCGACTTGACGGCAAAGTGGCGCGGCCGGCCGTCGATCCCGCCGTCGATCGGCCGATCGTCGATCCTGCCGACGTCATCGCGGCGCGCTCCAGTGTGGCCACGGCGCCGGCTGCCGACCAGCCGGGGGCCCGAGAGCGGCAGGCGCCGGTGGACCCCGGCGCGCTGCGGCGCGAGGTGTTCGGCTTCCTGCCCTACTGGCAGGTGAACAGCAGCTCGCTACGGATCCAGTACGACAAGATCTCGACCATCGCCTACTTCGGGGTCGGTGCTGACGCCGGAGGCAACCTCCAGAAACGCAACAGCGACGGTTCGGTCACGACCGGATGGTCCGGCTGGACCAGCAGCAAGCTCACGTCGATCATCAACGCTGCCCACTCGACCGGGACCCGCGTCGTGCTGACGGTCCAGAGCTTTGCCTGGAATGCATCCGGCAAGGCCCGACAGAAGGCGCTGCTCACCAGTTGGGCTGCGCGCGACAATCTGGCGCGCCAGATCGCCGCCGCCGTCCGCGACCGCGGAGCCGACGGGGTCAACCTGGACTTCGAGCCGCTCGCGACCGGCGTCGAGGGCCAGTTCGTCGCGCTGATCACGCAGATCCGGCAGCGGCTCGACGCGATCCACCGCGGCTACCAGATCACCTTCGATACGACGGGGCACGTCGGCAACTACCCGATCGAGCGAGCGACCACGTCCGGCGCCGACGCCATCTTCATCATGGGATACGACTACCGCGGGTCCACCAGCAGCCCGGTCGGCAGCGTGGCGCCGCTGTCCCGGGCGGGCTACGACATCCGCGACACGGTCGCCGCCTATGCCGCCCGGGTCTCGCCGTCGAAACTGATCCTCGGGGTGCCGTACTACGGCCGGGCGTGGTCGACCGACACCAACCTGGTCCACGCCAGGAACATCAGCGGGACGAAATACGGTGCCTCGGCGACTGTGACGTACATCAATGCCGTGCCGTTCTTCGTGGACCACGGCAAGCGGTACGAGACGACCGAACAGGTCGCATGGACCGTCTATCGACGCCAGAACTGCACGACCACGTATGGCTGTGTGAACCCCTACCGCCAGCTGTACGTCGACGATGCCCGGACCCTTGGGAAGAAGTACGACCTGGTGAACGTCTACGGTCTCCGCGGCGCCGGGATCTGGGCGCTTGGCTATGACGGGACCCGAACGGAGTTGTGGAACGCGATCGAGGCGAAGTTCATCGCGGACACGGTGCCGCCCGCGATCACGCGGGCGTCGCTGTCCTCCTCGGCCTTCTCCCCGAACGGCGACGGGACGCTCGACACCACGACCGCGCGGCTCACCGTGACGGGTCTCATCCGGTGGGGCTACCGCGTCCAAGCGGTCGACGGCGGGACGCTCGGCCCGAATCTCCGGAGCGGCACCGTCTCAGGCAAGTCGCCGGCCTTCGTCTGGGACGGCCGCGATGCGGACGGGTCACGCGTCGCCGACGGCCCGTACCGGATCACGCTGTGGGCCGAGGACGCCTCGGCCAACCGCTCCGAGCGCGGACTCACCGTCACCGTCGACACGCGGCCGGCGGCGATCATCACGACCGCCGGCAGCGGGTTCGTGACCCCCGACGGAGACCGCAAGGCCGACACGCTCGCGCTGCACTGGTCTGCCGACCAGGCGCTCACCGGGAGTATCCGCATCAAGGACCGTGCGGGCGCGACCGTCCGGTCCTGGTCGTTCTCGGGCAGCGCCACGGGCGGCGCGACCTGGGATGGCCGCGATGCCAAGGGCGCGATCCTGCCCGATGCTCCGTACACGTTCCGTGTCGATGGGCGCGATAAGGGCGGTAACCGCACGATCGTGGACCGTCCCGTCCTGGTCGACCGGACGATCCGCTCGGTCACCTGGTCCGATGGCTCCTTCGACCCGCGGGCCGGGCAGCAAAGCCGGGCGTCGATCGTGCTCCGACGAGCGGCCGTGATCAGCGTCGCCATCTATCGCGGCAACACGCTCGTCAAGCGCGTCTGGACCGCCAAGTCGCTCGGCGCGGGGACGTATACGCATACGTGGGACGGCCGGATGGCCACGGGCTCCTTCGCGGCGTCGGGCACCTACCGGATCCGGGTAACCGCCAGCAGCTGGATCGGGACGACGTGGTATTCGCGCAACGTCGTCGTCGAGACGCACTGACGGCCTCGGCGCGCCCGTAGACTTGCCAGCGATGAACGGCGACCGCGCACGGGGGGCCGGGACGTGGGTCGTGCTGCCCACGTACGACGAGGCCGAGAACATCGGCCCGATCACCACCGCCATCCACGAGGCGCTGCCGGAGGCGCAGATCCTGGTCGTCGATGACGCGTCGCCCGACGGCACCGGCGACATCGCCGACGGTCTGGCCGCGGCTGACCAGCGCATCCGCGTCCGACACCGGGCCGCGAAGCAGGGACTCGGCCGGGCCTACCTCGACGGCTTCGGCATCGCGCTCGAGAGCGGCGCGTCGACGGTCATCCAGATGGACGCCGACTTCAGCCACGACCCGGCGATCCTGCCGCAGCTCATCGGACCGGTCGTCGAGGGCTCGGCCGACCTTGTGATCGGTTCGCGCTACACCGCCGGCGGCGGGGTGGTGGATTGGGGGCTCGGGCGCCGTGTGATCTCGCGTGGTGGGTCGCTGTTCGCGCGCACCGTGCTGGGACTCGGGCCACGCGACCTGACCGGTGGGTTCAAGGCCTGGCGGTCGACGACGCTTGCGTCAGTCCCCTTCGATGGCGTCCACGCCGGGGGCTACGTCTTCCAGATCGAGATGACGTTCCGGGCGAGTCGTCTCGGCGCGCGGATCCGCGAGATCCCGATCATCTTCCGTGACCGGCGGGTAGGCCAGAGCAAGATGTCGCGGCGGATCGTCGTCGAAGCCCTGGTCGTCGTCGTCCAGCTGCGGCTCGAGGACCTGCGCGGCCGATGGCGGGAGCGTCGACAGGCGACGTGATCGCCGCGTGACCCGACAGCCACGCCCGCCCGGTCTTCGCGTCGTACTCGATGTCCGAGCGCTCCAGGAGCCGGCCCGCGCTCCACGGACCGCGGCATATCTCGACGGCCTGTTGGGGGCGTTCGACGCCGACCCGCTCTCGGGCGAGTCCTTCGCGTTCCTGCTGGCGAGCGACGAGGACGACCCGACGGTCCGCTTCCCGCACCTGGAGGTCATCGGGCGCCGGCTCCTGCCGCCGATCCGCCTGCTCCGCTCGGGGGCGTTGACCATCGATCCGTTCCTGCTGCGCGGCGCGTCGCTGGGGGCGGCATGGCACGCCGAGTCGGGCGGTGCCGCCGGCGCGGTCTATCACACCGCAGGAGGCGGGTTGCCGATCGCCTCGCGTCTGCCGACGGTCGCGACGCTCCTCGACCTGGCGCCGTGGGAGTTGCCGGACGCGTTCCAGCGAACAGCCGCGTCCCGGTTCGGGCAGCGGATGCGGGGTCAGCTACTGCGCGACGCCGCGGCCGTGGTGGTCGGCACGGAGGCTGTCGCGCGCGCGGCGCGTCGTCTCCTCCACGTCCGGCGGGATCGGATCCACGTCGTCCCCCTGGCAGCCTCCCCGGCGTACGCCGCGCTCGGTGAGGCGGGCATCGCCCGCCACGACGTCGCGCGCGAGATCACCGGTCGCCTCGGGCTCGGCGAGCGGTTCCTGGTGTACCCGGGCCGATACGACGTCCGCCACGACGCGACGACCCTCCTGGCCGCGCTCGCTTCGTTGGGACGCGCCGGCAGGCCCGCCGACCTGACCGACGACGCCGACTGGCCGCCGCGCGTGCTCGTCCTGGATGCGACGCCCGAGGATCGGGCGGCGCTCGCCCGGGTCGCGGCTCGCCACGAGGCGGGTGACCACCTCATCTATGCCCCGGTCATGGCGCCCGAGGATGCCGCCGCGGTGGTCGCGGCGTCGCGCGGGGTCGTCCTGCCGATGATCGCCGACTCGAGCGGCCTGGCCGCCCTCGACGCGCTGGCCGCTGGTGTCCCCGTCATCGCCTCGGCGGTCGGCGCCCTGCCGGAGATCGTCGGTACCGCCGGGATCCTCGTCGAGCCGCGCGATCGGGATCGACTCGCGGCGGCGCTCGTCACCGCGTGGGGTGATGGGTCGGTCCGGGAGGCGATCGCCGACGCGGCGCGCGAGCGGGCGACGAACCCCGATCGGACGTGGCGTGACGTCGCGGCCGACGTGCGCGGGATATACGCGACGGTCGGCGTCAGGCGCTAAGGGTCAGGTCCACTCCGCCCGGCGCGGCAGGACGACCGTGACGTGCGGCGGGACCTTCCCGTCCTTGATCGTGATCTTCGATCCGCGCGGCATGACCTGGACGAACGTCTGACCGACGGTCAGCGTGACCTGCTTGCCGTTCTTGTCGTAGAAGCGCGTCGGCGATGTCATCGACGTCTTCCGCCAGGTGCCCTTGATCGTCTTGCCGTTCGTCGCGATCCACGCCGTCCCCTGCCCGACGAACTGCGCTTCGAGGCGATGCTTCTTGCTGCCGTCATTGAGCGGACCGAACGACATCACCATGACGACCACGTTCTTGGGGCCGACCGGCTTCTCGCGCCCGCGGTCCATCTGGCGCTTCTCGCCCGAAACGGAGCGCCGATAGGTGTTCGTCTTGCGGTCGTAGCGGTACGTGATCGTGTTCCAGGGGTAGACCGTCGTGATCGTGCCGCCTTTCGGGCGCAGCGACAGGAGTCGGTCCGGCGCGAACTTCCAGGCCGGCTTCATCTCCCCCTTCTTGGCGCCGAGCCGGCCGGCGAGCTGCCACAGCTCCTTGCCGCTGGTGTACACGTTGTGTGGTGCGAAGCGGTCGCGCGTCCGGTGGAAGTAGATGCCACCCCAGCGGAACTCATCGGCGTTGTAGACGAGCTGCCCGCGACCCCGTTCGCGCAACGTCTGCAGGGCCTGAGGCGACCCGCCGACGTGGGCGTAAACGGCGTCCCACTCGGCGGCCCAGGCGAGGTAGTACTGGCGCGCACTGCGGACCGGCCCGACCGACGGCGGGACGCGATCCTGGAAGACCATCATGTAGCGCGGGATGCCACCTTCCGCGGGGGCTTGCCATACGACGGACGCGTCGTTGAAGCCGGACTGCGGCCGGGCGTCCGGATGGTCGTCGATCATCACCGCGATCGCGTGGCGCCTGGCGACGTCCGGGGTCACGAGTCGTCCGGTCAGCGGAGCCGGGACGAGCGCGGGAGCCGGCGACGGCGTCGCCGTGGGCGTCGGCGTGGAGGGGGCTTCGGTCGGCGAAGGGCTCGGCGCCGGTGTATCGGTCGGCGTGGCGGTGGGCACGTCCGTCATCGACGGCGACGGTGTCGCGGTCGCGACGACGGGGACACTGGGCGTCGGCGCTGCGGTGGCCGCGATCACCCCGGCCCCAACGCCGGCAATCGCCGCGAGCGCCAGCGCCCACACGAGGACGGATCTTCCCGAACCTGATCGGCGTTTAGCCAACTGTCCCCTCGAAATCACCCCGCGCGGGCGCCTCGGCGCTCTCCGTCGGACCGCGGCAGGATAGACCATCGACGCAAGAGCGTCCCCAGGATTACAGTCGGACGATGGACGACACGACGACTGTGACGGACGACACGAAGGTGACCGAGACCGGCGAGGTTACCCGCGCCGACCGGATCGAGATCACCCAGGGCGGGATCCGCGAGGCCCGCGCGGGGTCGATCAGCCTCAACGAAGGGGGCATCACGACGGCGACCGCGGAGACGATCGACATCCACTACGGCGGCATCGTGCGGGCTACGGCCAGCGACATCGCCGTCGCCGACGGCGGCATCGTGCTCGCCCAGGGCGAGACGGTCTCGCTCGATCGGGGCGTCCTCGGCGCCGGCATGGGCGGCGAGCTACGCGTGGTCCAGTCGGCGGCAAACCTCGTCGGCGCTCGCGACGCCATCGTCGACCAGTCGCTCGTCATGAGCGTGATCGGCGCTGACGTGACGATCCGGCAGCCGAGCGCCATCGGCGTGCTGATCGCCGGCCGGGTCGAGGGAAGCGTTCGCCCTATCCTCGACTGGCGCGGCGCACTGGCGTTCGGCGCCGCCTTCGCGATCATCTCCGGGATCTTCCGCCGGCGTTAGGCGACCGGTCCCCTCGGGCTCTTCCGCCATACTGACGGCCATGCCCGACCACGTCGCCCACGTCATCGGCGCACGCCCGAACTTCATCAAGGCGGCGCCGGTCATCGCCGCGATCGGGCGGCGAGCGATCCCGCAACGCGTCATCCACACGGGCCAGCACTACGACGAGCGCCTGTCCGACGTGTTCTTCGACGAGCTCGGGCTACCCGTGCCGGATGTGAACCTCGGGGTCGGGTCGGGGACGCATGCCGAGCAGACCGCGGCGGCGATGGTGGGTCTCGAGAAGGAGTTCGCCGCGGATCGCCCGAGCCTGGTGATGCTGTACGGCGACGTGAACAGCACGCTCGCTGGCAGCCTCGCGGCGGCCAAGCTGGACATCCCGAGCGCCCACGTCGAAGCCGGGCTCCGCTCGTTCGACCGGACGATGCCGGAGGAGATCAACCGGCTCGTCAGCGACCTGCTTGCGGACCTGCTCTTCACGACGAGTCCCGAGGCGGCCGATCATCTGGCGGCGATGGGTGTCGACGATCGGCGCATCCACTTCGTCGGCAATCCGATGATCGACACCCTGCTGACGCACCGCGCCACGTTCGACGATCCATCCGAGCGGCAGCGACTGGGCGTCGGGGACATCGAGTACGGCGTCGTGACGCTGCACCGTCCATCGAACGTGGACTCCGATGCGAGCGCGCGGGCGATCGTCGAGGCGCTCCACGGCGTCGCCTCGATGGTCCCCCTCGTCGTGCCGCTCCACCCGCGCGGCCGGGCGAACCTCGAGGCGGCCGGTCTCCGCGACACCGAACGGATCCGGATCGTGGAGCCGCTCGGCTATGTCGCGTTCCTCTCCGTCGTGGCCGGGGCGCGTCTCGTGCTCACGGACTCGGGCGGCATCCAGGAGGAGACCACGATCCTCGACGTCCCGTGCCTCACGATCCGGCCGAATACCGAGCGGCCGATCACGATCAGCCATGGCACGAACCGCCTTGTCGCCCCGACCGAGGTCGTCGCCGCCGCTCGTGAGATCCTCGCCGGCCCGGTCCGGCCGAGCGGTCCACGACCACCGCTGTGGGACGGCCACGCCAGCGAGCGGATCGCCGGCATCGTCGAGGCGTGGCGCGCCGAGCGCGAGGCGGCCCCGCTCGTGGAGCAGCGCGCCTAGCCTGCTTCGATCACCGTATCCGCAGCGATCCTGGCCACGCCGATCAGTCGCGCGTCGGGCTGCCGCAGCTCGATCAGGACGAGCGGGTGCACGATCGCCCCGACCATCGGCTCCGAGAATCGCCGCCCGTGCGCCCCGAGGTCCGCCAGGATCAACCGATGACGTCGAGGCGCGTCATCGGCGATCCGCGCGTCGAACGCCGCAAGTCGATCGCCCATCGCTCCTGGGTCCGTCTCCCGCAGGATGAGCTCGACGGTCTCGTCCGGATCGATGCCGAGCGCGAAACGAGCCGCGGCTCGCCGTCCGTCGATCGCCCGCTCACCCTCCGTGCCACGTGCCGCATCCACGGCGCGAGCCCCGTCAACGGCGCGCGCGCCGATCGCGGACACCGTCGCCGTGGCACCCTTGCGCGCCTCGTTCCCGTCGATCGGCACGACGGCGATGCCACGTGCCCACGCCTCGACAACAGCCCTGACCCCCGGATCGCGATGACGGTCATCCGCCGTCAGCCAGACCTGCGGGGACTCGATGTCGGCGGCCGCCAGGAAGCGTGCCGCCGCGAAGACGTCCAGCGCGGCCGAGCGCGCGTCGTTCGCCACCTGCCGCACGCGGAGGATCACGCCGGCACCCCTCGCGCGTCGAGCACCGAGCGGTAGACCGCGTCCCAGCGCGGAGCGTTCGCCGCCCACGAGCGCTCGCTTGCCACCCAGTCGCGACCTGCCGCCGCGAGTCTGGCGGCCAGCGCAGGATCGTCCATGAGGCGCGCGACGGCAGCGGCGAGACCGGCCGGGTCGCCGGTGGGGTAGGTGAGCGAGCGGACGCCGTCGGGCGCGATCTCGGTGAGGGCCGGGAGGTCCGCGACGATCAGCGGGCGCGCCATCGCCATCGCCTCGTACGGCTTGAGCGGGGTGACGAGCCGGGCGGCCCGTTCGTCCTTGCGGGGGACGATGAAGGCGTCGATCGTCGCGTACATCGCCCGGACCGCTTCATGCGGCACCTGACCGGTGAACACGATGCGGTCGGCGGCGCCGGATGCCCGAGCGACTCGCTCGAGCGCCTCGCGCCGCGTCCCCTCACCGACGATCAGGCAAGCCACGTCGCGGCCCGAGGCGGCCAGTCGGGCCGTCGCGGCGATGAGGGCCTCATGATCTTCGCGCGGGTGGTCGAGGTTGCTGATGTAGCCGATCACGAACCGCTCGCCCAGGCGATATCGGGCGCGGATGCTCGAGTCGGGCGGCATCGGTGAGAACGCTTCCGCGTCCACGCCGTTCGGGACCACGAACACCTTCTCGTCCGGGACGCCGCGCTCCACGATGTCGGCGCGCATCGTCTCGGCCAGTGTCACGACGGCATCGGACGCCAGCATGGTCCGCACCTCGGTCGCAGCGCGGCGCCGGTAGCGCTCGTGCTCCGCGGCATGCGCCGGGGCATCGAAGAGCCCGCGGACCTCATAGACGACCGGCACGTCGAAGTGGCGTCCCAGAGCGAGCGCCACGAGCGCGAGCTCGTAGCCCCGGAAGCCTGAAGACGCGTGGAGGATGGCCGGGCGCTCCGCCCGGACGACCTCAGCCGCACGCCACGTGAAGTCTTCCAGATAGATGTCGGCGGGAGCATCCGTGGGATAGGCCGGCCCGGGGTCGAGCCGGTGATAGCGGACGCCATCCACCTCCTCGACGGTCAGGCCCATCCGCCCGGTGCGCCAGCGCGGGAACCCGAGTGGGGTCAGGACCACAGGGTCCCAGCCGGCGTCCCGGATGGTCGTCACGTTGTAGGCGCTGCGGACCGTGTAGCCGGATTGCCGGTGGGGCCGCGATTCCTTGAGCAGGTGGAGGACCCGCCGCTGATCGGCGGGTGCCAGACGCTCCGGGGGCCCGGGGACGCGCGGACTCCACCTCGGGTCGGTCTCGCTGACGTGCCCGGAGATCCGCCGCTCGGCCACATCGACGATGGGCCATCGGTGGGACCGGCCCATCACCGCGTAGATCGCGGCGATGGCGAGGCGGTCGCTCGTCCCCGCCACGAATCGGTCCCAGCGGGTCGTCGTCGCCGGATCGGCGGCGGCCGGCGGGATGAGCCCGGCCATGAGCGACACGGCGCGTTCCGGATCGCCCTTCGCGGAGCGCGGCCTCCGCCTCGCGCAGTCTGGGCGACATGCCGGTCACGCGGTGGAACACGAAGCTGAACGGCCGCCTGATCACGGCCCGGATCGCGCGGAGGACGTTCATCGGGGAGCGCGGGGCTGGGCGCGCGGCCGCCTGCATCAGATGGCGGCCGATCCGATCTGGGCGGCTCGCTCGGCCTTGCGTTGCGCGGAACGCTCGACGTGGATGCGGACGGTCTCGGCCGGGTCGCCCTCGTAGATGACGCTGCCCTTCTCGAGGAGCATCGCTCGATTGCAGTACTCGGTGACCCAGGCCATGTCGTGGGTGACGAGGACGATGCCCTTGGCCGCCGTCACGAGCTCGATCACGCGGGACTTCGACTTCTCCCGGAACTCGGCGTCACCGGTGGCCAGCACCTCGTCGAGGAGCAGGATGTCCGGGTCGACCGATGTCGCGATCGCGAACCCGAGCCGTGCCCGCATGCCCGACGAATAGGTCTTCAACGGGGCGTCGATGAAGCGGCCCAGGTCGGCGAACTCGATGATCGACGGCGCCAGCTGCCGCACGACGCTGTCCGGCAGCCCGAGGAACGCGCCGGCCAGCAGGATGTTCTCGCGGCCGCTCAGCTCGGTGTCGAAGCCCGCACCGAGGGTGAGCAGGCTGGACACGTGGCCGTGGACCTCGACCGAGCCCTCGGACGGCTGGATGATCCCGGCGAGCACCTGGAGCAGCGTGCTCTTGCCGGCGCCGTTCGGTCCGATGACGCCGAGGGACTCGCCGCGCAGCAGGCTGAACGACACGTTGCGCAGAGCCCAGAACGGCTCGAGCGGCTCGCGCGAGAACATCTGCATGAACGACTGACGGAGGGTCGTCTTCTTGGTGAAACGCAGGCTGTACTGCACGCCAAGGTCCTGGGCCTCGATGGCGTGGCGGCCGGTCGCACGGAGGGGCGGCGGGGCTTCGACGGTGGCGATCACAGGACCTTGGCGTACATCGGCTCGAGGCGCTTGAAGATCACGGTCCCGATCGCGATCAGCACGATGCTCGCGAGCGCGAGTGCGCCGAGAGCGGCGAAGTCGGGCAGATGCGGGCCGGTGACGGGGTCGCCGTAGATCACCGACCGGTACGACTCGAAGAGCGTCGCGAACGGGTTCAGCTGAAGGAGGCGCAGGATCGTCGGGTGCTCGGTGAAGGTCGTGCTCTCCTCCAGCATCGCCAGGCTGTAGAGCCCAGGCGACAGGTAGAACCAGAGGCGGAGCATGTGGCGCAGGACGTTGCCGAGGTCGCGGAAGAACACGTTCACCGCGGCAACGATGAGCGACGCCCCGAGCGTGAACAGGAACTGAGCGACGGCGACGACCGGGATGAGCAGCAGGAAGGCGCTGATCCGATGCGGGAACAGCAGCATGATGGCGCCGAGGGGCAGCAGGCTGAACGCGAATCCGACGACCGCCGCCGAGGTGGCAGCCATCGGGAGCACGATCTTCGGGAACTGGATCTGCCGGATCAGCGACCCCTGGCCCGTGACCGACGTCGTGGCGTCGTTGATGCTGCTGGTGAACCACTTCCAGGGCAGGATGGCGGCGAGCACGAATAGGGGGTAGTCGGGCTGTGGGCGCTGGAAGATGATCGAGATGAAGATCACGTACACCAGCATCTGGAGGAGCGGATCCAGCACCCACCAGAGGTTGCCGAGGAACGTGTCGGCGCCCTTCTTCTTGATGTCCGCGCGAACCAGGTAGACGACGAGCCGGCGGCGCGACAGGACCTCCTGGATCGCTTCGCCGAGCAGGTGGAACGGTCCCGGCCGGGCCGCCGCGTGGCGGAACTCCGCGGGCACCTCACTGGTGGTGGACATCGGCGCGAAGGGTAGCATGGGCCTTCTCGGGCGCCCGTTCGGCGACTCCCGGTATCCTCTCCCGCGGACCGGCGCCGGCCCGTAAGGCCCGGTGTCGCGCGGCGAGCGGATGAGCGCGCAGACGGATCGGAGGGATCGTGAGCGAGGACCGACGGGTCGCCGTCATCGGGCTGGGCTACGTCGGCCTGCCGCTGGCCATCTCGTTCGCCGAGGCGGGGCTGACCGTCGAAGGTATCGACGCGTTCAGCGGTCGGGTCGCCGAGCTCAACGCCGGCTCGTCCCCGATCGACGATGTCACGAACGAGCGGCTCGCCGCCGCCCTGGCGGATGGGCTGAGCGTCGTCGGGCCGGCTGATGCGCACATCGACGAGGCCGATGCGATCTTCGTCTGCGTCCCGACGCCCCTCACCACGACGAAGGACCCCGACCTGCGTCCGGTGCTCGCGGCGGCCGACACGATCTGCGGCAGCGTCCGCAAAGGGCAGCTGATCATCCTCCAATCGACCACGTTCCCCGGCACGACGACCGGCCCATTCCGGGAGGTCGTCGAGCGAAGCGGCCTTCACGCCGGCGTCGATTTCGACCTCGCCTTCGCGCCCGAGCGAGTCAACCCCGGCGATCCGGCGAGCGCCAGCAAGGGCGTCCCGCGCCTCGTGGGTGCCACCACGCCCGAGGCGACGACGCGCGCGGCCGCGCTTCTCCGCAACATCAACGACAACGTCGTCGAGCTGAGCTCGCCCGACGCGGCCGAGCTCGCGAAGCTGCTCGAGAACGTGTTCCGCAACGTGAACATCGCGTTCGTCAACCAGCTCGCGCTCTTGTGCGAGCGGATGGGCCTCGACGTGTGGGAGGTCATCAACGCCGCGGCGACCAAGCCGTTCGGGTTCATGAAGTTCACGCCGGGCCCGGGCGTCGGCGGGCACTGCATCCCGGTCGACCCGTACTACTTGTCGTGGCGCGCGCGCGAGTTCGACTTCATCGACCGCTTCATCGAGTTGGCCGGTGACATCAACTTCGCGATGCCGCGGCACGTCGTCGATTTGGTGGCCGAGGCGCTCAACGACCGCGGTCAGGCCCTGAAGGGCGCCAAGGTCGGGATCCTGGGCGTGGCCTTCAAGCCGAATGTCCGCGATGCGCGCAACTCCCCGGCGGCCGAAGTGATCGCCGGGATCGCCGAGCGAGGCGCGGACGTGCGCTTCCACGACCCGCACGTCGACTCATACACCGATGCCGCCGGGACCGTGCGTGAGGAGACCGCCCTGGACGAGCTCCTCGAGCTGGGCCGACGTCGTGGTCGTGGTCACCGCCCATACGGCGATCGACTGGCCGGCCGTCTACGACCGAGCCGGCCTGATCGTCGACACGGTCGACAGCTCACACGGTCGATCGACGCGGGAGCGGCAAGTCCTGCGCCTGGGGGCGGGCTGGTCGACAAGGGCGTGACCGCGCGGGGCCGGCCGGCCCTCATGATCGTGCATGCCTACTACGAGGAGGACCCACGGGTCCGCCGGCAGGCCGAGACGCTCACCGAGGCGGGGCGGCCGGTCCACGTGATCGGTCTCCGGCGCCAGGACGATCCGGTCGACTCCGAGCTCGCCGGTGTCCGGATCCGCCACCTCGACGTCCAGCGCCATCAGGGCGCCGGACTCGGGACCTACCTCGGCGAGTACCTCGCCTTCGTGCTTCGCGCGATGTGGGCGGCAGTCAGGCTGCATCGGTCGGAACGGTTCGCCGTCGCCCAGGTCCACTCACCACCCGACTTCCTCGTCTTCGCGACCCTCCCATTGCGGCTCGTCGGTGTGCCCGTGATCCTCGACCTGCACGAGGCGATGCCGGAGTTCTTCCTGGTGCGCTTCCCGTCGGTCCGGAACCCCCTGATCCACTGGCTGCTACGGCTCCAGGAGCGTCTCTCCATCGCGTTCGCGACGCGCACCATCACGGTCACCGAGGCCATGCGCGACCGGCTGCTGTCGCTGGGCCACTCTCCCGAGACCATCGGTGTCGTGATCAACAGCCCATCGCTCGCGCGCTTCGACGCGGCGGCGTATCCCGAGCGGCAGTTCCGCGAAGATGGCCGGCTACGACTGGTCTACACGGGTGCCCTCACGCCGACATACGAGCTCGACGTGACGCTGCGCGCCCTGGCGACGGTCCACGAGCGTCGTCCCGATCTCGATGTCATCCTGGACCTCTATGGGCGGGGCGATTCCGAGGCGTCGCTCCGGGCACTGGCCGACGAGCTCGGGATCGCGGACCGGGTCGCCTTTCATGGCCGCATCCCGATCGACGATGTGCCCGGGGTGCTGGCCGCCGCCGACATCGGGCTGGCCCCGACTCGCCTCGACCGGTTCACGGCGCTCACCATCTCGGGCAAGGTCTACGAGTACGCGGCCATGCGGAAGCCCGTCGTCGCGTCGCGGCTGCCGACGGTCGAGCGCGACTTCCCTGGTGACTCCGCGCGGACGTACCCGTCGGGCGATGCTGCCGGGATGGCTTCGGCGATCATCGACATCGCGGATGACCCTGACGGCCGCCGGCGTTCGGTGGCGTCCGCGGCCGACGTGGTCGAGAGCCTCGCCTGGGATCGCGTGAAGGGCGACTACCTCGCGTTGGTCGATTCGCTGGCCGGTGGTCCGTCGGGTGGCGCCGTGACCGACTCGGCCTGATCGAGCAGTCGGCGGTACAGCGCGAGCAGGGCTTCCGACTCGTGTTCCCAGTTGTAGCGGTCCTGACCTGCTCGCCAGGTCCGCTCGCGCATCGCGGTGCGCTCCTCGGCGGGCGCATCGACGATCTCGCGGATGCCCCGCGCGATGTCAGCAGGGTCGGTCGCCTCCACGAGGACGCCGCAACCCGTCTCGCGGACGATCTCCGCCATCCCCTGGAGGTCGGTCGCCACGACCGGTGTGCCGGCGGCTATCGCCTCCCACAGCTTCTGCGGGGTCGTGTATCGGTGGTTGACGCTGGTCGGCTGGATGGCCATCAGCATGACGTCGGCCGACGCGGTCCAGTCCAGCAGCTCGTCGGGCGAGACCGGCTCCAGCATCCGGACGCGATCCCGGAATCTGGGCGAGGACGCCAGGGCCTCGATCTCGGCCTGCGCCGGCCCGAAGCCCATGATCGCCAGGACGGTGTCCGGGACCTGGAGTATCGCCTCCATGCCCTGCTGGATGCCGCGGTCGCTGAGCAACCCCCCCTGGTACAGCACCACCCGTGTCTCCGGGTCGAGCCCGAGACGTCGGCGGATCAGGTCCGGCCGCGGGTCGGGGCGGGCGTACCGGTCGGGCGTGTTCCGCACGACGGGCGGCCGGACGATGCCGAACTGCTCGGCGAGGAGGCCGGCGTAGGCATCGTTGACGGTGAGGACGGCATCGACCCGGCCTGCCCAGCGCCGCTCGAGCCAGGCGAACGGTGCCTTGAAGGGGCCCATCCGCTCGAACCCGCGCGACCGCATGTAGACGTCCCGGCTGTCATAGATCGTCCGTCCGCCGCGGGTCGAGCGCAGGCGGTCGAGGGCCGGCAGCGAGGCGGCCCACATGCCGTGCCACAGATCCGCCGGCTCGGCGTACTCCACCAACGGGATGGCCCAGCCCAACGGCCGAAGGGGGAACAGCATGATCGGCCGAGTGAATGGGAGCGAGGCCACACGGCGCACGACCCGGCTCGCGACGCGACGGGCCCGCCGATCGAGCCCACGGGCGACACGGACCGGCCACGGCGACCGTCGGGTCTGAGATGTGGGCTTGGGCGAGGCCGCCGCGGTCGGCGAGGGCGCGGCGACGGTCGCCCCATCGATGCCCGTTGAGACCCGCCCCGCCATGATCTCCGCCAGCCGTCGTCGACCGCGGGCCCGACGCCAGGGCAAGGCTAGGTCTGGGACCGCCGGGATGCGCACGATGCGGTAGCCCGGGCCTGCCTCCTCGAGCGCCAGCCCCTGCTGCCACCGCGCGTAGACGATGACGTCGTATCCGGCCGCCAGCGCTGTCCGTGCCATCCGTTGGGTGCGGCCGTCGTATTCGCCGGTGGAGTACGTGAGATACGCGATCCGGGGCATCGGCCGGAGACGCTAGCACACGGCGCCCGCTCCGCCGCGGGAGCCGCCTCGTATCCTTGGCCCGTGCCCGCCCTGCACGTCCACCGGCAATGACCGACGACCAGCGCCGCATCGACGAGCTCGAGGAGGAGGTCGAGCGGCTGCGCCGCTCGCTCGAGCGCCAGCGTCAGCTCGGCCGTCGGACGGCCCAGGATGCCCGCCTCCTCGGCCAGCGGTATCGAGACGTCCACGACCGACTCGCCAAGGCGCAACAGGACCTGAAACGCCTCCGCGAGCGCCGTTCCGTGCGGCTCGCCCTGGACCTGTCGCGCCGGGTGGCCGCATTCCGCCATCGGCTCGTTCGCACGCCATCGCCGCCGCCCGAGGAGGAGGACGACCCGCCGACTGGTGCGCCGGCCCACCGTGCGGCGACCATATCGGACGAGCAGCGCTTTCGCGCTGCGGCGGCCGCCATACTGGCGAGCCAGCCGGCGTTGCCGACGAGCGGACCGTTGGTATCGATCGTCATGCTCAATCGCGACGGGGCGACCCATCTCCGCCGCTGCCTGCCGGCCCTGGCGGTCACGAGCTATCGCGACGTCGAGTTGATCGTGGTCGACAACGCCTCGACCGATGCCTCGATCGCGGTGCTCGACGCGTTCCGGCCGGCGTTCGACGTCCGGGTGATCCGCAACGACACGAACGCCACGTTCGCGGAAGGCAACGATCAAGGTCTCGAGGCAGCGCGCGGCGAGTTCGTGCTCTTCCTCAACAACGACATCGAGCCCCTCGAACCTGGCTGGCTCGGACGGATGGTGGAGACAGCGGGTGGACCGGACGTCGTCGCGGTCGGGGCGCGGCTGATCTACCCACGCCGGACGAGCCCGCCGCTGGCCGGCGGCCAGTTCCGCGACCTGTCGCTCCAGCACGGCGGGGTCGCGTTCAAGCTCGTCGACGGCGCACCGTTGCCGGTCCCACTGGGCGCTGGTGGTGACGCCTTGAGCGAATGGGCGACGGCGGTCCGCGACGTGCCGGCCCTGACCGCCGCGTGCCTGCTCGTCCGGCGATCTGCCCTGCTCGAGGTGGGTGGCTTCAGCGACGGCTACGTGTACGGGCACGAGGACGTCGACCTGTGTCTCAAGCTGCACGATCGCGGCGGCCGCCTCGTGTACGACGGTCGCGCCGCCTTGTGGCATCACGAGTCCTCCACCAGGAACCTCGAGGAACGCGAGGCACGACTCGCGCGCACCATCGCGAACCGGGACCTGTTCGTCGGACGCTGGGCGCCGAGGGCGTACCGGAGCGTGCTCGCCGACACGATCGGCGACCGACACTTCTGGAGCTCGGAGTCGTTCCGACTCGGAACGGTCGGTGTCTCCGATCCGATCGATGGCGTGGCCGGCGGTGACTGGACGGTCCACGCCGTCGAACCCGGGCGGTTCGACGCGGGCCGGTCTCCCGACGCGATCCTGGTCACCGACCCATCGGTCGATCCTCGGCGGTTGCCTCGAGCGGCGATCCGGATCGCCTGGCTCGGCGACGATCTCGAGCCGTGGCTCGACGGCTCAGGAGTCGATGACTACGACATCGTCGTGGCGCGCCACCTGGACGCCGCCACGGTCGTCGGCGAGCGGAGTCGCAAGCGCGCCGTCGTCGTCGGCCATGACCCGAACGCCGATGGCATCGCCGCGGTCACCAAGGATTGGCTCAATGCCCGCCGCATCGGCATCCGGATCGAGGTCCCGTCATGGGACGTCGCCGAGCGCTGGGGCGACCTGCACTTCGCGCGGGACATCCAGCGGGCCATGGAGCACGCGGGCCACCCGACTCGGATCCACCTGCGGCCGGAGTGGGATGCCTGGTGGGCCGCCCGCGACGACATCGGTCTCCACCTGCTCGGACGCGACGTCGCGAGGCGGCGCGCCGGCCGGATCGAGGTGCTCTGGCACATCAGCCATCCCGACGCCGGCTCGGCCGAGGCTTATGCGTCGCACGACCTCGCCTTCGTCGCGTCCGATAGCTTCGCGGCCTGGATGGACGATCGTGTCGACGTGGCGGTGCGGCCGCTGCACCAGGCGACGGATCCGCGGCGCTTCCAGCCAGGGACGGCAGGCCCTCATCACACGCTGCTGTTCGTGGCGAACTCGCGGGGCGTCCGGCGACACATCATCGATGACCTCCTGCCGATCGACCGCGAGCTCGCGGTGTATGGCAAGTCGTGGACGCCGGAGCGGCTCGATCCGAGGTATGTCGCCGGCGAGCACATCCCGAACGACCGGCTCAGCGGCTACTACGCCTCGGCCGACATCGTGCTCAACGACCATTGGCCCGACATGCAGCGCGAAGGCTTCCTCTCGAACCGCCTGTATGACGCCTCGGCCGCTGGCGCCTTCGTCATCACCGATGGCGTCGACGGACTCGATGCCGAGTTCGATGGTGGAGTCGTGGCGTACGACGACGCGGCCGACCTCCACCGTCTCATCGATCGGTTCCTCGCCGACCCCGTTGCGCGATCGGAGCACGCGGCGCGGGCGCGCGACGCGGTCCTCGCGCGGCATACGTTCGAGCACCGCGTGCGCGAGCTCTTCGAGCAGCTCGGCCCGATGCTCGACCACCGTCCGCCATCGCTGACCGAGCCTCGAGACGTCGAGATCGCTGCAGCCGTCCGATGACGTCGTTGGTCTGCGTCAGACCCGGCGCCCAGGCGCCGGCCCTGGACCCGGAGCGTCGCGTCGTGCTCCTGGACGAGGCTCGAACGGGTCGCGACCGCACGAACCCGGCTGCGATCCCGATCCATGAGGTCATGGGGGCCGCGTTGGCGTCCGCCGACGCGCAGCAGCGGTCGATGCCGATCGTCGATGACTGGGCCAAGGCGATGGGTGTGGTCGAGCGGCTGACGATCGACGATGTCGCTTGGTGGTATCGGATCCGCGAGGCGATCGTGGGCTGGGTGCACGAGCGGCTCGTGTGGCGAGCACTGCTTGCCGAGCTCGCGCCGGACGTCGTCACGTCCGTCGAAGCACCGGGGGCGGAGCTCGCGCTCATCGACGTCGCACGGGCGCTCGGAGCGAGCGTCTCGATCGAGGGAGCCGTGGCCACGCCGCCGACCAGCAGGTCGGCCTCGACAGGTGCGTCCGATCTCGGACCCCGCATAGATCGGCTGCGAGCGGGTGGGTCGATCGCGATCCTCACCCACGCAGGCATCCAGGAATGGGTCGACGACGGCGCCGGGGGCGGCCGTCGGCTCGTGGACCCGCTGGTCGGGCCGGTCATCGAGCATCTCCGCGCGACCGGCGATCGGCCCGTGGTCATCGGGATGGGCCTGGACCATCGAGACCCGGCGCACGCCGCGACGATCGCCGCCGACGACGACCTGCTGCCGGCATCGCTGCTGATGACCGAATGGGCCGCCAAGAGCGATCAGGACGGCGCCGGTATCGAGGCGGCCGTCACCCGCCTTCGCTCGATGTCCGGCAGGTTCGTCGTCGACGGTGTCGATCTCAGCGAGCCGCTCCTGGACGAGATCGAGCGCCTGCTGCGCACGGTGGTCGCGACCTCGATCCGGCAGGTCCCGCGCGTCGGCCGTCTCCTCGCGAGCCTCCGCCCGCGGGCCATCGTGCTCACGCATGAGGGGATCCGCACGCCCTGGATCATCGCGGCGCGCCGAGCCGGGATCCCTGTCCACGCCATCCAGCACGGAGTGCTCTACCCGACGCACCCGGGATATCGCCACCCGCGCTCGCCTGCATGGCCTCTCCCGGACACGACCTTCGTCTTCGGTCGCTATGAGCGTGCCGTCCTGCTCGACGTCGGCGGCTACCTCGAGGAGGAGGTCGAGGTTTCGGGGTCTCCGCGGGTCGTCGACCCTCCTCCGGTCCTCGCTGAGGACGATGCGCGCATCCGCGCCGAGCTCGGCGTCCGCGAGGGCGACCGCCTCGTCCTGGTCTCGACGACCTTTTCGGCCCTCGGCCGACGCTACTTGTTGAACGCGTTGCGCGTCGTGCTCGGTGGACCACTGCCGGGGATACATCTTGTCTTCAAGCAGCATCCCGGCGAGACGGACGACGGTCCGTATCGGGCGCTCGTCGAGGGCATGGCCGCCGCCGGTGGCTGGTCGCCGCCGCCGATGTCGGTGGTCCGAGCCCGGGATCTGTATCGGTTGCTCCAGGCCGCCGACGCGCACCTCGGCTACCAGTCGACCGTGCTGACCGACGCGGTCGTGGCCGGGACACCCAACATCATCGCCGACGTCGCGCCCCGCTTCGACCTGCTCGGCTACGTCGCGGCCGGTGTCGCGTGGCCCGTCCGGTCGCCCGCAGAGCTCGTGGCGGCGTCCGCCTCGGCCTCGCTGGACCCGGCCGCCCGCCGCGCGTTCCTCGCCGACCATCTCCAGCCCGGTGACGCTGTCGAGCGCATCCTCGGCCGGATCACTGGGCGGGCGGCGCCTTCGACGTCGGTCGTCTGATGAGTCCGCGCCGGGCGATCGGCATCGCGCTGCGGAGCGTCGTGCGCGTCGTCATCCGGCCGCCGGCCGTGCGGCGCATCGTCGAGGCCACCCTGCGGGAGACCGCGCCGAAGGAGCCGGGTCAGGCAGTGGCGCCCCCGCCGGTCGTCGGCATCCCGGCATCGTTCACGGATAGGCACGGGGTGACGCATGCCCTCGACGGCGCTATCAGGGATCGTCTCAAGCCGGGTTGGCGGAGCATGTGCGAACGGGAGTCGACCGCGACCCGCCCGACGGATGCGGCCCTCCGTGAGCGGGCGCGGAAGGTCACGATCACCGTCGCCGAGGCCCGCGCCCTTGTCGCCAGCGTCGCCGGCGGCGATCTTCGTGGCCGGATCCTGGAAGTCGGCTGCTATGACGGCGCCGTCGCCTTCGCGCTGGCGCGTGACCCGGCCGTCGAGGTCGTCGCTTCCGACCTCGCTCGCTATTACGCCGTCCAGCGCCCGGACGAGCCGACGAGCGCTGCCGTGGAGCGCGAGCAGGCCGCGCTCGACGAGCTCCGGTCGCGTGCTGCTGCCGTCGCTGCGGTCGATCGTTCGCGAGTCGCGTTCGTCGAGGACGACATCACCACCTCGACCCTCGAGCCCGCCAGCTTCGATGCGATCGTGTCGTTCGAGGTCCTCGAGCACCTCGCCGATCCGCCGGCAGCCTTCGCCGCGATGGCGGCGCTGCTGCGGTCCGGGGGCTTGCTGTATCACGACTACAACCCGTTCTTCGCGGTGAACGGCGGCCATGCGCTCGCCACGCTCGACCTGCCGTGGGGACACGTCCGCTTCGACGAGACCGACGTCGAACGCTACCTTCGCGAGATCCGTCCGAAGGAGGCCGACCAGGCCCTCCGCTTCTATCGGGAGAACCTCAACCGGATGACACAGTCGGACCTGCGGGCCGCGATCGATGCCGCCGGGCTCGAGCTCCTGGCATTGTTGCCGTGGACACAGCGCAGCCTCACCCCGACGCTCGATCCCGGGCTGCTCGGGGACGTGAGGCGGAACTACCCGAGTGCGACGATCGACGATCTGCTGGGGACGTTCGTCAGTGTCGTCGCTCGCAAGCCCGGATGACCGACCGCCCGCAGGTCAGCCTTCGACTGGCGACTGCCGACGACGAGGCCCTGCTCCTTGCCTGGGCGAACGACCCGGCCACCCGCGCGGCGGGCTTCCGGCCGGAGCCGATCAGCAGAGACGATCACCACCGCTGGCTCGCCGAGCGGCTTCGAACGATGTCCGGTCGGCTCCTCGTCGGCATGGTCGGCGACCTGCCAGCAGGCCAGATCCGGCTCGATCGTTCCGCCGATGGCCGGGTCGAGATCGGGATCGCCGTCGCGCCGGAGGCTCGCGGTCAGGGCGTCGGCCATGAGCTCCTCCGACTCGCCATCGATGAGGCTCGCCGTGACGTCGGCCTGCGCCCCAGCGGATTCCTCGCTCGCATCCGACCCGACAACGCCGCCTCGATCGCCCTGTTCACCGGTGCCGGGTTCACGCAGACGGGCGAGATGACGATCGGCGGCCGGCGCTGCCTCCTCTACGAGGCGGATGCCTGAGGTGGACCGGCGAGGGCGCTGATCTCTGCGGCCAGGCGGTCGGCGCCGCGGCCATCCACCTCGTCCCTGGCGGCCATGGCCATCGCGGTCCGAGCCGGCAGGTCGCCGAGCAAGCGGGCCACGACGTCGTGGACCGCCGCGGGGTCGATCGATCGACCGTCGCCCAGCCAGCGGGCGGCGCCTGTCGCCGCGAACGGCGGACCCACGGAAAGTTGATCGTCGGCGACGGCCAGGAGGATGGCCGGCCGGCCCAGGGCGGCGACCTCGAACTTCATCGTCCCGGCCCCGCTGACGACCAGGTCGGCGTCGGCCACTCGTGACGGCAGGTCTGCCGGCTCGCGAACGACATCCCCTTCGCTTTCAGCGGCTCCCCGGTAGTCCGGACCGACGATGACGGTCGTCGTCCAGCGTGGGTCGGTCAGCACGCTGGCGAAGCGCCCGGTCACGTCGTGTGGGTCGCTCCCGCCGAAACAGACGAGCACCCGGGGAGTGGCGTCGCCGCGCGCCTGGGGCGGAGCAGCCATTGCGGTACGCCACGCCGAACCGATCGGGGCCCATCGATAGCCGGCAAGCACACGTCGAGCGCGGGCCGATCCCGACCAAGCCGGTAGGGACGGCTGGACGACGAGCGAGGCCTCTCCGGCGAAGGCCTCGCTGTCGTCGAACACCACGAGTCGATCCGGCGGGGCGCCGCGGGCGATGGCGGTCGGGTCGGGCGCGTCGACGATCAGGACAGCCCCGTCGGGGAGCGTCTCGGTCGGCTCGGCGATCCGCGCCCCGGCCGCATCGGCACGTTCGCGCTCCGCGCGACTCGGCCCTCCGCGTGCGAGGGTCAGCTGGAGAACGACGTCATCGGGCCACGTCGCTTCGGCGAGCGCGAGCGCCCTCGCCAGATGGCCGCGTCCCTCACCCGGCCCGGCGCTGGTCCATAGCCGGACGACACGCGGCATCGATCAGAACATGTCCCAGGACAGCGGCTCGTGGCGCTCGATCCGTCGTCGCGCGGTCCGCCCGACCACCTTGTCGATGTCCGCGACCTCGAGCCCAGTGCCCGGCCGCAGGACCGCGACGTCGTCGGGACCGATGACCGCGCCCGACTCGATCGCTCGCGCGGCGAACAGCGACCGACGCGCGGTCACGTAGAGGTCATCCTCGGCCGCAGCGCGGCGCTTGATGCCGTCTCCGAGAGCCGCCTCCGTGTCACGGATCGCGCGGACCATCTCGGCCAACTCGTCGGGTTCGAGCGCGAAGCGGTGGTCCGGACCGGGACGGCCGCGGTCGGTGGTGAAGTGCTTCTCGATGACCGCCGCCCCGAGACTGGTTGCGATCACCGGCGCGAGCCAGCCTGGCGTGTGATCGCTCCAGCCGACCGGCACACCGAACGCCTGACGCATCGTCTCGATGGCCCGAAGGTTGAGGTCCGCGAATGGCGGCGGGTAATTCACGACGCAATGGAGCAGGATCAGCCCCTCGTTCCCCGTCTCCCGCACGACATCGACCGCGGCCTGGACCGCCGCCATATCGGCCATGCCGGTCGAGCAGATGATCGGCCGCCCCCGCGACGCGACATCGCGGATCAGCGGCAGGTGCCACAACTCGTATGTCGCGATCTTGAACGCCTTGACTCCGAGACCGTCCAGGAGGTCGACGGCGTCGTGGTCGAACGGCGTCGACAGGAAGTCGATCCCGCGCTCGGTCGCATGTTCGAAGAGCGTGGCGTGCCACTCGCGCGGCAGTTCGAGCTGGCGGAAGAGCTCGGACATCGACTGGCCGTCGGGCAGGATGCCGTCTAGGTATTTCGCCCGTGTCGGCGTCTCGGCGACGATCGCGTCGGAGCGGAACGTCTGGAACTTGACCGCGTCCGCCCCGGCCTCGGCGGCGACGTCGATCAGCCGGCGGGCCTGGTCCAGGTCCCGGTCGTGGTTCGATCCGGCCTCCGCGATGATGTAGACCGGCGCGCCGGCACCGAGCGGCCGATCGCCGATCCTCACGACGTCCATCGGGCCTCCTCGGCGAGCTGCGCTGTCTCCCAAGGCTTCTGCGCGACGTCCTGGTTCAGCTCGAGCATTCCCGGCTCGTCCTCGATGATGGCCGCCAGCTCACCCAGGCTGACCGGGGGTCCATGGCCGAGCCGGGCCGCGACGGCGCGCGCGAAGGCGAGATCGGCCTCGGTGTCGATGGTGAATCGGGCACGGGCGGCCGCGAGACCGCCGGTCTCCGCGCGAGGCGCTCGACCGATCCGGAACCGGTCGGGGTGCCGGTACAAGAACGGCATCACGTGCTCGCGGTCGGCGGGTTCCGTCGCTTCCCGGTCGGCCGCCGCGAGCGCGGCGAATCGGCAGGCCTCGGCAGCGATGCCGAGGGGCCAACCGTCGATGCCGACGTAATCGAGCCCGCCGCCCAGGAGCGCCCGGACCTGGCCCTCGGCGACCGCCGGATCGGGGAACGGGTTGTCGGCAGTCTGTCGGATGATCACGTCAGGCACGTGCGGCCGGACGGCATCGACGCATCGGCGGAGAACGTCGTGGGTCGAGCCGCGATGGACGGCGACACCGAGGTCAGCGGCCGCTGCCGCGACAGCGTCGTCGGCAGCATCCGTCGTGGTCGCGACGATGACGACGTTGACGCCCCGGATGGCCCGCACCCCGCCGACCGTCCACCCGAGCAGGGGCATCGCCTCGATCGGCATGAGCACCTTGCCCGGCAGCCTCGTCGAGCCCATCCGGGCCTGGATCACCGCGACCACCACCGGCTCCGTCGAGCTGAGCGGAACGTCCTCGCTCATGACGCGACCAGGAACGCCTCGGCCACCTTGTCGAGCGCGCCCACGACGTCATCGACGTCGCCATCGGTCATGCCGGCATGGAGCGGCAGGGTCAGGAGTCGTTCGTACGAGGCCTCGGCGACCGGCAGCGACACACCGGGCAGGCGCTGCCGGTAGTAGGGATGCGTGTGGACCGGGATGTAGTGCACGTTCACGCCGATGTTCTCGGCACGCAGAGCCCGGAAGATCACCGCTCGGTCGGCGGAGAGTCGGTCGAGCCGGAGCCGGACGAAGAAGAAGTGCCAAGCGGGCTCGGCGTCGTCGGCGACGGCAGGCAGGTCCACAGCCGGGTGGTCGCCCAGGCGCTCCAGGTAGCGGGCCGCGAGCGCTCGCCGGCGCGCGAGGAACTCCGGGAGGCGCCGGATCTGCGACGACCCGAGCGCCGCGGCGATATCCGTCAGCCGATAGTTGTAGCCCAGCTCGACCATGGCGTAGGTCCAGTCGCGCCGCTCGGCGAGTTCGGTCGAGATCCCATGGTTGCGGAACCGCCGGAGCGCCTCGGCCAGGTCATCGCGATCGGTCAGGACCGCGCCGCCTTCACCCGTCGTCATGATCTTGGCGGGGTGGAGGCTGAGGACGGTCATGTCGGCCAGGGTCCCGACGGTGCGGCTGCCGCGTGTCGCGCCCAGCGAGTGTGCCGCGTCCGCGATCAGCGTCGCCCGACCGCCGGGTGCCGAATCGGCGATCGTCCGCAGCGCGCCGTAGTCGGCGGGGTGCCCGGCATAGTCGACCGCGAGGATGGCCCGAGTCCGTGGGCTCATCGCGGCCGCGACCGCGTCAGGTGCGATCAGCAGGTCGTCTGGGGTGACGTCGGCGAACCGCGGCGTCGCGCCGGCGTACAGCACGGCGTTCGCCGTGGCGACGAAAGTCATCGGCGTCGTGATCGCCTCGTCGCCGGGCACAAGGCCCGCCGCGACGGCAGCTCCGTGAAGAGCCGCGGTCCCGGAGCTGAAGGCGACGGCATGGCGCGCTCCGGTCGCCTCCGCGAGGAGCCCCTCGAACGCAGGCACCCGTGGCCCGGTGGTGAGCCAATCCGACCGCAACGCCTCATCGACCGCGGCCACGTCGTCGTCCGAGATGACCTGATGGGCATAGGGCAGGAACGTCGCTCGGACGGGCGTCCCGCCGTCGACCGCGAGCCGGGTCGCCGCACCCGTACCCATCAGTGGACCGAGACCCCGGCGCCCAACCGGTCCTCCATCCACGCGCGGACCCGGGCGAGGCCCTCGGGCAGGTCGACCGCGGGTCGCCAATCGAGCAGCTCGGCTGCCAGCGACGGGTCGGAACGGAGGACTGCGATCTCGCTCTGCGGATGGATGTGCGGCACGTGGACGATCCGCGACGCGTCCGGTTCGATCAAGCGCGCCAGCTCGTTGACGCTGACATCGCGACCCGTCCCGGCATTCACCACCCGGCCGACGACGTCGTCAGACGTCAGTGCCGCCACCACGAAGCGGGCGCAATCCTCGACATAGAGCAGGTCGCGCGTCTGCGTGCCATCCCCGTAGATCCGCAGCTCCTCGCCGAGGATCGACCGCCGCGTGAAGATCGCGACGACGCCGCCTTCCCCGACCGAACGCTGGAACGGCCCGTACGTGTTGAACGGCCGGACGACGGTCGTCGGCAGGCCGTAGGCGTGGTGGTACGACAGCGTCAACGCCTCGCCGGACAGCTTGGACGCGGCGTACGGCGACGCTGGTTTGGTCCGGTGGTCCTCGTCGATGCCGTCCCGGTCGGCCCGGTCGTAGACCATGCATGTGCTCATGAACAGGACCCGGGCACCGTTGGCCCGTGCCGCCTGGAGCACGTTGAACGTTCCGACGACATCGTTCTCGAATGTGGTCGCGGGATCGTCGATCGACTCCTGCACGGAGATCGACGCCGCCAGGTGGGCGACCGCGTCGACCTGGGCGAGCCACCGGCGACACCCCACCGCATCGCGGACATCGCCACGCTCGAAGGGGCGGAGCCCGGGGTGGTCGGCATACTGGTCCAGCGAACGCTCGTCGCCGGCGATGAGATTGTCGACAGCGAGGACCTCGTGACCGGCGTCGAGCAGCGCGCCCACCGTCCAGCGGCCGATGAAGCCGGCGGCGCCAGTTACGAGCACCCTCATGCGGGGATCTCGGCGCGCCGCTCCGATTCGAAGGCCTCGGCGACGAGCTGTCGGACACCGGCGAGGTCCAGCGCGTCGACCCGATCGGAGCGGTAGGCGCCGGCCGGGGCCGACGGCAGATCGGCGTATGCCGCGCGCACCTCTTGCGAAACCTCGATCGAGGGCATCACCGCGAACATGTCGCCCAGATCGACCGCGCGGGTCGCCTCGTCCTCGGTCATGAGCTCCTCGTACGGCTTCTCCCCGGCGCGCGGCTCGATCGGTTCTCGCGCGATCGCCGACGGGTCGATGCCGTGCATCGGCGCGACGACGTCGATGGTCGCCGTGATGAGATGGTCGAGTCGAGCGACCGGCATCTTGAACACGAACACCTCGCCGCCTCGCGCGATCTCGGCCGCATTGATGGCCAGCTCGACGGCGCGATCCACGCTCATGATGAATCGCGTCATCTCCGGATCGGTCACGGTCACCGGTCCACCGGCCTCGATCTGGCGGGCGAAGAGCTCGATCGCCGAGCCGCGCGAGCCGAGGACGTTGCCGAAACGCACGCTGGCGAAGGTCGTCGGGTGAGTGCCACGGTAATTTGTCGCGGCGCTGACCAGCTTCTCGGCGAGGAGCTTGCTGGCTCCCATCACCGATGTCGGATTCGCCGCCTTGTCGGAGGACGTCAGGATCATCGTGTCAACCCCCGCGGCGAGGCACGCGTCGATCACGTTCTGGGTTCCCGTCACGTTCGTCAGCGTGGCCTCGAACGGGTTGTACTCGCCCGACTCGACGTGCTTGAGGGCGGCGCAGTGGAACACCACGTCGATGCCCTCGCACGCGCGCGCGAGACGGTCGCGATCGCGGATGTCGCCGATCAGGAAACGGACGTCGCGACCGCGGTGCCGGTGGCGCTGGTAGAACTGCTTCGTCTCGTCGCGACCGAAGACGCGCACGACGGCCGGGGACGAGGTCAGGAGGTGGTCCACGAGTCGGGCGCCGATCGTCCCGGAGCCGCCGGTGACGAGGATGCGCCGGCCTCGAAGATGCGTGGGACCGTTGATGGACGACCTCCTCGGGTGGGCGCCGGAACGGGCCGACCCCGCCAGTACGATACGATACCCGCCGCCCAACGACGTCCGGCCCTCGCCGGGCCATGCCACCTTCCATCAGGATCCACTACCCGAATGACCTTCCGTGCCAGGCCCGTCGTGCGGCGTTTCCAGAGACCATCCTGGGACACCCGCGACCGGCGCAACTTCTATCTCAACCTCGGTTTCGGCCTCGCCGTGCTCGCGGCGGTCGTCATCCTGGGCATCGCCGTCGCCCTGAGCTACTACAACGACCACCTCGCGTCGGTCGGCAGCGTCGCCGGTCAGAGCATCACCAAGGACGAATTGCGCGAGCGCCTCGCCATCGAGACCTGGCGCCTCGACGTGGCAGGCCGGCGGATCAGCACGAAGGCCGCGGCAGGTCAGCTGACCCAGGCCGAGGCCGAGCTGCAGACCCAGGTGATCGACCAGCAGCGCCAGGCGCTGCTCCAGACGTCGCTCGAGCACATCATCGACAACCGGATCCAGGCCGGTCTGGCGACGGAGGAGGGCGTCACGGTCAGCGACGGCGACATCGACGCCAAGCTGACCGAGGAGGCCACGTCACCCGAGTCGCGCCACGCCTGGCAGATCGAGGTCAAGCCGGCGACCGACAGCGGTGCCAGCGGCCCCACGGCGGAGCAGAAGGCCGCCGCGCGGAGCACCATCGAGAAGGCACTAGCCGACATCAAGGGCGGCAAGGCGTGGGAGGACGTCGCCCGGACCGTCTCGACCGACAGCGCCACGGCGCCCCAGGCGGGCGACCTCGGCTGGTCGACGAAGGACCACACGCAGACCGATGAGGCGTTCCTCGCCGCACTCTTCGCCGCGACGGTCGACACCCCGACGGACGTCATCGAGGGCGCGGACGGGATCTTCCGCATCGGCCGGGTCACCGAGGTCGTCCCGGAGACGGTCGATGGGGCGTATCAGGACACGCTCGCCAACGACGGCATCGACGTGGCCAAGTACCGTTCGGTCGTTCGCGGCGACGTCATCCGGACCAAGCTCGAGGACAAGCTCGTCGCCGACGCCGCCAAGCCCGCGCCACAGCGCGATACGGCCGAGATCTACCTCAGTCAGGAGACCGTCGACCTCCCGGATGACGCGGTGAAGGTCCGCCACATCCTGTTCTCCCCGAAGGACGATCCGGCCGGCGCGAGCAACGGCGACATCCCCGATGACGACCCATCGTGGGGCCAGGCCAAGCTCGACGCCGAGGGGGCATACGCTCGCCTCAAGAACGACATCAGCCAGTTCGATGCCCTCGCTCGCGAAGAGAGCGACGAGGAGCCCGCTCGCGGTCCGGGCGGCACAGGGGGCGTCCTCGACGCCTACGTCAGCAGCGACAGCAGCTACGTGGAGTCCTTCTCGAAGCCGATCCTCGACGCCAAGCCGACCGACGGTCAGCTGCTGCCGCCGATCAAGACCGAATTCGGCTATCACGTCGTCCAGGTCATGAACCACGCGCCGGACCTCGCCGCGGTCAAGGCGAAGCTCGATGCCGGCCAGGGCGACTTCGGGGAGATCGCCCACGACGTGTCGGACGGTCCGGAGGCGAGCCAAGGGGGCTATCTCGGCTGGGTGGCCAAAGGGCAGCTCCCCAAGTCGCAGATCGACGTGATCTTCGCGACGCCGGTCGGCAAGACCTCGGCCGTATTGCCGATCGCTGACGATGGGCAGTACCTGTTCCTCGTCAAGGGCGAGGAGGAGCGCGCGGCCGAGGGCCGGCAGCTCGACGCGATCCGGACCCGGCTGTTCTCCGACTGGTACCAGCCGAAGAAGGATGCCGTCAGCGTGGAGCGTGACGAGACCATCCTCGCCGGGGCCGGCGGCTAGGCAGCGGGTGCTGGACGCCCTCGTCACCGAGGCGCGACTCCGGTTCGGCCTCGATCCGGCCGCCGGCCTGCAGGTCATCGCCAGCGAACGGCTCGTGGGGACGCCGCTCGAACCGTCGCGGCCCGTCCTCGTCGTCCCACTGGCGGTGCTCCTCGCCGGGGCACCCGCACCGGCATCCGCCGCGAGCGACGGGCAGGGGCCGGCCCCGCTGCCGGGGCGACACGGTCCGCGTGGCCGGCGGCCGCTCGATGTCCTGACTCGGGCCTATCCGGGCGAGCATCCGGTCGGCCGGTTCGGAACGACGCCGCCGACCACGATCGGCGACCTCACGGACGACGATCTCGGCGCGCCCTTCTACCTCGCTCCGATGGCGCCAGAGGTCGCCGTCAACGGCGCGTGGGCGATGCCGGCGATCAGCGACCGGCTCCGGGCCCCCGATGGCTGTCCCTGGGACCGCGAGCAGACCCATGAGTCGCTTCGGAATCACCTGCTCGAGGAGGCGTACGAGGTCTATGACGCGCTCGAGGCCGGCGCGACGCCCGAGCTCGCCGGCGAGCTCGGCGACCTGTGGCTCCAGATCGTCCTGCACGCGCAGTTGGCCGCGGAAGAGGGCGTCTTCGATCTGACCGACGTCCAGGCCGCGATCGCCTCCAAGATCGTGCGGCGTCATCCGCACGTCTTCGGCGAGGCCGAGGCCCGCACGGCGACGGACGTGAACCGGCAGTGGGAGCGGATCAAGGCAGCCGAGCGCGAGGGGGAGGCGGACGGTGCCGCGGTCAAGGGCGCCCTCGACGGGATCTCGGGTTCGCTCCCGGCACTGGCGGCGAGTCAGGAGATGCAGGAACGGGCGGCGAACATCGGCTATGACTGGCCGAGCATCGACGGCGTCCTGGACAAGGTGATCGAGGAGACCGAGGAACTGCGCGAAGCCGAGGCCGAAGGCGCGGACCCGGCAGCATGGACCGAAGAGCTCGGCGACCTGCTGTTCGTGCTGGTCAACGTCGCGCGCAAGCGCGGCGTGGAGGCCGAGGCCGCGCTCCGTGCCGCGAACGCCAAGTTCCGGCGGCGCTTCGGCCGGGTCGAGGCGATGGCCGCGGAACGTGGGGTCGCGCTGCGCGACCTGGACTTCAGTGCTCTCGATGAACTGTGGGATGCCGCCAAGGCGGAGGAGAGGATCACGACATGACGATCGGCAACCGCCCGACCACCCGTGCCGACGGGCGCGGTCCGCGGGACCTGCGACCCATCAGCTTCCAGCTCGGCGTGCAGAAATGGGCGGAGGGCTCGTGCCTCGTCAAGTTCGGTGACACGCAGGTCCTCTGCGCCGCCACGATCGCCGACCGCGTCCCGCCACACCTCCGCGGCAAGGGCACCGGCTGGGTGACCGCCGAGTACTCGATGCTCCCGCGCGCGACCGCCGAGCGGAGCGATCGCGAATCGGCCAAGGGCCGTATCGGCGGCCGGACGCACGAGATCCAGCGGCTCATCGGCCGGTCGCTGCGCGGCGTCGTCGACCTGACGCGCCTCGGTGAGCGCACCGTGACGGTCGACTGCGATGTGCTCCAGGCGGACGGCGGCACGCGCACCGCGTCGATCACCGGTGGCTACGTGGCGTTGGGCGCGGCCCTGATCACGTATGGCATGGAGCGGCTGCTCACGTCGCGCGTCGCCGCGGTGTCGGTCGGCGTCGTCGAGGGGATCGGATACCTCGACCTTGACTACAGCGAGGACTCCCGTGCGGAGGTCGACATGAACGTCGTCGGCACGGACGCAGGCACGTACGTCGAGCTGCAGGGGACCGCCGAGGGCCGGCCGTTCGACCGAGCGTCCGCGCTATCCATGCTGGACCTGGCCGATGCGGGTCTCGCCACGCTGTTCGCCGCCCAGGCCGAGGTGCTCGCCACGGTCCGCCGGTGAGTCCTCCGGCCGATGGCTATCCGCGCGTGGCCTCGGCCGTCGGAGTGGGGAAACCGCGCCTCCTCGTCGCGACGCGGAGCGAGCACAAGCTCCGCGAGCTCCGGGATCTGCTGGGGCTGCCGGACGGCGTGCTCACGACCCTCGACGAGGCGGGCGTGGTCGGCGAGCCGGTCGAGGACGGCCTGACGTTCGAGGACAACGCGGCGATCAAGGCGCGCGCCGGCCTCGCCGCGACCGGCCTGCCGACGCTCGCCGACGACTCGGGGATCGAGGTCGATGCCCTGGATGGGGCTCCCGGCGTCCGCACGCGGCGGTACGCGGGCGAGGACGCGACCGACGAGGACAACAACCGGAAGATGCTCGGCGCACTGGCCGGACTCCCGACAGAGCGCCGCGGGGCGCGATACGTCTGCTCGCTCGTGCTCGCCGTGCCCGGTGAGCCGCTGGTGACGGTCCGCGGCGAGTGCAGCGGCCAGATCGCCACCGAGCCTCGAGGCAGCGCCGGCTTCGGCTACGACCCGATCTTCGAGCCGGAGGGTGAGCCACCGGGTGGACGCACGTTCGGGCAATGGTCGGCCGAGGAGAAGAACCGGATCTCGCACCGCGCTCGCGCGGCCCGGGCGATGCGCCTCCACCTGACCGAGCGCGGCTTCTAGCGTGCGCACCTGCGTGTTCTGCGGTGCGAGCCCCGGCAACGAGGCACGCTACGTCGAGGCCGCACGCGACGTCGGGACCGGCCTCGCCGAGCGAGGCATCGGCGTCGTCTACGGCGGCGGTCGGGTCGGGCTGATGGGTGCGGTCGCGGACGCGGCCCTCGCGGCCGGTGGCGAGGTGATCGGCGTGATCCCGCAGGGGCTGGTCGACCGCGAGCTGGCTCACCCGGGCCTGACCGAGCTCCACGTGGTCGACACGCTCCACGAGCGGAAGGCCCTGATGGCCGACCTGGCCGACGCGTTCATCGCGCTTCCCGGCGGCCTGGGGACGCTCGAGGAGCTGGCCGAGGTGGTGTCGTGGGCACAGCTCGAGCTCCACGCCAAGCCGATCGGGCTGCTCGAGGTCGGCGACTACTGGACGCTGCTCCTGGCGTGGCTCGACATGGCCGTGGCGGAGGGTTTCGTCGCGCCGGCGCATCGCCGGCTGGTCACGCGCGCCGACTCGCTCGATGCGTTGCTCCAGGCATTCGCGGGGTGGCAGGCACCACCCGGTCGTTGGGAGGCGGGGCCCTAACCTGCAGGAGCGGGCGCGTCCGTCCAGGACCACGACGTCGCGACGTCACCGATCAGATCGAACTGCGCCTGCAGGATGCCCGGCTGCATCGCCCACACGATGTCGTACGCGACGTCGTCGTGGACGCTGACGAGGTGGACGACGTTGACCGGCCCATCGCCCAGATCGACGCCCGCATAGGTCACCGCGACGGCGGTCTCGGAGCCGAGGTAGGTCGGCACGATGGAGCCGGGCTCCGTGGCACCCCGGTCCGCGTATCCCTGGCGGACGGCGTCGACCAGCTTTTCGGGAGTGCTGGTCACCGGTGACTCCCGGACCGCGACGCGGGCGCTGCCCTCTGGACCCGTGAACGCGTCGGCCGCAGCGGAGGTCGCGTCCGCATCCGCGGTCCAGCCCGGCGGCAGCGCGAAGGAGTACGGGAGCGTCTCGGAGCGGTACAGGGTCCAGTCGGTCTCGGGCGGCTCGATCGGAGCGGGCAGCCCCGGGATGACGGTGTACGTCGCGTCGTGGGTGACGGCGCCGCCGCCGAACTGCTCCATCCGGCGCCCGGAGAGTGTCGACTGGACCCGCACGAGCCGACCGTCCGGCGTGAGGTCATACGTGACGCTCGCCACGACGCCTTCGAGCTCGTTGCCGATGGCCAGGAGGAATACCGGGTCGATGACCGATGGATCGGCGTAGCCGAGCCGCCGCAGCACGCGGTCGTCGAGGCGGACGTCGCCGAGATCGACGAACGTCCCGGCGTCCGCGTCGGCGGTCGCTCGTAAGGGGTGGTCGAACAACCCCGTGAACGGGATCCAGGGACCATCGCCGTGCGTGTACCCGGAGTCGCCGATCCAGATCAGCTCGTAGGTCGCGGTGGAGACCATCGCGCTGCCGACCGCCTGGTCGGTGCGTGTCCCCTTGGCGGCCCAGGCGCCGGGGGTGACCCGCATCGTCCCGGTGATCCGTGAGGTCGTGGTCTCGGACGTCTGGACCCGTTCCATCCGCAGCTGGTACGGGCCGGGCGCGCGGAGGATCTCTCGAAGAGCGCCTGGCAGATCGGGAACGGGGCTCGGTGTCGGCGGCTCGGTCGGGGCGACGGTCGGTGAGGAAGCAGTGGTCGGCGTGCAGCCCAGGGCCATCAGCGCGATCAGCAGCGCGAGGATCGGTCGTCGACGCACGGGCGTCGAGCCTAGGGCGACGGTTTCGGCGACGGCCACGGCTCGGGCGGTGTGCCCGTTGCCGGGAACAGCCGGCCCGCGACCGCCCGGATGGCCGGCAGGTCCGGTTGGAGCGACGATCCGTAGCGGGTATCGACCGAGCGCACGAGCGGATGCCGGATGACGGCCCGCGTGATGCCGCCCTTGCCCATCTCGTCGATCGCGGCGGCGAGCTGTGGCAGGCGCTCGATCGGCAGGTCGGTCCGGATCGAGTCGCCGACCGCACTGATCAACCCGGGCAGCTCCCAGAACACGCTGCCGCCATCGGTCGCGGCGTCCTTCAGCGCGACGATGATCTGCTGCTGCCGGCCCGCCCGCGTGAAGTCGCTCTCGCCGAGGGACTTCCGGCTTCGCGCGTAGGCAAGCGCGTTGACCCCATCGAGATGGTGCTCACCTGCGGTGATCGACCAACCCCGTTCGCCGGCGCCGAAGCCGTCGTAGCCGGGATCCTCGATCGCCTTCGGGACGTCGATGTCGACCCCACCCACCGCATCGACCATGTCGATGAAGCCCTCGAACTCCATCGTGGCGTAGTAGTGGATCGGTATGCCGAGCAGTTCGCCCACGGCACCCTGCAGCGTCTTGAGCCCGCCCTTCGGGAAGTCCTTCGGGTGGCGGTCGGCGTACGACATCAACGAATTGAGCTTCGGACCGTAGTCGTCGCCACCGCCCAGCGGCACGTTCACGAGATCGCGCGGGAGCGACACCATCGACGCGGTCTTCCCGACCGGGTCGAACGAGACGACCATCATCGTGTCGGTCAGGACCGAGGTGCGGCCGGGCGCCGCGTCGACCCCGACGACGAGGACGTTGAGGCGCTCATCCGGTCCGGGACCAGCCGGCGGCGGCTCACCCTCGGCAGCAAGGCTCGGCGTCTGGAAGATCCGGGAGAACGCGGCACCGAACGCGGTCCCGTAGCTGTACACGGCGACGTGCGGGATGACGACGAGGGCCGCGATCACGACGATGCCGATGATCCCGAGGCGCCCGGTCGGGCCGTGGCGGCGCGTGTCGAGGAATGCCTGGCCGACCGCGAGCAGGCGCCAGCCGAGGATCAACGCGTTAAGGCCGAGGAGCGCGCCGAGGATGGCCGGTGCCACGGCCCACCCAGCGATCCGCGTCGGGGTCTGCGTGGCCCATGCCAGCGCGAGGATCACGCCGATGATCAGCGACGGGACGAGGAAGAGGAGGGTGAGCCTGCGCCGTCGGTTGAACGCCTGACCGAGACCGGGAAGGAGGGCCGACAAGCCGGCGGCGAAGAGCCGGCGGCGGTCGATGGCTCCGGACGCTGGAGCGGTCCGGATCCTGGTTGCGTGCACGACGGGCGAAGTCCCCCTGACGGGTGCGGGTCTGCCGAGTCTACCCGAGGCCGGAGCCGGGGCGGCACCAGCGTCCGGCCGTTCGGCTGGACGTGGAGACGCCGGGCGGTCGATCAGCCTGCCAGTGACCACCCGGCGTCTTGCCCTACGACGGGCCGGGATGGCGTGCCGTGACGCCGCCGATCAGAACTCGACCGGCAGGCTCTCCAGGCCGCGATCGGTCGGGGTCGGGAGGCGGACGATAGGCCCCGTCACCGTCCATGCCGGCATCCGCGGGAGCAACTCCTCGAAGACGATCCTCGCCTCGAGTCGGGCAAGGGGCGCGCCGAGGCAATGGTGGATCCCATCGCCGAAGGTGACATGGCGGTTAGGAGTGCGGGTGATGTCGATCACGTCCGGATCGGTCCAGTGGCGCTCGTCCCGGTTGGCGGATGCCCAGACAAGGGCGACGTGCTCGCCTGCCGGGATCGTCACCCCGTGGAGCTCGACGTCGCGCGTGGTCGTGCGGCCGAGCGCCTGGATCGGCGCGTCGTAGCGCAGCAGCTCCTCGACCGCGACGGGGATTGTCGCCGGATCGAGCCGCATCGCTTCTCGCACCTCCGGATAGGTCACGAGGTGGAGCAGCGAGTTCGAGAGGAGTCCGGACGTCGTCGTGATGCCGGCGACGAAGAGCAGGAGCGAGCTGCCGATGACCTCGTCGCTGGTCAGCTCCCCGGACGCCTCCGCCCGGACGAGGTGGGTCATGAGGTCGTCGTCGGCCGGTGCCACCCGACGCTCGGCGGCGATGTCGCGGATGTACGCCCGCAGCTGGTCGCGGGCGGCGATCGCCACGGGCGGCAGGGCACGCTCGCCGCGCGTGCGTTCGAGCATGTCACCGAACAGGGCGATGAGTCGCGGGTGGTCGGCCTCCGGAAAGCCGAACCATGTGAACATCGTCGTCCCCGGCAGCGGCCGAGCGAGGTCGCGCGCGAAGTCGGCCTGACCAGCGTCCGCGAAGGCATCGATCAGCTCGTGGACCTTCGCCCGCACCGCCGGCTCGAACCGCACCTTGAGTGCGGATGGGCTGAACGCTAGGCGGAGCGCGCCGCGGAGGCGCGTGTGGACCGGCGGATCGGCAGCGGGCAGGTCCCCGGCGGGCAGGAAGAGCTGGTACGTGTCGTCGAGATCGTTGCCCGTCCCTCCGACGCTGCTCGAGAACGTCTCCCAGTCCTTGGCCGCCGCCTGGACGTCGTCCCAGCGCGTCAGCGCCCAGACTTCGCGCCCGGGGTGGTGGTAGACCGGCGCGTCGTCACGGAGCCGTCGATAGACCGGGTACGGATCGTCGAGCTGGACGAGCGGATCCCAGTCGATTGACGGTCGGCTCACGAGCTGGTCGACACCGGACATGCCGATCCTCACGCTGCGCAATCGGTTGCACTGCCGATCGTACGCGCCCCGTCGCCGGGCGTCGAGAGCCTTCGTAGTGATCCCGCGGTCAACTCCGGCCAGCCGGTGTGCTCCCTGACCGCGCATCTCATCCCGCCTCACGGTCGGTCGCGCAACGGGGCCGCATCAACGAGACCTTCGCGACTGGGTGAGATCGGGCATGCCGCTCGACGATGAGAGCTCGCCGCCGCAATCGAAGGCCTGCCCTGAGCCTCCGCGTGGAACCGTGGTCGGCCCGGACCGAGCGAGCGCTGACGCGGGACCGTCTGGAAACCGGAGCGGAGGCGCGGCCAGCGCTTGTGGCGGGCCTCGCGGTTCCTCAGACGTGCCGATGCAGGTCGCTGTCAGGCGTCGTCTCAAGTGGATCCTTGTCCCGCGGCGCGTGTTCCCAGCCCATTTCCTCCGCCTCGCCCTTAGCGAGGTTGAGGTAGACGACCGCGTCATCGACGTTGGCGATCGCCGACGCCGGAACGAACAGGTCACTCATACGACCGGCTCTCGAAACGAGCACGTAGTGTTGGCCGACGTCCCGGATGGTCCCCAGGCGATGTCCGTCATTCGCGACGACAGTCCAGCCGGGTTTCAGATCGGTCATGCGCATCTCGGCCCGGGGCCTCCTTGTGCCCTGGCTGATCCTCGGGTCAGGTGGGTGAGATTACCCCGGTCTCGAACATCGGTGAGGGCGTGTTCGCGTTGGGCGACCCAGGCATGGCGAGCGAGAACCAGTTGTTTGCGGATGGCGAGATCGGCGAGGCGGGCTACAAGCTGATCGATTCTAAGGGACAGCCGGTCCGTTCGGACGTCGGCGATGCCGTCCCTGTCCGCTTCCCATATCTGCGCTCTTCCAGACGATGCCGATCGCCGTCTAGGCGACTGGTCTCGTGTCCGCCGCGTTCACTCTGGCCGACGATCTCGAGGGAGAGTTTCGAGAGGGAACGGGCGAGGTCGTCGGGGGGGGTCGGACCGCGCGACAGGCTGAAGGCGGTAACTGATCGCGCCGTATCGAGTGGATGGACAGCTGGCGCGATGGCCGGAGAATGGCGCGGCGAGCCGCTACACTGGCTGCCCGTATGTGACCGTCCCCGGCGAGTTGATCCACTGGTTCCGGGTCATCACCAAGAGACGGTTGCCTCGAGAGCCCTGCATCAGCCACTCTAAGGCCCTGTTCGATCTCCGCGGGATGTAGTCGTGGCCCAGTTGCCCCTTGAGCTGATTCTGGTTCGCCAACTGGCCTACGGCCTGGCGGTTCCGACCTTCGTGGTCGATGCTGCGGGCGACCTGGTCTTTGTCAACGAAGCTGCGGAAGCCCTGCTCGGTCTCGATTTCGAGGATGTGGGCCAAGTGTCATTTGCGGACTGGACAACCGCCTTTGCGTCACGCACCAAGGGGCGCCAACGGGCCGACCCGGCGACCCACCCTCTTGCCATCGCCATTCGCCAACGCACGCCGGTCCACGGACCGCTGCGGATCGTTGGCCGAGACGGCGTTCTTCGTTCGCTCGTGGTGACCGCTCTCCCTCTGGAGGGCTCTAGCGGTCAGCTCCTCGGTGGCCTCGCGATGTTCTGGGAGCCGCCGGCCCGATGATCGTCCGCCTGTGGGGGACCCGCGGGTCGCTCGCCAGCTCCGGCCCGGAAACGGCGAGTTACGGAGGCAACACCGCCGCGGTCGAGATCGTGAACGCCGATGGCAGCATTCTCGCGCTCGATGCCGGGACTGGCATCCGTCGGCTCGGAGCCGCCATTGACCCGTCCGTCGAGCGGCTGGACATCCTCTTGACCCACCTTCACATGGACCACATCCAGGGCCTCGGCTTCTTTGCCCCGTTCTTTCGGGCCACCGGCGAGATCCATGTTTGGGGCCCAGCATCCGCGACGATGGACCTGCGGACTCGCCTCACTCGCTATCTCTCGCCGCCGCTCTTCCCGGTCCGGCTCCGCGACCTCGACGCTCGTGTCGTGCTGCATGACGCGCCCGATGAGCCGGTACGGATCGGCGGCTTCGAGGTCGTTGCCCAGCCTGTCATCCATCCAGGACCCACGGTCGGTTACCGGATCTCCGGCGACGGGGCGAGCGTTGCCTACCTGCCCGACCATGAGCCGGCGCTTGGTGCGCGACGGTTTCCCGATGGGCCGCGCTGGACGTCCGGCTTCGATCTTGCCGCAGGTGTCGATCTCCTCATACACGACGGGCAGTACTCGGACAGCGAGCGCGCGGGGCGGATCGGCTGGGGTCACAGCTCGGTCAGCGAGGCAGTCACGTTCGCGGAGTTAGCGTCGGTTCGCCGACTCATCCTCTTCCACCACGACCCATCCCATAGTGATGCCGTGCTCGACGAACTGACCGAGGCCGCGCGCGTACGCGCGACCTCGATCGAAGTTGTCGCTGGTCGCGAGGGCGCTCGGTACGATCTAGGGACCGGCGTCCACGCCTAGCCGGTCGCGCTCTCCTGCCGCAACGATTCTGCGAGGTCGCCGTTCACTTGAGCTGGCCGCCGCAGCGCCGGGTGGGGGGAGGCTGGTTGTGACTGGATCGCCGGGCAGCGGGAACGTGTTGGCGAAGCCCTCACGATGTCGGAGGGCGCCCAGTGCCCCACCAGTCGCCTGAGGGGAGGGCAAAGGGGGCGAGTCTCGGCGCCCACCTTCGAGCTTACGCCCCCGGCCTATGACGAACTCGTCACCCGGTCGCCGCGGAAGGCGTCACACTCTCCGAGGCATTGCCGCGGGGGACCCGCCTTTGGGGATGGTCCCTCCGCGCGTGCCGCCTTCGGCGGATGCCTCCGAGGCGCCGCGCATCTTGGGATCACTCCAGGCGAAGGTCTCCCGAACGCTGCCGGAGCCAGGCAGGGACCCGCGCGATGAGCCGTCTTCCTCACGAAGCGCTTTGGCCATTCTGGTGACCCCTGGGGCAGACTCTGTCTCCGCCAACGAAGTACGGTCGATCGGATCAGCCTGGCGGGATGTTGTGGTTCCGGTGGAACACGTTCTCGGGATCGACGCGGCGCTTCACCTCGACGAGCCGCTCCCAATTGGGCCCATACGCAGCGCGTATAGCGCCACTGCCCTCATCGTCGCCCAGATAGTTCAGCCAACGTCGTTCAACCAGCTGCTTACTGAACGCCGCATGCGTCGCCCGCGTCCAAGTCACGTTCTTCTCGGTGTCCTTTGGATCGAGCCAGACGGACGGGATCAGCAGGTTGAAGCCTTCCTGACGGTGCGGGACGGCGGTCTCGGTCGCGCGTACGCGAGTCACCGCCCCGTGGAAGTGCTCGAACAGGATCGCGTTCATCGGTGACGGAGTCGACGCGAACTGCTCGACGGCGAGGTCGATGAGCTCATCGGTGAGACCGCCCGTAAAGCTCGACATCCAATAGTTGAGCGCACCGACCGGAAATCCGTCGTCGAGGATGGTGTTCATGGCGGCATACGGCATCGGCCCGACCTCGACCGCCAGCGGTGAGCCCCAGGCCTTGAACGTGGCTAGGTCGGCCTCGGCCTGATCCGGGTCCCCGGTGTGGCAGAGCACAAGCGCCGAGAGTTGCGCGCCCGAGCCGTCCGGTGCGTGCACCAGTCCCGCGAAGACCTCCAGATCGTCCGACACGTCCGCGACGGCATCGCGATAGAAGCGCAGCATCCTCGGGGCTACGTCGATCGAATGCGCGATCAGCCCGCCTGTCACCATGGCGAGCGGGTGTAGCCGGTAGGTGAATGTCGTGGCCACGCCGAAGTTCCCACCGCCGCCGCGCAATGCCCAGAACAGGTCGGGATCCGATGCTGCCGTGACCTCGGCCACCTCGCCGTCCGCGGTCACGAGCTCGATCGCGACCACGTTGTCCGCTGCCAAGCCGAACTTCGGCATGAGCCAACCGAGCCCGCCGCCGAGCGTGAACCCGGCGATCCCCGTCGTCGAGATGGCGCCACCCGTGACGGCCAGGCCGTGCTCCCCCGCCGCGGCATTGAGCTCCGCCCACGTCACGCCCCCCTCCGCACGTGCCGTTCGGGCCTCGGGGTCGACCCGGATGTCCTTCATCTCGGCCAGGTCGATCATCACGGCGTCGTCCGCGACCGCGAGCCCGGCCACGTTATGACCGCCGCCCCGGACGGAGATCTCGTGACCGCCAGCACGGGCGAAGCGGACCGCCGCGGCCACGTCGGCCGCTGACCGACAGCGCACGATCAGCGCCGGTCGGCGGTCGATCAGCCCGTTGTGGACCCGTCGGGCATCGTCGTAGTCGTCATCGCTCGGCTGCAACAGCCGTCCGGTCATGGATGCGGCCAGCGCGTCAACGTCTGACCGATCGAGACTTGGTGTCGTGCCCATCGTGATCCCTCCGGTGACGCACCCAGCAACGGGCGGCGTGCGCGAGGCCTTGGAGTCTACTGCGCCCTCGTGGCGGATCTGTGAGGAAACCGATCGAGCACTGTAGGCTAGCCAGTGCCGGACATGCTCCGCTTCAAGTGCGTGTCGCGAGCATGAGACCGCCGGGGAGTGGCGTAGTGGCAAACGCACGTGCTTCGGGAGCCTTGAGGCCAGAAGGGCTGTAGGGGGCGGGCCGCCACGCACGAAACCGGCGTGCGACGGACAGCCGGTCATCCTGCGATTCGAGAGAGCTAAGTTCGCTCGAGAATCGGTCGCATACCCTGGCTGCGGACGCCACAGATACACTCGAAGGACCACGCCAAGCCACTTTGGAGCCGCAGTCTCCGTCCTTCGCGATCTCCTTGAAGACATCCGTGAGGGGCGGCGATCGGTCCCAGAAGGCGTCGCCACGCACCCTGGCGACGGTACCTATCAGGGTGTCAAGGAGGCCCCGTACCTCGTCGTCTCGAACACGTTCGACGAGGTCGCGGACGCGGCGGTGGGCGTCGGGGTCCGAGTCCAGCTCCAGGTCTGTTGGCTTACCCGTCAAGACCTTTTCGACGTTTGATCTGAAACCTTGTCGAGTCACTCCGGCAGGCGCTCATGGAGCTCAAGCAGAGTCTGGATCTGAAGACGAGGAGTGCGTGATTGGTCGACAATGGCGGCCCGCTTTCAAGCCTGGGGTCCGGCTCGACCGATGGCGATCAGGCCGGGCCGGGGCACCGGAGCTCGGTCGCCGTTTCCCATGTCTACTGAAAGCAAGCCCGCCATGAACGGTCGCGTCCGCCGACTAGGCAACGCGCGTCTTCCGACGCGCATCGGGATCTTTGATGCCGTCGCCTTCTCGGATTCGCGCACGGGGACCGAGCCGATCGCCCTCATTCACGGCGATGTCGCGGGGCGCGACACACCTCTGGTCAGGCTCCATTCCGAGTGCTGGACGGGCGACGTGCTGGGCTCCCTTCGATGCGACTGCGGCCAGCAACTCAGCAGCTGCTCTAACGGCCATCGTCGCCGAGGGCGCTGGCGTGCTCCTCTATCTCAGGCAGGAGGGTCGGGGAATCGGGCTGCCGAACAAGCTGCGAGCGTACGCCCTCCAGGACACCGGGATGGACACCGTCACCGCGAACACTGCACTCGGGCTACCGGTCGACGCCCGCGAGTACGGTGCCGCCGCAGCCATCCTTTCCGACTTGGGGCTGGAACGGGTGCGGCTGATGACCAACAACCCCGCCAAGGCCGCCGCGCTGGAAGCCTATGGTATTCGCGTCGGCGAGCGCGTCCCGCTCCCAGCGCTCCCGAACCCCGTCAACCGCCTGTATCTCGAGACGAAGACCGCCCGCCTCGGACACGTTGCGCCCCGCAAGGCCGCTCGGCCGTCGGTCACCGTGCACTACGCCCAGACGATCGACGGGCGTCTCGCTACGCGGACTGGCGATTCCCAGTGGATCAGCGGGCAAGAGTCGCTCGTGCTGGCACACTCGTTGCGCGTGTCGCACGCGGCAGTGCTCGTCGGCGCGGGCACCGTGGCGGCCGACGATCCGCGGCTTACTGCCCGGCTCGTCGAAGGTCCCTCGCCGATCCGGGTCGTCCTCGACAGTAGGCTACGCCTATCGCCACGCGCCAACGTCGTGACTGACGGCGCAGCGCCGACGATCCTGGCGACGACGGACCTCGCGCCCGTTGACCGGCGTCGGGAGTTCACGCGGCGTGCCGTCGAGGTCCTCGTCCTCCCCTCCACCCCCGACGGTCGCGTCCACCTCGGCTCGCTCCTGGACGAGCTGGGAGCTAGGGGCATGGCAAACCTACTCGTGGAAGGAGGAGCCGGCGTGATCACGGCGATGATCCGCGAACGCCGGGTGAGTCGACTGGTGGTGTCGATCGCGCCGCTGGTTCTCGGCTCGGGGATCGAAGCCGTGGGTGACCTCGACATCCTGCGGCTGCGCGACGCGCTGTCATTCCGCCGCGCGTCGTTCTCGCAAGTCGGCCCGGATGTCATCTTCGACGGCGAGCTTGAGCCCCGGAGCGAAGGTGATGCCTGAGGCCGTCTGGTTCGGCGCGCCGCGGCGAGTGGAGATCCGGCAGGAACCAGCCGTGCCCGTCGTACCCGACGACGTCCGGGTCCGCTCTCTCGTCTCCGGGGTCAGTGCCGGGAGCGAACTCCTCGTCTATCGCGGCAGGGCTCCGCGCGACCTGCAGCCCGATCTGCCCACCGTTCGCGGTGACTTCGGCTTCCCGATCAAGTTCGCCTACGCGAGCGTCGGCCGCGTCGTCGAGGTGGGCTCGCACGTCGACCAGCTGGCGGTGGACGACCTCGTCTTCGTGCACCACCCCCATCAGACCGAGTACGTCGTGCCTGCCGCCGCTCCGGTGCGGCTGCCCGAAGGCCTCCCAGCCGATGCGGGGGTGTTCGCTGCGAACCTCGAGACGGCGGTCACGGTGGTGCTCGATGCCCACCCGCGGCTCGGAGAATCGGTTCTCGTGGCTGGCCAGGGCGTCGTCGGACTGCTGATCACCATGCTCCTTCGGAGGGCCGGAGCGACCACGATCGTGACTGCGGATCTGCACGAGCGTCGTCGGGCAGCATCCGCCGCCGCGGGCGCGGATCACGCACTCGGCGTGGACGCGGACCTCGTCGACGAGGTGCTCGACCTGACCGAGGGCCGCGGCGTCGATGTCGCGATCGAGGTCAGCGGGAGCCCGGCCGCTCTCCAGGCCTGCATCGACGCGGCGGCGTTCGCCGGGACCGTCGTCGTCGCGTCGTGGTACGGGACTCGCGACGTCAGCCTGAGCCTCGGTGATCGCTTCCATCGGCGGCGCCTGCGCATCGTCAGCTCGCAGGTATCGACGCTCGATCCGGCCCTCGCGCCACGCTGGGATCGAGCCCGACGGACGGCCCTCGTGTCAGCGCTGCTCAAGGAGTTGCCGCTCAGCGACCTGATCACACACCGGTTCCCCTTGGACCAGGCAGCCGCGGCGTACGAGCTGCTCGATCATCGCCCCGAAGAGTGCCTGCAGGTGGTGCTGGACTATGTTTGAGGTCGGCGTCGCGCGGACGTTCCACGCGCTGCATCAGCTCGAGGCCGAGGACTCTGACGCGAGCCACGAGCACAGTCACGACTACCGCGCCGAGGTGGTCGTGCGGGGCGAACGCCTCGACGAAGATGCCATGCTGGTCGACCTCGACCTCCTCGGGGCGGCACTGTCGGAGTGTCTCGCGGAGCTCGACTCCGCCGATCTCGGCAGCCTGGTCGCATTCGCTGGCCGGAATACCACCGTCGAGACGGTCGCCGAGCACATCTGGACTCATGTCCGGGACCGCTTGGGTCGCGCGTCAGCGCTCGCCGGCCTCCGAGTCACTGTCTACGAGTCGGCTGACGCCTGGGCGTCCGTGGACCGGCCGGTCGGGGATGGGTCTTGACGTCAGCGGTTCTGCTCGATATCTACGGGGACCCGTCGAGCCGGACCGCGGCGCGCTCAAGGCTGGACGCGAGGCGACGGCCGAGGGGTGAATACGATCCTCATCCGCCGCATCGCAGTGGAGGGATCCGAGGCCGGAGACGCCGTGGTGCCTCTGTCAGGGACCTGGCCGAGGTCGCTTGGCGCGTGTTCGGTGTCCTGCCAATACCTCGTGGATGATCGCGAAGAAGCGCGCCGCCGTCTCGTCCCACGTGGGACGCGCCGCTGCGCGGATGTAGGCGGCGCGTCCCAGCCGCGCGCGAAGCGCGGAGTCGCGGGCCAGCCACTCGATCGCCCTGCCGAGAGCCCGAACGTCCCCCACCGGCACGAGCACGCCGTCGCGGCCGTGATCAGCCAGAAATGGCAGGTTCCCGGCCTGCCAGCCGACCACCGGGAGTCCCGCTGCCATCGCCTCTCCCCAGACTGTTCCGTACGTCTCGAAGAAGCTCGGCAGCACGAAGGCGTCGACGGTCTGGTACATCTGGTGCACCGCCGCGGGTTCGATGAGGCCGTGCACCACGACCCGGTCACGAAGATCGGCGCGCTCGATGCGCTCGTGCACCCGACCGGCGTACCCGCCGCGCGTGGCGGTGTCGCCGACGAGGTGGAGGGTGACGACGTCGTCGGGCAGGCCCGAGACGGCCTCGAGGAGCTCGACGATCCCCTTCGACGGTAGCCAGTTCGCGACGCAGACGGCGGCCATCAGGCGGCCTTGTCGCAGGCCGGCTCGATCGATGGCAGGGGTGTCCTCGCATGTCACAGCGCCGGCCGCGACGTCCAGATCCTTGCCGGGCGGGACGACGCGGAGTCGATCACTCGGCACACCCTCGGCCACGAGCTCGGCCGCGAGCCAGTCGCTGGCCACCATGAGGAGCTTGCATGCGCGGTACGCGCGCCGATCGAAGGCCGTCCGGAACTGACGCTGCACGGGAGGCGCGTCGATCCCGCCGGGCGGCTGATGCAACATGCCGACGACCGGCGCCCGGACATGGCCGAGCCATGGCGCGGCGGCGCTCGCCGCGAGGCTGTCGAGCACGAGCATGTCGGCGCTCCGGGTCGCACGCGCGAGCAACCACGCGGGCCCGGCCGCCATCGCCCAGGGCAGCGGCAGGTCGGGTATCGAGACGAACCGCAGCTCGGCGCCGTGGTCCGGCGCGCGATCCGCGAGGCGTCGGTGGAACAAGTAGCCGCCCGTCACGCGGTTCGGATCGCCGACCGTCAGGAGCGCCACCCGTGTGCGTGTCATTCGCGTCGCTCCCACTGCATTTGATACGCAGGGCCTGTTCGGCGGCGGCGAGCAGTCCACACTCGAACTGGCGCCTGCGCTCGCACAGCATGTCGCGTGTGAGCGGGCTCGTGACACCGTAGCTGTCGGCCGCAACGCCGAACGCCGCTGTGGTGGGGCGAAGGGTGCGTGCGATTTGGATCTAGAAAAGCCACCCCTTCGATGGCTCGGTGTCCAATCAGGTCGACAGGGTTGCCGGGCTCATCCGTTGGGGCGGTCATGTGCCGGCGCCACGAGGCGCTCAGCGTCTCGAGCCAGACGTGGCCGTATGATGGGCCGAGCGGTGGTGGTGATGGTCATTGCGATCCCTCGCTGGTCGAGCGGTTCTAAGCACCACTCAGCAAATGCGATCGGAACGCTGTAGACCAGTCACCAGCGACCGATTTCCGGAGCACATGCGGTTCCGGAACACGAAACGCCCGGGGAGTGGCGTAGTTGGCAACGCACGTGCTTTGGGAGCACGAGATCGTGGGTTCGAGTCCCACCTCCCCGACCAGCCACCCGAGGATCCGCTCAGCAGTCGAACACGAACCAGCACAGCTCGTTGCGCAGCCGCTGGTCGTCGAGCACGAGGTCGCGGATCTCATGCGGTAGCTGCGCCCGTTGCCAGCGGCACTCCCCGCGGCCGGTCTCCGCGGCCTCGTCTTGAGACGCAGCCGCCTGCGCCGCTCTGATCGCGTAGGCCGCGGCACCGAGTTCGTGCGCCGCCACATGGCCCACCGCCGCGGCCTGGCCGGCGGCGTAGGCAGCATGCCGTGCTGCCCCGCTCAGGTCTCGGGCGGCGGCGTTCGCATGGCCGCCCGCGGTGCGAGCCTCCCACCAGGTGACCTCGCCTCGCGCCCAGGCACGCCCGAGCTCGATCGCGTGTCGCGGGCGGTCGTCGTCTGGCCGAGCCTCCTCGAAGAAGTGGAGGACGTGCTCCGCGCAATCAACCGCCCACGTCGCCAGGAGGTGATGATCCTCGTCCCGGAGGCTGCCGCCACGACGCACCGTGATGAAGCGCGGATCCCGGAGCTTCGGGAGGATCATCCGTCTGCCCGGTCGGCGACACCAGCGATGTCACGCAGCACGACCCAATATTGCGCCATGCTGCCCCCCGAACCGACCGAGACGGACATCGAAGATCTTGTCGTCGACGCCCTCGAGCGACTGCCATCGCCGTTCCGCGAGCAGCTCGGGAGCGTGGCGATCGTCGTCGAGGAGGAGGCGACGCCCGAGCAGCTGGCCGCCGTCCGGGCGCACGGGTTGTACGGGCTGTATCAGGGCGTGCCGCGAACGGCCTGGTCGGCCGACGCGGCGCCGCTCCCGAGCAAGATCACGATCTTCCGCGGGCCGCTGGTCCGCGCCAACCGCACGCCCGAGCGTCTCGCGACCGCGGTCGCCGACACCGTCTACCACGAGATCGCCCATCACCTCGGGATCTCCGACGCGCGGCTGCACGACCTGGCGCGCGACCGGACGGAGCGCCGCTAGCCCTACTCGACCTCGTACAGGTCCATCGGTGTCGCCAGCCCCTTCAGCGCGTGGGGTCCGCGCTCCGCGAACGTGAGGTCCGTCCCTTCGGTCAGGGTCTTCGTGATGGCGGACACGAGGATCTGGGATGCCCCGGCGGCGGCCATGATCCGGGCAAGGGCATGGATGGCGATCCCGCGGACGCCGTCAGCGGCGGTCTCGATCTCGCCGGTGTGGACCCCGATGCGGACCTGGAGGTCGAGGCGGCGGACCTCGTCCCGGATCGCCCGGGCGGAGTGCACCGCGGCCGCGGCGCTGTCGAATGCGACGAAGAACCCGTCGCCGGTCGTATCGATCTCGCGCCCGCGATATCGCTCGATCTGTCGTCGGACGATGCGGTCGTGGTCGGCGAGGGTCTGCCGCCAGCGGGCGTCACCGAGTCGCGCCGCTGTCGGGGTCGAATCGACGATGTCGGTCATCAGCATGGTCACGACCTGGCGGGCCAGGGCCGGCGGCTCACCGAACTGCACGACATTGCCGGAAACGTCGATGAGGTCGACAGGTTCGTCGCCCACCACCCAGGCATCGTGCAGAGGCGGGATGTCGAAGACGTCGCCAGCGACGAATTCATCGGCTTCGTCCGAGTCCGCGAGGCGCACGGCGAAGCGCCCGCTGACCAGGACGTGCAGGTGATGCGCCTCGCACCACTCCGTCCCGACGACCGGTTTGACGTCCTCCGACCAGCGCCAGCCCGGCTCGAGGATCGCCCGGCCGACCGCCAGTCCACCGACCAGGGCCGCGGCACCGGTCGCCCGAGAGAGCGGACGCTGGTTCGCTGGATCGAGGAGGCTGGCCCGCTCGAGCTTCGTCATCGTCCCTTCATAACACGGTCGTGGGCGTTCGTGATGCGCGCTCGGTCGCGCGCGGTTGACAGCGACTACCGCCGCCGTGTAAAACTAATCACTACTCCCTTTAGAGGCGACTCGGTCGCACCCGATCGGGCGCCATGAGACGGAAGGAAGCGCCGCACGCATGACGACCTCGAGAGAACCGGTCCGGCTGGCCCTGCGCAAGTTGTGGTCGGACCATGTCATCTGGACCCGCGACTACATCATCGCCGCGGTGGCCGGCGCGCCCGACGCCGACGCGGCCGCAGGCAGGCTGCTGGCCAACCAGGACGACATCGGTGCGGCGATCTCAGGCTTCTACGGCAAGGACGCCGGCGACCGTCTGACCGAGCTCCTCAAGGAGCACATCCTGATCGCGGTCGAACTCGTCGCGGCGGCCAAGTCCGGCGACCAGGCCGCCTTCGCCACCCACGACGCGCGTTGGACGCGCAACATCGAGACGATCGCCTCGTTCCTCGCTGGTGCGAACCCGAACTGGAAGGAGAGCGACGTCCTCGACCTCCTCGCCCTGCATCTCAAGCTGACCAAGGACGAGACCGTCGCTCGCATCAGCGGCGATTGGGCCGCCGACGTGAAGGCATTCGACGACATCTTCACCGAGATCATGGTCCTCGCGGATGCGATCCACGACGGCCTGGCCGCGCAGTTCCCGGACCGCTTCGCCGCCTCGGTCGCGGTGTGACCGCCCTGGAGATCCAGGAGGCCTCGCCCGAACGGGCGAGCCTCCGGATGGGCTCCCACGCGCCGGCGTTCGAGGACCTGCGCGGCACGGACGGTCAGCGCTACGGCTTCGATCGGTTCCACGAGAAGACGGCGCTCGTGCTGATCTTCTCGTCCAACCGATGCCCGACGGCGAAGGCCTACGCGGACCGCATGAACGAGCTCCAGCGGGACTTCGGCCCGCGCGGCGTCCAGCTGGTCGCGATCAACTCGAACGACCCGCACCTCTACCCCGATGAGCGCCTCTCCCGGATGGTCGAGCGCGCGACGGAAGACGGCTACGTCTTCCCCTATCTCGTCGACGAGGGCCAAAGGGTCGCCCGGGCGTACGGCGCCGAGTGCACGTTCCATGTCTTCGTGCTCGACCAGGACCGACGGCTGCGCTATCGCGGCCGGTTCGACGACGCTCGGCTCCCGGAACGCGTGACCACCCACGACCTGCGGGACGCGCTGGACGACATCCTGGCCGGGCGCGCCGTCCGGCGTCCGGAGACCCGACCGTTCGGGTGCAGTCTCGACCTCGTGTGACATGAGCGGCGCTGCCCGGGTCCGCCGCCCGCTTCACGGTCCCGGGGTCGTCGAGCTCGCGGCGGGATCGATCCTCGCGCGTGGCGAGCTCGTGGTCGCGCTCCTGCTGGTCGGCGGTGCCTGGACGACGCTCGTCATCCTCGAGGCGACCCGCGTGGCCCCGACGCTCCACCATCACGCGCTCATCGAGACCGGGCCGCCGCCCTGGGTGGCGATCCCGCTCTTCTTGGGCGCCTGGCAGGTCATGGTCGCCGCCATGATGGTGCCCGCCAGCCTGCCGGCCATCGACTATGTCACCCGCGCCGCGACCGCGCGCGTCGCGTCGGGACGCGCCGAGCTGACGTTCCTTGCGGGGTTCTTCCTCGTGTGGGCGGCGTTCGGCCTCGGGGCCTTCCTTGGCGACATGGTCGTCCACCGCATCGTCGATTCGACCCCGTGGCTTGCGTCTCGCCCGTGGCTCGTCGAGGCCGGGGTACTGGCGCTCGCCGGCGGGTACCAGTTCATGCCGCGCAAGCATCGCGATCTGGAACGGTGTCGGCGCCCGGGCGACCACATGGCGACCACGGGCGGGCCGCAGGGCGGGGCCGCCCGCCTCGGACTTGACCATGGCATCGCCTGTGTCGGTGCCTCGTGGGCGCTCATGCTGCTGATGTTCGGGGAGGGGTTCGGCAGCCTGATCTGGATGGGCGCCCTGACCGGCGTGATGATCTTGGAGACGTACCTGCCCTCGCCACGACGGCTGTCGAGCGCGGTCGGCGTCGGACTGATCCTGCTCGCGCTCCTGACGTTGTCCGGCCCGTTCGTCTGATCGACCCGCTGCCTCACGCCAGGCTCGACACGATCGCGACGATCGCGAACGCCCCGATGAGCACGCCGGATGCCATGTTCACCCGGCGCATGCCGGTCGTGCTGAGCCGCGATCGGAACGCCGCGACGACCGTGGTCAGCACGACCCACCACAGCGCGGACCCGGCGAACACGCCCAGGGTCAGCAACGTCGCGCCGGCGGCATCGCCGCCCGTCACCCCCAGCCCGACGAAGAGCGCTGCGAACGACAGGATCGTCATCGGGTTCGTCAGGGTCAGACCGAGGGTGCTTAGGTAGGCGCCGGGCAGGCCCCGGCGCCGCTCGGAGTCGACGGCCGCCTCCCCGGGGACCGCGGTGAAGGTCCGCCACGCCAGCCATAGCAGGAAGACACCGCCGATGATCCCCAGCGCCCGACGCCAGTCGACGAGCAGGTCGGTCACGGCGGTCAGCCCGAACGCGGCGATCGCACCGTACGTGGCATCGGCTGTCGCGACGCCCATGCCGGAGACCAGCCCGACCAGCCGGCCCTCGGCGAGCGTCCGCCGGATGACGAGCAGGCTGATCGGTCCGACGGCGGCGGCGATCGTGAAACCGAGGACGAGCCCTCGTAAGAACAGTGCGGTATCCATCGTTCCTATCCTTCGTGACATAGGGAAACGCCCTCGACGTCGTGCCGAGGGCGTTCCTCTCAGATCCGTGGTCGGCGCCTCGCGGGGCGCGTGGCATCAGGTCGAGCAGGCCCTCGCGGGCGGCTGCTGCGACCGGGTCGCGGGGCAGGGGGCGATGGGATGCATCGCGCGGAGGGTGGAGGATGCCCGCGTCGTCTGTCAATGACGAAGGTCCGGGGGCGTCGCATTTGGTCCCGTGGCTATCATCGAGCCATGGATAGCCCACGTCGCGGCCTCCGAGGCCGCGGACCCCGTGACCGATCCGCCGCCGCGACCGATGAGGCGCGCGCCGTCTCGACACTCGAGCCGGTCGACAACAACCGCTTCCCGGACCGTGCCACTCGCCTGTCCGTCGAGGACGGGGTGGCCAGCCAGCGATTCCGCGACCTCCTCGCCGAACCGGGCCCGCACCTGGCCGATGGAGCCATGGGCACGATGCTGTTCGCCAATGGCCTGCAGTTCGGTGATCCGCCAGAGGTCTGGAACCTGACCCAGCCCGAGGTCGTGCGCCGTATCCACCGGGGCTATCTCGACGCCGGGTCGCGGATCATCATGACCAACACCTTCGGGGGCAATCGACTCCGGCTCGGGCTGCACGGGCTCAGCGAGCGGGTCGACCACCTGAACCGCACCGCGGCGATCCTTGCACGCGCCGAGGTCCGAGCCGCCGGCGACACCGCGCTCGTGGCGGGTGACATCGGCCCCAGCGGCGAGATCGTCCAGCCTCTCGGGACGCTCGATTACGACATCGCCGTCGACGTCTTCCGGGAGCAGGCCGCATCGCTGGTCGCCGGTGGCGTCGACCTGATCTGGATCGAGACGATGTCCGATCTCAACGAGATCAAGGCGGCCATCGAGGGTGTCCGGCGGGTCGCGCCGGGCATCGCGCTGGTGACGACCATGACGTTCGATACCCGTGGTCACACGATGATGGGCGTGTCCCCCGAGCAGGCAGCGGAAGCGCTCCTCGCATGGGGCGCCGACGCCATCGGTGGGAACTGTGGCAACGGCCCCGACGAGCTGCTGCCGGTCATCGAGCGGATGCACGCCGTCGCGCCAGAGGCCACGCTCGTCGCGAAGTCGAACGCCGGCATGCCGGAACTCGTCGACATGCGCGCGGTGTACCGCGCCGACCCACCGACGATGGCCGCGTACGGGTCGCAGATGTATCAGGCCGGCGCCCGGATCGTCGGGGCGTGTTGCGGCAGCACACCCGACCACCTGCGGGCGATGCACGACGCGCTCATCCCGGCCGCCTCCTGACCCCCGACCGCTGACGGTGGCACGGCCGCTCAAGATCGGTATCCAGCTGCCCGAGGTCGAGCGCGAGACGCGTTGGGCCGAACTCCTCGACATGACGCGAGCCATCGAGGATCTGGGCTACGACTCGGTCTGGCTCGGCGAGCACCTCCTGTATCGATGGCCGGATCGTCCCCCGCGCGGACCCTGGGAGGCGTGGTCGATGCTGTCGGCCATCGCCGCCGTCACCGATCGGATCGAGTTCGGGCCGCTCGTCGCCTGCACGGCGTTCCACAATCCCGCCGTCCTCGCCAAACAGGCGAGCACCATCGATGAGATCAGCGGCGGCCGGCTGATCCTCGGTCTCGGCGCCGGCTGGAACGAGACCGAGTTCCGGGCGTTCGGGATCCCGTTCGACCATCGGGTCGACCGGTTCGAGGAGGCGTTCACGATCATCCGGACCCTGCTGCAGGACGGCGAGATCGACTTCGACGGCCGCTTCTACCAGGCACGTGACTGCGAGATCCTGCCTCACGGCCCGCGCCCGCATGGACCGCCGCTGATGATCGGGTCGAATGGGCCGCGGATGCTGCGCATCGCCGCGCCGCATGTCCAGGCCTGGAACAGCTGGTTCGCGGACATCGGCAACGACCCGGAGGGCATCGCGCGGCTGCGTGCCGTCGTCGACGCCGCGTGCCAGGATGTGGGTCGCGACCCGGCCGAGATCGAGCGGACGGTCGCGGTCCTTGTGCAGTTCCCCGACGGAACGGGTCGGATCCAAGGCAGTTACGCCGAGGCGCCGCCACCCCCGCTCATCGGTCCGCCAGAGGTCATGGCGGCACGCCTGCGTGCCTTCGCCGATGCGGGCATCGGGCACGTCCAGGTCGTGATCGACCCCATCACGCGCGGCTCGATCGAGGCCTTCGCACCGGTGCTGCAGCTGCTGGATGGCTAGGCGGCGGGTACGAAAGTAGGGTCGACGGGTGACGGGGATAGTCCCGAGAATCGCCAGGCCATGGCCAAGACCAGTCTTCGGGCGGCGCGGACCGTCACCGTGTTCGTCGCTGCGGCCGTGCTCGTCGCCGCGTGCGGGAGCGCGGCCCCGAGTGCCTCGCCTTCCGTCGCCCCGACACCGCTCGCCACGCCGAACCCGCATCTCCCCAGTCCCGCGACCGCCAAGCAGGTCTTCGCGGGATTGGGCAAGGCCGGGCTGTCCATCACGGCCAACACGGCGACGCTCGGCGCCGAGGACAGCGATGTCGTCACCCGGATCTACGCGACGTACCTGGGTTGGCCGCTGGACGTCACCGAATACCGCTCCGCGACGGCCCTCACGAAGGCGATCACCTGGGCGAGCGGCGAGGCTCCCGGCAAGGGCGAGCCGCCAGCGGCGATCGCCGGCATCAATATCCTGATCATCTGGGGCCCGACGAGATCCGGCCACATGCCGGGCAAGCTGAACGATCGCCAGGTGGCGGGGCTGACGGATCTCGTGGCGGCTGCCGACGTGCTCCTCTCGCCGCTCAAGGCACGCACCAGCATCCCGGTGAAGGTCGCCGCGGTCGAGCCGGCGCCGAGCGTCTCAGCTTCGCCCGACGCGGACTGACAGACCGCCTGCCCGCATCCCGTCGACGAGGACGGGAATAAGGGGTTCCGGCCGGACACACAGGTCGTACCCTGTCGGCATGACCGACGTCGCACGGACGCGACCGCGCTCGATCGCCGCACGGGCCGAGGACGTCTCCGAGCTCGACAAGCGGATCATCGAGCACCTCCAGGCCGACGGCCGGCGGCCCTTCACACAGATCGCTGCCGAGCTCGGTGTCAGCGAGGCGGCCGTCCGCGCCCGGACCAACCGGCTCATCGAGCGGGGCATCCTCCAGATCGTCGGGGTGACCGACCCGCTCAAGCTCGGCTTCCAGCAGATGGCGATGATCGGCATCCGCTGTGAGAGCGATCAGCTCGTCGCGGTGGCCGAGGCTGTGGCCGATATGCCGGAAGTCGACTACGTCGTGATCACCGCCGGGACGTACGACCTGCTGATCGAGACTGTCTGCGAGGACAACGAGGCGTTGCTCCGCTTCCTCACCGAGCGGCTGCGCTCGATCGAGGGTGTCCGCGAGACGGAGACCTTCGTGTATCTGCGCATGGTCAAGCAGACGTACCAGTGGGGGACCCGCTAGGGGGCGCCCGGATGCACCGGGATGACCGCTTCGAGCGGGGCGTCCGCGCACCACCCCGTTCGGATGGCGCCAGGGGGCACCGGCCGTTTCGGCCAGTACTCGGTCTAAGATGACCGTGTGTCGCTGGAGCCAATCCTCGCCCTGATCGTCCTCGCGGTGATCGCGAATCTCGTCGTCATGGCCGTTTTGGTGGCTTCTCCCGCGATCGGCCGCCTGCGCGGCGATGCGACGGCGTCGGAGGAACGGGGCGACACCAAGTCGGAGCGGGCGATGGCCGCGGCCGCCGTCGTCGGGCGCGGTGACGAAACGCGGACGCCCGATGAGAGCGACACGATCCGCACGTATGACCGCGTCGTGCGCATCGCGTCGTGGGTGTTCCTGCTGGCGGTCACGACGATCGTCGGTGTGACCGGCTTGTGGCCACAGAGCCAGACCGCGATCTTCCTGCTGCTGGCGCTCGGTGGCGTCTTCGTGCTGGTCATCCACGACCTGCTGCCGGCGAGCGCGCTCGGGCCGGCCAAGTTCGTCCTGGAGGGTTCCGTCGCGATCACCGTCTCGACGGTGCTGGTCGCCCTGACCGGTGGCGCCGCGAGCCCGTTCTTCTTCGTCTATCCGCTGATCGTCGGGGGCGCGGCGCTCGTCGTCTCGCCAGGGATCACCCTCAGCCTCGCGCTGATCGCCGCCATCGGCTACCTCCTCGCCGTGATCCTCGGTTCGGACCCTGCGGTCCTGGCCAACCCGGTCACCGTGGCGACGGTCGGGATCAATCTCACCGCGATGGTGATGCTCGCGTATATCGCGATGGTCATCGCACGCCAGCAACGGACGACGCGCGACGCGGCGATCCGCCTGTCGACGATCGACCCGCTCACGTCGCTCTTCAACCGCGGCTTCTTCTTCGCCGCCCTCGAGCGTGAGATCGCCCGCAGCGCGCGTACCGGGCGGGGCTTCTGTCTGCTCATGATGGATCTCGACGAGCTCAAGGCCATCAACGACCGACTCGGCCACTTCCACGGCGACCGCGTCCTCGCCGCCGTCGGCCAGGTGGTGAACGAGGGCGTGCGACGGATCGACACGGCCGCTCGCTACGGAGGCGACGAATTCGTCGTGTTGCTCCCGGAGACCGACCCGACCGGCGCCTTCGTGCTGGCCGAGAAGATCAGGATCGGCGTCAACGAGCTCGATCTCGAATTGCCCGACGATGCCGTCCGGCCGTCGCTATCGGTCGGGGTGGTGTCCTATCCCGACGACGGCGGCACCGCTGACGAGCTGATGATCAGCGCCGACCGGGCGATGTACACCAGCAAGCGGGCCGGCAAGAACCGCGTCACGGGCGTGAACGTGCCCGACGCGTCCGGGGTCGCCTCGAAGGCCTGACGGGCGCCGCTTCCGGCCCCGACGACGCCCCGTCGTCCGACGTCGCACCCGGCTTCGGCGCGATGACCTGCCAGCGCCACGCCATCGCGATCGAGACCGGCCGGTCGGGCGCCGCTACCGGCGGGTCGACACCGATCGCCGCCGCCAGGTTGAACGCATCCGGCGGCCCGGTCTGGGGCTCGACGCAGATCGCGTCGGGGCGCTCATCGAAGACGACCCAGAAGGGCGCGTCCGAGCGAAGCTCGAGCCGAGCGATACCGGGCCAGGTCAAGCGCGGCGGTATGACGAGATCCGTGAACGCGTCGTCCCATGGGCGGGGCGTCGGCGGGACCGTGGCGCCGGTCGGCAGGCCGTCCTGCCCTCGGAGGTACTGCGAGCGTGCCTCGAAGTCCAACGCTGCCGCCGTCCCGTCGATCGTTCGCCGGAACCACGGATGCCACCCGAGAACGACCGGCATCGGTTCCGCTGCGCGAAGCTCAAGGCTCGCCTCGAGCCCGCCGGCGACGAGCGCCACGGTCTGGACGACCTCTCCCTGGAATGGCCAGTCAGGACCGAGGTCTGTGACCAGCTCCACGTGCTGGTCGCTTCGCGTCATGACATGCCACGGTCGATCGAGGACGGTCCCATGGATGGCGTTCGGCGGCATGGTCAGGGGCAGCTGATGGCGCCGGCCCGCGAAGCGGAAACGACCGTCGCGGACGCGTCCCGCGAACGGGACCATGGGGTAGCAGCCCCAGTAGATCGGACCGTCGCCCTCGGTCACGAGCAATTCGTGACCGCCCACGACGAGCGATGCCAACCGTCCACCCATGACCGGGTCGACGGCGAGGATCGCGTCGTCCCAGCGCAGGACGACGACGTCTGCCCCCGCTCTGTTGGCCGTCACCCCGCCATCGTCATGGCCATCCCTGGACGCAGCAGATACGGCGGCAGGTAGGCCGGGATGTTCGAGAATGGCAGGACGTCGGCATGCAGCTCGATCCCAAGCTGGTCGGCCATGAACTCCCGGCGCGCCCCGATGCGGGCCCAGGCGTCCGGGTAGCCCCTCGCGAACGCGTCGCGCAGCGGACCGTCAGCCAGCGCGATGCCGTCCTCGATGTTCGTCGTGAAGTACGGCGTGCCGGTCGCCGGGATGATGTCGACCTGGAACGCCATGCCGGATCGCAGCTCGATCCTCGAGCCGGCCCGGATCGGCGAGTTCACCCACTCGTCGAGGCTGATCTGGTGGCCCGCGTTGAGGAAGATCCCGAAGAACGGGTCGCCGAGGTGGCGCGCGATGACCTCGTGCAGGGCCTCGCCGGTCTGGCCGATGTGCAGCGCCCCGTACCACTCGGCGACCGCGGCGAAGTACGGCGCGACCAACCGGTCGACGTAGTCGCCGACGCCGTCCGGCAGCTCGGCGGCGTCCGCGACGACGAACCCGGCGCGGCAGTTCAGCGCGCCCCAGATCCCGAACGCGACCGTGAACGGGTCACCGCGCTCGATCGGGCGGTCGCCGGGGCTCAGGAGGCCATACGATGCCCGCGGCCCGGCGGTCAGCATCAGGTGACAGGAGAGTGGCGTGCCGTCCCAGCCGAGCAGCGCGACGGCGTCGCGCTCACGGAGGCCGGGCCGGAGGCCGTGGATCACCGACCGCACGCCACTCGACGTGGTGCACGCGGCCGCCTCCATCGCGGCGAGCTGCTCGACCTCATTGATCACGCGCAGCCCATCGGCGGCATCGATGAAAAGGTCGTTGGCGCTCTCCACGGTCCCACCTGACCCGACCGCGCGACGCAGCTCATCGGCGAGGAACGAGGGAATGTCGAGCATCGAGCGCTCGGCGTAGGGTTTCCAGCCCGCGACGCCGACCTTCGTCCCCGTCGAGACCCCCTCGTCACCGAAGATGTCGCGGAGAGGTCGCGAGCGGTCGCGTGGCTGGCTCGGCAGGCTCAGGTCCTGGAAGCGATGGCGGCGCATCGGCAGTGGCGCGCCTCCTGCCATCCCATAGCACTCGTTCCCGACCAGGACGGCCGGTTCCCCGGCCGGCGCCACGATGAGTATCGCCTCCTCGAACCGCGGATCGAAGCCGGTCAGGTACGCCAGGTTCGCGCTGTGCTCGCGGTCGGCGTAGACGACGATCCGGTCGTAGCCCGCACGCCGCATCCGCTCGCGGAGGCGCTCCAGCCGATCCCCATACAGGCGTGGCGGGACCTCAGGTGTGGTCACAGGTCGACCGAAGTCGGGCAGGTCGACCTCGGCAAGCCGGGCGTGGCGGACGGCGGTCATGGCTCGTCTAGCGTGCCATCAGGGAGCGGCGGGTTCGACGGCGCTCGCACCCCGACGCACCGTCACGATCCGATCCGCGCCGGCAGGCAGCCACGGCCCGACCTCGCCATCGGGCCACGTGACCCGCACCTCGGCTTGGGTCGCGCCTCCCAGGCCGAAATGGACGGGCACGGCGTCCCCGCTCGCGTGCCCGCCGCCGACGGTCAGCTCGCGTTCCGTCTGGCGATCGCCGGCCTTCACCGTGACCCACGCCCCGACGGCACGGCGGTTCGCCGCGTCCTGGTCGACGTCGACGGCGAGCCAATGGCCCATCGATGCTGGTGTCTCAGCCGTGCCGCTGCCGACATTCCGCCACAGCTGCACGTTCTGGTTCCGGACGACCTCGACGAGATCCAGCTGGCCATCGAGGTTGAGATCCGCGAGGGCCGCGCCGCGGCCCCGCTCGTAGCGGACGATCCCGGCATCCGCTCCGCCTTCGCGGAACGTCCCGTCGGCCTGCCCGATCAGCAGGTTGCTGGGGTCCTTCGCGGCGTAGTCGGGCTGTTCCCCGACGTTCCCCTTGCTCACGAACAGGTCCATGAAGCCGTCGTTGTTGACGTCCTGGAACTCCGGGTGCCACGCGGTCGAGGCGTTCGGGTCCCCGCCGATGTACGGCCGATGGGCGGTCGCCCCGCGGCGCAGCGCCAGGTCCCCGTACCGCGGCTCCGACGGTCCGTCCTCGAGGGTCTGCAGCTTGTTGTCGCCCTGGCTGGTCAGGTAGACCTCCGGGTAGCCATCGCCCGTGATGTCCTGGCTGGCGATGCCCATACCCCAGATCCGGAGCGTCTGCCAGCCGTCTTCAGGCCCGTACAGCCGGGGCGGCTGCCCGGGCTCGATCCGCCAAAGCTGTTCTTCGCCGTGGTCGTCGTAGTAGTGGCGGTCGTTCGAAACGCGCAGATCGCGCCGCCCGGAGCGGTCCCAGTCGCTGAAGAGCATCGACAGCGTGCAGTAGCTCGGAGTCAGCGGGATCGCGGGCGCATAGGCGGCACCGGAAGCTGCCGGGCGGATGAGCGCGTCGTCGGCGCACTGCGTCCACTCGCCGTCGGCATCGACCATCAGGTAGTCCCCGAACGCGAGGGTCGGCAACGCGGCATCCGGCGTTTCCCAGCTGGCGCTGAAGCCGACGGTCCAGCCGTCGCCGTCGTCGATGGCCCAGTGCTGGTCGGCCCGATCGAAGCGGCAGTCGCCCAGCCCGCGCAGGACGACTTCCTCGCCGCGTCGCAGCACGACGAGGTCCAGGAAGCCGTCGCCGTCGATGTCGAGGGGGTAGGCGCCCGTGACGGCGGTGAGGTCGGTCGAGGGATCCTTCACCCGGTCGAAGCGGAGCGTCCCTCCGACAGCGCTGGCGTTCCGGAACAGCGCCGCCGGTTCCGCGCCGCCGGCGATGTACAGATCGGGGAGCCCGTTGGCGTCACAGTCGAAGGTCGCGACCCCGCCGCCGACGATGTAGTCGGTGTCACCGGCGTAGCGATGGGTCAGGCCGGCGGACGACGCTTCGTCGACGAAGCGCGGCGTCGGGGCCGCCGCGGTCGAGGTGCTGCCCGACTCGGTCTGACGCGAACCGAGGACCTGGTACGCCGCGAGGCTGCCGCCGACCAGCGCGAGGACGATGACGGTGCCGACGGCGGCGATCCGACGGCCGCGGCTCCGTTGCCGGCCGGAGGATGGGGTCACGCTGGAAATCCCTCCGATCGCGCTATGGATCGAGCCCGGACCGGGGTATTAGAGCACAACGTACACAAACCCCCTTGACCCGGCACTATGCCCCGGGCCATCCTCCGGCTTCGCCCCGGAATGACGTTGGAGGAGAGCGCGCGATGAGGAACGGATCGCGACGCGGTGCACCGATCGGCACGCTGTTGGCGGGCATGGCCCTCGTGGCTCTCATGGTCGGAGCGTGTGCGGATACGAAGCCACCCTTCCAGGCCGAGGCGTGCACCCGCGGCGACCTTGGCGGCGAGTCCGTCGCACGCGTCTGGGACGAGCAGACCCTCCAGCTGATCCGAGAGGTGGTGCCGGCTCCTACAGTCCACGCTCGCAACCTGTTCCATGTCTCGGCCGCGATGTGGGACGCCTGGGCGGCCTACGATCCGACCGCCGACGGCTACTTCGTGACCGAGAAGCACACGGCGCAGGACGTGAAGGCGGCGCGGGAAACGGCCATGAGCTACGCCGCATATCGCATCCTGCTCTGGCGCTACGGCACTGTGTCAGACCTCCAAGCCGCCCCGGAGGAGCTGGCCAAGACGATGGCCAGCCTGTGCCTGGAGACCGATTTCGATTCCACCGACGGCGACAGCCCCGCGGCGCTAGGCAACCGGATCGCGGCGGCGGTCATCGCCTTCGGCGAGACCGACGGGGCGAAGGAGGACGAGCGGTATAAGGACTCGAGCTACGTACCGAAAAACGACCCGCTCGTGGTCGCCGAACCCGGTACGGTCATGAAGGACCCGAACCACTGGCAGCCCCTCGCGCTCGACAAGCAGGTCTCCCAGAACGGCCTGCCGATCCCGGGGCAGGTCCAGACGTTCATCGGCCCGTACTGGGGACACGTGACGTCGTTCGCGCTGCCGCCGTCGGATCAGGGAACGCCGATCGACCCGGGACCGCCGCCGTTGCTGGGTGACGCGTCGACCGACCAGGAGTTCAAGGACGAGGCCGTCGAGATCATCCGCCGAAGTCATCTCCTCGACGCCACGAACGGGATCACGATCGACATCAGCCCGGGCGAGTTCGGCAACAACACCCTCGGTACCAACGATGGTCACGGGCACGACGTCAACCCGGCCACGAGTCAGCCGTACGAGCCGCATGTCGTCCTCCAGGCGGACTTCGCCCGGGTCCTCGCGGAGTACTGGGCCGACGGTCCGAAGTCCGAGACGCCTCCGGGCCACTGGAACGTCATCGCCAACGAGATCGCCGACTCGCCCGACTTCGCGCTGCGGATCGGGGGCGAAGGCCTGCCGGTCGATCGGCTGGAATGGGATACGAAGCTCTACCTCGCCTTGAACGGTGCGGTCCATGACGCGGCCATCGCGACGTGGGGCGCCAAGGGCTTCTACGATTCGTCGCGACCGATCTCGCAGATCCGGTACATGGGCGAGCGAGGCCAGTCCAGCGATCCGGCAGGGCCTTCTTACGACGCCGAGGGATTGCCGCTCGTGCCCGGCCTCATCGAGGTCGCGACCTCGCGATCCGTCGCGCCCGGCGGCCGCCATGCCGACGCGAAGGCGAAGCCCGGCGACATCGTCATCAACGCCTGGCGCGGGTTTCCTACGGATCCCAAGACCCAGACGAGTGGTGTCGGTTGGATCCGCGCCGTCGACTGGGTGCCGTACCAGCGCAGCACGTTCGTGACACCCGCCTTCGCGGGCTACCCGTCAGGCCACAGCACGTTCAGTAGGGCCGCTGCCGAGGTGCTCACGGCATTTACCGGCAGCGAGTATTTCCCGGGGGGCCTCACGAGCTTCACGACCAAGAAGGGCGACCTCATCCATGAGGAGGGCCCGACCCAGGACACCACGATCCAATGGGCGACCTACTACGACGCGGCCGACATGGCCGGGATCTCGAGGTTGTTCATGGGCATCCACGTGCCCGCGGACGACTTCGAGGGTCGCAAGATCGGATCGATCTGCGGCAAGGACGCGATGGCGCGTGCCCAGCGCTATTTCGACGGCTCAGCGAACCCCTGATCCGGCTGCGGCGAAGATCGCATCGATGACCCGCAGGTTGGCGACGGCGTCTTCCGGCGGGACGGGGGTCGGACCGCCGTCCAGCACGGCTGTGGCGAATCTTTCGGCTTCCGCCGTGTACGGGTCGGCGGTGGGGAATTCGACGACCTCGGTGTCCGGCGCGACCGGAGGATCCCCGCCGGCCGTGACGAAGACCCGGGTGGGCCGGTCGGGCGGGATGTTGAAGGGGATCTGGATCGAGACTCGGCCTTTCCTGCCGTAGATGTCCACCCGCTGATCGGACTCGCTCCGCATCGAGCAGGTGAAGGTGGCGATCCCATCCTCGAAATCCAGGATCCCGCTCGTGAGGACGTCGACACCGGTGGCCGGATCGCGCCGCAGGGACGCCTGGACTCGGGACGGCTCACCGTGGAACAGCATCCGCGAGAGGTTGATCGAGTAGCAGCCGATATCGAACAACGCGCCACCGCCGTAGTCGACGACATTGCGGATGTTGGCCGGGTCGTCGTTGAAGTAGGAGAACCAGCTCTGCACGGCCACCAGCGTGCCGATTCGGCCGCTGTCGACCACATCCAAGGCCGCGACCCACGTCGGGTGGTGGCGGTACATGAACGCCTCCATGAGATGGAGGCCGGTCTCACGGGCGACATCGACCATCCGCTGCGCGTCATCTGCGGTCATCGCGAGGGGCTTCTCGCACAGCACGTGCTTGCCGGCCCGGAGCGCGGCGATGGTCCATTCGGCGTGCAAGTGGTTCGGCAACGGGATGTAGACCGCGTCGACGTCGGGGTCCGCAAGGAGTCCCTCGTACGAGCCATGGGCGGTCGGGATACGGAGTCGTTCCGCTGCCGAACGGGCGGCCTCGACGTCCCGTGACGAGATCGCGACGACCTCGCAGCGAGCGGCCTTCTGGATGCCGGGGATGACCTTTCGCAGCCCGATGTCCGCCGTCGACAGGATCCCCCACCGAACCGTGCCCGACATGGCCCCTCCTCGCGATATCCGTATTGACATGACCGCGTCCTTGTACGAGTCTCGCACAGCACATTCGTGAAAGAGGAACACAAAACCGTGTTCATCGGTCGGGACGAGCTGGGCCATCGCAGCGAGACCGTTCGACGAGCGAACCTGAGCGCCATCGTCCGCGAGCTCCACGCGAGTGGACCCCTGTCCCGCTCGGATCTCGTCACACGCACCGGTCTGACGCGCAGCGCCATCCGGGGCCTCATCGGCGAGCTGGTCGCCGGTCGCCTCGCGTTCGAAGGCCCCGCCGCGCTCGACGGCACGCCCGGTCGACCGTCACCGCTCGTCCGTGCCGATCCCAACGGGGCCGTCGTGCTCGCGTTGGAGATCGCCGTCGATTTGCTCGCTGCCGCGACCGTCGGGCTTGGCGGGGAGGTCTTCGATCATGTGCGGATCGACCTGCCGCGCGGGCGCTCGAGCGTCGCGGACATCGCCGCCGCACTCGCGGGACTCGCAGCCGACCTTCGCGGTCGGGTCCCGTCGGAGGAGAGCATCGTCGGAGTAGGGGTCGCCGTCGTCGGTGTCGTCCGACGCAGCGACGGCATGGTCTCGGTGGCCCCGAACCTCGGCTGGCGCGATGAGCCACTCGGCGATGTCCTCGCCGATGCCCTGCGGATGGATGTCCCGGTCGCCTTCGCCAACGAGGCCGACCTCGCGGTCCTTGCCGAGCATCGTCGTGGTGCGGCCCGCGACATCGACGACGTGGTCCTGATCTGGGGCTCGATCGGTGTCGGTGGTGGCCTTATCGTGGATGGCCGGCAACTGATCGGCGCCGCCGGCTACGGCGGCGAGGTCGGCCACATCCCGGTGAACCCTGACGGGCTGCCGTGTCGGTGCGGGTCGATCGGGTGCTGGGAGACCGAGGTCGGCACCATGGCGCTGCTGCGGCGGGCCGGTCGGTCACCGGAGGGCGGTCGCGAGGCGTTCGAGACCCTGCTCGCCGAGGCGGAGGCGGGCGATCCGACCGCGTTGGACGCGTTCGCCGAGACCGCGCGCTGGCTCGGGATCGGGCTCGCCGGGATCATCAACGTGCTTAATCCGAGCCTCGTGTTGCTGGGTGGGCGGCTGACCGCCAGCTATCCGTTCGTCCGATCGACCCTGGAGGCCGAGCTCGATCGGCGCGTGTTGCGCGCCTCGCGTCGGCTCGTGCGGGTCGTTCCCACTTCCCTTGGAGACGACGCTCCCCTGTTGGGGGCAGCGGAGCTCGCGTTCGGACCATTGCTCGCCGACCCCGCGGCCTGGTTGCGTCCCCGCCGGACCATGGCCGCGCTGGCAAGCGCCTGAGGAGGACGGAAAGGAGGTTCCGCGACAGCGCGGGGTTGACGGAGTAGCCTGCGACGACGTCGTCGATGACGGCTACCGGCACAGGAGGAGACAACGCATGTCAAATCGACGGATGCTCGCGCTCTCGTTGAGCGGCGTCCTCGCGCTCGCGGCGTGCTCCAGCGGGGGTGGCGCAGCCACATCGGCCCCGAGCTCGGCCGCACCGAGCGAGAGCGCCGCTGCGAGCGGATCCGCCTCGGCATCGGCCGGCGGCGCGACCGACTGCACGGTCGCGGTGTCGTGGAACAACTACCAGCAGCCGCGCTGGGCCAAGAACGACCAGCCGAACATCAAGAAGACCGTCGAGGACGGCGGCGGCACGTACATCGATGCCGACGCGAACCTCAGCAACGAGCAGCAGCTGACCGACATCAACAATCTGATCGGTCAGGGAGCCAAGGTCCTCATCCTGCTGGGTCAGGACACGAAGGCCGTGCTGCCCGGTGTCCAGGCGGCCAAGGATGCGGGCGTGAAGGTCATCGCGTATGACCGCCTCATCGAGGACCCGGACATCTTCTACATCACGTTCGACAACGTGAAGGTCGGCAAGGCCGAGGCGGAAGCGCTCCTGAAGAAGGTCCCGGAGGGCAACTACGTCCTGATCAAGGGCGACCCCGGTGACCCGAATGCCTCGACGTTCCTGCCGCAGGGCTTCGACGAGGCCGGCCTGAAGACAGCCGTCGACGGCGGCAAGATCAAGGTCCTGAACATGGGTGGGACCGAATGGCCGAAGGACGCCGGGACGTATACCGACGCCTGGAAGACCGAGAAGGCCCAGTCGAACATGGAAGCGATCATCGACAAGGCGGTCGCTGATGGCAACAAGATCGACGCGGTCCTGGCCGAGAACGACAGCACGGCGCTCGGCGTCGCGGGCGCTCTGACCTCGAAGAGCTACGGGTATCCGCCGCTCAGCGGTCAGGACGGCGACGAGGCCAACCTCCAGAACGTCGCGGCCGGCATCCAGTACGTCGACGTGTGGAAGAACGCCAACGAGCTCGGCAAGGTGGCAGGCGCCACGGCGCTCGCGCTCTGCCAGGGCACCGAATTCGGGAGCGTGTCGCTTCCTGACGGTCTCGTCGACCCGAGCGTCGCTCCGACGTCGCCGACCCCACAGGACTTCACCACCCCGGGTGGAAACACCGTCAAGTCCTACATCCTCCAGCCGACCCCGATCACCCAGGAGAACCTGAACCTGGTCGTGGACGGTGGCTGGATCACGAAGGACAAGCTCTGCGAGAAGGCCTCCACGGGTCCGACCCCGGCGGCACTCTGCTCGTGACGGTCGGCTGACCGCTTCGAGACGCATCTGAACCTGCGCCCCCGGGTCCCCCGGGGGCGTAGGTCGCTATCATCCCGGCAGAGGAGAGGCCGCCGTGACGAACGTTGCAGATGCGACACCGGTACCCGGCAAGGCGGAGCCGCCGGCGCGGACGTCTCTCCGTGAGCTCCTCGCGCAGGCGGAGATCGATCTCCGGCTGTTCGGGATGCTCATCGCCTTCGTCGTCATCCTGATCACGTTCAACGTCATCAGCGGCGGCAAGTTCTTCTCGCCGAACAACATGGTCACGCTCGCGGTCCAGGCCTCGGGGATCGCGATCATCGCGACCGGGATGGTCCTTGTGATCGTCTCGCGCAACATCGACCTGTCCGTCGGCTCGCTCGTCGGCGTCATCGCGATGACCTACGCGCTGCTGATGACGAACATCCTCCCGGACGTCCTCGGGCTGCCCACGGACTTTCCCTTCCGGTGGGTGATCGCCCTCGGCATCGGGATCGCGCTTGGTGCGGCGATCGGTGCGCTCCAGGGTTTCATCATCGCCTACATCGGCGTTCCGTCGTTCATCGTCACGCTCGGCGGGCTCCTCTCGATCCGCGGCGTCGTCTGGTATCTCTCCAGTGGCGCGGCGGTGTCTGGCCTGGATGCGAACTTCCAGCTCATCGGCGGCGGGGCGCAGGGCTCGATCGGCGGCCCCCTGACGTGGGCGCTGGCGATCGTCGGCTGCGTCGCGATCGTGGCGTTGCTGATCAGCAACCGTCGCCAACGGCGCCGGTTCGGATTCCCGGTCCGCCCGATGTGGGCAGAGGTGCTGATCGGGGTCGTCGGCTGCGTCTTCGTCCTCGGTGTCGCGAACTTCGCGAACAACAACTTCTGGCCGGAGGGCCTGGCCGACCGCATCGCCGCCCAGCAGAACTGGGGGCCGAAGCCCGCGGGCGGCTGGAGGATCCCCGCCGGCCTGCCCAACCCGCTGATCCTGCTGCTCGGCGTGACGCTCGTGATGACCTGGCTCGCGACGCGTCGTCGGTTCGGTCGGTACGTCTACGCCTATGGCGGCAACCCTGATGCAGCCGAGCTGGCGGGCATCAACACCCGCCGAGAGATCCTCAAGACCTACGTCCTGATGGGCATGCTGTGCGCCCTGGCGGCCGCTATCGCCTCGGCCAGGCTCAATGGCGCGACGCTCGACATCGGCCAGAGCTACGAGCTGTACGTGATCGCAGCTGCCGTCGTCGGTGGGACGTCGTTCGCTGGCGGTATCGGGACGATCCCGGGGGCGGTGCTCGGCGCATTCGTGATGCAGTCGCTCGCCTACGGCCTGAGCTTCATCGGCGTGAACTCTCCGGGCCAGAACGTCGTTGCCGGGATCGTGCTGATCGTTGCCGTCGGCTTCGATACGCTCAACCGTCGACGCGGGACCGCGGGAGCTTCGCGATGACTGCCGTCGCCGCTCCGACGATCGTGGAGATGCGTGGCATCAACGTCGCGTTCGGCGGCGTGCATGCCGTGCGCGACGTGAGCATCGATCTCCATGCCGGGGAGGTCGTCGGTATCGTCGGGGGCAATGGCGCCGGCAAGTCGACGCTGATGCGGGTCCTGTCTGGCGCCCGTCCGGCCGACTCCGGCGAGGTACTGGTGGACGGGAAGACCGTCAGCATCACCAACCCGCGGGACGCCAAGGCCTACAACATCGAGACCATCTACCAGACCCTCGCGCTGGCGGACAACGTCGATGCTCCGGGCAATGTCTTCCTCGGCCGCGAGATCACGACGCGCCTCGGCTCGCTCGACGACTCGAGCATGGAGGCCGAGACGCGCAAGGTGATGGGACGGTTGAACCCGAACTTCACCAACTTCACGATGCCGGTCCGCTCGTTGTCGGGCGGCCAGCGCCAGGCGATCGCGATCGCCCGTGCGGTCCACTTCAATGCGCGTGTGATGATCATGGACGAGCCTACGGCTGCACTCGGCCCGATGGAGACCGCCCAGGTGCGCAACCTGATCCGCCAGCTGAAGGAGGAGGGGATCGGCATCTTCCTCATCAGCCACGACATCCACGACGTGTTCGACCTGTCCGACCGGATCAGCGTCATGTACCACGGCCGGATCGTCGACACGGTCGCCAAGGACTCGGTCACGCCGGACGAGGTCGTCAGCATGATCATCCTCGGCAAGCGGCCCGACGAGGCGACCGAGAAGGAGCTCGAGCAACTCGAGCTGCACCCCTGAGTCGGCGGACGCGGTTCATCGAGCCCGCCGCCTAGCTCTCCGCTCGGTGGAACGTCGGAGCGAGCGCCGGGTACAGCTCCCGATAGGCGGCATGCGCCTCGGCATACCGGCTCGCATCCGGTCCGGGTGATGCCGCAGGACTGACCCGCACGTAGGCACTCGCCGCCTCCTCGACCGAGGCCTGCCAGCCGGCCCCGACCGCACCCAGCAGGGCCGCGCCGAACGCCGCGCCCTCGGACGTGCTCACGGTGGCGAGCTCGGAGTCCAGGACGTCCGCCAGGACCTGGCGCCATAACGGGCTCGCCGTGCCACCGCCTGACGCGCGGATCTGGGAGGGCGCGGGCATCCCCGTCGCGATCATCTGGTCCAGGCCATCGCGCAGCCCGAACGCGACGCCCTCCAGGACGGCGCGTGTCAGGTGCCGTCGATCGTGTTCGATCGAGAGCCCCACGAACGCGCCGCGTGCGAGCGGATCGGGATGCGGGCTCCGTTCGCCGGTCAGGTAGGGCAGGAACAACAGTCCGTCCGATCCGGCGGGCACTTCGGCGGCCGCCGCGACCAAGGGGCCGAAGTCCTCGCCGGGCGCGACCGTGTCGCGGAACCAGCGCAGGCTCCCGGCGGCAGACAACATCACGGTCATGAGGTGCCATCGACCCGGGACGGCGTGGCAGAAGGCGTGCACCTGGCCGGCGGGGTCGCGGAGTGCCTGCTCGGTCGTGGCGAACACGACCCCGGACGTCCCGAGTGAGAGAGCCACGACGCCCGGCACGACCGCCCCCACCCCGACCGCGTTCGCCGACTGGTCGCCTCCGCCGGCGACGACCGGCGTACCGGCGCGGAGCCCGGTCGCATCTGCCGCAGCAGTCCTCACCTGCCCGGTCACCTCTGGCCCTTCGAACGTCGGGGGCAGCCACTGTCGATCGATCCGGAGCGCGTCGAGCACCTCCGCAGACCAGTCCCGCGCCTCGAGGTCGAACAGCAACGTCCCGGCGCCGTCGGCCTTGTCGAGGGCGTGCTCCCCGGTGAGCCGCAGCCTGACGTAGTCCTTGGGCAGGAGCACATGCGAGACGCGCGCCCAGACCTCGGGCTCGTGATCGCGGACCCACACGAGCTTCGGGGCCGTGAAGCCGGTCAATGCGGTGTTCCCGGTGATGGCGATCAGTCGACCCGACCCGACCGCCTCGCGGATCTCGTCGCAGGCATGCGCCGTGCGCTGGTCGTTCCACAGGATGGCTGGGCGGAGCACACGATCGCCCTCGTCCAGCAGGACGAGGCCGTGCATCTGACCGGTCAGCCCGACCGCGGCGACATCAGCGCCGTTGACGCCTGTCGTCGAGAGCACCGATCGGATCGCGTCGACCGCGCCGTCCCACCAGAGCTCCGGTGACTGCTCCGTCCAGCCGGGCTGGGGGACGTCGAACTCGTATTCGCTCGTGCCGATCCCGACGACGGTGCCGTCGGCATCGACCAGGACGGCCTTGGTGGCCGTCGTCGACGCGTCGAGGCCGACGACATAGGCCACGCGGTCAGCGCCGGGCGCCCGACGCCACCCGCGACGCGTCCACCGCCCAGATCGACTGGTTGACGAGGTTCTCGAGCAGCTCCTGGTGACCGGACGTCCGGCGCGGATCCACCTCGCGTGACGCGACCCTCGATTCGAGCGATCCGAGCGACTCGCTACCGTCGAGGATCGCCCGCCCGAGCGGACCATCCCATCCGGCATAGCGCTCAGCCTTGAGCTTCGCGAGCTCGCCGCGCTCGACGAGATCGGCCGCCACGAGGAGCGCTCGGGCAAGCGTGTCGAGCCCCCCGATGTGGGCATGGAACAGGTCGGCGCGATCGCTGCTCTGCCGGCGCAGCTTGGCATCGAAGTTGAAGCCACCGGGCGCGATCCCGCCGTGCTGCAGGATCTCGTACATCGGAAGCGCCAGGTCCTCGACCGAATTCGGGAACTGGTCGGTGTCCCAGCCGTTCTGGGGGTCGCCTCGGTTGGCGTCGATCGAGCCGAGGGTTCCGTTGGCGACGGCGAACGCGACCTCGTGATGGAAGCTGTGCCCCGCCAAGGTCGCGTGGTTCGCCTCGATGTTGACCCGGTACTCGCCCGCCAGGCCGTGGCTGACGAGGAAGCCGTGGACCGTGGAGACGTCGTAGTCGTACTGGTGCTTGGTGGGCTCCATCGGCTTCGGCTCGATCAGGAGCTGCCCGTCGAACCCGATCTTGTGCTTGTGGTCCGCGACCATCGTGAGGAAGCGGGCCAGCTGGTCGCCCTCGCGCCTGAGATCGGTGTTGAGGAGGGTGTCGTAGCCCTCACGCCCGCCCCACAGGACGTAGTTCTGACCACCGAGCCGATGGGTGACCTCGAGCATGTGCTTGACCTGCGCCGCGGCGTAGGCAAAGACGTCGGGGTCAGGATTGGTCGCGGCCCCTGCCTGGTACCGCGGATGCGTGAAGAGGTTGGCCGTGCCCCACAGGAGCCGCACGCCCGTCTGCTCCTGGTAGCGGACGGCGTCGTCGACGAGCGCATCCAGGTTCGACCGGAACTCCTCGAACGTGTCGCCCTCAGGCGAGACGTCCCGATCGTGGAAGCAGTAGTACGGGATGTCGATCTTCGCGAAGAACTCGAACGCGACCGCCATCTTCGTCCGCGCGTCGGCCATCGGGTCGCCCGTGCCGGTCAGCCAAGGCCTGTCGAGCGTGCCGATCCCGAACATGTCAAGCCCCGGCCACGCGAAGGAGTGCCAGAAGCAGACGCCGGGCCGGAGGTGATCCTCCATCCTCTTGCCGAGCACCATGCGGTCCTTGTCGTAGACCTTGAAGGCGAACGGGTTCGACGACTCGAGCCCCTCGAAACGGATCGGCTCGGCCACCTCGCCGAAGAACGCCTCGCCCACCGTCGATCCTCCTCCAGATCCACGTCCCGTCAGCCAGCGTCAGCCTAGCACCGTGGTTTGTAGGAGCGAAGCACAAAACGCACCGCGCCCAAAGCGCGGACGTCGGTCAGACGCCGGTCAGCGGAGGCGCTCGAGCCGGATCGTCTCGTTGATCTCGGTGAGCTCGACCAGTTCGGGCTCAGACGCCGGGCCGTCGCCGTCGTCGTCGGTCGCGGGCTCATGCCATGCCGTGACCGTGAAGTGGATGGAGTCCTCCTCCTGGACCCCGCGCGGCCAGCCATACGAGCGATACCCGATGAACCCGGACCCGAAGACGTCGAGGGCGCGGCCATCACGGGCCGTCGCGAGCCACCCGACGATGGCGACGCCGATGAGGAGGACGACGATGGTGGTCAATGGATCCATGTCTGTGCCTCTGTCCGACGTCGAATCTGCGCCCGTTCGGACGACACGTCAACCGAGCCCAAGCGCTGCCCCGGTGTAGCATCGCGCGATGACCGACCGGGACGCGAAGGGCTTCTCTACCCGCGCTATCCGAGCCGCGTCGCGGACACCGATCGTGGACCAGCGGCCGACGAGCGTCCCGATCTACCAGACCGCGACGTTCACCACGGCCGACGCTGAGGAGCTGGCCGACGTCGTCAGCGATGCCCGGGCCGGCTACTCCTACTCACGCCTCTCCAACCCGACCAGCCGAGCGCTGGGCGACGCCTTCGCCGAGATCGCCGGTGCGGAGGCCGGCACGTCGCTCGCGTCGGGCATGGGCGCGGTGCACGCCGCGCTCGGATCGCAGCTGTCGGCAGGCGACCGGGTCGTCGGGCCGCTGGCCGCCTACGGCTCCACGAGGAAGCTCCTGGGCGAGGTCTTCAGTCGGTTCGGTGTGCGGGTCGACCTCATCGACATGACCGACAACGCGGCCGTCGCGAGCGCCATCACCGCCGCCGCCACGAAGGTCGTGTACGCCGAGACCATCGCGAACCCGACGACCGTGGTGACCGACCACGCGACGGTCGCCCGGCTCGCCCATGAGCATGGGGCGACCTACCTGGTCGACAACACGTTTGCCTCGCCCTATGTGTGCCGCCCGATCGAGCTCGGCGCCGATCTCGTCATCGAGTCGGCGACGAAGTTCCTCGGCGGCCACAGCGACGTCATCGCCGGCGTCGTCGCTGGTCGAACGGACCTCGTCCACGCCGTCGAGGCGTTCCAGAACGACACCGGCGGGACGATCGGCCCGTTCGACGCGTTCCTCGTCCTGCGCGGCCTGCTGACACTCGGCGTCCGCATGGACCGCCACGCCCGGAACGCGGCGGCACTCGGCGCATGGCTCGAGCGTCAGGACGGCGTGATCCGCGTCATGTACCCGGGCCTGCCGAGCCATCCCCAGCATGATGTCGCCCGTCGCCAGTTCCGCGACGGCGTGGCCGGCGGGATGCTCGCCTTCGAGGTCGAAGGTGGTCGCGAGGCGGGCCAGGCGATCATCGACGCCATGGCCCTTCCTGAGCTCACGGCATCGCTCGGGAGCGTGCACACGTTCGTCGTCCACCCGCCGTCGACCTCGCAGCGCCAGCTGTCCGAGGAGGAGCTGATCGCGTCGGGTATCCCGGCCGGTCTGCTGCGCGTCTCCGTCGGGCTCGAGGACGTCGAGGACCTCCAGGCCGACTTCGCGAGCGCGCTCGAGGCCGCACGCGACGTCGCCCACCGCGCCACCGTCGGCGTCTAGAGGGGGTCCGTTGGCGACACCGGCCGCGGCCGCCGGCGCTTCTGCGGCTGCGAGCGCCGCGGGCGCCCCGACTAACCCCTTCGCCCAACTCGGCCAGGGCCTGTGGCGGCTATTCACGTCGGTCGACTTCGCCGTCGTCCAGATCATCTTCCTGGCCGGGCTCGCCGCGATCGGGATGACGCTCCAGCAGCTGCCCGACTTCGCGTTCCGCTCGCCGGCCGACTACGCGACGTCCATCGAGACGATCCACATCCGCTACGACCCGGTCCTTGGGCCGGGGATCGTCAACGTCCTCGAGCGACTCGGCGCGTTCTCGATCTTCAAGTCGCCGATCTTCGGGTTCGCCCTCGTGGTACTGGTCATCTCGATCGTGATCTGCACCCTCGATCGGACGCCGCGCTTGTGGCGGGACGTGTCCGCGGTGCGCGTCGTCCAACCCGAGCCGTTCTTCGATCCGCGGCTGCCGGACCGTGCGGCGATGACCGGTGTCGCCGGCGACGACGTCGGGCGAGTGATGCGCTCGCGGGGTTTCCACATCAGAGAGGCAGCGACCGAGGATGGGTCGAGGTACGTCTATGGCGACCGCCACCGATACACGAAGCTCGCCACACTCTTCACGCACCTGGGCTTGATCCTGTTCCTCGTCGCCGGGCTCGTCACCTCGCGCTTCGGCGACGAGCTGGGTCTCGTCATACCCGAGGGCGAGTCGCGGACCGTGCAGAACATCGGGACCACCGACCTGATGCTCGTCAAGAACAACGACTTCGACGCCCCGGGCTTCGAGACCGGCAGCCCGACCGACTTCACGACGGACCTCGCCGTGTATCAGAACGGCGCAGAGGTCGCCCGCAAGACGATCCGGGTGAACGACCCGCTCGGCATCGGCGGCTACACGTTCCATCAGAACGGGTTCGGGCCGGCCCCGCACATCGTCGTCAACGACGCCAGCGGAGCACCCCTGTGGGATGCCAAGGTGCCCCTGCTCGATTCGGCCGGGGGAGCGCCGTACGCGACGATGGCCGTGCCGGGCCGCGACCTGGGCCTACAACTGCTGCTGGGTCGGGACGCAAGCGGCGCCGGCCTGCTGGTCGTGCTGCCGTACCGCATCGTGGGCCAGAACGCCGACGGGACGCCCCAGGCCCAGAACTTCGACCCCGTCCAGTTGCGCCGCGGCGATACGAAGGTCTCCGACGCCCTCGGCATCTCGGTCGGGCTCGTCGATTTCGGCGAGTACACGCTGGTCATCGCCAAGCGCGATCCGGGGCAGGGCATCGTCTGGGCGGCCTTCCTATCGCTGATCACGGGGATCACCATCACCTTCTATCGCCCCCGCCGACGGGTCTGGGCGCGGCTCGATGCGGACGGCGGCCTCGGCCTCGTCTTCCGGGCCGATCGCTACGTCGATGTCGAACGCGAGTTCGGCGCGCTGCTCGACGACCTCGTCACCGTCCGCCGTCCCGCCACGGCCTGACCCCGCGGGGCGTACCGTCGCCGTGTGACGACCCTGCACGATCTGCACCGAGCCCTCTTCCCGACCGCTCGGCCGCTCGCCGGTGACGAGCAGCTCTCGCCGGAGCGTGGGGATCGTGACGTCGGCTGGGTCCGCGTGCTCAAGCCACGCGTGCCGGCGTTCGATGCGCTCGAGAACGGCGACCTGGCGATCATCCCGGCGCAGGCCTTGGCCGTCGTCGCGCCCGGGCCGTCACAGATCCACGACCTGGTCGTCGCGCTGGTCCGTGCCCGGGTCCCGGCCGTGCTCCTCGTGGAGGGCGATACCGGGAACGACACCCTCGCCGCCCTGGGCGAGGCAGCCACGACCGCCGGCCTGACCGCGCTGCACCTGGAGCACACCGACCCGGTCGCGCTCGAGCGCAGCGTCATCGGCTTCCTGGTCAACCGCCGGGCCGAGCTGGATCGCCGGGCAGCCGACCTCGAGACCCAGCTCGCCCGGTTCGCGCTGCTGGGTCGCGGGCTCGACATGCAGGCGGCGACGATCGGCGCGTTCCTCGGCCGCGCCGTCGTGATCGAGGGCCGCCGCGGTGACCCTATCGCGGTCCATGCCCCGGCCGACCTGCCCGCCGCCGCGGCTGCCGTGGCGGGTTACCTCGCCCGCCCGTCGGGCGCTGGTGCGCTGCGCGTCGACATCCCGGCACCGGCCGGCGAATTGGGCACGGGCGGACGGCTGATCCTCCTCGGGGACGAGCCGCCGAATGAGCTCGATCGCATCGCCGCGGAACGGGTGGCGGCACTCCTCGCGCTGGAGCTGGCCCGCGACGAGGCCGTCCGCCAGGCGCGCGAGGAGACGCGGCGCGGCGACCCGCTTCCCGCCGACGGACCGCCGTGGGTCGTCATGCTCGCCACCCAGCGCTCGCCGGAGGGCCCGGACGACATCGCCGCCCGCGAGGAGACGCGTGCCGAACTGCGGCTGCTGATGTCGCCGCGTCGGCTCGTCCTCCGCGGCAGCTCCGAGAGCCTCGAGCTCCGGCTCGTCGCGGCGGCCCCCGACGACGACCCCGGTGGCCTCGGGACGGCGAACCGCCTCGCGACGTTCCTTGATCGGACCGTGGCGGTCAGCCGTCCCTTCCACGAGCCCGGGGCGCGACCCGCGGCGGAGGCGGCGGCGAGGGCCACGCTCGAAGCCGCGGAACAGCTCCCTGATCCGCCTCGCGTGGTCCGCGCCTCGCGGCTACCTGCCTACCTGTTGCTCGGCAACGTCCGCAATCTCCCAGACGGCGTCCGCCAGGCGCGCGAGCTGCTGGCGCCGATCCTCGTGGGTCGCGAGGACGCGCAGCGTGAGCGCATCGACACGCTCGCGGCCGTCCTGTCCTCCTCGAGCCTCGCCGAGGCCGCAGCCCGCCTCGGTGTCCACCGCAACACGATCGCCTACCGCGTCCAGCGGCTGGAGGCGCGAGGTGATTGGGACCTAGCAGACCCCGAGCTCCGCGTGGCGCTGATGCTCGCCGTGCGAGTCATGCAAAATGCACAAGGAGTTGCACCGGCACCGGTACTGAACCGCAACCCGGATGCCTGATACCGTGTCCTCCCGAGGTGCAATGAGCCCCGTTTTGGTGCGGGTTGCACAAGCGGACGGAGGACGACCATCGCGATGACCACCCTCGAGCGGATCCCCAGCGGAGTCGCCGCCCCCACCACGACCGTGTCCGAGGTCCTGTCGCTGGCCCGTGAGGCCGGCGTCCTGATCGTCGACCTGCGCTTCGTCGACCTGCCCGGTCAGGCGCAGCACTTCAGCATCCCCGTCAAGGACCTCGGCGAGGACCTGTTCATCGACGGCATCGGCTTCGATGGCTCGAGCATCCGGGGTTTCCAGCACATCCATGAGTCGGACATGCTGCTCATGCCCGACCCGACGACCGCTTACGTCGACCCGACGCTGGATATCCCGACGCTGATCCTCAGCTGCGACGTGGTCGAGCCGGGGAGCCGCGAGCCCTACAGCCGCGATCCCCGCTACGTCGCCCGCAAGGCCGAGCGCTACCTCGCGGAGAGCGGCATCGCCACGACGTCGTTCTGGGGCCCCGAGGTCGAGTTCTACATCTTCGACTCGCTCCGGTTCGAGACCGCCGGACACAAGTCGATGTACGAGATCGACTCCGACGAGGGCATCTGGAACTCGAGCCGCAACGGGACGCCGAACCTCGCCCACCGGCCACGACCGAAGGAGGGCTACTTCCCCGTCCCGCCGATGGACACGCTGCAGGACCTGCGCAGCCGGATGGTCCTCGCACTCCAGGCGTCGGGCATCGACGTCGAGGTGCAGCACCACGAGGTCGGTGGGCCCGGCCAGGCCGAGATCGACATCCGGTACGGGACGCTGGTCGAGACGGCCGACAAGGTCCTCCGCTACAAGTACATCGTCAAGCAGGTGGCGCACGCGGCCGGCAAGGTCGCGACGTTCATGCCCAAGCCGCTCTACGGCGATAACGGCTCGGGCATGCACACCCACCAGAGCCTGTGGAAGGACGGCACCAACCTCTTCTATGACGAGAAGGGCTACGCGCTGCTGTCCGACACGGCCCGTTGGTACATCGGTGGCTTGCTCAAGCACGCCAAGGCGGTCCTCGCCTTCGCGGCGCCGACCACCAATTCGTATCGCCGACTCGTCCCGGGCTACGAGGCACCCATCAACCTCGTCTACTCGCAGCGAAACCGCTCGGCGTGCATCCGCATCCCTACGTACTTCACGACGCCGGGCGCCCGTCGCCTGGAGTTCCGTTCCCCCGACCCGACCTGCAACCCGTACCTGTCGTTCAGCGCCCAGCTCCTCGCCGGGCTCGACGGGGTCATCAACAAGATCGAGCCGCCCACCCCGATCGACGCCGACATCTATGAGCTAAGCGCCGAAGAGAAGGCCGGCATCGACGGCACTCCGGGATCGCTGGAAGAGGCGCTCGACGCCCTCGAGGCAGACCAGGAGTTCCTGTATCGGGGTGACGTGTTCACCAAGGACGTCGTCGACGCCTGGCTCGACTTCAAGCGTGCCGGTGCCAAGGAGGTCCAGCTCCGGCCGCACCCGTACGAGTTCTATCTCTACAGCGAGATGTAGGCCTCGACCCGCCGACCGATGACGCCCGGCTGCGACAGCGGCCGGGCGTATCCTTGCCTCACCCGTCCCCCCGTCTGACCCGTTCAGGAGGATCCGTTGACCGTCGCCACCCGCCCCGAGACGTCAGCCGACGCCACTGCCACGATCGAGGCCGCGAAGTCGAGCGGCATCCGCTTCATCCAGCTCCAGTTCACCGACATCATCGGCCACGTCAAGGCCGTCACGATCCCCGTCCATCAGCTCGAGGGCTCGGTCCGACACGGGACGTGGTTCGACGGATCGTCGATCGAGGGGTTCACCCGGATCGCCGAGTCGGACCAGTACCTGATGCCCGACATGGACACCTTCTCGGAGATCCCGTGGCAGCCCGGATCGGGACCGCGCGGTACCGCCCGGGTGATCTGCGATGTCTTCACCCCGAACGGCGAGCCGTTCGTCGGAGATCCGCGCCGGATCCTGCGCCGCCAGGTCGAGCGCGCCCAGAAGCTCGGCTACGTCGTCAACACCGGCCCGGAGCTCGAGTTCTTCCTCTTCCGGCGTGGCGAGGACGGGGCCATCGAGCCGCTACCCCACGACCAGGCGGGCTACTTCGACTTCTCGACCGATCTCGCCCAGGAGATCCGCCAGGACATGGTCGATGCGCTCGAGGCGTTCGGCATCAAGGTCGAGGCGGCCCACCACGAGGTCGCGGTCGGCCAGCACGAGATCGACTTCGAGTATTCCGACGCGCTTCGCACGGCCGACAACGCGATCACCTTCAAGTTCGCGCTGAAGGCCATCGCCCAGCAGCACGGGCTGTACGCCACGTTCATGCCCAAGCCGATCCACGGGATCAATGGGTCGGGGATGCACACCCATCAGTCGCTGTACTCGATCGCCGAGAACCGCAACGCCTTCGCCGATCCGACCAATCCGTACGGGCTGTCGGACGTGGCTCGCTCGTACATGGCCGGGATCCTGGCGCATGCCCGCGGCATGATCGCCGTGCTGGCGCCGCTCGTGAATTCGTACAAGCGTCTGGTGCCGGGCTACGAGGCGCCGACGTACCTGACCTGGGGTCGCACGAACCGGTCGGCGCTCATCCGCGTGCCGATGGTGTCGCCTGGGAAGTCGATCGAAGGGACGCGCTGCGAGGTCCGCTGCCCGGATCCGTCGTCGAACACCTACCTCGCGTTCGCGGCGATGATCGCGGCCGGTTTGGACGGGGTCGAGAAGGGGATGACCCTGGCCGAGCCTGTCGAGGAGTCGCTCTTCGAGATGGACGCCGCCCGGATCGCCGAGAAGGGCATCCGCGAGCTACCCGGGACATTGGGTGAGGCGCTCGACGAGCTCGAGAGGGACGAGGTCATCCGCGAGGCGCTCGGGGAGCACATCTTCGATCACTACGTCGACGCGAAGCGCTCGGAGTGGGACGAGTACCGGACACAGGTGTCCGACTGGGAGGTCGAGCGCTACCTCGACGAGTTCTAAGGAGGGCGACACCCTGATGGATCCGCTCCTCGGTACGGGGCTGTTCATCCTGGCCGCGGTGGTCTGGATCGTCTGCGCGATCTATGCCTACCGCCTCGCTCCCGGCTACGGCCGTGGCGCGTGGCCGTGGGCGATCCTGGCCATCATCTTCGGGCCGCTGGCGCTCTTCGCCCTGGTCCTGCTACCGAAACGACCGGCCAAGTCCGGCCACGGCCAGCAGCGCGAGGACCCGCACGCCGCGCTGTACGAGAAGCCTCGCAAGCGCTGATCTAGCGCCCCACGGTGGCCCGCCGCCGTGGCCGTTCTGCGCAAGAGCGAGGTCACGGGAACGGGCCGAGGACACGGCACCGATTCCGGCAAGATGGGCCGCGTGATGGATGTCCGGCCGGGTCGCTCGCTCGGCCTGCTGTCGGCCGCCCATGCGGTGAACCACGCCTTCGCCGTCCTGCTCCCGTTGATCTTCCTGGCGATCATCGACGAGTTCGACGCGAGCGTGCAGGCCGTCGCCTTCCTGGCCGCATTCGGGTCGCTTGCGGCCGGTCTCGTCCAGCTGAGCTACGCGGAGCTCACCCGGCACGTGTCGCGGAAGCGGCTGCTCGGAGCCGGCGGGCTGCTGTTCGGTGGCGGGTTCGCGGCGATGTCGCTGGCGTCGAGTTTCGCGTCGTTCGCGCTGCCGACGGTCGTGGCGCGGATCGGCAGCTCACCGCAGCACCCGGTCGGCAACGGGCTGCTCGCCGAGCAATACCCGCCGGAGCGACGCGGGTTCGCGATCAGTGCCCACATCGCCGGCGGGAACCTGGGGACGGTCCTGGTCGCCGTCGTCGGGGCGCCGCTGTTGGCCGTAATCGGCTGGCGTGGCGTGACCGTCGTGTTCGGCGTGGCCGCGATGCTGATCGCGCTCAGCATCCTCGCGCTCATCCGCGAACGCGGCACGGATCGGGCAGCTGCCCGGGCCGGCGGCAGCAGCCTCGACGGGCTGAAGCGGGTCCTCGCCGACCGTGATCTGCGCTGGGTCTTCCTGACCTCGATCCTGGGTGGTGGCGGTCGCGGGCTCGGGGTCGTCAACCTCTTCGCGCTGATCTACATGACCCGGGTGATCGGCCTCGACGAGGGGACATCCGGTCTGATGTATGGGGCACTCATCGTGTTCAGCGTCCCGATGCCGTTGCTCGCCGGCTGGCTGTCTGATCGCTTCGGCCGCAAGCCGCTGATCATCGCGGCGTACCTGGGCGGTGCCGTCGGGTTCGGGCTGTTCATCTTCGCCGGGTCGTCGCTCGTCTGGCTGTGGGTCGGCATCGTCATCATGGGCCTGTTCTCATTCGCTGAATCGCCGCAGCTGCAGGCGCTGCTCGCCGACATCTCCCCACCCGAGAACCGCGACGCGTCCTATGCCCTGTATTTCACGCTCGCGTTCGGCGTGGGGTCACTGTGGACGGCGGTCTACGGGACGGTCATCGAGGCACTGGGGGAGCCCGTCGGCGTCCCGGTCGTCTTCGGGATCATGGCCGTGTCGTTCCTGCTGGCGGCCCTCGCCACGCTCCCGATCCGGACCGAGCGGGCACAACCCGTGAGCGACGAGGAGTGGACGGAGGGCCACGAGGCCTAGGGCATACTCCGCGGCGTGGACGCCAGGATCCTGCTCGTCGAGGACGACCCGTCGATCCGCGAGGTCACGGCGATCGGGCTGCGCAACGCCGGCTTCACGGTCGACACTGCCGACGACGGCCGCGCCGGACTCGAGCGCTTCGAGGCGAGCGACGTCGACCTCGTGCTGCTCGACGTGATGCTGCCGCGGATGGACGGTCTCGAGGTCGCTCGCGAGATCCGCCGGACCTCGACGGTGCCGATCGTCATGCTGACGGCCCGCGCCGACACCATCGATGTCGTCGTCGGGCTCGAGGCCGGCGCGGACGACTACGTTCGGAAGCCGTTCGAGGTGCCCGAGCTGGTCGCGCGCGTGCGGGCTGCCCTCCGTCGAGGGTCAGGCCCGCGGCGTGAGGACGGTGCGGCCGCGCCGGCCGATGAAGCGCCGCTGCGCCTCGGCCCGCTCGTGATCGACGTTCCGGGACGGAGCGTGACGCGAGACGGCAGCACGGACGAGATCGCGCTGACCCGGACCGAGTTCGACCTCCTCGTGGACCTCGCGCGGCACCCCGGGCAAGTGCTTCCCCGAGACACCTTGCTCGACCGGATCTGGGGCTACGACTACCTCGGCGATTCGCGACTCGTCGATGTCGCGGTCGGACGGCTGCGTGCCAAGATCGAGTCTGATCCGGGCGCGCCCGAGCTGATCCTCACGGTCCGCGGGGCGGGCTACAAGGCCGCACGCTAGGAGGGGAGCATGCGCTGGCCCCGAGGTGTCCGGGCACGATTGGCCGGGGCACTCGTCCTCCTCGTGGCGGTCACGGCGGTCGCCCTGGGCGTCACGACCACCGTTTTCGTCGAGGCGCGCCTTCGCCAGCAGGCACTGGCCGACGCGGCCGCCCAGGCCACGTTCGATCTCACCGTCACCGTCCCGGGCCGGCAGCTCCCGGATGAACCGACGCTCGACGACGTGATCCGGAGCGGGCTGACCGATACCTTCCGGCGCCGCGATGTCGAATCGGTCATCGACCTGGGCGCGGACGAGAGCGTGAAATCGAGCGACGCGCTGTCCGACCTGCTCGAGCGATTGCCGCCAGACGTCCCGGCGCGCGTCAGTCGCGGCGAGCTCGCTTACGCCTGGCTCGATGTCGCCGGCCAGCCCTCGCTCGTCGTCGGCGGTCTCGCACCCGGCGGCGACCTGGCAGTCTATTTCGTGCGGAACGTGGCCGAGATCGATGCGGCCGTGGGACAGCTCCGTGTTGTCCTGCTGGGTGGCACGATCGTGCTGGTGATCCTCGCCGTGCTGGTCGCCCGGTGGCTGGCCCGGGGGATCCTCTCACCGATCGAGGAGGCGGGCCGCACGGCCGAGCGGATCGAGCGCGGCGACCTGCTCGCCCGCGTCCCGGTGACGTCCCACGACGAGTTCGGGGTCTGGGCCGACCGGTTCAACCGGATGACCGACACGCTCGCCGAGTCGATCCGCCGACTCGAAGCGGCGCAGAACCAGAACCGGCGCTTCGTCGCGGACGTGTCGCACGAACTGCGGACGCCGCTGACCGCGCTCGTCGCGGAGGCATCGATCCTTCGCGAGCACGTCGAGCAGATGCCACCCGAGACGCGACGCGCGGCCGAGCTGCTGGTCGACGACGTGGGCCGCCTGCGGGACCTCGTCGAGGAGCTGATGGAGCTGTCCCGGTTCGATGCGGACGCCGAGGTGGTCGCACTCGAACCAGTCGATCTCGGGAAGCTCATCGAGAGCATCCGGGCAGCACGCTCGCCGGGGGCGACCTTCGCCACGCCGCCGAAGCCGGTCACGATCGATGCCGATCCCCGGCGGCTGGAGCGGATCCTCGGCAACTTCCTCGACAACGCGCGAGAGCACGCCGGGGACAAGGACGTCCAGGTCGAGCTAGATACGTCGCGTGCCGACGAGATCGTCATCGCTGTGTTGGATCGCGGCCCGGGCGTGCCGGAGGACCGGCTGGACATGATCTTCGACCGTTTCACCAAGGTCGATCCGTCACGGTCCGATGGCAGCTCGGGGCTCGGGCTGGCGATCGCCGCCGAGCACGCGGCGTTGATGGGCGGCTATCTCCAGGCGATGAACCGGGACGGCGGTGGCCTCAGGCTCGAGCTGGTCCTGCCGAAGGACGTTGCTCGATCGTTACGTTCGGGCGATGCGTCTGCGACATAGCGGAGCGACGATCGGGCCCTGATCACCGCATCCGGAGCCCATCCGCCATGACCGCGCCCCGTCACCGCTTCCTGATCCCGGCTCTCGCCGGTCTGCTCATCATCGCCGCCGCGTGCACCACATCGGGCGGCCTCGGCGAGGTACCGACCGTGGCCCCCACCCCGACCGCGTCCGTCGCGTCCGGGCCGTCGGACGAGACCCCGTCGATCCCTCCCTCGCCGTCAGCGTCACCGTCGGGTCCCTCGGTCTCGCCGTCGATCCCACCGACGGCGTCCCCCGCCGGGTCGCCGTCCCCGACGACGTCGGGCGTGACGATGATCGTCCGGGCGTACTACGTCCTCGATGGTGCGCCCGGCGTCGAGGGCGTCGCGCCGACCCTGCGCGTCGTGCCGAAGACCGCGGGCGTGGCACGAGCCGCGCTGAACGCGCTGCTCGACTCGGACCAGATCCTCGACCAGTACAGCCAGCTCTCGACAGCGATCCCGGTGGGATCCAAGCTACTCGGGATCTCGATCAAGAACGGTGTCGCCACCGTCGACCTGTCGAGCGAGTTCGAATTGGGTGGCGGCAGCGCCTCGGCCAAGTACCGGCTCGCCCAGGTCGTCTACACGCTGACGCAGTTCTCGACGGTGCGTGCCGTCCTCTTCCAGGTCGAGGGCCGCACCGTCACGACGTTCGGTTCGGAGGGGATCGTCCTCGACGGACCGCAGACGCGGAAGGACTTCGACGACCTGCTGCCATCGATCTTCGTGGACCGGCCCGCGTTCGGCGCCGCGGCCAACAACCCGGCCCGGATCAGCGGTAACGCCAACGTGTTCGAGGCGACGTTCCGGGTCGCTCTCCTCGATGCCTCGCGCAAGGTCCTCGTCGACCAGATGACGATGGCCACCTGCGGCACCGGCTGCCGGGGCACGTTCGACGTCACGTTGCGGTACGACGTCGCGAAGGCGCAGTGGGGGACGCTGCGGGTGTACTTCGGGTCGGCCGTGGACGGCAGCCCGGAGGACATCCGGGACTACCCGGTCTGGCTGACCCCGAACTAGATCAGGAGCCTGGGGATCGGGCCCGGCGGGGCGGCGTCGGCCGCCCCGCCGGGCTCTTTGCTATCATCTCCAGGCTCTGTCAAACGAGCACCTCGGTCGGGGCGTGGCGCAGCCTGGTAGCGCGCATCGTTCGGGACGATGAAGTCGGAGGTTCAAATCCTCTCGCCCCGACCACGAACATCCGTTCCAGCATGTGCGCGGCCAGCACCGCTCGCGCTCCCGGGTCCTGGGTGCCGACGGCTGCATCAGCAGCCGTCGGGAGGCGTGTCTAGAACCGCCGGCGGCCCGGCGTGACCGCGGCGCCCACGACGGCGGCCTTGGCCACCGGCGAGCGGCCGGGTCCCATGGCGGAGCCCACGACGGCGGCTTTGGCGACGGGCGACGGGCCGGGTCCCATGGCGGAGCCCACGACGGCGGCCTTGGCGACCGGCGACGGGCCGGGCGTCACCGCCCCGGCGACGACCGCGGCACGTCCCATTCGCGAGTGTCGGAGCGGCATGATCAGACTCCTTCGGCCGCGAGGGCGGCCTCGTCCGCCTCGACGGCGGCGATGATGGCCTGGACGGGGATCCGGCCGTTGGCGATCAGCTGGCCGCCGGCATGGCGCAGCGCGGATCCGAACGCGGCTGCCCACAGGTTCTCGTAGACCAGCACGGCACCCAAGCTTCCGGGCGCCATGTACCCACCGAAGTGCAGGACGTCGGCCTCGGCCAGCGTCTCGGCCAGCTCAGTCTCGATGCGGGCGAGCTCGCCCATGTCCTCGAGATCGCCAAGCTCCTGGGCCATGACGGTCCCGTCCTCGCCCTTGCCGATGAGGATCACGTCCATGACTCGGATGATCCCACTATCGTGCAGTCGCAGTAGCTCGTTCACGCCCTCGCCCGTGAAGTTTTGCTGTCCCGCGGGGAACTCCACGACCAGGTAGTCGACAGGCCCCAGTTCGTCGAGCGATCGCTCTGTCATCGATCTTCCCTTTCCTCGATCCAGGCCGATGCGACATCCCGCGCTGCCGGGTCGAGCAGCTCAGATCCATTCCTGGAGGGTTCCCCGCATCGGGCAGGATCGTGCTGAGTGGCGCCCCCTTGGCATCATCGGCAGGGACGGGCCCACGAGCGTACAGGCAACGCACATCGTAGGCGAATCCTGCATCGCCGCCCAGTGCGACCGCCCGCGGCACCGCACGGGAAGACGAGCCGGGCGGATTCCTTACCCGTGTCGCTCGCCGTCGAGGCCCATGCACGAGACGCCTCGCTGCGGTTCCTGTTCGCACCGCGCTTTGTCCATAGGTGTTGCCTATACGCATCATGCACGCGTAGCATCGCCGACGCGCGCGTGCAGTCTCGGGGACTGGACAGATGCAACACATGACGACGGATCCGGACACGATCGCCCCGGCGATCGACGAGCCTGAGAGTGGGATCGAGTCACTCCCAGACAGAGGCGGTCGTCTCCCCTCGTTCCTTGGCGAGATCGCGAACGGCATGCAGTCGGCCGTCGACCGTGAGCGCGAGCGGATCGCGGCGGAGACGACCGACAGCCTCGACGCCCATGTCGAACGCATCCGGGAGCGCGCGTCGACCGAAGCCGATGAACTCCGGCGCCTCGCCGAGGAGGATGTGCGCCGGATGCGCGAGTCGGCCGCCGCCGAGACCGAGCGACTCGGCCGGGAGACGGAGACCCGGATCGCCGAGCGGCGGGAGGACCTCGATCGGCACCTGCGCCAACATTCCGAAGTCGTCGAGCGCGAGATCTCCGGCGCCAGGTCCGCGGTCGAGGAATATCAGACCGAGCTGGGCCGCTTCGTCGGACGCCTGTCGGATGAGCGGGACCCGACGGAGATCGCCCGCTTGGCGCGGTCGCTGCCGGAGCCGCCTCGCGTCGAAGAGATCGCGTCGGCGGCGCGGGCCGAGGCGATCGCCGAGTTGGCGCGTACCGAGTCGGCATCGGATCCCGCGCCCCATGCGGCGGATATGGTCGGCGTCATGGACCCCGGCCTCATACGGCCGCCGATCGGCGAATCTGCGGCCGAGAGCGAGCCTGTTCACGCGACGGACGTCAAGTCCGACGCAGCACCGGCCGACCTCACCTCGGAGGCAGCACCCGCCGACCTCATGTCGGAGGCAGCACCGGCCGATGAGGAACAGCAGGGGCCGACGCCCGGCACGAGGAGGTGGGCCGATCGCGCGACGATCATCGCCGCTGTCCTGCTGGTGGTCGTTCTCGTCGGCGCTCTCGTCATCGCCGTGGTGACCGGCCAGTTTCCGGCGACGGGCGGTTAGCAGGCTCCGAGCGATCTGACTCGCCGATCGGCTCTCCCCGGGTCCGCGGAGCGGCCTGAACGCGGGGCTGCCGGCGCATCAGCCTAGGGATCGCACCCGACTCGCCAGCGGCCTCGGCCCAGCCGCGATGTCCGGGCGCCCTAGAGCCTTGGATCCATGTCCCGAACTGGGAGGCCCGACCCGTGCCGGACCCCTTCTGCACTATCCCCTGGCCGCACGAGGGCTATCAGGGGGTGGCGTTCTACAACCCCGACTCAGCCGGTCGTGACGGCATACCCTCGTTCTGCGAGGTGATGACGGCGGAGCTCGATCGCGTCGATACCTTGGCATCCATGTCTGACGCTGTGCAGCGCGTCGCACGCTCGCTCCGGGTGCGAGCCGAGTTCCTGCCCTTGGGGAGACGCTCCGACCGATCGGCGGACCACATCGCGGTCTCGATGTGGCCGGTCGGCCACATCTGACGTCGGGGACCGCGTGTCGCCGGCCGGGGTTCGCGAACGACGCGGCGGCAGCGATGGGGCACACTCGTCGGGTGACCGACGATGACGAAAGGGAGTCTCCCGCGCCGGCTCCCGAGGAGGGCCGTGCCGGCATCCGGCGTGTCGCCGGACCGGCACGAGACGCCCTGGCGTCCGTGGCCGCGGCGGCTGAGCCGCTCGTCGGGCGCATCGGCGAGGCGGTCGAAGGCGTCGAGCGCTCGCTCGGCGAGCGCCCGGGGATGCGCATCAGACGCGTCCGACGCCGAGCGGCGAACCCGCTGCCGTACCTCAACGAGACTCATCCGGATGTGCGTCTGGCGCATCCCGTCCAGGTCGGCCTGCGGACGATCCCGGTCGACGCGATCGCCGGCACCGCGGTCGGAGGCGGAGATCAGCGAGGCGGCGACTTCCTCCCACTCAAGCCGTTCCGCGGCCGGAATTGGGCGGGTCGCTGGCAGCGCCTGAACCACGCACAGAACGAGCTCGCGATCCTGCCGCCCATCGAGGTCGTCAAGCACGGAGGGCGCTACTGGGTCATCGACGGTCACAACCGCGTCGCCAGCGCCCTGTACAACGGCCAGCCCGAGATCGATGCCACGATCGTCGAGTTGGTGCCGCCCGGCGAGCGGCGCACGGAGCCCGTGGTCGAGCTCGCTTCGACCTTGTCCGGATCGCGCACGCTGCGCACACGCGCGGAAGGCCGCCCTGCCAGTGGGGCGTTGGCCCACGAGGATCGGCTCGGTCCGGATCGGGACGCATCGTGACGCGACGGCTCACGGTGGAGTGGCCCGACCCGCGCCCGTTCGCGGAACGTGGCGGCTCCCCGATCCGCATCCTCGCTGCGTCGGATGCGCCGGACCCGACGCTGGATCACGCGCTCAACCGCGAGCAGCTCGGCCATGTCGACGCGGTGATCGGTTGCGGCGACCTCGAACCCGACTACCTGGGTTTTCTCGGCGACGCATTCCACGCGCCGGTCGCCTACGTCCGCGGCAACCACGACCGGGGCGGGCCGTGGGCCGGCACCCCGGCGCCGGCGCCGACCCCACTTGCGAGCGGGCGGCTGATCGATGTGGGAGGCATCACGGTCGTCCCGCTCGAGTGGCCGGGCCTCGGCCACGATCAGGCGCCGCGGGACGAGCTCCGCGCGTGGCTCGATGTGTTGCGCGCCGAGGTCGGACTCATCCGACGCGGCCCGAGGACGCGCTCGTCGCCGATCCTCGTCGTCAGCCACGCGCCACCGCGTGGCGTGGGCGACGCGGCGGCCGACCCGTACCACGTCGGCTATGCCGGCTATCGCTGGCTGCTCGAACGCCATCAGCCACCGTTATGGCTGCACGGCCACACGACCCCCGCCAGCGTGACGGACTGGCGCGACAGCCTCGGCCAGTCGATGGTCGCCAACGTCACCGGCTCGGCGCTCGTGGAGCTCGTTGCGCCAGCCGAGGCGAGAGCCGCATGACAGGGCTTGACGCGCACCCGCCCGTCCGTCGCTTCCCGATCGAGCTCGGACCGCGCTCGCGCGGCCTCCTACGGCTCCTCTTCGGTGTCAAGGACGAGACCGCGCATGTGGATCTCGGAGACGAGCTCGACGCGCGGTTCGGCCACGGGCGGCTTCGGACGCCGGTCAGCAACATCGCGTCGTGGCGGATCGAGGGTCCATGGCTCTGGATCACGGCGATCGGCATCCGCCGCGGGTTGCGTGACGGCGTCTTCTCGTTCGGAGGCACGCCCAAGGGCGGAGTCCGTTTCGACTTCCGCGATCGTGTCCAGATCATGCGGGTCTTCCACACGCCGGCGCTGTACGTGACGGTCGAGGACCCCGAGGGGCTGGCCGCCGCTCTGGCGGAGCGCGGCATCCCCGGCGAGGATGCCCGCCGCCACTGAGCCACGGCGGGAGCTTCCCGGGACGGGCAAAACCAGGCCCTGAGAGCGGATAGCATCGGCCCCACGATGGGAACAGCCCAGTTCGACTACGTCATCGTCGGCGGCGGGTCGGCCGGATCCGTGCTCGCCAACCGCCTGACCGAGGATCCCCAGACACGGGTCCTCGTCCTCGAGGCCGGCCGCGCCGACTGGCGGATCGACCCCTTCATCCACATGCCGGCCGCGCTGACGTTCCCGATCGGCAGCCGGTTCTACGATTGGCGCTACGAGTCCGAGCACGAGCCGCATATGCACGGCCGTCGGATCTACCACGCGCGGGGCAAGGTGCTTGGCGGGTCATCCAGCATCAACGGCCAGATCTTCCAGCGAGGCAACCCCCTCGACTTCGAGCGTTGGGCGGCCGACCCGGGCATGGAGACATGGGATTTCGCCCATTGCCTGCCGTACTTCAAGAAGATGGAGAACGCCCTGGCCGCGGCGCCCGACGATCCGTGGCGCGGCCACGATGGCCCGCTCGTGCTCGAGCGTGGCCCGGCTTCCAGCCCGCTCTTCAGGGCGTTCTTCGAAGCCGCCCAGGAGGCCGGGTATCCCCTGACCGAGGACGTCAATGGCTACAGGCAGGAGGGGTTCGCGCCGTTCGATCGGAATATCCACCGAGGCCGCCGCCTGAGTGCGGCGCGCGCCTACCTCCATCCGATCCTGCGCCAGCGCTCGAACCTCGCGGTCTGGACCCGCCGGTTCGTGACCCGGATCCTGTTCGAGGGGACCCGCGCCGTCGGCGTCGAGGTCGCTAGGAGCCGCGGCGGCGTCGATCGCTACACGGCCGGCGAGGTGATCCTGGCCGGTGGCGCGATCAACAGCCCCCAGCTCCTGTTGCTGGCGGGCATCGGACCGGCCACCGAGCTCGCGGACCTCGGCATCGATGTCCTGGCCGACCTTCCCGGCGTCGGGCGCGACCTCCAGGACCACCTCGAGGTGTACGTGCAGCACCAGAGCCTGCGCCCGGTCTCGATGCAACCGTCGGCGACGCAGCTCTGGCGGCGACCGTTCATCGGCGCCCAGTGGATGTTCCTTCGCTCGGGACCGGGCGCCACGAACCATTTCGAGGGCGGCGGTTTCGCGCGGTCCAACGACGATGTCACGTACCCGAACCTGATGTTCCATTTCCTGCCGCTGGCGATCCGCTACGACGGGTCTGCGGGGGCGAAGGGCCACGGCTACCAGGTCCACGTCGGCCCGATGTACTCCGACGCCCGCGGCACGCTGACCCTGACGAGCCGCGATCCCCGCGACCACCCACAGCTGCGCTTCAACTACCTGTCGACGGCCCAGGACCGGCGCGAATGGGTCGAGGCGATCCGTGTCGCTCGCCACATCCTCAACCAGCCGGCGATGGACGAGTTCAACGGCGGGGAGACATCACCGGGCCCAGCGGTGTCCACCGACGCCCAGATCCTCGACTGGGTGGGGCGCGACGCCGAGACGGCACTCCATCCATCGTGTACCGCCCGGATGGGTGGCGACGACCTGGCGGTCATCGACCCGCTCACGATGCGGGTGCACGGCATCGCCGGGTTGCGCGTCGTGGATGCATCGTCGATGCCCTACATCACCAACGCGAACATCTATGCGCCGGTGATGATGCTGGCCGAGAAGGCCGCCGACCTGATCAAGGGCGATACCCCGCTCGCCCCCGAGCCGCTCGAGTTCTACCGCCACATGGTGTCGCCGCCGCCACCCGTGCGTGAGCCCGCCGGGGTCTTCGAGCCCGTCGGTTAGGTCCCACCCGTCAGGCTCTGGCGGCCGCCCGGCCCGCTCGATCCCGCGACGGATCGGCGAGGGCCGGGTCGGTCACCAGGAGGCGGTGCCGACCCGGCCCGAGGTCGAGGTGTCGTTCGGCGGGCTTTCCGTCGAGCGACACGGTGGAGGTGCCCGTCACGGGTGCGACGAACGCACCCGTGGTCCCGATGGGGAGATCGATCTCGACGGTCAGTCCATCTGCCTCGAGACGCCACTCGGTCGCGACCGGCCCGTAAGCGGACTCCACCGAGGCACGCGCCCAGTCCATGCCGAGACACGGTCGGGGCGCGACGATGACGTGCCGGTAGCCCGGCGCATCCCGATCCGGTGCCAGACCGGCGACGTGGCGGTAGACCCAGTCGATCACGGCGCCGTAGGCGTAGTGGTTGAACGAGAGCATGTGGCCGCCCTCCGAGCCGCGCATGCTCGGCGGGGGCGCCATCGTGCCCGGATGGATGGAGCCGTCCGGGCGGATCGCGTCCCAGCGCTCCCAGACCGTCGTCGCTCCCTGCGCGACCTGGTAGAGCCAGGATGGGTGCTCTCGACGAAGGAGCATCAGATAGCACTCATCGATGTGCCCGAACGCCTCGAGGGCCGGCAGGACCAGCGGTGTACCGAGGAAGCCGGTTGCCACGCGCCCGTCCGCGTCGCGGACGAGCCGCGCCAGGGTCGCCGCCACGCTCGATCGGTCGACCTCGGGCGCGACCCCGAGCTGGATGGCGATCGCGCAGCCGGTCTGCGTCGTGACGGCATGCGACTTCCAGCGCGTCCACGTCGCGACCGCGACCTCGTCGGCAAGGGACCTGCTGCGTTCTTCGAGGGCCGTCGCCCCGGTGAGGCGCGCGGCATCAGCGGTCAGGCGGGCGCTATGGGCGAGGAAGGCGTTGGCGATGTAGGTCGAGTCCGCCTTGGATTCCCAGGGACGATCCGACGGAGCGTCCGGATCGAGCCAGTCGCCGAACTGCATCGACGGCGGAAGCAGGCCGTCGGATCCGCGTCGCCGCGCAAGGGCGTCCACCGATGCGGCCATGCTCTCGAGCTGGGTCGCGAGGATGCTCACGTCGCCGCACGCCTCATACACCGACCACGGCACGATCGCCGCGGCGTCAGCCCAGCCGGCTCGGCCGAAGCGCGGCTCGCCATCGATGACGACGTCCGGCACCACCGTCGAGACACCGAGCGTGGGGTCCTGTTCGAGCGCGAGGTCGCGCAACCAGCTCCGCCAGAACGACTCGGCATCGAAGAGCGTCGATGCGGTCGCGGCGAACGCCTGGGCGTCTCCCGTCCAGCCCAACCGCTCGTCGCGCTGCGGGCAATCCGTCGGCACGGAGACGAAGTTGTCGCGCTGCGACCACACGACGTTGTCGTGCAGCTGGCTGAGGGTCGCGTCGGAACAGGCGAACGTGCCTCGTCTTGGCGTGTCGCTGCTGATCGCAACGAACTCAGCGCCGAGGAGCTCGCCGGGCATCTCCACTTCTGCGAAGCGGAATCCGTGGAACGTGAACGTCGGTTCCAGGACCGTCGTTCGGTCGTCCGCGAGGATGTACGTGTCGGTCGCCCGCGCCGACCGTAGGGCGCGCGTGTGGAGCGCTCCGTCGGGCTCGAGGACCTCCGCATGGCGGACCTCGATACCGTCATCCCGCTTGCCTCGAACCGTCAACCGCACCCAGCCGGCGATGTTCTGTCCGGCGTCGAGTGACCAGCATCCTTCCCCACGCCGCGTGACCTCGACGGGCAACGTCGCGACCACCCGGACCGGCGGTGCCATCCGGGGTTCGATGCGTCCGAGGTCGAACGGCACCTCGGCTGCGCCGACCCAGGCGCGACCGTCGAAGCCCGGCTGGTCCCAGCCGGGCCGATGTTCGCGCAGGTCGATCTCGGAGCCGTCATAGAGGTCGGCAGAACGGACCTCGCCGGTCGATGCCTGCCAGTCGCGGTCGGTCGCGATGACCATCTGGCTCCCGTCCGTGCCTTCGATCTCCAGCTGGGCGATGAGCCCGACCTGGTCGCCATATCGACCGCGGTCGCGGCTGGGCAGCCAGCCGAGCCGGCCCCGGTACCAGCCGTCACCGATGACCGCGCCGATGACGTTCGGTCCAGGCCGAAGAAGCAACGTCACGTCGTAGGTGTCGGCAACGAGCCGATGGCGGTAGGCCGTCCAGCCGGGCGCGAGCAGGTCCACAGAGACCCGTTCACCGTTGATGGTCACCTGGTGCAGCCCGAGGGCCGTCACATGCAGTCGAGCTCGACTGATCGGCGTTCCGATCTCGAATGCGCGGCGCAGCATCGGTGCCGGCGCGGACGCGCGGCTGCCCGGGTCGTCCGGCAGCGTGATGGCCGTCCCTACCCAGTCGTCGGCACGCAACAACCCGGCTTCGACCCGCAGGGCTTCACTCCAGCCGGACCAGCCACCGGCATCGCTGACGCGTACGCGGTAGTGGCGGATCTCACGACTCTCCAGTGGCCCGCCTGGCGCGACGACGGCGAGCTGGGCGTCCGAGGCCACGACTCCGGTCACGGCCAGCGGCGATTCGAATGACGTCTCCGCTGCGACTTCGATCTCGTAGGCGTCCTGGATGACGTCCGCCCGGTCACCCTCCAGCCGCCATGACAGCCGGACTGGCCCATCACCCATAGCGAGGACGCCATCCGGCACCTGACAGCGCAGCCGCCGCACCTTCAAGGTCATCCCTTCACGGCCCCAGCCGCCATCCCTGACACGATCTGACGCTGGAAGAAGACGAACATGATCAACGGCGGGATCGTGATCAGCAGCACATCCGCGAATAGCAGGTTCCAGCGCGTGTTGAACTGGCTCTGGAACGCGAAGAGGGTCAGTTGGGCGGTCGCGTTCTCGTTCCCGGGCAGGAAGTAGAGCGGGTTCACGAAGTCGTTGTAGATCGCGACCGAAGCCACGACGATCACGGTGATCACCGCGGGCCGCAGCAGCGGGAAGATCACGTGGACGAACAATCGCAGTGGCGTGGCGCCGTCGATGATGGCAGCCTCGTCGAGCTCGCGCGGGATGCTCGAGACGAAGGTCCGGAAGATCAGGACCGAGAACGGCAGCAGGAACGCCACCTCGACGAAGGTGAGCCCGATCAGTGTCTTGAACAGGCCGATCGACTGCAGGACGTAGATCGTCGGGACGACAGCGGGCGGGATGATGAGCCCGGCCAGCACCAGCGCGCTGACGATCGACCCGAGGCGATCCCGCCGGCGCTGGAGCACGAATCCGACCATCGCCGCGAAGACGACGATCAGCGTGACCGACAGCACGGTGAGGATGAGGCTGTTCCGGAGCGCGGTGACCATCAGATCGTTCCGGAAGCCGATCACTTCGACGATGTTCGGGATCAGTTGCCAGTCGGTCGGGGACGTGAACTCCAGCCGGGATGCCGTAGCGCGATCCTTCGCTGCCGTGAACAGGATGAAGATGAACGGGACCACGAACACGATGCCCGCCACCAGTAGCGACACGATGTCGAGCCACCAGCCCCGCGCGAAGCGAGCGAGTCTCACAGTTCGATCTCCCGTCGGGAGAAGAACCGCTGGAGCGGATACACCAGCACCATGACCGCGATGAAGAGGATCACGTTGCCGGCGGTCGCCAGCCCGTAGAACCCTGCCTGGTACTGCTTGTAGATGGTCGACGTGAGGACATCGGTGGTGAACCCGGGTCCCCCGCGGGTCATCGTCCAGATCAGATCGAACGTGCGCAGGCCGCTGATGAACGACAGCAGGATCACGGTGAACGTCGCGTTCCGACTGAGCGGCACGATGATGTGCCGGAACCGCACCCATGGCCCACCCTCGAGGCGGACCGCGTCGGTGTATTCCTCGGGTATGGAGAGGATTCCCGCGATGAAGATCACGAGGGCGATCCCGACGCCCTTCCACACGTCGACCAGCGCGACGGAAAGCAAGGCGATGTTCGGATCGATGAGCCATGAAGGGCCGTCCACGCCGATGGCGGCGAGCGCCGTGTTGATGAGACCGCGCGACGGATGCATCAGCACCGCGAACGTGATGCCGACCGCGACCGTGCTGACCAGTACGGGGAAGAAGACGATCGCGCGGAGGGCGTTCCGGGACCGGATGCTCGACGTCAGGAGGACGGCGAGCAAGAGGCCGAGGACCACTTTGAGACCGCTCGTCACGAACGCGTAGACGAACGTGTTGCGCAGGCCGTTCGTGAGCGATGGCTCGCGCATGAACTGGGCGAAGTTGTCGAGACCGATGAAGGTCGCGTCGAACAGGGTCCAGCGGGTCAAGCTGTAGTAGAAGGACAGCAGGGTCGGGACGACGAAGATGACGCCGAACACGATCCCCGCCGGGAGGTAAAACCAGTACGGATAGGCATTCAGGGCGGAAACCGACCGGTGGCGGCGGCCGGTGACGACATCGTCCGACCGCCGCGCGTCAAGGATGGCGCTGGGAGCCGATCGCGGAGGATCGACTCCCTGGTCGTGCTCCGTCCGGAGTACGCCCACGCCGAATGCTTACCAGCCCGGAAGACCGAGCTGCTTGGCCTGTTTCTCGACGTCCTGGTCGTACAGCTTGGCACCCTCCTCGGCCGTGTTCAGACCGGAACCCACGGCGACCGTGATGTTCTCTAGCGAGGGCCCCTTGACCGGCGACAGGAACTCGAGCGCCGGCCCGGCCGTGTTCGCCTCGAGATAGGTCTGGATGTCCTTGACGGCAGGGAGTGCGTCGTCCGGCAGCTTCGAGCCGTTGATGACGTACGGCCCGGATGGTGCGATGGCCTTGGTCAGGACCTCGGTGCCCTCGACGGATGCGATGAACCCGAGGAAGTCCTTGGCCACATCCTGGTTCTGGCTCGACTTGGCGATGTACGTCGCCGCCGGCATCCAGATCGTGGCGCCGCTCTTGGAGGCGTCTTCGCCGGGCTGTCCGAAGAAGCCGATGTCCTGGATCGCGTCCGGGTTGTTCTCATTGATCGTGCCGAGCGTGAAGGTCAGCATCGGGTACTGCGCGATCTTGCCTTCGGCGAGTGCGTTCAGGCCGTCGTCCAGCTTGGCTGCGCCGAAGTCCTTCTGGTACCAGCCCTTCTTGAAGCCCTCCTCGAGGTGTTTGAACCCCGCCATCGCCGCGGGCGTGTCGGAGTAATGCGCCTTGTTGGCGGTGTACTGCTCGGCGAAGTCGGGGACGGCCTGTTGCACGTTGTAATAGTCAGCCAGCACGAACAGCTGTGAGGTCCATGTGTCGGCATATGTCGCCCCGATGGGAGCGACGCCGGCGGCCTTGAGCTTGTCGTTGTTGGCGGCGAACTCGGCCCACGACTTGGGCACCTGCAGCCCGTTATCTGCGAAGACCTTCTTGTTGTACAGGATCCCTCCGCCCATCGCGGTCTCGCTCGGGACACCGAAGATCCCGTCACCCTGCGACACGGTCGGCAGGTACGACTCATTGATGTTGGCGATGAATGGCTCGGCGGAGAGGTCGACGAGCGTCTCGGACGGGTTCAGCGCCTGGAGCAGAGAGCCCGAGTTGTACCAGAAGATGTCGGTCATCTCGCCGGTCGATAGGCGCGTCTTGACGATGTTGTCGCCATCTGTGCCGCCGGGTCGAGTCTCGATGTCGAATGTCACATTCGGATGCGCCGCGGTGTAGGCATCGGCGAGTGCCTGGGCGCGCGCCTGTGTCGCTTCCGTGTCGTCCACCAGATACGTCAACGTGACCGGCTCCGCCGCTTCACTCGCCGACGCCGAGGGTGCCTCCGACGCGGGAGCACTCGCCGACGGTGGTGCGGCGCTCGCGCCGCCGAAGCCGCCGCTGCACGCCGACGCAGCCAGCGCGGCGAACAGCACGAGGACCGAGCCTCGCTTCAGATCCCAAGTGCGCATGGGTGCCTCCTCGTAACCCGGTCCGGCCACTCGCCGGGGCGCCAGAAGGCGAGGGCCGGTCGCGTCACGATGGCCGAGGATCAGCGCGCGGACTTGTCCGCTGTTGACCTGTTCTTGGACGGTCCTGCGCTGGTGGCGATGATCAGTCGGCGGCGCTGTTCGCAGGTGCCGAGCGATGGCGATGTCGGTACTCGCGCGGGCTCGTCCCGAACTCCGACCTGAACCGGCGCGAGAAATAGGCAGGATCAGCCCATCCGACCGACGCGCCGATCGTCGCGATCGGGTCGTCCGTCTTGGCGAGCATGGCCGCCGCCCGTTCCGCTCGGATGCGCGAGAGATAGTGCATCGGCGGGAGCCCCATGACCTTCGCGAATGTGCGTGCGAGGTGGGTGGGGCCGACGTACGCGCTCTGGCTCAATTCCGTCAGCGTCCAGGGGTGGGTGATGTCCTCCTCGATCAACGAAAGAGCCGTGGACACCGCTGGCGGCACCGCCCGCTCGGGTTCGTCACGACCCGATGGATCGTGGGCGGCGGTCGCGACGATATCGAGCGCGACAAGCAGGCGCCCGACCTGGCCGGCGCGCGTGCGCGCGTCAGGGCTGTTGGCGTTGATGGGCTCGAGGGCATCGATGACGCGTTCGATCCCCGCATCTGGCAGCTGGACGCGGACGATCGGGCCGGCCGCGTGACCGCGAACCCCTCGTGCCGGGTCGAACAGGGCGCCGAGGTGCCCGTCGCGGAATGCCCACATCAACTCGGCCTCGGCCAGCTCCGACCGGAACAGGCAGTTGTAGACCTGGACATCCGAGCAGAGCCGGTATTCGTGGCCCACTCCAGGGGGTAGGAACAGGACCGAGCCCCGCTCGATCGGCTCGATCCCTCGCTCGCTGAGGTGGAAGGCCGTCCCTGACTCCACGATCGCGAGCTCGTAGAAGTCATGCAGGTGCCATGGCGTCGTCGGGAAGTGGTGAGCCCGGAATATGCCGACGGCAGATCCCGCTGGGATATATGCCGCCGCGAGGCGGTGCAGCACGGAGCTCGGGTCATCGAGGGCACGCGGGACGCTAACCAGATCGACTGCCATCGTCACCAGCTCGCTGCGACGCCGCCGACCCGTTCCGCCGCGCGACGTTCGAGGTCGCCGCTGTCGAGGTAGGCGCGGTACGGGTCCTCCGGGAGACCGCGCTCGCCACGCAGTTCGGCGAGCATCGGGCGGACGTCGACCTGGTACGCGTCCTGGAGCAATCGGTTCGCCTCCAGCACATCGCCGGCGTCCTGCGCGACCCTCAAGGCCACCGTGTCCACTAGCAGTGCCCGGGCGAATGTCTCCTGGAGCGTCATGACCGAGCGGATCATGGCCGGGATCTTCGGCTCGATGTTGTGGCACTGGTCGAGCATGTAGACGACCCGGTTCGCGGTGCCACGCGCGACCGGATCGGCGTCGTCGCGCATCGCGCCGACGAGCTCGTGGAAGATCCGGAAGAGCTGGTATGGGTCGATGCTGCCGACCATCAGATCGTCGTCGCCGTATTTCTTGTCGTTCAGGTCGAAGGCGCCGAGGCGGCCCTCCTGGAGCAGGATCGCGACGATCTGCTCGATGTTCACGGCCATCGCGTGATGGCCGGTGTCGACGCAGACGAGCGCCCGCTCGCCGAGGTGTTCGCAGATCGACAGTGAGCCGCCCCAGTCCTGGACATCGGTGTGGTAGAACGCCGGCTCGTAGAGCTTGTACTCGAGCACCATTCGTGCGCTGCCCGGCAAGGCCGCGTAGACCTCGCGCAGGGCCTCCATCAGCCGTCGACGCCTCGCCCGGAAGTCGTCCTGGCCTGGGTAGTTGGTCCCGTCCGACAGCCAGACCTTCACGATGTCGGAGCCCGTCTCGCGAGCGATCTCACAGCAGCGGACGATCGCGTCGATCGCCTTGCGCCTGACGCGGCCATCCGGGTGGCACAGCGAGCCGAGCTTGTAGTCCTCGTCCTGGAACGTGTTCGAATTGATGCCGCCGATGCGGATGCCACGCTCGGACGCGAACGCGGCAAGTCCCGCGAAGTCGTCGACGGTGTCCCACGGGATGTGAAGCGCCACGGTCTTGGCGATCCCGGTGTACCGGGCGACCGTCGCGGCGTCTTCGACCTTCTCGAAGGCGTCGCGCGGAACGCCGGTCTGCGGGAAAACCCGGAACCGCGTGCCCGTGTTGACGAATCCCCATGACGGGATCTCGACGGCCAGGTCCTCGACCGCCCAGCGGATCCGGTCGAGCTCCGACGCGGCCCGCGTCCCCCCGACCGTCCGGCCTTCGGTCATGCCGTCACCTCCGTCCTGACCAGCGCGCTCACCCGAGGTGGAAGACCTCGTCGAGTCGCCGATGGAATCCGGTCGCCGGGTCCGTCAGCGGATCGATGAGGGCCGCCATCTCCTCCTGCCAGCGGGCGTTGGCCTGGCTTTCGGCCATCGCCGCGGTGAACGCCGCGAAATCGTCGACCTCAAGGTAGGCGAACAGGTCGTCACCGCGCAGGAAGATCGAATAGTTCCGGGCGCCGGCCGACCGGAGGTCGGCCAGCAGTTCGGGCCACACGGCGGCGTGCCGTCGTCGGTACTCCGCCTCGCTGCCCGGCAGCAGGCGCATCGAGAAGCCGATCCGCTCCATCTGGTCCTCGCCTTGAGGGTCTTGACGGGCCCCCAGCCGAAGCCGCGGGGCCCGTCGCGCAGTCAGCGGGCGTCGATCAGGACGGGCCCCAATCCTGCGAATCGATGTTGTCCTTGTTGAAGGTCAGTGGCGGGCCCAGGACGATCGTGCTGTCCTTGCCGATCGTGTACGGCTGCCCGCCGTTGAGATTCGGGACGGTGAGGCTGTCGCCCTCCTTACCGGTGATCGTGCCCTTCACGAGGGCGTCGGCGACGTAGTAGGTGAGATAGCCGAGGTCCGGCACGCTCCACAGCCCGAACTCCGGTGCGGTCTCGTCCTTCACGAACGACGCCATCTGCTTCGGGAAGCCCAGGCCGGTCACCTTGATATCGGCCGACTTGCCGGCCTGGCTGACGACCTGCGCGGCCGCCAGGATGCCGACCGTGGTCGGGGCGACGATGACCTTGAGGTCCGGGTGCGATTGCAGGAGCGCCTGCGCCTGGGTCGTGCTCTTCTGCGGGTCGTCATCGCCGTAGACGGTGTCAACGAGCTTGAGGCCCTTGTACTTGTCACCTGCCAGGACGCCCTTCATGTTCTCGATCCAGGTGTTCTGGTTGGCGGCAGTGGCCGCAGCGGACAGGACGGCGATCTCGCCGGTGCAACTCGGCGCGAGGTCGCACGACCAATCGGCCATCGCCTGGCCGATGAGGCTGAAGTCGGTCTGGTTGACGAAGACGTCGTAGGCACCGACCGCCGGGCTCGAGTCGTAGCCGACGATCTTGATGCCGGCCGCCTTGGCTGCCTGCAGCGCCGGCACGACCGCGTTCGGGTCATTCGCCGAGATCGCGATCGCGCTCACGCCCTTCGTCGTTTCGTCCTGGATGAACGAGGCCTGCGCCTCGGTCGCCGCGCTCGGGCCGACCTGGGTGACGGTGCCACCGAGCTCGGTCGCGGCCTTGTCGGCGCCTTCCTTCGCGGCGTCGAAGTATGGGTTGTTGATCTGCTTCGGGATGAAGGTGACCGACAGCGCCCCGCCCGCTCCCGCGCTGGCGGACGCCGATCCCTCGGCCGACGGGGCAGTCGACGGTTCCGTCGATGCGCTTGGCGCCGTCGTGGCGCCCGTGTTACTGCTGCACGCCGCGGCGACCATGCCAGCGACGACCAACAGGGCGGCGAACCGCCTGGATCGATTTGGGATCAATGCACGTCCTCCTCTGTTCAGGGACTGACCACTTCACCAGGACCTCCGACCGACCCGGTCGGCATGCGCCGACCTCCCTGAGCTCGGTCGTAAACCTCCTTGACCCGGCGAGCAAGAGTGGGGATGACCACCGACACGATCAGCAGCAGTCCGACGACGATGCTCTGGATGTCGGAGGACACGTTCGTCAGCCGCAGCGCATTGCCGAGCACGGCCAACGTGAAGAACGCCAGGACGACGCCTGGGATGGTGCCTCGGCCGCCGAAGATATCCACGCCACCGAGCAGCACGATCGTGATGACCACGAGCGTCAGGCCGATGCCGACGTCCGCTCGGGCGCTGGCCATCCTGGCTGTGAGGATCACCCCGGCGAGCGCCGCCACGGTGCCCGAGAGCACGAACAGCCAAAGCTTGAAGCGGGCGACGCGGACGCCGGAGAAGCGCGAAGCCGCCTGGTTCTTACCGATGGCGTAGATCTCGCGCCCGATCCACGTGCCGTGGAGCAGGACCGCGAGAACGAGCGCGATCCCGAGATAGATGACGAACGGCCACGGGATCGGCAGCCCTGGCACGGTCCCGAACCCGAACGTGGTGAACCAGGTAGGGAACTGGCTGATGCCGCGCGATTCGAGCACCACGAGCGCGAGCCCGCGGTACAGCGCGAGTGTGCCCAGCGTGACGACGAGCGATGGCAGGCCCATCCGAGTCACAAGGAAGCCGTTGAGCAGCCCGCCCAACGCGCCGACGATCAGCACGACGACGATGGCGAGCTCGATCGGCACGCCGGCCGCGTAGAGGTATCCGAGGATCGAGGCCGACAGGCCGAGCATCGACTCTACCGAGAGATCGATCTCGCCGGCGATGATGATCAGGGCCATCGGCAGCGACATGATCGCGACTTCGATGACGGCTGAGATGAGGTTCGAGAAGTTGGGGCCCGAAAGGAACACATGGGAGACGGTCGAGCCGAACAGGATCAGCGCGACCAGCACGATCAGCAGGAGGACCTCCCAGCGGCCGAGCGAGGCGAGCCAGCGCCGCAGGCCGCCGTTCATCGTCGCCGCCTCGCGGCCGCCGACCGCTGGAACCGCCGCAGCAGGAACGCATCCAACGCGACTGCGACGAGGATCACCACGCCGTACAGCGCCTGGAGCCAGAACTGCGACAAGCGCACGAGGATGAGGGCATTCGAGATGAAGCCGAGGAACAGCGCGCCGAGCGCCGCCCCGACCACCGTCCCGGACCCGCCGAAGATATTGACGCCACCGACGACGACGGCCGCGACGACCTGGAGCGTCACGCCGGTCGCGGCTGTCGCGTTGATCGTGCCGAACAGGATCCCCCACAAGACGCCGGCGATGCCGCTCAGCAGCCCGCAGACCGAGAAGACGATGAACGTAACAAGACCGGTCCGGATACCGAGGATCTCGGCGGCCTCGGGGTTGCTCCCGACCGCGTAGACGGAACGGCCGAACCTCGTCTGCCGCAGCACGACGGCAGAGAGGGCGACGATCGCGACCGCGATCAACACGAAGACGGGGATCCCGATCACGGTCGCCCGAGCGGCGTTCGTGTAGCCCTCTGGCAGCCCCGTCAGGGTGACCTGCTTGCCGCCGGCGAGCAGGAAGTCGATGCCGCGGTAGACGCTCAGCGTGCCGAGCGTCGCGACGATAGATGGGACGCGGAAGACCGCGACCACGATCCCGTTGATCATGCCGAGCACGAGCCCCAGACCGATCCCGAAGGCCATCGCGGCGGGGGTGGGCAGCAGATGGTTGGCGAGGACCGAGGCGACCGCGAAGGCGACCAGGCCGATCACCGCCTCGACCGACAGGTCGACGTTGCGGGTGATGACCACCATCGCCTCGCCGACCGCGGCGATCGCGATGATCGCCGCCAGCACCGAGACGTCGGTCAGGTTCGTAGCCGACAGCACCTGCGGGGCGCGGATCGCCACGAGCGCACCCATCACCAGCAGGACCAGCAACAGGCTGAGCTCGCGTTGCCGGGCGGCGGCACCGAGCAGCCGGCTTACCGGGCTGGTCGTCGATCCGGGCGCGACGGCCGCGACGTCAGACACCAGTCGGCTCCACAGGGGCGGTCGGCGGCGTACCGTTCGCGACCTCGTGCGCCGTGCTCTGCGCGGTCGCGGCGAACATGACCGCTTCTTCGGTCGCGTCGGCGCGGGCGATCTCTGCGGTGACCGAACCCTCGTGCAGGACGAGGATGCGGTCCGACATCGCGAGGACCTCGGGCAGGTCGCTCGAGATGAGGATGATCGCGAGGCCGGATGCGGCGAGCTCCGAGATGATCCGATGGACCTCGACTTTGGCGCCGATATCGATCCCGCGCGTCGGCTCGTCGAGGATCAGCACGCGCGGCTCGGAGGCCAGCCACTTGCCGAGCACGACCTTCTGCTGGTTGCCACCCGACAGGGCGCTCGCAAGCTGGTCGACGCCGGTGGCGCGGATCCGAAGCTGCTCGATGTAGCGGCTACCGATCCTCCGTTCGGCCGCCGGCCGTATCAGCAACCGCGGAAAGAGTCGCGGAAGGATGGGCAGCGTCACGTTCGCGGCGATCGGGAAGTCCAGAACCAGGCCGTCCTGGTGCCGGTCCTCGGGGACGTAGGCCATCCCAGCAGCGAGCGCTGCAGACGGGCTGCTGAACGCCACGACCTCGCCACCCAGCCGGATCTCGCCGGCGTCGGCATGGTCGACTCCGAACAGTACGCGCGCGACCTCGGTCCGCCCGGCGCCGACCAGACCCGCGAATCCGAGGATCTCGCCGGCCCGGACCGCGAAGCTGACGTCGCGGAACGCGTCGCCCCGCGACAGGCCGTCGACCTGGAGCAGGACGTCCCCGATCGGCGACTCGACCTTCGGGAAGAGCGTCACGGCCCGGCCGACCATGTGCCGGATCAGATCGGCCGGCGTCAGGTCCTTCGTCGCCGCCGTCACGACATGTTTCCCGTCGCGGAGCACGGTCGCGCGATCGCACAGCTCGAACACCTCGTCGAGACGATGGCTGACGAAGAGCACGGCGACGCCACGAGCGCGGGTCTGGCGGACGATCGCGAAGAGGCGCTCGACCTCGTGCGCGGACAGCGACGCTGTCGGTTCGTCGAGGATGAGGACGCGCGCCTCGATCGACAGCGACTTCGCGATCTCGATGAGCTGCTGGTCGGCCATCGACAGGCCACGCACGATCGCGCCGGGGTCCATGCGAACGCCGAGTCCGGCGAAGATCTCGGACGATGCGCGGCGCATCGCGCTCCAGTCGATCGTGCCGAGCGCGCCCTGCGGCGCATGACCCAGGAACACGTTCTCCGCGACCGTCAGGTCGGGGAACAGCCTCGGCTCCTGGTGGACGACCGCGATGCCGAGCGCGCGGGCCTGTGCCGGGCCGTGGAGCGTGACCGGCTCTCCGTCCAGGACGATCTCGCCGGCATCCGGCTGGTGGACCCCGGCGAGGATCTTGACGAGCGTGCTCTTGCCGGCACCGTTCTCGCCGACCAGCCCGTGGATCTCACCGGGCCGGAGCTCGAGCGAGACGTCGTCGAGCGCCTGGGTCGCCCCGAACCGCATCGAGACGCCGGTCAACGCCGCGCGCGCCGGGACGGCGACCGGTTCGGCGATCGTCATCGCTCCACCCACGACGCCGTGTCGGCGGTCGCGCTCTCGTCGAGTGCGCCCGCGATGTGGACCTCGATCCCGCGAGACCGGAGCGTGGCCACGGTGGGTGCAGGCGCGGCGTCGTCGGCGATGACGGCCGACAGGTCCGACAACCGGCAGAAGGTGGCGAACGCCGAGCGGCCCCACTTCGAGCTGTCGACGATCCCGATGACCTCCTGGGCGGCATCGGCCATCGATCGCTTGATCTGCGCCTCCTCCTCTGTCGCGTCGCTCAGCCCAGACTCCAGGCTGAACCCGGCCGCCCCGAGGAATGCCTTCTGGACATTGACCTTGCGGAACAGGCCGTCCCCGAGTGGCCCCACGACCGAGAGGGCCTCCCAGCGGACGAAGCCGCCCGGCATCGCGACCGTGATGCCCGGGATACCGGCCAACTCCTGGGCGATCCGAAGCCCGTTCGTGATGACGGTGAGGTGGACCCAGCCGCTGCGCTGGCGAAGGTGCCGCGCGACGGCGAGCGCCGTCGTGCTGGCGTCGAAGGCGATGCTCTCACCATCGATCACCATGCTCGCGGCCAGCCGGCCGATACGGTCCTTGCTGTCCGGACGAAGTCGCTCCCGAACCTCGAACGAGCTCTCCGGCCGGTTGCCGGCCGCGGCGATCGCACCGCCGTGTGCCCGGATCAGCCGGCCCTCGCTCTCGAGGACCTGGAGGTCCTTGCGGATGGTCACCGAGGAGACGCCGAACCGCGTGGCGAGGTCACCCACACGGGCTCGGCCGTGTTCCTGGACCAGCCGGGCGATCAGCTGCTGGCGTTCGGATGCGAATGGGGCACGGGGCTCGGGCCGGGGGTCCATCGGCGGCGGCCATCTCTCGTGGGGAGGTGTTTCGACCTGTTCCGACACGCGACGTTAGATGACCACCGTTCGCAATGTCAAGAAGGTAGTTGAAATCAAACGAAACCTGTGCCACGCTAACCCGTGCCAACCCGATCCGGGGCGCCAACCCGGAGTACGCTGCCAGCGCGATGAGCGATACCCGCACTGACGCCACCAGCCCAACGCCGCCCGGGCTCACCTCCTCCGAGCCCGGGCGGCCGTCACTTCCGGTCGTCGACGAGCTGATCGCTCGATCGCGGCGGCTCGGCGCGGATCGCCGAAACACCAACTACGCCGGCGGCAACACATCGGCGAAGGGAGCGGCGACGGATCCGGTGACCGGCCGGGCGGTCGAGCTCCTGTGGGTCAAGGGGTCGGGCGGCGATCTCGGCACGCTCACGGAGACGGGCCTGGCGGTTCTGCGACTGGAGCGGATCCGCAGCCTGGTCGAGGTCTATCCGGGTGTCGAGCGCGAAGACGAGATGGTCGCCGCCTTCGACCATTGTCTGTTCGGGCGCGAAGGGGCTGCCCCATCCATCGACACGGCGATGCATGGCCTCGTGGACGCCGCGCACGTGGACCACCTCCACCCGGACTCCGGGATCGCCTTCGCGACCGCGGCGGACGGCGAGGCACTGACGCGGGCGTCCTTCGGTGATCGCGTGGTATGGGTGCCGTGGCGGCGCCCAGGCTTCCAGCTCGGTCTTGATCTCGCGGCCATCCGCCGTGACCACCCGGACGCGATCGGGACGATCCTCGCCGGACACGGCATCACGGCCTGGGGCGACACCTCGGATGCCTGCGAAGCGAACTCGCTCGAGATCATCCGCCGGGCCGAGGCCTACATCGACGAGCACGGTCGGCCGGATCCGTTCGGGCCCGTGATCGCCGGGCGCGAGCCCCTACCCGACGACCGTCGCCGAGAGCGCGCCGCGGCGCTCCTGCCCTTGATCCGCGGCCTCGCATCGACGGACCGCCCGCAGGTGGGCCACTACACCGACACCGAGGTCGTCCTCGACTTTGTCGCCCGCGGATCGATGCCACGTCTCGCTGCGCTCGGAACCTCCTGCCCGGACCACTTCCTCCGAACAAAGGTCCGCCCACTGGTGGTCGACGTCGGGCCGAACGCCCCGCTCGGTGACGTCGAGGCTCGTCTCCGCGAGCTGCATGCCGCGTATCGAGACGACTATCGGGCCTATTACGAACGGCACGCCACGCCGGACAGCCCGCCGATGCGCGGCGCCGACCCGGCCATCGTGCTGGTTCCCGGCGTCGGGATGTTCAGCTTCGGTGGCGACAAGGCCACGGCGCGCGTCGCGGGCGAGTTCTACGTCAACGCCATCAACGTGATGCGCGGGGCCGAGGCGCTGTCGACGTACGCGCCGATCCCGGAGGCGGAGAAGTTCCGGATCGAATACTGGGCCCTCGAGGAGGCGAAGCTCGCGCGCCTACCGAAGCCGAAGCCGCTGGCGACCCGGATCGCTTTGGTGACCGGTGCCGGGTCGGGCATCGGGCGAGCGATCGCGCACCGTCTCGCCGCCGAGGGGGCTTGCGTCGTCGTCGCCGACATCGATGGCGTGAGCGCGGAGACGGTCGCGCGCGAGATCGGGGGGCCGGATGTCGCCGTCGGCCTGTCGTGTGACGTGACGGACCAGGGGCAGGTCGAGGCGGCGTTCCGCGACGCCACGCTGGCCTTCGGTGGAGTCGATATCGTCGTGAACAACGCGGGGCTATCGATCTCCAAGTCATTGTTCGAGACGACGGTCGAGGACTGGGACCTCCAGCACGACGTCATGGCGCGTGGTTCGTTCCTCGTCTCGCGGGAGGCGGCGCGGGTCATGCGCGTCCAGGGCCTCGGCGGCGACCTCGTCTACATCGTCAGCAAGAACGCGCTCTTCGCCGGTCCGAACAACGTTGCGTACGGGTCGTCGAAGGCCGACCAGGCGCACCAGGTCCGCCTCCTCGCCGCAGAGCTCGGTGAGTTCGGGATCCGCGTGAACGGTGTGAACCCGGACGGTGTCGTCCGCGGGTCCGGGATCTTCGCCAAGGGCTGGGGAGCCGACCGTGCGCGGACGTATGGGGTGCCAGAGGACAAGCTCGGTGAGTTCTACGCGCAGCGCACCCTCCTGAAGAAGGAAGTCCTCCCGGAGCATGTCGCGGCCGCCGTCTTCGCCCTGGTCGGCGGCGACCTGTCGCAGACGACCGGGCTCCATATCCCGGTCGACGCCGGAGTCGCGGCCGCATTCCTCAGGTGAGCGCTGGCACCGTTGCCGCGATCGATCTCGGCGCGTCGAGCGGGCGCGTCATCCTCGGACACGTCGGGACGGACGCGCTCCGGCTCGAGGAGGTCCATCGCTTCCCGAACGAACCCGTCGAGCTGCCGGAGGGTCTCCGCTGGGACGCCATCCGGCTGTATCAGGAGATCATCAGCGGGCTCCGCACCGCCGCCCGAAGCGGTGCCGGCCCCATCAGCATCGGCGTCGATACGTGGGGCGTGGACGGTGGGCTGCTCGATGCTGACGGCACGCTCATCGGGGCCCCCGTCCACTATCGCGACCGGCGTCACGAGCGCGGCGTCGAGGCCGTCGATGCCCGGATCGCGCGCGAGGCGCTGTATCCGCGGAACGGCCTCCAGTTCCTGCCGTTCAACACGCTGTACCAGCTTGCCGCAGCCCGGATATCCGCGTCCTTCGCCGGAGCGAAGCGATTCCTGCTGATGCCCGACCTGTTCGCGTACTGGCTCAGCGGAACGATGACCGCCGAACGGACGAACGCCTCGACGACCGGCCTGGTCGATCCGCGGACCCGTGAGTGGGCGTGGGACCTCATCGAGGACCTGAGCATCCCGAGCGAGCTCTTCCCGCCGCTGCGCGATCCCGGCGATGACCTCGGTCCGATCCGGCCCGACGTGTCCGCCTCGACCGGGCTCCCGAACGAGACGTCGGTCACGCTCGTCGGGTCGCACGACACCGCGTCGGCCGTCGTCGCGGTCCCGGCGTCGGATGAGCGGTTCGCGTACATCTCGAGCGGGACATGGTCGCTCGTCGGCCTCGAGCTCGATGAGCCCATCCTCTCCGAGGCGAGTCGGGTCGCGAACTTCACCAACGAAGCCGGCGTGGACGGCCGCGTCCGATTCCTGCGGAACGTGATGGGTCTCTGGCTGCTCCAGGAATCGCTGCGCGAGTGGGAACGGGCGGGGACGCCGGAGGACCTGGCGCGACTGCTCGACGCGGCGTCCGCACTGCCGGCCGGCGGCCCGTTGATCGACCCTGACGACCCCTCCTTCCTACCGCCCGGTGACATGCCGCGCCGCATCGAGGATGCCTGCCGGCGGACGGATCAGGATGTGCCGCCATCTCGACCGGCGTTGGTCCGTTGCATCCTGGACAGCCTGGCCGACGCGTATGCCCGGGCGATCGCCGACGCCAAGCGGCTATCGGGGCACACCGTGACCGCCGTCCACATCGTCGGCGGTGGCTCGTTGAACGTACCGCTATGTCAGCTGACCGCGGACGCCTGCGGACTGCCGGTCATCGCGGGCCCCGTGGAGGCGACCGCGATCGGGAACGTCCTTATCCAGGGGCGGGCGCACGGTCTGATCGACGGCGACCTTGAGACGCTTCGCGCGTTGGTGCGGCGAACCCAGGACGTCCGGATCCACGAACCCGAGGCCCGATCCAGCGGCGTGGTGGGCTAGCGAGGTGGTGCGTCGTCGCGTCCCCCGCTGGCACGAGCTTCGGCCGTATCTCCGGACGGGGCCGATCCGCCTTTCGCCCGTCGAGCGGCGGCTCGCGTCGGCGGCCACGGTCTGGGACCTGCGGTCTGTCGCACACCGGCACGTTCCGCGCGCCGTCTTCGACTACACCGACGGTGCCGCCGAGTCCGAGACCAGCCTTCAGCGGTCGCGCGATGCCTATGCCCGGGTCGAATTCGTCCCGAGCGTCCTCCGTGACGTGTCCCAGGTCGACACCACGACGACGATCCTGGGTCGACCGTCGGCGCTCCCGCTCGTCTTCGCCCCCACAGGGTTCACACGGCTCATGCACCACGACGGCGAGCCGGCCGTCGGTCGGGTCGCGGGCCGGCTCGGCATCCCGTACGCCCTCTCGACGCTCGGGACGACGTCGCCCGAGGATCTTGCCGCCGCTGCACCGGATACCGTCCGATGGTTCCAGCTCTACATCTGGAACGACCGCGACGCCGTGCGCGAGCTCATCCGTCGCGCCCGGGCCTCGGGGTTCCGTGCGCTGATCCTGACCGTTGACACACCGGTCGCAGGGGCGCGGTTGCGAGACGTCCACAACGGTTTCACCATCCCGCCGACCCTGTCGGTGAGGACCGTCCTCGATATCGCCCTCCACCCGGGCTGGTGGTTCAACCTGCTGACGACCGAGCCGCTCCGCTTCGCGGTGTTCACGGAGACGGAAGGCACCGTCGCCGACCTCATCAACCGGGTCTTCGACCCCACCATCACGATCGGCGACCTTGCCTGGATACGCGACGACTGGGACGGCCCGATCGTCGTCAAGGGCATCCAGACCGTCGAGGATGCCTGTCTCGTCGTCGATGCCGGCGCCGACGCGATCGTCATCTCGAACCACGGTGGTCGACAGCTCGACCGCGCGCCGACCCCCCTTGAGCAGCTGCCGGCCATCGTCGCGGCGGTCGGTGATCGAGCCGAGGTCTATATCGACGGCGGGATCCTCAACGGTGCCGATATCGTCGCAGCCATCGCGAGCGGGGCGCGTGCGGCGCTCGTCGGGCGGGCTTACCTGTACGGCCTGATGGCCGGTGGTGAGCGCGGGGTCGACCGCGCGGCTGACATCCTGCGCACGGAACTGGTCCGGACGATGCAGCTCCTCGGCGTGCGCAGCGTCGCGGAGCTCGGCCCGGAGCGCGTGCGTCTCCGCGAACATCCACCATTGACGCCTCCTTGAGGCGGGCATATATCCTTCCTGACCGGAAGGTGCAAACGTTAAGCGCAATCGATAAGCGTGGCGGATAGCGCTCCAAATCACATCCGCCGGCCGGGGAGGGACCAGGTCGCATGGAGGGATTTCCGAGCTTCGCGCTGAACGGACAGACTGCGCTGGTCACGGGCGCGGCGCGTGGGCTGGGTAGGGCCATCGCCCTCGCCCTCGCGGATGCCGGCGCCGACGTGGCCCTCGGGCTCCGCCGGGACGGCACCGCCGACGACCTTATCGCCGAGATCGAGGGCATGGGCCGTCGAGCGATCGGCGTCCAGATGGATGTGACGCGGATCTCCGAGATCGCCCCAGCTGTCGACGCCGTCGTCGAGCGTTTCGGGCGGCTGGACATCCTTGTCAACAACGCGGGGCTGGGACCAGGGAATCTCGCCGTCGACGTCACCGAGGCCGACTACGACCTGACCATGGCCGTCAACGTGAAGGGAACATTCTTCGCCAGCCAGGCCGCCGGGCGCGCGATGATCGAGCACGGTGGCGGGCGGATCGTGAACCTCAGCTCGCAGGCCGGCTTCATCGCCCTGCCGACCGAATCCGTCTATTGCGCCTCCAAGGCCGCGGTCGCGCACCTCACGAAATGCCTGGCGGTCGAATGGGGCCAGCACGGCATCACGGTCAACGCCGTCGCGCCGACGTTCATCAGGACCGACGGCACCTCCGAGGCGCTCGCCGACCCATCGTTCGAAGCCGATGTTCGTGAACGGATCGCGGGCCTGCACCGCATCGGTGAACCGATGGACGTGGCCGGGGCCGTCGTGTTCCTGGTGTCGCCCGCGGCCAACCTCATCACAGGTGTGACGCTGCTGATCGACGGCGGCTGGACAGCGCGTTGAGCCGCGGGTTCACCACCATCTACGGCCGCAACCTCCTGGCGGAGCTGCCGAACTTCGTCCACCGCCCGTACCTCGTGGTGACGATGGACGATCTCTGGCCGCTGTTCGCCGGGGCGCTCGAGGGACCGGCCCTCGCCGGCGTCCATCGCGTCACGACCCTCGATGTCGGCGAGCTTGAGCCCCAGCTCGACGCTCTGCCCGTGGCCGGATCGGTCATCGGCCTCGGCGGGGGCCAGGCCATCGACGTCGCCAAGTTCATCGCGTGGCGCCGCCGCCTGCCGCTCTTCCAGGTGCCGACCGCCATGACGGTCAACGCCCCGTTCGGCCATCGCGCCGGACTCCGCCGTGACGGGGTCGTGCGCTACCTCGGATTTGCCATCCCCGAGGCGGTCTACGTCGACTTCGACGTCATCGCCGGTGCGCCCGCCACGCTGAACCGAGCCGGCGTCGGCGACATCCTCTGCTATCACACCGCCCATCTGGACTGGCACCTGTCACGCGACCTCGGCAAGGAGGAGCGGCAATGGCCGTATGACGCCTCGCTCGTCGCGGAGGCGCGCCGGCGCCTCGGCGCCGTGCTGAGCGCGCTCGACGAGATCCACGACGTCAGCGATGCGGGCATCCGCACCCTCATGGACGCCCACCGCTGGGGCGGCCAGACGTTCCATGCGGCTGGCTGGAACCCGCGCCACATCGAAGGGGTCGAGCACTTCTTCTTCTACAACCTCGAGAAGCGGACAGGCCGGCACTTCATCCACGGCCAGCCGGTCGGGCTCGGGATCGTGCTCGGGTCCGTGATGCACGGTTCAGGAGCGGACGAGATGGTGGCCGCGCTGGCACGGGCCGGCGTCGACATCCGGCCCGAGGCGATGGGCGTGACGTGGGACGACGCCGAGGCCGCGATGGGCACGCTCGGGTCGTTCGTCCGCGAGGCCGGATTGTGGCATTCGATCGCCGACGAGCGCGAGGTCGATGCGACGATGGTGACCGAGGTGCGGGACCGCGTCGAGGCGGCATATGGTCGATGGGAGGGATCGGCGTGAAGGTCGGCATCACCCTGCCGCAGGGCTGCGACCGCGAGTACCTCGGGCTCGACGGTCGGACGGCCTGGATGCGGACGATCGAGGCGGCTCGCCAGGCCGAGGCTCTCGGGTTCGAATCGCTCTGGCTGTACGACCACTTCCAGGTCGACCCGCCGTTGATCGATGCGCCGGTGTTCGAGCCCTTTGTCGAGCTGACGGCGATCGCCGGTGTGACGTCCCGTGCCCGGCTCGGCCACCTCGTCCTGGCCGCCGCATACCGGCCGGCGGCGCTGACCGCGAAGATGCTCTCGACCCTCGACGTGATCTCGGGCGGCCGGGTCGAGCTCGGCATCGGGGCGGGCTGGAAGGAAGACGAGTGGCGTGCCTACGGGTACGGCTTCCCGGATGCGCCCGAGCGACTGGCCATCCTGGCCGACCACCTCGAGGTCATCAGTCGGATGTTGGCGGCGGGCCATGCGACCTATGCGGGGCGCCATGCGTCGGTCGACGATGCGATCCACGAGCCGAAGTCCGCCGGCGGACGGATCCCCGTGCTCATCGGCGGCAACGGGCCGAAAGTCACGTGGCGGCTGGCAGCACGCTTCGCCGACGAGCTCAATCTCGACGCGATGCTGCCCGAGGAGGTCGCCAAGGCCCTGCCGGTGATCGCATCGCGGTGCGAGGAGGTCGGACGCGACCCCGAGACGTTGCGGGTCTCGGTCCATATCTGGGGTCGCCCCGATGCGCCGGCCGGAGCGGCCCGGCGCGAACGGCTGCGCGGATTTCGTGATGTCGGCGTCGCGCGGGTGATGCTGCAGGGCTTCGCGGCCGTCTCGGACCCGGGCCACCTGGAGCGCGTCGCGGACGACTGCGCGGCCGTCGGACTCCTGGAGACCGCCGCCGCCTGACGAGCCGCGAGGGCATCGTCATCCGTCGCATCGGGATCGACATCCGTCACGGCGGGCGCCGCGACCCTTGCCTGCATCGTCGCCCCACGGTGGGGATGGAGCATCGGGGCAGCCCCCATCGATCCCGACCCACCGAAAGGAACATCGACATGGCCCTCGCTCGGACCCCCGCCCCCACGACCGGCCCGACCGACTTCGCCGCCTTCGCCGCTGGCTTCCGCGGCACCGTCATCCGCCCCGACGACGCCGCCTACGAGCAGGCTCGCGAGGTCCACAATGCGACGATAGACCGACGCCCCCTCGCGATCGTCGAGGCATCCTCGGCGGCCGACGTGGCACGCACGGTGGTGTTCGCCCGCGAGACCGGTCTCGAACTCGCCGTCCGGAGTGGCGCCCACAGCATCGCCGGGCATGGCACGAGCGAGGGCGGCATCGTCCTCGACCTCGGCCAGATGAAGGGACTGCACATCGACCCCGTCCGGCGCCTCGCCTGGGCACAGGCCGGTCTTCGCGCCGGTGAGTACACGGCGGCCGCCGCGGCACACGGCCTGGCCACGCCGTTCGGCGACACGGGCAGTGTCGGCATCGGCGGGCTCACGCTCGGCGGTGGGATCGGCTGGCTGGTGCGCAAGTACGGCCTGGCCATCGATTCGCTGGTGTCGGTCGAGATCGTCACCGCCGACGGCCGTATCGTCATCGCGAGCGCGACCGAGAACCCGGACCTGTTCTGGGCGGTCCGTGGCGGGGGTGGCAACTTCGGCGTCGTCACCCGGTTCCAGTTCCGACTCCACCCGGTGTCGACCGTGCTGGGCGGCGCGCTCTTCCTCCTGCCGACCCGCGCCGCGCTGCGTGGCCTAGCGGCGGCCGCGGCCGCCGCGCCCGACGCGTTGAGCACGATCTCGATGCTGATGCCGGCGCCGCCCGCGCCGTTCATCCCGCAGTCGGTCCAGGGCCAGCTGACCCTCGCCGTCATGTTCGTCTACGACGGCGACCCGGAGTCAGGCCACAAGGCGCTCGAGCCCTTCCGCGCCCTCGCCACACCGATTGCCGAGATGGTCATGCCGATGCCGTACGTCGGCATCTACGAACTGTTCAAGGCCGCCGAGCAGCGCGTCCCGGCGACGCATCGCTCGCTGTTCCTCGACACCCTCGACGACGCTGCGGTCGAAACGATGCTCGAGCACATGGCTGAGCCGAGCTCGCCGCTGGCGATGACGCAGATCCGGATCCTGGGCGGCCAGATGGCGCGCGTGCCCGCCGACGCGACAGCCTTCGCCCATCGGGACGCCAGATTGATGGTCGTGCTCATCACGCCGTTCGAGGATCCCGGCGAGGCGCCGGTGCACACGGCCTGGACGCATAAGTTCTACGAGGCTCTGCGGCCGCACGCGACGGGCGTGTACGCGAACTTCCTCGAAGCCGAGGGCGAGGATCGCATCCGCGAGGCCTATCCGGCGGCGACGTATCGACGGCTGGCCGAGGTCAAGCGCCGCTACGACCCGACCAACCTCTTCCGGCTAAACCAGAACATCGCCCCGGCCGCCTCGGTCGCCTGACCGCCGGTCCGCAAAGGTCGACGCCGGTCCTCCCGTTCTGAGGGCCGGCGTCCCTTTGCCCGGCCGTCGGGCGGGGTCAGGCTATTTGGCGGGCAGCGTCTGCCCGAAAGCGATCGCCCGGCGGACCCAGCCATCGAGCGCCGCATCGTCGGCTACGACGTCGTCTGGCAGCGTCGCGTAGCCCTTCATCAGCCTGCCGGCCATCGGCTCGAACGGCCCGGCCCCGGGCAGGTCAAGGAGTTCGGCACGATGGTCGTCGGGCAGGCGGATCATCCACTTTTCGGCGAACAGGCCGGTCACGAGGTTGCCGCCCACGAATAAGGCCGGGTAGCCGAACATCTTCCGCCGCTCCGCCTCGGGGAACCGGGCGGCGGCCGCATCGAAGCGGGCGACGAGCTCGGGCGGTGATTTCTCGAACTTCGGCATCAGATGCCCTCGATGCGCCGCGGTGCCAAGCGTGGACCATAGCGCGGCGCTTGGATACCACTCAGCTCGAGCAGGCGAACGACCAGTGCGCGCCGTCCCCGAAACGGCTCGAGCAGTTCGAGCATCCGCGCGTCGGTGGCGCGCGGTTCGCCTGCGAGGGCGTACGCGACAAGATGCGGCAGATGGAAGTCGCCGACGCTCACGGCATCGATGTCGCCGAGGGCACGGACGCCGACCTCGGCCGCCGTCCACGGTCCGATCCCCGGGATGGCTTGGAGGCGGGCATAGGCGGCGGTCAGCGGCGCGTCGGCGAGCCGCTCGAAGGTGGCCGCATCGCGGGCGATCATCCGGATCAATTCGGCGCGTCGCCGCTCGACGCCCATTGGGTGATACGCCCAGTACGGCAGGGCGGCCAGCGCTGCCGGCGCGGGCATCACCCGCAAACCCAGCTCGGCCGGGCCAGGTGCCGGTTCCCCGTACCGACGGACCAGCCCGTGCCAAGCCCGATGCGCTTCGGTGCCCGTGACCTTCTGTTCGAGGATCGCGGGGACCAGCGACTCGACCACCGCGCCTGTCCGAAGGATGCGAACCCCCGGTCGACGGCGCGAGAGGGTCGTGATGCGCGGGTCGTCGACGTCGCCGAGGCCGTCGGTGCCGGGGCCGAACAGCGTGGGGATGCGGGCCAAGGCGAGCTCCCCGCCCGGACCCCACGCATCGGCGCGGAGCCGGCGCGGCGCCACCATCGTCACCCCGACCGTCGCGATGCCATCCGCGGTCCGGGTCGCCCACCATGCCCGATCGCGAGCCAGCCGGATCGTTCGATCGCCATGGCCCCGGACGAGCGGCCCGAGTGATCCGACGAGGTCGAGTGGCGCGTCGAGATCGAGATCGAGCGTGGCGTGGGCAGGGGGCACATGAGGAGTCTGTCACGACGCCGATATGCTCGTGACGTGGTGCGCGCACGCCACGAAACGCGCGCCGATGGTACTGTCCGCAAGACGTGCGACGCCCCCGGGTCGTCGCGAACATAGCGCTCATCGCGATGTTCGCCGCGGTCGCCGTCCCCGGACCGGTGGGTTCATGGGTCCCCAGCCTGAACCGAACCCCCTCTGCGGATCTCTTCGCGACAGTGGAGATGGCCGCGTCTGTCCGTGGGTCGGTGTCGGTGACCCAGCCTTTGGATCAGCACGCCCGCTCCGCGGGTGTCCTGGACCAGCGATCGACCTTGCGAGAGCCCGACACAGGAGCACAGCCGGCCCGGGTTCGGCCGAAGGCTGCCCAGCCCGAGGCTCGCCCCGCCGTGGTCAGGAAGCCGCGCTGGCGGTTCGACGGCAACGTGTCCTGGTACGGCCCCGGCTTTTACGGCAAACGCACGGCCTGCGGTCTCAAGTTGACCCGCGAGCTGGTCGGCGTCGCGCACCGGACCCTGCCGTGCGGTGCAAAGGTCACCTTCAAGAACCCGGCAAACGGCCGCATCGTGACGGCGCGGGTGGTCGACCGTGGACCGTACGTGACCGGGCGCCGGTGGGACCTCACCGGCGGTCTCTGCCTGAAGCTCGGCCACTGCTACACCGGCTCGCTGTATTGGAAGACCGGCGGCCGCTGATCCCCGCCTGACGCACGGTCAGTCGGCCCACGCGACCTCGTAAGGCGCCGCCTCCGGTGCGACGTATCGGACCAGCCCGTTCGCCTCCTCGTCCACGGCCGATCGAGCAGCCTTCGCCAGCCTGCCGAGCGCGGTCAGCCTGATCCGCACCGTGTCGGCGCCGAAACTCGATCGTCCAGAGACCCCCACGAAGCCATCGACCAGGAACGTCGCGAGACGTCGAGCCGCCCGATGACCGTCGCGACGCTCCCCCGATGGGGCTCGAGCAGGCCTTGGCGCCAGGGTCGATCGGTTCAGGTCACGGATCGAGCGGCCGTGCGATGCCCTGGACATGACCGGAGGATAGCTGCGGTGCGGCCATCCTCCGGAAGCTGCGCGTGGGAGCGAGTCGTCGCTACTGGAGCACGAAGATCTGGTCGACGACGATCTTCGGATGACCGGACGTGCCGGCCACCACGATCCTGATCGAGTGGTTGCCCACCGTCGTCCAGTTCTTGGTGAAGACGAGCTTGCGGTCCACGACCGTGGACGAGAACAGGCTCACGGTCTTGTACAAGGACCCGTCGATGTACACCTTGGCCGTCCCGTTCGTCGGGGCCAGCCGGCTATACCAGCCGACGCGGTTGCCGCGGAAGCTGAGTGACACGCTGGCATTCCGGGTCGATGAGATGCGGGCCTTGCCGCCGATGTACGCGGTGGACGTCGATGTGCCCCACGTCCCGCTGTAGTGCATCGCGGTGCTGGACTCGCTGTAGCTGATGGTCTTGAAGGCGACATCGTTCCGTGCGACGCCGACGTTGTCGCGGTTGTCGATCGTCCGAACGCGGAACCGATACGTGATCGCGGAGTTCGGCAGGTCGAACGAGTGCCCGAGAGCCGTCGTCAACGGGACGACGACCTGGAAGGCGCCGCCGTTGACCGATCGTTCGACCCGGTAACCCTTGACCCCGCTGCCGGCGTCGCTGCCGGCGGTCCACGTGATCCGTACCGGGATACCGAAGCGCCCGGAGCCGAAGAGCAGGTGGCTCACCGAGCTCGGCGGGTTGGGCGGTGTCGTGTCGTCGACGAAGGTGATCGTGTCGTTGGCGACCGATGACCAGTTGCCGGCGCCGTCGCGCCAGCGGACGTAGACGGTCTTCGTCCCGAAGCCGTTCGTCAGCTGCCACGAGATGGTCTGCGTGTAGGAGAGCAACGTGCTGGAGCTCATGTCGGCGTTATTGGAGATCTCGACCATGCTCACGCCGCTGCCGGGATCCGTCGCCGGAGCGGACACGGAAACCGTCTGGTTCTGGGTCGAGGCCGCGCCTGCGTTGATCGAGACGCTACCGGTCGGCGCGGTGTTGTCGGTCGCGGCCAGCGACATGTAGCCGTGCAGGAAATACTTGAGGCTCGACACCTGGAGCGAGCGGACATTGTTCGCGTTGACCACGATGCCGCTCGCCGCGGTGACGACCTGCTTGGTCGTCGTCGCGTCGTCGACGCTCACCTCGCTCGAGCTGCGGATGAACGGCGCCCCACGCTGCGACGTCTCGTCGACCGGGCCACGGAAGTCCCACGCGTCCGGTCCGCTCAGAGGCGCCGACTTGCGATAGACCGCGCCGCCACCGTTGGGCGCCGTCATGAACAGGAATGCGCTGTCGAGCTGTTCGCTGATGACGATCTGCGCGCGCGTGCTGCAGTCGCCGACCGTCGACGCGAGATGGGCGTTCCAGGTTCCGCCCGGCGTCCGCTCGAAGACCTCGATGAGCGACCGGGTCTTGTTGGTCGCGCAGTTCGCCGTGTCGGCGCCCGTCTTGCCGACCATGTAGACACTGCCGTCACTCGTGGTCTTGAGGTTGATGTGGTTGTCAGCGCGCTCGCCGAGACCGCTCGACAGCGTCGTCGGCAGCTTCGTCTTGCTCCAGTTGGCCTCGACGCTCGGGTCAGCCCCGGCCGCCAGGACGGAGAAGTAGAAGCCGTTGTCGCCGAGGGTCGGCTGCTCGTCGTGGTCGCTCCACATGATCCCGACGTTGTCCGCGGAACCGGACCCGAAGGCGATCACCCCGGCCCAGTCGTTGTCGTTGTCGACGCCGGACGACTTGATGCTGTTGCCGACCTGCGTCGGGAGCTGTGCCCCCGCGGCCCAGGTCGCGCCATCGTCCTCGGAGCGGCTGTAGCGCACTTGGCCGTTCTTGGGCCAGACGGTCCAGAGGTCACCCGTCGAGTCCTTGGCGATGGTCACGGTCGCGGCGCCGCCGCTGACGCCCGCGACCGAGCCGGTGCTCGGGACGGTGTGCGGGAAGCCTGTCGCGAGCGTGTAGACGCCGCCGCTGTAGGTGAACTTGTAGATCAGGATCCGGTCGTCGATCGCCGCGCTCGGTGTCGTGTCCGGCACGGGGCCCACCGACGCGACGTACAGCGTGTTCGACGCCTCGTCCCACAGGTAATCGGCGTGGGACGAGTCGCGCTTGTCCACGGCGATCGAGGTCGGGTTCCACGTGGTGTGGTCGCCGCTGAGCTTGTAGATGCGGTTCTCGGAGAATCCGGACGTGAAGCGGAACATGCCCGCCCACCACTGGACGGCGCCTCCGGCCTCCTCGGTGTACCACAGCTTGGACTGGCCCTTGTCCGAGGTCGGGCGGAACGCGCCGCCACCGTAGGTGTGGTCCCGGAAGCCATTCGTGACAGGGTCGCCGGCCATGACGGAGCCGGACGCCAGGATGAGAGCAGCTCCGGCGGTAACCAGGATCGAGGTCAGCCGACGGGCGGGGCGCGAGACGGCGTGCATCGGTGAGGGATCCCCCAGGATGAGTACAGCGTCCAGTCCGGCAGGACGAATGAGGGAGGTCCCCCCGGACGATAGGGCTAGCAGGATACGCGACCCGGGCAGGATGGGTCAGCGCGGAACGTGGATTCGGTGACGACTGTCAACGCCCCACGACGTAACGCGACGCGATGCGAGGACGCCTGTCACTCGCGGGCGAGTCCGACCAGCTCGGTGGCCGCCGCGATGACCAGGTCCGGCCTATCGGCCTGGACCACATGGCCGGCGCCCCAGGCGATCTCGTAGCGCACCTGGCCAGGCGAGAGCGACTCGTAAGCCGCTTGCCACGCGTCTGCGATGGCCGTGTTGGTGGCCTCGTCGAGGCGCGGCTCGACCCGCGGAGCACGCAGCACGATGACTGGCACGCCACGGATGTCGGCCGCCCGGAGCTGCGCTTCGGATCGCGGCCAGTCCAGTCCCTCGACGGCGGCGATCAGGTCACGGAACCCCTTGCCTGCGCCTCGTATTCGGGCCGCAGCTCTCCGAGCAGCGGGTGGATCCAGTCGGCTTCGAGGTCCACGCTGAAGCCGTCCACGAGCACGAGGCCGGCCACTTCCGGCCGGTAGCGATCGGCGAACACGCGCGTGTGGACCTCGCCAAGCGAGTGGCCGACGAGCACGTACGGCGGCGGCTCCCCGGCCGCGGCGAGCAGCGCGCGCAGGTCGTCAGCGGCGTCGCCGACCGTGTGGCGGTCGCGGGCATCGCTCCCGCCACGCCCGGCGCGGTCATAGGCGCACGTTCGCGTCGTCGCGGCCATCCCGTCCATGACCGGCAGCCATCCCGCGACGCCGTCGCCCATGCCGGCCTCGAGCACGATCGTCGGTGCGCCCGAGCCGCGGCAATCGAGATAAAGTGCCCGACCGCCGATGTCGACCCGCTCGCCCTGGCCGGCGATGGCGGTCACGACGAGGAGTCGATGGTGGGCGAGCCAGGCATACGGACCGCCGGAGCGGGCGATATCGACCACGACCGCGATCGCCAGGCCGACGATCACGGCCAGGAGGAGCCGCGCCGGCTGGCGAAGGACGGCCATGCGCCCTACCGTAGCCGCATGTGCAGGAGCATCAAGACCCTCCGTCGTCCGGGTGAAGCGGCGACGACCGGCGAACTGGAAGCGGCCGCGCGCCAGTACGTCCGCAAGTTGAGCGGCTACCGCGAGCCCAGCGCCCGCAACCAAGCGGCATTCGACGCGGCCATCCGCGAGGTGGCCGACGCCAGCCACCGCCTGATCGAGGCGATCGGGATCGACGTCGAGGACGGTCCGAACCGGTGGACTGGTCGCGACGGCGTCGTCCATACCGGCGTCTGAGGCAAGGCGCCGGTCCGTGACCACCGTCGCCGCGCCGTGGTGGATCCGTCCCGGCCTCGACGTGGTCGACGAGCGGTTGTCGATCGCCGACCGAGACGCGGAGGCGCTCGCCCGCGAACGCGGCACGCCCCTGTTCGTCTACGACCTTTCGCGGTTCGCGGAGAACGCGCGAGAGCTCCAGGCCGCGTTCGCCCGGACGGGGCTGCCGTTCCGGCTGCGCTTCGCGATGAAGGCGAACCCGCTGCCCGAGGTGCTGGCCGTCTTTCGCGGCCTTGGCGAGCCCGGCGCGCCCGAGAGTGTCGGGATCGATGCCTGCTCACCGGGTGAGGTCCTGCGCGCGCTGGAATGCGGCTGGCTCGCGGACGAGATCAGTTACACGGGCACGAATGTGTCGGATCGTGACCTCGACGTCCTGCTTGCCCGCGGCATCCACCTGAACCTCGACGCCATCAGCCAGATCGAGCGATACGGCCGGCGCGCGCCCGGGACAAGGATCGGTATCCGAATCGACCCGGGCAGCGGGGCAGGCTACACGCCACATCTCGAATACAGCGGCGACCGCCCGACGAAATTCGGCATCGACCTGGAGCGGTTCGACCAGGGGCTCGCCGCCGCCGCCCGCCATGACCTCGCGGTCGACACGATCCATTTCCATGCAGGCTCAGGCTGGTTGGCAGATGGGTTGGACGGATTCGAGCGGGCTCTGCCGGCCGCGATCGCGGCGGTCGAGCGCGCCCGGGCGGCCGGTCACGACATCGTCGAGGTGAACGTCGGCGGTGGCCTCGGCAAGCCGGCCCGCGCCGACGAGATCGGCGTCGACCTCGATGCGTACGCCGAGGTCATCGCGCGTCACCTGGGCGGGCTCGGCGTCACCGTCACGGCCGAGCCGGGCGATGCCCTGTCGAAGGACGCGGCGATCCTGTTGGCGGAGGTCGTCACGGTCGAGACGCGCCGGGGCGTCACGTTCGTCGGCCTCGACATCGGCTGGAATGTGAACTGCGCCTACTTCATCTACGGCTTCAGGCAGGAGATCGTCCCGTGCCGCGATCCCGCCGCGGATCGGACGACGCGGGTGACCGTCGCGGGCCACATCAACGAGGCGAGCGACGTGTTCGCCGAGGACTACCCGATGGCGCCGGTCGGCGAGGGCGACATCGTGGCGCTGCTCAACGCCGGCGGCTACCACCAGGCCATGAGCTCGACGCACTGCCTCCGCCCGACCGGGTCGGCGATGTTCCTCGATCGATGAGGCGGGACACGATGTCTCGATCAGTCGGGCGCGACGCGCCGCCGACGCGGCACATCACCACGCGGTCGATCGTGGCGGTCCGCGGAGAGTCGCTCGAGGTCCGTCCGGACCGGATCGTCGGGGAGGCGCCGCTGGAGATCCGTGCCGCCGGTCCCGAGCAAGAGCCCGTGGCGGTCGCCGTCACGATGCGCACGCCGGGTCACGAGGACGAGCTCGCGGTCGGGTTCCTGCGGACCGAGGGGCTGATCGAGGGCTCGGAAGTGATCGGGACCGAGCGCGGCGACCCCGTCACCCTGAACCAGCCCGACGACACGATCGTCGTCCGCCTGTCGCGGCCGTTCGATGACTCGACGGTCGCCGAGCGCCACTTCGTGGCGACCGCTTCGTGCGGGATCTGCGGCAAGGCATCGATCGACGAGGTCGCGTTGCGTTGCGAGCCACTGCCGCCCGGCCCGGTGGTGCCGCGCTCGGTGATCCTGGCGCTCCCCGACCTCCTCCGCGCCGCTCAGCGGGCATTCGACGAGACCGGTGGGCTACACGCGGCCGCTCTCTTCTCGGGGAGCGGGGAGCTCCTCGCGATCCGCGAGGACGTCGGGCGGCATAACGCGCTCGACAAGCTGATCGGGTCGCAGGTGCTCGACGGGGAGCTGCCGCTCCATCGACGGATCCTGATGGTGTCGGGCCGGGTCAGTTTCGAGATCGTCCAGAAGGCCGCGGTCGCCGGGATCCCGATCCTCGCCGCCGTCTCCGCCCCATCAGACCTGGCGATCGAGACCGCGGAACGACTCGGGCTGACACTCGTCGGCTTCCTGCGCGACGACGGCTTCAATGTCTACAGCCACGACGGCCGTATCGATCTGCGGGACCTCACCGGCTGGAGCTGATCGCACCCCAGGGATTCACGCGCTCGATCCTGATCGCGATCATCGGGCGGGATTCGAGGTCGTGATCTTCGTACTGCGGGTACTTCGCCCGCAACGCGGCGACGGCTGTCGGGTCGCTCTCGACGACCCGTGCCCGCCCATCGATCCGCAGCCACGCCAGCTCGGACCAGTCCTCAGACCAACGCTCGACGAGCAGCGTCACCTCCGGGCGGGCCTCGATGTCGCGAACCCTCGCCAGCTCTCGGACATCCGAGACCCGTTTCGGCTTCTCGTCGAGCGGCGACCAGACGACGTCATCGATCACGACGAAGCAGATCGGCACCAGCCGGGGACGGCCATCGGCCGCGATCGTCCCGAGGGTCGCGCTTCTCGTCCCGACTACGAACGCGCGTTCCGCGTCCGTCATGACGCGGGTCATTGTTCCAGGTGGGGAACCTCGTCGCTATATGGGGGCAGACAGTCGAGGGCCATCCAGTGGCGATGCGCGAACCGGTCGATCATCATCATGGCCGCGGCGAACAGACCCAGGATGAAGATCTCGACTCCCGCCTCGCCGACAGACGCCAGCATGACCGCACTCGGAACCACTGCGATCGCGACGAGGATCGAAAACAGGATCCTATTCGCCCACCGGCCCATCCGCCACTCCCTCCCGCTCCGGCCGCTCGTTGACGAACTCGAACCCGAACCGGCCCTTGACGCACAGATGCCCGCCGGTGACCGAAGAGTCGAGCGGTGAGGTGACCTTGAGGATGCGCTCGTCCTGGACATGCAGGTCGACGACGCAACCGACGCCGCAGTACGGGCAGATCGTCGATGTCACGGTCTGCGCCTCCGGATCCCAGGTCCCGGCCGCCCGCATGTCGTACTCCGACTTCGCCATCAGCGCGCCGGTCGGACAGACCCCGATGCAATTGCCGCAGTAGACGCACGCCGACTCCGGTAGCGGCACCGCCTCCTCGGTCGAGATCCGCGCGTCGAACCCTCGACCGGCAACGGCGATCGCGAACGTGTTCTGGGCGTCCTCGCCGCATGCCTCGACGCACTTGTAGCAGAGGATGCACTTCGAGTAGTCCCGGACGTAGAGGTCGTTGTCGACCTTCGTCGGCTGAGCGACGCTGGCCGCGAAGGCCGCCTCGTCTGGCGACGGGGCGTGGTGATGACCGGGCTCGTGGGCGTCCCGCTCGCCGGCCGCCGCGGGCGCGGCCGGGGGCCCGAACCGCGTCGGGTCGGCGCCGTAGCGCTCCATGTAGTCGTGGATCGTCCCGTCGGGCACGGCCGGCCCGGTCAGCGACACGTCCACGGACGAGCCGAGGAACTCGAGCACGACCTTGCGCGACGTCCGGACCCGCTCGCTGTCGGTGACGACCTCCATGCCCGCCTCGACCTTGCGGGAGCACGCCGGCGCGAGGACGCGCGCGCCGGCGACCTCGACGACGCAGACCCGGCAGACGTTGACCGGCGTCAGGTTCTCCGCGTAACACAGCGTCGGGGTATCGATGCCGAGCTGGCGGCAGGCGCCGAGGATGGTGGTGCCGGCCGGAACGCTGACCGCCTGGCCATCGATCGTGAGCTCGACGGAAGGTGGCGCTTCGACGGGCGGTGGCGCCGGAGGCCGGCTCGGGCGTGCCGGCGGGAAGAGGAGGATCTCGGGGATGGGCTCGTCCGGCCGCGGTGGCCAGGGGTGGTCGACCGCGTCACCATGGCGTGGTTCGCTCACAGCGCCACCAGCTCGGGCTGGCGCAGCGCCGACTCGATCGCCGACGACGCTGTCTGGCCGAGGCCGCAGATCGATGCGTCGCGCATCGCCTGGCCGATCTCGCGGAGGAGCGACAGCTCGTCGTCGCGCGAGCGCACGCGCGACCCTGCCGCCAGCCGCGTCAGCAGTTCCTCCTGGCGAACGCTGCCCACGCGGCACGGCACGCACTGCCCGCACGATTCGTCGCGGAAGAACTGCGCGATCCGGCGGAGCGTGCCGACCAGGTCGGTCGTCTCGTCGAACACCATGATCACGCCCGACCCGAGCGTCGCCCCGGCGGCCCGCGTCGCTTCGAAGGTCAAGGGCATCGTCAGCGCGTCCGGGCCGACGAAGACACCCGCTGCGCCGCCAAGAAGGATCGCCCGGATCGCCCGATCGCCCGGCACGCCACCGGCCATCGCGATCAGGTCGCCGAGTGTCGCCCCGAATTCGACCTCGTAGACGCCCGGGCGCGCGACGTGCCCCGACAGACAGAAGAGCCGTGGCCCCGTCGAGCCCTCCGTCCCGATCCGGGCATACGCCTCACCCCCCATCTCGATGATCAGCGGGACGTTCACCAGGGTCTCGACGTTGTTGACGACCGTCGGCTTGCCGAAGAGGCCGACTTCGACCGGGAACGGCGGCTTGTTGCGCGGCTCGCCGCGCTTGCCCTCGATCGACTCGAAGAGAGCGGTCTCCTCGCCACAGATGTAGGCGCCGGCTCCGCGGCGGACCTCGATGTCGAACGCGAATCCCGAACCGAGGATGTCAGGTCCGAGCAGGTTCGTGTCCCTTGCGGCCGCGATCGCCCCGCGAACGGCGGCCTCGGCCTCCGGATACTCGCCGCGGATGTACAGGTAGCTCTGGCTCGCGCCGGTCGCGACCGCGGCGATGGTCATCGCCTCGACGATGGCGAACGGGTCGCTCTCGAGAAGGACGCGGTCCTTGAACGTGCCGGGCTCCGACTCGTCGGCGTTGCAGACGAGGTAGTGCGGCTGCGCCGGCTGTCCCGCGACAGCGGCCCATTTGCGGCCGGTCGGGAAGGCTGCGCCGCCGCGACCCATCAGCTTGGACGCGGTGACCTCGGCGATGACTGCCTCGGAGCCCATCTCCATGGCACGAGCCAGGGCCGCATAGCCGCCATGAGCGCGGTAGTCATCGAGCGACGAGGGGTCGACGACGCCGACCCGGCGCAGGAGCCGGAGCGACGGGTCACCCGCCTGGGGGATGGGGTCCGGTCGTCGCGCGACCCCGCCCGCACCACCGTCGAGGCGAGCGACGATGCCCGCGGCATCGACCGGCGCCGCGCTGGCGATCATCGCCTTCTCGCCCGCTGCAGTGATCAGCGCTGCAGGGGCGCGTTCGCACAGCCCCAGGCACGGAGATCGCAGCCAGCCGACCCGGCCGTCGGGATCTGCGCCGCCCGCTGGCCCGATCGTCCGCTCCAACGCAGCACATGTGTCCTCGGCGCCGGCGAGCCGGCACGCGATGTCGTCGCAGACATGGGCCACGACCGGGGCCCGTGGGTTCGTCGCGAATAGCGCGTAGAACGTCGCCACGCCGTATGCCTCGGCGGGCGCCACCGCCAGTCGACGGCAGATGTAGTTCAGGGCCGGCTGGCTGATCCATCCGACTCGGTCCTGGACCGCGTGCAGAGCAGGCAGTAATCGAGAACGTCTCGCCCGGATCTCATGTCCGCCACGGGACGCGTGCCCGTCCACGCTCGGGCGGCGCGGACCGCCGACCCAGCCCGACTCCGCTGGACCGAGCACGGCGTCGACCGCAGCTCGCTCGGCCGGGGAGGCGAGGGGGCCGATGACGTGCAGGTCCACGACCCGAGTGTAGTCGCGCGAGCGTGGAGCGACGAACCCCGGCGGGCGACTGGCGCCGCGGGTCGCGAACGAGTCTGGCCCGATCAGGCCTCCGCGATCGCCGCCAAGGAGATTCGGAAGCCCTCAGCGTCGAGCGGGTGACGCGCCCCCTGCCGTGCGGGTGGATCAGCCGGGAACCACCGCTCCCACTCCTCGTTCATGCCGGGGAAGTCCGCCGGATCGCGGAGGATGAACGTCACGCTCACGACCTTCCGCACGGAACTGCCCGCCGCTTGGAGGATCGCCTCGATGTTCTGGAGGCAGCGTCGCGTCTGTTCCTGGATCGTCGTGCCGACGATCGCGCCGGTGGCAGGATCGAATGGGCCCTGGCCCGCCACGAAGACCAACCCGCCCGCAACGACGGCCTGGCTGTAGGAGAACGGTCCACCGGTCGATCCGGAGCCACCCGGAGCGTCGGGTGTCTGCACGATCCTGGCCATGTTCGTCTCCTCCGATCGACGACTGCACGTGAACGACGCCACCCCGGCAAGCGCGCGCTGACGTCGGCTGATCTTGATCCCTCGGCCCTTCACTGATTCAACGACCCCGAGCCAGTCGCGGTTTCCCGCAGGCGACGGCCCGGCCCGATGGTCAGGGCCGGGCCGGCGGGCGTGATGACGACTACTTGACCGGAGCGAGTCGCTGCCAGTCCAGGCTCGTTCTTGCGGGATGCGGTGCTGGCCGGATCTCCCCGGTCAGCGGATCCAGGAGCTGGGCATCGAGCGCCTCGCCACGGGCGTCCAGCCGTATCACGACGACCGAGCTGTCGTCGGGCGCCCATGCGAAGCTCAGGCTCTGATCGGGGAACAGCGAGCGAGCGGTTTCGAGACCGGGTCCGCTCCCGTCCGCCGGGACGACTGCGGCCACGTTGTCGCCGTCACCGGCCGTCGCATATCCGCGCAGCATGACGAGACGGGTCCCGTCGTTCGACCAGACGGCGCCGTAATTGAACTGCGTCTCGTCCGGCATCGGCAGGGCCCGGACGTCGCTGCCGTCTGCGGCCATGACGCGTGTGTGGGCCGTCCACTCCGCGACGTTGAAATCGACCAGCCCGTAGGCGATCAGTGAACCGTCCGGCGACCATTGCGGGCCAGCCGCAGCGGCATCACGTGCCGGCTCGACGAGCATGCGCATCTCGCTGCCATCCGTGTTGACGACGTAGATGCCGGTGATCCTGGCATCGCCGTTCGTTGATCCGGTGAACGCGATCTGGTTGCCGTCCGGGGGCCGCAGAGCCGGGTCGGTCGCGGACATCCCGAGCTCCAGCGTCCGCACTCCCGTGCCGTCGGCGTTGGCGAGGGAGATCGTCGACTGGGTCTCGAAGCCCGACACGAAGATGACCTGTCGGCCATCGGGCGAGAAGCCGTAGTTCCCGATGCCGCGGAGCGGCTCCTTCGTGATCTCGGTGAGGCCGGACCCATCCGGAAGGGCGACGAAGAGCCGATCGAGGCGTTCGCCGTCCACCCGGCGGACGAAGACAAGTCGCGTGCCGTCGCGCGACCAGACTGGGTCACTGTCATCGTCAGGCCCGGTCACTATCGCCTTCGTCTCGCCAGTCACGGGATCAGACGTATGGATGTCACCGTCGGCGCTGAATGCGAGGAGGCCAATCGCGGCCGGTCCGAACGGTGCCGGTAGCGGGCGCGGTTGGTTGCCGGCGATGACCGCGGCGCCGACGAGGATGGCGAGGATGAGGAGGACGAGCGCGCCGACCACCCGCCACGGGATCCGTGGCGCGGCGGTGGCGGCGGATGTAACGGTGCTCATTGGAATCCACCTTTCGGGGAAGACCCAGCCCGGTCGCTGCCTGGTGGACGCGGTCTGGGCTAGGAGCGTGTCGGTGTAGCCGGGGAAGGGACCCACGCCGAGGTCGGCGAGGATCACGGGCAAGCGGCGCTCGATGCGGGACGGATCGCTCATGCAAACGTTCCCTTCGACGCCAGCGATACGGCCGACTCCGCCTCGAGCGCACCGGAGCGCATCTCACTGAGGGCGTGATTGAGTCGTGACTTCACGGTTCCCTCCGGGATGCCGAGGCAGATGGCGACCTCGCTGATCGGCAGGTCGAGGAAGTAATGCAGGACGATGACGGATCGATCCCGATCTCCGAGGCGGCGCATGACACCGTCGACCAGCGCCCGGTCGGCGACCTCGTCGGTCTGATCGGGCAGGGACGGTTCGACGATCTCGATGACGCCTACCTCCACGGGCCGTCGTCGCCGACGGCGCATCAGGTCGAGACAGGCATTGACGGTCAGTCGATAGACCCAGGCGTCGAACCGATCGGGATCGCGCAGGCTCCGAAGGTCGCGCCAGGCCCGGAAGAGACCCTCCTGAACGGCATCGCGCGCGAGCTCACCGTCGCGGAGGATCAGCCGAGCGGCCGTGTCCAGCCGCGCGACACTCCCGTGAACGAGCTCGGCGAAGGCGTCATGATCGCCGTCTCTCGCCCGCTCGACGAGCCGTCGCTGGTCCACGGTCCACCTCGTCGTCGACGCAGCCCCTGTGGCCTCGTCTGCAACCTAGACGTCCCGTGGGGCCGAACTGTTCGATGGCCGCACGCTTTCCTAGTCGCGGAGGACGCGCACCTCGAGCGGCTCGCTGCGGCCCCGTAGAGTGAGGTTGCGGGTCTCGGGTGAGCCATCGAGACCCGCGGCATCGGCCGCCGCGGCGCTGACGAGGATCTCGCCGGCGCCAGCCGCGGAGGCCAGCCGAGCCGTCACGTTGACGCTGTCACCGAGCGCGGTGAAATCCGTCACGGTGTCCCCGATGCTGCCGACGTACGCAGTCCCGGTGTGGACACCGACACCGATCGGGATCCATGGCGTCGTCGACCCGCCGTGACCTGTGACCCGGAGCAGGTCGCGGGCCGCGTCGATCGCGTCGACGGCATGATCGCCCCCGGCGAGCACGGGCAGGAACAAGGCGACGACCTCGTCACCGACGAACTTGTCGAGGACGGCATCGTGCGCGACGAGCACGTTGGTGGCCTCTCGATAGAACCGGTCCAGCAGCTGACGAAATGCCGATGTGCCCATCGTTTCGGCGAGCCCCGTCGACCCACGGACATCGGCGAACAGCATGCTGAGCTCGATCTCGGCACCGCCGCGGGCCTTCTCGAGCTGTGTGAAACAGTGACCGCAGATGGTCGGGTTCTTGGCCCACGGTCCCCGATCGATCATCCGCATGATCGGTGCACCGGGGCCCGCGAACGGAGACGCGCACAACTTGCAGCGTGGCGAGCTCGGCAGTAGCCGGAACAGGCCGCGCCCGGCTGCGAACCCTGAATCCGGATCGTTGAGGAGCTTTCGCCACATCGGGTCCGAGACCTGCCCGGACGGTTCCGGCGTCCCCTCACCTATCGATTCGGCGGCGATTGGATCGGGATCAGGCATCGGGCCCAGCCACGTAGCCGTGCGTCGTGTAGTCGGCGTGGTGGTGCCAGCCCGAGATCAGCCCCGGCTCGGTCCGGACTGCGAGGATCCGCGCGGATTCGGCGACCGCCTCGCGTCGTTCCATGCCAGGCGTGGGCACGCTCGCGACGAGCTCGGTGGCGGCGACGATGCGGACCTCGCTCATGGCGTCAGGCCGACACGGCCTCCCCGAGCTTCTCGATGCGGATGGCCGTCGCCTTGAACTCCGCGGTTCCCGACTTGGGATCGGTCGCGTCGATGGTCAGCAGGTTCGTCGCCACATCGTCCTGGAAATGGAGCGTCATGAAGGTGAGCCCTGGCCGGAGCGACTCGTCGATCCTGATGGGCGTCTCGACGCGACCGCGCCGCGAGACCACGCACACGCGCTCACCCTCGACGAGACCGTAGGCTTCGGCGTCCTCCGGCGAGATGTCCAGGGACTCACCGCGCCGAAGTGGTGATGTGTACCCGGCCGTCTGCACGCCCGTGTTGTAGGAGTCGAGCCGGCGGCCGGTCGTGAGCCGGATCGGGAACTCCTCGGTGAGCTTGTCAACGGGCGGATCGTGTACGGTCGGGATGAACGGCACCCGACGGCCGGGCAACGGGTCCTCCCAGAGCCGGCTGTGCAGATACAGCTCGCCGGGGTGCTCCTCGTCGTAGCACGGCCACTGGATGCCGCCCAGCTCCTCGAGCCGTTGGTAGCTCATCCCGGCATGGGCCGGCGAGAGCGAGCGGATCTCGTTCCAGACGTCCTCGGCCGTCGACGAGCCCGGGTCATAGCCCATCCGTCGGGCAAGCTCATAGATGATCCAGAGGTCGTCGCGCGCGTCGGCCGGCGGGTCGACGGCCTTTCGCACCCGTTGCACGCGCCGCTCGCTGTTGGTGACGGTGCCCTCCGCCTCGGCCCAGGCGGCACTCGCCGGGAGCACGACGTCTGCGAGCTCGGCGGTCTTGGTGAGGAAGAGGTCCTGGACCACGAGGAACTCGAGGCCCTCGAGCAGGTGACGGGCGCGGGTCTGGTCGGCCTCGGACTGGAGCGGGTTCTCGCCGATGCAGTAGACCGTCGTCAGCTCGCTGCGCTCCATGGCGTCGAACATCTCAGACAGGGTCCAACCGCGGTGCGGCGGCACGGTAACGCTCCAGGTTCGGTCGAACTTGGCGCGGAGTTCGGCGTTCTCGACGTGCTGGAAGCCCGGCAGTCTATTCGGCAGCGCGCCCATGTCGCCGCCCCCCTGCACGTTGTTCTGGCCACGGAGCGGGTTGATGCCGCTGCCGTATCTCCCGACATGCCCTGTCAGCAGCGCCAGGTTGATCAGCGCCAGGACGTTGTCGACCGCGTTGTGATGCTCGGTGATGCCGAGCGTCCAGCAGATCATCGCCCGCTCGGCCGTCGCGTAGGCGTGCGCCAGGTCCCGGATCGCGTCGGCCGGGACGCCGGACTCGCGCTCCGCGTACTCGAGGGTGTACGGCTCGACGAGCGCCTTGTACGCGTCGAAGCCCTCGGTGGCGTGCTCGATGAACTGGCGATGTTCGAGGCCGGCCGCGATGATCTCGCGGCCAACGGCATTCGCGACCGCGATGTCGCTCCCCACGTCGAGGCCGAGCCAGACGTCTGCCCATTCGGCACTGCTCGTGCGACGCGGATCGACCGTGTACATGCGGGCACCGTTGTGGATGCCCTTGAGGAGGTGATGGAAGAAGATCGGATGGGTCTCTCGGGCATTGCTGCCCCAGAGGAGGATCAGATCGGTCTCCTCGGCCTCACGGTATGAACTTGTGCCGCCACCGGCACCGAACACCATCGCCAGACCGGCGACGCTCGGGGCGTGTCAGGTCCGGTTGCAGCTGTCGATGTTGTTACTGCCCAGGACCGCGCGGCTGAACTTCTGTGCCGCATAGTTGACCTCGTTGGTCGCCTTGCTGCAGCTGAAGGTGCCGAAGGTCATCGGGCCGTGAGCCGCCTTCGCGGCCTGGAACCCGCCGACCACGCGATCGAGCGCCTCGTCCCAGGTCGCGGGACGCAGGTCGCCACCCTTCATGTCGCGCACGAGGGGCTGGGTCAGTCGCACGTAGGGCTTCGCCATCCGGCGCATGCCTCCTTGGTGGAGTTGACGGTCCGAGTGTACGCCGCAGGCGGACGCGCGAGGCGACGCCACGACCAGACAGCGACCGGTACTCAGGTAGGGTCCGACCGTACCCTTGACGTGGTCGCGGTCGGGCTGCACCCTGCGCATCGATCCACCCGTGGGGGAACGATGTCGACCGCCGTCACCGCCGATATCTCCGAGCCGCAGCCACTCCACTGCTACCGCCATCCCGAGCGAGAGACGTGGGTCCGCTGCGGTCGCTGCGACCAGCCGATCTGCATGAATTGTGCGATGCAGGGGCCGGTCGGCCTGCGCTGCAAGACGTGCGGCAAGCCGACCCGGGATGCCCTCGCGTCGATGCGGCCGAGCCAGGTCGTCATCGGTGCGCTCGTCGCCGGTGGCCTCGGCGCCGCGGTCGGCTACTTCAGCGCCCAGTTCGGCTGGTTCATGATCGTGGTCGGGTTCTTCGCCGGCACGTTGATCGCGGAAGCCCTCGACCGGACCGTCGGCATCAAGCGCGGCCCGCGGATCCTGGCGATCGCGATCGCAGGCATCGCGATCGGCGGTCTGATCGGCGGGGGCTACTCGCTTGCCGGCATGTGGCGGGAGTTCCAGGTGCTCGCCGAGTCAGCTGAGGCGGAAGGGCTGCCCGCCTACCCGTTCGATGCTTTCCTCATGCAGAACGTGCCGAACGTCCTGATCTCGCTGATCGCGACCGTCGTCGGGGCGTGGACGCGCCTGCGGCGGTTCTGACGTAGCCGCGACTATCTGAGCTCGACGCCACCGCCGGCCTCCACATGACCGATACGCCAGGCTGACCCGCCGGCCGCATCGACGTCGTCGAGGACCGCATCGACCGAACGCTCAGGCACGGCCGCCAACAATCCGCCGCTCGTCTGAGGATCATGGGCGAGGGTGACAAGGTCCGGGTCGATCGCATCGTCGACGACCAGCTCGTTGCGCACGAAGCGGCGATTGTGCGCTGCGCCGCCCGTCTCGACGCCGGCCCGGGCCAGGTCGAGGGCGCCGGGCAGCGCGGGTAGCGCGTCTGCCTCGAAGACCAAGCGAACCCCCGATGCTCGAGCCATCTCGAGCCCATGGCCCAGTAGGCCGAAACCGGTTATGTCAGTGGTCGCACGGATCCCGTTCGCGACGAAGATCTCGGCCGCCGATCGATCGAGGGCCCGCATGCTTTCGATCGCGGTGGCGAGGTCGTCGGATCCCGTGCGTCCCTGACGAGCGCCCGACACGAGCAGCCCGGTCCCGAGCCGCTTGGTCAGTACGAGCGAATCACCCGGCTGCGCGCCACCCTTGCGCAACAGCCGGTCCGGGTGCGCCGCGCCGATGACCGCCAGGCCGTACTTGGGTTCCGGGTCGCGGATCGTGTGCCCACCCGCCAGCGTCCCGCCGGCGGACCTGACCATCTCGGAGGCACCGTCGAAGACCTCGGCAAGGACGTCGGGCGGCAGGTCCTCGGGGAAGGCCGCGATCGATAAGGCGAAGAGAACGCGGCCACCCATCGCGAAGACGTCACTCATCGCGTTCGCGGCCGCGATCTGGCCGAACGTGCGCGCGTCGTCGACCAGTGGCGGGAAGAAGTCGACGGTCCCGATGATCGCGAGGTCGTTGCTCACGCGGTACGCAGCCGCGTCATCCGGCGGCTGGAGCCCGGCGATCAGCTCGTCGGGCGCCGCCTGTGCACCGAGACCGGACAGCGCCTCGGACAGGAGGTCGGCACCCAGCTTGGCGGCGCACCCGCCGCAGTCGGTGAGCGTCGTGAGCCGCAGGCTCGGGATCTCGGAAAGGCTTGTCACACCCCGATGATGGCACGGTCCGGGATGCCACGGTCCGGGCTACCATCGCTCGGGAGCGGATGGGTCCCGGTGGGTCCCCCGGTCTTCAAAACCGGTGACGCCGCGCTCGGCGTGGCGTGGTGGGTTCGACTCCCACGCGTTCCCGCCACGGAGCACCGATGTCGTCCAAACCGGCCATCCGCCCGCGCCCCCCGAGCATCGAAGCCGTCCTGAAACGGCTGCGCCCCGGCGTCGACGGTGCGGACGCCGATGCGCTCGCCTCGGTCGTCCGTGATGTGGTTGCTGATGAACGAGCCGATCTCGCAGGGGGCAGCGAGCCGCGCGACCTCGATGTCCTCGCCGAAATCGCCCGCGCTCGCCTCGAAGCGTTCGCCGAAACAGGGCTGATCCCGGTCATCAACGCCACCGGCGTCATCGTGCATACGAACCTGGGACGCGCGTCATGGCCCTTGGTCGTCGCGGACGCCGTTGCGGGGCTGACCCAGGAGCCGCTCCTCCTCGAACTCGACCGCGAGACCGGTCGTCGCGGCCCGCGCGCACGCATCGCTGAAGACCACCTGGTCGCGTTGACCGGTGGCGAAGACGCGCTCGTCACGAACAACAACGCTGCCGCGCTCGCGTTGGCGGTCGGGCTCGTCGGGCGCGGAGGCGTGATCGTGTCGCGCGGCGAGCTCGTCGAGATCGGCGGGGGCGTTCGGATCCCCGAGATCATCCGGCGAGCGGGCGCGAAACTGATCGAGGTCGGTACGACCAACCGCACCCGAACGGCCGATTTCGAGGGGCCGCTCGCGGAGGGGAGGGCGCGTGCCATCCTCCGCGTCCACCCGTCGAACTTCGCGATGACCGGCTTCACCGAGGCGCCTGATCATCGGGCCGTCGCCGACGTCGCCCATCGGCACGGCGCGATCGTCATCGATGACCTCGGTTCCGGAGCGCTCCTGGACACCGCGGCGTTCGGCCTTGCCCACGAACCGCTGCCGTCCGAGCGTCTCGCCGTGGGCTCGGACTTGGTGACGTTCAGCGGGGACAAGCTGGTCGGGGGACCGCAGGCCGGGCTCGTCGTCGGCCGCGCCGACCTCATCCAGCGGATGAGGCGCGACCCGCTCGCGCGGGCGATGCGCCCGGACAAGTCGACGATGGCCGGCGTGGCGTTGACGCTCGGGCTTTACCGCGTGGGTCGCGCTGTCCTCGAGATCCCGGTCTGGCGGATGATCGCCGCCCCGGTCGATGAGTTGGGCAAGCGCGCTACCGCCCTCGTCGGGCGGCTCGGCGCTGCCACCAACGCGGTCGACGTCCGGAGCACGGTCGGCGGCGGAGCGCTGCCCGGTCAGACGTTGCCGTCCGTCGGCGTCGCCCTGACCACCCGGTCGGCGACACACACCTTGTCGGCCCTCCGCCGCGGGGCGCCGGCCGTGATCGGCCGGATCGAGGACGAGCGAGTGATCCTCGACTTGCGGACCGTCCCGCCCGATGCCGACGACCGTCTCGCCAGCGCGGTGCGTGCCGTCCTTCGATGACCATCGTCGTCGGCACGGCCGGCCACATCGACCACGGCAAGACGAGGTTGCTGCGCGCCCTCACGGGAATCGATGCGGACCGGCTGCCCGAGGAGCGGCGTCGCGGCATGACGATCGATGTCGGCTACGCGCACCTGACCCTGGACGACAGCTCGGCGATCGACTTCGTCGATGTCCCCGGGCACGACCGGCTTGTCGGTAACATGCTGGTCGGCGCGGGCGAGATAGACGCCGCGATGCTGGTGGTGGCCGCGGACGACGGGCCGCGCGCCCAGACGCTCGAGCACCTCGCGCTCCTCGACGCCCTGGAGATCCCGATCGGGATCATCGTCGTGTCGAAGGTCGATGCCGTTGCGCCTGAGCGGGTCGACGAGGTCATCGACGCTGTCCAGACGCTGATCGCGCCGACGACGCTCGCCGGTTCGCCTGTCCTCGCCGCGTCCGGCACGACCGGACATGGTCTGGACGACGTCCGCGCAGCGGTGGTCGCTCTTCGCGATCGTGTCGGTCTAGCCGACCGACCGCCGACCCTGGCGATCGATCGCGCCTTCTCCGTCAAGGGCCGCGGGACCGTCGTCACGGGGACCCTGCGAGGCGGGCCGCTCACGACCGCAACGCGGTTGCGACTGGTTCCTGGCGACCGCGAGGTGCGGATCCGCGAGATCCAGGTGCACGGTGAGCGCGTGGACCGCGTGGCTGACGGTGGGCGGGCGGCGCTGAACCTGGGCGGCATCGATGCAGTCGAGCTGCATCGAGGGATGGTCCTCACCGCCGATCCGGACGTCGTCGCGACCGACCGAGTCCTCGTCGCGTTCCGCGGGCCGGCGTCAGATCGGACGCGTGGCCGGTTCCACATCCACACCGCGGCGGTCGACGGGACCGTGGGCCGTAGCGGTCGAGACGACCTCACACTGGACGACGGTCGAGCCGCCGGCATCGTTCGGCTGAGCGAACCCGTCGCGCTCGGGGTCGGCGGTCGCTTCGTCCTCCGACGCGGCGTGAACGCCCCGTTGGTCGGTGGTGTCATCCTCGATCCCAAGCCGCCGCGAGGCATCTCGCGCCGTCGGCAGACCGCCGAGCGCGTCTCGGCGCTGGCCGCCGGTAAGCCGGACGCTCGGCTCGAGCTTCACGGCTCGGTAGATGGACGCGTTGCACCGGATGTCGCGGCGGCCGCCGAAGCCGCCGCCGTCGAGGTTGTGGCGGAAATGGCGCCACTGTCGACCGCACGGAGCGCCACGAGCCGTGCGATCCGGCGCCTGGTGACCATCCGTCGAGACGAAGCCGCGCCGCTGGCTGCCGCGATCGTGGAGGAGGCCATCTCGACCGGTCGGCTCGTCCGCGACGGTGATGCGGTCCGACGACCGGAGTCGGTGGCGCCGACGGTCGACCCGGGCGTGGCCGCCGCGATGGACCGGCTCGAAGCCGCCCTCTCGACGGCGACCCCGGCACCCCTCGCCGAGGCGGCGAGCAGCGTCGGCTGTCCTGCCGAAGGGATCCGGGCGCTCGAGAAGGCCAGCCGGATCGTCGTCCTCGAACCGGACCTCGCCTATGCGATGACCACGTATCGGGACCTCACGGCCCGCGCCCTGGCGATGGCGTCGAACGCGCCAGTCACGCCCGCCGCCTTCCGGGATGCCACCGGGACGAGCCGCAAGTACGTGATGGCGATCCTGGAGGACCTCGATCGTCGGGCGATCCTCCGACGCACGCCCGATGGCCACATCCCGGGGCCACGGGCGCCGATCGAACGTCGACCGATGAGCGAGCGCTATGCGGCGATCGTCCTTGCCGGCGGTCGTTCCTCGCGGTTCGGGCGCGACAAGCTCGCCGAGCCGATCGCCGGCCGCCCGATGCTGGATCACGTGATCGATCGCCTGCGGACGGTCGCCTCCGACATCATCGTGGTCGCCTCGACGGGAGCGACGCTCGACGTGCCGGCCGACGTCACGCTCGCGCAGGACGATCGCCCGTTCGAGGGCCCTCTAGCCGGCCTCGCCACCGGACTGCACTCGCTCGATCCGGGCGTCGAGCGAGTGATCGTCGTCGGTGGCGACATGCCGACGGTGGTCCCGGCCGTCCTCGACCGCCTCGTCCATGCCCTAGATCGTCGTGAGGCGGCCGTCCTTGCCGATGCCGACGGGCCGCGACCCCTCCCGATGGCCCTGCGCCGTTCCGTGGCATCGGCCGCCGCCGAACGCATCCTCGACACCCGGGAACGGCGGCTCCGCGCCTTGCTCGCTGAGCTGGACGTGCAGGTGATCCCATCCGCCATGTGGCAGCTCGATGACCCGGCTGGCGCGACGCTTCGCGACGTCGACGTCCCAGACGATCTGCCGGGCTAGCCCGCTAGCTGCTGATCGCGCGGGAAGGCGATCCGTCCGTCGTCACGGACCGGCCAGAACGGGTTCCAGGCCACTTCCCAGTGGTGCCCGTCAGGATCGGCGAAGTACCCGGAATAGCCGCCCCAGTCGGTCTCGACCGGGTGCTTGACGATCCGGGCGCCGCGCTCGCCGAGTCGTGCGAAGATCGCGTCGACCTCATCCCGTGAGCGCGCGTTGTAGGCGAGGGTCACGCCCTCGAAGCGACCGCGCGACGCCTCTCCAGCGCCCAGATCCGCCGCCAGTGACCCGTTCAGCCAGAGCGCGAGGATGAACCCGTCGAGGTCGAAGAAGGCGACGTCATCGTCCACGACCGACGCGGGTTCCCAGCCGACCACATCACGGTAGAACGCGACGGCGCGCGTGAGGTCGTCGACGCCCAGGGTGACGAGCGTGACCCGAGGTTCCATCCGCGCATCGTAGACAAACGAAGACCCCCGTTGGAGGGACGGGGGTCTTCGCTGGTGATGGACGAAGCTGAGAGGAGGAGGACCTCAGCTCCGGTTGTAAGCGTCGTCGATGGCCGGGAACATCCAGCCGCGGTTGTCGAGGGGCCGGGCCAGCGAGGCCTTGGCCTTCGATGCAGCGGAGCGGATCCGGTCGACGGTGGAGGGCCGGTCGACATAGGCCCGACGCTGCTCAGCGGCGTCCTGGAGGATGTCCTGCAGGTGGGCGTTCACGTACCCGACTGCGAGTGCGTTCATGGCTTGTTCGCTCCTTTCCGCGTCTCCGGATGGTTCCGGGTTGCGCAGATGGAGCATCGCTCCGTCAGCCTCCGACCGACACCGACGTCCGATGCTGAATCCGCATCGTCATCCGTCCATGCCCGATCGGCGTGTCAGCCATCGAGCGCCCTGTCCTCGAACACGGGGACGCCCTCGATGAAGGTGGCGACGACCCGCGTATCGCCGATGACGCCGGCACCGCGGTCGAACAGGTCGCGGTCGAGGACGGCGATGTCGGCGAGCTTGCCGACCTCGAGCGTGCCGGTCTCGTCGTCGAGGTGGTTCACGTAGGCCGATCCAGATGTCACCGCCGCAAGGGCGTCGATCAGATCCAGTCGCTCCTCGGGCAGGAGGACGTCCCTCTCGCCCGCGTAGGAGGCCGGTGCCTTTCGCTCGACCGCGATGTGCATCTCCCACAACGGGTTCGGGCTCGAGACGCTCCAATCCGAGCCGATCGCGAGCACCGCACCGGCAGCCCGCAGCGAACGGAACGGGTACTGCCACGTCCATCGATCACCGAGGAAGGGGATCGTCAGGATGTCGAGCTGGTCGTCGTGGGCGGCCCATAGTGGCTGGGCGTTGGCCGCGACGTCGAGCTGTCGGAAACGCATGATGTCGTCCGGGTGGATGACCTGGATGTGGGCGATATGCGGGCGCGTGTCCGAGGGGCCGTTTGCCCGGCGAGCGGCCTCGACCGCGTCGAGCGACGCCCGGACGGCGCGGTCGCCGATCGCGTGGAAATGCGGCTGGAAGCCGAGGGCATCGAGTTTCGGGACCGAGGTAGCGAGACCATCGGGGTCGATCTGGAGGAGGCCGCGGTTCGCGGTCGTGCCGCCTCGGCCGTCGCCGTATGGCTCGAGCATCGCGCCGGTGAAATTCTCCAGGACGCCGTCCATCATCAGCTTGACGCTGGTCGCTTGGTACCTCCCGATCGATGTCGACCGACGGCGCTCGACGAACTCCTCGATCTGTTCCTCGCCGCGCGACCGCTCCCACCACATGGCACCGACCACCCGGGCGGTCAGCTCGCCGCGCGAAGCGAGTGCGACGTAGGCGTGCTCCTCGGCGTGCGGTTCGATGATGGCGTCCTGCCAGGCAGTGATCCCGAACCCGTGCAGATGCGCTTGACCGAGACGAAGCGCCTCCTCCAGCTCCGCTGGTGTGTCATCAGGCATGAGACGCGTGACGAGATCCATCGCCCCTTCGTGGAGCGTGCCGGACGGCGACCCATCGGGGTCGCGCTCTATCCGCCCGTCACTCGGATCGAGCGTGTCCGCGTTGATCCCGGCGAGTTCGAGCGCCTTCGAGTTCACCCAGGCCCCGTGACCGTCGCGGTTCGTGAGGAACGCGGGGCGATCCGGCACGACCCGATCCAGGTCCTCGCGCTGCGGCGTACCGCCCTCGAACGCCGCCATGTACCAGCCACCCCCGCGGATCCAGGTCTCGTCCGGGTGGGACCGCGCGTATGCCTCGATGATGTCGAGCCCGGGGCCGGACTGCGCATCGGCGTGGAGGTCGCAGCGCAGCATCGCGAGTCCGCCGTGGACCGGATGGACGTGAGCATCCTGGAAGCCGGGCGTCACGGTCCGCCCGCGGAGCTCGATGACTCGCGTTTGAGTCCCGATCAGCGAGGTCATCGCCGAATCCGGGCCGACGGCGACGATCCGGCCGTCTCGCGCGGCGAGGGCGCTCGCCCAGGAACGGGCGGCATCCATCGTGGCGACGCGGCCGCCACGCAGGACGAGGTCGGCTGGATGGTCGATCGTCATCGGCCGAGTCTGCCGGGTCGCAGCGTGCGCCTCGGCCGCATCCCGCCCGGCGCGACGGCGTAGCATCGGCCGCCATGGCGACGGTCCACCTCCTCCACGCCGGCTATACCGGCGAGCGAACGGCGTCCTCGGTCGTGCTGGTCCGCGACGGCGACGCGTTGATCGTGGCCGACCCGGGCATGGTCCGGTCCCGGGCACTGATCCTGGATCCCCTCGCCGCGCTGGGAGTGGCGCCCGAGGCGGTGACCCATGTCTTCCTCAGTCATCACCACCCTGACCACACCATGAACGTCGCGCTGTTCCCGAACGCCGAGGTCGTCGATTTCTGGGCCCGCTACAAGGACGACGTGTGGCTCGACATGCCCGGCGACGGGTACCGACTCTCGCCGCAGGCGCAGCTCTGGCTGACGCCAGGGCACACACAGGAGGACGCGTCACTGATCGTCGAGGCCGACGACGGCGTGTACGCGATGACGCACTGCTGGTGGCACGCGGATCGGACGCCTGAGATCGACCCGTACGGCGACGACCAGGACGCGATCATGGCCGGCCGGGCACGCATCCTCGAGGTCGCCGACGTCGTCATCCCGGGGCACGGCGCGCCGTTCCGCGTCCAGCGCTAGGAACCGGCGCCCCGCGACGGGCGTCGGACGCGCACGTCGGACACGACCGACGACCAACGGAGATCCACTGGATGCGCCTTCTCGCGAGTGCCGTTCTGGCCACCGCCCTGTTCGCCGGCTGCGGATCGACGGTGGCGTCTCCCGCCCCGCCATCGACGGCTCCGTCTGTCGCGCCCAGCTCGCCCTCCGCCGCGATCGATGTCGACACGCTACTCGCGGGCGCCGCTGGCCTCGATGGTCAGCCGGTCCGCGTGAAGGGCTTCATCCTCGTCACCGAGGCCGGCGCCAGCATGTGCTCACTCCTGCTCGAGTCCTATCCGCCGCAGTGCGGCGGCGGCGTTCGGGTCACCGGCGAGATCCCGGCCGACGTCGCTGTCGGTCTCGAAAAGACGACGGATCCCGGTCTCACCCGGGCGATGTGGGGCTGGGTCGAAGTCGCCGGCACGTTCGAGGCGTCCGACGCCGGTGGGTCGATCGCTCTCAGCGAGGTCCGGCTCGCCGCGCCGTGATGTTGAGCCGAACATAGTCGACGACAGGATCGCCGATCGCCTCGGCGACGGCGTGGATGTAGGCATCCCGCTCGTCCGCGGGTAGACGCTCGACCTGCGGACCGAGAGCGACCGTCCGCAGGTACGCCTCGAACGGTTCGCCCGCCTCGAATCGCGTCGGTTCCTCGGCCAGCCAGCAGGCGATCTCGGTGTAGCCGGCCGCGGCGAGCCGCCGTTCCGTGTCCTCCGCCGTCTCGTAATGGGCCGGGCCCAGCCAGCCGTCGCCGATCGACGCGGCGGCCCGCTTGATGCGGCCGATGTTTCCGTAGCCCCCGCACTGCGCGACCAGCCAGCCGTCGGGCCTCGTCACCGTGGCGAGGTGGCGGAACAGCGCATCGTGGTCGGGCACCCAGTGGAAGGTGGCGGTCGACAGGATCGCGTCGACGGGTTCGTCGACCGGCAGGGGCTGGCCGAGGTCGGCGACGACGTACTCCACGCGGTCGCCGAAGCGCCCGAGTCGACTGCGCGCGGCCTCGACCATGGTGGGTGACCCGTCGAGGGCGATCACGTGACCGCGTCGAAGGCGCTCGGCGAGCTGCTCCGTGACGCGGCCGGTCCCGCACCCGGCATCCATGACGCGCTCGTCGCCGGTCAATGGCAGCCGGTCGAGGACGTCGAGACCCCAGCGGGTCATCGGCTCGGCGACACGGTCGTACGTGCCGGCATCCCAGTCACGCGTCGTCATGTCCGGATCGCCTCTGCCGACTGCTGACGCGCCCGTGTCTCGCGCAGACCGACCCACGAGACGGCGCCGCCGATCGCGACGAGACCCGCGGCGACGGCCATCGCCTGGTGGAAAGCGTCGATGGAGGCGCGCGCGGCGGCTTCGATGTGCGCGGCCGTGGCCTCCACTCGGGGCGGATTCAGCGGTGGGAAGCCCGCCCGGACGGCCGCCGACGTCAGGTCGAGGTCTGGAGCCAGCGTCGACAACGCCGCATAGAACGTGCCGCTCACGGCGACGAAGATCAATGCACCCAGGAGTGGCTGACCGACACGGGCGATCGCGTTGTTGATCGCCGATCCGAGGCCGGAGAACCGCTCAGGGATCGAGCCCATGAGCGTGTTCGTGAGTGGCGCGACGACGCACGCGATGCCGAGACCGAACAGGACGACGGCCGGTAGGACGTCGACGAAGTACTGCGGCGGCGGGATGAGCGACGAGGGCAGCTCCGGCGTGGCGCGCCACGCAGGAGATGTCGGTGGCAGTCGGGTGAACCACAGCAGGCCCGAGGTCATGAGCGCCGGCCCGAGCGTCAGGAACCGCCGTGCTCCGGTCCGACCGGCGACCGCGCCGATACGCGTGGACAGCGTGATGAGGCAGATGCCGATGGGCAGCACCGACACCCCGGCGGCGAGCGCCGTGTACCCCAGTGCGCCCTGGAGCGTGATGCTCAGGTAGCTGAGCATCACGTACAGCCCGCCGTAGACGAAGAAGGTCATCAGATTGATGGTCGTGAAGGCACGCGACCGGAAGAGCCCGAGCGGCACGAGCGGGTCGGGGCGTCGACGCATCAGGAACGGGAAGGCGATCAACGCGATCAGACCGACCGCGATGGAGGCCCACGCGACGGCGTCCTGCCACTCGTGCTCGCCGCCGCGGATCACGCCGAACGACAGACCGCCGACCGCGACCGCGGCGACGAACGCCCCGAGCCAGTCGAAACGGCGGTCCGGGTCGTCGTCACGGCTCTCGGCGATGTGCCGGAGGGTGATGAAGAGCGCCACGGCAAGGATCGGGACATTGATGAGGAAGGCGACCCGCCAGCCGATCGTGTCGACGAGCAGCCCGCCCAGCAGCGGGCCGACCAACGACAGCGCCGATGTCGCGGAGGTCCACAGACCGAAGGCGCGGCCGCGCTCGGATTCCGGAAAGGTCTGCGTGATGATCGACAGTGCACCAGGGACCATCAGCGCGCCGGCGGCGCCCTGGAGCAGACGGGCGAGAACGAGGAATTCCAGGGTCGGCGCCAGGCCGCACAGCCCGGACGTCAGCGCGAACCCGGCGAGTCCGATCGCGTACACGCGTCGGCGGCCGTAGTGGTCCGACAACGCGCCGGCGAGGATCAGGAAGGCGGCAAGGATCGCCAGGTAGCCGCTGATGACGTAGGTCTGGCCCTCGAGGACGCCGACCAGCGTGGCGGGTAGCTCCCGGCCGATCCGGGGCAGCGCAGCGTTGACGACCGTGCCGTCCAGGAAGACCGCACCCGAGCCGATGATCGTCGCGACGAGGGTCCAACGCTGCCGCGACGTCATGTCCGCAGTGTCGCAGATAGACTCTCGGCGCTATGCCCGGACCTGTCGCCCTTGTGGGCGCCGGAGAGTTCCTGCCGACCATGTCCGCGTTGGACGCGAGCCTTCTCGCGACGACCGGCGTGACGCGGCCGCGGGTGGCGATCCTGCCGACCGCCTCCTATCCGGACGGCGAAGTGGTCTTCCAGCGCTGGGCGGCCATGGGCGTCTCCCATTTCGCGGCCCTCGGCGCCGAGGTCGAGCCGGTGTACGTGCGGGACCGCGCCACTGCCGACGATCCTGGCGCAGCGCAGGCGGTCGGCGAGGCGGACCTCATCTACCTGTCGGGCGGCAAGCCTGCGTACTTGATGCACGCGCTGGCCCGCACGGCGGTTGGCCGGGCCCTCGCGGATGCGCACGAGCGTGGGGCGGTCCTGGCCGGCTGCTCGGCCGGGGCGATGGTCCTTGCGTCCCACGCGTTCGACTTCCGGCTGAAGTTGATGCCGTTCCCGCTGCGCTGGGAGAGCGGCATGGGCTTCGCGCATGGCGTATCAGTCGTGCCGCACTACGACGCGTGGCCCGAGCCCTTCTCGGCGCTCATCGCGTTCCAGGCGCCACGCGGCGCGGTCGTCCTGGGCATCGACGAAGACACCGCGGTCGTCGGGCACGACGGCGGGTGGGAGGTCCACGGGGCGTCGCGGGTCACCGTGTGGCGAGGTCGCCGCCGGGAGCGATTCCGCGCAGGCGAGGTGTTCCGGGTCTAAGCCGGGCGTCAGTCGGGGCGGATCGTCCGGAAGCAGTCGGAGCAGTAGACCGGGCGGTCCATTCGCGGCCGGAACGGCACCTGCGCCTGGTTGCCACATGACGAGCAGACGACCGCGAAGTACTCGCGGTCGGGTCGCTCGACACTGCGCTCGTAGCCGCGCGGGCCGCCGATATCACGGACGTCGAAGCCGCCTTCTCGCGCAGCTCGCCGGCTGGCCCGGCAGCTCGTGCAGCGCTTGGGATCTGACGCGAACCCCTTCTGCTCGTAGTACTCCTGATCGGCCGCGGAGTGGATGAAGTCGACTCCACAGTCGACGCAGTTGATCGTCCGATCAGCGTAGGTCACGGTGCTCCTCCGGGGCGCGTTGGCAGCGTGGTGCGCCTGCGGAGGGCGACCGCATCGGCAGTCAGGAAAGCGCGAGGTCTGGCGCGAGAAGCCGGGCCCCAGCGACCCAGGTGCCGATGTGGAGTCCCTGTTGCGGGGCGCACCGGTTCGTTAGTGCGGCGCAGGATACAACGGGTTTTCGAATCGGGCATCGCAGGGCCGTGAGCGGGCTGGCGAGCGTGACAACGTACCTGTCACAATGGCGCGCGAGCATCCGGGTCGGCGAGCGGGGAGTCATGGGGGCGCCTCGCTCGCGCCATTACCCAGAGTGGAGCACCCGGACCGTGATCGCCCGACCGTCACGTACGAGAGGCCAGACCCGAGCGGATGCTACGCATCATCCATACCGCGGACGTCCATCTCGGCGCCCGCCATGACGACCTCGGCGAGCAGGCCAGCGCCCAGCGAGAACGCCAGTTCGCTGCATTCGTCGCCACGATCGATCTCGCCATCGCGGAGAAGGTCGACCTGGTCCTGATCGCCGGCGACCTCTTCGACAGCAATGTCCAGCCGCGCCGCTCGGTCGAGCGGGTGGCCGCGCAGTTGAAGCGACTGGCCGCCGCCAAGATCCGCGTCGTGATCCTCCCGGGCACGCACGACGTGTATGACCGCGCGTCGATCTATCGGGCATATGACCTCAAGGGGCTGTCCGGCAGCACGCCGGACGACGACTGGGTGACGGTCCTGACGCCGAACCGCCCGGCCGTCCACCTCCCGGCCTGTGACGTCGTCGTCTACGGGACGGTCTTCCCGACCAAGCGCGCCCCACACAGTCCACTCCAGGACCTCGACGTGGCGAGTCAGAAGGGCCGCGCGGCCTGGCACGTGGGCATGGTCCACGGCGCGGTCTCGATCCCCGGCAAGACCGATCGGGACGAGGTCGTCGTCACGACCGACGAGATCGGCGCGAGCGGCCTCGACTACCTCGCGCTAGGCCACTGGCACTCGGTCCAGCAGGGGCGCGCCGGTGCCGTCACGTACGCGTATCCCGGGGCCCCCGAGCCGGTCGCGGTGGACCAGGACCGGGCCGGCAACGTCCTCAAGGTAGAGCTCGAGGAGACCGCGGCGGGTAGGAATGTCACGGTCTCAGAGCGCCCGGTCGGCAAGACCCGATTCGAGAAACTCGATGTCGATGCGGCCGGGATCACGACCCAACCGGCGTTGATCGAGAGCCTCGGCCGGAAGGCTGATCCCGACCTCGTCCTCGATGTCCGGATCGTCGGCGTCCGGCCGGACGAGCTCGATGTCCACCCGGATGAGATCGAATCGGCCCTCGCCTCATCCTTCCTGAAGGTCCGGATCCGGGACCTGAGCCTGCCCCCGTTGACGGAGGGCTCGTTGCCATCGCCCGACACGATCGCGGGCGCGTTCATCCGCGACCTCGAAGCCAGGATCGCGGAGTTGGAAGCGGCGCCTCCCGGCGAGGGCGCCGGGGATCCGGCGGCCGAGGCCGCCGAGCTGCGTGACGCGCTGCGCCTCGGGCGTCTCCTTCTTGCCGGGCACGAGGTCTCGCTATGAGGATCCGTCGGCTGCAGGTCCGTGACCTGCGCCGGTATCGCGAGCTCGATATCGACCTAGCCCCGGGCGTCACCGTCGTGCGCGGGCCGAACGAGGCCGGCAAGAGCACGATCCAGCGCGCCATCGAACTCGCCTTGACCCGCCGCGTCACGAGCAGCGCCGGTGATCTCGAGTCGCTCCGGCCATGGGATGCGAGCGCCGACACGCGACCTTGGGTCGCCATCGAATTCGAGCAGGAGGAAGAGGACGGACGCCTGGCGACCGGGACGCTCGAGAAGTGGTTCGGCGGTCAGAAGGGGACCGTCGACCTGGTCTATGACGGCCAGCGCGTCACCGACCCCGCCCTTGCCGACCAGGTCCTCGCCGAGTTGTCCGGTATCCCGACCGAGGCATTCTTCCGGTCGACCGCGTCGGTGCGCCACCACGAACTGAGCGATCTCGCCCGCGACGAGGCGGCACTGCGCGATCGACTCCAGGCAAGCATCAGCGGCGCGGATCGCGGAACGGGCCGGGCGAAGAAGAAGCTCGAACGGGCGATCTACGAGCTCACGACCAAGGGCGACAAGAACCCCGGTCGTCTCAAGCTCGCAGAGTCGGCCGTCGCCCAGACCGCCGAGAGCGTCGAGAAGGGCGAGCTCGCCCTCGACCAGCTGGAACGCGACCGCGACACGTTGTCCGGTTCCCGCGAACGTCGCCAGGAATCAGAACGTACGCTCGCGGAGAAGCGGGCGATGCTCGAAAAGGCGCGCCAGGCCGAGCGCCTCGAGGCGGAACGCACGTCCGCCCGTGAGCGCTACGAGCGGTTCCGGGAGGCGGTCGAAGTCTCGACCGAGCTCGACGAGCTGGCGCAAACGCATCCCTCGCCGAATCCACTCCCGGTCATCCGTCAGGCGGTCGAGCGCCTGCGCATGCTCGATACTCGGATGCGCGAGCTGCGGGCGGCGCTCGCCGGCGAGATCGACGTCAATTTCGAGGTCGCGCCGGAGCCGACCTGGCGACCGATCTCCCGCTGGGGGATGATCGCCGTGGTCATCGGCATCATCATCGCCGCCGGCAGCTTCCTGGCCGATCTCCTGAACCTCGCGGAGCTCGGCACGGCCCCGCTCTATCTCGGTGGCGCGATCGCCCTCGTCGGTCTGATCCTCAGCGGTGTCGCGCTGTGGCTGCGCCGCGGCGACCGGATGCAGGAGCAATTGCGCGACGTCGAGATCGACCGACGCCTGCGCGGTCGGTCCGAGATGGAGGCGGAACTCAAGCAGGCCGAGGCCGACGCGGAACAGCAACTCGGCACGCTTGGCCTCGACGACCTCGCGGCCGCCGAGGACCTGCTGGCACGCGAGGATGCCCACGTCGCGCGGATGGAGCAGCTGTCCGCCCAGCTCGAGGGCCTGGTGGGCAAGGAACCGCGCGAGACGCTCCCGAAGCTCCGTGACGGCGCGGCACTCGAGATCGAGCAGAAGACGAGCGCCCTCGAGGCACTCGGGCCGATCGCCAAGGAGCCGCGTGCGCGCGAGCGACTCGAGGTCGAAGTGCGCGACCAGGAGTCCGCTCTCGATCGCGCCAGGGACGACGAGGCCAATGCGCGCGCCCGCGTCGAGAACAACACCGTGGACGCCGAGCAGGTCGCGTCCGAGGCCGAACGCCTGGCCGTCTGGCGCGAGCAACTGGCATCTCTCCAGCGGCGCAACCGCGTCCTCGACGCGACGCTTCGGACGATCGAGCGCGCGGAGACGGCCACGATGAAGACCGCGACGCGATACCTGGAAGGTCACATGAACCGCGACGTCTCGACGGTGACGGGCGGCAGGTATCGGCGCGTCCGGGTCGACGACAAGTCCCTCGACATCGATATCCACACCCCCGAGCGTGGCGACTGGGTGCCGGTCGGCCACCTTAGCCAGGGCACCCTCGATCTCGTCTACCTGACGGCGCGGCTCGGCCTGGTCCGTCTGGTGACGGGCGATCGCCGCCCGCCGCTGGTATTCGATGACCCGTTCGTGACGCTCGACGACGAGCGTGCGACCCGCGCCCTGGCCCTGCTCAAGCGGGTCGCCGACGACTTCCAGATCATCTACCTCACGACCTCGGATCGGTACGACGGCGCCGCCCACGCCGTCGTCGAACTGCCCGGACCCGCCACCGTCGACGATGGTGTCGACGACCCGGCGCTGCGACCGGTCGAGACGGCTACCGGAGCCACCGCCTGATCGACGGCCTGCCCCCGGGGGCCCTGACGGTCGTCTTCGGTCTCGCTGCCGCGATCGCCTGGGGCGCGGGCGACTTCGGCGGCGGGATCGCCAGCCGGCGCGTGGCGGTCTACGGCGTCGTCCTCGTCTCCCAGGCGACGGGCGCGGTGATATGCATCGCGCTCGCGCTTGTCCTCCGGGAGTCATTCCCAGTAGGTAAGGATCTGCTGGTCTGTGCCGTGGCGGGAGTGCTCGGCGCGTTCGGGATCACCATGCTGTACCGCGGCCTCGCCATCGGTCGGATGGGGATCGTCGCACCGGTGACCGGAGTCCTCGCCGCGGTCATCCCGGTCGTCGCAGGGTTCCTGACCGAGGGCATCCCGGCGCCGATAGTGCTCGTCGGGATCGTCCTGGCCGTCGTCGCGGTGGTGCTCGTGTCACGCGTCGCCGACGAGACCGGAGGCCGCGAGGGTCTCTTCGAAGCGTTGACCGGCGGCGTGGCGATCGGTCTTTTCGGTGTGGCCATCGCCCAGCTCAGCGAGGGCGACGTCTTCGCGGATCTCGCGACCATCCGGATCGTGCAGGGCGCGCTGGTCGTGATCGCCGTGGCTGCCACTCGCTCCGCCTGGCGGCCCGGGTCCCTGCTCCTCCCCCTCGTTCTGATCGGCGTTCTCGACACCGCCGGAAACGGCTTCTACCTCGTCGCGGTCCAGACCGGGCAGCTGGCCATCGCATCGGTCCTCTCCGCGATGTACCCGGTCGTGACAGTGATTCTCGCCGCAGTCGTGCTGCGTGAGCCGGTCACCCGCGACCACACGATCGGCATCGGCCTCGCTGGCGCCGCCATCGCGCTGATCGGCCTGGGCGGGGCCTAGCGAGGCTCGCGCGGCGCGCGCTCGATCGCGAGCGCAGCGGCATCTGCCGGCGATCGAAGGACGACGACCTGGTCGAACCCTTCAAGTGCCAGTAGGTCGCCGTCGACCGCCTGGCGCACGCTGGCCAGGTGGCGGTCGATCACCTCCTGGTCGACGACTCGCGACCGACCGGCGTTCTGGATCCGCACCGCCTCGCCATCGAGGTCGAGCACGATCGCCAACACCGGGATGCTCGCGGCGCGGGCCCGCGCGAGCAACGGCCCTCGAACCGACGCGACCGTGTTTGTCGCATCGACCACGGTCAGCCGCCGATCGGCGAGTCGTCGAGCCACCGTCCGATGCAGGATCCGGAACGCGACGCCCGAGACGCGCTGGTCGGCCTCGTCACCGGAGATCACCGCACGGAGCGCGTCGGACGAGACGATCTCGTCCGGCTCGAACAGCCGGGCGGCGAGCGTCGACTTGCCGGCGCCGGCGGCCCCGACGAGGACGATCAGGCTGGGATCCGGGATCGCGATGGTGGGCATCAGCGCGATGATGCCGCCTTGCGCTCAGGTCGCGGTCAGCCGACCACCATCCGCCGCACCTCGTAGCCGCCACCCGCGGCGGCGCGGATCTCATAGGCGGGCTGGTCGTACACGGTCGGGCCTCGTCGCGCCAGTCCGTCCGTGAGACGGAACCGCGATCCATGCCACGGGCATTCGACACAGCCATCGACGACCTGACCCTCGTGGAGCGGCCCCCCGGCGTGGGCACAGACATCGTGGAGCGCCTGAAGACGATCGCCGATCCGCACGACGACGAGGTCGTTGATCCCGGCCCGCATCTTGGTCGGTGTCGCCTCCTGGAGCTGCTCGAGATCGCCGACCTCGCCGGTGTCGAGCCGGATCCATTTGGTTCCCGCGCCACGGAAGGCGTGGCGGCTGACCATGTTCCCGAAGATATATACGACGTCGCCGCCGATGAACGCTCCGGCAGTGACGATCAGGAAACCGATGATCGAGAGGACGATCGGCGCGGTCCGATCCGCTGGCGCCCCCCACCTGAGCACCGCCGAGACGATCAGGACGATGAGGGCCACCGTCATCAGCGTCGCGTGCAGCGTGGCTCGGGTCAGAGCCGCGCCCTGTGTCTCGCTGTAATCCGCGAGCCCGGCCAGGGCGGAGAGCGCCATGAAGATGATCGCCCCCACGAGCGTCACGTCCGCTGCCGTCGGCTGACCGATGATGTCGAGGAGCACCGAGCCGAGCAGCATGCCGATCGGGATATCGGTCGCGGCGGAGTGCAAAGGGTGCCCGAGCCAGCGACCCTGGAGCAGGTCGCGGATCGGCTTCATCGCGCGGAAGAGCGCGTTCGTCCAGCGGTGATTGAACTCGCCGAAGGGGCGCGCCCACCCGTCGTTCAGCGCGACGAGCCGAGCCAGGAAACGAGCCACCCGACACCTACCTCCAAGGGAAATCTACGCCCGGAGCACGACAAACGGATGTTGCACGCTCATTGCAGTCGATGCCATCCACATGTCGTCCACACCCGTGGGAAAGTCGGGGATAAACAGGCGTCGATTTCTCGGAAGTTCGTGGATAAGGCCGTTGTGACGTCGTGGCCACGGCCGGTACTGTTCGTCTTGCCCGAAGGGGCAGGTGCGAACCGCCAGACCGCACCGGGGAGCGATCCTCGGGACGGTCCCGGGAGCCGGGTTCGACGGCCGCAAGGCCGGCGAGCGAGGATCTCGGGCGGAGCGTAACGACTCCGGACTTGTTCGGAGCCGGTGCGAGCCGACAGGTGGTCCTCCCACCAGTTCCTTCGGGCGCTTTCGTGTGCGCCGCGGGATCGCGCCCCGCCGCTTCTGGCCGTGGCCCGAGCGCCGCGCCCAGCGTCCGCGCTCGCTAGGCTGCGCCGGTGACCTCGACGCCCATCGATCACCCGCCGGAGCTCGCCCGACCCGCCGACCCGGCACCCGCCCAGGACTGGCACGTCCTGCTCGCGGTGTTCTGGCTTACGTCGATGGTCGAAGGTCTCGGCGTCAGCCAGATCTTCGCCCTCGTCCCGAGCTACTTGCGCCAGATGGGCGTGCCCCAGGACGAGCGGCTCGCCTTCGTCGGCCTCTTCACGGCGCTGATCTTCGTCGTAGGGATGCCGCTCGTGCCGCTGTGGGGCGTCTGGGCCGACAAGTACAGCCGGAAGGCGGTCATCGTCCGGAGCGCGCTGGTCGAGGCGGTCGTTTTCGCCGGGGTCGCCCTGTCGCGCGAACCGTGGCAGCTCGCGTTGAGCATGCTCCTGATCGGCTTCCAGCTCGGCAACACCGGGGTGATGCTGGCCGGCATCCGGGAGGTGACGCCGCGAGCTCGACTGGGCACGGTGATGGGGATCTTCGGGTCATCGACCGCGGTCGGGATGGCCTCGGGTCCGGCCCTTGCCGGAGTCCTCATCGACGGCTTCGGTTGGTCGCTCCCGATGGTGTTCTGGCTGTCGGCGGCGCTCTCCGTCGGGACGGCACTGCTCGTCACGTTCGGCTCGCGAGAGGTGCGTCCCGCGGTCGTGCCCGAGGGCCGCGTGCTGACGCTGGCCTTCGGGGCCGTCCGCGGCGTCCTGCGCGATCCGACCGTCCGACGGATCTTCCTGATCTTCGGCGTCTCGTTCCTCGCCAGCCAGATGAGCCGGCCCTACCTGCCAGTCGTGGTCGAGGGCGTGGCGGGGACAGGACCCGGTCTCGCCTCCGCGATCGGCCTGGTGATGGGCACGGCGGCGCTGGTCGGCGGCCTCATGGCGCCGCTCGGCGGCTGGCTCGGCGATCGGTTCGGGTTTCGACGGATCCTGGTCGGTGCGCTGGCACTCGGCGGCACGGTGTTGGCGCTGATGCCGGTCGTGCCCTCGGTCGGCACGCTCGCCATGCTCGCGGTCGGCATGGCGGCGGCCACCTCGACGGTGAGCGCGATGGTCTTCGGCCTGCTCTCGACCGAGGTTCCGGCTGAGCGCCGGTCGTCCACGCTCAACCTGGTCTACCTGCCGCTGTACGCGGCGGGCATCATCGGGCCGGCGCTGGGTGCCATCGTCGTGGTGATGGGTGGGATCCCCGGGCCGTTCCTGCTCGGCGCCTCGGTGTTCTTCGGCGGGGCCATCGCGATCGCGGCCCGAGCGCCACGCGGCGCCCCATCGACCGCGGAGAGGACCGTGATGTCCTAGACCCGGAGGCGCCGACGGCGTCCCCCCAGGACGTCCGTCGGCGCAAGGTTTCTGCGAGTGATGGCGCGCGCTTCACCATCCATACGCACCAGCATCGCGCCCGGATGAGCGGCGGCGAAGCCGTCGCTTCCCGCCTCATGGTCGCTCGCTCTACGTCGATGCGGCCTCGGGCATCGACCGGGCGACTCGACCGTCGCCGGACGGCCGCACCGGAGCCACGTTCTCGCGCAGCGCGATGACGGCCAGCAGCATCGACAGCCCGCCGTACCAGAGTGCGGGCAACGCCAGCATCCCGGCGACCGGCACGGTCCAACGGCGACCCGTCCAGGCGCCCCACACGACGACGGCGATCGCGACGGGGAGCCGGAGCGCGAACGGGATGGGCACGGCGGCCCACGTCCCATCGCGTCCCGCGACGCGACTCAGGACCTCGCCCCAGGCGAACCAGGCATCCGGGAGCAGCACGAACGAGACTCCGACGATCGCGGCCGTCCCTCCGAGCGCGATGGCCAGGTTGCGCCATTCACGGCGGACGACGAACCACAGCAGGCCTATCCCCGGGGTGATCTTCGTGAGCAGGACGAGCGACCAGGTCCATGGCCAGCGGAAGCCGAGCACGATCGCGGCCGCGAGTAGCAAGTGGATGTTGCCGCCCGCGAGCTCCATCAGCCCGAGGATCACCCCGGCCGCCAGCCAGCGCCGGCCCGTGAGCAGGAAGAGGGCGCCGAGCAGGATCAGCGTCCATGCCGCCATGTAGGCCTGCCAGGGCAGGATGCGGATCGGTTGCAGGACCTGCAGGAACGCCGGCGAGTACACGTACGCGATGGGATCGGTCCAGTCCGAGCGGGCGTACGGATCATCCAGCGAGGGGAACCAGTAGCAGTAGGCGTCCTGGCCGGTCCCCCACAACCGGCCCCATGGCGCCGACAGCAGCACGATCGCAAGCCACGTCACGGCGGCGACTCCCGGACCGACCCACGGATGCTCGTCGAGCCATCGGCCGAGCGCCCGAACACGCTCGCCGAAGCGCTCCTCGACGCGCGCGGCGAGGCCCGCCGCCACGCGTTCGGTCACCACACCCTGTGCCGTACCATTCCGCCGTGCCCAACCTGCCGTTCCCGCGTCCGCTGCCGCGCCCGCGCCGCCGTTCCGGTGGCGAGGCCGACACCGTCATGCCCGAGCTGGCCGCGGATCCCGAGATCATCGAGGCGTCGGGTCTGCGATGGGTCCACATCGAATTGCCGCGCAGCGCCGACCGCGACTGGCTGGAAGAGCACTTCGATTTCCACCCCCTCGACTACGAGGACGTCTTCTCGCGCAACCAGCGTCCGAAGCTGGACCAGTACGACGACTACGTCTTCATCGTGCTGCACTTCCCCCTCTTCGACAAGGACAGCGGGCGCATCCTGACGGCCGAGCTCGACCTGTTCCTGGGCGAGGACTTCCTGATCACGATGCCGAACATCCCGCTGCCGCCGCTGTCGGCGATGTTCGAGCGCTATCGCGAGAAGGACGACCTGCGCGAGGAGGTCTTCTCGAAGGGCTCGGGCTATCTGCTCTACAAGATCGTGGACACGGGGGTCGATGCCTCGTTCCCGATGCTGCGCAAGACCGCGCTCAAGCTCGAGCGCCTGGAGGACGACATCTTCGAGGGTCGTTCTTCGGAGATCGTCCGCGAGCTATCCGACACCAAGCAGGAGATCATCAACTTCCGCAAGATCGTGCGGCCCCAGCGCGCCGTGCTGCGTGACCTCGAGCGGACCAAGCAACGCTACCTCCAGGAAGAGCTCGAGATCTACTTCGACGACATCTCCGACGCCGCCGAGCGGATCTGGGACACGCTCGAGAACTACAAGGAGGTCGTCGAGGCGCTCGAGGACACGAACGAGTCCGTCCTGTCCCACCGGCTGAACGACTCGTTCCGGATCCTCACCGCGGCGAGCGTCGTCCTCCTGCCCCTCACGCTCATCGCGAGCATCTTCGGGATGAACGTGGAGTTTCCCGGCGAGGGCGAGCCGGTCACCTTCTACCTGATCCTCGCCCTGATGGCGGTCCTCCTCGTCGCCCTGGTCATCCTGTTCCGCCGGCGAGGCTGGCTCTAGGGCGTACGCTGGAGCGCCCATGACGCCGGACGACCGGATCGAACGTGGCCGGGCGGCGTTCGCCCGGAAGGCGTGGTCCGAGGCCTTCGACCTGCTGACCGAGGCGGACCTCGAGACGCCACTCGGGCTCGACGATCTCGAGATGGCCGGCTTCGCCGCGCAGTACTCGGGGCACGACGAGGTTGCCAACGAGCTCGCGTCGCGCATCCATCGTGCGGCGCTCAAGACCGGCGACTTCGCGCGTGCGGCGCGGATGGCGTTCTGGATCGGCATGTCGTTCCTGCAGCGCGGCGAGGTGACGCAGGGTGGTGGCTGGCTCGGTCGATCGGCTCACCTGCTTGACGAGCATGGCCTCGATACCGTCACGTGGGGCTATCTGTCGATCCCGGACGGGATCCGCCAGGTCGAGAGCGACGCAGCTGGGGCGCTCGCCGCGTTCGAGCGTGCGGCGGCCTACGCGGAGCGATTCGGCGACGCCGATCTCGGCGCGATGGCGCGCCTTGGCCGCGGTCGCTCGTTGATCGGGCTCGGTGAGACCAAGATGGGCCTCGCGCTCCTCGACGATGCCATGGTCGCGGTGATGTCCGACGAGCTGTCGCCGCTCGTGACCGGCATCGTCTACTGCGGTTCGATCGAGGCGTTCACCGAGATCTACGACCTTCGCCGAGCGCAGGACTGGACCCAAGCTTTGTCCGATTGGACCGAGCGCCAGTCCGACCGGCTGCCCTTCCGCGGCCGCTGCCTGGTCTATCGCAGCGCCCTGATGCGGTTCCACGGCGACTGGTCCACCGCCCTCGACGAGGCGCGACGGGCCGAGGAGCGGTTGCTCCGACCGCCACCCGAGCCCGCCGTCGGCGAGGCGTATTACGAGCAGGCGGAGTTGCATCGGCTGCGCGGCGAGTTCAGCGCCGCCGAGTCGGCCTACCGCGAGGCCAGCCGCTGGGGCCGGCGGCCGGAGCCGGGTCTCGCGCTCCTGCTGCTCGCCCGCGGCCGGCGCGAGGCGGCCCGGACGATGATCGAGCGGGCGCTCGAGGAGGCGGCCGACGACATCGCCCGCGTCAAGCTGCTGCCGGCCGTCGGCGAGATCGCCCTCGCGACCGGAGATAGAGCCCGCGCCGGTGCGGCTGTCGAGGGCCTCACAGCCGCCCAGCAGGCCCGCCCCGCGCCGTGGCTCGCTGCGATGCTGGCCTGCCTCGATGGCGAGGTCCGGGCGGCGAACGGTGACGCGCGAGCAGCTTTGGGTCTCTTTCGTTCCGCGGAGTCGCTGTGGCAGGAGCTCGACGGTCCGTATGACCTGGCCAGGGTCCGCGCGGACCTCGGCCAGGCGTTGCTCGCGCTCGGCGACGTCGACTCTGCGGCGCTCGAGTTCGATGCCGCGCTACGGACCTTCCGCGAGCTCGGCGCCGAGCCGGACATCCGTCGCGTGGAGCGCCTGGCCGATCGCCCGGCCAGCCTGCCGGGTGGCCTCTCGACGCGCGAGGCCGAGGTCCTCGGCCTGGTCGCCGGCGGACACACCAATCGGGCGATCGCGTCCGCGCTCGGCATCAGCGAGCGTACGGTCGACCGCCACGTCAGCAACATCTTCGTCAAGCTCGGCGTGACGTCGCGCGCAGCGGCGACGGCGTTCGCGGTCGAACACGACATCGCCTGACGCGGCGGTACCCAATCGGTCTCGGCGCCTACTTTGGGTAGTTCCGCGGATGCGCGCCTCGCTCCTCGCCACCTAGCGTCGTCATCGGCGATCGGCAGCCAGCTGGTCGCCTCCGAACGACATCGAGGTGGGACATGGCCAGCGAGCGAGCACTCCGGACGGGCACCCTGATCATCGGCGCCGGTCAGGCCGGCCTGGCCGCGGCGTACCACCTGAAGAAGCGCGGGCTGCCGTTCCTCGTGGTCGACGCGGACGCGCGTATCGGCGACCACTGGCGGAACCACTGGGACTCGCTTCGGCTGTTCAGTCCGGCGGCGGTCGACGGCCTGCCCGGGATGAGCTTCCCCGCGCCGGCGTATCACTTCCCGACCGGCCGCGAGATGGGCGATTTCCTCGAGGCCTATGCGGATCGATTCGCCTTCCCGGTCATGAGCGGCACGCTCGTGGAGAGCGTCCGGCAAAGCGAGGATGGCGGGTTCGAGGTCGTGGCCGGGAAGCAGCGCATCGCCGCAGACCAGGTCATCGTCGCGAGCGGGGCCTTCCGGAACCCGCGGGTCCCCGCGGTCGCGTACTCGCTAGATCCACGGATCCGCCAGCTCCACTCGAGCGAGTACCGCAACCCGTCGCAGCTTCGCGACGGCCCGGTGCTCGTCGTCGGGCTCAGCCACTCGGGCGCCGACATCGCGTTCGAGGTCTCGAAGGCCCACCGGACCTATCTGTCCGGAAAGGCCTTCGGCGAGTTCCCGATCAAGGCGGTCGACACTCGCCGCTCGCTGCTGGGCTGGTTCATCGTCAGGTTCCTTGCGACCCGCGTCTTCACGTTGGGCACCCCGATCGGTCGTCGGATGGCTCCCCACGTCAGGAATGGCGGTGGCCCACTCCTCCGTGTCCGGAGCGCCGACCTGCGTGATGCGGGCGTGATCCGGTACGACGCCAAGACGACAGGGGTTTCGGACGGCAAGCCGATGCTCGACGACGGGCAGGTGCTCGACGTGGCGAATGTGATCTGGGCGACGGGTTTCCGCCCCGACTACGGCTGGATCGAGGTTCCGGGTCTCGTTGGCGACGACGGCTGGCCGATCGGCGCCCGCGGCATCTCACCCGCCGCGTCCGGCCTGTACTTCCTCGGTGTCCCGTTCCAGTGGGCGTTCGCGTCGATGAACGTGTTCGGTGTCGGCCGCGACGCGGCCTATGTGGTGGATCGCATCGCCGAGAGTGCGAGGGCTTCGCGACCGGAGCGGGCGATCGGCACCGTGCCCGCCTGACGGCGGGTCAGGGCGTCTGACCGGAGGTCAGCGCGGAAGGTCGCGCTCCTCCGGCCCGACGTAGTTCACGTCCGGGCGGATCAGGCGGTTGTTGGCGGCCTGCTCGAGGACGTGGGCGGTCCAGCCCGCATGACGGGCGAGCGAGAAGGTCGCCGGGAACAGGTCCGGGGAGAGGCCGACACCCATCAAGACCGGAGCCGCGTAGTACTCGACGTTCGTCCGCAGGGGCCTGTCCGGGTGCTTCTCGGCAAGGATCCGCAGGGCGACGTCCTCGACCTCGGTCGCCATCGTGAGCCACTCGGGCTTGTGTTCCATGCCCTCGGCGACCTTGCGCAGGGCAGCGGCCCGAGGGTCGTAGGCCCGATAGACGCGGTGGCCGAAGCCCATGAGCCGCTCGCCGCGCGCCAGGGTGTCGCGGATCCACTGCTCGGCGTGCTCCGCGGAGCCGACCTGGGCGAGCTGGTCGACGACCTCGGATGGTGCCCCACCGTGGAGCGGGCCCTTCATCGTGCCGATCGCGCCGGCCACGGCGGAGGCGACATCCGATCTCGTCGAGGTGATGACGCGGGCCGTGAAGGTCGACGCGTTGAAACCGTGTTCGGCGCCGACGATGAAGTACGCGTCGAGCGCCCTGACCGTGCCGTCCTCCGGTCGCTCCCCGGTGAGCTGGTACAGGAACCCAGCGGTGAGATCGAGTCTGGGATCCGGGTCGATCGGATCCTTGCCGGACCGGAGCCTCGCGAAGGCCGCGAGCGCGGATGGCGAGAAGGCTGTCAACGCGCGCGCCTGGTCGACGGTCGGTGGCCAAGGCAGCTCCTGCGTGGCGCCCCAGGCCGAGACAGCCGTGCGCAGCGCATCCATCGGCTTGGCGTCGGACGGCATCGCTCGGACGACGGCCATCACGGGAGCCGGCACCGGCGCGGTCGGGAGGCGGTGGCCGGGATCCCATTCGCCGGTCCACAGCAGGTTCGCGACCGCCGGATAGGTGCCGCTCTCGACGAGATCGCCGATCCGGTAGCCGCGGTACAGCAGCCGGCCGTTGGCGCCGTCCACGTACGACAGGCTGGTCTCGCCGGCGATGACGCCCTCGAGGCCTGGTGAGTACGGCCGGTCGGCCTGGGCCGACATCTCCATCGGAGCGGCGGCCGTCGAGGAGTCCGTCACGCGCCGCTGTCCATGGCGTTCAGGATGAGTCGCACGACGATCGACCCGAGGGTCGCGACGACGATCGCGGCGATGAGCCCATTGGTCGGGCCGAAACCCATCGCCTGGGCGAGCCACCCGCCGATGATGCCGCCGCCGATGCCGACCACGATGTTCGGGAGACAGCCACGTGCCGTGCGGCCACCGACCAGGGCACCCGACAGGGCGCCGGCGATCAGGCCGACGATGATCCAGCCCACGATCCCGAGGTCAGGCACGATCCGAGTATCCCATGGGCCGATCGTTCGGATCGGTTCGCGCGCCGGCGAGGAACGTTTCGATCGCCTCGATCAACGCGTCGGGATGGGTGTGGTGTGCGGCATGCCGCGCGCCCGGGATGACGACGATCGTCCCGTTCGGGAGCCGGTCGTCGAGCGCCGCCGTCGCGTCGGCGAACTCATGTTTGCTGTCGCCGCCGAGCACCTGGAGGACCGGCTGGCGGACGCTCGCCAGCGCCTCCAGCCCTGCGGCACCGGAGCGCCCCTCGGCGCGTAGCTCGCGCGGGATGGTGTGGGCTGCGGCGACCCGCAGCGGCCAGACGGGGTCGGCGCGATAGGCGGCAAGTGCCGCATCGTCCATGCCGACGACCCGTCGCAGGAAGGTCTCGAGCAGTTCGGCCGGCCTGCCCGCATCGTCGAGCGCGGCGAGCTCATCGGCCAGCGCCGCGTCGCCGTACTCCACGCCGGGCGGCGTCGGGGCGCCCTCGTAGCAGACCACGGCCGCGACGGCGTGGGTCAGCAGCGCTGCGCCGAGCGCGCATCGACCGCCGTACGAATGGCCGATGACCGGGACGCCGGCCGGCGCGTGATCTCCGATCGCCCCGACGACCGCGGCGATGTCCGCGTACTCGCGCTCGATGGCGTAGGGGAGGGTGTCGCCGGAACCGCCGCGTCCGCGCCGGTCGATGGCATGGACCGTGTAGCGCTCCGCAAGCCGCGGGCCGATGACCCGGAACGTCGTATGGTCGGCTGCCGCCCCGTGTACCAGCACTATCGGCGGGCCGTCGCCGCTGGTGAAGACCGCGATCCGGGTGCCGTCGGGCGACGTGACGATGCGCGTCGGCGTCCCGCCCACGGGCGATGGCGTGCCGCTCACGCCGGCGTCCATCGGTACAGCACGTCCGACTGTCGCTCCATGTTGCCCGACCCGTCGCCGAAGGCGACCGGCGCGAAGCCGTTCCGCTCGTAGAAGTGGCGCGCCGCCGCATTGACGGCGAAGCAATATAGCTCCAGGCCGTCGGGTCGCCGCTCCTTGGCGAGGTCGATCAGACGCCGGCCGACCCCGTTGCCGATCCAGTCGGGGGCCACATACAGCTGCTCGACCATGGTGTCGGACAACGCCAGAAGGGCGATCACCCGGCCCTCTGGCTCCGGGTCCGCGGCCACCCAGGTCTCGCTCCCCAGCAGGAGCTCCTCGCGGATCCAGCGTCGGACGTCCGCATCGGGATGGGCCGGCGGGAAGTCGAACGTCGCCCGCCAGGACGACAGCCACACGTCGGCGAGGGCCGTGGCGTCGTCGGCGGTCGCCCGACGGATGACGAGCCGCTCCGCCGCGGCGGCGGTCACGAGGGCAGCTGGGCGGCCGCCGCCTCGTCGAGGATCCAGGTGGCACCCTCGCGGATGGCGAGCTGTGCGGGTAGTCGCGCGGGGTCCACCGGGTCCCGGAACGACCGCGCGACGATCTCCGCCTTGGACACACCGAGGACGACGGCGAGGACGCTACGAGCCACGCGCACCGTCGCCGGATTGAGCGTAACGCGCTGGACGTGCGGTTCGATGTGCGTGGGTGCCGGGATCGCGAGCGCCCACTGGGACGAGTCGAAGGCAGCCGACCCTGGGAAGACCGACAGCAGATGTCCGTCCCCGCCGATGCCGACGAACATCAGGTCGAAGACCGGCCAGCCGTCGACCTCCTCCAGCCCGGCGTCGCGCAACTCCGCCTCCATCCGCTCCGCGCACCACTCGGCGGTCTGCCCCCCGCCGATCGCCTCGCCCGTCGGGAAGGGATGGACGTTGTCGGGAGGGACCCGCACGCGCGATCGCGGGTCGTCCTGGTGGACGGACTCGTACGCCCCGGCCTCCTCGACGATGTCCTCGAACGGACCCGCGTTCGAGAGCGGATGGTCGGCCGGGACGAAGCGTTCATCGCCCCACCACGTGTGGATGCGCTCCCAGGGGACCACGCCTGCTCCCATGCGGACCAGCGCGTTGTACACGCCGATGGGGGTCGAGCCGCCCGTGGTCGCCCAGTCCGCCCGGCCGCCGCGATCCGCCGACGCACGGAGCGTCTTGGCGATCAGTTCCGCTGCCCGCTGCGACGCGGTGTCCGCGTCCGGGACGACGACGATGGTGGGATCGCTCAAGGGCGGCCGTCCCCGGTGAGGGTCGCGCCGACGAGCGTGGCGGCCATCTGCAGCGTCCCGACGGAGACCGCGTCGCGACGGCCGGCCTCGATCGACTCCGCCAGGAGGTCGACCTCCCCACGGCGAGCCGCCTGGAAGTGCCGATCGAGTGACTCGACCCCGTCGACCCAGACCCGGACGTGGACGCTCTCGGCCTCGGCGGTGACATCCGCCCGCAGCTCCGAGCCGCGACGTTCGCACCGGAGCTCGACCCGCAGCGTGGTCCCCGACGGCATGTCGGACAGGATCGGCCGGATCACGACCGCGACCTCGGCACGACCATCGGACAGCGTCGCGGTCATCCCGCGTCCCATCACCTGGCGCGCACCCGCGCCCGACCGGGATTTGGCCTGGGCGGTCGTCGAACCCGACGCGACCGCGAGTGGCTTCACGACGTGCATCCCCAGCCGCGAGGCGAGCCAGGCGACGTGGTAGACGGGCTTGACCAGGTTGGTCGAGCCGGGCGCACCGGTCTCATCGTGCGTCCCATAGGTCACGGCGATCCGCCGGATCGACCGGAGGTACGGCAGGTAGTCGGGATCGTCGAAGATCGACGCGATCGCCTCGCGCCAGCGTGACTGGCGCATCATCGCGAAGTCGCTGACGGCGAGATGGGTCGTCTCGGCGCAGGAAGCCAGCTCAGCCAGACGGGCCAGTCCGTCGCCGCTCCAGCTCGATCCGTCGACGACGAGACGGTCCGAGGCGCTGAAGAGATCGAGGGTCGCCTGCGACGCGAACGGCGGCTCGCCCGGCCACCACACCGTCACGGGCAGGTCGTGGATGATCAGCGGCGTCACGATCGCTACGAGATGACGTCCGGCCTCGCCGCCGGCGATCAGGTGGATGGTCTCGGCGCAGGTCTCCGGGGCGTCCTCGCGCGGCAGGATGCAATGCGCCTCGATCCGTGCGTCGATCCAGGACGGTCCGTCCGGGTCCGCCGGCTGGACGACGATCGTCCGCGACGGATGCAGGCCGGTGAGCGCCTGGATCGTGGCGGCTCCCCGTTCCGCGATCTCAGGGCGACGCGCGACGACGATCAGGTTCATCACGTTGGTCCGCGCCGAGATATGGCGGCCCGACTCGCCCTCGATCTCGGTCGTCAGGTCCTGCTTCGCCCAGATGATCGAGAGCTCCTTCTCGACGTCGGCGATCGTCTTTGCACGCGCCGACCAGCGCAGGAGCGGCTCGTTGAGCGTGACGAGGTCCGTGGCCATCAGATGTCGGTCGCCCTCAGATCCGTCGCCACTTCCGACCCTCGCGGGCGATCAGTTCGTCGGCCTCAGGTGGGCCCCACGTCCCGGCGTCGTAATTCGGGAAGCCGGGCACGGGACCGTTCGCCCAGGCGTCGATGAACGGATCGACCAGGCCCCAGGCCTCCTCGACCTCGTCGGCCCGGGTGAACAGCGATGCGTCGCCTTGGAGCGAGTCGAGGATCAGCGTCTCGTAGGCATCGGGCGAGTCGACGCTGAACGCCGAGCCATAGGTGAAGTCCATGGTCACCGAGCGGACATCGAGCCCGAGCCCGGGGACCTTCGCCCCGAACCGCAGCATGATCCCCTCGTCGGGCTGGATCCGGATGGCGAGCAGGTTCGGGTCCGGCTCGGTCGACGTGTTGCGGAAGAGGTGGTGGGGCACCTCGCGGAACTGGATCGCGATCTCCGTGGCGCGCTTCGGCAGCCGCTTGCCCGTGCGGACGTAGAACGGGACGCCCGACCAGCGCCAGTCGTCGATCATCAGCCGGGCCGCCACGAACGTCTCGGTCTCCGACTTGGGATCGACATCGGGCTCGTCGCGGTAGGCCGGCACGGCCTCCGAACCGACCCAGCCGGCCGAGTACTGGCCGCGGATGACGTCGTCGAACGGATCGGCCGGATGGGTGCCGATGGCCCGAAGGACCTTCACCTTCTCGTCGCGCAGGGCGTCGGCCTCGAACGTCGCCGGCGGTTCCATCGCAACGAGGCTGACGAGCTGGAGGAGGTGGTTCTGGAGCACGTCCCGAACCGCGCCCGTCTCCTCGTAGAAGCTGCCGCGACCCTCGATACCGATCGACTCCGCCACCGTGATCTGCACGTGGTCGACATAGCGCCGGTTCCACAGCGGCTCGAAGATGCCGTTCCCGAACCGGAAGACCAACAGGTTGCGGACCGTCTCCTTTCCCAGGTAGTGGTCGATGCGATAGACCTGCGACTCGCGGAAGACCTTGCCCACCTCCCGGTTGAGTTTCCTGGCCGAGTCGTAGTCGTGGCCGAAGGGCTTCTCGATGACGATCCGGCGCCAGCCCCCGTCGTGGCGCTCGTGGTCGAGCCCGACCCGGCCGAGCTGGGCGACGATCTCGGCGAACTGCGAGGGCTGCGTCGCGAGGTAGTAGAGCCGGTTGCCTCGGGTGCCCTCGGCCGAATCGAGCTCGTCGAGCCGTTCGGCGAGCGTATCGAACCCACTCGGGTCCTCGAAATCGAGGTGCTGATAGCGGATCCGCTTGCTGAACGACTTCCAGGCGGCCTCGTCGAGCGGCAGTACCCGGCTGAACTGGTCGAGGCCCTCGCGGACGAGGCCGCGGAACTCGTCGTCGTCGTACGGACGCCGGCCGAGCGCGAGCAGCACGAATTCGTGCGGCAGCAGGTTCGTCCGCCAGAGGTGGTAGATCGCCGGGAGGACCTTGCGGTGGGCGAGGTCGCCGGTCGCGCCGAACAGGGCCAGGACCGACGGGTCGGGCACCCGCTCGAGCCGTAGCCCCTCGCGCAGCACGTTGTCCGCCGGGCGGGCGCGGGATGGTCGCTTCGCGCCTCGTGACTCACGGGATTCGCGCAGCTCGCGCATCGTGCGCGGCGCGTCCTTGGGGCGCGGGGCCGGCCGGGCGGGGATCGGTTGGTCCGCCGGCGCCTCGACCGGGGCGGCCTCCTTGGTCGGCGTCTTCGTGCCCGCCATGGCCTTACCGATTCACTCCTTCTTCACCTCGTGACCGCCGAACTCATTGCGCAACGCGGCGAGGACCTTGGCCCCGTACGAGTCGTCCTGGCGCGATCGGAACCGCGTCAGCAGCGAGAGCGTGATGACCGGCGCCGGGACGTCGTGGTCGATGGCCTCCTGGACGGTCCAGCGGCCCTCGCCGGAATCGGCGACCCAGCCCTTGATGTGCTCCAGCTCCTGGCCGTTCGACTTGAATGCCCGACCCGCGAGCTCGAGGAGCCACGATCGGACGACGGAGCCCTGCATCCAGAGCTCCGAGATCGCGCCCAGGTCGAGCTCGTAGTCGCTCGCATGCATGATCTCGAAGCCTTCGGCGTATGCCTGCATCAGGCCGTACTCGATCCCGTTGTGGACCATCTTCACGTAGTGGCCGGCACCCGCACCGCCTACGTGGAGATAGCCATCCGGCGGCGCCAGAGTCTTGAAGAACGGCTCGAGCGGGGTCACGGCTTCGCGATCGCCACCGACCATGAGGCAGAAGCCGACCTGCAACCCCCAGATGCCGCCCGAGACACCGGCGTCGACGTAGTGGATGCCCTTCTCCTTGAGGGCCGCATAGCGCCGCGTATCGTCGTGGAAGTTGGTGTTCCCGCCATCGACGATCGTGTCGCGCGGCTCGAGGTGCTCGAGTAACTCGTCGATCTGCGCCTCCGTCGCATCGCCGGCCGGCACCATGATCCAGACCGCACGCGGCGTCTCGAGCGAGGCGACGAGCTCGTCGATCGAGAAGAAGGCCTTCGCGCCCTGGCCTTCGCCCTCGATCTCCCTGGCCTTCTCGGGTGTCCGGTTGTAGACGTGGACCTCGTGGCCGTCGCGGACCAGACGGCGGACCATGTTCGCGCCCATCCGTCCGAGACCGATGAAGCCGAGGTGCATCTCCGTCAGGCCTCCGGGCTTTGGGCGAGCGCCGCATCGAGGGCGCGCTCGAGAGCGGCCAGCGCCTCGTCGGGCGAGGCCCCCAGAGCGACCCGCAGGATGGGAAGGTCGTGGGACGCGATCGCCGCATGGTCACCGTCGGCCTGGGCGTCGATCAGACGGCCGAACGTGTAGGGCCAGCCGGGGATCTGCCGGTCGTCGGGGTGAGCCGCCGTGAATTGGAGGAACCAGCCGGTCGGTGGGCCGCCCTTGTGCAACTGACCGGTGGAGTGCAGGAAACGCGGCCCATACCCGGCGGTAGTGGCGGCCCGGGTGGCGTCACGGAGCGTGGTGCGGATGCGTGCCATGGCATCGTCGCGTGCCGCGCTCGGGGCGATGAACGCCTGGAGACAGAGGTAGGCACCCGGTCGGCGCCGCCCGAGGTGCTCGCGGAGTCGGGCGGTGATGTCGTCCTGGTCGGGACGGACGGCCGGCACGGACGCGGCGGTCGGCTCGCCGCCCTCGGCCTTCGCGAGGACGTCCCGGGTCAGTTGCTTGGCTTCCTCGACATTGGGCTGGTCGAACGCGTCGATGCCCAGCACCGCACCGGCGATGGCGGTAGCGACCTCCCAGCGAACGAACTCCCCGCCGATGTCGATCGGGTCGGGGATGGCGATCCGGATCACGGGGTGGCCTGCAGCCGCCAGGGCATCCGCAAGGCGGTCGCGCCCGCCGTCGGTCCCGCCATCGAGCGCGAGGCGGACGAAGACGCGGTCATCCCCGTAGGACTCGGGCGCACCCAATGGCTCAGCGTCGACTGGGACGATCCCGACGCCGTGCTTGCCGGTGCTCTCGGCGAGGAGTTGCTCGGCCCAGGCCCCGAACGATGAGAGCTCGTGATCAGGCAGGAACGTCAGCTTGTCGCGACCGTCGCGGGCCAGTGTGCCGATCGCGAGCCCCAGGGAGACGCCGGGATTCGCGTCCGGGTCGGGTTCCCGGCACGCGCCCAGCATGGCGTTGGCCGAGGCGAGGAGCGCGTCGAGATCGAGCCCGATCAGTGACGCGGGCACGAGTCCCACGTAGCTCAGCGCGCTATAGCGGCCACCGATGTCAGGTGGGTTGAGGAACACCTCGCGGAACTCATCGTGGTGGGGGATCGCCTCGACGCTCTTGCCCGGATCGGTGATGGCCACGAACGCGGCACCAGGCTTGTCGTAGACGTGATGCTTGACCTGCTCGAGCGCGTCTTCCACACGGTCCCACGCCGCCGCCAGGAAGGCGTTCGGCTCGACGGTCGTGCCGGACTTGCTCGCGACGATCACGAGCGTCCGGAGCGGGTCCAGATCGTCGAGGATGGCGCCGACCGCCTCGGGGTCGGTCGAGTCGAGGATGCGCAGGTCGAGATAGCCCTCGGTCGTGCCGAAGGTCCGATGCAGGACATCGGGCGCCAGGCTGCTGCCGCCCATCCCGGCGACGATCGCGGTGGTGAACCCGGCATCGACGATGGCATCGCCGAAGGCCTCGAGCGCGGGAACGTTATCGGCGAAATCGACCGGGGCGTCGAGCCAGCCGAGCCGCTCGGCGATCGTGCGACCGACCGCCGGATCCTGCGTCCAGAGCGAGACGTCGCGGTCGAAGAGTCGAACCGCCCACTCGCCGTCGCGCGCCTGGTCGACGGCGGACCGGTACGCGGCCGAGGCCGCACCAAGCTCGAGGTTCGGCACCTGGACGGCTGACGAGACAGGGTCGGTCATCGTGGCCTCGAAGCATAGTCGGGGACCTCCATGGTATGTCGCCACGCCCGGCGGTCGGTGCGTCACACTGCGCCCGATGCGGGGCCGTCGGCTCGCGACATGGGCGATCGCGTCGGTGGTGCTCGGATGCGCGCCGGCACCGTCGCCGACCCCTTCGACGAGTCCGCCGCCGGTGCCCGCGGATGTCGTCCCATGGCCCGACATCGTGTGGTCCACGGTCGACGGCGTCGCCTCGGATGATCCCGGCGATGGCGAACAGGCGGTCGCGGTCACGGTCGGCCCAGGCGGGTTCGCGGCCGTTGGATATCGCGAGGGTGAGGCCTCTCGGGACGGGCTTGCATGGTTCTCGGCGGACGGTCGAGCCTGGTCACGGGTCGTGGCCGACGACGCGTTCGCCGGCGTCGAGATGCTCGACGTCGCAGCGGCGCCGGGTGGCTTCGTGGCCCTCGGGATGGCGATCCCCGAGGAGGCGGCCGATCGACCCCACGCAGCCTTCTTCCGGTCGGCGGACGGACGGCGGTGGGAACGTCTGGCGGATGTCCCCGGGGCGGATGACACGTATCCGGAATGGCTGACCGGTGGGGAAGACGGCGTCGTCGCGACCGGGATCGACGCCGACGGCGGGACGGTCCTCTGGCGCTCCGCGGACGGCCGGGTGTTCGACCGACGGACGTTCGACGAGCCGGTGGCCGACGAGCTGACCGACCCGCACCTGTCATCCGAGGGCATCGTCACGCTCGGTTCCGGCAACCGACCGCCCCTGCTCCTGCAGTCGAGCGATGCGCAGACGTGGACGGACGCGCCGATCGATCCAGCACCCGAGACGAGTGCGACCCGGCTCGTCTTCGGTGACTGGGGCTATCTCGTGCAGGGGGTGTGGGACCCGGGCTGTGACGCGACGGCCGCCGAATGCGAGCAGCGCTCGATCGGCTGGTGGTCACCCGACGGGCGGACGTGGACCCGCCTGCCGGACCGCGACACGCCGATCGGGAACGGTGCGTCGATCGTCGTGCCGGCCGGCGACCACGGGGTGGTCGCGATCGATGGCGCGAGTGCCTGGGCGAGCCCGAACGGCTGGGGCTGGCAGCCGCTGCCTGAGCCGGGCGACGGGTCGATGGTGGTGTTCGATGCGGTCGTCGCCGGTGACCTCATCGTCGCGGTCGGTGCGGTGTCGGCCGAGGACGGGACCGGACGGAGCGCGATCATCGTCGCCGGGCCGCCCGTGGATGCCGCTCCGAGCTAGTCGCCGGCGGCCTCGATCGCCAGGACCTTGTCGAGGCGCCGGCGATGGCGCGGCTCGCCGCTGAACGTCGCGCCCAGGAACGCGATCGCGCATTCATAGGCGGGCTCCGGACCGATGACCCGCGACCCGAGCGTCAGTACGTTCATGTCATCGTGCTCGACGCCCTGGTGGGCGGAGTACGTGTCGTGGCAGACCGCCGAACGTATCCCGCGCATCTTGTTGGCGGCCACGCTGGCGCCGACACCTGAGCCACAGATGAGGATGCCGCGGGCGGCGTCGCCGTCCTGGATCGCCTGCCCGAGACGCTGCGCGAAGTCAGGGTAGTCGTCGCCGGGGTCGGAGCCGTCTCCGCCCAGGTCGATGTACTCGTGGCTGAGGCCCGCCTCCTGGAGACGGCGGATGAGGTCGTCTTTCAGCGCGGCTCCGGCATGGTCGGCGGCGAAGGCGACACGCATGCTCGAAGGATAGGACGGCCCGCTGCGCCGGTGTCGGCGCGGTACGCTGGCCGTCCGATGCCGGCCCCCGAGCACCTCGCGAACCGCGACCTCGATGTCGCCTCCGCGTTGCCCGCTGGGCCGCCGCCGAGCTCGGCGCGGATCGTGATCGTGGGTGGCGGGATCGTGGGGGCATCGATCGCCTACCACCTCGCCCTGGCCGGCGAGACCGATGTCGTCCTCGTGGAGCGTGGCCAGCTCACGAACGGCACCACGTGGCACGCGGCCGGGCTCGTCTCGCAGGTCCGCGGCACGCACGCGCTGACCGAGCTGGCCCGGATCAACGTCGAGACATACGAGCGGGTCGGCCGCGAGACCGGGATCGACCCGGGTTTCCGCCGAGTCGGGTCGCTGACCGTCGCCCGGAACGAGGAGCGGTTCCGCGAGATCCGCATGCCCGTGTCGGTCGCGCGGGACACCGGGCTGCCGTCGGAGATCGTCGATCGCGATCGCATCCGCGAGCTGTGGCCGACCGTCGTGGTCGACGACCTCGTCGGCGGCGTGTACTTCCCGGACGACGGCACGATCAATCCGGGCGCCGCGGCACTCGCTCTTGCGCGGGCTGCGGTGGACCGGGGCGTCCGGTATGTGCCGGACACCATGGTGACGGGGTTCCGTCGCGGGGCAGACGGGTGTCGCGTCAGCGGTGTCACCACGACGGCCGGCGACGTCGAGGCCGAGGTGGTCGTGCTGGCTGCCGGGCTGTGGACCTCGGAGCTTGCCCGCATGGCCGACGCGAGCGTCGCGCTCTACCCGGCCGAGCACGTCTGGGTCATGACCGACGAGACGGCCGCCGCGACCGAGGATCTGCCCTTCTTGCGCGATCTCGACGGCTATTTCTACATCCGTCATCACGGCGGCCGGTTCGTGATCGGTGCGTTCGAGCCGAACGGCAAGCCGTGGGCGCCGGCGGACGTGCCGACCGCCGGGTTCGTGGAACTCGGACCGGATTGGGATCACTTTGGGCCGGTACTCGCGGCCGCGCGTCATCGTGTTCCGGCCCTCGCCGACCTCGGGTTCGGGCGTTTCCTGCGCGGTCCGGAGAGCTTCACGCCCGACGCTAATCTCCAGCTCGGGTTCGTGCCCGAGGTGCCCGGCCTGTTCGTCGCGGCCGGGCTGAACTCGCAGGGGATCATCTTCGGCCCGGGTGTCGGGCGTGCCGCGGCGGAGTGGATCCTCGATGGACGGATGACGATGGACCTGGTCGAGGTCGACATCGCCCGCATGGGTCGATGGGCCAGCCAGCGGCGCTGGCTCCACGAGCGGACGGTCGAGTCACTCGGTGGCCTCTACGCGATGCACTGGCCGGGCAAGCAGCCCGAGACCGCCCGCGGCCTGCGGCGTCTCCCGTTGGACGTCGCGTATCGATCGGCGGGCGCGGCGATGGGTCAGGTCGGCGGCTGGGAGCGACCGTTGTGGTTCGAGCCGGGCGCGGGTCCGGACGGACCGACCGTCCATCACTCCTACATCGATCCGTCCTGGTTCCCCGCCGTCGGCGACGAGGTCCGGGCGACCCGTGAGGGTGTCGCGCTCTACGACCTGACGACCTATGCGAAGTTCGAGGTCGCCGGTCCGGGCGCGCTCGCCGGCTTGAACCGGCTCGTGACTTCCGAGCTCGACGTGGCACCCGGTCGGATCGTCTACACGATCCTTGCCGACGAGAGCGGCGGGATCCTCATGGACCCGACCGTGACCCGCCTCGAGGACGACCGATTCCTGGTGCTGGCGCCGACCGTCGCGCAACGGCGGACGGAGGGCCTGCTCCGCTCCGGGTTGCCGGACGACGCGGTCGTCACCGACGTGACCTCGGGCTTGTCGACGCTCCATCTGGCCGGGCCGCGATCCCGCGAACTTCTGGGCCGTCTGACGGACGAAGAGGCGTCCCCAGAGGCGTGGCCGTTCCTCGAGGCTCGCGTGATCGATGTCGGACGCTCGCAGGCCCTCGCGCTACGCGTCTCATTCACCGGCGAGCTCGGCTGGGAGCTGCTGGTCCCGACCGAGTTCGTCGCCGATCTCTACGAGCAGATCGTTCGCGCGGGGGCCGATCTCGGGATCCGCCACGCCGGCGCGTTCGCCTTCGAGGCCGCCCGGCTCGAGCGTGGGTTCCGGTCGTGGGGCCACGACATGGGCCCACTCGACGACCCGTACGCGGCCGGCCTCGGGTTCGCGGTGTCGCGCCGCAAGACCGCCGACTTCGTCGGGCGGACAGCACTGGAACGCCTGCGCGAGAGTGCCGACGACGAGCGGCCGCGACGGCTGGTTTCGCTGCACGCCCCGTCGGCGGTGCTTTGGCATGGCGAATTGGTCTTGCGGGACACCGACCGGGTCGGTCACGTGATGAGCGCCTCGATCGCGCCGACGCTCGGCGGATCCGTTGCGCTCGCCTGGGTCCAAGGGCGCCTCGACGGCGACGCTTGGTGCGTCGAGATCGGCGGCGACGCGTTCCCGTGCCGGGTCAGTCGCGAGCCGTTCTACGACCCGCGGGGCGAGCGCCTCCGGAGCTGATCCGGCCCTGCTAGGAGTGTCCGGGGTCGGACCCGCCGGTGCGGTCGACGCCCGATTCGCCGGGTGACAGCGTCGGGTGTGAGCCGCCGGCCATATGCGAGAAATGGCCGCCGTCGACCGTGCCGATGCGGCCTTTGAGGCCATCCCGGACGACGCGCCGGCCGACGTCCGCGACGCGCGCGGCTGTGAAGCCGAAATGCTCGAAGATCGTGCCGGCGGGCGCCGAGGCGCCGAAGTGGTCGAGCCCGACGATCGCCCCCTCGTCGCCGACCCAGCGCTCCCAGCCGAGCGAGACGCCGACCTCGACGCTCACTCGCTTGCGGACGCCCGGTGGCAGCACCTCATCCCGATAGGCCTGGTCCTGGGCATCGAAACGTTCCCAGCACGGCATCGACACGACGCGCGTCGGGATCCCGTCATCTTCCAACGTCGAAGCGGCGGCCATCGCGAGCTGCAGCTCCGACCCCGTCGCCATGACGATCAGCTCCGGGGACCCCGAGGATGCGTCGCGCACCACATAGCCGCCGCGCGCCACGCCCTCACGCGCCTTTTCGGCCGTGCCCTCGAGCACCGGCAGCTTCTGCCGGGTCAGCGCTAGTGCGACCGGCCCATCCTGTCGCTCGATGGCCATCGCCCAGGCGGCGGACGTCTCGTTTGCGTCGCCCGGCCGGACGAACCACAGGTTCGGGATCGCGCGCAGCGCCGCGTACTGCTCGACCGACTGGTGGGTCGGCCCGTCCTCGCCGAGCCCGATCGAGTCATGGGTCCAGACGTGGATGACGTGCAGTCCGGCCAGCGCGCCGAGCCGGACCGCGCCGCGCATGTAGTCGCTGAACGTCAGGAACGTGGCGTCGTACGGGATGAAGCCGCCGTGATAGGCGATGCCGTTCGCCACACCGCCCATCCCGTGCTCTCGGACGCCGAACCGGAGGTTCCGGCCCGGCTCGTCGGCGCTGAACTGGGGTTCGCCCTTGATATCGGTGAGGTTCGACTCCGACAGGTCGGCGGCGCCGCCGAACAGCTCCGGGACGGTCGGCGCGAGGGCGTTGATCGCGTCCTGCGAGGCGTTGCGGGTCGCGATCTCCTCGCCGACGACGTACCTCTTGAGCCCGCCGTCCCAGCCCGGCCGGAGCTTCCGAGCGACGCGTCGCAGGAACTCCTCGGCCTCGTCGACGTGGCCCTCCGCGTACCGTGACAGCTTCCCGTTCCATTCCTCGTAGCGCCGCTCGCCGTCCGTCACAGCCTCGCGGAACAGCGAAAGGGCATCCGCCGGGACATAGAACGTCCGATCCGGGTCCCAGCCGTACGCCTCCTTCGTGAGCCGGACCTCGTCGGGCCCCAGCGGCGACCCATGCGCCTTCTGCGAGTCCTGCTTGTTCGGGCTGCCGTAGCCGATGTGCGTCCGGACTGCGATGAGGCTCGGTCGGTCGTCCTCGCGTGCATCGTTGATGGCGGCCTCGATCGCCGCGAGGTCATTCCCGTCTTCGACACGTGAGGCATGCCAGCCGTAGGCCTCGAACCGCTTCGGCACATCCTCCGACCAGGCCATCGACGTCGGCCCGTCCAACTGCACGTGGTTGTCGTCATATAGGACCACGAGCCTGCGCAGGCGTAGATGCCCGGCGAGCGACGCCGCCTCCGACGCGATGCCCTCCTGGAGGTCGCCATCAGAGGCGATCACGTACGTCCAGTGGTCGACGATGGCGTGGCCCTCGCGGTTGAACTCGTAGCCGAGGCGCCGCTCGGCGATGGCCATCCCGACGGCGTTCGCGAAGCCCTGCCCGAGCGGGCCGGTCGTCGCCTCGACCCCTGGCGTCAGGCCGGACTCCGGGTGGCCCGGCGACCGCGACCCCCACTGGCGGAACCGCATCAGCTCCTCGAGCGGCAGGTCGTAGCCGGTCAGGTGCAGGAGCGAATAGAGCAGCATCGACGCGTGCCCCGCCGACAGCACGAAGCGGTCGCGATCCGGCCAGTCGGGATGGGTCGGTGCGTGTCGCAGGAACCGCGTCCAGAGGACGTAGGCCATCGGCGCCGCGCCCATAGGGGCGCCGGGATGCCCGGAGTTGGCTTGCTGGACGCCATCGATCGAAAGCGTCCGGATGGTGTCGATGGCGAGTCGGTCGAGGTCGGTCGTCACGGCGGCCATGGCAGGTACTCTAGTCGCGCGACGGCCTGGGGGAGGGCCGGTCGGACGGCCATTGTAGGTCGGTGGACGGGTATCCTCGGGTCATGCCGTCCCTCCGGCCGAGCCGGCCCCGCCGATCGTCGAGCCGGCCGCGGATCGTCGTGCTCGGCGACCTCATCGTCGATGTCGTCCTTCGCCCCGACCGACCGCTGGAACACGGATCGGATGTGCCCGGCCGGGTGGCGCTCACCCAGGGTGGGTCGGCGGCGACGGCAGCCCGGTGGCTCGGGCGACTCGGCGCCCGATCGTCGCTCGTCGCGGCCGTGGGACGTGACGCGGCCGGTCGTGCGCTCGTTGAAGCCATCAAGACCGATGGGGTGACGCCGCACGTGGTCCGGGTTGCGGGCTCGCGAACCGGTAGGATCGGCGTTCTCGTCACGCCCGATGGCGAGCGCTCGTTCGTCCAGGACCGCGCCGCCGCGCTCCAGCTCGCGCCGGTCGACCTCAAGCCGGCCTGGTTCGCTCGAGCCGACGCCGTTCATCTGCCGATCTATTCGCTGCTCGACGAGCCTCTCGGACTCGCCGGTCGGCGCGCTCTCGAGCTCGGCCGAGCGGCCCATGCCGCGATCAGCCTCGATCTCGCGTCGATCGGACCGCTCCTCGCGAAGGGGCGCCGGGCCGCCCGGGCGCTTATCGCCGAGATCGCACCGGACATCCTGTTCGCCACCGCATCCGAAGCCGAGGCGCTTCTCGGCAAGTACGCGGTCGAGGGTTTGCTCGACGTCGCGTCCATCGCCGTCGTGAAGCGCGGGTCGAAGGGTGCCACCGTCCTCGCGCGCGAGGACGATCAACGACTCCGGTTCGAAGTCGCCACGACACCGATCTCGGCGACCGATACGACCGGCGCGGGAGATGCGTTCGACGCCGGCTTCCTGGTGGGCTGGTTCACGTCTCGGGCCGCGGGCCGCTCCCTCCAGGCGTCGCTCCAACGAGCTGCCCTCGCCGGCCATCGCGCCGCCGGCCGGCAACTGACGATGGCCCGGCTCGAGCTTCCCCTGGGCTGAATCGGTCCCGGGGGAGGAGAGCGGCGATCACCGTTGACGGTCCTCGCACACTTTGGCGATGACGCGGCTCGCCTTCACGTTCTATCTCGGGTCTGCGCTCATTCCTGTTGCCGACCGGCTGGCTGCCACGCTCGGCGAACGACTGGGGATCGGCGTCGACTTCGACCGCGACGCGACCGACGCCGAACGCCGAGCCGCGCTCGATCAGCCGCACGCCGGTCTCCTTTGGCTGTGCGGACTCGAGACCGTGATGCGCCAGGACGATGGCCGGCTCGAGGCCGCCATCATCGGGGCGCCGATCTTCCCTGGGAGGGTCACGCCGGTGTACGACTCGGTCATCGTCGCCGCAGAGCGATGGGGCGGCACAGGGCTGGCCGACCTCGAGGGCGCCACGCTCGCCATCAACCAACCCGATTCGTGGTCCGGCCACCACGCGCTCCGGGCGCACCTCGAGCGACGAGGGCTCCGCGAGTCGATGTTCGGACGGGTCGTGGTGACCGGCTCGCACGAGGCGTCGATCGACGCCCTGATCCGCGGTAACGCCGATTGCGCGGCGATCGATGAGACCGTGTGGGCCGCCCGGGTCGCGCGCGATCCGCTGATGGCCGGGCTCCGGCCGCTGGATCGGACCGATCCGAGCCCGGCACCGCCCTTCTCGCTGGTGAACGGCATCGATCGTGGACTCGGCGCAGCGCTCCAGGAGGCCCTCGTCAGCGTCACGGTCCCGGGGCTCGAGACGATCGCACCCGCGTCCGACGCGGACTACACCGTGTTCCGGGACGGGCTCGCTGCCTCGCGATCCCTTGCCTGGCCATCGCCATGACGCTGTCCGTGGCATCCGATCCGATCGCCTTCCTGCACGAGACGACCTGGGATTCCCTGCCAGAGCCGGCCCGCCATGCAACGGTCCGCTGCCTCGTCGATCTGGTCGGGGCGCTCGCGGCCGGACGGCGCACGCCGCTGTCGGCCATCGCCCGCGATCACGCCGCGATCGCGTACGGCGGCGACCAGGCGACCCTGTTGCTCGATGGCCGGCGCGTCAGCGCGCCGGGTGCCGCGCTCGCGACGGGGCTCACGATCGACTCGTTCGACATCCACGATTCCCACCGAGAGTCACTCGGCCATGCCGGCGTCCACGTGTTCGCCGCCACCATCGCGATCGCCGAACTTCGACTCGCGCGGGGCGGCGCACTTCCCGACGGGAACGAGCTGCTTGCGGCCCTGGCGGCCGGCTACGAGATCGGCTGTCGAGCGGGTCGCGCCCTCCACGGGACGACGAGCGACTACCACACCTCGGGCGCCTGGGGCGCCGTCAGTTCGGCCGGCCTGTACGCGCGCCTGATGGGGCTCGATCGAGCGCGGACGCGTGAGGCGCTCGGCATCGCCGAGTTCTACGGACCGCGAAGCCAGATGATGCGTTGCATCGACCACCCCACGATGGTCAAGGACGGGTCGGGTTGGGGTGCCATGGCCGGGGTGAGCGCGGGGATGCTGGCCGAGGCCGGCTTCACCGGAGCGCCGGCCCTGACCGTCGAGTCTGTGGAGGCCCGGCCGTGGTGGACATCGGTCGGGAGCGAGTGGGAGGTGCTCGAGCAGGGCTTCAAGGCGCACGGCTCGTGCTGGTGGGCGCAACCGGCGATCGAAGCGGCGCTGGCCGTCGCCCGCGGCAACGATCTTCAGCCCGAGGACATCTCCGGCATCCGCGTCGAGACGTTCGAGAAGGCCGTCCATCTCGCGCACCCCGATCCATCGACGACCGAGCAGGCCCAATACTCGTTGCCGTTCCCGATCGCCGCGGCGCTCGTCAAGGCCTCTCGGCCCGATGACGGCTGGTACGGGCTCGGGCCCGACGATCTCCTCGACCCCCAAGGGGCCGATCCGGAGACACGAAGGTTGGCCCATGCCATCGAGCTGGTCGAGGCGCCGGACCTGACGGCCGCCTTCCCGGCTCGGTTCCTGGCGCGGGTCCTCGTGACGCGCCGGGACGGGTCGACGATCGCCAGCCCTGACACGACCTTCCGCGGCGAGCTCGACGACCCGTTCCACGACGACGAGCTAACGACGAAGGCGCGCTGGCTGATGCTGCCGGTCCTCGGGCGCGACCGGACGGAGCGTCTGCTCGACGAAGCGTGGTCGATGGCCGACTCGCCGTCGATCGAACCGGTCCTCCGCCTGTTGGCTGGGCCACCCGAACGGCTGGCGTGATCGAGCTCGGGTCCGACGAGCGGGTCGCTGGGCGGCCGTTCACGGCCCCCGACTGGACGCGGAAGGACGAGGCCGTCCTGCGGCGGATGTGGTCGCGGCTTCGCGGGCATGTTGCGTCGATCGCGGCCGACCGACCGGGGGACCGGCTCGACCGGATCCGGGATCCCGAATTCGAGCGTCCACACGATCGTCCTGCCGGACCTCGCTCGTGCGCTTCGGACCGAGGACCTGTTCGGTGTCGGGTTCTTCGGGCAGGCCCGTCGCCGGGTCGACCACACGCCGATCATGGAGCTCGAGGCCGCGCTGATCGCCGACATGCCGACCACGCCCGGGCTGGTCGCGTACTACAACGCGTTCCACCCCACCGCCGGCTGGGGCAACCTCGTGCTCTTCGCGGATGAGGCCTTGGAGCGGGCGTGGGGCGATGACCCCCGGCACGTCGACGCCGTTCGCAGATCCGCGACGCATTACCACTCGATACGGCTCCACCATGCCCGGGCGATCGGCGGCCTGCTCGGTGAAGGAACGATCGAGATCATCCGCACGCGCTACATCGACTACCGGGATGCGCGTCCCTGGCGGGCGATCCGTGAGCGGGGCGAAGGCCGAAGCTAGGTCCCTCGCGTGACGCGGACGTCGTCGATCTGGGCCTCGACCGTGCTGTTCGCCCCGCCGTCGACCGCCTCGACGTGGATGCGGATCGTCTGGCCCTTCCACGCGTCGAGTGGCACGTAGACGTTCCGCCAGGCGCCGTCGACATCGGTAGCCGATCCGGACTTCGCGAAGACGGCCGTTCGGCTCCCGCCCTCCTCGATCGAAACGACGAGCCGATCCGCCGACGAGGCATTCGACCCGTGGGCGAACACATAGCGGAAGAACAGCTTCTGCCCGTCCGTCGACGGTAGCGCGATCGGGAGCGAGCGGACCGTAGTTCGACCATCGAGGTCATCGGCATTGACCGACGACCCGGCGGTCAGACCCGTCGTCAGCGCGCGTGAGCCCGATGGCACCGTTCCCAGTTGCTTAGCGCCATTCGAGGTCGTCCCCTCAGGGTTGCCGCGCTGCCACGCGCCGGACGTCGCGGTGTCGGTGCCGTCCGGGTTCGTGGCCCAGCCGCGGGCTGCCTCGAAGTCGTCGTCGAACGCGCCGCAGCGCCACGTGACGTACGAGGTGCCGAGCACGGCCCAGGGACACCATGCTCGCTCGGCGAGGTACAGCACCGCGCTCTTGTTCCGACCGGTCTCCGACGCGATGAGGCTGTCGTCCATGTAGTCGCGGTTCGACATCTCGAACGTGTACGAGAAGATCCGGTACACGCCGTACGCGTAGTCGCGGGTCGTTCCGGACGAGATGTATAGATCGCTGGCCTGCTCGGGCTTGTAGCCGTTCGTCTTCGCCATCTGGCGACCCATGTGCACCAGCGCCTGGTAGTCCTGAGCGGTCATGTCGCCAGGCAGGTTGGCGTAGGTGTAGCCGTACGGCCACATGACCAGCCGGCCGGTCTCGTGGAACGTGATGTGGGTGCGGATCTGCTGCCGACCCCCGACGACGCGACTGGCCAGGAAGTCGCGCATGGCCCGAGCCTCGGGCGTGGAAAACGGTCCGGTCCCGCGGTAGGTGATGGCCGCCGGGTTGGAGCTGGTCCGTCCGCCGCCACCCCAGCGGTAGCTGTAGTTCCGATTCAGGTCGGTGCCCGTGTAGCCGGTGCCGGGTGTCGGCTGGCGGTTCTTGCGCCAATAGTGGAACCGTCCGTGGGCGATGTCGTAGTCGGCGCCATCGGGATTGACCGAGAAGACCAGGTAGATCTCGCGCCCGTTCACGATGTTGGTGATCCGGGTGTCGTGGCCGTAGCCGTCGACCAGCCAGCGCATGATCCGGATGACCATCTCGACGCCCATGTGTTCGTCGGCGTGGTGGCCACCATCGAACAGCACCTCCGGCTCGGCCTCATCCGCCCCGACGTTGTCCGAGATCTTCATCGCCCACAGTTCGCGGCCCAGGTAGCTCCGGCCGATGCTGAACCGCCGGGCGATGGCCGGGTGCGCGTCAGCCACGGACTTGGTCAGCGACGTGATCTCGGAGTAGGTGTGGTAGCCCTCGTAGCCCTTGGGGAACTCGGCCCAGGCCAGGGCTGTGAGCGGGGCGAGGAGGACGATGCCGAGCGTGGCAAGCGCGATGGCCGCGGCGGCTCGGCGGGGGCGGCGCGTCCGCGTCATGCCGTCGATGATGCCGGGCGTGTCCAGTCGAGGCGATGCCGGGATGGGGCCAGTCGGCGGTGGGCGAAACGTCCCGGCGGAGGTCCGGCCGACCCCGGGCTCAGCGCAGGTATCGATCGAACCAGTCGATGATCCGTCGGTTGCGGTCGATACGGCGGTCGGGCCGACCGGCGGCGGCATACACGTGGTACTCGTCCGGATAGAGGACGTATTCGACCGTCCGGCCGAGATGGCGTAGCGCGATGAAGAACTGCTCGTTATCGGGCGCGGGACAACGGTGGTCCGCCTCGGCCTGAAGCATCAGCAGCGGCGTGCGGACGTTCGCGACGTTGCGCAGCGGGGACTGGCGCCACAGCCGTTCGATCCCCTCGGCCGAGAACGGGTCGCCGAGCAGCGACATCCGGTCGTACTCGGGGCCGCCGTCCGAGTTGGCCCAGGAGTTGATCTGGTTCGTCACGCCGTTCTCGGACACGGCCGCCATGAATCGATCGGTCGTCCCGACGAGCCAGTTCGTCATGAATCCGCCATAGCTCAGGCCCATGACGCCGAGGCGCTCGGGATCCACGAGGCCGAGGCCGATGACATGGTCGACCGCGCTATGCACATCGGCCGCATCGATACCACCCCAGTCGCCGAGCTGCGGCCGGATCCAGTCGCGTCCGTACGTTGCCGAGCCCCGGATGTTGGGCAGGATCACGCGATAGCCGGCCGAGGCGAGCAGGATCACTTCGACGTGCGGTGACGGCGCCCAGGCACCGAGCGGACCGCCGTGGACGTCGACCACAGCGGGTAAGGGTTCGTCGCCCGCACCTGGCGGCGAGGCGATCCAAACATCGATCGGGCCACCGTCGCCGCGGGCCTCGACGAGCCGCATCTCCGGCATCGCGAAGCCGTCCTGCCAGCTCGAGCCGATGGAGGATCGAGTCCGTAGCTCGCCGACGTCGCCTTCGTCGGCGACGCCGACGGTCATCAGTTCCATCGCGCGCGCGCTATGTGTCCCGAGCAGGGCGATCGTCCCGCCACCCACAGCGATCGTGTGGGTGACCATGTCGCCGGTCGCGGCCGGCCGGCATTCGGTGGCGTGCCCGTCATCCTCGAGGGTGAAAACCCACGGGTGCGACCGACCGCGATCGGAGATCGTGGCGACGATCCGCCGGTCATCCATCCAGAACGGGCCGTGTCGGCCGTAGACGAACCATCCGGTGAGGTCCGAGTCGGTCCAGTTGCCGACCGGTCGATCGAGGTCCGGTGCGATAAGCCGAGGCGGTCGAGAGCCGTCGGCCGGCCCGACCATGACTCCGGGGGCGACGTCGTCGAGATCGTCGGCGTCGATCATCCCCTCCGCGGCGATCCAGCGACCGTCCGGCGACCATGCCGGGTGTGTCGCCCAGCCACCTGGCGCCAACACCTCGCGTGGCTCGGCCGTCGCCCCGTCGACATCGACCGCCCAGATCGTCGTCCGCGGATGCGTGTCGGGCTCTGGACCCCGGTCGGTCGAGAACGCGACGGTCTTCCCGTCGGGGTGCCAGGCGATCTCAGCCACGCCCCAGTCGCCGCTCGTGATCTGCCGCGGTCTGCCGCCAGGTGTGTCGATGACGAAGAGATGCGACCACCGATCCCTGTGACCCTCTTCATCCCAGCGCCAGTCGGCCCGGATGATGTGGCGAGCCATCGGGGCCTCCGCATCGGCGCCCCTCGCCGTGCCACGACGGGCGATCGATCGCGTCCGGCCGCGGATGAATCGGGGCGGATCGACCTCGGCCGTAAACCCGAGTCGACGTCCATCCGGCGACCAGGCGATCTCGCCGACCGCCCCGTGCCGGCCGAGCCTGGCCATCCGGATCCGGTCGGGCCGGCGGATGTCGAGGATCGCGATCGCCGCGACCGAGTCGTCGTCGGCCGGGTCGCTGCGCACGAACGCGAGCGTGTGGCCGTCAGGGCAGAGGCGGGGCTTGGTATCGCGGACCGTGCCGTGTGTCAGCCGGCGCGGCCGCGGGATCGCCCGGTTCGACGTGAGGTCGATCGCGTAGAGGTGGCTGAGATACCGGTTGCCCCGGATCGACCGTCGAACGACGATCGCCGAGCCCCCGTCGGCAGACAGGTCGAGTTCCTCGACGACCACGATCCGACGGATGTCGTCGGGCGTCATCGGTCGGCGGGTCGGCATGGCCGACAGCCTAGCCGCGCGGCTACGCTTCGGGAATGCCCCACTCGAAGGTAGGATCCGCGTCCGTCGCCGACCGACTCGTGGTCGCGCCCGAGGTCGCCGATGCCCTTGCCGATGGCAGGCCGGTCGTCGCGCTCGAATCGACCCTCATCAGCCACGGGCTGCCGTATCCGCAGAACGTCGAAGTGGCAAACGCATCGGAGGCCGCCGTCCGTGAGACGCCGGATGCCGTGCCCGCGACCGTGGCGATCCGGGACGGCCGGATCCTGGTCGGACTCGATGCGGCGGCCCTGGACGCTCTCGCCACGGCACCGCCAGGATCGGTCCGCAAGGCAGCCCGTCCGAGCCTCGCCATCGCGCTGGCGGAGGGCGGCTGGGCCGCGACGACCGTCTCGGCGACGATGATCGCGGCGTCGGCCGCGGGGATCGCGACGTTCGCCACCGGCGGCATCGGCGGCGTCCATCGCGGGGCACTCGACGCGACGAGCGCGGCCCCGGCGTCGCTCGATATCTCTTCCGACCTCGAGGAGTTGGGCCGCACCGCGATGGCGGTGGTCTGTGCCGGCCCGAAGGCGATCCTCGACGTGCCAGCGACCCTTGAGTACCTGGAGACCCGCGGCGTGCCAGTGATCGCCGTGGGGCAGGACGAGGTGCCCGGCTTCTTCGCGCGGTCGTCAGGCATCAAGGCACCCGCCGTCGCGGCCGATGTGGCCGCCGCGGCACGGATCGTGGCCGCGCATCTGGGGCTCGGATTGGGGAGCGGCGCGCTCGTCTGCGTGCCGGTGCCGACGGATGTGGCCCTCCCCGATGTTGTCGCAAGGGAGTCGGTGGCCCAGGCCGTCGCGGACGCCGAGGCGGGGGGCATCGCCGGCCCAGCGGTGACGCCGTGGCTCCTGGCCCGGATCGCGGAGATCACCGACGGCCGTTCGGTGCGTGCGAACACCGCCTTGATCGTGAACAACGCCCGTGTTGCGGCGCAGCTGGCGGTCGCACTCAGGACGCAGCCGGACTGACCGCGTTCGTTGATGGATTCGCGACGCCCCTGATATTGCCCAGCCAACGGGCGGTCGGTACACTCGCCGGGCTTGGGGGTCACCCGCGCGGGGGTGCTGCGCCAGGGTGGCGCGAGCCGCGCGAACGAGCCACCTTGTCCTGGGGAGGACGGCGCCGCATGCGCATCTACGAGGGCAGCCCGCGCCAGGACTTCGAGGAGGTCTTCCGCTCGATCGGCGCGTTCCTCGATCAGCGCGGGATGAAGGACGTGCTCCTGGTCGAGGCTCCTGATGGGTTCATCGTCCAGGGGCTCGTCATGTCCGGGGCATCCGGTGCGGGTGCCTGGTCGGAGTCGCTCGGGACGCAGGTCAAGGAGACGCTGACGTTCCTCGACGACGACATCGCCCGGTTCATGGAGGAGGCCGCCGCCCGTCGCGGCCGCTCGAATCCCGCCCCGACCGCCCATGAGGCCGGGTATTACGAGACCGCCTTCCGCGTCCTCGGTCGCTACATGGATGACCAGAAACCGCGGGATGTGTTCTTCTTCGAACAGGACGGCGCCTTCGTCGTCCGACTCCTGCTGTCCGGTCAGACCGGCAGTGGGCACCAACTCGCGGAGTTCACCCGCGAGGACATCGCACAGATGGTCGCTCGAGGTCCCGCCTTGCGGCATCCGGTCACCATCCCGGGGGCCAGCAGCACGACCACTAGCGCTTCGTAGGAGGTAGACCATGAAAGCCCTGAAGACCGTCGCCGTCGCCCTCGGCATCACCCTGGCCGCGCTGATCGTCATCCCGCTCGCTGTGTTGGCCGGGCTGTTCGTCTGGCTGAAGCTGACCGAAGAGGACGACGAGGAGTTGCTCGAGCTCGACCGCGACGCCGTCTGACCGATCGCGACGGCGCTCGATCGACCCCGACACGCCGGCCGCCGCACCGGCGCCCAGCGCTGCGTCGTCCGCCGCACCGACGCCCGCCGACCGATCGGCGGGCGTTCGACTGTCCACCGATCGACGGCTGGCCGAGGCCGCCGTCCTCGGTGTCATGGTCGTCTGGGCGGCGAACTTCATCGTCGTCAAGGACGCCATCGGCACGCTGCCGCCGGTGGCGTTCACGATGCTCCGCTACGGATTGGCGGCCATCGCCCTGCTCGTCATCCTGCGCATCACCGAGGGGGAGGTCCGGCTTCCGCGGCCTGACGTCGCCCGGATCCTGATCCTCGGGGGGCTCGGGTTCGGGCTCTACCAGATCCTGTGGACGACCGGCCTGCAGTACATCCCGGCCGGTGACAGCGCGCTGATCATCGCGTCGACGCCCGTGCTGGTCGCGGTCCTCGCGGTCATCGCCGGCGCGGACACGCTGACACCGACGAAATTCGTAGGGGCCCTGCTGTCGTTCGCTGGCGTCGTCGTCGTGATCGCGGCCGGCGTCGGGATCACGCTCGGGACGTCCGCCCTGGGGAGTGCCCTCACGCTCGCTGCCGCGTTCTGCTGGGCGTCGTACACGGCGTTCGCGGCGCCCGTGCTACGGACCCATTCCCCGCTCGTGCTCACGACGTGGGCCACGATCGGCGGGACGCTGGTGCTGATCCCGCCGGGGCTGGTCCAGCTCCTCGCCCCGGGCGCGCTGAGCGCGCAGGACGCCGGCGAGGTCGTGTCGGTCGTGCTCGCGATCGTCTACTCGGGTGTCCTGGCCGCGGCCATCGCCAACGTCATCGTCTTCAACGGGGTGAAGCTGCTCGGCCCGACCCGCGTCATCACCCTCCAGTCGTTCGTGCCGGCGATGGCGGTCGTGCTTGCCTACGCGTTCCTCGGCGAGCCGATCCGGCCGGCACAGGTGATCGGCGGCCTGATCATCGTGCTGGGCGTGGCGCTGACCCGGTGGGCCTCGATGCGGCCGGCGGCATCTTGACGTTCGTCGTCGCGCCGCCGATCCCGCCACTCCGCAACGGCGATCCGCCACTATCGATCCTCATCGACTACGACGGCACGATCTCGTTGACCGACATCACCGAGCAGCTCCTCGCGCAGTTCGTGTCGGACGTGGTCTGGGAGGACGCCGAGGCGAGCTACGACGCCGGCCGCATGGGATCGCGGCGATTGATGGCCTGGGAGGTGTCGCTGATCGACGCCGACCCGGACGCGCTTCGGTCCTTCGCCGCGAGTCAACCGCACGACCCGGCGTTCGTGCCGTTCATCCGTCGAGCCCAGGCGGCCGGGATCCCGGTCGAGATCGTGTCCGACGGCTACGGCTTCTTCATCCAGCCGGCGCTTGAGGCACTCGGCGTCGGGGAGCTTCCGGTGGTCACGGCACGGACCACGTTCGAGGGCCGGCGCGCCTCGATCGAGTTCGTGAATGGCCACCCGACGTGCCTCGTGTGCGGGACTTGTAAGCGGCAGCGTGTGCTCGCCCACCGGGCCGCGGGACGTCGCGTCGTGTACATCGGCGATGGCGAGAGCGACCGGTATGCCGCCGGGTATTCGGACATCGTGTTCGCGAAGCGGTCGCTGGAGCGGATCTGCCTCGAGGCCGGCTGGGAATTCCATCGGTGGGCGGCGTTCAGGGAGATCGACGCGTGGCTAGCGGCGAGGCTGGCGGCCTGGGCCGACGACCCGTCGTCGCTCGACGCTGTGCCGTCCGATGCGCCGATGCCGCGAAGGTATTTCTGCGGGCCAGAGGTCTGGGGCGAGGGACTCGAGGATCCGCCACCCGGCTCATGGCCGCCCGTGGAACATCCCCAAGTTCCAAGTGACGGCTGAACGCCCGTTCTTCCGCTTTGCGGAACACATGGCGTTCCATTTCCCGGCTGAAACCCGCAAAACGGACGCTTCAGGAGGTCCGCTCGGCCGGCTCCGACGCTGATTGGAACATCGGGATGTTCCAAACACGATCGCCGGGCACGTGTGATAGGACGTGTTACGACCAACGGCGGAACCCGTCCAACTTGGTGCTCCGTAACACGTGATGCTCCAACCGGCGGTTGAGACCATGGATCCTGGAAGCTCAGCCGTGGCTCGTAACACGTGAAGTTACAGACGGGGCTGATCCGGGACCGCGGCTGATCCGGGACGACGACGGTCCCGAGCCGCCCCCGATTCGCGTCCGGGGCCGCTTTCCGATAGCATCAGAAAAACCCCGGAGGAAACCTGACCCATGTCGAAGTATGTCTTCGTGACCGGCGGAGTCGCGAGCAGTCTCGGCAAAGGAATCACCGCGGCCAGCATCGGTCGCATCCTCAAGGCCCGAGGCCTGCGGGTGAGCATCCTCAAGCTCGACCCGTACATCAACGTCGACCCAGGAACCATGTCGCCGTATCAGCACGGCGAGGTGTTCGTTACCGACGACGGCGCCGAGACCGACCTCGACCTCGGTCATTACGAGCGGTTCATCGACGCCAACCTGAGCCAGCTCAGCAACGTCACGACCGGCCGGATCTACCAGGCGGTGATCGCCAAGGAGCGCCGCGGCGACTACCTCGGCGGCACGGTCCAGGTCATCCCGCACATCACCAACGAGATCAAGGAACGGATCGGCCGCGTGGCACGTGACGGCGATCCGGACGTCGTGATCGTCGAGGTCGGCGGGACCGTCGGCGACATCGAATCGCTGCCGTTCCTCGAGGCCATCCGACAGATGCGCAAGGACGTCGGTCGGGCGAACGTCCTGTACGTCCACGTGACGCTGCTCCCCGAGCTCGCCGCCACGGGCGAGCTCAAGACCAAGCCGACCCAGCACTCGGTCAAGGAGCTGCGCGGAATCGGCATCCAGCCCGACATCATCGTCCTCCGCTCGGATCGCCCGGTCAGCGATGAGATCCGCGAGAAGATCGCCCTCTTCACCGATGTCTCCACCGAGGCCGTCATCCCGGCGGAGACGGCCGACTCGATCTACGAGGTGCCGATCCTCTTCGAGGAAGCCGGCCTGGGCCGGCTGATCGTCCGTGACCTCGCGATCGGCGACCCCGAGGCGGAGCCCGATCTCGACGGCTGGCGCGCGCTCGTCGAGCGCATCAAAGCGCCGAAGCCGACTCTCGAGATCGGTCTCGTCGGCAAGTACATCGAGCTGCCCGATGCCTATCTTTCGGTCACGGAGGCGCTCAAACATGCCGCCTGGGCGCACGGCGTCGACGCCAAGGTGCGCTGGGTCGACTCCGAGTCGCTGAGCAAGGAAAACCTGCACGAAAGGCTCGATGGCGTGGCCGGTGTCCTCGTCCCGGGCGGGTTCGGGCATCGGGGCATCGAGGGCAAGGTCCTTGCCGCCCACTACGCCCGCGACCACAAGGTCCCGTATCTCGGGCTGTGCCTCGGGCTCCAATGCGCGGTGATCGAGTTCGCCCGTGGTGTGCTCGAGACCAAGGACGCCAACTCGACCGAGTTCGACATGTTCACAGAGAACCCGGTCATCGACTTCATGCCCGACCAGCGCGACATGGAGGACAAGGGCGGGACCATGCGGCTCGGGCTGTACCCGGCGCGGCTGACCCCCGGATCGAAGGCCGCGGCGGTGTACGGCCAGGAGGTCATCTACGAGCGGCACCGCCACCGGTTCGAGGTGAATAACCGGTACCGCCAGACGCTCGAAGGCGCCGGCATGCTGCTGAGCGGCCAATCTCCCGATGGGCGGCTCGTCGAGATCGTCGAGCTCAAGGACCACCCGTGGTTCGTCGCAAGCCAGTTCCACCCCGAGTTCAAGTCCCGGCCTGAGCGGCCGCATCCGCTGTTCGATGGGTTCGTCGCGGCGTCGATCGCCGTTGCCGACGGTCGCGAGCCGGTCCTCGAGGCTCGACCCGAGCCCGTGCCGTCCCGACAGGTTGCCCAGACGGTCGAGGCCGGCTGACGACGAGGCCGCCGAAGCCGACGACCGGCGAGGCCTGACCCCGAGGGACAGCCATGGCCAAGCCGACCTTCCGCGACCGCGACTGTCGAGACCTGCTTGCGTTCGACGAGGTCCGTCATCGACTCGGGCTTGGGACGCGCCTGCCAGTCGGCCGGCGCGAGGTCCCTGTCGCCGACATCATCGGGTCGGTCGGCCGGGTGGCGGATTTCGATGGCTGCTTCCGGCCGAAGCACCGACGTCTGCGAGACGAGATCCGCGCCCGCGCCGCCGACGCAGCCGTCACAGACATGCCGATCTCGCTGCTCCAGGTCGACCACGCGTTCTTCGTCGAGGACGGCCACAAGCGGCTTTCGGCGGTCATCGCTCAGGGTCGCAGGTTCGTCGATGCGAACGTCGACCGTTTCGAGACCCGGTTCCATGTGGCACCCGGGACGACCATGGCGTCGATCCGGGTCACGGCGAGCGAACGCCGATTCCGACGCGTGACCGGTCTGGAGGAGGCCGTGCCGCGTCGACGGTTTCCGCTCTCGGATCCGGACGGCTACCTCGAGCTCCAGGAGTCCGTGAAGGCGCACACGCTCGACTTCTCGCGCTCGGAGGGCCGCCTCGTCCCGCCCGAAGAGGGCGCGCTGCATTGGTACGAGTCCGTCTTCGTGCCGATCCAGGAGCTGATCGAATCGACCGGCGCCTGCCGGCTCCTCGAATCGATGACCGAGGCGGACCAATTCTTGCTGTTCCGGCGCGGTATCGACGTCCCGATGGAGCGGGGCTGGAAGATCCCGAAGGCGGCCGTCGACCGCGGGCTGCAGAACGTCGCCGCCAAGGAGAAGTCACGAGCCAGGAAGCTGCCGTCGCTCCCGCGCCGGGCAGAGACCGAGCCCGCAGGGCTCCTCCCGGTCGAGACCGACCCGGACGAAGCGCCGACCTGACTGCTTCGCGAACGACCTGCGACTGTGATGCGGCTTCGGCCGCCCGCGACGCCCCGGCCGCGTAGAATCTGGGACCCTCGCTGCACGAAGACCTGGAGCCACCGCCATGAAGATCTTCCTCGACACCGCCGACATCGAAGAGATCCGCACCGTCGCTCGGTGGGGGATCCTCGATGGGGTGACCACCAACCCGACGCTCTTCTCCAAGACCAATGGCAGCACCTATGAGGAGGTCCTCAAGGAGATCTGCACGATCACCAGCGGGCCGGTGTCGGCCGAGGTCGTCGCCGAGGAGGTCGACGGCATGCTCACCGAGGGCCGCGCCTTCGCCAAGATCGCGCCGAACATCGTCGTCAAGGTGCCGATGAGCGAAGAGGGCCTCGAGGCGATGAGCCGCTTCGCCGAAGAAGGCATCAAGACCAACTGCACGTTGATCTTCACCGCCAACCAGGGACTCCTCGCGGCGAAGGCCGGCGCCAGCCTCCTCTCGCCGTTCGTCGGCCGGCTCGACGACATCAACCAGGACGGCATGATCGTCGTCCGCGAGCTGGCCGAGATCGTCGCGATCCACGAGCTCGACAGCGAGGTCCTCGCGGCTTCGATCCGCAACCCGGTCCATATGACGCAGGCCGCACTCGCGGGCGCGCACATCGCGACGCTGCCGTTCAAGGTCCTGCAGCAGATGGTCCACCATCCGCTGACCGACAAGGGCATCGTCCAGTTCCGGTCCGACTGGGAGAAGGCCCGTAAGGCCCTCGCCGAGAAGGCCGAGGGAGCGAAGACCCCCGCCTAGGCCGGTCGACGACGGAGGAGGAGCGAGTGGCGGCGCAGGAGGAGGTCCTCGGCCAGTTCCTCGGTGACGATTCGTTCCCGATCGCCTGGGACTCCGAGACCGAGAAGGACTTCTTCTGGGTCTACGACGACCTCCACATCCCGCATCCTGTCAGCCCGATGTTCTTCGACATCGGCGGCTGGTGGCTGAGCTGCGACCACATGTTCCGGAGGTTCGGGACACCGTTCGCCGTCGATTGGCTGGCGAAGAACGTCAACGGCTACGTCTACACGACTGCCGTCCCTGCTGATCCGAGCCTCCACATCGAAGGCACCGAGTACTCGTCGCGCTACCAGGCACGCGTCCCGCGGGATGGCGCTTTCGCGGCCAACATGGGCGCCTACCTCGACACGGTCCTGCCCGTCTACGGCGAGCACTTCGCCGACTGGTGGCGTGACCGACTCGTGCCGGAGATGCAGCGCAACTTCTCGTACCTCGAGGACCAGCTGGACAAGTCGGAAAAGATGACCCTGGCCGAGACAGCGACGCTTCTCGAGGACGCGATCGACATCCACGATCGCCACTGGAAGATCCACTGGATGCTCAACTTCGCCCAGCTCTCGGCGACGCTGAACCTCCGGGCGGTGATGGAAAAGACCCGCGGGTCGATCGACGAGGAGCTGCTCGGCCGGCTCCAGAACTCCGCCAAGGACCGCAACTGGGACTCGATCGAGTCGCTGTGGCAGATGAAGAACGAGGTCCGCGACGACGCCGAGCTCCGCGTTGCTTTCGAGCCCGAGGACACCAAACAGATCGCCGCGAAACTGCGGGCCACCGACCGTGGCCGAAGTTTCATCGCCGAGCGCATCGATCCCTACCAGCGCGAGTTCGGCTGGCACGCGGTCTGGAGCCACGAGTTCATCTTCCCGACGGTCCGCGAGGAGATGGAGCCCGTCCTCGAACTCATCCGCGGCTACCTGACCACCGACTACGACTTCCCGACCGCGATCGAGGCGATGCGCAAGGACATCGAGGCGGCGTCGAGCGAGATCGTTGACGGCCTCGAAGGCGAGTCGCTCGAGGAGATGCGGGCCGCCAATGCGGTCAACCTGCGGATGGCGCCGCTGACCCCCGACCACCACTTTTACATCGATCAGGGCGCGAACGCCCATGTCCGTCTCGTGTTGCTGGCGGTCGGGCGGAAGCTGGTCGAGGCGGGCCGACTCGATCGCCCCGACGACGTCCTCTTCCTGAAATACAACGAGCTCCGGATGCTCATCGGCAACGCCGAGGCGATCGATGCGCGCGGGTTGGTCGCGCACCGACGCAACGAACGGGACGCCGCCAAGAAGGTTCATCCGCGTGACTGGGTCGGGACGGTGACGCCGTCACAGCTCGCCTTCCCGTATCTCGTGAACTGGGGCTACCCCGAGCGGTTCCACCGCCAGCAGTCCGAGGACGAAACACGCATCGAGGGCATCGCCGGATCGCCAGGCATCATCGAGGGGACGGCACGGGTCGTCACGACCACGGACGAGTTCGACCAGGTCCGCGACGGCGACATCCTCGTCTGCCAGATGACGAACCCGGCCTGGGTCGTCCTGTTCACGAAGATCGCTGGCCTGGTGACGGACACCGGGGGAACCACCTCGCATCCGGCGGTCCTGTCGCGCGAGTTCGGCATCCCCGCGGTCATCGGCACGTCGATCGCGACGAAGCGCATCCGCACCGGCGATCGGATACGCGTGGATGGCAGCAAAGGCATCGTCGAGATCGTCGGGGCGGTGACCGATGCGACGCCGACCGCTCCCGAGACCGCGGCGATCGGCTCGTGACGGTCGACGCTCTCCAGCTGTCCCAGGAGTTCGTCGCCGGGCCCGCTCGGATCCGGTTCGACGTCCTCGGATCGGAGCCCGTCGGAGAGGTGCTCGCCGACAAGGACTTCCTCGACTACCGACTGGCCGACGTGCGGATCGAGGCCGAGCCGACCCTCGAAGCCCCCGACATCGTCTGGGAGCGTGACGCGGGAAAGTCGATCGACTACGACGGCCGGCGGATGACGTTCCGTGGCGATTGGGCGTCCGGTCCCATCCAGAAAGTCGTCGTGACGATGCTCGCGCTGCGGCTCGAAGAGCGTGGCCTCCACCCGTTTCACGCCTCGGCGGTCCGCTATCGCGACAAGACGGTGCTGTTCCTCGGCGGCGAGTCGAACCACGGCAAGTCGATGGGCCAGATCGAGGCCTGCCGTCGTGGGGCGCTGCTCGTCTCGACCGAGACCACCGTCATCGACGAGGACGGCCGCGTCATCGACGGCTCGAAGCGACCGTTCCTCAAGAAGCGGAACGTCGGCACGGAACGGGCCGACAAGGCCGCCCCGGAGCGCGGCGTCGAGAAGTTCTTCGGCGAGATGCCGACCTGGGAGCTGTACACCCGACCCGATCCGGTCGACGTCGTGATCGTCCCCGCGATCGATGGCAACTTCGACCCCTCGACCGTCGACATGATCCCGTTCGAACGCCAGTTCCAGACGTTCCACTCCCTCCAGAACTACTTCCTGCTCAACGAGCTGCTGGCGCCCGGGCACCCGATGCCCGTGGTCGACACGCCGGAGCGGCGCGCCGCCCGCGCGACCTTCGTCGAGCGCTTCACCGAGCGTCCCTTCCACTTCATCCGTGCCGCCACGCCGCAGGTGCTGCTGGACGAGGTGGAGCGGGTCCTGTAGGGCCCTGGCGCATGCGGGCGTTCGCATACGAGCGGCCGGAGCGGCTGGCCGATGCGCTCGCGCTGCTGGTGGGTCGTGACGGTGATGCGCGACCCCTCGCCGGCGGCACCGACCTCATCATCCGGATCCGGGACGGGTCGATGCGGCCGACGGCAGTCGTCGACGTCAAGGGCATCGCCGAGTTCTCGCGGGACATCCGTGTCGTGGACGGCTGGCTACGGATCAGCGCACGCACGACGATGACCGACCTTATGCGTGACGAGCGTATCCGGCGCGACTACGCGGCCCTTGCGGAGGCGGCGGCGTACGTCGGCTCGGTGCAGATCCGAAACCGGGCGACCCTGGCCGGAAACATCTGCAACGCTTCACCGGCGGCCGACACGGCACCGGCACTTCTCGTGTACGGCGCGCGGGTCGCCGTGGTGGGGGAGGGCGGTCGGCGCACGATCCCGCTCGACGATCTCTTCGTCAGATCGGGCGTGACGACGCTCCAGCCAGGCGAGCTCGTCGAGGCCATCGAGATGCCGCTTCCTGCCGGGCCGCGCGGGGCCGTCCATGCGCGGCGGACGCGGCGGCGCGGCCACGACCTCGCGTCGGTGACGCTTGCTGTTTCGATCGGCGACGACGGGGTCACGCGATTGGCGTACGGGAGCGTCGGGCCACGGCCCGTCCTGGCCACTGACGAGTCGGGTGTGCTGGCGGACCCCTCCGCCTCGGAGGATGCCAGGCGCTCGCGCCTGGACGAGCTGTTCGTCGGCGCGTCGCCGTCCCCGACGTCGATGCGGGCGAGCCGGGAGTACCGCCTTGCGATGCTGCGCGTGATGGGCATGCGCGCCGTCGAGGCGTCGCTTGCGCGCCTCGCGTCATGACGACCCGCATCGAGCTCACCGTCAACGGCCGCGCGCGGTCGATCGACGTCGAGCCACATCACACGCTGCTGGAGATTCTCCGCGATGACCTCGGGCTGACCGGCACGAAGGAGTGCTGTCTCGTCGGGGAATGCGGCGCTTGCACGGTCATCGTCGATGGCGAAAGCGTCGACTCGTGCCTGATGCTCGGCGTCGAGGCGGATCAGACGTCGGTGACCACCGTCGAGGGGCTGGCGCTCGGCGATCGGCTCGACCCGCTGCAGGAGGCGTTCCTCGAGACCGGCGCCGCCCAGTGCGGGTTCTGCATCCCGGGCCAGCTCGTCTCGGCACGGGTGCTGCTCGACGAGGTCACACATCCGAGCCGGGCGCAGATCGAGGAGGGCCTCGCCGGCAACCTGTGTCGCTGTGCCGGCTACGAGCAGATCATGGAAGCCGTCGCGCTTGCAGCCGAGCGCGGGCGGGACGCCGCCAAGGCCCGTCGGCCGCCGCCCGTCACCGCCGACGTCGCGTCGATGCCCGATGCCCAGGTCGCCCCGCAATGAGCGAGGTCGTCGGCACCGGAGCGCCACGGGTCGGTGGTCTCGACCGCGTGACCGGCCGGCAGGCGTACGTCGCCGACATCCCGCTCGACGATGTCCTCCACATCAAGCTCGTCACGCTGCCGGTCGCGCGGGCCCGCATCGGCGCGATCGACGACACCGCCGCCTATGCCGTGCCCGGTGTCCGGCTCGTGATGTCGGCGAGGGACCTGCCCGATCCGATGCCTCGCTTCGGCCCCCAGCGTCGCGACCGGCCGGTGATCGCCACCGGCGAGACGAAATACCACGGTGATCCCGTTGCCGCGGTGGCCGCCGAGACGAAGGACGCGGCGGAGGAGGCGGCCGCGCTCGTCAAGGTCGAGTTCGAGGAGCTACCCGGCGCGTACACGCTGGCGGCAGCCCTCGCGGACGACCCGCCGCTCGTCCAGGACCCGTCGCTCCGACCCGACGACCCACATGCAGACAGCAACGTCCTCCACGAGCACCGCCACTCCTGGGGCGACCTCGACGCGGCGGCGGCCGACCCGAACGTGGTCGTCGTCGAGGGCGCCTACCAGTTCCCGATGGTCACCCAGTTCGCCATCGAGCCTCACGCATTCATGGCCGCGCCCGACGGCGACGGCATCGCGGTGTGGAGCGCGATACAACACCCGAACTGGCTCCAGAGGGTCATCGCCGAGCTCCTGAAGCTGCCGCTGGCCAAGGTGCGCATCCACGCACCCGACCCGGGCGGCGCGTTCGGCGGCAAGCAGCACGCCAAATACGAGCCGCTGCTCGCCTACATGGCGCTCGCGACCGGCCGACCGGTCCGCCTCGTGCTCACGCTCGAGGAGACGTTCCAGGCGGTTCGCCGGGGAGCGGCGGATGTCCACGTCCGCAGCGGCTTCCAGCCCGACGGCACGCTCGTCTTCCGCGACGTCGAGGCGAACTACCAGATCGGCGCGTACGCCGACATCGCCGATCGGACCGTTGCAAAAGGCAGCTACACGTCGATGGGCCCGTACCGGACGCCGTCGGCGCGGATCGCGGCGCGCAGTGTGCTCTCCCACACCGTGCCGTCCACCGCGTTCCGTGGGTTCGGCAATCCCCAGCAGATCTGGGCCGTCGAATCGAACATGAACGAGGCCGCGCGCGCCCTCGGCATCGACCCCCTCGAGCTCCGCCTCAAGAACCTGGCCAGGCCCGGCGACGCGTTCATCCCCGGCGATACGCCGGCCGACGGCGACTGGGCCGTGGCCGTCCGGCGAGCCGCCGAGATGATCGATTGGTCCACCCCGACGCCAGCCGGCCGCGGGCGGGGCATCGCGGTCGGCCTCAAGTCGGGACCAACGACCGGCCTCTCGTATTCGACCGTCCGGCTCCTGGTCGACGGCAGCGTCGTCGTCTACGCCGGCACGTCCGACATGGGCCAGGGCGCGCGGACGATCTTCGCCCAGATCGCGGCCGACGAACTCGGCGCGCCACTGGAATGGGTGACGGTCGTCAGCGGCGACACCGCCGTCGTCCCGTACGACCAGCAGACGTCGGCGAGCCGCAGCTCGGTCTTCATGGGGAACGCTGTGCTGCGCGCGTGCCGAGACATCCGATCCAAGGTGCGTTCGATGGCCGCCCGCCTCGAGGGCGTCGACGAGGACACGATCACCGTCGAACGCGGCGACGTCCGCATCGGTGATCGGACGTTGCCCATCCGCGACGTTGTGGCCCGCGGGCTCGGACGGCTCGGGGGCGAGATCATCGGCGTCGGCGAGATGCGCAAGGATGCCGAGCCCGACCATCCCCTTGGCGGGACCGCCGCGTTCTACGAGTTCAATTGCACCGCGGTCGAGCTGGAGGTCGATCGCGACACCGGTGACATCTCGATCGCGAAATACGTGACGGTGTCGGACGTCGGCAAGGCGCTCAATCCGCTCCAGGTCCGCGGCCAGGACGAGGGCGCGGCCGTGATGGGGCTTGGGCACACGCTGATGGAGCACTACATCTGGGACGACGATGGTCGTATCCGGAACCTCGGGGCGATCGACTACCGCATCCCGACGTCGATGGACCTGCCCACCGCGATGGAGAGCGGCATCGTCGAGAACGCCGACGGCCCCGGGCCGTACGGGTCGAAGGGCATGAGCGAGGGCGCGCTGCTGCCGGTCTCGCCGGCCGTCGCCGCCGCCGTCACGGACGCGACGGGCGTCGTCATCCGCGACCTCCCGATGTCCCCGGAGCGCGTCTGGCAAGCGCTGCAGGAGCGGGACGCCGGTGAGGGGGCCCCGTGACCCGTTTCGTCTACGCGCTCGACGAGCCGCACGGCGACACGCTCGACGACGCCAGGACGCTGGTCGGCGGCAAGGCGGCAAACCTCGGAGTGATGGCGCGCGAGCTCGTGCTCCCCGTCCCGCCCGGCTTCGCGATCACGACGCAGACCTGCCGCGAATTCCTCTCCAACGGCTGGCCTGATGGCCTCGAGGACGAGGTTCGCGCCGCCATGGCTGAGGTCGAGACCAAGGTCGGCCGCCGGTTCGGCGACCCCGCCGATCCGCTCCTGGTCAGCGTCAGATCCGGCGCGCCCGTGTCGATGCCCGGGATGATGGACACGATCCTCGACCTCGGACTGAATGACGAGACCACGCGCGGCCTCGGCGAGGTCGCCCGCGATCCCGAGTTCGCCGACGAGTGTCGCCGGCGTTTCGTTGAGTCCTTCCGGTCGATCGTCGGCGTCGCCGACGTCCCCGACGACCCGTGGCAACAGCTCCGCCTCGCCATCGAGGCCGTCTTCCGGTCGTGGGATAGCCCACGCGCCCAGGCATATCGCGTGAAGGAAGACATCCCAGACGACCTCGGTACGGCGGTGACCGTCCAGGCGATGGTCTTCGGCAATCGTGGGTCGGACAGCGGCACCGGCGTGCTGTTCACTCGCAACCCGGCCACCGGCGAGCCGACGCTCTACGGCGACGTCCTGTTCGACGCCCAGGGTGAGGACGTCGTCGCCGGCACCCACCAGACCGAGCCGATCGCCGTCCTCGACACGCGACTGCCGACCGTCGCTCGCGAGCTACGCGCCGCCGCCGAGCGGCTGGAGCACCACTACGCCGACCTGTGCGACATCGAGTTCACGATCGAGGACGGCAAGCTGTGGCTGCTCCAAGTCCGGGTCGGCAAGCGGAGCCCACAGGCGGCCCTGCGGATCGCGGTGGACATGGCCGAGGACCCCGACTTCCCATTGACCCGCGAGGCGGCCGTGCGACGCATCGTCCCGTTGCTCGCCGATCCGCCGCGGGTCACGTCGGAACGTTCGTCCGAGGCCACCCCGCTGACCTCGGGCCTCGCCGCCTCACCGGGTGTCGCCAACGGCCCGATCGTCACCGATCCCGAGGCGGCGATCACGTCCGCCGAGGCGGGCACACCGGCGATCCTCGTTCGCGCCGAGACATCGCCGGACGACGTCCACGGCATGGCTAAGGCCGCCGGCATCCTGACGTCGCGTGGCGGGCTCGCCAGTCACGCGGCGGTCGTCGCGCGCGGGTGGGGCATCCCGGCGGTCGTCGGCGCTGAGGCCATCCACGTCAGCGATGCCGCCGTCAGCATCGACGGCCGGATGCTCGCGGTCGGCACCGTGATCACGATCGACGGCTGGACCGGCGAGGTCTTCGATGGCGCCATCGGTGGGTCGAGCGATGTCGCGCCCGAAGTGGCGACCCTGAGCGATTGGGCGCGCGATGCCGGGATCGAGATCGACGGTCGCACGACACCGACGCCCACGCCCCCCGGCGGCGCGCCCATCGAGCCCGACCGCGTCATACACGCCATCGCGATCAAGGGCTTCGCCACTACGGAGGGCGTGGCCGACGCGATCCTGTCGACGCCGGACGACGTGACGCCGGTCCTCGGCGACCTCATCACGGAAGGCCTGGTCGATTCGACAGCGGGGGCCTATACGCTCACCAGAGAGGGAAGATCAACCGCCGAGGATCGCCTTGCCACCGAGCGGAGCGGGTGGGGCGCCGACAGCGCAAGTGCCGCCCTCGACGCCTTCCTCGACATCGACCATCGGGTCAAGGACGTCGTGACCGCCTGGCAGATGCGTGACCCCCAAACACCGAACGACCACAGCGATGCCGAGTACGACGCTGCCGTCCTCGAACGACTTGGCGCCATCCACGCCGATGCGGCCGCGTGGCTCGAGCCGATCAAGCCGATGGTCTCTCGACTTGCCGATTACGGCGCCCGACTCGACCGGGCGCTCGAGGCCGCCCGCGGCGGCGACGGTCGATACGTCGCGTCACCCCGGGTCGACAGCTACCACGGCGTGTGGTTCGAGCTCCACGAGGACCTGATCCAGCTCGCCGGCCGCACCCGCGAAGAGGAATCCGCCGCCGGTCGTGCCTAGCCTCGCGACCCGTCAGTCCTTCGGGTCGAGCTTCAGCGCCGCCGAGTTGATGCAATAGCGAAGACCGGTCGGGTTCGGGCCGTCGTCGAAGACATGGCCCAGGTGGCCACCGCAGTCGGCGCAATTGACTTCTGTGCGCGTCATGAAGAACGAGCGATCGGTCTCGGTCGCGACGGCGTTCGGGGCGGCGGGCGCGTAGAAGCTCGGCCAGCCCGTGCCCGACTCGAACTTCGTGTCGGACGCGAAGAGCTCTTGACCGCAGCCCGCACAGCGATAGACGCCCGACCGATGCTCGTCCCAGAGGTCACCGCTAAACGCGCGTTCCGTGCCTTTCTCGCGAAGGACCCGGTACTGCTCTGGGGTGAGCTCGGCTCGCCATTCGGCGTCGGTCTTGGTGGCTGGGGACGTGGTCTTGCTCTCACTCATGGGCAGAGGATATTCCCGATGCGTGTCGGTCCGATGACGTGCGGCCCAACCTTTGTGAAGTCCAGGCTGGGCCGACTGGACCTAGCATGGCAGCCATGACCCTGCCACCCACTCCACCGGTCATCACCGACGCGACCGAGCGTCAGCGCTACGAAGCGCACGTCGATGGCGAGCTCGCCGGCGTCCTCGAATATATCGTCAAATACGCACGGATCGCGCTGATCCACACCGAGGTGTCAGCCGACTTCCAGGGGCGCGGCGTGGCGTCCGCCCTCGCGAGGTTCGCGCTCGACGACGCCCGCCGGCGCGACATGCGCGTCATCGTGAACTGCCCCTACGTCGAGGAGTACGTGACGCGACACCCGGACGACGACGACATCATCGTCGGTCGCACTCCCGCGACTCCGACCTGACTCGCTCTACTGCGGCTTACCTGAAAGCTCGTCCCGCAGCGCGCCGAGTTCCTCCAGCGCCAGGAGGTCCTTCGTCCGTCCCGCAGCCCGCTTCATGCGGATGAGGTCGTCGACCGACGCGACCAGGACGCGATAGCCGAACAGATCGAACGCGTCAGCTGTCCGGGCCAGGTCCTCGTAGCCTTCCGTGCCAGGTGGCGTGCCGAGGAGGTCGAGCCATCCGATGTCCGTCGAGAAGGTGAACGAATCGCCGGCGCGAAGCATCTTCCGGTCCAGCTTGAGGGGAAGGCCCGGATCGACACCGCGGAGCTCGGCATGGACGTCGGCCAGCGCCGCGGCGACTCGCCGCAGGTTCGCGTCGTCGCGCGCGTAGCACGCGTCGATGTCCTGGGTGATCAACGGCGCCCCGTGGGTGATGGCGGCGAGACCACCGATCAGGACGTAGCGGACGCCATGGCCGCCGAGCAGGCGGATGACGCTTTCGGGCTGGAACTCAACGCCGGGCGGCACGAACCGCGTCCACGAATGCGTCGAGGTTACTGGCCGCGACGGTCGCGGCCCGGATGCGTTCCTCCGGTGAGCGGACCAGCGAGCTGCGGATCAGCGTTCGATCGACGCCCCCACCGATCCGCGGCGTGAGTTCCAAGGCGAACCCGGTCGCCTCGATCAATGGCAGGATCGTGCTCAGCCGCGGCGAGACCCTGCCACTCTCGATACGCGCGATCGCCGGCTGGGGCACCTGCGCACGCTTGGCGAGCTCCCGCTGGGTCAGTCCAGCGCGGCGGCGCGCGTATCTGAGCATCCGACCATCCATGGTGGCGATGATAACATATGCGGTATCACCCTCTATTCTGCGGGGATGAGATCCGGCCAGCTCCGCCTGATCCTCGAGGTCGGCAAGAAGCGCCGCGTCGTGGCCGGTGCCATGGACTGGCCAGGGCTCGATCGATGGGAAACATCCGAGGACGACGCGATCGCCAAGCTGCTCTTGTATGTCCCCCGCTACGTCGGCGTCGCCGGTCGGGCCGGTCTTGCTGCCTCCTCCTCCGCCGAACGACCCATCACGTCATGGATCATGCGTGGGAGATCGAGGACCGGGCGCCCTGAGAAAAGCGACAGCCTCCTGCAACCCTGGGCACCGGCCAAGGTTGTGCCCTCCCGATGGCAGGCATGTAACGCTGCTGTAATCCAAGAACACGTCAGGACGGCAAGGAGGTTTACCCGTGCCGAACATCACCCCGATGCTGTGGTTCGACGACGACGCCGAAGAGGCTGCCAGGTTCTACACGTCGATCTTCCCGAACAGTCGCGTCGACAAGGTCGTCCAGGCCGCGACCGACACGCCGAGCAACAAGAAGGGCGAGGTCATCACGGTCGACTTCACCCTCGACGGAACCAAGTTCGTCGGTCTCAACGGCGGCTCCGACTTCCAGTTCAACGAGGCGATCTCGTTCGTGATCGATTGCAAGGATCAGGCCGAGGTCGATCGCTACTGGGACGCGCTGATCAAGGGCGGCGGCGAGCCCAGCGTGTGCGGTTGGCTGAAGGACAAGTTCGGCCTGTCGTGGCAGGTGACCCCGCGACGTCTGCTCGAGATGACCGAGAGCGACGATCGTCCCGCCGCCGAGCGGGCGATGAAGGCGATGCTCGAGATGACCAAGATCGACATCGCCAAGCTCGAGGAGGCTTACAAGGGCGAGCCCGCGCTTTCGCGGTAGCGATCGACCCTCGAACGCCAGCCCGGGCCGCTTCCCACCTCGGGAGGCGGCCCGCCGATCGTTACCGGCCCTTCGCGTAGCCCGTCGCGGTGAGCTTGTCCCAGAGCGACCCAGCGTTGTTGTTCTGGATGTGATCCATCATGTAGGCCTGCCCGACGTCGACCGGGCCGAACGCGTCGTCGAACCGGACGCGCGCGATCGTCTCTTCGCGTGACCAGCCCTGGGCGACGGCCTCGGCGACTGCCGCCTTCCATGCCATGAGATGCGCGCGCTGGGTCTGGATGTAGTCGAGCCCCACGACCGGGCCGTGACCGGGCACGACGTAGTCGACGTCGAGCGCCCGGATCGTCTCGAGGGCCTCCAGCCACTGGTCGACGTTCGAGGTCATCAGCCAGGTCTGGACGCCGGAGAAGATCGTGTCGCCGGTGAACACGACGCGATCCTCGGGGACGTGGACGGCCAGCTGACCGGGTGTGTGTCCCGGCGTCCAGTGGCAGTCGATCGTGTGGTCGCCGACCTTGAGCTTGAGCAGGTCGCCGGTGAAGACGACCGTCCCGCGAGGCAGGTCGGCGTAGTACTCGTCACGATCGGGGAGGAGCGGCGCGGCGTCGGGATCGTCGGTCGGGATCGCCTCGAGCGCGTAGGCGAACGGGTCGAGCGCTGCCTTAGGATCCATGAAGATGTCCCACAGCGCCTTGTGGTTGACGATCTCGCCGGCGCCCCGGAACCAGTAGTTGCCGAAGATGTGGTCGACGTGGTTCTCGGTGTTGATCAGGTAGCGGATCGGGCCATGCTTCTCGGCCTCCGCGCGCATCGCGACGGCCTTGGTCGGGAGTTGAGGCGTGTCGATCACGACCACGCCATCGGACGTCACGACGAAGCTCGGGTTGCAGCCACGTAGCTTCGTGTTCGTGAAGACGTTGGGGGTGACCTGCTCCATCTCGATGGCGGCGGACGGCATGCGCGACTGCGTGGTGGTCATTGCGTGGCTGTCAAACCTCCATCGATGCCGAGCACCTGGCCGGTCACGAACGACGCGGCGTCGGACACCAGGAAGATCGCCGGCCCGACGATGTCCTTGGTCTCGCCGACCCGCCCGAGCGGGATGCGGTCGACGATACCCTGCTTGAACTTCGGGTCACCGAGCAGCATCGCGACCTGGGGCGTGTCGACGAAGGTCGGCATGATCGCGTTGACGCGGATCCCGTGCTTCGCCCATTCGGTCGCCCATTGGCGGGTCAGTGAGGCGATGGCGCCCTTCGCCGCGACGTAGGCCGAGTAGCCGGCGTTGATCCCGAGCAGCGCCCTTACTGATGTGATGTTGAGGATCGCGCCGCCCTCGCCGCGCTCGATCATGGCGCGGGCGGCGGCCTGCGTCGGGATGAGCGTGCTCCGGACGTTGAGCTCCATGATCCAGTCCCACGCGTCGCGCGGGTATTCCTCGGCGGGGTGTAGCACCTTGCCTGCCCCGCCGCCGACCGCGTTGACGACGATGTCGATGCGCCCGAAGCGATCGACGGTCTCGCGGACCATGCGTTCCGCATCCTCCTCGCTCGTCGCGTCGCCGGTGATGGCAAGTCCCTCGGAGCCTGCCTGGGTGACCAGGTCCACGGCCACTTGGAGGGTGTCCGCAGTCCTGCCGGCGACGGCGACTCTGGCCCCCGCCTGCGCAAGCGCCTCGGCCATGGGCGCGCCGATCCCGCCGCCACCGCCCGGCACGAGGGCGACGCGGTCCTTGAGGCTGAACATGTCGAGGGCGGGCATCCGGCTCCTTTCGGCGGGTCCTCGGAATCATGGCAGGCGCGTCGGTGACGTGCAGGTCGAGCGCCCTCAGGCGTAGGATAGAAAAGGATTACCGCGCTCCCGTCGCTCGATACAGCGGAGACGCTCCATGGCGCTAGACCTCGACGGCCTCATCCCGGCCACCGTCCTGCCGATGGATGCCGACGGCAGCATCGACGAGCCCGCCCTCCGGACGTACATCGCTTGGGTCGTCGAGCAGGGCCCGGTCGCCCTCGCGATCAACGTCGACACCGGCGAGGGCCCGCATCTCACCCACGACGAGAAGGTCCGCATCCTGCAGATCGTCCGCGAGGTCACGGACACGCCGATCGTGGCCGGGCTCGCCGGCCCGTCCACCGACGCCGCCGTCCGCCAGGCCCGCGACTTCAAGGCCGCCGGCGCCGACGCGCTGCTCGTCTTCCCGATCCCGGCCTACCTGAGTCAACCGCTCGATCCGCGCATCCCGGTCGCGTACCACGCGGCCATCGCCGAGGTCGGCCTTCCACTGATCCTGTTCCAGCTCCAGCCGGCGCTTGCCGGCGTCAACTACGAGAACGACGTCCTCGAGGCGATGGCCCGGGTCGAAGGCGTCGTCGCGATCAAGGAGGCGTCGTTCGACGCTCGGCGGTTCGTCGACACCGCGCGGCTTCTCGAGCAGCTCCCCAAGAAGATCACGCTGCTGACCGGCAACGACAACTTCATCCTCGAGTCGTTCCTGCTCGGTGCGACTGGGGCCCTGATCGGGTTCGGCGCGGTCATGACCCGCGAACAGGTCGACATGATCCGCGCCTGGCATGCGGGTCGGACCGACGAGGCGATGGCTCTGGGTCGGCGGGTCCAGCGGCTGGCCGATGTGGTGTTCGCTGCCCCGGTCGGCGACTACCGTGTCCGGCTCAAGGAATGCTTGCGCATCCTGGGCGTGCTCGAGACCGCGCATGTGCGGCGCCCGCTCCTGTCGATCTCGGACCAGGAACGCGATCACCTGAAGGCCGTGCTCAAGGAGGTCGGTCTGCTCACGACCGAGACCGCCCCAGCGCTCGTCTGACCCACCCGCCTGAAAACAGCCTGCCATCGGAGGAGGAGCCATGGCCGAGGAGCCCGCGGACGTCCTGATCATCGGCGCCGGCGCGTCCGGTGGCGTCGTCGCGAAGCGCCTGTCGGAGGCGGGCTTCTCTGTGGTCTGCCTCGAGCAGGGCGACTGGATGGACCGCGCCGACTACCCGGGCAACAAGCTCGACTGGGAGCTGAAGGCGCGCAAGGACTGGGCGACCAGCCCGAACATCCGTGGGCTCGCGCAGGACTACCCGATCGTCGAGGACGACACCCCGGTCTCGCCGCTCATGTACAACGCGGTCGGCGGGTCGACGATCATCTTCGCCGGCGCCTGGCCGCGCGCCCTCCCGTCGGACTTCCGCGTGCGCTCGCTGGACGGCATCGCCGACGACTGGCCGATCGACTACTTCGAGCTCCTGCCCTACTTCTACCGGACCGATCGCGACTTCGGCGTGTCGGGGCTGCCGGGCGACCCGGCGTATCCACCCGACACCGAGGACGCGCCGATGCCACCGCTGCCGATCGGCCCGGCGGGGATGAAGATCGCTCGCGGGATGACGAAGCTCGGCTGGCATTGGTGGCCGGAATTCAACTCGATCAACTCGGTCGCGTATGACGGTCGCCGGCCGTGCGTCCAGCGCAGCACCTGCCAGTCGGGCTGCAACGAGGGCGCCAAGGCGTCGACCGACCTCACCCACTGGCCGAAGGCCATCGCCCGCGGGGCTCGGCTTGTCACCGGGGCACGCGTGCGCCGCATCGAGACCGACGCCGAGGGTCTCGCGACCGGCACGACCTGGATCGACCGCGACGGCGCCGAGCACTTCCAGGCGGCGAAGGTGGTCGTGCTCGCCGCGAACGCGATCGGCACGCCGCGCTTGCTGCTGCTGTCGTCGTCGCCTGCCCATCCCGACGGCCTCGCCAATTCGTCCGGGCTCGTCGGGAAGCGGCTGATGATGCATCCGTTCGCCAACGTTGCGGGCCTGTTCGAGGACCCGCTGATGAGCTGGCAGGGCCAGTTCGGCGACCTGATCGAGTCGCTCGAGTTCTACGAGACCGACGAGAAGCGGGGCTTCGTCCGCGGCGCCCGCTGGGGCCTCGCCCCGACCGGCGGCCCGATCAACACGGCGCTTCCGAGCCGGGCCGGCGAGCAGATCTGGGGCACGGACCACCACGAGCACGTCCGGACGCATCTCGGCCACGGGGCGAACTGGGGCCTTTTCGCCGAGGATCTCCCGGACGAGGCGAACCACATCACGCTCTCGTCGACGGTCACCGACGCCGACGGCATCCCGGCCCCCGAGGTCCATTACACGATGGCCGACAACGCCCGGCGGATGCTCGACTTCCACATCGAGCGAGCGAAGGAATCGATGGATGCGGCCGGCGCCTATAAGATCGAGGTCGACCGGCTGATGCGCTACTCCGGCTGGCACCTCCTTGGGACGGCGCGGATGGGCGATGACCCTGGCGCCTCTGTGGTAGATCGGTGGAACCGCGCGCACGACGTCCCGAACCTATACGTCGTCGATGGCTCGTGCTTCGTGACATCGTCGGGCGTGAACCCGACATCGACGATCGTGTCGATCGCGCTTCGCGCCGCCGACCACATGGTCGAAACGCGCTTCGAGCAGCAGGTGCCGATATGACGGCGCTCGACGACCGCGAACGCGCGACCCTCGCCGGGATCGCCGACCACCTGATCCCCGCCGCGGGCGACATGCCATCGGCCGGCGAGATCGTCGATGACGAGAGGCTCCGGTTCGTCCTGAGCGCTCGCCCGGACCTGGCCGAGCCGCTGAAGGCCGCGTTACGCGAGGCCCTCGGGGAGGACGCGGCCCAGCGGTTGGCGGCGCTCGCCGACGAGCCCACCAGCCTGTCCGCCCTGCAGCTGGCCATCGTCGGCGCGTACTACACGGACAAGAGCGTGCGGGAGCACATCGGCTATCCGGGCCAGATGGCGCTCGAGCTGCGTTCCTGGGAATACCCGGCCTATCTCGAGGAAGGGCTGATCGACGCCGTGCTCGCGCGCGGGCCGGTGTGGCGCGACCCGTCGACCGGTGAACGAGCCGTGGTCGAGGACGCGCCGCGGACCTACGCCGAACGCTATGCGGCGGGTGAGGAGCGTTCCCGTGACGTGGCCGCGCCCGAAGGAGGACAGTGATGGCCGCCATCGCCCCCGATCCCACCGAGACCTCCGCGCCGGGCTGGCTTGCGTCGTTCGTCCAGGGCTGGGAGCCCGGGCGCGGCGACGCCGCCGAGGACCGCGAACCCGCCACGGGACGGCTGATCGCGACGGTCCAAGGCTCCACGACCGACGATGTCGCCCGGGCCGCCGCGGCCGCGAAGGCAGCCCAGCCGGTATGGGCCGAGACCTCGTACCAGGAACGCGCCCGCGTCCTCCGCAAGGCCGCCGACATCTACGAGGCGAACCGCGAGGAGTTCGGGACGTGGACGATGCGCGAGACCGGCGCATCGCACAGCAAGATGCACCACGAGTCGAACTTCGCCTATGGCGAGATCCTCAGCGCGTCGACGCTGCCATGGCAGCCCTACGGCTCGCTGGTCCCGACGGTCGTCAAGGGCCGGCTGTCGATGGTCCGGCGGATCCCGGTCGGGGTCGTCGGCGCCATCACGCCGTGGAACTCGCCGAGCGTGCTCGGGATGCGGGTCGTCGCCCCGGCACTTGCCCTCGGCAATGCCGTGGTCCTCAAGCCCGATCCGCAGACGCCGGTCATCGGTGGCGCGATGTTCGAGGCGGTCTTCCGCGAGGCGGGTCTGCCCGAGGGCGTGCTCCAGATCGTGGTCGGTGGCGCGGACGTCGGCGAGGCGCTGGTCACCGATCCGAACGTGAACCTCGTCTCCTTCACCGGCTCGACGGCGGCTGGGAAGCGGGTCGGCGAGCTGGCCGGGGCACGGCTCAAGAAAGTGTCGCTCGAGCTGGGCGGCAACAACGCGTTCATCGTGCTCGACGACGCGGACCTTGCCGCCGCGACGGCCGCCGGTGCGTTCTCGTCGTTCCAATTCCAGGGCCAAGTGTGTTTCGCGGCGGGCCGCCACATCGTCCACGAGAGCGTGGCTGGTGAATACGTCGATGCGCTGCGCGACAAGGCTCAAAAGCTGCGCCTCGGCGACCCGTACCGCGAGGACGTCCAGCTCGGCCCGATCGTCAATGAGAAGCAGATCAGGCGTGTTGCGGACATCGTCGATCGCTCGGTGGAGGGCGGCGCCCGCCTCGTCACGGGCGGCTCGCACGAGGGCCTCTTCTACCAGCCGACGGTCCTCGCTGAAGTGACGCAGGACCTACCCGCCTGGACGGACGAGATCTTCGGCCCGGTCGCGCCGGTGACCACGTTCCGTACTGACGAGGAAGCCCTCGAGCTGGCGAACAGCAGCGAATACGGGCTTGTCGGCGCGGTCTACTCGCGATCCATGTCGCGCGGGCTGTCGATCGCCCAGCGGATCAAGGCCGGGATGGTCCACGTCAACGACGGCACGCTCAACGACGAGGCGACGATCCCGTTTGGCGGCACGGGGTTGTCCGGCAACGGCACCCGCTACGGCGGTGAGGCCAATCTCGACAACTTCACCGAGTGGCAGTGGGTGACGGTGCGCGACGAGCCGCCGACGTTCCCGTTCTGATGGCGCGTCTCGTGGCGTCGCGCTGATGACGTCGATCACCGAGGTGGCCCGGTTGGCGGGGGTCTCGACCGCGACGGCGTCGCGCGTCGTGTCGTCGGCCGACTACCCCGTCAGCGCCGAGACGCGCGCCCGCGTCCTGGATGCGGCACGGACGCTGGATTACGTCCCGAACGCGCTCGCGCGTGGACTGCTCAAGAGCCAGATCCCCGTCGTGGCCGTGATCGTGCACGACATCACCGACCCGTATTTCGCCGAGGTGGTCCGGGGCGTCGAGGACGCGGCGTCACCCGCGGGCTATCTGGTCATCACATGCTCATCCGAACGCGACGCCGAGCGCGAGACCTCGTACGTCCGCCTCCTCCGGTCGATGCGCGCGGCGAGCGTGATCTTCGCGGCGAGCGGTCTCGACGACCCGGCCTCGAACCAGGAGATCGAGAAGCACCTCGCCGCGATGCGCTCCGACGGGGCCGCGGTCGTCCACCTGTCGCCGCACGCGCTCGGTCCGGCCGACGTCGGCATCGACAACGAGGAAGGCATGGCCAGCATGGTCGCCGCGCTCGTCCAGCTCGGGCATCGCGAGATCGCGTTTCTGGCCGGGCCATCGACGCTGTTCGTCGCGCGAGCCCGGCTGGCCGGCTACCGCCAGGGTCTCGATGCCGCCGGTATCGCCTTCGACGAACGGCTCGTGATCCATACCAGCTTCGACAAGGACGGCGGCGCGCTCGGCGTCGACACGCTGCTTGGTGGTCCGGCTGTCTTCACGGCGATGGCCTGCGCGAACGATCCCCTGGCGATGGGCGCCCTGGCTCGACTCTCAGGCCTGGGCATCGCCGTGCCCGACGAGGTCTCCGTCGCGGGCTTCGACGACGTCCCGGTGGCGGCGATCACATCGCCGAGCCTGTCGACGGTGCGATTGCCCCTGCGCGAGATGGGGCGACGCGGGTTCGTCGAGGCGGCGCGCATGCTTGGCGGCGAGTCGCTGTCATCCACGGTCCTGCCGACGGAGCTCGCGATGCGGTCGTCGACTGCCGCGCCACCCGCCGTGGCCCTGCCATGGCGGTCGGCCGGGGTCAGCGCGTGAGCGGGTCGCTCGCCGACCGCGTGGTGCTGATCACCGGAAGCAGCCGTGGGATAGGCGCCGAGATCGCGACGAAAGCGGCGTCAGAGGGCGCGATCATCGCGGTCCACTACGGGACGTCGCGTGACGGCGCGGAGCGGACGCTCGCGCGCGTGCGCGAGGCCGGCTCGGATGGCGACTGCTTCGCGGCGGACATCGGCGTCGGGGCGGAGGCCGAGCGTCTGGTCGGCTCCGTGATCGATCGCTTCGGCCGGCTCGACGGCCTCGTCAACAACGCCGGGAAGACCCAGGTCGGCCCGTTCCTGTCGATCGGACCCGAGGAATGGGACGAGGTCATGCGGACCGACCTCACCGCCGCGTTCCACACGATCCGCGCGGTGCTGCCGTCGATGGTCGAGCGCGGCAGTGGGTCGATCGTGAACATCGCGTCGCGGCTCGGCCAGATGGGCGTCACTGAGACCGCGGCCTACAGCGCGGCCAAGGCCGGCTTGATCGGGCTGACCCGGTCGCTAGCCCGCGAGTTCGGTACGAAGGGCGTGCGGATCAACGCCGTCGCGCCGGGCGTGACGCTGACCGAGATGACGGAGGACCTCGTCGACACCGACGCGGGTAAGGCCCGGCTGCGCGACATGGCGCTCGGGCGGTTCGGCCGAGCCGATGAGGTCGCCGAGGCCGTGATCTTCCTGCTCTCCGACCGCGCGTCGCTGTTCACCGGCCAGACGCTCAACCCGAACAGCGGTGGGTACATGCCGTGAGCGGGGGCACGACCGGTAAAGTGATCTCCGTGCGCGACGCGGTCGGCCTCGTGCGCGACGGCTCGACGGTCGTGATCGGCGGGTCCGGGGCGGGGCACGCGCTTCCCCAGCGGTTCATCGACGAGCTGGCCACGATCTACGAGGCCGAGGGCCGGCCACGCGACCTGACCACCGTGCGGGTCGTCGGCATCGGTGACTTCGCCGATCGCGGCTTCTCGCAGCTCGGGCTGCCTGGGCTCATGCGCCGGACGATCGGCAGCAACATCGGCAACGAGCCCCGACTCGGCGCTCTCGTCGAAGGGAACGAGCTCGAGTCGTACTCGTTCCCGCAGGGCGTGCTCTCGCAACTCATGCGCGAGATCGCTGCCGGACGTCCGGGACTCGTCACGCAGGTCGGGCTGGGCACGTACGTCGACCCGCGGCAGACCGGCGGCAAGCAGAACAGTCGCACGACCGACGACCTCGTCGAGGTCATCACGCTCCGTGACAGGGAATGGCTGCTGTTCCACGCCTTCCCGATCGATGTCGCGGTGATCCGCGGCACGACCGCCGACGAAGACGGCAACCTGACCATGGAGGGCGAGGCCGTCCAGGGCGAGATGCTCGCGATGGCCATGGCCGCCCGGAACAGCGGCGGCATCGTCATCGCGCAGGTCCGCCAGCTGGCGCCACGCGGTTCGCTGCCTCTGCGCGACGTGAAGGTGCCCGGCGCGCTGGTCGACCACGTGTATGTCGACCCTGGCCAGTGGCAGACGTACATCACGCAGGACTCGCCGTATTACTCGGGACGGCTCCGCAAGCCCGTGACCGAGGAGCCGCCGCTCCCGCTCGACGTGCGCAAGATCATCGCCCGCCGCTCGCTGCTCGAGTTCCCGCGCGGCGCGATCTGCAACCTCGGCTTCGGGATCAGCCAACTCATCGGCCGGGTGGCCTGGGAGGAGCGCGTCACCGACCAGCTCGTGCTCACTGTCGAGCAGGGCATCTTCGGCGGCGTGCCGGTCGCCGGCAACGAGGGCGGGGCCGGATTCAACTACCAGGCGATGATCGACCAGCCCTACATGTTCGATTTCTACGACGGCGGCGGGCTCGACATCGCGAGCCTCTCATTCGCGGAGGTCGACGCCGAGGGCAACGTCAACGTCCACGCGTTCGAGGGTCGCGTTCGTGGCGCCGGCGGCTTCCCGAACATCTCCGCGAAGACGCCCCGCATCAATTTCGTCGGAACGCTGACCGCGCAGGGCCTGCAGCTCGACATCTCCGGCGACGGCGTGCGGGTCGTGCGCGAGGGCTCGCTCCCCAAGTTCGTCCCCCAGGTGCGAGAGATCTCATTCAGCGGCCGGCTTGCCCGTGAACGCGGCCAGCAGGTCCGCTATGTGACGGATCGCGCGGTGTTCGCGCTCGAGGACGACGGCCTGGTGCTGATCGAGGTCGCGCCCGGCATCGACGTCGAGCGCGACGTCCTCGGGCAGATGGGGTTTCGCCCGCGGATCGCCGACGACTGTCGGCCGATGGACCCGCGCATCTACGCCACGGGGCCGATGGGGCTCGCTGATGATTTCGCGGCCCAGGCGGCCGTCGCCCGATGAGCGGTCTCATCCGCCTCGAGCTCGACACGGTCGCCCACCTGACGCTTGCGAACCCGCCGCTGAACCTGGTCACGCGCGAGCTGCTGGTCGAGCTCGGCGGCGCGCTCGCCGCATTGGAGACGGCGGCTCCCGGCGATGTGCGCGCGGTCGTGGTGACAGGGGAGGGTTCGCGCGCGTTCTCCGCCGGCTCCCATGTCGCCGAGTTCGAGTCGCAGCGCGGCCCGAATGGCCGCCAGCGCCATGCGCTCGAATCGGGCATGGCGGACCGACTCGCTCGCCTGCCCATGCCGACGATCGCCGCGATCGAGGGCAACGCGCTGGGCGGTGGGCTGGAGCTCGCGTTGTGCTGCGACATCCGCGTCGCGTCCGAGACGAGTCGGCTCGGGCTGCCGGAGGTCCGGCTCGCCGTCACGCCCGGCGCGGGCGGGACGCAGCGGCTGCCACGGGTCGTCGGGGCGGCACGGGCCAAGGAGCTGATCCTGACGGGGCGCGTCCTGACCGCCGACGAGGCGGAGCGGATCGGGCTGGTCAGCCGTGTCGTGCCGGCCGGCCAGGCGCTCGCCGCCGCCGACGAGATCGCCGCCGAGATCGCGGCACGCGGCCCGGTCGCCGTGCGCGAGGCGAAGCGGCTCATCGACCTGGCGACGGACGCAGACGTCGCCACTGGCCTCGCGGCGGAGCTCGACGCGTCGGATCGCGTCTTCGCCACCGAGGACATGGTCGAGGGCGCGGCCGCCTTCTTCGCCAAGCGTGAACCCGACTATCGCGGCCGCTGAGGCCGATCGATCGACCCACCCGTACTGAGGACAGCAGCCAGATGAGTGACGTCAGCCGGTTCGGGGTCTTCCTGCCCTCCTACGTCTGGGAGGGCGATGGCCCGGAGCGCGCCCGCGGGATCAAGGAGTTCGCCCGGACCGTCGAGGACCTCGGCTTCGACTCGCTCTTCATCACCGATCACCTGCTGGTCGGCAAGCGGTTCTACTCGGTCAACTGGCTCGAGCCGATCCTGTCGCTCGCGGTCGCGGCCGGCGTCACGGAGCGCGTCCGGCTTGGGACGTCGATCCTGATCATGCCCCTGCGCAACCCGGTGCTCCTGGCCAAGGAGCTGGCGACGCTCCAGTTCCTGTCGAACGACCGGGTGGTCCTCGGCGCGGGGGTCGGCTGGAACGACGCCGAGTACGAGGCCGTCGGGGTCCACAAGTCGGAGCGTGGCAAGCGCACCGACGAGATGCTCGACATCATGCTGCCGCTGCTCGAGGGCGAGACGGTCACCTACCACGGCAAGTACTACTCGGTCGACGACGTGTTCATCGAGCCGCGGACCGGGGAGCGGCCGGCGCTGTGGGTTGGTGGCGGGTCGCAGCTCGCGAACCCGAAGTCACCCGATGTCCCCATGTTCGTCGAGTCGGTGAAAGCCCGGACGCTTCGGGCGGACGGCTGGATCCCGCGGCCCACCTGCCCGCCGCCCGACATCACTCGTGACTGGGAGGAGCTGCAGGCCTACTTCGGGGAGCACGACCAGGACGTACGCGAGCTGTCGGTCGCGCACGAGAACTTCCTCCATCTCGTCCTGACCAACGACCCCGCGAAGGCCCGCGAGGAGCAGCACCGCGCGTTCCTCAAGGTCATGAGCGGCGAGCGTGGGCCCGAGTACCTCGAGACCGTCTACCTGTTCGGGACGCCCGACGAGATCGTGGCATCACTCCAGGCGCGGGTCGATGCCGGCGTGGAGCAGTTCATCCTCCACACGATGACCCCCGACCCGAAGCAGCTCCAGGCGTGGGTCGACGAGATCATCCCGAACGTCAAGTTCCCCGCTTCCGCGGGGCCGGTCCGCAAGCCCAACCGAGATCGCGTGGCCGTCGCCTCGTGACGATGCCTCCATATCCCCGCCGCCACAGTCGTGCATGCCATGACCATTCCGGGCATCGGCGGATGGTTGGCCGGCGGTTTTGGCGACCGATGACCCGGATGTCTTTCGAGCAGGTCCTTGGACGACGGTCCGTGCACGCCACGCACCGACCGATGCCAGGCGGGCCCGCCAGGCTTCCGAATGGTCACCACCTGCACACGCCGGTCTGGTGGCTATGACCCGCCAGGTCGCTCTCATCGGCAAGCCGCTGAAGCGGCGGCATTCGCAGGTCATGCACGACGCGGCCTTCGACGCCTCCGGGATCGACGCGCGCTACGTGCTGCGGGAGATCGATGCCGACGAGGTCGCGGGCGTCGTCGCCGATGCGCACGGAGACGGCTGGCTCGGGCTCGGTGTCACCGCCCCGTACAAGCAGGTGGTGGCCGGCCTGGTCGACGAGGTCGAGGGCGACGCACAGACGATCGGTGCGGTCAACAACGTCGTCCGTGCCAACGGGCGGCTGATCGGCTTCAATAGCGACGCCCCGGGCTTCCGCGCAGCGGTCGAGCTGGCGATGGGTCGATCGCTCGGTGGTGCCAATGTCGTTGTCGCGGGGGCCGGCGGTGCCGCGCATGCCGTCGTTTTCGCCCTGCTGACGGCGGGTGTGGCGCGGGTCACGGTCGGAGCGCGCTCGATCTATGCCGCACGAGCCCTCGTCGATTGGTTCGGCGGCGTCGGCGCGGCCGATCGCGTCGTCGCCGGCCTCGGGTCGGAGGCGTTCCGGGACGAACTCGCTCTGGCCGACCTCGCCGTGAACGCGACCACGGTCGGCATGATCGACCCGGGCATGACGATCGACGTCGCCGTGCTGTCCGACGACGCGACGGTGTTCGACCTCGTGTACGTGCCACCCGAGACACCGCTCCTTGCTGCCGCCCGAGCGCGGGGCCTGCGGGCCGCGAACGGGTCCGAGATGCTGATCCAGCAGGCGGCGATCGCGTTCGAGCGCTGGACCGGCGTCGGCGGCGTGGCCGACGTGATGCGGACCGCCGTCGCGCCGCTCCTGGCCGACCCGACCGTGACCGCCTGACCGATGCGGGTCACCGTCTCCAAGCCGGGCGCGATCTATGCGGTCGGGCTCAACTACGACGGTCCTGGGCCCGCCCCGCGACCGGAGCGGCCACTCATCTACGGCAAGGCACCGTCGTCGGTGGCGGCTCACGGTGACACCCTCATCTGGGACCGGGAGCTAACGCCGAACGTCGATGCTGAGGTCGAGCTCGGCGTGGTCGTCGGGGTCGATGGCGGGGTCTACGGCTACACGATCATCGACGACGTCTCGTCACGTGACCCGTGGCTCGACGGCGACCAGTGGCTGCTCGGCAAGTCGATGCCCGGGTTTTGCCCGGTCGGGCCGGTGATCGTCACGGCCGACGAGTTCGACCCGACCGACGTCCGCCTCGGCAGCACGATCAACGGCGTCGCGATCCAGGACGGCCGGACGAGCGACATGCGCTTTTCGATCCCTGAGATCCTCGCGTACCTCGGGAAGCACGTCCGGCTCGAGCCGTACGACCTGATCGCGACGGGTACGCCGGCACGGCTCGCGGGCCCGCTCGGACCGGAGCGCCACCTGGAGCCGGGCGATGTCGTGACCTGCTGGATCGAGGGGATCGGCGAACTGACGACGACCGTCGCGTGAACGCGACACGACGAGGAGGAGCGGCATGAAGCGGGCGACGGTGTTCCTGGGCGAGATGACCAACCGCGAGGTCGAGGCGTTCGTGGCCGACCACACGACCGTGATCGTGCCGATCGGTTCGACCGAGCAGCACGGCCCGCACGGCCCGCTCGCCACCGACACGATCGTCCCGACCGAGGTCGCCAGCCGCGTGGCGCCAAAGGTCGGGGCCGCGGTCGCGCCGTCGATCGGCTACGGGCTGTCGTACCCGCATGCGGGCTTCACCGGTGTCGTCTATCTGCGCATCCCGACCTTCATGTCGCTGGTCGAGGACGTGGCGGTCGGCCTGGCGACGATGGGTTTTCGCACGATCGTGTTCCTCAACGGCCACTACGACAACACGCTGGCGATCGCCTACGCGTGCGCGAATGCGGCCGATCGTCTACCGGCGGGGACGCGCGCCTTCCCCATCAATTATTGGGATGGGCTGACGGCGGAGGAGTCGGCCGAGTTCTTCGGCCCGACCGCCGGGCTCCACGCCAACAAGGCCGAGACCTCGGCGGTGATGGCGGTCGACGAGGGTTTCGTCGATATCGAGCACGCAAATGCCGAGATGCCGCCGCTCCCCGAGGTCGGCAGCCCTGGCAGCGTCCATACCGCGTTCTTCTTCTCGTCACCGGGCTCGGTGTATCGAGCCACGCACTCCGGGACGTGGGGTGACGCCCGAGAGTCGTCGGTCGAGTACGGCCAGCGCTACCTCGACGTAGTCGAGGCGGCGACCCTCCGGATGCTCGAGGACGTGGCGAAGACCTTCGACGCGATGCCGCCGCGCTAGCTCAGTCGTCGACGACCCACGTACCGCCGCGCATCACCCGGAGCACCGCCAGGTCTTCATTCAGCTCGACGAGATCGGCGCGCAGGCCCGTCGCAAGGCGACCGCGATCGCCGATGCCCAAGAGCTCAAGTGGGTTGCGGGAGGCCGCCGCGACCGCGTCCGGGAGCGGGATCCCGGCCGCGACGACGTTTCGGACGGCCGTGTCGAGTGCGATGACCGATCCCGCCAGCGTCTCCGTGCCCGCCACGGTGCATCGCCAGCCTTTGACGTCGACCGCGAGTGCGCCGATCCGACCGCGCCCGTCGCCGGTGCCCGCGATCGGGACGGCGTCGCTCACGAGCAGCAACCGATCGGCCGGCTTGAGTCGCGTGATGAGCTCCCACAGGGCGGGATGGACATGGACGCCGTCCGCGATCAGCTCGACATACGCGGTGTCGTCGAGCAAGGCTGCGACCGCCAGGCCCGGGGACCGGTGCTCGAAGCCGCTCATCGCGTTGAAGAGATGGGTCGTCGAGGTGGCCCCCGCGGTGAAGGCGGCTCGTGCGGCATCGACAGACACCGCCGAGTGTCCGAGCGACACGGCGACACCCTGGCGATGCAGGAGACCGATGAGGTCCGTCGCGCCTGCGAGTTCCGGGGCGACGGTGGTCAGGCGCAGCCCCTCCGTCAAGGCCTCGATCGTCGCGGGCCGCACGTCCGCCGGCGCACGCAACTGGGTCTCGTCGTGCGCTCCACGTCGCGCCTGTGCCAGGAACGGACCCTCGAGGTTGAACCCGAGCGGCTCGGCGCCATCGGCGGGGGCCGACGGTATCCACCCGCGAACCCGATCGGCGAAGGCGGCCATTTCGTCGAGCGGCGCCGTGACCGCGGTCGGCAGGAAGGACGTCACGCCCCGGGCGAGGAGCGCTCGCGCCATGCCGTCGAGTGCCGCCCGGTCGCCCATGGCGTCGTGGCCGCCCCAGCCGTGGACGTGGACATCGACGAACCCTGGAGCGATGTAGGGCGCATCGGCCGGGAGGTCCCCGACATCCACCTCGACCCCCGCGATCCGCTCGTCGTCGATCGTCAGGCGGCCGGGTGCGACCCGGTCGTCGAGGACCAGCCAGCCCGCGACGGTGGTCGGTGCCACTAGGTCGAGGGAGCGAGGTCGGCGTCGGGCAGCTCGACGTCGAACTGCACGTCGAGCCCATATCGCCCGGCGACGTACCGTGACTCGGTCGCCTCGATCCGCCGGCCGTGCCCGTCGACGATGACGCGCCGCTCGACGAGGAGCGGGTCGCCGTCGCGGATGTCGAGCAGGTGGGCATCCTCTGCCGTTAGCGGCCGCCGCCGTGATCGTCCCGGTCCCGCGGTAGAGCACGAACCCGGCCCGTCCAAGCGTCTCGTGCAGCGACCCGGTGACAAGGTCCGCAGCCATGACCGCCTCGGCGGTCGCGCCGACGAGGACGGTCGTCTCGAGGGCGATCGGCTCGTCGTCGGCGAGTCGCAGACGGCGCAGAAAGACGATCGAATGGCGCGGCGCCAGACCCAGTGTCGCGGCCTCGGTCGCCGTGGCCGGCCGCACGACGCGCGCCAGCAGTCGCGAGCTCGGCACACGACCGGCCCGGCGCATCTCCTGGGAGAAGGTCATCAGGCGGTTGGCCCGTCGATGCGCCGGCGGCGCGGTCACGAAGCTGCCGCGGCCGGGCTCGCGCCTCACCAAGCCATCGGCGGCGAGGCGTTCCATCGCGTTGCGGGCGGTCATGCGGCTCACGCCGAACTCCGCGCACAGGTCGGTGTCGGACGGCAACTTTGCGCCGGGTGGCAGGGTCGCGATCCGTTCGCGCAGCGCCTGCTCGATCTGGCGGTACTGCGGCTGGTAGCCGACCTCGGTCATCCGGCCAGGGCCTCCCGGGGAGCGGCGGTGCGGACCGGTCGCGCGGACGCCTGCTCGGCGCCATGGATCGCTGCCCCGATCGCGCCTGCCCACGTCCCGAGCTCGGCCGGCACGATCTCGATGCCCTCGAGCGACGTCGTGAAGACGTGCTGGCGGACCTCGTCCCGGATGGCATCGAGCAACAGGTCGACCGATGCCGCGACCCCGCCGCCCAGCACGACGCGCTGTGGTGTGATGACCGTGATCATGTTGGCGATCCCGACACCCAGCCGCCGGCCCACGCTCTCGAGCCCGGCGCGCGCTCGCGGATCTCCGGCGCGTGCCCGAGCGATCGCATCCTCGACGGTCCGGGTGCCGCACGCCTCGGCGATCCGGTCGGCGCGCGCGTAGGCCTCGAGGCATCCCCGGTTGCCGCACCCGCACGGCGGCCCTTCGGGATCCAGCGTCTGGTGACCCAGCTCGCCGCCGGTGCCGTCGCGGCCCTGGTAGACCCGTCCGTCCACGGCGATCACGCCGCCGACGCCGGTCCCGAGCGTCAGGCCGATCATGGCCGTCACCCCGCGCCCGGCCCCGAGGCGCAACTCCGCCAGCCCGAAGGCTCGGGCGTCGTTGATGAGCGCCGCCGGACAGCCGAGGGCGTCCCCCACCGGACCCGCGACCGCCTTGCCGGCCCACGCGCCCGGGATGTTCACCAGGAACCGGGTCGTGCCGGATGCCGGGTCGTAGAGCCCCGGGATCCCGATGCCGACAGTGCTCACGCCGGGACAGCGCCCGATCGCCTCGGCGCCGACCTCCGCCAGTCGCGCTACGACCCGGTCCGGACCTTGCGCCGCCGGTGTCCCGACCTGGTCCTGATCGAGCACCTGCCAGTCGTCGCCATCGTGCTCGACCACGACGGCCTTGATGTTCGTCCCGCCGAGGTCGAGACCGAGGTGGCGGCTCGGGGCCTCGCGGCCGCTGGCGGACATCAGGTCTCGCCGGTCACCCGCGAGTACCCGGCCGCGACGAGCACGATCAGGAGGCCGAAGAGGATCTGTCGGACGGCCTCGGGGAAGCCGAGCGAGTAGAGCAGCGATGTCGCGACGGTAAGGATCAGCGCGCCGACGATCGTGCCGGAATAGCCGCCGCGGCCGCCGAAGATCGATGTCCCACCGATCACCGCCGCCGCAACGGACGGCAGGAGGTACGAATCGGCGAGCGACACGCTCGCGACGTTGGTGAAGCCCGAGATCAGGAACCCGGCGATCGCCGCGAGCACGGCCGAGATGGCATAGAGGACGACGAGGACCTGCCACGACCGCGCACCGGATAGACGCGCGGCGATCGGGTTGTCGCCGATGGCGTACAGCAGACGTCCGTACCCGGTCCGACGCAGACCGATCAGGATGACCGCCGCGACGGGGACGAAGACCACCAGGCTGACCGGCAGGAACCCGGCCACGGTGGCAGAGCCGATGAACCGGATCCCGGCCGGGACGCCCGACGACGTCTTGACCGTCAGCAACTGCCATGCGTTGGCCGCGCCGAACACGACCAGGCCCATGCCGAGGGTCATGATCAGCGGATGGACGCGGAACACGCCGCTCCCGATCCCGTTGATGGCCCCGATGACGACCGCGATGACCACGGGCACGAGGATCGCGACCGCCAGGCCCTGCTGATCCAGCAGGGAGGCCGTCACGAACGCGGCCATCGATGCCGTCGCCGCGACCGAGAGGTCGATGCCGCCGGTGAGCATCACCAGCGTCTGACAGCCGGCAAGGATCGCGAGAGGCACCGCCGCGCGGAGCGTCGACGCGATCCATTCCGTGACGTTCGTCCGGGGGTTCAGCCCGATGAACGCCACCACGAGGATCGCGAGCAGAACGAGGAGCGGGAGCACCGGGCGATCGCGGAACGCGCGGATCCATGTCTGGGCCGTCCGACCGCCGCCCTGGTCGATCGTGGCGTCGGCGCCGGTCATGCGCGCACCCGCCGCAGGGCGGCGAGGCTACCGAACATGACCACGGCGATAAGGATGACGCCCTGGGTCACCGTCGCGAGGTTCGAGTTGAGGTTCAGGAACGTCATGTCGGTTCGGATCAGGGCGAGGATGATCACCGCCACGATCGGCCCGAACACACCACCGCGTCCACCGGCCAGGCTGACGCCGCCGAGGACCACGGCCGCCACGCTGGTTAGCGTGTAGCCGCCGGGGAGTGGCGTGCCGATCCCGGTGTTGGCGGTGATCGCCAGCCCGGCCAATGCCGAGAACAGACCGGCGATCGCGTACGAGATGATCTTGGTGCGGCCCACGGATACGCCGCTACGGAACGCGGCCAGCTTGTCGCTACCGATGGCATACAGCGACAGGCCGAGGCGTGACCGGCGCAGCGGGAACCAGATGAGCCCGATGATCAACAGGACCAGGACGGCCGGCTTCGGCAGCCATTCCGTCATGACCGATCCCCGGGCCAGCTCGGTGAGCCACTTGTCGGCCTGCCCGCCCGGGACGTTGAGGACGAGGAGGGCGCACCCAGCCCAGACGAACGACATTGCGAGGGTGACGATGATGTCGGCGACCCGGGTGGCGACGATCAGGGCGCCGTTGACCGCGCCGATGAGCACTCCCAGGAGCAGGACGCCGATCGCGACGGCGACCCCGGTCTGATCGTCCGTATACCGCATCGCCTGGGCGGCGACGACGTTGGTGAACGCCATCATCGCGCCGATCGAGAGGTCGATGCCGCCGGAGATCACGACGATCGCCTGGGCGACGGCGGCGAGGGCCAGCGGTGCCACCGAGACGGCGAGGCCCTGGACGCCCGTAGCGCCGTAGTTCGACTGGATGAGCTTCGTGAAGACCAGGAGGACCGCGAGGAAGAGCAGCAACCCGATCGTCCACAGGTTCCGGCGCACGGCCCGCGCCACCTCGTCCATCGCGTTCGAGGTACCGCCGGCGACCGGTCGGGCGGCGGCGCTCATCGATCGTCCGCCATCGGTGGCTGCTCGGCGTCGTCCGGCGCGGCCGGAGGTGTCGGCGCCGCGCTAGCCACCTCGGTGACCGTCTCCGCCACTGCCTCAGCCACGGTCTCTTCAGGCAACTCGGCGTCGGCGCGGAGGTTGTAGGCGGCGCGTAGGAGCGTGGGCTCGTCGGCATCGCGACCGGCGATCTCGCCGACGACCCGACCGCCGAAGATGACGATCGACCGGTCACACACGAGCTGGATCTCCTTGAGCTCGGACGTGTAGAGGAGGATCGCGGCGCCGGCCTCGGCCAGCTCGCGGAGCAGGATGTAGATCTGGCCCTTGGTGCGGATATCGATGCCGCGGGTCGGATCGAAGCAGAGCATCGTGTGCACGCCATCGGTCACCCAGCGGGCGATCGTGACCTTCTGCTGGTTGCCGCCCGACAGGCGCCGGACCTCGGCGCCGGCGCGCGCGTCGATCTGCAGCGTGTCGACGGACTTGCGGACCTTGTCGCTCTCTCGACCGAGATCGATCAGCCCCCACCGCCGAAGGCTGGCGACATCCGGCAGCGAGATGTTCTCGCGCACCGAGCGCTGCATCAGGAGCGCCTCGGCCCGGTCCGCGGCGATGTACACGAGGCCGGCCCGGATCGCGTCGGCGGGGTGACGGAACGAGACCGCGTTGCCATCGACCTGGACCTCGCCGCGACTCGGACGGATGGCCCCGGCGAGGATGTCGAAGAGCTCGTCCTGTCCCTGGCCCTCCAGGGCGACCACGCCGAGCACCTCGCCCGGGTAGACCGAGAACGACACGTCCTCGAGCGCGGTCCCCGAGCCCAGGCCGTTGACGGCCAGCCTCGCTGGGGTATCGGCATCGCGGGCCGCAGCGGCTCGACCGGCGTCGTCCGTCCGCTCGGGCAGCACATCGATCTGGCCCAGCATCAGTTCCACGATCCGATCCTCGGATCCGGGAGCCACGTCGACGACCCCGACCGTGACGCCCTCACGCAGCACGGTCGCGCGGTCGCAGATCGCGGCGATCTCGATCATGCGGTGGGAGATGAAGATCACGGACTTGTTCCCGCCGCGCTGTCGGCTTATGACGTCGAGCACGTGCTCGGTCAGGTCTGCGGGCAGGGCCGCAGTCATCTCGTCGAGCAGGAGGACGTCGGGCTCGATCGCCAGGGATCGGGCCAGGTCGACGATCCGCAACGAGGCGAGCGGCACCTCGCGGGTCACGGTCGACAGGTCGAGCTGAGCGTGCCCGAGCTCGTCCATCCAGTGGCGGAAGGCCTCGACCGGCGTTTCGGTCAACCGGAGATTGGACCGAAGGTCGAGGTCGGGCAGCAAGGACGGTTCCTGGTAGACCGACACGAGCCCCATACGGCGCGCCTCGCGCGGGGAGTGCGCGGCACTGTCCCGGCCGCGCAGCGCGATCCGGCCCGAGTCGGGTCGGACGGCGCCGGTCAGGATCTTGACGAAGGTGCTCTTACCGGCGCCATTGGCGCCCATGAGGGCATGGACCTCGCCCGGTCGGACCGACAAGGATGCGTCGCGCAGCGCCACGACGGCGCCGTACGCCTTCGAGATGCCGGTCGCGTCGAGCACGAGCTCAGCGGTCGAGACGGTCATGTCCCTCGATGCATAGCACACGAGCGGGAGGCTGGGTCAGCCTCCCGCTCGCGGACTGGATGGCTCGGAACTCGGGCTACTCGCCCGGGCCCTTGCAGGCCAGCATCTGATCGATGGTGTAGTCGGTCCAGCCGTTGATGTACCAGCTGACCGGCCACAGGTTGTTCAGACCTTCGACATCGATCTCCTGGAGCTTCGCCTTGCCCTCGTCGGTGGTGTTGTCATACGCCTCCGGTGTGGGCAGGAAGATCGCCTTGATCTGGACGTCGGCCCCGGTCGAGTCCTTGACGGTCACGTCCTTGGAATCGACGGCCTCCCCGTTGAGGGCCTTCAGGGCCAGGTTGAGACCTGCGCCGCCGATGGCCGCCGGGTTGTAGACCGCAAGGCCCTTGAGCCCGTCGTAGCCGCCGTTCTTGTTGAGCAGCATCTCGACGAAGCCCTTGAGGTCGGCCCCGACGATCGGCACGAACGGCTTGCCGGCGGCCTTGATCGCGTCGACGACCTGCTGGTCGATGCCCGAGGTCCAGACGCCCTGGACGTCGTCATAGCCACCGCTGTTGATGAGGTCCGTGATGAGCTTGGTGCCCTGTGCGGGATCCCAGCCCGTCGCGACGCCATCGTTGTTCGGCAGCAGCTTGATGCCCGGGTTCTCTTCGAGGGCCTTCAGGACGCCCTGGTGGCGGTCATTGTCGGCCGGGTGACCGGCGAGGCCACGCATGTAATAGACGTTGCCCTTGCCCCCGAGCTGCTTGAACAGCCAGCTTGCCCCGACATAGCCGTACGAGACCTGGTCGTTCGAGATGTTGAGGGTGTTGGGGTCGGTGACGTACGCGTCGAGCGCGACGGTCTTGATGCCCGCGGCACTCGCCTCGGCGAGGGCCGGGTTCAGGACGTCAGGCCCGTTCGGGTTGAAGATGATCGCGTTCGGCGACTTCGCGATCAGGTCGCGGATCTGCTGCAACTGCGGGTACGTCTCTTCCTTCTCGTTCGTCCAGGTCCCGGAGGAGACCTGACCCGAGACGAGCGCCTGCGCCTTGGCCGTGCAGAGCTGCTCCTCGCGGAAGCCGTTGCCGATGCCGAAGGCGTTCGAGTACCCGATCGTGTACTGCTGGGCCGCAGACGGCGATGCTGCCGCGCTCTCGGACGCGGCCGCCGACTCCGACGGCGCGGTCGACGCGCTGGGCGCGGTCGTCGCGGCACCGGGACTACTGCAGGCCGCCGCAAGGGCGCCGATGGCCACCCACGCGAACGCCTTCCTGCGGATGGATCCTTGGATCATTCGTCGTCCTCCTCCTAGCGACGCGCCGATCTGGTCGCGTCGTCCAACCTGTCGACCCCTGGTCGCATCCATCGTGCGATCTATCGGCGCCACCTCCTTCGCTCGATCACTCCGGTCATCTCACCCCTCCCCGGCGAGAGCCCGAGCGATGCGTCGCGCGTGCTCTTGATATGCGGCATCGAACAATGCCCGCGAGCGTTCGGTGCCGACGACCGACGCCCGGGTGATGGTCGGCGGCAACGCCCCACGCTCTGCGAGGAGCTGGGCGGTCCGCACCTTGATGCTATTGACGACCGCGACGGCCGCGAGCGTCGTGCCCGGCCCGACCGGGGTATCGACGCCATCGATGGCGACCAGCGCGTCGGCGTGAGGCGTGCACAGATCGATGACGAGGTCGGCCTCGTCGGTCAGGCGCTCGCCGGCGACGGCGTCCGGATCCCGCGTCGTCGACTGCGCGAGCGAGGTTACAGCGACGACGCGCAGACCGCGAGCCCGTGCGCCCCGCGCCATCTCGATCGGGACGGCGGTCTCGCCGCCGGCCGAGAACACGATCATCACGTCCCGTGGCCCAAATCGGAAGTTGGACAGGATCACCTCGGCCAGGCCGGACATGCGCTCGATGGCCATCGCCTGCCGCTGGCCGTTGGCTCCGATGACCTGGGTGTGGAACGTCATCGACAGCTCGACGATCGGGTTCCAGCCCGGGTACGAGCCGTAGCGCGGGAACATCTCCTCGACGGGGATGCGCGAGTGACCGGTCCCGAACAGGTGGACGAGGCCGCCGGAGCCGATCGCGTCGGCGCACCACTGGCTCGCCTGCTCCAACGTGCCGGCCTGGCTGTCGGCCAGCCGGTCGAGGAGGGGACGCGCCTCGTCGAGCCATGCCAGCACCGGGACCGCGGTCGCGGCCGTCATCAGTAGCTCCCCGCTCCGCCGGCGCCTGGGACAGCCGCCGTCGCGGTGGTCCGGCCCGCCTTGCGCGCACGGAAGTCGTCGATGATCGTCTTGGTGGCCGTCGCGCCGATCCGCGTGGTGCCGAGCGCCATGACCTCCAGCAGCGCGTCGAGCGTGCGGACGCCACCGGCCGCCTTGACGCCGATGTGGGCCGAGGTATTGGCACGCATCAGGCGCAGGTCGTCGTGCGTGGCGCCGCCCGGCGCGAAGCCCGTCGAGGTCTTGACGAAGTCGGCGCCGGCCGCCTCGGACAGGTGGCATGCGCGAATCTTCTCGTCGTCGGTCAGGTAGGCGTTCTCGAAGATCACCTTCACGATCGCCCCGCCGTCGTGGGCGACGTCGACGACCGCCGCGATGTCCGCCTGGACGTCGGCGTCGCGCCCGGACCGGAGAGCCCCGATCTGGATGACCATGTCCAGTTCGGTCGCACCGTCGTCGAGGGCTCGTCGCGCCTCGAAGACCTTCGTCGCCGTCGGCTGGCCACCGTGGGGGAAACCGATGACCGTGCCGACGGCGACGTCGGTGCCGTCAAGGAGCGAGACGGCACGGGGAACATCGACGGGGCGCACACAGACCGAGGCGACGTCGTACTCGGCCGCAAGGCGACAGCCCTCCTCGATGAACGCGTCATCGAGCTCGGGCCGCAATAGGGAATGGTCGATCGTCTTAGCGATGTCGCGCTCGGTAAGGGAATCGATCGTCATCGTCATGGTCAGTGGCAATACGGCCGAAGGACGTCGCGAGCGATCAGGAACCCTTGCTTGACCTTCTCATCGGTCCCCTCGAACCGCCGGTCCTCGTGCTCGATGATGCAATCGCCCTCGTAGCCCTGGCGGTACAGCTCGCCGTGGACGACGCCCCAGTCGACCTCGCCGAGACCCGGGAGGCGCGGGATCTGCCAGCCGATCCCCATCGAGAAGATGCCGCGCTCGTAGAGCCCGTCGCGGTCGATCATCAGGTCCTTGGCCTGGTAGTGGAGGACGTTCGGCCCGAACTCCTTGAGGAACCGCCCGATGTCGATCATCTGGAGGATCAGGTGGGACGGGTCGAAGTTGAGTCCGATCGTGTCGCCCCACCGCTCGAGGATGCGGCGCCACTGCCGCGGTGTGGTCGCGATGTTGTGACCGCCCGGCCACTCGTCGTAGCTGAACAGCATCGGGCAGTTCTCGAGCGTGATCTTCACGCCCTGGTCATTGGCGAATGCGACGATATCGGGCCAGACGCGGAGCGCCTCGTCCCAGTTTTCGTCGAGGTTCTTGGCGGCATCTCCGCCCATGAACGTGTTGACCAACGGGATGCCCATCTTGCGGGCGGCGACCATGACCGCCTTCAGGTGTTCGGTGACTTCGGCCCGGTGCTCCGGATCAGGGTGGAGCGGGTTCGGGTAGTAACCCAACCCGGAGATAGCGAGCCCCTTCGACGCGATCTCGTCGACGATCTCCTTCGCCTGCTCGTCGGACAGGTTCTTGACGTCGATGTGGCTCGTCCCGGCGTAGCGACGGGTCGGCCCGGTCGCCTTTGGCCAGCAGGCGATCTCGAGGACCTCGAAGTCGGTGCTAGCGGCCCAGTCGGCCACGTCCATGAGCGGCGTCTCGTTGAACGGCGCGGTCAGGAAGCCGAGCTTCATGCGGGCGTTTCCAACGGGGTCGCCGTCGGGGCGGCCGCGACGGCGGTCGATCGGTCGACGTCGACCCAGCGACCCTCGCGAGCGCTGCGCGCGATGGCCTCTCCGACGAGCATCTCGTCGTGGCCGTCGGCGAAGGTCGGGTAGCCGGGCGAGGAGGAGGGTCGCCCGGCTACCACGTCGTCGTAGACCGCCCGGAAGTGGGCGCAAAAGGTGTCGAAGAAGCCCTCGACGTGGCCGCCCGGCAGCGCCGCGGCGGCCTGGCCGGCCGTGTTCATGAGGGCTGGGTTCCGGATCAGGACCTCGTTCGGTCGGTCGCGATGGCCGATCCAGGCCTGGTCCGGCTGCTCGCTGTCCCAGGCCCAGGCGCCGTCCGAGCCGTCGATCTCGTAGACCAGCGAGTTCTTCCGGCCGGGGCTGATCTGGGAGATGCTCACGGCGCCGCGGGCGCCGTCGTCGAAGTGCAAGAGGATCGTGGCGGCGTCCTCGGTAGCGATGTCGCGTTCGACCGTCTCCGCCGAGCGGTCGGTCGAGAACGTCTCGACAGGACCTGTGGGTTCGCGTCGCGTGCCGATGAAGGTCGTCAGATCGGCCATGACGGCGGCGACGTGTTGGCCGGTGACGAAGGTCATCAGATCGAGCCAGTGGGAGCCGATATCACCGACCGCGCGGAGCGCGCCACCGCGATCGGGCTGCAGCCGCCAGTTCCAGTCGCTCTCGAGGAGCAGCCAGTCCTGGAAGTAGCGCCCAGTCACGAGGCGGACCTGGCCGAGCCCGCCATCGGCGACCAGCGCACGCGCGTGCTGGTTCAGCGGGTAGTAGCGGATGTTGAAGTTCGTCGCGTTCACGAGGCCGGTCTCGGCGGCAAGCGCAACCAGCCGAGCGGATCCCTCGCCGGTCATCGCGAGCGGCTTCTCGCAGACGACATGCTTGCCGGCTCGCAGCGCGGCCTCGGTCTGGTCGACATGCAGGTCGTTGGGGGAGGTGACGTGGACGACGCGGACTCGGTCGTCGGCGAGGAGGTCGTCGAGGGAGGCGTACGCCTTCGGGACGCCGAGGGCGTCTGCCCGGGCGGTGCCACGTTCCGGGGTGCTGCCGAGCACGCCACGCACGTCGACACCGATCCGCCGGAGGGCTTCGACATGGACCGTGCCGATGAAACCCGTCCCGATGACGGCGACGCCGATCGATGCGCGGTTGACCAAGGGCGTCGGGCCTCCTCCAGCCTGGCGCGGATCTTGGGACTGTCTAGACAGTCTAGATGACCGCGGCGGCCGGGGTGGCGGAGCAACCCTTTTACCACGGTGCTGCGACGATCGTACTTTGGTCTGTCAAGTGCAAAAGTCGTCTTCTCGTGCGCGGAGGGCCTATCATCCCGCCCGTGGTCGACCGATCTGATCCTGACGCCCCGTCGCCGCTGCCCGACGAGGTCTTGGATGACCTCGTGACTGTGCTCGACGAGATCCGGCTGGGCCGCTCGCGCTCCCGATCGGAGCTCGTCGAGCGAACCGGGTTGGGCCGGGCGATCGTCGGTCGACGCGTCGGCGAGCTGATCGATCGCGGGCTCGTCGCGGAGGGTGCGGTCGGGCCGAGTACCGGTGGGCGGCCGCCGCGCCAGCTGGCATTCCGTGCGACCGCAGGCCATCTTCTGGTCGCCGACCTCGGCGCGACCAGCATCGACGTGGCCCTGACGACCCTCGATGGCCGGATCCTTGGTCATCACGACGAGCCGGCACGGATCGAGGACGGTCCTGAGGCAGGCTTGGATCGTGTGGATGCGCTCTTCGACCTGCTGGTGACCACGGCGAAGGACGTGCCCGGCCGGCTATGGGGCATCGGCATCGGCGTCCCGGGGCCGGTGGAATTCGGCTCCGGTCGGCCGATCTCGCCGCCGATCATGCCGGGCTGGGATGGCTACCCGATCAGGGAGCGGTTCGCGGCCCGCTACCGCGCGCCCGTCTGGGTCGACAACGACGTGAACCTGCTCGCCATGGGGGAATGGCGTTCGGGCATCGCCGCCGGTCACGACAACGTCGTCGTGATCAAGGTCGGGACCGGGATCGGCGCCGGGATCATCTCGGACGGGCGGCTCCACCGGGGCGCCCAGGGGAGCGCCGGGGACGTGGGGCACATCCAGGTCTCGGACGACCCGTCCGTGATCTGTCGGTGCGGCAACGTCGGGTGTCTCGAAGCCTATGCCGGTGGTGCGGCGCTCGGCCGAACGGGCGAGGCGGCCGCGTCAGGCGGCACAAGCTCGCGGCTCGCGCTCGCGCTCGACCAGAGCGGCACGGTCACGGCCGAGGACGTCGCGCGCGCCGCGTCGTTCGGCGATCCGGTGGCGGTGGCGATGCTCCAGGCGGCCGGTCGGCGTGTCGGATCGATGCTGGCGAGTGTCGTGAACTTCTTCAATCCGTCGCTGATCGTGGTCGGTGGCGGCGTGGCCAACAGCCCGGAGCTGTTCATCGCGGCGATCCGCGAGACGGTCTATCGCCGGTCGCTGCCGCTGGCGACGCGCGACCTGCGCATCGCCCACTCGTCGCTCGGCGGCTTGGCGGGTGTCATCGGCGCATCGGCGATGGTCGTCGACCAGCTGTTCGCGCGCGAGTCGATCGGCCGCTGGCTGGAGGCCGGCTATCCCTCCGGCGTGTCCGACCTCACCGGTGACGCGCCGCTCGCCCAAGCCGGCTGAGCGAGGTCAGCCCGAGACGATCCGGTCGAGGAAGTCACCCGACTTCGGGTCCTTGACGATGAGCCGGTGCCGGCCGTCCGGCAGGATCTCGCGCTTGATGACGGTCTGGCCCTCGAACTCCTCCGGCGTCGAAGCGATGCGGGCCGTCGAACCGCCCCGCCAGTCAACGTCGACCGCCTCCCAGCGACCGCTCGTGCCCGACCGATAGCACGCGTCCATGACCGCATTCACCACATACCCGTCGTAGAACGTCTCGCGTGGCTGTCCGCCCGACTCCATGGCCCGGAACATGTCGCTGAACATGTCGACGTAGCCCAGCTCGGACGCCTCGTCGCCCACCGGGAACAGCCAGCCCGCCTCGGTCTCGGCCTTCTCGGCCACGTAGCCCGTCCCGCCGCCCGCGGTGAACATCTCGAACCCGGTGCGCAGGAAGTGATTGAGCCAGATCGTGCCGTGCGTGCCGGCCACCTCGTCGCGCAGGTCCATCCCGCCCCGGAATGTCCACGACACCTCGAACTGGCCGATCGCGCCCGACTCGAACCGGATCAACGCGATGGCGTTGTCCTCGTCACTGATCGGGTGGACCAGGGTGTCGGTGTGACACATCACCTCGACCGGCCGGTTCCCCTTGCCGGCGAAATTGCGGATGATCTCTATGCAGTGGCAGCCCAGATCGATGATCGCGCCGCCACCCGTCAACCGACCGTCCCAGAACCACGCGGAGTGTGGGCCCGGATGGGTCTCCCGTGAGCGGACCCAGGTGACTGCGCCGATCGCACCGGCTTCGACGGCCGTGATCGCCTTGAGGGTCTTCGGGGTGTAGACCAGATCCTCGAGGTAGCCGGCGAACAGGCCAGCCGACTCGACGGCCTCGAGCATCCGCTTCGCCTCGTCGGCGGTCCGACCCAGCGGTTTGGTGCACAGGACGGCCTTGCCTGCCGCGGCGGCTAGCCCGACCGCCTCCTCGTGCATGAAATTCGGTACGCCGACGACGACGACGTCGGTGTCCGGATGCTCCACCGCGGCCTGGAGATCGGTCGTCGCCTCGGGGATGCCCCATCGCTCGCGGAACGCCTGCCCGCGCCCTTCGCTGCGCGAATAGACGACCTCGACCCGATCGCGGCTGCGCTGGCCGTGCAGCGTCGACGTGTAGAAGTCGCCGATCAGCCCGGTCCCGAGCATCGAGATGCGGTGGCTCTCCACGGGATCCTCCTCCAGGTAGCTCTAGGTGGCGCGGTCGACGGCGTGAGCGGCGGCGCGGCCCGCGACCAGATCGCGGCCGGCGACGAGTGCGCGCAGCTTGGCCGTCGTCGCCCAGCGGGCGGTCTGGCTGAAACCGCAATCGGGGACCAGCGTGAGGCGCTCGGCGGGGACGCCGGCGGCCAGCACCATGTCGATCCGTTCGGCGACTTCCTCCGGCAATTCGAGGTGGTAGTTCTTGACGTCGACGACGCCCGCCGCCACATCCCGACCCGCTGCGGCGATCTCGCCGAGCAGGTCGACCTCGGCCATCTCGCGATTGGCGAACTCGAGGACAAGCTCGTCGACACGGAAGCCGAGCATCGCGTCGAGCACGGACCGATATGTGCGCCGTGCCAGCGGCCGGCCGAGGTAGTTCCCGAAGCACAGGTGTGCCCCGAGGCGCACCCGCCCGACGATCGGCTCGATCGCCGCGTTGAATAGCGCCGCGAAATCGGACGGTGCGTCCGGGTGGATGGCCGGCGACGGGTCATCGATCTGGATGTGCGTCGCCCCCTCATCGACGAGCCGCTCCAGCTCTGAGCGGAGGATCGGCACGAACGCCTCGGCCGCCGCGTCGCGGGTCGGATAGACCTCGCTATCCCCCGTGCGAAGCCGGCCCGACAGGGTGTACGGCCCGGGCAACGTGACCTTCAGCGGTCGACGCGCGCGCGTACGCGCGTAGCGGTACTCCTCGACGACACCCAGGCCGTCCGGCGCGGCGATCGGCTCGTCCACCGCGAACCGATGCTGCTGGTCGTGGCCGCCGGCACCGAGCAGGCGATCGGCCATGAGCGCCCGAACGCCGGTCACGTGCTTGAAGAACTCCGCGGTGAAGAACCCGGCGCGCCGCATCTCCCCGTCCGTCACGAGGTCGATGCCGGCCTCCTCCTGGTCACGGATCGCCAGATCCACCGCGTCGTCGAGCATCTCGGCGAGGTCGACCGGCCCGAACTCGCCGCGCGCGGCGGCGTCGATGCCCGACACGAACCACGACGGCCGGGCGTGCGACCCGACCACGCTGGTGCGGAGAGCGTCGGTCATTCGGGGGGTTCCTCTCACGTTGCAGGTTCGGCGGAGGTCGAGACGATCGACCAGCCGCCATCGACCGCCAGAGTCTGCCCGGTGACCGCGCGGGACTCGTCGGATAGGAAGTAGACGGCGGCCTTGGCCACCTCGTCGGGGTCGAGCATCGGGCCGGCGAGCGGCTGCTTACGGGCGGCGTACTCGAGGATGTGCGCGTCGGATGCGGCCCGCCTCGCCATCGGCGTGTCGGTGAGCGACGGGACCAGGAGGTTCACCCGGATCCGATCGCCGACATAGGTCGCCGCCATCGACGTCATCAGGGCGGTGAGGGCCCCCTTGGCCGCTGCGTATGCGTGCGTCCCGAACAGCTCCGGGACCGGGGCGGTCGTCGTGACGCTGCCCAGGATCAGGATCGAGCCGCGGATGCCGGACGGATCCTGCTGCTGCGCACGCATCGCGCGGACCACGCGGGAGCAGACGAGGACCTGGGTCCGCAGATTCAGCGCGGCCGTCGCCTCCCAGGCGTCCGCCGTTAGGGTGTCGATCGGACCGTCACCGAACCGCCGGCCGCTGCCACCGGCGGCCGATAAGAGGGCGTCGATCCGCCCGAAGCGCTGGACTGCGGCACTCACGGCCGCGTCGACGGCAGCCTCATCGGCGAGATCCGCGATGGCCCATGCCGCCCCCGTCAGGCGCTCCCCGAGCGCCCGGGCGTGCGCTTCGGTCCGTGACACGACGAAGACGGACGCGCCCTCGGAGGCCGCCCGTGCCGCCGTCGCCGCCGCGATCCCCGTGGAACCGGTGATCAGGACGACGCGCCCGTCAAGGCGGCCCGTCACGAGGCGGCGTCCACGATCGCTCGCCGCTCGTCGGCAGTCCCGTTGACCAGCGCGCCGCCGGCGGCGATCGCGACGCAGCCCGCGGCCAGGAACGATCGAGCGTTCGTGGCGTCCACCCCGCCCGTCGCGATGAGCTCGATCTCGGGCAGTGGGCCGCGGAGCTCGCGCATATGGCTCGGGCCGAGGCTGGACGCCGGGAAGACCTTCACGAACGAGGCACCCGTCCGCCACGCGAGGGCGATCTCGGTCGGTGAGTAGGCGCCAGGGATGACTGGGAGGCCCAGCTCGATCGCGCGCTCGACGATCTCCACGTCGAGGGTCGGCGCGACGATGAATGCCGCCCCGGCCCCGGCCGCCGCCTCCAACCGGTCTGGGGTCACGATCGTCCCGGCACCGACCAGCGGATCCCCCAGACCCGCGGCGCGCAGTCGTTCACGCACGGCGACGAGATCCTCGGTCGCCGCGGGCGCGTCGAACGTCACCTCGAAGAGGCGAACACCGTCCTCGGCGAGAGAGCCGACGAGGTCGAGCAAGCGCTCGCGCGGCTCGACCCGCCGGAGGATGGCGATCAGCCGGCAGCGGCGGACCAGGTCCGCGACGGGGGAGTGACGGAGCGCCTCGATGGCAGCCGGATCGGGCACCCGCGCATCGTAGCCCGCAGCCCGAGCGTCAGGTCAGGCCTCGTCCTCGTAGTCCCACGCCCGGATCGTGCCGGGTTCGAGGCGGATCACCGCCCCGGGGGCGTACTCGGCGACCATCCGGTCGGCCGCCTCCTGACCCGAATAGCGCAGCCCGGTCCGTCGCAACGCGCCGTAGAAGTCGTCGGGGTTCGTCGACACCGTGGCCTCGCCGCGAAGCTCGAAGCCCTTGTAGGGCCACGTCGAGTTGGCGATCACCACGGTCACACGCGGGTCCCGTTGGACGTGGCCGACTTTGCCACCCTCGATGGTGGGGACCCAGACGTTGATCCCGCCCTTGTACCACTCGAACCAGACGGGCGAGAGCATGATCGAGTCATCCGCGCGCCTCGTCGCGAGGACCGCGATGAGCGGCTGGTCGAGCAGGTCGCCGAGGTCGTCGACCCCGAGGCCGGTGCGCATGCGTGTCCCTCCAGCGGTGTGGGCGACCATGGTGGCGGACCGTGGCGATCGGCGCGAGGACCGGTCGGTGACCACGACCAAGGGCCGGTCGGGCCAGTACGACCGGGTGTTCGAAACCGCGTTGACGACCCGTCGCCAGTGGGTCTATGCTCCATCCATCCCGACCGGTACCGCGCCGCGTTAGCGATTCCGCGCGTACCCGCTCGGCCCCCAGCGAACGGACCCGGGCCCCCTTGGCCCGTATGAGCCGTACCGCACACCACACACCAGGTGGATACCCGAAACATGCCCGGCCCAGGCCCAGACCAGCGGTCCCGAAACCGCCGACCGCGACGCCGCGGTCAATCCACATTCCGCGCCCCCGTCTCGGAATACGAGGAGCAGCAGGAGCTCGAGGCCGCGCGCGAGCGCAATGACCTCGGCGTCAGCGATCTTCGCGAGATGAGCGTCAACGAGCTCCGTCAGGTCGGTCGCGAGCTCGAACTCGATACCGCCACCGGAGACCGCAAGGACGAGCTGGTCGACCTTATCCTCCAGCGCCAGACCGAGAACGCCGGCCACGCGTACGCGACCGGGATCCTCGATATCGTCGACGAGGGCTTCGGCTTCATGCGCCGCCACGGCCTGCTGCCCAGCCCGGAAGACGTCTACGTCAGCTCCAGCCAGGTCCGTCGCTTCGGACTGCGCATCGGCGATCGGATCTCCGGCGCCGTCCGCTCACCGCGCGAAGCGGAGAAGTACTGGGGCATGCTCCGGGTCGATGCGGTCAACGGCGTCGACACCGAGACCGCCCGCCGCCGGCCGGTCTTCAACGACCTGACACCGGTCCATCCCGACGAGCTGATCAACCTCGAGACCGACCCGAAGAACCTCAGCCAGCGGCTGATCAACCTCGTCAACCCACTCGGCAAGGGCCAGCGCGCCCTGATCGTCAGCCCGCCGAAGGCCGGCAAGACGATGCTCCTCAAGCAGATCGCCAACGGCGTCAGTGCCAATTACCCGGAGATCCTGCTCATGGTCGCCCTCATCGGCGAGCGACCCGAGGAGGTAACCGACATGCGGCGCAGCGTCAAGGGCGAGGTCATCTCCTCGACCTTCGATGAGCCGACCGAGAACCACACCCACGTCGCAGAGATGGCGCTCGAGATCGCCAAGCGACAGGTCGAGACCGGCCGGGACGTCGTGATCCTGCTCGACTCGATCACGCGTCTCGCGCGGGCGTACAACCTGGCGCTCCCACCCTCCGGCCGGACCCTGTCGGGCGGTCTCGATCCGATCGCCCTCTACCCGCCCAAGCGGTTCTTCGGTGCGGCGCGGAACATCGAGGAGGGTGGTTCGCTCACGATCATCGGCACCTGCCTCGTCGACACCGGCTCGCGGATGGACGACGTGATCTACGAGGAGTTCAAGGGCACCGGCAACTCGGAGCTCATCCTCGACCGCAAGCTGGCCGAGAAGCGAATCTTCCCGTCGATCGACGTCCAGCGTTCCGGCACCCGCCGCGAGGAGCTGCTCCTCGAGGAGGGCACCCTCAAGATGGTCTGGACGATGCGCCGGATGCTGTCGGCCGTCGGCACCAACGAGGGCATCGAGATCCTGCTGAATCGGCTGTCGAAGACCCAGTCGAACGCCGAATTCCTCGCTTCGCTGACGAAGAACCTCGACGCCTGACCCTTCCGGGGGTGATGCGTTCACGCCCCGGAAACGTGACGTTGATGCGATCCTCGTTTGCCACGGCTGTTCGGGGATGGTAGGTTTCGCCTCGATGTCGTAAGTCCGGCGTGATGTCGGACGCGGCCGCGAAGAGAGACCCCCAGCTCGATACCGCGACCCCGGACGGGCCCATAGCCCCCCAAACCCGCGCAATCTGCACTCGCGCCCGGGCTCGTCCTCACGTCAGGAGACCGTATTGCTGAATGCGTCGGTCGGCGTCCAGCGCGTTCTTGGCCGCGTGCGCCGAACCTCGATCGACTCGATGATCGCTTTGCCCAGCCTGACCCGACCCCGGGTCGCTGCTGGCGCGTCTCGAGCCCGATCGGTCTACCTGACGACATCACGGCATATCTACCCGCTCCCGCGGCGGCGTCGCCGGACGTTCGTGCTTCCTGCACTCACCCTGCACCGTCCATCGCTGACGATGCGGCGACCGCGCGTGCGTCTGACGTGGTCAGGCATGCACCGGCTCGTCCGTGTCGGGCCGGTCGTGCTGTACCGCACGGTCATGGGGCTCGGCCATGAACGCGTCGTGGCCATCGCTGCGGCCGGGATCCTCCTGTCCGCATCCTTCCTGAGCGTGACCCCCGGCGGCCCGAGAGGCGACACCGGGGGTCCGTCAGGTGATGGCCCGGGTCCGCGCCTGGCGCTTGCCGGGTCGACCAACGGCGATGACTTCGGGACGATCGAGGAGCGCTACACCGATACGGGCGATCGGCCGGACGACGGGATCATCGATGGGACGCTGGCGCATCCGGACCTGGAGCCGGCCTCGGCCCGCTACGTCAGCAACTCCGGCGTGGCCGTGACCGTGAGCGGATACGGGCCGATGATCGAGGGGCCGTTCCTGGACGACGGCACGCTCCTCAAGCCGGTCGCGGTCGACACGGCCGTCCCCGACGGCAGCGATCTGTTGCGGACCTACAAGGTCAAGTCCGGTGACACGCTGGCGTCCATCGCCGACAAGTTCGACGTGAGGATGATGACCCTCTGGTGGGCCAACAAGCTGGAGTCGAAGGACAGGCTCCACATCGGCCAGCAGTTGCGGATCCCGCCGGTCAACGGCGTGGTCATCGAGGTGACGCCGGCCGACACGCTCACCGGGCTGGCGACGAAGTACAAGATCGACGAGCAGGACATCCTGACCACGAACGGCATCGACGATCCCAACCTCGTCGTCGGTCAGGTGCTGGTGCTCCCCGGTGCGCGCGGCGCCCAGATCAAGGAGCCGAAGGCCAAGCGTGCCCCGAAGAGCCTGATCACCACGAGGACGACCAGCCGGCCGCGCTCGAACGGAGGCTCGACGCGCTCCGCTCCGCCGCCGAGCCGGTACAACGGCGGCCGGATGACCTGGCCCACGACCAGCCATCACATCAGCCAGTACTTCCACTACGGGCACTACGGCCTCGACATCGACGGGTCGAGCGGCGACCCGATCTTCGCCGGTGCCTCGGGGACCGTGATCTTCGCCGGCTGGAAGAACAACGGCGGTGGCTACCAGGTGTGGATCGCCCACGGCTCGAACCTCTACACGACGTACAACCACATGTCGAGCGTGTCGGTCGGGCGCGGCCAGAGCGTCGGCCGTGGCCAGCGCGTGGGCCGGATGGGCGCCACGGGATTCGCGACAGGCTCGCACCTCCACTTCGAGGTGTGGCGCGGTCACATCTGGGACGGCGGCACGCGCGTCAACCCGCTCGGCTACCTGTAGTCCGCGCCTGACCCGCGGCGCGCCTGAGCGCCGCAGTGCGTCGGAGCCCGAACCTGGGCGTCCCGGACCCCGTGCGAGAATGCGCCCGATGTTCCTCGACCGCGTGAAGATCTGGGTCCGCGCCGGTGATGGTGGCGACGGGGCCGCGACCTTCCGCAAGGAGGCCCACGTCCCGCGCGGCGGACCCGACGGTGGCGATGGCGGTCGAGGCGGCTCGGTCCACGTGCGCGTCGATGCGGGCCAGACGACGCTGCGCGACTTCCAGTACAAGCACCACTTCAAGGCCACACCGGGAGGCCGCGGCGAGCGCGCCAGACGGCACGGCAAGGCCGGCGACGATCTGTTCCTTGACGTCCCACCCGGAACGGCGGTCCTCGACGACACGTCAGGCGGGCTGCTGGCGGATCTCGTCGCGACCGGCCAGCAGGCCATGGTCGCCCGCGGGGGGCGGGGTGGGCTTGGGAACACGCACTTCAAGACCGCGACGCACCAGGCGCCCAAGCACGCCCAGAAGGGCGAGCCGGGCGAGGAGCGCTGGCTCCGTCTCGAGCTGCGGTTGATCGCCGACATCGGCCTCGTCGGACTTCCCAACGCCGGCAAGTCGACGCTGCTCGCCGCCGTTACCGCCGCGCAGCCGAAGATCGCCGATTATCCGTTCACGACGCTCGAGCCGAACCTCGGGGTCATGGAGCTCGACGACGACGAGCGCCGCCCGACGATCGCCGATGTCCCGGGTCTCATCGAGGGCGCCTCGAGTGGGGCTGGTCTCGGCCATGCGTTCCTGCGACACGTCGAGCGGACGCGCGTGCTCATCCACGTGGTCGACGGGTCGTCGCGTGACCCGGAGTGGGACCACGAGGTGATCCGCGAGGAGCTGCGGGCCCACGATCCGGCGCTCCTCGAGAAGCCGATGCTGGTCGCCTTCAATAAGATCGACCTGCCTTCAGCCCAGGAGGCCTGGTCGCCGTTCGCCAAGGCGCGTCGCGCCGCGGGCATCGAGGCGGTTTCGATCGCCGCTGCCACCGGGGAGGGGCTGGACACGTTCCGTGCGCACGTCGCCGAGCTGCTCCCGCCGATCGAGGAGCTCGAGGCTCCACCGGAGCCGGCCGGCGTCGTCGTCCACCGCATCGACTCGATGCTCGACGGCTTCGTCATCGAGCGTGACAAGGACGGGGCGTTCCGCGTCCGTGGCAAGCGCATCGAGCGCATCGCCGCCCAGACGAACTTCGATGTCGAGGAGTCCGCCGAACGCTTCCAGCGCGACCTCGAGCGGATGGGGATCGACGCCGAGCTGCGGCGGGCCGGCGTCGAGCCCGGTGACCTGGTCCGGATCGGTGGCTCGGAGCTCGAGTGGGAGCCGACGCCGTGGGAGGACGGGTGACGGGACGCCCGGACACCCTGCGAGGTGCGACCGGCGTCTTCGGTGGGACGTTCGATCCGATCCATCTTGCCCACCTCGCCGTCGCGGAGGCGGCGCGTGATACGTTCGGGCTGCGTCGGGTCCTCTTCATCCCTGCCGCGCAACCGCCGCACAAGCCGGGCCGCGTCATCAGCCAGGTCGAGCATCGGCTCGCGATGGTCGAGGCGGCAGTCGCCGGCAACCCGGCCTTCGAGGTGAGTCGCATCGAGGTCGACCGAGCCGGTCCGTCGTACACGGTCGACACGCTCGCTGCGCTGTGCGACGCCGACCCGGGTGACCACCTCGCGCTCATCCTGTCGGCCGAGTCCTACAGCGAGCTCGCGACCTGGCATGAGCCTCGACGGATCCTCGATCTGGCCGACCTCATCGTCGCGCCGCGCGTCGGCTACGCCGAGGCGGACCCGGAGCTTGTCCCGCGCCAGTTCCCTGATGCGCCGGCGGCGATCGCATTCATGGACGGCCCGCGGATACGCCTCTCGGCGTCGGAGATCCGCCAGCGCGCGGCCGAGGGCCGCTCCGTCCGCTACCTCGTCCCGGATGCGGTCGCGGCGTATATCGGCGACCATGGGCTGTACCAGGACGACCGGAGGGACCATCGAACGTGACCGACCCCGCGCTCCCGAACGCCGTCGCGCCGAAGGCCGACGGCCTCCCGCGGCGAGCCAAGAAGGCACCCGTCAAAGGCAGTGAGCGCGAAGCGCTCGATCTCGCCCGTCGCATCGTCGAGCTGGCAGAGGACAAGAAGGCGGCCGACATGGTCGTCCTCGAGCTCGCCCCGCTGACGACCCTGGCCGACTACTTCGTGATCGCCTCAGGCGGCTCCGAGCGGCAGCTCGACGCGATCGCCGACGGCATCGTCGAGGGGCTGCGCAGCGAGAAGGTGCGTCCGATCGGCCGGGAGGGGAAGGCGGCGTCGCATTGGGTGCTGATCGATTACGGGTCGGTGATCGTCCATATCTTCACGCCGCCCGAGCGCGACTACTACGCGCTCGAGAAGCACTGGTCCGAGGCGAAGACGATCCTGCGCGTGCAGTAAGGGTCGCTCTGCACCGCACGAAGCACAGCGGACCGCGGCTCGGGCCCAGTCACCCGTACCAATCGGTCGGGTACTGACGGGTCATGGGGACCGGCATGGTCGTGATGCCAGAGTCCCGCCATGTCCTCCCGCGATCGATGCCCCGCATGTGATCACCGGCTCATCACGACCCGGTTCGACACGACGTTCCGGTTGCCTGACCGGAGCGAGCGGCTGTGCTTCGGCATCCCGGGTGGGCTCTGCGAGGACTGCTCGCAGCTCTACATCGACCCGGACCTGATCGAGCTGCTCGACCTCGCCGAAGGCCGTTGCGTCTTTGCGATCGAGAGCGACCTCGTGGTCCAGGAGCAGGCCTGGTCGTCCGCCGACTGACCGCCTGAGCGTCGTTCTGGTCCCGGGGTCAGCCGGGACCGACGGCGCCGACTCCAGCGGAGACGTTGTCTCGCACCCAAAGCAGGAACGCCAGCCGCCGCTGGGCCGTGTCGGACTCGAAGCCCGGGGCCCCCTTGACCATCGCATCGAGCGTCACGAGGCCGGTCAGTGCCTGACTGAGCTCGGAGATCGTCCACTTGCGGGCCTGGCTCGCCAGGGTCTTCGCCCGGAACTCGCTATTGATGCCCATCGCCCGGGCCGCCTCGGGCAGGTTCAGGCCGCCGCTGAGGCGATCGCCGATCTCGAGCAATTCGACGATCCGGCGATGGAGGACCGCGAGGATCACCGGCTCCGGCGTGGCCTCCAGCAGGCGGTCGAGCGCGGCGCCCGCGACCTCCGCCCGCCGCTCACCGACGGCGTCGCTCAATGCCCAGACGGACGCCGGCGCGGTCTGCGCGACGAGGGCCCGCACGTCATCCGGGGTGACCGGCCCTTCGTCGATGGCATGGCGGAGCTGGAGCTTGTCGAGCTCGCCTGACGCGATGCGACTCAGGAATCGCCGTTCGACATCGCCCTCCGTCACGCGCGCCCCCAGCCGGTCGGCCAGCTCGCGCGCCGCGCCACCGCCGAGGATCAGGCCTCGCTCGCGGGCCTCGTCGGCGATCCAGGCGGCGAGCGCAGTCGGCCGCGGGGCCATCGCCGACGCGATCGTGCCGCCCGCCGCCTTGACCGGATCGGCGAGCCGGCGGATGCCCGGACCCTTGGCGTTCGACTTCGCCGCCTCGACGAAGGCGAGGGCGTGGCCGGCCGCCATCAACCCGATCGTCTCGACGACGCGATCGCGCGTGTCGTTGCGTTTCACGAGGGCACTCGGGTTCGCGACGACGGCGAGCGTCCCGCCACCGAACATCGGTGGCGTGGCCAGTCGCTCGTACAGCACCGCGGCATCGGCCGCGGCCGATGCCGGGTCCGCACGGAGGTCCCACCGTTCCAGCGGCGACCCGACCTCGGCCTCGAGCTTGGTCGCGAAGCGGGTCACGAGTCGCTCCGCGAGCAGCTCGTCGTCACCCCAGGCGTAGAGCAGCGGGGCGATCACCGCGACGGTCGCTCGAACGTTCGCCCATCGGCGGCGGCTATCGGCCGGTGGCGGGAGGGCGGGGCAGCGCCGGTCGTTGGGAAGCGGCTGGCCATCGGCTCGATGGTAGCCGAGGCCGGAGGGCGCGCCGGACCCGCGCGTTGCGGTCGCCGGGCGGACCTCGGGCACGAACGGCTGGCGTGGGATGTCGCACAGGAGGGCGCGACGCGTCGCGACCGTTCGTGGAGCGGCACCTCTTGACGGAGCGGCTACCGAGGCTACCTGCCTCCTGGGCGCGGTCCTGACCGACATCCCCGCGTCATCGAAGGTGACGCTCACCGTGCCGTCCTCGTCGGTGCGATAGACCCGAGCTCCGGCGGTCGCAAGGCGTTCGAGCGTCGACTGGGCCGGGTGGCCATACGGGTTGCCCGTCCCCGCCGACGCGACGGCGACGCGAGGTCGGACCGCTGACACGAACGCCTCGGTCGTCGCGGTGCGGCTGCCGTGGTGGGCGACCTTGAGCAGGTCGACGCTCGGCAGCCGCTCGGCGAGCAGGCTCGGGTCCACCTGCTGCTCGACGTCGCCGGCGAGCAGGAACCGTTGATGCCCGACCGCTCCGAGCAGGACGACCGAGACGTTGTTGATGCCTGTCCCCGTGTCCGGCGGTTGGGCCGGCACCTGACCGCGGATGGGCCACAGGACGCGAAGATCGATCTCATCCACCGCCAGGTGGTCGCCGGCGGCGATCGACAGACGCGGACGCCTGTCGGCGGACGCCACGCGATCGAGCCATGCCGCGTAGCCCGGCCCCGGCCCGCGCATCCCCGGCTCGAACACGCGGCCGACCGCGTATCGATCAAGCAGGAGCGCCAGGCCGGCGACGTGATCCTCGTGCGGGTGGCTCAGGATCAGCGCATCGATGCGCCGATCCCACGGCGGGAGACGCCGGTCGAGCTCGACGAGGAGGCGATCAGGATCGGGACCGCCATCGATGAGGAGGCGCCCGCCCTTGGACCCCTCGACGAGGATCGCGTCGCCCTGCCCGACGTCGAGGACCGTGACTCGGGCGACGCCCCCAGACCGGCTGACGATGACCGCGCCCGAGACGGTCATCGCGATCACGAGGCTCGCGACAGCGAAGCGCATGGAGCGCGACCTGCTCTGCGTCTTCGTGGCGGCCGGCGGCTCGGCGGTCGGCACGGCCGGGGCAGCGCGGCTCGGTGGACGTCGTCGACGCCAGGCCATCAAGACGGCCCCGGTGGCGACGCTGACGGCGCCGATGATCGAGCCCCATGGTGGCTCGAGCGTGACGCTTGCGAGCGGCAGCGCCGCCGCGATGTCGACGATGCCGATCATCAGGCGGAGCGCCACCCAGCCCGGCGCAGCGAGGATGGCGCCGACGGCCGGCGGCCCACCCACGCCGACGATCGCGCCGCCCAAAAGCGCGACGATCCCTGCGGCCATCGCCGGCGCGACGAGCGGGACGACCAGCAGGTTCACGGCAGGCGCGATCAGGGCCAGCCGCCCGAAGGATGCGAGGACCACAGGCAAGGTGGCGGCTTGCGCGGCGAACGAGACACCCAGGCTTTCTGACAGCCACCGCGGGAGGCGCCGTCCGGTCCAACGATCGAGCAGATCCGTCAGCGGGCTCGCCCAGGCCATCAGACCGGCCGTCGCGAGGCTAGAGAGCTGGAACCCCGCATCGGCGACGAGGCGCGGATCGGCGAGGAGCAGCAGTGCCGCGGCCCAGCCGAGTGCCGCGGCGGCCCGACCCGCACGCCCCGTCTCGCGGGCCAGCAACACGACGCCGGCCATCGCTCCGGCGCGCAGCACGGACGCCGACGCACCCGCGAAGCAGATGTACGCGACGATCGCGAGGACCGTGACGACGGAACGTCTTCGTCGCCCGATTCGACCGGCCATCGCGCCGATCGCGGCGGCCACGATCGCGATGTTCCAGCCGGAGATCGCCACGACGTGGCTGACTCCGGCCGTGGTGAACTCCGCCGCGACGGTCCGGTCGACGCGGTCGCGGAGCCCGATGAGGATCCCGGCGGCAAGCCCGGCCTCCGGCTCCGGCAGGACGCGGGTCAGCAGGTCCCCGGTGCCGCGCCGGACCGACTCGAGGGTCGTGACGGGATCCGTCGGGCGCTCGAGGACGCCGAGCATCCTCGCGTCGAGTGTGCCCCAGGCGCCGATCCGTTCGAGGTACTGCCCGTACGGGCTATCCGGGCGCGGGCGGGTCCGTCCGTCGACCTCGACACGGTCGCCCGGTCCCACCGGCGGATAGCGCGGCAGGGTCGCGGCCAGGCGGAACCCGATGGCCCCGGCCTCGAGTGTCCGGAGGGTGGCGACCTGCTGGCCGTCCCGGGGCGAGCCGATCGACTCGACGATCATCTGCCAAGGCCCGTCGCTGCCTGGGGCACCAGCGAGGTCGGCTGTTGCGGGCATCCACAGGCCGCGGACCAGGATCGCCAGCGTCCCGATGACCAACGCGATGAGGGGTCGCCGCCGGCGTCCCAGGACCGCGCTCAGGAACAGCCCGAAGGCCGCCAGCGCGAGGGCCGCTGCGACCGCCCGTCGATCGTCGATCGTCAGCGCGAGCGCGCCGAGGATCGCGCCGCAGGCGATCCATCCGCTGCGCGGCACCTTAGCCCGCCGTCACAAGGGAGCGAAGCTTCTCGAACGTCTTCTCACCGAGGACGCCGCGCGAGCGCAACTCCTCGACCGCGCCGAACCGCGCTTCCTCCCGTGCCGTGATGATCTTCTGGGCTGTGGCCGGCCCCACGCCCGGCAGCTCCTCGAGCTGCGTCTGCGTCGCCGTGTTGATGTCGACGGGCGCTCCTCGTGGTGCTGCGCCAGAACCACCGATGGGCGCAGCGGATGACGATGGCTGTGCGTCGTCCCGCGACGGCACGCGGATGTGGTCGCCGTCCTTCACGGGCGCCGCCAGGTTCAGCTCCTGCTCGGCACGCGCCGTGTCGACCCGCGGCCCATAGCCGCCCGCCAGCTGCAGCAGGTCGACCAGCCGGGAACCCGGCGGCATGCGATACACCCCGGGCTTCGGGACCGCGCCGACGATCTCGACGACGAGCTCACCACTACCCGATGCGGCAAAAGCTCCGAGCGGTGCAGACAGGGATCCGTCGACCCTGATCGGTGACCCGCCGTCGACGACGACGCTGCCGGCACCTCCGCTGACGGCGACGAGGACGGCCACGATCGCACACGCGACGGCCGCGGCGATGATGGCGCCGACCTTGGCGGCCAACGGGATGCTTCCCGAAATCGCTGTCGGTGAAGTCGGCGGCGTCGATGCGCGGGGCGGATCGTCCGCCGAGGGCGCCTCGAGTACGCGCCACGGTGGGGTCGTGCTCGGCTCCATGTCGCGCTCCGCGGCGGGCGTGATCCGGCGGGCCGGGCGTGCGGACGCCCCGCGGCGTCGGGGGCACTTCCGATGTCGACGGGGCGTCTATCGGGACGTTAGCGAGGCGCTCTTAGCTGCCAGTTATCAGCCTAGAACTGCTCCCAGTCGACCCACCTCGAGCCGTCCCACCAGCGATGCCAGATCTTGCCGTTTCGACCCGGCGCGAAGACATCGATCCTGTCGGCGCTCCACGACGACGCGGCCGGGGTGCCGGTCAGCTCGCCGCCCATCGGCTCCCACGCGTGCCACGAAACGCCGTCCCAGTAGCGGTTCCAGAGCTGGCCATCGTCGAAGACCGCGAAGACCTCGAGCTCGTCGACGCCCCACGCCGTCGCCGCCGGGGCCGACGCCAGCCGGCCACCGAGCGATGTCGGTTCGGACCAGCCGTGGCCATCGAACGATCGATGGACGAGCGATCGATCGTCCGCGACCGTGAAGAGATCGATGCGGTCGGGCCCCCATGAGACGGCCGTGGTCACCGGGTCAGACATGTCAGGGAGAGTAGCCGCTCCCCGTCGGGGAATCGAAGAGCGCCTGCCGGGAGGGGCAGGCGCTCTGTGGGCTGGGTCTTTGAAGTGTCAGTCGGCCATCGCGATCGCGCGGCCGAGGTCCTCGGCCTTGCGCTCATCGAGCCGACGTGTGGCCGCGGCCGCGCCGAGGCTCACGGCCGCTGTCGCTCGGGCGAGACCACGCCGGAGTACGGACGGACGGTCGTCAACGGGCAACCAGTCGTACTCCGCCATGTCCCACTCGTCCTCGCGAGCGAGCCGGACCAGGCGCCGCGCCTCTGCCTCGCGCGAACGCTCGTTCGCGACGTCTAGGGCGAGCATGGCGTAGTAGGGGATCACAATGCCTCCAGGATGAGTAAGGTACAGGTGGTGGGTCGGTGAACGTGGATCGGCGCGCTTACCGGACGTGCGTGTCGGGCAGTTGATCGCGCGAATCCGTGCCGAAGCGGACGGAGCCGAGGTCGAGGGCGATGAACCCGATGACCAGGACAACGAACATGACGATGGCTTCCATGATCGGTCCTTTCCAGTTACTCGTAACCCGTTTCTTCTGTCTTATCGGTTACGTCTCGTACTTTAGCCCCTTGCGCGTAACCTGTCAACTGGTCTAAAGTGGTTAACGCCATGGAAACACTCACTCCCATCGCGACCGGCCGGGGCTATCACGCCCACGACGTCGATCTCGAGGACACCTTCGATTTCCTGAACACCGACGATCTCGAGAATGGTTTCCCGCTGGAGCGGCTGCCGACGCTCGGTGATGCCCTTTCGTGGTTCGTGGATCGCGGTGTGATCCATGCCGAAGGCGCCTCTCGACTCGATCGACAGGCGGACTCCGATGCCGCGACGGCGGCGCGCGACCTTGCCCGCATCCACGCCGTCCGCGGCGCGCTGCGCGATGTCGCCGACGCGATCGTCGACCATCGCCCGCCGACGACCGGTGCGCTCGACACGGTCAACCGGGCGCTGCATGCCCGGCAGGTCATCGAGCTCGTGCCGTCCTCGGACGGCTGCGTCGCGGTCGACCACCGCCACGTCGGCGACCCGATCGACGATGCCCTCGCGCGCCTGTGCGATCCGCTCGTGACCGAGCTGACCGGCGGCAATCCCGACCGCATCAAGATCTGCGACAACGATCGCTGCCGCTGGGTCTTCTACGACACCTCGCGTACCGGCCGCCGCCGGTGGTGCGACATGGCGACCTGTGGCAACCGGGCCAAGGCCGCTCGCCACCGCGCGAAGTCGAAGGCCGAGCGCCGCCGGCGAAGCCACGACCGAGGCCGTCACCGCCGACGCCTGACGGCCGGCCGGGCGGACCGGGCGGACCGGCCGCGGGGCGTCAGTCCCGCAGGACGATGTTGACGAGCTTGCCGCCGCCGGCCACGACGATCCGCTCCGGCGCGCGGCCCGCGAGGATCGCCTGGATCCTGGCGCTGGCCAGCGCCTCGGCCTTGATCTGATCCTCCGCCGCGACGGCGGCCACGACGATCCGGTCGCGCAGCTTGCCGTTGACCTGCACCGGCACCTCGCGGACGGACACCGTGATCGCCGACTCGTCGACGGTCGGCCACGACTCGGTGTGGATCGACGTCCACTCGCGGCCGGCCGCCTCGGCCTGCCGAGCCCAGATCTCCTCGGTGATGTGCGGTGCTGCGGGCGCCAGCATCAGGAGCAGCAGCCGGACGGCCTCGGCCCACTCGGCATCGCCGGCGACCTCTGTGCCGCGGTACCGATACAGGGTGTTCGACAGCTCCATCAGCTTCGCCACCATCGTGTTGAAGCGGAAGCCCTCATAGTCCTCGGTGACATCGCGCAGAGTGCGATGCGCCGCCGCGCGGATCGCGGCGGCCGCATCCGTGGCGCTCTCGCCGGTCGGGAGCTTGCCCGAGCGGCCCTCCGGGCCGGACTCGCCGGCCTCGCGGCCGTGCGGATCCAGGGTGACCGTCCAGACCCGGTTCAGGAACCGATGTACCCCGCCGATACCAGTCGGGCTCCATGGGCCGCCCTGGTCCCAGGGACCCATGAACATCAGGAACAGCCGGACCGCGTCCGCGCCGTACTGGCGGACCAGGTCGTCGGGGTCCTCGACGTTGCCGCGCGACTTCGACATACGCTCGCCGTCGGCGCCGAGGATCTGGCCCTGGTTGAACAGCCGCTTGAACGGCTCGTCTTCGGCGATCAGCCCGCAGTCGCGCATCGCCTTCGTCCAGAAGCGGCTGTACATGAGGTGCATGACGGCGTGCTCGGCGCCGCCGGTGTACTGGTCGACGGGCGTCCACACATCGGTCATCGCGCGGTCGACGGGCCCGTCGTCGTTGTCGGGCGACAGGTAGCGATACCAGTACCAGGACGAGTCCACGAACGTGTCCATCGTGTCCGTCTCGCGGCGGGCCGGTTCACCACACTTGGGACAGGCGACGTTGAGGAACGCCTCGTCGCGGTTGAGCGGGTTGTCGCCGCGACCGCGGTAGTCGACGTTCTCGGGTAGGCGCACCGGCAGGTCCTGCTCAGGCACCGGGACGATGCCGTCGCGCTCGCAGTAGATCACCGGGATGGGCGTGCCCCAGTAGCGCTGCCGGCTGATCAGCCAGTCGCGTAATCGATAGGTGACCTTTGCCTCGGCCTTGCCACGTTCGGCCAGCATGTCGACGATGGCGGTGCCGCCCTGGTCGGCGGCCATGCCGTCGAAGCGGTCCGAGTTGACCAGCCGCTCACCGGCGGCATGTGCCACGTAGGCGTCAGTCATGACGTCATCGGCCTCGGTCCCGGGTGCCGCGACGACGCGCCGGATGGGCAGGTCGAACTGGCGGGCGAAGGCGAAGTCGCGCTCGTCGTGCGCGGGCACGGCCATGATCGCGCCGGTCCCATATCCGGCCAGCACGTAGTCGGCCACGTAGATCGGGATGCGCTCGCCGTTGACCGGATTGACGGCGTCGGCCCCGATGGCCACTCCGGTCTTCTCGCGGTCGGTCGACAGGCGGTCGATCTCGGTCCGGCGACGCGCCTGCGCGACGTACGCATCGACCTCCGCGCGCCGGTCGGGTGCCGTCAGCGTCTCGACCAGCGGGTGCTCGGGCGCCAGGACCATGAAGGTGGCACCGAACAGCGTGTCGGGGCGCGTCGTGAATACGCGGATCGTCTCGGTGGCCTCGTGATGCGGGGCAGGCACGGTGTCGAAGTCGATCTCGGCGCCCTCGGAGCGACCGATCCAGTTCGTCTGCTGGACCTTGATCGGCTCGGGCCAGTCGATGCCTTCGAAGGACAGCAACTCGTCGGCGTAGGCCGTCGTTCTTCAGGTACCACTGGTCCAGGTCGCGCTTCTCGACCAGCTCGCCGCAGCGCCAGCAGCGCCGCTCCGGGCCCTCGACCTGCTCGCGTGCCAGCGTCCCGTCGTTCGGGCACCAGTCGACCGCCGACTTCTGGCGATAGGCCAGCCCGGCCTCCAGGAAGCGCAGGAACAGCCACTGGTTCCACTTGTAGTAGGACGGGTCGGCGGTGACGACTTCGTGCTTCCAGCTGAACGTCGCACCCATCGTCCGCAGCTGGCGCCGCATGTTCTCGATGTTCTGCATCGTCCAGCTGAACGGGTGCCCACCGCTCTTGATCGCGGCATTCTCCGCCGGTAATCCGAACGCGTCGAAGCCGATCGGCAGGAAGACGTTGTAGCCGTGCATCCGGAAGAAGCGCGCCAGAGCGTCGGTCGGCGTCTTGATGTACCAGTGGCCGATGTGCAGGTCGCCCGACGGATACGGGTACATCGTCAGCAGGTAGTACTTGGGCCGCGACATGTCGTGCAGGTCCGTCTCGTACAGGCCGAGCTCCGCCCAGCGAGCCTGCCAGCGCGGCTCGATGGCGGTGGGGTCGTAGCGCTCGACCCTGGTTCGGCTGTCGGCGGTCTCGGTCACGGATGCGGGCCTCTCGTCGCTCGCTGGATACGGTTCACCCCCCGCCGTCGGCGAGGGGTGAAGGTCGGCGGTTCGTCGGCTGGTGGAGCTACGGGGACTCGAACCCCGGACCCCCTGCATGCCATGCAGGTGCTCTTCCAGCTGAGCTATAGCCCCACGGAGCGGGGATTGTAGCAGAGGACCTCGTTCGAACTGGCCGAATGAGCCCTCATCCGCCGACCCGGAGCGGCATTGGTCGCTGGTGCGGGATGGCATCATCGGGTCGTGACATCCGAGGCCGCCGCGATCGCCGAACTGCCCGGCGGCCCGCTCCCATACACGCTCAGGCGATCGTCCCGCGCCCGTATGCTGCGCGTCGTCATCCATCCGGAACGTGGCGTCGTCGTCACCGTCCCGGCCCGAACTGACAGACCCGAGCACGAACGGCGAGCTGCCGCGTTCCTGGCCGAGCGTGAGCCGTGGCTCCGCAAGCACCTTGGGCAGCAGGCCGAGGTCGATCGGCGCATCGCCGCCCGCGGAGGCGCCCGGGACGGAGGCAGTATCCCGTTCCGTGGCCGGCTCCACCAGGTACGGGTCGTGCCGGCCGTGTCGGGCGTTCGCCGGTCGACCGTGGCGTCGTTCGATGACGAGCTCGTCATCCACCGGGTCGCCGCGGATCGCCGAGCCGATGCCACGATCCTTGAGACGTGGCTTCGCGAGGAGGCGCGCCGCGTGATCGAGGTCGCCGTCGCCGAGCACGGCGCCGCACTGGGGGTCAGTCCTGCCGCCCTGACGCTGCGTGATCCGCGCACGCGCTGGGGGAGTGCCTCACGCTCCGGACGGCTCTCCTTCTCGTGGCGCCTGATCCTCGCCCCGCCAGAGGCGCTCGAGACGGTCGTCTGCCACGAGCTGGCGCACCTGTGTGTCTTCGGGCACGGTCCGAGGTTCTGGGCACTCGTCGCGACGCGTCGGCCGGACCATCGCGTCTGGCGCCGCTGGCTCCACGACCACTCGATCGAGCTCCATCGAGCCCTGGCGGTCGCCTAGTTCGGCGACCCTAGTTCGGCAACCCCAGGACGCTCTCCCCGAGCATGGCGACCGTCGAACCGGTCCACCGCAGCGGATCGACATCCAGCTCGTCGTGGGCGCCGTGGGCGATCGCCCGCCACAGGTCGACCGCCAATCCGTCATCGACATCGTCGGGCAGCGCGAGCAGTGTGTTGCGAACAGGCGCGAGGAGCACCCGCGGCGTGCTGCCGAGGATCGGCCGGAGCAGCTCCGGGACGAGGATCAGCGACGAGCCCCAACCCTGGCCCTGGATCGCCATGATCTCGATCCCGTCGATCGGGACGGAGTCGACGACCGGTCGCTCCCGTCGGACGAGATCCGTCAGGTTGGTCAGTGCTGTCCCCAGCAGGGTCGCGTGGTCGATGTCCCATCCGTCGAGCAGGGCCTGGCTCACATGCGAGAACGCCGGCCCCAGGTCGATGCCGAAGCCCGTCCAGATGCCCGGCGGGACCCGGATGTGGAGCGGCGCCATCTCCGCGGGGTACGGGTGATGCACGCGCTTGAGGACCGGCACGATGCGTGGCGCGACCTCCGGCCACGGAGCCGTCGGATCGAAGCCCTCGAACGCCGTGAGGATCTGCTCGGCCAGGCCGGGCTCGAACGTGCCCGCGAGAGGATGGAGGGTCAGCCCGTCACGTCGGCGACGCGACTTCGCCTTCCGCCGGTTCCGGCGCTCGTCCTTGGCCGCTCGATGCCCCTTCAGTGCCTTCATAGGCCGCATGCTGACGACGGGCGCTCATCCCGCGGCCATCGACCGCTTCACCGGCACTTACCTGCCGGAGGCGCGCCGACTTGTAGGCCACCAGCCCCGCGGCAGCGCCCGCCTGCGCCGCCAGCACGAGGGCCGGCGCGAGCACGACGCTCAGCAGCGGGATGAGCAAGACCATCGCGAGCTCCCCGGCGATCAGCTCCCGGCGCGCAAGGTGGCGACCCCCGATCGCGCACGTACAGGATGTACCGAGCGGCCAGGAAGACGGCGATCGGGATCGCGACGCTGTAGCCGACGAGGAGCGGCGAGGCCTCGATCTCGTGCGAGATCGCCTCGATGGTCACCTCGATGCCCGCACCGATCGCGGCGAGCGCCGCGAACACGAAGAAGTGGCCATAGCCCCAGACGAATGACCGCTGACGGTCTTCCTCGAGTCGCGGCGCGTCCGAGTCGAGGAAGTACAACCACCAGCATGCGAAGAGCAGCACGAGCGCCGCCGCGGCGACGACGACCAGCTCCTCCGATATGCCCGATGCCGTCCGCGCGGCGAGGATGGCGCTCGTCGTCGCGAGGACGCTCTCGCCGAGGACGATGATCGTGAAGAGGCCGTAGCGCTCCGCGATGTGGTGCGGGTGCCAGGGTGTCATGTTGCCGCGCTCCGCCCACACCGGGATGAGCAGCTCGCTGATGCCCAGGACCAGGAACGTGACGATGCCGATCGGCTCAGGAAGTGCGAGCCGCACGATCCAGAGCAGTTGGACGGCAGCGATCGGGATCGCGTACCGCAGCGCATTCCGCCGGTATTCGGGGACGGACCGCGCGACCCGCAGCCATTGGGCGACGAGGGCGATGCGCATGAGGACGTAGCCCGCGACCGTCGTCGTGAAGTCGCCATGCTCGAACGCCGGCGCGATGCCCGCCGTATACACGAGCACGCCGGCCATCTGGACCATCGTCAGCACGCGATACAGCCCGTCGTCGCTGTCGAACGCGGAAGCGAACCACGTGAAGTTCATCCACGCCCACCAGATGCCGAAGAAGACGAGCAGGTAGCCGATCAACCCTTCGATCGGATGACCGTCGACGATGGCGTGCGCGAGCTCGGGGACGGCGGCGGCCACGGCGACCACGAACGTCAGGTCGAACAGCAGCTCGAGAGGGGTCGCGACGCGATGCGCCTCATCCGGGTCTCGCGCGCGCATCCGGGTCAGCAGCACGGCGGCATCGTATCGGGCGGTCACCGTCGGGACGTGGTGGAGATGAGGGGACTCGAACCCCTGACCCCCGCGATGCGAACGCGGTGCTCTCCCAGCTGAGCTACATCCCCACGGGCGACCGAGTGTAGCACGGGGTCTACGGCGCCCCGAACGGACGCCCCGTCGCACGGCGTGCGACCCGCGGACCGAGCACGGTATGCGCCCCTAGGCTCCGCCGATGCCGATCGGACTGCTGACGGGACTCGGTGCTGCGCTGTGCTGGGGCACCCTCGACCTGTTCTCGGCGCTGGCGAGCCGGCGGGTCGGCAGCTTGCGCGTGACCACCGGCATGCAGGTCGTTGGGGCGGCTCTCGTCTGGGCTGCCGCCGTCGCCACCGGCACGCGACTCTCGACCGACCCCTTCGTCCTCTTTGGCGGCACGCTCGTCGGCCTGGCCGGCGCCGGGGCCTACTTGTCCTACTTCACCGGTCTCCGGATCGGGCCGATCGCGGTCGTCAGCGGGATGGTCGCCGCGTACGGCGGCCTCACGGTGGTCCTGGCCGTCGTCATCCGAGGCGAGACTTTGACCCCGGTCCAGGGAGCGGGGGCGCTCCTGGCGACGGTCGGCGTCGTCCTGACGGGCATCTCGTTCGACAGTGGCTGGCGCAAGACCCGGTTCGCGAGCCCGGGTGTCGCCTTCGCGATCGTCGCCCTGGTCCTGTTCGCCACGATGACGATCGTCACCGATATCGTCGTCGACCGGGCGCCGTGGCAGGAGGTCCTCCTCGTGGCCCGCTCGGCGAACGCGGTGATCTCGACGATCGTCCTCGTCCTGGCCCTCACCGTCTTCCGGAAGCTGGCGGCGCCGATGATCGAAGGCGAAGAGACCCCTGATGGCGTCGCGCGACTCGACGCCCGGGTCATCTGGTTCGTCGCCCTGTCGGGAGCCCTCGACGTGCTCGGTCTCGCGTCATTCGCCTACGGCCTCGAGCATGCCGAGACATGGCTGGTCGGCCTGGCGTCGTCGTTCGGGCCGGCGGTCACTATCGTCGTCGCCGTCGCCATGCTCGGCGAACGGTTGCGGCCGGTCCAATGGGTGGGCCTGGCGGGGATCCTCGCAGGGATGATCGCGATCGGGTTGCCCTGATCAGTCCTCGTCGGCGTTTTCGGCCGGGGCGTCGTGGGCACCCGGGAACGCCCGCATCAGGGTCCGAAGGAGTCGGTGGAGCTCCTCGCGTTCCTTCGGCGGCAGCACGGAGGCGACCTTCGCTTCGCGCTGCGCCTGGGTCGCCACCGCCGTATCCCAGACTGCGAGGCCGGCTTCGGTCGGTTCGATGAGGGTGGCGCGCCGGTCATTCGGGTCCGGCAGGCGGCGAACAAGGCCGGCGGCCTCCATCCGGTCGAGGCGGTTCGTCATGGCTCCGCTGGACAGGCCCATGTGCTCCGCGAGCTGGCCAGCGGATCGCCGATAGGGCGGCCCCACCGAGCGGAGCTTTCCCAGGACGTGGTAGGAGCGGCGATCGAGACCGGTCTCGACGAGCGTCTCGTCCATCGTGCGATCGAACGCCCGGGCGAGCTTCTGGATGCGCTCGACGATGCCCTCGGTCAGTGGATCGAGGTCGGGGATCTCGCGCGCCCACACCTCCAGCATCGCGTCGAGCGTGTCGTGCTCGGTGCGAGCGGGCGCCTTGGTTGCCATGGCCGGATGGTGCTCCTCGCCTGCCTTCATGTCAAGAAGTTTGATATCAAACATCTTGACATCAAACGACATCGACCGATACGCTGTCGACGTGATGTACTTCGAGATCAAGACACTTGATGTCAAGAGGATCGATATCGAACGATCGGAGGGCGACATGCATCAGGATCACTTCGCCGCCACCCCATTCGAAGTCGAGGCCGAGCGCCGGCGCGAAGTCCTCGCGGCGGACATGCGCGGCGCCCGGGTCGGAGGCCGAGGGCTCATGTCGATCGTCCGCTCTCGCCTCGCGCTCTCGCTGCGCGGGTCTGCCCCAAGGCGACCGGCTCACGACGGCAGGCTGAACCAGAAGCGCGTCTGACCGTCGGCCGAGTCCGCGCCGACACGGCCGCCAGCCGACTCGACGAGCTGCTTCACGATGGCCAGCCCGATCCCCGCGCCGCCGCGGGCGCGATCGCGCGACTTCTCGACCCGGTAGAAGCGTTCGAAGACGCGGTCGAGGTCGTCGGCCGCGATCACATCCCCGGTATTGGCGACCGACACCATGACGTCGTCGGGTCGACGTTCGGCACGGACCGTTACCGTGCCGCTTCGGGGCGTATAGCGAGCGGCGTTCGAAAGCAGGTTGGCGAGGACCTGGGCGAGCCGATCGGGATCGGCTCGCGCCGGCAGGGTCGCTGGTACTCCGGTCGCGTCGAGGTGGAGCCCGGCGCGTTCGATCGACGGCGCCGCGAGGTCGAGTGCCATCCGGATCGCCACGGCCAGATCGAGCTCGACGAGCTGCGGCGGGCTGGTGTCGGCGTCGCCCTCGGCCAGGGCGTCGAGATCGCGGGACAGGCGCACGAGACGGTCGGCCTCTTCGTGCAGCGACTCGTACGTGGCCCGATCGGCGGTGATGACGCCGTCGCGCAAGGCCTCGAGATAGCCCTGCAGGTTGGTCAACGGGGTCCGCAGCTCGTGCGCGGCGTTCGCGATGAAGTCCCGCCGCATCTGCTCCTGGCGTTCCAGTGAAGCGGCCATCTGGTTGAACGAATTGGCGAGGCTGGCGAGCTCCTCGGGACCCTCGCGAGGAACGCGGGCGGCGTAGTCGCCGTCGGCGATCCGCCGTGCAGCGCCGCCGATCTCGCGGAGCGGCCTGGTCAACATCCGTGCGAGGACGAGTGCCAGCCCGACGCTGGCGAGGACCGCGACGAGCGAGGCCGCGATGACGACCGTCGTGACCGAATTGTCGTACATCTCGCGGGCGTGCTCGGCCGAATTGCCGGCCTCCATCATCAACGCGGTGAATACGTCCGCGCCGACGACCGCCACTCCGACACCGAGGATCAGGAGCCCGATGGCCGCGCTGGCGATGGCGGCGAGGGCGATGCGGGCCGCGATGCCGCGGGTCATCGTGACGCGGATGGCCGTGCCGCCGCCCGATAGCCGACGCCCCGCACGGTCTGGACATAGTCGGGTGCGTCGGGATCGTCATCGAGCTTGTCGCGGAGCCGGCGGATGTGGACGTCGATCGTCCGGTCGAGGATCTCGCTCGACTCGTGCCCGTAGACGGCGTCCAGCAGCTGGTCACGCGAGAGCACCCGGCCATCGGCCGCCAGGATGGCCGACAGGAGCTTGAATTCGACGCGGGTCAGGTCGATGGGTGTCCCACCGCGGCGGACCTCGTGACGTGCCGGGTCGATGGTGAGGTCCCCGTGCCGGAGGACCCGTTGCTGCTCAGTTGCTGACGGCTGGCCGGTCGACGACGCGCCGGCGGTCCGCCGCAGGATCGACTTCACGCGCAGCACCAGCTCGGCGGGGGAGAAGGGCTTGGGCAGGTAGTCGTCGGCCCCGTCCTCGAGACCGGCGATGCGGTCGATGGTCGAGCTGCGTGCCGACAGCACGAGGATCGGCGTGCGGCCGGCCTCCTCGTCCCGCCGGACCGCGCGGATCACCGCTCGGCCGTCGAGCTCGGGGAGCATCAGGTCGAGGACGACGAGCGCGGGAGTGTGCCGCTCGATCGCATCGAGCGCGCCAGGTCCGTCGGAGGCGGTGACGACCATGAACCCGTCCCGCTCCAGGTAGGTCCGCACCAGCCGGACGATCTTGGCGTCGTCGTCGACGACAAGGATCGGGGCGGTCGGGATCGCGGGTTCGGAGATCGGGTTCGGCATCGCCAGCATGGTAGGCCGAGCCTAGGGCGGCACTGTGTCGATCGAGTGACGGGCGGTCTGGAGATCGGCCGCCCGGTCTTGCCGTACTAGAACATATGTTCTAGTATGATCGTCTCATGTCGACCGGTCGGGGTGATGTGGACGCCGCTGTCGCGGGCCTCCGGGCCCGGTGGGGTGCCGCAGCTCCGGGGGTGGTCGGTGCGCTGGCACTGGCGCCTGCTCCAGCCGAGGTCGAGGAGGCGCCACGCTACGACCCGCGGCCGGACGACCGCGTCATCCGGACCGGGTTCGCGGCGCTCGACGCGATCCTCGGGCCGGGCGGTCTGCCCAAGTCGGCCAGCGTCGCGATCCGCGGGGAGGGCACGAGCGGCCGCACGACGTTGAGTCTCAGGGTCGTCGCGGAGGCGCAGGCCCAGGGCTCGGTCGTCGCGTGGCTCGACCTGTCGCGCAGCTTCGATCCGGTCGAAGCGGTCGCTCGCGGCGTCAACCTCGACTGGCTCGTCGTCATCACGCCGGCCAGCCTCGACGAGGGCCTCAGCATCTCCGGGAGCCTGCTGGCCGGTCGGTCGGTCGATCTGCTCGTCCTCGACCTGCCCGGTGGTCGACTGGCCCGGACCGACAAGCCGGCACGCGTCGGCGACCGGCTGCATCGACTGGCCGCGCTCGCGCGGCGCGCCGAGACCCTGCTGCTGATCCTCGACGCGCCCGGACTCGGCGGTGGTCTCGCGAACGCGGTCGCCGAGTCGACCGGTATCCGGCTCGAGCTGGCGCGCCGGTCGTGGGTCCGGCTCGGGCCCGACGTCGTCGGCCACCGGACCGAGGCGCTCGTGGCCCACAACCGCCACGGCCCGCCGGGGCGTCGAGCGACGCTCCGGATCCTCTACGCCGAGGGCGGCGAGCGGGACACGTGTCTCGCTCGGGACGCCCTGTTGATCGACCAAGCCCCTGCATACGAGGCCCCCGATCGCGAGATCCACCATGCGACGGCTGCACCTGTTCCTGCCGCACCTGCCACTCCACCTGGCGCTGGCCCGACGCTCCGAGCCCTGCCCACTCCTAGGCCCGCTCGTGCTGGGCGGTCGGCCGTGGAGCCCGGGGACGGTCATCGACGCCGATCCGGGCGCACGGGCGCTCGGCGTCCGGCGCGGGATGGCGCTCGGGAGCGCACATCGACTCGTCCCTGAGGCGACCTTCATCGACCCCGAGCCCGAGGCGGATCGGGGAGCGGTCGAGGCCGCGTTCGAGGCGCTCGGGCGGTTCAGCCCGAGCCTGGCGGGGAGTGCCGATCCCCGTTCCGTGTCGTTCGGGCTGTTCGAGGTCGGCATCGACGGCCTCGGACCGTTATGGGGCCCGGAGCCGGTCCTCGCCAAGCAGCTGACCGAGGCGGTCGCCGAGGCCCTGCCCGGGGAGGTGCAGCCACGGGTCGGCATCTGTGGCACGCACTTCGCGGCGACGATCGCCGCGATGGCCGCCGAGCCGGGGGCGCCGCTCATCGTCCCGGCCGGGGATGAGGCCGCGTTCCTCGCCGATCGCCCGTCGGGTCTCCTGACCACCGACCTCGACATCCGCGCCCGGCTCACCCGTTTCGGGCTGCGCCGGATCGGCCAGGTCGCCGAGCTGCCGATGTCCGCGTTGATCGCCCGGTTCGGCGAAGAGGGCGGTCGACTCCATGCTCGCGCCCGCGGCCAGGAGACCGAGCCGTTCAAGGCGCGACGTGCGACGAAGCGTCTCGCGCTCGCCCTGCCCATCGAGCCGCCGGTCGAGGAGCTCGAGCCGCTCCGGTTCGTGCTGCACCGATTGGTGGCCGGGCTCACCGGCCAGCTCACTGCCCGGGGACTCGCCGCGGATCGGGCGCTCTTGGCGCTCGAACTCGATCTCGCCTTCGCGCCGACCGGGACGTCACCACGGATCGAGGTCGAGCAGCGGTTCCCCGAGCCCACCGCGGATGCCGAGGCCGTTGAGCGACTGCTGTTCGCCCGACTGGAACGGGAGCCGCCGCCGGCGGCCGTCCAGCGACTCGACCTCGAGCTGCGTGGGACGACGCCGGCAGCCGGCCAGCAACTCCCGTTGTTCGTGCCACAGGCTGCCCGGACGGCCCGGCTCGACTGGCAGCTCGCGCGGCTCGCGCTGACCTACGGCGAGGATCGGGTCCGGCGGGTCGCCATCACCGACCCGGAGGCGCCACTCCCCGAGGACCGCTGGGCGTGGCAGGAGGTCAGCCTCGGTTCGGCTGACCGGGAAGGGTCGCCGGCGTGAGGACCGCGGTGTGACCCGGCTGCTCCGCGAGCACCCGCGCATCGACGTCGAGCTCGACATCGACGGCCGCCTCGTCGCTATCCGCTGGAACGGCCGCCGAGAGGCGGTCGAGGTCTGCAATCGATGGCGGGTCGAGGAGTCGTGGTGGCGCGACCCGATCGCGCGCGATTACGCGAAGGTCGTCGGGGAGCGCTGGCTCGCGCTCATCTACCAGGACCGGATCGCCGGTACCTGGCACCTCGAGCGGCTGTACGACTGAGCCAGCCGGGCTGAGGCTCGACGATGCCGAGCCTCAGCGCAGCGGCGCGCCGAGACTCAGGCTGACGATGAAGAGGACGAGAAGCACGCCGATCGCCAGGATCAGCGCGCCGAGGTCTCGAGGTCGGGTCGTCTGCATCTGCTATCCCCCGTCCGGACCGAGCTACTGGGCCTCCGCGCCAGCATAGCGTGCCGGTGTCGGGGCGCGTGTCACGACCTCGTTACAACCGGGTGGCGGTCAGGATGCGGCCGGGCAGTCGGCGCCATACAGGACGGTGATGAAGGTCGTATCGCCGAGCGGGGCGATCCTCGTCTCGATCCGGCACTCCCCCTCGCTGACTGAATCGAGCACGAAGCCGCCGTCCTCCGCCGGTCCGTTCAGCCCGACCGTGCTGAACGTGGCGGTCTCGAGGGCTTCCTGGAACCACGTCGCGATGGCCTGCGGGTCACCGCCCGGGACGGCGAACCGGGCACTCGCCGGCTCAGCGCTCGCGTCGTCGGCGGGTGTGCTGCCGGGGAAGCGGGGGAAGCCGGCCGGGACGGTGTCCCAGATGCGGCCCCAGTCGGTGTCGGTCTGGCCAGCGGCGAGCGACGCGCTCGACGAGGTCGACGCGAGCGCTTCGGTCGGGGCGGAGGTCCCGCCCGTCGCCGGCGCGCTCGGCTGGGTCGAGCCCGCGGACGAGTTCGGCGTCGATCCACAGGCCGCGATCAGGAATGCGATCGGGAGCGTCAGGGCGAGGCGGCTGGGTCGCATGGACATCGGGCGAGTCTAGCCGGGCTCGGGGAACGGACCCCGTCACGGCCCTGGACAGCCGAGGACCCCGCCGCCCCCAACTGCAGCGGGGCCCCGGAAGGTGCGAAGCATGTCGATGTCAGGAACGCTGAGCGGCCCGCATCAACGCGATGTTCGCGGACGGCACGTGGAACGAAAACGTGCGTCGACCGCCCGTGGTCGGCCAGCCGGACATGACAGGACCCCGTCGCCCCCAGCGACGGGGTCCTGTGGCCGGATCGATGCTCACCAGCGATCCGGCAGGGTCGGCACCCGACCATCGCAGTCAGGGCCGCCGATTCGTCCCGAGCCCCCAGGCGCCGAGACGGAATGTAGTACTAGATCGTCGCCGCCTGCACTGCGAGGATCGCCGGCAATACGACGAGGATCAAGAGCAGCGCGCCGAGCACGGCGAGGGCCGTCCGGAGCGCGGTCACGGCGACCGGTCGGAGCGGGCGATCGATCGTGATCGGTGCGTGCATGCCTCAGAGACGCCGAACGCACCCGAGTTGTTTCATCGGCACGATATGAACATTCGTTCTATACTGTCAAGCCCTTCACTCGCCCCCGGATCGAGGCGATCGACGTGGCGACGACTCCGTACGCCGAGCTCCACGCGCACACCAACTTCTCGTTCCTCGATGGTGCCTCGGCGGCCGACGATCTCGTGGAACGGGCCGTCGCCCAGGGCCTTACGGCACTGGCCGTCACCGATCACAACGGACTGTACGGCGCGGTCCGGTTCATGGGCGCGGCCGAGGAGATCGGGATCCATGGGGTGGTCGGTACGGAGATCGACCTGCTCGACCCGGCCGTTCCCGACCCCGACGCAGTCGTCTTCACACCACGCCGACGCCCGCGTCGACGCCGATCCGAACGGGCCGCCGAGACGCCACTCCCCGTCGAGGGCCGGCCCGACCGACCTCGACCACAGCGGGCGAAGCTGCCGGGGCACCGGCACCCGGTCAAGGAGGACTTCCGCGGCATCGGCGATCGCGTCCGCGGCCCGCATCTCCTCTTGCTGGCCCGGACGCCGGCCGGCTGGCGCAGCCTGAGCCGGCTCATCTCCCACGCGAACCTTGCTGGCACCAAGGCCGTGCCCCGCTTCCATCATGAGTTGCTCGAAGCCGAGCACGAGGGCGTGGTCGCCCTGTCCGGCTGCCGGGACGGGGAGATCGCCCGTCGGCTGCGGGTGGGCGATCGGGTCGGAGCGCGCGCCGCGGCCGAGCGCTATGCCCGCATCTTCGGGCGTGGCGATGGCCCGTCGACGAACGGCTTCTTCATCGAGCTGTCGCACCACCTGCTGCCCGACGACGACTGGCTGGTGGCGGAATCGGCGGCGCTGGCGGCAGAGCTCGGCCTGCCGGTCGTCGTCACCAACGACGTCCACTACGCGACGGCCGCCGACCGCGAGTTCCAGGACGTGCTCGCGGCGATCCGCCACGGCCGGACGCTCGACACGCTCGCCGACCTGCGCCGGCCCGACACCGAGTCGTTCATCAAGTCGGGCGACGAGCTGGCGGCGATGGCCGGCGGTTTCGACGTCGACACGGCCCGTGCGTGGCGCGAGGGCATCGCGACGTCGGTCGAATTGGCGGCGTCGTGCTCGGTCGATCTCGAGTTCGAGCAGTACCGCTTCCCGGGGTTCCCGGTGCCTGACGACGAGACGCCCTTCTCGTACCTGTCGGAGCTGTGCTGGGCCGGTGCCAAACGGCGCTACCACCCGCTGACCTCGGCGGTCGTGAAGCGGCTCGCGCACGAGCTCGAGGTCATCGAGCGGGCCGGCCTCGCCGAGTTCTTCCTCATCTGCTGGGACCTGATGCGATTCGCGAAGGAGCAGGGCATCCCGGCCCAGGGCCGGGGCAGCGCGACCAGCTCGATCGTGTCGTACACGCTCGGGATCAGCCGGGTCGAGCCGATCACCCACGATCTCCTGTTCGAGCGGTTCATCAATCCGGGTCGGACGACATACCCCGACGTGGACATCGACTTCAGCTCGGAGCGGCGAGAGGAGGTCATCCAGTACATCTACCGGCGCTACGGGCCGGAGCACACGGGGATGGTCTGCAACCTCGTCACGTATCGGGCGCGGTCGGCGGTGCGCGAGGTCGGTTATGCGTTGGGCTTCCCGCGACCGCTGGTCGACCGGGTCGCCAAGGCGCTCGAGACGTACGACTCGGTGATGGTCCGGCGCGACCTCGAGGCCGACGGCGGGTTCGCCGAGTTCTTCAAGCGGACCGGCGACGACATGCCGAGCGAGGCGAGTGCGGCGGAAGAGGCCGAGGCCCACGGGCTCGTCGACCGGATGGGCCAGCTCAACACGCGGATCCCGCTCATCGGCAAGGTCCCGCCATGGAAGCAGCCGCCGACGCCGGAGGACCCGACCGCCCCGCGCCCGTTCGCGTGGCTCCGAGAAGGGGAGGCCGAGCCCTCTGCGGAGGTGGTGTCCCTCGTCGAGAGCGGCGAACCCTTCCAGGAGGACCCGCTCGCGCCGGTCACGACCATCCGCCGTGGGCCATCCGACGATGAGGGTGGGCCGGGCGATTCCCCGGCGAGCGTCGCCTGGCTGCGGGCGGGTCGCGGAACGGGCTACGGCGTCCTCGGGCCGCCGCCGGGGACGGTGCCGGTCGACCCCGAGAGCGGCATGGAGCTCCCGCCGCCGCGCAAGACCGACCGGTTAGGGCGGCCGTCGATGTGGGACCCACCCCCGACGCCAACGCCAGCGAACTCGAGCTCGGTAGCCCGCATCGAGCCCGAGCCACCGCCACAGGCCCGCGGCGGCTCGACGGTCGGTCTTTCCCACTGGGAGCGCTGGCTCGAGTTCTGCGCGCGCATCGACGGTTTCCCGCGCCACCTGTCGATCCACTCCGGTGGGATGCTCGTGACAGCGGCCCCGCTCATCGACATCGCCCCGATCGAGAAGGCGACGATGGTCGACCGTGTCGTCGTCCAGTTCGACAAGCGCGACGTCGAGACGTTGAAGCTCATCAAGCTCGACCTGCTCGGGCTCGGGATGCTCGCCGCGATGGACGAGACGCTCCAGCTCATCCAGCACGACTGTGCCGTCTGTCTCGACCTCGACAAGTTGCCCGAGGAGATCCCCGAGGTCTTCGCGATGCTCCAGGCCGCCGACACCGTCGGGGTGTTCCAGGTCGAGAGCCGGGCCCAGATGCAGACGCTCCCGAAGTCGAAACCGCAGAGCCTCGACGACCTGGTGGTCGAGGTTGCGATCATCCGGCCTGGCCCGATCCAGGGCAATGCCGTCCACCCGTTCCTGCGTCGCAAGCAGGGCCTCGAGCCGGTGAGCTACCTCCACCCGAGTCTCGAGCCGGTCCTCAAGGACTCGATGGGCGTGATCCTCTACCAGGAGCAGGTGATGCGGATCGCCATCGAGGTGGCAGGGTTCTCGCCGGCCGAGTCGGATGGATTCCGGCGGGCGATGGGCACCTGGCGCTCCTCCCGCGAGATGGAGAAGCTCCACGCGCAGTTCGTCGACGGCGCGTTGCAGCAACCCGGCATGACCGAGGAGATCGCCGAGGAGCTGTTCCGCCAGGTCGCCGCGTTCGCCTCGTTCGGGTTTGCGAAGTCGCACGCGGCGGCGTTCGCCCGGACGGCGTACGAATCGGCCTTCCTCAAGCTGTTCTATCCGGCGCAGTTCCTGGTCGGCCTGATCAACGCCCAGCCGATGGGCTTCTACCCGGTCGAGGTGCTCGTCAACGACACGAAGCGCCACGGCGTGGCGGTCCTGCCGATCGACATCAACGCTTCGGCGTACAAGACGACGACCGAGTGGGTCGGGCCGGACGGCCAGCCGGAGGCGGTCGTCTCGTCGGGGTGCATCGTGCCTTCGGCCGAGGCGCGCGAAAAGTGGACGCCGCCGCAGTCCGGCGGCTGGGGCGTGCGCCTCGGGCTGCACCTGGTGAAGGGCATCGGCGAGCAGCACGAAGCGTTGCTGGATGCCGAACTTGGCCGGGGTCCATATCGGAGCCTGGTCGACATCGTCGAACGGACCGACCTGCCCGAGGAGGTCCTGGAGCGGCTCATCCGGAGCGGGGCGATGGATTCGCTGGGTCGACCGCGTCGCGAACTGCTGTGGCAGCTCCGCGAGGTGGCCGGCGCGTCACGCGGCCGGATGGACGGCCGTACGGTCCGGGCGCTCGGTCGCGCGGCGGGAAAACGGGGAGCGGCCGCGGGTCGGCCGATGGATCTGCGACTGCCGGCGACCGAGGTACCGGCACTCCCCGCGATCACCGAGTCGGAGCGGATCGGCGATGCCTACGCGGTCCTCGGGGTCGACGCGAAGCGCCAGGTCGTCGGGCTGTTCCGTGGCGCGCTGGACCGCATGGGCGCGGTCACCAACGCGTCCTTGTCGGATCGACGGCCGGGCCGCGTCCGGGTGGGCGGGCTCGTCGTGACCCGTCAGCACCCGATGACGGCCAAGGGCACGGTCTTCCTGGCCCTCGAGGACGAGACGGGCATGGTCAACGTCACGCTGTGGCCGAAGACCTGGGAGCGGCTCCGGGGCGTCGTCCGCCGCCACGCCCTGCTGTTGGTCGACGGGGAGCTACAGCGAGAAGGCTCGGTCGTGAACCTCGTGGCGTACGAGATCCTGGCACTCCCCGAGGTGGCCGCCGCGGCTGGCGCACCTGAAGGGCCCGCTGGTGTGAAGCACATGGGCCACGCTGGCATGCGTCGGCTGGGCTAGCGTCGGGCGCTTGCCTTCTGGTTTGCCGAGCGGCTTCGGCCGTCCGGTCGAGGCGGGGCGCTGCCACGTCCGCGGCCACGGTTCGGGTTCGACAGGTACAGGAAGCGTCGATACCAGGCCGCGGTCGACGCGAAGAAGGCGCCGATGATCGGGGAGAGCAGGAACGACGCCAGCACGACGTCTCGTGCCAGGCTCTCGGTGCTCGTGTTCGGGGCGACGCCGATGAAGCCGCGCAAGACCAGGAACGAGTAGCACGCGGCCGCGACGAGCCCGACCATGACGCCATAGAGCCACGACGCGCGCGGCGCCAGGAAGCCGGCGATGAACACGCCACCGATCGCCGGCGTGACGACGAAGTACTGGTACATGAACACGGTCACGATGCCGAGGACGTCGGTGCGACCTTCGGGTCGGATCACGATGAAGGCGACGGTCGTCGCGAGGGTCAGCGCCACCGGGATCCATAGCGCCTTGTTCCTGACGAGCTGCGGCAGGGCGCGCAGGTCCGACCGGATATCGAGCGGCCGGAAGGCGGCTCGGAAGGAGTTGCTGACGCTGGGACGGGCGGGAGTCGACGGGCTGCTCGCCTTGGACGACGACACCGACTCCCGCGTAGCCGATGTGTCCGGCTCGTCGATGTCCTCGTCTTCGATCCGATCGGCGAGAGCCTGCTCGTTCCGATAGCGTCGACGGGCCTCGGCCCGATGGGTCCTCTTGGCGCGCGCCACGCTCTCTCCTGGGTTCGGTGAGGTCAGCCCGGATGGGGTGCGCGCCATCGTAGTCGATGACCGCCCGGTGAGCGGCTGGTGAGCACGCGTGCATCCGCGGTTTGTCGCGCGTCGACCGCCTCATGGTTGGATGGTCGCGCGCCGCCGCCCGCTCGGTCCCCGCCGGGAGGTCACGCATGCAACGCGTCCGGCGCGCGGCCGATGTCGCGCTCGCTCTCGTCGTCGCCCTGTGCCTTTCGAGCTTGCCGGCGGCCGTTTTGCCGTTCGGTGGTGGTGTCGCGAGCGCGGCCACGGTCCCGTGGCCCGTTTCGACGCTGGTCGTCTCGGAGGTGCAGACCGGCGGATCGAGCGCGTCGGACGAGTTCGTCGAGATCGCGAACCAGGGATCCGGGCCGGTCGATCTGATCGGGCTCGAGGTCGTATACGCGACGTCGAGTGGATCGACCGTCACGCGCAAGGCGTCGTGGAGCAGCTCGCAGGTAGTCGCGCCCGGTCGGCGGACCCTCATCGTCAACGGCGGAGGGTCGTACGTGGGCATGGGCGACGCGACCTACACCGGTGGCTTCGCGGCAACGGGTGGCGCGATCGCGCTGCGCGTGCTCGGCGGCTCGGTCATCGACGCGATCGCCTGGGGCGACGCGACGAACGCATTCGTCGAAGGCAGCGCCGCCGGGGCTCCGCCGGCGTCCTCCAGTCTCGAAAGGCGACCGGGTGGCGCTGGCGGCAATGCCGTCGACACGAACGACAACGCCGCGGACTGGTTCGTGTCGGGTACGCCGGGACCGCAGAACCTCGCCTCAGCCGCCGTGCCCGGACCGACGCCGACGCCCTCGCCGACCCCGATGCCGACGCCCGAGCCGACCGCCGATCCGACGGCCACGCCCACGCCGACGCCGTCGCCGACCCCGACCCGACGCCCGCGCCCACGCCGTCGCCGACCCCTGACCCGACGCCCGCGCCCACGCCGTCGCCGACCCCTGACCCGACGCCCGCGCCCACGCCTAGTACCGTCCCGCTCGCCTGAGCCGACGCCCACCCCACGACCGACGTCGATCTCGATCGCCGATGCACGGGCTATGGTCGATGACACCGTCGTCACCGTCGCCGGCATCCTCACCACCGACCTCGGGACCCTCGAATCCGGCCACGGTGGGTTCGTCCAGGACGCCACCGGCGGCATCGCCATCTACCTGGACACCGTGGCGGCAGCGACGCTGCCCGCCGGCACGGCCGTGACGGTCCACGGGACCCTCGACGATCGCTTTGCCCAGCGGACGCTGCGTGCGACGGCCTCGGGGATCACGACGGATGGGTCGGGGCCGATGCCCGCGGCGCTTGCCTCCGGAACCGGGGCCGCAGGCGAAGCGGTCGAGGGGCGTCGACTGCTGATCTCGGGTCCGATGACCGCCGGACCCGACGACCTGGCCGACGGGACGGCCATGACCGTTGACGATGGTTCCGGGCCGCTCCGGGTCATCGTGGTGCCGAGCGTCCTGGGTGCAGCGCAACTCGGGTTGGGTTCGATCATCATGGCGATCGGTCCGCTCGGGCAGCGCGACAGCACGGGGTCGGGGACCAGCGGCTATCGGCTCTTCGTCGCGGCGCCCGGTGACCTGCAGGTGGCGCCGCCGCCGACGCCCACACCGACGATCGTCCCAACGCCGACGCCCACCCCGACCGGGGCGCCGGACCCCACCCCCACCCCAACGCCCACGGTCACGCCGGCTCCCGGCCCCAGTCCGACTCCTTCACCGACACCCGCGCCAAGCGGGCCGACGATCGCGACAGCGCGTACGATGCCGGCCGGGACGCACGTCACGGTCCACGGTGTCGTCACGGCCGAGCCGGGTCGCCTCGGCACCCCGCCCCTCTTCGCTATCGCGGATGCCACCGCCGGCATCGTCGTGCGGCTGCCATCGGGCACCGCCCCACCATCCCGCGGACGCGTCGTGACTGTCACCGGGCCGCTCGCCGACCCATACGGTCAGCTCGAGATCCGCCCGACGGTGGACGGGCTTGCCCTCGAAGGCACCATGGCCATGCCCAGCCCGGTGGATATCCCGTCGTCCGGGCCGAACGAGAACACGGAGGGTCGGCTCGTCCGCCTCACGGGCACAGCCACGGCTCGACCGACCAAGGCGACCAGCGGCGACATCACCATCCAGATCGAGATGGCCAACGGGACCTCCATCCGGATGATGGCCGACGCGTCGAGCGGGCTCGGTGCGACGTCCTTCACGAAGGGCGCCCGATACCGGCTGATCGGAGTCGCCGGGCAGCGGGCCTCGAAGAAGGGCGAACTGGACGGCTATCGCGTGTGGGTGCGCGACCGCCAGGACGTGACGCTCCTTGCGTCCGCACCCACACCCGGTTCGTCTCCGGGCACGCCCGGCGGCTCGGCTACACCTCGCCCGGCGCTCGCGACCATCGCGAAGGCTCTGACGACGATCGACCGCGACGTCGCCATCGACGCCGTCGTGACGGCCGGTGCAGCCCTGCTCGACAGCTCCGGCCGCCGGATCGTGGTCCAGGACACGACCGGTGCGATCGAGATCCTCCTCCCCAAGGACGGATCGGCGCCGCCCGTCGGGACGCGTATCAGGGCCACCGGAAGGGTCGGCCAGGCATACGGTGCGCCGCGGTTGCGGGCGGAGTCGATCGAGCGGCGAGGCGCGACCAGCGTCCCCGCTCCATTGCGCGTCCAGGGTCCGCTCGCCAATGCGCACACCTGGCGGCTCGTGACGATCACCGGCAGGGTCGACGACGTCAAGAAGCTTGGCGAGCGATGGCGTGCCGAGATCGCCGTCGGTGCGAACAAGCTGGTGGTCATCGCTCAGCCGGGAGCGAAGATCCCGAACACGACACTCACCGAGGGACGCGTCGCCGATGTCGTCGGGATCGTCCGGCCCGCCTACCCGAGCGCGTCGGACAAGCGCCCATCGGTCCTGCCGCGGTCGACTGCTGACGTCCGACAGACCGGGGCACCGGCTGCCTCGGGCTCGGGCCCCGGCTCGGGGCATGGAGGCTCGATCACGACCGGAACGGCGTCGACCGCCTTGACTGCGTCCCAGGGCGCGCTCAAGGACGCGATCGACGCCGACATCGTCGATCTCGAGACCCTGCTCGGTTCGACCGTGCGGGTGGGAGGTCTGGTCGGCGAGCTACGACCTGACGGTTTCACGCTCGATGACGCGACCGCCACCGGCCGGATCGTGCTCACCGGGCAGGCCGCGGAGCTCATCTCCCTGGTCGAACCCGGAGACGCGATCAACGCGACCGGTCGTGTCGAGCGGCAAGCCGACGGCGAGCTCGCCGTCGTGGTCGACGATCCGGCAGCGCTGGTCCTCGGCAGCGCCCTCGGTGGCGTGGGTGCCACGGAGCCGGCCTCGAGCTCCGAGCGAGGGCCGATAGTGGCCCCCGACGTTCGCGTCGCGGCCGCCACCGATCCGCTCGGGTTGCTGCCCGGGGCGGGCGCCGGACTCGCCGGCCTCGTCGCCGTAGGCCTGGCCTCGGTCGGGGTGACCATGCTCCGCAGACGGCACGATCGACGCCTGCTCGCGGCCCGCGTGACGGCCCGCCTGGCTTCCTCGATCGGCACCCCGCGGCCCGATCGGGCCGTCGCCAGTCCGTCGAACGGGGTCCCGACCGTGGACTGAGGGCGGTCCAAGGGGTCTGTCGGAGTGGTGCCGCGTGCACGATTCGTGCGTGGCCGTGCTTGACGCTCGCAGAATCGCCGGACTATCCTCGCCCGAGTTTCGCGCCAGCGAAGCACGCACGTGAGCGAGGAGAGGTTCTTGCCGAACGCGGAAACCCGCGTCGAAAGCCCTCGTGACCGCAGGATCGCGGTCCCCGAAGGCGAACGGCAATACCACATCGGACTCGGACCGGGCGAACTGGCCGAGTACATCCTCCTCCCCGGGGACCAGGATCGGACCACCCGGATCGCCTCGCGCTTCGATTCGATCGAGCTCGAGCACCGACACCGGGAGTTCGCTTCGGCGACCGGCACGTACAAGGGTCAGCGGGTGTCGGTCGTTTCGACCGGCATCGGCACGGACAATGTCGAGATCGCCGTGGCTGAGATCCTGGCGATCACGGAGCGTCCGACCTTCATACGGGTCGGCTCGTGCGGGGCCCTCCAGCCGGAGATGCGCCTGGGAGACCTGGTCATCACCACCGGAGCGGTCCGCCTCGAGACGACGACGAGCTGGTACGTCCACGATGGGTATCCTGCGGTCGCCGATTACGAGGCGGTCACGGCGCTCATCGAGGCGGCGGAGCGGCTCGGTCACCGCTACCACGTCGGAGTGACGGCGACGGCACCGGGGTTTTACGGGTCGCAGGGGCGACCCATCCCGCAGTTGCCCATCCGCTACCCTGACCTGGCGGAGGACATGGCGCGCCAGCGTGTCATGAACTTCGAGATGGAGGCATCGGCCCTGCTGGTGTTCGCGTCGCTTGCCGGCTGTCGGGCCGGCGTCGTCTGTGCGGTGTTCGCCAATCGGACGACCGGCGAGTTCGTCGGCGGAGCCATCAAGGATGCCGCCGAGACGGCCTGCGTCGAGACCGGCCTCGAAAGCTTGCAGGTGCTGGCACAGATCGACGCGCAGAAGCGCACCGCATCGACGGACCGCTGGCGGCCGTCCCTGTGGACGACCTAGCGACACCGAGGAGCGGATGCGGGACAGGGGTTCCCGCGACGCTCGGCCCAACGAGGAGGAGCCCAGATGGCTGAGGCCTACTGCGTCAAGGACAAGCGAAAGGTCGAAGTCCAGAACCCGCAGCGCATCACCATGAAGAACGGCAAGCCGGCCCTGCAGGGGACCTGCCCGATCTGCGGGAACAAGGTCTTCAGGATCGGCGGCTGACCGCCTGACCTCATCGCCACAGGGAACGGCCCTCGCCGAGAGGCGGGGGCCGTTCCATGTCCGGGCACGCGCATCCGGACGTTCATCACCGGCAACGGAACTGGGCGTTCACTCGCCGGGTACCTGCATCCAAGGGCCGAGAGGACCCTTGCTAGAATGACCGTGTTCCCCGATGAGATGAACGCGCGCGTGTCGCGCCCGTAACCAGCGGTCCGGCACCGACCGCAGGAGGTTCCCCACGATGGCAGTCCGTGTCGGCATAAACGGCTTCGGCCGGATCGGCCGCCAGTCGCTCAAGGCGCTCATCGAGCGTGCGCCGGACGTCGAGGTCGTGGCGGTGAACGACCTGGTCGATGCCGAGATGAACGCGCTGCTGTTCAAGCACGACTCGACTTACGGCGCCTACGACGGCGATGTCCGCGCCGGCGACAGCTCGATCATCATCGACGGTCGCGAGATCAGGATCCTCGCCGAGAAGGATCCCGCAACCCTGCCATGGGGCGACCTTGGCGTCGACATCGTCCTCGAGTCGACCGGCATCTTCACCGATGCCGAGAAGGCCAAGGCGCACATCGATGCCGGTGCTCAGAAGGTGATCATCAGCGCGCCCGCCAAGAACGAGGACATCACGATCGTCCTCGGGGTCAACGAGGAGCGGTACGACCCGGCGACCCACCACGTGATCAGCAACGCCAGCTGCACGACGAACTGCCTCGCCCCCGCCGCCAAGGTCGTCCACGACCTGCTCGGCATCGAGAAGGGGCTGATGAACACGATCCACAGCTATACGAACGACCAGCGCATCCTTGACGTCGCCCACAAGGATCCTCGTCGCGCGCGCAGCGCCGGTCAGAACATCATCCCGACCACGACCGGTGCCGCGAAGGCGCTCGCGCTGGTGATTCCCGACCTGAAGGGCAAATTCGACGGGTTCAGCCTGCGCGTGCCGACGCCGACGGTGAGCGTCGTCGACTTCACGGCGACCGTGCGGCGCTCGACGAGCGTGGAGGAGGTCAACGACGCCTTCCGTGCCGCTGCGAGCGGAGCGCTCGACGGCATCCTTGGGGTGTCGGACGAGCCGCTGGTGTCGATGGACTTCAAGGGCGACCCGCGCTCCTCGATCATCGACGCGGAGTCGACGATGGTCCTCGACGGCGACATGGTGAAGGTCATCGCCTGGTACGACAACGAGTGGGGCTACAGCTGCCGCGTCGCGGACCTGATCGCGTTCGTCGCGGCTCGACTGCCGGTCGCTGCGGCCTGACGCGCGGGCCCGCCTGACCCATGGACAAGCTCACGGTCCGCGATGCTGACGTCGCCGGCAAGCGCGTCTTCGTCCGCGTCGATTTCAACGTCCCGATCGCCGACGGCAAGGTCCAGGACGATTCCCGGATCCGCGCCGCGATCCCGACGATCGCCACCCTCGTCCAGGCCGGGGCGAAGGTCATCCTCGCCAGTCATCTCGGTCGACCGAACGGCAAGGTGACGGACAGCCTCCGGCTGCGGCCGGTCGGGCAGCGGCTGACCGAGCTGATCCGGCGCAACGTGCCGGTGACCGGCGATGCGCTTGGGATCGGCACCGAGGACGCGCTCAGGCGGATGCGTCCGGGCGAGATCGTCCTGCTCGAGAACCTGCGCTTCCACCCTGAGGAAGAGGCGGACGACCCAGGATTCGCGGCGACGCTCGCCTCGTACGCCGACGTCTACGTCAACGATGCGTTCGGGACGGCGCACCGCGCCCATGCCTCGACGGTCGGGATCGCCAAGCTGCTGCCGGCTTATGCCGGGCTCCTCATGGAGCGCGAGCTGACGATGCTGTCCAAGCTCCTCGAGTCGCCCGAGCGGCCGTTCGCGGCGATCCTCGGCGGGGCGAAGGTGGGCGACAAGATCGGCGTCATCGACAACCTGCTGACCAAGGTCGACCTGTTGGTGCTCGGCGGAGGCATGGCGAACACCTTCCTGCTCGCGCAGGGCAAGACCATCGGCAAGAGCCTCGCCGAGCCCGATCGGGTCGAGGATGCGCGCCGGATCCTGGCCCGGGCGGGGAAGAAGAAGGTCCGCATCGTGTTGCCCGTCGACGTGATCGTGGCCAAGGAGGTCACCCGCGGCACCGAGTACAAGACGCTCCTGGCCGAGAAGATCCCGGCGAGCTGGCACATCGTCGACCTCGGCAAACAGAGTCAGGACCTGATGGTCGACGCTCTCGCCGATGCGAAGACCGTGTTCTGGAACGGGCCGCTTGGCGTCTTCGAGATCCCGTCCTTCGCCCACGGAACCAACGCGGTCGCCCGGTTGCTGGCCGATCGTGCCGACCAGGGCGCCACGGTCGTCGTCGGCGGTGGCGATTCGGTCGCGGCGATCACCCGCCAGGGGCTGGCGTCGAAGATGACGCACATCTCGACGGGGGGTGGTGCGTCGCTCGAGTTCCTGGAGGGGCGGGAACTGCCGGGCGTCAAAGTCCTGCTCGATCGTGAGCCCCCGGCGAAGAGCACCAAGAAGACCGCACCGAAGAAACCGGCGGTGAAGGCCGCCAGCACGCCGGCTGTGAAGAAGGCGACGTCCGCAAGCGACACCACATCCGCGAAAGGACCCACGACCGCCAAGACGCCGGCCAGGACCGCGAGTCGCAAGTGACGCTGATCGATGCGGTCGACGCCCGCGAGATCCTCGACTCGCGAGGCAACCCGACCGTCGAGGTAGACGTCGTTCTGGTGGACGGTTCGGTCGGTCGGGCGGCCGTACCCAGCGGCGCCTCGACCGGCGCCCACGAGGCGGTCGAGCTGAGGGACGGCGACATGGCTCGCTACGGCGGCAAGGGCGTCCTGACGGCGGTCCGCAACGTCGCGGAGCGCATCGGCCCGGAGCTCGTCGGTCTGGACGCCACCGACCAGGCGGGGATCGACAGCCTCCTGATCGAGCTCGACGGCACCCCGAACAAGGGGGATCTCGGCGCGAACGCGCTCCTCGGCGTGTCGCTCGCGACCGCGCACGCCGCCGCGGCGGCCTACGACCTGCCCCTGTACCGCTATCTCGGCGGTGTCGGTGCGCGCGTCCTGCCCGTCCCGATGTTCAACATCCTCAACGGCGGGAAGCACGCCCAGGACTCGACCGACTTCCAGGAGTTCATGGTGATGCCGGTCGGCGTGGCGACGTACAGCGATGCCCTGCGCGCCGGCTCGGAGATCTTCGCCGCGCTCCGAACGATCCTCCACGACGACGGCCACGCGACCGGTCAAGGCGACGAGGGGGGCTTCGCGCCGTCGCTCGGGTCGAACGAGGCTGCGGTCGAGGTCATCCTCCGCGCGATCGAAGCCGCCGGCTACCGACCCGGTGAGGACGTCGCGATCGCCCTGGATCCAGCCACGACCGAGCTGGTCGAGGAGGGAAGCGGCGCGGACGGCCAGGCCACGCGATACGTCCTCGCGAAGGAGGGCCGGACGCTGGAGAGCGCCGAGTTGGTCGACCTGTGGGGCGACTGGACGTCGCGTTACCCGATCGTGTCGATCGAGGACGGCCTGGCCGAGGACGACTGGCTCGGCTGGGGACAGCTCACTGAGCGGCTCGGCGACCGCGTCCAGCTCGTCGGCGACGACCTGCTGGTGACGAACACCTCGCGCATCGCCCGGGGCATCGAGCTCAAGGCCGCGAACGCGGTCCTGATCAAGCTGAACCAGATCGGCACGCTGACCGAGACGATCGAGGCGATCGAGCTGGCGCGGACGGCCGGCTGGGCGGCGGTCGTATCGCATCGCTCGGGGGAGACCGAGGACACGACCATCGCCGACCTCGTCGTGGCGATGGGTACCGGCCAGATCAAGACCGGCGCCCCGTCCCGCTCGGAGCGGGTCGCCAAGTACAACCGGCTGCTCCGGATCGAGGGCGAGCTCGGCGACGGGGCACGCTACCTCGGACGCGCCGCACTCGCGGGGTCGTGACCCGGTTCGTCGATCGGGGGGCCCTGACCGCGGCCTACGTCGGGATCGGGATGGCGATCACGATCGCCGTCAGCTTCATCCTCATCATCCCGATCGAGCCGATCATCTGGCTGCTGGCGATCCCGTCGGGTTTGCTGATCGGCTACTACGCCAACCAGCGGTCCGACCGACGGGCCGGTCCGTGGTCACGGATCCTGCGCAACGGCGTCTTCGCCGGAGCGGTGACCGGGCTGTCGTTCGCGCTCCTGCTCCTGCTGCTCAAGGCGATCTTCTTCTTCGCCGACACGGGTTATCCGGACTTCAACCGGGTCGACCCGGCCACGGGTCAGCCGATCCCGCCGACCTGCTCGACCGGTGCGGACTGCGTGTACGGGCGCTATCTCGCGCTCGGCCGAGGCGATGAGCTGGCCGCCGCGGGCATCACGGACGCGGACAGCTTCGGCGCGCTCTACTGGTCGCAACAATCGACGGTCGCCGGCGCGCTGTTCCTGGTCACGACCGCGGGCGGCCTCGGCGGCGCCGTGCTCTACGGTCTCGTTCGGCCGAAGCCGACGGTGCCCGGCGGATCGGTGACGACCCCGGCATAGTCGGATCCGAGTCCAGGAACGCCCGACGCCCCGGCGAATGCCGGGGCGTCTATGCGTGGGGAACGGGGCGCTGGGGCGTGCGCTAGGACTTCGTTGTCTTGCGTGGGGTCGACTTCGTCGCCGTCGACTTGGTCGTCGACGACTTGGTCGCGGCCGACTTCGTCGCCGTCGAGCGCGGCTTCGTGGTCGAGCTCTTGGCGGTCGCCGACTTCGCTGCCGGGCGCGACGCCTTCGCGGGCGCCGCTTCGGTCGTCACCTCGGCGTCGCGAGCGGCAGCGGCCTCAGCACGCGCCGTCTTGCTGAGCGCGGCGCGAGCCTTCCCGGCGGCCGTCTGGGCACCCTTCGCCTTGGTGGACTTGCCGGCCGCGATCCGCGCCTTGGCGGCCTTCGCAGCGGCAGCCTTGCCGGTCTGCTTGGTGACTCGTCCGGACGTCCCGGCGGTCGCCCCGCCGAGCGCGGCATTGATCTTGACCGTCAGGCGCGACTTCCGACGAGCCGCAGCGTTGGGGTGGATCGCGCCGACCTTGGCGGCCCGATCGAGCGCCGACAGCGCTTCGATGAGGGCGGTCGTAGTGGCCTCGGGTTCGGCGATCGCGGCCGTGCTCAGGGCTCGGGCGACGTACGTCTTTGCGGCGCTTCGACGCGGGGCCAGCACCTCGTGGCGGCGGGTCGCCTGCCGGACGCGCTTGAGACCTGACGGCGTGCGGGCGCCCGACCAGGTGCGGGGCGTCTTGGCCAAGGGAAACCTCTCAGGTGGATCGGTGGGGTGGGCTGATCTGGATCGCGCAGGCGCGAGATGAGCGCCGCACGCGAGGGCGGATGGTACCACAGGACCGGGTCAGGACCCACCGGCCGATGGACCGCCGACGGCGAAGACGCGCGCCGCCACGACCTCGCGGTCTTCGAGCGTCGTGGTCGTCCGGACCTGATATCGCGCAAGTTCCCGGAACGCGATCGAGGCCGGATCAGGCAGGTACTTCCGCCCGGGATCGCCTACCAACACCCGGGACCCCGCCGCGGCCGCCGACTGCAACCACGGCAGCACCCGCTCGGCCAGCGGCCCTTCGTACCAGGTGTCGGCGGCGAGGAGGACGTCGACGTTGGGTGGCGGTCCATCCAGAAGGTCGCGCGTCGCATATGAGACGCGGACGCGATTCGCGCGCGTGTTCAGGTCGACCGCGGCCTCGGCGAACGGGTCGATGTCGACGGCCGTGACGCGAGCGCCGCCGAGCTTCGCCGCCACGATGCCTACGAGCCCGCTACCGGTCGCGAAGTCGAGCACCGTCCGGTCGGCGACCTCGTCCGGATGCTCCTGGAGCCAGCGCGCCAGGGCGATCCCGCCGGCCCAGGCGAAGGCCCAGAACGGGATCGGTTCGCCATCGCCACCGACCGTCTCCTCCACGGCGGACCACACGTCCTCGACGGACGCGGCCAGGTGGAGACGGACGCCGGGCACGCCTTCGATGGCGGACAGGCGCGTATGGCGCTGGACGAAGGCGCGCCGCCAGGACAGGGGTAGGCGTCGTGGTGACGTCTCGACACGTGGCATGGACCTCGCAGCCTACAGTCGGCCGGCACTCATGCACCCGCTACACTCCCGCCTCGTGACCATCCCCCAGGAGCGCCTGCGCAACTTTTCGATCATCGCCCACATCGATCATGGCAAGTCGACCCTGGCGGACCGGTTGCTCGAGCTGACCCATACGATCGACGCTCGCCAGATGACGAGCCAGGTCCTCGACTCGATGGACCTCGAGCGCGAGAAGGGCATCACGATCAAGGCCCGCGCCGTTCGCCTCGAGTACACCGCGAAGAACGGCAAGACCTACGGCCTGAACCTGATCGATACGCCCGGTCACGTCGACTTCGCCTACGAGGTGAGCCACAGCCTGCAGGCCTGCGAGGGCGCGATCCTCGTCGTCGACGCCACGCAGGGTATCGAGGCGCAGACGCTCGCCAACGTCCACCTCGCGCTCCGTGAGAACCTCACGCTGATCCCGGTCATCAACAAGATCGATCTGCCGTCGGCCGACCCCGATACGATCATCGAGGAGCTCGAGAACGTCCTGGCCATCCCGCGCGAAGAGGTGATCCTCGCCAGCGCCAAGGACGGCACGGGCGTCCCGGACATCCTCGAGGCGATCGTCGAGCGCATCCCCGCGCCGACGGGTGACCCGGCCGCGCCCGTCCAGGGCCTCATCTTCGACAGCCACTACGACGCCTACAAGGGCGTCATCGTCTACGTGCGACTCGCCCAGGGCACGCTCAAGCAACACGACGCGATCCGGCTGATGGGCAGCGGCGCCACTGCCGAACCCCTCGAGCTCGGGGTCTTCAGGCCGCAGCTCGTGCCGGTCAAGCAGCTCACCGCCGGCGAGGTCGGCTACGTCGCGACCGGCCTCAAGAACGTGCGCGAGGCGCAGGTCGGCGACACGGTCACGACCCAGGCCCGGCCGGCCGCCACGCCCTTACCGGGCTACCAGCCCGCGAAGAGCCTCGTCTTCGCCGGGATCTACCCCGTCAGTGGCGAGGACTACCCGCTCCTGCGCGATGCGCTCGACAAGCTGCACCTCAACGACGCGTCGTTCACATTCGAGCCCGAAAGCTCGGTCGCGCTCGGCTTCGGGTTCCGCTGCGGCTTCCTCGGACTGCTCCACATGGAGATCGTCCAGGAACGCCTCGAGCGCGAGTTCGACCTCGACCTGATCGCCTCGGCGCCGTCGGTCGAGTACCACGTCCAGCTGCAACTCGGTCGCGGCACGGTCATCGTCGATAACCCGGCCCTGCTTCCCGGCGCGTCCGACATCGAGTCGATCGAGGAGCCCTGGGTGAAACTCAGCGTCGTCACCCCGAGCCAGTACATCGGCGCGCTGATGGAGCTGTCCACGAACCGGCGCGGCACGTTCGTTGACATGGAGTACCTCGACCCGACGCGCGTCGTCCTGCATTTCGAGATGCCGTTGGCGGAGCTGATCGTCGATTACTTCGACCAGCTGAAGAGCCGCAGCCAGGGCTACGCCTCGATGGATTACGAGGAGCTCGGCTATCGCGCGGCGAACCTCGCCAAGGTCGACATCATGGTCAACGGCGAGCCGGTCGACGCCCTGAGCCTCATCGTCCATCGCGATCGTGCCCAGTCCACGGGGCGTGCCCTCGCCGAACGGCTGAAGCAACTCATCCCTCGCCAGATGTTCGAAGTGCCCATCCAGGCGGCGATCGGCAGCAACGTGATCGCGCGTGAAACGGTCCGCGCCATGCGCAAGAACGTCCTGGCCAAGTGTTACGGTGGCGACATCACCCGCAAGCGAAAACTGCTCGAGAAGCAGAAAGAGGGAAAGCAGCGGATGAAGCGGGTCGGTTCGGTCGAGATCCCGCAGGAGGCATTCCTCGCGATGCTGCGCATGGACGAGGCGTAGGTATCCGGTGGAGGCGATCTTCGACGTCTCGCGCGGCCTGATCGTCGTCGGGCTGACGCTGCTCCTGGTCCTGCTTCGTCTGGACGCGGAGCGGTTCGGGACCGCCGAGTATTACGAGTCGACACGGGACGGCGAACGGCCACGTGTCCGACGCCGACTGGCGTGGTACGGCCTCGGGTCGGCGCTCGTGGTCGCGATCGCCTACATCCACCCGGCGCCCCAGGGCGAGCTGTACCTGGGCACCGGTGATCGGCTCGGTGCCGTCACCGGGGGCCTGATCTTCGCGGGTCTTGGCATCGCCCAGGCACTCGCCTTCGCGACGCTTCGCTATCAGCGCATCCGATTCCCGGCGATCTCGTCCTACCCGGGCGCGCTCCTCAACTCCACGGCCACGGCCTTCATCGACGAGGCGACATTCCGCGGCGCGATCTTCGGGATGCTTCTGGGTCTTGGTCTCGAAGCCAACCTCGCGAACATCATCCAGACCCTGTTGTATGTGCTGACTACCCGGCTGGGCGCGCCGGGCCGCGACCGGTACCTGCTCGTCCTCACGCTCGCGATCGGGCTGATCGGCGGGTGGCTGACGGCCGTCACCGGCGGGATCGCCGCGGCGTTCCTCGGTCACGCCGCGACACGATTCGCGGTATTCCTCGCGACCGGACACACGGGCCAGACACTGCCCAAGGGACGCGAGATCGAAGAGATCGACCGCCGGCGCCGGCCGCCCGACGGCTGGCGCGTCATCGGATCACGGGAGTCCACGCAGCACGAGCGATGAGCCCGACCTCCACGTCGGCCGCGCGACCGCCCATCGCCCTCTACATCCACTTCCCCTTCTGCGTCTCCCTCTGCCCCTACTGCGATTTCGTCGTCATCGCCGGGTCGGCGGCCCGTGGCCCGCGGAACCGGATCGGGCAGTTCTTCGGCGCCCTTCTCGTCGAGCTGGAGCTGCGCGCCGACGCGCTCGACGAACGATTCGGGCCGCCCGGCGGTCGCCGTCGTCCGCTGCTTGACTCCGTCTACCTCGGCGGCGGGACGCCGTCGCTCCTGGCAGCCGACGATGTCGAGCGCCTCCTCGGGAGCGTGCGCGAGCGTTTCGGGCTGGCCGACGACGCCGAGGTCACCATCGAGGCCAACCCGGGGCCCGACGAGCGTGGCGACCCGGCGGCCCTCCGACGCGCGGGTGTCACGAGGATGTCGTTCGGGGCCCAGTCCTTTGATGACACGGAGCTGCGCAAGCTCGGGCGCCGGCATCGCGCGCGACACGTTCGAGACGCGGTCGAGGGAGCGCGAGACGCCGGCATCGAATCGGTCAACGTCGACCTGCTCTACGACATCCCGGATGCCGATGTGGCGACGTGGATGACGACGCTCGACCGTGCGATCGCGCTCGAGCCCGACCATTTGTCGCTGTACGCCCTGTCCCTCGACGATCCAGTCGCCGAGGGTCTGACCGGACCGGACGGCGATCACCTCCCGACGACGAAGGGGGCCCGGCGCTGGCGCGATGCCGTGCGGCCCGGCCAGGACGAAGACCGCGCCGCCGGCCAGTACCACCATGCCGCCGTCGTTCTCGACGAGACCGGGTACCGCGGATATGAGATCTCGAACTGGGCGCGCCCGGGGCACGAGAGCCGCCACAACCTGGCGTACTGGCGGCGGCTGCCGCACGAGGCGCTCGGACCGGGTGCGCACGCCTTCGATGGTGTCGACCGGCGCTGGACGGCGGCCCGGCTCGACGGCTACGTGGCGGCCCTGAGTGGCCAGGCAGCGACGCTTCCGCCAGGCGGTGCCGAGCGCCTCGACGATGCGTCAGCGGCGATCGAGGAGCTGATCCTCGGCCTACGGCTGGATACCGGCGTGGCCGTCGGGAAGGCGCACGAGCCGCCCCTGGGCGACGTCTTCGGCTGGGCGCTCGCCGCCGAACTCCTGACGGTGACCGACGACGACCGCGTCGTCCTCACGACCCGTGGACGGTTGCTCTCGAACGAGCTGTTCGCGCGCCTCGTGTGACGGGCCGGATGGAGGAGGGTCAGGCCGCCGCGGTCTGGGTCTCGAGGTCAGCGGCTGCGTCGATCATCACCGAGGCGAGCGTCGTATAGGCCGTTGCCCACGCATCTGCTGTCTCATCGTCGAACGCGTCGCCGAGACCCTGATCCAGCGTCCAGAGCAGCGCCGCTCCGACGCTGTCGTAGTGCTCTTCGCGAACGCCATAGCCGGCGTGTCGTCGGCCGAGCGCCTGGATCGCGGGAACGATCGTGTCGAGCTTGTCGAGGCTCCTGACGACGACGGTCAGGGTCTGCATCAGGATCTTGCGCTGCTGCGCCATGTCGGTCCGGGCGAAGAGCCGACGGAGGGCCGGATCGAGCTCGAAGAGTCTGTCATAGAACAGGACGGCGGCGGTGTCCGCGATCGGTTCGACCGCAGTCCAGCTGGCCTGGATGAGTTCGACCTGTCGGAGGTTCATGGCGATAGGCTCCTGCCCTGCGATCGGCATCCGCGACGGGGATCCGCATCGGGCCAGCGTCGCGTCCGGGGAGGCTCGATCGACATGGACATCAGTCGACGTCCGCCATCGTCGAAGGTCCGGGTCTCTACGTCAGTGCGAGTGCCGGACGGGCTGTGTCGGACGGCGAGTCGCCCGCCTCAGACGGCGGCCGGCGCGGCCCTCGGTTCGACCTCGGCCGCGGCCTCGATCATCAGCGACGCGATCGCGTCGTACGCCGTTGCCCATGCGTCGGCCGCCTCGTCATCGAAGGCATCGCCCAGCCCACGATCGAGCGTCCAGAGCAGTGCCGCGGCGACCGTGTCGTAGTGCTCCTCCCGAACGCCGTACCCGGCATGGACCTGACCGAGGGCTCGGATGACAGGGACGAGCGTGTGGAACTCGTCGAGGCTGGCGACGATGACCGCGAAGGTCTGCATCAGGATCCGCCGCTGCGCCGCCATGTCGGTCCGGGCGAAGAGTCGCTTGATGACCGGGTCCAGCTCGAAGAGTCGCTCGTAGAACAGACTCGCGGCGACGTCGGACATCGGTTCGACAGATGCCCAGGTCGATCGGATGACGTCGATCTGTCGCGGGGTCATGTGTCGCGTATCTGGCTCGCGGATCCGCGCACTGCGACAGACGGCATCACGCAAGCATGCAGGACCGCCGTCGTGGCCGACATGGACATCCGTCGATGGCGACCTGGGCGGATGCCGCGGGCCGCGTTCGCGATCAGGCCGCCCGCGTTGACACTCGGCGGCGACCGCTGCTACGATGCGAGCACGTTTGTTAGCACTCTACCCCATCGAGTGCTAACGCCACGGGAGAACGAGTTTGGCGCGACGTGTCCGCCGCCCACTCGGCCCGCTGGACCTCCGCTCGCAGGCGATCCTTCGGGCCGTCATCGAGGAATACGTCACGACGGCACAACCGGTCGGCAGCCAGGCGCTCGTCGACCGGTACGGCCTCGGCGTGTCGAGCGCCACGGTCCGCAACATCCTTGCCGAGCTCGAGCTCGCCGGCCTATTGGGCCATCCGCACACGAGCGCGGGTCGCGTCCCGACGGATGCCGGCTATCGGCTGTACGTGGAATCGATGGTCGACGCCGTCCCGCTGCCGGCCGTGGAGCAGTTGATGATCCGTCACCAGTTCGGTCAGGTCGAGTTCGCCAGTGAGCACTGGTTCCGCCTCGCCGCGACGACGCTGGCGGGGCTGACACGCTCGGCCGGCATCGCCACTGCGGCCAAGCCCCGGGCGGCCCACATCCGCCGGGTCGATCTCGTCGCGGTGAACGAGCGGATGGCGAGCCTGATCCTCGTGCTGCGTGAGGGTGCTATCAAGCAGGCCATCGTCACGCTCGACGAAGCCGACGCCGTCGACCAGTCGATGCTCAATCTCGTGGCCGGCCTCCTGAACGAGCGATTGCTCGATCGGACGGCGACATCCGCGGAGCAGATCCTTGGCGCGCTCGACGCGAACGAGGCGCTCGAGCGGATCGCGGTACGCGTCGGCGAGCGGATCGTCCGCATCCTGCAGGACTACGACGCGGCCGCCGTCGAGGAGGTCTTCTCCGACGGTCTGCTCAACGTGATGGAAGCGCCCGAGTTCGCCCAGAGCGACAAGCTGCGCCAGGTGTTCAGCGCCCTCGAGAACCGCGCCTACCTCGGCGAGCTGGTCGGGAGCGTCGCGGGTTCAGGACGGATCCGGGTCGTGATCGGTGCGGAGAACCTTCGCGAGGAGATGCACGACGTCTCGCTGGTCCTCGCGCCATATGGGCGCCCCGGGCGGGCGATCGGGGTGGTCGGCGTGCTCGGGCCGACCCGCATGAGCTATCCCAACGCGATCGGCACGGTCGCTTTCGTGTCCGGTCTGATGAACGAACTGGTGGACCATCTCTATGCCTGAACCGCGCCGCGCGCCAGGACGGGCGCACCGAACGCGCGCCGACGAGCGCGCCGAGGACATCGACATCCGGCCGACCAAGTTGTTGGCCGACATCGAGGACCTGCAGGGCCAGCTCGGCGAGGCCAGGGGTCAAGCCGACGAGTACCTGACGGCGCTCCAGCGCGAGCGTGCGGAGTTCCTCAACTTCAAGCGTCGGACAGCCGAGGAGCGCGAGCGCGATCTGGGCCTGGCGGCCGAGGACCTCATCCGCAAGGTGCTCGCCCTCGCCGACGACTTCGACCGTGCCATCGAGGCGCGTCCGGAGTCGATCGCGACCGACCCGTGGTTCGATGGCGTCGCCGCCATCGATCGCAAACTGCGCACGTTGCTCGAGAGCGAGGGCGTGAGCGCCATCAGCGCCGATCCGGGCACGGCCTTCGATCCGCGCGAGCACGAGGCGATCGCCAACGTCCCTGCCACGGGCCGTCCTGAGGGCGAGATCGTCGAGCAGGTGCGGCGTGGCTATCGACTGCGCGACCGCGTGCTGCGGCCGGCCCTCGTGGCCGTCGCGGGCGGCGAACCCGCGAGCACCGACACCGACCGACCGAACTAGACGACCGACCAACCACCGAACGATCTATCGACCGAACGACACCCGACGAGGAGCAGACAGACACCATGGCCAAGATCATCGGCATCGACCTCGGCACGACGAACTCCGTCGTCGCCGTCATGGAGGGCGGCGAGCCGACCGTCATCGCCTCGGCAGAGGGCGGTCGGACCATCCCGAGCGTCGTCGCCTTCACCAAGACCGGCGACCGCCTGGTCGGCCAGCTTGCCAAGCGCCAGGCTGTTACCAACCCCGGCAATACCGTGTTCTCGATCAAGCGGTTCATGGGTCGTCGGTTCGACGACCCAGAGACGAAGCGCTCGCGCGAGCTCGTCCCGTACACCGTCGAAAAGGATCCCAAGTCCGATGGGATCGGCGTGAAGTTGGCGGACGGCAAGACCTACACCCCGCCCGAGATCAGCGCGATGATCCTCCAGAAGCTGAAGACCGACGCTGAGGCGTACCTCGGCGAGAAGGTGACCGAGGCGGTCATCACCGTCCCGGCTTACTTCGACGACACGCAGCGCCAGGCGACCAAGGACGCCGGGCGGATCGCGGGCCTCGACGTCAAGCGGATCATCAACGAGCCGACCGCGTCCGCTCTCGCGTACGGGCTCGACAAGAAGGGCGACGAGAAGATCGCCGTCTACGACCTCGGAGGCGGCACGTTCGACATCTCGATCCTCGAGCTGGGCGAGGGTGTCTTCGAGGTCAAGGCGACCAACGGTGACACGCACCTCGGCGGCGACGACTTCGACCAGCGCGTCATCGACTGGCTGCTGGCCGAGTTCAAGAAGGACCAGGGCATCGACCTGTCCAAGGACCAGCAGGCCCTGCAGCGGCTCAAGGAGGCTGCAGAGAAGGCGAAGATCGAGCTGTCGACCACATCGACGACCGAGATCAACCTGCCGTACATCACGGCCGACGCCTCCGGTCCGAAGCACCTCGTCGTCTCCCTGACGCGGGCGAAGCTCGAGGACCTGGTGGCCGATCTCGTATCGAAGACCGAGGGCCCGGTCAAGGCCGCGCTCAAGGACGCTGGGCTCAAGCCTGGCGACATCGACGAGGTGATCCTCGTCGGTGGGCAGACCCGGATGCCGGCCGTCGTCGAGGCGGTCAAGAAGATGTTCGACGGCAAGGAGCCGCACAAGGGCGTCAACCCCGATGAGGTCGTGGCGGTCGGTGCGGCGATCCAGGCCGGCGTGCTTGCGGGCGACGTCAAGGACGTCCTCCTGCTCGACGTCACGCCGCTGTCGCTCGGCATCGAGACGCTCGGCGGCGTCATGACGAGGCTGATCGAGCGCAATACCACCATCCCGACGTCGAAGTCGCAGGTCTTCTCGACGGCGTCCGACAACCAGTCACAGGTCGAGATCCACGTCCTCCAGGGCGAGCGCGATTTCGCGTCCGACAACAAGACGCTCGGCCGGTTCATCCTCGACGGCATCCCGCCGGCTCCCCGGGGCGTGCCCCAGATCGAGGTCACGTTCGACATCGACGCGAACGGCATCCTCGATGTGAAGGCCAAGGACCGGGCGACCGGCAAGGAGCAGCAGGTCCGGATCACGGCCTCGTCGATGCTCTCCAAGGACGCGGTGGATCAGATGGTCCGCGACGCCCAGGAGCACGCCGAGGAGGACAAGACCCGGCGCGAGGAGGTCGAGACCCGCAACCAGGCTGAGGCGCTGTCGTTCCAGGCGGAGCGCACCCTCAAGGACCTGGGCGACAAGGTCTCGTCCGAGGACAAGCTCGAGGTCGAGAACCAGGTGTCTTCGCTGCGCGAGGCGCTCAAGGGCTCAGACATCGAGGCGATCCGCACCGGCATGACGGCTCTTGCCGAGACGCTGCAGCGGGTCTCCACCGCTGCCTACCAGGCGTCCGCATCAGAGGCCGGCCCCACGAACGGGTCGGGTGAGGGCGAGGACGGCTCGAGCTCGGACTCGGGCTCGGGCGCCGGCGATGCCGGGGCCAGCGGCGAGGCTGCCGGCGGCGCCGAGGGCGACACCGAGGGCGAGGGCGAGGAAGCGGTCGAGGGCGAGTTCAAGGAGGTCTAGGCCTCCACTCGCCCGGCGCGGGGGGCCCGTTGCGGGGCCGATCGGGCAGTCGATCGAGGGCTTCGCCGTGCCACCGGACGCGCACGCTCACCGACGCGCGCGAGACGCCCCACGAGTGCGGCGAGCGCCCGCTGCGTGAGTCGGCGTCGAATTCGGAGGGCACGCCGTGAGAGACCGATCCGGACCGCATCCATGCGGCCAACAGTGACCGCCGGCGCTTACCCCGGACTTATCGGACGAACAGGTCGACTCCGGGCGCGACGACCATCGCCCCGATCACGATCAGGTAGGCGACGAACAGCAGCACGCCGGCTGCCAAGTGCAGGCGCACGTTGACACCCATGTACGCCATCAGTCCGTAGGGGTTGTCGTAGTTCGGCAGCAGTCCGGCCGACACCTGCCTGGCGAGGGGGATCGTCAGCAGCATCAGCAGGGTTGGGATCGGCAGGACGCCGGCCACGACACCGATCACGACCGCGACATAAGCCGCGGCGGCCGAGACGTTGTAGCCAGTGATGATCGTCGACGGCGAGTAGCGCACCGGCAACGTCCGCTTGCCGGCATAGGCGTCGCCGCGCCGGTCGGGGATCTCGTTGACGTACAGGATCAGCGCCACGAGCAGGGCGATCGGGATGGATGCCACGAATGGCTCCCACGCTAGTGCCCCGCCGGTCTGGACGACGTACGCGCCGAGCAGCATGAGCGGCCCGAAACCGAGCGCGACGGCGAGCTCACCGAGGCCGCGATACACGAACTTCAGCGGCGGCGCCGTGTAGCCCAGCGACACGATGAAGCCGACGATGCCGATCACGAGCAGCGCCTGCGACCCGTGCGTCGCGAGCAACACGAGCCCCACGACGCCGGCCAGCAGATAGAAGACGGTCGCCAGCGTCGCCATCTGACGCAGCGACACGAGCCCGTACTGGATCACCCGGGATCCGCCACTGAACTGCGTCGGGGTGACGTTGGCGTCGTCCGCGCCCTGCACGGAGTCGAAGACGTCGTTCGCCACGTTCAGCCCGAGCTGGACGAACGCGGCACCGATCACGGTCAGGCCCGCGGCGGCCAGGTCGAACGCCCCGTGGCTCGCGGCGATCGCGATCCCCAGCACGACCGGCACGATCGTCGCCGTGAGGAACGGCAGGCGTGTCGTCCTTAACGCCAGGAAGCCGAACGATAGCCGCGGCTTCACCGGCGTCCCGCGCTCGGCCGACAGAGCATCGAAATACCGTCGCGAGCGCGGCACGGAACGCTCCGAGTACTCGAAGAAGGGTGTCTCGGACTCGTCCCAGCCCCAGGCTGATCGACCGGTGAGTGTGAGCACCCGGGCCATCGAGTCCGGCCGGATGCCGGACGTCACTCGGCCCCACACCGTCACGTGGCGGCGCTCGTCGTAGCCGTAACCCGGCTGCGGTCGGATGTGCGATCCGGTCAGCGAGACGTCGCGGTCCATCGGGACGCTGAGGCCCGCGGGCGGTTCGAAGCTCGCGGCCCGCGAGGCCGCGTCGATCTTCGCGTGGACGACGACCGAGACCGGATAGCCGCTCTCGTCGACCCAGGTCGCGATGTGGAAGGGATAGGTCGCGAGCCGCTCCAGGCCCGCGGCGGTGTCGATCGCCGGCGTCGAGCGCATCACGCCGCCTCCTTCCCAAGGACGACGACCTGAGGCGAGACAGCGGCATCCCCATCACGCCAGTAGAAGACGCGACGCGGGACGATCTCGATCAGCGCGCGCTCGAAGAACAACGGCAGCGCGACCCGCGCCTTGAGGAACGACACGATCGCCGGCTCCTTGGCGGACCAGATCGGCAACAGCCGTTCCCAGCCGCCGTGCGGATCCTCCGCGATGACGCGCGCGTCCCCCTGGATCGTGGCGCGATCGGTCCGGCCGGCGACCGAGATCGGATCGGTGATCGAGACCGAGACCCTGGCGTTCGCGTCGATGTGCTCGAGCTTGCGGCTGAACAATGTCGACGACGTCATGTAGATCCGCTCGCCGTCCCAGAGCGGGATCAACGGGTACGTGACGGGCCGGCCGTTCGCGTCGACGACGGTCAGTTCCGCGACGAGCGCCTGCTCGAGCAGCTCGGCGACGGGTTGTGGGATAGCGGCCATGTCGATCGTCGCTCCTTGGGTGTGATCTCGTGCGTCCGTGGACAGGATACCAGATGATGCTACCGCTGTGTAGCATGTTTTTCCGCTGGGCGCCCGGCACGCCCGGCTGCCGGCACGTCGCGTCGAGCGGTACCATGCCCGCCCATGCCGGAAACGCCCGAGTCGGTCGACTCGACCTCGCTCATCCATGCCCGCGGGCTGACCAAGATGTTCGGCGACTTCACCGCCGTCGACGCCATCGATTTCGACGTCGCGCCCGGCAAATCGTTCGGCTTCCTCGGCCCGAACGGCGCTGGCAAGACGTCGACGATGCGGATGATCGGCTGTGTCTCGCCGATCACCGCCGGAGTGCTGCGAGTGCTCGGCCAGGACCCCGAGCGCGACGGGCCGAGCATCCGTGCCCGACTGGGCGTCGTCCCGCAGCAGGACACGCTCGACACGGAGCTCACGGTCCGCGAGAACCTCACTCTCTACGGTCGCTACTTCGGCCTGAGCCGCGCTGAATGTTCACGGCGTGCCGACGATCTGCTCGAGTTCGCCCAGCTGACCGAGAAAGCTGGCGACCAGGTCGAGCAGCTGTCGGGAGGGCTGAAGCGTCGGCTGACGATCGCCCGCAGCCTGATCAACGAGCCCGACCTCATGCTGCTCGACGAGCCGACGACAGGCCTCGATCCGCAGGCTCGCCATCTCCTCTGGGATCGCCTGTACCGGCTCAAGCAACGCGGCGTCACGCTCGTGCTCACGACCCATTACATGGACGAGGCGGAGCAGCTCTGCGACCGCCTCGTCGTCATGGACAAGGCGAAGATCGTGGCGGAGGGTTCGCCACGCGGTCTGATCGAGCGCTACTCGACCCGGGAGGTCACCGAGCTCCGCTTCCCGGCCGGCATCCAGGAGAGCCTCGACGGCCAGTTCGACGGGCTCGCCGATCGGGTCGAGCGGTTGCCGGACCGCGTGCTCCTGTACGCCGACGACGGCGAGGCCGTCGTGGCGGCGGCCCACGCTCGCGGCCTGCGACCGGAGACCGTGCTCGTCCGCCGATCGACTTTGGAGGACGTATTCCTGCGGCTCACCGGCCGCTCGCTGGTCGACTGATGGGCGCCGGTACCACCACGCCGATCTCGCCGCCCTCGCCGATCGCCGGGATCGGCCGCGTCTTCGAGCACCGCTTCCTGACGTATCGACGGACCTTCCGCGCCAGCATCTTCAGCTCGTTCCTCACGCCGCTGCTATTCCTTTCGGCGATGGGGATCGGGCTCGGCACCTACGTCGACAGTTCGGATGCCCTCGGTGGCGTGCCCTATATCGCGTTCCTCGCCCCGGGTCTGCTGGTCGCCACGGCCATGCAGGCCGCGTCGTTCGAGGCGACGTTCCCGATCATGGCCGGGCTTGTCTGGAGCCGCGTCTTCCACGCCATGTACGCGACGCCCCTCACGAGCCGCGACGTCGCGCTCGGCAACCTCCTCTGGATCGCCGCCCGGCTCGTGCTCATCTCGACGGTCTTCACGGTCGTCATCGTCTTGTTCGGAGCGGCGCTCTCGCCGCTCGTCGTCTTCGCGATCCCGGTCGCGGTCCTGACGGGCCTCGCCTTCGGGGCGCCGATCGCGGCCTTCTCCGCCACTCAGCGAACACCGGACCGGTTCGCGGCGATCTTCCGGTTCCTCATCACCCCGCTCTTCATCTTCTCGGGCACGTTCTTCCCGGTGGAGGGTCTGCCACCGGTGCTCCAGCCCCTGGCCTGGCTGACGCCGCTGTACCACGGGGCGGTGCTCGCTCGCGGCCTCTCGCTGGGCACGTTCGGCACGAACCCGACACCGGAGCTTGCCCTGATCCACCTGGCTGTCCTCCTCGGGTTCATCCTCGTCGGGACGTTCGTCGCGATCCGGACCGTCAACGCCAAGCTGGTCCGCGGATGACCGCCCTCCCGCTGACCTCCGTCTTCCTGATCGGCAGCCGCCGCTCGTTCCGGCTCGTCGAGCGCAACCTGTACGTGTACCGGCACGGCTGGCTGGTGCTGCTCTCCGGCTTCTTCGAGCCGTTGTTCTACCTGCTCGGCGTCGGGTTCGGGATCGGGACGTTGGTGGGCACGGTCGTCGGCCCGGGCGGGCAGGAGATCCCGTACCAGCTCTTCGTGGCGCCCGCGCTGCTCGCGAGCGCCTCGATGAACGGCGCGATCAACGAGAGCACGTTCAACTTCTTCTTCAAGCTCCACTACGACAAGACCTTCGTAGCGATCCTCGCGACGCCGCTATCGTCGGGCGACATCGCTGTCGGTGAGCTGATCTGGGCGCTCATCCGCGGCGGGCTCTACGCGATCGGTTTCCTCGCAGTGATGCTGGTGCTCGGGCTGGTCGTTTCGCCGTGGGTGATCCTCGCATTCCCAGCGGCCCTGCTCGTCGGCTTCGCGTTCGCGTCGGTCGGCATGGCTGCCACGTCATACATGAAGACCTGGCAGGACTTCGACCTGATCCAGCTCGTCGTCCTGCCGCTGTTCCTCTTCTCGGCGACGTTCTACCCGATCGAGACCTACCCACCGGCGCTGCAGGTGATCGTCCGGCTGACCCCGCTGTACCAGGGTGTCGACCTGATCCGGTCGCTGACGGTCGGCTACATCACGCCGGTCCTGCTGTTCCACGTCGCGTACCTGGCCGTGCTCGGGTTCGCCGGCTTGTTCGTCGTCTCGCGTCGGCTCGACAAGCTACTTCTCACGTGACCGACCGGGCCGCCCTCGCGGCCCTCACCGCCGAGATCGTCGTCTGCCGGCGTTGCCCAAGACTCGTCGCGTGGCGCGAGCAGGTCGCCCGCGAGAAAGTGGCCCGCTTCCGCGACGAGACGTACTGGGGCCGGCCTGTGCCCGGGTTCGGTGATCCAGAGGCGCGGATCCTGCTGGTCGGCCTGGCCCCAGCGGCCCACGGCGGTAACCGGACAGGGCGCGTCTTCACGGGTGATGCGTCGGGCGATTTCCTAATCGCCGCGCTCCACCGCGCCGGCCTCGCCGACCGGCCCGTCTCCCGCCGCGCGGACGACGGCCTCGCGCTCACCGACACGTACATCGTGGCCGCGGTCCGGTGCGCCCCGCCCGCCAACAAGCCGCTGCCCGAGGAGCGCGACCGGTGCGCCCCGTACCTCCACCGTGAACTGGCAGTGCTGGATCGCGTCCGGGTCATCGTGGGGCTCGGCGCGTACGGCTGGGATGCCGCGCTGCGGGCGCTGGCGGCCAACGGTCACCGGTCGCCGGTGAAGCCGCGTTTCGGCCACGGCGTGACCACCGACGTCGGGCCGTACCGGCTCATCGGCACGTATCACCCGAGCCAGCAGAACACGTTCACCCGCAAGCTCACGCCGTCGATGCTCGACGAGGTCCTCGCCACGGCCAAAGCCATGGCCCTCTCGTAGACTTGCCCGTCGATGGCCACCACCGAGCGTGATCTCTACGAAGTGCTGGGCGTCGCTCGCGGCGCGAGCGATGCCGAGATCAAGCGCGCCTTCCGCAAGCTCGCCCAGCAGTGGCACCCCGACGTCAACAAGGATCCCGAGGCGCCGGCGCGCTTCAAGGAGGCCAGCGAGGCCTACCAGATCCTGTCGGATCCGGAGCGGCGGCAGCGCTATGACATGTTCGGCCGGGCAGGTGTCGACGGAGGCCCGGCCGGAGCCGGCTTCGAGGGCTTCGGCGGCTTCAGCGACATCTTCGATGCCTTCTTCGGCGGCGCCGCCAGCGGCTCGGTCCGGCGGGGCCGACCGCAACCGGGCTCGGACCTGCGGTATGACCTCCGGATCACGTTCGAAGAGGCCGTGAAGGGCACCGAGAAGGAGATCGACTTCCGGTCGCTCGCCCGATGCGAAACGTGCTCTGGCAGCGGCGCCAAGCCAGGAACGCAGGCGACGACCTGCCCGCAGTGCGACGGGCGAGGCGAGGTCCGCAGCGTGCGCCAGACCATGCTCGGCCAGATGGTCAACGTCAGCGCGTGCCCGCGCTGTCGAGGCGAGGGCAAGATCATCGAAGACCCCTGTCCGACCTGCCACGGCGAGGGTCGCGTCGAAGGCAAGCGGACGTTGCGGGTGAGCATCCCGGCCGGTATCGACGAGGGCCACCAGATCCGGCTCACCAACGAGGGCGAGGTCGGGCCGAGGGGCGGCCCACCCGGTTCACTGTACGTGGCCGTGCATGTCGCCCCGCATCCCTCGCTCCGGCGCGAGGGCACCGAGCTCTACTACGAAGCGCGCATCTCGATCGCGCAGGCGGCCCTCGGCACGACGATCAGCGTGCCGACCGTCGATGGCGAAGAGGAGGTCGAGATCAAACCCGGGACGCAGCCGGACACGGCGATCCGGCTGCGAGGCAAGGGCGTGCCGCATCTCCGGCGCGCCGGGTCCCGTGGCGACCTCCACGTCCTGGTCGACGTCGAGGTGCCGCGCAAGCTGACCAAGAAGCAACGCGAGCTGCTCGAGCAATTCGCACGCGAGTCCGGGGACACGGTCGCCGCGGAGAAGGGCGGCATCCTCGACAAGCTCGGCCTGGGGTGAGTCGCCCCTCGGACGACGGCGCGCCGCGGGGCGCGTGGCTGGAGCTCGCGGTCGAGGCGGACCCCGAAGCGGTCGAGGCGGTGAGCGAGATCCTCGGTCGCGTAGCGGCCGGCGGCACGACCGTCGAACCGGGATTCTACCTGGTCGACGAGGGGCTCGGCGCCCGGATCGACCCGTCGCGGCCCGCCGTGGTTCGCGGGTACGTGCCAGCCGGCGACCGGTCGGAACGAGACGCTGCTGACGCCGCTGCAGCTCAGGTCGCGGAAGCGCTGGGTCATCTCCAGGCGTTCGGTCTCCGGCCGATCGGTGAGCTCAAGGTCCGGACAGTCCAGGAGGCGGACTGGGCCGACGCCTGGAAGGCGTTCTTCCCGGTGATGCGCGTCGGCCGACGGCTCGTCATCCGGCCGACATGGCGCCGACACAAGGCCGCTCCCAAGGACGTCGTGCTGGCGCTCGATCCGGGCATGGCGTTCGGGACCGGCCTGCATCCGACGACCCGCCTGTGCCTCGCCGCCCTCGAGCCACTGGCCGACGACGGCCGGCTGACCGGCGCCCGCGTGCTCGACGTGGGCTGCGGTTCGGGGATCCTCGCCATCGCCGCGCTCAAGCTCGGCGCATCGACGGCGCTCGGTGTCGACACCGACCCGGTGGCGATCGCGTCGACCACGGCGAACGGCCAGCGCAACGACATGGGGGATCGACTGGAGGCCCGCGAGGGATCCGTGCCGACCGAGGAACGCCCGTTCGACGTCGTCCTCGCCAACCTCGTGGCGGGCATCCTGATCGCGATCGCTCCCCAGCTCGACGCCGAGATCGGGTCGGGTGGGACGCTGCTCGCATCCGGCATCATCGCCGACCGCGTGGCCGAGGTCAGGACCGCATTCGAGGCCACCGGCCTCCGGGTCGCGGCGAGCACCAGCGAGGGTGACTGGGTCGCCCTCGAGCTGCGACGGGCCTGACAGCCCCGAGGGGCCTGACCAGCGCCCGCTGGTACGATCGGCCGGATGCCGCCAAGCCTGCTCCCGCTCCTGCTCGTGACCCACATCGCGCTCGCCATCGCGCTCTTCCTGCCATCGATCCTGCTGCCGTTCGCTTTGCGGGCGCGCCGCGCCGCCGTCGACTCCGAGAGCGGCGTCGTCCGGACGCTGCTCTGGGCGCAATCCCACGGCACGGTGCTGATCGGGGCGGGGCTCGCCATCACGGGTCTCGGCCTGGTCGCCGCGCTCGGCCCGACGCTGTTGCAGCAGCCCTGGCTGCTGTTGGCCCTCCTGATCTATGCCCTGAACCTCGGGCTGGCCTTCTTCATCCAGCGTCCGAATCTGCGGCGTCTCATCGGTGTCAGAGCCCCGGCCGACGACGCAACGTGGCGTGAGCGGGCCAAGCGTCAGCGTTATGTCTCGTACCTGATGGCCGGCCTCGTCGGCGTCATCGGCTTCCTCATGAGCACGAAACCGAGCCTTTGATGAAGCTGAGCCGCTGATGGAAGCCGAGTCTTCGATGGCCGATTGCCTCTTCTGTCGCATCGTCGCGGGGGAGATCCCGTCGACCAAGGTCCACGAGGACGACCTCGTCCTCGCTATCCGGGACATCGCGCCGCGGTCACCGACCCACATCCTGTTGATGCCGAGGCGACATGTCGCCTCCGCGCTTGACCTGACCGACGACGACAGCGCGATGGTCGGCCGGATCTTCGCTGTCGCCGCAGAGCTGGCTCGTTCGGAGGGGATCGCCGACGCCGGCTACCGGCTCGTCTCCAACGTCGGACACTGGGGCGGCCAGTCCGTCGACCATCTCCACGTCCACCTCATGGGTGGCCGCGCGTTCGAATGGCCGCCCGGCTGACGCCGCTGCACGGCCTTCAGCTCGCGCTCGCGACTGTCGTCGCAGCCCTGCTGGTGACCGGCTGCGGGCCCTCCGGCGGCGGGCCGGTGCCGTCCGAGGGAGTGCCCGTGGAGAGCCAGGGCCCGACCGGGAGCGTCGGGCCTGCGGTGGCGCAGACGCGCGCCGACCTGGTACGCGCCCTCGGCACGAAGAACCTGGTCCTCCAGGATTCGCAGGCGCCATTCCGTCCACCGGAGGACGCCCGCTTCACGACCACGCCCCGCGCGCTCTACCAGGTGCTCTTGCCCAAGGCCCCGCAGGAGGGCTTCATCGTCGTCTACGAGTTCCCCGACCCGACGACCGCCGCGGAGGCGGCGGCCGCGCAGGCGGCCTACCTCGCGACCGGGCCGGCCAAGGTCCAGTCGCCGTTCGGATCCCGCCACATCATCCGGCTGGTGGGGTCGACGGTCGTGGTGTACGCGTGGGTGCCCGAGGGCGCCGCTGATCCGCTCCAGCCTGACATCCAGACGGCGCTCGAGGGCCTCGGCACCGGGGTGCCGGTCCCGTCCTGAGAGGACCGGCCAGCCGGCCGGTGCTAAGCCTCCGTCAAGATCCAGCGGCGGATCGGGTCGCGCTTGATCTTGAGCGTGTGGGTTCGCGGGAAGTCCTCGGTCGGCCACATCCGCCAGCCCGCGATGCGCTGGTTCGGGCCGAGGGTCCCATTCGCGGACTTCACGGCGGCCTCGATCCGCGTCTTCGTCGCCGCGGGGTCCTCCCCGTCGAGCGCCAGGACGATCGCCTCGATCCGCCCGGGAACGGTCTCGAGGACGACCGCATCGCGGACGCCCGCGATGCGCATGGCGTTCTCGATGTCCTCCGGATAGACGTTGAAGCCGTTCGGCAGCACGATCATATCCCTGAGGCGACCGCTCAGGATCAGCCGGCCTTCCTCGTCCAACCGGCCGAGGTCGCCGGTCCTGTACCAGCCGTCCTCGGTGAAGGCCGCCTTGGTCAGCTCCGGCGCGTTCCAGTAGCCGGAGAAGACGGTCCGACCGCGGAACTGCACCTCCCCGTCGGGCGCCAGCCGCATCTGTATGCCCTCCGGGACACGTCCGACCGTGCCGAGCCCGTGATCGTCCAGCGTCGTGCACGACCCCGTCCCCGTCTCGGTCGCACCGTAACCCTGCAGCACGGTGACGCCGATGTCCTCCCACCCCTGCTGGAGGGCCGGAGGCAGGAACGCGCCGGACGAGAGGAACAGCCGGAAGTGGCCGCCGAGCTGCTTGTGGATGCTCCCGAACAACCACCGCCGGATAGGGACCGGGAGTCGCCGTGCGACACCGCGCAGCCGCATGAACGTCTCGGACCGGCTGCGCTTCGCGACCTCACGCTCGATGGCGCTCCAGAACAGGTCGAGGACCTGGGGCACCACCACCATGCTCGTGACGCGATGGTCGCGCAGCGCGTCGAAGATCACTCGCGGGTTCCGGCTGCGCACGTACAGGACATCGGCCCCGACGTCGAGCGCGTAGTAGAGGCCGACCGCCTGTTCGAGGAGGTGTGACAGCGGCAGCAGGGACACGAGCCGGTGCTCCATCGGCGGGACGATGTGATGGAACGACTCGATCGAGGCGACGACGTTGTCGTGGGTCAGCATCACGCCCTTCGGGGTACCGGTCGTGCCGCTGGTGAACACGAGCTCGAACGTCTCGTCGGGCGTCGGCCGCTTCCAGGCCGCCTGGCGTGCCTCCCAGTCGGGTGGGAACAGCGGATCATCCTCGGCCGGCTCATCGGACAGGGCGTCGACCGCGGTCGTGGGGAAGTCCGCCAGGCCGGCCTCACGCGGGTCGGGGGCGTCGCGGCCCGTACCGAGGATGAGGTGCCGCGCGCCCGATGCCTTGACGATCATCTCGACCGCTTCGGCGGACATCCGCAGGTCGAGCGGGACGATGATCAGCCGAGCGTGCATCGCGCCGTAGTAGGCAGCCGGCAGCGTGGGCGTGGACGGGCTCCAGGTCAAGACCCGGTCGCCGGGCTCGAGGTCCAGCGCGCGCAACCGCCACGCGGCGATGCGCGCCCGCCGATCGAGCTCCCGGTAGCTCCAGCTCGTCGTCGAGCCGTCGTCGTGACGCAGGCCAAGGGCCGGTCGCTCGCCGTACCTCGTGACGGCCAAATCGAGCAGATCGAGAAGCGTAGCCATGTCCCGCGGATGCTACCCGTCGCCCATCGATGCCCGTTTGACCACCCCGGACCCCTCGGGTAGACTCCGGCGGCTCTGCGGCCCTGAGCCGCACGAGCCCGTGTCCCGTTCGGTCGGCCGCGCATCGGGACCGTACACGAGATCCTGGTCGGAGGAGGTGAACACCGATTGGCTGAAGTCCGAGTAGGGGAGAACGAGACGTTCGAGAGCGCCCTGCGTCGCTTCAACAAGAAGATCCAGCAGAGCGGCATCCTCGCCGAGGCTCGCCGACGCGAGCACTACGAGAAGCCGTCCGTGAAGCGCAAGCGCAAGGAAGCCAAGCGCAAGAAGAACGCCCGTACGCAGGCCGGCTGAGCGGGACCGTACCGCCGCCGCCACCCTGCGGCCCCACGGGCGACTGCGACGACCGCCCGAGGTAGCCAAGACCGGTGTCCCTTCGAGATCGAATCCAGACCGACATCACCACCGCCATGCGCGGCGGTGATGCGCTGCGCCGCGATGTGCTCCGCATGGCCTCGAACGCCGCCTACAACGTCGAGAAGCGCAACCAGCGTCCGCTGACCGACGACGAATACCTGGCGGTGCTCACCCGCGAGGTCAAGACGCGTCGCGAGTCGATCGAGGCGTATGCCAAGGGCGGACGGGATGACCTGGCCGCCAAGGAGCAGGCCGAGATCGACATCCTCAGCGAGTACCTGCCGCAAGCCCTCACCGACGCCGAGGTCGACGCCCTCGTAGAGCAGGGGATCGCCGCCACCGGTGCCGCGAGCGCTCGCGACCTGGGCAAGGTCATGGGCTGGCTCTCCCTGCGGACCCGAGGTCGAGCCGACGGCAAGGTCGTCAGCGGCAAGGTCGCGAGCGCCCTCGCTCGTGCCGACCTGACGGGTCACGACGGGGCCGGCCACGACGGGGCCGGATACTGATGCTGACCCAGCGCGCGCCGGTCCTGACGCGGTTCACTCGCAACGACGCCACGCGGGCGGCCATCGCTGCGACGGCTTTGATCATCGTGTTGACCGCGATCCTGGCGATCGACCTGCTGCCCTCCGATCCGGTGCGCTATGAGGTGGGGGAGGTCGTCCGCGAGGACCTGACGGCCCCCAAGGCGCTGTCGTTCGAGAGCCAGACGCTGACGGACGAGGCCCGGAACCAGGCCCGTGCGGCCGTGGGCTACCAGTTCGACTTCACGGCCGAGAACGCCATCGCCGTCGCCAACGAGCAGGCGAATGCGTTCACGGAGCGGGTCCGGCGCGTCGACACGGCCTTCGCGACCGACCTGTCGGCCGACGAGCGGACGGCTCTCCTCGAGACGGCGATCCCCGGGCTGAGCGAGACGGCCCAGGCGACCCTGCAGAAGATCGATGCCCCACGCTGGGCGGCCGTCCGGACCGAGGCTGCGCGCGTCCTCGATGCGACGCTCCGCACGGAGCTGCGAGACACCGAGGTCGCCGAGACGCGGGCGACCATCGCCGGCCGGATGGGCGGCGACCTTGACGAGGTCGAACGCATGCTGGCGGCCGAGATCATCCGGCCGCTGATCGTCCCGAACTCGTCGTTCAGCCAGACGCTCACGAACCAGGCACGGGACCGGGCCGCCGAGAACGTCCAACCGGTACGCGTCGACATCGCCCAGGGCGAGGTGGTCGTGCGGAACGGCACGCCGCTCACGGCCGCCGACCTCGAGGTCATCGAGGCGCTCGGCCTCGGGCAGGACGCCCCGCTGGACGTCGCCACGTTCGGCGGGTGGTTCCTCCTCGCAGTCCTGGCCGTGGTGATGCTGCTTGCCTGGATCTGGCGGTTCCGGCCGACCCTGTGGCACCGCGGCAACGTGCTGATGCTCATCGGTCTGCTGCTCGTCGGGTCGACCGTCGCGCTCAAGGTGACCGCCGGGCGGGAGCTTCTGGGCTACTTCCTGCCCACTGCGGCGATCGGCATGGTCCTCGCCATCCTGCTCGATGCCTCCGTCGCGACGTTCGTCATGGCGATCATCGCGCTCATCGGCGGGGCGCTCGCGGGGAGCTCACTCGAATTCGCGAGCTACATCTTCCTCGGCGGCATGGCCGGCATCCTCGCGGTGCGCAAGGGCGATCGGCTCCAGGTCTTCGTGCAGGCCGGCATCGCCGTGTTCGTCGTGAACGCGCTGGTCGTGTCGGTCTTCTCGTTGCTCGGCACGCGCGACATCCGCGGCGTCCTGGAACTGTGGTTCGCGTCGGGTGCATCGGCGGCCGGGTCGGCGGTGGCGGCGGTCGGCACGTTCGCCGTGCTGGGCTCGGTGTTCGGCATCCTGACCGTGTTCCAGCTGCTCGAGCTCGCCAACCCGTCCCAGCCCCTGCTGCGGCGTCTCCTCGTCGAGACACCGGGCACGTACCACCACTCGCTGATGGTGGGCAATCTCGCGGAGCGGGCCGCCGAGGCCATCGGTGCCGACCCGTTGGTCACGCGCGTCGCCGCCTACTACCACGACGTCGGCAAGCTCTCGAACCCGCTGGCGTTCATCGAAAACCAGGCGGGTGCCGAGAACATCCACGACCAGCTCGAGCCCGAGGTCAGCGCCCAGATCCTGAAGCAGCACGTCGCCGACGGCATCGATGCGGCGTATGCGGCCAAGCTGCCGAAGGCGCTGATCGCCTATATCCCGCAGCACCACGGGACGGCGGTCATGAGCTACTTCCTCGCGAGGGCCCGTGAGCGTGCCGCGGAACCGTACGGTGGCATCTCGACACCGGAGGGCGCGAAGGCGGCCGCGGCGGTGGATGAGCGCCGATTCCGGCACGCCGGCCCGAAGCCGCAGACCCGCGAGGCGGCGCTGATCATGCTCGCCGACAGCGTCGAGGCCTCGGTCCGCTCGCTCGGCTCGCGCGACGAGCCGGCGATCCGGGCGATGGTCACGCGGATCATCGACGAGCGAGTGGCCGACGGGCAGTTCGATGAGTGCGATCTCACCTTCCGCGACCTCGAGAAGATCAAGGACGCGTTCGTCGCGCAGCTGCTCGGCATGTACCACACGCGGATCGCCTATCCGCAGAACACGATCGTCGAGCTCGAGTCGCGTCGAGCGCAGGCGGCCGGCGGAGGCGACCAGCCCGCCTCGTGACGCGGTCCATCTATCGATCGCCCTGGCGCATCGATGTGGATGTCCGCGACGGCGTCGATCCGCCGGTCGCGATCACGGCCCTCACGCGCGCGATCGGGGCCGCCCTGGACCAGGTGCGGGCGCCAGGACCGGCTTCGATCGCGCTGATCCTCACCGATGACGCGGAGCTCGCCCAGCTCAATGTCCAGCACATGGGCCATCCCGGCCCCACCGACGTGCTGTCGTTCCCGTTGCTGCCGCCGTCTGCGTTCCTCGCTGGCGCCCGCTCGCCGGACGTGCCCCGCCCGCCCGGCAGCCGGATCCATCTCGGCGACATCGTCGTGTCGGTCGAGCGAGCGGTCGAGCAGGCCTCGATGGGCCGCGGCGGCCAGACCGGCGACGTCCGCTGGTCACCGGCCGACGAGCTGCGCCTCCTGGTGACCCACGGCACCCTCCACATCTGCGGCCGGGATCATGCGACGCCGAAGGACGAACGCGCGATGCGCGCCCTGGAGCAGCGACTTCTCGCCGACTAGCCCAGAACGACGCGGGGCTGTCCCGGGTACCATCGGGACAAGGCCCTCCCGCGACGAATGGCTGCCTTCAGGCGGCCGAGTCGGACGGGATTCGGGCCGCGTCGTGCTGTCCGCCGGTCGGGCGGCCCAGGAGATGTGGGAAGCGTTGAAGGTCGTCGTCGGACTCGGCAATCCGGGTGAGCGGTACGCCGGCACGAGGCACAACGTCGGATGGCTGGTGCTCGACCGGCTCGCGGAGCGGGCTGGATGGTCCGGCCGTGGCCGGCAGCGCGACGCGTCCAACGTCGTCATGGGTCGGTACGACGGCCTCGACCTGACGCTCGTCAAGCCGCTGACGTGGATGAACGACTCCGGCCTCGCTGTCCGCAAGGTGCTTGCTCGTGAGCACGCGCCACTCGCCGATCTGCTCATCGTTGCCGACGACTTCGCGCTCCCCTTCGGCAAGCTGCGGTTCCGGGAGTCCGGCAGTCATGGCGGCCACAACGGCTTGCGCTCGATCATCGACGAGCTCGGGACGGAGAAGTTCAGCCGCTTCCGGATCGGCATCGGGGATCCGGTCCGGAACGCACGGGACCACGTCCTCTCGCGGTTCGAACCCGATGAGGTCCAGCGGCTCGACGAGCTGCTCGATGCAGCCACCGACGGCGTCGAGGCTTGGGCCCACGAAGGTACGAGCAAGGCGGCGAACCGTTTCAACACGTTCCAGCTCAGGGAAGCCGACGTAAGCCTCCTCGCGGCACCCGGCGAGGTCGACGGGCCGCCCGATGACCAGGGCATCCGGCGCACCCGCACCGGTTGGCGGCGCGTCCTGCCGCGGCGCGATCCGGGTCGCGATGGGGGCCACGATGCCTGATCCGACGCCACCGACCCTGCGCGGCCGACGGGGTCGCGAGCGACGCATCGCCGACCGTGTCGCCGCGGACTTCGCGGCGCGCCACGCGCCGCCGACCGACGACGAGTCGCTCGACTTCGACCTCGCGGCGGTCGATGCCGAGGTCGACGGCGCCCGGCGGGTAGCGCCACGAGCGGTCGCTCGACCGCCATCGAAGAAGGCCCGCCGCGACGAAACGCGCAAGTCCGGCCATCGATTGCCGGATCTGTCCGTCCTGCCGCCACTGCTCGCGGATACCGGCTCGTTCCGGACGATCCGGGAGCGCCTCGGTTCGCCGGCCGACATCGGCCGTGTCGGGAGGCACGCGGGCGTCGTGTCCGTGCCTCACGGCGCCAAGTCGTACCTCGCGGCGGCGCTCGCGCTCGACGAGCGGATCGTGTGGATCGCCAGGGACGCCGAGATCGGCGACCGCGTGGCCGAGGAGTTGCAGGCCTGGCTCGGCGATCCGGGGCAGGTCGTCGTCCTGGATCCACGGACCGCGCTCGCGTACGAACGGAGCGAGCTCGTCGCCGATGAGACCGCGGCGCGCGTAGCGGCGCTCGCCGCTTGGCGCCATGGTCTCGCTCGAGTGCTGGTCGCGAGCGTCCAGGCGTTGGTCCAGCACACGATCGCGCCGGACGATCTCCCCGACGAGGCGAGGGAGCTTCGCGTCGGCGCCAGGCTGCACCAGGACGCGCTGCTCCGGGACCTGTTCCACCTCGGCTACTCGCCGGTGACCGAGGTCGCCGGTCGCGGTGAGTTCGCGAGACGAGGCGGCATCGTCGACGTATTCCCGCCCTCCATGGACCTGCCGATCCGGATCGAGTTCTTCGGTGACGAGATCGACTCGCTGCGGTCGTTCGACCCGACCGACCAGCGGACGACGGGCAAGGTCGAGCGCGCCGCGCTGCTGCCCGCGTCGGAGTTCCTCCTCCCTTCCGAGGGCGTCGGCGCCATCCGCGACCGACTCGGTCGCGCGGCATCCCGCCTGTCCGAAAGGCTCGGTGGTGATCTCGGGCGGTTCGAAGGCACTGCCGTTGACCCGTTGCGCCCCGTCGCCGAACAGCCGGGCGAGTCACGGGCCCTCGCGGTGGGTGACGCCGCCGAGGTGTGGGCGGCGTACCTCGCGCCGGCGACCGGCCTCGATCACATCGAGACGGGCACGGTCCTCATCCTTGATGAGCCGGGCGACATCGCCGAGGCCGCCGGGTTCCTCTGGCGCCAGGCGGACGAGCGACGCGCCGAGCTGGTCGATGCCGGTGATCTGCCGAAGGACTGGCTCTCGACCTACCTGCCACCGCGAGACTGGAAGAGCCGACTCGTCGCGTCGAGGACCCTCGAGCTGACCTGGGAGTCCGAGCCTGCCGTCGACGTTGCTATGGCCGGTGGCGCGCGCGGCTCCGGCGACCTCTTCGGCTGGCGGGAACCGACCCTGCCGCTCGGTCGGGCAGGCCGTCTGTCCGACGCGATCGATGTGTGGCGCGACGAGGGCGCTCGCATCGTCCTCGCCTCCGACCAGGCGCCACGGCTCGCCGAGATCCTCGAGGAGGCCGGCCACAGCGTCGGCGCGGTCGATCGGATCGAGGAGGCGCCACCACCCGGGGCGATCGCCCTGGTCGGCCGCAGCCTCAACGGCGGTTTCGGCGGTGGGCCGGACGGCGTCACGTTCGTCACGGACCGCGAGCTGTTCGGGACGGTCCGGGTCCGTCGACCCAAGGCCCTTCGTCGGGTCGTGCCGCGAGACCTGCTCGAGCGCCTGACCCCTGGCGACCTCGTCGTCCACATCGATCACGGGGTTGCGCGCTACCAGCAGATGCTCCGCCGCGGCGGAGCGGGCGAAGAGCGCGACTACCTCGAGCTCGGATTCGCGGGCGACGACCGGATCTTCGTGCCAGTCGAGCAGATCGGCCGCGTCACTCGGTACGCGGGCGGGGAGCGGCCGGCGCTGAGCAAGCTCGGCGGCACCGAATGGTTGCGGGCCAAACAGCGCGTACGCAAGGCGGTCGCCGAGCTGGCTGACGAGTTGCTCGCGCTCTACGCGGCACGCGAGGGCGCCGACGGCCACGCCTACTCCGACGACACCCCGTGGCAGGGTGAGATGGAGGCGTCCTTCCCGTACGAGGAGACGATCGACCAGCTCCGGGCGACGGCCGAGGTCAAGTCGGACATGGAGCGGACCGTACCGATGGACCGGCTGGTCGTCGGGGACGTCGGTTACGGCAAGACCGAGGTCGCGCTGCGCGGCGCGTTCAAGGCGACCCAGGACGGCAAGCAGGTCGCCGTCCTCGTCCCGACGACCGTGCTGGCGGCGCAGCACCACACGACGTTCAGCCAGCGGTTCGCGGCGTTCCCCATCGAGACGCGCCTGCTGTCGCGGTTCGTGTCGCCGAAGGAGCAGGCGACGACGCTCGCCGGGCTCGCCGACGGATCGGTCGACGTCGTGATCGGCACGCATCGACTGTTGTCGAAGGACGTTCGAATTCAAGGACCTTGGTCTCGTGGTGGTCGACGAGGAGCAGCGGTTCGGCGTCGCGGCCAAGGAACGCTTGAAGCAGCTCCGTCGCGAGGTCGATGTGCTGACCCTGTCGGCGACACCGATCCCGCGGACGCTGAACCTGGCGATGGCCGGGATCCGGGACCTATCCGTCATCGAGACGCCGCCTGAGGATCGACTGCCGATCCAGACGCGGGTGGCCGAGGCGTCGGCCGGTCTCGTGCGCGACGCCATCCTCCGTGAGCTGGACCGCGGCGGACAGGTCTTCTACGTCCACAACCGGGTCGAGACCATCGAGGCGCAGGCCGAGCAGCTCCGCCGGATGCTGCCGGACGCCCGTTTCGTGGTCGGCCACGGGCAGATGCCGGAAGGCGCGCTCGAGAAGGTGATGATCGCCTTCGCGGCCGGTGAAGCCGACGTGCTCGTTTCGACCACGATCATCGAGTCGGGCCTGGACATCCCGAACGCCAACACGATCATCATCGATCGCGCGGACACGCTCGGGCTGGCGCAGCTCTACCAGCTCCGCGGGCGGGTCGGTCGATCGTCGCGACGGGCGTACGCGTACCTGCTGTATCGCCGTCGCGAGCGGCTGTCCGACGAGGCTCGCAAGCGCCTGCAGGCGATCTTCAACGCCTCGGAACTCGGTGCCGGGTTCCAGATCGCGCTCTCGGACCTCGAGATCCGGGGGGCGGGCAACATCCTCGGCGCCGAGCAGTCGGGGCACATGGCCGCAGTCGGCTTCGACCTCTACTCGCGGATGCTGGCGGAGGCGGTCGAGGCGCAGATGGCGTCGCGTGAGGGCCGGGCACCGATCGCCGTGCCGCCCCAGGCCGTCGTCGACCTGCCGGTCGATGCGCACCTCCCCGATGACTACGTGCCGGACGAGGCGCAGAAGCTCGAGCTCTATCGACGACTGGCCCGGGCTCGCACGGCGGGCGACATCGCCGCGTTCCGCCAGGAGGTCACCGACCGGTTCGGCCCGATGCCACGGTCCGTGGCGCGCCTCGTCGAGGTGGCCGAGTTGCGGCTGACCGCCGAGGTGGCCGGGGTGTCGTCGATCTCGCGCGAGGAGGGCCGGCTGGTGGTGCGCTTCGGCGAGGGCTTGACGCGAGCGGCGGCCATGCGGCTCCTCGGCGACGGGGGTTTACCAGGCGTCCGGCCCACCGACTTGACGTTCGCGTCGAACCAGGTCCGCATCCGCGTGCCAGCCGATCCGATCAAGGCCTGGGGTCTGACCCAGGCGATCGTGGCGCGGCTCCGCGCGGATCCCCTCGGCGCGGACTGAGCCGGCTGGGTCCGGCAGACTGACGGCATGCCAACGAGAGTGATCCTCGATGTCGACACGGGCACGGACGATGCCGTCGCCCTCATGATCGCCGCGCTCTCGCCCGACCTCCAGCTCGTGGGTGCGACGACCGTCAACGGCAACACCACGGTCGACTACACGACGGAGAACACCCTCCGCGTCTTCGACTGGATCGGGATGCCGGAGATCCCGGTGTATCGGGGCCTGGATCGGCCCATCGCCCGGTCCCAGGTCGAGCGCGGCATGGCCACGCGGATCCACGGGGATCTGCTCGACCTGCCGCCCGCCTCGCACGGCGCCACGCTCCAGCCGGGGCATGCGGTCGACTGGCTGATCGAGACGTACCTCGCGTCGGCCGGCGACATCGTCCTGTGCCCGGTCGGGCCCTTGACCAACATCGCCATGGCGATCCAAAAGGAGCCGCGCATCGTCGACGCGATCCCGGAGATCGTGATCATGGGCGGCGCGCACCACGTTGGTAACCTGACGCCCTCGGCCGAGTTCAATGTGTGGCTCGACCCCGAGGCGGCCCGGGTCGTGGTCAACTGCGGCCGGCCGATCCGGATGGTCCCACTCGACGCCACCCATCGAGCGCTCGTTTCGACCGAGGACGCCCAGCGACTCCGCGACCTCGGCACGCCTGCCGGTGAGGCGGCCGCCCGCTTCGTCCTGCAGCGGATCGACGGCTACGACGCCACGCAGCCGATGCCCCACCAGGCCGGAGCGGCCCCGGTCCACGATGCCCTCGCGGTGTGCGCGATCATCGACCCCACGATCCTGACGACCGAGTTCATCCCGGTCGATGTCGAGGTCTACGCCGAACTGTCCATCGGGCGGACGGTGTGCGACTTCCGATCGCGCGGGAGCAAGCCCGCGAACGTGCACTTCGCCATGGACGCGGACGAGCCGAAGTTCGTCCGGATGCTCATGGACATCCTGGGCCGGGTGGCCTGACCTCGCACTCCCGGCCGTCCCACGTGGTCCGTTCCCGAAACGGGACTGACACGACCGCCGACAGACCGCCGAGGCGCGGTGCGGCGAACCGGGGCACACTTGGACCATGTCAGTGAGCCAAGCCCAGGCGACACCGTCGAGGTCCGGACACGACGGGCTGTGGTCGCCGGGCCGGCGCAGCCTGACGGTCGGGCTCGTCCTGACCATCACCCTCGTCGCGTTCGAGGCCCTAGCCGTCTCGACGGTGATGCCGATCGTCGCCCGCGAGCTGAACGGCATCGAGCTCTACGGCTGGGTGTTCACCGCGTTCATGCTCGGCTCGTTGATCGGCATCGTGCTGGTCGGGGGCCTCATCGACCGGCGCGGCCTCGGCGGCCCATTCGCCGCCGGCATCGCGCTGTTCGCGATCGGGCTCATCGTCGGCGGGCTCGCGCCATCGATGCCGATCCTGGTCGCCGCGCGCTTCGTCCAGGGTCTGGGTGCCGGAACGGTGCCACCGATCGCGTATGTCGCCATCGGACGCAGCCTGCCGGAGCACCTCCGCCCGCAGATGTTCGCCACCCTGTCGACCGCGTGGGTCCTGCCGGGCGTGATCGGCCCGGCGCTGGCCGGGATCGTCGGGGAGACCATCGGCTGGCGCTGGGTGTTCCTCGGGCTCCTCCCGCTGATCGTCGTGTCGGCGTCGATCGCCTTCCCGGCCGTCCGCAAGATCGGCCCCGACCCGAGCGACGCGGCCAACGCCGCCACGCTCCGCGAACGTGCCCCGCTCGCCATCCTGGTCGCCCTCGGGGCCGGCCTGCTGCTCGCCGGCTTGACCAGCGGTCAGACGCTGCCGCTCGTCGTCCTCGGCGTGATCGGGCTGCTCATCGGTCTCTTCGCGCTGCGTCGGCTGACCCCCGCCGGCACGCTACGCGCTGCCCGTGGCCTGCCGGCTGCCGTCCTGATGCGCGGGATCATCACGTTCGCCTTCTTCGCGGTCGACGCGTACGTGGCGCTGGCCCTCGTCGAGTGGCGCGGCCTCAGCGCGGCCCAGGCGGGCATCGCCCTGACCGCGGCGACCGTCAGCTGGACGGCCGGCTCCTGGACGCAGGCCCGGTTCTCGAGGCGCTGGCCGCCCGAGCGGTTCGTCCGTGCAGGGCTCCTCGTCCTGGTCGTGGGACTCGCGAGCTTCGGCATCGTCCTGGTCCCGACCGTCTCACCGTGGGTGGCGCTCCCCACGTTCGCCATCGCCGGGTACGCGATGGGCCTGGCCTACTCGCCGCTCGCGCTGATCGTCCTTCGGGAGGCACCGAGCGCCGAGCAGGGCCGCGCATCGTCGGCGATCTCCCTGACCGACTCGCTGGGAACGGCGCTGGGGACCGGCATCACCGGGGCGCTCGTCGCCGCGTCGGTCCGGTCGACGGGCGACGCTGCGATGGGGTTGGCGATGGGGTTCGGCGTCGCCGTGGCGGTCGCCCTGCTGGGCGTCGCGCTCGGCGGCCGGCTGCATGGCGAATCGGCCGAGGAGCCCATCCCGAACGTGGTGGTGGCGCCCGGCGCCTAGGGAGTCACCTGCACGCCGCCTTCCCGTCCGGGACACTGGTCCGGCAGGCTCGCTGGGGTAGACTTTCGGCCGGCCCGGCGCCCGTTCCACGCCCACGTCGCCGATCCGATCAGCCATCCGATGGAGGACCCGATCCCGATGTCCGCCGAGGCGCTGCGCGAGAAGATCCGCGAGATCCCCGACTTCCCCAAGCCCGGCATCCTCTTCTACGACATCACGACGCTACTCAAGGATCCCGTCGCCTTCAAGGAGGCGATCGATCTCATGCTCGAGCCCTTCAAGGACGACTCGGTCGACATCGTCGTCGGGATGGAGTCGCGCGGGTTCATCTTCAGTGCCCCGATGGCCTACCAGCTCGACGCCGGCCTGGTGCCGGTGCGCAAGCTCGGCAAGCTCCCAGCGGAAACGATCACCGTCGAATACGCGCTGGAATACGGCTCCAACACGCTGGAGATCCACCGCGACGCGGTCCAGCCGGGGCAGAAGGTGCTGATCGTCGACGACCTGCTGGCTACCGGTGGGACGGTGAAGGGCACGATCGAGCTGATCGAGCGGTTGAAGGGCGAGGTCATCGGTCTGGCTTTCCTCGTCGAGCTCGAGTTCCTCAAGGGTCGCGAGCGCCTCGACGGCCGGCGCGTGACCAGCGTCATCAAATACTGAGCGGGCCGGTCCACCCCGCGCACCATCGACCGACAGCCCGTTGACCGATCCGAACCGCACCGACGCCGAAGCCCCCGATCCGCTGCAGGGCAGCGGTGAGCCGCCGAGCGGTGACCCGCCGCCGGGCGGCGGTGCCGATCTCGCCCGTCGGCGCTTCTTCCGCCAGTTCGCGGGCGACATGGTGCAGGGCGCGGCCACCGTATTCGGCGCTGCGCAGGCGCTCCAGCGGGCGTCGGCCGAGGCCGCCGGCGCGATCCTCGATCCGGCGGCCTACGCCCAGCCGCAAGCGCCGGTCCGCTTACCGCCGCCCACGGGGTTCCGCGCCGCGTTCCGCGAGGCGGACGGCGTCCTCTACGTCATCGACCAGCGCAAGCTGCCCGACAGCCTCGAGGAGTTCCCCGTCAAGTCAGCCGCCATGGCCGCAGCGACGATCCGCGAGATGATCGTGCGCGGGGCGCCGGCCATCGGGCAGGTCGCGGCGATCGGCATGGCACTGACCGCGAAGGCGAACGTCAACACCAGGCCGTACGCGCGGCGCGCGACGCTCCGTGGCGCCGCCAACGTCCTACGCAATTCGCGCCCGACCGCGGTGAACCTCGGCTGGGCGGTCGATCGGGTGATGGCCGCCTATGAGTCGGTCGGCGAGCTGTCGGAGGATGGCGAGGCGATCGCCCGGGCGGTCCGCCGCGAGGCTGACACGATCGTCTTCGAGACGACCGAGGACCACGGGCGGATCGCGACGTTCGGCCTCGAGGCGCTCGACTTCCCCGAGGATCGACCGCTCCGGATCCTCACCCACTGCAACACCGGACCGCTCGCGTGCGGTCAGTTCGGGACCGCCCTCGGGATCGTCCAGGCGGCTCACCACGCCGGCCGGGCCGTGCACGTCTGGGTCGACGAGACGCGGCCGTACCTCCAGGGTGCGCGGTTGACGGCCTGGGAGCTGGACCAGGCCGACGTGCCCCACAGCCTGATCCCGGATGTCGCCGCCGGCCATCTGATGGCGCGCGGCGAAGTCGATGTGGTGATCGTCGGCGCCGACCGGGTCGCGGCGAACGGCGACACCGCGAACAAGGTCGGGACGTACACGCTGGCCGTGCTCGCCTCCCGCCACGTCATCCCGTTCTACGTCGCCGCACCGGTCAGCTCGATCGACCTTGGCACCGCTACCGGTGCAGAGATCCCGATCGAGGAGCGCTCGGGCGAAGAGGTCCTCCAGTTCCGCGGCACGCGCATCGCCCCGCCGAACACTGACGTGCGCAACCCGGCGTTCGACGTGACACCCGCCGAGCTGATCTCGGGGATCGTCACCGAGGAGGGTGTGGTCCGCCGACCCTTCGAGACGTCGCTCGCGGAAGCCGTCGCCGCCCGGCAGCATCGGCGTGGCTCCTCGCCCGGGTTTGCCGAGGTCACCGGCGAGGTCATCGCGTCGCGAGGAGCCGTCGACTGATGGCGTCGGTCGCGATCACCCGTCGTCCGATGACGCTCGCACGTCAGACGACCGACCGGGATGCCCTGCGCGCCTTCCTGTCCCAGGATCGCCTGTACGCGGCGTACGCGATCTGCGACCTCGAGGACCGCGAATTCAACCGCACGCGCTGGGGAGCGGCGTTCGATGGCGACCAGATCGTGGCGGTCGGGCTCGAATACACCGGGCCCACCCCCCAGCCGCTCTTCGTCATGGGGCGCACGGACGGCATCGAGGCCGTGCTCCGGGACGTGATCCGGCCGCGGGCCGCCTACATCGCTGCTCGGCCAGAGATGCTGCCGTCCATCGAGACGCATTACCGCGTCGACCCGGGCCCGCAGATGGTCCGGATGTGGGTCGACCGCGCCCACTTCAAACCGTACCCCGCGACGGTCCAACGACTGCTGCCCGTGGAGATCGGCGAGCTGAACCGGCTGTACCAGCTGGGCTTCGCGTCGTGGCTGCCCGCCACGGCGATCGCGGACGGCGTGTACTACGGCATGCGCGTCAACGGCCGGCTCGTGGCGGCCGCCGGGACGCACGTGATCAGCTCGACAGCCCGGCTCGCCGTCGTGGGCAACGTGCTGACCCATACGGACTATCGCGGCCGCGGGTTCGCGACGGCCGTGACCGGCGCGGTGACCACCGAGCTGCTGCGGACCTGCGATCAGGTCGTGCTCAACGTCCGCGCCGATAATCCGCCCGCGATCAACGCCTACCGCCATCTCGGATACAGCGAGCACGCCCGGTTCGAAGAGCGCCTCATCCATCGACTCGGTCCGCCGTGGGCCGACATCACCGCGCCGCTGCGCCGTTTGTTCACCCGCAAGGAGACCGACCGCCCATGACCACCGAAGCGATCCTGCCGGCCCACGACGTGACCGATCTCGGCCTGGCGGCCGAGGGTGTCCGACGCATCGAGTGGGCAGAGCGGGAGATGCCGGTGCTCCGCCTGATCCGCGACCGGTTCGAGAGGGATCGACCGCTCGACGGGCTGCGGATCGGGGCGTGTCTCCACGTCACGACCGAGACCGCGAATCTCATGCGCACCCTCAAGGCCGGGGGCGCACAGGTCGTCCTGGCTGCATCCAACCCGCTCTCCACCAAGGACGACGTCGCGGCCGCGCTCGTCGCCGATTACGGCATCGCGACGTTCGCCCGCCGGGGCGAGGATCGCGACACGTACTACGACCACCTCAAGTCGGTCGCCGACACGCACCCGCAGATCACGATGGACGATGGCTGCGACCTCGTGTCGCTGATCCACAGCGAGCGGCCGGATCAGGTCAAGGAGGTCCTGGCGGGGACCGAGGAGACGACGACCGGCGTCATCCGGCTGAAGGCCATGGCGGCCGACGGCGCCCTCGGCTTTCCGGTAGTGGCGGTCAACGAGGCCCAGACCAAGCATCTCTTCGACAACCGCTACGGTACGGGCCAGTCGACGGTCGATGGCATCATCCGCGCGACGAACATGCTCATCGCCGGCAGGAAGGTCGTGATCGCTGGCTACGGCTGGGTCGGCAAGGGCATCGCGTCGCGGATGGCTGGCCACGGCGCCCACGTCACCGTCGTCGAGGTCGATCCGGTCCGGGCTCTCGAGGCGCTGATGGACGGGTTCGCCGTGATGACCCATGCCGATGCGGCTCGCTGGGGCGAGCTGTTCGTGACCGCGACCGGCAACCTCAACGTGTTCCGGCGCGAGCACTTCGAGGTGATGCGTGATGGCGCGGTGATGGCCAACTCCGGTCATTTCGATGCTGAGCTCGACCTCGCCGCGCTGCGAGAGCTAGCCGAGGGGCACGTCCGCGAGGTCCGCGACAACGTCCAGGAGTTCGACCTGGGTGGCAAGAAACTGCATCTCGTCGCGGAGGGCCGGCTGGTCAACCTCGGTGCGGCCGAGGGACATCCGGCCGCGGTCATGGACATGAGCTTCGCCAACCAGGCGCTGTCGGCCGAATACGTCGCCAAGCATCACGCCGAGTTGGAGCCCAAGGTCTACGTGGTCCCCGAGGCGATCGACGCCGAGGTGGCGCGCCTCAAGCTCGCGGCCCTCGGCATCGAGCTCGAGCCGATGACGGCCGAACAGGCCGCCTACGTGGCGTCCTGGCAGCACGGCACGTGACCGAGCGCCCCCAGGAGCACCTTCCGGACGACGCCGAGGTCAGCAGGCCGGCGATCCTGGCGTACGGCAGCTGGCCGTCGCCGATCCGTATCGACGACCTCGTCGGTGACGTCATCCGCCTCAGCGACCCATGGCTCGACGGCGACGACTTCTACTGGATCGAGGGTCGTCCGGCCGAGGGCGGTCGGAGCGTCCTGGTCATGCGCTCATCGGATGGGGCGACCCGTGACGTGACGCCGCCGCCCTATGACGTCCGGACGCGCGTCCACGAATACGGCGGGGGCGCCTATACCGTCGCAGGTGGCACGGTCCTGTTGTCCCACGTGAAGGATGGCCGGCTCTACCGACTCGACCCCGGTGACGACACACCCCTGCCCATCACGCCGGAAGGCGCATATCGCTACGCCGATATCCGCTTCGACCCGGCCCGCCGGCGATTCCTCGCTATCCGCGAGGACCACTCCGGCGACGACGAGCCTCGCGCCGCGATCGTGGATATCGCTCTCGACGGCGAACGACCGCCGCGCGTCCTCTACGAGGGCCCGGATTTCCTCGCCGCGCCGCGTCCCTCGCCCGACGGCCGGCGACTCGCCTGGCTCGAATGGGATCACCCGGACATGCCGTGGGACGCCACGCGCCTGCGGGTGGCCGCCTTTCTGGATGACGGCGGCATCGGCCCGAGCGACCTGGCCGGCGGCGGTGTCGACGAATCGATCGCGCAACCCGAATGGTCACCCGACGGCATCCTCCACTTCGTCAGCGACCGGACGGGATGGTGGAACATCTACCGGCTCGCCCCGGGCCCCCGGCTCGAGCCGCTGTCCCCGCTCGAGGCGGAGTTCGCCGACCCGGCCTGGCTGTTCGACCGCTCGTCGTACGGCTTCCTACCGGACGGCTCGATCGTCGCGGTCGGGCGGGCGCGCGGCCGGGACCGGCTGTATCACATCTCCCCGGACGAGGCCATCGGCGAGGTGGCGTCGCCGTACACCGACATCGGCACGATCCGGGTCGGTGCCGCGGGCATCGTCGCGAACGTCGGCACACCGACCGTGCCACCCACGATCGTCTCGATCGAGCCGACGACCCTCGCGACGTCCGGCGTCCTTCGCCACTCCACGTCGATCGCGGTCGATCCCGCCTACGTCTCGATCGCCGAGCCGATCACGTTCCCGACAGCGGGCGGGCGGATGGCCCACGGCCTCTTCTATCGACCGGTCAACCCCGATGCCGTGGCACCCGACGGGGAGTTGCCTCCGCTCGTCGTCCACTCCCACGGCGGCCCGACATCGAGTGCCGCCAACGCCTTGGCACTGACCTCCCAGTACCTGACGTCGCGCGGCATCGCCGTCGTCGATGTCGACTATGGCGGCAGCACCGGCTATGGCCGCGAATACCGCCAGGCCCTCGACGGGCAGTGGGGCGTCGTCGACGTCGATGACTGCAGCGGGGCGGCGCGCTATCTCGTCGACCGCGGTGATGTCGATGGCGACCGCCTCGCGATCGAAGGCGGCAGCGCGGGTGGGTATACGGCGCTCGCGGCACTCGCCTTCCGCGACGTCTTCAGTGCGGGCATCAGCGCCTACGGCCTGGTCGACCTCGAGATGCTCGCCCGCGACAGCCACAAGTTCGAATCGCGCTACATGGACGGCCTCGTCGGCCCGTATCCGGCGATGGCCGAGCGTTACCGCGACCGATCGCCCATCCACCATCTCGATTCGATCTCGGTGCCGGTGCTGGTCCTCCAGGGCCTCGACGACACGGTCGTCCCGCCTGCCCAGGCGGAGGCACTCGTCGATGCCCTGGCTGCCCGCGGCGTCCCGTACGCCTACCTCGCGTTCGAGGGGGAGGGCCACGGTTTCCGTGGCGAGGCGGCTCAACGACGGACGCTCGAGGCGCGCCTCGCGTTCCTGGGCGCTGTCTTCGGCTTCGTGCCCGCGGACGACCTGCCGCCACTCGACATCCACGGCATCGAGGCTTGGGAACGCCCGTCGCGCGTCGTCCACGGGTCGATCGCCTGACCGTGTCTCGCCCGGGTCGGGCCGCCGCCTGACATGGAGCCGAACCAGAGTGCCCTCCTGGCCGTGGAGGTCGTGCTCCTCATGCTGGCCCTGGCGGTCGGCGTCGCCTACGTCGCGCGCCGGCTCCGGATACCGGAGCCGATCCTTCTGCTCCTGGCCGGCGTCGCCCTCGGCCTCGTTCCCGGCCTCCCCCGCATCGAGCTCCAACCGGACCTCGTCTTTGCCCTGTTCCTGCCGCCCATCCTGTTCGCCGCGGCGTACTTCACCCCGATCCGCGATTTCCGGGCAAACGCCCGCCCGATCCTCCTCCTCGCGGTCGGCCTGGTGCTATTCACGACGCTCGCCGTCGGTCTCGTGGCGAACGCCATGATCCCCGGGATGGGCCTGGCGGCAGCGCTGACCCTCGGTGCGATCGTGGCGCCTCCGGACGCGGTCGCGGCGACATCGATCTTCCAGCGGCTCGGCGTGCCGCGGCGGATCGTGACGATCCTCGAGGGTGAGAGCCTCATCAACGACGCGACCTCGCTGACGGCGTACCGCGCGGCGTCGGCCGCGGCGCTCGGGCTGATGACGTTCTCCCCGCTCGGCTCGAGCGTCGACTTCCTGATCATCGGGATCGGTGGCGTACTGGTCGGGGCCATGATCGGCATCGTCATGACGGCCCTGTTGCGCCGCACCGGCGACCCGGAGCTCGAGGTCGCCGTGACACTGATCGCTCCGGCGACGGCGTATCTCTTCGCCGAGCAGTTCGGGCTGTCCGGGGTGCTGGCCACGGTCGTCGCCGGGCTGATCACGGGCCGCCGGGCCGCCCGGGTCCTCTCCCCGGACGCCCGGCTGCTGGGCCGCGGGGCGTGGCAGATCCTGATCTGGGCGATCAACGCGATCGTGTTCCTGGCGATCGGGCTCCAGCTGCCATCGATCATGGCCGGCCTGTCCACGATCCCGGCCGACGTCCTGCTCCGGTACGGGCTCATCGTGAGCCTGACGGTGATCGTCGCCCGCTTCGTGTGGGTCTTCCCGGCGACGTATCTCCCGCGCTACTTCAGCGCCAAGATCCGTGCACGCGACCCCTATCCGCCACCACGTGCCGTCGTCATCGTCTCCTGGGCCGGGATGCGTGGCGTGGTCTCGCTCGCCGCGGCCCTCGCGCTCGCACCCGATTTCCCGGAACGGTCGCTGATCCTGTACCTGACGTTCTGCGTGATCCTCGCCACGCTCGTCGGCCAGGGCCTGACCCTGCCGTTGCTGATCAGGAAGCTCGGAGTGACAACGTCCGGGGACGGTCTGGAGGCCGAGGAGACCCACGCCCGACTGAGCGCGGTCGACGCGGGGCTCCTCCGCCTCGAAGAGCTCCGGGGCCAGTACCCGACTCACATGCCGTTGATCGACCAGATCAAGGAAGAGTTCGAGCACGAGGTGACCCACGTCGTCCCCGGCGAGGACGTCGCCCTCGACGAGGCCGAGCAGGAGTCGCTCGACCATCGGGCGATCCGCGCGGCGGTGCTGCTCGCCCAACGAGAGGCCGTGATCCAGCTGCGCGACGACGGGGTCATCAACGACGAGACGCTGCGCCGTATCGAGTTGGAACTCGACCTGGAGGCCGTGCGGACCGGCGCCTGAGGGGTGCTACCCTTCCGCCCGATGAGCATCGTCGACGCCCCGCAGTACCTGTTCACCTCGGAATCGGTGACCGAGGGTCACCCCGACAAGATGTGCGACCAGATCTCGGACGCGATCCTCGACGCGATCATGCGCGAGGACGCGGATGCCCGGGTGGCGTGCGAGACGGCGACCACGACGGGCCTGGTGCTGGTCCTGGGCGAGATCACGACGCATACCTACATCGACTTCCAGGCGATCGTCCGAGACACGGTCCGCGATATCGGCTACACCCGTGCCGACTACGGCTTCGACTATCAGACGTGCGGCACGCTCGTCTCGGTCAAGGGCCAGTCACCGGACATCGCGCAGGGCGTCGACGCCGCCCTGGAGGTCCGCGACGACGCGGCGTCGCCCTTCGAGCTGGGTGCCGGCGACCAGGGCATGATGTTCGGGTTCGCGTGCCGCGACACGCCCGAGCTCATGCCGCTGCCCATCGCGCTGGCGCATCGCATGGCTCGCCGGCTGTCGGAGGTGAGGCGTTCCGGGCAGCTGCCCTATCTGCGGCCGGACGGCAAGACCCAGGTGACCGTCGAGTACGCGCACGGCGTCCCTGTGCGCGTGCGCACGGTCGTCGTCTCGGCCCAACACGACCCCGATGCCCGCCCGGAGCGGCTCCGCTCGGACATCGTGGAATCGGTGATCCTGCCGTCGATCCCGCGCGATCTGCGCGACGTCGACCCGGTCATGCACGTGAACCCGACCGGGCGGTTCGTGACCGGCGGCCCGATGGGTGACGCCGGTCTGACCGGGCGCAAGATCATCGTCGACACCTACGGCGGGATGGCCCGCCACGGCGGCGGAGCGTTCTCCGGGAAGGATCCGACCAAGGTCGACCGCTCGGCGGCCTACGCCGCGCGCTGGGTGGCCAAGAACGTCGTGGCGTCCGGACTCGCCGACCGCTTCGAGGTCGAGGTGGCATACGGGATCGGGATCGCCCACCCGATCAGCTTCAGCGTCGACTCGTTCGGCACCGGTCGCATCGATGACGGGCAGATCCAGGCGCTCGTCGAGCGCCACTTCGATCTCCGGCCGGCATCGATCATCGCGGCGCTCGACCTGCGGCGGCCGATCTACCGCCAGACCGCCGCGTATGGCCACTTCGGTCGTCCCGATCTCGACCTTCCCTGGGAGCGTACCGACAAGGCCTCGCTGCTCGCGGCTGAAGCCGGTCTTCCCGAGCCTCAGCCGGAGCCGATCACCGCCGGCTGAGCCGTGGGTCTGCTCGCCGCCGGGTGGGGAGCCTTCGCAGCGTCGTCGCTCATCATCGGCGCGGTCATCGCCCTCGTCCGGACCGTCCCGAAGCGTCAGCTCGGCCTGATCATGGCCTTCGGGTCGGGCGTGCTCTTCAGCTCGGTCGCGTACGAACTCGTGGAGGAGGCGGTCTCGATAGGCGGCCAGCTCCCGATGGCGACCGGTCTGGCCATCGGGGCCATCGTCTTCTACCTCGGCGACAAGGCGATCGATCGACTCGGCGCCGAGGGCATGGGCTCGATGCATGGGCCGCAGTCACCCGGGTCGGGGCTCGCGATCGTCCTGGGAGCGGCGCTCGACGGCATCCCGGAATCGGTCGTCCTCGGCCTGTCGATCGCGATGGGTGAGGGGACGGGCCTCGCCTTCCTGGTCGCGGTCTTCGTGTCGAATATCCCAGAGGGCATCGCCGGCACGGCCGGGCTCAAGACGGGTGGCTGGGACGCCCGGCGGATCATCCGCCTGTGGGTGATCGTCGTCGTCGCATCGGCGATCGCGGCCTTCGTCGGCGCGACGCTGCTCGCCGGCGGCCAGGGCGAGCTCCGCGCGTTCATCCTCGGGTTCGCCGGCGGGGCGATCCTCACGATGCTTACCGACACGCTCGTGCCGGAAGCGTTCGAGAACGCGGGGAACCAGGCCGGCCTGATGACGACGCTTGGGTTCGGGCTCGCGTTCGCGCTGTCGCTGCTCGACTAGGCGCCGCGCCGGATCGACGTCAGCGGGTCAGCCGCCAGCGTTCTCGGCGACCATGCTCGCCACCCCGCCGCCACGCCCACTGGACCGGCGCGCCTGGCGGCTGAGCAGCCACTGCCCGATCAGCAGGATGCCCAGCGTCACCAGGAGCATGATCGCGGCGACCGCGTTGGTCGCGGGCGTCACGCCTTTGCGGATCTGGCCGAAGACGTAGAGGGGGATCGTCGAGGTCCCCCGGCCGTTGACGAAGGTCGTGATCAGGTAGTCATCGAACGCGAACGTGAACGACAGGAGGAAGCCGGCGACGATGGCTGGCAGGAGCTGCGGGAACGTGATCTGCCAGAACGTCCGCCACGGCGTCGCAAAGAGGTCATAGCTCGCGTCGACCATCGTGCGGTCCATCCCCGACAGCCTCGCCCGGACCAAAAGCAGGACGAGGCTGATGTTGAAGAGCGCGACCGCGCTCACGATCGTGTGATAGCCGAACCCGATCTCCTGCCCGGTGGCCTGCGTCACGATCCCGTCGCGCCCGATGGTGCTTGCGAAGAACACGAGGGTCGCCAGGGCGATCACCAGCTCCGGGACGATGACGCTGATGTACGTGATCGCGTCGAACGGGAGGCGGAACCACCGCGGAGCACGCTGGAGCCCGAGCGCCGCCATCGTCCCGACGATGGTCGCGATGATCGCCGTCGCGACGCCCACGATCACGCTGTTGAGCAGGAACCGCTGGACCGCGCGATCCGCCAGGACGAACTGGTACCAGCGAAGGCCGAAGCCATCCCAGTCGGTCACGCGACGCGTCGTGTCGTTGAAGCTGAAGATGACGACGATGACGATCGGCAGGAACAGGAACACGAAGACAAGACCGGTATGCGCGCGGAGCCAGACCTCTACGAAGGTGCCCGATCGATCGACCGCAGGCTTCGCCCGGCCTCGTCCGGTCCGCGGGGTCGCCAGCGGGACCTGGGTGGCGGTGGGGGCTGGGACCGACAGGTCGCTCACAGGACGCTCACGTCACGGGTCTGCCGGCCGCGGTTGGTGAACCACAGGTACACCGTGATGACGACCAGCATGATCAGGATCAGGCCCGCGGCGTATGCCGCACCGGCCGGCCAGTTACGTGCCTCCAGGAATCGGAGGACGAGCGCCGATCCCACCGTGTAGACCTGCCCGTACCCGAGGATCTCGGGGATGACGTATTCGCCCATCATCGGGATGAAGACGAGGATGCTGCCCGTGATCAGGCCCGGCAGGGCGATCGGGAGCGTCACCTGGCGGAAGGTCGCCCAGCGCCCAGCGCCCAGGTCCTTGGACGCCTCGACGAGCGTGCGATCCATCCGCTCGAGCGTCACGTACAGCGGGAACACCATCAGCGGCAGGTAGCCGTAAACCAGGCCGAGAAGGACCCCGACTTCCGTGCCAAGGATCCGGAATCGCGGCTGGCCGATCACGTCGCCGACGAACCCGGCGATGCCCTCGGGCCCGAGGATCAGCAGCCAGGCATAGGTGCGGATCAGGAAGCTCGTCCAGAAGGGGATGACGAGCAGGACCATGAACAACGCTTTCCGATTCCCGGCTCGCGTCGCGATGAAGTAGGCCAGCGGCAGGCCGACGAGCAGGCACAGCAACGTGCCGCCGATCGACAGCAACAGGCTCGTGACGAACGGCTCCGGGTGTTCGAGGGCGGCCACGTAGTTGTCGAACGTGAAGCCGCCGCCATAGCCGCCCGTCGCGACGCGATCCCCGAAGCTGAAGACGAGGATCATCGCCAGCGGGAGGACGAGCAGGATGAGATACCAGGCCGACGCCGGGAGCAACAACAGGGCGGTCAACAGCCCTGAGGCGCGCGACGACCCGTCGCGCGTGGCAGTCCCTGCGTCGGCCTGACCCGGGAGCGCCGGGTCCGCTGCGGTCACGTCGGTCGCCCGGACGGTTCGTCAGCCGCCGATGGTCGAGACGAACTCCTCCCAGATCTCGACGCGCAACGGATCCGTCGACACGTCGGCCGCCCCCTCGAGCTTCGGGAGGATGCTGTCGGGGACGAACACCGTGGGGTTGGCGAGGAGCGCCGGGTCGACGTACTTCTTCGCCTCGTCGTTCGCCGTGGCGTAGTAGTTGATGTTCGTCTCCTTGCCCTGGATCTCGGGCTCCTGGATGAAGTTGAGGAAGGCGTACGCCGCCTCTGGATGCGGCGCTCCGGTCAGGATGCGACCAGACATCGAGCCAGTACAGCGTCCCGTCCTCGGGGATGATGTATTCGATGTCCTCGGTCTCGGGCTCGGCCTTGAGCTCATCGAGGCCGCCCGTCCAGGTGAGGCCGAGCACGGCCTCGCCGGACCGCAGGCTGTCCTCGTAATGATCCGAGTCCAGCAGGAGCACGTTCGGCGCCAGGCCGCGCAGCAGCTCACGCGCCGCGCCCAGCTCGGTCGGATCCGTCGAGTTGAGCGAATAGCCCAGGGCCTTGAGCGGCGCCGTCATGACGTCGCCGGCCGACTTCACGACGACGATCTGCCCCTTGTATTTCGGCGCGACGTCGAAGAAGTCCTTCCACGTCTTGATGTCGTCCTTGACGAACTTGGTCCGCACGGCGATGCCCGTGGTCCCCCAGTCCTTGGCCATGTAGTAGTCGTTGTACTTGGCCTGCGGACCGGCCGGGTCGAAGAACTCCTTGAACTGCTGGCTGATGAACGCCCAGTTCGGGATCCGCGAGAAGTCGAGCTTCTCGATGAAACCCTGGTCGGCCAGCGCTGGCGTGAACTCGCATGTGGGCGAGCAGATGTCGTAGAGGCCGGTGGCGCCGCCCTGCATGCGTGTCACCAACTCCTCGTTGGACGCATACGTGTCGTACGTCCAGTCCGAGATGCTGTAGCGGGCCTGGTACTCCTCGATGTTCTCCGGGTTGATGTAGTCCGCCCAGTTGTACATGTACAGCGCGCCCTCGGTGGCGTACGAGGCCTCCGGTGCCGCCGACGGCTCTGTCGAGCCTGGCGCCGCGGACGGCGCTGCGCTCGGAGCGGCCGACGGTGCTGCCGACGGAGCGCCGCCGCTGCTGCAGGCGGCGATGAAGGCCGCCATGCTGGTAAAGCCCGTCGCGGCCAGGAACTGCCGGCGGGTGACCGCGTTCGCCGACACCCGCCGGACGATCGCCTCGATCTCGTGCTCGCGCGATGCCATCTCGTACTCCTCCTCCCCGGTCGACCCGGGTCCTCCCAACCTCATCCAGCGAGGATGAGGTTGGCCTCCTCCAGCCACCGGACGACCACGGGGTCACCCGGACCGACCCCCGGGGCGCCCCCGGCGCCCGCAGCGTTCTGATGGCGGACGATCACCTCGCCCGCCTCCTCCGTTTCGACGCGATATTCCGTCTGGTCTCCGAGGTACGTGCCCTGCTGGACCCGTCCGCGGATCTGGGTCATGCCCTCGCCGACCGGCCCGGCTTCCTCGGCCGGAGTCACCTCGAGCCGCTCGGGGCGCGTCGCGACGACGACGCTGTCGCCCTCGGCCGGACGGCTTTCCGGATCGGTCAGCGCGCCGCGCAGCGTCATTCCGCGCCCCGTCCGCACGACCACCCGCGCGTCACCGATGCTCTCGATGACCGTGCCGTCCATGAAGTTCGAGGTCCCGATGAAGTCGGCGACGAAACGGTTGCGTGGCCGCTCGTAGAGCGTCGTTGGGTCGCCGGCCTGCTGGATCAGGCCATCGCGCATGACGACGATGACGTCACTCATCGTCAGCGCTTCCTCCTGGTCGTGGGTCACGTACACGAACGTGATCCCGACCTCGCGCTGGAGGGCCTTGAGCTCGAGCTGCATCTCCTTGCGCAGCTTCAGGTCGAGGGCGCCGAGCGGTTCGTCGAGCAGGAGCACGGTCGGCCGGTTCACGAGCGCCCGGGCGAGTGCGACGCGCTGCTGCTGCCCGCCGGACATCTCCCAGGTCCGCCGCTTCTCGTAACCGCTCAGCCGCACGAGCCCGAGCGCCTCGTCGACCCGGCGCGCCTCTTCCTTCTTGTCGACTTTACGCTGGCGCAAGCCGTAACCGACGTTCTGGGCGACGTCCATGTGGGGGAACAGGGCGTAGTGCTGGAAGACCGTGTTGACGTTGCGCTGGTACGGCGGGACACCCGCGATCGGCTGGCCGGCCAGGAAGATCTCCCCCTCGGTCGGCTGTTCGAAGCCGGCGATCATGCGGAGCGTCGTCGTCTTGCCACAGCCCGACGGGCCCAGCAGCGAGTAGAACTCGCCGCGCTCGATCGAGAGGTCCATGGCATCCACGGCGGTGACAGGCCCGAATCGCTTCGTTACGCCGGAGATCTGGACGTCCGGGGCGCTCGCGCGCGTACCGGCCGCCACGTGGGCAGCCGCGCCGGGGTCGTCAGGCCGGGCGTCGATCGTCGGGGAAGCGGTCAACGGCGGTCCTCGCGCGATGGTGCGGACATCGAGCATGGTCCTGTAGCGGGGCTACAGGCCTCCGCATCCTAGGGGCGCCGCCTCCCTGCGTCAACGCGCGACTGGTGCGAATCTCGTACCGCAGACCCCTTGCCATCCGACGTCCTCGTGGCAAGCTGAACCTATACTTCAGGAACGCGAAGCTCGTACCGTGCAGCGGAGGACGCCCGGACCGTGGTCACGGAGCTGGCACTCGGGACGCGGATACGGTCCCTGCGCCAGGCGCGCCACCTGACGCTGCGAGATGTCGCGGAGCGCGCCGGGGTCACCGAGAGCTTCCTGTCGCAGGTCGAGCGGGACGTCACGAGCCCGTCGATCGCGACCGTCCAACGCATCGCCCGCGCCCTGGATCTGTCGATCGCCCAGCTCTTCGCCGAGGATGCCGACACGGGCCGCGTCGTCCGGCGCGACGCGCGCCGTCGCGTCGCCTATCCGGGCCTCAAGGCCGTCGACGAGTTCCTCACCTCGAACATGTCAGGCCGCCTCCAGGTGATCCTTTCGACCATCGAGCCGGGGGGTGGCACGGGCGCCGACCCCTACACCCATGACTCGGACGAGGAGGTCGTCGTCGTCCTCGAAGGCGTGCTCGACTTGTGGGTCGGTGACGAGCATTACGTCCTGCGCGAGGGCGACGCGATCACCTATCCCTCGCGGGTGCCGCACTGGAACGTGAATCACGGCACTGGCCAGGCCCGGGTGCTCTTCTGCATCACCCCGCCGAGCTTTTGATAGGTCGCCGTGACAGTCCGGTGTCGGAGTACAACGGGCGGTACCTTCGGGGAGGGCGCGCGGGGTCACATCGGTTCGGTAGTCTGTCCGGGATGAAGCGACGAGCCACGGCCCATGGCAGCCTGCCCCGCGCGATCCTCGCGATCTTCCTCGGCCTGATGGCCCTGGGGGTGACCCCATGGTCGGCGCTCGCCGACGAGACCCCGGCCCCCACAGAACCGGCCCCCGACCCCACGGCCGCGCCGACGCTCGACGTCGCCGCGGATCCGACCGCCACACCGGCCCCGGCACCGACGCCCCCTCCGACACCCGACCCGACCCCGGAACCACAGCCGACCGCCGCCCCCGCGCCGACGAACGACCCCGCAGACCACACGAGCGAGCCGACCGACACGCCGGACCCCACCGCCACGCCGACCCCGAGGCCGACCTCCGATACCGTGCTCCAGAGCCGGAACCTCTACCGGTATTCGGCCATGGTCCGCCAGTACACGAGCTACTGGTGCGTGCCGGCGACGGTCCAATCGATGGCGAACCTCGTCCTTGGCACGAGCAACCGGTCGTATTCCCGCCAGGGCTACATCTACAAACTGACGCGGCAGCACAACCGGTATCGCTACGCGACACTGGGCAACGACCCGCAGGGCTGGGGCTGGTCACTGCGCTATTTCACGAACGGGCGTGCCTACTACCCGCGGGCGTATACGAACAAGGACACAGCGATCAACTCGATCTGGGCCTCGATCGCCAGGACGCGCCATCCCGTCGGGGTGACCGTGTATTCGGGGACGCACGCCTGGGTGGTGCTCGGCTACAAGCTGACGTACGACCGGACCGAGCCGTCCAAGAAGACGCTCCTCGGCCTGTATGTAAGCGGACCGCTGGGCTCCACGAGCGATCGCTGGCCCTACAAGTACCTGACCATCGCCCAGTTCAAGAACGTGTTCACCCGGTACCACGAGTGGCAGCGGAGCGTGATCTGGGAAGGGAAGTGGGTGGTCCTCGCCCAGTGACGGCTCACCGGTCGGGGCCTCCGGCCGGCGCTAGGATGGGCGTCGCATGTATGCGGTCATCATGGCCGGCGGGGGAGGGACGCGTCTCCACCCACTGAGTCGCCCCGAACGCCCGAAGCCTTTCCTGCCCCTGCTGCCGAGCGGCGAGACGCTCCTCCAGGCGACAGCACGACGCCTGCCGACCCAGGACATCACGGTCGTGACGGAGCGGCGCTATGAGCGGTTCGTTCGCGACCAACTGCCCGACGCGCACCTGCTGCTGGAGCCGATGGGCCGGAACACGGCGGCCGCGATAGCCCTGGCCACCGTCGCGATCGACAGGACCGACGACGAGGTGATGCTCGTCGTCCCGGCCGACGCCTACATCGACCCTGGGTCGGAGGCCCTCTACACGCAGGTCCTTGGTGACGCAGGACCGCTCGCGCGCGACGCATTCGAGATCGACGAGCCGCTGGTCACCTTCGGTGTCCAGGTCTCGGGTCCCGCCACCGAGTACGGTTACCTCATCCCCAAGCTCGAAACGAAGCAGGATGTCGGCGGGCTGGTCGCGTATCAGCTCGATCGCTTCGAGGAGAAGCCGACCCAGGAGCGAGCGGAGATGCTCCTGAAGGAGCCTGGTGTCGCGTGGAACGCCGGTATCTTCCTCTGGCGGCGGGGAGCGATCACCGCAGCGCTCGGTCGCTTCACCGGCCTGCTCCAGACCCTGCGCCCGATGATGGGCGCCTCGATGCTCCTGGAGTCCGCCTACGAAGCCATCCAGCAGCCGAAGTCGATCGACCACGCCGTCATGGAGGGCGCCGCCAAGACCGGCCGCGTGGTGATGGGCGCGATGGATGTCGATTGGTCGGACCTCGGGTCCTGGACCGCACTCCTCCGGGCGATCGGCGCGCGAGGCGAGGGAGCCGTTATCCAGCCCGGCGAAAGCTCCCTCGTCGACGACGATGACCTCATCGTCCGCCGGGTCGACGGCCGGCTCGGGGTCATCGCCCCGCCGGGGCGGGGTAGCATCACGGCCGCGCAGCCGATCGCGCTGCTGCGCGGCTCGGCGCCGGACATCGAGGCCGTCGAGTCGCTCATCGAACGGTGTGCGCAAGGTGGAGGCTGAGTGTCCGCGACCGCCGATCTGACCCAGCCCACGACCATCGTCTTCGGCACGGACGGATGGCGCGCCCGGATCGCCGACGAATTCACCTTTGAGAACGTGCGCCGCTGCGCCGACGGCGTGGCCGCCTACGTCGAGGCCGAGGGCTCCAGCGCCCGCGGCGTCGTCGTCGCCTATGACCGCCGGTTCGCCTCCGAGCACTTCGCTGCGGCGGCTGCCGAGGTCATCCTGGCCCGAGGCATCCCGGTCGCGATCGCCGCCCACGCGGTGCCGACGCAGATGAGCTCGTACGAGGTGGTGGAGCGCGGTGCGGCCGCCGGCATCGTCATCACCGCCAGCCACAACCCGTGGGTGGACAACGGGTTCAAGGTCAAGGCCCCGACGGGTGCCGCGGCGGGTCCAGGGATCCTCGCCGCGATCGAAGCACGGCTCGCGGTGAACGGCGGCGTGCCGGTCGAGCGGCGTCCGCTGGCCGACGCCGAAGCCGCGGGTCTCGTGGAACGCTTCGACCCCTACGAGGGCTACGAGCGGTTCGTCCGTCGCACCGTCGATCTCGACGCGCTTCGCGCGGCCGACATCTCGGTCCTCGTGGATCCGCTCTACGGAGCCGGGGCGGGCTGGCTGAGCCGGCTGCTCGACGGTGGCCGGCTCCGCGTCCACGAGATCCACCGGGAACGCAACCCATTCTTCGGCGGGCTCAACCCGGAGCCGATCCGCCCCAACGTCGACGAGGCGCTGCGGCTGATCGCCGGCGGTGGCTACGACCTCGGCCTGCTGCTCGACGGCGATGCCGACCGGGCCGGCGCAGCCGATGAGCAGGGCACGTTCATCCACCAGCTCCAGGTCACGGGGCTGCTGATGTACTACCTCGCCGAGCACCGTGGCTGGCGCGACCCGGTCGTCGTCAGCGTCAACAACACCTCGATGGCGGCGCGGCTCGGCGAGCGCTACGGCATCGCCACCCACGAGACGCCCGTCGGGTTCAAGTTCATCGGTCCGAAGATGATCGAGACCGGGGCGATGATGGGTGCCGAGGAGTCGGGCGGCTTCGGGTTCGGGATGCATCTGCCCGAACGGGACGGGATCTACGCGGACCTGTTGCTCCTCGACCTGTTCCTGCGCGAGAAGGCGGCCGGGCGCTGGCCGGTGTCGAAGGCGATCGCTCACTTCCACGAGCTCGCGGGGCCGTCGTTCTATCGCCGTGTGGACGTCCACGTCGATCGAGCCGAGTACCCGGAGACCAAGCGGCGCCTGCTGGTCGATCTCGCCGGGACGGGTCCGTCCGAGCTCGCTGGGCAGCCGGTCGCCCGGACCGTCGGGCTCGACACGAACGACGGTTTCAAGTTCTTCCTCGACGACGGGTCGTGGCTGCTCATCAGGGCGTCGGGGACCGAGCCGCTTGTTCGCGTCTACACGGAGGCGACCTCGGCGGAGGCTCGCGACGCGATGCTCGAGGCCGGTGAGCGCCTGGTTCGCGGTCGATGACCGGCCGGCGAGTCGACAAGCCCTGGGGTCACGAGCTGATCTGGACCCACACGGACCGCTATGTCGGCAAGGTGCTCGTGATCGAGACGGGCAAGCGCCTCTCCCTCCAGCGCCACGAGATCAAGGACGAAAGCATCCTGGTCCGCGAGGGTCGACTACGTCTGTATCTCGAGGACGATGACGGCGTCGTCCGCGAGCACGAGCTGGGCGCCGGCGAGGCCGCGCGGATCCCGACGGGACGCGTCCACCGCTTCGAGGCGATCGAGCGATGCGAGTTGATCGAGGTCTCGACGCCCGAGCTCGATGACGTCATCCGGCTCCAAGACGACTTCGGTCGGGAGGGGACGAACGCGCCCTGACCGGGGGACGATTTGGGGATGACCCCGACCGGTCCGGGGTGTAGGCTTCAGGGACGCGACCGCTATCACCGGTCGAAGGTGCAGACCGGACGGCGGCCTCGAGAGCGCCCTGGCGGCGACGGAGGATGCACGAGATGCACAGTTCCCTGATCGGCAAGGTCGAGAAGGCGAATCGCTACGCGCGAGAGCTCGATCGGATGACCATCGATCGTCTCTCGCTGACGTTCCGCGGTGATAACGACACGCACCATGTCGCCCTCGACGCCGGTCAGTGGCGCTGCACCTGCCACTACTTCGAGAGCTGGGGATCGTGCGCGCACACACTGGCCCTCCAGAAGGTCTTCGGCGTGATGCTGCCTGACGAGGCACAGGTCTCGATCTTCTCCGCCGGTCAGCCCGTCGCCAGCGAGGCCTGACCTCACGGCGCCCGCCGCGGGGCGCCTAACGACCGATCTCGAGCCGCCAGAAGTAACTGGCGTTCCCGAGGCCATCGCCGAACTCCACGTGGACCTCGACGGTCCACGCCCCGGCGCCCACCGGGGCAGAGAGACTCGGTGCCCCGCTGCCCTCGCCGAGTGACGTGGCGCCCGCCGGTCCATCGGCGCTCGCCGGCACATATCGCGCCTGCCACGCGGCGATGCCGACCGGTGGGTCGAGGGAGACCGACAGCGGTTCCCCGGCGCCGACGGCGATGCGCGCCCCCGGCAGCCACGGGCTGTCGGAGCCGCTGTCGCGCCACGTATATGTCCCGAGCTGGGCCTCGACCGGGTCTCCGCCCTCGGCGGCCAGGCGCGCGGCCGGCGGCGCGTCGCCGAGAGGTGCGGTCGAGACCGTCGCCTCGGACGGTGTCCCGAACGACGGGCTCACGGTCGGAGCGATCGAGCTGGGCGACGCGGCCGCCGATGGCAAGGACACGTGCGTCGGCCCCGATGATGAGCAGGCGGCCACGACCCAGCCGACGACCATCGCCCAGCCGACCATGAGGGCGAGACTGAGGACCCGCGGAGCTGAGCGTACGTCCATGCGATGACGTCCTCCGTCAGTCAGGTTTCTACGGTTCGGGGCAGTTCAGCGGGCAGGTCACGGTCACTCGAACGGTCGGGCTCGTATCGCCGTGCAGGCCCTCATTGGTGGGCGTCGAGAACACCGATCGGTAGTCGGCCGTCGTGTAGACGTAGATCGATCCGACATACGTACCCGTCGGGCTCGTCGACGCCAGCGTGGCGACGTTGGCCCAGGTCGACGAGCCGATGGCCCGACGCTGGAGGCGGATCGTCCGTGCGCCGATCGGATTCGCGCTAAGCCGTCCAAGGCTCGTATTCGTCGCGACCTTGAGGACCGACGTGAAGTCGATCGACGCGCCGTAACCGACCGATGTGTCGTCGGCAGCGAGCGAGAGCACGGTCACGACGTCGAGGCACTTCGAGTACAGCGACGAGAGCGTCGTGACGTCGTACTTGATCTGCAGGGTCGCCGTGTCGCAGATCCCGTACGTGTGCATGTTCCAGCCGGCAGCCGGGCGGGTGCGCGAGAAGGTCTGGACCACGGCTTCGGTGTAGTCGCGCCCGTCGGAGTAGTTCACGTGATGGTCGAGGATCTGGATGTGCCCGAATTCGTCGAGGGCGATCGTCTGAGCGTCGTAGCAACCGTTCGTCGGCGACGCCTGCATCTGGCACCAGCGGAGCGTGCCCCAGTCGAAGACACGGCCGTGCTCGCGCAGCCACATCGTGAACCCGGTCGGCGCGGTCCTTGTGAAGCAGGCGAGCCCGTTGACGCCGCACGTTCCCGTCCCATAGCCGATGAGGTTCGGGGCTGTGCTGTCGTAAGCGAAGGTCGCCGACTTCGAGGCGCGACTGCTGCTATTCGCCGCTGCCGCGGCGAGGATCGCGTTTCGCACGGCGCCTGCGGGCTCCGAGCCGGACCGCCAGCGGAACTCGAGGGCCTGGTTCTGGCCGAAGAGGCCACCGCTGAGCGCGGGATCCGGGCCGTGGGCGGCCACGGCGTCGGCCGTGGCCGACGGCACCGCTATGGCGAGCACGACGAGGAGCGCGCGCCGGGAGATCGCAACGAGCCTGGCGATCATCGGGTCACCTCTCCCAGCGCGGCGGCGGCGTCGGCGGTGATCGGACGGAGCAGCGTTCCGCGCGACGCGTCGGGAGACACCCGGCCATCCGGGCCGAACGCGATCGAACCGTCGGGATGCTCGGCGGCGCTCCCGGCCCACGCGGCATCGGGCAGCAGGCGCAACCCGGTCGGCGGATCGGGCAATGACCGTCGATCGTCACCGGCCGGCCGGATCGACTGGAGGGTCCTGCCGTCGGCGCCCACCTCATGGACGACGACGCTGCGTCCGCGGTCGTCACGGGCCATCACGGCAAGACCGGCCGCATCATCGAGGGCGACGACCTCGCCCGAGGAGATCGCCGTCGAGGCGATCGGGCAGGGCAGGCCGCGACAGGCTCGGCGCGTGACGAGCCGGCCTTCCGCGACCCCGACCAGCGCGCCGAGCGACGGGTCCGCGATCGTCATCGCTGTGTCCGCGCCGTCGAGCAGGCGATACCGGCAGGCGGTCTCGCCACAGGACCCGACGACGAGCGTCGCACCATCCTCGCTCCACGCGAGGTCCGTCCACCAGGTGGGACCGAAGCGGTCGTCGGCGCCGATCGGCGGCAGGAGGCGCACCGGTTGCGCGCCATCGAAGCTGCGCCGCCAGATCCCGAGATCGGCCCGTGTCCGGCGGTCGACCCGGCTCTCCAGGATCGCCCCGCCGCCCGGGTCCAGGATCGCGTTCCGGATCACGTCGGCCGAGGTGGCGATCGACCAAAGGCAGGCTGGGCCGACATCGATCAGCGACACCTCGGAGGCCTTGCCATCGTCGGTGCCGACGAGGACGCCGCCGTTCGTCGGACCGGTGGCGAACGACTCTGCATCGAGCTGGAGCCGGCGTGTGCCGCTTGGATCCGCCGCGCCCAGCGCCAGCCACTGACCGACATAGGTCCCGTCCGTCAGGATCGGATCCAGCCGGAACCACGCCCCGATCGGTTCGGCACCGACGGCTGGACGGCCGGGACATGTCGGTGGCTCCCAGGTCACCGGCGGCGCTCCTGCCGTAGTCGAGGCCACTGCGGCCATCGCCCCGAGCGCGGCGATCCCCGGGCCGAGTCGACGGAACCATCGTGTCTCCATGCTCCGATGCCTCCCACCGGCGGGCGACCTGCCGGCGGGGAGGGCGAGGCGGGCATCCTACGGACGCGGCCTTCACCGCCACTTATCAGGAGGACCGGAGGCGTGTGCTACGCTCGCGCCGTCGTCTGCTACGACCGCCGCGTGGTCGCGAAGCCGGTGTGAATCCGGCACAGTCCCGCTACGGTGAACCGCCTCCTGGTGGAAGTCCGGTCGCCGACCCACGGTGCATGCGCGAACCTTCGAGAGAAAGGTAGGCAGGCCCCGTGTCCCGCATCACCTGACCCCTCCTTCGACCTTCGAAGCGAGGGGTCGAGCGTGCCCGGCGCAACCATCCGCCGGGCCCGACCCCTCCGGCTGGCCACCTCGCTACCCGGAGATCCGACCGATGTCCCTGCCCGCTCGACGCGATGGCGTCGCCCTCATCCTCGTGTTCCTGGCGGCCGTCATGACCGGCTGTTCGTCCGGCGCGAGTTCCCCGTCCGCCCCACCGCCGGCCGAGTCGCCCTCGGCCAGCATCGTCGCCGCGACGCCCAGCCCCACGCTGGCACCCGCGTTCCCGGTGACCCTGACGGATGATGAAGGCACGTCGGTGGAGCTTGGGGCTGAGCCCGAGACGATCGTCTCGCTGACCCCCGCGACCACCGAGATCCTGTTCGCCCTCGGCGCAGGCGACCGCGTGGTCGCTACGGACGACGGCAGCGACTACCCCGAGGAGGCCGCCTCGCTTCCGGATGTCGCGACCTTTGCCAGCGTGGACGTCGAGAAGGTCGTAGCGCTCGAGCCGGACCTCGTGGTCGCCGGCGGGCTCGGCTTCACGCCGGCCGACGCGATCACTCGACTGCGCGACCTCCACGTTCCGGTGATCGTCGTCTACGCTCCGTCCGTCGACGGCGTCAGCGACGACATCGAGTTGCTCGGCTCAGCGACCGGCACGAGCGAAACGGCGTCCACGCTGACGGCCGACATGCGCTCCGACATGGACGCGGTCAGCGCGGCGGTGGCGAGCCAGTCGCCGAAGCCCCGCGTGTTCTACGACGTCGGCTACGACGACACGACGGGAGCCATCTTTGCGCCGGCCGACGACTCGTTCCTTGCCGAGATGGTCACGCTGGCGGGTGGCGACGTCATCACGACAGGCGACCCGAACACGTACGAGCTGCCCCTCGAGACATTGATCGACAAGGATCCCCAGCTCATCGTCGTGGGCACGAACCCGTTCTACTCGCCGACGCCCGATGCGGTGGCCGCACGTCGCGGCTGGGAGGCGCTCACCGCGGTTCGGAATGGTGACGTCCGACCCGTCCGCGACATCGAGATCACGCGGCCGGGACCCCGGCTGCCGATCGGGCTGCGCACGCTCGCCGGCACGATCTGGCCGGACGTCACCCTGCCCGCGGCATCCGCTGCGGCATCGCCGGCGGCGTCGTAGGTCATGACGGCCGGCGCGCTCTCCCACGATCTCGAGGCCGGAGGTCTCGCCGCGTGGGTGCGCGCCCGGCCGCTGGTCGTCGGCCTTGCCGCGGTCGTCGTCCTGTTCGTGACCCTGATCCTCGGTGTAGGCCTCGGATCGGTGCGCATCTCCCCGGCCGAGACGATCGGCGTCATCCTGTCGCGCGCCTTCGGGATCGACATCGGCGTGACCTGGACCCCGGCCGTCGAGACCATCGTCTGGGACCTGCGGCTACCGCGCGTCCTCACCGCGATGCTCATCGGCTGCGGGCTGGCCGTGGCAGGCGCGACGTTCCAGGGCCTGTTGCGGAACCCGCTCGCCGATCCCTACGTGCTCGGGACCGCGTCCGGGGCCGCGGTCGGTGCCGCCATCGCGGTCCTGCTCCCGATCCAGCTCGTGCTCGTCGAATTCGGCCTGCTCCACGGCCTGGCGTTCGTGGGGGCGCTGGGCGCGGCATGGGTCGTCTTCCGGCTGGGCGGGACCGGCGGCAAGGGCGGCCTCACGCGATTGCTGTTGACCGGCTACGCGGTGGGCTCGGTGCTGGCCGCCGTCCTCACGATGGCGATGTACGTCTCTGGCGTCGAGCTGCGCCAGATCTTTTCGTTCCTGCTCGGCGGTCTCGCCGGCTCCTCATGGGTCCGGTTGCTCGTTGCGGCGCCGCTGATCCTCGGGTCATTCGCCCTCATCGTGATGCGCGGTCGATCCCTCGACGGGATGCTGCTCGGCGATGCCGCGGCGCGCCACCTCGGCATCGATGTCACTCGTGAGCGCGGGATCCTCCTTGCGCTGGCGTCGATGGCGACCGCAGCGGCGGTCGCGATCAGCGGCCTGATCGGGTTCGTCGGCCTCGTCGTGCCTCACGTGGTCCGACTCCTGGTCGGTCCGGCCGCGCATCGCGTATTGCCGATCTCCGCGGTCGCGGGTGCAGCCCTGCTATCTGCCGCCGACCTCGGTGCGCGGTTGGTCGGGGACGTGCCCGTCGGGGTGGTCATGGCATTGCTCGGGGCGCCGTTCTTCCTCTTCCTGCTCCACCGCAGTCGGTCGGGGTACGAGCTGTGACGGCGGCCGGACGATCCGTCATCGTCACGGACGGACTGACGGTCGGTTATGCGGACCGTACGGTGGTCGACCACGCGGACCTGACCGTCGAGGCGGGCGAGCGGCTCGCGCTCGTCGGACCGAACGGCGCCGGCAAGTCGTCGCTCCTGCGGGCGATCACCGGTGTCCTTGCCCCCCGGGCCGGCTCCGTGCAGCTGTTCGGACAGCCCATCGAACGTACCCAGCGGTCGGCGCTGGCACGCACGATCGCCGTCGTGCCCGAGGTCGCCGACCTGCCGTTCGCGATGCCCGTCCAGGAGGTCGTGGCACTGGGCCGGCTGCCACACGATCCGCCGCTGACGGGCCTGCGACCGTCCGACGTCGCCGCGATCGCCACGGCGATCGACCGCGTCGGCATCGCCCACCTCCGGCGACGCGACATGCGCGAGTTGTCGATGGGCGAGCGCCAGCTCGTGTTCATCGCCGTCGCCGTCGCGCAGTCGGCGCCGATCCTCGTCCTCGACGAACCGACCGCCCACCTCGACATCCGGCACCAGGTCGACGTCATGGAGTTGCTCGTCGATCTGAACCGGCGCGACGGCACGACGATCGTCGCGGTCCTGCACGACCTCGCCCTGGCGGCTCACTTCTTCCCGCGGGTGGTGGTCCTCGCCGCGGGCGCCATCGTGGCCGACGGGTCACCGTCCACCACGCTCGACCCGAGCCGGATCCGCGAGGTCTTCGGGGTCGATCCGGCGCTCGTCCGGTTGCCGGTCGGGGCGGCCTGATGTCCGCGGTCCGGAGTGCCCTTGCCCTGCTGACCCGGTTCCCCGTCGCGACTGCCGATACGGACACGCCCGGGGCGGCCGCCTTCGCGATCGTCGGCGCGGGCGTCGGCCTGGTCGGGGCGATCGCGCTGACGGTGCTCGGCGTTGTCGGCGAGGCGTGGCTGGGAGCCATCGCCGCCATCGCCATGACCGCGCTCGTCACGGGTGCCCTCCACCTCGACGGCCTAGGAGACACGGCGGATGCGCTCATGGCCCGCGACCCCGAGGCGGCCGAGCGAGCCCGTAAGGACCCCGCGCTCGGTGTCGGAGGCGTGGTCGTCATCGTCCTCGTCGTCGCCGCGGAGATCGCGACGCTCGTGTCGATCACGACCGCCCTGGGCGCGTTCGCAGCCGGTCTGGTCCTCGTCTCGGTCAGCACCGCGTCACGCGTCGTCCCGCTCGTGGTCACGCGGACGCTCGGGAGGATGACGGTCAGCCCGACGCCGCTCGGGTCGTGGTTCGCCCATCGCGTCACTCCGGTGGATGCGGCCGTGGCCCTGGGGTCTGCCGCCGTGATCGTCGTAGCCCTCGTCTTGGCCGCCGCGTCGTTCGTGGGTGGGATCTCTGCCGGCGTGGTCGCTACCGGTGGCATCGCGGCCGGCGTGGTCGGCACTGTCCTCGCGGCTATGATCGTCGCGCTGCGCCGCGGCCTGGACGGCGACGGGATGGGAGCAGCGGTGGAGTCGTCGGTCGTCGCCGGTCTCGTCGTCGCCGCACTGGTGAGCTAGGTGGCCGCCCCGCTGATCCTCGCCCTCGGGGGCACGCGCAGCGGCAAGAGCCGCTTCGGCCTGGCGACCACGCGACGGTTCGCTGGGGAGGGTCGCGCGTGGTTCCTCGCGACAGCGTGGACCGGCGACGAGGAGCTCGACGACCGGATCCGACGCCATCGACTCGAGCGACCAGCGAGCTGGCCGACCATCGACGTCGGCACCGATATGGCCGCGGCGATCGGGGAGACCGAGCCGACCGAACCGATCCTGGTCGACGGGCTGACCTTATGGCTGAGCACCCTTCTCGGCGACGGCACACCGCCCATCGACCCGATCCTCGATGGACCCGTGGCGACCGCTTACGCGGCGCTCGACGCCCGACCCGGCCCGGCGGTGCTCGTGAGCGATGAGGTCGGATCTGGCATCGTCCCGATGCATCCGAATGCGCGCGCCTACCGTGACCTGGTCGGCATCGCGCACCAACGGCTTGCGGCGATGGCCGATGAGGCGTATCTGTTGGTGGCCGGGTTCCCCGTCACCCTGAAGGGACCGCGATGACCGACGACGTCGCCGCACTGGATCAGGCCGTCAGGCGTGCGCTCGCGGCGGGTCTGCTCGACGACGCGGCGGTCCGGGAGGCCTCCGCGCGCCTCGACGCGCTGACCAAGCCGCCTGGCAGCCTCGGCCGGCTCGAGGACCTGGCGATCCAGCTCGCGGGCATCTCCGGTGACCAGGGCTCGACGTATCGTCGACGAGCCATCGTCGTGGCCGCCGCCGACCACGGCGTCGTGCGCCAGGGCGTGTCGGCCTACCCGGCCGACGTCACCGCGCAGATGGTGGCCAACTTCATGGCGGGCGGTGCCGCCATCAATGCCCTCGCCAGGCTGGTTGGTGCGACGGTGACGGTCGTCGACGCCGGCATCGCCGGCACGGTCCCGCCGATGGCGGGGTCGCACGCGAGCCTGGTCCGTGCGCCCATCCGGCCGGGCACCGATGACATGACGGTCGGTCCGGCGATGTCCCGCGACGAGGCCGTTCGGTCGATCGGCCTCGGACTGGAGATCGTCGCCGTCCTCGAACGCGACAGCGTCCAGCTCGTCGGCATCGGCGAGATGGGGATCGGCAACACGACGGCGGCCAGCGCGGTGACGGCGGCCATGACCGGCATCGCGCCACAGCGTGTGACCGGACGCGGAACGGGGATCGATGACGCCACGCATGCCCACAAGATCGAGATCGTGGAGCGCGCCCTGGAACGGCACGCGCCTGACCCGGGCGATCCGGTCGGGGTCCTGGCGGGCATCGGCGGTTTCGAGATGGGTGTCCTGGTCGGCGTGCTGCTGGGCGCGGCCGGTGGCCGGATCCCCGTGATCCTCGATGGGTTCATCACGGGCGCGGCGGCACTCCTCGCTCGTGGCCTCGCGCCCGGCATCGAGGCGAGGTGGATCGCGGCGCATCGGAGCGTCGAGCCAGGTCATGCCGTGGTCCTCGAGCGGCTCGGGCTGCGGCCGTTGCTCGAGCTCGACCTCCGGCTGGGCGAGGGGACCGGCGCGGCTCTGGCGATGACCCTGGTCGACGCGGCCGTTGCCGTCCGCGACGGCATGGCGACGTTCGATTCGGCCGGCGTCGCCGGCCCCGCCGAGACCGCTGACCGCGCCGAGACCGCCGGCACGGTCGAAGGCGTGCCCTGACGATGGTCGACATCATCCTCGTCCGCCACGCATCCACATCGTGGTCAGGTGTCCGGTACTGCGGTATCAGCGACCCACCGCTCTCGCCGACGGGCCTCGCCGAGGCGCGCCGGCTCGCCGAGGAGCTGGCGCGCGACCTCCCCCCGGACTGTCGGATCGTGTCGAGTCCGTCGCGCCGTGCTCTGGCGACGGCGTCGGCCATCGCCGACGCGGTCCGTGCGCCCGGCGTCGAGATCGACCCCCGGTGGCGAGAGGCGGATGTCGGGATCGCGGAGGGACGCACGTTCGATGAGCTGGCGGAGATCGCGCCAGAGGTCGCCGCCTCGATCGCCGGTGGCGAGCTCGCCATCGACTGGCCCGGCGGCGAGACGCACGTGTCCTTGGAGGAACGTGTGGCCGAAGCATGGGCCGACCTCGTCGCCGACGGACGGCCGGCCGTCGTCGTCACGCACGCCGGGCCGTTCATGCATGGGTGTGCCATCGAACAGGGTCGCCCGCCCTCGACGGACGACCTCGTCCCGCCGGCCACCGCGCGCCGCATCCCGGTCGCGGAGGGGTCGGTTCGACCGACCGTGCTACGCTCAAGCGCGTGACCCCATCTCGATCGACCCTGTCGGGTCATGTCCCGGCACGCCCGCTGCTCGCCTTCGTCGCTACTATCGCGGTCGTCAGCGGATGCATCGGCGGCGAACCCGGCGATGCCCAGACGTCCGGCCCGAGCGCGTCCGCACCCTCCACCTCACTTTCCGCGGCTCCGGCCAGCCCGACCATGCAGCCCTCGCCGTCCGTATCCCCCACAGAGGTCGCGACGGTCTCGCCGCCTGTCAGCGAGTCGCCCACTGCCGCCCCCACCTCCCTCCCGGCCGAAGAGGCCGTCGAGGCGTGCACCGGCAGCGACGACAATCGGAGATTCTTCCTGGAGGCCTCAGAGGAGGTCGACTGGCCGGTCTACTGCCCCGTTCTCCCGGCGCGTTGGTTCGTCACCGAGGGCAAGCGCAGCGGCCGAGGCGTCGGGCAGGTCGAGATCGGGTATCGCGGTCCGGCCGGCGCGACGCTCACCCTGCAGGAGGGTGGCTTCTGCGAGACGTCGGACGGTTGCGTGCCGGCCGGCACAGACGCCGGTGACGCGTCGTTCGGCGACCAGCCTGGGACGCTGGTCACACTCGATGACGGCGGCTATGCCATCGTCGTCGGCCGTGCCAGTACGCCGAGTTGGCTGGCGGTCGGCGTCGGCCTCGACGAGGCGGCCTTCCGCGAGATCGCCGCGGGGTTCGTCCGGCTCGACTAGGTCCCGGCCGGCTCCTCGGCCAGCGCCGCCTCGGCCAGCGCAGCGATCGCATCGACCGTGCCAGGGAGGTCGGCGTCGTCGCGCTCCATCACCGCGGTCGCCCCGAAGCCGATGACCGGTGCCCCGCTCGTCGCGATCGTCCGGACCGTGGCGCCCGCCGTCGCGAGCGACAGCCCATCCGCCTCCGGCATCGCGATGGCCCACCGCCCGGATGCATCCAGGGCGTCCATGTCGAAGGCGATGTACCAAGCGTCGATCCGGCGAGCGACGGCGCCGGCCCACGCCGCGACCGCCGCCTGGCCCGCGGGATCGGCGAGCATGCCCGGCCCGAATTGGGCGACACCACTCGCCGCCAGCATCCGCGACTCCGTCTCGTCCAGCACTTGGCCGCCGAACAGTCCGGCGTCCACCGTCCGAACCGATGGTCCCTCGGCCGCGGCGACGAGGCGGGCGTCACCGAGCCCGCAGCTCATCGCGAACGGCATCCCCCACACGTTCCCGGACGGCGTCGTGTCGGGCGTGTTGAAGTCGCCGTGCGCGTCGAACCAGCCGAGCCCGAGCCTGATCCCCGGTCGAGCCCGGCGGATGCCCGCCATCGCCCCCGCGTGTGTCGTGCAATCGCCACCGAGCACGAGGAGGGACGCGCCGTTACCTCCGCCCTGGACGAGGCCGGTCTGGACGTGGGTCGCGAGGCGCCCCAGGTAGGCGGCGATAGGCTCGAGGTTCTTGGCGCGCGGGTCGGCGTCGGCCCCCCAGCCCGGATCGTTGGCCGCGTCGCCATGGTCGAGCCAGGTCACGCCGGCGAGGCCCGGCCGGGCCGCCAGTCGATCGCGCAGGCCAAGGCCGCGCAGCAAGGCCGGAGCGCGCTCCATGCCGCCGAAATGGCCGCCCAGCGCGGTCGGGGAGCCGGCGATCACGATGGTCCGCTCGGTCACCGCTCCAGCATAGCGGGGCGCGGCGCACCGTCCGTCGGCGATGATGCCGTCGATGCGCATCGCCGACTTCGCCCTCGAGCGCTATTTCGCTCGCTGGGAGTTCGCGGTCGACCATCTGCTCTGTGCGTCGGACGTGCAGGGCTATCCGATGGCCGATCTCATCGAGCTGGCCGATGACGAGACCCGCGCCATGTGGGAGGGCCTGGCCCTCGGCTACACCGAATCGACCGGCCATCCGCTCCTCCGGGCGGAGATCGCCGCCCTGCACGACGGTCTCGAGGCCGACGACGTACTGGTCTTCGCCGGTGCCGAGGAGGCGATCTTCTGTCTCGCGAACACCCTGCTGGCGCCCGGTGACCACGCCATCGTCACCTGGCCCGGCTATCAGAGCCTGTATGAAGTCGCTCGCGCCGCGGGGGCCGACGTCACCCTTCATGAGCTGCGTGAGGACGCTGGCTGGGCGCTCGATGTCGAGCTGCTTCGACGCCAGGTAACGCCGGCGACGCGGCTCATCGTGATCAATGTGCCCCACAACCCGACCGGGATGTTGGCCGATCGCGCGACCTTCGATGCGGTCGTCGAGATCGCCGAGTCGTCCGGCGCCCACCTCCTCGTCGACGAGGTCTACCGATACCTCGAGGTGGATGTCGACGACCGGCTGCCGGCAGGTGCGGATGTCGCGACGCGTGGCATCTCGCTCGGCGTGATGTCCAAGTCGTTCGCGATGGCCGGGCTGCGGATCGGCTGGCTGGCGACACGGGACCGCGACCTGCTGGATAGGTGCGCGCGCTTCAAGGACTACACGACGATCTGCTCGTCGGCGCCATCCGAGGTGCTCGCTCTGATCGGTCTTCGCGCGCGCGACACCGTTCTCGACCGGTCGCGACGCATCGTCGCCGACAACCTCGCCATCCTCGACGGGTTCTTCGAGGAATGGGGTGACCGGTTCGCCTGGGTCCGCCCGCGGGCAGGGTCGGTCGGCTTCCCTCGGCTCACGGTCCCGGGAGTGTCGATCGACGAGTGGGCGGCGGGCCTGGTCGAGGCCGAGGGTGTGCTCCTCCTGCCCGGTTCGCAGTTCGGATACGGCGGGAATCACTTCCGACTGGGCTTCGGACGCACCGATCTGTCCGCCGCTCTGGACCGGCTCGAGCGCCACGCGGCGCACACGCTGCGCTAGCGAGACCGCAGCACACCACCCCGCACTCGCCCGCGACCGGGACCATCGGGTCCCTCTCGTCTGGGACGTTGCCGGCGTGCACCGGTGCGCGGCCGCACGGTCCTGTCCGAACGGTCCTAGGCGCCGTACCAGATTCCCTCTTAGTCAGATGGGACTCAGGTCCTAGCGTTCGCCCTGCTCTTCCGGGGGGACGGGCCCCGCAGCGGATGCGGTGTCAGCGAACGAAAGGACAGCTGGGGTGGTCCGAACAGCCGTCAAGCAGCGCCTTCATCGAATGATCGCCGCCACCGCCGTGGCCGCGCTATCGATGACGCTGTCGCCGGCCGTGCCATCCCAGGGTTCGATCGCCGTCGCCGCATCCGCCACGCGGGTCGATGTCTCGCCGGAACACGGGACCGGTCCGACGGGTGGTGTGGTCGTCCTCACCGCGCGCGTCTATGACGACGAGGGGAATCTCGTGACCGGGGCCGCCGGCTCGGCGCACGTGCGCTTCTTCTTCGACCCGAGCAGCCCGAACGACATCCACGGCCCGGGCAACAGCCCGGATCTCGACTGCGACACCGACGCCTCTGGCACCTGCACCGTCTCTTACGTCGCGGCGCTCCCGGGCACGGACATCATCTGCGCCATCATCGGCGGCCCGACGTCGCAGTGCGACGCCGAGGCGGTTGGGGATCCGGAGCGCGACGACCGCGTCGACGCGGTCGAGCATGTCAACCCTGGCACGCCGGTCGCCCCGACGCCGACTCCGACGCCTGCGCCGACACCGGCTCCTACCCCGCCCGACGCCCACGCCTGATCCCACGCCGACGCCCACGCCCAGCGGTGGGCCTGGCCCAGCCGCCACCGGTACGCCTGCCCCGACCTCGGCTCCGACCCCGACGCCCGACCCGACGCCGGCTCCCACGCCCACGCCCGATCCGACGCCGGCTCCGACCCCGACGCCCGACCCGACACCGACCCCGACGCCCGACCCGACGCCGACTCCGACCATCGCGCCGACGCCGACTCCAGTCCCGACGCCGACTCCGGTTCCGACGCCGAGCCCGACGGTCGCGCCGACGCCCAGCCCCACGCCGACGGTCGTGCCCACGCCGACCCCGACGGTCGCGCCCACGCCCACTCCCACCCCGTCATTCGTCCCGACGCCCAGCCCGACGCCAAACGCCGTTCCGACGCCGACCCCTAGACCAGGCGATCAGACCTCGCCCGACCCGACGCCGACACCGGATCCCACCCAGATCGATGATCCGACCGAGACGGAAGCCCCCTCGGCGATCGAGACGCCCAGCGCCTCACCGACCGAGCCCGCCCCTGCGATCGTCGCCCTGCCGAGTGCCGATGCGGGTCCCCGCAACGGTGGTTCGACACTGGGCGGGTCCTCCGATCAGGGCGCGTCGGCCCCCGGTTCGTCCGCCGGCCCTCTCGACGCGGTCCTGCGCGAGCCGGCGGCCATCGTCCAGGGACTGGTCGACAGCGTCGTGCGCGGCGTGGCCGGCACGGTCCGGCCGGCTGCCGTGGCCGCGGTCGCCGAGGCCTTCACCTTCCCGCTGATCCTCATGATCGCCGTCCTCGTGTTCCTCGTCGCCCAGTCGCGGATGGACGACCCGAAGTTCCGCCTCGCCCCGCTGAGCAAGACCGACACGACGATCGCCTTCCAAGAGGAGGTCTGACTGATGCAGCCACAGACGCATCACGACTACACGCCGCTGACCGACCGGATGAACGCGCTGCTCGGCCTTCGGGTCGTCATGGCGGCCTTCATCCTGATCTGGGCGGCGCTGCGGCCGGAGGTGACCGCGGTCCCGTTCTCGGCCCTCCTGGCGCTCAGCGCCAGCTTCCTTGCCACCAGCTTCGTCCTCGAGGCCAGCCGGCGCAGGAGCGGTCGGCGGATGCTGTCGGTGATCACGGGGCTGCTCCTGATCGATAGCGTCTACCTGATCGGCGCGATGTACCTCACGGGCGGCATGGGCAGCCCGATCCGCTTCCTGATCTACCTCCACCTGGTCGCCGTCTCGCTGCTGGCCTCATACCGCACCGGTTTGAAGCTGGCGCTGTGGGACTCCCTATTGCTGCTGGTTGTCCTGTACGCCCAGGCGGCGCAGCTCGTGCCGCCGGTCGATGTCATCCCGGGCCAGGCGATCGAGTTCGAGCAGATGCCGACGGTCAACCTCATCTCGTTCTGGCTGTTCGCGCTGGCGACATCGGTGTTCTCGGCCATGAACGAGCGCGAGCTGCGTCAGCGCCGGGCGGACCTCCAGGCCCTCGTCGACGTCGGGGCGCGTCTCGACGACGTCACCGATCCGGTCCGGCAGTCGACCCTCGTCCTGACCGGGCTCGTCGACCGGTTCGGTTTCTCCCGCGGCGTCGTCCTCGGCTCGGTCGACGACCGGATGGTCGTCCTCGCCTCGCACGGCCTCGAGGACGTCCCGACCGCCACCATCGATCCGGACGCGATCGTGGATCGTGCCCTTGCTCGCCGGCAGACGCTCGCCATCCGCGAGATCGATCCCGCGCTCGACCCCTTCCTCACGACGGTCATGCCCGACGCACGCAACCTGCTCGTCGCGCCGATGGTGGCCGACGGTCGGGGCGTGGGCGTGATCGTGGTCGAGCATCCCGAGCGGGCCCTGCGCCGCGTCGATCGGCGCGTCACGACGGTGCTCGAGCAGATGTGCGCGATGGCCGCGCTGAACCTGCGCAATGCGGTCCTGCTGCGCCACGTCCAGGACCTCGCCGAGCGCGACGCGCTGACGGGCGCCGCGAACCGGCGAACCTTCCAACTGCAGCTCGAGCGAGTCCTCGACGACCGTGAGCTGCGCGGTCGCGACGAGGTCGATGCGGTCCTGTTCATCGACATCGATGACTTCAAGGTCGTGAATGACACGATGGGCCACGCCGCTGGCGATGCCCTGCTGCAAGCCGTGACCGAACGGCTGGCAGCGTCGGTGCGGGATGGCGACCTCGTCGCCCGGCTCGGAGGCGACGAATTCGCCATCCTCACCACGGACGATCCCGATCTCAAGCGCTCGCTGGCGATGGCCGAGCGGCTGACGCGCGAACTGCGTGTCCCGTACATGCTGGGCGCGCAACACGTCACGGTGTCGGCGAGCATCGGCATCGCCTGCGCCCGCGACATAACGGAGAACGCCGAGGACGTCGTCCGCAACGCCGACGTCGCGATGTACATGGCCAAGGCGAACGGCAAGGCCGGCTTCGCGGTCTTCGACCCCGGGATGCACGCGGCGATCCGCGAGCGCCATGAGATGGGCGTCCAGCTCCAGAGGGCTGTCGAGCTCGGGCAGCTCCGGCTGAGCTACCAGCCGATCGTCGACCTCGCGGAGGGCGGGCTCGTCGGCATCGAGGCCCTCGTCCGCTGGCAGCATCCGGAGCGGGGCCTGGTGTCACCGGCCGAATTCATCGAGATCGCCGAGGAGAACGGCGCGATCCTCCCGATCGGCCGCTGGATCCTGGGCGAGGCCTGCCGCGAGGCGATGTCCTGGTCGTCGATCGACCAGTCGGTCTTCCTGTGTGTCAACGTCTCGGCGCGCGAGATCCAGCAGCCGGGCTTCGTCGACGCCGTCCGCACGGCCCTCGCCGACGCCGGCATGGCTGCCTCGCGACTCAGCCTGGAGATCACCGAGACAGCGCTGCTCCGGGCGACGCCCAAGACCGTCGGTACGCTCGAGGACCTGCGAGGGCTTGGTGTGCGGATCGTCATCGACGATTTCGGCACCGGGTACTTCTCGCTCAGCCATCTGCGCCAGTTCCCGGTCGACATCCTCAAGATCGCCAGCGAGTTCGTGCAGGTCCCCGACAGCGACGCCCGGACGGCCGCGCTGGCCGGTGCGATCGTCGCCATGGGCCGCTCACTCGAGATCCGGACCGTGGCCGAAGGGATCGAGACGGCCGAGCAGGCCGAGCGGATGCGCGCGCTCGGTTGCGCGTACGGCCAGGGCTACCACTTCGCGCAGCCGATCCCCGGCTCGGAGGTTGCGGCGGGCGCCTTCGCCGCGCTGAGCGGCGGCGTCGTCCCGGCGCCTGCGCCGGAGACTGCGGCCGCACCGGTCTTCCGGGCTCCGTTCGGTGGGTTCACCCGGCGTCGCCGGCAGATCCGGCCGACCATCACAGCAGCCTGACCCTCCGCCGCCGGGCGCCCGGACGGGGCCGGCGCCCGGCGGCTACCAGCCCTGATGGCTAAGCGGCGCTGGCCGCCCCGAACCCGAGAAGCGGCCGTCCGGACGTGAGTCTGCGCACGGCGTCGAGCCACGACCGCGGGGTCGACCGACCGTGCCAACCCAGCGCTCTCGCCGGGGTCAGGCGGATGGTCGCGGAATAGGTCGCCGCGAACTCGGCCGGGGTCAACCCGAGCGCCGCGATCCGGGCTCGGTACTTGTCGACGAATGCCGCGGGCAGGAGCTCCGGCGCGCTCGGCCCATTCACGACGACCTCAGCTCGCGCCTCGAGCAGGCCGACGTCGAAATCGTCGTCGGCATCGCCGAGCGCGACCATCGCCCGGGGGTCGTGGGCGAGGTTACGCACCTTCTTCGCATGCGGCTTGGAGCGGATGATGACGGCCTCGCCGTCCCAGACGAACCAGGTCGGGACGAGATGGGGCGCTCCGTCCGCCCGGATCGAGGACAGCCAGATGACCGGCTCCGTCTCGAGGAACCGTTCCACGCGAAGGGCGGCGGGCGTGCTGTCCATGCCGGGAGCATCGGCCTCAGGCGGCCCGAGGTCCGCCGACGCTGGTCAGCGACCCGGCATGGACATCCGTCGGGTCTGGTCAGCGACCCTCGTCCGGGTCGGGGCGGCCAGTCAGCCCGCCCAGGATGTCGTCGAGGCTGCCGGTCCCCGACGCGCCGCCGGTGGACATCCCACCCATCAACCCGCCGAGCAGACCACCCAGGTCACCGAGTCCGCCACCCAGCGCACCGTTCAGACCGCCCGCCGGCGTCTCGCCGTTGGGGGTGAGCATGTTGATGAGCTGCGGCAGGAACGCGGCCAGGAGCGGGAGCAGCGCCGCGACGTCAAGACCCGTTCGGTTCGAGAGCCGCTGCACGGTCTCGGGTCCGAGGGCGTCTCCGAGCCGCTGCGGCTCGACCATCTGGTTCGGACCGGACGAGACCCACGAGTCGACCTCGCTATCGAGTCCACCGTCTCGCAGCTTCGTGACGAGCCCATCGAGGCCGCCAGACTCGTCGATCGCACCGGCGAGATCGCCCATCGTCGCGCCGACGTCGGCACCGCCGGCGCTGCCGAGCCCGCGGCTCAGTTTGGAGAGATCGTCCATGGTCGGGCCTCCGTACCTGATCGCCTGGGGGCGCGGTCGATGGTACGTGGCCGGGCCGCAACCGTCAGCGCCGGCGACGGCGCTTCGACGGTGCTGACTTCGCCGACGATCCGCCGCCAGGCTTGTCGCCGTCTGATCTCGTGGCCGCTACAGCCTCCGCCGCGGGCAGGTCCCAGCCCCACGTCTTGAGGCGGCGGAGCAGCCGACGACCCGTGAGGTCGAGGTGGATCGGCGTCACGGCGATGCGCCTGTTGACGACGGCGTGGAAGTCGGTGCCCGGCACCGCCAGGCCGGAGGGCGGCGGCCCGCCGATCCAGAAATACGGGATGCCGCGCGGGTCGGTCCGCTCGATGAGCTCGTCGGAGTACACGCGGCGGCCGAGACGGGTCACCTCGAAGCCGTCGCACTCTTCGAGGGAGACCCCCGGCACGTTGACGTTGACGAGCTCGCCCCGGGACAGGCCCTCCCGAAGGATGTTGCGTGCGACGACTGTGGCGGCGTAGCCGGCCAAAGTGAAGTCGGGATGCTCGTAGTACTCCTGCGAGATGGCGAAGGCCGGGCAGCTGTTGATGACCGCCTCCATGGCCGCGCTCACCGTCCCCGAGTAGGTGATGTCGTCGCCCAGGTTGGCCCCGTAGTTGATGCCAGAGGCGACGAGATCAAAGCCGTGGCCGAAGTAGCCCAGGAAGGCCAGGCTCACCGCGTCGGTCGGCGAGCCGTCGACCGAGTACGCCTGGGACCCATCGGCGAGCGTGCGCTCGCGAACGCGCAACGGACGCATGAGCGTCTTCTGATGACCGACGGCGCTCTGGTTCGTGTCCGGGGCGACGACCGTCACCTCGCCCATCTCGTCGAGCGCCTGCTTGAGGGCAAGCAACCCGCGCGATTCGACGCCGTCGTCGTTGGTGACCAGGATGCGCGGCTTGCTCGTCCATTCCGGTACCGGCCGGCGTGGCGTTCGGAGGGCACGCGGCCCACCGCGTGCGGCCCCGCCGGCGAGCGGCTCGCCGCGCTCCTTGTCGAGATCACGGCGCTCGCTCCGGGCACGCTCCCGGGTCATGTCGGGGACCTCGTCCCGGGCGGCCTCTGCTTCGCGCGGTGTTGCGATCTCGTCGGGCTTCCCCGGGTCCTCGGGTGGCGTCTCGTCCTTCGCCGTCGGGTCGTCGCTCATGGCTCGGGGACGTCGACCGCCTGACCAGGGGTGGGCTCGCGCGGCACGGTGATCGGCCGGCCCTCGCGTTCGCTGACCCGCTTGGCCGCACGGCCCGCCACGCTCCGGTCACCTGCTGATCGATGTAGGAAGTGGAAGAAGAACGACGACACGACCGCGGCGACCGGGATACCGAAGACCGCGCCGGGGATGCCGGCGATCTTCGATCCGATGAGCACCGAACCGAGGACGACGATCGGGTGGATGCCGACCGCGCCCTGCATGATCCGCGGTTGCAGGACGTTCATGACCAGCAGCCAGCCGGCCCCCATGATCACGAACGTGGGCAGCACGGCATCGGGGTTCGTGAACAGCGCGACGAGGACCGGTGGCGCCCAGGCCAGGAAGGGACCGAAGAAGGGGATGGCCATCAGTACGCCGCTCGCGACCGTCGAGAGGGCCGTCAGCCCGAGCCCGAGGACGAGGTGGGCGAACAGCGCGACCGCGAAATACACGATGCCCATCGCGGCCTGGCCGCGGAGGAAGCCGCCGAACGACCGCGCGGTGGCCGTCTGGAGCAGTCGCGCCTCCTCGGCGTAGGACGGCGGCACGAGACGGAAGAGGAAGGCCATGATCTGGTCGCGATCGATGACCATGTAGATCGACAGGATGAACACGATGAGCATCGTGCCGATCGCGCCGACGCTGGCCACCGCGATCGACTGCAGCGGGACGATCAGCTGGCCGGCGATCTTGTCGAGATTGTCGAGCACGGCCAGCGCCTGCGTCGCCAGGTCGACCTGGGTCAACCCGATCGAATCGAGCCAGGCCTGCAGCGGGGCGACGATCTCGGCCATGTTCGCCCGGATGTTCGGCAGCGACGCGACGAACTGGCTGATCGAGCTCGATAGGGCCTGCGCGACGACGAGGATGAGGAAGATGAGGGCGGCCACGATCGCCGTGTAGACGAGCACCGTCGCCGCCTCTCGCGGCAGCCGCGGGATGGCCGACACGATGCGGGTGACGATCGGGCTGATGATGAAGGCGAGCAGCCACGCCAGGAAGAACGTCAGCAGCGTGTCGCCGAAGTAGAAGATCCCGTCGGCGGTGAGGCTGATCGCCAGGTAGGTCAGGACGATCGCCGCCAGGATCAGGATCGCGCTGACGAGACGGCGGTCGCGGCCCCCGGGTGGGAACGCGTCGAGCATGACGATCTAGCGCAGCCCCATCTTCTCGCGTACCTCGTCCATCGTCGCCTGGGCGATGGGCTTGATCCGCTCGGCGCCCTCGGTGAGGATGCGGTCGATCCGGGCGGGGTCGCCCATCAGCTCGGCGTAGCGCTCGCGCGCTTCGGCGTAGCGGGCCGTGATCCGGTCGGCGAGCAGCCGTTTCGTGTCGACGCAGCCGGTCCGGGCGGTCCGCTCGCCCTCCCAGATCTCCTCATAGTCGTCCCCGAACGAGCGATGGAGCTGACAGACGTTGCAGACCTCGGGCCGACCGGGATCCGTCCGAAGGATGCGCTTCGTGTCGGTCACCATCGACATGACCTGCTTCCGGATCACATCTTCCTGCGCAAGGATGTCGATGGTGTTGCCGAGTGACTTGCTCATCTTGCGGACACCATCGGTTCCCAGGACGATCGGCGCCTCCGTATGGACGGCCTGCGGCTCGGGGAACGTTTCGCCGTAGCGGCTGTTGAAGGCACGCACGATCTCGCGCGACAGCTCGAGGTGGGCCGCCTGGTCCTTGCCGACGGGCACGAGCGACGCCTTATAGATCACGATGTCGGCCGCCTGCAGGACGGGGTAGGTCAGCAGCCCGTGGTTGATGTCGTCGGGCTGGTTCTGCCGCTTCTCCTTGTAGGTCGGCGTGCGTTCCAGCCAGCTGACCGGCGTCACCGTCGTGAGCAGCCAGGCGAGCTCGGTGACCTCGGGTCGATGGCTCTGGACGAACAGCGTGCAGCGCTCCGGGTCGAGGCCAAGGGCCAGGAGGCCGGCTGCCATCTCGCGGGTCTGGCGGCGGAGTCTATCGGCGTCGTGAAGGCTCGTCAGCGCGTGGTAGTCGACGATGCAGTAGATCGCCTCGTACTCCCACTGGAGCTTCACGTAGTTCCGGATCGCGCCGAGGTCGTTGCCGATGTGGGGTGCGCCCGACGGCTGGATACCCGAAAAGATCCGCGGTCGCTCGGCAGGCGCCACCACGGGGGACGGGGCAGGAAGGATCTCGGTCGCCATCGCCCGGGAGTGTACTGGACGGTCCTGTGCCGCCGACCCCGGTCGAGGAGGCGGCGGCTCGCCTTGGCGGTCAGTCCTCGCCGATGTCCTCGTTCCAGATGTCGGGGTGTACGGCGATGAACTCGTCCATCAGCGCCTTGCACGCATCCGAGTCCAGGTTCACCACCTCGACGCCGCGCAAGCGGAGCAGATCCTCCCCGCCGAGGAACGTCCGGTTCTCGCCGATCACCACCCGCGGGATCGCGTACAGGAGGATCGCACCGGTGCACATGTCGCATGGCGACAGGGTGGTGTACATCGTGGAGCGTCGATAGACCGAGGCAGGTTGGCGGCCTGCCTCCTCGAGCGCGTCAGTCTCGCCATGGCGGATGGCACTGCCCTGCTGGACCCGTCGGTTGTGACCGGCGCCGAGGACGCGATCATCGGCGACGAGGACCGCGCCTATCGGGACCCCACCCTCGTCGCGTCCGATGCGCGCCTGCTCGATAGCGACCGCGAGGAACTCCTGGTCGGTCATGTCGGCATCAGCTCCGTCGATACGGCTTGAGATAGGCGCCTGGGTACTCCACGTTGCGGCCCGAGATCGCGAGGGCGACGATCACGACGAGGTAGGGCAACGCCAGCAGCAGCTCGAAGGGTACGTCGCCCCAACCCGGCAGGATCCGCAGGCGGAGCTGGAGCGAATAGACGGCGGCGAACAGGAGCGCGCCCCCGACGACCCGCATGATCCGCCAACGCCCGAAGATGACCAGGGCGATGGCGACCCAGCCGCGACCCGCGATGATGTCGAGGGTGAAGCTGCCGAGCAGCGCGAGCGTGAAGAACGAGCCGCCGATCGACATCAGGGCGCCGCCCAGCATCAGGGCGAGGTACCGAGTCTGCGCGACGGGGATGCCGGCGGCGTCGGCGGCCTCCGGGTTCTCGCCGACGGCCCGCACGTTCAGGCCGAATGACGATCGATTCAGCAGCCACCAGGCAGCCGGCACGACGACGAGGAACGCGAGCCACGTGAGCCCGTATTGGCTGAACAGCGGCGCAAGTGGCCCGAGGAACGCTGGTGCGTCGAGCTGCGGGAACGGATCGATCCGCTGCAGCTCCGTGCCGCCGAACATCAGCCGGTTGAAGAACTCGGACAGGCCGATGAGGAGGATCGTCAGCCCGATCCCGGAGACGTGCTGGTTCGCGCCGAGCGTGACCGTCAGGAAGGCCATGAGACCGCCGGCGACAAGCCCGACGACGATCGCCGCGACGAGCCCGAGCAGCAAAGAGCCGGTCGCGTACGCGACCGCGAAGCCCGAGAAGGCGCCCGCATACATCGTCCCTTCGATGCCGAGGTTCAATACCCCGGATCGCTCCGCGTAGGTCTCGCCGACGGCGCCATAGACGAGGGGCGTCGCGTTCCGGAGCGTGGCCGCCAGGAGGTCAACGAGGAAGTTCACGCGCGGATCTCCTCCCGGCCTTCTTCATCATCGGCCGCCGCGCCGATCACGACGTCCGAAGCGACCGACTCCGCGACCACGCCAGCCGCGTCCGGCGCGCAGGGATCCCGCGGCGCGGTTCCGGCGGATGGCGAGCAGGCCGATGGTCACGAGCAGCAGCGTCCCCTGCACGACCGCGCCGAGCTGCGAGGGGATGCCGAGCGCCCGGCCAGCGGAACTCGCGCCGACCGTCAGGTCGCCCAGGAAGAGCGCCGCCAGCGTCACGCCCGGCATCGTCAGCGTCCCGAGCGTCGCCACGACGATGCCCGTGTATCCGTACCCGGGCGAGATCCCCGACGTGAGTCGGTATTGCATGCCGGCCACCTCGCCCGCCCCGGCGATCCCGGCGATGGCGCCGCTCACGAGCGCAGTGATGAGGAGAGTCCGGGAGACATCGATGCCCGCGAAGCGGGCACCCTCGGGGCTCAACCCGACGGCGCGGAGCCGGAGTCCTGCTGGCGTGCGAGAGATCACGTAGCCAACGGTCACGACCACCACGATCGCGACGACGAACCCGAGGTGCAGGCGGGAGCGCTCGAGGAGTTGCGGGAACTCCGCCGCGTCGACGATGCGGGGCGACTCCGGGAACCCGGACACCGGGTCGCGCCACGGACCGTGGAGCAGCGCATTGACGAGGAGCAGTGCCACGGGGTTGAGCAACAGGGTCGTGACGACCTCATCGATGCCGAACCGGACGCGGAGCAGCGCCGGCCCGAGAGCCCAGACCGCTCCGCCGAGGGCGCCACCAAGGATGATCAGCGGCACCTGGAGGACCTGCGGCATGCCCGCGATCTGACCCACCGCGGCCGCGGCGATCGCGCCGACCAGGAGCTGCCCCTCAGCGCCGATGTTCCAATAGCCGCCGCGGAACGCCAGGGCCACGGCCGTCCCGGTGAGGAGTATCGGCGTTGACGCCACGAGGACCTCGAGGGCGCTGAAACGCGACGTGAGCGGGACGATGAGGAACTGCGCGTAGGCCTCGATCGGGTTGGCGCCCGCGAGCAGGATCGGGCCGGCCGTCAGTAGGAAGGTGATGAGGACGGCAAGGACGACGAGTCCGGGTGTCGACCACGGCGAGATGAGTGACGATGGACGCGGCATCCGAGCCCGCGCGACGGTCATGCCGCCTCGCCCTCGTGATCGCCGATGCGCCCAGCCATGAGGAGGCCGAGGCGGTCCGGGTCCGCCTCGGCGGTCCGCATCTCGCCCACGATGCGGCCCTCGTAGAGGACGATCAGGCGATCGGCAAGCGCCAGCAGCTCGTCGAGGTCCTCGGACACGAGCAGCACCGCGGCCCCGGCCGTTCGCCTCGCGAGAAGCTCGGATCGGACGTACTCGGTGGCGCCGATGTCGAGGCCGCGCGTCGGCTGGGACACGACCACGACCCGTGGATCTCGCGACAGGACGCGAGCCAGCAGGACCTTCTGGACGTTGCCACCCGACAGGATGGCCACCCGGTCCTCAGGCCTCGCCCGGATCGCAAAGCGATCGATGAGCTCCTCGGCGTGGCGGCGGATCCGTCGCTCGTCCAGCCGGCCACGGACGAGGAAGTCGTCGATCCGTTCGAGCACGAGGTTGTGGGCGACCGATAGCTCAGGGACGAGCGACGCATGCCGGTCCTCGGGGATCCTGCCGACCCCCGCCGCGACGACCTGGGACGGTGACGCGCCGGCCAGCTCGATCTCGCCGACGGTCACCGATCCGGCATCGGGGCGGCGCATGCCTGCAAGGACATCGACGAGCTCGGTCTGGCCGTTGCCAGACACGCCGGCGACGCCGAGGACCTCGCCCGCCTTCACCTCGAACGACACGCCCCGCAGCGCCTCCACGCCGCGTCCGGCGACATGGAGATCGCGCACGCGAAGAGCCGGCGGTCGGTCCACCGTGACGTCGGCCGCGGACCGCTCCACGCCGAAGACCGGTCGGCCGACCATCATCCGGGCCAGCTCCCGTTCGTCGGTCGAACCCGGGGCCGTCCCGACCAGGGCACCCTTCCGCATCACGCTGACGCGGTCGCTGATCCGGCGGACTTCGCCGAGCTTGTGGCTGATGAAGACCACAGCCAAGCCATCCGCGACGAGCTGTCGCAGCGTCGCGAAGAGCCCCTCGACTTCCTGTGGGACGAGAACGGCCGTCGGTTCGTCGAGGATCAGGAGCCGGCAATCGCGGGCCAGAGCCTTCAGGATCTCTACGCGCTGCTGTTCGCCGACCGAGAGATCGCGCACGCGTGCCGTCGACGAGACGCGGATGCCGTAGCGCTCCGATGCCTGCGCCACGCGGCGGTGGGCGTCCGCCTCCGAGAATCGGAAGCCCGATCGACCCAGTGTGAGGTTCTCGGCCACCGTCATCGGTCGGACCAGAGAGAAGTGCTGGGTGACCATGCCGATGCCGGCGGCGATCGCGTCGCGGGGCGAGGCGATCACGACCGATCGACCGTCGACGTGGACCTCGCCCGCGTCCGGCCGCGTGAGGCCGTAAAGGATGCGCATCAGCGTGGTCTTGCCCGCGCCGTTCTCGCCGAGCAGCGCGTGGACCTCGCCGCGCGCGACCGTCAGGTCGACGCGGTCATTCGCGACCAGATTCCCGAAGCGCTTGGTGATCCCGCGGAGCTCGACGAGCGGCTCCGAGGTCGCCGGGATCACGTCACGGTGTCAGCTGGCGGGAACCGTCGACCCCGGTGGGGTCGCCTCGTTGATGTCGACACGGAACGTCCCGGACTTGATAGCGTTCTCCTTCTCCTGGACCTTCGTGACGAGATCGGCAGGGACACCTCCGCCGACCGTGGTGTTGATCTCGGCCAGCGCCGCGCCGCCCTTGCCGACCATGCTGAAGTCCTTCAGGTCCTGGGCCGTGTACGCGCCGGCGAGGACCTGGTCGATCACGTAGCCGACGGTCGGGTCCATATTCCACGTCACGCTGCTGACGACGTTCGCTGGGGCGAGCTCCTTCTGATCGCTCATGTTGCCGATCGCGACCAGGTCGTTCTCTGACGCAGCCTCGATCACGCCGAATCGCTCGGCGAAGAGGACGTCCGCCCCGGCGCCGACCTGCGCCAGCGCGGCCTCCTTGGCCGCGGCCGGATCGAACCAGCTGTTGAGGAAGGTCACCTTCACCTCGACCTTCGGATTGACTTCCTTCGCGCCACCGATGAAGGCATTGACGATCCGGTTCACCTCCGGGACCGGGAAGCCCCCGACCACGCCGAGCGTGTTGGACTTCGTCAAGCCACCGGCAAGCATCCCGGCCAGGTAGGCCGGCTCGTGGATCCAGTTGTCGAAGACCGAGAAGTTGGGCTCGGCGGGGCCACCGCCCGACCCGAACACGAACGCGATATCGGGATATTCGGCGGCCACGCGACGGGCTGCCTCCTCGTTGCCGAACGCGTCGCCGAAGATGATGGCTGGCTGGTCGCGTTCGGCGACCTCGCGAAGGACGCGCTCCATGTCGCCGGAGTAGCCGATGGCGTCCTGGAAGGAGTAGTCGACTCGACCTGCTGCCTTCTCGTCCTCGAGTGCTGCGTGGATCACCCCGTCCCACGGCTCCTCGATCTCGGTCGCGAACGCGCCGAAGACCTTGACGGTCTGCGCCGCCGGGCTGGCGGGCGTCGAGGCCGCGGGCTCGGACGCCGCCGGTGCAGATGCGGCCGATGCGGACGCGCTGGGCGTCGCTCCGCCGCAGGCCCCAGATATGAGCGCGACCAGCGCGACGACTGAAGTGGGCCGCAGGACCCTCGAGATCGCGGTTGGACGCGAGCGACGACGCTGACCGAGCATGGCCTCCTCCTGCCCTCCGGCTGGCGCGCTGTGTCGGGTTCGACCGTAGCAGAGTCGGACGTCCGGCGGCTTGCACTGTCACGCGAATGCAATGCCGATACCCAGACATGTCGCGCCGACGCACCTCCCGCGCGGGTTGCATCCGCCTCGACCCCCAGGTTGCGCGTGCATCCGTCCCCGAGCCCGAGGGGAGGTGAGCCGTCCGAGCCTGACAGCGCTCCGCGTGACCCCAGCCACGCGTGCCCACGTGCCCTGCTCGCCCCATTCGGGCGGCCCCACGGAGGAGGGATCCCCTTGGCCACGACTGTCGCCCCAACGACTGCGGAACAGTCCGAGGTCTATACCTACAAGCTGCCCTTCGTCATCGCCGCATCCGCCGCAGGCACCGTCATCGAGTGGTACGACTTCTACCTGTATGGCGTCCTCGCGGCGTTCTTCGCGACCCAGTTCTTCCCACCGGGCAACGACGTCGCCGCCCTGCTGTCGTCGCTTGCCACCTTCGGCGCCGGGTTCGCCGTCCGGCCGTTCGGTGCGGCCGTCTTCGGGCGGATCGGCGACATCATCGGTCGCAAGTTCACGTTCCTCGTCACGATCACCCTGATGGGCGGTGCGACGGCCCTCGTCGGCGTCCTGCCGACCTACGCGCAGATCGGCATCCTCGCCCCGATCATCCTCGTGACGCTGCGCCTGATCCAGGGCCTGGCCCTCGGCGGGGAGTACGGCGGTGCGGCGATCTACGTCGCCGAGCACGCCCCCGATCACGAGCGAGGCAAGTACACGAGCTGGATCCAGACGACCGCGACGGTCGGGCTGCTGCTGGCGCTCGTGGTGATCCTGTTCTTCCGCCTCGTCATGGGCGACGCGGCCTTCAAGGAATACGGCTGGCGTATCCCGTTCATCCTGTCCGCCGTCCTGGTCGTACTCGCGCTGGCGATCCGTCTGCGGCTCCAGGAGACGCCGCTGTTCTCGCGACTCAAGTCCGAGGGTCGCTCGACGACCTCGCCCTGGCGCGAGAGCTTCGGCGATCCGAAGAACCGCCGGCTCATCCTGCTCGCGCTCTTCGGGATGACCGCCGGACAGGCCGTCGTGTGGTACCAGGGCCAGTTCCAGGCGCTGTTCTTCATGCAGAACATCCTGGGCGTGAAGTTCAGCACGGCCTACTTCATCGTCGGCACCGCGATCGTGCTGGCCACGCCGTTCTTCCTCTTCTTCGGGCGCCTATCGGACAGGGTGGGGAGGAAGCCGATCATCCTCGGCGGCTGTCTGATCGCGGCGCTGACGTACTACCCCATCTACAACCTCATGTTCTCGGCCGCGAATCCCGTCGCCAACCCGAAGACCGATCCGGCCATCACCTCGACCTTCATCAGCGCCGACCCGAACATCCCGCTGCTGATCGCGCTCGTGTGGATCCAGGTCGTGTTCGTGACGATGGTCTACGGCCCGATCGCCGCGTTCCTCGTCGAATACTTCTCCGCGCGGATCCGGTACACCTCGCTGTCGATCCCGTACCACATCGGCAACGGGTGGTTCGGCGGGTTCCTGCCGCTCATCGCGGCGAGCCTGTTCGCCGCCACGGGGAACATCTACGCCGGCCTGATCTACCCGATCGTGGTCGCGTTGATCACTGCGTTCATCGGCTGGCGGTTCGTCCGGGAGACCAAGGACGTCCGCATCTGGGACGAGGTCGGCGGCCAAGCCGAGAACGTCCCGGCCGGCGCAAGCGCGGTTACCTGAGCCCGACTCGAGCGGGCGGGGGTTGGACCGAGGGCCGCCGGCGGCGGCCCTCGGTCCGTGTTTCGGGACGTGTCGGGCGGGCTACCATTCGACGCGATGCACGCTCCCCGTCACGAGCCCGAGCGTTGAGCCGTTCGCCGCTGCGCGTCGCCGTGCTCGGCGCGGGGACCGTCGGCGGTGCCGTGCTCGAGACGCTGCTGCATCACCCGGACCGGATCGTCTCCGCCGATGGGGCCCCACTCACCGTTGTCGCCGTCGCGGTCCGCGATGTCGTCAGGAGCAGGGGCGATGGCCTGACCGGGGACCTTTTGAGCGACGCTCCGGCCCACGTCGTCGCGGATCCCGACACCGACGTCATCGTCGAGCTCATCGGCGGCATCGAGCCGGCGCGGACGCTCATAGCGGCGGCCCTGGGCGCCGGCAAGCCGGTGGTCTCGGCGAACAAGTCGGTGATCGCCCACCACGGGCCGGAACTGGAGGCCGAGGCGCGCAAGAGTGGTGCCGCCTTCCGGTTCGAAGCGGCGGTCGCCGGTGGCATCCCGATCCTCGCGCCCCTCGCCGCCGATCTGGCGGGCAACGACATCATCCGGGTCCGCGGCATCGTCAACGGCACGACGAATCTCATCCTCACGGCGATGGCCCAGGACGGCCAGCCGTACGACGACGTACTGCGCGATGCGCAGGAGCAGGGCTACGCCGAGGCAGATCCGTCGGGCGACGTCGAGGGTGATGACGCCGTCAATAAGCTGGTGATCCTGGCGCGACTAGCGTTCGGCCGCTGGCTCGCGCCCGACAGCGTCGGTCGGCGGCCGCCGACGGCCCGCGGCATGGGCCGTCCCGGCATCACCGGTGTCACCGACCAGGAGATGGAGGGCGCAGCGGCGCTCGGCCTGACCATCAAGCTGCTGGCCACCGCGAGCCGCCGCGGCGACGACATCGAGGCCGCCGTCATCCCGACCGCCGTCCCATCCGACAGCCCGTTCGGCTGGACCGACGGCGTGACCAACCGCATCGAGATCGAGGCGGAGCCGCTCGGCACGATCCGGATCGCCGGTCCGGGCGCCGGGGGCGCCGCGACGAGCAGCGCGGTTCTCGGCGACCTGGTGGCGGTCGCGCGCGGCGTCGGATCGACCTGGGCGGGGCTGCCGGCCGCGACTGGGGCCGCGAACCCGGCGGTCGATCCGCTCGATGCCCCGCGGCGCTGGTTCGCGTTCGTCCCATCGCTGCCGTCCGTCGATGGGCCGCTGCCGCCGGCCCTCGACCGGGCCGCCTCGGTCGAGTTCGAGGACGGCACCGCGATCCGGACCGAGGTCGCGACCGTCGAGGAAGCGCGGGCCGCTTTCGCGGCGATCCTCCCCGACGACATCGACGTCACCCTCTATCCGGTCGATGACTGACGCCGTCTCGCCCGCGGTCACGGGCAGTGCACGGCCCCGCCTCATGGACCGGTACCGGCGCTTCTTGCCGATCACCGGCGCGACGCCGAACCTGAGCCTCGGCGAGGGAGGCACGCCGCTCGTGCGCGCACAGCGACTCGGCGAGGCGATCGGCGCCCCGAACCTCTATCTGAAGGTGGAGGGTCAGAACCCGACCGGCTCGTTCAAGGATCGCGGCATGGTCGTGGCCGTCGCGAAGGCGCTCGAGGAGGGTGCCCATGCGATCGTGTGCGCATCGACCGGCAATACCTCGGCATCGGCGGCGGCCTACGGTGCGGCTGCCGGCCTCGAGGTGATCGTGGTGCTGCCGCGTGGACAGACCGCGCTCGGGAAGCTGCTCCAGGCGCTTGCCAGTGGAGCCCGTGTCGTGTCTGTCGACGGCAACTTCGACGACGCCCTGCGCATCGTCCGCGCGCTCGCCGAGCAGGACGAGCATCCGATCACGCTGGTCAACTCGGTCAACCCGTTCCGCCTCGACGGCCAGAAGACCGCGGCGTTCGAGGTCTGCGATGAGCTTGGACGCGCGCCGGACATCCTGGCCATCCCGGTCGGCAATGCGGGCAACATCAGCGCGTACTGGGCCGGGTTCCGGGAGTACGCGGATGCCGGGATGACGCGATCGCGGCCGCAGATGTGGGGCTTCCAGGCCGCCGGCGCAGCGCCCCTCGTCCACGGCCGGCCCGTCGATCGGCCGGAGACCGTGGCCACGGCGATCCGGATCGGCGCACCGGCCTCGTGGGCGAAGGCCATCCTGGCGCGTGATGAGAGCCGCGGGCGCATCGAGGCCGTGACTGACGAGGAGATCCTGACCGCGTATCGAGACCTCGCCCGGATGGAGGGCGTCTTCTGCGAGCCGGCGTCTGCGGCATCCGTCGCCGGGGTACGGAAGATGGCCACGGCCAGCGTCCTGGACCCGGATGCGACGGTCGTGGCGGTCTTGACCGGACACGGACTGAAGGATCCGCACACAGCCGAACGGCAGGTGCCGGGTGTCCTCGAGGCCGCGCCGACGCTCGGCGCGGTCGCCGTCGCGCTCGGCTGGAGCTGACGATGGTCGCCCACTGGCTCGCCGAGCTCGACGGCCGGAGCGTGACCGTCGAGGTCCCCGGCTCGTCGGCCAATCTCGGTGCGGGGTTCGACTGCCTGGGCGTCGCCCTCGCCATCGTCGACCGCATCGAGGTCGAGGTCCGCGGCTGGAGCCGCGGGCAGATCCAGGTGTCGGTCGATGGCGAGGGTCGCGACGAGGTGACCGAGGACCGCGACAACCGCTTCGTGCGGGGTCTCGAGGCGGCGATGGGCGCGGCCCGTGGCGAGCTGCCGGAAGGCGTCGGCTGGCGGATCGACATGCACAACGAGATCCCGGTCGCGCGTGGCCTCGGCTCCTCGGCTGCGGCCACGGTGGCGGGGATCGTCGCCGCCAACGCGCTACTCGGCGGGCCGCTCGACACCGCGACGCAGCTCCGGATCGCGGCCGGCATCGAAGGCCACCCCGACAATGCGGCGGCCGCCCTCCTTGGTGGCTTCGTCGTGTCGGCCTCGACCCCCGACGGTGTGGAGGCGATCCGGATCGACGCGCCGCGCGATCTGCGAGCCGTGCTGTTCATCCCGGAGCGACGCCTCTCCACCGAGGCGATGCGCAAGGCCCTGCCTGCCACAGTGCCCTACGACGACGCGGTCGCCAACCTTGGCGCCGTCGCGCTCGGCGTGGCGGGCCTCGCCACCGGCCGGACCGAGCTCCTCGGTCGACTGACGGTCGACCGCCTGCACGAGCCGTACCGGGCTGCCGCCTATCCGGAGTTCCCGCGGATGGTCACCGCCGCACGCGAGGCAGGCGCCATCGGGGCGTGCCTGTCCGGCGCCGGCTCGTCGATCCTCGCCTTCGCGGACTCCATGGCCGGCATCTCACGGGTGGAGGCGGCGTTCTTCGCCACCGCCGCCGACAACGACCTCGACGGTCGGGTCCTGGTCGTCGAGCCTCGTAATGCCGGCGCGAAGGTGACGCGAGCGGCGACCTGATGGACGGGCTCGGCGGCTCGGTCGGTGAGGGGATCGGCGGGCTGGTCGGTCGCGCCTTCGACGCGATGGGCGAGGCCCTCCGCGGCATCGTGGCGGCGGGTGAGCGGGCTCTACCCGGCGGGCTCCTCTGGGGGGTGATCTTCGTGCTGCTCGTCGTCGTCGCCTGGACCCTCGCGAGGCGCTGACTCAGTCCGGAAGCGACAGGCCCTACTGTGCTGAATGGGTCTCGATGAATGTCAGGACCTCGTCCCAGGCATCCGCGCTCTCGTCCGCGTAGTCGACGGCCTTGCGGTCGAAGAAGCTGTGCGGCGCCCCCGGGTAGGTGACGATCCGGTGATCGACGCCGCGATCCGCCAGGCCGCGATCGAACGCTGAGACCGCCACGGCAGTGATTCCGGCGTCGGCCCCGCCGAACAGCCCGAGCACCGGCGCGCGGACGTCGTCGAGTCGATCGAGCGGCGCTGGCGCGTCGTTCCGCCACGGGCCCTGGAGCGTGCCGTACAACCCGATCACCCCAGCCAGCTCCAGGCCGAGCGTCGACGCCAGGAACGACATGCGGCCGCCCATGCAGAAGCCGATCGTGAAGACATCGCGGATGTCGTCTCGGCGAAGCTCTTCGGTCCCGGCAGCGACGTCGGTGGCGATCCCCGCCCACGTCGTCTGTTCGACGTGGGGCATGTGCTCGAAATCGTCGCCGCGCTTGCCCGTCCCGGCCGTCCGCCCGAAGTAATCGATGGCAACGGCGTCGACGCCGTTTTCGGCGAACCGTAGCGCAAGCTCCACGTAGAACGGATGGAGACCGCGGACGTCGGGAAGCACCACGACGCCCGCGCCGTGCGGTTCGGCCGGCCGAGCGCGGTATGCGGCCAGGGCGTTGCCGTCCGACGCTGTCAGGACGATCCGCTCGCCGTCGAGCGCCCCGCCGGCGATCGGCGCGATCGGTGGATGGCTGTCAAGGTCGTGGCACATGCGTGCATTGTCGGTCGTCCGCCGCCTCGCACGTTCGGAGCACGCGGAAGCCGGCGGTAGAATGCGCCGCATGCTCGGCCCCCTCGTCGTCCAGAAGTACGGCGGCTCATCGGTCGCCGGGGCGGACCGGATCAAGCGGGTCGCCCGACATATCGCGCGTGAGCGCTCGGCCGGCCACGATCTCGTCGTCGTCGTGTCGGCGATGGGCGACACGACGGACGAACTGCTGGGCCTGGCGGCAGCGATCACGGACGAGCCTGACCCCCGCGAGCTCGACGTTCTGCTTGCGACCGGCGAGCATCAGAGCGCGACGCTCGTCTCGATGGCCCTGCATGCCCTGGGCGTCCCGGCCATCAGTCTCACCGGACCGCAGGCCGGCATCACGACCGATGGCACGTACGGGCGGGCGCGCATCGCGGGCGTCGAGCCTCGCCGGATCACCACGGAGCTCGAGGGCGGCAAGGTCGTGATCGTCGCCGGGTTCCAGGGCCAGAGCGCATCGCAGGCGCGCGAGATGGAGCTCACGACCCTCGGGCGAGGCGGCAGCGACACGACCGCGGTCGCCCTTGCCGCCGCGCTCCGTGCCGACCGCTGTCAAGTCTTCACCGATGTCCGCGGCATCTTCACCGCCGATCCCCGGCTCGTGCCGACGGCCCGTCAACTGCCGGTGATCGGCTACGAGGAGATGCTCGAGCTCGCCCACCAGGGCGCGCAGGTCATGCAGGTCCGGGCCGTGGAGCTGGGCTGGATCAACGACGTCGTCATCGAGGTCCTGAGCTCGTTCGAGGACGCGCCGGGCACGCTCATCAAGGAGGACCCGCTCGTGGAGCAGCGCAACAAGGTCCGCGGCCTCGCCCACGACCGGAACGTCGCCAAGGTCACGGTCGTGGCCGTGCCGGACCGGCCGGGCATCGCGCGGGCGATCTTCGAGCCGCTGGCGGACGCCGGAGTCAACATCGACATGATCGTCCAGAACGTCGGCCATGGTGGCGAGACCGACCTCTCCTTCACCGTGCCGCAGGTGGAGCTGGGCCGGGCGAAGAAGACGCTCGACCCGGTCGTTCGGGATCTCGGCGCCCGGGAACTGACCACCGACGCCTCCGTGGCAAAGGTGAGCATCGTCGGGGCGGGTCTCCACAACGCGCCGGGATATGCGGCACGCATGTTCGGCACGCTCGCCGACGCGAAGGTCAATATCGAGATGATCTCGACCTCGGAGGTCCGGATCACCTGCATGATCGCCGAGGACGAGCTCGAGACCGCGCTCCGTGCCCTGCACGAGGCCTTCGAACTGGAGCGGCCGGAGCCGGTCGAGGTCGCGGCGGCCGGCTGACCGGCCGTCGACCCGGACTCCATGACCCTATTCCTGTCTCGTCACGAACGATTCGACGTCGTCGCGTCGACGAATGACGTCGTCCGTGACTGGCTTGCCGCTGGGACGCCGGAGGTGTGCCTGGCCATCGCCGATGCGCAGACCGCCGGTCGCGGTCGGGATGGCCGGACGTGGACGGCACCGGCAGGCGCCGCACTCCTGCTGTCGCTCGGCTTCAGGCCGACCTGGCTGCGGGCGGACCAGGTCTGGCGGCTTGCAGCGGTCACCTCGATGGCGATGGCCGAGGCAGGTGAGGAGACAGCGGCACTCCCGTCGGAGACGATCCTGCTCAAATGGCCGAATGACCTCGTCGTGGAGGTCGGCGACGGCGTGCTGAAGCTTGCCGGCGTGCTCGGCGAGACCGACGGGATCGGGTCGGGTGACCCCCGAGCCGTGATCGGGATCGGGGTCAACGGGGATTGGGCACGCTCGGCCTTCCCGGCCGACCTCACCGGATCGATGACATCGCTGCGCGAGCTTGCCGCCCGACCGATCGACCACGACACCCTGCTCGAGGCCTTTCTCGAGCGCCTCGGGCCTCGCGTCACGGAGCTCCGGGAGGGGCGGTTCGACGGCCCGGGCTGGAGCGCCCGCCAGGCGACGACCGACCGTGACGTCGACCTCGTCGACGCCGACGGGTCGCGGGCCACGCACCGCGCGACCGGTGTCGACATCGAGACGGGCGCGCTCCTGGTCGAGGGCAGGTCGGTGCTCGTCGGGGAGGTCGCCCACGTCCGCCTCACGCCGCCGGTCGCGGCGCCGGGCGGGGTGTAACACCATGGCGCGTCCGGCATTGAGGAAGACGACGCGGCCCGAGGGGGAGGCCGGTCGCCCGCGTCTCGCCCAGCTCGACCTCGATCGGTCGCTCGTGGAGGCGGCACGGGCGGACCCTGCGCGGTTCGACGCGCTGTATCGGAAGTACGTGGCCCAGGTGTACAACTTCGCGGTCTACGAGCTCGGCGACCACCACGAGGCGGAAGACGCCACGGAGCGGACGTTCATGTCCGCGCTCGCCGGGTTGCCTCGGTTCCAGGAGCGCGCCGGCGCGGACGAGGGGAGTGACGCCTCGACGTTCCGCATCTGGCTGTTCCGGATCGCCCGCAACGTCGTCGCCGAGCGCCGTCGTCGATCGCGCCGACGTCCCGAGGCACCCCTCGATCTCGCCATCGCGACGCCCGACCCGACCGACATCGAGGCCACGGTCGTCGATCGCGAGGTCGCGACATCGGCATGGCGAGCGGTCGACCGGCTCACCGGCGACCGGCGGCGAGCCGTCATCCTCCGCTTCGTCCACGAGATGTCGACTGCCGAGATCGCGGCTGTCCTCGAGCGGTCCGAGGGTGCGGTCCGCGTGCTCATCCACCGTGGCCTCCGAAGCGTCGCGCGTGACCTGCGCCGACGCGGCGAGGGGAGGGCGTGACCCTCGAAGCGTCCTCGCGCGACGGGGAGATCGAGGCGTTCGTCGTCGACCGCTACCTCGAGTCCCTGCTCGCACGAGCCCCACGCGACACGACCGACCTCCCGATCGACCTGCGCCTGACCGCGGATGCGCTGACGTCCATCCTGCCCCGCTATCACCCGTCGTTCCGGTTCGTCGAGGCGCTCTCGGCCCGGTTGGCGGTGGCGGCCACAGGACGTGACGATGTCAGCGAGGTGATCGACTTCCCGGCCACGCGTCCCCTCCCGACCGTCGAGCTGCGGGCCGGCCAGGTCCGACCGGTCGTGATCGGTGGCGTCCTGACCTCGGCGGCCATCTCGATCGCCGGAGCCGCCTTCGTGGCGTGGCGCCGCGGCCATCCGTCGGCCGACCCGATGAGCCGCGCTGTCCGCGCCGTCGCCCGGACGAGGCTCGTCTGATGCCGATCAAGCTGCCGTCCTTCCGTGCCCGGCGGGACGTCTACCCGCCCGACCTCTGGACCAAGTGCCCGACGTGCTCGACGATGCTGTTCAACAAGCAGCTCGAGAAGAACCTCCGGGTCTGCACGACGTGCGGCCACCACTTCCGCCTGTCGGCCGAGGCGCGGATCGGCCATCTGCTCGACCCGGGCACCTGGACCGAGCGCGATCCCGGCCTGCAGTCGGTCGATGCTCTCGGGTTCGTCGACCAGAAGCCATACCCGGACCGGCTGGCCGCCGCGCAACTGGCGACCGGCATGCGCGACGCCGCGGTCTGGGGAACCGGCGCCATCGGCGGCCACGAGATCGCGATATGCGTGATGGACTTCGGGTTCATGGGCGGGTCGATGGGCGCGGTCGTCGGCGAGAAGGTGACCCGGGCGGCCGAGCATGCCCTCGCGGCCCGTGTCCCGCTGGTCGTCGTGAGCGCCTCGGGCGGAGCCCGCATGCAGGAGGGCACGCTGGCCCTCATGCAGCTGGCCAAGACGCTCGGGGCTGTGGAACGCCTCCGCACAGCCGGGGTGCCATACCTGTCGGTCCTGTCCGACCCGACGACCGGTGGCGTGTTCGCGTCCTTCGCGGCTGTCGGCGACGTGAACATCGCCGAGCCCGACGCGCTGATCGGGTTCGCCGGCGCGCGTGTCACCGCCGGCACGATCGCGGCCGAGCTCCCGCCGGGCTTCCAGCGGTCGGAATTCCTGTTCAGCCACGGGTTCGTCGACCGGGTCGTTGCCCGCGCAGAGCTCCACGACGAGCTCACGAGCATCCTGCGGTTGCTCCCGGCACGCGGCACGTTCGAGGAACCGGAGCCGATCGAGGACGTGCCGGCCTTCCGGCCCTTCTCATTCCTGACGACGCTGGCCGACCGCGTCGGCGAGCTCACCAACGGTGACGGGACGACGCCCGACGATGAGGGCCCGACCGCTCCGGAGCCGCCGCCCACCGTGCCGGCGGTCGATGCCGATGGCGAGGTGGGCCTCCCGCCACTCGACGCCGCGGCCAGGGACGACGTCTGGGCGCGCGTCCAGCTCGCCCGGAGCCTGCGCCGGCCCCGGACCCTCGAGTTCATGGATGCCATGGCCGACGAGTTCATCGAGCTGCACGGGGATCGCCTGTTCGGCGATGACGCGGCCGTCGTCGCCGGTCTCGCCCGGATCGATGGTCGGCGGGTCGCCGTGATCGGTCAGCAGAAGGGCGCCGACACGGACGAGAACATCCGACGCAATTTCGGGATGCCCCATCCCGAGGGGTACCGGAAGGCGATGCGGGTCATGGAGCTGGCGGAGCGGGCTGGCCTCCCGATCGTCACCTTCGTCGACGTACCGGGTGCCCACCCCGGGCCGGAGTCGGAAGAGCGTGGCATCGCGGAGGCGATCGCCCGCTCGATCGGGCTGATGACCCGTCTCCGGGCGCCGATCGTGACGGTGATCACCGGGGAGGGCGGATCCGGCGGCGCTCTGGCCATCGCCGTCGGCGACGTGGTGATCGCCCTCGAGAACGCGGTCTACTCGGTCATCAGCCCGGAGGGCTGCGCCTCGATCCTGTGGCGCACGTCGGACGAGGCGGCGACCGCGGCCGCGGCGATGCGCATGTCCGCCACCGACCAGCACGCCCTCGGCGTGGTCGATATCGTCGTGCCCGAGCCCGGGGGCGGGGCGCACGACGAGCCCGAGATGACCGCGGACCGCCTCCGCGCGATCATCATCGACCGTCTCGACGCCCTCGCGGCGATGCCGATCGACGCGCTGGTGGAGCAGAGATACCGACGCTACCGGGCCTTGGGCGCCTACACTGAGGTCGCCCGCCCCGAGGTCCCCGGACGCGTCGACCGGAGTCTGGCTGATCGCCTGCGCGACCTGCTCGACCCGGCTCGCAAGAGCCTCGCCGGCGTGGAGGTGTGGTCGCGCGATGACGACCCGCCTGCTCGCGAGGAGGTGTAGCGCGTGCCCGAACCGAAGTCGCGCCACGCCCCTCAGGACCGCGACGTTGCCGAGCGCGCGACCGACCACGCCGCGATCGACCGCCTGACCGCCGAACTGCTGCCCGCACTGATCGCGAAGCTCGGTGCGACCGGCCTTGGTGAGCTCGAGGTGCGCGAGGGTCCATGGCGCGTCCGTCTCCGCCGGCCGGGCGGACCGATGCCCGGGCGCGACCGGCGCGCGTCGGACCGCGGTGAGCGCCAGATGGACCGCGAACACCGACCGACGTCCCGCAGCCATGCCTACGCTGAAGCCCGCTCGGCCGTTCGCTCGGATCCCACGAGCGTCGCCACGTCGCCGGCGGTCGGCATCTTCCAGCCGCTCAAGGACCTGACCGCTGGTTCCCGCGTGCGCGCAGGCGATCGGCTCGGGGCGGTCGACATGCTCGGTGTCGCGCAGGAGGTCGTCGCGCCGATCGACGGTGTCGTCGGTACGAGCCTGGTCGAGGCAGGCGACGCGGTCGAATACGGCCAGGAGCTGATCACGATCGAATTCGGCGTGCCCATGTCGACCAACGGCAGCGGCCCCTAGTCGATGTTCAGGAAAGTCCTCATCGCCAACCGGGGAGAGATCGCCCTTCGCATCCTGCGGGCATGCCGGGCGCTCGGCATCGAGACGGTCGTCGCCTACAGCGAAGCGGACCGCGAGTCGCTGCCGGTCGGCCTCGCCGACGAGGCGATCTGCATCGGCCCGGCCGACGCGCAGGGCTCGTACCTGTCGGCGCCCGCCGTCATATCGGCCGCTCTGGTCACGGGTTGCGACGCGATCCATCCCGGCTACGGCTTCCTGTCCGAGGACGAGGGCTTCGCCGAGGTCGTGGCGGCCCACGACCTGACCTTCATCGGCCCGCCCGCGAACGTGTTGGAGCGGTTCGCGAGCAAGGCCGGCACCCGCCAGTTGCTGGGCGCCCACGGCCTGCCGACGATACCCGGCTCCGACGGGATGCTGCGCGACGACCAGCACGCGCTCGCCGAAGCGGAGCGGATCGGCTATCCGGTGCTCGTCAAGCCGTCGGCCGGTGGTGGCGGCAAGGGCATGCGCATGGTGCGCACTCCGCGCGAGCTCGAGTCGGTGCTCAAGGTCTGTCGCAGCGAGGCGAAGGCCGCGTTCGGCGACGACTCCCTGTACCTCGAGAAATGGCTCGACGAGAACCGCCACGTCGAGGTCCAGGTCGCGGTCGATCGCTACGGCCACGGCGTCCACCTCGGCGAACGCGATTGCTCGGTGCAGCGGCGGCACCAGAAGATCCTCGAGGAATCACCGACCGCGGCGTTGTCCCCGAGCGCCCGGGCCGAGCTCGCCGAGCGGGCGATCCGCGCGGTCGTCGCGGCCGGCTACGAGAACGTCGGCACGCTCGAGTTCCTCGTCGACAGCCGTGGCGACTCCTACTTCATCGAGATCAACTGCCGGATCCAGGTCGAACACCCCGTCACAGAGGCCGTCACCGGCCTCGACCTCGTCGCGATGCAGATGCGCATCGCCGCCGGCGAGCCGCTCGGCATCACCCAGGCCGACATCGGCTTCGTGGGTCACGCCATCGAGTTCCGCATCAATGCAGAGGACCCGGCGCACGACTTCCGCCCCGGCGCCGGCACGGTCGAGCGCTACCTCGCGCCCGGTGGCCCGGGCGTCCGGATGGACTCGCACCTCTTCACGGGCTACGAAGTCCCGCCGTACTACGACTCGCTGCTGGGCAAGCTGATCGTGTGGGGCCCGGATCGGGCGACGGCGATCGCCCGCGGACGCGTCGCGCTCGAGGAGCTGGTGATCGACGGGATCACCACGAACGTCGATATCCACCAGGCCCTGCTCGCGTCGGAGACGTTCCTCGACGGGCGGATGACAACGAACATGCTGGACCGCGTGGGCAGCGCGGCGTTCCTCGCGGCGGCCGCGCGCGCATGACGGTCGTGCAGACCTGCACACGCCGTGCAGCAGCCGTCCGCCGCCATCGCCCAGACTGAGCGCGCACCCACCGCCCAGGAGCCCTCGTGACCCAGATCGTCCATACGACCGCCGAGATCGAACGCCTCATCCCGCATCGCCATCCGTTCCTGCTCGTCGACCGCATCGTCGAGTACGACGGCGAGGCGAAGCGGATCGTGGGGGAGAAGGGCGTGACCGCGACCGAGTGGTTCTTCGCCGGTCATTTCCCGGGGCTGCCCGTCATGCCCGGCGTGCTCCAGGTCGAGGCGCTGGCCCAGACGATGGCCGTCTACGTGGCCAAACAGGAAGGGTTCGGCGATCGGATCGGGCTGTTCGCCGGCATCGACGACGTCCGCTTCAAGCGCATCGTCGCGCCGGGGGACACGCTCAGGCTCGAGATCACGATGGAGAAGCTCGGCTCGCGGTTCGGCAAGGGCCGCGGGGTGGCCAGCGTCGGCGGCGAGGTCGCCTGCGAGGGCCTGCTCAGCTTCATCATCCCGCCCGAGGGCGCGCTGCGATGACGCGCATCGCGGCCCTGTCCGACGTCCACGGCAACATCGCCGCCCTCGAGGGCGTCCTCGCCGATGTCGCCCGTGAGAAGCCCGACCGCGTCGTTGTCGCCGGTGATCTCGTGCTCAATGGCCCCGAGCCGGTGGCGGTCGTCGATCTGTTGCGGACGCTCGTCGCCGATGGCGCCGCGATCATCGCCGGCAACACGGACGTCGCGGTCGCCGACTTCGATTACGCCGCGGCCTTCCCGTGGATGACCGACGGCGTGCCGGACGCGATCGTCGCCGCCGCCGAGTGGGCGCACGAAGCGCTCGGCGAGGAGCGCCTCGACTGGCTACGCAGCCTCCCCTCGGAACGTCGCGTCCGGACCGACGACGACACCCTTGTCCTCGTCTGCCATGCCTCGCCCGGGTCGCAGACCGCCGGCTTCGACCAGAACCTCGACCCCTCGGTGACCATCGAGCGCGTGGCGCGGACCGATGCCCGGGTCATCGTCTGCGGCCATACCCACCTGCCCGAGGTCCGCGACCTCGGCTGGAAGGTCATCGTCAATGACGGCTCCGCAGGCTACATCTTCGACGGCGATCCGACGGCGTCGTGGGCGTTGATCGATCTCGATGCGGGCGAGGTGACGGCCGAGATCCGGAGGACGACGTTCGATATCCTCGGCGTCGCAAACGCCATCTCCGTCCGTGGCCTGGCGGGCGACGTCTACCGCGCGGCGACGGTCCGAACCGGGAAATTGGTCCGATGACGGCACGACGCGTGGTCATCACCGGAATGGGCATGGTGACCCCGCTCGGTAAGGACGTGCCGACGACGTGGGCGGGCATGGTCGAAGGCCGCTCTGGGGTCACGACCATCGATGCGTTCGATCCGGCCCGACTGAGCGTGCGCATCGCCGGCCAAGTGCACGATTTCGATCCGAGCGGCGTGATCGATCGCAAGGACCAGCGCCGGATGGATCGGTACATGCAGTTCGGCCTCGTGGCGGCGCGCGAGGCGATGGACCAGGCCGGACTCCCGGAGCGGCTCGAGGGCGAACTCGCTGAGCGGACCGGGGCGATCCTGGGGACGGGTCTCGGCGGCGTCGGAACGCTCGAGGACGGCTTCACCGCCGACGTCACCCGAGGCCCGGACCGGATCAGCCCGTTCCTCATCGCCTACGGCATCCCCAACGTGGGCTCCGGCCAGATCGCCATAAGCTTCGGCATGACCGGGCCGAACTTCGCCACCGTCTCCGCCTGTGCGACCGGTGGCCACGCGGTCGGCGAGGCGTTCGAGACGATTCGGCGCGAGGACGCCGACGTGATGCTGGCCGGTGGCTCCGAGGCCGGCATCTTCGAGACGCTCGTCGGCGGGTTCGCGGCGATGCGTGCGCTGTCGGCGCGGAACGATGACCCGGCAGCGGCGTCACGCCCGTTCGACGTGGGCCGCGACGGCTTCGTGTGCGGCGAGGGAGCCGGCGTGCTCGTGCTCGAGGAGCTCTCCCACGCCGAAGCGCGCGGCGCGCAGCCGCTGGCCGAGCTCGTCGGCTACGGTGCGACTGCCGACGCGTCGCACATCACGTTGCCGGCACCGGGCGGGATCGGGGCGGTGCGTGCCGCACGTCGGGCGCTGGAGAAGGCCGGCCTCTCCCCCGACGAGATCGATCACGTCAACGCCCACGCGACGTCGACACCGGAAGGCGACAAGGCCGAGCTCCAAGCGATCAAGTCGATCCTCGGCGAGCACGCGGCCGATGTGCCGGTGACGGCCAACAAGTCGATGATCGGGCACACGCTCGGCGCCGCCGGCGCGATCGAATCGATCGTGACGGTCTTGACGATCCGCGAGTCGTGCATCCCGCCGACGATCAACCTGGAGCAGCCCGACTCGGAGGCCGAGGGCATCACGATCGTCTCCGACGAGGCGCTGCGCCACGACGTGCGGGTCGCCCTGTCCAACTCGTTCGGGTTCGGCGGACAGAACACCGCCCTGGTCTTTCGACGGTGGGACGCGTGACCGACGAGCTTCAGCCGGCGCCCACCCCCGCGGACGAACCGCCGCCCGGCGCCGTCGCCGAACCGGACACCCCGCCGACGGATGGCGGCGACGTCGAGCTGCTCCGTCTGATCGACCGGCTGGCGGCCCTCCTCGATCGCTCCGACCTCACCGAGCTCGAGGTCGAGTCGGGCGGGACCGGTCTGGTCCTGCGCAAGCCGTCGGCCCTATCGCCGATCACGGTCGCGAGCGTCGCGGCGACATCGCCGGCAGCCACGACCATGACCGTGCCGTCGTCCGGCGAGCCGTCGACGGCCGGGCGCGAGCCGGCCCCGCCGGCCAAACCGAGCGTCAAGGCGCCACTCACCGGGATCTTCTATGCGTCGCCCGCTCCGGGCTCCGCTCCCTACGTGGCGGTGGGTGGCGAGGTCGCGGTCGGTCAGATCATCGGCCTTATCGAGGCCATGAAACTGTTCAACGAGATCAAGTCCGACCTCGCTGGACGGGTCGTCCGCGTCGTCGCCGAGAGCGGCGCGCTCGTCAAGGCGAAGCAGCCGCTGATCGAGGTCGAGCCACTGTGAGTACCGTCGTGCCGCCGCGCGCTCACGTCACCGGCTGGGGCCGCTACGCGCCGGCGGGCGTGCTGACCAACGCGGACCTGGAGCGGATGGTCGATACGTCCGACGAGTGGATCGTCAGCCGGACCGGGATCCGCGAGCGGCGGGTCGCTGCAGCCAACGAGACCACGGCGTCGATGGCCGCGGTCGCGTCCCTGCGGGCGATCCGGACGGCCGGCATCGATCCCGACGAGATCGACCTCATCCTGCTCGCGACGCTCACGCCCGACTATTGGATGCCGTCCACCGCGGCGCTCGTCAAGGAGGCCATCGGCAACAAGCGAGCCGCGGCGATGGACGTGGCCGCGGCGTGCTCCGGGTTCGTATACGCCTTCGCGACCGCCCAGGCCTACATCACCAGTGGGATCGCCAAGCATGTGTTGGTGATCGGCGCCGAGCTGCTGACCCGCTTCCTCGACTACACCGACCGGAGCACCTGCATCCTCTTCGGCGATGGCGCGGGCGCGGTCGTGCTGTCGGCGAGCGACCAGCCAGGCGGCGCGCTCGGCATCGAGCTCACGACCGCGCCTGAAGGCGCGTACATGATCTGGCTCCCGGCGGGTGGCGCGAAGAGCCCGCCGTCGGCCGAGACGATCTCGCGTGGCGAGCACTACATCCGGATGGAAGGCAAGGAGACGTACCGGTTCGCGACCAAGACGATGGCGACTACGGCGTTGGAGTCCGTGCGCAAGTCGGGCCTGCAACCGTCTGACATCGACCTCTTCATCCCGCACCAGGCCAATGTCCGCATCGTCGAGGCGGTCGCCAAAGGCCTCGACCTGCCTATGGACAAGATGTACGTCAACCTCGACCGCTACGGGAACACGTCGGCCGCCTCCGTGCCGATCGCCCTGGCGGAGGCCGTCAACGAGGGCCGCGTCGAGGTCGGCGACAACATCGTCATGGTGGCGTTCGGGGCCGGGTTCACGTCCGGAGCCGTGACCGTCGAATGGACGGCCGATCCGGCGCGCGGTCGTGCCGGCGACGCGGCGGTCGACGCAGATGACGTCCGTGTGCGGCTGCCGGTCGACTGGGATTCGGTCGACCCGATCCCACAGGCGCTCGTCGATCTGCTGGCCCGTCCGGGTCCGGTCGACGTACCGCTCGACGACGTCGTCCCCGGCGAGCCGGAGCGTGCCCATTCGGAGGTCCGCCGATGATCGACCTGACCGGTAAGGTCGCGCTGGTGACCGGGGGATCGCGCGGCATCGGCAAGGCGATCGGGTTGCGGCTCGCGCGCCAGGGGGCCGATGTCGCGTTCAGTTATCGCGGGAACACCGAGGCGGCGAAGGCGACGGCCGATGAGATCGAGTCGATCGGGACGAAGTCAATGGCCATCCAGGGCGACGTGAAAGACCCGGAGTCGGCCGACGCCGTGGTCAAGGCCGCAGTAGGGGCGTTCGGCAAGGTCGACATCCTGGTCAACAACGCAGGGATCACCAGAGACGACCTGATCATGCGAATGACCGAGGAGGCCTGGCGCGACGTCCTCGAGACCAACCTGTTCGGCGCGTTCTGGATGACCAAGGCCGTGACCCGGCCGATGCTCAAGGCCCGCGCCGGCCGGATCGTGAACATCACGTCGGTCTCCGGGCAGGCCGGCCAGATGGGCCAGGCGAACTACTCGTCGGCGAAGGCGGGCCTCATCGGTCTGACCAAGGCCACGGCCCGGGAGCTGGCATCGCGCGGCATCACGGTCAACGCCGTCGCTCCGGGCTTCGTCCTGACGGAGCTCACGCAGGGCCTACCCGAGGCGCTCCAAGCCGAGATCACCGCGCGGACGCCACTCGGCCGCTTCGGCACGACCGAGGAAGTCGCCGACGCTGTCGCGTTCCTGGCCTCCGACGAGGCGGCCTACATCACGGGGCAGGTGCTGGCCGTCGATGGCGGCCTTGTCATGATGTGACCTGGCCTCCAGCCCGGCGGTCGCGGGTGCCTAGGTTTCTTCGGCGAATGACCTAGGACCACCACCGACCACATCTTGGTACCGCTGGCGAGGGCCACCCCTGACCCGACGATGGGACCATCACATGCGATGTCTGCGCGTGTGCGACCCCACGATGCTGCTGCCGCGCGCCCTGGGTCGGGTGCTCACCCCCGGAGGCCGGCGGTCTTCCGGCGCCTCGTGGCTGTCCCGGACGAGGCGGATGGCTCCACGCTCCAGCAGCCCTTGCGCGGTCTCGAATCCGAGCTGGCCGAGCGTCTCGACAGCGTCCTCGGCATCGCGGAGAAGCTGGCGGCCTCGCACGATCGACAGGAGCTCTTCCGTACGATCGTCGACGAGACGAAGCGGGCGCTCCGGGTCGACTACGTCACGATCCGCCTGCTCCGCGACGACCAGCTCCGCCTCGCCGCATGGGCGGGCATCGACGACGGTGTCGCCGCGTCGCTCCCGGTGCTCGGCATCCACGACGGCTGGGTGGAGGAGGTCATGCGAACGGGCCAGACCATGGCCTGGACGGACGCCCGGACCGACCCTGACTCAGGCGCTCAGCGGTACGCGGACATCGTCGAGTTCGCCGGGGACCTCGTGGCGCCCCTCACGCATCACGAGCGAGTGATCGGGGCGCTGTCGGCGTGCACGCGCGAGCCACGCGACTGGACCGACGGCGATGTCGCATTCATCACCACGCTCGCGACCCACGCCGGCATCGCCCTCACGAACGCCGAGCTGTTCGAGCAGACCGAGGCAAGGGCTGGCCAGCTGGCCGTGCTCCAGGCGGCGTCGGGCCGCCTCAGCCGGGCCGCCTCGGTCGAGGCGGTCGGTCGCGCGATCGTCGAGGAGACGCGCCGCATCATCGACTACCACAACGCGCGGGTGTACCTGCTCGAACCACCCGATCTGGTCGTCCCGATCGCGTTCGAGGGCCGCGTCGGCGCCTATAACGAGGTCGATCTCGACCTGCTGCGCTGCCGTCTTGGCGAAGGATTCACCGGCTGGGTCGCGCTGAACGGCGAACCGTTGCTCATCGATGATGCGAACCGCGATCCCCGGGGAGCGACCATCGCCGGCACCGACGACATCGACGAATCGATGCTCGTGGTGCCGATGCGCTACGACGAGGCCACCGTCGGCGTCATCACGCTCTCGAAGCTCGGCCTCGACGGCTTCGATGCCGACGACCTGCGGCTCCTGACGATCCTCTCCGACCACGGCGCCACGGCACTCGAGACGGCGCGCCTCCTGACGCGCAGCCAGGACCTCGCCCGCGAGCTGCGGCGGCTGCTGGACATGAGCGGCGAGCTGTCCGAGAGCCTCGACCCGCGGCAGGTCGCCAACCTGATGGCGGGACATCTCGCCCGCGCGATGGGCGTCGATGAGTGCGCGATCAGCTATTGGGACCGTCCCTCCGGGCGGCTCGAGTCGCTGGGCTACTACCCTTCGATGCGCCTGGAAGAGATGGAGCCGTTCTTCGAGGTCGCCGGGTTCCCCGAGACAGTGCGCGTCCTGGAGCGCGGCGTGACCGTGATCATCGACGCCGACGACGGGGCCGCCGATCCTGCCGAGGTTGCCCTCCTGCGACGCGACGAGATCCGCATGCTGGTGATGCTTCCGCTCGTGGCCAAGGGCCAGGCGATCGGGCTCGTTGAGCTCTTCTCGCGGTCGCTCGTCCGCTGGGACGCCCAGCAGCTCGAGGTCGCGCGGACGATGGCCAACGAGGCGGCGATGGCGCTGGAGAACGCTCGCCTCTACGAGGACGCCCGCAAGCGCGCCGACCGCGACCCGTTGACTGGCTTCTTCAACCACCGCTACCTGCACGAGCGGATGGGCGAGGAGGTCGTCCGAGCGCAGCGCAACAAGCGGCCGCTGAGCGTGATGATGCTCGACCTCGACGACTTCAAGCTCGTCAACGACACGTTCGGGCACCTGTTCGGCGACCGGGTCCTGACGTGGGCCGCCGAGTTGATCAAGGCGACGCTCCGCGCCTCCGACGTCCCGGCGCGCTACGGCGGCGACGAGTTCGCCGTGATCCTGCCCGAGACCGACGCTGACGAGGCGAGCTACGCCGCGCAGCGGATCCTCGACGCCTTCCGCGATCAGCCGTTCGTCGGCGAGCAGCGCGGGCCGGTGCCCATCTCTGCCTCGATCGGCACCGCCACGTTCCCGGCCAAGGGCCGGACGGCGACCGAGTTGATCGCCTGCGCCGACCGCGCCCTCTACCAGGTGAAACGCGACGGCCGGCACGGTCGCCTCACGCCCGATCAGGACGGAAGTACTACCCCGGCCTAGCCATCGGTACCGGGGGTCCCTAGTGGACGGCGGCCGCTCGAGGCCGCATCCTGTATTCCCGACGTGACCCGATCCACTCAGCGCCCCGCGCGCCAGATGGATCCGTCGGATCGCCGGATCCGCCGGTCCTGGTGGATCTTCTCCGGTGCATTCCTCCTTCTTGCCTCGGTCGTGCTGCTGGGCGCTCTCGCACCCGACGCGTCTTTGACCGATCGGGCACTCCTCGTCGTGGTGGCGATCGCCGGTGCCGCGGCGGTCGTCCACGGCTCAGCGGTCGCGGACCTCGACGCTCGTCGGCGGGGCGAGGCGGAGTCGTTCGCCCGGATCCTGAGCGGCCTCTCACGGTCGGTCTCACCCGATGCCATCGTCGATGCCATCGCCGAGGAGCTCGGTGGCGCGACCGGCGCCGACCACGTCGTCGTGGTCCGTCGCGACGAGTCAGGACGATCCCTGGCAGCCCACCTCGTCAGCATCCGTCCCGGCATCCCGACGCATTCGACACCGCTCCCGCTCGGCGACCTCGAGGACAACGTCCGCGGCCGGCCGGCACGAGCGGCGGAGATCGCCGACCGCATCGGGCATCGGGTCCGGAACGTCTACGGCCTCGGCCAGGTGATGGCCGTGCCGCTGGCCGTCAACGAGATGGTCGTCGGGGCGATCGTGGTCTCGCGGCGGGTGGGCACGCCCTGGCCGGAGTCGACGCGGCGGATCCTCAACGGTGCCGCGGTCGAGGCATCGGCGGCGCTGTCGCGGGCCGTCTCGCACCGAGATGCCGAGGCGCGGGCCTCGACGGATCCACTGACGGGACTCCCGAACCGGCGCTATTTCGACGAATTCGTCGGATTGCTCGCGCAAGGCCGCCGGGCCGGCGACGCCGTCGGGATCCTGATGATCGACATCGATCGGTTCAAGGTCCTCAACGACAAGCACGGGCACGCGACCGGCGACGCGGTATTGCGCAGCGTGGCGGCGGCGATCGTGTCGGCCGTCCGCGAGGACGACGTCCCGGTCCGCTTCGGTGGGGAGGAGTTCGTCGTACTGCTCCGGAATCCTGCACCCGGAGTAGCCGTCGAGGTCGGCGAGCGGATACGCCACGCCGTCGGGGGACTGGACCTGCGCGCGTTCGGGGTGCCGCCGGTCAGCGTGTCCGTCGGCGTGGCCGTGGCGCACGATCCGGACGAGGACATCGCAACCTTGCTCCAGATCGCCGACCAGAACCTCTACAGCGCGAAGCGCGGGGGGCGCGACCGAGTGGTGGCTGCCTAGCGGCGACCGCCGTCCCGGCTACCATCGCGGCCATGCCCCGCCGCGCCGCCCGCACCGATCCGCCGCCGGCCGCTTCGCCTGTCCGCGAGCTCGACGTCGAGGAGCCACTGCCAGGTCCGGCCGCCCAGCCAGATGATCCGGACCTCGACCCGGTAGATGCCGACCTCAGGGAAGAGGGCGAGGGCGAGGAACGCGCCCTGACCAACGGCGACCTCGCCCGGATCTTCCATGAGATCGGCGACATGCTCGAGGTCAAGGGCGAGCTGCGATTCAAGACCGTGGCGTACCACCGCGCCGCGGATGCGATCGCTCGCAGCCCTGTCGATCTCGTCGCGGCCTATCGGGCCGGCGACCCACCCAAGATCGCGGGCGTCGGTGCGGCGATCAGCGACAAGATCACGGAGATCGTCACGACCGGCCGGATGGCCTACTACGACAAGCTCATCGCCGAGGTCCCACCGAGCCTCGTCGAACTGCTGCGCATCCCGGGGCTCGGGCCGAGGACCGTCCGTCAGATATGGCTCGACCTCGGCGTCCTGACGATGGACGACCTCCGGCAGGCCGCAGAAGCCGGTCGCATCCGCGAGCTTCGAGGCCTGAGCGAGCGCACCGAGCAGATCATCCTCGAGGGCATCCAGCGTCTCGAGACGACGCCGCGACGCATGCACCTCCATCGCGCCGAGGCGACCATCCTGGGACTCATCGAGGCACTGACCGACACGCCTGGCGTCAGCACCATCGAACCGGCCGGCTCCTTCCGCAGGAAGCGCGAGAGCATCGGCGACCTCGACCTGCTGGCCGAGACGGACGACGGACCGCGTCTCATCGAGCGTTTCACGAGCCTCGGCCTCGTCGACCAGGTCCTCAACAAGGGCGGCTACAAGGCGGCCATCCGCGTGCTGCGCGGGCCGCAAGTCGACCTCATGGTCATGCCGCCCGGCGCCGCCGGCACGTACCGGATCCATTTCACGGGCTCGAAGGAACACAACGTCCGCCTCCGCGAGCGTGCCCGCGACATGGGCTGGAGCCTGTCCGAGAAGGGCTTCCTGCGCATCGGCGAGGATGGCGAGCCGCTCACGAGCGACGAGGCCGAGCTCCGCACGTTCGCGACCGAGGCGGAGGCGTACGGCTTCCTCGGCCTGCCGTTCATCGACGCCGAGCTGCGCGAGGACGAAGGCGAGATCGAGGCAGCCCTGGCGGGTCGGCTCCCCGACCTGATCCGGCTCGAGGATCTGACCGGCGACCTGCACAGCCATTCGGACTGGTCGGACGGCACGCACACCATCGAGGTCATGGCCGAGGCAGCCCGCCGCCGCGGACACGCCTATCAGGTCCTGACCGACCACAGCCAATCGCTCGCGATCGCACGTGGGTTGGCGCCCGATCGGGTGGAGCAACAGCGGGCGATCATCGCCGAGCTCAACGCCCGCTACGAGCGGGAGGAGGCCGAGGGCATCGCTCCGCCGGAGACGCCGCCCGAAGGCTTCCGCCTCCTGCATGGCTGCGAGCTCGAGATCCGTGCCGACGGCGAGCTCGACTACCCAGACGACCTCCTCGCCCGCTTCGACCTGGTCGTCGCTTCGGTCCACGTATCGCGCCGCCAGTCGAAGGCGGAGCTCACCCGCCGCACCCTCAACGGGATCCGCAGCCCGCACGTCGACGTCATCGCCCATCCGTCCGGGCGGATGATCGGCGCCCGCGACGACCTCGACCTCGACTGGGAAACCGTCTATGGCGAGGCCGCCGGGACTGGCACCATCCTCGAGATGAACGGCTCGCCGCATCGGCTCGACCTCGCCGTCGAACGCGCCCGTCGAGCCGTCGCCATGGGCGTCACGCTGTCGGTCGACTCCGATGCGCACAAGACCGCCGAGTTCGACCACCTTCGGTGGGGGATCACCCAGGCGCGGCGTGCGTGGGTCGAGGCCAAGGACGTGATAAACACCCGGTCGCGTGCAGATGTCCTCGCGTGGGTGGCGGGCAAGCCGGATCGTGTCTCGGTAGCCCGGTGACGGGGCCCGCCACGCGTACCATCCTCACGATGGAGGACCACCGGGCCGGCCGTCGCGACCTCGCGCTCGCCGCGGTCACGATCGTCGGGCTGTCCCGGCTGATCGAACCGCCGGGCGTATGGTTCGTGGCCATCTTCCTGCTCGGCGCCGTGATCCTCGGCAGCCTGCAGGTCCTCCACGACGAGACGGCCGATGCGGCCGACCACGCGCTCGGCATCCCGATCGAATCGCTGATCCTGCCGGCAGTCGCCGCGGTCGCCTGCCTAGGTGCCATCCGGCTCGTGCCGTTCGGTTTGGCGCTGATCCCCGCGCTGCTCGTCGCCGGCCTCATCATCGAGCGCTGCCTCGCGCTCGAGGCCCGCATCCTGTCGTCGCCTGGTGGCCTCGACGCCGATGGTCGGACCGCCGTGCTGGTCACGACGCTCATCGTGGCGTTCCTGGCATTCGTCGGCGTGGCTGCCACCGTCCCGGGTGGTCTCGCCCAGCCCGGCACCACCGGGATCGCCGGTCAGCCACTGCCGCGACGAGACCTTCTCGTGCTTGCCTCGGGCGATGCCGCCGTGGCATTCCTCCTGGGATATCGTGCTGCCGCGCTCCGGGTCTCGACCCTGCGAGAAGCGCTCTGGTCGGCGGCCACGTACGGCGTGGCGATCGCGATCGCGGCCGCGGCGCTCCGGTTCGTCCAGATCCCGCGCTTGATGGGGCCGGCGCTGTTGACCCTCACCTTCTACCTGTGGGATGCGTTCCATGCCGCCAGCCCGTCGCGTCGTCGGGACGCCCGGTGGCTCTGGCAGACCGTGCTCCTTGCCATCCTGGGTGTCGCCGTCATCGGGCTGAATCTGCTCATCCGGGAATAGCGAAGCTGACGCGATCCGCCGGACTTCGCGAGGACGGCGTTTGACGCCACCCGTCCCCGGTGCTAGAAAGCGGTGCCCCGAAACCGCAGCTTTGCTGCGCCCGAAAGGAACGACGTGCCCGTGACCTTCCCCGATGTCGAGACCACGCAGCAGACCCCGGTCAACCTGACCCGGACGAAGCGCCAGCTGGCTGAGCAGGCGATCGCCCAGGCGTCTGCCGCGGAATGGGACGAGGCCGCGGAGACCAATCGCAAATTGCTGGAGCTCGGCCCCGACGCCGAGGCGGAGAACCGCCTGGCCAAGGCGCTCTGGGAGCTCGGCATGCTCGGCGAGGCGCGCGAGCACTACCAGACCGCCCTTGCGCTCGACCCGACCAATCGCATCGCCGAGCGCAACATCGATCGCCTCAAGGTCCTGCTCAGCGCGGCAGGGGAGAAGACCGTCCCGGCCCAGGACGGGAGCAAGGCGCCCGTTAGCATCTTCGTCGAGGAGACGGGCAAGACGGGCTTCGCGTATCTCACCGACCTCGCGACGCCGAAGGAGCTCGCCCAGGTCAACCCGGGTGACGCGGTCGAGCTCGTGCCCGAGCGCAGCCGCCTGATCGCGTTCTCGAACGGCGTCCGCATCGGCATCGTCGAACCGCGCGTCGCGGCGCGTCTCCTCAAGCTCATCGCCGACGGCAACAAGTACGCCGCGGGCGTGACGAGCCTCGGCGACAAGGACGTCCGCCTGATCATCCGCGAGACGTTCCAGGACCCGAGCAACTACGGGAAGGTCAGCTTCCCGACCGCGGCGAAGTCGACCGACCTCCGCCCGTACACCAAGGGCACCCTCGTGCGCGAGGAGATGGACCTCGAGGAGGACCTCGAGGACGACGAGGAGGACGAGGAGATCGAGGATCTCGACCGCGTGCTCCCGCCGGAATCGACGACCGACGAGGCGTTCGAAGAGGAGCCGGACGAGCTCGAAGAGACGTAGCCCGACGGGCTCGTCGCCCGTGCGCCACGCGGGAGGGCTGGCGCGAGGGAGGTAGCATTCCGCAGATATGGCCGTCCGTCTCCACGCCTCACGCGCCGACGTGGGCGGCAACCTGCCGGTCTTCGAGCGCCTTGCGCCGGCACCGTCGCAGGCCCTGCTCGCGGCGCGGATCGAGGCCCACACCGGTCCCGGTGACGTCGTCGCCGATCTGGCCGCTCGCGGCGGCTGGGTCGCGCGTGCGGCCGTCGACCGCCAGCGTCGCGCCGTCTCGATCGAATCGAGCCCGCTGACGCGGATGCTGGCGGAGGTCGTCCTCCGCCCGCCCGACGTCCGCCACCTTGACGCGGCGTTCCAGGGCATGTCGGCGTCGCCCCGCGGCGAATCGAGCCTGAAGGTGTCGATGGGCGACCTCTTCGCCACGCGCTGCTCGACCTGCGGTCGGATGCTCGTCGCCGACGAGTTCACGTGGTCGAGCGAGGGGGACGGACCCGCCCGCCCGATCCAGCGCCATTACCGATGCACGGTCTGCCGCGACATGCGCGGCGGCTCCGAGGCACGCCACGGCGAGCTCGATCCCGAGGACATCGAACGCGCGATCAAGGATCCCGATGGAGGCGCCTCGCGCGCCTGGGCCCGCGACCGGTTCCCCATCGTCGACGGTGCCCCGGAGCTCGTCGACGAGCTGCTCGACCTGCACACGCCTCGGCAGCTGCTCGCGCTCACCGCGATCATGGAGCGGATCGAGGCCGATCTCCGAGCCGCACCGGTCCTCGCCGCCCTTCGGCTTGCCTTGCTGCACGCCCTGCTCCCGTCCAGTCGCCTGGCGACCGGTGCCGGACGCGGCGGGGCGCTGCGCGTCGCCGGAGGCCACGTCCGCGTGCCGGGGGCACCGCAGTGGCGGGAGCGGAACCCATGGCTCGCCTTCGAGGATGGGTTCCGGACCGTCCGCGGTTTCGTCCAGCGTCTCGAGGGCGGTGCGCTCGGCCCGCTGCAAGCGCGACTCGGCGAGGACCTCCAGGCACTCGCGGAGGGGTCGGCGACCGCGGTCCTGGCGGTAGCCAGTCCATCCGCCGTACGGGCCCTCAGCGATGGCGACGGGTTCGGCCGTATCGCGGGCGCGAACCCGAAGATCCGCCTCGTGCTCGGCCAACCGCCGATGCGACCGAGCCTCGATCGGCTCGCCGTCTCCTACCACGGCACCGCCTGGACCCTCGGGCGCGAGGCAGCCGCGCTGCTGCCCATCGACGCCCTCGCCGATCAGTCGCTCCGCGCGCCGTGGTCGTGGCAGGCGGTCACGGTCGGACGCGCGCTCGCCGCCGTCGAACCCTCGATGGCGCGCGATGGCCGGGTCGTCCAGCTGGTCGACGGTGGGTCGGAGGCACTCGCCGCCGTCGCCATCGGCGCGGCGTCGGCCGGCTACCGGGTCGTCGTCGCCCGCCAGTCCGATCCCGACGACGCGGGGGCCGGCGTCATCGAGCTGCTGCCACCCGGCGCGGCCGTCCCACCCGGCGCCAGGACCCGCGCGAACGTCGCGCTGCCATATACGCCCGGCGGGTCCGGCGATCCCGATATCGTGCCCGGCAAGGGCCTGTTCGCGCCGCCCGAACGGTTCGACCAGCGGCCGTTCTCGCCAGCCGATGCCGCGAAGGTCGTGTCGGAGGCGGCGATCGAGACGCTGCGAGCTCGTGGCGAGCCCGCCCGGATGGAGCGGCTCTTCGGGGAGATCCTCGTCGGCCTCGACCGGTCCGGACATCTTCGGCGGCTGTCGGCCGGGGCGCGACCAAGCGATCCGCCGACGGTCGATCCGGGCCCGCCGCCCGCACCCACGACCGGGCCAGCCGTGCGCCCGGCCGCCGAGCTTGCCGAGGGCGAGTCCGGACCACCCGTGGCGACGCGACGCGTCACGGCCGTGGCGGACGCGGCGCCGGATCCCGTGGATCGCCTGATCGGCCTCATCCGCGATGAGCTCTCGAGGACGGACCAGCGCCGGCTGACCGAGATCGAACCCGGACGCTGGTGGCTGGCAGCGGCGAGCGACCAGGAGGCCGCGGCGCCGCCACTCGCCGACCGGGTCGAGTGGGCCGTCTTCAGCCTCCTCTCGACCGCCGGGCCGCTGTCGGAGGCGGCCTTCTACGACCGCATCGCGACGCTCTTCACGGGGCACGACCTGCCCGACGAGACGCTCGTGCGCGCCTGCCTTGACAGCTACCGCAGCCTTGCCAGCACGCCCGACCACCTCGTCACCAGCGACGATCTCCTGCGGCGGAGCCAGGAGCACACCGAGCTGCTGGCGTCGATCGCCGACGCCGGCCACCGGCTCGGCCTGCGGGTCTGGCTCGCCGAGCGTGAGCAGGGGCGCCGACACGGGCGCGGCCACCTCGGTGACGTCCTCGACGAGCGCGAGCGGGGCGCCTACCTGGGCACCATCGGCAAGGCGGTCGATGCGCTCTCGCAGGTCGACGCCATCTGGTACATCCGCGGCAAGCTCGCGATGATGTTCGAGGTCGAATGGACGGCGATGCTCGGCGAGCCCCTGCTCCGTCGCCACGCCCGCATCGGCAACGACGAGCGATTCATCCGATTCCTGGTCGTTGCGCCGGAACGGACCGATCTCATCCGACACAAGCTCGACCGTTCCCCGCTCCTGCGTGCCGCGATCGAGGAGAACAGCTGGAATCTCGTGAAGTGGGACCATCTCCGGACGTTCCTCGCCGCGGAGCGGCCCGACCTCGACGACCTCGAGCCGCTCCTCGGTCTCGACCCGATCGTCGAGCGCGGCGGCGAGCAGATGCCGCTGTTCGGCGGCTGAGGCCCGGGACCGCTACCCTAGCCGCCGGCCCGCCGGATCCGGCGACGAGCAGCGCATCACCATCAAGAGGCACCCGCGCGTGACCGACCAGCCGTCCGCTCCGCCCAGCGCCGTCAACGACCTCGCCCACCGGTTCTGGGAAGGGATCCTCGAGCTCGATCCGACGACTGCCACGTTCTATGGCGATCCGCGCTACGCCGACCGCCTGGAGGATCCGTCGCCCGCGGGACGGGCCAAGACGCGCACGCACATGGAGCGCACGGCAGCCGAGGCGAAGGCGATCCCGGTCGAAGGCCTCTCGACGGAAGAGCGCATCACTCGCGACATGCTCCAGGTGATCGGTGACCTGGCGGTCGAGGAGGACGACCAGGGGCTCTATCAACTCCGCGTCGTCGACCAGATGGGCGGCCCCCAGCAGCTCCTCCCGCAGTTGACCGCCTTCCAGCCGGTCGACGCGCCCGAGCGACTCGAGGCGTTCATCGGTCGCCTGCACGCCTACCCGGCGTTCATGGCCGCCAACGCCGACATCCTGCGCGAGGCCCTCGGCAGCGGGCTCACCGCCCCGTCGATCGTGACCGAGCGGGTCATCGCGCAGCTCGAGCGGATGCTGGCGATCCCGATCGAGGCGGCCATCATCCCGGGGAGCGTCCAGGGCGCCTCCGATGCGGACCGGGAACGGATCCGCGACATCGTCCGCGATGTCGTCTACCCCGCCGACGCCGCTTTCCTCGACGGGCTCCGGGGCGAGTACCGACATGCGAGCCGGGAAGAACCGGGCATCTGGTCGGCACCCAACGGCGACGCGATCTATCGCACCGCCATCCGGAGCTGGACGACGCTCGAGATGGACCCCGAGGAGATCCACCGGATCGGCCTGGAGGAGCTCGCCGGCATCGATGACGAACGGCGCGCGATCGCTCGCCGGGCCGGCTTCGGGGACGACGTGGAAGCGTATCGGGCCTCGCTCGAGACCGAGGCCGGGAACACGCCAGACTCGAAGGACGAGCTGGTCGCCCGGGCCCGCGAGGACATCGACCGGGCGATGGCGGATGCGCCGCGCTACTTCGGCGTGCTGCCCAAGTCCGGTCTCGAGGTCCGTCCGGTCGAGGAGTACAAGGAGAAGGACGCGCCCTTCGCCTATTACTACCCGCCCTCTGCGACCGGGGACCGCAACGGCATCTACTACGCGAACGGCTACGACCTCGAGTCGCGCAAGTACACGAAGCTCGCGTCGACGACCTATCACGAGGCTACCCCGGGACACCATTTCCAGATCGCGCTCGAGATGGAGAACCCGAACCTGATCACGTTCCGCCGTCTCGGGGCTCGGATGGTCGGCGGGGCCTACGTCGAGGGGTGGGGCCTGTACAGCGAGCGATTGGCCGACGAGATGGGGCTGTATCGATCGGAGGGGGAGCGCTTCGGCATGCTCGACGCGCAGGCGTGGCGGGCCGCCCGCCTGGTCGTCGATACAGGGATGCACGCGCTCCGCTGGCAGCGGCAACGCTCGATCGACTTCCTGCGCAACGATGCCGGGCTGTCCGAGACCGATGCCGTCATCGAGACCGACCGCTACATCTGCTGGCCGGGGCAGGCACTGACGTACATGCTCGGGCAGCGCCAGATCCAGGCGCTCCGGCGCCAGATCGCGGAGCGCGACGGCTCACGGTTCGACCTGCGTGAGTTCCATGACCAGGTTCTCGGCCACGGGTCGTTGCCACTAGCGACGCTCGCCCGCGAACTGCCGACCTGGGTGACGACGCCGGCCTGAGCAGGCGCTCGACGACGTCGAAACCGGTGCCTGTGGGAACCACCCGACGTTAACGAACGGCGAACGCCGTTTGCGTCCGCATAAGCCTGCGGCGCACCATGGATGGCCCAGCAGACGCTTCCCACGCGCCACCGAACTGCACCCCCGAAGCAGGAGAGGAGGAGGCCATGCGTTCTGCCGCGACCCGCGGACGAGCCCATCCCCGCGCGATCGTCATCGGTGCCGTCGCACTGCTACTGGCCGGGAACGCGCCGGTCCAAGCCGCCGGCGGGCTGACCAGCCAGAGCTCGATGCTCAAGGTGGTCGGCGATGGCGTAACGGTGACCCCCATCATCGCGGTCGGCGAGGCCGCCGGCGATGAGGGCTACACCTTCGGATCGATCCCCGACGGCATCTCGATCAAGACTCGTGGCAAGGGTACGGTCGAGGTCTACGTCAACCACGAGACGTCGACGGTCCCGTTCCCGTACACCCCTGGCGCCCCGACCGAGGCCAACTCGCAGAACGACATCGACAACGCCCAGGTCAGCCGACTGATCCTCAGCCAGAAGACCGCCGGTGTGCAGACCGGCAAATTCGTCATCAGCTCGGCAGAAGACTTCCAGCGGTTCTGCTCGAACTACCTCGCGACCGCCAAGGAAGGGTTCGACCGCGAGCTGCTCTTCACGAACGAGGAGAGCGTCGACTGGGTGAACCGCACGGGCAAGGCGTGGCCGGCGACGATCGGCGCCGACGAGGCGCGCCAGTCGGGCGTGGTCGTGGCCCATGACATCAAGACCAACAAGACCCGCGCCATCTGGGGCATGGGTCGCCACAACCACGAGAACTCGGTGGCGATCGCCGGCTTCGACGACGTCGTCCTGCTGTCGGGCGACGACACGTTCACGAACAACCCGTCGCAGTCACAGTTGTACTCGTACATCGCGGCCGATGCCGACGCGGTCTGGGATGACAAGGGTTCGCTCTGGGCGTTCAAGTCGACGACAGCCGGTTACTCCAAGTACGAGCACTTCGTGCCGAACGACGCGACGGCCATCCAGGGGGAGTTCATCTCAGTCCCGCGGATCATCGCCGAGGGGCGGAACGCGGACGGCACCGAGCTGATGGCGGCCGACGTCCCCGCGCAGTACGGCGGTCCCTTCCCACTGCCGCCGAACGACGGCACCTGGCAGCGTGACCCGAACGGCGTCGGCATCGACGGCCCGCAATGGGTCCTCGAGCACTGGTCGCAGATCAACGGCGTCTTCGACTTCATCCGGGTCGAGGACATCGCCTACGACAAGCGGCCCGGCATGTCGAACGTCGTGTACGTGGTCGACTCCGGGCGAGGCACCGCGCCCGTCCAGCCACCTCCACCGGCCGATCCGGTGCCTACCTTCGGTCCCGGCATTTCGACCAATGGCCGCGTCTGGAAGATGGTCTTCGATCCGAACGACCCCAAGAAGGTCACGTCGATGTCCGTCCTGATCGAGGGCGACGACCATCCGGTGAAGACCATCGGCGAGATCCACCAGCCGGACAACATCGAGTCCACGGTCAACGGCCTGTACATCACCGAGGATCCGGGCTCGAGCCAGCAGTTCAACTTCACGCCTGAGCAGCTCGCCGATCCGAACCGGACCGAGGCACGTCTCTGGCAGTACAAGCTATCGACGGGGGCGACGTCGGTCGTCGTCCGCGTCGACCAGTCCCTCGATGAAACGGTCGGCCTCGACGTCGACGCCGCATCGAAGGGGAACCTCGGCGCATGGGAGTCGAGCGGAGTCGTGGACGCGTCGGCGGCATTCGGGCCCGGCGCGTTCCTCATCACCGTCCAGGCCCACACCCTGTGGGTCGCCAAGGGCCCCGGCGACGACAACGTGGCGCCGACGGGTCCTGACTTCACCTACAAGCGCGAAGGCGGCCAGCTGTTGCTCGTTCGCGTGCCGAACGGGTAGCGCATCGTCGATCATCGCTCAGAGGCCTCGCCGCCGGCGGGGCCTCGAAATATCCGGGCGACAGTGACGCTCGTGCGCCGAGCTATGAGTCGAAGCCGATCCCCATCGCGTCCAGTGCCCGCAGGATCAGGCCCCGCCGGCCCGCGTCGCGGTCAGCCCGGTCGAGCTCGCGGCGGACGAGGTCGATCGTGACCGACCGCAACGGCTCGGGCGGGAAGGGGATCGGCGGGCTCGTCACGAACCGCAGTCGCAGCCGGTCCTCGTCGGGACGCAGGATCATGTCCCGCACGAGACCGGCCGCCCAGCGACTCGCCCCGACCCCCAGACCGGTGTAGCCGAGCGCGTACACGACTCGGCCGCCAAGCAGCCGTCCGAACGTGACCGTGAACCGCGACGTCGTATCGATCGCGCCACCCCAGCGATAGGGGAAGGCGAGCCCTTCCAGCTGGGGGAATGCCCGGAGGAACTGCGCTTCGAGGCGGCGGAACGACGCCGGTCGTCGGTCGAGCTCCGGCCCGACCCGGCTCCCTCGATGGTGGATCGCGTCGTAGCCGCCCCAGAGGATCCGGTCGTCAGCCGTGAGACGGAAGTAGTGGAACTGGTTGTTGGCGTCGGATAGACCTTGCCGTCGTCGCCAGCCGACCGACTCGCGTTGGTCGGGCGTCAGTGGCTCCGACACGATCGCGTAGTCGTAGACCGGAACGAACGTCGGCCGAAGTCGGTCCAGCCAGCCGGAGTAGGCCGAGGTGGCGACGACCACGTGTCGGGAGTCGACGCGGGCGTTGTCCCTCGTCGCCAGGGTGATGCCGCCGGCCCGCCGCTCCAGGCGCACGACCGGCGTCCCTTCGTGGATCCGGACGCCTCGCTCATGCGCGACGCGCGCGATCCCGCGGCACAGCTTGGCGGGATCCAGCAGTACGTCGCGCCCCGGTGGCCGGTACAGGCCTGCCTGCCACAGCGGGGAGTGGACCTCCGCCTGGGCGGCAGCGCGATCCAGGAACTCGAGTGACTCCCCGTACTCGGCCGCCTCATCGACCCAGGCGCGGAACTCGTCGGCCTGGTGCGCCTGATCGGCAAGGGTCAGGTTGCCGGTCTCCTCGAGATCGCAGTCGATGCCCTGCTGATGGGTGAAGTCGATCAGACCCTGGAGGTTCTCGATGCCCTCCCGCTCCAGGGTCTCCAGCTCGTCCGGGAAATGGCGGATGCCATTGGCCAGGCCATGCGTGAGGCTCGCCTCGCAGAACCCGCCGTTGCGGCCGCTGGCGCCGTACGAGACCGAGTTCGCCTCGAGCACGGCGACGCGCAGCCCCGGATCGGTATCGGTCAGCGCGATCGCCGTCCACAGGCCGGTGAAGCCGGCGCCGACGATCGCGATGTCAACCTCGAGGGGCTCGCCGGGATCGAGCGGCGGATCCGCGATCCCGACGGGTGCGGGGTCACGTAGCCAGTAGGAGATAGGCGCGTCGCGCTCGCCGCTCTGGTCGGTCACGACGCGCATCGTGGCACGCTGGGCAGCCGCCGATCCGGCGACTACGCTGTCGCGGCAGGGACACGGGGCGGGAGCGGAGGGACGGCGATGACTATCGATGTCGCGGGGATCAACTGGCTGGCCGTCGTCGTGGGCGCGGTCGTGTACTTCGTGATCGGTGCGGCCTGGTTCGCGCCGGCGGTGTTCGGTCGACCGTGGATGGCCGCGATCGGCTGGGACGAGTCGCGTCCCCGACCTGAGATGAACCCGGTGAACTACGCCGGGCCCGCGATCTTCTACCTGATCGCGTCGGCAGCGACGGGACTGCTGGCCAAGGCGACCGGCACCGACACGCTCCAGGAGGGCGTCGTCCTCGGGCTCGTCGTCGGCATCGGGTACGCGCTGACGGTGACGGCGACCGACGCGGTGTTCGATCCCAACAAGCCCAAGCCGTGGAATTGGTTCGCCATCAGCGGCGCCTACCACCTCGTGTCGCTGGTCCTCGTCGGGATGATCATCGGCGTCTGGCACTGACCTAAGGCCTGCGGGTCGCCGAGGAGACGATCGCCGGAGTGGCGTCATTCGCACCCAAGCGGGCCCATCGGCACGAATCTCGCATTGACGGCAGATGCAGCCGTGTGCCACCATGGGCTCCCGCGCGTCCCGTATCGCGCAACGCCCGTCCCACGGACCGGGCCGTCGTGACCCGCACCTGAGGACCGTATGGCCAGCGAGCCCGCCGCCGCCCGAGTCACCCCCCGCCTCCGCCGAGACCGCCAGATGGCGTTGTACCGGCGCGCCCTGGAGCACCTCCCCGGTGGCACCGACTCGAACTTCCGGGCGTGGGGTGACAGCACGATCTACGTCGATCGCGGCCAAGGCGGCTACGTGTGGGATGCCGACGGCAACGAGTACGTCGACCTGCGGCTGGGGTACGGCCCGGTCATCCTCGGCCACGGTGACCCGCGCGTCGACGACTACGTCAATGAGCGGATGCGCCTGGGCGTCAGCTTCAGCCTGACCAGCGAGGACGAGATCCGGACCGTCGAGCTCATCAATGAGCTCACCGGTTGGGTCGACATGGCCCGCATGACCGTCTCGGGGACCGAGGCGACGATGCACCTGATGCGGCTCGCCCGCGCCTACACCGGTCGCGAGCGCATCGTGAAGTTCGAAGGCCAGTACCACGGCGTCCACGACTACGCGCTGATCAGCGTCGGTCCGGATGACATGTCCGAGCTCGGCGACCCCGATGCGCCGGTCGCGCTCGCGTGGGGTCGAGGCATCCCGAGCGCGGTCGCTGAGACGATCATCCCGGCCCGCTACAACCGGATCGACCGGCTCCGCCGCCTGTTCGAGGAGCGCGGAGAAGAGATCGCGGCGATCATCGTCGAGCCGGTCCTGGGCAACGCGCAGGGCATCCTGCCGGAGCCGGGTTTCCACCAGCAGATGCGTGCCCTGACCGAGGAGTTCGGCATCCTCCTGATCTTCGACGAGGTCAAGACCGGCTTCCGGTTCGCCAAGGGCGGCGCGGCCGAGTACTTCGGCGTCAAGCCCGACCTCGCTTCGTTCGCCAAGGCGATGGGCAACGGCTACCCGGCGGCGGCGTTCGGCGGCCGGCGCGAGATCATGGAGCTGCTGCCCGACAAGGTCAGCCACGGCGGCACGTACGCCGGCAACCGGGTGGCCGCGGCCGCCGCGGTGGCGACGCTCCAGATCATCCGCGACACGAACGCGCTCGAGACGATCCACGCCACGGGTCGCACGATCCAGGACGGCCTCAAGGAGATCCTCGACCCGGTCGGCATCCCGTACCACTTCACCGGGCATCCCTCGATGTTCGGGATCATGTTCCGTGAGGAGGTCCCGACCGAGTACCGGGACTGGGCCACGAGCGACCACGAGCTGTACGACGCGATCGCCACCGGTATGCACGCCCGGGGCGCGATGCCTGAGCCGGACTCGCGCGAGCCGTGGTTCATCTGCGAGGCGCATGCCGACGCCGACATCATCGATCGCGTTCTCACGGCGTTCCAGGAGTCGCTCGATGTCGCGCTCGACGAGCGGGCTCGCTCGGGCCTGCATGTGACGCCGCACGGCGGCATGGCGTCACCGGCGGCGGGCTGAGCGCCTGATGGTCCTCGACGGCAACGCGGTCCGCTCCGTCGACCGGGCGGCTGCTCTGCTCCTGGCCCTCGGCGAGTCGCAGGGTGAAGCTGGGGTGACCGAGCTCGCCCGACGGCTCGGCCTGCACAAGTCGACCGCTTCGCGATTGCTCGCCACGCTCCAGAAGCGCGGCCTGGTCGAGCAGGACGGCGAGACCGGCAAGTACCGCCTCGGTCTGGTCGTGATCCGTCTCGCCGAGCGAGCCGAGCGCACGCTCGATCTGCGTGGGATCGCGATGCCGGAACTGGAGCGCCTCGCCCGACTGACGCACGAGACGACAGGCGTCGGCATCCTCGATGGGGAGTCGCTCCTCACCGTGGCACAGGTCGATGGGCCGAACCTCATCGCCGTCGGCGACTGGACGGGACGGTCGACGCCGCTGCACTGCGTGGCGTCAGGCAAGGTCCTCATGTCGTCGCTCGCCGAGCGCGAGGTGCTGAGGATGGTCCGCCGGGGACTCGTCCAGTACACCGAGCGGACGATCGTCGAGCTGGAGCCGCTCCTCGAAGAACTGGCACGGATCCGCCGGCGCGGCTACGCGACGGCGATCGGCGAGTACGAGCTGGGCCTTAACGCGGTCGCTGCCCCGATCCACGATGCGCGGGGGAACGTCATCGCCGCGGTCGACATCTGGGGTCCGGCCTTCCGGCTTACCCCGCGCCGCATCCCGGAGCTGGCCGCCCAGGCCCGCGAGGCGGCGGCCGCGATCTCGGTCCGCCTTGGCGGAACGGTCCCGGAGCGACAGACCGCCCCGCCAGTCCACGCCACGGCCTAGTTCCAGTCTCCGCCGCCGCCGCGCGGATCCGCGTCACCCGGACTGGCTAGGCTGTAAGCATGCCCGAGCTCACGTCTTCCGAGGTCGCCGACCTCGTCCGCGACACGCTGCTCCCGATCCTGCTGATCATCGTGGTCGCGGTCCTGGCGATGCGCGTCGCCGCGATCTTCGTCCACGGCATCGTGAAGACGCTCTTCGATCGCGAGGCGACCGAGGGGACCGCCCAGGAGCTGAGCGCAGTCGAGCTCAAGAAGCGGATGGACACACTCGACGCTCTGGGCGGGCGTGCTATCCAGTTTTTGATCGTCGTGATCGCGGGGCTCATGATCCTCGCAAAGCTCGGGTTGGACATCGGCCCCGCCGTTGCCGGCCTCGGGGTCGTCGGCATCGCCGTGGGGTTCGGTGCCCAGTCACTCGTCCGCGACTACCTGACCGGCGCCCTGATCCTCGTCGAGAACCAGTTCAGCGTCGGCGACGTCGTGCGACTCGCAGGCGTGGAGGGGACCGTGGAGGACTTCAACCTGCGGCGAACCACCGTCCGCGACATCGATGGCGTCGTCCACACGATCCCGAACGCGGAGATCAAGGTCGCCTCCAACCTGACCCGGGTCTGGGCCCGGATCAACCAGGACGTGACGCTGGCCTACGGGACCGACGTCGATCGCGCGATCCAGGTCGTCGATGAAGTAGGCCAGGCCATGCAGGCCGACCCCGCGTGGAAGTCGGCCGTGCTGGAGCCCCCGCGCGTGGACCGGATCATGGCGATCGGCGAGCAGGGCGTGACGCTCAAGATCCTCGGCTCGGTCCGGGCACCAGAGCAATGGGCCGCGGCCGGCGAGTATCGGAAGCGGCTTCTCGCCGCCCTGGACGCGAACGGGATCGACACCCCGGGGCGCATCCGTCCCGCAGCGCCACCGCCGTCCGCCCAGGGCACGGCGCGGTAGGATGACGCGGCCAGCCCGAGTCCCGTGAGGTGTGTCCGTGAGCGCCGATGTGACCTCGCCCCAGACCGCCGCCATCGAGAACCTCCTCGCCGAGAACCGCACGTTCCCGCCGGATCCGGCGTTCACCGCCCAGGCCAACGCGAAGGCCGATCTCTACGCCGAGGCCGAGGCCGATCCGGTGGAGTTCTGGGCCCGACTGGCGCGCGAACGTCTCGACTGGGATGAGCCGTTCACCACCACCCTCGAGTGGGACCTGCCGTTCGCGAAGTGGTTCATCGGCGGGAAGCTGAACCTCAGCTACAACTGTGTCGACCGGCACGTAAAGAACGGGCTGGGCGACAAGGTCGCGTATCACTGGATCGGCGAGCCCGGCGACTCCCGTACCATCACGTACGACGACCTCTTCCGGGAGGTCCAGAAGGCCGCCAACGCGCTGAAGGAACTCGGGATCGAGACGGGCGATCGGGTCGCGATCTATATGCCGATGATCCCCGAGCTGCCGATCGCGATGCTCGCGTGCGCCCGTATCGGCGCACCGCATACCGTGGTCTTCGCGGGCTTCTCTGCCGAGGCGCTGAGCGGGCGCATCAACGACGCCCAGGCCAAGCTCGTGATCACCGCCGATGGCAGCTACCGCCGTGGCAAGGCGATGCCCCTGAAGGCGGCCGTCGATGACGCCGTGGCGAGTAGCCCGACCATCGAGAAGGTCCTCATGGTCCGCCGTCTCGGCGACGAGGCGCCCGACACGACCGTGGTCGAGGGCCGCGACATATGGTGGCATGACCTCGTCGAGCGGCAGGCCGCCGACTGCCCGCCGCTGGCGGTCGACTCCGAGCACATGCTCTACCTGCTGTACACGTCGGGGACGACCGCGAAGCCAAAGGGCATCATGCACACGACCGCGGGCTACCTCCTGGGCATCAGCTACACCCACGAGATGATCTTCGACGTCAAGCCCGACGACGTGTATTGGTGCGCGGCCGACATCGGCTGGGTCACGGGCCACAGCTACATCGTGTACGGGCCGCTCGCGAACGCGACGACGAGCGTCCTCTACGAAGGCTCTCCCGACACGCCGGCCTGGGACCGCTGGTGGTCGATCATCGAGGAGTACAAGGTCAACATCCTGTACTGCGCCCCGACGGCGATCCGCGCTTTCATGAAGCAGGGCGAGTCGTTCCCGGCGAAGCACGACCTGTCCTCGCTCCGCGTGCTCGGCTCGGTCGGTGAACCGATCAACCCCGAGGCGTGGCTCTGGTACCACGAGAACATCGGTGGCTCACGAACGCCGATCGTCGATACGTGGTGGCAGACCGAGACCGGCCAGATCCTCATCTCGCCGCTCCCCGGTGTGACCGTCACGAAGCCTGGAAGTGCCACGTTCCCGTTCCCGGGCATCGAGGCCGACGTGGTCGACGGCGACGGCAACAGCGTCCCGCTGGGTGGTGGCGGATACCTCGTCCTGAAGCGGCCCTGGCCGGGGATGCTGCGCGGCATCTACGGCGACCCCGAGCGCTACAAGGAGACGTACTGGAGTCGCTTCCCAGGGATGTACTTCGCTGGCGATGGGGCAAAGCGTGACGATGACGGCTACTTCTGGCTACTCGGCCGCGTCGACGACGTCATGAACATCTCGGGCCACCGCCTGTCGACGACCGAGATCGAGAGCGCGCTCGTCTCGCATCCTTCGGTCGCGGAGGCGGCGGTCGTCGGCGCCCCGGACCCGATCACCGGCGAGGCCATCAACGCCTTCGTGATCCTCCGCGTCGGCCAGGAACCGACCTCCGAGCTCGGCGAGGAGCTCCGCAAGCATGTGGCCACGAAGATCAGCCCGATCGCCAAGCCGAAGTCACTGATGTTCACCCCGGATCTGCCGAAGACCCGATCCGGCAAGATCATGCGCCGGCTCCTGCGCGACATCGCCCAGGGCAACAAGCTCGGGGACACGACGACGCTCGCCGACGCCGCGGTCGTCGAAACGATCCGTTCGAAAAGCTGGAAGGCCGAGGACTGACGAGTGCCCTTCGACTTCCTCAAGCGCAAGAAGACCGACGGACCCGCCGCGGCGAAGGCAGCCAGCCCCGCCAAGAGCCGATCGGGCCGCGGCACTCCGTTCGACGGGCTGACCGAGGAGTGGCGCATCGTCGGGAACATGGAGATTCCCGGCCGCCTGTCCGATTCGCTCAACAAGCGCGAGGCCGTGACGATCTCGGACGTCCGATGGGCGCCGATCGACGGGTCCCAGCCGCTCGCACCGGCGCCTGGGCTCAAGGCCATCGACCCCTACGACCTGATCATCGTCCTGGCCAGCGAGGCCTCCTTGCCGCCGCTGAACGACGAGGAGCGGACGGCGTTCCGGGTCCACAAGGTGTCGTATGACGTGGCGCTCGAGGTCCCGCCGTTCCGGGTGATAGGAACCGTGTTGCTGCATCCGGGCATGGAGCCGGAACGCCTGCTGGACCGGGCCACCGAGATGTTCCTGCCGGTCATCGATGCGACCGCGTACTTCGAGGGCAACGCGATCGGGCCGGAGATGGATGCGATCCTGGTGAACCGCTTCTACCTGCGTGGGATCGAACAGGTCGACCGACGCACCGGCGAGCCCCACCAGAAGTTGCCCGGCGCACCGATGGGCGGGATCAGCTGGCAGGACCGCTCCCGGTAGGAGCCGGCGCCTAGACGCGGACGGTCGTCTTCGCGCGGTTGAAGAGGGCGAACGGGACCTTGACCGGCAGCGGCGCCTCTGGCGTGCCCAGCACGCGATCGGCAAGCGCGTCGAAGTCCTCGGTGATGCGCTCCTTGGGGAACATCTCGATCACCGTCCGACCCTCGTTGGCGGCGCGCACGAAGAGCAGTCCGCCGGATCGGATCAACGCGATCGACGGCATCCCGACGGTGCGCTCGAGGTCGGCCACGGCGACGCCGCTGTTGGCCCGGTTGATGACCAATGCCAGACGATCGCGCACACCGAGCTCCGCCGCGTAGTCGGTCAACTGGACGGCGGCCCGTATGGCCGGCACGTCCGGTGTCACCGGGACGAGTATCCGGTCGGCGATCCCGAAGATCGCCTGGTTGAGATGGCTGTACGAGGGGTGCAGGTCGACCACGACGAAGTCGAAGCCACGGCGCGCGGCCGTGATGGCCTGGGCGACGCGCTCGGGGTCGAGGATCTCCGTGTCGAGCGGCGAGTTGGTCAGGGATGCGACCTTCATCCCGGATGGATGCGCCGAGGCGATCTCGGCGATCGCCTCGCGCGGGCCGCCCTCCTCCTGGTCATGCCAGCTGTCGGCGAGCGTCCGGACGCCGTCGATGCCGAGGGATGTGCTGACGTGGCCGGTCACGGTATCGGCGTCGATCAGCAGCACGTTGTGGCCGCGACGCGTCTGGAGGACCGATGCGAGGTTCGTCGCGATGGTCGTCTTGCCGACGCCGCCCTTCGGGTTGAAGACCACGATGATCGTCGCGCGTGAGGTCCAGCCCTCGGTCTCGATCGGGCCGCCCTGGAGCACGGGTCCCGACCCATCGTCCACGGTCTGGCTGCGGATGCACATGGCCTCGACGCGCCAGCGCAGGGATTCGGCCGAGTACGGTCGGGTGAAATATTCGTCTTCGACCCCACCGCCACTCGGGTCGAGGCGGCCGAGCGCCCGTTCGGACACGACCATCAATGCTGGGATGGCACGGCCGTTCTCACGGAGCAACGAGTAGTACTCGAGCGACTGGTCGAGGTCGGTCTCGCCGTCGAGGATCGCGAGGGCGACGTCCCGCCTCGTGGCTAGCAGGGCCTCGAGCTCGTCGGCGTGGTTGATGGTCGCGACCGTGAACCCGGCCGCGCGCAGCTCCGCCGCGACCGGTGTCCCTTCGCTGGAGGGGAGTGCGACGGCGATGGCCGGACGGGCCACGATGTCAGCCCTCCGATTCGGGGTCGCGCGCCGCGACGGTCAGCTCGCCCGGGGCCTCGTTCGTCACGCGGGCACCGAAGCCCGGAAGGGTGGCGATGCCATCGGTCAGGTCGAGGCCTGGGTCGTGGGTCACGGCGAAGACGAACTCGCCATCCGGGCCGGACGACACGCCCACAGAACGCACGCCATTGACCCGCGACAGGTTGCGCTTGAAACCGGCGATGCTGGCGACGCTCACGAGCCCGGTCACGGCGACGCGCGTCGAGGCCGCCTCGTTCGGCGTCTCGCGCTCCTCGGCGACCAGGCCGGCCAGGCGCGCAGCGAGCGCGTCCTCGGCGATCACCGGGATCTCCCCCTCGTCGGTCGTGGCTTCGGCAGTGAACGATCCGGCCTCGGCTTCGGCAGCAGCGAAGTCCTGCTCGATGCCCAGGGCGGTCAGCCGCGGATCGGCGTCGGCGACCGGCTCGTCGGCGGCGATACCGAACAGGTCGCCAGAGTCCTCATTGCTCGCCTCGGGTGCCGGTTCGCTGTCGGTGCTTTCTACGACCGAGGTCTCAGCCCAGGCCGCGTCGTCCGCGACCGCGACGGCGGTTTCGGCAACGGGTGTCTCGGTCTCCCAACCACTCGGCTCCGGGGCGGGTTCGGCATCCGTCGGGGCGACCTCGGCGGTGGCCGTGGCGGGCTCGTCCCTATCCGCGGGCGCGGCCTCCAGCTCAGGCTTGGTCTCGACCGTCGTGGCCGACGCCGACCACTCGCTCGTCGCGACCTCGTCGTTGTCGAACGCCGGAGGTTCCGGCAGGGTCTCGGCCATCGCGGCGAAGCGGGTCGGATCCTCCTCGGCCAGCAGTCGCTCGAAGAAGGCGGCCATCTCGCCCTCGAAGGACGTGACGCGCGACTGGATGCGCTCGATTCGCGCCTCGATCTGCGCGGCGTGCGCTTCGATCTCGCGCTCGAGGACGTTCTTGCGGTGGGCGATACGCTCGTCGGTCTCTTCGCGGATCCGCGCGATCTCGTTCTTCGACCATTCGCGGATGTCGGCGACGTCGCCATCGGCGCGCTTGCGCAGCTCGGTCGCCTCGTCGGCGGTGCTGGCGTGGATACCCTCGATGTGCGCCTTCGCTTCGGCCGAGAACTTCTCGAGTACGTCGGCCCGGGCTGCCTCTGCGGCGGTCTGCATGGCCTTCGTCAGGTCGGCCATGAACTTGTTCGGCTTGCGCGACGCGGCGGGAGCCGGGGCGGCCGGCGTCTCCGACGATGCGACCGGGTCGGGGCTCATGGCTGATCCGCCGTCCTGGGCCTCGCTCACGACCACGGCCTCATCGGCGCTCTGGGGCTGCGCCGGATCGGCTGTCGGGTCGGCCGTCGTGGCCTCGTCGTCGGACTCATTGCGATCAGCGCTCCATGGGAGACGGAAGCCGCTCTTCGCGTCGGTCGATGCCATGCGTGGATCCCTCGTCGGAAATATGGCGCTTCGGGGCGTGCAGGCATCGTGCCAGCGAGGTTTGGTGCGGTGGAGTCCGCTAGTGGTACCAGCGGTGTACGCCGGTCGTACCTATAGCCGCCCCGTACCTCGTGCCGTTGTGCTGGTGCAACGGCGTTCGGCGGTACGATGGACGATCCATGGACGCGACAGCCCCTCAGCAAGTGCTCGCTCCGGCTGCCAAGCCGCTCGATCGGCTCGGTCGGCCGCTGCGCGACCTGCGGATCTCCGTCACCGACCGGTGCAACTTTCGCTGCACCTATTGCATGCCTAAGGAGATCTTCGGGCGCGACTTCGTGTTCCTGCCGAAAGATCAGGTCCTCTCGTTCGAGGAGATCCATCGGGCGGCGCATGCGTTCGTCGAGCTAGGGGTCGAGAAGCTGCGCATCACCGGCGGCGAGCCGCTCGTCCGGCGCGGCCTGCCGCAGCTCATCCGGATGCTGGCGGAGCTGCGGACGACCGACGGTCGAAAGCTCGATCTCACGCTGACCACGAATGGCGCGGCTTTGCGGTCTCTCGCCACGCCCCTGGCGGATGCCGGGCTCAAGCGAGTGACGGTCAGCCTCGATTCGCTCGACGACGCCGTGTTCGGCGCGATGAACGGGGTCGATTTCCCCGTCGCCAGGGTGCTCGACGGTATCGATGCTGCGCTCGAGGCCGGTCTCACGCCGGTCAAGGTGAACATGGTCGTCCGGCGCGGGATCAACGAGGGGTCGATCGTGCCGATGGCGCGTTGGGCGCGTGAGACTGGCGTGACGCTCCGGTTCATCGAATACATGGACGTCGGGCATTCGAACGGCTGGCGGCTCGATGAGGTGGTGCCCGCCAGTGAGCTCGTCGAGACGGTGACTGCCGCCTGGCCCGCCGAACCGGCCGAGGCCGCCTACCGGGGCGAGGTCGCCGGGCGGTATCGCTACGTCGATGGCGCGGGGGAGTTCGGCATCATCTCGTCGGTGACACGGCCGTTCTGTCGCGATTGCACGCGGGCGCGGCTGGCGGCCGACGGCAAGCTCTACACGTGCCTCTTCGCCGTCGCGGGCCGCGATGTGCGAGCGGTCCTCCGCGACGGGTCGACGGATGATGAACTGCTCGCGTTCCTCGCCGATACCTGGCGGTCGCGCGACGATCGTTATTCGGAGCTGCGGTCCGGGTCGACCGCCGATCTGCCGAAGATCGAGATGTTCGCGATGGGCGGCTGACCGCACGTCACCGAGCCGCAGATCGCGCCTCCGAACCGCTCGTCCACAGGGTTATCCACAGCCCGACCACACCCCTCCGGATCACGTGGACAGCCATCCTCCGATCGGCGCGATGTTCGTGGATAAGCGCGTTGACCCGCTGCTGACGCGGCCGATACCGTAGGTCGTGCCCGAAGGGGCCGACAGGACCGCAGGAAACCGAGATCACATCAAGGACCCTCGTTCCGCCGCCGGTCGCTTCGGGCGCTTCGTTGCCCAGGGTCCGCGCGGCCGTCTCACCACGGCCCGTCCCGGGGTAGGCGCCCGGCGGGACGCGATCGGCATCCCGGTGTCGATACTTCCGTCGGGCGCGACGAAGCTTCCACTCCTCCTCCGATCCCACCGACCTGGTTCCTCCCTGTCATGCTGCGGGCAAGGCATGACCACATCGTGAGGAGGACGCATGACCGACCCTGCCAGCGTGGACGTCGGTCCGCGGGGGCCGATCCCGCCCGATGCCCAGCCGGCTCGTATCGCCGCTTTGCTCGAGGCGGTCCGTGGACGGACGGATGCGGTGCCCGAAGTCGGCATCGTCCTGGGGTCGGGTCTGGGCGGGCTCGCCGACGAGCTCGAGGACGCCGTCGCGATCCCGTTCGGTGAGCTGCCGGGATGGCCCGCCGCGACGGCGCCGGGGCATGTCGGCCGCCTGCTGGTCGGGCGGCTCGGCGGCCGTCCGGTCGTCATGCTCCAGGGCCGGTTCCACCTGTACGAAGGCAACGACCCGGGCCTCGTCGTCCAGCCCGTCCTTTTGTTCCAGGCGATGGGCGCGCGCATCGCGGTCCTGACCAACGCCGCCGGCGGACTCGACACGTCGTTCGGCCCCGGCACGCTGATGATCATGAGCGACCACATCAACCTGACCGGTCGAAACCCGCTCATCGGCCGGAATGCCGACCAGCTCGGGCCACGTTTCCCGGATATGACCGAGGCCTGGAGCCCTCGGCTGCGGGCGGCCCTCCAGGCGGCGGCGACGGCCGAGGACGTCGAGATGCGCGAGGGCATCTACGTCGGCCTGGCCGGACCGAGCTACGAGACGCCCGCGGAGGTCCGCATGCTGGCGGCGCTCGGCGGTGACGCGGTCGGGATGTCGACCGTGCTCGAGTGCATCGCCGCGCGCTGGGTAGGCCTCGAGGTCTGCGGGGTGTCGCTCGTGACGAACGCCGGCGCCGGATACACGGGCGAGCCGCTGACCCACCAGGAAGTGCTCGACGCCGGGGTGTGGGCCGGTCCGCGCCTCGCGCGTGTCATCCGTCGATTCATCCGGGACCTCGACGGGGTCGCATGACCGACATCCGCCTCGTCCAGGGCGATATCACGCGGATCGAGGTCGACGCCATCATCAACGCCGCCAACAGTGCGCTGGCCGGGGGTGGCGGCGTCGACGGCGCGATCCATCGGGTCGGTGGTCCGGCCGTCATGGCGGACCTGGAAAGCCGGTACGGCCCGGATCGGCATTGTCCGACGGGCAGCGCCGTCGTCAGCGACGCGGGCGAGCTGCCGGCACGCATCGTGATCCATGCCGTCGGTCCGGTCTGGCGCGGGGGTGGGGCGGGTGAGGCGGAGTCGCTGGCGAACGCCTATCGCACCTCGCTGGACCTCGCCGCCCGTGAGGGCGCCCGGTCGGTCGCCTTCCCGTCGATCTCGACCGGGATCTACGGCTATCCCGTCGACCTCGCCGCGGCTGTGGCGCTGCAGACCGTCGACGCGTGGCTGGCGGAGCATCCCGATGCGCTCGAAGCGGTCACGTTCGTCCTCTTCTCGACCGATTCGCTGGAGGCTTTCGAGCGGGCGAGTCGTTCGTGACCGCGGCAGCCGGGACCGTCCTTTCACGGCGCACCCTCAACCGCACGCTGCTCGCGCGGCAGCTGCTGCTGGGCCGCGTCCGCCGGCCTGCATCGGACGTCATCGAGCACCTCGTCGGGATGCAGGCGCAGGAGCCGCCCGACCCGTATGTCGGGCTGTGGACGCGGATCGACGGATTCGATCCACTGGAGCTGAGTGGCCTGATCGAGGCGCGGCAGGCGGTCCGCATGGGCCATCTGCGCGGGACGTTGCACCTGGTCAGCGCGCGCGACGCCCTCGAGCAATACCCGATCATCGCCGACGTGATGGCGCGCTCTTGGAAGAGCAGCCCGTTCGCCAAGCAGCTGGTCGGGGTGGATCTGGAGGCCGTCCTCGCGCGCGCGCGCGAACTGCTAGAGGCGCGGCCGATGACGCCGTCGGAGCTCGGTGCGGCGCTGTCGCCGGGCTGGCCCGACCGGGACTCGCCCTCGCTCGCCTATGCCGCGCGGTTCCTGCTCCCGCTCGTCCAGATTCCGCCGCGCGGACTGTGGGGCCGGACCGGTCGACCGACGAACACCACGGCCGAGGCGTGGCTCGGCGCGCCGATGGTCGCGACGCCGAGCATCGACGACCTCGTCCTGCGCTACCTCGCCGTCTTCGGCCCCGCGACGGTGTCGGACATCCGGATCTGGTCGTGGTTGACGGGGCTGCGCGAGGTGGTCGATCGGCTTCGTCCGCGACTGCGGATGTTCCGCGACGAGTCCGGTCGCGAGCTGTTCGACATCGAGGCCGGGCTCATCGACGACGAGGATCTGCCCGCCCCGATCCGCTTCCTCCCCCAGTACGACAACGTCTTCCTGTCCCATGAGGATCGGTCGCGGATCCTCGTCGACGACGTCACGATCGAGGAGCTGGCGTGGCGGGGCGGCGTCCTGATCGACGGCTACGTCAGCGCAGCGTGGCGCATCCGCCGCGAGAAGAAGGCAGCCACGATGACCGTGACGCTGTACGTGCCGGTAACCGGGGAGCAACGCGCCGAGATCGAGGCTGAGGGGGAGCGCTTGCTCACCTTCGTGGCAGGTGACGCCGAGTCTCGGGCGATCCAGGTGGTCGGCAAGGCCTGATCGCCGGCCGCTAGTCGGGCGAACGCGGCTCAGACCTGCGGCAGGTCCCGGCCCGCGGCCTTGGCGGCCGCCGCCTTCTCGGCCCAGGCGGCCAGGACGTTGTCCTTGTGCGGCCGGATCGGGCAATGCTCGTCGCGGTTGTTGAACTCGTCGCAGTAGCCGAGCGGGACGCATTTCGGGGCGAGGAATGAACCGAGGAACGGCGACACCGTGAAGATCTGCTGGCGGATCAACTGGAATAGCCGGCGGATCTCCCACTGAGCCATCGTGCACAGCCGCAGCCCCGACATGTGGATGAGCGCCCGAAGGTTCGCTGTCATGACCAGGTTCGTCCGCGTCGCGTTCGGAAAGACGAACCGGGCATCCTCGCCGGGCAGCCCGGCCTCGAGCATCTCGCCGTAGAGCTCGAGTGCGCCGTCGACCTGTGTCTTGTATCGATCGCGGAGCTCCTCGTCGCCCTCGGCGATCGAGTGGGGGAGCATCGTCGCGGCGCCCTTGAACTTGACGTAGCGCTGACTCTGCTGGTCGAACGCGACGCCGGCCCGGTGCCGGACGAGCTGATGGGACAGCGTCCGCGATACGCCGGTGATCCCGAAAGTGAAGACGATGTGCTCGATGGTCGAACCGTGTCCGGATTCGATGACCGACGCGATCAGCTTCTGCATCTTCGCCGGGTCGAATTCGCCATCGACCGACTTGCGGAAGATCTCTTCGGGCGGCATCTCCGAATAGCACGTCCGACACGCCGTGTAGATGATCGGGACGTAGAACTGCTCGACGATCTCGCGGTTCGGGAAGAGCAGCGTGGCCGTCATCCCGAGCTCACGACGCCCGGGGTTCTTGGGGATGCCGGTCTTCGGGCGGGGCGCGGGGATCGGCTCGGCTGCCATCGACCGCCAGTCTAGCCCGTCACGGCCGGCGCGGCCCGGGTCAGTAGTAGTCCGAGCAGGACAGGAAGTAGCCGCAGCGGCAGATGAGCTTGCACTTGCGCTCGTCCATCTGGGCACCGCAGTTGGCGCAGGTCAGGATCACGGTCCCCGGATCCGCCGGCGCCAACGCAGCCTCGTCAGCGTCGTCGAGCATCAGGAGCGGCGGGAACTCAGACGGCCGCTCCTCGATCACGACGGGACTTCTGCGTGCGAGGGCTGCAGCTCACCGGCGGGCACATCGAGAGCATAGGCGACGATCTCGTCGTAGGACATCGCAGCGCCCTCCGCCGAGAGCGCCTCGAGCTGCTGGGTCGGGAGTTCGTCCTTCGGTGTCGGGACGCCATACAGCCCGTTGCTCCGCTCCACGTAGTCGGCCAGCGCCGCGCCCGTACGTTGCTGGAGGTGACGTGCCGCCCCCCAGAGCCTTCCCCCACGCACCGGATCACCGAGGCCGACCGCGACGATGGCGAGGTCGTCGAGCACCAGCGTCACGCCCGACACGTCACCGGCCTCGTAGAAATGGCGCATCGCGTGCCGGGTGACCTCGAGGGCCTCCTCGAATCGACGCTGGCCGGCCAGCGACAGCCCGAGCATGTGGAGTGACCAAGCCTCCATCGAGCGGTTGCCGGCCTTCCGATGGAGCTCGAGGGCCTGTCGGTACCAGCCCTCTGCCACGCCGGCGTTCGCAGTGAAGAAATGGACGCTCCCGAGTGCCCAAAGGAGATTCGCCTCGCCCCCGATGTCGCCGAGCTCCCGGTAGATCGCCAGGGCCTTGTCCAGCTTCGGCACGTCGCGAACGTTCTCTTCGGGTCCCACGCGCCCCTCCATGACCTCGATCATGTCGGCATAGGCCCGGTTGTAGAGCGCATTCGCGATCTCACGCTTGTCGCCGAGCTCCTGCCAGATCCGGAGAGCGTCGTCGTATAGCCGCGCCGCGGTCGGCTGGTCGGACTGCCAGTACGCGATGCCACCGAATGCCTCGTCGAAGCGCGCCTGGAGGACAGGGTCGAGTGTCCAGTCCTGCGCCTCGAGCCGCTCGAAGCGCGCTCTCGCCTCGTTCAGGTAGCCCCGCTGCTGCCAGAAGCGCCAGAGGGCGAACGCCGTCCGGACGCCGAGGTCGGGGTCGGGCTTCGCGATCGAGCGATCCAGCGCAGCGCGCATGTTGTCGTGCTCGCGCTCGAGTCGATCGAGCCACGTGCGCTGATCGGCCCCGTTCAGCTCGGGTGCGGCGAGCTCGGCGAGCTCGAGCATCGCGGCCGCATGCCGGTCGTCGATCGTCTCCGCCTCGCCGCGCGCCGCCAGCATCTCGGCTGCGTACTCGCGGATCGTCTCGAGCATCGCGAACCGCGGCTCAACGGAATCCTCGTCCAGCCGGACCAGGCTCTGGTCGACCAGCTCGCCGATCCGTTCCACGACGTCACCCCCGAGCTCGTCGGCTGGGCCGCAGACGCGCTCCGCCATCTCGAGGTCGAAGCCGCCCCGGAACACCGACAGCCGATCGATCAGCCGACGCGCTCCCTCGTCGAGGAGGTCGTAGCTCCAGCCGATGGCGCCTCGGAGCGTTTGTTGCCGCTCGGGCAAGTCGCGCGACCCAGCGGTCAGGAGGTCGAGGTGATGCTCGAGGCGGGCCAGGATCTGGTCGGGTGTCAGCAGCTTGATGCGCGCGGCGGCGAGCTCGATAGCGAGCGGCATCCCGTGGAGGCGCCCTGCGATCCCGGCGACGGCCGGCGCATTGGCGTTCGTGACGGTGAACGCGGGGCGGATGGCCGTCGCCCGCGCGATGAACAGCCGCACCGCCTCGAACTGGGTGAGCGTCTCGACGTTCAGCTCGCGGAGCTCGCGTGGCAGGTTCAGGCGCTCCATCTCGGACAGCCGGCTCATGTCCGGTGGCGCGGGCAGACCGGGAACGGGGTACTCCTGCTCGCCTGACACCCGCAACGGGATCCGGGTCGTGACGATGGCTTTCATGCTCGGGCATCGTCGCAGGAGCTCGGCGATCTCGGGACCAGCATCGGTCACCTGCTCGAAGTTATCGAGAAGCAGCAGGACCGGCCGTTGGCCGATCTCCTCAGCGAGGAGATCCATCGACGACGTCGTTCCCTTCTCGGCGAGACCCACCGTCCGGGCGATGGTCGGCACGACCAGCGACGGATCCCGGACGGGGTCGAGGGCCACGAACCACACGCCATCCGGGAAGTCGTCGGCGGCGGTCGCCGCGAGCTGCAACGACAGCCGGGTCTTCCCAGTCCCGCCTGGTCCCGTGAGGGTCAACAGTCGCGTGGACCGGAGGAGCTCCAGGGCCTCGGCCACCTCCCGCTCGCGACCGACGAACGTCGTCAGCTGGGTCGGCAGGTTATTCGGCCGAGCGTCGAGCGATCGCAGCGGCGCGAACGCGTCCTGGAGTCCAGAGATGACCAGCTGGCTGAGGTGCTCGGGGGCGCGCAGATCCTTGAGTCGATGTGCCCCGAGGTCGCGCAGCGAGACCTCGGCAGGCAGGCCGTCGGTGACCAGCGCGCGAGCGGTGTCGCTGAGGAGCACCTGGCCGCCATGAGCCAGGGCGGCGATGCGTGCGGTCCGATTGATGTCATAGCCGATGACATCGCCGCCGATGGACTCGATCTCGCCGGTATGCATTCCCATCCGAACGTGGACCCGGACGTCCTCTCGCCACGGCTCGGCCTCGATGGCCCGTTGTCCGTCGATGGCTGCCCCGACAGCGTCCTGCGGTCGGCGGAAGATCACGAAGAAGGAGTCACCCTCTGTCGACTGCTCGTAGCCGTCGTGCGCCTCGAATGCCGCTCGGAGCAACTCGCGATGACGCTCGCGGATGTCCCGGTAGGGCCCGGTGCCGACGGCGAGCTCGATGCGCGTCGAGCCCTCGATGTCGGTGAAGAGGCACGTGACCGTGCCGGTCGGCGGTCCCTGGTGCTGACGCATCGAAACGGCCGGGCCGGCCGTCAGTGACGGTCGGCTTCGGTGAGGCCGCGCAACCGGCCAGCGAGCCCGCGCAGGACGGCCAGCGCGACGGCAGGCTGTTCCAGCACGACGGCCTCGAAGTCCCAGCTCGCGAGGGCCAGGCACACGGTCGGCTCATCGGCGATGACCTGGGCCACGCGCGGCTGCCCGTCGAGCACGGACAGCTCGCCGAAGAAGTCACCGGGACCGATGCGGGCGATCGTCTTGCCGTCGCGGACGACACGGACGCTCCCGCTGGCGATCAGGAAGAACCCCGTCCCCACCTCGCCCTGGCGGGCGATCACGTGGTCCTTGGGGAACTCGATCTCGACGACTCGTCGGGCGATCGCCGCGATCCCGTCGGGTTCGACGCCGGCGAGCAGCGGGGCGCGCGCGAGCAGCTCCGCGCGGTCATCATGGGTGATAGTCGTACCCGTCTCCATCGGCATCGTGATGCTGCGCTGTGCGACCGCTGAGCGTCAAGGTCGACGGCTCCGGAGCAGCGGTCACACGACCTCGCGTTCGCGACGCGCGCGTGGCACGATGGGCGACATGATCGACCGCGACGAACTGATCGACGCGATCTCCGGTTTCGGCCTGTTCTCGGACCTCTCCGCCCCGCAGCTCGAGGCGATCATCCACATCTTCGACGAGCGGATGTTCGCCGAGGGAGAGACGATCGTGCACCAGGGCCTTTCGGGCTCGGGCTTCTTCGTCATCGTCGACGGGGAAGCGCTGGTCGAAGCCGACGGCCGCGAGCTGGCTCGCCTCGGGCGGGGTGACTTCTTCGGTGAGGTGGCGATCCTCCTGGGGGTCCCGGCCATCGCCGACGTGACCGCGACCCGTCAGATTCGCTGCCTCGTGCTGCCCGGTCCCCAGCTCGAGTCGTTCCTGACGAGCCAGCCGAAGGTGATGTACCGCATGCTCCAGGCACAGACGCGCCGGCTCCGAGCCGCGAACCGCTCGGGGACGTGACGGAGCCGACCCGGCCGTTCCCGCCGGGCGCCTATCCGGTCGTCGTCATCGGATCGGGACCGGGCGGTCTCCAGGTCTCGTACGCACTCCGCCGTAACGGGATCGAGCACGCGGTCATCTCGGAGGACCCCGCACCCGGGGGCATGTTCCGTCGGTGGCCGCATTTCCAGCGGTTGCTGTCATGGACCAAGCCGTTCGCCCCTGCCCCCCGCGGGTCACGCGCCTACGAGCGGTACGACTGGAACAGCCTCCTCGCCGAGGAGACCGAGACTCGTGCCCTCCAACCGGGGCTGATGGACGGGACGTCGTACTTCCCGTCCCGCCCAGAGATGGAGCAGAACCTGGGCCTGTATGCCGATAAGGCCGTGATCGCGATCCGGTACGGGTGTCGCTGGACGGGAACACGCCGGATCGACGATGCGGAGGGCGGCGGCTTCGCGGTCGAGACGACCGACGGGGAGTACCGGGCCCAGGTGCTCGTGATCGCCGTCGGGGTCGCGCAACCGTATTCGCCGCCCGGCGTTGGTATGGAGCTGACCCATCACTACGCCGATGTCCGGGCCGCCGAGTCGTACGCGGGTCATCGAGTGCTCATGCTCGGCAAGCAGAATTCCGGGTTCGAGCTCGCGAACGGACTGCTGCCCTGGGCGCGATCGATGGTGCTCGTCTCGCCGTCCCCCGCCAAGTTCTCCGTCCAGACCAACTCCCTGGCCGGCGTCCGGGCGCGCTACGTCCAGCCCTACGAGGACTTCGTGTTGGGTGGCGGCGTGGCGGTGTTGAACGCGGCACTCGATCGCATCGAACGGACCGAGGGGGGCGACGGCAGTCTGACGGTGACGGTCCACCGGACCGACAACGGCGACGAGCTACCCATCGAGGTCGATGACGTCATCTCGGCGACGGGGTTCACCACGCCGATCCTCGACCTCCCGGAGATCGGCTGCTCGGTGAGCGGGCGGAGCCGCCTCCCGCTCCTGTCGTCTTGGTGGGAGAGCACGACGCTGCCCGGCGTCTATTTCGCCGGCACGATCGGTCAGGCGGCGAAGGGCCTCGTGAAGCACGGCGTACCGGCCAACTCCGGCGCTGTGCACGGGGCGCGCTACAACGCGCGGGTGCTCGCGCAATACATCGCCGAGACTCGCTTCGGGGCCGACCGATCGCGACCCGGCGTCGCGCCCGGCGATCTGGTCTCGACGATCACCGCTGAACTCGCCGAGGCCCCCGAGCTGTGGCACCAGCGTGCGTACCTCGCTCGCGTGTTCACGATCGATGCCGACGCCGGGCTCGTGGACGACGGCGTCCAGCCGTTGACGCACTTCCTCGATGCCGGCGGTCCGAACGCCGTGGCGGTCACCCTCGAGGCCGACGGCACCGGTGCGATCTTCCCGGTGCTGTACACCCGCATCGGCGGCGACGTCCGCGAGCGAGCGATGGTCGCCGATCCGCTGCTTCGCTATGACGGTGCCGACGCCCGACGCGAGATCCTGGCGATCGTCCGCGAGGCCGTACCGGACGTGCCGACCGAGTAGGGCTGGCCGGCCGTCAGGCCGGGCGAGCCGCTACGCGAGGCGGGCTAGGCGTCCCGCTGCGTCTTGCAGGGTCTCGATCCGCTTCGGGAAGGCGAACCGGACCTTGGTCCGACCGAGCTCGGGCCGCGAGAAGAACGACGAACCGGGGACGGTCGCGACGCCCGGATCGCGGATCAGTCGATGCGCGAACGTCACGTCGGTCTCGCCGGGTTCGGCGAGACCGCGGATGTCGGTCATGACGTAGTAGGCGCCTTGCGGCTCGTGGACCTGGAAGCCGGCCGCCTTGAGGGCCGGGACCAGCACGTCACGCCGTTCCCGGTAGCCCGCGAGGAGGTCCCGGTAGTAGCCGTCCGGGAAGCACAGGGCCGTCACCGCCGCTTGCTGCAGCGGCGCCGCTGCGCCGACTGTGAGGAAGTCGTGGACCCGCCGGATGCCCACGGACAGCTCGGGTGAGGCGATCGTCCAGCCGATCCGCCAGCCGGTGACCGAGTATGTCTTCGACATCGAATGGATGCTGACGGTCCGTTCGGCCATCCCGGGGAGTGTGGCGAGCGGGATGTGCTCGCCTTCGTACACCAGGTGCTCGTAGATATCGTCGGTGAACGCGATCACATCGTGTTCGATGCAGAGCGACGCGATGAGCTCCAGCTCCTCGCGGCTAAAGACCTTGCCGGTCGGGTTGTGCGGGGAGTTGAGGACGAGGCCGCGTGTCCGCGGTCCGAACGCGCGGCGCAGCTCGTCTGGGTCGATCGACCAGTCGGGTTCGTGTAGGGTCACGTACCGCGGGATGGCGCCCGATAGGACCGCGTCGGGCCCGTAGTTCTCGTAGTACGGCTCGAAGATCACCACCTCGTCTGTGGGGTCGAGGAGGCCGAGCATAGCTGCGATCATCGCCTCGGTCGCGCCGCACGTGACGGTGACTTGGGTCTCGGGATCGATCTCGCCGAAGCTCGGGAAATGCCGCGGGGTCGTCTCGGCGATCGCGTCGCGGAGTGGCTTCGAGCCCCACGTGATGGCGTACTGGTTGATGTCGGCGTCAACGGCTTCGGCGACCGCCCGCTTCAGCTCGGGCGGACAGGCGAAGTCGGGGAAACCCTGCGCGAGGCTGACGGCTCCGTGTGCGACGGCGACCCGGTTCATCTCGCGGATGACCGACTCCGTGAAGGACTCGGCCTTTCGGCTGATGCGACGGTTCGAGATCACGCGGCGAGTGTATCCGCGTCGGCCTTCGCCGCGGACCGAGTCAGACCAGGCGGCGCGGGATCGTCTCCTGCCAGTCCCGTTCGAAGAACCGCTCGCCGTCGACATCGACCTCGAGCCGGACCGACAGATCGAAGTCCGAGACGGTGCTGCGCTGCGTCGAGACGGCACGGATCTCGATCCGCGTCAGCTCCCCGTCGCCTCCCGGTTCGCGCTCCTGCCATCGATAGACGACGTCGGCGTCGAGCTCGGCTCGAGCCGGCTCGGAGTCCCAGGCGGTCATGCGGATCGTCTCGGCGGCGTAGAGCCGCCTGCCGTCCGGGACGATGTCCTCACCGCCATCGTGGAAGTGGACCGTTACGGAGCCGTCGAGGACGTTCTCCTCGACGCGCCACTCCGGCGGGTCATGTCGGGCAGGGCCCTGACCGTCGGCGGCGACCGGGTTCGGCCAACGGAGGTCCGGTGGATCGGTCCGGAACGGCGGGACGGCCACGTCGCCGTCGCCGCCGGCAGCAGGGATCACCGGCAGCTCGAGCCGCGACGGTGTCGCCGCTCCGCGATGCAGCCGGAACGTCGCGGGGTAGGGCGACGGCCAGAGCACGGGCCAGAGGGAGCTCGCGATCGCGACGCGGAGTCGATGGCCCGGGAGCCAGCGATACCCGGCGGTGCGCAGCGGCACGCGGATCTCCTCTGCGCGCCCGGGCTCGAGCGGCTCGGGCGCGACGTGCGACCGACGGTGGCTCAGGTTCAGCACGCCGGCACTCACGAGCGCCGAGGTCCCGTCGGGAGCGACGTCGGACAACCGGACCGACAGCATCGCGACCGGCGCATCGACCTCGAGGTGCACCACGACCTCGGGCACCCCGAGGACCTCCAGATCATCCTCGATGGGTTCGGTCGTGTAGGTCGGTCCGGCCGCCTCGTCTGGTCGCAGGTCGCGCGCCAGCCCGTTGGGCGCGTCGCCGGCGCCCCAGGACAGCGGGCCGTGCGTGCCGGTCGTCGGTCGGTGACGGAAGGTGTCGACGCCGTCCTGGCCCGCCGCTGCCGCCCCGATCGTGCCGTCCCCGAACGGCCACGAGCGCACGACCGTTCCGGGATGTGGGTACGCCAACGCTGCCCGCCAGCGCCCCGGCAACGACGCGGGGAACGGCACCGGCAGCGCGTACTCGTGCTCGAACCAGATGACTGCCGGCTCCCCGTCCCAGCCGTTCGCGGTCCCGTTGAGGTGGCGGTCGAAGAACCGGGCGATCTCGTGGAGCTCGTCGATGTTCGGGCCCGGGAACGCGTCGTGTGGCCAGGAATGGACCCAGTTGCCGACCAGCGTGTGTGAAGGGGACGGCGAGCGTGCCTGTATCCGGAACGCCGGATCGACGTAGGAGTCGTGCCAGCCACCGATGTTGTAGATGGGGACCTCGACCGCGTCGTACTCGGGCGCGAGCGAGCCCTGGCGCCAGTACGGCCCGTCGGTCTGATGGCGCAGCCATGCGAACAGCCACGGCGGCGTGGCGCCCAGCCGCGTGAGCCACTCGTCCCGCCAGCCAGCCCCGCGGAACGATGCATCCGGCGGCATCGCATTCATGGCGACCTGGCTGACCGCGTACTGCGACAGTTCGCTAACGGTCACGCAGCCGCCGCGGTAGTGGACGTCGTCGAGGTAGCGGTCGTCGGTGGCCATGACCGGGACGATCGCCCGAAGATGGGGCGGTCGCAGGGTCGCGACCTGGATCGACGTGAAGCCGCCGTACGAGATCCCCCACATCCCGACGCCGCCGTTGCACCATGGCTGGCCCGCCAGCCACTCGACCGCGTCGTACCCGTCACGGGTCTCGTCGGCCGTGTACTCGTCCAGCGCGATGCCGCCGGACGAGCCCGTGCCACGCACGTCGAGACGGCACAGGGCGAAGCCGCGGGCCGCGAACCATTCGCCCCGCGTCGTGTCCGCGTTCCGTCGCCAGTTGTCCTTCCCATACGGGATCATCTCGAGGATCGCCGGGAAGCGCTCCGCCCCACCGGTCTCCCCGGTCCGACCGCCTCGCGCGACCGGGCGCCAGATGTTCGCCGATAACTCCGTCCCGTCGCGAAGGACGATCCTGGCATCCCACTCGACCAGTACGTCGAACCGAGCCTCGGGCGCCGGGCGGGCATCACGCATCGGACATCCTGGCGAGGATAGGGGGCGTCCGGCCGGTCCCGACGACACCGCTCGGACCGTGCGACGATGCCCTGATGGAGGGTCGCTTCGTCCGGAACAGCCGGCGGGTCGCGTACGAGAACGCGTGGATCACGGTGTGGCACGACGACGTCTCCCGTCCGGATGGCAGCCCGGGCATCTACGGCGTCGTCCATTTCGAGAACCTCGCGGCAGGCGTGATCGCCTTCGATGACGACGATCGCATCGTCCTCGTCGGGCAACATCGCTACACGCTCGACCGCCCCTCCTGGGAGATCCCCGAGGGCGGCGTGCCGCCGACCGAGACACCACTCGAGGGCATCCAGCGCGAGCTGCGCGAGGAGACCGGTCTCGAAGCCCGCGAATGGCGCGAGATCGGGCGGTTCGAGCTTTCGAACTCGGTGACCGACGAGGAGGCCGTCGTCTTCGAGGCTCGTGACCTCCACCACGGGGAGGCCACGCCCGAGCCGACCGAGTCGATCACGCTCCGCTGGGTCCCATTCGAGGAAGCGGTCACCATGGTCCGCGACGGGCGGATCACGGATGTGATGAGCGTCGCCGCCATCCTGCGGGTCGCGCTCGACCGCGCGTTGGCGACATGACTGACGCCGGCCGTCGCGACTTCGACGTCGTCGTCGTCGGGCTTGGCGCCCTCGGTTCCGGCGCGGCCTATTGGGCGTCGATCCGACCCGGGGTCCGCGTCCTCGGGCTCGAGCGATTCGAGCTCGGCCACGCGAACGGGGCCTCGGCCGATCACAGCCGGATCATCCGGCTCTCGTATCACCGGCCCGACTACGTCCGGCTCGCGAAGCGCGCGTACGAGTCGTGGTCGATCGTCGAAGCGGAGGCCGACGAGCAGATCGTGACGATCACCGGCGGCCTCGACCTCTGGCCGGCGGATCCCGCGATCGCGATGAACGACTACACCGAGAGCCTCGCCGCGGAGGACGTGCCGTTCGAGCTGCTCGGCGCGGCCGAGATCCATCAGCGGTGGCCCGCATGGCAACTCACGAACGATGTCGTCGGCATGTACCAGTCGTCGGGCGGGATCGCGGACCCGTACCGAGGCAACGTCGCGCACCGCCGGCTGGCCATCGACCAGGGCGCGACGCTCATGGCGGAGACCCCGGTCGAGGCCATCCGCGAGGTCGGCGGCGCATATGAGGTCACCGCCGGCGGCGTGACCTACGGCGCGGGTCGGGTGATCCTGACGGCCGACGCATGGACCAACGACCTACTCGCGCACTTCGATCGGCGGTTGCCGCTCACCGTCACGAAGGAGCAGGTGACGTACTTCGCCGTGCCGGACCCCAACTTCTTCGTCATGGAAGCGTTCCCGGTCTGGATCTGGATGGATGACCCCTCGTTCTACGGGTTCCCCGTCTACGGAGAGGCCGGACCGAAGGTCGCCCAGGACGCCGGCGGTCAGCCGATCGACCTCGCGACACGGACGTTCGAGCCCGATCCCGAGATCACGACGCGCGTCCGCCGGTTCGTCGAGGCGCACCTGCCGGCTGCCGGTACGAAGGAGATCTACACCAAGACCTGCCTCTACACGCTCACGCCGGAGCGGGACTTCGTCATCGACCGCGTGCCGGACGCCCCCGGCGTCCTCGTCGGGCTCGGCGCCGCGCACGGCTTCAAGTACGCCTCCGTGATCGGCCGGATCCTCGTCGAGCTGGCGCTGGACGGAACCTCGCCGTCGGACGGCGAGATCGGTGCCTTCCGCATCGACCGGCCGGCCCTGATGGACCCGAACGCCGTCGCGCGACTCGTCTAGACCGTTCGTCGATCCGATCCACGAAGACACCGGCCCATCAAGCGACACGTTTCCTTGCACCTGACCGCGCCGTGTGCGACGGTACCGCGGATCGGGCCGGAGACGGCCCTGATCGGTCATGAAGCGGCGGTCCGCGGGGAGAGGCGTCGGGCCGAGCTGGAGGAGGAGTCGATGCGTTCGACCATCCGCGCCCGCGCGGGACGGATCCTGGCCATCGTCGGCCTGATCGCGGCGGCGCTGGCGCCCGCCACGGGCAGCGTCCACGCGGCCACCGGCGACCTGATCCTGAAGGTCGGGACGGACCAGGAGTTCTCGGGGCTCAACCCTTGGCAGGCCGTCTACGTGCTGGACTACGAGGTCTTCACCCTCAACTACGATCTGTTGGTCGGTTACGACAAGAACCTCGGGTACACAGAAGGATTTGCCACGTCCTGGACCACGTCCGAGGATGGCAAGACGACGACCTTCAAGGTCCGTCCCGGGATGAAGTGGTCGGACGGCGAGCCCGCCACCGCCGATGACGCGGAATACACCTACCAGCTCGTCCTCGACGCCCTTGCTGAAGAGACGACGCTCGGCTCCGGGTACCTCGACGGGTACGTCTCCTCGGCCGGCGTGACAAAGGCCGAGGCGACCGACCCCGAGACCCTCGTCGTCACGACCGAGACGCCGACCCCGCTCCTCCTCGCCGCGTACGTTCCCATCCTGCCCAAGCACATCTGGGAGAAGTACTCGCTCGAGCAGATCGCCAACGCCGAAGCCGACGGCTTCTTCGCGAACGATCCGCCCGTCGTCGGGACGGGCCCCTACCAGGCCGTTGAGTACCAGCCAGGTTCGTTCATGCGGTTCGCCCGCAACCCGAACTACTGGGGCAAGCAGGGTGCCGCCGACGAGGTGATCATCACCCACTTCGAGAACAACGACACGATGACCCAGGCCTTGCGCAACGGTGAGCTCGACTACGCGCGCGGGATGAATGCCGACGCCTTCGACGCCCTCGCGGGGCAGCCCGACATCGTGCCGGTCGAGGGGTTCGCGAACGGGTACTCGTACCTCACCTTCAACGGCTATTCGAAGGCGATCGAGGGCGGCGGCGCGTCGACCCGGGCCGTGGCGGACCCCGCGTTCCGCGACGCGCTCGCCTGGGGCGTCGACCTGCAGACGCTCGTCGACCGGGTCCTCGCCGGTCACGGCACGCCCGGCACAAGTCTCCTGCCGCCCTTCCAGTCGAAGTGGTACGTCCCGCCCGCGCCCGACGTCCAGCGCACCTTCGACCTCGCCAAGGCCGACGAGAAGCTGACCGCCGCCGGGTATGTCAAGGACTCGTCCGGCAATCGACTCGACAAGGAAGGCAAGCCGATCAACCTCCGGCTTACCTGGCCCTCCTCCGAGTCGGAGCTGGCGACCGCAGCCCAGTTCATCACCGAGTGGTGGGGAGACCTCGGGATCAAGGTGACCGCCGGTGTCACCGAGGACGACACATTGCTCGTCGACCTCACGCCGCCCGAGTACGACCCTCCCGGCAAGGCCGATTTCGACACCTACATGTGGGGCTGGGTCGGCGACGTCGATCCGTCCTCGCTGCTCGAGCCGTTCATCACCGATCAGATCGGCGGCTCGAGCGACACGTTCTGGTCGAACGCCAGATTCGACGAGCTGTTCAAGCTCCAGGGCCAGACCATCGATGAGACCCAGCGCAAGGCGATGCTCCAGGAGATGCAGGAGATCTTCTACAGCGAGGTGCCGAACATCCCGCTGTACTACGACTCGGAGCTACACGCCTACCGCACCGACCACTTCGGGGGCTGGCAGAACCAGCCGCCGGACACCGGTACGCCACTGTTCCAGTTCGGCCCGATCGGCTACACCCTGCTGACGGACGCCACCGCGGCGCCGAGTCCGTCGGCTAGCGAGGCGACGGCACCCTCGCCGGGTGCATCAGCCTCCCCGACCGACGGTGGGACCGGCTCGCCGACGAGTGGCTCGTCTTCGAACACGGGTCTGCTGCTCGCCGTAGGGGCTGTGGTGCTCGTGGCCGTCGTCGGCACGCTGGCACTTCGACGCCGGGGCGCGAAGGCGACCGAAGAGGAGTGATCGTCGCGCACCCCAGGGGCACGGCCGACGTGATCGGGCCGTGCCCCTGTCCCGTGCTCGCCGACTGACCCGCGACCGTGGCGACCCGGTACATCATCCGTCGCCTGGCCGGGGCGGCACTGACGATCATCCTGATCGTCCTCGTCAACTTCGTTCTGTTCCGGGCGATGCCGGGGTCACCGGAGCGGATCCTCGCCCGTAACCCGAACGTCTCGCCGCAGGCGATCCAACAGACCCGCGAACGATGGGGCATCGACAAGCCGCTGATCCCCGATCAGCTGGTCGCCTACATCGCGGCGACGGCGCAGGGCGACCTCGGCACCTCGTTCGGCCAGCGGGGCCGGCCGGTGACCGACGTCATCGCGAGCCACCTCGGGCCGACGCTGCTTCTGTTCGGGCTCGGCGAGATCATCGCGATAGTCGTCGGCCTGGCGCTTGGCGCCTACGCCGGCTGGCGACGCGGCGGGGCCATCGATCTCGTCGGCAATGGCGTATCGCTGATCCTGTATTCGATGCCGTATTTCCTGCTCGGCATGATCCTGCTGCTGGTCTTCGCGTCGACCCTGCATTGGTTCCCGTCGTTCGGGATGACATCGCTCGGCGTCCAGCACGACTCGCCGCTCGAGTACCTGGCCGACCTGCTGGCCCACCTTGCGCTGCCGGTGGCGACCGTCGCGCTAGGCCTCATCGGCCAGTATTCGATCCTGATGCGCTCGTCGATCATCGAGACGATGTCCGATGAGTACATCACGACGGCCCGCGCGAAAGGCATCACCGAGACACGCATCCTGCGGGGGCACGCCCTCCCGAACGCGATGCTGCCGACGGTGTCGCTGATCGCGATCAACCTCGGCTATGTCGTGGCCGGCGCGATCACCGTCGAGGTCGTGTTCAACTGGCCCGGTCTCGGGACGTTGACCGTCGAGGCGCTCCAGAGTCGCGACTACCCGATCCTGCAGGGCATCTTCCTGGTGCTCAGCGTCTCCGTGGTCCTGGCCAACCTCGGCGCCGACATGATCTACGGCCGGCTCGATCCGAGGGTCCGATCGTGACGGCGCCCGCCGCGACCATCGACGTCGCGCCTCTCGCGCCGCCGGCCCGCGAGGCGAGTCTCCTCCGGCGGCTCGTGGCTAGGCCGGACGGGCTGTTCGGTCTGATCATCCTCGTCGTCTTCGTCGTCCTGGCGCTGATCCCGGAGCTGCTCGTCGGACCTCTCGAGACGGCGGTCACCGCGACCGGCGGCCGTCTCGAACCGCCGTCACTCCGATTCCCGCTTGGCACCGATGAGATCGGCCGCAGCATCCTAAACCTCACGGTCCACGGGACGCGGGTCTCCATGGTCATCGGCTTCCTCGCCACCGCCATCACGGTCTTCCTGGGTGGCGTGATCGGCATCGTCGGCGGGTTCGCCGGAGGCAAGCTCGATGCCGTCTTCATGCGCATCACCGATTTCTTCCTGGTGCTGCCGACGTTCGTCCTGGCGCTGATCCTCGCGCCGATCATCGCCGACGTGATCGGCAGCGGCTCGTCCATCCTCGGCATCCGGACGACGCTCATAGTGATCGTCGTGGTCGTCGGCATCACGAGCTGGGCGTCCACCGCGCGCATCCTTCGGGCGCAGGCGTTGTCGCTGAAGGAGCGGCCCTTCGTCGATCGGGCACGGGTCATCGGCGCCGGGCGGCTGCACATCGTCCGTAGGCACATCCTCCCCAACGTCGTGAACCTGCTCGTCGCCAACGCCGTGCTGGTCTTCGCCGGGGCGGTGCTGACCGAGACGACGCTCTCGTTCGTCGGTCTTGGCGATCCGTTCCAGCCCTCCTGGGGACAGCTTCTCAACGCGGCCGAGGAGGTCGGCGCCCCGAACCTCGGGGCGTGGTGGTACTTCGTCCCACCCGGTGCCTGCATCGTCCTCGTGGTCTTCGCGTTCACGCTCCTGGGCACCGCCCTCGACGACCTGCTGAACCCGCGCCGGCGGGCTCGCCGATGAGCCTGCCGATCCCCCCTTCCGCGCGCGAGGGCATCACGCCGCCCGACGTCGAGACCGAGGAGCTCGAGGAGCTCGAGGCCGAGGCCGCCCTGGAGATCGCCGCGCCGAGCGCCGGCATCACGACGGCCGCGATGCGACGGCAGCGACCCTTGCCCAAGCTGGCGGACCCGGCGGCGCCGCTGCTCGTCGTCGACGATCTGAAGACCCACTTCAAGCTGAGCTCAGGCGTCGTACACGCTGTCGATGGGGTCTCGTTCCGGCTCGAGCATGGCGAGGCGCTCGGGATCGCTGGCGAATCGGGCTGCGGCAAGACGACGACGGCGCTGTCGCTCGTCCGGATCCTGCCGGCCAACGCGGAGATCGTCTCGGGCAGCATCTCGCTGATGGGCATCGACCTCGTGCCCAAGACCGAGAACGCGTTGCGGCGTTATCGATGGCGCGAGATCAGCATCGTGTTCCAGGGCGCGATGAACGCCCTCAATCCGGTCCGCCGGATCAGCGAACAGATCGCCGAACCGATCGAGGAGCGGCTCGGCGAATCGCCGAAGGCCGCGCACAAGCGAGCGGGCGACCTGCTCGAACTCGTCGGCATCCCAAGGAGGCGCGGCGATGCCTATCCGCATCAGCTGTCCGGCGGGATGCGCCAGCGGGCGATGATCGCGATGGCGCTCGCGTGCGACCCGGCCATCGTTATCGGTGACGAGCCGACGACCGCTCTCGACGTCATGGTCCAGGCGCAGATCCTGGCCCTGCTCGAGGAGCTGCGGACGAAGCTCGGCTTATCGCTGATCCTCATCACGCACGACCTGTCGGTCATCGCCGAGACCTGCGATCGGGTCATGGTCATGTACGCCGGCCGGGTCGCCGAGGAGGGCCCGGTCGACGAGGTCTTCCATCGGCCCCGGCACCCCTATACACAGAAGCTCATGGCGGCCTTCCCGAACATCCGCGCCGACCGGCGGACCCTGGACGTCATCCCGGGCGCGCCCCCGGATCTGCGCGATCCGCCGCCGGGCTGCCGGTTCGCACCACGCTGTCCGTTCGTCATGGACGTCTGCCGGGAGGTCGTACCGCCCGAGACGACCTTCGCCGGCGTCCGCGTGGCGTGTCACCTGTATCCGACTGGCAGCGACGGGGTTCCGGTCACTGTTCCGCCGCCCGCGGCCATCGATGTGGCGGCGCGCGAGGATGCCGGACTGATCGACCAGCCCGCGCAGGCCGCTGGATGAGTGCCGAACCGCGCGTGGGTGATGAGTCTCGGGTGCCCGACGAGCGCCATGTCGGCGACCCGCAGCCCGCCGACGACCTGCTGCGCCTCGAAGGTCTCCAGGTCCACTTCCCGCTCGGCGGCGGGCTCCTCGACTCGATGCTTCGCCAGCCCGTGTCGGTCGTCCGTGCGGTCGACGGCGTCGACCTCACCCTGCAGCGCGGCGAGGTCCTGGCCCTCGTCGGCGAGTCGGGCAGCGGCAAGACGACGATCGGGCGGGTCATCGTCAAACTGCAGCGCCCGACCGCCGGCAGGCTCACATACGAGGGCGCCGACGTCACGGGCGTCTGGTCCGGCTCAGCCCTGCGCGACTACCGGCGCCGGGTCCAGATCATCTTCCAGGACCCGTACGAGACCCTCGACCCGAAGCAGACGATCTACGATTTCGTCGCCGAGCCGCTGGTCGTCACCGGCCTCGGCTCTGCGGGCGAGCGTCGCGAGCGCGTCCTCGGCGCCCTCGATGCTGCCGGCCTGCGCCCCGCCGAGGAGTACGCCTCCCGCTATCCCCATGAACTGTCGGGCGGCCAGCGCCAGCGTGTCGTGATCGCCGGTGCGCTCGTGATCGGACCGCAGTTGATCGTGGCGGACGAGCCAGTCTCGATGCTGGACGTCTCGATCCGGACGGAGTTGCTCCGGCTGATGCTCGCCCTCCGCTGGGAGCGCGGGCTCACCTACCTCTTCATCACCCACGACCTCTCGCTCGCCTGGGTGATCGCCGATCGGATCGCGGTGATGTACCTCGGCCGGATCATGGAGCTCGGCAAGGCCGAGGACGTCATCCGTGACCCGCGCAACCCGTACACCGAGGCGCTCGTCTCGGTCTCGCCATCACCCGAGCCGCCGACGACCGGGACAAAGGCCGAGAGGACGATCCTCAAGGGCGAGACGCCGGACGCCGTCCACATCCCGACCGGCTGCCGCTTCCACCCGCGCTGCCCGAAGGTGTTCGACCGCTGCCGTGTCGAATCGCCGCCGCTGTTCGACCTGGGCGGCGGCCACGCGTCGGCCTGCTGGCTCGCCGAACCCGGCGTCGCGGACGGTGGCCGCGCCCTCCCCGTGGTGGACACCGCATCCACGAAGTGAGGGCTCCAGGGTCCACGCGCCGACGTCTGCTCCTGCCCGTCGCCATCCTCTTCCTCTCGCTCGGCGGCAGGCCCGCCGGTACGACTGCTGCCGACGAGGACCGGACCCTGCGCGTCGGCACGATCGAGGACTTCGATTCGATCAACCCGAATCTCGCGTTCATCGGCTCGTCGGCCGAGGCGAGCAACATCCAGTACGACCCGCTGGTGGGTCTCGGCCCCGACCTGGACTACGCGAAGACAGGATTCGCCGAAGCCTGGACCCAGGCCGGCACGACGTGGACGTTCACCATCCGCGATGGGATGCGCTGGTCCGATGGCGAGCCGGCCGACGCGAACGACGTCGCGTTCACGTTCCGCTACCTGTTGACGAGCATGGACCCCACGTACATCGGGCCGTGGGCACCGAGAGGGAACGACCTGCCGCGCGTAGGGGCCACCCGCGCCGATGGCCGACCCGATCATCCGCTCTCGCTCTATGGCGAAGTGGTGGTGCGTGCGGCAGGCCTCCGCTCCGTCCAGCTCGTCGACGCCCACACCGTCACGCTGACGACCGCCCGCCCGACCACCCTGCTGCTCGGGGCGCTCGTGCCGATCCTGCCAGAACACATCTGGTCGACCGTCCCGTTCGTGAACGCCGCCACCGACTTCCAATCGGCGCCACCGGTCGTCGGCAGCGGCCCGTTCCAGCTCGTCGAGTGGCAGCGCGGGACCTCGGCGCAATTCGTCCGCAACCCGGACTACTGGGGCGAGCGACCGTTCATCGATGAGGTCCAGTTCCGGTTCTACCCGGATCGGGCGGCGCTGGCGGCGGCCCTCGAGCGTGGCGAGATTGACTACGCGCGCGGCGTCGCGCCGGGAGACGTCGACCGGCTGGACGCCGAACCCGACATCGCCACCGTCGAGGGCCGCGGGTCAGGGTTCACGCACCTTGCGTACAACACGTACGCGAAGCCGATCGACGGCGGCGGGGCATCGACCTCGGCGGTACGCGACCCGAAGTTCCGCGACGCGCTCGGCTATGCGCTCGATCGCGCGGAGATCATCGATGCCGCGGTCGAGGGTCATGCCACGCCCGGAACGACGCTCATCCCACCGGGCGTCGTGGCGTTCCATACCGAGCCGTCGAAGCCGCGGCGGTTCGACGTCGAGGAGGCGACCCGTCGTCTCGAGGCCGCGGGCTACGTCGATGCCGACGAGGACGGCGTCCGCGAGGACCTCGACGGCCGGCCGATCCACCTGCGGCTCGTCTACCCGACGTCCGACCCGAAGTACGCGGCCGCGGCGGTGGCCGTCGCGGACGACTGGGAGCGCGTGGGGATAGGTGTCACCCCGACCGGACTCGAGCCGGACACGCTCGATGAGCTGCTCTACGTGCCTGAGGTCGGCGGGACCGCCGAGTACGACGTCGAGCTCTGGAGCTGGTCGGGCTCACCGGACCCGGACTTCCTGCTTTCGCTACTGACGACGGGGCAGATCGGCAGGGATAGCGATAGCAACTACTCCAACCCGGCCTACGACCGGCTGTTCGATGCCCAGCGCGCGGCGGCGACCGTGGACGAGCGACGCGAGATCGTGCGGCGGATGCTCGATGTCGCCTACGACCAGGCGCCTATCGACGTCCTTTTCTACGACGACGAGCTGCACGCCCACCGAACGGACCGCTTCGGCGACTGGTCGACGACGCCAGCCGAGGGCGGGACGAGCCTGTTCACGAGCGGTGTCCAGGGCTACCTCGACCTGGTACCGGCCAGCACGGTCGCGACACCAAGCCCCAGCGCGACCGAACCGGCGCCGACCATGACCTCGGTGCCATCGCCCTCCGCCGCGGCGTCGGGCGGACTGCTCGGCTACCCATCCGGCGACGCGACGCTCGGCCTCATCGGTGCCCTGCTCGGGGTCGTGGCCCTCATCCTCGTGCTCATCGCCCGCCGGATGCGAGGAGGGACTGACGGCTAGTCGCCGCGCTCCTTCCTCGGCGAGAGGAGCACGATCGCCAGCGGACGGTCGGTCCGCCGCCGGTACGCCTCGTAGTTGCGCAGCCCCGCGACGAACTGCGGCCACAGGCGCTCGAACTGGGCGCGGGTCGCCTTGCGCGCGCGGACGGGCCGTCGCTGCTTGTCGATCTCGATCTCGGCGTCGCGTTTCGCCTGGAGATTGAGCCACCACGCGGGTTCATGGTCGCGCCCCGCATTCGACGTGATGACGGCGACATCGTCGCCGTCCTCGACGAAGTAGAGCGGCGTCCGTCGGGCCTTGTCGGTCTTCCGGCCGACCGTGTGGAGGTAGAGCGTCCGCACGAGCGCCCTATTCGGCGACGACCTCGTCCACGGCGACGTCCTCCACGATGTCCTCATCGAGGACCCGGAAGAGCGCCCATCCGCCGACCGCCCCGACGATCGGACCGAGGATGTAGATCCAGAGGCCGTTCAGGTCGCCCCCGAGCAGCGCCGACCCGATGGAGCGGGCTGGGTTGACGGACGCACCGGACAGGGACGCCGCTGCGAAATGGATCGCGACGAGTGTCAACGGTATCGCCAGCGGCGCGAGACCGGCCGCGCGCTTCGTCGAGACGAGGATCACCAGGACGAAGCCGGCCGTCAGCACGATCTCCAGGATCAGCGCGCCGATGTCCGTGATGCCCTGTCCGGGCGCTGTCACGCCGGCCGCGACGGCGGCCTGACCGGCTACCACGAAGACGACCGCCCCTGCACCGATGGCGCCGATGACCTGGGCGAGGATGTAGCCGATCGCGTCGGTCGTATCGGTCCGGTGGTCCAGGACGGCGGCGACCGTGACGGCCGGGTTGAAATGGCCCCCCGAGATGTGGCCGACGGCGAAGATCGCGGCGAGCAGGCCCAGGCCGAACGAGAACGGGACGACGAGCAGGGTCGGGACGCTGCCAGCCCCCGCCGCTGCGACCGACGCGTACCCCATCGTCAGAAACAGGAATGTGCCGACCAACTCGGCCAGGTACTTGCGGGTGTCCATTATCCCTCCTGGGGGTGTCCGTACGCGCCCCTGAACGCGACGGTTAGGCCCGTCGATGCTACTCGTTCGGTCCAGCCTCGGGCGGGTCCTCGGCGCCTCCGAGCACCCGTCGAGCGGCCCGGATGAGGATGCTGTCACGCCACGTCCGACAGAGGACCTCGACCAGTTCCAGGCGGTCGACTGCGGTGGCCAGATCGGGTCCGACAGTCAGCGCCCCGTGCCGCTCGAGGAGGACGGCAGCGGCGAAGGGCTCGGGAGGCTCGGTCAGCGCCACCGCGATGCGCCGTGCGAGGTCGTCGCTGCCGGGCTCCCCGAACGGGACGAACGGCAGTCGCGGGATGAAGAGCACGGTCTCCGGGAGGACCGCGGGATCGGGGATCTCGCCCCCGAGGGTCAGCGCCATCGCCGACGGCAGATGGGCGTGGGCGATGGCGGCGGCATCCGGTCGCGCGAGCAGTGCGGCGCGGTGTATCGCCAGATCCGACGAGGCGTCTGCATCATCGCGGTCGGAACCGCCGTCGCCGGCCGAAAGGTTCACGATCCGGATGTCCGTCTCGGCAAGTTCGTCCTTGCGCCGGCCGCGCGGCGTGATCGCCAACCGGTCGTCGTCGAGCCGGATCGACAGGTTCCCCTCGCTGGCCCAGATGAGGCCCCGTGCACCGAGGCGTCGACCGGCCGCAACGATCTCGCCCGCCGCAGCTCGTTCGTCCACAGCGAGAGGGTAGGGCAGTCGGAAGGGGCGCCGCCGCCCGTACCATCCGCTGGTGCCCGAACCACTGCCGCTCGGTCGCAACCACGATTTCCGGGTCCTGCTGACGTCACAGGGCGTGTCGGCGCTTGGCGACGCGGTCAGCTTCACGGCGTTGCCGCTGCTCGTCCTGGCGCTGACCGGCTCGGGTTTCATGATGGGCGTGGTCGGCGCGCTCTCGACGTTGCCGGATCTCTTCTTCGGGATGATCGCCGGCGCCCTCGCCGATCGCAATGACCGCAAGCGGATGATGTTCCTGGCCGATCTCGGCCGGGCCATCCTGACGGCGCTCATCCCTATCTCGGTCGTCCTCGGCGGGCCGACGATGGCGGTGGTCCTCATCGTCACCGCCCCGATGAGCATCCTGCGAGCGTTCTTCCTCGCGGGGTACACGGCATCCGTGCCGATCCTCGTCGGCCGCTCTCAGCTCGCCCGCGCGAACTCGATCTTCGAGGCGATCTATTCGTTCGGCTTCATCATCGGCCCGGCCATCGCCGGCTTCATGGCCGCGACCATCGGCCCGGGGCTGACCCTCGCCATCGACGCGGCGTCGTTCGCCCTCTCGAGTCTCGTCCTCTCGTTCATGCGTCGCGACCTTCGCGCGCCCCCCGAGCGCCGGGAAGCCGGACTCGTCGCCGACATCCGGGAGGGCATCGAGTTCATCGTCCGCCATCCCGTCCTGCGGCCGATGATCCTGCTTTGGGGTCTCGTCTCGATCACGCTCGCGCCCCTCGTCGCCGCGCTGACCGTGCACGTCATCCGGGACCTCGGCCAGAGCGAGACGATCCTCGGGCTGGTGCTCACCGCCTATGGCATCGGCACGGTGGTCGGCGCGGTGCTCATGGCCCGATCGACGCGTCGTGCCGTCGCCCCGTTCCTGCTCGGAGGCACGTTCACGACCGGCCTGTTGCTCACGGTCGTGTCGCGGACGGATCAGATCCCGGTCCTGCTCGGCGCCGCGAGCATCGCCGGCATCGCGCAGAGCGTCGTCCTGGTGACCTACCTCACCGCGCGCAGCAATCTCAGCCCCGACGCCTTGCTCGGACGCGTCGGGAGTACAGCCCGGACGATCTCGCTGGGGCTGCAGCCCATCGGGATGCTCGTCGGCGGGGCGTTGATCGACCTGACCGACGGCTCGACGACCATCGCCCTTATGGGCCTGGTCCTCGTCGGCCTAACGCTCGCGTTCGCACCGGTCGGGGCGCTCCGACGCGCCTCGACGGCACCGAGCGTGCCGTCGGTCGGCTAGGCGGCGGCGTCGAGTAACGCCGCGGGCTCCGGCGCGACCTCGACGGTAACGCCGCAACCCTCGCACGTCATCGCGTCCAGTGTGGCCTCGATCCGCGCCTCACCCGAACAGAACGGACAATCGATGGTGATCATCTGTTTCGACTCCCTGGTGGTTTAGTGGCTCCGATGGCCGGGAGTCTCGACCGAGGTCGTGACAGCTAGCGTGTCACGCCGATCGCGCCGTACCGGAAACAGCCGGGCAGGTGATCGTCGACGAGCCCGACGCTCTGCATGAACGCATACACGATCGTCGAGCCGACGAACCCGAACCCACGGCGGCGAAGTTCCTTCGACAACGCATCGGACACGGGTGTCGTCGCGGGGATGTCGTCCCCGGTCGAGCCCTGTGGCAGTCGGGTCGGCGGCCCCGGCACCATCGAGGCCAGATAGGCATCGAACGACCCGAACTCACGGGCGAGCTCGAGGACGCCTGCGGCGTTGCGGATCGTCGCGTCGATCTTCGCGCGGTTGCGGACGATCCCGGCATCGTCCATCAGCCGGGCGCGGTCGTCGTCGTCGAAGGCCGCGACCACAGCGGGATCGAAACCGCGGAATGCCTCGCGAAAGGCGTCCCGCTTGTTCAGGATCGTCGACCACGACAGACCCGCCTGGAAAGACTCGAGGGCGAGCCGCTCGAACAGCTCGCGGTCGTCGTGCGTGGGCACGCCCCACTCGGTGTCGTGGTACTCGACCATGCGTGGATCGGGCGCGGCATTCGCCGTCAGCGACCACCAGCAGCGCGCCAGTCCGTAGGTCATCGGCGAAGGCTACGCTACCCGCCACATGGCCCTCCACTGCTACCTCGGCCACGGGGCGTCGGGCACGTCGGCGAGCATGAAGCCGTTCGTCGACGGTCTCCGCGCGCGCGGGATCGAGGCCACTGCCATCGACCTGCCCAAACGCATGGCGGAAGAGGCCCTACCGGCCTTCCACAAGGTCGTTCCGAGCGAGCGGGATGTCGTGGTCGGCGGTCATTCCTATGGCGGTCGGGTCGCCAGCCTTGCTGCCGCGGAGCCCGATGCCCCGTATCCGGCGCTCGTGCTGTTCTCGTTCCCGCTGCACCCGCCCGGCTCGCCGGACCGGACCGCGGCGAGGACCGCCCATTTCGCCTCGATCCGATGCCCGACCCTGTTCCTCTCGGGGGAATCAGATCCGTTCGCCCGGATCGAGCTGCTGCGCGAAGCCGTGACCCGGATCGGCGGCCGAGCGGAGCTCATCACCTACCCGAAGCTCGGGCACGGGGTCATCCCGGTCCTGGACGACGTGCTCGATCGCGTGGCGTCATTCCTGGGGACCGTCGAAAGCGGGTAGCGACCGCGCCCCATCGGCGCGGAACGAACGGCCTCGCTGTGGTGTAGGGCATACACATGATCCGACGCGCGTCGTTCGGTCTCGCGCTGACGGTCCCCATCGTCGCCGCGATCGGCTGCGGGGCGCCGACGATCCCGCCTGCCGGATCGACAGGGCCGCCGTCGACCGCGACGGCGACACGCACCGTGACAGCAACGATCACACCCACCGAAGGACGGCCGACGTCGTCCGCCTTATCCTCGCCGTCAGCGTCCGCACAAGCGAAACCGATCGACCCGGTATTCGCGGTGATGACCGACGTGATCCGCACGAGCCGCCCCGAAGCCACGTTCGAACTCACACCGGACCGCCTCGACGGCTCGTGGATCCTCGATGGCAACCTGATCGACGTCCTCGGTCGAGGCCGTCTCTACATCGTCGTGACGCCGCGACCCGGCGACCTCACCGCCCGCCCGTGCGCCGACCCTGATTTCCGCCAGGGTGGCGCCTGCGCCGAGAGGTTCCAGTCCGATGGCAGCCGCCTCGTGCTGCGCGACCGGGTGACCGCGGCGGGTGTCACCACCGTGCTCGCGATCGTCATCCATCGCGACCGTTCGGGCGTAACGGCCGAGTCCGACGATGCCGCGATCGACGTTGAGGCGCCCCTCATCGTCGACGGTGACACGCCCCGACTCTCGCGTACTCGGCCGGCGCCGCCGTACACAGCGCGCGAGCTTGCCGAGCTCGTCGTCGCGATCGATCGCCGGCTCCAAGAGGAGGGGCTTCCCTAGTCGATCGGACCGACCCGTCGCGCCGGGGACCGCGAAAGCCGGCCGCCCTTCGGCCCAGGGGACCATCGACCTATCGGGCCATGGCCGAGGTCGTCGAGGCGCCGATATGGTCGGCCGGCCCTGATCGGTCGACCCCGCCGCGTCCCAGTCGCGACCTGACCGGTCCCGCCCCAGACAGGCGACGTGCTCACCGCGTCGTCCTAACGAGGAGTCGACCTTGCACGTCCCCGCCCCTTCCGGTCGCTCCGCCGCGGTCATCGCCGCGGGGCTCATCACCGTCCTGGTCGTGGTTGCCGCACCCGCCGACGTGTCCGCGGCGACCCCGCGCAACCTCGCCAGGTTCAAGGCTGCGGTCGGCTCGGTGGAGTCAGGTGGTCGCTACGACGCCCGCAACACGCGCACCGGCGCGTACGGCAAGTACCAGATCCTGCCGTCGAACTGGCCGGCCTGGGCGCGCAGTTACCTCGGTAGCTCGACGGCCCGACCCACGCCTCGCAACCAGGAGCGCGTCGCCTCGGGGAAGATGACCTCGCTGTACCGCTGGCTCGGCAGCTGGCGCCGCGTCGCGTACTGGTGGCTGACCGGATCCACGAGACGCTCCGGCTGGTCCCGCACGTCAACGCGCTACGTCGAGCGGGTGATGGCCAAATTCCGTCGCTCTGGATCAGGGGCGCCGAGCCGCGTCCGGCTGATCGGCGATCGATCGGCCTCGATCGACTACGACGGTCGTTGGCGGATCGCCCGGCACGGCGGTTACCGCGGCGGCACCGTCCGTTACTCGACGGCCCGCGGAGCAAGCGCGACGCTGACCTTCACCGGACGCGGCGCGACCTGGTACGGACCGACGGGTCCGACCCGCGGCAAGGCCAAGATCTACGTGGACGGCAAGCTCGTCCGGACCGTCGACCTGCGACGGTCGACATTCCATGCGCACGCGGCCGTGTTCACGAAGCGCTGGTCGACCGCTCGCAAACACACGATACGCATCGTCGTCGTCGGGACGTCCGGTCGGTCGATGGTCGCCATCGACGGGTTCGGGATCGCGAAGTAGCCGGGCGGCGACTAGCGCGCCGCCATCACCTCGATCTCGATCGAATAGTCGGCGGCCAGCGCCGTGACGCCGACCGTCGCTCGGGTCGGCGCGTCGGTCGGGAAGAACTCGCGATACACGGCGTTCATCGCACCGAAGTCGGCGAAGTCGCGCAAGTACACCGTGCATTTCACAACGTCGGCGAACGTGAGCCCGACGGCCTCGAGCAGCCGACCGACGTTCTCGAGCATCGCCCGGGTCTCCGCCTGGATGCCACCCGGAACGGCGCCATGTGACCCGGGCGCGTCCCCGACCTGACCCGCGAGGAACACGAAGCCGTTGGCTTCGACGACCTGCGAGAAGGGATACGGCCCGGGCTCGATGCCGGGGAGCTTCGGGACGTGCTTGGACATCGGTGGCTCCTCCGTTGGGGCGATCACCGGCAGTGTGCGATCGCGACGACCCTGCCTCGAACCGGCACGCACGTGGATGGCGGAGTAGCGTTCCGGTCGATGGCCGTCATCGAGACCCACCGACTCTCCAAGCGGTATGGCCGCGAGCTGACACCGGCCCTGGCCGACCTCGACCTCGCCGTCGAGGCGGGCGAGATCTTCGGTTTCCTCGGCCCGAATGGCGCCGGCAAGTCGACCACCATCCGCCTGCTGCTCGGCTTCCTCCACCCGTCGAATGGCGGAGCGACGGTGCTCGGTCACGACATCGACCGCGGCTCGGTCGAGATCCGCCGCCAGACGGGCTATCTGCCGGGCGGTATCGCGTTCTGGGACGGGCTCACTGGGGAGCGGCTGCTCGACGAGCTGGCGGACATGTCCGGTCGGCCGCCCTCGCGCCGAGCGGAGCTCCTCGATCGGCTCGAACTCAACGACGCGATGGGACGGCCCGTGCGGGATTACTCGCGCGGGATGCGCCAGAAGCTGGGCATCATCCAGGCGCTGCAGCACGACCCGGAGCTGGCGATCCTCGACGAGCCCTCCGAGGGCCTCGACCCGCTCATGCAGCGTGCCTTCTACGAGATCCTCGAAGAGCTGAGAGCGGCGGGCCGCACGATCTTTTTCTCGTCGCACGTCCTGTCCGAGGTGGAGCGGATCTGCGACCGCGTGGCGATCGTTCGGCACGGCCGGCTGGTCGCTCTCGAGGACGTAGCGGCGCTGCTGGCCAGGCGGAAGCGGAACGTCGAGCTGCGGTTCACCGGTGAGCCGCCGCTGCTCGACTACGTTCCCGGGGTGAGCGAGGTCCACGTCACAGGCGATCGCCTCACATGCCGCCTCGAGGGCGATGTGGCGCCCTTCCTGGCGGCCATCGCGTTCGCCAAGATCCACGACCTGACGATCGAACCAGCCCGGCTGGAGGACGCCTTCCTCGAGTTCTACTCTGACGACCTCGACGCCGCGGTGCCGGCATGAACCGCGCCTACCTCGCGCACGTGCTGCGCGCAAACCGGTTGCGCCTGCTGCTCGTGGCGATCGGTCTGATCGTGTGGGGCTCGTTGCTGCCGATCATCTACGACGCGTTCGGCGAACAGTTCCGCAGCATCATGGACAGTGGGATCATCCCGCCGCAGTTCGCCCAGTTCGGTGGGGGCGACATCTTCTCGTTGACCGGTTCCGTCGCACTCGGGTTCATCCACCCGTTCGCGGTGGCGCTGAACCTCGTGTTCGCGGTCGGGTTCGCGGGGGCGGCGATCGCGGGCGAGCGTCAGCGCGGCACGCTCGAGGTGCTCCTCGCTCGGCCGATCTCGCGGCGAGGCCTGTATGTGACGGCCGCCCTGGCGACGGCGTTCTTCATCGCCGTCACGGTCGCCGCCCAGACCCTCGGGACGTTGGGTGGCACGGCCGCGACGGGCCGCGTGGAGGAGCTCGGAGTGGGCAATCTGCCGCTCCTCTGGCTGAACGGCGTGCTGCTGTACGGCGCCTTCGCGGCGGTCGCGCTCGCGTCGTCCGTCTCGTTCGATCGATTGACGCCGGCCCTGGGCGTCGCGCTCGCCTTCGTGCTGATCTCGTATTTCCTCGAGGCGGTCGGCTCGCTGTGGCCCGATGCCGCGTTCCTGCGTGACTACTCGCTGTTCCACTACCTGGATGCCCAGCGCGCGCTGACCGGGCTGCCCGACGTTCGCGACTTCGCGATCCTCGGCGCCGTGGTGGTGGTCGGGGTGGTCTACTCCCTGGCGGTCTTCCCGCGCCGCGACCTCGCAGCCCCGGCGTAGGGCGTCAGAGCCGGCGCGCGGCAGCCTCGTCCGCGCGCTCGCTCCACCACGCGAGGTCGTCCGCAGCAGTGATCCCCGACGGCAGCGTGACACCGGCCCGCGCGTCGAGGCCCTTGCGCCAGCCGCGGAGCAGCAGGCCGATGATCCAGGTCAGGTCCCGCTGCAGGTCCCAGTCGCCAACCACCCTTGGCCCGGACCATTCGCCCTCGGGGACCCGCCGCTCGTCGTGGTCGAGGTGGTCCCGGTAGCGACGGAGGACCTCGTCGGGATCGAGCGGGAGGGAGCCGCTGTTCGAGACGAGGAACCAGCCCAGTTCGACCGCGATCGGCGCCTGCATCGTCATCTGCCAGTCGATGAACGCGACCTCATCACCGGGCAGCAGGGCGACGTTCGCGAGCTTGAGGTCGCCGTGGAGGCCGACCCATGGCAGGACCTCGAGCGCCAGGACCAGCGGCGAGGGGTCCGCGTCGAGGCGGTCGATGAGCTCCACCGCGCTCGACGGGGCCAGGCGGCGGAACGCCTCCCAGCCCTCCAGGAATCGCGCGCCGACGGGATTCCCGTCGTCGTGGTAGCGCGCGGCCGAGAGCGGCGACAACAGCGTCAGCCGTTCCTGGAGTGGACACCAAGGGGGCGCCGGCGGTCCGTCGCGCTCGCTCGCCCCATCGACGATCGACGCCCATGGGACCGCGTGCAGCCGGGCGAGGACGCGCAGCACCCGATCGAGGGTGAGCGGACCGATGGCCGGGTCGTGGCCTGGCCGCTCCCACGCGATCAGCTCGTTCGACAGGTCGGGCGTGACGATCGCCACGCCCGACCCATCGGCGGCCGCGCCCAGATACGGCGACGTCGACTTCGGGATCCACGCGAGCGCGCCGGGGGGCAGGGCGGCGAACCAGCCCTCGCGAAGGTCCGTGTCGCGTGTCGCCCGGGCGATCCAGTCGACCTCGAGCGACGTGCGCTTGAGCACGAATCGACGCCCGTCGCTATCGACGAGGCTCGTGAACGTCGCGCCCGACCAGCCGTCGGTCGGAAGGTCGCGCTCGGGGAGCAGCTCGAGCCCGAGCTCGGTCAACAGGTCCAGCAACGTCCGATCGCGCCAGCCGCCGTTCATGCCACGCCCGCTCAGCAGGGCGCCGGCACGTCGTCGGCACCGTCCGGCCCGCCGTCGACGTAGACCACGTGTGAATCGGGGCAATTCCGTGTCAGGACGACCACCAACGGATCGGTCGTGCTGGCGTTCTCCTCGACGTGGACCTCGCCGGCCGGGATGTACACGAAGTCACCGGCGTCGGCGGACATCGCGTGCTCCAGGCCGGAGGGACCCCAGGTGTACCGCGCAGCCCCCGACACGATGTAGATCGACGTCTCGCAATCCCCGTGGTGATGGATCCGGGTCTTGTCGCCGGGCGCGGTCGAGACGATCGACGAATACAGCCGCTCCGAGCCGACCGTCGGCCTCGAGATCGCGATCGAGCGCTCCATCCCGGCGTGTTGCCCCACCGTGGTGACGCGATCCCCGGGCGAGACGCGCGTCGCCATCAGGCGGCGCCATCTAATCGTTCGACGACGCGGAACCATTCGCAGACGACGACCGTGGAATTCGGTCAGTTCGAAGCCGGGGTCGCGAAGCCCGGTCCGCAGGTCGCCGATGTAGCCGTTCCAGAAGCGCTCGTGCGCCTCACGCCAGCTCGGCCGCGTCGGCGAAGCCCTCGCCCTCGGCCAGCGCGAACTCGTCATCGACCAGCGCGATCGTCGAGAGGGCGACCTTCGTGATCTCGACGATGGCGACCGGCTGCCCGGCCGAATCGAGCATCACCTCGAGGTCACCGGCCCTCGCCGGCATCGCACCCTCGACGACGAAGTCGACCGCCAGGCTCGACGTCGCCGTCTTGGTGCCGTCGAGCGCGAGAGCCGTCAGCTCGTCGCGCAACGGACCCGGGAACGCGAAGCCCCACGCGGGCATGCCGCGGAAGGTCGTGGGCTCGGCCGTCTCGGGCATGTGCCGATGATAGGTCGCTACCATCGGCCCCGATGGCCGACCCGCCTCGCTTCCGGCTCTTCGACGCGCCATCACCGCTCCAGCCCGTGCCGCGGTTCTGCGATTCGGTCCTCGATGGACGCGTCGAGCTGTGGATCAAGCGCGAGGACCTCATCCCACTGGCGTTCGGCGGGAACAAGGTCCGCAACCTCGAGTTCCTCGTCGGCGCCGCACTGGCGGAGGGCGCCGACACGCTCATCACCAGCGGCCGGCGCTGGTCGAACCACGCTCGGCTGACGGCCGCTGCCGGGGCGCGTGCCGGGCTCGCCGTCCATCTCGTGCTCTCCGGCCCACAGGTCGAGCCTCCGGGTCCCGGTATCCGGCTCGCGGAGGCCTTCGGCGCGACGGTCCACCGGCTCGCCAGCGCCGATCGGAAGGAGCGGGAAGCGATGGTCGCCGACGTCGCGGCCCGGGTACGGGCAGGTGGCGGGCGGCCGTACGTGATCGGCGTCGGTGGGACCGGGGCGATCGGAGCGTACGGACATCTCCTGGCTGCCCGGGAACTGCTCGACCAGGCCTCGACCATCTCCCTCGGCATCGATCGAGTCCTGCTGGCGACGGCGACCGGTGGGACGCAGGCCGGGCTCCTCGCCGGACTCCCACCGACGGTCGCCGTGACGGGCATGGTCGTCGCCCGATCAACCGACGAGCTGCGGCCCGTCATCGCGCGGACGGCCGCCGACCTCGGCCGGGCCGTTGATCCCGACGCTATCGATCTCGACGAACGCCACATCGGCGCAGGCTACGGTCGCCCGACGGCGGCGGCGCGAACGGCCGGCGATCTCCTTGCCCGGACGGAGGCGATCCTCGTCGACCCGATCTACACCGCCAAGGCGCTGGCCGGCTTGATCGCCGGGGTCCGATCAGGTGCCTGGGACGGGGAACGGATCGTGTTCTGGCATGCTGGCGGGCTGCCAGGCCTGTTCGAACCGCTGGAGGATGCCTAGCCCCCGGCCGACCGCCACGCGTCGCGGATCTTGATCCGCCCGCCTGTCTGAAGGACGGCGCCCGCGTACACCCGCGCCCCGATCGAGAACAGCACCCAGATCGCCACGATCGTCACCACGAGCGCGAGCACGATCTCGATCGGTTCGATCGCGTCGAACGCCGCCCGGAGCGGGACCACGAATGGTGCCGAGGCGGGGATGAACGTCGCTACCCGTGCCACCGTGCCGGACGGGTCATTGATGACCGAGAAGATCGCCACGAAGTAGCTGACCATCGCGATCATCGTGACGGGCGTCGAAGCGTTCGACGCCTCCTCGAGCCGTGACGCGAGCGCCCCGAGGAACCCGAGCGCCGTCGAGTACAGCGCGTAGCCCAGCACGAACCAGATCGCCAGGAGGACCACGGCACCAGGCGTGGTCTCGGGCAGGGTGAACCGCTGGGTGAGCGACGCGGCGGCGAGCGCGGCAGCCACGAAGACCAGCAGCTGGACGAGGCCGAGGACGCCGATGCCCAGGACCTTGCCCATGAGGAGGTCGCGCGGTCGCACGGTCGACAGGACGACCTCCACCACCCGGCTCTGCTTCTCCTCGATCACGCCGGTCAGCACCGTGAACCCGAAGCTGAAGATGCCGACGAGGATGAGGACGGCGCCGATGTTGGCGAACAGGAAGCGCGCCTGGTCGGCTTCGGTCTGCGGATCGACCGACTCGACCGTCGGCACCTGCTGCGCGGCGACCAGGGCGCCCTGGTCGACCTCGGCTTCCGTCAGCAGCGCCTGCACCCGGAGCGCGACCACGGCCGCCGACGCGATCTGCGTGATGGCCTGATCGGGTTCCTCGGAGAAGCGCAGCGTCCCCGAGGAGGACAGGTCCTGCGGGACGGTGAGCACCGCATCGACCGATCCCTCGGTGAGCGCCGCCTCGGCCGCCGCCGCGTCGTCGTACAGCACGACCGTGATCTCCTGGTCGACCTGGTCCGCGGTGGCCGTCAACGCGGCGTCGAGCCCGGGCGGGGCCTGCTGGACGACCGCGATCGCCTTGGCGTCCTCGTCGCCGAAGAGGATGGTCGGGACGACGAACGAGCCGACCACGAGGAGCGTGGTGAAGAGGACCGAGAAGATGAACCCGCGACTCCGGCCGCGCTCGAGGATCTCGCGCTTGGCGACCAGCCAGATGCTGCGCCAGCGACTCATGACGCGACCTCCATGGGCTCGGACGCTGAAGTGGCCGGCGTCGGGGTGACCGCCTCCATGAACAGCTCGGAGAGCTTCGGGGGTTGATACGCGAACGTGCGTACCTCGCCGGCGGCCTTCGCCCGGACCAGGAGCGCGTCCAGGTCGACATCGTCGCGGACGAGCAGCTTGACCCGGTCGCCGTCGCGCTCGAGGACCGACAGCGCGCCGTCCCCGTCGAGCCACGTACCGTCGGAGCCGACGACCTCGACCTCGAGGTGCCGCCGCCCGGACCGTGACTTGAGCTCATCGATCGCTCCTGCGGCGACGACTCGTCCACGGGCGATGATCACGACGTCCTCGCAAACATCCTCGACGAGGTCGAGCTGGTGGCTGGAAAACACGACGCCGACGCCATTGCGGGCGCGATCCTCGAGGACCTCGGTCATGGTCGCGGTGCCGATGGGGTCGAGACCCGAGAACGGCTCATCGAGCACGAGCAGCTCGGGCTCGTGGGCGAGCGCGACCGCGAGCTGGACGCGTTGCTGGTTGCCGTGCGACAGCTCTTCGAGCTTCGACTTCGCCCTGTCGCCGAGCCCCATCCGATCGAGCCACCGCCGCCCGGCGGCATCCGCCTCCCGCGACGAGAGGCCATGCTGCTGGGCGAAGTACGAGACTTGCTCGAGGACGCGCATCCTCGGATACAGCCCGCGTTGCTCAGGCATATAGCCGAACCGGAGACGCGTGTCGCGCTCGACCGGCGCGCCCTTCCAGCGGACATCGCCGCGATCCGCCTGGACCAGCCCGAAGATGCAGCGCATCGTCGTGGTCTTGCCGGCGCCATTGGGCCCGAGGAAGCCGACGATGCGGCCGGGTCGGGCGGTGAAGCTGGCCCCGTCGAGCGCCACGACCGAGCCGTAGCGCTTCGCGAGGTCATCGATCTCGAGCATCAGGCCTCCGTGGCATGTCTGCCATAACGGTACCCGGAAAGACGGCTGACCCCGGGCGGGTGCCCGGGGTCGTGGAGGCGCGCAGGATCGGCTGCTACTGGACGGTCAGCGTCCCTGTCATGTTCGGGTGGACCTCGCACCAGAACGTGTAGCTGCCCGCGGCGAGCGGGTTCACGTCGTAGGTCTTCTTGGCGGGACCAGAGAAGACCTCGCCTTTGAACGCGGTAGCGCCGGCGGCGTCCTTGATCGCGATGTTGTGCGGCACCGAGTCCTGGTTGTCCAGGGTGATCTGGGCCGCCGTGTCGGCCGGGATCGTGAGTGACGTCGGGTTGAACGCCATGTCCTTCGCGACGACGGTGGTGCCGCTGCCCGCCGGAGCGGACTCGCCCGGGCTCGCAGGGGCGGATGGGGCCGCGGTGCTGCCGCCGCCCGACGAACAGGCGACCGTAAGGGCTGTCAGCCCGGCGAGGGCGACGGCCTGTATGACTCGCTTCATGCGGTACGTCTCCTTGGCGCGTGGAACGAGCCGCGTCACGTCGACGCGGCTCGTTGGTAGGGTGGCGTCTGTGCTGCGCTAACCCTAGCGCGGATCGCTAGGCGCTGACGCCGGCCGTGCCGCGGGTCTTCGCGACGAAGCCGTTCAGGTTGGCCAGCTCGCGCTTGACGAGCGCGACGGGGTTGCCGTCCATGCGGGCGAAGTCGATGACCAACATCGCGATCAGCGCGACCTCGATGCCCTTGGCGATGTACGCCAGCTGGAAGTACGGGCCCTGGATCGCCCAGGCGACGATCGTCGTCGTCGCGTAACCGATCAGGCCGAGGCGGATGAACCAGCGGAACCGGACCGCCAGCGCCAGGGGCACGACCATCGCGGCGGCGGCGGTGAAGTAGCCGATCGCGTTGAGGGTGAAGAGCAGGCCGCCCAGGGTCAGGTGGATGTAACCCGTGGCGAGGGCAAGGCCGACGATCGCAGCGCGGATCACGACGTCGGAAAGGCGGAGGGGCGTTCGGGTGGCGAACATCTCGTATCTGGTCCTCGTCTCTGGTGGGGCCGGATCAGTCCGGGTTTCGGAGGCATCGTCGACCCGGACCACTCCGAGAGCGCTCGGCAAGCGACGCCGAGACGACCGGACGCTTGCCCCGACCGTGCCTAGCCGGACGACGGCCATCGTCTCGGCTGGATGACGTAGGCCCCATCGCCGAACGGCGATGCCCGCCGTTCGGGGACCGGGCGTATCCTCTCGGCCGATGACCACCCCGACCCGTGCCCGTGGCGCGCGCACGCCCGACGCGACCTCGACGCCCCCGAAGGCCGAGTCCAAGCCCGCCTCGAAGCCTTCGAAGGCCGCCGCGTCGTCGAACGGCACGCGTCCCGGCGCCCGCCGAGCGCCCCGGGACCCCGACGGCGGGGACGGCGCCCTCCACAGCCTCCTGACCGCCGCCGTCGACGAGGCCGCCCGGCTGCTCCACGCCGACGGAGCGATGGTCTACCTGATCGACCACGAGAGCGGCAATCTCCGTTTCGCGCACGACGCCGGGATCAAACACGCGCGCACGCGCAAATGGATCCGGACCCTCGAGCTCGCTCCCGGGGTCGGCATGTTCGGACAGGCCACCGCCACTCGGAGCGTGGTGGTCACCTCCGACTATCGCAACGACGCGTCGTTCCATCACTCACCAGGCGCCGACCGCGTCGTCGACGACCTCGGCATCACCTCGATGGTCGTGGCTCCGCTGGTCGCCGGCGACGAGGTCTTCGGCGGTCTCGGCACGTTCTCGGCTCGCCGGGACGCGTTCGATGCCGCGCAGATCGCGCTGGTCCGCTCGCTCGCCGAGCACGCAGCGAGCGCGATGGCCAACGCGCGGCTCATCGAGGAGCTCGACCGTTCCCGCCAGGAGCTTGATCGATCGCGGAGTGTGCTCTCCCGCCGCGCCGACGCCGAACAGGCGCTTCGCGAGATCGCAGCTCGGATCACCGCGCTGCGCGACCCGGCCGAGATCCTCCAGGAGGTCGTGGAGCTGGCGAGCCGCCTGGTCGGTGGTCAGGGCGCGATCCTCGATCTGCTCGAGCCCGGCACCAACAAGCTGCGCTGGTCCTACGACGACGGGCTGAGCCGTCAGTTCAGCGCCGCGGAGCGCGCGAAGCTGTGGATCTCCGTGGGAGAGGGTGCGACCGGCATCGCGGTCGCCGAGGACCGTGTGGTGGTCGCCGGCGACGATCTCGCCTCGCTGTTCCCGCCAAGCCCGGAAGGCACAGAGTTCTACAAACGGACCGGCTTCCGATCGATGATCGCCGCGCCGATCACTGGTGAGCACGGACCGCTCGGCGTCATCGAGGTCTACTCGGTCCGGTCGGACGCCTTCCATGACGACGACGCGGCGCTGATCCGCGCCCTCACGAGCCAGGCCGCCATCGCGATCACCAATGCAAGCCTGATCACCGAGCTCGCCGAGTCGCGCGCGGCCCTCGAACGGACAGCCGAGTCCGAGCGGACGCTCCGGGAGATCGCCGTCCGAGTCTCGTCGATCCTCGACCCGACCGAGGTGCTCGACCGCATCGTGGTCGAGGCGGCGCGCCTCCTCGGATCGGACGGGTCGCGCATAGACCTCTGGGACGACGAGACCCAGTCCCTGCTGTGGGCGTATTCGGCGGGCGAGGCCATGCGGGACGTGCCGGAGTGGGGACGGATAGGCGGCATCAAGTCCGGCCAGGCAGTCGCCGGCATGGCGTTCAGGGAACAGCGGCCGTACATGACGGCCGACTACCTCGCCGATAACCGGTTCGAGACGACCGCCGGCATCGAACGGTTCATCCGCAAGGCCGGGATCCGGGCGGTCATCGCTGTGCCCCTCACCGGCGAGGACAAGCGGCCATTGGGCGTGTTGTCGGTCGTGTCCCGCGAGCCCGGCGCCTACACGGAGACGGACGTCGAGACCCTGACCGCCCTCGCGACGCACGCCTCGATCGCCATCGTCAACGCCAACCTTATGGAGGCACTCGCGCGGTCACAGGCGGACGTCGAGCGTCGCGCCGAGGCGGAGCGCACCCTTCGCCAGATCGCCACCCGCATCACCGCCCTGCGCGAGCCGGACGAGGTCCTGCAGGCCATCGTCGACGAGGCGCAGCGCCTCCTCCGCGCGGACGGCGCGGTGATCGACCAGTACGACGCGGATCGCGACACGCTCGTCTGGGCGTACGACGCGGGCCTGCCCAAAGCCCAGCGCGAGGCGCTGAAGCTCAACGCCCTCCGCGTCGGCCAGGGTGTCGCCGGCAAGGCGGTCGCCGAGAGGCGCGTCCTCCTCGTCGACGACTACCAGACCGCTGAATTCGACCACGACGTCCTGACCGATTCGCTGGCCGAGCTGGCGAACGTCCGCGGGCTCGTCGCGGCGCCGATCATCGGTGACGCCGGACCGCTCGGTGCGATCGAGGTGATGAGTCACGAGCCATCGGCGTTCGACGAGCTCGACACCGTGGTCCTCGGCGGCCTCGCCGAACAAGCGGCGATCGCCATCACCAACGCGCGCCTTATCGAGGAGCTGGAGCGCTCGAGGCGCGCTCTCGCTCGCCGGGCCGAGACCGAGCGCTCGCTGCGCGATATCACAGCGCGGATCGCCGCCCTGACCGATCCCGACGAGCTCCTCGAGCGGGTGGTGGAGGAGGCGAGGCGTCTGCTCGAGAGCGACGGGGCACACCTGACCCGGATGGCACCTGACGGCGCCTACCTCATCCCGCTCGTCGTCGCCGGCAGTGACGACGAGGCGACCCGGGCGTGGCTGATGGGTATGCGCTTCCCGCTCGGCGGCGGGATCAACGGCCTGGCCGCCGTGGAGGGCGCCCCGGTCTGGACGGCGGATTACCTGTCCGATCCGCGCATCCCACACGAGGCCGACGACCAGTCGGTGGCGCGACGGATGGGTCTGGTCGGCATGGCCGCCGCACCACTCCGGGCCCCTGGTGGCGACGTCATCGGCACGCTCGCCATCTCCACCGCGACGCCGCGGACGTTCGAGGCCGACGACCTGGACCTGCTCCAGGGCCTGGCCGACCAGGCAGCCATCGCGCTCACCAACTCGCGGCTCCTTGCGCGGGTCACCGCGGAGGAGGCACGATTCCGCGGCCTCGTCCAGACCACGCCCGATGTGATCTGGCGCGTCGACGCCGACGGCGTGTTCACGTTCATGGCCGACTCGGCCGATGCACTGTTCGGGTGGCCCGTCGAGCGCATCGTCGGAGAGCACTTCGCGTTCCTGACCCACCCGGACTCGTTGCCGATCGCCCGTGAGAAATTCGCGGCGGTGGGCCGCGACCCGGATCTCATCGAGCGGGTCCCGCTCATCCTCGTCCGCCAGGACGGGTCGACGTTCGAGGCAGAGGTCACAAGCGCCGGCGTGTTCGAGGACGGCGCGTGGGTCGGCGCTCAGGGCACGGTCCGCGACGTGTCCGAGCGGACCCGTCTCGAGCGAGAGCTGCGCGAGTCCGAGGAGCGCTACCGCTTCCTCGTGCAGAACGCGCCCGATGTGATCTGGTCGATCGATGGTGATGCCAGGCTGACGTTCTTGTCCGACGCCGTCGAGCGGATGACCGGCTTCCGGCCCGACGAGTTGCTCGGCCAGCACTTCGGTGCGCTCGTCCACGAATCGTCGAGCGACGTCGCCGACAGCGATTGGACGTCGGCCATGGAGCAAGGGCCACAGGAGGTCCGTGGCCGCCTCAACCTGCAGCACCGCGACGGCTCGGCCGTCGTCGCCGAGTTCATCGCTATCGCCACGCTCGATGCCAACGGCAAGTTCGCGGGCGCGAACGGGTCGGTCCGCGACATGCGCGACCGGGACCGCCTGGAACGTGATCTGCGTGCCTCGGAGGACCGCTACCGAACGCTGGCGTCGTCCTCACCGGACATGGTGTTCGCGACGGACGCCGAGGGGCTGTACACCTTCCTGTCCGACCGCGCGTCGACGATGCTCGGATGGGACCTGGAGGCCAGCCTCGGGCGCCCGTTCTTCGAGAAGGTCGCGCCGGGCTGGGAGGCTGCCGCCGCCGGCAGCTATCAGTCGGTCATCGACGATCCGAGCACGGTCCACTCGGTCCGCATGGACTTCCTCGATGGCGAGGGCATCCCTCGACCCCTCGAGATCAATGTCCTCGCCAAGGTCGAGGACGGCCGGATCGTCGGGATCAATGGCGTCGCTCGCGACATCTCCGAGCGGCTGCGCCTCGAGCGCGAGCTGAGCCAGTCGGAGGAGCGCTTCCGCTACCTCGTCCAGAACTCGCCGGACATCGTGTTCTCGACTGATGCCGAGGGCCGGTTCACGTTCCTGTCCGATGCGATCGAGCGCGTCACCGGCCACCGCGCCGCGGACATGCTGGGCCAGCACTTCTCGGTGCTCATCGACCAGACCAGCGGACCGGTCGCCGCCAATCGCTGGGCGGACCTCGAGGCCGATCCGGCGCGCGAGCAGCAGGCGTCCCTCGTCCTCCTGGGACCGGACGGCCGGCGCGTGCCGGTCGACGTCCGGGCGATCGGCGTGGTCGACGGCGAGGGCACGTTCGCCGGTATCCAGGGCGCCACGCGCGACGTGAGCGAGCAGGTGCGCATGGAGAACGAGCTGCGGCGCCAAGCCGGGGAGCTGGCCTCCGGCGAAGAGCGCGCCCACCTCGCGCGCGAGCTGCACGACTCCGTCACCCAGGCCCTGTTCTCGATGACGCTCGTCTCGCGTTCGGTCGAGATGCTGCTCGAGAAGGACCCGGACGCCGCTCGCGATCAGCTGGCCCAGCTGCGCGACCTCCAGCGCGAGGCCCTGGCCGAGATGCGCGCGCTGATCTTCGAGCTCCGACCGGGCAACCTGGAACAAGACGGGCTGGTGCGCGCGCTCAAGACCCATGCGAGCGCGCTGCAGGGCCGGCTCGGCCTGCCGATCGTCGTCGAGAGCGACCTCACGGATCGACTCCCGCTGCCCGCCGAGGAGGTGCTGTACCGGATCGCCCAGGAGGCGCTGCACAACGTCGTCAAGCACGCGGCCGCGCACAGCGTGCGGGTCGAGGTCCGGCGCGAGGGCGGTGGGGTCCGGCTGCGGGTCGAGGACGACGGCAAGGGCTTCGATCCCGCGCGCGTGCCCGATGGCCACCTCGGGCTCGCCGGTATGCGCGCGCGTGCGGACCGGGTCGGCGCCGAGTTCTCCTGCACGAGCAGACCCGGCGACGGCACGACCGTCGAGGTCCGGATGGGTCCTGAGGCGCTCGCCGACCTGGATCTGACAGCAGGCATGCGCCAGGGTGCGGCACCGGAGGTCGCCTCGATCCGCGACATCTGACGTAGCCGGACATCGTCATTCGGCCGAGATCCGGTCCCGGCGAGTGTCCCTTTCGTCCGACCACGTGCCAGCCCCACCATGGGGCTATGTCTCAGTCCGGTCCCCGCAACGACGGCCCGCTCCGAGTCCTGGTCGTCGATGCCGATGACCGGGTGCGCGAGAGCCTCACGGGCCTCCTCGCCATCAGCGGCCAATGCCTGGTCGTCGCGAGTGCCGGTCAAGTCAGCACGGCCCTCGACCTGGCCGTCGACCATCGACCGGATGTCGTGATCGTCGATCCCCGTCTGCCGGAAGTCGATGGCGGCATCGCGCTGATCGCCAGTCTCCGCGCGCGCCTCCCGTCGACGCGGATCCTCGCGATGAGCTGGTCGGACTCGCTCGAGTCGGCCGTCCTCGAGAGCGGCGCCGACGGGTTCGTCCGCAAGACCTTCCGCCCGAGCGAGCTGACCGCGGCGATCGTGGCCGCTGGTCGCGGCGTCACGCCCGCCGCCTGAGCGCGGCGCACCTGATGAGGGCGGGTCCTTTGCTAGACTCCACGACGCTGCCGCCCCGTCCAACGACCCCTTCCTCGACCGGCGCCGACACCGCGCCAGGAGCCGACGTGACCGAACCCGCCCCGATCCGCGTGCTCATCGTGGACGACCACTCGGTCGTGCGCATGGGCCTGAAGATGTTCTTCGACCACCAGCCAGACATCGAGGTCGTCGGCGAAGCCGCCGACGGCTCCGAGGGCGTGGCCATGGCCCGCCGCCTCGAGCCTGACGTGGTCCTGATGGATCTGCTTATGCCGAACATGGATGGCATCACGGCCATCGGTCGGATCAAGGCCGAGCGACCCGAGACCGAGATCGTGACGATGACCTCGTTCATCGAGGAGGAGAAGGTCACCTCCGCGCTCGAGGCCGGTGCGTCCGGCTACGTGCTCAAGGACGCCGAGGCCGAGGAGGTCGCCGCCGCGGTACGGGCCGCGTACGCCGGCGAGGTGCACCTCGATCCGGCGGTCGCGCGGCTGCTCGCCCAGCGGATGCGCGCCAAGAAGTCGCCCGACGAGGAACTCGCGGAGCCCTTGACCGACCGCGAGAAGGACGTACTACGTCTGCTCGGGCAGGGGATGAGCAACAAGGAGATCGGCACGGAGCTGTTCATCACAGAACGAACGGCTCGGACGTACGTGTCGAACATCCTGGGCAAGCTCGGTCTCGCGTCGCGCACGCAGGCGGCGCTGTACGCGGTCGAACACAAGATGGTCGACGGCCCGAAGGCCTAGCCCGGCGGCCGTCGGCGAGCGGTCGTCGGCGCGCAGTTTCTGTCAAACGCTCGCCACACGCGCACTCGTCAGCGAGCCTGACCCGTCTCCTGCACGAGCCTTGACTCGGATCTTGTCATCCACTCTCGTCAGGCTGCATCTGACGCAGATTCCCTGACGAGTGTCCACCTGGTGGACAGCTGACGGTTTCGACATCGGCTCGGCAGTCCTGCAGATAGCCCGGACTACTCGACGTTCAGCACCCGGTACATCGCGCGTCCTCGCGGCGTCTCGACCGCGACCTCGTCCCCGGTCCGCGCGCCGACGAGCGCACGTCCGACTGGCGACACCACGGAGAGACGGCCCGCCGACAGATCCGCCTCGGCCGACCCGACCAGCAGGTAGACCGACTCGAGCCCATCGACCTCCACCGTCAGTCTCGACCCGATGTCGGCGCCCTCGCCGAGGGCCGGTGCCTCGGTGATCACCGCCTCACGCAGTTTCGCCTCGATCGCCTGGATCCGACCCTCCAGGAACGACTGCTCCTCGCGGGCCGCGTGGTAATCCGAGTTCTCCTTCAGGTCGCCGAGCTCCTTGGCCGCCCGGATCCGCCCGATCACCTCCGGCCGCCGCACCTCGGTCAGCTCCCGGAGCTCTGCCTGGAGCCGCTCCGAACCCTCTGCCGTCATCGAGGCCCCGCTGGCGGCAGCCGGGGCTCGCGATGGCGTCGCCCGAGTCGCCGCCCGGCTCGACGAATGCGACGCACGTGCCGTCCTGGCCGGTGGCTTCATCGGCGGTTCTCCTCGTGCCCCTTCGGCATCGCCATCGGGTACGACCACCACGTGCGTCGGTGGCGTGGCGACCGTCTCCTCGGCAAGCAACGAGCCCGCCAGGCCGGTCGCTCGCCGCTCGCCGGTCGATAGTCGCAGGTTCGCCCACGGCAGCACCATCGAGCCGTCCGTGAGGGAGGCGATTTCCTCCGCCGGGACTGACGCCGCGAATGACGTGAGCAACGCGTCCTCGTACTCCTCGACGGCATCGGTCGCCGTCCACCAGATGCGCATCGGCGTCGATGCCTGGAGCGTCTCCAGCCAGTGGCCGCCGGAATGCGGTCGGCGATCGCCGAGGGCGGTCCGCTGCATCGCCGCGACGCGTCCACCGATCGATGTCGACGTGGCGCCGACATACACCACGGTCTGCGACGGCAGCCAGAACGACGCCAGCCGCGTGGCAAGTGCCTTCGACGTCGGCCGCTCGCCGTCGAGCGTCAGCGTGGGCACGCGCTCGATCCACTTGCCGACGCGCGTCAGCTCGATCGGCGCTCGCGCGAGCGGAGTCGTGAGCTCCACCACGAACACGCCGGGACCGCGGGCCGGCACCGGTCGACCGGGTCGGCCCCACACGGCGGGTCCGTCGGCGAGCAACCCGACGTCGCGCAGCAGCTCGGCGGCATTCATGCGGTCAGAAGCGCGGAGCGAGGGGAGGACACCCCGGGATGGTAGCGGTCGGGGCTTCGCGGTATGGTCCCCGCTGCATGGCCGCGACTCGGCCACGCCGGATGGGGCTCCGGCGGGCCTTCCTGTTCATCCCGATCGGCGCCGTCCTCATCGCGAGCATCGCGCTGGGTCCGGCTACTGCTGCGACCCCGACCCCGCGACCGGCAAGCGCGCCGACGCCGACCCCGAAGTCCACACCGAGCGAACCGGCCGGCGTCGATCCCGTCCCGTCCGTTCTTGCGACGCCCCTCACGTCCCCGACACCTACGGTCGCCCCGAGTCCGGGCCCGCAGGCCGGCAGTCCACCGGTCGTCGAGCCGCCCGTCTCGATCACACGTCCCCGCCTCGCCCCGCAGACCCGTCTCGCGCTCCAGGCACGCCTCGACCGCCTCCGCGAGCGCTACGGCATCCCGGGCATCTCGGTCGCGATCGTGCTGCCCGACGGGGCGACGTGGTCCGGTACCAGCGGCTTCGCCGATGTCGCCGACAAGGCCCCGGTCACGCGGTCGACCTCCTTCGCGATCGCGAGCGTCAGCAAGACGTTCACGGCCGCCCTCATCCTCGCCCTGGCGGAGGAAGGCCGCATCGACCTGGACGCGCCCGTCCGACAGTACCTACCGACGTTCAAGAAGGTCTCGACGAAGGTCAAGGTCCGCAACCTGCTCGACCACACGAGCGGCCTGCGCGACTACTTCTTCCATCCGTCGATCGACCATCTCCTCCTGTCGCGACCGGATCGTCGATGGGACCCCGCGATGGCGATGAAGTACGTCGGCAAGCCGTACTCGGAACCCGGCAAGAGCTGGCACTACTCGAACACCAACTATCTCGTGCTCGGCGTGCTCGCTGAGACCGTCGCGAAGGAGCCGCTCGCCGACCAGGTCCGGACCCGCTTCCTGGAGCCGCTCGGCCTCGATCACACGTGGTATCAGCCGGAGGACACGGCACCGTCTGACGTCGCTCACGGCTACCGCTTCGCGTCCGCCTCGACCGCCGCGCCCGCCATCGACCTGTCCGATGGCACGCCGCTCGTGCCGTTCACCTCGGTCGTCACCGCCGCCGGCGGCGCCGGCGGTTTTGCGTCGACCGCGCGCGACCTCGCCCACTGGGCCCACTACCTGTACGGCGGCGAGGTCCTCGGGCCCGAATACCTTGCCGCGATGACCGACGTGGCGAGGACGACGGCTTTGCGATCCGCGATCCCGTATGGCTATGGCGCGCAGGTCGTCGAGATCGATGGGCTCAAGACGGTCGGGCATTCCGGTCGACTGCTCGGCTTTCGCTCTGCGGTCCGGTATCTGCCCGATCAGGGCGTATCGATCGCGGTGCTCACCAACCAGAGTCGGCAGGACCCGGGCGCCATCGTCCGGCAGCTCCTGCGGATCGCGCTGACCCCGGTCGATCGCACCTGCGTCTGCCGCCAGCGCCGCTAGCTGCCCGCCGCGCCGCCCCCGACCGCTCCACCGACGCCACGACGTAGTACGGATGGGTCACTTGTCGCGCGTGCGCGTGAAGCCCACCGTGGCGGCACGCTTGCGGGGGCAGCATGCCTATCCGGGTCGACGCCTACATGACCGGGGGGATAGCCAGGGGCGTCCTTGCGCGCGCCGGATCCCTTCGAGAAGTCCTCGAACACGACGGCGTCCTCACGCTCGAGCGCGTCCAGTGGCAGCCGCTGGGCGGCAAGGCGGGACCCAGTTCGGGGATGTCGATCCCGATCGATGATGTGCTCATCGCCGTCGGCGATGACGACCCAGGCACGGCCGTCCACGCGCAGTGGCACGGCATCCGCCTCGAGGTCGGCCCGTATCTGATCGAGGGCGAGATGCCCACGCTGCCGGGCTTCGACCCGGGGCGTGCGCTCACCCGACCGAGCGGTGAGTTCGTCCTCCTCAAGGACGTCTCGATCGGCTCGCGGACCGCGGCTGTGGATCTGGCGCTCACGCCCATCGGCAAGCAAGCGCTGATCAACCGCTATTCGGTCGAAAGCGTCGCGTGCGACCTGATGCTGGGCTTCTTCTTCCCCGGCGCCGAGATGATCCAGGCCGAGGTCGCGGAGACCGGGACGCCTTAGCCGGTCGCGCGCAACCGCGGCGCGTCATCGTCTCCTGGAGCGCCGCGACCCGCCGCGGCCACGCCGATCGCCGCCGCCCGACCCGACCCCAGCACCCGATCGAGATCGAACGGGCTTGCGTCGAGCGTGATGCTCACGGCCGACGTGGGCGTGCCCCGCCCGCATCCCGAGAGGCTTCGCTTCGGCCGACCGATCGGGGACGAAGCCCTCCTCGACGGTCCACGGGATCGCCCTCTTGAGCATGCGCTGGATGCCGCGCAGGAGGTCGACCTCGTCGATGCAGACGAGGCTGATCGCCTCGCCGCTTGCCCCGGCTCGCCCGGTACGACCGATGCGGTGGATGTAGTCCTGCGGGTTCCACGGGAGCTCGAAGTTGACCACGACTGGCAGGTCCTCGATGTCGAGGCCACGGGCCGCGACGTCGGTCGCGACGAGCACCCGGATGTCCCCGGACTTGAAGCCCTCCAGGGCGCGGGTCCGCTCGGGTTGGGTCCGGTCGCTGTGGATCGCCACGGCGTCGATCCCGGCGCGGTCCAGCCGGGAGGCGAGCCGCGATGCGGCCAGCTTGGTCCGCGTGAAGACCAAGACCTGGCGCAGGTCGTAGGTCCGGACGAGGTGGGCGAGCAGCTCCTCCTTCCGGTCGCGATCGACGGGGTAGACGAGCTGGCGGATCGAATCGATCGTCGCGTTCCGTGGCGCGACCTCGACGGTGGCGGGGTCGCGTAGGATCGTGCCCGATAGCCGTCGGATGTCGTCGGAGAAGGTCGCCGAGAACATCAGGTTCTGACGCCGTTTCGGCAGCAAATCGATGATCCGCTGGATATCCGGCAGGAAGCCCATGTCGAGCATGCGGTCGGCCTCGTCGAGGACGAGGACCTCGACCTGGCCCAGGTTCGCGACGCGCTGTCCGACGAGGTCAAGCAGCCGGCCGGGCGTCGCGGTGAGGATCTCGACCCCGGCCCGGAGTGCCTTGATCTGCGGCTCCATCGGGATGCCGCCATAGACGACGGCCGAGCGGAGGGGCACGGTCCGGCCGTACGTCCGAACGCTCTCATCGACCTGCATCGCGAGCTCGCGCGTCGGCACGAGGATCAGGACGCGGACCGGGTGGCGAGCCGGTGAGAACGAGTCGTTGGCATGGCCGCGAAGGCGGTCGAGGATCGGCAGCGTGAAAGCAGCGGTCTTGCCGGTCCCCGTCTGGGCCGCTGCCAGTACGTCGCGGCCGTCGAGGACGATGGGGATGGCTGCTGCCTGGACGGGCGTCGGGTCGGTGTAGCCCTCACTGGCCACGGTCTGCAGCAGGTCGGCCGACAGGCCGAGCGATTCGAAGGTCAAGTGTTGCTCCTGGAGTGGGATCTGGCCGTCGGCCGGCGGGATCCCCGGGAGCGCGACGGCGGCGCCGGTCGTGCGCATTCGTGCGCTGGCGTCCGTCGGCCAATCCGGAGCATAGCCGAAAATCGAGGGCGGCCCTGCTCGCGCGTGCGCGGCGTCGCTGCACGGAGCTGGGCAGGCGGCGACGACGGATGGTGCGCCGGCGCACCGCAAACGAACCACGCAGCCCCGGGTCAGGGGCCTGATGGGACCTCTGGCTGGAGACGGGCTCGCCCGCGGCTGCCATACTGCCGGCCCAGGCCCACTCCCGATAGACAGGCACAACAGAAGACTCGCCGCCCCCCACGGCAGGATTCCTGTCACCCGTCGGGTCCCACTCGACAGCCCACGCGCGTCCCCCACGCGACGTGGGACCACGCCTCGCACCGCGCTCACCGCGGCCTCGATGGCGCGCCCCCGCCTTGCGCATCGCCCCTTTCTGTCGTCGGCGGCACATCTCACCGTCATCGCGTCCCCCACGCGATGTTCCGGCAGAGGGGAGGCAAGGATTTGCAGGTTCGTCCAGGCGGCGCCCAGCGGGCGTCAATCCACGGATCACATCGTGTGATCGTCACCGCACTCATCGCGATCGTCTTCGCCGGGGTCGGTGCCCTTGCGGTACCGCAGGAGACGCGAGCGGCCAGCATCAAGGTCGTCGTGGTCGTCGGGCCCGCGGGCTCCAGCACCCCCAAGTACCGTGACAACGCGCGTGAATACGCGAAGGTCGCCCGTTCATACGGGGCGTCCGTCACGGAGATCTACAGCCCCTATGCCACCTGGACCAGGGTGAAGCGCGCGGCGCAGGGCGCGAACCTCCTGATCTACCTTGGCCACGGCAACGGCTATCCCAGCCCGTACGGCGCGTTCCAGCGCTTCACCAAGGACGGGATGGGCCTGAACGCCACGTCGGGTAACGGCAACTACAACGTCAAGTATTGGGGCGAGTACTACATCGACCGGGACATCCAGATGGCGAAGAACTCGGTCGTGCTCCTCAACCACCTCTGCTACGCGTCAGGCAACTCCGAGTGGGGTTCGTCGAACCCGACCAAGTCGACGGCCATCAAGCGCGTCGACAACTACGGTGCGGGCTTCCTGCGGGCCGGCGCTAGGGCCGTGTTCGCCGAGGCGACGAGCAGCATCTCGCCGCACATCCGGTCGTTGTTCACCACCAACCGGACGATGGACTCGATCCTGATGTCGCACCCGAGCGCCAGCGGCGCACGCGACTTCCGGTTCAACTCGTCGCGGACCTACTGGGCCAAAGCCCATATGGATCCGCCCTCGGCGGGCAAGTACTGGCGATCCGTGATCGGGTCTTTGAGCCTGACCGCGTCCACGTGGCGCGCCGGCGGCTGATCTCCTTCGCGATCCAGATCCAGGACTGTTAGCTCGAGGCCCGGCAGCGATGCCGGGCCTCGCGATTCGCGCCGCAAACGCCGCGATCTATCTGCGCCGCCCGCGCCGCCCGCGCCGCGGGAAACCGTATGGCGCCGCGTGGAACGTCACCATGTTCCGATCAGCGGCTGAGCGACGGCGGATGCGGCGCTTCGGGGCTTTTCAAGGCACCTCAGCAGCGATCCGGAACCCCGCGGGTTCCGCTTTGCGGAAGAACGACCGTTCAGCCGCCGCTTGGAACATCGCGGTGTTCCAGGGGAGCTCGGTTGGGCGGATGCTTATCGGGTCGCCCGCGCGACACACAGCAGAAGTCGACCGTTTGCACTGGGTGCACCAACCGTCATCCGAGCGATCGGCACGCTCGACTCCCCCGACGTCTGTTGACTCGGATGCAAGAAACGTCGACGGAAAGGCCCCGGCCGGCCATTCGATCGACGATACGTGCGTCCGATGCAAACCCGGCAAGCAAGACCCGGCGCGTACGACGTCCGGCCCCCTCTGGACATGCGGAGGCCCCGGTACGACGTGGGGGGTGACGTCGCCCGGGGCCGGTCGGACGGCCCGTGGCCGCCCTGAGATGGTCGCTCGAGTGGTGCGGATCCGGAGGGGCTAGAGCGTCGCGGCGTGCGCCACGATCCCCAGGCTCGCGAGGATCAGCATCAGCAGGATCGTCAGCGAGGGAAGGAGCCCGAAGGCGTCCGCCCGCATCACCGGCGTCGATGCCATGTCGATCTCCTTTCCTTGCGTATCTCGACCTCGTCTGTCGGGCTGGTCACAGAGTGCACCTCGGCCCCTTGGGCGCCTGCCGACATCCGTTGCGAACCGCTGTCGACGGATGACGAGGTCGACTCCCGTCGGGCGACGGCCCGCTACCATGCCGGCATGGCCACCACGATCGATCGCCTGCCGTTCACCGGCGATGACGAAGCCGACCGCCTGCTCGTCGAGGAGCCACTTGCCTTACTGATCGGCTTCGCGCTCGATCAGCAGGTGACGGTCCAGAAGGCGTTCAGCGGGCCCATCGAGCTCAAGCGGCGCCTCGGCCACCTCGATGCCGCGAGGATCGCGGCCACGGATCCGGCGACCCTCGACGCCGTCTTCCGGGAGCGGCCCGCCCTCCATCGATTTCCGGGCTCGATGGCCGGCAAGGTCCAGCAGCTCGCCGCGGCCGTCGCGAGCGACTATGGCAATGACGCCGGCCGGATCTGGACCGAGGCGAGGGACGGGCCGGATCTGCAGCGCCGACTTCTGGGACTACCTGGGATCGGCGAGATGAAGGCCAAAAGCCTGATCGCCATCCTGGGCAAGCGACTCGGTGTCGACCCGCCGGGCATGGACCAGGTCATGCCGACACACCCGACGCTCGGTGACGTCGACTCCGCCGAAGCGCTCGCCAACTACCAGGCGGGCAAGCGGGCGATGAAGGCGTCGATGCGCGCCGCGAAAGGCTAGGGCGCCGCTACAAGCCGCAGCTGAGGCAACCACCTGCCCACGGACCCATGGCATACGACGGGTAAAACGAAACGACCCCGGTGGGAGACCGGGGTCGTTCGCCTGCGCTGGAGTCGTCGTCGTCAGCCGACCAGCCACGGTCGGTGGTCGCGCTCGTCGATGCCGGGTCGCGAGTCGATCCCCCAGCGGATCGACGCGAGCGCGAGCGCGAAGAACGGGACGATCACGACGATCGCCGTCACCACGGCCATCCCGACGTCCATGTCACCCCATCCTTTCCAGTCCACTCGGATCAACCTTGCAGTCCATTCGGACCAAATCTTGCGGTTCTCTTGACACTGGACTGCTGTTGTGCGCATATTGGCATCGATGACGGAGATGCCAAATAGCCAATCTGTCCAAAGTGGACTGAAAAGGCAGTCGATGGTCACGGCTGCTGGTCTGGTCGAGCTCATCGGCCCCTGGGCCACCGGCGCTGACCCGCTCAACGAGCAGCTTGCCGACGCGCTCACCCGCGCGATCGAGGTAGGTCTGCTGCCTCCGGGCACGCGCCTGCCGGCCGAACGCGAGCTGGCCAGGGAGCTGGCACTCAGCCGGACGACCATCGTCGCGGCGTATGACCGGCTGCGACTCGCGGGGCTCGCCCGCAGCCGCCAGGGGAGCGGCACGCGCGTGGCGGCTCGCCGGCCTGGCCTGTTCGCCCTCACGCCGACACCGACGCCGCCGGAGGAGACTGACACGGAGGTCCCCGTCCGTTTCGGCGAGGCCCCCGCGTGGTCGAGCGGACTCGCCGGCGGCGCCGAGCATCCCGATGCGATCCAGCTCACGATCGGGGCCCTCCCCGCGGGTCCCGCGGTCGCCTCGTCGGTCGAGGCGGCATTGCGCGAGGACGTGCCGTCACTCCTCGGCGAGATGGGCTACGACCCCTTCGGTCTGCCTCGTCTTCGGGTGGCGATCGCCGCCTACCTCGATCGCCTCGGTGTCCCCACCGACCCCGATCAGATCCTCGTCACCAACGGCGCTCAGCAGGCCGTCCACCTGGTCGCGTCGCAGATCGGCGGCCCGGGCAGCGCCGTGGTCCTCGAGAACCCGACGTACATCGGCGCGATCGACGCCTTCCGCACCACCGGCAATCGCCTGATGCCCATGCCCGTCGACGTCGACGGGCCGCGGGTCGAGGTCGCCCGACTCCTCGCCGGGAATGCCCCGATCCGGCTCGCGTACGTCGTCCCGACCTATCACAACCCGACGGGCGCGACGATGCCCGAGGCGCGTCGACGGGACCTCGCGACCACGGCAGCCGAGTTCGGGTTCCAGGTGGTGGAGGACCTCACCCCCGATACCAGCCTCGGGCTCGACGTGCCGCGACCCATCGCCGCCTTCGACGATGCCGACCGGGTGATCACCCTCGGCTCGCTCAGCAAGCTCGCGTGGGGCGGGCTGCGGATCGGCTGGATCCGGGCGCCACGAGCCGATGTCGACCGCCTGGTCGCCGGCAAGATCGTGGCCGACCACGCGACGAGCCTGATCACCCAGGCCATCGCCGCTCGCGTCCTCGACCGGGTCGATGAGGTCGTGGGTTGGACCAGGACTGCCGCTGCCGAGCGCCGGTCGATCGTGACCGAGGCGCTCAGCGCCAGGCTCCCGGAGTGGCAGTGGGTCGCGCCGGAGGGTGGTCTGTCCCTGTGGGTCCGCCTGCCCGACGCCGATGCGGTGCAGTTCAGCCGCCTCGCTGCGCGACACGGCGTCATCGTGCGACCCGGTCCGCTCGCGTCACCCGACGGGGGCTTCCGCGACCACATCCGTATCGCCTACGGTGCCGAGCCCGAACGGTTGACCGAGGCGGTCGACCGGTTGGCCGCCGCATGGGCCGAATACGCCCCGGCGACCCGCCGCTTTCCGAGGGCATCGCTGGCCGTCAGCGTCTAGTCCGTCAGCCTCCAGGGTCGGCAGAGGCTGGCATCGCGCCTCGCTGGTGCGGCGGCGCCCCACCGTGGGGCAACTGCAAGACCGGGGCCGTCGGCGACGGCTAGACTGGTGGTCCCCCATGTCCGAGCTGCCCGACGACACGCCGCCAGCACCTCCTCGCGCGCCGCGCGGCAATCGCCGCCAGCGCTTCGTGCTCCCCGACGAACAGCACGACGACCGCGTCGGTGAGGTCATCGAGGCCTTCCTCGACGGTCCGCCGCCGAAGAGCCGGCGCCGCGTCCGACAGGCCACCCGGCCGGCCCGTCTCCGGCCGACGCGCCTCCGGCCGGTGCCACTCGATACCCGGCCGGACTGGGATGTCGCCCTCCGCCACGAGGACGCCCGCATGGCTCGCTACGGGCGGCCGGCGAGCGTCGTCGTGATCCGTCTGCGCTTGACGCCACCCGGGAGCGCCGACCGGCTGGCCGGTCGCGTCGGTGAGATCGTCCGCCACCACGCGCGCGAGACGGATCGCGTCACCCGTGCCGCGGCGGACCGCTTCCACGTCCTGCTCCCCGAGACCGAGCAGGCCGACGCGCAGACCCTTATCGACCGTGTCCGCATGGCGTGTGTCGACCAGGTCGCCGGGCGGCTGGGGGCCGAACTGCGCGTCGTCGGTGCGGCCGCGAGTCCGGGGCACGGCCAGAACTTGCACGATGCCTTGCGGCTGGCGCAGGACGAGGTGGGCGCCGCCTGAGAGCCCTGGCCACCGGGCCTTGCGGCGGCTCCCGGACCAGCGCCGCAGCTACCGGACCAACGCCTCGAACAACCGATCCAGCTCGGCGGCCGGATCGTCCGTCAGCCCGGTATGTACTTCGGACGGCTGGATGATCGTGCTCGCCGGGGAGACGAGCCAATGGAACCGCTCGGCGGTCGTAAGACGAGCCATCGGTCCGCGACGAGGGTCGCCGCCGGCGACCCGCTCGATCGCCTCGAGGTGGCGCTCGATGGAGGCGATATCGGCGTCGGGCGCGATCGCCCGGAGGCGGGCCTCGTCGAGGTGCGTCCGGGCGCCGACGAACCCGTCTGACCGGCACAGCAGCACCACGCCCACGTTGACCGCCTCGCCCCGCTCGACGTGCGGGACGACCCGGATGATCGCGTACTGGTAGGGGCTACGCGGCTCGTCGGGCACGATCGGCCTCCTCCACGAACCGGTCACGCGCCGCGAGGCGGCGCTCGAGGTAGCGAACGTACGCGACCCGCTGAGCGGCGGCGTCGCCGACGGCCGCATCAGTGGGGAGCCACGCCTCGGGGATCGCGTCGACGAGAGCTTCGAACAGCGCCGTCTCGAGGCGAGGTGCGAGACGCGCGTCGGCCGCGGCAACGTCGCTGGCGAATGGCAACAGGACGTGATCGCGGATTCGTTCGAAGGCGCCCTCGGCATGGGCATCGGGGTCGCGCCATGCGTGATGCACGTAGAGCGCCGCCCCGTGGTCGATGAGCCAGGTCCGGCCGTGCCAGACCAGAAGGTTCGGGTTGGCCGCGGTCCGGTCGGGGTTCGTCACGAAGGCGTCGAGCCAGACCACATCCGCGGCGACGTCGGCGTCGACGTCCGGATCGGCGGCGGGGTTGAACATCAACGCTCCGGGGAGGAAGTCAAGCCCCAGGTTGAGTCCGCCGCTCCGATGCACGAGGTCCTGCAACTCTTCGTCGGGCTCGGCATCGCCGATGCCGGGATCGATGTCGATCAGGACGAGGTCCGGCACCGTGAGGCCGACCGCCCGGGCGATCTCGCCGGCGAGCCACTCGGCGACGAGGGCACGCGGGCCCTGCCCCGCGCCATGGAACTTCACCACGTACAGCCCGTCGTCGTCGGCTTCGACCAGCCCCGGCAGCGATCCGCCCTCGCGCAGAGGCGTCACGTAGCGGGTCGCGGTGACACGGCGCGGCTCGGGCATCGCGCCGGAGTCTACCTGCGGGCGTGGACTAGATCCGCGTCGATCCGAGCCAGCCGAAGAACGCGCCGAGCGCCGTCACGACCAGCCACACGATCCCGACGATCAGCAGCGCAAGCCCGATGAACAGGGCCTGTTCGCCCCGGGTCGACGCCGCGGGGTCGAGCGCGTGTCGGCGGAAAAGCTCGAGATTGCGGGAGTTCGAATGGAAGACGACGTCGTACAGGTCACCCAGGAGCGGGATGGCGCCGATGGCGAGGTCGACCGTGAGGTTAAGCACCATGCGCGCGAGCACGATGCGCGGGACGCCGAAACGCGACGCCTCGAGGATCACCCAGCCGCCGACCAGCGCGGCGACGGCGTCGCCCACGATCGGGATCAGCCCGATGACCGGGTCGAGACCGACCTTGGTCGACGTGCCGGGAACGCTGATGAGCTCATCGAGCACCTTGGTGACGCGGCCGATCCGCCGTTCCGCGGAAGCGAACTGCTCCCTGCGGGAGTGGCCGATGACCTCGCCGTGTACAGCAGCCATGTCCCGAGTATGGACATATGTCCATGCCAGTTCATGTCGCACGGCCGGTGTCGCGTTGCAGCCGCGCGCCTACCGTGTCCTCAGCACGAAACGGACCGCCGGACATCGAGACCATCGACCGGCGGCGCGTCGATCCTCCGAGCGGGATGCCGGGTGACGACGGAGCCGGCATCACTTGCCGGACGACGGTCCGCCGAACGCGACCAACCGAATAACAATCGAAGAACAACCGAATACCGAACAGTTCGCCGCACTGGCCGCTCGCGCGTGGGGACGACGAGCGGCCTCGCGGCGTCTGGGTCGTTCGCGCCCCGCCATGTCGATGTGGGACCCCGGCGGCGGATACATGACGGATTTCGGCATGTACGAGCGGCAGACTGATGGCATGTGGAACATCGAACTCGGCCGCATCATCCAGGAAGACCGCGAGCGTGAGATCCAGGCCGACATCAGGCTTCGCCGGCTGATCCATCGCAACGAACCCGGTGACGTCGAGCGCGTGTTGGCGTCCCGATCGCGGAAGGTTCAGCGGCCCGCTTCGACCGGCGCGCCCTCTCGGTAGCGGTCGGCGATCCGGGTCGCCAACATCACGACCTTGTCGCGGATCTCCTGCGGCCCTATGACTTCCAGGTTGTGCCCGACCGCGAGCAGCAGGCCGGGCACCTCCTCCGGATAGCCGAGCCGAAAGCGCAGACGAAGGGTGCCGGCGTGGCCCGGCTCCTCGACCCGCTCCGCGCCGGCGACCGTGCCGCGTCCGAACACCTGGTTCAGCCGCCAGGACTGGTCCTGACGGACGCGCACGTCGACGATGACGGTCGGCTGATCCCGCTCATACGCCGCGCTCGACTCGACCCAGAACGCAGCGAGATCGAATCCCTCCGGTCGATCGACCGGCTCATCGAGGAGCGTTGCGCCGACGACCCGGGACGCCCGATACGTGCGTATCTGACCGTCGACCGCCGCAACCACGTACCACACGCCGCCCTTGAGGACGAGCCCGAGCGGTCCCAGCGTGCGCGAGACGACGTCACCGCGATCGTAGTCGACCGCGACGTTCCGTCCCTCCCAGACGGCGGTCGAGAGGGTAGCGAGATGGGGGACCTCCTCGTTGGCCTGGAACCACCCGGCCGCATCGAGATGGAATCGCTGCACTAGGCGCGAGGCGCGCGAGCGGAGCTCCGGCGGCAGCGCGGCCATCACCTTGAGTTGCGCCGCGGCGACGACCGTTCCGAGGCCGAGTTGCGCGGCCGGTCCGGGGAGCCCGGCCAGGAAGAGCGCCTCGGCTTCGTCGGCGGTCATGCCCGTGAGCCTGGTCCGGTAGCCGTCGACGAGGCGGATCCCGCCGAGCGGCCCACGCTCCGCGTAGACCGGGACACCGGCGGCACTGAGCTCCTCGACGTCGCGATGGATCGTCCGGACCGACACCTCGAGCTCATCGGCGAGTTGCCGGGCGGTCATCCCGCCGCGGCTCTGGAGCAACAGCAGGAGGTTGACGAGGCGGCTGGCGCGCATCGATGGAGCATACCGCCAGAGTTGACAGTTCTTGTCATGTACGACCGACCGGCCGACACGCTCAGCTAGCTCTGTGGCCGGCCCTCGGTACCGCCCTCGCGGAGGAAGCGCTCTATCTCGCCGATCAGGTCGTCGCCCGACGGCAGGCGCTGTTCGTCGACCATCGATTCCAACCGCTCGACGTAGGTCCGTGTCGTCTCCTCGAGCGCCGTGGCCGTGTCGAGTCGCGTTCGGAGCTGCCTGCTCTCGTCCGCCAGATCGCCGGTCGGCAGCGTGATCCCGAGGTGGCGACCGAGCGCCTCCACGAGGGCGAGCGACGCCGCAGGATATGGCCCGGACACGTAGTGGGGGACCTGCGCGAAATAGCCGACCGCCGGGATACCGCCGTCGGCCATCGCCATCTCCAGGACGCTGATCGCGGCCGCCGGCACCCGCAGTAATCCGGCCGGACCCGGCTGGATATCGCCCCGGAGCCTGCCCTCCTCGGACGTCGTCCCGAGGATCGGCACGTCCCGGGTATGCGGCACGGCCGCCGGTATCGCGCCGAGACTGATCCATTCGACCACGCCCAGCCGCCGGCAGAGCTCGACCATGTCGCCGGCGAACGCCTGCCATCGATCGTCGGGTTCAGGGCCGGCCAGGACGAGCAGGTCGCGCTCGCTGAAGCGCACGCGTCGGACGACCAGCTCCGGCCACGTGAGCTCGGCCAGCTTCCCATCGATGATCTGCAGGGTCGGTCGGCGAGCTCGATAGTCGAACAGCGCATCCGGGTCGAAGGTCGCGACGTCGACGGCATCGTCGAGCAGCTGCTCGAGTGCGGTCGTGGCGGCGCTGCCGGCATCGACCCAGCCATCGAAGGCGGCGACGAAGACGGGCGCGATCGGGTCGCCCGGGTCGCCCGGACTGCCCGGCCCGGCCAGCGAATAGAGGCTCACCATGGCAGTCTACGCGGCCGTCGAACCAACCCTTCGCACGCTCGGCCTATGCTCCGCCGTGCACGACGACGCCAAGGGTTTAGGTTTCCGAATGAAGCCTGAATCGTGTCGGGGTTGTATCGTCTCCGCCGACTTTGGCAGATTCTTCGGCGGCGTAGCCGACTATGTCTTCGAACCATCCGAGGAGGGACACCTTGCTCAGGAGTGTCGCGCGGCGTGCCCCAGCCACGGCCGCGCTCGTCATCTCGTCACTCGTTCTGACGGTCTTCGCGCCGACGGTCGGTGCCGCGAACGGTCTCGAGGTCACGACTCCGTTTCCCGCGGTCGCCGTCGCGCCGGGTAACAAGGTCAGCTTCGATCTGACGATCACCTCGACTCGCCAGGCGGACGTCGCACTCTCGCTCACCGGTGTACCCAGCGGCTGGACCGCGGGTCTCATCGGTGGCGGGTTCGTCGTCGACAGCGTCTCGGTGTCGCCGGACAAGGCCGGCAGCGTGCGGCTCGACGTGACCGTCCCGGCCGATGCGACCAACAGCACGTCGACGATCCGCGTCAATGCGCGCGGCGGCGGCGCCGCGGACACGCTATCGGTAACGGTTCGCGTCAACGCCGAGGCCGCCGGCGCGATCACCCTCACGACGAACACGCCGGAGCTCACGGGCGCCTCGGACAAGTCGTTCAAGTTCGATCTGCAGCTCAAGAACGACACGGCTCAGGACGTGACGGCGTCGGCGAGCGCGTCCGGCCCGACCGGCTGGGACATCACGACCACGCTGACCGGCGCGACCGACGCTGCCTCGACGGTCGTCAAGGCAGGTGCCACGCAGAGCATCAGCGTCACCGCCAAGGCCGCCGAGGGCACCGCTGCGGATACGTACCCGATCAAGGTCACGGCGACGGCGGGCGATCGCACCATCGATACCGACCTGTCGATCGCCATCACCGGCTCCTACGGCATGGACCTGTCGACCCCGAACGACGTGCTGTCGACTCGTGGCTCGGCCGGCTCGGCGACCGTTCAGACGTTCGAGATCACCAACAATGGCACCGCGCCGATCACCGGGGTGAAGCTCGAAGGCACGCCCCCGAGCGGCTGGACCGTGACGATCGACCCGACCGACGGGCTGCAGTCGATCGACCCCCAGCAGGTCGGCCGGATCAACGCCACGATCACCCCGTCAGCCGACGCGGTCGCCGGCGACTACGTCATCACGTTCAAGGCGACCTCGGCCGAGAACACGACGGGCGATAGTGCCGACATCCGGTTCACCGTCGAGACCTCGCCGATCTGGGCGTTCGTCGGCATCGCGCTGATCGCGCTCATCCTCGGCGGCCTGTTCTACGTCTTCCGGACCTACGGCCGGCGATGAGCGCGAGTCCGGGAAGGATCGCGTCGAAGAAGCGACCCGGGCGTCGACCCGAATTGGCTGAACGCCCGGCCGCCTCGAGCGGCGCCCCGATCCTCATCAAGACGCGCGGGCTGACGAAGGAGTACGAGGACCTCGTCGCGGTCGACCACCTCGATCTCGACATCCGGGCCGGCGAGATCTTCGGTCTGCTTGGCCAGAACGGTGCGGGCAAGACGACCACGATCCTCATGTTGCTCGGCTTGACCGAGCCCACCGACGGCGCAGCCCGCGTCGTTGGGCTCGATCCGTCGCGTGGCCCGCTGGAGGTCAAGCGCCGGGTCGGCTACCTGCCAGACGCCGTCGGCTTCTACGGGGAGATGACCGGCCGCGAGAACCTGCGCTATACCGCCAAGCTCAATCGCCTCGACAAGGACGTGATGGAAGACACCATCGACGGTGTCCTGGATCAGGTCGGGCTGACCGATCGGGCCGACGACCGCGTCGAGACCTACTCGCGCGGCATGATCCAGCGACTCGGCATCGCCGACGCGCTGATCAAGGACCCCGACGTCCTCATCCTCGACGAGCCTACGACGGCCATCGATCCCCTCGGCGTGTCCGAGATCCTCGAGCTGTTGCGGCGACTCGTGAGCGAGCGTGGGATGGCGATCCTCCTCTCGAGCCACCTGCTCAACCAAGTCCAGTCCGTCTGCGACCGGATCGGCATCTTCTCGGCGGGCCGGCTGATCGGGCAGGGGACCATGGCCCAGCTGGCCGAGCGGTTCGGCGAGGGCAAGCAGTTGCTCGAGGTCGGCCTCGACGTCCACACCGACGATGAGAAGGCGCGTGCTCGATCCGTGCTTGGCGGCGTCAGTGGTGTGACCTCCATCTCCGACGGGGTTCGACCCGGCGATCCATGGCACCTCGAGATCGAGCGTGGTGCGGACCCGGCGCACGTCCGTTCGGCGGTCCTGGCGGCGGTGGCCGCCGAGCAGCTGCCGCTGACGTCGATCCGTGCGGTCGTGCCATCGCTCGAGGACATCTATCGACGCGCGGTCGCGCGACCGGGCGGATCGCGCGTCGAGAGCCGCCGGCACACGTCCGAGGAGATGCCCGCATGACCTCGACGACCACGGCCGTCGATCCGGGCGCGGTCCCGAAGCAGCCGGCTAGCGACGAGGCGACGCCGGCGAGGCGTAGCCGAGGCATCCCGCGGGCCGGCTGGGCGATCATCGCCGGCAAGGAGTTCGGCGATCACGTCCTGTCGTCCCGGTTCCTGGTCCTGGCGATCATCATGGCCATCGCGGCAGCGGTGCCGCTTTATTTCATCAGCGGCCAGGTCCGCGACGCGCCATCCGGCGCCACGGACTTCCCCGCGCTGTTCATCGCGCTGTTCTGGTTGACGCCCTCGGTGAATGACCAGATCCAGCTGCCGTCGGTGGTCGGGTTCCTCGGCCTCGTCGGTCCGTTGCTCGGGCTGGCCTTCTCCTTCGACGCCATCAACGGCGAGCGGGCGAACGGGACGTTGCCGCGCCTCCTGTCGCAGCCGATCCACCGTGACGACGTGATCAACGGCAAGTTCGCGGCCGGCCTCGCGGTGATCGCGATGGTGTTGGTCGTGATGATCGGCGGGGTCACGGCGTTCGCGCTGATCCGGCTGGGCATCGTGCCGGAGGCCAACGAGCTGCTGCGGGTGATCCTGTGGATCCTGCTGACGCTGATCTACATCGCCCTGTGGCTGGCGTTCGGGTTGCTGCTGTCGGTGGCCATCCGGCGCGCGGCGACCTCGGCGCTGGTCGGTTTCGGCACGTGGCTGCTGCTCACGTTCTTCGGCGGCCTGATCGTGTCGCTGGTCAACGGGGTCGTGGCGCCGTTGACGACCGGGTCGGGCGAGGACGTGCTCAAGAACATCGGTCTGCGAGAGACGCTCCAGCGATTGCTGCCAGACACGCTGTACCGCGAGGCGTCGCTGACGCTGCTCAACCCGCAGGTCACCACGGTGTCGACGCCCGCGACGATCGGCCAGTACGCGCAGGCACAGCAGCGGATCCCATCGCTGTTCTCGCTCGACCAGAGCTTCATCCTCGTCTGGCCGCAGGTGGTCGGCTTGGTGGGACTGACCGTGGCGTGTTTCGCGGTGGCCTACGTGTTGTTCATGCGCCAGGAGGTCCGGGCCTAGGACCCGCTACGCCAGCGCCCCTGCGGCCAAGCCGAGCTCCCGTTCCGCCGCCGAAGTGGACCACGCCACCACGTCCCGTCGCGTGATGGTGGTCCCGTGGGCGACCACCTGGAGCGCCAGCCCATCGAGCAGCGACAGGATCCGCCACGCCGAGCCGGCCGGATCCGCGCAACCAAAGACGCCTGCCGCGACCCCGGCTCGGATCGTCCGTTCCAACAGCGCCTGCCACTCGAGGTTGAGCTGCCGGGATGTCGCCTGGACGGCGGGACGGCGAGCTGCCTCGGCCCAGGCATCGAGCCAGAGCTGGAACGCCCAGTCCTTGTCGGCTGGGGTGTAGGTCCGGAAGAAGATCCGCAGCGCCTCGACCGGCGATGCCGCGTCCGCCATCAGATCCGCAGACACGTCGAGGTCCTGCCGCGCGACGACCTCGAACGCGGCGGCCAGAACGTCGTCCATCGACTCGAAGTAGTGGTGGATCAGTCCCGACGATGTGCCCATCTCGGCGGCCACGTCCCGCACGGTCGTCGATGCCAGGCCCTTCCGTCGGGCAACGTCGACGGTCGCGGCCACGATCGCCGAGCGGCGCTCGGCCGGACTCATGCGCTTCGTGGTGGCTGGAGCGGTCACGCCCGCAGCGTAGGACGATATTGCGCAAACGTCCAATAATCGATATCGTCCCGACGTCGAGAGGGACTAAGCCGAGGGAGACACATTGATCCGGACGACCCCGTTCCACGAGCGGACGAGCGCCCTCAACGAGACGCAGCTGTGGAGCCACTGGTCCGGTCACCTGGCAGCCGACCGCTACCAGATGTCCGACAAGTTCGAGTACTTCGCGGTCCGCAACGCGGCCGGTATCTTCGACACCAGCCCGCTCTTCAAGTACCGCATCACCGGGAAGGACGCCGAGGCCTTCCTGTCCGGCGTCCTCGCCCGCGACATCCGTGCCTGCCAGCCGGGGAACGCCCAGTACACCTGCTGGCTCGACGACCGCGGCTTCGTGATCGAGGACGGCGTGATCCTGCGACCGGGCAAGCAGGAGTTCCTGCTCACGTCGGCGGAGCCGAACTTCGCGTACTTCGCGGACCGCATCGGCCGGCTCGACGTGCAGATCGAGGACGCCAGCCGCGACATCGGGACCCTCGCGTTCCAGGGACCGCGTAGCCGCAACCTCCTCAAGGGCCTCGTGCCCCAGATGGAGAACATCCCATACTTCGGCGTCGCCAAGGGTGAGATCGGCGGCGCCGGCGTGACCGTCAGCCGGACCGGGTACAGCGGCGACCTCGGCTACGAGATCTGGATCGATACCCCCGACGCGCTCCACGTCTGGGACACGCTCTGGGAGTCGGTCGAGGGCCATGGCGTCCTCCCGTTCGGGCTTGCCGCCTTGTACATGCTCCGCATCGAGGCCGGCCTGCTGCTCCTCGAAGCCGACTTCGACTCCAGCCGCTTCGCCTGGAACGACGCCCACCGGTCGACCCCGATCGAGCTCGGCTGGGGTTGGATGTTCAAGGACCTCAAGACCGACGACCGTGCCTTCATCGGCCGCAAGGCCCTCGAGAAGGAGATCGCCGACAAGACCTCGCGGTGGGCGATGCGCGGGCTCGTCGTCGACTGGCGGGACTACGATCGGGTCTACAACGAGGCGGGCCTCATCCCGCCCAAGGATCACGCCCCGGTGGTCGAGGACTGGATGCTCTACGACGACGACTACGAGCGGGTCGGCTACGCGACGAGCTTCATGTACTCACCGATGCTCCAGCGCCACATCGCGATCGCCCGCGTTCGGCCCGACCTGGCCGCCATCGGCACCAAGGTCAACCTCGAGTTCACGGTCGACCACCATTACGAGCAGGTCGCCGCGCATGTCGCGCGGTTGCCGCTCTTCAACCCGGAGCGAAAGACGGCCTGACATGACGATGACCGCGCCCAAGCCGACCAAGAACGCGACCAAGGCCAAGGGATCCAAGGCCCACGGCAAGAACGGCGGACCGAAGTCGAGTCGGGCCATCAGCCGGGCCGACCGCACCTACGACGCGATCGTCGTCGGTGGTGGTCACAACGGCCTCGTCAACGGCGCCTACCTGGCCAAGGCCGGCCTCAAGGTGCTCGTGCTCGAGCGCCGCCACATCGTGGGTGGTGCCGCGATCACCGAGGAGCTGCGACCGGGCTTCTGGTTCACGACGTTCTCCTATGCCCTGAGCCTGCTCCGACCGGAGATCATCCAGGACCTCGAGCTGGTGAAGCACGGCTTCATGCCGTTGCTGATGTCGAACACCTTCGCCCCGGGTCTCGACGGCGAGTACCTGATGTTCACCCAGGACCATGGGCAGAACCAGCAGGAGATCGCGCGGCACTCGAAGCACGACGCCGACGCGTACGACCAGTACAGCCACGACATGGAGATGGTCTGCCAGGCCATCAAGCCGCTGCTGGACATGGTCCCGCCGGACATCTTCAGCGACGACCCTGAGGAGATGATCGCCCTCGCGAATCTCGGGTCGCGCTTCAAGAAGATGGACAAGCGCGTCCTGCATAACGCCGTCCGGCTGCTGACCGGTAGCGCGGCCGACTTCCTTGACGACTACTTCGAGTCCGAGCTGCTCAAGGGCTACCTCGCGTCCTCGAGCATCATCGGCACCAAGGTCGGGCCGCGGTCACAAGGCTCCGGCCTCGTGCTGCTCTATCACTCGATCGGCGAGCATGACGGCGAGTTCGGGTCGTGGGCGTTCCACAAGGGCGGCAACGGTGGGTTCACTCAGCTACTGGCGCGGGCCGCGGAGTCGTTCGGTGCCGAGATCCGCCTCGAGTCGCCGGTCGACTCGGTCATCACGAAGGACGGCCGGGCGACGGGCGTCGCGCTCCAGGACGGGACGGAGTTCTATGCCGACACCGTCGTGAGCGCGCTCGACCCGCGGCGGACCTTCCTCGAGCTCGTCAACCCGCGCGAGCTGCCCGACGACCTCGTCGAGAACATCCAGCGGTTCCGCTTCCAGGGCACGTCATCGAAGGTCAACTTCGCGCTCGACGGCCTGCCCACCTTCGGCGATCTCGACGGCAGCCAGTTCCGCGGCTTCACCAACATCGGGCCGTCGATGGACTACTTGGAGCGGGCGTTCGACGACGCCAAGTACGGCTGGTATTCGGAGCACCCGTACATCGACTGCGCGATCCAATCGACCATCGACGCCGACATGGCGCCTCCCGGCAAGCACGTCCTGTCGTGCTTCATCCAGTACACGCCGTACAAGCTGCGCGAGAGCGACTGGGATAGTGAGAAGGAGAACCTGGGCGACACCGTCCAGCGCACGCTCGAGCGGTTCTTCCCGGGCTTCGGCGACCTGGTGCTGCAGCGCGAGGTCCGCACGCCGCTCGACATCGAGCGGACGGTCGGCCTGTCCGAGGGGAACATCTTCGCGGGCGAGTTCTTCGCGCCGCAGATGTTCTTCTTCCGGCCGGCACCGGGTTGGTCGCAGTACCGCACGCCGATCGACGGCTATTACCAGTGCGGCTCGGGCACGCATCCGGGCGGCTGCGTGATGGGCGCACCGGGCAAGCTCGCGGCCGGCCAGATCATCAAGGATCGGGCGAAGGTTGGCTCGGCCGGCTCGAAGACGCGGGTCGCCGCCCGGGCCTAGGCGCCTCGCGTCAAATAGAGCTGCTGGGCTCAAGGGCTAGAATCGCTCCGCGGGACCGCGACGGCCCGCGAGAGGGTCGGTCGCGCCGCCCGCCTATGGGGCATGGCCATGACCAGACTCCGCCACGACGTGGATTTCCTGACGACCGTCGCACTCCTGGTGACCGTGGTGGCGACCGCCCTTACGGGCGTCATCGCCGACCTCTGGGACCTCAACGACTTCTGGTATCACACGGTCGCGGGCTACGCGATGGGTGTGTTCGCCGCTGCACACGTCTGGCTCAACCGCGAGCGGCTGGTCGGCTATGCCCGGTTCCGCTGGCGATCGCTGACGGAGCCACGACTCGCCGCGACCCGCCCGCGACCTGCGTCCGCCGTGGCAGGCGCCGCTGCCGTGGAGATCGAGCCGGCCCATCCCGCCTCGGCTATCGCTCGCGCACTCATCTCGCGGCGGGCACTGTTCGGGCTGACCGCCGGCGGCGTCGCCGGCATCGTCCTCGGCCGCGGGCTGCGGCCGGCACCGCCGATCGAGGCCGGGGCCGACGTCGGGGTCATCTACCACCAGTGGAGCAAGCCCGGCATCATCGACGCGCTGGGCTCCATCGCGAACTGGGGCCAGCCGGTCGCACTCTACAAGCGCTACCCAGAGGCAGACATCGTCGGGCTGCCGCCGCCCGATCTCGAAGGCGGTCTTGCGGCGGCCGAGGCGATCGCGCGTCGGCGATCGACTCGTGACTACGTCGCGACGCCGATGACGCCGTCGGAGCTGTCGCGCCTCCTCTTCCTGACTGGCGGCATCGCCACAGACAGGTACGGCAACGCGCGACGGACTGCGCCCTCATCCGGGGCGCTGTACCCGATCGAGGTCTATGCGGTCGTCCACCGCGTCGACGGCATCGAACCCGGCGTCTATCACTACGCCTATCAGGAGCATGGCCTCGAGCGGGTGCGCTCGGGCGACTATCGGTCCAGAGTCGTCGAGCAGGGCATCTCCCAGGAGTTCCTGGGGGAGTGCGGCGTCGTCCTGTTCATCACGATGATCCTGCAGCGGATGCGGCCCAAGTACCAGGATCGCAGCTATCGCTACGGGCTTCTCGAGGCCGGCCACCTTGGCGAGAACGCCTACCTCGCGGCGACGTCGATGGGTCTCGGGGCGTGCGGCGTCGGTGCGTTCATGGACGACGCGATCAACGAGATGCTCGGGGTAGACGGCGTCGATGAGGCGGCGGTGTACATGCTCGCAGCGGGTCGAGTCGCCGCGGCGGCCGCCTGACCACGTCGCGCACATGGCGAGGCCGACGGCTGACGCCGCCGGCCTCGTCCCCCCAACCCCGGGAGGTGTTAGCTCTTGATCTCCTCGCCGTCTTTCCCGACGACGTACCACTTGTCGTTCAGGCCCTGCCCGTTGGTCTGGCCAGCGGCAGAGTCCTTGGCGAAGTAGTACAGCGGGTACTCGCCGTACTTCACCTGCTTGGTGCCGTCGGTTCGGTCGACGACCGAGATCTTGGAGGCGTCGAGGCCCGTGCCCGCGGTCACCGATGCGGCGTCAGCCGCGGTCAGCGCCGGCCAACTGTCGGCGCACTGGTCGTAGCACGTTGGGGTCCCACCCTCGTCGGGCGTGAACATGTAGAGGGTCTTGCCCGCGCCGTCGGTGACGATGTCGCCAAGGGCGCTGGTGGCGAGCTTGAGCTCGACGCCTGTGCCAGCCGACGCCGACTCAGATGGAGCGGCTTCCGACGCTGAGGCGGAAGGGGCGGCTTCGGACGCCGAAGCCGATGGGGCTGCGACAGATGGGGCGGTAGTAGCGCCGCCACCGCTGCTCGAACAGGCGGCCGCGATCGCGACAGTGGCGAACAGGGCGGCGACGAGCTTGCTGGCTCGAGTGTCGTGGGTCATCGCATTGTCTCCGTAGTTGGCCGGGGTCCAGCCACCGATACGTCGAGGACGACCACGTCGGTTTCGCTGGACGCTCGGGGCGCTACCCTCAGGACGTGGCTGCCACCGGAAGGACCCGTCCGCGCGTCGCGCCGCCGCCGCCCGCGCCGAGCGGCGTCCTGTTCTTCGTCCACGGGGCGAACGAGACGTCCGAGGGTCTGGCACGAAACGCCGCCCGGATCGAGGACCAGGTCCGCAAGCGGGGCTGGGACGTCCGGGTCGTCGCGCCGGAATGGCGGCGGCGTTCCGGCCTTCGATTGGGCAACTGGCGCAAGGCGCTCTACCGCGGAGCGAAGCCGGCGACGATCTCGCTCGCGACCGTGCCACGGGGCGTCGGCCGCGCCGCGGTCCTGCGACTCACCACGACCTACTTCGAGGGTCGGCGCGAGATGCTCATCGACACCGTCGGCGCGCAGATGCTGGCCGATGTCATCGGGTACCACGAACACCGCGAGTCGATCCAGGAGGTGTTGCGCGGCGAGCTGGCCAAGGCTGGCCGGGCCGCCCGCGGCAAGCCGGTCCTGCCGGTCGGGCTGAGCCTGGGCGGGATCGCGCTCGTCGACGTCGTGGCGTCATGGCCGGACGCGCCGGTCGAGGCGTGCGTCACGGTCGGATCGCAGGCACCGTTGCTGTATACGTTCGATGCGATCCCGTCGATGCCGTACGACGAAGCCGACCCTCCGCGGCTCCCCGTCCCGTGGCTGAACGTCTATGACAGTCGCGACTTTTTGTCGTTCGTCGCCGAGCCGCTGTTCCGGCGCTCCGACGGCCTGGCCAGCGTCGTCGATCTGCGAGTGCAGTCGGGGCGAGACTTCCCGAGGTCCCACTCCGCGTATTGGGAGCTCCCGGCGGTGTGGGACGCGATCGCGACGGCGTTCACGTGGAAGCGGACGGATCGGTTGACGGTCCGGGAGGCGCGGGAGCTGGGCTTCGAGGCACGGAAGGCGCCCGCGCCGAGATCGTAGTCCTAAGCCGGCGGCGCAAATCGAACACATGTTCTATACTGTCACCATGCGGCCGACCTACCGCGACGAACCCTGCCGCTCGGCCCTCAACCGCGTCCGTGGCATGGGCTTCAAGTGGTCGCTGAACCCCTACATGGGCTGCGTCCACCAGTGCACGTTCTGCTTCGTCCGCGCCTTCGAGAAGCTCGCGGATCGGCCGTACGACGCACGCTACGGCACGTCGATCCGTGTCAAGACGAACCTCGTCGAGGTGCTTCGCAAGGAGCTCGCGCGCCCATCGTGGAAGCGTGAGCAGGTCGTCGTCGGCACCGCCACCGATCCCTATCAGCCAGCGGAGGGGCATTTCCGCCTGACCCGCGGGGCGATCGAGGCCCTCGCCGACGCGGAGACGCCGATCGGGCTCATCACCCGCGGGCCGCTGATCGTCCGCGACGTCGACGTCCTCGCCCACGCCTCGTCGAGGGCGAAGGTCGGCGTCACGTTCTCGATCCCCACCCTCGACCCCGAGATCTGGCGCAGGACCGAACCCGGCACCGCAGCGCCGCGGCAGCGCCTCCGCGCGATCAGGACGCTGATCGACGCCGGAATCGACGCGAGCGTCGGGATGGCGCCGATCCTTCCCGGCCTATCCGACGATCCGGCCAAGATGGCCGACGTGGTCAGGGCCGCGCGGGATGCCGGCGCGACGGCGATCTGGACCAACGTCCTGTACCTCCGGCCCGGGACGCGGGAGCACTTCCTCGAGAACCTCGCCCGCGACTGGCCCGAGTTGTTACCCGCGTACGAGCGGCTATACGACGGTCGGGCCTACGTGGCGAAGGACGTGCTCGAGCCGGTCAAGCGCCAGGTCCGCGAACTGGCGGATCAGTACGGCATCGCCGACCGGCGGCCCCGGCGTACGGCCGCGAGCGAGTCGCCGCCCGTCGCGCCCCCCAGCCCCGAGCAACTCTCGCTCGCGAGTGCCCTTCGCTAGGTGTCGCTTGATCCCTCCGGCCAACGCGGGCGACGATCCGGCCCCGATCGTGGCAGCGCATCCCAGTCGGCTCGGACCGGCGAGAAGATGTCGACGACTGAGGCGCCCTCCGGCCCGGCCACGGCATCGTGCGGCAGGTTCGAGGAGATCCGCCACGTCCCGCCGGGCCCCAGCTCGCGCCGCTCGCCGTCGATCGTGAACGTGATCGAGCCCCTGATGCACAACCCGAGCTGTTCGTGCTCGTGACGGTGCTCGGGCACGACCGCGTTCGGCTGCAACTCCACGACCGCGAGGCTCGCGTTCGCGCCGACGATCACCCGCGCCTGGACCGAGTCTCCCCAGACATCGAGGGCCGGCACGTCGACGATGTCACGGAGGTTCGAGTCAGTGGTCATGCCGACAGCCTAGCGCCGCTACGCTTCGCGGCGTGAGGATCTCCATCGAGACGGCCCGCCGGTTCATCCTGGGTCGGCAGGGCCTCTGGCCGGGCCGTCGCTGGCAGGGCCTCCGCGGCACCGAGCGCGCGATGCGCGCGATGGAGCACCTCCAACTCGACCCTCTCGGGATCATGGCGCGGGCTCAGGACCTGATGTTGCACAGCCGGGTCATCGACTACGCCGTCGATGACTGGGCGCGCCTGACCTACGGGAAGCGCAGGTTCTTCGACTGGGGCGGCTGGCTGGCCGTCCGGCCGATCGAGGAGCTGCCCTACTGGCGCAATCTCATGCGTCGCGAGCGGGAGATGGGGCACTGGCTCGACGTGGAGCACGAGCACCACGCGACGATCGTCGAGATGCGCCAGGTGCTTCGGGAGCGCGGCACCGTCGCCAACAGGGACTTCGAGATGGCGTCGCGGAAGCGGACCGACTCGTACCGGGGTCGGAAGGACAGCGCGGTCGCGCTCTACTACCTGTGGCGCACCGGCGAGGCGATGGTCCACCACCGCGAGCGGTTCGAGCGCGTCTACGCCCTCACGGAGGCGATCGCGCCCGCGGACCTGCTCGAGGCGGCGAGCGACGCCGAGACCGACGACTTCATGCGGCGCAAGCACGTCGCCTTCGAAGGCATCTCGCCGCTGACCGGCTCGTACACGATCAATGACCCGAACGGTCGCGTGATCACGCAAGCGTGGCGGAGCCGTGCGCTCCAGGACGGCACGCTGCTCGAGCTCGAGGTCGAGGGCTGGCGCGGCCCTCGGTGGGCGCTGGCCGAGGACGCCGCTGACATCGAGACCATCGGGCGTGGCCGAGTGCCCCCCGCCTGGCGACCGAAGGTGACCACCACGACCGACGAGGCCACCTTCCTCGCGCCGCTCGACCCGGTCAGCGCCCGTAAACGAGCCAAGCCGCTATTCGACTTCGACTACATCTGGGAGGTCTACACGCCCGCGCCCAAGCGCAAGTTCGGCTATTACGCCCTGCCAGTGCTGTGGGGCGATCGACTCGTCGCCCGGTTCGATGGCCGTGTCGATCGAGCGATATCGACCTTCGTGATCCTCGGGCTGTGGCTGGAGGATGCCGTCCTCGCTACGGACGAGGCATTCATCGAAGCGTTCGCCTGTGGGGTCGAGCGCATGCAGCGCTTCCTCGGCGCTGAGCAGGTCGATGCCGGCGGTGTGCCGCAACGGCCGATCCGCGCCCGACTCGCGGCGAGGCGGACCTGAGGCCCAGACAAGCCGGACAGAATCGGGAACCTTTCGCGCGACCCCTGACCCTTGGGTGGGTGAAGGCACCAAGATGTGTCCTCACCCGGAGGGTCGATGGATCGAGAGCTGGTCCGACAGGCGATGGCCGGCGACCGCGAGGCTTTCGACGCGCTGGCGTCGGCCTCGATCGGCCGGCTGTACGCGGTGGCCGCGCTCATCCTGCGCGATCCGGATCGCGCGGCCGACGCGACCCAGGAGGCGCTGGTCAGCGCCTGGCGCGACCTGTCGGCCATCCGCGACCCGGATCGGTTCGAGGCGTGGCTCCACCGCATCCTCGTCCGGTGCTGCTATCGCGAGGCCTCGCGCGAACGTCGGCGACGCCTGGTCGAGATCCACGCAGTCGTCGATGAGCGGGGTGGACCCGATGCGATACCTGGCCTGATCGACCGCGACCGGCTCGATCGCGCGTTCCGGCGACTCGACGTCGAGGAGCGCACGGTCATCGTGCTGCACCACATCGAGGGCTTCCTCCTCACCGAGATCGCCGATGTCCTCGGCATCCCGGTCGGCACGGTCAAATCCCGGTTGCATCGCGGCAAGCGGACGATGCGCGCCGCCCTCGACGCGGATTCCAGGGTCGTCTCCATCGACCGAGGACGAACGGCATGAGCACCCGAAGCGACCTCGACCGCACGGTCGAGAGCTGGCTGGCCGACGTTCGACCGGTGTCCGCGCCGCCGTGGCTGCTCGACGAGACCCGCGAGCGGCTTGCCTTGACGCCGCGTCGACGCCAATGGCTGATCACCGATCGATGGACATGGAACGCCAATGCCCGGCGAGCGATGACGGGTGGCCGATTCGTGCTGGTGGCGGCCAGCCTCCTGCTTCTCGTCCTTGCGATCGTGGCGGCCGTGATCCTGGTCGGGTCGTCGCGCCCGGCACCGCCCTTCGGGCTGACGACCCCCGGCTACATCACGATGGATTCAGCGGACGGCATCGTGGTTGCGCGGATCGATGGCTCGCAGCGCCACGTCCTCGTCCCGAAGGATGGCGAATCGATCGTCCCGATCTGGTCGCGCGACGGCCTGCACCTCGCGTTCTGGCATCGCGAGACGCCCGGGACGCCGTGGGCGCTCACCGTGGTCGACCAGGACGGCGGGGGGCGGCGGGTCCTCGCCGAGGGCGTCACCCTGCGCGAGCGCGAGGAGGCGTTCAACCAGCCGAGCAGCATCAGCTGGTCGCCGGACAGCGAGCGGATGGCGTACGCCGCCGACACGCCCTCGGGATCGGCGATCTTCGTCGCAGACCTCGACGACGGCGCTCCCACGCGCATCACCGATCCCGCCTTGAAGGCGATCGACCCAGCCTGGGGGCCCGACGGAACCAACATCGCGTTCGTCAGCGGGGCGTCGACCACGCTGCACTCGGTCGCCCCCGACGGGTCCAACGACCACCAGCTGGCGTCGCTGAAGGACATCGTGCTGTGGCCCGACTGGTCGCCGGACGGTGCGCTGATCGCAGTCAGCGCGGTCAACGACGACCAGCTCGATGTCTTCACCGTCTCGGCCGATGGGTCGACCGTGACCAACGTGTCGCATGACCCGAGCGCGGAGTTCTCCCCGAGCTGGTCGCCCGACGGCAACCGGCTCGCCTGGGCGCGCGCTCCGGCGGATGAGTCGGCCCGTGCCTATGTGGTCGTAAGCGATCGCGCGGGGACACGGGTCGTCGAGCTGCGCACCCCGGCCGACCTCGCCCCACCGGTGTGGTCGCCCGACGGGACGCGCCTGTACAGCTACGTGGGGAACGATACCGATGGCTTCTACCAGCTCCTCGTGCTGGACCCGGAAGGCGAGGCGCCTGCCGTCCGGATCCCGGCCGACGGGAACGTGGGCAACGGGAGCTGGCAACGACTTCCATGACCGGCGGCTGACGCCGGCCACGAGTGATGACAAGGAGGGGTGCTGCTAAGCGTGTGCGTTCGATCGTCATCCTGGGCGCGTTGGTCGCGCTCCTGGCGCTGCCGACGGCAGCCAGTGCCACGATGCCCGGCGAAAACGGCCGGATCGTGTTCACCGCGTTCACCGAGGAGGGGCGGCCAGCTGTTCACCGTCCGCCCTAGCGGCTCGGGGCTGCGCCAGATCACCCACGTCGAAGGCGACGCGCTCAGCGCCGATTGGTCGCCGAACGGGCGGAAGATCGTGTTCGATCTGGGCTCCGAGACCGCTTCCCGGATCGCGATCATCCGGGCCGACGGATCCCACCTGCGGATCCTGCCGCAGCCGGCCGGCGTGTTCGATGAGCAGCCTTCGTACTCGCCGGACGGACGATGGGTCTACTTCCACCGCTTCACCGAGGCGACCAACGACGCCGCGATCTGGCGGATGAAGGTCGACGGATCGCACCAGCGCCGCGTGCTCGGCCCATTCCCGAACGGATTCGTCACCGACCCCAACGTGTCGCCCGACGGGCGGACGCTCAGCTTCCAGGGGTGGGATGGCTCACTGGTCGGTCCGCCGCCAGCCGAGGAGCCGTCGATGGGCCTGTTCACGGCTCGCATCGACGGGACGCACATCAAGCAGATCCGACCCTTCTCTGCCGATGAGACGGTGAAGGCGGACTGGGCGCCGGACGGCTTGCGCATCGCGGTCACCGAGAACGCCAATCATTTCGATCCGGACGACTCCGCGAACATCGTCACGATGCGTCGGGACGGCTCCCATCGCCGATCGCTGACCCACTTCCACGACGGCGTCACGAACGCGTATCTCGGTTCGTACTCGCCGAACGGTCGCTGGCTGGTCTTCCGCCTCGAGAAGGACGGCTTGTTCGGCCTCTACCGGATGCGTCCCGACGGCAGTGGCCGTCGAACTATCCTGCCGCTGTCCACGTTCCGTCCGGCGTTCATCGATTGGGGCCCGGAGATCGACGATTGAATTGGGCGTCATCGTGGACGCGATCCAGCGGATCCTGGAGTCGATCTCCTGACGGATCACCCCAAGCGAGCAGCCCGACTCTCCAGGTAGCGCCGTTCCGGAAGGCTGGTGGTGCGCTGGGCGGCCAGTCGATACGCCGCCCGCGCCGGCGCCATCTCGCCGGCCATCTCGAGCAGATGTGCACGCACCGCCTCGAGTCGATGGTGCCTGGCCATCCGCTCGTCGGACTCGAGCGGCTCCAGGATCTCGAGGCCGGCGGCAGGACCGTCGACCATCGCCGCGGCGACGGCGTGGTTCAGGGTGATCATCGGGTTCGGTGACACCCGCTCGAGGAGGCGGTACAGCTCGACGATCTCGCGCCAGTCCGTGTCCTCGGCGCGTTGCGCCTCGTCGTGGACTGCGGCGATCGCCGCCTGGAGCTGATACGGCCCGATCCTGCCGCGAGGAAGCGTGGCCGTGATGATGTCGACCCCTTCGCGGATCGCGCCCTGGTCCCACCGTGACCGGTCTTGCTCGGCCAACGGGATGAGATTGCCGTCGGCATCGGTCCGGGCGGGCCGCCGTGCATCTGTCAGGAGCATCAGTGCAAGCAGCCCGGAGACCTCTGCGTCCTCTGGCAGTCGCGCCCGGACGTCCCGGGTGATGCGGATCGCCTCGGCGGCCAGTTCCGGTCGCTGGAGGTCCGCACCGGACGACGCCGTGTAGCCCTCGTTGAACATCAGATAGAGGACGTGGAGGACGACGCGGAGGCGATCGGGGACCTCGGCGTCCGGCGGCATCTCGAACCGGGCACCGGCCGACGTGACCGTCGCCTTCGCACGGCTGATCCGCTGCGCCATCGTCGCCTCGGGGACGAGGAACGCCGCGGCGATCTGGGCTGTCGTCAGGCCGGCGACGGCACGCAGCGTCAATGCGAGCTGCGAAGCCGGCGACAGTGACGGATGGCAGCACAGGAAGAGCAGCGTCAGTGCGTCATCGGCCTGGGGCTCGACCTGATCGACCTCCGGCGCGGGGATATGCCACGCCTCCGGTGGCAGGAGCGCGGCGGCCGCCGACTCACGCCGCTGGCGGGCAACGTCGGACCGGAGCTGGTCGGTGAGTCGGCGCTGGGCGACAGTGATCAGCCAGCCGCGTGGGTTGGTCGGGATCCCCTCGGTCGGCCACTGCTGTGACGCGCTGAAGAGTGCCTCCTGGACGGCATCCTCGGCGGAATCGAACTGGCTGTTGCGTCGCGCGAGCGTGGCAAGGACCTGCGGCGCCAGTTCGCGCAACAGGTCCTCGACGTCGTGTTGGGGCGAGGTGTCGTCTGGCGTCACATCTCCGTCCCGGCGTCCTCCATGATCGGCCGGATCTCGACGACGCCGTACTCCGAGAGCGGGCCGGCGATCTCCTTGGCCCGATCGAGGCTGTCGACGTCGACCAGGAACAGGCCGGCCAGCTGCTCCTTGACCTCGCCGAAGGGGCCGTCGGTCACGGCCGGCGTGCCGTCCCGGAACTCGATGAAGGTTCGCTCGTTGCCGAGACCCTCGACCCGGATCAGCTCCCCTGAGGCCTTGGTCTCTTCGATCACCTTGTAGTGATTGCCGAGTACCCGGTTGGCCTCCGCCTCGGGAAGGCTCTCCTGCCAGAACTGCATGTTCGAGTGGATGAGGATCATGTACTTCACGTGGGTCTCCTGTCTGTACGTGGGCCTCATTGGGCGCCGTCACAGGAAGGTCGAGGCTGGGATCGCGGTCTCGACATCGTGCCACGCCGAAACACGCGCTTTGCATCCCATGATCGAACCGGCGGCTGAGCACTTCGATCCCGCGCACCGGTCGTTCGCTGGTTCGGTCACCCGATGCAATAGCGCGATGTATCGAAGACTCTTCGTCGAACCATGTCGAGAACGCCAGTCCGGCTCCGACTACCTGATAAGAGCACCGGAACGAGACATCGGAACCGAGAAAGGACCACCGACATGCGCAAGATCGTCGCCGGCTTCTTCATCTCCCTCGACGGCGTCGTCGAGGCGCCGCAGGACTGGCACTTCCCGTACTTCAACGACGAGATGGGCGAGGCAGTTGCCGACCAGGCGAACGATGCTGACACCATGCTCTTCGGTCGGAATACCTTCGAGGAGTTCGCGGGCTTCTGGCCGCGACAGGGCAGCGACGTCCCCTTCGCCGACGTCATCAACACCACCCCGAAGGTGCTCGTCAGCACGACGCTCAAGTCGGTCGACTGGGGGCCCACGACGATCATCGACCACGACGTCGTCGAATCGATCAAGGCGCTCAAGGAGCGGCCCGGCAAGGACATCTCGGTCACCGGCAGCCCGACGCTCGTCCGCACCCTGCTCCGAGCCGGCCTGCTCGACGAGCTGCGCCTGCTCGTCCACCCGATCGTGGTCGGCCACGGTAAGCGTCTTTTCGACGCCGAGGACGAGCCGATCCCGCTCAAGCTGCTCCAGGCGAAGACGTTCGTGACCGGGCGTCCAATCGATGACCTACGTCCCAGCCGACCAGTCCTCGGCCGGATCCTGATCCACGCGCCAGAATCACCCACACGACGAAGGAGGACCTCGATGTCCAGCACCACGCTCCAGTACGCGACTTCCAAGGACGGCACGACGATCGCCTACGACCGACTCGGGGACGGCCCACCCGTCGTCCTGGTCAGCGGCGGCTCCGTAGACCGCTCCTCGAACGCCGGCCTCGCCGCGCAACTCGCGTCCGGCTACACCGTCTTCAACTACGACCGACGCGGACGTGGGCCGTCAGGCGACACGCAGCCCTACGCCATCGACCGCGAGATCGAGGACATCGACGCGGTCATCGACGCGGCCGGCGGCAAGGCTCACCTATATGGATCGTCGTCCGGCGCCGCACTGGCGCTGCTCGCCGCCGCGGCGGGCTCGGACGTCGACAGGCTCGCGCTCTGGGAGCCGCCCTACATCGTCGACGACAGCCGGCCGAAGCCCGACCCGAACACCGCCCAGATCTACCGCGACTTCGTCGCGCAGGACCGACGCGGCGACGCCGTCGAATACTTCATGGCCAAGGTCGTCGGGATGCCCGAGGAGTTCGTCGCCTCGGCGCGGAGCCAGCCGTGGTGGCAGTGGACGGAGTCCCTTGCCCACACCCTGGCGTACGACGCCGAGATCATGGGTGACTACTCCCTTCCGGTCGAGAAGATGCGATCGGTCACCGTCCCGACACTGGTCCTCGTCGGTGCCGCGAGCTTCGGGTTCTTCGGCCCGACTGCCGAGGCGATGGCGAAGGCGCTGCCGAACGCCCAGGTCAAGACCCTCGAGGGCCAGGAGCACAACGTCGATCCGACGGTGCTCGGGCCGGCCCTGGCCGAGTTCTTCGGTCGCTGAACGGGAGATCCGAGATGGCCGACAAGACCGTCGCCGACAAGTTGCTGATCAAGCCCGGCACGAGCCTGTGGGTCTCCGATGAGGCGCGGCGATCGCTGCTCGGTCCGACACCGGACGGCGTCGACCTGACCAGCGACCCGTCGCAGGCATCGACCGCCATCGTCATCGCCGAGGACGCGGCGTCGGTGCGGCGGCGGTTCGCCACCGACGGCACCGCGCTCCTTGGATCGGGGAACGTGTGGGTCCTCTATCCGAAGGGCAACAAGGCCGACATCAACCGCGACTCACTCTGGCCGATCGTGGCCGAGTTCGGGTTCCGGCCGATCAGCCAGATCTCGGTCGACGAAACATGGTCGGCCCTCCGCTTCCGGGCGCTCAAGCCCGGCGAGGGACAGTTCACCGGCGGTCGCTGACCGCCTCGCGATCTTCGTGAACCCCGCGATCCTCGCGCCCCGGGTGGGATGTCCGCCCGGGGCGCATCCGCGTCTCGGCCCTGACCACGCCTCGGTATCCTCGCCTCCCCGGAGCGAGGAGCAGAAGCGAGGAGCGAGGAGCCCGACGTGAGCTGGACGATCGAGAGCGTGCTCGAGGCGGATGTCGATCCATCCGCCGTCTTCGCGCTCTACGCCGAGCCCGCCAAGTGGAGCCGTTGGGGCCACAACGCGACATGGGCCAGGTCCGAGGCTCCACTGGTCGAAGGCGGGACGGTCGACGTGCGGGCGAACTACGGCACCGTCTATCACTGCCTGATCCGTCGGTTCGAGCCGGGCCGCGCGCTCGAGCTCGTCGTCAAGCCGGCCCTGCTGACGATCATCAACATCTACGAGGTCGAGCCGACGGCGCGTGGCTCGCGTATCCGCCACGCCTTCGAGGTGTCCGGTCCGATCGCGTCGATCGCCAGGTTCGCGCTCGCCGGGATGTACACGCGCCAACTGGAGCACGAGGTCGCGGCCGTCGCCCGCATGGCCGCCCATCCCGACGTCGACCCTGGCGACCCGGGCCGCACGACGCCCGTGTCTCGAGTCGAGCGCATCTGGCATCGCCTCGGCCGTTGGCGGCGAGGTGGGGCGGAGGAACAGTCCGGCTAGAGGCGAGCGCCTCAGCGCTGGGCGTCGACGGACTTCGCGACCAGCCGGACGCCCGCGTCGATGTCGGACGTGCTGACCTGCCCATAGCCCAGGATCAGCCCGCCCGGCGCGTTCGCCGGGTCGTGGTAGGTGTGGCGGAGCCCGGTGGCCTTGACGCCGGACGCTGCCGCCGACTCGATGACGGCAGCCTCGTCGATCCCGGCGGGGAGCATCGCCAACACGTGCAGCCCGGCTGAGGCCCCGATCGGCCGCATGTCCGGTAGGTGTCGCCGCAGGGCGTCGAGCAGCGTGTCGCGTCGTTCTCGGTAAAGCGGTCGCATCCTGCGCAGGTGGCGGTCGAACTCGCCCTTGACGAGGAAGTCCGCGAAGGTGAGCTGGTCGAGGCTCGCCGAGCCACGATCGTTGGCCTCCTTGATCGCTCCCAGGTCGTCGACGAGCCGATGCGGCGCGACCATCCAACCCAGCCGTAGCCCGGGAGCCAGCGTCTTGCTGGCCGAACCGGCGTAGATGACCCGCTCCGGCGCGAGGCCGTGGATCGCCCCGATCGGCTCGCGGTCGTAGCGGTACTCGGCGTCGTAATCGTCCTCGAGGATGAGCGCGTCGTGCTCGTCGGCCCAGGCCAGCAGGTCGGCGCGCCGGTCGGGGCCCATCACGGCGCCCGTCGGGTAGTGGTGGGCCGGCGTCAGGAAGACCGCGTCGGTATTCGAGCGTCGAAGGGCCTCGATCGAGATGCCGCCCTCGTCGACAGGTAGTGGCACGGTCGCCAGTCCGTGCCGGCCGACGGCGGCTCGCCCGTCCGCGTCACCGGGATCCTCCACCCCGATCCGTTTGCCGCCACGCGCCTTGACCAGCTGCGTGACCAGGTCGATGGCCTGGGCGAATCCATTGCAGATGATGATGTCGTCGGGGTCGGCGGCCGTGCCTCGCACCCGGTTGAGGTACGCCGCCAGCGCCTCGCGGAGCTCTGGCGCCCCTCGCCGATCCAGGTAGGTCAGTCTTTCGCTCGGCGCCTCGATCAGGACGCGGCGGACGGAGCGCAGCCAGATCTGCCGCGGGAAGGACGTCACGTCCGGTCGGCCATAGGCGAAGTCGATCCGCACGCGGGGTGCCTCGTCCATCGCCCGTCGCTCCGGCGAGGCGGCCGTCGCGCGCGTGGCGACGCGAGTCGCACCGCCTGGCACGCTCGTGAGGTAGCCCTCCGCCACGAGCTGCTCGTACGCCTCGACGACGACGCCGCGGGAGAGGTCCAGCTGGTCGGCGAGGACGCGGGTCGAGGGCAGGGCCGTCTCCGGCTGCAGCCGACCGCCGCGGATCGCGCCTCGGAGCTCCTGCTCCAGCTGCTGATGTAGCGGAAGCGGGTCGTCTTTGCGCAGCTCGACCAGCAACTCGGTCGGGAATCTGGTCCTCGTTCTGGCCATCGAAGCGGACCTTATCAGATGACCAGTACGGCGTCACCATGGTGCCAACGAACTCACGCAACGACAGTCGAAGGAGATGACATGGAACTGCTGACGATCATCGCGACGCTCTTCGGGATCCTGCTCCTCGTCGACGTCACCGCGGTCAACAAAGGCACCGACTCCCGCGATCGCATCGGCGACGACTGGACCCGCCCGACGCTCGCCTAGCCCGGACCTCGCTAGCCCCGACCCTCGCCTGACCCGGCGGTCTGCCAGCTGACCGCCGGCTCATAGTCCAGCAACGCACGAGCCCGACCGATCGCGAGCAACGTCTCGCGCCCGGTCAGGGCTCGTGTCACGTCCACCGTCGGGAACTCCCGCTCCAGCAACGTGGCGCTGTCCATCGTCATGCACGTGTCGGCGGCGGCGATGATGCAGATCTCGGCGCCAGTCAGGTCTGCCTCCAGTCCCAGCCGCACCGCCTGAGCCACGTCACGAGCATCGACGTAGCCCCAGAGGTTCCAGCGGCGACGGGCGGGCTCGTCCTGCCAGGACGGGAACGTGGCGTAGTCGGTGGGCTCCATGATGTTCGAGATCCGCAGCCCGAGGAACGGGATGCCATGCCGCCTCGAGAGTTGGGCCGCCAGCGTCTCGCCCACGAGCTTGGAGAGGGCATAGGACGTCTCCGGCCGCGGCGGATGCGACTCGTCGATCGGCGCGTACGCCGGCGGCTTGTCGAACGGCAAGCCGAGCACGGTCTCGCTCGACGCCCAGACGACCCGTGAGACCCCGTTGTGGACCGCCGCCTCGAACGCGTTGTAGGTCGAAAGCGTGTTGATCCGGAACGTCTCGCCGGGCGGGAGTAGGTCGGGCGCCGGGATCGCCGCGAGATGCACGAGCGCGTCCGCCCCGCGGGTGACCTCGACCGCCGAGCCGAAGTCGGTCAGGTCGGCTCGGACGCTGAGGCCGTGCGCACTCCCGTCGTGGACGAGGTCGACGTTCAGGACGTCGTGACCCCGCTCACGCAGGTCCCGGACGACCCACCGACCGGCCTTGCCACTCCCGCCGGTGACGACGACACGCATCTGGCGACTCAGGCGATCACCGCGTCGACCATCGGTCGAACGACGTTCGAAAGCGACTCCATCGTCTCGTCATCGTAGGGCGCAGGCAATTCGACGATGAACGTCTCGAACCCGACGCGGATGTACGACAGCATCGTCTCGGCGATCTGCTCGGGCGTCCCGGTCCAGAACGAGACGTCGCCTTCCACTCGTTCCATCGGGGTCCGATTGTGCTCGAGCAGCGATCGACGAACACGTTCGGCCTCGGCCTCCGTCGAGCGGATGGTCACCTTGCAGCCGAGCGTCCGCTCGATCGCCGACGGGTCACGCCCGACATCCGCGCAGTGCGCCCGGAGGACCTTGTCCTTCGCGGCGACGATCTCCGGTGTGCCGAAGACGTTCCAGATGTCGGCGTACTGCGCCACGATCCGCAGCGTCTTCCGCTCACCGCCACCGCCGATCACGATCGGCAGGTGGGACTGGACCGGCGGCGGGTCGATGCGCAGGTCGTCGAATGCGTAGCGCCCACCCTCGGGACTCGTCACGGATGAGCCATCAAGGAGCGACCGGATCGCGGGCACGGCCTCTCCCAGCCAGTCGAGCCGCTGCCCGAAGCCCGATCCGAAGTCGATGCCGAACGCGCGATGCTCGAGCTCGAACCACGCACCGCCGATCCCGAGCATCGCTCGCCCGCCGCTGATGTGGTCGATCGTCGTGACGGCCTTGGCGACGAGACCAGGATTCCGGAACGTGTTCGCCCCGACGAACAACCCGAGCCGGATGCGCTCCGTCGCCTGGGCGAGGGCGGCAAGCGCCGTATAGCCCTCGAGGATCGGCTGGTGCGGGTCGCCGAAGATCGCGTACAGGTGATCCCACGTCCAGAGCGTGTCGTACCCGAGCTCCTCGGCCCGACGGCCGGCGGCCAGGAATGATGGCCAATCGCTCGCTTGGCTCCACAGATTGACGCCCAGTCTCACGGTCACGCGGAGGTCCTCCGAGTTGGCGAAATATCGCGACAACGAATGTGTGCACGCGTTTGCATGTGTGATATGTTGACACAGCCCGAGGGGACCGGACCACAGCATCCCGCTGGTCCGTGCACCCGGAGTGGGTCATGGAGGAGCACAGGAATGAGGAGCCAACTTCGGCTGTGGGCCCTCGCGATCGTGGCGATCCTCGCGGCCGTCGCCTGTGGCACGGGGACGCCATCGACAGCGCCATCGGCCAGCGCATCGGCGAGTGCGCCAGCGGCCAGCGAGTCCGCGGCAGCGTCCGAATCCGCCGGAGCCTCGGCGGGTGCGGTCCCCGAGCAGGGCGTCGACGACGGCGCGACCATCACGATGTGGAGTCGCGCAGCGACCGAGACCCGGGTCCAGTCTCAGGTCGACGAATACAACAACACGCACAAGAACAAGATCGAGCTGCGCCTCGTTCCGACGGACGAGTACGTCGGCGTCGTGGGCAACGCCGCGACAGCGAATCAGCTACCGGACCTGTTCTCGGCCGACGTCGTGTTCATGCCGAACTGGACGTCACAGGGCCTGTTCACTGACATCACGAGCCGGATCGATGGCCTGCCGGGCATCGACAAGGTCGGCCAGGCGCATATCGTGGCGTCGTCCTGGGAAGGCAAGAAATACGGCCTGCCGTTCATCATCGACCTGTCCGTTTGGATGTACAACAAGGACCTCTTCACGAAGGCCGGGCTTGATCCGGAGAAGCCGCCCACGAATTTGAAAGAGTTCGCTGACGCAGCGCGTGCCGTCCAGAAACTCAACATCTCGGGCACCTACGGCACCTACTTCGGCGGCAACTGCGGCGGGTGCAACGTCTTCACGTGGTGGCCGATCATCTGGGCAGATGGCGGCTCCATCATGAACGATGACGGTACCGAGGCCATGCTCAACTCGGCCGATGCCAAGGAGATCTACCGGACATTCGGGGCGCTTTGGGACGAGGGCGTGATCAACCCCGAATCCCAGCAGGAAGCCGGTCCGACATGGACCCAACCGTTCCCCGCAGGCAAGGTCGGCATCATGCCGATGCCGGCGAGCCTGCAAGAGAGCGAGGGCATGCCGCTCGACAACCTCGGCGTGACTGCCATCGCCGGCGTGAAAGGCGGTGAGTCCACCTTCGTCGGTGGCGACAGCATCGGGCTCTCTAAGGACAGCAAGAACCCCGAGCAAGCCTGGAACTTCATCACGTGGATGCTCGGCGACCACAATCAGGTCGAGGTGGTTGCGAAGGCCGGCAATGTCGTAGCCCGGACCGACCTCGCCGACAACAAGTACAGCTCAGCCGACCCCCGGCTGGTCCTGTTCAACGAGGTCGCGGGTAAGGGCGAGACCCCGTTCGCGCTCCACTTCAACTCCGCCTTCAACGACCCGCAGAGCCCGTGGATCCAGCTGTTCCGTGCGGCCGTCTTCGACGACGCCGACGACGCCAAGATCGACCAGCTCAACACGGGGATCACTTCCGTCCTGCAAGGCGGCTAGTAGGGACTCGATCCTAGCCAACGCGTAGACCGCAGTGCGGGCCTCTCTCCGCGGGCCCGCACTGCGTCATCATCCTCACGCCTGACGGAGGACCACAGACAGCCATGAGCGTCGCATCGCGGCTCACCGCTCGACGGCTCACCAGCGGGACCAGCGCTTGGAACCGCCGGCGCCGGGTCGCGGGCATCGGATACGCGCTGCCGACGCTCGTGTTCGTGGTCGTGTTCTTCATCTTGCCGCTCATGCTTGTCGGCCAGATGTCCGCGAGCGACTGGAAGCTGCTGGGCGGCGACAAGGGGATCAACTTCCCGACGAACTACGGCGCGCTCAACAACAACCCGCTGTTCTGGCCGGCCCTCGAGTTCACGATCCGATACACGGTCATCGTCACCGCGCTGCTGATCGGCCTGGGGCTCGGTCTCGCGCTGCTTGTGCAGGAGACCAGCAGGTGGATCGGGATGCTTCGCACGGTCTTCCTCATCCCGCTGGCCGTCGGGCTTGCCGCGGCATCGCTGCTGTTCTGGGGGTTCTACTCCGACAGCATCGGGCCCGTGAACCCGCTGCTTCAGGGCGTGGGACTGATCGACCAGCCGATCTTGTTCTTCGCGACCCACACGAATGCCTTCCTATCGACGGTCTTCATGATCGTCTGGAAGTTCGTCGGTCTCTACATGCTGATCCTGCTCGTCGGTCTTCAGGCCATCTCGACGGAGTATTACGAGGCGGCGTCGATCGACGGCGCCGGGCGATGGCAGATCTTCCGGCACATCACGCTGCCGCTGCTCCGTCCATCACTGGCGCTCGCGCTGATCCTGTGCGTGACCGGATCGCTTCTGGCGTTCGACCACTTCTATCTGCTCACCAAGGGCGGGCCGGACAACTCGACGGTCACCGTCGTCCAGCTGATCTATCAGCAGGCATTCGTGCGGCAGAACCTCGGGACGGCCGCCGCCCTGTCGCTTCTCCTGCTGGGCGCGCTCCTGGTCCTTAACCTCATCTGGTTCCGTCTGCTTCGGCGCGGGACTGCGGTGGCGTGAGCGACCGATGACGAGACCATCGATGTTCGCGCGGACGCCCTACTACGTCTTTACAGGCGGCCTCGTGATCATCTTCTTGTTCCCCCTGGTATGGGCCTTCCTCAGCTCGTTCAGCGCGCAGGCCGGCTCCGCTCAGGCGCTCGGCTATGGCCTCGGCAACTACCAGCGACTCTTCGACTTCCAGGAAGGCCTGCCCAAGTACTTCATGAACAGCGTCGTCATCTCCCTCCTGACGGTGCTTTTCACCGTGACGGTGTCCACGCTGGGCGGCTATTCATTCGCCCGTTTCGATTTCCCGGGCAAGAACATCCTGTTCCTCATCACCCTGGCCATCCTGATGGTCCCGTATGCGACCCTGCTGATCCCGCTGTACGTACTGCTGCGACAGCTGCACCTCGACAACACGTTGCTCGGACTGAGCCTCGTCCTCGCCGTGTACCAGCTGCCGTTCGCGACGTTCATGATGCGGATCTCGTTCGAAGCTGTGCCTCGCGAGCTCGAGGAATTGGCGCTGGTCGACGGTGCTAGCTCGTTGGATGTGCTGCGCAGCATCATGCTTCCGGCGGTCATCCCGGGGCTGATCACGGTCGTGCTCTTCGCGTTCCTGGCGGCCTGGAACGACTTCTTTGCGCCGCTGATCCTCATCAGCGACCCGAGCCAATCACCGCTCCCCTTGGCGATCGCCGTGCTGCGCCAGCAGACGATGGGTGTCATCGACTACGGCGCCACGGAGGCTGGCGTCGTGGTCATGACGGTGCCCTGCATCGTGCTGTTCGTCCTCCTTCAGCGCTACTACATGCGGGGCTTCATGTCCGGGGCTGTGAAGGGATGAGGGACACGCTCCGCGAGCTGGAAGCCTGGTTCGTGACCGGAAGCCAGCACCTCTACGGGGCCGCGGTGCTGGACAAGGTGGACGAGAACGCCCGCCACATCGCGCGTTGTCTGGACGAGGCCGCGGACATCCCGGTGCGGATCGTGGCCAAGCCGGTCGTGACCACGCCAGAGGCCATTTCGGCGGTCCTGCAGGAGGCTGACTCGAGCCCCGACTGCGTCGGCGTCATCGCCTGGATGCACACCTTCTCTCCGGCCAAGATGTGGATCGGCGGGTTGACCGACCTGCGCAAGCCGCTAGTGCACCTGCATACGCAGTACAACCGCGACCTGCCGTGGGCCGACATCGACATGGACTTCATGAATCTCAACCAGGCGGCCCACGGGGATCGCGAGTTCGCGTTCATCCAGACCCGCTTGCGGCGAGGGCGCAAGACCGTGGTCGGTCATTGGGAGGATCCGGCCGTCAATGCCCGGCTGGGCGCCTGGACCCGGGCGGCCGCCGGCTGGCACGAGGCGCACGGCCTCAGGATCGCCCGATTCGGCGACAACATGCGCCAGGTCGCGGTCACCGAGGGCGACAAGGTCGAAGCCCAGATGCGGTTCGGCTTCTCGGTCAATGGCTATGGCGTCAACGAACTGGCCGACCGCGTCGCGTCCGTCCCCGCACCCGCGGTCGACGACCTCGTCGATGCGTATGAGGCGTCGTATGAGGTCACGCCCGCGCTCCGCGCATCCGGCGATCGGCGCGAGGCTCTGCGGACGGCCGCGCGCATCGAGGCCGGGCTCCGCTCCTTCCTCGAAGAGGGCGGCTTCGGCGCGCTCACGGACACGTTCGAGGACCTTGGGGCCCTCGAGCAGCTGCCTGGCATCAGCGTCCAACGGCTGATGGCGGATGGCTACGGCTTCGGAGCGGAAGGGGACTGGAAGGCTGCGGCGCTCGTGCGGATCTTCAAGGTCATGGCGGCCGGACTGCCGGGCGGGACCTCGTTCATGGAGGACTACACCTATCACCTCGGCGATCCCGTCCCCGAGGTGCTCGGCGCGCACATGCTCGAGGTGTGCCCGTCGCTGACAGATGCCCGCCCGTCGTGCGAGATCCACCCGCTCTCGATCGGTGGGCGTTCCGACCCCGTTCGACTCGTGTTCGACGCCAAGCCAGGGCCGGCCGTCATCGTCGGTCTGGCCGATCTGGGGGACCGGTTCCGGATGATCGCGAGCCAGGTCGACATCGTCGAGCCGGAGGCGCCGCTCCCGAAGCTGCCTGTCGCGCGCGCCGTCTGGCGACCGCGTCCGGACCTGCCGACCGCGGCCGAGGCCTGGCTGATGGCCGGCGGTCCCCACCACACGGCGCTGACGACGAGTCTCGACATGGAGGCGCTCGCCGACTTCGCGGATATCGCCGACGTCGAGCTCGTCACGATCGACGCGCGGACCGACGCGCGCGACTTCAAACGCGAGCTGCGCTGGAACCAGGCGTTCTACTACCTCGAACGGCGGCCATAGGCGTGGACACGGCGCCTGGACTCATCACCGCCGTTCTGCCATCCGACGGCGCGCCCTCGACCTTCCGGCCCATCTCCGGCTCGGATGTCCGCGTCACCGGCGGGTTCTGGGCGGACCGGCTGCGGACGAACCGCGAGCGCACGATCCCCGCCGGTTTCGAGCAACTGCGAAGCGCGGGAACGCTCCACAACTTCAAGCTGGCCGCCGGCGCGGCGGATCGGGGTGAGGGGTACCGGGCGCTCGGCCTGATGTTCGACAAGCCGTTCCCGTTCCTGGACTCCGACGTCTATAAGTGGCTCGAAGCTGCCGGGTGGGAGCTGGGTCGCGAGTGGGACGACGGGATCGGCGCGATGGCGGACGAGGCCATCGAGCTGGTGACTGCCGCGCAGCGGCCCGACGGGTACATCAACACCTTCGTCGAGGTCCTGGCTCCAGGCACCGAATACAGCGACCTGGCGTGGGGCCACGAGCTGTATTGCTACGGCCATCTCCTCCAGGCGGCGATCGCCTGGCTCCGTGCGCTCGGCGACGATCGTCTCCTCCTCGTCGCCGAGCGTGCGGTCGCCTCCGCGGAACGCGAGCTCGGTCCGGATGGCCGGGATGCGATCGAAGGCCATCCCGGATTCGAGATGGCGCTCGTCGAGCTCTACCGGGCGACAGGGGAGGCACGCTACCTCGACTTCGCGGCCGTCCTGATCGATCGCCGCGGCCGGGGCCTCCTCGACCCGTGGCGGTTCGGGCGCGCGTATTGGCAGGACCACCTCCCGGTGCGAGACGCAGCCGCCGTCGCCGGGCACGCCGTGCGACAGCTCTATCTCGACTGTGGCGCTGTCGACGTCGCAGTCGAGCGGGGCGATGCCCAGTTGCTCGACGCGGTCCGTGCTCGATGGCGGGACATGGTCGCGACGCGGATGTACGTCACGGGGGCGTTGGGCAGCCGCTACCAGGGCGAGGCATTCGGGGATCCGTACGAGCTGCCGCCCGACCTCGCGTACGCCGAGACGTGCGCAGCGATCGCGTCCGTGATGCTGGCGTGGCGGTTGCTGCTCGCGACGGGCGACCCGCAGTGCGCCGATGTCATCGAGCGGACGCTGTACAACGCCGTCTTGCCCTCCCTTTCGCACGACGGGACGAAGTTCTTCTACGTCAATCCGCTCCAGCGCCGGACGGACCGCGCGTGGGCGGCGCCGGGCCAGGGCGAGCGGGCGACCTGGTATGCGTGTGCGTGCTGTCCGCCGAACCTCATGCGCACGATCGCGTCGTTCCCGCAGCTCGTCGCGACGCGGGACGAGGACGGTATCCAGATCCACCAGTTCGTCGATGGCGCCATCGATACGGCGCTCGTCGGTGGCCGCGTCAGCCTGTCGACGTCGACGGCATATCCGTGGGGCGGACGAGTCGAGATGACCGTCCAGGAGTCTCCGATCGATCCGTGGACGTTGTCGCTTCGGATCCCGCGATGGGCGGACGGCGCGACGGTCCAGGTCGCGGACGGCGATGTCCGACCGATCGGCCATGGGATCGCTCGGGAGCGTCGAGAATGGCGCCCGGGCGATCGCATCGTGCTGGACCTCGGCTCGGCTGTCCGGATCGTCCGGCCCGATCCGCGAGTGGACGCTGTCCGCGGATCGGTCGCGATCGAGCGAGGGCCGCTCGTGTATGCCCTCGAGACGGCGGACCTGCCGGCAGGGACGACGCTCGAGGACGTCACGCTGCCAGTCGACCCGGACGCCCGGTCCGTTCCCCGCCCCGACCTGGGCGACGGCGTCATCGGTGTCGCGACGGATGCCGCCACACCCGATGGCCTCCAGGTCCAGGCCATCCCGTATTTCGCGTGGGGCAATCGCTCGGCCGATGCCATGCGAGTGTGGATCCCGACGGCACACGGATGAGTGATCTGGCGGAGCTCAGGAGCCACGTGGCGACTGCCAATACGGCGCTCCACGATGCCGGTCTTGTCATGCTCTCCTTCGGCAACGTCAGCGGCGTCGACCGCGAGGCGGGAGTCCTCGTGATCAAGCCGAGCGGCGTGCCCTACGCCGAGTTGCGTCCCGAGGCGATGGTCGTCGTCGATCTGGAGGACGGGCAGGTCGTCGACGGCTCGCTGCGGCCGTCCACGGACACGCCGACCCATCGATTCCTGTACCGCGCGTTCCCGGACATCGGCGGGGTGGTCCATACGCATTCGAGCAGCGCGACGGCCTGGGCGCAGGCGCGCCGGGCGATCCCGTGCCTCGGGACGACCCACGCGGATTACTTCCGCGGTTCGGTGCCGGTCAGCCGTCCGCTCCGACCGGAGGAGATCGCCGGCGAGTATGAATGGGAGACGGGCCGCGTCATCGCGGAGACCCTGGCTGCAGAAGGCCGGACTCCCGCCGACGCGCCGGCCGTGCTCGTCGGTTCGCACGGCCCGTTCGCCTGGGGCGCCTCACCCGCGGCGGCCGTCGAGGTAGCCGTGGCGCTCGAAGCGGTCGCGGCGATGGCGTCTGCCACGATCGCGATCGAGGCGAGCGTCGAACAGATCGGCAACGAGTTGCTTGCCCGCCATTTCGACCGCAAGCATGGCGACACCGCGTACTACGGGCAGCGGGGGCGAACATGAAGTACGCGGTCGGGATCGATTTCGGGACCGAGAGCGGGCGTGCCGTACTTGTCGATGTCGCGACGGGCGACGAGGTCGCGACGGCGGTCCACGTGTATGCCAACGGCGTCATCGATGAGTGCCTGCCACCGCCAGACGATCATGTCCGGCTCGCCGCCGACTGGGCGCTCCAGGATCCGGCCGACTACATCGACACGATCCGTTCGGTCGTTCCCGAGGTCCTTCGCCTGGCTGACGTGGCCCCCGAAGACGTCGTCGGACTTGGCATCGATTTCACCTCGTGCACGATGCTGCCGACGACCCGTGCAGGCGTGCCCCTGTGCGAGGTCCCGGGGCTCCGTGGCGAGCCACACGCCTGGGTGAAGCTCTGGAAGCACCATGCCGCTCAACCAGAGGCTGACCGGATCAATGCGGTCGCAGCGTCCCGCGGCGAGCGATGGCTCGCGCGCTACGGCGGGCGGATCTCGTCCGAATGGTTCTACTCGAAGGCTCTGCAGATCCTCGATGAGGCCCCCGCCGTGTACGCCGCCGCCGATCGACTGATCGAGGGGGCCGACTGGGTGGTCTGGCGGCTCACCGGCAACGAGGTCCGCAACAGCTGCACCGCGGGCTACAAGGCGATCTGGTCAAAGGAGGAAGGCTTCCCGGAGCCTGCCTTCTTCGCCGCCCTCGATCCGCGGTTCGAGCGGGTCGTCGACGACAAGATGTCACGCGACATCCGGTCATTGGGAGAAGCGGCGGGCGGCCTGTCCGCGGAAGCGGCCGCGTGGACCGGGTTGCTGCCTGGCACGCCGGTCGCGGTCGCCAACGTCGACGCCCACGTCTCGGTGCCCGCGGTCGGCGTGACGCGCCCCGGGACGATGGTCGCAGTGATGGGCACCAGCACCTGCCATGTCGTGCTCGGCGAGCGTGAGGTCACCGCCGAGGGCATGTGCGGTGTCGTCGAGGACGGCGTGATCCCCGGCTGGTTCGGCTTCGAGGCCGGCCAGTCGGCGGTCGGCGACATCTTCGCGTGGTTCATCGACCAGGCGGTCCCTCCCGAGGTGCATGAGTCGGCGCGTCGGTCGGGCCAGAGCGTCCACGACTACCTCGAGAGCGAAGCGGCGCTCCTCCGGCCCGGCGAGAACGGACTCCTGGCACTCGACTGGTGGAACGGCAACCGGTCGATCCTGGTGGACACCCACCTCAACGGGCTCCTGCTCGGGGCGACGCTCGCGACCAGGCCGGCCGACATCTATCGTGCCCTGCTCGAGGCGACGGCCCACGGGACGCGCATGATCATCGACTCGCTCGAGGCGGCCGGCGTCGCGGTGGATCGGATCGTCGCCTGCGGCGGCCTCCCAGACCGCAATGAGCTGTTGATGCAGCTCACGGCCGACATCGCCGGGCGGGAGGTCGACGTCGCCGCGTCGAATCAGGCGCCGGCGGTCGGCGCCGCGATGTACGGAGCGGTGGCGGCTGGCGCCGCGGGCGGAGGGTACGACTCGATCGACGCAGCCGTCGCCGCGATGGCTCGGCCACATGCTCGGACCTTTGTCCCGGATCCGGCCAGCGTCGCGATGTACGACCGGCTCCATCAGGAGTATCTGGTCCTGCACGACTATTTCGGACGCGGCGCGAACGACGTCATGAAACGTCTCCGGGCGATCCAGGAAGAGCTGGTCAGTCCAGGGGGCAAGCCTGATCGACTGCCCGTCGAGTCGCCGGTAGGCTAGTCGGCACGGGGCCGGGCGGTCGACTCCCGGACGATCAGAGACGGCGCGATCACCTTGACCGTCGGCGTCCGCGGCTGATGGGGATCACGAGCGGCATCGATCGCCAGCTCCATCCCTTCGCGGACGATGTCGGCCGTCGGCATGCGCAGGGTCGTGAGCGCCGGGATCGTGTGGCTCGCGAACAGGATATCGTCGAACCCGACGACCGAGAGGTCGTCCGGGACGGCGCGCCCGAGTGTCGAGGCGGCATGCAGGACGCCGATGGCGAGGGTGTCGGTCGAGGTGATGATGGCCGTGGGCGACGGATCGAGGTCGAGCAGGCCGGCCGCCGCGATCTCGCCGCCGGTCGGTGTGTTCGGGACCTGGCGGACGAAGCCGTCCGGGACACCGCCGAACCGGTCTCGCATGAATTCGACGAAGGCTGCTTCGCGCTCACGGATATCGCCGAGGAGGCGGGCGCTCACGAAGGCGATCCGGGAATGGCCGAGCTCGACGAGATGTTCGAGCCCTGCCAGCACGCCGGCCCGGTTGTCGACGTCGACCGTCGGGACGTCAAGCGGGTTCGAGCCTTGCCAGAGGGCGACGACCGGGACGCTGGAATCGCGGAGGTCCTCGAGCAACCGCGGCTGATCCTGCATGTCGCCGAGCAGGATGATCGCGTCGCAGTGCCGGGTCTCGAGGACCGTCGTCAGCGCGATCGCTTCGTCGGCTCGACTGTGGGCGTGGCCGAGGACCAGGTTGTAGCCGCGCGATCGGGCGGCCTCGGAAAGCGCTTCGATGGCCCCGGCGAAGAACGGGTCGGTGATATCGCGCACGACCGCTCCGAGCAGCATCGTCGGTGCGCCACGCAAACCCCTGGCGAGCGGGTTCGGCCGGTAGCCGAGCCGGCGGGCAGCCTCGTTGACGCGGGTACGCGTGTCCTCCGTGATGGGTACCCGGGTCGCGACGTCGTTGAGGACGCGGGAGACCGTGCTCTGCGATACGCCGGCCAGCGTGGCGATGTCGCGCATCGTCGGAGGCGGTTCGCGACGACGGGAGCCGTCGTCCCGTGTCGGCGCTCCGTCGACGTCGATCGGATCCGCATCGCGCGCCATGCCGCAAGCCTAGCATTCGCGATGCGCACAAACGTTTGCATGGTGGGCAGTTGGACGCCTCCGGCCCATCGGGCGACACTTGGAGCGATGCTTCGGATCCGAACCATCAGTGGGCTGCTGCTCCTCCTCGTGGCCGCGTGTTCGCCGACTGCCTCCCAGTCGCCGGCCTCTGGCTCTGCGTCGGCAGCGACCACCTCGTCACCGATGCCACCCGCGCCGGCGTCATCGCCCCCGCCGAGCTCGTCCACCGCCACGGCCGGATTCGACGTCAAGGAATTCGACGTCCCGGCGGGCTCGCACCCACATGACGTCGCCCCGGCCGCGGACGGCGGCGTCTGGTACACCGGCCAGCGCGCGGGCACGCTCGGTCACCTCGACGCGGCGACCGGCACGATCCGCGAGATCCCGCTCGGTCCGGGCTCCGCGCCGCACGGAGTGATCGTCGGGCCAGATGGCGCACCCTGGATCACCGATGGCGGCCAGAACGCGATCGTCCGCGTCGACCCGGCAACCGACGACGTCACGGTATTCCCGCTTCCGGCGAACCGGACGAACGCGAACCTGAACACCGCCGCGTTCGATGGCGACGGCATCCTCTGGTTCACGGGCCAGTCCGGGATCTACGGTCGCCTCGACCCCGAGAGCGGCAAGGTCGATGTGTTCGACGACCCCGACGGCCGCGGTCCCTACGGCATGACGGCGACCCCAGGAGGCGATGTCTGGTACGCATCCTTGGCCGGAAGTCACATCGGGGTCATCGACTCGGTCACGGGAGGTGTCTCGATCGTCGAGCCGCCGACGCCGGGTCAGGGCGCCCGGCGGATCTGGTCCGATTCGAAGGGACGGCTCTGGGTGGCCGAGTGGAACGCTGGCCAGGTCGGCCTGCACGACCCGGACACCGGTGAGTGGCGCGAGTGGCAGCTCCCCGGTGGCAACCCGCAGGCATATGCCGTCTATGTCGACGATCGGGACATCGTGTGGCTGACCGACTTCGGCGCGAACGCCATCGTGCGCTTCGACCCATCGACCGAGGCATTCGACCCGATCGAACTCCCGAGCGCCGGCGCCGCTGTGCGCCAATTGTTGGGAAGACCGGGGGAGCTCTGGGGCGCCGAATCCGCGGTCGACAAGCTGGTCCTCGTCACGGAGTCCTGAACGCGCGTTGACGCTCGCTTAACGCCTCGTGCGTAGGATTCGGGAGACCCAAGGAGGTGTCCCATGCTGCCCACCGCGAATGCCTATTCGAGCTTTGCGGCCAAGGACATCGGCGCCGAGAAGCGGTTCTTCGCCGACACCCTCGGCCTGAGTGTGAAGGAGCTCTTCGAGGGCCAGCTGCTCGAGTTGCAGCTCGACGGCGACAAGCGCGTCCTGGTCTACGACAAGCCCGACTTCACGCCAGCGACGTACACGGTCCTCAATTTCCCCGTGCCGGACGTGGACGCCGCCGTCGATGACCTGACGCGGTCCGGCGTCGAGATGGCCCGGTTCGACGGGTTCGAGCAGGACGACAAGGGCATCGCCCGGCCGGGCCCCGAGGGCGGTCCGACGATCGCCTGGTTCCGCGACCCGGCCGGCAACATCCTGGCCGTCCACGACGAAGCGGGGATGTAATCACCCTCACTGCCCATACGCCTCGGCCCCACCGCGCCGAATCTTCGGCGCCCGGCTGGTGCAGACTGGCGGTCGACACCGCACGTCGCGCCACAGGAGGGGTCGGGGATCCGCCGGACGTTCGCAGGTCCTGTCGTTGCCGCCTTGCTGGTCCTGGGACTGGCGCCGGGCCTCGTCTCGGCCGCTGACTACACGCCGGGATCCGCGGGCCTGGGCGACCCATACTTCCCGAGCGACGGCAACGGTGGCTACGACGTCCTCTCGTACGACCTCAAGCTCCGGTATGAGCCGGACACGGATCGGCTGAAGGGGACCGCGACCATCCGAGCGCGCGCGGTCAAGAACCTGTCGCGATTCAACCTCGATTTCGTCGGTCTCGACCTGCGCGATGCGGACGTCAATGGCCGGGACGCGCGGACGCGGCGTGACGGCCAGGAGCTGATCGTCACCCCGCGCAAGGGCATCGCGAAGGGCTCGACCTTCACCGCGGTCTTCCGCTACGACGGCATACCCGAGCCCGTCGAGGATGCTTTCGGCCTCTCGGGCTTCATCGCGACCGACGACGGGGCGATCGTCATGGGTGAGCCGCACGTGGCCGCGACCTGGTTCCCCGCCAACGATCATCCGCGTGACAAGGCCCGCTTCCATTTCCGGATCACCGTGCCGAAGGGCGTCGAGGCCATCGCCAACGGCGCACTCGTACGCAAGAGCACGTCGGGTCACTGGTCGACCTGGGAGTGGGATGTCCGCGAGCCGATGGCAACCTATCTCGCGACGATGGCGGTCGGCCAGTTCGATATCGACAAGTACCGGGCGAACGGGATCCGCTTCTGGGACGCCATCGACAGCGGCCTGCTCGAGGACCTCGTGTCCGAGGCGATGCCGACGGACGGCAGCCAGATGCTGTTCTCAGATGTCGGCGAGCCGTCGTACAAGCGACTCACGCGAGTGATCGCGGTCCCGCCCGGCGGCTCGACCCTGACCTTCGATGCCAACCGGGACACCGAGACCGACTGGGACTTCCTGTTCGTCGAGGCCCGCACCGCCAGTGGCGACGATTGGACAACGCTGCCCGACGCGAACGGCCACACCAACCAGGAGGTCGGGGCATGCCCCGGTCCATTGGAGGCGAACCCGTTCCTCGCCGACTACCTGACCGTGTTCGTCGTCAACCCGGGCGATCCGACGACGCCCGACGATGACGAGCTGTCGTGCATGCCCACCGGCTCGTCCGGAACCTGGAACGCGATCAGCGGACAGAGCGACGGCTGGGAGCACTGGTCGGTGACGCTGCCGAACACGACGGCTTCGACTCGGAACGTCGAGGTCTCGATCGCCTACGCCAGCGACTTCTCGGTCCAGGGCCGCGGTGTTGCGCTCGACAACGTCGTGTCATCGACCGGCGTCGGATCGACCAGCTTCGAGGCCGATAGCGACGTGCTCGACGGCTGGACCGCGCCGCTCGCAGGTCCGCCAGGCAGCGCCGATAACCCGAATACGTGGACGACCGCCACGTCGCTTGCCGCGATCCCGGGCATCGGCGTCGGTGCGCAGGCGTCGTTCGTCCGACAACCCGAGATCCTCGCGGCCGAGTCAGGCTGGTTCAGCAAGTATCCGTTCAAGGCCGCGGGCGGGATCCTCGATGACGTCTTCCTGTTCTTCGCGCTCGAAAACCAGACGCGGCCGACATACACGCCGATCTTCTTCGGCGGCGGACCGAACGACTTCGTCGTCGTCCATGAGCTCGCCCATCAGTGGTATGGCGACAGCGTGTCGGTCGACACGTGGCAGCACATATGGCTCAACGAGGGCTTCGCCACGTACGCCGAGTGGTTGTGGAGCGAGCGCGAGGGCTTGGGGACGGTCCAGGAGATCTTCGACTCCTTCGTCGAGATCCCGGCCGACGACCCCTTCTGGGAGCTGGCCATCGGCGATCCCGGTCCCGTGCAGCTGTTCGACTTCCCGGTCTACGGCCGGGGCGCCATGACGCTGCAGGCGCTCCGCATGAAGGTCGGTGACGAGGATTTCTTCAAGATCCTCCGGACCTGGGCAACCAGCAGGAAGGGCGAGACCGGCTCCACGCGCCAGTTCATCAGGTTGGCGGAACGGATCTCCGGTGAGGAGCTTGACGACCTTTTCGACGAGTGGCTGTCGGCCGGTCGGCCGGCATCGCTGCCGCCGCCGTCCGAGCCGCCGGTCGCGGCGCGGGGCACGGCCTCTGTCTCGGCCACGTCGCTGGCCGGCCTGCCGGTCGCGACGCGCGAGCTGGCCGTGCGGCTCAAGGACCGCCGCGGCAACCCGTTCCACTAGAAGCGCGATGTCCTATCCACCACCGCGGTACGCGGGCGAAAGCGGGCTGAAGGAGGCCCGCCTTCGCCCCGCAGGGACGCAGCCCGAAGTCCGCTACAAGAACGGCGGTACCGCGGAATACCTGGCGACAGGAGAGTCGACCAACGGCCAGTTCGGGCTGTATCGATGGAATATGTCGCCGACCCGGAGCGGTCCCGACCCGCATTTCCATCGCTCGATCTCAGAGTCGTTCTTCGTGATCTCCGGCACGATCAAGCTCTACGACGGGCACGAATGGATCGATGCCCGGCCGGGCGATTTCCTGTTCGTGCCTGAGGGCGGCATCCACGGCTTTCGGAACGAGTCGAGCGAGGACGCGTCGATGCTGATCCTGTTCGCCCCTGGGGCGCCGCGCGAGGACTACTTCGAGACGCTGGCCCGCGTCTCGTTCGGCGAGTCGATGACCGACGACGAGCGGGCTGCGTTCATGCTCCGCCACGACACGTTCTGGGTCTGATGGGCGAGATCGTCCCGTTCGATGAGCTCGAGCCGACGGAGCATTCGCACGAGTTCGTCGGCGCCGAGCACGGCGACGTCCCCTTCTGCGTGATCCTCGTCCACTCGAAGCCAGGGGTCGGCCCGAAGCTGCACTGGCATCCATATCCCGAGGTGTTCATCGTCGAGTCGGGGCAGGCGACGTTCCGCATCGGCGAGGAGTCGATCGTCGTCGAGAGCGGGCACGTCGTGGTGAGCCCCCCGGGGGAGGCGCACGGGTTCGTCAACAGCGGAACCGGGGAGCTGCGGCTGACCGCGATCCACGGTGCGAGCCGGTTCGACACGGAGTGGTTGGCCGGTGACGACCCGACCTGGAGGTCGCGGAAGGGCTAGGGTTCTGCCGCCGCTCGCGTGCCGTCCCACGGCAACGGCGGCAACCACCCGATTCGCCACGGGTCCCGCCCCACGGGACAGGCGACACCGCCAGCGCCTCACGTGCCGGTGTTTCCCGTCCGACGGCAAAGATGATCGGGTATTCACCTGGCACGGGATTTCCGGACATGGGCAACGACGCCGACGTCGCCTGCTCCCGCCCCACGGGACCGCCCACGCCGAATCAACAAAAATAGTCACTTGCAACTCGCAAGCGACCGGCGTATGTTGTTGAGCATGCAACCAGCCACGCACCCTCGGCCCGCAGCGGAGTCGGACGCCATCCGTCGGCTTCTCGATCGCGGCGGCCTCGTCGATATCACCACCACCGGCCGTCGGACCGGTCTTCCTCGCCGGCTCGAGATCGTCTTCCACAACATCGACGGACGCATCGTGATCACCGGTCAGCCGCGCCGGCAGAAGCGTGCCTGGCTGCTGAACCTCGAAACCGACCCGCACATGACGTTCCACATCAAGGGACCGCTCCGCGCGGATCTGCCCGCAACGGCTCGTGTCATCACCGACCTGGCCGAGCGCACTGCGACCGCCCGATGGGTCGCCACGAACGCCTGGCGGAACATGAACGCGGATTCGATGGCGGCGTATTCGCCGATGATCGAGGTCTCGCTCGACGACCCGGTCTGACCTCGGCCGCCCGGTCTGAGCCCGACCGCCCGGTCTGACCCGGGCTGCCCTACCATTCGCGGTCCCCACGGAGGACCGTCATGGACTGGACGCTCGAGGTCGTCGTGCTGCCCGTCAGCGACATCGACCGCGCCATCGAGTTCTACCGCGACAAGGTCGGCTTCGACCTCGACCACGACACCAGGACCGAGCACATGCATGTCGTCCAGTTGACGCCGCGCGGCTCGGGTTGCTCGATCGTCTTCGGCGACCTGCCGGCACAACAGGAGATGGCGGCGGGCTCGATGCGCGGGCTCCAGCTCGTTGTCGCCGACGGCAGGGCTGCCCGCCAGGAGTTGCTCGATCGAGGCGTCGAAGCCAGCGAGATCATGTCGTTCTCGCCCGATGACGGCGGCACGTTCTTCGGTTTCGCCGATCCTGACGGCAACACGTGGGCGGTCCAGGAGCTCAAGGTCCGCGGCGAGAAGCCGCTGATCCCGGTCGACCATCGCGGTCGATTCGGGGAGGGTAGGACCCTCTAGCGGAACACGATGTCCCCTTGCGAGGGGCCGGTCTTGGCGAGCCCGGGTAGGATGGGCGGTCCGAGGTCGATGACGTGGGCCGAGCCATAGAGGGATCCGAGGCTGCCCCATGACCGGCGACGCACGTTTCTGTCCGCAATGCGGCACGCGGCGCGCCGGCTTCTTCCGATTCTGCCCGCAGTGCGGTTTCGACTACGACGAGCTGCTGCCGGTCGAAGCGCGACGAGCCGCTGACCCGAAGGCTCCGGCGCCGACCCAGTCGACGCTCGCGAAGCCGATCCCACTGCCTGCCGCGCCGGCACGGCGGGCGCCCGCCGCGACCGCAGCCCCAGCCCCAACGGCAGCCCCCGCCGCGACCGCAGCCCCAGCCCCAACGGCAGCCCCCGCCGCGACTGCAGCCCCAGCCCCAGCGGCAGCCCCCGCCGCGACTGCAGCCCCGGTCGCAACTGCCGCCCCGCCCGTTCCCGCCGCCCCGGCGGCCGCACCACCGAAGCCCGCGGTCTGGCCACCGCCCGGCGCGGTGCCGGTCGAGGACCTCGCGCACGGATCGACGACGCCGGACGCGGTCGCCGCGCGAGCCGCACTCGTCGGGACTGCGCCAGCCACGACCCGGCCGGTTGCACCCGGCACGACGGCCGACCTCGCCGCGCCGGCCACCGCCGCTCCCGCGCCCTCCGAAGTCGTGCGCCCGAGTCGTGGCGTCCGGGTCCTCTCGCGTCGTCCCGACCTGACGCTGACCAGGGTCGCGATCGTCGTCCTGGCCGCCCTGCTCGGTTTCAGCGCCTTGTCGAACATGGCGCGCTCGAGCTCGGAGTCGTCGAGCACGACCAGCCCGCAGAGCAGCATCGGCTCGCCACTGACCGACGCTTCGCCGAGCGCCACCGACGGCGCCGCGCCGAGCAGCACGGTCCAGCCCGCCTTCGGGCCGACCGGCCCGACCCAGGTCGCCACGGTCGCCAGCATCACCGACGGGGACACGATCCGGGTCGTGATCGACGGCCAGGAGTTCCCAGTCCGCTACATCGGCATGGATTCGCCCGAACCCGACGCCACCGATGCAGGCGTGAAGCAGCTGGCCGTCGCCGCGAGCGCCGCCAACGCCAGCTTCGTCGAGGGCAAGGAGGTCCGCCTCGAAAGGGAGGTGTCGGACACCGACCGGTTCGGACGCCTATTGCGCGACATCTGGCTGGTCGATGTCAGCGGGAACTACGTGCTGGTCAACATCGAGCTCGTGCGGCTCGGACTTGCCCAGATCGCGACGTTCCCGCCGGACGTCCGCTACGTCAGGGAGATCACCGCGGCCCAGTCAGCCGCCCAGGCGGACGGCCTCGGGATCTGGGGTCTCGGGCAGCCGGTCAGTCCGGCAGCGCCCGGCGCCGAGGCTTCGCCCCCGGAGGCATCGCCTGCGGCGGCTTCAACATCCCCTGCCGCGGCCGAGCCGACGCCCCAAGCGTTGGTCGGTGGCGTGGCCGGGTCGCAGTGTCACCCGTCCTACGACCCGTGCCTGCCGGTCGTCGATGACCTCGATTGTGGGGAGGTCCGTGCGATCGTCACCGGGCCCGTCACCGTCAAGGGCTCGGATGATTACCACCTCGATGCTGACGGGGACGGGACCGCCTGCGAGGTCGGCTACTAGTCCGGCGATCGATCGCCGCGGACGCGCGGCAGACACTAACGGGCGCCGCTTCCGCGGCGCCCGTCGGTGAGGTGAGGCGAGACGTCAGTCGTCGCGCTCGAACTGGTGATCGGCCACGTACGAGGCGACATTCCGCCCGAGCTTGGCGCCCTGGACGTCCGGCGTCCGGAAGTGGATGCCGAGGTAGATCCGGGCGTTGATCGTGTCGTCCACGATCCGGTTCAGCCGGCTGTACGTGCGGGTCGTCATCGTGATCGGGCTGGTCAGCGAGATGCGGACCTTGTTCGTGCCGAAGAATTCGCGCGCGGCCTGCGTGGTCGCGCCGGTGAAGCAGTTATAGCCCGACGGATGATCCGGGTACGGCGGCGTCGGGAGGAACGGCAGCCAGGCGGGATCCGCCGTCGTCGCTCCATTGCCATCGGTATCGGCCAGCCGGATCGCCGTGATCGGCCGCCAGAAGCTGTGGTGGTCCTTGTCGTCCCAGCACGCGATCAGCGCGTCAGCCCCCGAGACGCTGGTCATCGCGAAGAGACGCGCCGCCTTCGTGATCGACAGGCCCTTGCGGGTGACGATGTCGCGCAGGGACTTGTTGAGCATCACGAGCGGGTTCGCCGAGTAGAACCGACCCAGCTCGGTCTGTGCGGCCGTCCGCGTCGTGCTGGTCGCCGAACCAAGCGACTTGACTTCGTTGACCTCGGCCGCGTACTTGGCGCTCGTGAGCGACAGCGGACCGGCTGTGCGGAACCGCGACGCGCGACCGATCGCGAAGGGCTTGACGTTCGATACCCACGCGAACGGATCGCTGGCGAACATCGGCAGCTCGGGCCGCCACTCTCCTGCCCCCGTGCCGGCGGTGAACGAGAACGGCACGAAGCGACCGTCGTTGGCGCGCTTGGCGAGCATCTTCGCGGCGACGGCGGCACCGATGCTGATCCCCGCCGTCTTCTTGTTGCCGTTGGAGATCGACGCCAGCGACGCGGTATAGGCTGCATCCAGGTTCGCCTTCACGTTGTCTGCGAGGGCGGGCGTCAGCCCCACCAGGACGTGGTGGGCGGCCGTGGCGACGGCCGCAGGCTTCGACGCCCAGCGCGGCGCTCGCGGCAGACCGCGCAGGTAGGGCTCATGGCCGCGGTCGATCGCGTTCACCGCGTCGTACACCGCCGCCTGGACCATCGCGAGGTGGAGCGATGCGACCGGCGGCGTCTGGCCGGCCCCGGCAGGCGTCGCCGTGGGCGGATTGCTGAGCGCAATGGCCGCATGTTCGTTCCACTGCAGGAGCATCGTCGCCGGCTCGCCGGCGGATGCTGACGCGAACGGCAGCGTGCCTGCCAGGACGAGCCCGGCAGTGACCGATATGAGGGCCACCCTCGCTCGAGCCCTCGATGGACGGTCGGGTCGGTGCATCCCGCCCCCTCCTCATCTGGTGGCGCGGCACAGGGTCCGGGGAGCTGACGCTCAAGGGCCGCGTTACCAGATAGGGCGCCCATCAGGCGCAAACTGTTCAAACCTCGTTTGTGGGCATTCGGGGCACACTGGTCGCGTCGGCCGGCAAGCCGCCTGACATGGAGGATCGACCATGAACCTATTCGGTCGCCGACATGACGAGCCCCCCGAAACGGCCCACGCGCAGCAGCTCACGGACGAGCAGGCGCTGGAGCGCTATCGATACATGCTGCAGACCGCGCCGCCCGCGGACATCGAGCGCGCCCACGAGGAGGCGTTCGCCCGGCTCACGCCCGATCAGCGCCGGCAAGCGCTTCAGGCCCTAGCCGGGGTCGTGCCGCCGGGCGAGATCCGTGGCGACGATCCGGCGTCGTTGGCACGTGCCGCAACGCGGGCGGAGGTCCGCCAACCGGGCACGATCGAGCGAGTGTGGGGCGGCGGCGCACCTGGCATGGGCACCTGGTTCCTGTCCACGCTCGCCGCGAGTTTCATCGGGACGGCGATCGCCCAGTCGTTCTTCGACAACGACCCGGGCTTCGATCAGGCAGGGGACGTTGGCTCCGGCACCGAAAGTGGCGACTCGGGCGAGGGCGACACCGCCGACGTCGGCGGCGACCCGGGCGACTCCGGTGACTTCGGCGGAGGCGACTTCGGCGGAGGCGACTTCGGCGGAGGTGACTTCGGCGGGATCTAGCCGTTCTCCGAGGTCGTGGCGTCGACCTCGCCGACTACTACTGCCCCTGAGCGGAGACCACCCCTGAGGAGCCGTCCACGGTGATGGTGTCCCCGGTGGCGATCCGCTCGGTCGCGTTGGCTACCCCCACCACGGCCGGGATGCCGTACTCGCGAGCGACGACCGCCCCGTGGGACATCATCCCGCCCATCTCCATCACAAGGCCGCCGGCCGTGAGGAAGAGCGGCGTCCAACCCGGGTCGGTCGATGGCGCGACGAGGATCTCCCCCGGTTCGAGATGCGCGCCGCGCGGCGAGAGGATCACCCGGGCCTTCCCCGTGGCCGCCCCAGGAGACGCCGGCGACCCGTGAAGTGCGCCCTCGACCACCTCGACCAGAGCGACCTCGGCGTCCGTGCCGTCGGACAGCAGGACGCGCGGGATGCGTCGACGGGCCGACTCGCGAGTGAAGAGCTCGCGGTGCGCGACCACGGTCTCGCGCATGTCACTGCCGGCGACGGCCGCACGGGCCTCGGCGAGGGTCAGGAAGTAGATGTCGTCGGGCTGCGCTAGCCGACCCGCCGCGGCGAGTTCCTCGCCCACCGGTCGGATCAGGTCCCGCAGCGGCGTGAAGATCCGCCGGATCAAGGTGTACTTCGGCAGCTCTCGCGACCCCATCAGGGCACGCGCGCGTCCGAGGAGGAACCGGAGCAGGACGCGGCGTGGCCCGCCGACCCGGGATAGCAGCGTCGCCAGCATCGCCTCGGCCTCGCGTGCTCCGCGCTCGAACTGCTTGTCCGGGGCGAGCGCGTCATCCGTGAGCTGCAGGTAGTTCGAGATGGCGCCGATGAGATGGGTCGGATCTTCCGACCAGCGCGCGACGCCGAGGTCGATCTCGCCCACGGAGCGGAATCCGTAGCGGTCGAGGAAGGACGCCAGCCCGGCCTGCAGGACCGGCGGGGCATCGCCCGCCAGGAATGCCTCGACGATCTCCGACTGGGTCCAGTTGGCCATCAGTGCCGCGGACGCGGGATCGTTGCGGATCTCCTTCGAGAGGGACCAGAGCGCGAGGTCCATCTCGGTCGTCGGGTTGTGGGGCAAGCCGCGCGTCAGCGTCAGCAGCTCGTCCGGGCTCACGCGTTTGCCGAGCAATCGTCCGATCGCGATATACGACAGCATCCCGGCCACCACCACGCCGAGGAGGCGCGGGAAGACGAACGGCAGCGATCGCTGCATCACCTCCTCGAAGGTATCGAGGCGCTCGCCGGCGGTCATGTCTTCCCGCACGTCGAGGCGCGTCTCGCGCTCGACGTCGCGCAGTGTCCTGGCGCGAGCCTTGGCCGGCGACTGCAGGAGCCGTAGTGCGTAAAGCGGGATCCGCGATCGCAGGATGAGCGGGACGATCCGGCGTGTTGATCGGAAGGGCAGACCGCGCCGAGCACGGAAACGCGGATCCACGGCGAGCTTCCGGAAGATCACGGAGCTGCGCGCCTCACCGACCGACGCCGCTCGTTCCAGGAACTCGCGCCCGATCGGATCGCCCAGCACCGGCGTTACGTCGGCGAATGGTCGCTCGCCGGCCACGACGACGGTCGAGATCGCGTTCGAGGGCTGGGCCCCTTGCGCGAACGTCGCGGCGACCCGACGACCGATCGCCAGGAACGCCTCCATCCCCATCGGCGTGATGGGGTCGAAATAGCCCTGGGCGACGCTGATCGAAAAGTAGACGCGATCCTGCGGGGCTGAGTCAGGCAGGGGATAGAGCGTCGTGATGGGCCGGGACTGGACGATCCAGACGCGATCGTCGCGGTCGATGGCGAACTCGATGTCCTGCGGGCCGCGGAGTGCCGACTCGATGCGCCTACCGACCGAAGCCAGCTCGCGGATGACGCTGTCGCGCAGGACCGCTTGCCCGTGCCGCACCGTCCGCTCGGTGACCCGTCCGGATCGGGGATCGGCCACGTAGTGATCCGGGTCGACAGCCCCGGACACGAGGGCATCGCCGAGCCCAGGTGCGGCATCGATGACGGTGGTCGCACGCCGGCCAGTGATCGGGTCGGCGGTGAACATCACCCCGGCGGCGCTCGCGTCGACCATCCGCTGGACCACGACGGCGAGCGCGACCGTGTCCTCCTCGATGGCATGATCGGCCCGATAGGCCACCGCTCGCTCGTTCCACAGCGATGCCCAGCATCGGCGGATGGCATCGAGGAGCGCCTCGTCGCCCTCGATGTCGAGGAACGTGTCCTGCTGCCCGGCAAAGCTCGCGCCTGGCAGATCCTCGGCGGTCGCCGACGAGCGCACCGCGACCTTGCCGCCGCCGAGCGCTGCGTACGCCTTGGTCGCGGCGTTGACCACAGCCTTCGGGACGCTCGTCGCACGCAGTCTGTCGGCGGCCTCGTCCGGGCTCGTCGGATCCACCTTCGCCGCCTTGGCGGCGGCTCGATACGCCGCCGTCGTGAGGACGAACCCGTCCGGCACCTGGAACCCCGCAGCGATCAGCTCGCCGAGATTCGCACCCTTGCCACCGGCGACGGCGACGTCGATCGCTCGGAGATCGGCAAGCGGCCGTAACAGGGCGTTAACCATCCCCGAGAGCCTACGCTTCCGCCGTGACCGACCGTCGCTACTGGAACGAGGAGATCGAGACGCTGCCGTCCGCTGACCGGCGGCGGCTCGAGGATGCGCGACTCGTCGAGCAGATCGCCTATGTCTGCGCGACCAGTCCGTACTACCGGGCCAAGCTCGATGGCGCAGGCCTGAAGCCCGACGACATCCGCCATGTCGAGGATCTCGGACAGATCCCGTTCATGGAGAAGGGCGAGGTCGCGGCGTCCCAGGCCGACGGCACGCTCATCGGCGTGAACCAGTGCGCGCCGCTCGAGCGGATCGTGCGCATCCAGGCCACCGGCGGCACGACCGGACAACCGATCCGAATCGGGCTCACCCGCCGCGACATCGAGGACTACGGCGAGATGGGCGCCCGCGCGCTCTGGGCGATGGGCTGCCGGCCGGGCGAGGTCGTGTTCGAGTGCATGAACTACAACCTCTACTCGGGCGGCCTCAGCGACCACCTGACGTTCGAGACGCTCGGCGCCGCGACGATCCCATTCGGCGTCGGCCACTCGGAGCGGCTGGTGACGATGATGGCCGGTCTCAGCGACCCGTTCGGCATCTGGGCGACGCCGTCGTACGCGGTCCGCCTCGCCGAGGTCGCTCGGGAGATGGGTCTCGAGCCATCGGCTGTGGGTCTGCGGAAGGGCTATTTCTCCGGCGAGGCCGGTCTCCAGGTGCCCGGCTACCGCGAGAAGGTCGAGGAGCTGTGGGGCATGGTCGCCCGCGACCAGTACGGGACCGGCGAGCTCGGGCTGCACTCGGGAGAATGCGAGGCGCTCGACGGGGTCCATTTCGGCGGCGTCGGGTTCGCCGTCGCGGAGTTGATCGACCCCGACACCGGCGATGTCGTGCCGTTCGAGGACGGCCAGCAAGGTGAGGTCGTCTACACGTCGATCCGCCGCGAGGCCAGCCCGCTCCTCCGGATGCGGTCGCACGACCTGATGCAGGTCTTCACCGAGCCATGCCGCTGCGGCCGGAGCAGCTTCCGGTTCCGCATCCTCGGCCGCTCGGACGACATGTTCATCGTGAAGGGCGTCAACGTCTTTCCGCTGGCGATCCAAGCGTCGCTCATGACGCTCGCGCCGCGACTCACCGGCGAGTTCCGGGTCGACCTCGATCGACCGCCGCCGATCGACTATCCGGTCCCGCTCGCGGTCGAGGTCGCCGACGATGTGCCGTCCCAGGACCACGACGGCCTTCGTGTCGAGGTCATCGAGCGGCTCCAGCGCGACGTCAACTTCACGGCTGTCGTTACGCTCGTCGGCCCGGGTGCCATCGCGGGGGAGGGCAAGACCCGTCGGGTGATCCGCAGCTATCGAGGGGAGGTCGTCTAGTGGCGGTCGTCGAGCTCGAGACACGGGGCGATGTCGCCGTCATCACGCTGAACCGGCCGGAGAAGCTCAACGCCATCAGTGTCGAGATGCTCGATGGCCTGCTCGACGCCGTCGAGTCGATCGCGACGTCGGAGGCGATCGGTGCGGCCGTGCTCGCCGGTCGAGGTCGGGCGTTCTCGACAGGTGGCGACATCACCGCCATGCATGGGATGGATGAGCGGCAGTTCGCCGAGACGATCGGTCGTTACATGCGCGTCTCGGCCGCGTTCCGCGCGTGCCCGAAGCCGATCATCGGCGCGATCCACGGCTATGCGTTGGCGGGCGGCTTCGAGCTGGCGCTGATGTGCGACGTCCGCTTTGCGGCCGTCGGGACGCGGTTCGGGCTACCGGATACCCCGCTCGGGCTCAGCCCGACGAGCGGGATGACCTACCTGCTGCCGCGGGTCGTCGGGCTCGGCCGGGCCTTGCACCTGGCGCTGTCCGCGGAGGAGATCGATGCAGACGAGGCGCTCCGGATCGGCCTGGTCAGCCGGGTCGTCGAGCCTGAGCAGCTCCTCGAGGAGGCCGAGGCCTTCGCCCGCCGGGTCGCCTCGTACCCGAGGACAGGCGTGGCCTGGACGAAGCGGACGTTCCACGACGGTCTCGATCTCGACTTCGACGCCGCTACGCGACTCGAGACCGAGGCCGAGATCGACGGCTTCCGCTCCCCGGAGACGCGCGAGCGGTTCCGGGCGTTCATCGACCGAAAGCGCGAGTGAGTCGGTGACGGCATTTCACTACGAGCAGGAGGTCCTCCAGCGGTATCCGACTGTGGTCGGCGGCGTGCTGCTGGCCGATGCCCTGCGCAGCGGGCCATCGACCACGGACCTCCAGGAGGCGTTCCTCGCCGAGCAGCGTGCCACGCTCGAACGCCTGGGCGACACGCCGCTCTCGGAGGTGCCGAGCCTGGCGGCCTGGCGCCGCGCCTTCCGGGCCTTCGGTGTCGATCCGACCGCCTATCGATCCGCCGCGGAGGCGCTGCTCCGCCGCCTGACCAAGCAGAGATCGATCCCGTCGATCAACACGCTCGTCGACATCGGGAACCTGGTGAGCATCCGGTACGCGCTGCCGGTGGCGATGTTCGATCGACGCTCGATCACGGACGGGCTGGCGGTCCGAGTTGCGTCAGGCGACGAGTCCTTTACCGATCTCGGCTCGGGAGCAACCGAGCACCCGGAGCCCACAGAGGTGATCTTCATCGACGCGGCCGGCCACGTGGCGGCTCGCCGGTGGTGCTGGCGGCAGTCAGCCGAGAGTGCGAGCTCGGCATCGACCACCGACGTACTGGTGACCGTCGAGGGTCATCACCCCGAAGCACGAGCGGACGTCGAGGCGGCCCTCGCCGACCTCGACGCCCTGTTGCGTACATTCGCGGGCGCCGAGTCGACGATCTCCGGGATCGTCGATGCGCACTCGCCGTCCTTCGGCTGAGCCAACGCGGAGGGCGCCTCCGGGCCGGGCGATCAGAACGTCGTCCAGCCCTCGCGCTCCGCCCCAGCCAGCCGGTGTGTTCGCGACGGCGGACGCACCGGATCGACCGACCGGCGTCCAGGCGCTGGATGTCCGCGGGAATGGCATCGCGCAGATCACGGTCTTCTTGGACGAGGCGATCGCCCGCCGCTCCTGACGACCCGACTCTCCTAAGAGGCGCCGACCGGTGCCGGTTGTCGCTCGGGGATGACGCCGAGCTGTCGCATGAGGGTCATGTCGTCCCGGACGCCCCAGTGCTCCACGGCCTTGCCGTCCCTGAAGCGCAGGAAGTGGACGTACTGGTAGGCGACCTTCCGACCGGTCGGCGGGATGCCCATCAGGTTGCCGGTGTGGGTCGCATGGTGGGTCATCCTTGCGGCGACGAGATCGCCGTCGCCGAGCACCTCGTGGACTTCCCAGCGTTGGTCCGAGAAGACCGAAGCCATCCAGAACATCGTGCGCTTGACGCCCTCGAACCCGGCCGGCTCGTCAGGTCGACGGTCGCGCTCCACGATGTCCGGATCGATCACCTCCGCGAGACCCTCGACGTCACACGCGGGAAAGATCTCCTCCCACGACCGACGGGCGATCGCCTTGTTACGCTCGACTTCGTCCATCGCTCGAACCCTCCACAGTCTCCACGAATATTTGGTGCAAGTATCATTCTCACGAAATGACCGAAGACGTCAAGCCCCGACGTGCCTATCGCTCGACGAAGCGGGCTGAGCAGGTCGCGCAGACCAGGCGGGACATCCTTTCGACCGCCGGGGCACTGTTCCGGGAGCACGGCTATGCGAACGTGCCGATGCCGGTCATCGCGCGCGAGTCGGGCGTGGCCGTCGAGACGATCTACCGCGCGTTCGGCAGCAAGGGCGGGCTGTTCACGGCGGTCATCGAGGCGGCGGTCGCCGGCGGCGCGGCTCGGGCTGAGGTCCCGGTCGTCGAGCGGCCGGCTATCCGCGCGATCGCCGAGGAATCCGACCCGCGGCGCCAGGTCGAGCTCTATGTCGCGACGCAGCCGGGCATCCACCGTCGGGCCGGGCCACTCTTGCGGGAATTGGCGGCGGCTGGCGCGGCAGACGCTGAGCTCAAGGAGCTCTGGGAGCAGATCGAGACCGGTCGACTTCACGGACAGGCGGGCTTCGTGGCCATGCTTGACGGACGCGGCGTGCTGCGACCGGGGCTATCCGTGGAGGAGGGGAGGGATGGGCTATGGACGCTCACCTCACTCGCCGTCTGGGATCTGCTCGTCACGAGCCTCGGCTGGAGCGCGGAGCGCTATGAGCGCTGGCTCGCCGAGCGTCTGATCGACCTTCTCCTTCCCGGCCCAGCCGAATCGACGGCAAGCTCCCTGACGGAAACCAACGGCAGACCTTGATTCGCACCCACGCCATCGGTCTGGACCGATCCTGGACGAGGCGACCGCCCCGACGGACGGCTCAGGACGACGGGGGCGGCGGGTCGGCCCGGTACAGCTGGAACGTCAGTGGTCCGTATTCTCCGAAGTGGAACATCTCGAACTCGAGCTTGTCGCCCATGAGCCGGATGTTCCGCAGCTCGTCGCGGACGGTCGTCGCGACGTCGAAGACGACGTCGATCTCTCCGATCCCCAGCCCGCTTGCTTGGAAGTCCGTGAGGGCGTACCGCTTCTTCGACGAATCCTCGTCCATGCCGTAGTACAGGGCGATCATCTCGGTCCCATCGAGGATCTCGTGGCTGACGGCGCTGTACGTGCCATCGGCGTTGAACCTGACCATCACGTTGTACATCGGCGTCCATGGCGTCGTGACGCATCCGATCCAGGTCCCCACCACAGCTGACGCCAGGTCGTCGAACGACGCGGGCGTGATCGGGTCGCGGGAGAACTCGAAGTCCATGCACGCCTCGGGCTTGCCGTCCATGGCGGTGACACGCAGCGTCTCGTGGAGTCGGCCGGCACTGCTCGGGCACGTCGCGGCGAATGTGTGTGTCCCATCGATCAAGGTCACCGTCTGCGCGGACCTCGGCTGGAGTCGGATCGTCCACGCCTCGACCCCGGCCGGATCATCCGGCTCGTAGGCCTGCGAGACCGTGCATTCGGAGGTGTCCAGATATCGGGTCGTGAGCCCAAGGACGGCGTCCACGCTATCGCCGGACCGGATGGAGACGCCTTGTCGGCCACCCGACCCATCCAAGAGCAGGGCGACCGATGGCTCGGGCTCTGGCGTCGGCGTTGGGACCACGAGATCTGGATCCTCGACGTCGATCGGCGTTCCGTCTGTCCCGACCTCGGTTTCCGCGTCGGACCCGCTGGCGTCGACGGTGGGCGCCACGGTCGGAGCCGGGGACGGTGTAGCCGATCGCGTCGCTGCGGCCTGCGTCGGCGATGGCGCGAGGACGGTGACTGAGGGAACGGGCGTGGCGGCGATCTGACTCGGCCATGCGGCGACGGCCTGCTCTGGCCTGGTGGAGATCGTTCGCATGACCGCCGCCCCGGCCAGGATCGCAACGAGTATCAAAGCGGCCGCGCCGATCATGGCGCTTGCATCGCCATGCTCTCGCATGACCGCGTGAAGCCGCTGAGTCGCGTGACGGATGCGATCGCTCATGCGCAAGAGACGTGCGAGTCCCCCCATTGTTGCGAGGGGTCGCCCCGTCACCCTTTCGGGGTGATTCGAGAAGGGCCGCGGCGGCGTTCAATGGAGGCATGCCGGACTTCCGTCGCGGTCGACTCGGCACGAGCCTGCTCATCGGCCTGACCGCGTTGCTGCTGGCGTCCTGTTCGGGCGGCCCGGGCTCGGGCGGCATCATCGAAGGGACCGAGTGGATCCTCCGCTCGTACGCCGCGGGCGAAGAACTGCTGCTCGTCCCGGAGACCGAGTACGCCGACGCGGAGTTCGATCGACACCGCGTCACCGGCGTCAGCGGCTGCAACCAGTACGACGCCCTATATCGGACCGGCACGCGCTCGCTGCTCGTCTCGCAACCCGCCTCCACGCTGCTGGCGTGCGACGAGGAGTCGATGGCGTTCGAGCAGGCGTACCTCGCGGATCTGCAGCAAAGCCGCTTCTACACCGTCCGGCGCGAGACGCTGACGATCTTCGGGAGCAAGGGCGCGACGCTGCTCGTGTTCGATGCCTCGCCGCGCAACCCGTTGCTCGGCAACTGGGACGTCGACTCGTTCGCCTCCGGCAACTCGGTAACGGCTCCGCCCGAGGGCGTCCGCCTCGAGGTCGTATTCGGGTTGGCGAGCGTCGGCGGCTTCTCCGGCTGCAACACCTTCAGCGGGACATACGGGACCAACGGCAACTACGTGCGCATCAGCCCGCTCGCCTCGACGCGGATCGCGTGCGACGAGGAGACCATGGCCGTGGAGACCGCGTTCCTCCAAGCGCTCCAGGGCACCTCGTTCCTCGACCGCCAGGGCCAGGTGATGCTGCTCAACGACCGCCAGGGGTCGCTCGTCGTCGCGCTCAAGCGCCCGCAGCCCGAGTCGGCGCCGACGGCGAGTCCGAGCGCCGAGCCGACCGAGGAGGAGAGTCCGACCGAGGAGCCGGAGCCGACCAAGACCGCCGCGCCCACGAAGACGCCGGCGCCGACGACCGCCCCGACGGCGAGCCCGGCCCCGACCACCGCGCCCACGCCTGCGCCGAGCGTGCCGCCGATCATCGTGCCCACGGTCTCGACCTGCGACCTGCTCGCCGGGGACGCCGCGCTCGGGACGCTTAGCTATCCGGCCGCGTGGTCGACGCTCGACGAGCCGGCCGACCTCGCCTGCCGCTACTTCGACCGCGACCCGATCACCGTCCCGAGCGACCCGGCGACGCTGAAGACCGCGATCATGGTCGATACGCGGGACACGCCCTACGCGGACATGGTCGCGGAGGCCACCGACACGGCGTCATGGACGATCCGCCAGACGGTCGAGCTGGAGATCGACGGCCTGCCGGCGACGATGATCGAAGGCGAGACGAAGGATGTGACCGGGAATCTCGAGGCTGGGACGTCGCGGCTCGCGTACTTCATCGACTACGGCTCGGCCGGGACGGTCACGATCTTCACGGTGGGCGCCGCGGGCGACGAGATCTATGCCGCCAACGCGGCCGTCATGACGCTGATGGTCGGCGCGTCGACGTTCACCGCGCCCGCCTGACGCCGCCCGCCCTGACCCTACGGCACGCCGACCGGGTGGGTGATCGGCTCTGTCTCGGGACCGGCGCCCTCGATCACGACGATCGCGAGGAGCGCCGCCGCGACGAGCAGGAGCGGCCAGACCGGCGATAACGAGCCGATCAGCGCCAGGCCCACCAGCATCACGGCGAGGATCGCCAGGCGCGGCAGCAGGGCTCGACCACTGCACAGCCAGAGCGATAGCGCCGAGCTCGCCACGAACAGCGTCACGCCGATCCCGAGCGAGGCGAGCACGGCCGCCGACGCCGGCTCGCCAGGATGCGCGCCGATCTCCTCGAGCGCGACGGCGAACCCGACGATCCCGCCCACCAGCGGGAAGTGCGCGAGGCTGAACGCATCGCGCGCGAGCGGGCCGTTCTTCTCTGGCGGCGCCTGTGCGTAGGCATGCTCCAGCGCGTCCTTGAGCCAACCGAAGTAGGTCCACCACAACAGGGCCGCGACGAGGATGGCAGCGCCAGCCGTCACAGCGAGAGTGGTCGACCGCTCGTCGTTGGCCACGGTGCTGCCCGCGATGATCAGCGACTCGCCGATGGCGATGATCACGAACAGGCCATGCCGCTCCGAGAGGTGGGAGGCGTTGATGTCCCACGTGGTGTTCCGACCGGCGATCGCGGCGGCGAGGACGTCGGCGATGATGGCCAGGAGCCAGATCCAAGGCCGCAGCGATGGATCGACGAGCGCGCCCGTCAGGACCAGCACAAGACCGATGGACGACAGGCTGACCCAGCGCACGACCCCGGTATGGCTCGTGTCGGGGCGTTCAAGTTCGACCCCGACCTGGAGCCCGAGCCCGAGCACGCGGACGATCACGTACGGCACGGCGAACCACAGGGCGTCGTCGGCGAACGCCCGTTGGACCGAGGCGGCCATGACGAGGGCGACCGCGGTCGCGGCGAGCGTGATGACGCGGACGATCGGATGGGTGGTATCCGCCGGGTTGAGCGTCCAGGTGAACTGCGTCCATGCCCACCAGATCAGCCAACCCAGCAGTATCGAGCGGAGGATGCCGCCCGGCGTGAGGTCGTGCGCGGTCAGCGCGGTGAGCTGGGTGACGGCGAAGACGAAGACGAGGTCGAAGAACAGCTCGACGAACGTGACCGCCTGCACGCTCGACGCCCGGATGCTCGCCCTCGCCTGATCGACCACGCCGCGAGGGTAGCGCACACCACGAGGGCGCTTGACATCGCCACGGTCGGCCGTCATGATTAAGTAGTCACTTACTTAAGGAGTCGCCTACATGGCCGTCGCAACCGACGACCTGAGCCTCGTGTTCCACGCTCTCGCCGACCCGACGCGGCGCGCGATCATCTCGCGCCTGTCGCAGGGCGAGTCGACCGTCGGCCACCTGGCCGAGCCGTTCGCGATGAGTCGCCCGGCGATCTCGCAGCACCTCAACGTGCTCGAGCGGGCTGGCCTCATCGAGCGGACGGCCGACGCACAGTGGCGACGGTGTGCGCTCCGAACCGAGCCACTCGACGACATCTCGGCGTGGATCGAGCGAAACCGTCGCGAATGGAACGAGCGCTTCGACCTCCTCGAGGAGCGACTCCGCGACATGAAGCGCAAGACGAAAGGAGCCAGCGATGCCTGAGCAGACCGCCACCCAGGAGAAGCAGTTCACGATCACGCGCGTCTTCGACGCGCCACGGGAGGAGGTCTGGCGAGTCTGGACCGATCCCGACGAGGCGCCGTACTGGTTCCACCCCAAGGGCGTCACGACGCCTCGCGAGCGGGTCGATTTCGACGTACGCGCCGGCGGCGCATACCGCTACACGATGATCGCGGCCGACGGCACCGAGTACCCGACGGTCGGGACCTATCGCGAGGTCACGCCGTTCGATCGGCTCGTCTTCACCTGGGGTAGCCCGGACGACGCCGACGAGGACATGCCGATCGTCACCGTCGAGCTCGCCGAGCACGGTTCCGGCGACCAGACCCACATGACGTTCCAGCTCGATGGCATGGCGGGGAAGCCGGGTGACGGCTTCGTGTACGACGGCTGGAGCGAGGCGCTCGACCTCCTCAGTGAGCGGCTGCACTCGGCGAGGAACCCGTGATCGGCAGGCTCGCCGTATCAACCACCACCGCGGCGGTGCGTACACGATGAACGCCCCCGTCTCGACCACCATCTCGCCGGTCTTCGTCGCCGACCTGCACGTCGAGGGCGAGCGGATGCCGGTCTACGTGCACGTCATCGACCATCCCGATGCGCGCGTGCTGGTCGACACCGGCATGACCGAGCTGCACCCGTCGCTGGCCGACATGGACCCACGCCTCCGGCCGCTGAACGAGCAGGACCTCGATCTCGCCGGCATCGATATCGTCGTCAACAGCCACCTGCACGCCGATCACTGCGGTGGCAACCACCTTTTCGCTGGAAAGCCGATCTACGTCCAGCGTCGGGAGCTCGACGACGCGCGCAGCCAGGACGACTACACCATCCGCGAGTGGGTCGACGCGCCGGGCGTCGAGTACGTGCCGGTCGACGGCGAGCTCGAACTGCTTCCCGGGGTCCGGCTCCTCCCGGCGCCGGGCCACACCCCCGGCACGCAGGTGGTCGTCGTCGATACCGGCAGGCGTCGGGTCGTAATCGGCGGCGACATGGCGGTCTGGTTCGGCGAGCTCGACGAGCCGAGCACTGAAGGCCAGCTGCTCGTACGCGCGCTCGACCCCGAGCTGGTCTGGCTCGCGCACGAGCACGAGCCATGGCGACGCCGCACCGTCTGAGGCATCACGCCGGCGCTGTGGTACCGGCGCCAGGAATCGATCGGACCCGGATCCCAAGGGATCCGGGTCCGATCAAAGAGTCTGTCGCGGGTCGATGGTCGACCCGCTCGACCCGGTCGAGCCTGGTTAGGCGGCGCGAACCCGGTTCGCGCGCGGGCCCTTGGGGCTCTGCTCGACGTCGAACTCGACACGCTCGCCGCCGGCGAGACGGTCGAAGTCGAGGGGCGCCTCGAGGCTGTTGCGGTGGAAGAAGTACTCCTTCTCACCGTCGTCGGCGATGAAGCCGAAGCCGCGATCCGCGACGACGCGCTTGATGGTACCGGTGGCCATGTCTGACCTCCCAATGTCTCGAACGGCCTGTTGCTGGCGCACGGCCCGTTCGAGAGGAAGGTGACCACGCGGAGCTTCGCCACAAGAGGCGGCGAGCGACCACCGTACCACGCTGGTCGCAAGTTCGAGGGCCGGGCCGGCGTAGCCGGTCCAGCCCCCACCGGTCAGCGAAGCTCGCGGTAGAAGGCCCGAATATCGCCGACCAGCTCGTTCGGCGCCTTGTGGGCCGCGAAATGGCCGCCGCTCGGGTACATGTTCCAGCTGACGATGTTCTTGTGGTCGCGCTCGGCGAAGCGGCGGATGCCACTGAAGTCGCCGCCGAACCCGGCCAGGCCGATCGGGAGTGTCGTCGGCTCCGTCGGCCGATCCTGGACGTGCGCATTCTCGTAGTACAGCCGTCCGGCCGAGGCGGCGGTCTTGGTCAGCCAGTACAGCATCACGTTCGAGAGCTGGAAGTCTGCGTCGAGATCGTCGCCGAGCAACTGCGCGTTCCAGGCGAGCAGTCCGAGCGGCGAGTCGGTGATCCCGTAGCCCACGGTCTGGGGCTGCTCAGAGAAGACCTTGTTGAAGGACATCTTGTTCTCGAAGAACCACTGGAGCGTCCCGAGCTCGGTCAACTCTTCGGGCGTCATGCCCTCGAACTCGGACGGGTCGCCGGACGGGAACGAGAAGATCTGCGTGACGTGCACGCCGACCACGCCCTTGGGATCGAGCCGGCCGACCTCGGGCGAGATCATCGAGCCGGCGTCATTGCCCGCGGCGCCATAGCGCTCGTACCCGAGTCGACGCATCAACTCGACCCACGCCGCGGCGATCCGGTAGTTGCTCCAGCCCCGCTCCCGCGTCGGGCCCGACAGGCCGTAACCGGGCATCGACGGGATCACCAGGTCGAACGCGTCGGCCGGGTCGCCTCCGTGCGCCCGCGGGTCGGTGAGCGGGCCGATGATGTCGAAGAACTCAAGGATCGACCCCGGCCAGCCGTGGGTGACGATCAGCGGGAGCGCGTTCGGCTCGGGGGAGCGGACGTGCAGGAAGTGGACGTTCTGGCCGTCGATCTCGGTGGTGAACTGCGGATGGGCGTTGATCCGCGCCTCGGTCGCCCGCCAGTCATACCGATCTCGCCAGTCGTCGTAGAGCGAGCGGACATAGGACTGCTCGATGCCGTCATCGACGTCGCCGGGGAGCTCGTCGGGCCAGCGCGCCCGGTCGAGTCGGTCACGCAGGTCGTCGAGGTCGGCCTGCGGGATGTCGAGCGTGAAGGGTCGGATCTGGGTGTCGCCGGTCTGGTCAGCCATCGGGGTCCAGCCTCCTTGTCGCTCCCTACGGAACGGAATGAAGTGTTCCGTTCCATTATGGCGAAGTCGGACTATCTTGTCCAGCATGGAATCGCCGGAACGACCTCTGAGCGGCCGGCAAGCCCAGGCTCGCCGGAACGACCCGCTGATCCGCCAGGCTGCCCGGGAGGTGTTCACCTCGACTCCGGAAGCGCCGATGTCTGCCGTCGCGGCCCGCGCCGGCGTCGGGATCAGCGCGCTCTACCGGCGCTACGCGAGTAAGGAAGACCTCCTGCGTGAGGTGGCGCGTGACGGGCTGCAGCAGTACCTCGATGAGGCCGAGGCAGCCGTCGCCGACGAGCGTGACCCCTGGACGGCTTTCGCGACATTCATGGAGCGCCTCCTCGACGCGCAGACCGTGGCGATCACGATGAGCCTCGCTGGGGCGTTCAACCCGAGTCAGGAACTCATCGACATGTCCATTCGGGCTGGCGAGCTCAACGAGCGGATCGTCGACCGGACGAAGAAGAGGGGAGGGCTCAGGAAGGACGTGGTGGTCGACGACCTGTCGCTGATCCTCGAGCAGGTCTCATCGATACGCCTTGGCGGGGAGCGGCGCACGCGCGAGCTCCGGCGCCGCTACCTCGAACTGTGCCTGGACGGCCTCCGATCGAACGGCAAGGGGAAGTTGCCGGGCCCTCCGCCGACGCCCGACGAGCTGTCTTCGAGGTGGTCGCCCCGGTAGACGGGGCTCAGCGTGACCCGGCCCGCGGCTTGCTATGGATGACACGGGCGCTGCCGCCGGCCGGCCGGATGGTCGACTCGTGTCCGTCATCCCACGCGACCCGATAACGGGTCCCGTACTCAGCCTCGATGACCTCGAGGATCTCGCCTTCGCGGGCGGGCTGCCCGGCCTTGTCGGAATCGACCACGATCCGATCGCGTTGTTTGGTCGCCATTCCGCCACCTCACTTACGGTATGACGGCGCCCTCGCAGGGCCGCCGCCCGGCCCTCCAGGTCGACCATTGTCCGCCGAGATCGGGGATCGAGCCAGTGGCGACGTTGACCGGGAGGGTGCGTCCCGTACGCTGACCGCGTGTCCAAGCGGGGAATCGAAGGAGCCCGTCGATCGTGATGCGGGCCGTCGTCCAGGATCGGTATGGGCCCCCGGATGTCCTGCATATCGAGGAGGTCGAACGGCCGGTGCCGGCCGCGGGGGAGTTGCTCATCCGGGTCCGCGCCTCGACCGTAAGCCAGTCGGACACGCACATCCGGCGTCCCTCACCGTGGGTGTGGCGGCTGATCGCCGGATTGCGTCGGCCCCGATGGCGCACGCTCGGCGTTGACTTCGCCGGCGTCGTCGAAGAGGTCGGGGCGGGGGTGACGAGGTTCGCGGTCGGCGACGAGGTCTTCGGGATGGTGCGGCTCTTCGGTGCGCACGCCGACTACATCCGAGTCCCGGAAACCGCCCCTATCGCCCGCAAGCCTGCCAACCTGAGCTTCGAGGAGGCCGCCGCCGTGTGCGACGGGGCGATGCAGGCGCTCGCCACGCTGCGCGCCGGCGCGGTCGGGGAGGGCAGCCGGATCGTCATCTACGGCGCGTCCGGCTCGCTCGGGACCGCCGCGGTCCAGATCGCGAAGAACCTCGGCGCTCACGTTACGGGCGTCACCTCCACGAAGAATGTCGAGCTCATCCGCTCGCTGGGCGCCGACGACGTGATCGACTACACCCGCGAGGACCTGACGAAGCGCGGGCCGGTCTTCGATGTCGTGATCGACGCGGTCGGCAAGTACGCCTACCACTGGGGAAAGCGCGCCCTGAAGCCGGGCGGGATCTACGTCGAGACCGACTTCGGGCCGCACAAGCTCGAGACGCTCGTCATGGCGATCGCGACGATCTGGGTCGGCAGCCGCCGACTGAAGTTCGCCAGCGGCCGACGATCGACGGCCGACGTCCGGTTCATGAAGGAGCTCGTCGAAGCCGGCGCGTACCGGCCCGTCATCGATCGGACCTACCCGCTTGAGCAGGTCGCGGAGGCGCATCGGTACGTCGAGACCTGGCACAAGACCGGCAACGTCGTCCTGACGTTCTGACCCATGGCCGTCGACACTCGACGGCTATCCTCGCTGCGAGGAGGACCACGCTTGTCAAGCACCAACGCTCTACGGGCGCTCGGCGACCAGATGCGCGGGGACGTCGTGCTCCCCGGAGACAGCGGCTGGGACGCTGCCCGGTCAGCGTGGAACCTCGCCGTCGATCAGCGCCCGGTCGCTGTCGTCCTGCCCGAGACTGCCGCGGACGTCGTTGCAACGGTCCAGCTAGCCGGTCAGCACGGGCTCGCCATCGCGTTCAACGCCGGCGGTCACAACGCCGGCCCGATCGCTTGGGATGACCCGACGATCCTGCTCAAGACCGAGCGGATGCGCGACATCGAGATCGATCCGTCCATGAGACGGGCACGGGTCGACGCCGGCGTCCTGGCGAAGCCCCTGACCCTCGCCGCCGGCGAGCACGGCCTCGCCTTCCTGTCCGGAACGTCCGCCGACGTCGGCGTGGCCGGCTACGCGCTCGGCGGCGGGCTGAGCTGGCTGGGTCGTCGATACGGGCTGGCATGCAACTCGATCGTCGCCGCCGACGTCGTCCTGGCCGACGGCCGGTTCGTCCACGCCGACCGCGATACCGAGCCCGACCTGTTCTGGGCGCTCCGCGGCGGCGGGGGCAACTTCGGCGCGGTGACGGCGCTCGAATTCGAGCTTGTTCCGCTGACGGAGCTCTATGCGGGCGCGCTGTTCTGGCCGATCGACCGCGCGCGGGAGGTGCTGTCGACCTGGCGACGCTGGATCGACACCGTCCCCGAAACGTGCCAATCGCTGGGTCGGATGCTGCAGCTCCCCGACGCGCCGTTCCTGCCCGACCACCTGCGCGGCCGGTCATTCGTGCTCGTCGAAGCCGCGTGCATCGGCAGCGAGGCAAACGGCGACGACCTCATTCGACCGCTGCGCGCGCTCGAACCGGAGTCGGACACGTTCGCGATGATGCCGCCAAGAGACCTGACGCTCGTCAACATGGATCCCGAGGAGCCTCTGCCGTACGACGGCGACGGCATCCTGCTCGACGCCGTGACGGAGGAGGCCATCGACCGCCTGGTCGAGGCGTTCGTCGGCTCACCACTCCTGCACGTCGAGATCCGCCACCTCGGCGGTGCCTTGGCGGAGAGTTCGCCCGACCACGGCGTGCTGCGGGCCATCGAGCAACCGTTCGTACTGTTCACGTTCGGGCTCGCCGCCGACGCCGAAGCGCTCGCAGCGGTCCGGGATCATGCCCAACGGGTGCTGGCGGCGGTCGCACCCTGGGACAGCGGCCACAGGTATCTGAACTTCGCGGAGACCCGCGTCGATCCGCGCACCATCTACCCGGCGGCGACCTTCGATCGACTCCTGGCCGCGAAAGCACGCTACGACCCGACAGGCATGTTCCGTGCCAACCATCCGCTCGATCGGACGGTCGAAGTAGGGACGCGGTAAGAACGCCGAGCGGTCATGACCGCCCGCCTGCGTCCATGACCTCGCGAAGGCTTTCGACGGCACCGAGGTGGGCGAGCTTGTCCGGGTTGACGACGGACCGGATCGTTGCGACACGGCCTTCGACCACCTCGAACGACATCACCGACATGACGCCACCGCGCGGGCCGCGGAAGACGACCCCAGGCTGACCGTTGACCTCATGGGGTTCGAAGGTCGCGCCCAGTCGCCGCATCTGGCGACCCATCGTCGCGAAGAGCCGGGCGACATCCCGCGCTCCGACGATCGGCGCATACCACTGCGGGACCTTGCCCCCGCCGTCCCCGTAGACGATCGCGCCCTCGGCGAGCACCTCGATCAGCCCGTCGACGTCGCCCTGTTCGGCCGCAGCGAAGAATCGCTGGACGAGCTCGTCGCGCTCGGCCTCGTCGACATCGAACCTCGGCCGGTTCTCTGAGATGAACCGTCGTGCGCGGACGGCGTGCTGCCGGCAGGTCGCCGGCGACTTGCGGACGATCCTGCCGATCTCCTCGAAGTCATAGTCGAAGACGTCGTGGAGCAGGAAGATCGCCCGTTCGACCGGCGTCAGCCGCTCGAGCAGGACGAGGAACGACATCGATAGCGAGTCCGCCTGCTCGGCGTGCTCGGCGGGGTCGCCGGCGCCCTCATCGGTCACCAGTGGTTCCGGTAGCCACTCGCCGACGTACGTCTCGCGCCGGGCTCGGGCCGATTTGAGCTGATCGATCGCCAGCCGTGTGACGACCGCCGACAGATACGCCTTCGGCGACTCGACCCGCGTGCCGTCGCGAAGGGCCCGCTGGTAGCGGACGAACGCCTCCTGGGTGACGTCCTCCGCCTCGCTGACGCTCCCGAGCATCCGATAGGCGATCGAGAACAGCAGCGGGCGAAGGTCAGCATAGGCCTCGGCGATGCCTGCATCAACGTCACGGATCACGCTGCCGAGCTTGCCTCACGTTCGATGTCGGGTGCTCGCGTCGGAAGCGGCACCGGGGTGTCGAGCCCGTACCGGAAGCCGTCACGCCAGCTCGGCCAGATCGGCTCCCAGCCGAGGTTGCGCTTGGCCTTGGCGTTCGATGAGCCGCGGCCCTCGGTCATCATCGTCACCGCGACGTCGCCTGCCAGCAACCGCCCGAGCCACGGCGGGATGTGGAGCGGCTTCGGCGCTCCGAGCGCCTCGGCGACCGCCGGGATGAAGACCCCGCTCGGTGCCGGCTCGTCGTCGACGATGTTGTAGATACCGGGTCGGCCACGCTCGAGCGCCGCCACCGTCCCGCCCGCCGCATCGTCGATGTGCGTCGACGACACGATGCCGGCCCCGTCGCCGATCACCGGGAACATCCGCTTGCGCAGGATGCCGCCGAGCGCCTCCGACGAGCCCGGGCCGTACAGACCACCGTAGCGCACGACGATCCCCTCGAGCGGCGCTTCGAGGACGGCGCGCTCGAGGAACCGGATCGCAGCAAGCGTCTGCGTCTGCTCCTTGACCGGGTGCGGATCGAGTGGGTCGTCCTCGGTCTTGATCCAGGAGCCCTCGCGGCCGTTGCTCCAGCCGGTGAAGCTCTGGGCGATGAACCGCTTGACACCGCTCGCCTTGGCGGCCGCCAGGAGGTTCTCCGTGCCCTCGGTCCGGAGCCGGTTCGTCAGCGCGAACCATCGGTCGAAGTGGCGGAAATCGGGTGACCCCGAGAGGGCCGTCATCTCGTGGATGATGGCATCGGGCTCGGCTCGGGCGACTGCGACGCCGATGCCGGCCGCGTCGAGACCATCGACGACGACCGGTTCCGCGCCGAGTCGCCGGATCGCCTCCGCTGATTCCTTGCGTGTTGTCGTTCCGATGACCTGGTGACCTCGAGCGACCAGCATCGGCACGAGCCGCTTTCCGACGGCGCCGCCGGCGCCTGCGACAAAGACCCGCATGGTTGGCCTCCTTTCTCATCTCTGCACCCGAGACGAGATGGGGCCGGGCCATGTGAAAGGGCTGAGAGACGCCTGGTTGGTCCCGGGACCAACCCGACCTGCAGGACCTCCGTCGTGTTGACCGAGCGAGCGTTCCGTCAGTAGCGTCGCGGCCATGCATGTCGGAGCGATGCGATCGGCCCGCGTCAGGGGCCACCTTCGATGGGTCGCCCTCGGTTTCGCGGCAGCGGTCAGCAGCGCGACCTCGTGCGGACCTGAGCTCGGCACGTCGTCCGTCAAGACCGAGTTCGGGACGACGTTGACGTTGACCGCCGAGCATCCCGTCGTCACGCGGAGTCTTGACTACGTGGCCGAGCCCGGCGCGAAAACAGTTCACGGGATCGCCGGCCACATCGAAGTGCGCGGCGTGGGTGAGCCCTTCTTCTACCCGGACGTCTGGCTCACGATCCTGAACCTCGAAACGGGAGCGTCGGTCGACCGCAGCGACGGGATCGGCAGCGCATCGGTCGATGGTGGGAGCCACTACGCACCCTGCGACGGCAAGCCCGCGCTCGACGCCGGCGAGCTCCGGGACCTTCCAGTGCCGCCGTGCCACGCGCGGTGGACCGCCATCGTGAGGTGGCTCGACCCTGAGCCTGGCGTCGAGATCCCACTCGAGCTCAATGCCGACATGCTTGCGCATGCGACGGCGCTCTATCCCGAGAGCGACCCGTTCACTCTCGATGCCCTCGCGATCACCGATGCGGGCGTCCCGTTCCCGGCCGATGGACCGGCGGTGACGCGAGGTTCGGCCCACGGCTCGACGACGCTCACCTCGACGCGTGGTCGCGAAACGCACCGATACCTCCTGCGCGTCCCCGAGGCCTTGCTCGACGGCGGTAGCAATGCTCTCCACCTCGGCCGGATCTTCGTCGGGATCGGGCTCAAGGAGCGGAGCCAGCCGATGTCGATGCACACGGAACTCAGCATCGATGACGAGGTCGTCGCGACAGCTGGGGCCCCGGTCTCGATGGAGCGCGACTGGCTGGCTCGATGTCGGCCGGGTTCGGACTGCGAACTCCCGGTCACCGTGACGTTCGAGCCCAGATCGTCCTCGGAGATCGCGACGATGTCGCCCGACGGCGTCGTCGCCTTCGACTGGACGATCGAGGCGCGGTTCGAGGACTTCGGCGAGGGGGCGACGATGCCCGCGGAGCTCGAGCTCATCGCGCGATAGCGACGCGTCGACCCAAATCGTGGAAGACAGGGACGGGTCGACCCGGGTCGACAAAGGACGGTCACCTCATGCCACGAGCTCCTCCAGCTTGGCCTGGGCCGGTGCCGGTTCGACCATGATTTTGATGCCAGAACGATCGATCAGGGCATCGAACGCCCGGGCTCCATCGGGCAGCGCGACCCGCAGCGTGACGAGGCCCGCGAGATCGATGACACCGCGCTCGGCAAGGTCGACGGCCCGCTCGAATGTGGCGGGCGTCGACCGGCGGACCAGCCTCAGGCTCAACCCCTTGCGACGCGCGAGGGATGCCCGAAACGAGATCCGATCGACCGACGGGATCCCGGCCAGCACCACCTCGGCTCCGGGTGCCGCCAGTTCGACCGCGAGGTCGACGGTGTCGTCGTCGGTGGCATCGAAGACGACCTCGAGATCCCGGCCCTCGGACGTCACAGCCGAACGATCATCGGGATCCGAGCCAGGCGCCGCGCGGATCGTGGCGGTCGCGCCGAGCTCGGTGGCAGCCGATAGGCGGTGGACCAGAGGGTCGATCGCGACGATCGTTCGAGCACCGGCAAGCCGGGCGAGCGCGACCAGCAGGAGGCCGATCGGTCCGCATCCGACCACCCCCACGCGCCGGTCGACGAGGGGCCCGGCGAGATCGGTCGCATGGATCCCGACTGCGAGCGGCTCGACGAGCGCGCCCTCGATCGCGGACAGTCGGTCGGTCAGTGGATGACAACAGCGTTCTGGCCAGGCGATCCACTCCCGTAGCGCGCCATCAGTGCGGCCGTGGCCGGCGAATCGGAGGTCGGGGCACAGGTTCGAAGCGCCGCGCCGGCACACCTCGCAGTGGTCGCACGGGATCGCCGGGTCAACGGCGACCAGCCGGCCGGCCCATCGGCCAGTCTCCGCGATGCCGGCGAACTCGTGGCCCAGCACGAGCGGCGCGTCCAGGACCGCGTCGCCGATCCCGCCTTCCAGTGCCCAGTGGCGGTCCGATCCGCACAGCCCGACCGCGCAGACGCGTATGAGCGCATCGCCCGGGCCAGGCTCCGGGACAGCCTCCTCGTGCAGCTCGAGCCGGCGATCGGGGTGGAGTCGGAGGGCGAGCACGTCGTTATCGGCCCGGGACGAGGCTCACCGCTGGAATCGACGTTGCAGGACGCTATGGATGGTGATCGAGATCAGGATGATCGCGCCGTAGATCGGCTGGGTGTAGAACTCGGTCAGCCCCGCGGCGATCACCCCGGCCTGGATGCCGCCGATCATGAACGCCCCAAGGAACGTGCCCCATACGCTTCCGCGACCCCCGAACACCGACGTGCCCCCGACGAACACGGCCGCCAGCGCCGGCAGGAGATAGCCGGCCCCCATCGCGCTAGGAAAGAAGTTCGAGACCTGGATGCTGTTCATCGCCCCGGCCAGGGCCGCCGCCACGCCAACGAGCACGAACAGGATGATCCGGGTTCGTCGGATCGGGATGCCCATCAACCTGGCGGCGTAACGGTTGTCGCCGATGACATAGGCGTTCTGGCCGAGCCGGTGCCGGTTGAGCAAGACCCACGTGAGGATGGCGACGAAGGCCAGCCAGACGAATTCCATCGGGATGACCCCGAGCTTCCCGGTCAGCAGGCTGCCGGCAGGCGTCGACCTGACTCCGGTGAGCGTGAAGTTCTGGCCAGCCACGAGGAGGACGGCCAGGCCGCGGAACAGGAACTGGGTGCCGATCGTGACCACCAACGACGGAAGGCCGACCAGCGCCACGAGCACGCCGTTGAACAACCCGGCCGAGGCACCGACGAGGAGCGCGCTGATGATGCCCAGCTCGACGCTCCCGGTGCCGCGCCACACGTAGATGAAGCCCACCATCCCCAGCGCCATGATCGAGCCGAACGAGAGGTCGATATCGCCGGCGACGACCACCAGCGTCAGGAGCATCGCCATGAGTGCGAAATAGGGCGTCGTCTGGGCGAACGAGAGGTAGATCGCCGGACGCTGGAAGGTCCCTGGGGCGGCGACGACGAACGCCAGCCACAGCAGCAGGAACGCGACGGTGATGCCGATCTGCGACGCCCAGGTCGAGGTGAACGACATGAGCCGGCTCGGCCGTCGGGTCTCGACCGCGGGCGCCGCGTTCAGGGCGTGCCTCCCACCCGTCCGCCTTCGTCAAGGGTCCCGGTCGAAGCGAGCTCGCGCATCATCTGGGTGAGCGCATCGAGCGAGTGGCGCGAGGTCGGGAAGTCGCCCGCCACCCGGCCGCGGTCCAGCAACACGATCCGGTCGGCCACCGAATAGACATGGAAGATGTTGTGGTCGATGAAGAGGGCCGACTTGCCTGCCGCGCGGATACCACCCACGAAATGCAGGAGCTTGTCGGTCTCCTTCAGGGAGAGGCCCATCGTGGGCTCGTCCAGGATGATGATGTCGGCTTCGAAGTGGAGTGCGCGGACGATGGCGAGGCCCTGACGTTCGCCGCCCGACAGTCCGAGCACCGGCGTGTCGGGTGTCAGCACGGCCGAGGTAAAGCCCATCGACTCGCTCATCAGGCGCTCGGTCGCCCGACGCATCTCGCCGACCCGCAACAGGCCGAGCGGCCCGCTCAGCGGTCGACCCATGAAGATGTTGCGCCAGAGCGGCTGCTGCTCCGCGAGGGCGCGTTCCTGGTAGACGGTCTCGACGCCGAGCGTTCGTGCGCGCTCGACGGTCAGGCCGCTAACCGGTCGGCCGTCGAACAGGATCTCGCCCGAATCCGGCGGGTGGACGCCCGTGATGATCTTGATGAGCGTCGACTTGCCGGCGCCATTGTCCCCGAGCAGCCCGACCACCTCCCCGGCATCCAGCCGGAGGTCGACGTCTCGGAGGACCCGCACCCCTCCGAACGACTTCGAGATGCGGCGTAGCTCGAGGCGAGTGGTGCCAGGGAGTGGCACGGCTTCGGGGGCCGGCTCGAGTGCAGCGAGGTCGGGCGCCTCGACAGGCGAGACCGGCACACCCTCGGGCGCCGTGTGGTCGCTCATGGGCAGTCCATGGTAGGGGCGGTGTCGACGGTGGATGGGTGTCGACCGGCGACCTTCCAGCCGCCGGTCGACGAATCCGCCTTGTGTGTGCCGGTTGCGGCTACCGGATCTGCTGCTCGACGAGCGGCGCGATCACATCGACATTGCTCTTGTCGACGAACCCACCTCCCGTGTCGATGTGAAGGCCGCTGAAGCCGTAGAAGTTGGCGAGGCAGAGCTGCGCGATGGCGAAGAAGCCCTGCAGATATTGCTGCTGGTCGATGACCAGGTCGATCTGTCCGTCCTTGATGCCCTGGACCGTCGACGACGAGAGGTCGAAACCGGCGGCATAGATGTTGGCCGGATCGAGGTTCGCCGCCTGTAGGTAGCTCGGCGTCGTGGATGTCAGGTTGCCGTGGTCGGTGAAGATCGCCTTCAGGTCGGTGTTGGCAGACGCCATCCCGGTGAAGGCTGAGACACCGGCGGCCGGATCGGCGTTGGTGGCGTCGTCGATCTCGAGATAGACGACCTTGAGTCCGGCCTTCTCGAGGGTCTCGGTGATGCCGAGCGTCCGCTGACCGCGGCCCGCCTGGGCCTTCAGGCCCCAGACGAATGCCTTGTCGCCCGACTGGAGGTTGCCCCGCTTCATCGCCTCGTTGGCCAGCGCCGCCCCGGCGTCGTAGAGCACCGCCCCGACATAGCCGAAGCCGCCCGCGGCATAGGTCGCCTGCAGCTGCTGCAACTCAGTGTTCATCGCGGTGACCAGGATCCCCTTCGATTCCGCGTCGTCGACCAGCGGCTTGAACGCCTCGTCGCCTGGGTGACCCATGACTGCGATCCCGTCGGGATCGCTCGCCATCGCCTCCTGGAACTGGGTGATCATCTTGTTCGGGTCCCAATCGGACCACTGGTAGGACACCGTCGGGCCGAACGCCGCTTCGGCCGCCTTGGCACCGTTGTAGACGACGGTCTCGAAACCGCCACCCGAAGTGCCGCCCGGGAAGAACGTGATCTTCATGCCTTCGCAGAAACGTCCGCCGGTCGGCGCGCCGCCGGCGGCGGCGCTGGCGGGGGTGCTAGCGGCCGGGGCCCCGCCACTCGGGGCAGCTGCGGCGCTTCCCGATGGGCTCGGGTTTGCCGCCTGACAACCGCCGAATGCGATCGCGATCGCGGCCAGCGCCGTCGCCCCGACGAGGCGATGGGATGGGGACGATCTGCTCAGTCGTGCTCTGGTCATGGCCGATCCTCCAACTCCGGAAACGAGCTCCTGGCCCGGAGATGGCCCCTGCCGGGTAGCCCGTCCGCTTCGATCCTCGATCCCTCGATCGAGGTCGTAGGACCCCCTGGTTCGAGCGGCGTGTCCGCTCGGAAGTGAGCGCAGTGCGGTGCGGTCCGCCGGCCCTCAGCCACGCTTCGGCGGCCGCGAGGTCTTGCTCCTCCGTCTGTTGAGGCCCCGGGTCTACGCCGCCGCTCGGGGAGACCTCTCAGGACGCCGTGGGCATTGTAGGACACGGGCGCAATCGAGTGCGCACATTCGTATGCAAGCACGAAAGTTTGCGGATCGCGGTCCGTCAGTCAGGGATCAGCCCGGTCGGCTAGCTCGAGACCGGCCCTGCGCGAATCCTCGGCGAACGCCTCGAGCGCCTCGTCCGACGTCGCGGAGCCTTCGTCGAGCCCCATGACCCGGTCCACGCCGGCCTCGCGGTAGCCGGCCAGGAGATCGACGCGCCGCTGCCCGGGGATGCTCGCCGTCTCTTTCCAGATGTGGACCGAGATCGCGAGCGTTGCTGGATCTCGGTCGACCTCCTCGCAGCGCGAACGGATGGTCGGCAGCGCCTCACGGACCTCGTCCGGCGACAGCCCGTCGACGTTGAGCTCGTCGGCGAATCGCGCCGCGAGTCGCCAAGTGACGTTCGGCCCGTTGCCCCCGACCATGATCGGGACCCGCGGCTGCTGGATCGGCTTCGGCACGTTGATGGCGTTCTTAACGGTGCTGTACTGACCCTCGAATGACGCGTGCTGGTGCTTGTCGCCGGCCAGCATCGCGTTGATCACCCCGAGGTCGTCGCCGAGCCGGGCGAGACGCTCGCGGGTCTCCGGAAAGCCGTATCCGTACGCGAGCCACTCGTCGCGCTTCCACCCGGCGCCGATGCCGAGGTCCATTCGACCGCCGCTGATCGCGTCCATCGTCGAGATCATCTTGGCCGTGAGCGCAGGGTTACGGAACGCGGTGCAGATCACGATGTGCCCGAGGCGGACGCGGCTCGTCATGGCCGCCAGCGCCGACAGGGTCGTGAAGGATTCGAACGTGATCTCGTCAGTGGGTCGCGGGACGGTCTGGAAGTGGTCGAACAACCAGATCGACTCGAACCCGAGACGATCGGCCTGTTGGGCCACAGCAGCCGTGCGTTGCCAGGCGGTCAGTGGATCCCAGCCGTCGTATTCGCCGACCCAGCCCTGCGGAACGATCGCGCCGATCTTCATGTCCACCTCCATGCGTTCGCGGTCATCATCGCGGGTCGGGCCCAGTCGGGCGCGAAGGTAACCACTGCTGACGCACTCGAACTCGAGCCCGCTGTGATTTTTCGACCAGGATGGAACCTTTCGACGCCATTACTTCCACATGGTCAGAAAGTAGGAGGGATCAGCATGCGAACGATCCTCGGTGTCCTCGTCAGCGCACTCCTCGTCGTCGGCTGCGCCGGAGCGACGGGCAGTGTCGCGCCGTCCGCCTCGGCGCCGGCACCGAGCGCCCCAGCGTCGGCCAGTCCGTCACTTGCACAGGCCACAGCCTCGACCTCGGCACCGGCGGCGACGCCCAGCCCGAGCGGAGGGTTCGGCGGCACGGTGGAGTACAAGCTCGACGGAGCCGCCGCCACCACGACGGTTGACGCCGTCGCCGATGGCGCGACCGTGTCCGGCACGGCCGTCACCACGTTCCGCGGAGGCACCCACACCGTCAAGCTGGGGTGTGCCTCCTCCAAGGACGGTGGCAACTGGGTCCTCGGCGGCATAGTCGAGAAGACCACGGTCCACGGCGAGTCTGCAGGAGCCTGGTCGGCGGTCATGGTCAAGGGCGGAACGCCCCAGCGGATCGCGATCTGGCTCTCCGCCGACCCCTCGGACGCCAGCGACTGCGATGCCTGGGTGGCGGCGATCAATCCAGCCGACTTCGACGATGAGGGTTTCAGTCCGGTGGAGTCCGGGTCATTGGTGCCCCCCGCCTGATCCCGCGCCTTAACCGCAGCGAGTGGGCTGAAGCCTGACCGCGTCACAGCATCGTACGTCGAGCGCGCCCGGACCGACCCGGGCGCGCTCGTGCTCGCTGTGCCATCCCGTTGGCTCAACTGTTCCGAGCAGGATAGCCGACTTCGCCGCAGTCGGAATCTGGAACCTTTCCGCGACGGGAGCGCCACATCATTGACAGCGCGGCAGGTCGCCGCGCCGAAGTCGACGGTGAGCAGTGCGCGATCTGGTGCCCAGACGACGCCGGCCCAGCGCGCCGAACGCCGAAGCGATCGTCGCCTCGATCCAGATCGAACGCTGAGCCGTACAGCGCGTTCAGGACGGCTGTGGCTCGAAGGTGAACGCGCTCCCGAGCTCGGGCTGGTCGAACGGCGGCGACGTTGCCGAGACATAGGTCAGCAGCTCGGGTCCATCGTTGCGGATCGCGTGGTCGGTGTCGGGTGGTACGAACACCAGCGTTCGCTCGCCGACTTCCTCGCGCTCGCCACCGACGATCATGGTGCCGTGGCCGCGGACGATGACGTAGACCTGCTCCATGCCGGCGTGCATGTGCAGTGGCTGCTCGCTGCCGGCGGGGCAGTCGACCCAGGTGACCGCCAGGTGCTCCGCGCCAAACTGGCCCTTCGGTAACAGGAGGTACGCCGATTGGCCGCCTCGGTGGTTGACGGGACTCCTGGTGGTCGATGCGGTCTGCATCACGCGGCTCCTCGGACTGACGCGGCCAGTGGTCCGTGCCGCCGGGCATACTCCTCCAGCCGGCGGAGCTCCTCTCGATAGATCGGCTCGAGCAGGCGGGCCGCAAAGAGGCGGTTGAGGACGCCCTGCACGCCGCCCTCGTCGATGATGGTGTCGAAGCGGACCATGGCTCCCAGGCCCTGCCGTTCGACGGTGAACGTCGTCTTGATCTCCGGGCTGTCTTCGATCATCACGCGCCCGGGCTCGGGCTCGCTGATGGTCGCCTCGACCGTCCGCCGACGGCCGCCGGCCTCGACGACCCAGCTCAGCTTGGTCCCCGCACCGACGCCACCCGAGGCGATCTCCATGTCGGTGAACGCGGGCGGCAGGAAGCCGTCTGGCCGGTGGTGCTCCCGATAGTCGGCGATGCAGTGATAGATGACGTCCGGTGGCGCTCCGATCAGGCGCTCGGCCGAGATAGTGGTTTTCATCCCCAACTCCGATTCGATGGGTTTTCCAGATGTACCAACTGGTACATGTACCGGATGGTACACTCCGCTCGATGCGAAAGCAAGAGCTTTTGGAAGCTGTGGTCGCCGAGCTCACCCGCGGCGGGATCGGCGATCGGTCGCTGCGCGACATCGCTTCGGCGGTCGGGACCAGCCACCGGATGCTGATCCACCACTTCGGCTCACGCGAGGGTCTGCTGACGGAGGTCGTGTGGACGGTCGAGGCGCAGCAGCGCGGCTTCCTGGCGACGCTCGATCCCGCCACTCCCGACATCTCCACCGCGATGTGGCAGCGGCTCAGCGATCCGACACTGTGGCCAGCCGAGCGACTCTTCTTCGAGTGCTACGCGCGGGCCGCGCGAGGTGAGCCGCCGTACGCGTCGCTGTTGCCGGGCCTCGTCGATGATTGGCTCGACGCGACCACGTCCATGGCCGGTCCCGGGCCGCACCGGCTGGCGCGAGCACGTGCTCGATTATCGCTGGCGCTGTTCCGGGGCCTCCTGCTCGATCTCGTCGGGACCGAGGACCGCGCCGGCGTCGATGCGGCGTTCCAGCAGTATCTGGTGCTCGAGCGACTCGCGATCGAAACCGCCCCACCCGGAGGACCTGATCGATGACCCAGAGTCCGGCGACACGCGGCGTGTCGGTGGCCTACTTCTATCGCGTCCGGTGGGGCGCGCTCGATGAATTCATCGAGCTGTTCGAGCGCAACCACTGGCCGATCCTCCGCGACCAGCTCGCGGCGGGCCGATTCCTCGACGTCCGTGCCGACACCCCGCGGTTCCACGGGGACGGGCGCGCCGACTGGAATTTCCTCGTGACCATCACCTATCGCGATTGGGCCGCGCTAGAAGCGCATTCGGAGGCAGATATCGCGGCACGGCTGTTCCCCGACCAAGCCCGTCACCGAGCCGAGGAACGTCGCCGGTTCGAGCTGCTCGAGGCGCATTGGGACGTGCCCCTGGAGGAGCACGTGCTACCCGATCGCTGACGACCGGAACGGTCGATGGTGACCCGACGAAACGGGCGGTCAGATGGCACCGACGAGTTGGGCCGCAGGCCCGGCGGGCCGGCGATTTCAGTTGCGGGACTAGCCCTTGACCACACCCAGCCGCGTGAGCCGCTTGGTCGCGTGGACTAAAGCTCTCCCAGACGCAGCGAAGAGCCGGGCGGTACTCCGCCCGGCTCTGGCTTGTGCTTCTGGTGTGCGCCTAGCTGCAACCGCTCGTGCTCCCGCAGTTCAGGCACTTGTAGCAGCTGCCGTTGCGGACCATGATCGAGCCGCATTCCGCGCACGACGGCGCGTCCGCCTGGGTCTGGAAGCTGACCTTCGTCGTTCCGAGACTCATCGTGATGGCGCCACCGCCACCATTTCCAGTGCTCACTGGCTTGCTGCCATGCCCATTGGCATGACCGTTGGTGGCCATGACCGCCAACTCTTCCCGGGGAGGTGCCTCGGCCGCTCCGCCCTGTGCAGCTGACGCCGAGGCACTCTCCGGGACGATCCCTTTATCGCTAGGTTGAGCCTCCGAGGCGGTTGGAGGAGCCACCGCCTCGGAGGCATCGGGCTGTGCCCCCAGAGTCGACGCCGCAGCCGGCGTCGATGTTGCACTCGCCCCCGTGGAAAGCGGAGTTGAGGAGATGACCGGAGTCGAAGCCTCGGCCGGCGCGTCGATCGCGGAGCGGTCGATGAGCCCGAGCGTCGCCTTCTCTTCGGTCGACAGGAACCGCGAGCCCAGCCACCGGAAGATATAGTCCACGATCGATTTCGCGATCGGGATCTCCTGGTTGCCGGTGAAGCCCGACGGCTCGAACCGGACATGCGCGAACTTGTTGACGAGATCCCGTAGAGGGACGCCGTACTGGAGCGCGACGGAGACGGTCGTAGCAAAACTATCCATGAGCCCGCTGACCGTCGAGCCCTCCTTCGCCATCTTGAGGAAGATCTCGCCGGGCTGGCCGTCTGGATAGAGGCCGACCGTGATGTAGCCCTCGTGACCGGCGATGTCGAACTTGTGGGTGACCGCGGTCCGCTCGGCCGGCAGGCGCCGTCGATGGGGCAGACCCGCCTCGACCTGGGCCTTCTCGAGCTGCTTCTTGAGCTTGGCGACGGTCTCGGAATCGATGGCGTCGCTGCCCGACTTCTTGCTCGTCGACAGCGGCTGGCTGCGCTTCGAGTTGTCGCGGTAGATCGCGATGGCCTTGAGGCCCTGCTTCCAGCCCTCGAGGTACACCTGCTCGATCTCTTCGGCCGTCGCCGCCTCGGGCATGTTCACGGTCTTGGAGATCGCGCCCGAGATGAACGGCTGGATGGCGCCCATCATCCGGACGTGGCCCATGTAATGGATGGACCGCACGCCGTTGGCCGGCTTGAAGGCGCAGTCGAAGACCGACAGGTGCTCGGGCTTGACGTGCGGGGCGCCCTCGATCGTCTCGCGCTCATTGATGTACTCGAGGATCTCCTCGACCTGCGGGGCCGAGTAACCCAGCTTCTTGAGCGCCGACGGGACCGTCTGGTTGACGATCTTGAGGAAGCCCTCGCCGACCAGCTTCTTGTACTTGATGAGCGCGATGTCCGGCTCCACACCGGTCGTATCGCAATCCATCATGAAGGCGATGGTTCCGGTCGGGGCCAGCACGGTGACCTGCGCATTGCGGTAGCCGTGCTTCTTCCCGAGCTCGAGCGCCTCGTCGTAGACCTGGTGAGCGTGACGGACAAGGTCCTTGGGCACGCCGTCGACCGGGATCCTGTAGGCAGCATCACGGTGCTTGCCGATGACCCGCAGGAAGGGCGCCTCGTTGACCTTGTACTCCTGGAATGGTCCGCCGTGGTCGCGCGCGATGATCGACGACTGCTTGTACGCCTCGCCGTGCATGATCGCGGTGAGGGCCGCGGCGAAGTTGCGCCCCTCGTCGGAGTCGTAGGCGAGACCGCGGCTCATCAGCAGCGCGCCGAGATTGGCGTATCCGAGACCGAGCGGCCGGAACTTGTGGCTGTTCTCCTCGATCTTCGGCGTTGGATAGCTGGCGTTATCGACCAGGATCTCCTGCGCGGTGATCGTGACCTTGGCGGCGTATCGATAGGCCTCGGGGTCGAACTCGCCGTCCGCGTCGACGAACTTCATCAGGTTGAGGCTCGCCAGGTTGCACGCGGTGTCGTTGAGGAACATGTACTCGGAGCACGGGTTGCTCGCGTGGATGCGATCCGTGTTCGCCGAGGTGTGCCAGTCGTTGATGGTCGAGTCGTACTGGATGCCCGGATCGCCGCACACCCACGCCGCTTCGGCCATCTTGCGGAAGATGTCGCGCGCCTTGTAGGTGTCCGCGACCGCGCCACCGACCACGTTGTGAGTGGTCCAGTCGTCGTCGTTCTCGACAGCCTTCATGAAGTCGTCGGTCACGCGGACGCTGTGGTTCGCGTTCTGGAAGAAGACGCTGCCGTACGCCTCACCGGTGAAGGAGGGGTCGTAGCCCTGCTCGATGAGGGCCCAGGCCTTCTTTTCCTCGTTGAGCTTCGAGTCGACGAACTCGAGGATGTCCGGATGGCCGGCATCGAGGATGACCATCTTGGCCGCCCGGCGCGTCTTGCCACCCGACTTCACGACGCCGGCGAAGGCGTCGTAGCCCTTCATGAAGCTGACCGGGCCTGAGGCCGTGCCGCCGCCGGACATCTTCTCCTTGCTTGACCGGATCGTGCTGAGGTTGGAGCCGGCGCCCGAGCCGAACTTGAAGAGCATGGCCTCGGTCTTGGCGAGGTCCATGATCGAGGACATGCTGTCCTGGACCGAGTTGATGAAGCAGGCCGAGCACTGCGGCCGTTCCTCGATGCCGACGTTGAACCAGACCGGCGAGTTGAAGCTCATCTTCTGGTGGACGAGCAGGTGGGTCAGCTCGGCCTTGAATGTCTGGAGGTCGTCGTCCGACGCGAAGTAGCGCTGGGTCTCGGCCCAGGCACTGATCGTGTTGACGACGCGGTCGATGAGCTGGCGGACGCTGGTCTCCCGCTCCGGGGTATTGAGGTGGCCGCGGAAGTACTTGCTGACCACGACGTTGGTGGCGAGTTGCGACCAGAAGTTCGGGACCTCGACGTCCTTCTGCTCGAAGACGCTCTTCCCGCTTTCGTTCCCGATGCTCGCGTCCCGCTGCTCCCAGGTGATCTCGTCGTAGGGATGGATCCCGGGCGTCGTCCAGCGGCGCTCGAAGGTCAGGCCCTTCGTCGGCTTGCCGACGGGATCCGTGCCGTCGAAGCTCGCGCCCCACGGACCGGCGTGGCGACGAGGCGCCTTGGTGGCCTTCTCGACGCGCTCCATGACGGGTGTCCCCGCCGCCGTACCGGTCGGAGTCTGGGGGCCGTTCGCTCGGGCCATCTGGTCTCTCCTCACCTCATCCTGCGGTAGCTACCGCACACTGTCGTCGCATCCTCGTCGAGGCCCCCCCGAGGGCGACCCTTCCCGGCGTTCTGGATCCGGTGGGAGCGTCAGATCGGGTGTTCTCAGGCGATGTTCCGACCCGTCAAACGTTACGCTTCGAGTGGTCGAGCGTCAAGCCCTAAACACAAGATGTTGTGGTCTGGGCTCGTCGGCGAGCGCTAGATGTGGTGGTTTGCGCGTTTCCACGCACGATCGTTGTTCTTCCACGTTCGGGGCCTGGTCATCCACACGCATGGCCGCGGCTTTCCACGGCTGGGTGCGGGCATTTCCACCGCGTTTCCACCGCCCCGAACCGAACGGCCGTGCTGTTTGCGCCACGAATTGGCAGAAGTTGCGTGTGGGGAACGTTATGGCGCATCAAGACGCGATCCGCGGCAGAAGTTGCACTCCCAGACGCATTAGCGCTCGAAACGGCGGCTTCGGCGCTCCGGTCATTGCATAACGTTCCTCGGGCGCAACTTCTGCCAGGTAACTGGCGGTGAAGGACCCGCGGCCACACTCCGTGGCATGGATGACCAGCGGTTCGGGTCTGCGATCCGCGCGGTCAGGATCAAACGGCGATGGACACAAGCCGACCTAGCCAGGCGGTCAGGCGTCTCCCGCGCAACGATCTCGCGACTGGAGCGAGGGCACCCGGGGACGTTCTCGCTCGACACTATCCGTCGAGTGGCCGCGGCCCTGGACGTCCGTGTCGACCTCGTCCCTCGCTGGCGCGCCGGCGACCTCGACCGACTGCTCAACGCCAAGCATTCGCAGCTCCATGAGCTCGTCGCGCGCTGGTTCGCCCAGGAGCTGCCGGCCTGGATCCTTGCGCCGGAGGTGTCGTACTCGATCTACCGCGAGCGCGGTGTCATCGACATCGTCGCCTGGCATCCTAGCCGGCGGGCCATCCTCGTGATCGAGCTCAAGACGGACATCGTCGACGTCAACCAGGTGATCGGAAAGGTCGGCGAGAAGGCCCGACTGATCCGTCAGATCGTCCGCGACCGTGGGTGGGATCCGCTGACCGTCTCGACCTGGGTCGTCGTCGCGGCAGGTCGGACGAATCGGGCGCGAATCGCCGCACATCGATCCGTCCTCCGCGCGGCGTTCCCGATCGACGACCGCGGAGTCCGCGCGTGGCTCGCCGACCCGGTGGGCTCGGTCGCGGCGCTATCGATGTGGACCGGGCGGGCGGCTCGACGGTTGACTCCGGTACGGCGCGTGCGGCGCGCTCGCATACCCGGTGCGTGAGGCCGCCCGCGCCGCTCGCCTAGCGGTCGCGCCCCGCCAGCGCCTCACCGGGCGCCGGCTTCCGCGCGCGGATAAGCGTGCTCGTCGCAATGCGGCCGAGGCGGCCGGGCGGGACGAGCCGGCGGATCAGGTCCAGCAGCTCTGGTGTGAACAGGGGATAGAGCGCGCACTCGTCGATCCCGAACGGCTCCAGCGGCTGGATCGACACGGCCCGGAAGCCGGCCCGCCGCACCGCCGTGTACATCGCGCGCTCCGACAGCGCTCCGGACAGGCAGCCGGCCCAGGCCGCGGGATGGGTCTGGATCTCCGCCGGGAGGTGGCCCTCCAGGAGCAGGTCGATGATCGCCAGCCGCCCGCCGGGCCGCAGCACCCGGTACGCCTCCGACATCACCCGACCCTTGCGCGGAGACAGGTTCGGGACGCCGTTGCTGATGACGACGTCCGCCGAATCGTCGGCGATCGGCAGGTCTTCGATCTCGCCCCGGACGAACCGGACGTTGCCGAGACCGGCAGCGGCCGACGCCTGCGAACCGCGCGCCACCATGTCCGGCAGGAAGTCGACGCCGACGACGGACCCGTCCGCCCCGACCTGCCTCCCCGCAAGCAGGCAGTCGATCCCACCTCCCGACCCGAGATCCACGATGTCCTCTCCGCGCCGCAGATCGGCGAACGCCACCGGGTTCCCGACACCGAGCGCGGTCCGCACCGTCTCATCCGGCAGCCAGGACAGGTCATCGGGCGCGTAGTACCGCTCAGCGACGCGACGATCGGACGGACCGACCGCACCGTAGATCTCACGGACGGTCGAGCGGATCGACTCCTGCTGGAGCAGGTCGCCACCCTCGATGTGGATGGTGAGGTCGGTCATCGGTCGGGACCGCCGGCGGCCGCCGGGTCGAGGATCAGCTCCTGGATCCGCTGCCGGACGTCGATCGGCAGTCGGGCCGACCCCTCGCCCGTCGCGACCATCCGCCGCACATGCCGACCGAACTCGAGCTCGCCGCAGCATCGCCGACAGGTCGCGAGGTGCGCCTCGAGCTCGTCGGTCGGCTCGATCTCGAGCGCTTGGTCGAGGTACATCCACATCCGGCGGACGGCCTCCTGGCAATCGATCACGACGCCTCCTCCGACACGGTCTTGACCAGACCATTGGAGACGGCGTAGTCCCAAAGGTCGCGCTCGAGTCTTTTGCGTCCGCGGTAGAGCCGCGACAAGCAGGTCCCAAGCGGGATCTCGAGGATGGCCGCCGCCTCCTTGCACGAGAACCCATGGACGACGGTGAGGATCAGCGGGAGGCGGTAGGTCGGCCGGAGGGCGGCCAGGATCGCCTGAACGTCCTCATCGCGGAAGAGCCGCAGGAAGTCGAGGTGCAGCTCGTCGGAATAGGGAAACGGGTCCTCGACGGCGATGGTGTCGAACAGCGAGAAGTCGTCGACCGTCCCCGATCCTTCGATGGCGTCGAGGCTGGTCGTCGTGACCTCGCGGCCTTTGGTCCGCCCGTCGTCGTGCCAGCAGTTGGTCGCGATCGCGAACAACCAGCCCTTGGTCCGACTGTGGTCGCGCAGGTTGTCGTACCCGCGCATCGCGCGGAGGAGCGTCTCCTGGAGGAGGTCCTCGGCATCGACCGGGTCGCCGACCAACCGCATGCAATAGCCGTAGAGGCGATCGAGATACGGCAGGACTGTGTCGCCGAACGACGGACGTCGTGTGGATGCGGACGCGGTCGAATCCGGGTCGCCGAAGGCTGCTCGTTGCGGCATCAGGATCGCAGTCATGCCTCGCTCGAGTCCGGATGGGTGTCGTCTGCTAGACGTTGTGGACAACGTAGATATTCCCGTCGCGGTTTCCGGGAATAGCCGTCGCCGGCGTCCCGTCTTGGCCATCGACCACACGAGACTGCCCGGACAGGAGGTATCGATTGGCCACCACAGCCATCCGCAATGGGGTCGACGTCGATCGGCTCGTCGCCACGATCGAGGCGATCAATGAGGACGCGAACCTCGCCCGGTTCACGTTCCGTGCCGGCAGCACGTGGGAGATCGGCGCCCGGAACCGGGGGCGCATCGACGGCCTGGAGCACGCCGGGAAGGAGACCTCGCATGACGAGGTCTTCGCGCTGGTCGGGGACGAACCGCCGGTCCTGCTCGGCTCTGACAAGGGACCGAACGCGGTCGAGCTCGTGCTCCAGGCGCTGGCGTTCTGCTACGGCGTCGGATTCGTCTACAACGCGGCGGCCCAGGGGATCGAGATCGAGGAGCTCCGCTACGAGATCGAGGGCGACCTGGACCTCCGTCGGTTCGTCGGTCTCGAGGGTCCTCGCGCGGGGTTCTCGGCGATACGGGCGAAGGGCTTCGTGCGTTCGCCGAATGCCACCCAGACCCAACTCGAGGAGCTCTGCCAATACGTCCAGGAGACCTCGCCGGTGCGCGACATCCTGGCGGCTCCGGTGCCGGTCCACACCTCGCTGGAGGTGCTGGAGACGTAAGGTCGCGCGCGATGCGTATCTCCGCAACGAGGCGCCGGACAGGGACGCGTCCGGCGCAGGACCTAGTGATTCAGGTCGGAGAGGACCTTCTCGAGCGCTTTGATCACCGCGGGTGGCTTCTCGACCTGGATGTTGTGCCCGGTGCCCGGCACCGTCTCCAGCGACCCCGCCGTCGACTCGTCGGCGAGCTCCTGCTGGGCGGGGGCCCAGATCTCGTCGATCGTCGTCGCGAGTTCGGGTGGCAATCCCAACGGGACACCCGGGTTCTTCTCGGCGCTCAAAACCACCACCGGCCGGTCGCCGAACATCGGCCCATCGGCATCGAGCGCCGCGACTGCCGCGGCCAGGCTGTCCCGGATCCGGAGTGCTCGGGGTTGAGCGACGGGTCGGTCGGGAACGTCTCGAGGTCATCGCGAAGGTCGGCGACGCCCTTGGGCTCCTCCGCGGTTTCTGCCGGCAGTGCGTCGAGCCACCCCACATAGGCGCGGGGCCCTTGCGGGTCCACGAACACCAGCTCGACGATATCGTCGCGATATGCCTGCGTGAACAGCGTCGCGATGGTCGCTCCGAATGAGTGCGCTCCAATCACGAACGGCCCACGCACGCTCCCGGCCTCGAGCAGCGCGTGTAGGTCTGTCACCTGATCGGCGGCCGTGCGCGACGCCTCGGTCGGCGGTTCGCTCAGGCCGAGCCCGGCACGATCGTGGGCGCATAGTCGATGGGTCGCTTGCATGACCGGCAGGATCTTGCCCCAGGATGTGTAGTCGCGGCGCCACCCGCCTCGATCAGGATCGTCGGTTCGCCGGTGTCGGTCGGGCCGACGCAGACGAGATGCATCGTCCGGCCGCCGACGTCGAGGTCGGCGACCAGCTCGGTCGACGCGCTCGTGGTCGCGCTCGGTGAGACCGCGGCCGACGGTCCCGTCGATCCGGTTCCGCCGCCGCAGGCCGCGACGGCCACGGTCAAGAGCGTCAGGCTGAGCCGGTCTGAACGCATGTCACCCCCTTTATCAGGGGGGGCGCTCGTCGAGCGCGTTCATCTTGGCGACTTTGCGCGCCGAGTCGCCGCCCTGGAACTCCGACGCCAGCCAGTGGTCGACGATGATCGTCGCGACCTGCGGCGGGACCACTCGCGCGCCCAGGCACAGAATCTGGGCGTCGTTCGACTTTCGCGCTCGTTCGGCCGAGTAGGGATCGGCGACATTCGCCGCCCGAACTCCGGGGACCTTGTTGGCGGTGATCGACATCCCGATGCCCGTTCCGCACACGAGGATCGCCCTACCGTACGAGCCATCGGCGACGGCGCGTGCCACCTCGACGGCCACGTCCGGGTAATCGACCTCTCGCGTATCCGCGACACCGAAGTCCGTGACAATGTGGCCGAGCGACTCCAGATGGGCCTTGACTGACTCCTTCAACGGGAAGCCGAGGTGGTCGGCACCGAGAGCGATCTTCATCGCCTTCCTCCGCTCGTCCACCCGGATGACCGGTCCGACCCCACGACCAAGGACGCGGGTTCTGCGACGGCGACGGCTCGCACGAGCCGTGCGAACGCGACCGGATCGAGCGCATATCGGCCGACGAACAGGCCGTCGACTCCCGGCTCGCGAAGCAGCTCGGGGGCGACGCGCTCATCGACGCTCCCACCGTATATGACGCGACCGTCGACGCCGGACCGTCGACGTAGCCAGTCGTGGATCGACCGGTGGAGGCGGCCCACGTGATCCGCACTGGCCGGTGACGCCCCCTCGCCGATCGCCCACACCGGCTCGTAGGCGACGACGACCCGAGCGACGTTCCGCGCGTCGAGACCGCTGAGGCATCGCTGGAGATCCTCGACGACCTCGCCGGCCGCCTCGGCCGTCGAGACCCGTCGCGCCTCCCCGACGCACAGGATCGGCCGCATGCCGTGACGAGTGACGGCCGCGACCTTGGCGGCGATCAGCTCGGGCGTCTCGCCGTGATCGCGACGCCGTTCGTGATGGCCGACCTCGACCCAGGTACAGCCGAGGTCGGCGATCATCGGCGCCGAAACGTCCCCGGTGTGCGCACCGGAATCGGCCGGGTGGACGTCCTGCGCGCCCCAGGCGATCCCGGTGCCGTCGAGTCGTGCCCGCGCGACCCAGATCGCCGTGAACGGCGGCAACACGAAGAGCTCGACGCCGTCGATGTCGGACACGGCCTTGACGAACGTGCCCAGCCACCGCTCCGCATCGCTGGCGGTGAGGTTCATCTTCCAGCTCGTCCCGACCAGCGCGGTCATCATCACGGCTTCTGGATGACGGCATCGACCCGCGCCGGACGGGGCGCCCCGATCGCTCCGGCGATCGCCTCGACGATGATCGCGAACGACGTCGCACCCGGGTCCGCCGTCCCCACGCTTCGCTCCCCGAAGCGCGACGATCGGCCGACCCGTGCCTGCATCGACGCGGTCGCCTCCGCTGCCTCGCGAGCCGCCGAGGCCGCCTCCGCCGCCGCCTCGGCGAGGCTCGAGCCCCGCGACTCGGCGGCGGCAAGCGCCGCCGCGCACGGCGCGAGCGCGTCCAAGATCGTCTTGTCACCCGGCGCGGCCCCGCCCAGCGCCATCACCGCGGCGACTGCGGTGTCGGCCGCTCGGCGCGCGATGGTGACGAGGTCAGCGCCAGGCTGATCTGCGATCGCTTCCGCGACGGCCGCCAGACCCCGTCCGTAGATCGGACCGATCGCGCCTCCGGCCGACGCCATACCGGCGGCCGCCGCGCGGATGAGAGCGATCGGGTCGTCGTCAGAGACCCGTTCCACCTGCCGCCGGACGCCGCGCATGCCGATCGTCATCGTCAGTCCGTGATCGCCGTCCCCGGTCGTCGCGTCCAACGCGCACAGCGGTTCGCGTGCCGCTTCGATGGCATCCGCAGCGGCGAGGATCGCCGATCGCAGGGAGCCGCTCATCAGGCTGGCCAGCGCGCGGATCTCGCGGGAGCGTCGAGCAGCCCACGCAGCTCGTCGTCGAGATCCATGACTGTCAGCGATGCGCCCGCCATTTCCAGCGAGGTCACGTACTCGCCGACGAACGTCCGGCTCACCTCGAAGCCCGCGTCGGCGAGTCTGGTCCGCGCGGCGCGGCACAGGATGTACAAGTCCATGTAGGAGGTCGCGCCCAGACCGTTGACGAGCAGGGCGACCTCGCCCGGCGAGCGCCCGTTCTCGGCCCGGTCGGCGAGGATCGCATCGAACATCAGCGCGACGACGGCATCGGCTTGCTGGAGCGCGCCGCGCTCGATGCCGGGCTCACCATGGATCCCCATCCCGATCTCGATCTCGTCTGGCCCGATGTCGAAGGTCGGCCGGCCGGAACCCGGGACCTCGCATGCGGATAGGGCAACGCCGATACTCGCGCAGGCATCGTTCGCTCGCCGGGTGAGGCGCTCGACGGTCGCCAGGTGGTCGCCGCGATCGGCGGATGCGCCGGCGATCTTGAACACGAACACGTCGCCGGCGATGCCGCGGCGTCGGTCGCGTTCGGCCAGTGGGGCAGACGCGACGTCGTCCGTGACTCGGACCGTCCGGCATTCGATGCCCTCGTTCGCCGCGTCGGCGACAGCGAGGTCGAAGTTGAGGACGTCGCCGGCGTAGTTGCCATAGACCAGCAGGACGCCGGCACCCGTGGAGGCCGCCCGGATCGCGTCGAGGCAGATGTCCGGGGAGGGGGCAGCGAAGACGTTGCCGAGGGCGGCGGCGTCGGCGAGGCCCGGTCCGACGTACCCGGCAAAGGCCGGCTCGTGCCCGGAACCGCCGCCCACGACAACCCCGACCTTCCCCTCGACGGAGGTCGTCCTCGCGACGACATGCGGTGCCCCGAGGCGCACCAGGTCGGCGTGCGCCAGCGTGAAACCATCGAGGAGCTCGTCGACGACATCGAAGGGGTCGTTGATCAGCTTCTTCAGGGCGACTCGTGTGGCTGCTGCCATCTCACCCTCCGATCCGGTCTGCGCGATCCCTCGCCGGACCTAGCGTTCCAGCAGGGTACGCGCCGTTCGCTCGTCCGTGACAAGGCTGTCGATGGCGCCCGTCGCGAGGGCACCCTCCAGCGCGGCCACCTTGCCGAGTCCGCTGGCCACGGCGACGACGTTCGGGATCGCTCGAAGCTCATCCCAACCGATCGCCACGGTGCGGTCTTCCAGCTCCGCGACCGGGCGTCCGTCACGGTCGAAGAAGCGCGTGTTCATGTTGCCTACCGCGCCGGCCTTGACGAGGATCCTCCAGTCGGCGCGACTGACGTGCCCACCGCGATACAGCGTGGACTCGGGCGAGAGCTGGCCGATACCGACGAGCGCCACCTCGCACGCCCGACCGGCCGCCAGGGCCGATTCGACCGTCGGGTCGGACGCGATGGCCGCCCGGATGCCTGGCGTGCCCACGATGGCGGGTGCGTGCAGGTAATGGACGAGCGTGCCCGGGTAGAGCTCGGCGACACGCCGGACGAGGTCCACGCCCTGGATGCCAGGGACGGGGTCGTTGACGCCACCGGCGAGCTGCGCGACACGCAGGTTCGCCACGGCCCGCGGCCGGAGATGTTGGACGACGTTGGCCAGGGTGCGACCCCACGAGATGCCGATGCGCATGCCCGTCGAGAGCAGCCCCTCGATGTACTCGGCCGCGACCGCGCCGAGCACATCGTCAGCGCCTTCGCTCGCGTCAGGCGCAACGATGGCGCGCGCCAGCCGATAGCGCGTCGATAGCTCGAGACCGAGGTCGACCTCCTCGCGCCGCGGCGGGCGGATCTCAACGTGGACGATGCCCTCGGTCCGGGCACGCTTGAGATGCCGCGACACGGTCGACGGGTCGAGGCCGAGGGCCTGCGCGATCTGAGTCTGACTCTCTTCCCGCAGGTAGAAGCGGGTGGCGATGTCGGTCAGCAGCTCGATCGTCCGAGCGTCGTCACCGAGTGGTGTCGCCAGTCGCTGTCGCACCGTACCCCCTCATCGGCGGCCGCCCGCCCTCGCCCGTTCCCGGCCGCTATCGACCCTTCGCGCAGCGGATGGTACGTCCGATGGATCACCATACCACCCGGCTGCAAGGACTTGACGGCGGTGGCACAATCTTGCGTAGCGGAGCCCGTACGCGGTGCTCATCGGCGTGCGGTTGCCGTCACGCGAACGCGGCCTATCGGAGGGCATGGCCGCGGCGGGCACGCACGCGAGGAGGGCTCGGTATGGACGCGGCCAAGGAGCCTGCGCACATCTCCCAGGTCGCGATGGTCGTTCGCGATCTCGACGCGTCGATGAAGATGCTGCACGACACGCTCGGCTGGGGCCCGTGGAACGTGTACGAGCACGTCCCACCCAAGCTCCATCACACGCATCTGCGCGGCGAGCCGGTCGATTTCTCGATGCTCGGCGCGGAGTGCGAGGTCCAGCCGGGCCTCGTCTTCGAGCTCGTCCAGCCGCTCGATGGTCCGAGCATCTACAAGGAATGGCTGGACGAGCACGGCGAGGGCGTCCAGCACATCGCCTGCATGATGCATTCGCAGGCCGACTCGGACGCCTTCAAGGCCGATTGGGAAGCCCGCGGGGCGAAGGTGCTGATGGGCGGCCGGATCGGCGAGACCATCGAGTTCTACTACCTCGACACCGAGCCGATGCTCAAGTTCGTCCTCGAGTCCGGCAGCGGTCATGCGATCGACCTGACCCCGAGCCGTACGTACCCGCCGTCCTGATGGACTCGTGAAGCGGTCGTGATGTCGTCCTGAAGTAGGCGGAGAGGGGATGATGCGGATCCTCGTCGTCGGTGATCCGCTACTGCCCGCCTCGGCCTTCCGGGAGGCCTTCCGGCCGCTCGCAGGCGAGCACGACGTCACCTTCGTCGACGTCGTCGACGAGCCCGATTGGCGCCCGGCCAGCCCGTCGGAGCTGCGGCTCAAGGAGTACATGGGCAGTCCCGACCAGGTCATCGCCGCCCTCGACGGCCACGACGTGCTCGTCGTCCAGGGCGCGCCCGTCACCGACGCCGTCCTCGACGCCGCGCCGCCTGCGGCTCGTCTGCTGCGCCCGCGGCGGCCCGGTCAACGTCGACCTTGCGCGCTGCGACCGCGCGCGGCATCCCGGTCGTGACGACGCCCGGCAAGAACGCCGACGCGGTCGCCGAGCTCACTATCGCGTTCCTGTCATGCTCGCCCGCCGGCTGCCCGGGTCATCGCGCTACGTCGAGGGCGGCGGCGAGTTCGGTCACGACAACTACGAGGGCGCGAAGTGGTTCGGCCACGATCTCGCCGGGCACACGCTCGGGCTCGTCGGCTTCGGCCAGGTCGGCCGCCGGGTCGCCTCGCGCGCACTCGCGTTCGGGATGCGGGTGGTCGCTTACGACCCGTTCGTCGACCCGAGCTGCGATCCGGGCGGCAGGGGCGGAGCCGGTCGATCTGGACGACCTCCTCGCGACCGTCGGACTTCGTCTCCCTCCACGCCCGGGCGACGGCCGAGAACCAGGCGCTCATCGGCCGGCGGAGTCGCCCGGATGAAGCCCGGTGCCTATCTCGTCAACACGGCCCGCGACTCGCTCGTCGACGAGGCCGCCGTCATCGAGGGGCTCGCGCAGCGGCCGGCTCGCCGGGGCGGCGTTCGACGTCGTCAGCCCGTCGCCGGCGACCGGCCGCCATCCGCTCCTCGGCTTCCCGAACGTCGTCATCACGACGCACATCGGCGGCGCCACCTACGAGACGCTCCACCACGGCGGCGAGATGGCCGCCGCCGAGATCGCGTCGGCTCGCCGGGGCGAGCCGCTGCTCAACCTCGCCGACCCCTCGGTCGCTGACGGCTGCGACGCGCGCGATCGCCAGTCTGATGCGCCACCTGCTTGCGCTCGACCTCGGGACCGGCAGTTGCCGGGCCGTCCTCTTCGACGAGGACGGCCGCCAGGTCGCGATCGGCCAGCGCGAGTGGACGCATCCGGGCCTGCCCGGACATCCAGGCTCGCAGGTCTTCGACACGGCACGGAACTGGCCACTGATCTGCGAGTGCATCCGCGAAGCGCTCGGCCAGCGCCGAGGTCGGGGTCGGCGCGATGTCGCGGCCGTCGCGAGCACGAGCATGCGCGAGGGCATGGTCCTGTACGACGCCGGCGGGCGCGAGATCTGGGCCTGCCCCAACGTCGACTCGCGCGCGTCGAGCCAGGCGGCCGAGCTCGTCCGCAAGCGGCGACGCGCGGCGGATCTTCGAGACCGGCGGCGACTGGGTGTCGATCACCTCGCCGGCGCGCTTCCGCTGGATCCGCGAGCGTCACGAGCCCGACGTCTTCGATGCCGATCGCGCACGTGGGGATGCTGAGCGACTGGGTCCTCTACCGGCTGACCGGCCGGTTCGTGACGGACCCCGTCGTGCGGTTCGAGCTCCGGCCTGTTCGACCTTGCCAGCCGGACCTGGTCGCCCGAGCTGCTCGATCTCGTCGGTCTGCCAGCCGACGGTCATGCCTGAGGTCCTCGAGCCCGGCACCGTGGTCGGGCGCGTTGACCGACCGAGCCGCCGACGAGACAGGCCTGGCGGCCGGGACGCCGGTGGTCGTCGGCGGTGCGGACACGCAGCTCGGGCTGGTCGGGATCGGCGTCGTGACGCCCGATCGTCTGACGCTCGTCGGGGGCAGCTTCTGGCAGATCACGGCCGTCACCGATCGACCCCTCATCGACCCGCAGGCTCGGGTGCGGACGCTCTGCCACGCAGTCCCGGGCCAGTGGATGACCGAGGGCATCGGCTTCTACTGCGGGATCGCGATGCGCTGGTATCCGCGATGCGTTCTGCGAGCCGAGGTCGCCGAGGCGGCCGCGCGCGGGCGTCGACCCCTACGTCGGTCATGGAGGAGGCCGCGGCCGCCGTTCCCGCCGGGCTCGAACGGAGTCGTCGCCGATCTTCTCGAACGTGATGGACGTCGAAACGCTGGGTCCAGGCGTCCCCGTCGTTCCTCGGCTTCGACGTCGACCGCCCGAGGCCTCGAACCGGCGGGCGTGCATCCGCGCGCTCGAGGAGCAGGCCGCCTACGCGTCGCGCGGCCACCTGGCGATCATCGAGGAGCTGACCGGCGGTCGCACGACGAGATCGTGTTCACCGGCGGTGCCGCGAAGGGGCGGCTGTGGCCGCAGATCGTCGCCGACGTCCTGGGCGTCGCGGTGCGAGTGCCCGGGTCAAGGAATCGACGGCGCTCGGCGCCGCCATCTACGCGGGCCTCGGCGTGGGCGTCTACGACGACCTGGACGAGGTGGTCGCGCGGATCGTCCGCTTCGAGCGGACCTTCGACGCCCGATCCCGCCGACCGGGACGCCTACGACGAGCACTTCGATCGCTGGCGCAGCTCTATCCGCGGCATGCTCGACCTGTCCGAGGCCGGGCTGCTGCGACCCATGTGGTGGCCGGCCGGAGCCTGACCGAGCCACAAGACCCGAGGAAGGGGCGCGAGATGCCTGAAGCCGACAGCACCGACACCAAGCAGTTCCACGAGGGCGTGCCGCAACGGTCCCAGGTCTTCTTCCTCAAGGGCTCGGCCGCCTACGACTGGGGGATGCAGCATCGGCTGGCGCGCATCTTCCGGCCCGACAGCGGCCGGACCGTGATGCTCGCCATCGACCACGGCTACTTCCAGGGACCGACCACCGGGCTCGAGCGGGTCGACATCGACATCGTGCCGCTTGTCCCGTATGCCGATGCGCTGATGCTGCACCCGCGGCATGCTCCGCTCCGTCATCCCGCCGACGATCGGCGCCGGACTCGTCCTGCGTGCCAGCGGTGGTCCGAGCATCCTCAAGGAGCTGTCGAACGAGCAGCTCGCGCTCGACGTCGATGACGCTGTCCGGCTCGGCGCGTCGGCGATGGCCGTCCAGGTCTTCGTCGGCGGCGAATACGAGACGCAGTCGGTCCACAACATGACGCGGCTCGTGGACGACGGGCTACCGCCGCGGCATCCCCGTCCTCGGCGTCACCGCGGTCGGCAAGGAGCTCGTCCGTGACGCGCGCTACCTGGGCCTCGCCACGCGGATCTGCGCCGAGCTCGGCGCCCAGATCGTCAAGACCTACTACTGCGAGGAGGGCTTCGAGAAGGTCACCGCGGGCTGTCCGGTGCCCGTCGTCATGGCCGGCGGCAAGAAGCTGCCCGAGCTCGACGCGCTGACGATGGCCCGCCGGGCGATCGATGGCGGCGCAGCCGGGCGTCGACATGGGCCGCAACATCTTCCAGAGCGACGCGCCGATCGCGATGCTCCAGGCGGTCCGTGCGCGTCGTCCACGACGGCGTCGAGCCCGCAGGAGGCGTACGACACGTTCCGCGCGCTGCGCAGCGAGTTCGGCCAGCCAGCCGAGGCCGTCCGATGAGCAGGACCGTCACCGGCGCGAGTGTCCGATCGCCTGATGTCGGGCGGCCCGCGGCTGACCGTGGGGATGGTCACGGCCGACCTCGGCGCACCTCGGCGACGAGATCGGCGTGTTCGAAGCGGCGGGCGTCGAGCTCGTCCACATCGACGTGATGGACGGCGTCTTCTGCCCGATGCTCACGGTCGGCGCGCCGGTCGTCCGTGCGATCCGGTCGCCGCTCCTCAAGGACGTCCACCTGATGATCGACGATCCGCTGCCGAAGGTCGACGCGTTCGTCGCGGCGGGTGCCGACCTGATCACGTTCCACGTCGAGGGCGCTCGACAACCGCACCGGGTGCTGCACGTCCTCGGGGCGGCCGTCAACGTCAACGACCCGGACGGGGGATCGTCCGCGGCGTCGCCATCAACCCGAGCACCTCGGTCGACGTGCTCGAGCCCCTGCTCGACGACGCTCGAGCTAGTCCTGGTCCTGGCCGTCGACCCGGGATGGGGCGGCCAGGCGTTCATCCCTTCCACGGAGCGCCGCCTCGAGCAGGCCCGATCGATGATCGATGCCTCGGGTCGACCGGTCCTCCTGGGCGTCGACGGCGGCGTCACCCACGAGAACGTGGCGCGCATCGCGGCGATGGGCGTCGATCTCGTCGTCTCGGGCAGCGCGATCTTCGATGGGCGGGCCGCTCCGGCGAACGCCAACACGATGCTCGATCTGGTCCGAGCGGCACGCCCGGCCTTCGCGACTGCATGAAGAGGGGAGCTGTGAAATGACCGACATCCTCGACCCGCCGCCGGTCCTGGCCGAGACCTACGACCGAGTCCGGCGCGAATACGGTGGGGCGGTCGGGCGCCACCGGAACGAGCTCACGACCCCGGCCCTCGTCCTCGACCTGCCGGGCGCCAAGCGCAACATCCGACGGATGGCCGACCGCATCGCGGAGCTGCCCGCCGAGATCCGTCCGCACATCAAGGTCCACAAGAGTCCCGAGCTGTCACGGCTCCAGGTTGAGGCTGGCGCCATCGGGCTGTCAGTGGCGACGGTCTGGGAAGCGATCATCCTGGTTCGTTCGGGGCTCGACCACATCTTCGTCGTCAACACGGTCGCGGGACCGGCCAAGCTCCGGGCACTCGCCGAGCTCGCGCGCGACGCGGACGTCATGGTCGCGGTCGACGACCCGATCGGGGTCGAGGCCCTGTCCGCGCGCGGCCGTTGCGGCCGGGTCGGAGCTGGGCGTCCTCGTCGAGGTCGACGACCGGCATGGACCGTTGTGGCGTGGACAGCCCCGAGGAGGCCCTTGAGATCGCCAGGCTGGTGGCCGATTCGCGCGGCCTCAGGCTCGTCGGCATCACCGGCTACGAAGGGCACTGCTCGATGACGCCGGACCATGACCAGCGCCTGGCCAAGCAGCGGACCGCGATGGACTACTTCGTCGAGGTCGCCGATCGGCTTGAGGCGGCCGGTCTGCCGGTGCCCGATCCGGTCGGCCGGCGGGACGGCGACCTGGGATTGGACGGCTGCCCATCCGGGGATCACCGAGATCCAGGCCGGGACGTACGCCGTGATGGACAACTTCCACGGCCGGATGGTAGGCGGCTTCGAGCACTCGCTGACGGTGCAGGCGACGGTCATCAGCCACCGAGCGGACCGAGTCATCGTCGATGCGGGCAACAAGTCGATGGGTGCCGGAGACCTGGCGAGCATCGCCGGCCATCCGTTGCCGGCATTCCGGTTCGACGAGGAGCACGGCATCTTCGACGCCACCGGCGGCACGACGTTGCAGGTCGGCGACACGGTCGCGCTCGTGCCCGGCTACTCGCCCTCGACCGTCAACTGGTACGACGCGTTCCACGTCGTCGAGGACGACGTGGTCGTCGACATCTGGCCGGTCATCCCGCGCGGACCAGGCCACCACGGGTTGGTGATGGCCTGATCGCCACCTGCTCGGAGAAGGGCACGCGATCGGAGGTTCTTGAGATGGTGAGACGGTTCGAAGGCAAAGGGGCGGTCGTCACCGGCGCCGGCCGCGGCATCGGCCGCGCGACCGCGGAGTCTTTCGCGGAGGAAGGCGCCGGCGTCGTCCTGTTCGGGTGGCACGCCGACGTCCTCGAGGACACGGCGGCGGGCATCCGCGAGAAGGGCGGGCGGTGCGACGTCATCGTCGGCGACGTGTCCCAGCGCGCCGACGTCCAGCGAGCGGTCCGGACCTGCTCGGAAGCATTCGGCTCGACCGATTACATGATCGCGAATGCCGGGATCGCCGACTTCGTGCCGTTCCTCGAGGGGACGGACGAGGCGTGGGACCAACAGATCGGGATCGATCTCAAGGGCACTTGGCTCGCCCTCCAGGAGGCCGGCCGCCAGATGGTCAAGGAGGGCCACGGCGGGGCGATGGTGTCGTCTCGTCGACGAACGCCTACCAGCCCGAGCAGGAGGGAGTGTTCTACAACACGAGCAAGTCGGGCCAGGTCGCCGTGATGCACACCGCCGCGATGGAGCTCGGCAAGTTCGGGATCAGGGTCAACGGGATCGCCCCGGGGATCATCAACACGCGCCTGTCGTGGTTCGTCATCAAGGACCCGGTCCAGTCGAAGGTCTTCCTCGACCGGACTCCGATGGGCCGCTTCGCCGAGCCCGTCGAGATGGCGAAGCCGATCCTGTTCATGTGCTCCGACGATGCGTCGTTCATGTCGGGTGCGCTGATGGTCGTCGACGGCGCCTACTCGGTCGGCCTGCCCGTCCCGGGCGTCCTCGACGCGCCGCTCGTCCCCGGCGGCCTCCGCTGATGGAAGCGCTGAGATGACGATGACGACCGAGCGACCGCTGGTGACCATGGCCGAGTTCGACGCGATCTTCGAATCGGTCAAGAACTGGGGGCGCTGGGGGCCCGACGACCAGCTCGGGACCCTCAACTACATCACCCCGGCCATGGTCCGCGAGGCCGCCGGCCTCGTCCTCTCCGGCCGGAAGGTGTCGATGGAGATCCCGATCAACAAGATCGCCGGGCCGGACAACCCCAACCCGGCGAACCACTTCGTCAGCCAGGCCCATGACATCGACATCGGGTCGAGCGGCCTGCGCTTCGGGCTCGACTATCTCGGGATGGCCTGCCACGGCGACTGCCACACCCACGTCGACGCCCTCTGCCACGTCTCGTACAAGGGCCAGGTCTACGGCGGCCGGCCCGCCGAGGAGGTCCTGACCTCGAAGGGCGCCACGACCCTCGACATCGCGAACTACGGCAACGGCCTCATCGGCCGCGGCGTCCTCCTCGACATCCCGCGCTTCCGCGGGGTGAAGTGGCTCGAACCTGGGGAGGCTGTGACCCGGGCTGAGCTCGAGGCATGCGAGGCGGCCGAGGGCGTCCATGTCGGCGAGGGCGACATCTTCGTCTTCCGGACCGGCCACCACCGGCGACGGCTCGAGCTCGGGGCGTGGGATAACGGCTACCCGCCGGGCGAGGGCAAGGCTGGCCTCCATGTGGACACCGTGGCGTGGATGCACGAACGACGGATCGCCGCGTTCCTGCCCGACGGAGACGGCGAGGCCGTCCCCAGCACGGTCGAGGGGATGCTCTACCCGATCCACCCCCTCCAGATCGCGGCCATGGGGATGCTGGCATCCGACAGCCTCCAGTTCGAGGACCTGGCCAAGGCCTGCGAGGAGGAGGGCCGGTTCGAATTCATGGTCGTCGGCCTGCCGCTCCGCCTGCCCGGCGGGACCGGCTCGCCGTGGAACCCGGTCGCCATCTTCTGAGGGAGGGAGCCATCGGAACGATCGACGACCAGGGACTAGCTGAGGGGGGAAAGAAACCGTGTCTCGGAACAGGGCTTTGGGGGAGGAGGGACGCAGAACGGAATGACCACCGACCCAGCACGTTGCCCAAGGATCGACCCATCCAGCAGGTGAGGAGCGATACGTGAGTGCTCAGACCGCGACCGGGACAACGGTCGCCGAAACCAACCTCAGGCCGGGAGCCCTCCGGCTGCCATCGATCTTCATGCAGAGTCTGACGATGGTCGCCCCGGGCATCGCGGCGCTCTTCTATACCCCGGTCGTCGTCCTTCAGACCGGACTGGCGGCTCCGCTGGCCTACCCGATCGCCTTCCTGATCGTCCTGATCACCGCGATCGTGCTGGCCCAGCTCGCCCGTGCGGTCCCTGGAGCCGGCGGCTACTACAACTACGTCTCGCGTGGGATCAACCCCTCCGCGGGCTTCCTCGTGTCCTGGCTGAACCTCCTCTTTGCCCCACCCGTCCTCGGCGCGGTGACGGTGTTCGGCGGTTTCGTCCTGGCGAGCTCGCTCGAGTGGAAGGGCGGCGTCATGGACTACTTCCCGCTGATCTTCGCGGTCGTCATCGTGTCGATCGTGGCGGTCATCCAGTACCTCGGCGTCCAGCTGTCGGGCAAGACGCTGGTCATCACCGGAGGGATCGAGCTGGTCGTCGTCCTGCTGCTCGGCCTGTGGGGTCTCGCGTCCCCCGGTCCGGGAGGCGTCAACTTCCAGCCGTTCAATCCGGGCAACGCATCGAGTACCGCGGGCCTGTTCATCGCCACGGTCTTCGCCATACAGGCGTTCACCGGCTGGGAGGGCGCGGCGCCGATGGCCGAGGAGTCGGAGAACCCGACTCAGAACGTACCCCGGGCCCTGATCGGCTCGGTGATCCTGTTCGGGATCTTCATCGTCATCGTCCAGTGGGGCGTCATGATCGGTTGGGGCACGGATCGCTTCCAGGACATCGCGACCGCCGTCCCGTTGCCGGGCATCCAGCTGGCCAAGCAGTTCTGGGGCGGCCTCTGGTGGATCCTGCTGGTGATGCTCATCAGCTCGGTGATCGCCGTCTCGATCGCGTGCGCGAACGTGTCCACCCGAATGTGGTATCGGATGGGGACCGACGGCGCTTTCCCGAAGTGGTTCGGCCGGGTCCATCCCGAACGTAAGACTCCAGTGAACGCGATCATCGCCCAGTGGGTCCTGGCCCTGGTGACGATCGTGATCTTCTGCGGCATCGCCGCGCTGTTCACCCCGGTTCCCGAGGGCGAGACGTCCGTCCCGCTCGACACGATCTGGGCGAACCAGTACTACATCGACGGCTACATGATCGGTTACGTGGTGTTGTTCATCTACACGATGGGCAACATCGCTGCCTGGATGCTCTTTCGCGGCGAGCGGCGCTCTGAGTTCAGTTGGTGGCTCCACGGCCTGTTCCCGGTCCTCTCGACCCTGGGCATGGTGGCCATCCTGCTGTTCTCGCTGAACATCATCGGCGGGGAGCCGCTCACCTTCCAGCCCGGAGCAGCGACCCTGCCGCCAGCGCCATTCCACATCCCGGTGGTCTTCGTCGGGGTGTGGTTCATCGTCGGCTTGATCCTGGTCGCTTGGCTGCGATCGTCCGGCCGGACAGGGTGGATGCAGGCGGCCGCCGACGGCGCCTCGGAACGTCCCGCGACGCCCGAGGAGCTCGAAGCATTGAAGGGCGAGTGGTGAGCGCTCCGCGCTGACCCGACATCGCCCCGCCCGGGCCGTCCCTCCGCCCGGGGCGGGGCCGCTCGTCTATGTCGATCTGCGAGGGGAAAGTCAGAGGCTCGAAATGCCCGCTCTGTTCGGTCGTCAGCTCGGACGGACCGAGCTCCTTCGCCGCGTCGGCCGGCTCGACCAGGTCGCCGGCGTCCGACTCGTCACGCTCGGTGATGGCGCGGGTCGCGGCGTCCGCCTGTTGGAGTTCCGGACCGGCACGGGCTTTGCCTTCGATGTCGTGGTCGATCGCACGTTCGACATCGGGCGGTGCGAGCTGGGCGGGACGCCGCTCGCCTGGATCGCGAACCCGGGCACGGTCGGGCCGTGGTTCTACGAGAACGACGCGTGGGGCTGGTTCCGTGCCTGGGGCGGCGGCATGGTCGTCACCTGCGGCCTGGACCACACCCTCGGGCCGGGCGAGGACTCGGCCGAGGCAGTATCGCCAGCCACACATCCGCACGAAGCAATCGTTCGGTCTCCACGGCCGGGTCGGCGGTCTCCCCGCGCGGCTCGTGGGTTACGGCGAGCGCTGGGAGGGCGACGAGTGCGTCCTATGGGCGGAGGGCGAGGTTTTGCAGTCGGCGATCTTCGGCGAGCACCTCGCGCTTCGCCGTCGGTCGAGGCGCGCGTTGGGGAGAGCCGGTTCACGATCCACGACGTGGTCGAGAACGTCGGCCACCATCCGACCAGCCACATGTTCCTGTACCACTGCAACGTCGGGTTCCCGGTCGTCGACGAGGGCTCGCGACTGCTCGTCCCGCGTCGCGCACTACGACTGACTACGGCGTGCCGATCGAGGGCTACCGCGACGTTGAGCGGACCCGATCGAGGGACTTCACCGAGGCGTGCTTCGAGCACGAGCTCGTGGCCGAGTCGGCGGGAACGGTGCCGGTGGCCGCTCGTCAATGACACCCTCGGCGTCGGGTCTACCAGATCGTTCCGGATCGATCAGCTTGCCCACCACACGGTCTGGCGGATGATGGGCGAGGACACGTACGCGCTGGCGATGGAGCCGTGGACCAATCGCGATGCCGGCCGCTGGGACGCCCGCGAGCGCGGTGAGCTCCTGGAGCTCGACCCGGGCGAGACCTGCGGCTACGACCTCGAGATCGGGGCCCTGGCGGATGGCTCAGAGATTGCCGAGTTCGAGCGACGGGTGACGGCGATCATGCCCGCTGTGCCGGCCTGACCGGCCGTGGACGAGGGGCGTGAGGCGATCGAGGCCGCCATCCGACGACCGCTGCCGCTGCCGTATCACCCGCTCCACCGGTTCTATGAAGGCGGCTCGATGACTCGGGCATTCCGCGGACTGCCCGCGCGACCCGACGACTGGTGGTCCGAGGATTGGGTCGGCTCGGTGACGCGTGCGGGCAATGACGACCCCGAGGGCCGGCCGCAGGGCCTCAGCCGCGTCAAGGTCCCCGGCCTCGGCGAGGTAACCCTTGCCAACATCGTCGAGACGTTCCCGGAGGCGATGGTCGGCGACGCCTTCGCGACCCGCTGGGGGCCGATCACCGGCGTGCTCGTCAAGCTCCTGTCGCCGGCCGGTCAGGTCCCGCTCCATGCCCACCCGAGTCGCGAATGGGCGGCCCGTCACCTGGGGTCGCCATTCGGCAAGACGGAGGCGTGGATCCTGCTCGACGCGCCCGGTGACGGGCGCGAGCCGGCGTACGCGGGCATCGGATTTCGCGAGGGCATCACCCGCCAGTGGTTCCGGGACGCCGTCGACCGGCATGATCGGGCCGCGATCCGGTCATCCCTCCACCAGACGCCGATCGAGCCTGGCGAGGTCTACGTGGCCCACGCCGGTGTGCCCCACTTCCTCGGGCCGCGGATCTCGTTCATCGAGGTCCAGGAGCCGTCGGACCACATCGTGATTCCGGAAACGTCCGGCGATGACGACGCAGGAGCGACGATGGGTCTTGGCTGGGACGTCGCCCTCGACATGATCGACTATCGCCCGGCGACAGCCGAAGCGACCTTCGCCCGAGCGCGGCAGCGACCGACCGCGACGCGTCGGCACGGGGAGAACCACGAGACTCGCCTATTCGACGAAAGCGTCCTGCCCTTCTTCGACGCGACACGTCTCGATGTCGCGGACCGGATGGGTGTGGATGACGGTCGGTTCGCGATCGGCATCGTGGTGGAGGGTGATGGCTGGCTCGAGGGCGAGTTCGGGCGGTTCCCAGTCATCCGCGGGCAGACCTTCGCCACGGCCGCAGCCTTGCCGCACGAGGTCGTGGCGGCCAGGGCGCCACTGTCGATCGTCCGGTGCACGGGTCCTCTCGCTTGAAATCGATGGAGGCTTCGATGACGGACACCTCCGAACTGCCGGACGGCATGGCCGACTTGCGGTACCCGATCACGCAGATCTCCCTCGCAGTCAGGGACCTCGACGCGCTGATGGAGCGGTACCACCACGCGTTCGGCTGGGCACCTTGGCAGGTCTTCGACCACGTGCCACCCGTCCATCACGCGACGATGCTGCGCGGCGAGCCGGTCCACTACGCGCTGCGTGGCGCCGAGGTGTATGTCGGTTCCGCTGAACTTCGAGCTGCTCCAGCCGCTCGAAGGACCGAACCTGTGGAGCGAGTTCATCGACCGCCGCGGACCCGGCATCGCCTCGATCGCGACGATGTTCCACGAACGCGCCGACGGGGACGCCGTCAAGACGGCCTTCCAGGAGCGGTATCGGGATCCCGGTCACGATGAAGGCCGACATCGGTGACCACATCGAGTACTACTACCTCGACACGGAGGCGCGGTTCGGCTGCCTGATCGAGTCAGGCAGCGGACACGCCATCGATTTCGTCGGCCCGGCCAGCGTCTACCCGCACGACGGTGCCCAGCCCGGAGCGTCGCCGACGACTGGCCTCGAGTACGCGATCACCTCCGTGACGGTGGTGGTGCGGGATCTCGAGTCGGCTGTTGCGGCCTACCGGGAGGCGTTCGGGTGGGGCCCGTGGCTGACGACGAGGCTCGTCGGCGAGGGACCGCGCGCGCCGGGCGCGCAGCTGGCGTCGGCGCTTGTCGGCGAGGTGCGCTTCGAGATCGTCGAGCCCGTGGCGGATGGGGCGTGGCGGACGGTCCTCGATCGAGATGGCGAGGGGCTCGCGGCGATCGGGCTGGGCTTGGCGGATGCGGCCGCGGAGGATGCCGCTCGCGCAGCACTGACCGGGCTGGGGGCACCGGTCATCGCCGAGGTCGGCTCTCCGGCGGGCGATGGTCGGCTCGCCTGGACGCTCCATGACGCGAGGCGCGACTTCGCCTGCCTGGTCGCCGTCGGCAGCGTCCCGCTGGCCTGACGGCTCCCTCCCGGGCCGGGGTCCTTCTAGTAGCGGTCGCGACCGGCATCGCCGGCCGTCATGACGACCACGTCGGTCGGCTCGGACTTTCCCTTCAGCTGGAGCGATCGATGCTCACGACTGGCGGTGCCTCCCGCCGCCGTCGCCGATTCGGTGGTGACCAGGATTCGCCAGGACCGGCCGCGGCAGCGAGCCGCGCTGCCACGTTGACAGGGTCTCCCAAGGCGGTGAGCTCGGTGTCGGGTCCCTGACCGACCGAGCCTACGAACGCGACACCGCTGTGAACGCCGACGCCGATCGGGATCCACGGCCCGCTCTCCAGCCCGTGCCCGGTCACCGCGAGCAGCCGGTGTGCTGCTTCGACCGCGTGGAGGGCGTGCTCGGAGCCCGAATACGCCGGGATGAAGATGCCGATGACTTCGTCGCCGACGAACTTGTCGACGATCGCGTTGAAGTCGATCAGAGCCGCGAAGGCCTCGTCGTAGAAGCGGCCCATCAAGGCTCGGAATTCGGTCGGGCGCATGCCCTCCGCGAGCGTCGTCGAGCCGCGGACGTCAGCGAAGAGCAGGGAACACTCCACCTCGGCGCCGCCGTGGTTGGCCTGGAGGGTACGGAAGCAGCCCTCGCAGTACTTCGGGTTCTTAGCCCAGCGCGCATGGCCGAAGTAGCGGAGCACCCACCCACCAGGCGGCCCGAACGGCGCCGCACACATCTTGCAACGGGGTGGGCTGGGGATCCGCCGATGCCTACGGCGGAGTCTGACGACGCTGGGATCCGTGCCGAGCAGCAAGCGACGCCACAGTTCCGATTCGGGCGGCAGGTCGCTTTCGGCGGGCTGGTCTGATGGGCTCACGGCACTTCGCGATGGATCGGCCGCATGAACGGTAGGTGCTCGACGAGGTCGCTGTGAAGACCTTGCAACGACGACGATGCAGCACGTAGCGCGCTTGCGCGACAGCGCGGGAGCACGCTGGGGGATGGCGATCCTCGTCGGGACCTCCGGCTTCGACTACAAGGACTGGCGCGGACCGTTCTACCCGCGGTTCATCAAGGGCGGCGATCGGCTCGCGTACTTCGCCGAGCATTTCGACACGGTCGAGCTCATGCTCGAGCGGCGTCGCCAGCGATCCTGATCCGAACACATCGGGTGATGGGCATCTAAGGGGTCCGCCATCGACTCGCGTCCAAACTAAGGGTCGGCGCTCCATCAAAACCGGTCGGTCAGCCGATGGCGCCGATGGACGCTCTGCCTAGGCTCGGTGCACGTCCACACGGGGCGCACAAACCCAGCCGGAGGGACGATCCATGGATGCAGTGCAGACGAAAACCGCGACATTCACCAAATGGATGGTCGGCGAGGGGCCACTGATGGCCGGTGTCGTCGGCGGGGCTGCCGGGGAGGGGGCTTACGCCGGGAAGGTCCTTGACTACGCGCCCGGTCCCACGACGGTCATCGCGGCGACCTATCGGTTCGATGGCGCGGATCGGCCGTTCACGGCCCTCGTCCATGTCGAGCAGACGGGCCTTGACGCCGAACTCAGCGGCGTCGTCATCGACGGATGGCAGAAGGGCCGCCTCCTTCGTGGCGCCTACCACGAGATCAAGTGCGATCACGACGGCGTCACGACGGACTGTTGGCAGGGAACGGTCACGATCGTCGACGAAGACTGACGCCTTCCCTTGGCGCGAGGCGGGACCTGGGGGCTCCGCCTCGCCCTCCCGCTGCTGAGCCGGGCCACGCTCGCCGACAGGAACGAACTTAGTCCGAACTATTGACAAAGTGCCGGTCATGGCTAGGATGCGCTTTGTCCATTGACCGGACGAAGTCGTTGGAGGGGCGACACGCCGGTCCGAACGAGCGTCGTGGAGGGGCCACCCGCCAGTGGCACGCACCGAGTTCCCGGCCAAGGCGACCCACGCGCAGACCCGTGCCCACAACGCGGCACTCGTCCTGCGAGCCCTCTACGACCTCGGGCCGATCTCACGCGCGGACATCGCCCGCCTCACCGGCCTGACGCGTACCAGCGTCGGCGAGCTGGTCAGCGACCTCGAGCGCGACGGCCTGGCCACCGACGTCGGTCGGGGCCCGAGCACCGGCGGCAAGCAGCCGACCCTCGTCGCACTCAACGCCAACGCCCGCACGATCATCACCCTCGACCTCGGCGAACGCACGTTCACCGCCGCCCTTGCGAACCTCCGCGGCGAGCTCGCCGCCCGCACGAGTCGCGACCTGGAAAGCCGCGATGGCGACATGGCCCTCGATATCGTCCATGAGCTCGTCGACGAGGTCCGAGCGGCCGCGACCACCCCCATCCTCGGGATCGGCGTCGGCACGCCGGGCGTGGTCGACCAAGCCGGCACGATCCGCTGGGCGGTGAGCCTCGACTGGCAGGACCTGCCACTGGCCGAGATCCTCGAGGAGCGCCACGGGCTCCCGACCGTCGTCGCCAACGACAGCCGTGCCGCCGCCTTCGCCACATACCTCTTCAAGGGCGACACCCGGCCCGCCAACCTCGCCGTGATCAAGGTCGGCCGCGGCATCGGTGCCGGGCTGGTCCTCAAGGACCAGCTGTTCGGCGGCGACGGCGAGGCGGCCGGTGAGATCGGCCACGTCGTGGTCGACCCCGATGGCGACGCCTGCCGTTGCGGCCGCTTCGGCTGCCTCGAGACCGTCGCCAGCGCCCCGGCCATCATCCGCCGGTCCGGCGCGAGGTCGCTCGAGGACCTCGCGACCCGGGCCGCCGCCGGCGACGATCAGGCACTCGGCTCGGTCCGTCGCGCCGGACGGGCGCTCGGTGGCGCGATCGCCTATCTCGTCGGTGCCCTCGATATCCGCCACATATCGGTGGTGGGGACCGTGACGACGCTCGGCGAGCCGTGGCTTGACGCGGTCCGTGACGAGGCCACCGCCCGCAGCCTGACCACGACCGGCCAGGAGACGACGATCGAGGACGGCGGCACGGGCGAGGACGTGACTCTCCTCGGCGCATGCGCGCTGCTCCTCACCCGCGAGCTCGGACTGACGGTGCATCGATGAACGAGTCGGTGACCGTCCGCGAAGCCCTCAACGGCAACATGCTTGGACCCGTCGCCGGTATCGATATCGGTGGCACCAAGATCGCAACCCTCATCGTCGACGCCGACGGCGCCGTCCTCGGTCGCGCTACCCACGCCTCCTCCGTGGGTGACCAGGGCGGCGCCGTCGCGTCCATCGCTGCTTGCCTGGACGAGGCCCTGCGAGGCGCCTCGCTCCAGAGGAGTGACCTCAAGGCCGTCGGCGTCGGCGTCCCGGGGCGCGTGGACCCCAAGAGAGGCCACGTGACCCTCGCCGTCAACCTCGGCTGGCACGACTTCGCCCTCCGCGATGGCCTCGAGGCCACCCTCGGGCTTCCGGTCGTCATCGAGAACGACGTCCGCGCGGCCGCCATCGGGCTGCACGACCGCCACGTGGTCGACGGCGCGCCGAACGACCTCGCCTATCTCGCCGTCGGGACCGGCATCGCGGCTGGGGTCGTCCTCGACGGCAAGCTCCACCGCGGCGCCCGCGGGCTGGCTGGTGAGATCGGTCACGCGATCGTCGAGCTCGGCGGGCCGCGCTGCCAATGCGGCCAGCAGGGTTGCCTCGAGGCATTCGCCGCGGGACCCTCCATCGCTCGTCGAGCCAATCAGCCGAGCGCCAAGGAGGTCTACCAGGCCGCGGCAGCCGGCGACTCGGCCGCCATCGATCTCGTCGACGACGTCGGGCGACGGCTCGCCTGGGCGATCCACACGCTGGTCATGACCTACGACGTGCAACGCGTCGTGGTCGGTGGCGGCGTGTCCCATGCCGGCTCCCCGTTCGAGGCCCCGCTCCGCCGGGAGCTGGCACGTCTCAGGGATGCCTCGGATCTCGCCGGGGAGCTGCTGCCGGCCGACATCGTCGATGTCCTGCCACCGGAAGCCGAAGCCGGCGCGTGGGGCGCCGTCGCCGTGGCGAGGACCGCCGGGCGTGACCCGGTAGCGAGGGGATCGGAGGTGGTGAGCCACGCCTAGAGCCGATCAGCCGATCCCACGACCACAGCGGAACCAGTGGATCTCGAACGAACCGACCAGGTACCACGTGAAGGGGAAGCACTTGAAGGGGAAGAAGCACCAAGGAGGAGCGATGGACACGAAGATCAAGCGCCATCTCGGGTTGGTGCTGGGTGTGCTGTTCGTGGTCTCGGCCTGCGCAGGCCAGACGCCGAGCACCGCGCCGAGCGCCGCCAGTGAGGCTCCGAGCAGCCAGCCGAGCGAATTGGCGAGCGCACCGGCCGAATCGGCATCGCCGAGCCCGCTGGCTGCGGACCCGGCCGAGGCCGTCATCACCAACATCGAGCCGAATGCCTCGATCAGCGTCTGGACGTTCTGGCTGTCGCCGACGTTCGACGCGTGGATCGCGGACACGATCAACCGGTTCAAGGAGACCTATCCGGGCGTCGAGGTGAAGTGGGAAGACCACCAGGCGACCTTCCAGGACGACCTCAAGAACAGCTTCGCGGCCGGCAACGCGCCGGACGTGATCAACCTGTCGGTCGGTGAGGGCTGGGTCTCGGATTACGCGACCCGCAACCTGCTGCTGCCGCTCGACAGCGTGTCGCAGGAGGTCAAGGACAGCTACTTCGAGGGGCTGTGGAAGTCCCAAAACGTGGCTGGCAAGAATTACCAGTTCCCGTTCTATCAGGGCGTCAGCGTCGAGCTGATCAACAAGCGTCACTTCGAGGCCGCGGGCCTCGATCCGGCCGCGTTCCCGACCAAGGTCGAGGAGCTACCGGCGCTCTGCCAGACCCTGAAGGAGAAGGCGAACGTCGTTTGTGACATCCGCCTGACCGTCAACGACCTGCTCGCGCAGATGGTCTACGAGGGCAATGTCAAGGTCCTGTCCGATGACGGCAGCGCCTTCACGTTCGACTCGCCCGAGGCCGTCTCGTGGCTGCAGATGTACGTCGACATGGTCGCCGCCGGCACCGTCGACAACACGACGCTGACGACCAAGGACGACCGCGTCGGTCTCCTGATCTTCTCGGCTGGCCAGGCGCCGTTCTATCAGACCGGCCCGAACCTGATCCGTGAGGTCAAGGCCAACAACGCTCAGCTGTACGGTGACCTCGCGGTCGTGCCGGCGCCGGTCGGCAAGTCCGGGGTCATCGGCAAGGGCCTGATGGGCATGTCCGTCAAGGCCGACACGAAGTTCCCCAACGCCTCGATGGCGCTGGCGCAGTTCTTCACCAACGCTCGCGCGCTGACCGAGCTTTCCAAGCAGTCGGCGGTCTATCCCTCGTCGAAGAAGGCGTTCGAAGATCCGTACTTCAGCGCCGAATCGACGCTGATCGAGGACAGCGCTCGAGGCAGCGCCGAAGAGGCGATCTCGACCTACGCGGACATCGTCCCGACCATCCCCAACAAGGGTGAGGTCAACGCGGTCGTCCTCGCAGGCGTCGAGAAGGCCCTGTTCGGCGGGGTTCCCGCCCAGCAGGCTTTGAGCGACGCCGTCGCCGAGGCCAACAAGCTGCTCGACTGAGAGTCAGCTAGTCGATGTCGGCCCGCCTCCGTTCCCCCAGGAGGCGGGCCGATCCCTTGTCAGGGCTGACGTCATGACACTGAACCGACGCATCACCCCGTGGCTGTTCCTCGCGCCGGCGCTGATCCTGCTCGGGATCTTCGTCTTCTATCCGATCGCCGCCGTCGTCTACTACAGCCTCACCGACTACGACATCGTCCGGCCGCCGGTCTTCATCGGCCTCGACAACTTCATCCGGCTGATCGATGACGACACGCTCAAGCTCGCGCTGTTGCACTCATTCCTGTACCTCCTCGTCACGCCGATCCTCATCGGCCTATCGATCTCCTTGGCGATCGCGGTGAACCGCCGGCTGCGCGGCATCCACATCTATCGGGCGCTGTATTTCGTGCCCGCGGTGAGCGGCTCAATCGCGATCGGCCTGTCGTGGCGCTGGCTGTTCGAGCGGAGCGGGTTCATCAACTCGGTCCTGGTGTCGTGGGGTGTGATCCACGAGCCGATCCAGTGGCTGGCGACGCCGTCGCTGGTGCTGCCGATCGCGATGCTGCTCACGATCTGGGCGGGCATCGGCTACTACTCGGTGATCTTCCTCGCCGGACTGCAGAACGTGCCCGAGGAGCTGTATGACGCGGCGCGCATCGACGGCGCCAACGACCTCCAGAAGCACTGGTACGTGAGCATCCCGGCGCTGCGGCCGCAGATCGTGTTCGTGGGCGTCATCTCGAGCCTCGCCGCGCTGAAGGTCTTCGACGAGATCTACGTCCTGACCAACCGGACGGGCGGGATCCTCAACAGCGGCGTCACGATGGTCTTCTACCTGTGGCAGCAGGCGTTCGAGCGATCGAATGCCGGGTACGCCTCGGCCATCGCGATCGTGCTGCTGGTCATCACGCTCGGCTTCTCGGTCGTGAACGTGCGTCTGCTCGAGCGCGGCCAGGGTGGCACGCGATGAGGTCGATGTTGTGAGTGCTTCGACCACCGTCGCCGACATCCGGATCGCCGAGCGTTCGCGTCGGCGGGCGAGCCGCGGGGGACGATGGCTGCAGAACGGGGTGTGGTACGTGGTACTCACCGTGATGGCGTTCATCACGGTCTTCCCGTTCGCGTGGATGTTCCTGACGTCGATCAAGGGGCCGGCCGACGCGATCACGTCGGTGCCGCCGCAGTTCCTGCCGAACGACCCGACCCTGGCGGCCTATGCCCGGGTGTGGGATTCGCTGCCGATCGCCAACTACTTCCTCAACTCGACGACCGTGGCGATCGCGACCGGGTTGTTGAACATGCTCGTCGCGGCGATGGCGGCCTACCCGCTGGCCAAGATGCGGTTCGCCGGCCGGGAGTTCGTCTTCTATCTATTGCTCGCGACGCTGATCGTGCCGGCCCAGCTCACGTACATCCCGAGCTTCATCCTGGCCGTCAACGTCTTCCACTACTACGACTCGCTGCCGGCGCTGATCTTCCCGAACATCGTGAGCGCCTTCAACATCTTCCTGTTGCGGCAGGCGTTCCGCGGTGTGCCCGACGAGCTGGTCGACGCCGCCCGGGTCGACGGGGCGGGGGAGTGGCGGATCTGGTGGTCGATCCTGCTGCCGATCATCCGCCCGTCGCTGGCCGCCGTGGCGATCTTCACGTTCGTGACGTCGTGGAACGACTTCCTGTGGCCGTCGCTGATGCTGCACACGCCCAAGGGGATGACGCTCCCCGTCGGGCTGGCCGCGCTGCAGGGCTTCTTCTCGTCCGACTTCCGGTCGATCGCGGCGGGCGTCACGATGACCGTCGTGCCGATCCTGCTGTTCTTCATCGTCGTGCAGCGGTACTTCGTGCGCGGGCTGTCGGGCGCCATCAAGGGGTGATTCCCGAGTGACCGCGGGGGACGCGATCCTCGGACGGGTCATGCTCGCGTTCGAGGGGTTCTCGCTGCCAGATGCCGTGGCGGGGCGGCTGCGGGCGGCGCCGGCGGCGGGCGTGACGCTGTTCCGGCATGTGAACGTCCGGACGCCGGGGCAGGTGCGTTCCCTCTGCGCCGCTTTGCAGGCGGCGGGTGGAGGCGACCTGTTGATCGCCGCCGACCAGGAGGGCGGGCAGTTCATCGCGCTCGGCGATGGCTCGACGCCGTTCGCCGGGAACATGGCGCTCGGCGCGGTCGACGATGTCGGCCTGACCGAGCGTGTCGGACGGGCGATCGGGACCGAGGCACGCGCGATGGGCGTCAACGTCGTCTACGCGCCGGTGCTGGACATCGCGTCCAACCCGTCGAATCCGGCTTTGGGGATCCGGGCGTTCGGGGACGATCCGGCACTCGTGGGTCGGCACGGGGCGGCCATGGTGCATGGCCTGCAGTCGGCCGGCGTGGCCGCGTCGGTCAAACATTTCCCGGGCGCCGGCGAGGCGGCCGACGACCCGCATCACGGCGTCGCGACCGTGCCGGCCTCGCGCGCGATCCTTTCTACGCGCGAGTTGCTGCCGTTCCAAGAGGCGATCGTCGCCGGCGCGCGAGTCGCGATGTCGGCCCATATCGCGCTGCCGGGAGTGACCGGATCGGCGGGCGTTCCGGCGACCCTGTCGCGGGACGTCATGACCGACCTGCTGCGCGGCGAGCTCGGCTTTGATGGCGTGTCCATCACCGATGCGCTCGACATGGCCGGTGTGGGGCGGGGTGCGGGTGGCATCCCTGACGTCGCCGCCGCGATCGGGGCCGGCGTGGACCTGTTGCTGACCGCGGCGGATCCGGCGGCGCGGGAGCGGATCGAGAGGGCGCTGATCGAAGCGGCCGGTCGAGGGCTGTTCGGGGCGGAGGGGCTGGCGGCCTCGGAACGGCGGCTTGCCGCGCTCCGGTTGTGGCTAGCGTCGTTCGGGAGGGCGCCCGATCTCGATGTCGTCGGCTCTGCTGAGCACCGGGCGCTGGCCGCGGAGCTTGCGGGTCGCTCGATAAGCCTCGTTCGCGATCCGACCGAGCTGCTGCCCGTCCGCTGGGGCGAGGTGCCTAGCGTCCTCGCCGTCATGCCGCGACCGAGCGATCTGACCCCGGCCGACACGTCATCGACGGTCGCACCGGCTCTTGCGGCCGCCCTGCGCCGATACCATGGCGACGTGGACGAGGTGGTCGTCGAACCGGAACCCGACGCGTCGTCGATCGCCGCCGTCCGGTCCCGCGCGGGGGGCGCCGATCTCGCGGTGATCGGGACCGTCGACGCCCACCGGCTGAGGTCCCAACTCGACCTGGTCGATGCCGTGGTTTCCAGCGGCATGCCGACCATCGCGGTGGCCATGCGCGGTCCCTGGGACGTGGCGGCCTACCCGGCTGGCGTCACGACCCTTGCCACGTACTCGATCCTGCCGGGGTCGCTGGACGCGCTCGCCGCCGTGCTCGCCGGCGAGGCGGAGGCCACGGGTCGACTGCCGGTCGCCGTGCCCGCGGCATGACGCTGCACGACGAGATCCTCGAACAACCAGAGGTCGCGCGGCGGTTCCTCGCGCGTGCCCCCGATGTCGTCGGGCCGCTGGCGGAATCGATCCGCGCGCACGAGGTCGATCACGTCGTCATCGCGGCGCGCGGCACCAGCGATCACGCGGCGATCTACGCGCAGTACGTCCTCGGCGTCCGGCACGCGCTGTCGGTCGGGCTCGGGACACCGTCGGTCATCTCGCTGTACGGCGCGCAGCCGCGGCTCGATCGGTCACTCGTGGTCGGGATCAGCCAGTCGGGAGCCTCGCCCGACGTCGTCGCGGTCATCGAGGCCGGTCGATCGCAGGGCGCACCGACCCTGGCGATCACCAACGACCCGTCATCGCCGCTTGCGCAAGCGGCGGAGACGTCGATCGATCTCGGCGCAGGCCCGGAACTGGCGATCGCCGCGACGAAGACGTACACGACCGAGCTGCTGGCGATCGCCGCCCTATCGGCGGCGATGTCCGGCGATCCGGCCGACGCGGCGGCGCTCGTCGCCGTGCCCGACGCGATGGCGTCGGCGCTGGAGCTGGAACCCGCGGTGGTGTCGATGGCGCGCGACCAGGCGTCGGCGGACCGATTGCTCGTCCTCGCGCGCGGGTACGAGTACGCCACGGCCCGCGAGTGGGCGCTCAAGCTCAAGGAGCTGGCACGGGTCTTCGCGGACCCCTACTCGGCGGCCGACTTCGAGCACGGGCCTCTGGCGTTGCTCGAGCCGCGCGTGCCGGTATTGGCGACGGTCCGACCGGGTCCGACGCTGGCGCCCCTCGTCGCGTTACTGCAGCGGCTCCGCGAAGACCTCGACGCGGAGATCGCCGTGGTCTCCGATCAGGCCGAGGCGCTGGCTCTCGCGCGCTGGCCGTTCGCGCTAGCCCCCGGGACACCCGAATGGCTCGGTCCGATCGTGTCGATCGTGGTCGGCCAGCTGCACGCGATGCATCTGACGCACGCCCGCGGGCTGGACCCGGAGCGGCCGCGCAACCTTAATAAGGTGACCCGCACGCGCTAGCGGACCATCGGGGGATGGCCGGAACCCCGCTCGGGCGGTTACGTCTGCATCCGAACGCCGGTTCGAGGCGAATCCAGCGTTGCGAGCGGGCACGCCGTTTTCGCCGCGTTCAGATGATCGGCACTACACTGCGCGGCACACGTTCACCGCAGAACGGAGGATCGATGCGTCGACGAGGGGTCTGGAGACGACGCCTGGGGCGGGCCGGGGCCACGCTGGCCATCGGCGGGCTGATCGGCTTCCTCGTGCCGTCGATCGTGCAGGACCTCACGCCGAAGCCCGAGGCGCAGGCACGCACCGCCGAGTCGCCCGTCGCGCGTCAGTTCATCACGGCGTACGTGGCCGACGACCAGTCCACGCTCGACCTGCTCGGCATCCCCGCCGCGGTCAAGGCCAAGTCGGCGCGGGTGAAGGCCGAATACCTGAAAGTCGACCCGCCGATCCACCTCGGCTCGTGGGTCATCGGTAACGGGCTGTCGCTCCACGCGTATGCATCACATGTCGTCGACAACCAGGGCGCCGATGGCCAGCTCGCTTGGCGCGTCGCTACCCAGGCCGGTCGGGTCGAGCTGATCGACCCGCCGCCGTCGGTGACGACCCCATGAGCGCCGAGCCAGCTCGTCGTCCCGAGGACGAGGAGGCACCACGTCCGGAGGACAAGGAAGCGCCACGTCCCGAGGACGCTCCTCCCCCAGAGGGGGATGCCGATGGGGAGATGTCGGGACCTCCCGCGAACACCGACGCCCCGTCGGCCGACGAGTCGCTCACCGATGACCTCGCGGAACCGCTGTCCGCGCCCGACGAAGCGTTGACACCCGAAAGCGCGGCAGACGCCGAGGCGGCTGCGGCTGCCGCGGCCAGCCAGGATCCGGTGGCCAGCGAGGCCGCCGTCATGACGGCGGACGCCCAGGGGGCGGAGACCACCGCCGAGGCCGTGGCGACCATCGACGCGGCGACGGACGAAGCCGCCGCCCAGGCCAAGGCTGCCGAGGACGCCGCGGCAGCGGAAAAGAAGGAGCGGAGTGCATCACGCCGCCGAGCCGTCGGCGGTGCGCTCAAGACCGTCGCCACCGTGGTCATCGGTGCCGTTCTCCTTGTCGCAGGAATTGCCATCGGCAACTACGCGTACCTCACGACGCGACCGACGCCCATCGCTCTCGGCGACCCGGGGACGAACCTCGAGAACCCGGCCCCGGCGGCCCAGGAATTCATCGCTGCGCTGGCGGTGAATGACGCCGATGCGATCCGGTCGTCGCTCGACGCCGCTCCGCACATCGACCTCTCCCGGGAGATGGAGAAGTACGGGATCCAGAGCGTCGACAGCGTCGATGTACTCGGCACCACGGTCGACGGACCACGGTCAGCCACCGAGATCCTGATGCACTATCAGCGTGAGGACGGTATCGCGTTCGCGATCAACCTGGTCATTCTGGTGAATGACGGAAAGATCGAGGGTTTCCGATGACGGCAGTACGAGGATTCTTCGGCCACCTGGGGTTCGTGTGGAACCGGAACCTGTGGCGGCTGCTGCTCGTGCTCGTCGTGCTCACGGCCCTCATCGCCTCGAGCGGCACGGTCGCGTTCATCCAGAGTGTCTTCGGCATCATCGCCAGTGTCCCGGCGTTCGCGCTCCAGCTGTCGTTCGCCGCCTTCTACCTGATCGTCCAGTTCGGGTTCCTGTTCTGGTTCCTGTCGCGGCCGCGCAAGTACACAGTCACCCCGGACGACCCGCAGATCGGCATGTCGTTCGCGGATTACCGCGGGCAGCCGGACCTCCTCGAGCACGCGAAGACGACCGTCGGCATCCTGCGCGGCGTCAAGGAGTTCGAGATGCGGGGCGGGGAGATGCCGCGGGGCATGCTGCTCTCGGGCGCACCCGGAACGGGCAAGACGTTCCTCGCGGCGGTGATCGCCGCCGAGGCCGAACTGCCGTTCATCTACATCGATGCCAGCTCCATCCGCGGCATGTTCTGGGGCATGACCGAGATGATGATCATGAAGCTCTTCCGGGACGCCCGCGGGCTCGGCCGGAAGTACGCCCCGGACGGTCAACGCGGCGCGTGCATCGTGTTCATGGACGAGATCGACTCCATCGGTATGAACCGCGGCGGTCAGAGCAGCGGCGGCATGATGATGGGCGGCATGATGATGGGCGGGGGCCAAGGGCTGAACACCCTGCTCAACCAGATGGACTCGCTCGCGAACCTCGTCGAGGACCGCTGGCGCTACAAGCTCCTTCGCTGGTTCGGTCTCGTCCGCGGGCCGGTCGCCGACAAGCCGCTCGTCTTCATCATCGGCGCGACGAACCGACCTGAAGTGCTCGATCCGGCGCTTATCCGGCCCGGTCGACTCGACCGGATGATCGTCGTCCACGAGCCGGACGTCGAAGGCCGGCGCGACATCATCGAGCACTACCTGTCGAAGAAGCAGCACGACCCCGATCTGCCCATGGATCTGCTGCTCACCGACTCGATGGGCTGGACCCCGATCATGATCAAGACGATCATCAACGAGGCCCTCATCCACGCTCACCAGGACGGTCGCGACTTCCTGAACTACAAGGACTGGCTCAATGCCGCCGACGAGCGGTCGATGGGCCTCAAGCAGCCGATCCGGGCCTGGAATCTGACCGACCGCCGTGAGACCGCGTACCACGAGGCCGCGCACGCGGTCGCGGCCCGCTACCTGCGGCCGTCGTATCGCATCTCGAAGGCGACCATCATCCGGCGTGGCCACGCCCTCGGCTACGTGCAGCAGAAGCCACTCGAAGAGCGGACCTCACTGTACGCGCGCTGGATCGAGACCCAGATCATGGTCTCCCTGGCGGGGCACGTCGTCGAGAATCGCTTCCTCGACACCCTGACGACCGGGCCGTCAAGCGACCTGCAGGGTGCGACGAACGCGGCCGTCAGCTACGTGTCGCGGTTCGCGATGGGTCCGACGAAGCTCGTCGCTCCTATCCAGCCCGGGCAATTCCCGCCGGCGCCGTTCGTGGTGGCCGCGCACGAGATGCTCGACGAGCTGTATGCCGAGACCGAGCGGCTCCTCCGCGAGAAGGAGCCGGCGATCCACCACCTGGCCAAGGCGCTGATCGAACGCGACGAGCTGATCGGCGACGAGCTGGAGGCGGTGTTCGTCGAGGTCGAGACGGCGCATCCGGAGCTGAAGAACAAGTTCGAAAGGAAGATCATCCCGTTCCGCGACTTCGCTCCGCCGGAGCGGCAGCAGACCGAGGGCTTCTTCCCGCAGCCTGCCCAGCAGGAGGCGGCGGCCGAGCCGGCAGCCTCTGTGGGGGCCGGGGGTGCGGGCGCCGCGGAGGAGTTGGCGGCGGCCCAGGCGCGCGCGTGGTTGCCACCGGCCGAGGGCTCGCCGCGCGACCGGGATCGGGATCGCGGCCGCCGCGGGGATCACCCGGGCATGCCGACCGACACGATCCCGCCATGGGCGGTCTCGCCGAAGCAACACTGAGCGGGGCTGGCCGCGCGATCCGGCCATTCGCCGTGTCGTAACGCCCCGCGTTCCGCGCGCGACCATGAATAACGTGGCTCGTGGCCACCTAATGCCGGCCTGCGTCTGTCCGACGGACGTTTCCGGTCCTCCACCGTGAATATCGTGGTTCCCAGGCTGCAATAGGGCGGATGGACGACCCTTGGCGCCGCGGTCCGTTGCGGGCTTACGTCATAAGGCTGCCCTGAGCCGCGTACTTCACGGTCCCAAGAGAGCGACGGCCCGATAACGGTCAGGTGAGCGGGCTTTCGCACACTGGCCTCGATGGATCCGATGCAACGGCTCGGCGCGACCTTCCGCGCCGTACGGATCAAACGAGGCTGGCGCCAGATCGACGTCGCGATGCACGCCAAGGTCGACCGTTCCGTGATCTCGGCGATCGAACGCGGGCACCTCGAGTCAGTCAGCGTCGGGACGCTGCTCCGGATCGCCCAGGCCCTTGAGATCCACATCGGTTTCACGGCCCGCTGGCGAGCCGGCGACCTCGACCGCTTGCTATCGGGGCGCCATTCCGGACTCCATGAGGCGGTCGCCCGGTGGTTCGCGACGGCGTTGCCCGCTTGGGTGCTCGCTCCGGAGGTGTCGTACTCGATCTTCGGCGAGCGCGGCGTGATCGACATCCTCGCGTGGCACCCCGGCCGGCGAGCCTTGCTGGTCATCGAGCTCAAGACAGACATCGCGGATGTGAATGAGCTGATCGGTTCGATGGACCGCCGAGGGCGCCTTGCCTGGCAGATCGCTCGAGACCGCGGCTGGGATCCATTGACGGTTTCGACTTGGGTCCTCGTCGCGGGCAGCCGGACCAACCGGGCGAGACTCACGGCACATCGGATGGTGCTGCGGAATGCCTTCCCGGCGGACGGTCGAGCGATGGCAGGTTGGCTTCGACGTCCGGACCACGAGATCCACGCTATGTCGCTCTGGGAACGGCAGAACGCACGCGGCGACCGTGACTTCGCGGCCCGTCATCGGGTGCGTCGACCCAGGGCCGCCTAGCGGGAGTCCTAGAGGTCGCGCCTTGCGAGCGAGACCGTCGCTAGTCCGAGGATGAGCGCGACCCACACGATCGACCAGACCACGAACTCGATTGGCGGCGGCGTCGGCGCGAAGAACGGGTTGGCCGCCGCCCTCGGGCCGCCGACGCCGACGATCCCGGCTATGACCACCGACGGCTCGAGGGCATAGATGGTCCCGCGCCACAGCCCGTCGGATGGCAGCAGCCAGCGCGAGGCCTCGGCGACGGTCACCAGAGGCCCGGCGTCGAAGAACCGACCGACCCCCGCGAACACGCCGGCCATCCAGCCGAGCCCGAACAGCACTACGCATACCGCCCCGCTGGCGATCGCCGGCAAGCGTGTCGACAGCAGCATCGCGAACGTCAGCAGGACGATCGCCTGCGCGGACAGGAACGCCACCGCGAGCAGCGGGTTCGGCGGCAGGTAGCCGGACACCAAGCGGACCGCCCACATCTCGAGCAGTCCCGACAGCGCGGCGTAGAAGATGACGATCGCCGCGAGCCCGATCCATCGCCCGACCACGAGGTCCGCCCGCCGGATCGGCCGCGCGAGCATGGCATGGGCGACACCCGACTCGAGGTCACCAGCGATCGACGGCGCGCCTAGGAACGCCGCGGTCATCGCCAGCACGAAGCTGAACATGAACGCGACGAGGATCAGGACCTGCGACACGCCGATCTGGATCTCGATGTCGGTGGCGGGATCGGGGACCGTGCGTGCCAGAGTGACGAGCCGCTCCACGCCCCAGGTCGTGAGCAGGACGCTGGCCAGCGTCAACCCGAGCAGCACCCACAGGATCCGGCGACGCGCCGCCTCCGCCACGGTCAGCCGGGCGATGCTCCAGATGGCTCTCACGCCGCTGACCCGCCGGCGCCCGCCCCGCCGGCATGCGAGCCGCCGCCCACCAGGCGCATGAAGAGGTCCTCGAGCGTCGCCCGTCCCGATTCCACGGCGTGCACCCGCCCGCCGGCGCCGACGATGGCCACGACCAGATCCGGGACCCGCTCGGGGTCGATCCCGCCGACCATCAGCCAGCCATCCTCGCCGGCCGCGACCCGGCCGAACCGCCGGAGCTCGGCGACGTCGGCCGCGGCAAGGTCGGTGACGCGGACCCGAACCGACGACTCGCCGAGCAGGTCATCGATCCGGCCGCTGGCGAGGACCCGCCCATGGTCGACGATGGCGACGCGGTCGCAGACCCGCTCGACTTCGGTGAGCAGGTGGCTGTTCAGGAAGATGGTCGAGCCCGCATCGGCCGCACGCCGGACGATCGTGCGCACGTCGGCACGGCCGACCGGATCCAGCGCGGACGTCGGCTCGTCGAGGATGACCAGCTGCGGAGCGCCGAGAAGCGCCACTGCCAGGCCGAGCCGCTGCTGCATGCCCTTTGAGAATCCGCCGACCTGGTCGCCTGCCCGGTCCGCGAGGTCGACTGTCGAGAGGACGGCATCGATGTCCTCGGGGCTCACCGCGCCGCCTCCGTCCACCGAGCGAAGTCGACCGTGCAGCTCGACCACTTCGCGCGCTCGAAGCCACGGCTGGTACCGGAACAGCTCGGGCAGGTAGCCGATCTCGCGGCGGGCGCGTCTATCGCCTAGAGGCGCGCCCAACACCGTCCCGCCACCGCCCGAGGCCCGCGCGAGCCCGAGGAGCAGCTTGACAGCCGTGGTCTTGCCCGCGCCGTTAGGGCCGAGGAAGCCGAAGATCTCGCCCGGTTCGACCCGGAGGGTGAGGTCGACCAGGGCGTCGGTGCGGCCGTAGCGCTTGGCCAGGCCGTGGGTATCGATGACCGGAACGTCGGCGCCCGCCTCGCGCGCTCGGCCCGCGGTCATCCAGAGATCAGAGACCGCTATACGCGTGCAGGCCCGAGAACCAGAGCGACCCCGAATACGTGACGAGGACCATGCCGAAGCCGACGACCAGCAGCAGCGCCGCCGGTCGACCCGCCCATGAGCGCTGGTTCCGCGCGTGCAGGTAGACCGCATACGTCAGCCACGTGACGAGGGCGGCCGTCTCCTTGGGGTCCCAGCCCCAGTAGCGCGACCACGCGATCGAGGCCCACCACGACCCGAGGATGATCATCGTCGCGAAGATCGGGAAACCGATGATGACCGCCCGATACGCGACCTCGTCGAGCACCTTGTGGGACGGCAGCCACGAGAACCGGTCGGTCGGTCCCTGCGCCAGGTAGGCGACGCCGGCCGCGAAGGACGTGGCGAAGATGCCGTACGAGAGGACCGCCATGCCGACGTGGATCGTGAGCAGCGGCGGGTTCTGGAGGGCCGGCACGAGCTGCGAGATCTCGCGCGGCAGCGAGGAGGCGTACAGCAGCAGCGCCAGCGCGACTCCGAGCGGCAGGAAGCCGATCGAGCGGATGGCGTAGCGCCGAGCGAGCAGCGCGTACCCGGCGACCATCGACGTCGCGAACGCGACCGTGAACTCGAACATATTGCCCCACGGCCCGCGTCCGACCACGATCCCGCGCAGCACCAGCGACGTTCCAAGCGCGGCGACCGCGGCGTAGGTCAGCCACTCGGCGGCGCGCGACAGCGGGCTCGGTGATGCCGAGATCGTCGGACCGTCGGAGGCCGCCCGGGTCGTCGAGGTGACGAAGGACCCGGTCACGAGGCCGGCGTACGCGGGCTGTGACGCGGGTGCCATCGCGGGGAGTGCAACCCGGCGGCCGTTCGCCAGCATCACGGCGTGGCCGACGTGCGCCGCGAAGGCGAGCGCGACGAAGACGACGCCGATGGGGAAGAGGATCGATGACAGTTCGGCCATGGTCATTGCCTCTGTGGACGCTCGAGGAGGGTTCCGAGTTGTGCGGCCGTCAGGCTACCGCGGCGCCGCCGGGCTTCGGACCGCTCGATCGGACGACCGGGACCGGGTGCGACTTGACGTTGAGGACGAGCCCACAGTTGGGGCAGGTATCGATAGCGGCGGGGCGACCGAGCCCGCACATCGGGCAGATCACCGACAGGTCCTCGCCGCCCCGTTCGCAGTGGATGGTGCCGGTCGGATAGACGAGCCCGTGCTGACGGCAGAACGGCAGGCCAGGCTGGAAGATCGGCTGACCGGTGGCGCCGATGCGAGCCACCTGCGGACCCTCGGCGAGCTTCAGGTGCGGCCGCGGCTTGGCGGCCTGGTACACGACGATGCCCAAGACGACGAACGTGATCAGCGGCCCCACGATGCCGATGAAGATCAGCAGCGGCAACAGGCCGATGACGGCGCTCCAGTCGGGGATCACGAACATCTTCGTGATGTCGAGGATCGTGTTCCACAACTGGTTTAGCGTGTCGACGAGGCTCACGACGGCATGCTACCCGACGAGGGCCGGCGACGACGGGGGTTGCCCTTCTTGGTGGTCGCGCCTCGCCCGGGCTTCCATGGCTCGCGTTCCGGCTCCCGGTCGTGTTCCGGCGGCGCGGCCGGGGGTCGTCGATTCCCTACCGACGGCGACGACAGCTTCGGGCGGTCGAGTCGCCCGAGTAGCCACGACGTCCCGGTGGTCCTGGCGCCCAGATCGCGCACGCCCGCCGCCAGCTGCCGATCGTCCGTGACCACGACGATGCCGTAGACCTCGCGAGCGCCTGCGGTCATCCGTGCGTGGTCGACGAGGCCGACGATCGCCTCGTCGCCTGTCCGTCGGCCGGAATAGCCGCACCGTGACCCCAGAAGCGATCCGTTCGCCGCGCAGCCCCGCATCGGGCGGGCCGTCGAAGATGAGCTCGACCGCGACGTTCGCGGGGATGGCCGCGCGAAGCCGGCCGATCAGCGCCGCCGGTGGCACCGCTCCGCCGGATCTCGCTAGCGCCGGCAACAGGTTCGAGCCGTCGACGATCAATCGACGGGTGTCGGCGAGCGGGTCGTGTGAGCTCCGGTGGGTCGTCGGCACGGTCGGCGAATCGTACGCGGCCTCGGGGCCGCGGCTACGATCGGGCGCGTGAGTCTGCTCCTCCTCGTGGACCTCGATGGCGTGGTCTATCGCGGCGCCGACCCCGTGCCGGGTGTCGCCGCCGTACTCGCCGCTCGGGCGTCGGCCGGCGACGACGTCGTGTATGTCACGAACAACTCGATGCACTACCGCGCCGACTACGTGACGCGCCTCTCGTCGATGGGTTGTCCGATCTCGGCGGACCGCGTCATGTCGTCGTCGCGTGCGACGGCTCTCCACATCCAACGGCACGAAACGGGGATCCGCCGCGTGCTGACGGTCGGGGCGAATGGCCTAGACAGGGAGTTGCGGGACGTCGGCTTGGACGTGGTGACGTCGGCGCATGCGGCCACCCGCATGCATCAGGAAGGCGTCGATGGCTGGACTGCTGCCGGCGCACCCGATGCGGTCGTGAGCGGCCTCGACCCGGCGCTCACCTACCTGCGCCTCGCGGCGGCCGCCGATTGCATCCGGGCGGGCGCCCGATTCATCGCGACGAACCGCGATCCGGTCTACCCGACGGAACGCGGCCTGCGACCGGGCGCTGGAGCCGTCGCGGCGGCACTCGAGGCAACGACCGGCGTGACGCCGCTGTCGATCGGCAAGCCCGAGCCACATCTGTTCGAGATGGCGGCCGAAGCCGTCGGACGGAGGGCGTCGGAGGCGGTCGTGATAGGCGATGCGATCGGGACCGACCTGGCCGGCGCGAAGGCGATCGGCGCGCGATGCGTCCTGATGCTTACCGGGATCACGACCCGTGCGGAGGTGGACGCGCTGCCGCCCGAGGGCAGGCCCGACGCGATCGCGGCGACCGCGGAGGAGCTTGCCGCCGCGCTGATCGGACTCGAGGCGGCTCCCGCCAGCTCCTAGCCGCCAGGCGCGGCGAGCTCCGGCACGTTCGCGGCCCAGACGTCGAACTCGGCACGGAGCGTGTCCCGTGTCGCGTCGTCCACGAACGCGACGTCGAGCGCGTGGCGGTCGATCGCCCATAGGTCGCTCAGGGATAGCCCGATCAGCTCGGCCGCGTTCAGGTACTCCTCGGACAGCTTCAGGTCGGAGACGGTGAGGTCGTCGGTGTTCAGGGTCACCGGCACGCCCATCCGATAGAAGGGCCCGATCGGGTGCTCCGCGACCGAAGGCACGATCCCGGCCTGCCAGTTCGAGGTCGGCGCAAGGTCGAGTGTGATCCCGCGAGCGCGGAGCTCGGCGCAGAGCTCCTCGTCCTCGATGGCGGCCGGCCCATGGGCGATCCGCTCGGGATCGACCACCAATGACCGACGGACCTGGGCCGCGCCGCCCCATTCGCCGGCGTGGATCGTCATCCTTAGTCCGTTCGCGCGAGCGGCTTCGAACGATCGAGCATGGAGCAGCGGATCGGGGTACGCGGCCTCCTGGCCGGCCAGGTCCCATCCGGTCAGCCCTTGATCGATGAACCGGGCCGCGGTCTCTGCCAGCTCGACGTTCCGTTCCGGGTCGTGCGAGCGCAGGGCCGTGGAGATGAGGCGGACCGTGATGCCGGTCCTCGCGGCGGCCGCATTCGCTCCGCGGACGACCGCCGCGATCCCGTCGGCCAACGGGAGCCCGCCCGCCACGTGGAGCAGCGGTCCCCAGCGGATCTCGACGTACCGCACGTTGTCGGCGGCCTTGTCCTCCACCATCTCGGCAGCGATGCGTTCCAACGCCTCGGCGTCCTGCATCAGCGCGATCGGCAGGTCGAAACGCTTCAGCAACTCGGCCTGTGACGTCCCGGGCATCTCCCCGACCAATGCCTCGGACATCCCGACCCAATCGCGCGGAGCGTCGATCCCGCGCGTCCGGGCCAGCTCGATCGCCGTGTCGATCCGCAACGAGCCGTCGAGGTGGAGGTGGAGCTCCGCCTTGGGCATGGCCTCGAGCAGGCGTCGGCGGGCCGCTCGTGTCGCGTCGCGCTCCGACGACGAGTGAAGGGTCGTCATCGGCCGATGCTACGATTCCGCGGCTTCGAACGTCGGGCCGTCACGGTCCGCCGACCACCACATCCGACCATCGGAGGACAGCACCTGCCTCGCATCACGGATGCCACCCGGGGCGGAGGCCTCGCCATCGCCTGGCTCTTCGCAGCGGCGCTCATCGCCCTGGGAGCGGCAGGCGTGGTGGCCGGGATGGACACCCCGGCAGCGGATGGGGCGGACCGTTCCGGTCGCACCGGGCACGGTGACGCGCTCGCGAACGCCTCGCTCGACGTCGTCGAGGCCGACATGCGCGCGCTCTCGGCGAGCGTCGCTGCGCTCGGCGACCAGGCGCGGGTCATCCTCGCCTCTCTGTCGAGCAACGAGACCGATGCCGTCGATGCGGCGACCGCGACCGGAACCCAGCTCGTCGCCGACATCGATGCCCAGACCGAACCGATCCGCGACGCCCTTGAGGTGGTCCCGGTCGTGGGTTCGCGCGCGGCCGCGTACGAGCTATCGCCCGAAACGATCGCGCGGCACGCCTCCTACGTCGATGGCCTCAAGTCGACGGAGGCGATCGAGTCCGCCTGGACGCGATTGACGGTCGGGGCGTTGAGCGCGAACCGGCTGTCGGCCCTCCTCGCCGCCCACGATCAGGCCGTCGTCGACGCGGCAGCAGCGGGGCGCAAGGGCCAGTACCCGACGGCACTCAAGCACCTCGATGACGCCGACGCGGCCATCGCCGATGCCAAGACACTGCGCGACCGGCTCAAGGCGACCGTCGATGTCACCACCCTCGACGAGTGGCTCGACCGGAGCGGCGACTACGACGTCGCACTCCGGGCTCTGTACGACACGGTCCGGCGTGGCGCCAGCAACACACAGATACGCGAGGCCATGCGTAAGGAACAGGCCGCCAAGGATCGGCTGCCGCCGGATACGCGATCGCTCGTCCTGATCATGGCCGACATCGGGCAGGGCGGCATCAACGAGGCCGCGATCGACATCGAGCAGGCGAAGGCCGACCTCGATGAGGCGCTCGCGCCGCCGGTCGACGAGGCCGCCCCGTAACCCTTGCCAGTGGGCCCACTCAGTAGCCGCAGGCACTGGTCCAGTGCCGGGCGGATAGGAGCGGTTCTCGGCGGGTACACTGCCGCCACTGCCACGCGACCGCCGCGTCTGGGGCACCGCTAGCGGCCTGCCAACCCCGGGAGGATCCACACCACCGTGCAGCTTCGTGTCGTCACCGACCAGCCTTGGGATGTCGCGGCCGACGTCCTCGTCATCCCCTTCGTCGGCGAACCCGCCATCGAGGGCGCCCACGCCGAACTCGATCGTCGTTCCGGAGGCGAGCTTGCGGCCCTGGCGGAGATCAAGGAGCTTCGCGCGCGGCGGTACACGAACTCGATGACCCGCGGCGGGGACCTGCCGGCGAAGTGGCTGCTCACGGTGAGCGCCGGAGACGGCGAACAGGTCGACAACGAGGTCGCGCTACGTATCGCCGCCACCGCCGAGCGGCGACTCGCCGGTCGAGCCGTGCGCTCGATGGCCATCTGGCTGTCCCCGATCGTCGACGCATCAGGCTTCGAGGGCGACCTCGCGCGCGCGGCCGAGCTGGCCGCTCGCGGTGTCGTCGAGGGCTCATACGACCCGAAGGCCCTATACCGGCCCGAGATCGAGTCGAAGCCGCCCGAGCTCGACGAGCTGATCCTCGTGGCGACCGGTGGCGACAAGGCGGGCATCCAGGCCGCCGCCGAGCGGGGCGTGATCATCGGGGAGGGGGCCAACACGGCTCGTACCTTGGGCAATCGGGCGGCCAACGAGATGTACCCCGAAGTGCTCGCCGACGAGGCGCGCGCCATCGCCGCGCGCAACGGCCTCTGGATCGACGTCATCGACGACAAGCAGGCCACCGAGCTCGGCATGGGCATGTTCATGGCGGTCGGTCGCGGGTCCGACAACCCGCCGCGGATGATCGTCATGCGCTCGGGCGAGGAGGGGCAACGCGACAAGCTCGATCGCCACCTCGCCATCGTCGGCAAGGGCGTCTGCTTCGACTCCGGCGGCATCAGCATCAAGCCGTCCGACCGGATGGAAGAGATGAAGATGGACAAGGCCGGCGCGTGCACCGTGATCGCCGCCATCGAGACGGTCGCCCGCCTTTCCCCCGGGACGCCGCTGCTGGCCGTCGCGCCGGCCGTCGAGAACATGCCCGGCCCGCACTCGACCCGGCCGGGGGACATCGTGACCGCGTTGAACGGCAAGAAGGTCGATATCACCAACACCGACGCCGAAGGCCGGCTGATCCTCGGCGACGCGATGACCTACGCGGAACGCCTGGGCGCCACGCACCTGGTCGACGTCGCGACACTGACCGGCGCCGTGGCGCGTGCGCTCGGCCACCTGGTGACGGGCGCTTTCGGGCAGCCGCAGGGCTTCTACGACGAGATCGTCACTGCCGGGCGCCGGGCCGGCGAGCGGTACTGGCAACTCCCGCTCATCGAGGACTACGTCCCCGACATGGAGAGCTGGTACGCCGACTTCCAGAACGCCGGCGCGGCCGATGGCTCGCTCGTCAAGAGCGCCCTCTTCCTGCAGCAGTTCGCCGAGGTTCCCTGGGTCCACCTCGACATCGCCGGGACGGGCTATTACCGCAAGGCGTTGCCGTTCGGGGCGCGGGGCGCGACAGGCGTCGCGCATGCCACGCTCGTGGAGCTGGCACTGGCCGGGGCCGCCTGACGATCGATCCCCTCAGCGTCGTCCTGGCGATCGCGGGCGCGGTCCTCGGCGTCGCTGCGGACCGCTTCGCGACGCGCTGGCCGGAGCACGACGAGGAGCATCCGCCGGGACGGAAGATCGACTGGCGAACCCTCGCGTGCGGGGCGATCGGCGCGATCGCCCTGGGGCTGCTGCCCCTGCGGTTTCCGAGTGACACGCTCGCGTTGTTCGCGTTCGGGGCCTGGTTCGTGACGCTGATCATCGGGCTCGCGACCGACCTCGATCAGCGGGTGCTCCCCGACGAGCTGACGCTGCCGGCGATCCCACTCGCCTTGCTCTACGCGATCTCGGGTCTCAATCCGTTGGTCGGTGGGGCGCTCCTGCTGGCGGTCCTCGCCGCTGTGCTGATCCCCGCGATCCTGTACCTGCCGTCGATCCCCTTCGGCGCCGGGGCGTTCGGGATGGGCGACGTCAAGTTCCTCGCCGGGATGGGCCTGATGGTCGGTGGCGAGCGGGCGCTGGGCGGCACGCTGTTCGGGCTGGTCGTCGCCGGAGTGGTATTGCTGGTGCTCCTGGCGACGCGGCGGATCGGGCGCCGGAGCTTCATCCCGTTCGGGCCGTTCCTGATCATCGGCGCGCTCTGGGCGGTGCTGATCAGGGTCTGAGTCACCGCGGCGCCAGCCGCCTCTCGCCCGCGCTAAAGCGACGTGATGGTCGAATTCCAGGCGGTCGCCTGCACGTGCTCGCGGACGCCGGCGACGTCGATGTCGAAACTCCACCCAGAATTCGAGAGCCGGACGTTCGTGACGGAAACGCGGTCGTTCGGGCCGCGAGTCGGCACGACCAGGGTCAGGTAGCGGACGGATCGCCCGCGCGCCACCGCCTCGACGACCGGCGCGGGGCGCCGCTGGCTCAACGTCTCGGAGATCCAGCCCTGGACCGGCGAGGTGCGGCCCTTGACGATGCGGACGGTCGGCCGGACGGCCAGCTGGATGATCCGGACGTTACCGCTGGCACGCGTCGAGCGGACGGTCCGCCCGCCGACGACGGGCGCCGTGCCGACATCGAGGTGCCACAGCTGGCGGAACGTGCGCGACGACTGCGCCGAGGCGCGATCCTCGACGACGAGGTAGCCGACGTTCCGTGAGAACACCACTCGCCGTCGCAGGGTCACGCCGCTGTACCCGCGATCCGTGACCGTCAGGTCGTCGCGGCGGACGCCGCTCCGGGCCCACGCCAATGGTGCCGAGGACGAAGCTCGGTACGACACACCATCGACGGTCACGACGTTGTGCGCGGTTCGCCCGATCGCGAACGCGTGCCAGCGGTTGAAGTTGAGCGTGAACGTGCCGCTGTCATCGATCAGCCGCTTCCCGTAGCCATATAGCGTGACCGAGCCGTGGTCGGCGTGGCCGTGGAACCGTCGACCTGGCCCGAATCGGAGGCTGTACATCGCCTCGTCGCGATAGGCCCGACGCTCGCCCCACCCGGTGCGCCCGAAGGCGAAGCCGGCGTTGTACTTGGCGAACGGTGTCGGCGGCCTCGGGCCGGTCCGTCCGGTGGTCGCGGCGAACTCGGCATAGGTCCCCGGGATCTTGGCCGCCGGGCGCCGGACCGTGTCGCCCAACATCGCGTACGTGCCGTCGGGCAACGTCGCGTGGGCGAGGAACGTCGGCATCCGGTCGATCCGGGCGATCGAGCTCGGCACGGCGTAGCCACACCGGCGCAGGCGATCCGCGACCGATCGGTAGCCGCTCCAGTTGTAGAACTGGTAGAAGACGGCCTGCTCGTTTGTGACGCCCTGGGCATCGACGCTATCGACGACGAGGCGCGCGACGCGATCGCGGGCCAGCCGTACCCAGGCGCTGAGGCCGAGCGTGCAACCGGCGGCGATCAAGCCGCGATCCTGGCCGAGCGCGTGGTTGCCGACCCAGACATAGAACGAGGGTTGGGCGAGGAGACGACCATGCGTCGCGAGGGCAGCTCGTGCCCAGGTAGCGGACGGCACCGCCTGGACGATGCAGGCTAGGACAAGTGCCCGCCAGGCCGTCGTGTGATCGCCCCATGCAGCAGGCGAGGCCGGCGCGGAACGCGGGTTGTCGGCGATCCAGTCGCGGGTCAGGAAGACGGCATGTCGAAGGAACCACGGATCGCGAGTCCGGTGCCACATCCTGATGAGCGGGAGGACCATCCGGAGCGACTGATAGCGGAACACCCAGTTGCGGTCGCGGAACGGGTTCTCGCGCCAGGTCGGGTTCTGGGGCAACCGCCACGCACGGAACGGGGGGAGTCGGAGGATGCCGTTCCTGATCTCGCGGCCCATCGTGAGGGGCGGTCCGCCGGGGGGCGTGCAATCGACGCCGGGCTCCGTGGCGGTCGTCGTGGCGAGGGTGGTCGTCACCGTGCGCGCCTGAGGCAGCGACCGCGCATCGGTCGGGGTCGGACCGGGAGCCCACGTCAACGCGCCGATGGCGATCAACATCGCCAGGAGGGTGCGGCCGAGCGCGACGCGTGAGATCGGCATGCCAGAGATGACGCGACTCTAGCCGCGGTATTACACGGTACCGCCCCGTACCATCGGCCCATCTGGTGCAAGCGTATGGCCGGGCTAGACTGCCCGGGTCGATATCTGGACCCGACGGGGTATCATCCCGGGGAGCCGGATCCGGCGTCGTCAAGCGGCCGTGTCCAGTCCGCAGACGGCGACCCCCACCGGCGGGTGTGACCCGTCGACTGGTGCTGTGCCCCGCCACGACAGCATCGCTACGGAGCCAACTCGCCACGATGACCTTGCCCTCGTGATCCGCCGCCTCCTCGGTGCGGATCGCCTGGTTCGCCAAGCAGCTGCTCGCCCCGGACCCACCGGTTGGTCGAACGCGCTCGGGCCTCCGCCGCCGAGGCGTGTCCGCCGGCACCTCCCGACGCTGGTTCTGCTGATCCCCCTCGTCACCGGACTCCTCGGCGCGCCCGGGTCGAGTCCGACGGTCTCGGCCGACGAACTGTCCGACGCGAAGGCCAAGCAGGCGGCGCTCAAGAAGGAGGTCGCCGAGCAGAAGGCCCAGATCGCGGCGATCAACGACTTGCAGCAGGGCCTCGCCGCCGAGATCTCCGGCACGAAGAACGAGCTCCGCAAGATCGGCGCAGACCTCGACGCGGTCCGCAAGAAGATCGGCCGGATGCAGGCCCGGATCGACAAGGTGAAGGCGGTCTATCTGGACCTGGTGGCCCAGCTCAAGGCGATGGACGCCGAGCTGGCCAAGGTCATGGCGCAGGAGGAGCAGAAGCGGCTCGAGCTCGCTTCCCGCCGCGCGCAGCTTGCCCAGCGCGTCCGGAGCGCCTACGACACCGACCGCACCTCGCCGCTCGAGACCTTCCTGTCCGGTGGCTCGTTCACGGACCTGCTCGCCGAGATGAGCTACTACATCGACGTCGGTGAGCAGGACAAGGCCCTCGCCGAGGGCATCGCCAAGGACAAGGAGACGCTGACCGCGATCCACCAGACGGTCGCCGATACCCGCGACCGGACGAACGTCCTGCGTCAGCAGACAGCGGCTCAGAAGCGCGATCTCGACAAGGCGATGCGCGCGCTCCAGGAGACGAAGGAGGAGCTGCGCCGCCTCGAGAAGCAAGTCGCCCGGACCCTTGCGCAGCAGAAGGCGCGATATGCGGCCCTGCTCCGCAACAAGCGCAACGCCGCCGCGATCATCGCCAAGGCGGCCGCCGACCAGCGCACGCTCGCCAGGAAGATCAACGCCCTCGTGGCCGCGCAGGTCCGCAGCGGGCGCATCCCCAGCAGGTTCAACGGGACGATGGCCTGGCCGATGGCCAGCTTCACGGTCAGCGGCGACTTCGGCTGCAGCTCGTTCGAGTATTACGCGCCCGGCCACGGCTGCGATCACTTCCACAACGGGATCGACCTGGTCGGTCCGTCCGGGGCCAAGGTCCGTGCCGCCGCGTCCGGGATCGTCGTCAAGTGCGACTGGAACTGGGCCGACGGCCCCGATCCCGCGTGGATCGTCGTGATCGCCCACGCCGGCAACTTGAAGACCTGGTACGCGCACATGACACCCAGCTGCCCGTACAAGGCCGGCCAGTCGGTCAAGAAGGGCGCGATCATCGGGACCCAGGGCTCGACCGGTCATGCGACCGGCGCGCATCTCCATTGGATGGTGGAGCTCAACGACGATTTCGTGAACCCGAGGCTGTTCCTCTAGACGACGGTGTTCACCCAACATTGACGCGGACGAGCGCGAGCCGACCCGCGTGCTAGCATCGCCGGGCAGGATCCCAGCGACTCCGGGAGGCGCGCCGTGGCCGCAAAGCGCACGATGGCGATCATCCTCGCGGGTGGGGAGGGCGAGCGCCTGTCGATCCTGTCGCAGGAGCGCGCCAAGCCCGCGGTCCCGTTCGGCGGCAAGTACCGGATCATCGACTTCACGCTGTCCAACTGCGTGAACTCCGACCTTCACGACGTCGTCGTGCTGACGCAGTACAACCCCCGCTCCCTCAACGACCACATCGGGCTCGGCCGGCCGTGGGATCTCGACCGGAACCAGGGCGGCGTCAAGCTCCTGCAGCCGTACGTCTCACGCGGCCGCGTCGCCGAGTGGTACCGCGGGACGGCCGACGCGGTGCTCCGGAACATGAACGTGATCGAGCACGACCCGTCGGACACGGTCGTGGTGCTCGCCGGCGACCACATCTACAAGATGGACTACACGCCGTTCATCGCCGCACATCGACGCCATCGCGCCGACGTGACCATCGCCGTACGGCGCGTGCCGCTCGCCGAGGCCTCGCGGATGGGCATCCTCGCGATGGACGAGAACGACCGCATCACGGAGTGGCAGGAGAAGCCCAAGCAGCCCAAGAGCGACCTCGCGTCGATGGGCGTCTACGTCTTCTCGAAGAAGGCGCTCCGCCGCTGGCTCTCCGAGGACCGGGTCGACTTCGGGCGGCACATCGTCCCCGAGATGCTCGATGCCGGGGCGCGCGTCTTCGGTTATCGCTACAACGGGTACTGGCAGGACGTCGGCACGATCCAGTCCTTCTGGGAGGCCAACATGGCGCTCCTCGCGGACGAACCGGAGCTCGACCTGTACGACCCCGAATGGGTCATCCACACCCGGTCCGAGGAACGAGCGCCGGCCAAGGTCGGCCCGACGGCGCAGGTCCATCGCAGCATGATCAGCCACGGCTGCATCATCAACGGCACGGTCGTGAACTCGGTGCTGTCGCCGGGTGTGCGCGTCGACGTCGGCGCCGTCGTCCGCGATTCGATCGTGATGTTCGACTCGGTCATCCGGTCGGGAGCCGTCGTCGACCGGGCGATCCTCGACAAGTCGGTCGTCGTCGGACAGGGCGCCATCGTCGGGAACGGGCCATACGACGATCGGCCGAACAAGCAGGAGCCATCCCGGCTCAACACGGGCATCACCGTCATCGGCAAGCGTGCGGTGGTGCCGCGCGGAACGCGCGTCGGCCGCAACGTGAAGGTTGCTGCGGACGTCCGGATCAGCGACTGGTCGAAGAAGGTGATCAAGAGCGGCGAGTCGGTCGACATGAAGCCGGGTCGCCGTCAACCGCACGACCACGGGCGTAGCCTGACGGCCGAGGAGCGCGTCGCCTCGAGCGGGTAGGGGACCGGGGCACATCGGTGCTGCGCGGCGTCACGCGGCGAATCGGCTAGACTCCGCGGGCCATGCCTTCCGCCGACCCCGGCGCGCCCCCGGTGCGCCCGGCCGACGTCGAGCGCTGGCTGACCGACCTGGGCCTTCAGCCCGTCGATCGGGCCGAGCGCGATGGGATCGCCAGCTGGGATCTCGTGCTCGACGGTCGCCGCCGCTTCGACCTCCGGGTGACGATCATCCTGGACCCTGCCCTCGCGTTGATCTGCTGGGCGCACTTCGCCCCGCCGATCAGCGACATGTTCCGCAAGTCGTACCGCAAGCTCCTGCGCTGGAATGACGAGTTCCCGTTCGCCAAGTTCTCGATCGGCGAGGACGAGCGGCCGCTGCTGGCCATCGAGCTGCCGATCGCCGACGCACCGGCACCACCGAGCGAGGAGCAGCTGGGGCTCGCGTTGGCTCGCATCGTCGGGCTGGCTGACCGACTGCTGGAGGAATCGGCGGGCTGGATTTGGATCGGCGGGAAGATCCCGGACACGGTCGGCCGCGAGCGGCGCAATTCCGCGCTCCTGGAGCGATATGACGCTCGACTCGCGGAGCTCGACGCGCGAGAGCTCGACGCGCGAGAGCTCGACGCGTCGGACGGCGTGACCGGATGACCACGCCTCGCATCGCGCGGCTCGTCCTCGCCACCCTGGTCGCACTCGGCTCGCTTGTCGGCGCGGCGTCCGGCCCGGTGGCTCCGGTCGTGCGGGCGGCATCGCCGGATCTGACGATCGTCTCGACCGCCCGATATGACGTCCAGCCGGCGCAGAAGCGTGTCCGCGTCACGCTCGACCTGACGTTGACCAACCGTCTGCGCGACACCACGACCAAGCGCTATTTCTTCGACCACGCGTTCCTCGCCGTCCTGCCCGGCGCGAGCAACTACGACCTCAGCTGGGCAGGCACCGGTCAGCCGACCGTCGGCGTCTCGCGACGTACGGCCTCGTACACGCTCCTGCGGCTGAACCTGGCCCGCGACCTCGGGGCCGGGAAGTCGGCTCGCTACCGCCTCGCCTTCGACCTGCGTGACCCGGGCGGGCAACCGACGCGCGACCTGCGCATCGGCGACACGCTCGTGTCGTTCCCGGTGTGGGCGTTCGCGAGCGACGAGACGCCCGGCAGCTCGGTCACGGTCGTGTTCCCGAAGGGCTACCAGGTCGCGGTCGAAGCTGGCCGGATCCCGAGCCCGACGGTGTCGTCCGATGGGCGGACCGTCTTCAACAGCGGGATCCTGTCGAAGCCGCTCGACTTCTTCGCGTATCTCGTCGGCGACCGGCCCGGGGCATATCGCGAGTCGCAGGTGGCGGCGACGGTCGTCGGACGGGACGTCTCGGTCACGGTCCGTGCCTGGACCGACGACTCGGCGTGGGCGCAGCGCATCCGTCGCCTGCTGGGCGTCGGGTTGCCGGCACTGGGCCAGCGCATCGGCCTCGAGTGGCCGGAGTACGACAAGCCACTCGTCGTGACCGAGGCCGTCAGCCGGTCGACCGGCGGCTACGCCGGGATCTTCGACCCGTCCGCGGGTGAGGTGGCGATCGCCTACTACGCCGATGACTTCGTCGTCCTCCACGAGGCGGCCCACACCTGGTTCAACGGATCGCTTCTGGCCGACCGCTGGTCGAACGAGGCGTTCGCGTCGTACTACGGCGAGCTCGCGGCCGCCGACACCAAGATCAAGGTGACGACCGACGCGCTCACCGACACTCTCAAGAAGTCGCGCATCCCGCTCAACGACTGGGGCGACGTCGGCACCCTGGATGTCGCAAAGGAGGACTACGCCTACGCCGCCGGCCTCGCCCTGGCGCGGGAGATCGGCAAGCGCGCCGGGGAACGCGGCTTGCGCTCCGTGTGGGCGGATGCCGCCGATCGGATCAGCGCCTACCAGCCGACCGGCGCGGGCGAGGAGATCGTCGGCGGACCGGTCGATTGGCGCGCCCTGCTCGACCTGCTCGAGGAGAAGACGGGCAAGCGCTACGACGATCTGTGGCGGACGTGGGTCGCCCGGCCCGAAGACCTGCCGCTGCTCGACGCCCGCGTCGAGGCGCGTGCGCGATACGCGCAGTTCGTGGAAGCGGTTGGTTCCTGGCACGTGCCGTTGTCGATCCGCGATGCGATGCGCGCCTGGCGCTTCGACGAGGGCACGGGGCTCATGGACTCCGCCCAGGGCGTTCTCGACCTGCGCGCCAAGGTCGAATCGGCGGCGTCGGACGCGGGCCTGACCGCCCCGGTCGCCCTGCGCGAGGCGTTCGAGGACGACGACGGGTTCGATGATGCGATGGCCGAGGGTGGCGCGGAGCTCCAGGCGATCGAGCACTACATGGCGGCGGTGGGTCACAAGCCCGCCAAGACCACCCCGCTGATGCGACTCGGTCTCATGGACCAGACGCCGGAGGCGGATCTCGCCGTCGCGCGTGACGCCTTCGCGCGAGGCGACCTCGCCGCGTCGGCGGAGGCCTCCGACGAGGCGGCGGCGTCGTGGATCAACGCCGAGCCATCGGGCCAGGGCAGGGCTTTCAGCATCGCCTCGATCGTCGTGGCCGTACTGTTCGTGGTTGCGTTGCTGCTGGTGACGTTCGGCCGGCGTCGGCGGCGGCGCAACCGGATGCAGGCGCATCGGCTGGCTGACTGACTCTGGCTTCGGCCGCATCGTCTACACTCGCGGCCTCGCCGGAGCCGGAGGGAGCGCGACCCCCGCGGTGCCGTCGATGCCCATCGAGATCGCACAGGAGCCGAGCCCACCGCATGGGTATCCAGCGCGCGCGACCCTCGACCGAGATCCTGTCCGGCGACTCCGCCGATGTCTACTTCGCCCGAGCGGAGAGCATCCTCGAGGCCGAGGATCTCGACCCGCTCGTGACGATGGAGGTCTTCACGCGCCGGGAAGCTGTCCTGTGCGGCATCGACGAGGCGAAGAACCTGCTCGGTCACGTCATGGCCGAGTGCGACCCGAGTGAGACGCAGGTCGAAGCCCTGTCCGACGGCGACCGCATCGCCCCGCGCGAGGTCGTCCTGCGCATCCGGGCGCGCTACCGCCGGTTCGGGCTCTATGAGACGGCCCTGCTCGGGATGCTCGCCCAGTCGACCGGGTGGGCCACGGCCGCCCGTGACATCGTCGACATCGCCGCCCCGGAGCCGGTGATCAGCTTCGGCGCGCGACACGTCCACCCGGACATCACCGACGTGCTCGATTACGCCGCGATCGTGGGCGGCTGCGTCGGCGCGTCGACGCCGGCAGGGGCTCGACTCGCCGGGCTGGCACCGACCGGGACGATGCCCCACTCGCTGGTCCTGATCTTTGGTGACACGGTCGCGGCGGCGCTGGCGTTCGATCGCCATCTCGGGCCGGATGTGCCGCGGATCGTGCTGGTCGACACGTTCCGGGACGAGGCCGAAGAGGCGTTACGCGTAGCACACGCGCTGGGCGACCGGCTGTACGGCATCCGTTTGGACACGCCCTCCGAGCGCGGCCGCGTCACGGCCGACCTCGTCACCGAGATCCGTGCCCGCCTCGACCAGGAGGGCTATCAGCACGTCAAGATCGTCGTGTCGGGCGGCCTGAACCCGGATCGCGTGCGGTATTTCAAGGAGGCCGGCGCGCCGGTCGACTCCTACGCGGTCGGCTCGTACATCAGCGGCGCGAGCCCGATCGACTTCACCGGTGACATCAAGGAGATCGACGGCCGGCCGATCGCGAAGCGCGGCCGCATTCCCGGGATCACGTTCTCGCCCCGGCTCCAGCCGGTCGACCTGTCGGCGTACCGGCAGCCCGTGGCAGACGTCATCACGGGCTAACCACGATCGGGACACCCCTAACCACGATCGTGACACCGGGTGTCCCGACCGCGGCTGAAGTGTGGTCCAGCCGCTGCGTGTAACGCCCGGCGTTCTCCACGGCTGCTAGGACGCCCGCGGCACGGCACCGCCGCCGGTCCGTTGGTCCTAAGGAACGTGGGGTGTTACGACGTCAGCCCGGTGGCTCGCGACAGCAGCGTCGACGACAGGATCCAAAGCCACGCGACCAGCGCGGTCAGCAACGCGATCGACACGATCCAGAGGACCGGACCCGTGGCGGCCGCCACGCCGACTAGAGCATCGACGCCGATCAGCACGAGGACCGCGACCGCCGCCCAGCCGATCTGCGGCGGAAGGACACCGCTCCCGAACGACAGGATGGCCAGCGCGACGAGCCAGATGACGATGGGAACGAACCCGACGCCGCCGGTCACGAACGACCCCTGCAGGCTGAGGAAGCCCAGCACCAACGCGGTCTGGCCGATCGCGATCAGGACCGCCCCCAGGATCGCCGCGATCGTCACGACGCGCATCCAGCCGATCCCGCCCTCCGCCGCGAGCCGGTCGACGGCGAGGATCGGCAGGATCAGCGCGAGCACGGTCACGACGACGAACATGTCGTTGACCGGTCCCCAGAACGCGCCGGCTCCGCCGAAGAAGAGAGCGATCGTGATGCCGGCGATGACGAGGGCAATGAGGGCGACGACCGCGGACGCTCCGGCGGCGCGATACAGGTCGTTGTCGGGAAGCATTGGCGGACCTCGCGGCTGAAGGTGGTAGGCTGTCGCTCGTCATCATCATTTGGTTGTCTTCCAAAGTCAATGAAATCATGGTGGGTAGTGGAGCCAAGCCTTTGCCGCGCAGATACCGCCTGGGCCTCCGAGCCGAACAGAAGTCCGAGACGCGAGTCTCGATCATCAGGGCGACGCTCGAGCTGATCCGGTCTGGTGGCCTGCGGTCCGCGACGGTGCCGGCCATCGCCCGCGCCGCCGACGTGGCGCCGGCGACGGTACGCAACCACTTCCCGGATCGGTCAGATCTGCTGCTGGAGGTCGGCGACCTGATCCTGCAGGACATCGCGCTGCCGGATGTCGACATATTCGACGGCCTCGACTCGACGGTCGAAAGGGTCACGCGCCTCGCCCACGAGCTCGTCGCGTTCTACGGACGCAGCCAGGAGTGGTGGTTCATCGTCACCGGCGACCCGGGGATGTCGGTCGCGTTCGAGCGGGCGAGTGCCATGTATGAAGCCCGGTTCGACCGGCTCGTGCGGGAGGCCGCTGGCCCGATCGCCGACGATCCGGTGGTCGTCGCGATCGTGGCGTCGGTCATCGGCCCGCCCCTGCACTACGCCCTTATCGGTCGAGGGCTGACGCCCGACCAGGTGGTCGAATCGAGCCTCGCCATGCTCGTGCCATGGCTCGAGGCGAGAACCGTCAAACCGCCCCGACGTCGGTCCGTCGCGCCGCCGAAACGCCGCTAGCCAAGCCCGTCGCGGGCCTTCTCGGGCCGAGCGTGCGACGATTTACCTCGTGGACGACCGATTACCCGACGAGGCGGCCGACGCCGCCGAGCGCGAGACGGCATATGAGCTGTTCCAGCGCGGTCAATCGCTCCTCGCCAGCCGGCACCACGCGCAAGCCGCGATCGTCCTCGAGCGTGCCGATCGCCTTGAGCCGGGGAAGGCGTCGATCCTCGAGGCGCTCGGGCGGGCGTACTTCAACTCCGGCCAGCACGAGCCGGCTCGCGCGACCTTCGAACGGGTCCTGGAACTGGATCCCTCCGCGCCGTATGCGCACTACGCCCTCGGGCAGAGCCTGAAGCGGCTCGGACGGCGGAGCGAGGCCAGGACGCACCTGCGAATGGCCTGCGCGCTCAGCCCCGACTCGACGCTCTTCCGCGATGCGCTCGCCCGACTCGGGCCGGCACCCGCGCCGGCACCCGCGCCCGACGCCGACCACTAGATCGGGGGCGCCTCGGTCATCACCCGGGCCAGCCAGAACAGCCCGACGATCGACTTCGCGTCACGGATGCCGCCGGTCTCGGCGAGACTGACCGCCTCCTGCCACGGGCGCCATTCGAGGATCAGCCGCTCGTCCTCGTCCGGCCCGAGTCGACCGTCCTCCGCCGCGGCCGTCAGCTCCGTCGCGAGGTACAGGTGCATCAGCTCGTCGGTGAAACCAGGCGCCGAGTAGAACGTCCCGAGCTTCCGCCACGCGCCCGCCCGGAGACCGGTCTCCTCCTCGAGCTCCCGCTCAGCCGCGACGGCCGGGTCCTCCTTCGACCCGTCATCGCGGAGATCGAGCCCCCCGGCCGGGATCTCGAGCAGGGCATCGTCGGCGGCGAGCCGCCACTGGCGGACGAGCGCGACCCGCCCGGCGGCGTCGAGTGCCACGATGGCCACGGCGCCGGGGTGGCCGGCGAAGTCGCGCGTGGCTCGTGAGCCGTCGGCGCGTTCGACCGTGTCGACCCGGAACTCGATGAACGCGCCCCGGTGCACGACATGGCGGTCGATGATGCGCTCGCGCAGGTCGTCCACGTTGTGCGCGGGCACGCGCGGACCGGCCCCGGAGGATGCCTCCGGGGCCGTCGTGTCGCTGGGTCGGCGATCGTCCGTCAGGCTGCGACCTGGGCCTGCGCCTGGATGATGGTCTCGCCCGTCTCGGGGTCGAACAGGTGGACCTTCTCGAGCGGGATCACCAGGTTGACGATGTCGTTCGGACGTACACGATGGTCCGAGTCGACGATCGCGACGACGTCCTGGTCCGCGGCGCTGATGTGGAGCAGCTCCTCGTTGCCGAGGTACTCGACGACATCCGCCCGTGCCCGGAACGAGCCATGCTCCGAGTCGACGTCGCCGATCTCCAGATGCTCGGGCCGGAACCCCGCCACGACCCGCTGGCCCGCGGTCAGTTGCTCGCGCGCCCGCGGCGGGACCGGGATCGACCAGTCGCCGGGACCCTTCAGCTGACCGTCCGTGACCTCGACGCCGACGAAGTTCATCGCCGGGCTGCCGATGAACCCGGCCACGAACCTGTTCGCCGGGTGGTCGTACAGCTGCTGGGGCGTGCCGACCTGCATCAGCAGGCCTTCGCTCATGACCGCGATGCGCGAGCCCATCGTCATCGCCTCGACCTGGTCATGCGTGACGTAGACGACGGTCGTCTGGAGGCGCTGGTGGAGACGGGCGATCTCCGCCCGCGTCTGGACGCGCAGCTTGGCATCGAGGTTGGATAGCGGCTCGTCCATCAGGAACACGGCCGGTTCGCGGACGATCGCCCGGCCGAGCGCGACGCGCTGGCGCTGGCCGCCGGACAGCTCCTTCGGCTTGCGGTCGAGCAGCTTCTGGAGTTGGATCGTCTCGGCGGCCTCGTTGACTCGCCGCTCGATGTCGGCCTTGGGGACCTTGCGCAACTTCAACCCGAACGCGAGGTTGTCGCGCACCGACATGTGCGGGTAGAGGGCGTAACTCTGGAACACCATCGCGATATCCCGATCCTTGGGAGCGACGTCGTTCACGACCCGGTCGCCGATACGGAGCGTGCCGCTCGAGATCTCCTCGAGGCCGGCGATCATCCGCAGGCTGGTGGTCTTCCCGCATCCCGACGGCCCGACCAGGACCATGAATTCGGCATCGCCGATCTCGAGGTTCAGGTCCTTCACCGCGTGGAAGTCACCGTAGAGCTTGTTGACGTTGTCGAACGTCACCGTCGCCATGGCGTGTTCCTCCGCCCTCGCTGCCATCGCGGGTCCATGCATCCCAGTCGCCGAGGCGATGTCCCGCACGAAGGCGGGACGCGGACGGACCCCGTACGTGCCAACGCAGGGTCGTCGCATCGTACGAGCCGGACGGGCCCCCCGCAAGCCTCCCGCGATCCGAAGCCGCGATCTGCGTCGTACCATCGACCGACCATGCAGCCCGCGATCGACATCACGCGCCGCAGCTTCCTTGTCCATGCCGGTCGCGGCACGATCGCGCTCGCGGTCCTCGGCGTCGCCGGGTGCGGCCCGAGTACGATCAGCTCGGCCGTCCCATCGTCGTCGGCCTCGCGCGGGGCAACGCCCGAGCCCTCGGGATCCACGCAGCCGTCGGCCAGTACAGGTGGCGGTTCATCGAGTGCGCCACCCTCGGCGGCGACCGGCGGCGTCACGTGGGAGCGCGCCAACCTCGGCTTCGTCTCCGCCTACATCCTCGTCAGGGCGGGGGAGGCCGCGATCGTCGATACCGGCGTCGGCGGCAGCGAGGGGCCGATCCACGACGCGCTGGTTACGGCCGGCGTCGATTGGGCGCAGGTCGGCCACGTGGTCCTCACCCACAAGCACGGCGACCACGCGGGGAGCATCGGCGCCATCCTGGGGTCGGCATCCGGCGCCACGGGCTACGCGGGCGAGGCGGATCTCCCGAACATCACTTCGCCGCGCCCGCTCACGGCCGTCGCCGACGGCGAGACGGTGTTCGGGCTGCGGATCGTCGCCACCCCGGGTCACACCGTCGGCCACATCGCCGTGCTCGACGAGGCGGGCGACATCCTCGTCGCGGGCGACGCGCTCGGGACGTCGACCGGCAAGCTCGCCGGCTCCAACCCGTCGTTCACCGAGGATGCCGCGGCCGCCAAGGCGTCGGTGGTGAAGCTCGGGAAGCTCACGTTCGAGACGCTGCTGGTCGGCCACGGCGAGCCGATCCTGGAGGGGGCATCCGCGCAGGTGGCAGAGCTGGCCGCCGCGAGCTGAGGGTCCTTCGATGGCGACGACACCCGCGGTCCATATCTCGCGCGATCGGTTCCACCTGGCCTGGGATCCCGCGATCTCGCCGATCGAAACCGTCGATAGCGGCGCCCTGGTCGAGTTCGACCTGCTCGACGCCGCCGGCGGCCAGCTGAGCGCCGATTCGACGGTAGAGGACTTGGGCCGTCTCGACTTCGACCGCGTGGACCAGGTCAACGGCCCGATCGCCGTCGTCGGCGCGGAGCCCGGCGACACCCTTCAGATCGACCTACTCGAGTTCGAGCCGGCCGACTGGGGGTGGACGGCCAGCATCCCCGGGTTCGGCCTCCTGGCGGACCAGTTCCCCGATCCGTACCTCCGGATCACGAAGGTGCCGCGTGTCGGCGAGCGCGCCGAGTTCCTGCCCGGCGTCCGCGTCCCGATCGCGCCGTTCTGCGGCGAGGTCGGCGTGGCGCCCGTGGACGGGCCACGCTCGACCATCCCGCCCGATCTCCACGGCGGGAACATGGACACGCGTCACCTGACGGCCGGCTCGACGCTGTTCCTGCCCGTATTCCATGTGGGTGCCCGGCTGTCGATGGGCGACGGCCACGCCGCCCAGGGCGACGGCGAGGTGTGCGGCACCGCCATCGAGACGCCGATGCGCACGCTCGTCCGGCTGACCGTGCGCAAGGACCTGCACCTCAGCGGCCCGGAGTTCCTGACCCCGGACGTGCAGACGCTGGTCGGCCGGCGCTACGCGACCGACGGCGTCGGGCCGGATCTCAACGAGGCGGCACGCGACGCCGTACGGCGGATGATCGACTGGCTCGGCCGTGAGCACGGCATCGCGGCCATCGATGCTTATCTGCTGGCAAGCGTCGCCATCGATCTGCGGATCAGCGAGATCGTCGACATGCCGAATGTCGTCGTCACGGCGCACTGCCCGCTATCGATATTCGACTGACGATCCGTTCGCCGATCGACCGTCGGCGGCGACCGCGGAGCGGCCGCCGCCTTGGCAAGGAACTCTTGGTCTACGCCTCCGACACGACGTCGCCGACGCGGGCGATCGTCTCCGCGTTCCGTGATCGGAGCACGAAGTACAGGATGATCCCGGCCACCATCCAGATCGCGACCAGCGGCGGAACCACGTTGAACGGTGACGCTAGCGGCGGGATCGGAACGTCCAGGATCGGGATGGTCACTCCGCCCACGACGCCGAGGAATGCCGGGATCAGCAGGATCACGCCGATGATCGGCACGACCACGTGCTTGAAGACGTTGAACTCGGCGCGCCCTTCGCCCAGGTAATAGCCCATCGCCGCGAAGTTCACGGCGATGTACATGCCTGCGAACAGCAGGCCGAGCGCGTAGCCGATGAAGATGTAGGTCGTCAACGGCCCCCCGAAGTCCGTGCCCGCAAAGAGCAGGCCGAGGGCAACTGCCAGGACGATCCCGAGGATGCCCTGCAGGTGCACCGCGTTGACCGGGGTCCGGTATGACGGATGAACCTCGGCCAGGGCGGCGGGCAACAGTCGCGCACGACCGAGCGAGAAGATCGCTCGGGTGGACGCATTGGCTCCGGCGTTGGCGTTGGCCAGTGAGCTGTTGAGGATCGCGAACGTGACGAGCAGCGATCCGATGCCCGGCAGCACCTCGTTGGCCATGCCGCCCCATGGGTCGGCGTTGTTGAATCCGAGGAACTCGCTGGCCATCCTGTCCGGGCCGAAGTAGACCGTCGCTGCGTAGTAGCAGAAGACGTAGAACAGTCCGATCAGGACGGCCGACAGGATCACGGCCTGGCGGATCGTCCGCTTCGGATCGCGTGTCTCCTCTGCCAGCGGCGCTGCCGCCTCGAACCCGACGAAGGCGAGCAGACAGAACACCATGCCCTGCAGCGGTGGCAACAGCCCACCTTCAGCCGGCACGAAGACCGAGATGGTGTTCCTGGAGCCGGCGTTGATGATCAGCAGCAACGAGACGAGCAGGAAGATGCCGATCTCGATGAGGCCAAGCGCGACGCCGACCCGGGTCGAGATCGAGATCCCGCGATAGACCAGGAACCACACGACGAGACCGCAGATCACAGCGAGCGGCAGCCAGAGCAGGTCGTTCTGGTAGCCGGTGAGCGTCGTGATGAACGCGGCGCCGAACAGCCCGAACGACGCGTAGAGGGCGGCCGGCACGACCGGTTCGGCCAGCAGAAACGCCCAGGCCATCAGCCAGCCGGCAAATGAGCCGAGCCCGCGGGCGACATACGTGTACATCCCACCCGCCGACGGCAGGTGCTTCGCGAGCTCGCCCATCGCGAAAGCCGTGAACAACGCGGCGACGAGAGCCAGGACGACCGCGAGCGGCGTGGTGCCGCCGGCGAATGTGGTGGCGGCGCCGATCGAGAGCGCGGTCGCGACCGCGGGCGCCATGTGGGTGATGGACTGGAACAGGACCTCGGTCAGCCCGATCGCGTTGCGCTCGAGACTGCTGTCGACGGTGGTGGACGCCACGGATCCCTCCTCTCCCTCCGACCCCCTTTCGTTCCCCCGTCCGAGCGCCCGCTACTATGCGGCCACAGGATGCAGACGGCAACGGGATCCGTTCGCTCGAACGACGCACAGCACCGACCGGGAGCCGACACGCTCGCCCGCCTGCGCGGGCTCGACGCCGAAGCCCTCTGGGTCGTCTACCACGACTATGCCGGCCTCGGACGGGCGAAGGCTGTCCCGCCCGCCAGGTTCGAGGAGGTCGCCGCCGAGGGCGTTACCTTCGCGATGGCGAACTGGGACCTCGCGATCACCGACGAGCAGGTCCCGCATCCCATCTTCGGCGCGGACTCCGGCGACTTCCGTGCCGTGCCGGACCCGGCGACCCTCGTCGAGATCCCGCACAGGCCCGGCGTGGCGCAAGCGTTCGCCCTCCTGACAGATGACACCGGCCACCCGTGGACGGGCGATCCGCGGACGGCGCTGGCCGGGCAGGTCGCGCGGCTTCACGAGCTAGGTGTCTCGGTCAAGGCCGCGTTCGAGGCGGAGTTCGTCGTGGTCGACGGCACCGATCCCGACGCGCTTCTCGCCGATACGGGACGCATGTTCTCGGTCGAGCAACTCGACGAGCGCTGGCCGATGGCGGCGCGGATCCTGGCCGACTTCGATTCGGCGGGTGTAGACGTCCATCAGGTTGCCAAGGAATACGGCCCCGGCCAGTACGAGATCAGCCTCCTGCCGACCGACCCGCTCGCCGCGGCCGATCGTTTCCTCCTCGCTCGACAGCTGATCCGGGCCGCGGCGCGGGCGGAAGGGGCGACGGCGTCCTTCATGCCCAAGCCGTATACCGACCTGCCCGGAAACGGTTTGCATGTCCATCTTGGCCTGACGCGCGCCGACGATCCGTCGATCGACCTCGTCGCCGACCCCGACGATCCGGAGCGCCTCGCACCGACCGCCGGCCCGGCCATCGCCGGGTTGTTGGCCCACGCGATCGGTCAAGCGGCATTCGCCTCGCCGACGACGAACTCCTACAAGCGCTTGCTGCCGGGGTCATGGGCGCCGGCGCACGTGTCGTGGGCGATCGGCAATCGCGCAGCGCTCATCCGCGTGCCGGGACGGGGCGCGGGGCGACATCTGGAGATCCGCGGCGGCGATGCCGGCATGAACCCGTACCTGCATCTCACCGGGTTGCTGGCATCGATCGCCGACGGCGTCGAGCGGCAGCTCGCTGTCCCGCCCGAAGCGCGCGTCGACGTCGGGCACCTCAACGATGCGGAGGCCGAGGCGGCCGGGTTCGCGCGGCTGCCCGGGGACTTGCCGGGTGCGCTTGACGCGTTCGAGGCCGACGATGTCCTCAGGCCTGCTGTCGGGCCCTTGATCGCGCGTCACTACGTGGACGTGAAGCGGTTCGAGTGGGACACGTATCTCGAACGGTGCGGTCTCCCGGCTGGCTCGACCGACGTGTCCGACTGGGAACGGCGGACCTACTTCGGATGTCTGTAGGGTCGTTCGCCGACCGTCGCCGTCGCCTGTCGGGCGACGCAGCGTCGAAACATCCTTCCACTGCGGCACGACAGCCCGGCCGCTAGCCTTGCGGCATGTGGCTTCCCGAGTTCCAGGCAGTGGTCGACCGTGCGGGCGCGAGGCTCGATGAGTCGCCGCTCGAGCTTCGGATCGATGACCCGCAATCGGGGCGGATCGTGGGCGAGGCGTCATTCGATGCGTACCGCGACTGGTCGGCGGAATGGTTGCGCGTCCGCGACGGGCGGCCGCGGGAGGTCGCCACGACCGTCGGGGAGACGCGGGTCGTGGGCGAATTCGCGGTCGAGTTGACGCAGGACGGGCGGTCGTTCTCGCTACCGGTGGCGGTGGTCGTCGAACGTGACCTGGACGCTGGACAGCTCTGGGTCCGCGTCTACCACAGCCAATGGCCGCTCCTCGGCTACCACGTCATCCGGCAGCCACTCTTGTCGCGCGACCCGAACGTCCGGGAATCGGACATCGTCGGGGAGTACCAGGCCGCGCTCGCCGCCGGCGACACGGACCGCATCACCGCGACGTTCGAGCCCGACGGTTGTTTCCGAGAGCCTGCCGGTGGCGACTACCGGGTCTGCGGAACCGACGTCCTGCACGAGTTCTTCGCCGGCTTCTTCGCCGTCGGCGGCGGGATCATCCTCGAGCACTGCACGGTCACCGAGGACGGCACGCGAACGGCCCTGGAGTTCAACGCGGTCAAGTGGGGCACCACCGACATGCCGCCCCAGGCCGGCGTCGCGGTCTACGAGCGCGGCGAGACGGGTCGGCTCCGCGAGGCGCGCGTGTACGACGACGTCGATCCGCCGCTGGACTGAGCGGCCACAGGGCCCCCGAGACATGACCAAGGCGCCCCACGCGGAACGTGGGGCGCCTCGAGATCCGCGGTCGTGGCGGGTCAGCTGTTGATGACTTCCGTGGCCGACGCGTAGAGGTAGAGCACGTACGCGATCGCATCGGCGTTGATACCGAGTGCGTCGTGGTTCAGGTTCTCGATCGTGTCGCAGGCCGAGTGGTAGCAGTGGTCGTAAGCAACGCCCGCCGCCCCGCCCCACTTGGCGACCTGATCGGCCGTCTTCGGCACCTCGGCCCCGGTGAACAGGCCACCGGCCGGCACACCATTGTTGATGAAGGCGAAGTAGTCGGAGCGACCGTCGAAGGCGGTCGGCTCGGTCGGTAGGTCGCGCTCGGCGTAGAAGCGCTCGAACAGCGCCTCGATGTCGTCCGAACCGTCTGGGCCTTCGAGACCGAAGCCCGAGCCGTCACCGTCGTAGATGAACAGGCCGTAATTCGGCGAGCCGACCATGTCGAAGTTGAGGTACATCTCGATGTCGGCCAGCTCGTCCTCAGTGAGGCCGTTGACGTACTCGGTCGATCCGACCAGGCCGTCCTCCTCGGCGCCCCACCAGGCGAAGCGCAGCTTGTTCGGCAACTTGACTTTGGCGATCTGCTCGGCGATCTCGATGAGCGAACTCGAGCCGGAGCCGTTGTCGTTGATGCCGGGTCCCGCGCCGACCGAGTCGAGGTGGGCGCCGGCCATGATCACGTTGTGGGGATCACCGCGGCGCGACTCGGCGATCAGGTTCTCGGTGGTCGCGGGGTCACGGGTGACGTTGGCATGCAGGCGCATGACGAGACCGGCGGTGCCCGCGAACTCCGCGCCGCGCGCGTAGGTCGTGCTCAGCGCCTGGATCCCGCCGGTGTAGCCATTGCTGAGCGTCACCGCCGGCAGGCCCTGGCGGCTCGGATCAGCGGTGTTGCCCTGGTTGAAGAAGAGGATCGCCGACGCGCCAGCGACAGCGGCGTTCTCACCCTTGAGCTCGAAGGTGCAGGTCCCGCGCTGGATCAGCGCGATGTTCCCGGTCGGGAATCCTGCGAAGTCGGTTGTCTCGCAACCGCTGTTCGACGCGTTGCCGAGTCCCAACTGGACGTCGACTGGCGTCACCGCTGCTGTGACCTCCTCGCCGTTCTCGGAGTGCGGCGTGGCGAAGAAGTCGGTGCCCTCCACATAGGTCACGGAGCCCGGCGCGGTCTGCGCCAGGACGGACCCGCCGAGATCGACGAACTTGAAGAAGTCGAACTCCTGGTGGGTGACGTTGTACCCGGCAGCAGTGAGGCGAGCCTCGACGTAGTCGATCGAGTCCACGTAGCCATCGGACCCTGAAGACCGGTTGCCGTCGTTGTCGTCGGCGATGTCCTGTAACGCCTGTTCGTGCTCGAGGACGCCCTCAACCGTGACGCACTCGAGGAGCTTGCTGACCGAATCGTTCGTCCTGTTGTCGCACGCCGCCTCGCTGGGCGCGGCGACGACGGCTGCTGGGATGAACGACAGCAGGGTCGCCCCGAGGGTCAGGGCAGCGAGCAAGGGGAGCACCTTCCGTGTGAGCATCACGGACCTCCTCCGTCCTTCGGGCGTCGGGGGTGGCGCCCGGTCGGACGACTCTACGCGCGTCGGGATCGGTCTCGTTGGCCGCCTCTGCGCCATCGGTGACAAGGCGCACCGGCAATGGGTCCGACTCGGGAGGCTGGAGAGATTGGGGTGGCCTATGGGGCTCGAACCCATAACCTTCGGAGCCACAATCCGATGCTCTGCCGGTTGAGCTAAGGCCACCGCGGCGCGGTCGTCCGTGGCGGCGCCCTTCGTCGTGGCGATGCGGGGGCGCGGGTGGGACGAGGCGTGCGGAGTATAGAGCGGCCGCGCCGATCTCGCGGCGCGGCCGTCGGTGTCGTGGGCGCCCTGGCGGGCGCCGGTCAGTCGGAGTCGGAGCGGTCGTTCGACCCCGCGTTCGTCGGCGCCGTCCACGGCGCCACGGAGCGTAGGAGGCGGACCGCGGCGCTCGTATGGTCGACCGCAGCTGCGACCGGCTCAGGCTCCGGCTCGGGCGCCGGCCACGTCGTGTCGGCCGTCGCGGCCGGGTCCATCACCGGGATGGGCTCGGTCGACCCGGACGATAGTGCGGGATCCGCTTCGGCGGCAGGCGCCATGTCCTCGGCGGACGGTGCATCGGAGACCGCCTCAGCGGTGGCGGCCTCCTCCATGGCGGGTTCGGCTGTGGCCTCGATCATCTCTGACGACTCGACCGAACCGATCATCGCGGCCGGGGCTTCGGGCTCGTGCGCCATGACCTCGTCGGCCGTCGTCTCGGGCGACCGGGCAGCAATGGATGCCGCGTCGTTCATCTCGTCGGCCACCGGTGCCGGGTCGGCCACCGGGTCGTCGTCCTGGTCCGCGAATATCGCGACGGCTCGGGCGCGCGCCAGTGCCCGTACCTCGTCGAGGTCGGGCGGTGGCGGCAGCGACTCCGCGCGGGCGACGATGGATGCCGGGTTGTCGGACTGGGCGAGCTCCGCGAAGAACCCGTCCAGCGTCGTGTTGTAGTCGCGGACCGCGTCGTTCACGCCGTCGATCTCGGTATCGATGATCGAGTCGTGCTGCTTGAGGTACTCGTCCAGGCTCGAGCGCCGGTCGTCGATCTTCTGGTCGGCCTCGCCCCGGATGCGCTGCATCTCGGCGGCCGACCAATCCTCGATGTGCTGGACGTCCTCCTCGGCGAGCCGCCTGAGCTCGTCGGTCTCGATGGCCGCGCGCGCGCGGACCTTGTCGACGTGGGCGGAGGCGTCGTCAGCCACCTTTGCGGCGATACGCTCGCGTTCCTTCTCGGCGGTGCTGCGCATCGCGACTGCCAGCTCGGCGAGGAAGCCTGGGCGGATGCCCGCCCCGACCCCTTCGGGCGCGTGTGCGGTAGCGGGCGGATCGGCCTCGGTCACCCCGGTCGATCCCGTCATCCCGACCTCCGACGTGCCGTTCAAGTGGCTCGCTTCCGGGAAGATGGAGTCGTCTGTCTGATCCATGCGTCCTGCTCCGTTGGGGGCTGACGACCGTACTAGCCGATGGCGGATTTGGCAACACCTTTGGGGTCCGGTGGCGTCCGGGGTGGTGCGGGCTGGAACCGCCCTTGTGAGGTCTGGTGCGGTCAGTAGTGGTGCGGGGAGGAACCGCATCACGCGCCCGATCGGCCGTGACATCATGGCCTCGTGGTCCTCGACGAGCGCGCCGGAAGGCCGGCCGACCCTGCCAGTCTGGTGGACATCGACGCCCTCATCGGCGCTTATTACGACCGCCGACCCGACCCCTCTGACCCCGCCCAGCGCGTTTCTTTCGGAACCTCTGGTCATCGCGGTTCGTCGTTCCGCAACGCCTTCAACGAGGCACATATCCTCGCCACCGCCGAGGCGATCTGCCGCTATCGCGTCGGGCGTGGCTACAGCGGGCCGCTATTCCTCGGCCGGGACACCCATGCCCTCTCGGAGCCGGCGACCCGGACGGCCCTGAGCGTGCTCGTCGCACGGGGCGTCGATGTCCGGATCGACACGGGGGACGGCTTCACGCCGACCCCGGCCGTCTCGCTCGCCATCCTCGTCGCGAACCGGCCGACGGACAGCTGGCGGCACCTCGCCGACGGGATCGTGGTCACGCCGTCGCACAACCCACCTGATGACGGTGGCTTCAAGTACAACCCGCCCAACGGCGGCCCGGCCGATACCGACGTCACGCGCTGGATCCAGGATGAGGCCAACCGGATCCTCGAGGCTTCCGGAGCCGACGGCATCGACGGGATCCCGCGTGCCACCGATGGCGAGGTCGCCGCGGGCGCGGGCCGGTACGACTTCCTCGGTCGGTACGTCGACGACCTGGCCGGGGTCATCGACGTGGAGGCGATCCGGACCTCTGGGCTGCGGATCGGCGTGGACCCGATGGGCGGCGCGTCGGTCGCCTACTGGGGTGCCATCCGCGACCGCTACGGCCTGGACATCACGGTCACCAACGAGACGGTCGATCCAACGTTCGGGTTCATGACCGTCGACTGGGACGGCAAGATCCGGATGGATCCATCGTCGCCCTACGCGATGGCCCGCCTGGTCGAGCTGCGCGACCGATTCGACATCGCGCTCGGCAACGACGCCGACGCCGACCGGCACGGCGTGGTCACACCGGCCCGCGGGCTGCTGAACCCGAACCACTTCCTCAGCGCCGCGATCGCCTACCTGTTCGGTGGAGGGCGCGACTGGGGTACGAGCGTCGGGGTCGGGAAGACGCTCGTCTCGTCGTCGATGATCGACCGGGTCGTGGCGGACCTCGGGCGCCGGCTGGTCGAAGTGCCGGTCGGGTTCAAATGGTTCGTCGATGGGCTGATCGACGGCTCGATCGGGTTCGGCGGCGAGGAGAGCGCGGGCGCGTCGTTCCTGCGTCGTGACGGCACGGTCTGGACGACCGACAAGGACGGCATCATCGCGGACCTGCTCGCGTGCGAGCTCACCGCTCGGCAGGGCAAGGATCCGGGTGAGGCGTACGGCCGAGCTCACGGACCGCTTCGGCTCCCCGGTCTATCGGCGGGTCGACACGCCGGCGACACCGGAGCAGAAGGCCGCGCTCGGCAAGCTGACCGCCGACGACGTCGCTGCCACCGAGCTGGCGGGCGATCCGATCACCGCGATCCTCACCGCGGCGCCCGGGAATGGCGCGCCGATCGGCGGCCTCAAGGTCACCACCGACGCCGGCTGGTTCGCGGCGAGGCCATCAGGGACGGAGAACGTCGCCAAGGTCTATGCGGAGAGCTTCCGGGGAGAGGAGCACCTCGAGCGGCTACTGGCCGAGGCCCAAGCCCTCGTGAGCGAGGTCACATCCCGGACCTGACGCGGCGCGGTGCCTTAGCGTCTGTGTAGCGGGATTCGTGCGCCGGTGATGGCCGCGGCATCATCGGACGCTAGGAACCGGAACGCGGCGACGATCTCGTCGGGCGAGGTCCACGAGGTCTTCTTCTCGTCGGTGGTGCGGACGCCCTTCAGGTCGATGGTCCTGACCACGACGAGGTTCACGGTGACGCCGGTATTCGCGGTCTCGCGAGCCAGGGTTCGAAGCAGCGCCTCCTCGGCGGCCTTCCCCACCGCGTAGGGGGCGGACTTTGCGGTCGGCTCGCTGGCGACAGGCGCCGAGACCGCCATGACGCGGCCCCAGCCGCGCTCGACCATCCCTGGGACGACGGCGCGAGCGACGTGGAACGTCGTCCATAGATGCTGCTCGAGCATGTGCCCGATGTCCGCCTGGTCGAGATCGGCGAGCGGGGTGCCACCGGCGTATCCACCGACGAGGTGTATGAGCACGTCGACGGGGCCGAGTCGGTCGGCGGCTGCGGACAGGGCCGCGCCCGCGGCAGCCGGATCTCGGAGGTCGGCGACCACCGGAGTCCAGCGATCGTCGCTGAGCCCGACCTCGTTCGCGAGCTCGAGCAGCCGGGTCTCTTCCATGCCGGCCAGGGCCAGGCGGGCGCCATCCGCAGCGAAGGCTCGGGTCGCGACGCGGCCGAGCCCACCGGTCGCTCCGGTGATCAGGACCACGCGATCCGCACCGTCCATGGCTTGGGAGTCTGCCACGTGCTGCCGGCACGGGCGCCGGCCGCGCCGGCCGCGGGTCGGCAGGCGGACGCAACACCACGCACTGTCCCGGCAGCGACGACGTAGCCAGCTCCGGCATAGCGTTGCGGTCGGCGAGCCGCGCCCGCGCGTTCGAAATCGACGGCAACGACCTGAGGTGACGGTCGATGGCTCTGAGGCGCCTCTGGAATGACTACAGCCTGAGCATCACGCTGGTGCTGATGTTCCTCGCAGCGTGGACCCTCCAGACATGGACCGGTTGGGTCGAGTTCGCCGCTGATCAGGCACAGCAGGGTCACGTGGCGCAGGCCTTCAGCCAGGACGGCTACATCTGGAGCTGGGCGCAATCGACCTTCGAGAACTGGCAGTCGGAGTTCCTGCAGGTCTTCGTGTTCATCGTCCTCACCACGTTCCTGGTCCATCGGCGGAGCCACGAATCGCCCGACACCGACTATGAGAGCGAGGCGGCATTGCGGCGGATCGAGGCCAAGCTCGACGCGCTGGAACGCAAGGTGGACGCTCGGTGAGCGGCGGACTGTCCGAACAGCGAGTCGACGCCGACGTGGTCCGACGCGAGCACCTCGCCGCCGTCAACATGCGCGGGCACTGGCTCTATCTGTTCGGCGTGCTGGTCGTTGGGGCCGTGCTGATGATCCTGCTGATCGGGGCGCTGGCGGCCGTCGGACCCTAGGGACCGCACCGCTCGTCACCTATCTGGACCGGACCATCCGGTACCCCATGCCCCTGGGGTGGGACCTTCGCCCGAGGGACCCCGCGAGCCCGCCCGCCTACGGTCGTGACACCAGGTAAGCCTCCGTCGCGACCCCCGGCGACGGCACGTGGAGACCGCCCGTCCGATGCCCTCGCAGCGCCGTCCATCCGCTCGCGTGCCGATCGGCCTGGCGGCGCTCCTGGCCATCACCTCGTTCGTCGGCCTGCTGCATCCGCGGGCGGCGTTCGCCTGGGAGGCGGACTCGTACAGCTCGGCGTCGGAGCGCCAGCTGATCGCGCTCACCAATCGAAGCCGCGCCGCGGCGGGGCGGCGCTCGCTTCGGGTCGACAGCACGCTGACGTCGGTGGCCCGCTGGCGGAGCCACGACATGATCGAGCGCGACTACTTCAGCCACGATATCCCGGGCTATGGCAGCGTCTTCAAGAAGCTTGATTCGAGGGGTTACTGCTACACGTTGGCCGGCGAGAACATCGGCTGGAACACGTATCCCGACGACGAAGCCACGGCCGAGATCCACGCGATGTTCATGGACTCGTCCGGTCACCGGCACAACATCCTCGAGCGCCGCTGGGAGACGATCGGGGTCGGGGCGTACAAGGGCTCCGACGGGAAGAAGATGTGGACCGTCCTCTTCGCGGACAAGTGCGGGTCCACGGCCAAGGCGACACCCAAGCCGGCACCGCGGGCGACGCCGAAGCCCAAGCCGCGAGCGACGCCCAAGCCGACACCGAGACCGACGCCCAAGCCCACGCCCAAGCCGGCCCCCACGCCCACCCCGACACCGAGCCCGACGCCCGCGTCACCGACGCCGCCGATCCCGCGCTCGGCCGCCCAGCCCGCCGAGGAGCCCGCCGCCTCGCCGGACGCGCGTCTGGCATCCACGGATACCGGGCTGCGCGTCGCCTCGAGCGGGGAGGGCCGCGGACTGCTCGAGACGATCGTCGGCAGCGTGGCCGGCGTCTTCTTCGGCACATGACGACCGAGGCGGGTACTAGCGACGGGCGGACCATCGAGCGACTGCCGCGGACCGCACCCCACCGCTACGGTGCGCCCCGGACTACTCCCGACCGCCAGAGGCCAGGCATGACCGCGCTACTCACGCGCCTCCTCGATGCGCCCGACAACGGCACCCGCGATGGGATCATCCTCGAGGGTCGCGACCTCACGAAGACGTACCCGCTCGGCAGCACGACCGTTGAGGCGCTGCGGGGCGTGTCGCTGACCGTGGGGGCCGGCGAGTTCGTCGCGCTCATGGGCCCGTCGGGCAGCGGCAAGAGCACGCTCCTCCAACTGCTCGGTGGCCTCGATCGGCCGACCAGCGGCGAGGTCCTGCTCGAGGGCGAGATCATCAGCGAGTTGTCCGACGACCGGGCCACCAAGCTGCGGCGAGACCGGACCGGGTTCGTCTTCCAGTCGTTCAACCTGATCCCATTGCTCGACGTCACGGAGAACGTCGGGCTGCCCTTCACGATCGCTGGCCTCGACCCGACACGGGGCGAGCTGGCTGAACGGGTCCGCGAGGTCATCGCGTCGGTCGACCTGACCGGCAAGGAGCACCACAAGCCGGATCAGCTCTCCGCAGGGGAGCAGCAGCGGGTCGCCGTCGCCCGCGCACTCGTCACCCGACCCGCCCTCCTGCTCGCCGACGAGCCAACCGGCAACCTGGACTACACGACCGGGACCGAGATCCTCGACGTGCTCTGGCGCTCCTGCCAGGAGCGGCACCAGACGATCGTCCTCGTGACCCACGATTCGAAAGCGGCCGCCTACGCGGACCGCGTCCACGTCATCGGCGACGGCCGCATCCTCGAGACCATCGAGCTCGGTCGACGTGCCGACCACGAGGCGACAGCCCTCATCGCCCGCCTGGCCAGCCTCGGCCTCTGACCGATGCGCGGTCTCCACGGCCTCGCGTGGCGGGGACTCCGCGCTCGACCCCTCCGGACGACCCTGACCACGATCGGCGTGGCCCTCGGCGTCGCCGTGCTCTACGCCGGACTGGCGACGAACGCGGGTGTCGACGCGGCCGTGGATCGGGCGGTCGATGCGCTGGTGGGTCGTGCGGAGCTGCGCGTGGCGGCCTTCGATGAACAGGGGTTGTCCGATACCGCGGTCGCTGTCATCGAAGAGACGCCGGGCGTCGTCCTCGCGGCGCCGACGTTCGAGCGCAGGACGTACCTCGGCACGGGGCTGTTCGGACCCGGACCGTTGCCCGCACCGGTCACGCTCGTCGGCATCGACCCGGTGCGCGAGCCCAGAGTGCACGAGATCGGCCTCGCGAGTGGACGGGCGCTGACAACGGCCGGCGACGCCGTCGCGCTGGTCAGTGCGACCCTCGCCCGCGAGGACGGCCTGAGCGTCGGTTCCCGAGTGGGCATCCAGGGCATCGACGAGCCCGTCGACCTGCGGGTAGCGGGGATCCTCGCCGGAGATGGGCCGTGGGCCGGCCCGGGCGGACGGGCCGTTGTCACCTCGCTGCCGACCGCCCGCTCGGTCTTCGGCGCGGACGGCGTGACCCGGGTCGACCTCGATCTCGCCGACGGCGCCGACGCCCGGGCGGTCATCGACTCGCTCGAGGCGCGGCTCGTCAGCGAACCCTTCGTCGTCTCGACGCCGTCCGACCTGGCCGCATCGATGCAAGCGTCGACCGGCGACTTCGCCGCGACGACCGCGTTGATCGCCGCGGTCGCCCTGTTCGCCGGTGCGTTCCTGATCTTCAACACGCTCTCGATGACCGTCGTCGAGCGAGTGCGCGAACTTGGCCTGCTTCGCGCGGCCGGTGCGACCCGCGGGCAGCTCACGACGTACATCCTGGTCCAGGCCTCGGTCATCGGTGTCATCGGATCGGCGGCAGGGATCCTGCTCGGCGGCGTGCTCGGTGCGGGGATCGCCGGTTGGATCGGCGCGGTCGGCTCGATGTCGATCGGTGGGCCGGTCGTACGCGTCGGCGATGCCGTGGCGGCCCTCGCCGTCGGGCTGGGCGTCACCCTGGCGGCGGCTGTCGAGCCGGCTCGCCGGGCCGGTCGGGTCGCGCCCGTCGAGGCTCTCAAGGCGCGGTTGGAGCTGCCGTCGGCACGACGTGCCCGGCTACGGTGGTTGGTCGGCGTCTTTGCCGTCGTCGGCGTGCTCGGGCTCGTCGTCTGGCCGAGAGCGGCCGGCGAAGCGGCGCTCGTCCGCGCGCTGGTCATCTATGTCGTCCTGCTCGCCGCCGCATTGCTGGTGCCCGTGATCCTGCCGACCCTCGCTCGGGCGGCCGGGACACCGTTCATCGCGATCGCTCGCCTGGAAGAGCGGCTTGCCCGGGCGTCGGTCCTGCGCGACCGCTCGAGGGCGGCGTTGACGGTCGGCGCGCTGACCATCGGCCTGTCGCTGATCGTCGCCTTGGGCGGGGTCGGTCAGCACGCGCGCTCCGCCGCGAGCGCGTGGATCGCGGACGTGGTCCCGGGGGACCTGGTCCTGACGTCGATCTTCCCGCGCGATCCAGAGGAGGGCATCGACGACGCACTCGGCGACCTGCCGGGCGTCCACTCGATCAGCCCGTTCGCGACCTTCGATCTCGCGATCGGCGGGCGCCGGGTCGACGGGGCCGCGGTCGTCGGCGGCGACCTCGAGACGGATGGCCGCCTGACGTTCGTCGCCGGTGATCGAGATGCTGCCCTTGCGGCGCTCGACCGTGGTGGAGCCGCGATCGTTTCGGCGGCCGTGGCCGGCCGCGATGGGTTGGGCGTCGGCTCACCGTTGACGGTCGCGGCAGCCGATGGTTCGGCGCTTGATCTCGTCGTTGCCGGCGTCGCCGACCGGACGCTGCCTGGTCGGTCGGGCGACTCGATCCTCGTCGGCTGGTCCGACGCGGCTCGGCTCGGCGTCGCTGGCGCGGACGGCTTCGCGGTCCGGTTCGAGCAGCCGGCGTCGGCGGTCGATCAGGCGAGGCTGGCCGACGAGGCGCGAACGCTCGCGCTCGACCCGGTCCCGCTCGACCGGATCCAGGGAGCTGTCAGCGAAGCGCTCGACCGCGTCTTCGGCCTGTTCGACGCTCTCTCGTTGGTGGCGGTCATCGTCGCCTCGCTCGGCATCGTCAACACGCTCACGATGAACGTGCTCGAGCGCGTCCGCGAGATCGGGGTGCTGCGAGCGGCGGGCATGACGCGGCGCCAGGTCTGGCGTTCCGTCGTGGTCGAGGCCGGCATCACCGGCCTCGCCGGCGCGATCTGCGGCGTCGCGACCGGTGTCGTCGTCGGCGGTCTGATGATCCTGTTGTCCGGGGGCCGGCTCGATCCGACGGCGGCGATCCCCTGGGTCGCGGTGGGGGTCGCCTTCGTGCTGGGTGTCGGGCTCGCGATGCTTGCCGCGGCCTATCCGGCTCGGCTGGCGAGCGGCGTGTCGATCGTGCGGGCCGTCGCCGCCGAATAGGCGCCCGGGGCGTCGGTCGCGCCCGAACCGGGATGCTAGACTCCCGCCGAGGTCGCCCCCAGACGACCGTCCCTTCGGAGCCCTGGTTTGACGATCGCCATCCCGCGACTCGACCGCAGCACCGCCGCCGAGCGCGGCCTCACCCTCGCCGATTTCCTGGTGCCGGTCACGCTCGCTGAGCGGACACCGACCCGCGTCCGCCACGTGGTCCTCATCGTGATCGGCGCGTTCGTCGTCGCGCTGTCGGCCCAGGTCGTGATCCCGACGCTACCCGTGCCGTTCACCGGTCAGACGCTCGGTGTCCTCGTCGTGGGCGGCGCGCTGGGCTTCCGACGCGGCGCGCTGGCGCTGTTGCTGTACCTCGCCATGGGTCTCGCCGGACTGTCCGTCTTCGCCGAGGGCACCTCGGGCGTGGCGAAGATCCTCGGGGCGAGCGGCGGCTATCTGATCGGGTTCGTGGTGGCGGCGGCCATCGTCGGCCGTCTGGCCGAGCTCGGCTGGGATCGGCACATCGGCGGCTCCCTGGCCGCGATGGCGATCGGGACGGCCGTGATCTACGCGATCGGCGTACCGTGGCTGAAGGTGACCCTCGGGATCCCATGGGAGACGGCGGTCGCCGAGGGGATGACCAAATTCCTCGTGTGGGACGCGGCCAAGCTCGTCGTCGCGGCCGGCATCTTCCCCGCCGCGTGGTGGGTCATCGGCCGGCGTCCAGAGGATCGCTGACGGCCCCGTCGACCGCCGCCTTCAACGAGCGGTAGGAGTCCCGCAGCAGTCGCGCCACCTCGGGCCAGTACGCCCGCCCCTGGCCGGTCGAACCGTCCGGATCGGCGGTGGCACCGCGGTCGCGGACCTCGGCCGCCATCCCGCGCAGGCGTCCGGCCTCGGCGACATCCGACTCGATCACCTGATAGAGGCCTGCGTACAGTCGCGTGATGGCGTCACCGGCGGCCTCGCCCGCAGCGAGTCCGATCTCGCGACGGACGACCCACCAGCGGAGCTCCCGTCTCGCGACCTCCTCGGCATCGACCTCCGCCGGCAGACCGAGTAGCCGATATGCCCGCGCGATGTCGGGGGCGAAGCGGTCGTAGTCGCCCTCCGCGCGCGCGAATCCGGCCGCGGCGCGCGTCAGCAGAACGCTCGCCAGGAGCGCTGTCGGCCATCGTGCGCCGGCCTGTTCGCGCAGGGCGAGGACGAGCGACCCGAACAGGCGGGCCGGCTGGCGCCGGTAATACGCCTTCCACATGCGGGTCTCGAGCGTCGCCAGCCGGTCCGCGTCGAAGCCGGTACCCCAGCGTCCCAAACGTGCCTCCTTCGAAGTGGGGCTATGGTGCGCGCCGTGGATACGCAGCGTGGCGACCCCGGGATGTTCGGCCCCGAGTCGGAGGCATGGCGGTTCGACCGCGAGGCGATGCTCTTGCTGGGCGCCGGGCCGCGGGCCCTGCTCCTGCAGCTCGCTCACCCGGCCGTGGCGGCCGGCGTCGCCGAGCATTCCGACTTCCGGAGCGATCCCTGGCGAAGGCTCGACGGGACGCTCCGCAGCTTCCTGCGGATCATCTACGGCTCGACCCCAGCGGCGCGCGCCGAGATCCGCCGCCTGAACGGCCTGCACCGCAGGATCACGGGACGCGGGTACGACGCGCGCGACCCCGCGCTGTCGATGTGGGTCCACGCGACGCTGGTCGATTCGACGATCGTCGTGAACGACGCGTGGGCAGGGCCGGTCAGTCGCGATGAGGCGGCGCGCTTCTACGACGAGACGAAGCCGATCGCACGGGCGTTCGGCGTGCCCGAGCGGGAGCTGCCGGTCGACCTCGACGCGTTCGACGCGTACCTCGCCGCGCAGATGGGACCCGGCGGGCCCGTGCAGGTCGGAGACACGGCACGGGATCTCGCCGGCTCGATCCTCCACCCGCCGCTCCCCGGGGGGCTGGCACGGGCCGGCCTCCATCCGCGGCTGTACGACTGGACGCTGTGGCCGTCGCTGGGACTCCTGCCTGAAGCGGTCCGCGAGGCGTATCGGCTGCCGTGGGGCCCGCTCGAGCGCGGCGTGTCGGCGTGGCTGGTGGCGGGCTGGCGGGCGTGGAACCCGCTCCTGCCGGGGTCATTCCGGCAGATGCCGCAGGCCCTCGCGGCCGATCGCCGCGTCGCGGGTCACTAGATGCCCGCGCGTCAGTAGATGGACGGGAAGCGCGGCCGGAACAGCGCCGAGAGGTAGACGGGCGTCGCGGCGTCGAGCGTCGTGAGCAGCTTCGGCGTCGTCGAGATCTTGTAGCGCTGGGCAACGACATATGCCCGCAGCGTCGACCAGAACAGCGTCGAGCCCATCCGCCGCTTCGCCTCATTGAGCAGGTTGCCACCCTGGATGTAGACGATCTCGTAGTAGCACGTCGCGCTGTAGCGATAGATCGACATGTCCAAGCGGCTCGTCGAGCATCGGCTTGACCGTCGCGTGCCGGTCACGTCGCGGGCGACGAAGTCCGCCACCGCCTCGTCGGCGAACGGCTGGCGCGCCTGGTCGTTACCGACCACGCCATAGAACCACTGGTGGGCCGTCTCGTGAGCGACGAGGTAGCGCAGGTTCGCGCTGCCCGTGCCGAGCGGGATCCAGGTCAGCCCCGGCGATTCCATGCCGAACCCACCCGCCGATTGCACGACCTTGTAGATCGAGTAGGGATACGGGCCGAGACGCGACTGCATGGCTCGGAGCGCATCGGCCGCCGCATCGACGATAAGCGCCCGGTTCGCCGATGAGCGGTAGTAATAGCGGACCTTCTTCGACCCGACGCTGACCGTGGCCGTCCGGAAGTCGGGTGCGGCGGTGATCGTCACGTCGCGCACGTTGCGTGCCACCAGCCGCTGGGTCAGTCCGTTCGTCGACCGCGAGACCACCCCGGCGGTGGAGGCGATGACCAGCCGTCGATCCGTCGTGACGTTGACGATGACCTCAGGACTCACCGGCGTCACGAACGGGTCGCCGTGGTTCGGGCGCGTGAACGGCGTCGCGCGGCTCACCCAAGGGATCCAGCGGTAGGCGTCCACGATGCCGTTGGTTCGCGTGAACATCCAGTTCGAGCCGGCCAGCGAGCTCCGAAGCGTCGCCACGTAGTGCACGCGGATCCGAACGCTGTCCCCCGCGGCGAGGATGCCTCCCAAAGGGACGATGATCGTCTGGTCGCTGACCTTGGCGGCGACCCGTCGCCCGTCCACTTCGACGACGTGGAGGCGCATGCCGCCGAGCCGGGCGGCGATCGTGTTGAACTCGACGCGGTCGATGGGGCCGCCGGACGTGTTGGTGATGGTCGCGACCGTGTTCGCCTGGAACGACCGGCTCCCGAACCGCAGGTTCAGGCCGACCAGGTAGCGGGCCGTCAGGTTGGCGCTGGTCCGGTTCACTGAACCGGGCGTGATCGGCCCCGCCGCTGCGGTCCTCGCGCTTGCAAGTGTCGTTGTACCCGTAACTGCGCCGACGTCCAGCGACACGTCCGGGTCGCCCCACGTGCGGCCGTCGTGCAGATCGGACAGGCGCGGGTCGCACGCGAACGCGGGGCCGGCGATCCCGGCGACGAGCAGCAGCGCCAGCCCAAGGGTGGCGAGCGGGCGAAACGTCCCCCTAGTCATCACGGAATCCTAAACGGGTTCGTCCACCTCCGGTTCGGCGAAGGGCCTGTCGCCAGCCCTACACTGGCGGCTCATGGCGGCCGGCATCGTCACCGATGGGTTCATCGACGCGCTGCGCGCCCGTATCCCCGACCTGCGGCTGCTCACCCTCGAGTCGGATCGCGAGTCGTACCGCCACGACGAGACGCCGTACATCCCGGCCGGTCTTCCGGGAGCGGTGGCCCTGCCGATCGCCACGGCTCAGGTCGTCGGCATCGTCAAGACCTGCGCGGAGTTCGACGTCCCGATCGTCCCGCGCGGTGCCGGCTCCGGGCTCAGTGGCGGCGCCGCCGGGATCGACGGTGCGCTGACCGTCGCGTTCACCGCGATGGACCGCGTCCTTGAGATCGACCCGCCCAACCTGTGCGTCGTCACCCAGCCCGGAGTCATCAACGCCCGGCTCAAGGCCGCCGTCGCCGAGCACGGCTTGTTCTACGCGCCCGACCCGGCGAGCTTCGAGATGTGCTCGATCGGCGGCAACCTCGGCACGAACGCCGGCGGGCTGTGTTGCGTGAAGTACGGCCAGACACGCGACTCGGTGCTCGGGCTCGAGGTGGTGATGGCGGATGGCAGCGTCATCCGGACCGGCGGCAAGAACGTCAAGGATGTCGCCGGCTACTCGCTGACCCACCTGATCGTCGGTTCGCAAGGGACGCTCGGGCTTGTCACTGAGGCGATCCTCCGGCTGCGCCCCGCACCGCCGCCCCGCTCGACGCTGCTGGCGTTCTTCCCGACGCTCGAATCGGCCGGTGATGCCGTCGCCGGCATCGCCGCGGCTGGACTGTCGCCCGTGACGCTCGAGCTGATGGATCGGTTCACGATCCGTGCCGTCGACGACGTCCACCAGCTCGGCCTCGATCGAGACGCGGCCGCGATGCTCATGATCGAGTCGGACCTGCCCGGCGCGGCCGCGGACGACGAGCTTGCCCGTGCCGAGACGGTCTGCACCGGGGTCGGCGCGACGACGACGGTTCGCTCGCAGACGCCCGCCGAGGCCGACATGCTGCGCCAAGCCCGCCGGGCTGCCCACTGGGCGCTCGAGAAGCTCGGCGACGTGAAGATGGAGGACGTCGGCGTGCCGCGGTCGCGGGTGCCGGACATGCTGCGTGCGATCGAGGCGATCGCCGTGAAGCACGAGGTCCGCATCGGGACGTTCGGGCACGCTGGCGACGGGAACCTGCACCCGGACCTCGTGCTGGAGCGTGGCGACCCGCGGGGTGAGATGGTCACCAAGGCCGTCCAGGCTGACCTGTATCGGGCGGCCCTGGACCTGGGTGGGACGGTGACCGGCGAGCACGGCATCGGATCGGCGCGGCGCGAGTGGCTCGAGGAGCAGCGAGGGGCGGACGCCGTCCGCGTGATGCGCGCCATCAAGGGCGCGCTGGACCCGCAAGGCCTCCTGAATCCGGGGCGCGTCCTCTAGCGAGTCATCCGCCTGTCCGGCTCCTGCGCATGACCGTTCGAGCCACGACGGAAGAGTCGCGACGTCGTCGAGGCGATCGGATGCCGGGAGCCGTGGAGGAGCCCGGTCACCACTCGACACACAGGAGGGATCGAATCCCCCATGTCTCCAAAGAAGCTGGCCGCATTCGGCACGGCTGTGGTGGCGCTGACCGTCGGCGTCGCCCCGCTGCTGACCAATGCGGCCGACCACCTCGACGCGCCCGCCCTCGGCGGCGCTACGGCGAACGGGCAGATCGCCCCGCATTCGGAGCACGGCGACCGCGACATCAACGATGTCTATGTCTTCCGCGCTCCTGACAACGCCAAGCGCACCGTCATCGCGGTGACCGTCAACCCCGCCATCAACCTGTTCGGCGGGAACTTCGGGAAGAACGTCCGCTACGTCATCAACGTCGACAAGAACGGCGACGCGAAGCCTGACCTGGCGTACGTCGCCCGCTTCGGCCGTGTCGACCGCGACGATCATGACAAGTTCCCGGAGCAGGACTACCGGATCACGAAGTACACGGGCAAGAACGCCCGCTCGCTCGAGCAGGGCACGACCGTGGCCTGGGGCGAGTCGAATGAGGGCAATGCCAAGACCCGTCAGGATCTCAAGGCATGGGCCGGCGTTCGCTCCGACCCGTTCTTCTTCGACCTGACGGGCTTCATCGGCACGACGACCAAGCTGACCACCGGCACGGCCGTCGGCGGCGATGCGCTCGGCAACGATCCGACCGACTTCTTCGCGAACCTCAACACCAACGCCATCGTGCTGTCGATCCCGAACAAGCAGCTGCCGGACACCATCGGCGTCTGGGCGGCCACGCAGTATCGGAACGACGGCCGCTGGCGCGCCGCCGACCAGATGGGCCGGCCGGCGATCAACACGGTGTTCAACCCGGCCGCTGACAAGGACCTGTTCAACCAGACCCCGCCGAATCGCCAGGCGACCGCCTCCGACGGCAAGTTCCGCAAGAACGTCATCAACGGCCTCAAGTTCTTCTCGAGCCTCGACAGCGAAGGCGCGTACTCGGACGCGCAGGCCGCGGCACTCGCCGGGGTCCTGATCCCCGACGTGCTCGTCTACAGCCGCTCGAGCTCGCTCCCAGCGCCGCTCAACGGTCGCGCTCTGGCAGACGACGTCATCGACGTCGAGCTGAACGTGACGACCGGCGGCGACCCGCTCGGCCTCTTCTCCGACCGCGACGCCACCGGCGCCGTGCCCTCGGATGGCGTGGGCCCGCACACCGACTACCTGTCGCGCTTCCCGTATCTCGGCAAGCCGCACTAGTCGGATCCAGGGAGGCGGCCACCCGGCCGCCTCCCGCCAACCCTTACTGATGGGACGCGAAACAACATGAGCACGATCGCCCACACTGGTCAGCGACGCGGCCCCCGTGCCGCCGGGTTCCTCCTGGCGGCGATCGTCGTCGCGGCCGGCACGTATCTCGCCGCGGACCTTCGAACACCGTCGGCTCATGTCGAGACGGCTGCGGATCCCGGCGCATCGTCGACCTCGGCGCCGCTGGACGCGGGTAGCGCCCCGAGCGTGAACCTGGCGCAGGTCGACCATTCGATCGACGCGTGGTCGAAGAACCTCTCGACCAACCCGCACGACTACCTGGCCGCGACGAACCTGGCCGTGCTCTACCAGGGCCGCGGTCGACTCAGCTATGACCTCGCGGACTACCAGCGCTCGCTCGACGCGGCGCGCCGCGCACTCACCATCGAGCCCGGGCACATCCCGGCCCGCTTGGCCGAGGCCTCTACGCTCGTCTCCCTGCATGACTTCGCCGCGGCGAGTACGACCGCCGACGAGATACTGGCCGACGACCCCGGCGAGCCCGCTGCCCTAGCCGTTCGGTTCGATGCCGAGCTCGAGCTGGGGCGCATCGACGACGCCCGGCGTGACCTCTCGGCGCTGGGCTCGGCGGGAGGGCCCGCCGTCCTGATCCGCCAGGCACGCCTGGCCTCCGTGACCGGCGAGCCGTCACGCGCGCTCGAACTGGCGACATCGGCCCGGCAGGCCGCTGTCGACGACGAGGTCCAGGACCTCGGCATCTACGACTACGCCGTCGGGGAATACGCGCGGCTGGCCGGCGACCCAGTGACGGCCCGATCCGGCTACGCCGCCGCACTCGACGTGCGGGCGGATGACCTTGGGGCCCTCCTCGGACTGGCGCGTATCGACACCTTCGACGGTTCGACCTCGGCGGCGATCGATGGGCTGCGCCGCGCGACCCGCATCGCGCCCCAGCCGGAGGCGCTGGCCCTGCTCGGGGACCTGCTCCAGGAGGCCGATCCCACAGATACCGAGGCCACCAAGGCCTTCGACACGATCCGGTTCATCGAGCGCCTGGGCGACCTCCAGGCCGCGACGTTCGATCGGCAGCTGCTTCGCTTCGAGATCGACCACGGTGGCTCAAGCGAGGCTCTCCTCGACCGGGTCCGCGCGTCGGTCGATGCTCGGCCGGACGCGTCAGGCCAGGATCTGCTGGCGTGGACGCTGTACCGACTCGGGCGGTTTGCCGAGGCGTCGAACGCGATCGCGGCGGCACGCTCCCTGGGCGCCGATGACGCCCGCCTCCGGTTCCACGACGGTGCCATCCGTCTCGCCCTGGGCGATGTCGAAGGCGGTCGAAGGATGCTCGGAGAGGTCGCCGGCCTTGGGCCAGCGGTCGATCCGGCCGAAAGGGAAGAGCTCGCGACGCTGCTCGCCTCCTGAGGGTTTGACGCGGCGTCGCCAGCCCGCGATGATGCGGGCGACATGGTTGCACATCTGTTCCGAACATCTGTGCAACGGCGAGGCGGGCGTCGGTGAGCGCCGATCGAGACCTCCTGGTCCAGGTCAGCCGGCTCTACTACGAGCTCGGCGAGACCCAGAGCGCAGTCGCTGATCGCCTCGGGCTGACCCGACCGCAGATCAGCCGTCTGCTGAAGCGCGCCCGGGCCGAGGGCGTCGTCGAGATCCGGATCGTCGATCGCGACACGGCGGTCTCGCCCGCAGCCGATGAGCTGGCGAGCCGCTTCTCCCTCGATGCGGTCCACCTCGCGCCGACGCTCGTGGGTCCCGAGGACCTGACGCGGCGCATCGTCGGGCGGCTCGCCGCCCAGGCGCTGCGTGCCGCGATCCGCGACGGCGGGATCGTCGGCATCGGCGACGGTGCCTCGGTCGGTGCTGTCGCGGAGGCCCTGGAGGACGCCGTCACCCCGGTGCGCGCGACCGTCGTGCCGCTGGCCGGCGGGTACTGGTCGACCGGACCGGACCGCGACCCGTTCCGGCGCATCGCCGACGCGTTCGGCGCCCAGCCTCATGGCCTGATGGCGCCCGGTCTGCTCGATGACGCCCAGACGAAACGCGCCCTCGAGACGCATGCTGGCGTGCGCGCCGTCATCGATCTGTGGGGTCGGCTCGACGTCGCCCTCTTCGGCATCGGCGGTCCGTCGTGGGGCGTCGCATCGCTCGGTGAAGACGTCGCGCACGAGCTCGACGACGCGCGTGCCGTCGGCGAGATCCTCATCGCGCCGTTCGACCTCCAGGGGACCTTCATCTGCCCGGCGCTTCGCGAGCGTGTGCTGGCGTTCGATGCGCGCACCCTCCGCGACGTGCCGATGGCGATCGGCGTCGGGTCGGGGGAGCGCAAGGTCCAACCCATCCTCGGCGCCCTCCGGTCGGGCGCGGTGAAGACCCTGCTGACCGACGTCGCGACCGCCGAGGCGGTCGTCGGCATGGACGGCTGATGTCGACGCCGACGGCGGCGATCCTGGGGATCGATCTCGGGACGACCGATGTAAAGGTCGGGTTAGTCGGGCTCGACGGGCGGTTGCTGGCGATCGCCCGTGCCGGATATGCGCTCGACGTCGGGCCGGAGGGTCGGGCGGAGCAGGACCCTGGCGCGTGGTGGTCCGCCGTGGTCGTCGCGGTCCACGCGCTGCGGCCGCCCGAGGCGGTCGACGTCGTCGCCGTCGGCCTCGACGGCCACGGCCCGACGCTCGTCGCGGTCGATGAACACGGCGGAGCCGTCCGCCCGGCGATCACCTTCCTCGACACGCGGTCGGCCGCAGAGTCGGAGGAGCTCGCTGGCGCGACGGGCATCCGAGGGTGGGCGCTCGGACCGCTGCCGGCAGCGCTCTGGCTGGAGCGCCACGAACCCGAGGCGGCGGCCAGCGCGCGCTGGTACCTCTCGACTTGGGAGTGGCTCGCGTTCCGGCTGACCGGGGTCTCGGCGGCGCCGGTCGTCCCGGGCCAGGCGCCGCCCGACCCGGCTGCCGTGGCGCGCACGACGGGCTTGCGGATCGACCGGCGACCGGCCGTCACGGAGATGGGCGCCGTGGTCGGGAGGTTGACCTCGTCCGCCGGCTCGGCCCTCGGCATCCGCCCCGACATCCCGGTCGCCGCGGGCACGAATGACGCCTTCGCGAGCTATCTCGGGGCCGGGCTGACCGAGGCCGGCGATGCCTACGACCCGGGTGGCTCGGCGGGTGGCTTCGGCGTGTACTGGCACGAGCCAGTCGAGGTGCCGGGCGCCTTCGTCACGCCCGCACCGCTGCCCGGGCTGTACAGCGTCGGGGCGGCGATGGCCGCCACCGGTCGCGCGCTCGACTGGTTCCGCGACGCTGTAGCCGGGGGAGCGGTCACGACCGAGGCGCTCCTCGAGGAGGCGGCGACCGTCCCGGCCGGATCGGACGGCGTCGTCTTCCTGCCGTACCTCGCCGGCGAGCGGTCGCCGATCTGGGATCCCGCTGCGACCGGGGCGTTCGTCGGCCTGACGCTGGCCCACGGCCGAGGGCATCTCGTACGCGCGATCCTCGAGGCCAGCGCGCTGGCCATCCGCCACGTCGCCGAACCGATGCTCGCAGCGGGCGTCCGGGTCAACGCGATGCGGGCGTGCGGCGGGCCCGCGCGGAGCGAGACCTGGAACCAGATCAAGGCCGACGTCACCGGCTTCCCGGTCCTCGTTCCGGCCGTCCTCGAGACCGCCGTGCTCGGCTCGGCGATCCTCGGAGCGGTCGCCATCGGTGTCTGTCCGGACGTCCCGACCGCCGTCCGGACGATGACCCGCATCGAACGCCGCCTCGAGCCGCGCCCCGACGTCCGGTCGACCTACGATCGAGCGTTCCAGGTCTACGCCGGCGTCTATCCCGCGTTGCGTCCCGTCCTCGAAGGTGCTCGACCATGACCGGGCAGGGCGCTATCCGCGTCGAGGGGGTCGATCTGTCGTTCCCGGCGCGTGGCGGCGGACGACTGGAGGTCCTCGACGGCCTGAGCCTGACGGTCGGCGGCGGCGAGATCATCGGCCTGATCGGGCCGAACGGCTCGGGCAAGTCGACGTTGCTGCGCGTCATCGCCGGTCTGCTGACCCCGGAACGTGGCTCCGTCTCGCTCGACGAGGTAGCCGTCACAGGCCCCGATCCGCGGATAGGCCTCGTCTTCCAGGAACCGCGTCTGCTGCCGTGGCGCTCCGCGGCGGACAACATCACCTATCCGCTGGAGCTGGTCGGCTGGCCGGTCGGCCGGCGGCGCGAGCGGCTCGATGCACTCGTCGACCTCGTCGCGTTGGACCGGAGCGTCCTCGGCAATCGCCCGTCAGAGCTGTCCGGCGGACAGGCCCAGCGGGTCGCCCTTGCCCGCTCGCTCGCTCTCGAGCCCGGAGTGCTCCTGCTCGACGAGCCGTTCAGCGCGCTCGATGCGCTGAGCCGCGAGCGCTTCGACCTCGAGCTGCTCGCCCTCTGGGAGCGTGCCCACCCGACGGTCGTGCTTGTCACCCACAGCATCGCCGAGGCGATCCTCGTGGCCGATCGGGTCGTGGTCCTGTCGCCACGGCCTGGGCGCGTCGTGGTGGAGCTCCCCGTCGAGCTGCCGCGGCCGCGCACGATCGGCGATCTCGACGCCGCCGTCGTCACGAATACCTCGCGCGCGATACGCCGGTATCTCGGCGAGGAGGCGGCCGCGTGAGCCGGACCGCTGTCGCGTCGGTGCTCGCCGCGCTGGCGGCGTTCCTGCTGCTCTGGCAGCTCGTCGTGATCGTCAGCGGCTTCCCGCCGTTCATCCTGCCGCCACCCGGCTCGGTCATGACCCGCTGGGTCGCGGCGTGGACAGCCGGGACGATCCAGCCGCACCTCGGCACGACGCTGGTCGAAGTCGCGCTCGGGTTCGCGGTCGGGGCCGGATCAGCGCTCGTTGCCGGCTACGCCTTGGCGCGGAGCGCGGTCGTGGAACGACTCGCGTCGCCCTACATCGTCGCCGCCCAGGCGACCCCGATCCTCGCCCTCGCCCCGCTCATCGCGCTGTGGTTCGGGCCGGGCCTCGTCGGCAAGGTCGTCATCTGCGCGCTGATCGTCTTCTTCCCGGTCGCCGTCGCGACGATGGTCGGCATCCGCTCGGTCGACGCCCGACTTCTCGAGCTTGGCCGTTCGCTCCGCGCGACCCGCCGCCAGATCCTGACGACCCTCGAGATCCCGGCGGCCCTGCCGAGCATCCTCGGCGGGATGCGGGTCGGTGTGACGCTCGCCGTCGTCGGCGCCATCGTCGGGGAGTGGGCAGGGGCCGAGCGGGGCCTCGGCGTCCTGATCAACCTTGCCCGCGGGTCCCTGTTCGACATTCCCTTGATGTTCGCCACGCTGTTGACCATCGCGCTGGTCGGGATCGTGCTCTACCTCATCGTCGTGCTCATCGAGCGCCGGCTCGTCGGCGCTCGCTAACCTGCCTTGTCCCTGGAGGTGTCCGTGTCGTTACTCCGTCCCCTCGCCCTGACCGCTGGCCTCGCCGTCGCTCTTGCGGGTTGCGCCAGCGGCAACTCGTCGTCCTCCAGTCCGTCGGCGACCGAGGCCCCGTCCGCATCGGCCAACGGCGAGATCAGCGCTGAGCCGAGCCATGAACCGGTCGCGCTGACCGTCGGCCTCGGCTACATCCCGAGCGTCCAGTTCGCCCAGTTCTATCTGGCGGACCAGGCGGGCTATTACGACGATGCCGGGCTCGACGTCACGTTCCGCCACGGCACCGACTACGACGTCACCACGCTCACCGGCCAGGGCGAGCTCGACCTGGGCCTCGCCGACGGGACCAGCGTCATCCCTGCCGTAAGCAATGGCATCCCCATCAAGTACATCGCGACGATCTACGGTCAGTTCCCGTCGATCGTGTTCGCGAAGGCGTCCTCGGGGATCGCTGCGGCGAAGGACCTGAAGGGCAAGCGGCTGGGCATCCCGGGTCGCTACGGCTCATCGTGGATCATGCTCCAGGCATTGCTCAAGTCGGCCGGTCTCACGCCCGACGACCTGCAGATCATCGAGTACCCCGAATTCGGCCAGGGTGCCGCGGTCGCGCAGGGCGCGGTCGATGCCGGGACCGGCTTCGCCAACAACGAGCCCGTCCAGCTGCAGCTCACCGGGGAGCAGGTGAACATCCTCCGCGTCGACGAGATCACGCCGCTCCCCGGCAACGGGTTGATCGTCGGTCGCGACGCGCTCGACACGAAGGGCGACGCGGTAGCGGCCTTCGTGGCAGCCACCCTGCGGGCGATGGAGGATATCAAGGCAGACCCGGAAAAGGGTCTCGACGCGGCGATCACGGCCGTGCCCGACCTCGCCGCCTCCCGGGATACCCAGGCAGCCATCCTCGATGCCACGATCGACGTCTGGAGCGGACCCGTCCAGGAGTCGAAGGGCCTTGGCGCGATCGAGCCGAGCGACTGGGAGAAGTCTCTCGAGTTCATGACCGATCTCGGACTCGTCCCGAACCCCGTCACGGTGGACGACCTGATCGATACCGGCTTGCTGCCCCAGACCGGCTAGCGATGCTGGGTGACGTCCGGCCGAGCGGCACCCGCCGCTCATGGTGGCTTCGCGAGGCATTGGCGGCCGAGACGGCCGCGGCGCCGTACCTGGCCACGGCCGCCCCGCCGTTGCGGGGCTCGACCACGGCAGACGTCGTCGTGGTCGGTGGCGGGTACACCGGGCTGTGGTCCGCGCTGCGGGTCACCGAACTGGAACCCGGCGCCCGGGTCGTCGTCCTGGAGGCCGACATCTGCGGTGGGGGACCGTCCGGCCGGAACGGCGGCTTCGTCACGAACTGGTGGGACGAGTTTCCGACGCTGCTCGATCGGTACGGGTTGAGTGGCGCCAGGGCGATGGGCGAGGCGATCGAGTCCGCCGTCGACGACATCGGCGCCTTCGGCGTCGAGCATGGGGTGGATGCCTGGTACACGAAGGCGGGCTCGCTGTCCGTGAGCGCGGCCCCCGCGCAGGACGACGCCTGGGCGGAGGCTGTCGAGGCGCTTCGCGAGCACGGACTGGCCGACCGACTCGTGCCGATGACGGCGGACGAGGTCGCGGCGCGGGTCCGCTCGCCGGTCTTCCGCGACGGCGCATTCATGCCGGGCGCGGCGACCGTCCAGCCGGCGACACTCGCTCGTGGCCTGCGTCGCGTCCTGCTCGAACGCGGCGCGACGATATTCGAGGGCACCGAAGCGGTCGAGATCGACGGCCAGGGACGCGGAGCGCTCGGGGCGATCGGCGCTGGTGCGCGGCGGGCACCGTCGCGGCGCGGGAACGGCGTCGGGTTCCGTCCGGTCCGCGTCCGGACACGGTCCTCCGCGGGCCAGGGGGAAGTGTTGGCTGCCTCGGCGATCCTCGGCTTGAACGCCTGGGCGGCGGCATGGCCGTGGTTCGGCCGCCGGCTCGTGACGTGGTCGTCCTACATCGTGCTGACCGAACCGATCCCCGATCGTCTCGCCGACGTCGGGTGGACGGGCGGCGAGGGCGTCGCCGATGCGAGGTTCACGCTCCACTACCTGCGCACGACGCCCGACGGGCGGATCGCACTCGGCGGTGGTGGCGGTCGCGCGGGGTTCGGCGGTCGGATCGGTGGCGTCTTCACGGACGATCTGGACGCCGCCCGGCGGGCAGCCGCCGGGCTCCGCCGGCTATTCCCGTCCCTGGCCGACGTGCGCATCGAGGACGCCTGGGGCGGCCCGATCGATATCACCAGCGACCACCTGCCGTGGTTCGGCTCGGTCCGAGGGCGTCCCATCCACTTCATGCATGGGTACAGCGGTAATGGGGTGGGGCCGTCGCTCGTCGGTGGACGGATCCTGGCCGCGCGGGCCGTCGAAGCGGCGTCAGATCCTGCGCTGGCCCTCCCGTTGGCGAACGGACGTGCCCCGCGGGCATTCCCGCCAGAGCCGGCCCGGTTCGTCGGGGCGCGGCTGGTGCGGGAAGCCGCCGCTCGGCGCGAGTCGATGGAGGAGCGCGGTCGCGAGCCGGGACGGCTGCTACGCGAGGTCAGCCGGATGCCACGACGTTTCGGGTATCACCTCGGGCCTGAGTAAGCGGTCTTGGCGCCGGCCCTCCCAGCGAGAATCGGCCACAAGCACTAGAATGGGTTTCCCCCGTTCACCCACGGACCGGCCGTCCGTTTATGCGCAGAGGTCACTCTTGAACAGCCGACCCCCCGTCAAGCCCGCTGTCGCCGATCTCCCGTTCAAGCACGTGATCGACGAGTACAAGCACCAGGCCCAGACGATCACGTGCACGTGCGGCTGGCATGGCAGCTCGGCGACGATCGATCGGGGTGGCTCCGAGTGGACGGCGCATCTTCTCGAGGTTCGCGGCAAGAAGCGCTAGGTCGCTCTCGCGCCCGATAACCGCAGGACCCGGATCGACCGATCCGGGTCGTTTCATGTCCGGTAGCCTGTCGCGCGTGGAGTTGCCCGCCACGCCCCCCTTCGTCCTGCGCGGCCGGTTGCTGACGCCGATCCACGACGGCGGGACCCGACACGAGCCCGACGCCCTGCTTGCGGTCGATGCCGCCGGTAGCATCACCTTCGCTGGCGCGGCCGCCGACCGGCCGGACCTCGCCGCCACGGCGCTCGATGTCCGACCGTGGGTGCTGATGCCGGGCATGGTCGACCTCCATGCCCATCTGCCGCAGCTTCCCAATGCCGGCCTCGGCGCCGGCATGGACCTCCTCAGCTGGCTCCAGCGCTACATCTTCCCGCTGGAGCTCGACTTCGATGCCGCGGTCGCCGAGCGCGTCGCGCCCGCCGCGTGGCGGGCGTTCGCCGCGGCCGGGACGACGACGGCGCTCGTCTACGGCGCGGTCTACGAGGCCAGTCTGGACGTCATGTTCCAAGCCGCCGAAGCCCACGGGATCCGGGCCATCGTCGGGAAGGTGATGATGGATCGGAACACCTATGACCTGACGACCGACCCCGCGACGATCCTCGACCGGTCGCTGGCCGAGACGGCCCGTCTGATCGAGCGCTGGCACGGCGCGGCCGACGGTCGTCTCCGCTACGCCGTCACGCCTCGCTTCGCCATCTCATGCACGGCAGATCTGCTGCGCGAGTCGGCGGCGCTCGCCAGGTCGACGGGGGCGTATTGGCAGACACACGTCTCCGAGGACCGTGGCGAGATCGCGGAAGTCGCGCGCCTGTTCCCTGAGGCGATCGATTACGTCGATGTCTACGACCGAGCCGGCGGTCTCGGGGAGCGGACAGTCCTCGCCCACGCCGTGCATCTCTCTGACCGCGAGCTCACGCGGCTCGTCGAGACCGGCACGCGCGTCGCGCATTGCCCGAGCTCGAACCTGTTCCTTGCGTCGGGGGTGATGCCGCTCGGGCAGTACCTGGAGGCCGGTCTGTCGGTCGGCCTCGGATCCGATGTCGCCGGTGGCCCGGAGCTGTCGATCTTCAGCGCGATGCGGGTCGGGTTCTACGCGCAGAACGCGCGGCGGGTCGCGGGGGTCGGTGAAGGGCCGGTGGTCGGCCCGCTCGACTGGTTGCGCCTGGGTTCGCTCAGCGGCGCCGAGGCGCTCGGCCTAGGCGACACGATCGGCTCGCTCGAAGCCGGCAAGGAGGCCGACATTATCGCAGTCGACCCGGCGTTCACTGCGCCCATCCCCGGCGTCGCCGATGACGACGCCACGGACCTCGCCAGCCGGATGATCTTCCGGGCGCATCCCGACATGGTCCGGGCGGCCTGGGTCCGCGGCCGCCGGCTCGAGGGCCCAGGCTCTCGCGAGTGACGGGGCTCGAGCTCAGATGAATATCAGGCTGGACCCTCCGGGGTAGCGGCCTTCGGCGAGGGCGGCGAGGGCCTTTCGCGGTGAGATGGGGAACATCCCCGCGATGATCCCCGATGCTGCGGCGATGGCCCGCCGGTTCGACGGTGTCTCGGCAACCACGACGAGCACGATCTCCATATCGGAGTCGCGCAATTTCAGCTGAATGCGTCGGACCTGGGCCTGCGCGTCGCTGATCCGACTCTCGACTTCGACGGGCATTGCTCGAAATCGGCCCTCTTCGTCAAGGAGGTGACCAAGAAACATGTCCCATGCACGTAGATCGCCCGGGATCGGGAGGGGCACCTCAAGTCTGATTGTCACGTCTGCAGGCAAGCGCTTGCGGAACCGATCAGTGACCTGGAATTGTCCGGCGTCGCGCAGTGGATCGCCCCCTGGATAGGCCCGGATCCGGACGTCCAGCCCGACGACAGCCCCGATCCTCGCGAGCTGCGCGACTGAGGTCGCCGAGGCGAGTCCTCGTTCGATGCGGCTGATCTGCGAACCCGATATCCCAGCGACCTCCCCGACATTGCGCAGCGAGAGGCCGGCGGCAACTCGAGCGGAACGTAGGTCCGAACCCAACCTGACGGCATCCGAACGCGCGGTGCGAGTCCCCCTGTCCGCGCAGCGCTCTCGTGTAGGCATGGCCCCAGCCTGAAGCCGGACGCTCATCGTCTGCTCAACGGCCCATTTGCACCCGATGCGCCTACGGTCAAACGGTCGTTCGACGATGACCGCTCCTCCGACGTATCGCTCTCCCGAAGCATGAACCATCGATCGAGTGACCTCGACGAGTCGATCGGTCGACGGTTCCGGCCCCGGATGCAACAGCTCGCCGGCCGCTCGTACCTGGCTAAGGGAACGCTAAGGTCCACACGTGAGCGACAGCGTCGATCTTCTGATCACCGGCGGCACCGTCTTCGATGGGACCGGGGCGCCTGGGCGGCCGGGCACCGTCGTCGTCGAGGGCGATCGGATGCGTCTCCTGGCGTCGGACGCCGCAAGGCCGGCCAACGCGGGCACGATCATCGACGCCACGGGCCGCGTCGTCGCCCCAGGCTTCATCGACCTGCACAGCCACGGCGGCCTCGTGATCTTGGCCGAGCCGCGCCACGAGCCCAAGGTGCGCCAGGGCGTCACGACTGAGATCGTCGGCGTCGATGGCAACGGGTTCGCGCCGTTCCGGAGGCGCGAGGACCTCGAGGCGTTCGTCCATCTCGACTCGGGCCTCGATGGCAAGCCGGACATCGACTACGACTGGCACACCGTCGCGGACTACCTCGCCCGCTACGACCGCAGCGTGAGCGTCAATGTCGGGACGCTGGTCGGCAACAGCCAACTGCGGATCGACGCGCTGGGCTGGGACGACGTCCCTGCTAACGCGTCGGCGATGGACCGCATGGCGAAGACGCTAGGCGACGCGATGGCCGACGGGGCCGTCGGCCTCAGCTCAGGACTCGACTATCCGCCAGGCAGCTACGCGACGACTGACGAGCTCGCGACCCTGACCAAGGTCGCCGGCGCATCAAGCGGCTTCTACCACAGCCACGTCCGGTACACCCTTGGTGACCGCTATCTCGACCCGTTCAAGGAAGCCATCGAGATCGGCCGGCGCGCTGGGTCGCCCAGCCACATCACCCACTTCTATCACCGCGAGACCCACCCGGGTGGGCCGGACCAGCTGCTCGCGCTCGTCGACGACGCCCGTGCCGAGGGCCTGGACATCACCTTCGACTCGTATCCCTACGAATGGGCGAGCACCCGGCTCCTCATCCAGCTCCCGCAATGGGTCCAGTCGGGCGGGCCGAATGCCCTCAAGGAGCGCCTCGCAGACACGCGCACGCGGGAGCGCCTCAAGACCGAGATGGGTCCCGCCTACACGAGCGCGGCGGGTTGGGCGGATCTCCGGCTCGGGAACTTCCGCCGGCCGGACCTACTCCGCTGGGAGGCCCGCACGTTGGCGGACGTGATGGCCGAGACGGGTCTCGATCCCGTCGACACGATCTGCGATCTACTGCTCGCCGAGGACCTCGGCATCAACCAGGTCACGAGCGGGCCGTGGTCGAAGACCCTTCCCGACTTCGTGAAGCATCCCGTCGGGATGGTCGGGACCGACTCGACGTTCATCGGAGACAAGCCCAGTCCCAGGACGTACGGCTCCTACCCGCGCATCCTCGGCCAGTTCGTCCGCGACGAGCAGCTGCTTAGTCTCGAGGAGGCGATCCGCAAGATGACCGGCGCGGCGGCCGCTCGTCTCGGTCTCAGGCAGCGCGGCACGATCCGTGACGGCAACCTGGCCGACCTCGTCGTCTTCGACCCGGCGACGGTGCGCAGCAACGCGACCTACGACGAGCCGCGTCGCTTCCCGACCGGCATCGAGCACGTCATCGTCAACGGCACACTCGTCGTGCGCGACGGCGAACACACCGGCGCGACGCCAGGGCGGGCCATCCGCCTCGGGATCGACTGAGGACGCGCCCGCTCGCCCAGCTCGACTGACCCGCTTAGTGCGGCTGTGCGTCTCCGGGTGCGTCGGTGACGACGCGGGCGTGTCGCCGCAGCTCGATATGCAGCCGGTCCATCGCGATCTGCCTGGCCGTGGTGACCGATGCGCTCCCTTCGGTACTCGCCCACCCCAGCGCCAGGCGCATGGCGATCGCGCCTGACTCGAGCCACTCGTCGCAGGCCTGACGGATGCGTTCGACGAAGTTGATCGCGACGATCTCGTCGGTCTCGGGCATCAGGACGGCGAACCGGCCCGGTGCGAGCCGCGTGACGTAGTCGGCGCGACGCGCGAGCTTCGCGATGGTGTCGACGACTTCGGGCTCGATCCGAGCCGCGGCGGCGTCGCCGAGCCGCTCCGCCAGTCGATCGAGACCGTCCAACTCCATCATCACGACCGTCGTGGGGCGGCGATAGCGCTCCTCGCGAGCATCCTCCTGCCTGAGGATCTCCTCGAACGCCGCCGCGTCGAGCAGCGTCCGTTGGTTGTCGTGCCGCGCGACGTCGAGGCCAGGGGCCGCCGGCTCTCCCGAGCCGTCGCCCGGCGAGGCGGTGTCCATCGACGTCGAGTCGACGTATGGCGTCGCCAACATCGGCGACGACGTCGCAGCTTGCGACGTGCCGACGTACGACGTCGCGAGCAGCACGTCCACCAGCGCGAGCCGGCGGGCTCGGCGCGTCCGGATCCAGATCGGGGTCGCGATCATGGCCAGCACCGCTGCTGCCGTCGTCGCGACCGTGACCGTGAGCATATTGTCGACGGAGACGTTCATATCCAGGGTCATCCCCCCTGTCGCGCCTCGCACGTCGAAGCGTGCCGCCGTCTCTGGCGGGCCCGGATGATACGCGTGGCCCATTCGTCCCAAGCCCCTCTGGGAGCCTCGTGGGAGCGATTCGCGGTGCCACACGGCACCGTCCATGTCTGGTCCGGTGCGGTCGATGACGGTGCTGGGCGGTGCGGGTGGGACGGGCGGGGCGCGATGGTATCGTCCAGTGCCATGACGACCCGGACGTCCGCCCCAGACGCGCTCGTCATCCCGCCAGGTACCACGGTCCCGGGCCGCGCCCGACCGGCTGTCCCGCTGCGGCGCGAAGGTCCGGCCAAGCTGACCGGCACGGCGCTCTACACGGACGACATCGTCGTTCCCGGCGCGTGGTACGGGGCGACGATCCGCTCGACCGATGCGCACGCGACGTTCGAGGCTCTCGAGCTCGATCCAGAGTTCGATTGGACGAAGGTCGTCGTGGTTACCGCAGACGACATCCCCGGCGAAAACATCGTGAGCTCGATCAAGAACGACCAGCCGATCCTTGTCGCGATGGGCGGCGAGATCCTCCATCACGCCGAGCCGCTCGCGCTGATCGCCGCACCTGACAAGGCGACACTTCGGGAGGCGCGCGGCCGGGCGAAGCCGCGGACCGCGAAACTGCCCGCGGTCTTCGATCCGGACGTGTCGGACCACGTGTTCGCCGCCTACGCGATCGACCGGGGCGATCCGGATGCCGCCTTTGCGGCCGCGGACTTGATCCTCGAGGGGGAGTACCGGGTCGGCCACCAGGAGCAGCTGTACATCGAGAACAACGCGATGATCGCCGTTCCCACGGAGGGAGGCGGCGTCACCGTCACCGGCTCGCTCCAGTGCCCCTATTACGTCCATTCCGCGCTCAAGAAGGGCCTCGGGCTGGAAGACGACACCGCCCGCGTGGTCCAGGCCGAGACGGGCGGCGGCTTCGGCGGGAAGGAGGAATTCCCGTCGGTCATCGCCCTTCACGCCGCGCTGCTCGCGCGGAAGGCGCAGAAGCCGGTCCGGATGATCTACGACCGCCACGAGGACATCGCGGCGACGACCAAGCGCCACCCGGCGATCGTTCGGCACCGGACCGGCGTGACTCACGACGGGACGCTCATCGCCCAGGACATCGAGGTCGTGATGGACGGCGGGGCGTACTGCACGTTGACCCCGGTCGTGCTCTCCCGCGGGGCCATCCACTCCGGCGGCCCCTATCGCTGCCCGAACGTCCGCATCCGGGCCCGCGCGACACGGACGAACACCCCACCGAACGGGGCCTTCCGCGGGTTCGGCGCGCCCCAGACCGAGTTCGCGGCCGAGACCCATCTCAACCGCATCGCCGAGCGACTCGACATCTCGCCGCTGGAGATCCGGCGGCGCAACGTCTACCGCGAGGGTGACACCACACCGACCGGCCAGGTGCTGCAGGAGAGCGTCGCGGGCGAGGAGGTCCTCGAGCGCGCGGCCGAGGCAGCCGAATTCGTGCGCATGCGGACGCGGTCGGGTGACGCCCGGGGATCCCGGGCGGGTTCGGGGACCATCCCGGGTTCGGCGCTCCGGACCGAACGCGAGCGTCTGGCCTCCGGGATCGGCCTGGCCCTGGCCTGGCACGGGGCAGGGTTCACCGGCTCGGGCGAGGTCCATCTGGCCTCGGTCGCGTCGATCGAGCTGACCGCCGAGGGGCGGGTGCGCATCCTGACCGGGTCGACCGAGATGGGCCAGGGCACCAAGACGATCTTCCCGCAGCTCGTTGCCGAGACACTGGGCCTCGAGGAGCACGAGGTCGAGATCGCGCCCCAGGACACCGCCTACGTCCCCGACTCCGGCCCGACGGTCGCCTCGCGGACGGCGATGGTCGTCGGTGGCCTGCTCATCAAGGCTGCACGACGCCTGCGGACCGAGGTCGAGGAGGCGACCGGCGGATCGTTCAAGGACACGGTGACGGCCTACGCGCGCGACCACGGCGCGACGCGCGTGGACCAGCAGTTCGAGCCGTATCCGGGCGGGACGCCGTTCGACGACGCAACGTATACCGGTGACGCGTATCCGGCGTTCGGCTGGGCGGCCTGTGTCGCGCACGTCGATGTCGACCTCGACACCGGCGAGGTGCAGGTCCGCGATGTCGTCGCTGTCGATGACATCGGCCGGGTCATCCACCCGGTCCTCGCCGAGGGTCAGGTCGAGGGTGGAACGCTCCAGGCCGTCGGCTACGCCACGATCGAGGAGATCAAGCTCCGCGACGGCCGGTACCTGAACGACCGGCTGGCCACGTACATCATCCCGACCGCGCTCGACGCACCGCGCATCTCGACGATCCTGGTCGAGGCGCCGTTCACCGGCGCGCCGCACGGAGCCAAGGGGGTCGGGGAGCTGCCGATGGACGTCGGAGCGCCGGCGGTCGTGGCCGCCATCGCCGATGCGACAGGGGTCTGGATCACGGACCTTCCGGCCAGCCCGGAACGCATCCTGGGCGCTCTGGCCGATCGGCCGGACGTCGCGGGACTCCGGCCGGCCGAGTCGGAACCTGCCCGCGAGATCGCCTCGTGACGGCATACCGCCTCTCGGTCAATGGCACGCCGGTCGAGGTCGACGTGCCCGGCATGCGACGGCTGCTCGACGTCCTGCGCGAAGACCTCGCGCTCACAGGGACCAAGGAGGGTTGCGGCGAAGGGGAGTGCGGAGCATGCACGGTCCTTGTCGACGGGGCACCCGTCGACTCCTGTCTCGTACCGATCTGCCAGGTCGCCGGCGCGCAGGTCCGCACCGTGGAGGGATTGGCGCCTGCGGGTGCCGGCGGTGCCAGCGCCGAGACACTCGGCCACCTCGACGAGCTGCAGCGCGCCTTCCTCGTGACCGGCGGCGCCCAATGCGGGATCTGCACGCCGGGGATGCTCATGGCCGCTCGCGCCTATCTCGATGCGGGCGGCGGCCCGGACGACGACGCCATCCGCGAATCGATCGCCGGGAACCTCTGTCGGTGCACCGGCTACACGAAGATCGTCGACGCGATCGCACTCGTCGCCAGCGGAGGAGCCGCCCTGTGAACCCACCCGCCGACCGCGTCGCGGTGCCCACCAACGGCCACCATCCAGCGCTGACCGACGACGCCCTCGATGGGCAGTCCGTCGATGCCTCCGGCGAGCCCGGCGAACGACCCGCGGCCAGCGCCGCCGTCTCGCCGGGCCAGCTCATCGCAGGGTTCGGCATCATCGCAGCGCTGATCCTGCTGCTCCTCGGCCGCCGCCGAGGCCGCAGCGACTGACAGCGAACCGCCACTCACCACCGACCGCGACGTGTCGATCGAGCCACCCGTCACCAGCCCCCGCGACCTTGGCGATGTGTATGCGGCGCTGGCCGGCGGTTCACCGGATGCACCCGGTCCGGCCGATCGCTGGCGGCACGGACCTCATGGTGACGATCACCGGCGAACTGGCACCGCCGCCGGCGAGCCTCGTCGATCTGTGGGCCATCGACGCCTTGCGCGGCATCGCCATCGAGGGCGACGCGCTGACCCTCGGCGCGCTGACGACGTACACCGATATCCGTCGCTCGGCGCTGTGTCGCGAGCACATCCCTGCCCTGGTCGATGCGGCCTCGACGATCGGCGCGGCCCAGATCCAGAACCGAGGCACACTCGGCGGCAACATCGCGAACGCCTCGCCGGCCGGTGACACATTGCCGGTGCTCCTCGCCGCGGATGCGGTGATCGTGGTCGGCTCGGAACGGGGGGAGCGCGACGTGCCGGCGAACCGCTTCTGGACCGGGTACCGGCAGACGGGCCTCGCCCACGACGAGCTGATCCTCCGCATCCGATTGCCACTGCTCGCGGGGCGCGAGATGCGCTTCCGGAAGGTCGGCACGCGGCGCGCCCAGGCGATCAGCAAGGTCGTGATGGCCGTCGCGTGGCAGGGCGACGGTGAGTGGCGCGAGGCGCGCGTCGCGCTGGGGTCCGTCGCGGCCACCCCGATCCGAGCGACTGCCACGGAACGCGCGCTCGATGGTCGCCAGCCGATCCCGGAGACCGCCGACCGGGCGGCGGAGACCCTGGCCACGGAGCTGGCACCGATCGACGACGTCCGCTCGACGGCCGAGTACCGCCGCCTCGTCGCGGCGCGAGTCCTCCATCGCATCGTGCGCGACGCCGGCGGCTGGTGATCGACCGTTCGACCCTCGAGAGACTGTTCGAGGGCGCGCCGCGCTTCCTCGACCGGGTCGAGGCGGCCGGCCCGTTCCCGTCCGATGGCGTCCTGTTCCATGTCGCCCGAGACATCGCCCACGCGATGCCGGAGGACGAGCAGATCGAGCTGATCGACGCCCACCCACGCCTCGGGGCGCCGCCCGGAACGGTGTCGGCGATGAGCTATGTCGAGCAGGGGTACGACCGGGGAACCGGAACGTCACGAGGCCCGACAGTCGCCGACGAGCTCGAGCGCCTCAACGACGCTTACGAGGCTCGACACGGCTTTCGGTACTGCGTGTTCGTGGCGGGTCGACCGCGCGAGGCGCTGCTCCCCGGCATGGCCGATGCGATCGAGGCAGACCGCACGAGCGAGCTGCACCGCGCACTCGACGCCGTGATCGACATCGCTATCGACCGCCATGGCAAGCTGACCGCACGATGATCGAGCTCGGCCCGAACCGCTACGGAAAGGCGGCCATCCGCCTCGTTCGCGTCGGGCGCGAGACGAGCCCGCACCGCCTCCGCGACCTGACCGTCGCCATCGCCCTCGAGGGCGACTTCACGGCCGCCCATGTCGATGGCGACAACTCGCTGGTGGTCGCCACGGACACGATGAAGAACACGACCTATGCCCTGGCGGCGGACCAGCTGACCGGCTCGATCGAGGACTTCGCGGCCGTCCTCGGGCGCCACTTCCTCCAGTACGAGCAGGTCGAGCGGTCGATCGTGAACATCCGCGAGCATGCCTGGCACCCGGTCGATATCGCGGGCAGCCCGGCGCCCGACGCGTTCGTCCGCAGCGGGGAGGGGACGCGGGTCGCGACGGTCGCGGTGGGCCGCGACGCGACCGTCGTCGAGGCCGGCATCGACGACCTCATCGTCATGAAGACGACGCGCTCGGCCTTCTCCGGCTTCCCGCGCGATCGGTACACGACCCTCGCCGAGACCGAGGACCGGCTCATGGCGACGAAGCTGACCGCGATCTGGGCCTACGGCCCGTCGGACATCGACTTCGATGCGACGTGGGCCGCCGTTCTGGCCACGCTCCTGGAAGTCTTCGCCGACCACGATTTGCCGAGCGTCCAGACCTCGATCTGGATCATGGCCAAGGCCATGCTCGAACGCCACGAAGAGCTCGACGAGGTGCGGATGGTGCTCCCGAACCTCCACCACTGGACGGTCGACCTCGACCGTTTCGGCATAGAGAACGACCGCCTCGTCTACGTCGCGACGACCGAGCCGCACGGCCTCATCGAGGCGACGGTGCGCCGGTCCGAGGTGTCGTGATGGCCCCGAACGGAGTGGTCGTCACTGGGCCGTCCGTGCCGGGTGCCGACTGGGTCCTGACCGACGACGCGCTTGACTTCGTCGCGGATCTGCAGCGCCGGTTCGGCCAGGTCCGCCTCGATCTCCTGCGCCGTCGCCAGGAGCGCCAGGCCGAGCTCGATGCGGGGGTCATGCCCGACTTCCTGCCAGGGACGCGGGAAGTCCGCGAGGCAGAGTGGACGGTCGCCCCGGCGCCAGCAGACTTCGACGACCGGCGCGTCGAGATCACTGGTCCGGCCGAGCCCAAGATGATGATCAACGCGCTCAACTCGGGCGCGCGCGTGTTCATGGCCGACCTCGAGGACGCGCTCTCGCCGACCTGGGCCAACCTGGTCGGTGGCCAGGCGGCGCTCGTCGATGCGGTCCGCGGCACGCTGAGGTTCGATTCGCCTGAGGGGAAGTCGTACCGGCTCGACGAGCGGACGGCCCAGCTCGTCGTCCGGCCGCGAGGCTGGCACCTGGTCGAATTGCATGTGCTGGTCGATGGCACGCCGATGTCGGCTTCGCTGTTCGACGCGGGCCTGTACCTCTTCCACAACGCCGCGGAACGGGTGCGTCGGGGATCCGGCCCGTACCTCTATCTGCCCAAGCTCGAGTCGCACCACGAGGCGCGGCTGTGGAACGAGGTGTTCGTCTTCGCCCAGGATCGGCTCGGCGTCCCACGCGGCTCGGTCCGGGCGACCGTCCTCATCGAGACGGTCACGGCGGCGTTCGAGATGGAGGAGATCCTGTACGAGCTGCGCGAGCACGCGGCCGGCTTGAATGCGGGACGCTGGGATTACCTGTTCAGCGTCATCAAGCGGTTCCGCTCGTCGCCGTCGCTCGAGTCGCCCGACCGCGCGCAGCTGACGATGACCGTGCCCTTCATGCGCGCGTACACGAAGTTGTTGGTCGAGACGTGCCATCGCCGCGGCGCGCACGCCATCGGCGGGATGGCCGCGTTCATCCCGAACCGGCGCGACCCCGAGGTCACCGAGCGGGCGCTCGCCAAGGTCCGCGAGGACAAGGAACGCGAGTCGCGCGACGGGTTCGACGGGACGTGGGTCGCCCATCCCGACCTGGTGCCGGTGGCGACCGAGATCTTCGACTCGGTCCTGGGCGATGCGCCGAACCAGAAGGAGCGTCGACCGGGCGCGTCGGTCAGTGCGGCCGACCTGGCCGCGTTCGGGGTCGAGGGCGGGCAGGTGACCGAGGCCGGGATCCGCGCGGACATCCGTGTCGCGCTGGCCTATCTCGACTCGTGGCTGCGGGGCGTCGGCGCGGCGGCCATCGACAACCTGATGGAGGACGCGGCGACGGCCGAGATCGCGCGCTCGCAGCTGTGGCTGTGGCGCATGCGCGGCCTGCTGCCGATCGAGCGCTACGCGGCCATCCGCGACGAGGAGCTGGAACGCCTGGGTGGCCCGCGCGAGGGGCGGCTCAAAGACGCGTGGGACCTCCTCGATCACCTCGTGCTCGACGACGACTTCGCCGACTTCCTTACGCTGCGGGCGTACGCGGTCCTCGAGTAGGACTGTGGTGTCGCCGGCGCGGCCCCTTTACCAGCCGGCCGAGCCGGGCCCGCCCTTGAACGGGCCGACCACATTCGACGTGACCCAGCCGCCGTAGAAGTGGCCGGGCTGCGGCGTCGCCAGCTCGTCGCCGACCCAGGCCTCGTCGACCTTCCAGGCGTAGAAGGCGAGGTGGTCGCGGATCGCCTCGTAGCCCGGGCTCGGGGAGGGGTATGACCACGCGACGTTCGCGATCTCGCGCGTCGGCAGGGAGAGCGTGTAGTAGGTGGCTTCGCCCTTCCACTCGCAGAAGGTGCGGTGGGTATTCGCCCGAAGGAGGTCCATGCGGACGCCCTCGGCTGGGATGTAGTAGACCGGCGCGCCGGCCGTCTCGAGCACACGGAGGCCAGCGCTCGAGTCCGCGATGTCGACGCCGTCGACGACGACCCGGATCCGCGCCGTCACCGGCTCGACTCGTGGCGGGCGCGGGTAGTCCCAGACGGACTCCTGGCCGGGACCAGGTGCGACGCGTTCGACGGGTGTCCCTGTCACGTTCCTATCCTGCGCGCCCTCCGGGCGATGGACCTTGACACGACCTCGCGATGGGCGTATATATCGGTAGACGATATATCGACAGTCGTAAGAGTGGAGAGCAGATGACGACGAATGACCCGGCCTTCGGACGGTTCACTGAGCCATCGCTGCTCATCCTCGTCAGCCTGAGCGACGGGCCCAAACACGGCTACGCGATCATGCAAGACGTCGAACACGGCACCGGCCGGCCGATGGGTCCCGGCACACTCTACGCGGCGCTGGCCCGCCTCGAGGAGGACGGCTTCGTCGAACCACTCGAACCGGTCGACCGCCGTCGGCCGTATCGCCTGACGGCGATCGGCGCCACGATGCTTGCCGAGCAACTCCGCGGACTGACGCAGTTCGCCCAGCAGGGCCTCCGTCAGCTGCGCGAGCTCGAGCGATGAGATCCCTCCTGATCCGCTGCTACCCCGCCCGTTGGCGGCAACGCTACGGCGACGAGTTCCTGGCGATCCTCGAGGAACGCCCGCTCGGCCCGTACGACGTGGCGGACATCTTCCTCGGCGCGCTCGATGCGCGACTCCGGTCGCGCCGGGCCGACGCCGCCTCCACCGCACAAGGAAGGGGACTTCCCATGTCGCTTCGTGTCGGCGGCGTCGCCGCCATCATCGGTGCCGTGATCCTCGCCGTCTCCTGGTTCGGCACGATGTCCGGTGCCTTGCCGCTGGACGGGCGCGCGCTCGTCGCCCTGATCTTCGTCGGGCTTGCGGCCCTGCTCCTGGCGCTCACGATCCTGAGCGCGTTCCAGGCCCGCGAGTTGCCGCGATTGGTCTGGACGGCCTTCGTCCTCGCGGCCGTCGGTGCGGTCGGGTACACGGTCGGCATGATCACGTTGATCGGCGTGAACGAGGGCGACGTGACCGAGGGTGGCCAGACATTCGCGGCTATCGCCTATAGCGTCGGCGGCGTCGCCGCCATCGTCGGCTTCGCCCTCTTCGGGATCGCCACCTTCCGCTCGGGCGTGCTGTCACGCCCCGGCGCCGTGCTGCTCGCCGTCGGTCCGGCGCTGGCTGCCGGCGCATGGGTGCTCGCGCTCACCGTGGCGTGGGACGTCGGCGCGATGGTCATGCTCGCCGCGATGGTCTGCTTCCTGGCCGGCTGGGTCGTGCTCGGGATCGCGGCCATCCGCCTGGACCGGCAGGCGCCGCTACGGAGCGGCGCGGCCTGACCCAGCCGTGCAGCCCCGACCGTCGTCTCCGACGGCCGTGGATCGCACAAGAAGGACACGCGGATGACGATCGAGATCGCCCCGCGGGCGGACGGCACGGATCGGGCCCTCGGGGTCGCCGGGATCATCGCCGGTACGGTCCTGCTTCTCGGGTTCCTCGGGTTGGTGGTCGAACCACCGCCAGGCACCCACGACGTCAAGCTCGTCATCTATTGCCTCGGCGCAGCCGCCGTTGCCATCGGGGTCCATCGTCGCCAGGCGTCCATCGCTCCGGCTGTCGTCATCGCGGTGACCGTGGCCGTGGTGCTCGCCAACCTCTGGTATGTGGTCCGGGTCCTGCTGCCTTACGGGCCGTGGCACCCGTTCGTGAACGACGGCGGCGCGGCGTGGTTGGTTACGGGCGTTGCGCTCTGGACGGCAGATGCGGCTTTCGGTCTGGCCTGCGCGTGGCTTGCCAACATCACGCGGTTCGGCGCGATGGCACTGGCGATCGGCTCGGTGCTTGCGATGACCGGCATGACCCAACTCGGCCTCACGTCCGCGGCCGACCCGACGATCTTCACGTCGCTTTCGCTCATCGGGATCGGCCTGAACGGTGCCGGCTTGATCCTGATCGGCCTCGACGTCATGACGGCCAGCCGGCCGGTGCTCAGCCCTGGATCGGCCCCCGCTCGATGAAACGGCCGAAGCCGCGGCGGCCGACGAACTGACCCTCGCGGATCACCTCGGTGCCGCGGACGAGTACGTCGCGAACGGCGCCGCTCACGGCCAACCCCTCGTACGGCGTGTAGTCGCTCGTGTGGTGGAGCCCCGCGGCAGTGATCGTCCGCCGGGCGTCGGGGTCGAACACGATGATGTCCGCGTCTCGACCGACCTCGAGCGCGCCCTTCTCGGCCAGACCGAAGCGTGAGGCCGGCGTGGTCGACAGCAGATCGACCATCCGCTCGAGCGTGATGCGGCCGCGGACGACGCCCTCGCTGTACACGAGCGTTAGCAGCGTCTCGATGCCGGGAGCGCCGTTGCTGATCTGGTCGAACGAGACGCCAGAGCCGGCCTCGGCCTTCTCGACCCCGACGCGGTCGGGGACGTGGTCGGTCGCGACGAGGTCGAGCGAGCCGTCGGCCAGCCCTGCCCATAACGCATCCCGGTCGGCGTCCGAGCGGAGTGGCGGCGAGATCACGTAGCACGCACAGCGGACCGGATCGGGTTCGTCGTAGCGCTCGTCGGTAAGGACCAGGTAATGGGGGCACGTCTCGGCCGAGACGCGGACGCCGGCGGCCCGCGCCCGTCGCACCTCGTCGAGTGCCGCGGCCGAGGAGAGATGCACGACGTGCACGGGAGAGTCGGTCGCCCGGGCGAAGGCGAGCGCGCGGGCGGTAGCCACGGCTTCCACATACGGTGGTCGCGAGATAGCGTGGTAGCGCGGCAGCGTATTACCACGTTGCAACGCCGACGCCACCGCCGCATCGAGCAGCACCGGATCCTCGCAGTGAACCTGGAGCATCCCGCCGTGCGCCGCCATCACGCCCATCGCATCGAACAGCGCCTGATCGGGCAGCCGGAAGTCGAACACCATGAACGCCTTAGAGGTCGCGACACCGCCGTCGATGGTGGCGGGCAGCTCCGAGAGCGGGTCGTCCGCGTGGCCGGAGATCGCCAGGGAGAGGCCGTAGTCGATGGCGCCGTCGGCGTCCGTCGCGGCTTGCCATTCCGCCAGCCCCGTCACGAGCGACCTCTCGGCGGCAGGCGACGAACCCGTCCCGGGGTTGTTGAACGAGAGGAACGAGGTCGTGCCGCCGTACGCCGCCGCGACCGAGTCCTGGAAGAACCGGTCGGGCTCGGAATCGGTCGCGACACGGGTGTGGGTGTGGACGTCGACGGCACCGGGGAGTACCAGCATCCCGGTCGCTTCGATCACACGATCCGCACCGGCCGCCGGCCCGGACAGGTCGTCCTCGATCGCGCTGATGCGGCCGCCTTCGGCCGCGAGATCAGCCCGCCGTGAGCCCCCGGCCGTGATGACGGTTCCGCCGCGGATGACGAGATCGGTCAATCGCCGTCTCCGTCGCCGTCACCGTCACCGTTCCCGCCAGTGCCCACATGACCGCGGGCGCGCAGGAATCGTCCGACCACGTACAGCACGACGATGATCACGATGAAGAGGGCGACCTGCCCCCAGTCCACGATCAGCCCTCGACCTCGGCGATCCGGATCGGCTGGGCCCCGTCCCACAACGCCCGGCGGCCGACCTCGCGGAGGCGGTCCTGCCAGCCGTCGTCGGGGACGATCGATGCGAAGTGGTTGGCGGCGAGCTGACCGACCTTCGATGACGTCGTGCAGGCGCCGTACGGGACGAAGATCTCGCACTCGCTGATGCCGCCCGGGTACATCGCGAGCATCCCGGGCGAGGGGTGCGAGGTGTGGTTCTCGTAGTCGATGCCTGGGCGGAAGTCGCCGTATGGGATCCAGGTCGACTCGCCCGACCAGCGGCAGTGGATCAGCTTCGACTCGATGGGCAGCATCCGGCGGATGGCCTCGATCGTCTGAGGCGCCTCCGGCTCCCAGCGGGCGGTAAAGTGCAGGTCACCGACCTCGATCCGCAACGTCCCCATGCCCGGAGGATAGCGTGGCCGCGCAGCCCCCAGAGCAGCGACCGACGATCAGTACCCACGTCCTCGATACGGAACGTGGCGTGCCGGCGAGCGGCGTCCGTGTCGCCCTGTATCGACTGGGCGTCGGAGGGAACGGACCGATCCGCATGACCCAGGTCTTGACCGATGGCGACGGGCGGGTCCGCGACCTGCTCGAGCGGCCGCTGCAGGTCGGCGACTACCGGCTCGAGTTCGATGTCGCCCACGAGGACGGCTCGTTCTTCACGAAGATCGCCGTCGACCTGCGCATCGACGACACGACGCGCAGCTATCACGTGCCGTTGCTGCTGGCGCCCTATTCGATGACGACCTACCGAGGATCGTGACGACCGGATCGTGACGACCGACGAGTTCGCTAATGCGCGACCGCGAACCCGTCGATATCGATGCGCGGGCGGCCCGTCGTCCCGACGACCACCACCCGGACCGTGTGCGTCGCGACCGTCGTCCACGACGTGCTGAAGAGCACGACGCGGTTCTGCGAGCTCGACCGGCGCAGATCGATCGTCGAGGCCAGCACGCCATCGACGTAGATCTTGGCCTGGCCGCTGGTCGGCCCGCGGCGACCGACGACGGCGATCGCCATCGCGGCTCGCTTGAACTCGACATACGCGCCGGCCTTCGTGGATGTCCGCAGCTTGCCGCCGCTCGCCGAACTGGACGTCGTCGTCGTCCAGGTGCCCGAGTAGCGCGCGAGGCTCGTGCCCTCCTGGAAGAGCGTCGCCTCGAGGGGTTGCCCGTAGGCGAGCGGCCCGAGGGAGCCATTCGACGAACGCGTCCGTATCGCGTAGCGGTAGGTCGTCCCGAAGGTGAGGGTCTGCCGGATGGATCGACCCGACTGCGTGGCGATCGTGCTCCACGGCCCTGACCCGCGCCGCCGTAGCACGACGTAACTCCCGCCACTGAAGCTGCCCGTCGCGGGCTGCCAGGACAGCGTCGAGGTGATGCCGCTGCCGACGACCGAGCCTGAGGCGAAGGTCCAGCGGCACGGCGGCAAGGCCGTCGGCCCAGCACTGGTCACCGCCCGGTACGCGTTGGCGATCCGCCCCGTCGAGCTGTAGCAGCTCACCTGGGCGAGTGGCATGCCGCTGGCGAGCACCTGTGAGCGCAGAACCGTGGCGGTCATCGTTGAGCTGGCCTTGCTCAGGACCAAAGCCGCGACCCCGGCCACATGGGGAGCGGCCATCGACGTCCCGTTGCTCCACGCGTAGCACGGCGCGGGGCAGCCGTTCGGGCCGGGGATCGCCGGGAACGTCGACAGGATGTTCGTGCCGGGCGCGACAATGTCGATCGCCGTCGCGCCGTAGTTCGTGAAATCGGCGAGCTCGCCGCGCTGGTCGATGGCGCCGACGGTCAGGATGTTCGACGCGTTCGACTCGGCGGGATAGAAGTCGACCCCTGGGGCGTCGAGGTCCTTCCCGGCGTTGCCCGAGGCCGCCACGAAGAGCAACCCGGAATCGGCGATGGTCTGATCGAGGACATCGTTCCGGTCCGTGCCGCCCCACGACGCGTTGATGAGCGTGGCGCCGTTGTCGGCGGCGTAATCGATGGCTTCGATGGCCTGCGCGTCGGAACCGCAGACGTCGGTGTCGTCGATGAACTTCAGGGCCATGATCGAGACCCCTGGTGCCACCCCGACGACGCCGTTCCCGTTCAACGACGCCGCGATGGTGCCCGCGACATGCGTTCCGTGGCCATCGTGGTTCACGTCGTGGACGGTGTTGTCGTCGTGGCAGAAATCCCAGCCGTTCACGTCGTCGACGTAGCCATTGTCGTCGTCATCGACGCCGTTGCCCGGCGTCTCGCCCGGGTTGACCCACTTGCGGGCTGAGAGGTCCGGGTGGGTGAGGTCGACGCCATCGTCGATGACCGCGACGATGACCTGCGGCTTGCCGGGCTGGACGCGGATCGCCTCGAGACCATCGATATCGACGTCGCTGACACCGGACTGCGGATCGATGCCGCTGATGGTCTGGCCCGAGTTGTGCAGGCCCCACTCGTAATCGAAGTACTGCTCGTCGGTCGGATCGGCGGTCAACTCGCGTCGAAAGTTGTGGCCGACGGCCGCCACCCGCGGGTCGGCGGCGAGGAGTCGGCGGACCGTGGCCGGCGACACGCCCTTGCCGCGCACGACGGCGGTCCGACCGCTGTGGCTCGATCGCACGACCGTGAGGTCGAGATCCCGGGTGACGGCGCGTCGCTGGGCGGAGGTGGCATCGGCGCGATAGCGCACGAGGATCTCGTCGCGTGCGCTCGCGGGAAGCGGCGGGTCGGCGGCGAGGGCAACGCTGGGACCGATAAGGCCCGTCGCGAGCACGACCGTGAGCAGGAGCGCATGACGGGTCCGAGCCATCTGGTGCCATCGTACGACGCCCGGGCGAACGGCCGTGACAACCTAGTTGTCACGGGTGGGTCCTACGGTCGGCCCATGGAAGCACACGTCATCCCGCTGCACCCCACCGTCCGCCTCGAGGGCGACCGGATCGTCATCGAGCGCCTGGCCATCTCGGACCCGACCCTCGCCGCGTTCCTCGGGGAGCGGCCGGCCGCCGAGCGCGACACGATCGCCGAGCGTGCCCTGCGCATCGGGCTGATCGCGTTGCAGGACGCCGGCGTGACGGTGAACGTCGACGCGGTCCGGACCGAGTTCGAGCGGATGGCGCGCCAGGCCGAGCAGGCCAACGAGCGGGCCGCCGCAGCGCTCGAGCAGACGCTCCGGTCGAATTTCGCCGACGGCGACGGTCGACTGCCGCGCACCCTCGAGAAGTTCCTCGGCGACCGGGGAGCCCTGCGCTCGATGGTCGACGAGCTCTTCGACGAGAAGAAGCGCGACAGCGCGATCGGCCGGATCGGGACGATGCTCGAGCGCTACTTCGACGGCGATGCGTCCAAGCTCGCGCACCTGCTCGACCCGACCCGCCTCAACTCCCCGATGCACCAGTTCCGCCAGGAGATCGCGGCAGGGTTCAAGGGGCTCGAGGAGCGTCTCGTGGCGATCGAGGCTGCCGCCGCAGCGCGCGGCGCCGAGCGTGCCAGATCCGCTGCGAAGGGCCTCGATTTCGAGGACCTGCTCGCCGACATGCTCGGCGATATCGCCAGAGGCTCCGGTGACCTGCTCGACCGTACGACCCTCGAGGCCGGATCGGTCATGCGCTCCAAGAAGGGCGACTTCGTGCTGACGATCGACACGACGGTGGCCCGCGGCTGCGACCTGCGGGTCGTGATCGAGGCCAAGGATCGGCCGATGTCGATGCGCGCGATGCGCGAGGAGCTTCGCGAGGCGCGTGAGAACCGCGGCGCCGCCGTGGCGGTCGTCTGCTTCACCCCGGCCCACGCTCCGAGCGGTATCGCGCCGTTCGCCATCGTCAGCGGGGACGTCTATTGCGTCATCGATCCCGAGACACCCGAGCCGGCGACGCTCGAGGCGGCCATCAGGCTGGCACGGTTGCTGGCCCTGGCCACGCTCGCTGAGCGGGACGTCACCGTGGATGCGGCCGCTATCGGTGCCGCGCTCGTCGCGATCCGTGAGCAGCTCGAGCTCGTTCGCCAGATGAAGTCGCAGTTGACGTCGATCGCGACCACGACCAAGGGCGTGGCATCGGGGCTCGACGAGATGCGCTCGGGCATCCTCGCTCGGGTCGCGGAGGCTGAAATGGAGATCCGAGCACAGGCCTGACGGTCCTGGGCACCTGTCCGGTGCGGTTAGGACGCGTTGCCTAGGCCATACCCGGACCACCGGACGCTACGCGTGGGTTGGCAGGTGCGGGAAGATAGGGGCAGTCGACGCGCGCGACCGGCGGGTCGGCTCCACCCGGGGACGCGTCGAGCCGGAGAACCGATTGCGCCGAGTCTGTGCCCTCGCCTTGGCCGCCCTGGTCTCGCTACCGATCGTGTCGCCGGTCGCGGCTGCCGATCCGACACCCGGCGTCGAGCCGGTTGCGAGTCCCGAGCCCTCCCTGCCCCCTGAGCCGGTCGCGACCCCGTCTCCTGACCCGGGATCGACGACGCCGGTCCCCGAGGCCACGCTGGATCCATCGACCGAGCCGACGCCGGAGACCACCGGTGAGCCTGCCACGCCCGCCCAGACGAAGGCTCCGGCGGCACCGCGTCCCAAGGCTCCGGCGAAAGCCGCGCCGCCGTCCGTCGATTCGATGGGGCGACCGGTCGCTACCGGCCGCTACATCGTCATGCTGGCCGGTGACGCCGATCCGACCAAGGTCCTGAGCACCCACCGGACGCGCGAAGGGACCGTGGCCGACCGATCCTTCAAGCACGCGTTCCGCGGCTTCACCGCGCGCCTGGACAAGGTGCAGCGGGCCGCGCTCCTCGCCGACCCGAAGGTCGTCGCCGTCGTCCCCGACGAGGTGGTCGAGATCACCGCCCAGACCATGCCGACGGGTATCCCGCGCGTGGGGGCCACGTCATCGGCGCTGTCCAAGATCAACGGGCTCGACGAGCGGGTCGACGCGGACGTCGCGATCGTCGACACCGGCATCGGACCGCACTCCGACCTGAACATCGCGGGCGGGTACAACTGCAGCACGTCGGATCGAACCCGCTGGTACGACGAGAACGGCCACGGGACCCACGTGGCCGGCACGGTCGGGGCGAAGGACAACACGTGGGGCGTCGTCGGCGTGGCGCCGGGCGTGCGCCTCTGGGCGGTCCGGATCCTGAATTCGAGCGGCTCGGGCCTGCTGTCGTGGTACGTCTGCGGCCTCGACTGGATCCTCGCCCAGCGCGACCCGAACGGTTCGTCGCGGCCGATGATCGAGGCCGTGAACATGAGCGTCGCGAAGACCGGTTCCGATGACGCGAACTGCGGCGCCTCCAACCACGACGTCCTCCACGCCGCGATCTGCCGGCTGTATGCCGCCGGCATCACCGTGGTCGCCGCCGCCGCGAACAGCCATAGCAGCGCCGCGGGCTTCGTGCCGGCGGCGTACAACCAGGTGATCACGGTCTCGGCCCTCGCCGACACCGACGGGAAGGCCGGTGGCAGCGGTGGCAACCGCTGCTACTCGTGGGGCACGTACGACCGCGACGACACGTTCGCTGACTTCAGTAACTACGGCTCCGACATCGACATCATCGCCCCGGGCAAGTGCATCTGGTCGACGAGGCCGGGGCCGACGTACGGCTACTCGTCGGGTACCTCGATGGCGGCGCCACACGTGACGGGAGCCGCGGCGCTCTACAAGTCATCGCGCCCGCTGGCGACCCCGGCGGAGGTCCGTGAGTCGCTGCGCTACCTTGGAACGAACAACTGGTACCGGAGCACCGACCCCGATCCGTATCACGAGCCGATGCTGAGCGTGAGCCGGATCGGCACGCTCGGCAGCTTCTCGATGTCGCCGGGTTCGACCGCGACGATCTCGTCGAAGGGCGGGTCGGTGAACGCGCCGTTCAAGGTGACCCGCAGCTCGACGTTCTTCGAGCGCGTCCGCTTCCGGGTCGATAGCGTCCCGTCCGGCTGGACGGCCGCGTTCCCGACGTCGAGCGTGTTCGGCTGGACCGCGACAAGCGCGACCGTCCGCGTGACGGCGCCGCGGGACGCCAAACCCGGCACGTACCACGTCGCGGTGAGCGGCACGAACTGGGGTCGGACCAAGTCGACGACCGTGACCGTGAACGTCGCCGCGGATCTGCCGACAGCCAAGGCCCCGACGGCATCGGTGCTCAAGTCGAGCGTCCTCGGCCGCACCTCGAGCGGGTCGAACACGGTCACGCTCCGCGCGGCGTGGACCGCGGCGACCGATCCGTCCGACGCGATCGTCCGCTACGAGGTGCAGCGCAGCATCAACGGTGGGACCTACGGCGGGTCCGTGACCACGAGCGCCTCGACACGGCAGGTCGCCTACTCGGGCCTGGGGCTCGGCGCAACGTACCGGTTCCGCGTCCGAGCCCAGGACAGCGACGGCTCGTGGAGTCCGTGGGCGACCGCGGGTGCCGCGGTGACCCCGCTCGGGATCAGCGATCGTTCGAGTCTCGTCACGTACACCGGCTCCTGGTCCCGCTACGCGAGCAGCAACTCGACGAGCGGCTGGATCACCAGCTCCAGCCAGGCCGGTGCACGCGCTCGGTACCGGTTCACCGGTCGTGGCATCGCGATCGTCGTGCCGACCAACGCGACACGCGGCAAGGCGACCGTCTACCTCGATGGCACGTACCGCGCCACGATCGACCTGTACTCGAGCAGCAGCGTCTATCGGAAGGTCGTGTACATCGGGAACTGGAGCACGTCAGGCACGCACACGATCGAATTGCGGGTGACCGGCACGTCGGGCCGCCCGACGGTGTCGCTGGACGGGTTCATCCTGCTCAAGTAGCTGGGGACCGGGTCCAGCACGCACCCGGGCCGCTCGCGGACCCAGCCGGCCTCCTGTCGCACACCCGCACGGTGCGTGGACGCGCCGTTAACCGGAATACTTGCCCGCGTGCGCTATGGTGGCGGCCGATGCGCCGGGCCGGAGAACCGGCGCTTGCTACATGAGGTTCCGACGCCGTGGCACGAGCCATGTGGAAGGGGGCCATCCAGTTCGGTCTGGTCACCATCCCGATCAAGCTGTACCTCGCGACCGAGTCCAAGGGCCTGAGCTTCAACATGCTCCACAAGGAGGACCTCTCGCGGATCCAGATGAAGATCTGGTGCCCGGTGGAGGACGAGGTCATCTCACGGGGCGACACGGTGAAGGGTTTCGAGTATTCCCCGGGTGAGTACGTCGTCATCACTGACGAGGACCTCGAGAAGGTCCCACTCAAGACCGTCCGCAACATCGAGATCGAGCAATTCACGAAGGCCGAGCGCGACGACAACGCGGTCCGCTTCGTGAAGTCGGCCTACTACGTCGAGCCCGACAAGATCGGCCGAAAGGCGTTTTACCTGCTCAAGTCGGTGCTCGAGGACGAGGGTCTCACCGCGATCTGCAAGGTCGTGATCAAGGACCGCGAGGCGTTGGCCGCCCTCGACCCGTTCTCTGAGACGCTGTTGTTGACGACCCTCCACTGGCCGGACGAGATCCGCTCGCTGAAGGAGCTCGACCTGCCGGAGGAGGACTTCGACTTCAAGCCCGCCGAGCTGCAGATGGCCAAGCAGCTCGTGTCGGCGATGACCGGCGAGTTCGACCCGGCTCAGTACAAGGACGAGTACCGCCAGGCGCTCGAGACGATCATCGAGGCCAAGGTCGAGGGCCGCGAGACCGTCGAGATCGAGGAGCCCGAAGAGTCCGGCAAGCTCATCGACCTGATGGCGGCCCTGGAGGCGTCCGTGTCGGCAGCCAAGGCCTCCCGCGAGGCCGGTGCCGAGAAGCCCGTATCCGTGGCCGAGGCTCGCGAGAAGAAGGCAGCTCGGAAGCCCGCCGCGTCACGGTCGCGTGCCAAGGCAGTGGACGAGGAGGAGAAGGCCAAGCCGGCCGCCCGCAAGCGCAAGTCGGCGTAGCGGTTTCTCCCCGGCGCGCGGCGCGTGGCGCCAGCGGAGAGGGCCTTCGCCTCTTCCCGCCCCTGGCTTCGTGCCAGATGATCGCGTGGGGAATGCTAGGCATATCCCAGGGTAGTTCCACGCCCCGCCGTCTGGCGTTGGCCGCATGACCACGCAGGAATCGGGCCGGATCAGACCACGGGGGAACCCGGCAGCGCTGCCTAATGATCCTGGGTTGAATATCTGGCACCTATCGGCGCGGCCGAACGGGAGTTCGTGGCAGAAGTTTCACCCGGGGAACGTAATGGCAACTCGAGCCCCGATCCGCGGCAGAAACTTCACCCGGAGACGCATTAGCGGCCGAATCGGGCCAGGTGTCGCCCGGGTCATGCCATAACGGTCTCCCCATGCAATCTCTGCCATGAACGGAGCCAGCTCCGGGTCCACTCGTGCGGCACACTGCAGCCTATGCCGCTCGAGGAGTACCTTCGGAAACGCGACTTCGGCAAGACGCCCGAGCCGCCGCCGGACGTCGCCACCGCGACCAGCGGTCGCAGCGGGCGGTTCGTCGTCCAGCGGCACAGAGCGACACGGCTCCACTACGACTTCCGCCTCGAGATCGACGGCGTCCTCGTCTCGTGGGCCGTCCCCAAGGGCCCAAGCCTCGACCCCAAGGTCAGGAGGATGGCCGTCCACGTCGAGGACCACCCGATCGAATACTTCGATTTCGAAGGAGTCATCCCCACGAAGCAATACGGCGCCGGCGACGTGATCGTCTGGGACTGGGGCACCTGGGAGCCCGAGGCCCCCACCCTGGATGGCCGCAAGTCCGTCGCAGATGGCGAGCTCAAGTTCACCCTCAACGGCGAGAAACTGAAGGGCCGCTTCACGATCGTCCGGACGAGCGGCCGCGGCGGCAGTCGACCCTTCGAGGGCGACGACGGCGACCAGTGGCTGCTCATCCACAAAGCGGATTCGGACTCGAAGCCCGGCTGGGACGCCGAGGACTTCCCACAGAGCGTCAAGACCGGTCGCACCAACGACGAGGTCAAGGAGAACCGCGACGCCGTCTGGATCAGCCAGGCGCCCGCCGCCACGGCGGAGATCGACCTCGCCGGAGCGAAGACGGCGCCGCTCCCCCAGAAGATCGAGCCGATGCTCGCCACGCTCGCGAACAAGGCTTTCGACGACGAGGACTGGCTGTTCGAGATCAAGTGGGACGGCTTCCGCGTCGAAGCGATCGTCGACGACGGCAAGAGCCGGATCCTGACGCGCAATCTCAACGACGCGGCGACCTATTTTCCAAGGCTCCTCGGCACGCCGACTCGCTGGATCGAGGCCCAGCAGGCCATCGTCGATGGCGAGGTCGTGGCCATCGACGACGACGGCCGGCCCGACTTCAGCCTCCTCCAGACGAAGCTCGGCGACAAGGAGGCGACCGGTCTCGTCTACCAGGTCTTCGACCTGCTCTATCTCGATGGTCGATCGCTCCTCGACGTCCCGCTCGAGGACCGCAAGCGCCTGCTCCGGAGCGTGCTCAAGGACCACCCCCGGGTCCGCTTCGCCTCGCACGTCGTCGGCGACGGCAAGGCGTTCTTCGAGGCTGCATCGAAGCTCGGCGTCGAGGGCATGGTCGCGAAGCTCCGGCGCTCCCGGTACGAACCAGGTCGCCGGACAGGGGCGTGGCTCAAGATCAAGATCCGGCCCGAGCAGGAGTTCGTGGTCGGTGGCTGGACGCCGGGGAGTGGCAACGCGCGCGACCTCGGCGCGATGGCGATCGGCGTATATGAGGGCGACAAGCTGCGGTTCGCCGGCAAGGTCGGCAGCGGCTTCACCGGCGCCATCCGGCAGGACCTGCTCAAGCGTCTCAAGCCGCTGGTCCAGGACGACCCGCCGTTCGACCCCGCGCCGCCGAAGGACTACCGTGGTCGATGGGGCGGCGACCTCAGGGACATCACGTGGGTCCGGCCCGAGCTCGTGATCCGCGCCGAGATCGGTGGCTGGACGCGCGACGGGCAGGTTCGCCAGACGGCCTACAAGGGGATCGAGGCGGGCCGCGACCCGAAGGAGGTCGTCAAGGAGACCGCGGTCGCCACGACGACTGCTGTCCGGGAAGCCGAGGCCGCCGAGCCCGAACGACCCAAAGTCATCGAGGAGGCGCCGATGCCGTCGAAGTCGAAGTCGTCGACCGCCACGAAGTCGTCGACCGCCGCGAAGTCGACAAAGACTGCGAAGCCGACCAAGGCCCCGAAGTCGACCACGTCGACCATCGACATCCCCGAGTTCGGCGCCCCGACCGCAGAGGAGCTGGAGGCGCTCGATGCCCTCGGCAAGGAAGGTGTCTGGCGTGTCGGCGGCCGCGAGCTGAAGCTGACGAACCTCGACAAACCGCTTTTCGACGGCCGACCGGGCGACGGTGGCAAACCCGAGCCGCCGGTGACGAAGCGCGAACTGGTCCGCTATTTCGCGACGATCGCGCCGATCATGCTGCCGCACCTGTTCGACCGACCCCTGAACCTCCAACGCTTTCCGAACGGCGCCGGAGCGCCCGGCTTCTGGCAGAAGGACATCCCCGAGACCGCGCCGAAGTGGCTGACGCGCTGGCACGAGACCGGCGTCGACGGCCGTACGGATCGGGATGCAAACGACCATCTGCTGGCGGTCGACTCGGCCTCGCTGGCGTGGCTTGGAAACCAGGCAAGCTTCGAGGTCCACGCCTGGACCGGCCGGCTGCCCGAACCGTGGCAGCCGACGTTCGCCTACGTCGACATCGACCCCGGCGAGAAGACGACCTGGGAGGAGACCGTCACGCTCGCCAGGCTGTTCCGGACCGCGCTCGGGCATCTCGGCGTGCGAGGCTACCCGAAGACCACCGGCAAGCGCGGCATCCAGATCTGGATCCCGATCATCCAGGGCAAGTACGACTTCCGCGACACGAGTGACTGGGTCGAGAAGGTGTCGAAGGCGGTCGGGTCGACGGTCCCCGACCTCGTCTCGTGGGAATGGGCGAAGGCGGCCCGCAAGGGTAAGGCCCGGCTCGACTACACCCAGAACGCGTCGATCAAGACGCTGGTCGCGCCGTACTCGGTGCGGCCGGCAGCCGGCGCCCCGGTCAGCACGCCGATCACCTGGGACGAGCTGGACGATCCGGAGTTGCGGCCCGATCGGTGGACCGTGCGGTCATTGCCGGAGCGGCTCGCCAAGCTCGGCGATCTGTTCCTCCCGGCGCAGACCGATGCGCAGGAGCTGCCACCGGTCTGACGCTTCGCAGATCGGGGCCCGCCAGATCTTGTGACCGGCTCCGGTAGCCGCGGTCAGCGCTGCCCTTCGACGACGACCCGGCCGCGGCCGAAGGCGTCGATCCGACCCCACCGACCGGGGATGTCGAGGAGCTCGAGATGCCCGATCGTGGCCGGCAGGGCCGGGTCGACGATGAGGTGGTCGCCGATCGGCTCGAGCCCGAGCATCGTGCGTAGCAACAGCATCGGGGTACCAGTCGACCAAGCCTGCGGGCTGCACGCCGTCGGATACTGGACCGGGTATTTGGTCAGGGCCCGGTCGTAGCCGCCGAACGCCTCAGGCAGTCGGCCGTCGAACAGGACGGCGGCATCAAGGATGTCCGAGGCGATCCGCGCGGCTTCCTCCTTGTAGCCGTATCGGCGCAGGCCCCATGCGATGAACGAGTTGTCGAACGGCCAGACCGTTCCCAGGTGGTAGCCGATCGGGTTGTAGCGACCCTCTCCCTTCGGCCATCGTCCGCACGCCCCAGCCCGAGTAGAGCCGGGGTCCCATGAGATGACGTACGACCGCGTTGGCCTTCGCTGTGTCGACGATCCCGCTCCATAGCAGCAAACCGATGTTGGACGTGAGCGCGTCAACCTGGCTGCCGTCGGCGTCGAGTGCGAGTGCGAAGTACTCGCGGCCGGGCAGCCAGAAATCACGGTTGAAACGGTGCTTGAGGTCGGCTGCCTCTCGCTCGAGCCGCTCGGCGTATGGCGGGTCGTTCCACACAAGGCGAGCCAGTCGGGCACCGCGCATCTTGGCGTCATAGGCATAGCCCTGGAGCTCACAGGTCGCGCGCGGAAAGTCTGGCAAGCGACCGTCGCTGTAGGCGATCGAGTTCCACGAGTCCTTCCACGACTGGTTCTCGAGGCCCGTCTGCTCGTTGCGGCGCTTGTATGAGATGTAGCCGTTGCCCATCAGGTCGGCGTATTCGTCGATCCAGTTCAGCGCGGCTCGCGCCTCGAACTCCAGGTCACGCACCAGCTTCCGATCGCCGGTCCAGCGCTCGTACTCGTCGAGCAGTACGACAAAGAGCGGCGTGGAGTCCGCCGCGCCGTAATACGGCGTGTGGGGACGCTCCTCGAATGCCGCCATCTCGCCATACCGCATTTCGTGAAGGATCCGGCCGGGGTCCTCGTCGCGGAAGTCGTCGCGGCGGCTTCCCTGCCATTCGCCTAGCACACGCAAGGTCGTCGCGGCCAGCTCGGGCGTGAATGGCAGCGTCTGCAGGCTGGTGAAGATGCTGTCGCGGCCGAACATCGTCATGAACCACGGCAGGCCTGCCGCGGGTAGGCTCTTGCCGCCCGCGACCGGCGGCGAGAAGCGTAGCGCGGCCAAGTCAACGAGGCTCTGCCGGTACGTGGATTTGAGCGACGTCAGGTCGCACTCGAGACGCGGGGCATCGCCGATCCACTTTTCGAGGCTTTGTTCCATGTTCGGCCGGGCTCGCATTTGGCCGCGTCCGTACTTCGGCCGGGCGTGCGTGCCTCCGGCACCAGCATGGGAAGTCACGACATCGAGGTCCGTCGTCCAGCTCGCATGCGGCTCGATCCGGACGCTGAAAGTGAGGCCGCGCTCGTCGACCGATGCGGCCGCCGAAGCAGAGATGACGGTCTCACGCCGATAGGACTCGCGCCTGTAGCCGAGGTGGAGCTTGCCGTCCTCGATCTGCGAGTCATACGTACCGAGCTTCTTGAGCGCGTCCTTGACCTCGAACAGATCGGCGAAGTCGCTGGCCGCGTCGATCCGGATCTCGAGGTCAACGGGTTCGTTCTCATGATTGAGGATCGTCAACTCCTCATGGAAGCCGTTACCGACAGCCCGTTCGCGGATGACCGAGAGCTTGGCGTCGATATAGACCGTGCCGGTCCCGGGCACAAGGAAGAAGCGCGACTGGAAGTATTGGAGGTCGTCGACCGAGAGCGGATTGAGTTTCTGGCCGTTGATCGTGAGCACCCATCGCGACAAGAACCGCGTATCGAATGAGAAGAGCCCGGTCGGTTCGCTGGGCGATGCCTCCACGTCACCGCGCTCGTCGCAGACGACGAAGGTGTTGCCGTCGAGGATCCGAACGACCTGCCCAGCCATCGTCAGCCTCTCCGCTTGCCGACGGATCGCGCCGACGACGTCTTCTTTCGCCCCGTCGGCGCCGGGAAGAGTCGCTGGAAGCGAACCAACAGCGTCGGGTTCCCTTCCCACAAAACCTGGCCTCGCAGCATGGCGGCCAGAAGGTTGGCTCGCCCGCGCGCCAGATCCTCGAACAGCGCTCCCTCAGTCCGGACGAGGCAATCAGCAGGTCCGGCCGCGTGCGACACGGTCATGGCGCCACGACGCAGGGTCACCCGCCAATGCTCGACACGCCCATCGCGGTCGAGGTCGAAGCGCAGGCTCCCGTTCGTCCGCCCGAGCATCGGCTCGCGTTCGCGCTGGCTCAGCTCATCGAAGAACTGGGATATGACGTCGGGCATCGTGCCTCCCTAGCCCGAGAAACAATGGTTCGCCATCCACTGGAGGACATCACCCCGACCGGGTGAATCGGAGTCGCAGCTCGGAGGCGTCAGACCAGCCTGATCTCGTCGACCCACTTCACCCAGTCGAGGCCGCGGCGGCCCGGGACGACGAGCCGGCACGGAGCGCCGTTCGCAGGCGGAAGATCCATCCCGGCGACGCCTGTCGCGAGGAGGGCGGTCCGGGCCTCGTCGGCCGTGAGCACGGTCGACCAGCCGGTCACGGACTTGACCCGGACGCTCGTGTCGGCCGGGACGTCGATCACCGATGCGAGCAGGACACCGCGCCACGTCGTCTCGAGTGCCCAACCGGACGTGCAATCGAGGACGGGGTTCGACTCGATTTCGCCGAGTGCTCGCAGATCATCGATCGACATCTCCCGACCGTCGGCGCTGAGACGCCAGGCGTCGACATCGATCGACGGAGTCGGTTCGCCGTAGAACGTCGTGGCGGGCGGGACCGAACCGGGTATCAGCCAGCGCGAGCCCGTGAATCGTCGGACCCCACCGAGAAGTCGATCGAGTGTCGTGCTCGCGGCGAAGGCAACCATGCCGACGGTCGCCATCCCGCCGGCGATCACGACGGTCCGGCGCGATACCCCGCCGGACGTGCCCGAGCGGAGCGCGCGCCATCGACGCGGCAGGAGGTGGAGCGCCAGGAGAGGCACGATCACGAGCCCGAACCAGGCGTGGATCGTGAGAAGCGTCCACGAGCCGATGGTCAAGAGGCGGCCCGACGCCACCCAGGCGAACCCGCCGACAAGACCACCGACGATCGCAAATGCGAGAACGAAAGAGATCGCGAGTGGCCCGATCCGCCCCGCTCGCACCGCTATCGGAACCGAGCGCCGCGCTTTGATCAGGGTCGCGACGAGCAGCGCCCCGCCGACGAGCCCGTGAAGCGTGAAGACCCAATCGGCGCCTGGACTGCCAGCCTTGAGCGCGAGGAGTCCCGTTCCTCCGATGCTCACCACCAGGACCGCCAGGATCCGATCGAGCGTCGTTACGCGCATGACGACTCAGTCTGCGCCCGATTTGCGTCGCGCCCATGACGTCGTGGCACGATTCGACGACGCCCGACGGGCTGACCTGCCCGCCCACGCTCAGGGCGAGGGAACCGCATGCGTGAATTTGACTACCGAACCGCCACCCAACCCGAGATCGAGGAAGTGGCACGCCGCTTCGTGGGGCGGCTACTCATCGACCTCCAGCCGACTGCCCCGATGGATCCTAGTTCGCCAAGGAACAAAGGAGTGGTCGGTCGGATCTATGAGGCTACGTTCGGCATTCCCGCGAACTCCATCCGAGGCCCCGACTTTCCCGGGGCTGGGGTGGAGCTGAAGTCGGTCCCGATCATGCTCACGGGTGGTGAGGCGAAGGCAAAGGAGCGGATCTCCATCGCGATGATCGACTTCGCGGGGCTAGCGCTCCAGACCTGGGATACGGCGGAAGTCCGGAAGAAACTCGATCGGATGCTCATGATCTTCTACGGTTGGGAACCCCTACAGCCGATCGCCCGGTTCAAGACCCTCGTTACCGGAATCTGGTCGCCAGACGAATCCACGCTTAGGACGATTTAAGCCGATTGGGAACGAATCCGTGGCCTGGTGGTGGCGAATTGCCGCTCCGAGGTCAGCGAGAGCTTGTCGAGCATCCTTGGAGCAGCGACCAAGGGAGCTGGGCATGGGTCTGTGAGCCGCGCTTGGTCCCTCAAGCAGCCGTTCGTTGGCTGGATCTACCGTGAGATGACAGGCGACGAGCCGGTCCCGAGCGAGACAGCCGCGCCTGATCCCGCGGCCGAGTTCGAGGCGAGGACGCTCGCGACCCTGAGCTCATACGTCGGTCGACCATTCGACCAACTGGCAAGCCTCGCGGGGCGGGAAGGCAAGCAGGGAAAGGCCGCTGTGGCACAGGTCGTCCGTGCCCTCATCGGCGAGCGGGCCAAGGGTCGGAGTGGCGACTTCCTTCGCTTCGGCGTGGAGGTCAAGACTGTCCCCGTCGACCAGTCGGGCCGCGTCGTGGAATTGATGTCATTCCCAGCATTCGTCCACGAGGAGCTGGTATTCGAGGACTGGGAATTGTCCGATCTGCTCGGCCGCCTCAATCGATTGCTGATCGTTCCCGTTCATCGCGGCCCGCGTACCTCGTTGGCCGAGACCCGTATGGGGCAGCCCATCTTTTGGAGCCCCTCCGAGACCGAGCTCGATGGAATTCACCAGGAGTGGGAGCGCTTCAAAGCTCTGATCGAGGCAGGCGAAGCTCGAAACCTCCCGCTGCCATCAATGACGCAATACATCCACGTTCGTCCGAAGGCGAGAAACGCCCAAGATCGAGACCAAGCGCCGGGTGGCTTCGATGTGATCAAAAAGAGCTACTGGTTGAACCAGCGCTATCTCGAAGAGATCCTTCGCGATCGCGGCGTTCTGACCGCACCTCGACCTCAGTAACGACCGACTCCACTCGGTCCTTCACATCGCATTCCCATGCCTCGATCACCGTCCAACCTGCGGTCTCGAGCCCGCGCCGCTTACGTGCATCGCGCTCCCGATTGAGCTCGAACTTTCGTGCCCAGAACTCGGGGTTCGACTTCGGGAGGTTGGGGTAGCAGCGCGGGCAGTGGTGCCAGTAGCAGCCGTGAACGAAGACCGCGAGCTTCAGGCCCGGATACGCGATGTCGGGCCGGCCCGGCGCTTTGCGCCAGTTCAGTCGATAGCCGCCGAGGCCGGCGGCGCGAAGGGCCTCGCGTAATCGGCGTTCTGGGCCGGTGTCACGCGCCCGATTGGCGCGCATGACATTGCGGACCGCCGGGCTCGTCGGCGGCGGGTTCGGTAGCTGAAGGCCGGCCACCGTTACGAGGCCGTGGCCTCCGCTGACTCGGCGATCGGCACGGCGATCTCCTTGATCAACTCGTCCGCGATGCGCTCCACCAGGCCGACAACAAGGGCGTTGCCCATCATGAACGCTCGTTTGCCGTCGGCCATTCCTGTCGTCCAGTCGCCTGGGAAGCCGTCGAGCCGCTCCAGTTCGCGCGGTGTCAGTCGGCGATACCGACCATCTTCCGTCTGGATCAGGTGCTTGAAGCGGGAAGGAGTCGCACCACCTTCACCGGTGAGGATCGTCCGTGATGGACCATCGATCGAGTCCGGGAAGGGGATCGCCCCCTCGTCGTAGGTGTATTCCATCCCGGTCGCGCGGCTGATCCTGGTCAGACTCTTCTTGCCCTTGAGGAACCGCCACTTCTCGAGCTCTTCGCCCTCGACGAAGAACTGAGCGGGCACGTCCTGCGCGGGCTCGAGGATGTCGGCAAGGACCTCCCGATCACCTATCCACGCCGGGCGGACGTCGGCGGTCCACACTGCAGCCCCGCGCCCCGACGCGCTGATGCGCATCACGCCCGCGTTTCCGAACGGCGTCCGCTTTGGTCCGACGTTGAACGTATCGCTGACGACCTTCACGTCAGGGTCGAGGCGGATAGGCGCCCAGTCGAACGGCTCCTTCTTGCGCCACGGAAGCGCTCGCGCGAGGACGCCTGACCGCGTGAGTTGGTCGTACGGGCTTCCCTCCGCGCGTCCCAGCCGTCCGATGATGAACACCCTTCGCCGCTTCTGAGGGAATCCGTAGTCAGCAGCGTTCACCACCCGCCACTCCACCTCGTAACCGAGGTCGGCGAGTGACGCGAGCATCACCGCGAAATCGCGACCACGCTGCCCGCTCGGCGACTTGATCAATCGATCGACGTTTTCGAGAAACAAATACTTGACCGGTCGGCCCGTCGCGAGCTTCAGCCTGAGCAGGCGGTGGATCTCCCACCACAGCACGCCCTTCTTGCCGACGAGCCCGTGCGCCTGCCGGAGGGTTCGGGCCACGGAGTAGTCCTGGCAAGGGAATCCGCCTACGACGAGGTCGACGTCTGGAATGGTCGGGAATGTCGCCCGTCGCCCGACCGCATTCACCTCGGCCTCGAACTTGTCGAGGATCTTGGCGATGTCCTCGTTGACGGCCTCATGAGGGGCCAAGCCGAGGCCCTCAGGCCGGATACGGATTCCGCGACTGCCGCGGCCGTGCTCTGGAAGTCGCCGTCGCGGACATGCTCGGACGTAGCAGTCGAAGGCGTGTTGCGCCTTAGTCGCGGGCTCCCACTGGTTGCTCCACACGACGTCGAAACCGGCGCGATCGAGTGCGAGATGGAAGCCCCCGACCCCGGCAAACAGCTCGGCGACGGTCGGTCGGCGACCGGTCTCACCACCGGTCTCGAGGTCTGTATTGGTCATGCAAGGCCCTTGTGTGCGGCGGTGACGGGTGGTTTCGAGTGTAGCCGATCCCTGGCATGCGATCAAGCTGTCGCCGACCTTTGACAGCTCCGCTGTCTCAGACGAGAGCGATCAATCCGAACAGCGGCTCCCCCGTGGACTGCAGTAAACCGCCGCTGAGCA
>CAWABV010000007.1:0-327103 GCA_963780375.1 uncultured Chloroflexia bacterium | reverse complement strand
TCCCGCGCTTCTCCTGCTCGCGCTCGATCGCCTCGAACAGCGCCTTGAAGTTGCCGACCCCGAAGCCGCGCGACCCGTGGCGCTCGATGATCTCGAAGAAGAACGTCGGGCGGTCCTGGACCGGCCGCGTGAAGATCTGCAGGAGATAGCCCTCCTCGTCGCGGTCGGCCTCGATGCCGAGCTCCTCGAGCGTCTCCATCGGCACGCCGACGTCGCCGACGCGGTCGGCGAGCGTCGCGTAGTACTCGTGTGGTAGGCCGAGGAACTCGACGCCGTTCTCGCGCAGCTGGCGGACGGTCCCGACGATGTCTTCGGTCCGCAGCGCGATGTGCTGGCAACCGGGCGACCGATACCAGTCGAGGTACTCCTGGATCTGGCTCTTCTTCTTGCCGGTCGCCGGCTCGTTGATCGGGAACTTGATGCGGCCGTTGCCGTTGGTCATGACTTTCGACATCAGGGCGCTGTAGTCGGTGTGGATGACCTTGTCGTCGTAGTGGATGAGCTGGGCGAACCCGAGCACGTCCTTGTAGAAGTCGACGAACGCGTCCATCTGCCCGAGCTCGACATTGCCGACGCAGTGGTCGACCTCGAGCAGGCTCAAGCCCTCGGCCGCGCGAGGCGGCGAGGCGACCTTCCGATAGCCCGGCGCGAACGCCCCGTGGTAGGCGCTGCGATCGACGAAAGAATGGAGCGTCTCGCCATACGTCCGGATCGAGGCCTTGCGCAGCACACCGTCCTCGCCGCCATCGATCTCGGTGGGCTCGAGGGCCGAGGCCGCGCCGCGGGTCGTCGTCTCGTGCCAGGCCGATTCGACGTCGGCCACCCGGAACGCGATGTCGTGCACGCCATCGCCGTGCTCGCGCACGTGCTCGGCGATCTCGCCATCGGGGGTCAAGGGCGCCGTGAAGACGAATCGGATGTCGTTCTGGACCATGACGTAGCTCGCCCGGTCACGGACCTTCGTCTCGAGTCCGCCGAACGCGACTGGCGTGAAACCCCAGAGGGCGCGGTAGTAGGCGGACGCCTGCCGGGCGTTGCCGACCCAGAACTCGATGTGGTCGATGCCGTCGAGCGGAAGGAAATCGCCGGCCTTGGCGTAGGCGTCCGCGTCGACCCGGGCGCCGGCCTGGTTAGCCGCGCCACGCGGGAGCGTTTCGGTCATCGCGCGTCTCTCCGCTGCATGCGGGTCCAGCCCCGGCGGGCATCGCCCAGCCGAGGCATCCAACAGTGCGCCCATCGTACGCCGGGCGTGCCACACTGGCGGCCATGAGTGACGTCGAACGCATCACGGCGGCGCGACGGGCGTACGCCGATCTCGCACCCCGCGTCATGGCCGGCGAACCGTGGGCGCTGGCCGAGGACTACGGCACCGGACCCGAAGCGTCGTGGGGCCCGCGCGAGGTCCTGGCCCATGTCGAGGAGATGCTCCCCTTCTGGCTCGGCGAGATGGAGAAGGTCATCGACAGCGACGGATCGGCGCCGGTCCCCTTCGGACGCACCGCCGACGACGCCGTCCGCATCGGCATCATCGAGCGCGACCGCCGCTTGCCCCTCCGCGTCCTCTTCGGGCGTGTGGACGACGGCCTGGCGGCCTGGGAGGCGCGTATCCCGACGATGACGGATACGGAGTCGGCGAGGATCGGCGTACATCCGCGGCTCGGCGAGATGCCGGCACCGGCCATCGCCGAGCGGTTCGTGACCGGCCACGCCGAGGACCACATCGCGCAGTTGAACGACATCCTCGCCAGCCGGGGCTGACCCCGCGTGTTCGTCCTGGTCGCCGTCCCGATCGGCGTGCTCCTCGGGCGGCTCATCGGCGGCCGGCTGGAGCGACTGGCCCAGGTCCGTTTCGAATGGGCCTGGCTGGCCGTCGCCGGCCTGGCGATCCAGATCCTCTTGTTCTCGACGCCGCTCGGCGACTCGTTCAGCCCCGGTGTCGGCGAGGCGATCTACGTGGCATCGACCGGGATGGTCCTCGTCGCCGTCTGGCGCAACCTCGCGGTGCCCGGTCTGGCGTTGGTCGCTATCGGGGCGATCGCCAATCTGGTCGCGATCGTCGGCAACGGCGGCGTGATGCCGACCACCGTCGAGGCGCTCACCGCCGCCGGCCTGAGTGTCGAGGAAGGCTTCTCGAACAGCGCGATCCTGGAGGATCCAGTCCTGGCGCCCCTGACGGACGTCTTCGCGATCCCTGCCGGCCTGCCGTTCGCCAACGTCTTCAGCATCGGGGATGTGCTGATCGCGCCTCGGGATCGTGCTCACGATCGCGATCGGCATGCGCCGCGGAGACCCGCGAACCGCCACGGCCTGACCGGTGCGGTGCGCCGGCGCACCTTTTCTGCCCCTCTGGTCACCCCCGACTGGTACCGATGGCCCATGGCCCGGCCCCTCGCGCCCTCGTACGTTGCGGTTGCGGGAAGACCGTCTTCCCCGAGGGACGCTTTGAAGAGGACACCGATGAAGAACCTCGTGAAGTCGGGGGCCTTTCGGACGCTCATGCTCCTGTCTGCGCTCGCCAGCTCCGGCCTCGTGCTGGAAGCGGCGCGCCGCTGGTAGTCGACTCCGGATCCTCCCGGTTGCCGGCCTCGCGCCGGCGCCGAACGCACTCATGGACGACCGTCCGATCATCGGACGGTCGTTTCGTTTGCCCGGGAACGCGCCGCGGGGTTCCCTAGCGGCCGCCCTCCGCGTCGGGTGGGACGTGAGTCGTAAGGAATCGGTAGATCCGCTCGAACGAGTCGCGCCGGTTCTCGCGCCGCTCCCAGCCGTGCGCCTCGTCGTCGTACCAGTGGACCTCGTAGACCTTGTCCTCGATCTCGAGCGCCTCGACCATGCGCTCCGTCATCAGCGGCACGACGCGCTTGTCCTTGCGCCCGTGCAGGATGAGCAGCGGCGCCTCGATGCGTTCCGCGCGGTAGACCGGTGACCCGCGTCGATAGGCCTCATCCCGTTGCGGATCGTCAGGCATGCCCATCATCTTCTGGAGGTCCAGGCGACCGACCCGGTCGCCGTGGCGGAAGCTCTCGGCGATCTCCGAATCGCCGTACAGGTCTACGCCCGCCGACCAGAGCGACGGCTCCTCCACGAGAGCGGTAAGGACCATGTACCCGCCATACGACCCACCGAAGATCGCGAACCGCCCATCTGACCAGGGTTGCTCGCCGGCCCATCGCGCGGCATCGATCATGTCGTGCGTATCGGCGTGGCCCCACTCGCCGTGGTTGGCGTGGCGGAATGCACGGCCATAGCCCGTCGAACCGCGGAAGTCGACGTCGAGGAACGCGTACCCGGCATTCGCCAGCATCAGCTTGAATGGCACGAACGCCCGGTACGCCTGCCAGGTCGGGCCGCCATGCGGGTAGAGGATCGTCGGCACCCGGCGGCCGCCGCGCTTGCCGGTAGCAGAGGCCGGCCGCCAGAGCGTGCCCTCGACCCGCAGCCCGTCGCGGGCGGTGATGACGACGCGCTCGCCTGTCGGGACCCGATTCCCGGCGATCGCCGACGCGAGGACCGCCGGCATCGAATTCGTGACCTGCCGTGGCCGTGATCCCACTGGCGCGACACCCGGGACGGGGATGAGCCACAGATCCTGGGGACGCCGCTCGCTTTCGCCGATCGCCGCAACCCAGGCCGAGTCCGGCATCCAGCCGATCGCGCGCCAGACACCCTCCCACGGGGAGGCGCGCGTGGCCTTGGTCGTGGCCGTCAACGTCCGTGGCGTCTTCGGCGGACGACCGCGTCCCCGCTTCGGAGCCGCACCCTCGCCGAGCTCGCGGATGACCACGTCGATGAGCCCGTCGCGGACCTCGATGTGGGCGACCCGTCGGCCGTCCGGCGACGGTAGCGGCGCGTAGCCGTAGGCACCCGACGGTTCGCCGTGTTCGCGGTCGCCATCGGTGATCGCGATCCGGTCGCGGCCATCCGGTGAGCGCCGGATGACCTGGAACCACCCGTCCTCGTCGCTCAGGTAGAACAGCGAGCCATCCGGCCCCCACCGGACGCCGGTGTCGTGACTGCGCGATCCGGCGACGATGCTGCTCTCGCCCGTCGCGATATCGACGATCGCGATCTGCCACGTCGTCAGGTCATCCGGCGCCTGCTGTCCGGTCACCGCGAGCTTGGTCCCATCCGGGGACCACGCGAGCCCATCGACGTCGAAGCCACCGGGCGTCAGCGGCGTCGCGATCGGCGCGCGCGGCTCGCGCTGCGGCCGCCCGCGGCGTGGAACGGGTGCGTCGGTCAGCCAGACCTGGCTCCAGCCGCGGCGCCGGGAGATGAAAGCGAGTCGTCGGCCGTCGGGCGACCAGCGAGGCTCGCGACCCCCACCCGGCTTGGCGACGACCCTCGTCAGGCGCGAACCGTCGGCCTCGACGATCCAGATCTCGTCCTCTCGCACGAACGCCAGGCGACGGCCGTCGGGCGACCACTGCGGATCGCTGACGCCCTTCTCCGAGGCGGTGATCTGGACCGCCGGGGTACCGGTCCCGCGCAGCGACAGCGTGAAGAGCTGTCGGGCGCCGGCCGCCTCAGCGGTGAACGCCACGACGCGGTCGCGCGGATGGATCCGGAACTCGCGCGGCGAATCGACCGCGACGATCGCCTCGATCGTCAGGCCCGATCCTCCGGTCGCGGGCGCGGCGCCCGCCTCGTCGGCCATCAGACCTCCGGCCAGCCGCTCGTCGCGCAGTAGCGTCCGACCATGGCCAAGTGCTTGCGCACGTGTCCGTGGTGGCAGTCATAGACCCAGCTCCAGCCGTCGGGTGAGCGCAGGTCCTCCACGGTCATCGAGCGGGCCGCATCGAGCAGACGGGCGTGGGCGGCGTCGTAGCGCGCGAGCGTGGCGTCGAGTGCCTCGCCACGACGGTCGGCGACATGCCGCTCGTTCCAGGCATCGATGCCTTCTTCGGGATCGGACAGCCAGACGCCCGTTTCGTGATGGACGCCGATCGCGCGGGCGCCCTCATCCATCCAATCGGCGAGGTGACCGACGTGGTCGCGGAGCGTCCAGCCTGGCGTCACCTCTTCGGAGAGCCATCGATCCGACTGCAGGCCGCGGATCAGTCCGTCGAACAGCTCATCGATCGCGGCGATGTCCGCGGCCAGGCCGTCCGCGTCAGCCGAGCGTGGATCGGCGACGAACGGGTCGCCGTCGACCTGCCGGTCACGAAGCCGATCTGCCCACGGCTCGATGATCGTGAGGTGGTCGAGGTAGTGGCCATGGAGGGTCATGTACACCCAGCCCCAAGCGTCGTCGCCGCGCAGCTCGTCGAGCGAAAGCCTCCCGGCTGCCTCGAGCAGGCGGGGGCGGGAGGCCCGCAGGCGGGCCGCGATCGTCGCGCTCGGCATCGTCGTCCACGGGGCCCGGCGGCGCTCGTTGAAGCGGTCGAAGTCGCCGTTGTCGTAGTCGTCGTCCGACGGCCACCGACCGGTATGGAGCGCGGTCCCGACGTAGTCGATCGCCAGCTCCTGCCAATCGGCGAGGTGGCCGACGTGCTCGGCAAGGGACCAATCGGGGCCGCCCGCATCGGATGGCGCCGCGCCGGGCAGGTGCCAGGCCGCCTCATCAAGGCCCGCCCACGAGGCGAGCAGGCGGTCCCAGAGGGCGGCTTCATCGGCCCAGGGGTCGCGCCCGGGCGAGCGAAGATCGAGGTTGCGAACGTCACCCAGGTTCGTGCGACGAAGGTCGACGGTGGACCGAGCCGACGCCTTCGTGTCCGTCCCGGCCGTCACGCGGAGGGTCGCGACGGGCGATCGCCGACATCGAGGCTTGCTTCCAGCTGATCGCCGAGCTCCACGGTCCGTCGGAAGGCAGCCCAGACCGCCTCGGACAGCACGGTCCGCAATCGGCCACTTTCGAGCTCGTGGAGGGCCGCGGCCGACGTCCCGCCTGGCGACGTGACCATGTTGCGGAGCTCGGCGGGGTGCATCCCGGACTGGCGAGCGAAGAGCGTCGAACCCTCGAGGGTCTCGATCACGAGGTCGTGCGCGATGTGGCGCGGGAAGCCCAGGTGGACCGCGGCGTCGATGAGCGCCTCCATGACCAGGAAGACATAGGTCGGGCCCGTGCCGCTCACCGCGGTCGCCATGGCCACCATCTTCTCGTCGTCGACCTCGAGCTGGTGGCCGAGCGCCGCGAGCAGGGCGGCAGCCTGGGAACGCTGCTCCTCGGTCGTGGCGGGCGTCGCGTACCAGACCGTCACGCCCTTCCCGAGGCGGGCCGGCGTGTTGGGCATGCTCCGGACGACCTGGTCATGGCCGAGGATGCCGGTGAGTGCCGTCGTGGTCGCCCCGGCGAGCACGCTGAGGACGAGCTGTCCGCGCCGCAGGTGCGGTCCTATGTCGCGCCCGACGCGTTCGAGCATCTGGGGCTTGATCCCGAGCAGGATGACGTCGGCGTCGCGCACTGCGTCGGCATTGGCCGCGACCGTGCGGATGCGGTACTCACGTTCGAGAGCTTCGCGCCGTTCGGCGCGCGGGTGGCTGGCGACGACGCGGTCCGGCGCGACGAGGCCGTCGCGGAGCAAGCCCGCGATCATCGCCTCGGCCATCACCCCGGAACCGACGGTCGCGATCGTGGCATTCGAGAGGGGCGACACGGCGGGAGTATAGCCACGGGCCCGGCGTACGCCCGCGGTCGTGTGTCGCTCTGAGCGACAGGCGACTGCTACGGTCCCGTCTTCGACCACCGGTGGTCACGTTGGAGGGAGGCATCGATGGGTGGGTTTGCTTCGCGCCGCGGTCGGCGTGCCGGTCTCGTGATCGGCGTCGTCGTCTTGGTCACGGCGTGCGGTGGCACGACGTCGTCGCCAGCCACGAGCTCGGCTCCGATTCCCGAGACGTCCGCAAGCGCCGAACCATCCGGCGCGGCGCCGGCGACCGCGTCGCCAGCGGCGTCGGCGTCCGAGTCCGCGTCTCCAGCCGTCGCTGCGATGAAGCTGTGTGCGAAGGAATTCGATGCGTGCCCGCTGCCGGAGGGAACCTACCGGGCGGCGCCGTTCGAGCCGGGCTTCACCTTCACGATCGAGGGCGACGACTGGACGAATGTCCGCGCATGGCCACACGGCGGCGGGGTGACCTATGCCGACGGTGCTTTCTTCTGGATGACGGGGGCCGTGAACGGCATCCTCGACGACAAGCCAGTCAAGATCGGGTCAAAGCCCGAGGACATGGTCGCGTACTTGAACCGACCGGATGACTGGGTCGTCGCGAAACCGGCCCCCATCACGATCGACGGTGCGACGGGTGTCGCGGTGGACACGGTGACGGGACCAAAGGCCCGACAGACGTTCCTGAATTTCCCGGAGGACGCCTTCAACACCGATCCGAAGGAGAAGATCCGTTGGATCGTGCTCGAGAAGGACGGGGCGACGATCCTCTTCCTGCTGGACTCGTTCAAGGAGGGCAACTTCGACGCGGTCAGCAGTCGCGTGCAACCGGTCATCGACAGCATCGCCTGGGAGTGATCAGGCCGCGGTGGCCGTCCCGAGCAGGAAGAACCGGCCGGTCGTCGTCAGGTCGATATCGGTGAGGCCGGCGGCCTCCAAAGCGGGACCCAGCCCGTCCGGCGTGTAGAAGACCTTCACGATCGTGAACTCGCGGCCATCGTCCAGCCGGCGGACCGCAAGGTCGTCGGCGGGCTCCTGATGGTCGGCCGCCCCGGAAGCCGGATCGGCCAGCGAATCGATGAAGGCCAGCCGGCCGCCGGGCTTGAGCCAGCGGCGGCAGACGGCAAGGAAGTCGGAGAGGCGTTCGCGCGGGACGTGGCTCAGCCAGAAGCCCATGAACAGCCCATCCACGGCGCGATCCGGATCCGCCCACGCGTCGCGGACGTGGAGATGGGCACGAAGGCCGTGGGCGAGCAGCCGCTCGCGCGCGCGATCCAACGCCGCCGGCGACGCGTCGTACAGGGACAGCTCGCCGCGGGAGGCCAGCAGCGGTGACCACCAGCCGGTGCCCGCCGCGAGCTCGACGATCTCGCCGGCCCAGGGCAACTCGTCGAGCCAGCGCCCGGCCGTATCCAGTTCCGCGTTCCACGCAGCGTCATGGATCGCGCCCCGCGAATATCGGCCTCGCCGCAGATACCAGTCGTCGTATTCGGGCGCCCGGGCGTCGTAGTAATCGACCATGTCCCGGTCGCGGTCGGGCGTGCGTCCTTCCGGCGGCGCCACCGCGACTGCGGCGGCTACCGCCTGAGCCGCCGCGCTTCCGCGTGGCGTCCCTCCCCGCTCCCGCAACGCCTGATGGAGCCGGAAGCGCAGGAAGCCGTTGTCGCCGGCCTTGCCGATGCAGTCCGGACAGAGCTGGGCCCAGCCCTCGAGGTCGTCTGCGGATCGCGTCGTATGAGCCTGCCCGCACCACAGGCAGGTGAACGACGCCTTGAACGGCACTAGCCGACCTCGATCGGAGCCCAGCCGCCGGGCGGGGCGATATCGACGAAAGCTTCGGGATCCATGATCTCGGCGAGCATCTCCACGCCATCGATCACGCGCGGGCCTGGGCGCGAGAAGTAGGCCGACCCGTCGAGCGCGAACACCTGGCCGGATCGGGCCGCGCCGAGCTCGCGGATCGGTGTCGGTACCGGCGTCTTCGACCATTCGTCGATCGTCTCGGCGAGATGGAAGCCGCATGGCATCAGGAACAGCATCTCGGGGTCGACCTCGGCCACGGCGGCCCACGTCGTCGGCAGGGCCTTCTGCCCGTCGGCACCGAGCAAGTCCCAGCCACCCGCTCGGCGGATCTGCTCGGGGACCCAGTGGCCGACCGCGAACGGCGGGTCCAGCCATTCGACGGCGACGACGCGAACGGGCGCGCGTCCGGCGTCGCGGCGCCGGGTCACGCGCTGTTCGACCGCCCCCAGTCGTTCGCGGAGCGACTCGACGAGGTCGATCGCGGCGTCCTCGACCTCGGCCATCGCGCCGACGGTTGTGATCGTGTGGAAGATCCCCTCGATGGAGGTCGGCTCGAGCGAGACGACGGTGATGTCGGCGTCGATCCGCCGAGCGACCTCGTTGACTTCGCGATAGCTGACCGCGCACACCTGGCACAGCTCCTGGGTCAGGATCAGGTCGGGCTCCGCGGCGGCAAGGGCGTCCTCGTCGAGCTCGTACAGCGACGAGCCGCCGTGCATCGACGCGGTGACGCGGGCATGGATCTCGCGGGAGCTGACCTCGGCGAGGTCGTGGACGCTGCGGGTGACGACGGGCTTGCCGACGACGCCCGGCGGCCAGTCACATTCGTGGGTGACGGCGACCAACTCGTCCTGCAGGCCGATGGCGCACACGATCTCGGTGGCCGACGGGAGAAGGGACGCGATACGCATGTGGAGTGCCGGGGTCGCCGGCCTTGATCAACCGGGCGGTTTCAATTCGTCGACGGACGCCCGAGCCCCGGCCTTGTCGGTGTACCAGGTCGCGTCGATCACGGTGTAGTTCGCCCACTCGGGCGGCAGCGACTCCTCGGGGAAGATCGCGTTCACCGGGCACTCCGGCTCGCACGCGCCGCAATCGATGCACTCGTTAGGGTCGATGAACAGCTTGCGGTCCACGCCCTCCTCGTAGTGGATGCAGTCGACCGGACAGACGGACACGCACGAGATGTCGAGCACGTCGATGCACGGCTCGGCGATCACGTAGGTCATCCGTGTCCTCCTCGAGGCTGGCGAGCGATCGATTGGTGCTGCGTTCCCGCGCGCACGAGAGCGTACCACCGAGCGTCGGCCGGGTCCGTTTCGGGGTGGTGTGCCGCCCCTCGCGCCGACCTTGACACGACAGGGGTGCCGCCGCATCGTTCGCGCACCCCCGTCACCCCGGGCGAGCAGCAGTGAGGGCGCTTGGCCATCGCGACCGACACCCGTCACCCGTCCGCGGGCGTGGCCCCGATTCGCGCCGCGGACGCGATCCCAGCCGTCCGACTCGAGGGGATCCGCAAGCAGTACGGCGATGACGCCATCGGCCGGCGGGTTGCCGCGTACGTCGAATCGGGCGGGCAGTACCCCGTGGTCGCCGTGGATCGCCTCGATCTCGATGTCCGCGACGGGGAGTTCTTCTCGATGCTCGGGCCGTCGGGCTCGGGCAAGACGACGACGCTGCGGATGATCGCCGGCTTCGAGCAGCCGACCGAGGGCCGGATCCTGCTCCACGGCCGCGACGTTACGGGGATCCCGCCGTTCGACCGAGACGTGAACACCGTCTTCCAGGACTACGCCCTCTTCCCGCACCTGTCGGTCGGCGACAACGTCGGGTACGGCCTGATGGTCCGCAAGGTCCCCAAGCCGAAGCGGGCGGCGCGAGTGGCAGCTGCCCTGCGGATGGTCCGCCTCGAGGGCTACGAGGAGCGCAAGCCGACCCAGCTATCCGGCGGCCAGCGTCAGCGCGTCGCTCTGGCGCGGGCACTGGTGAATCGACCTCGCGTGCTCCTGCTCGATGAGCCGCTGGGCGCCCTCGACCTGAAGCTCCGCGAGGAGATGCAGATCGAGCTCAAGGCGATCCAGCAGGAGGTCGGGATCACGTTCATCTACGTGACGCACGACCAGGAGGAGGCGCTCACGATGAGTGACCGCCTGGCCGTCTTCAACCGAGGGCGGATCGAGCAGGTCGGCTCCCCGGCGGACGTCTACGAGCGCCCCGCCACCCGTTTCGTGGCCGGATTCGTCGGGATGTCCAATCTGTTGAGCGGGGAGGTCGCGCAGACGATCCTCGGCCGATCGGGGACATTCACGATCCGCCCCGAGAAGATCCGGCTTGCGCCCGCCGAGGCGACGAACGACGCGGACGAGTCGTCCGCAACCGGGACCATCCAGAGCGTCGTCTACCTCGGTCCCGACACGCGCTACATCGTCGATCTCGAGGCCGGTGCGCGCCTCGTCGTGACCGAGCAGAACCTCACGACCACCTCGACCGAGGTGCTCGAACAGCAAGGCAAGGCTGTCCGCCTGATCTGGAAGCGACAGCACGAACTGTCCGTCGCCGACGGCCGTCAACCCGTTGAGGAGGAGGAAGACCATGCGGAATAGGAGGATCCTCGCGCTCGCCGGCGCTGCCGCGATCGTGTTCGGCGCCTGCAGTAGCGGCGGCGCAACCACCGCCCCGAGCGCCTCGGAGGTCGCCAGCGGGTCGCCGGCGGCCAGCGAATCGCAGGCCGCAAGCGCGTCGCCTGGACCGAGCGTGCCGACCGAGCTCGGCAGCACCCAGGGCCAGAGCATCAACGTCCTGGCGTGGCCCGGCTACGTCGAGAACGGCTCGACCAGTGCGGACGTCGATTGGGTGACCCAGTTCCAGACCGACAGCGGTTGCAAGGTCAACCCACAGATCTTCGGAACGTCGGACGAGGCGTACACGCTCTTCACGACCAACCCCGAGCAGTTCGATGTCGTCTCGGCCTCCGGCGATGCCAGCCTGCGCCTCGTGCGTGGTGGGTTCGTCCAGCCGGTCAACCTCGATCTCTTCAAGAGCTATCCGGACATCTTCGAGGACCTCAAGAACCAGCCGTACAACACCGTCGATGGCGTCCCGTACGGCGTGCCGCACGGCCGTGGCTCGAACCTGCTGATGTGGCGGACCGACCAGGTCACGCCGGCTCCGACCACCTGGGCGCAGATGTTCGACCCGGCCAACGGCTACAAGGTCAGCATCTACGACGCCCCGATCTATATCGCCGATGCCGCCGTCGTCCTCATGAAGACCAAGCCGGACCTCGGGATCAAGAACCCCTATGCGCTGGACGACACCCAGCTCCAGGCTGCCGTCGATCTGCTCAACCAGCAGAAGCCGGCCGTGACCCAGCGGTGGACGGACTACCTCAAGCAGATGGATGACTTCCGGGCAGGCACGTCGAACGTGGGCACGACGTGGCAGATCATCACCAACCTGCTCAAGGGCGAGGCGCCGCCGGTCGCGGTGGATGTCATCAAGCCGTCCGAGGGCGCCACGGGCTGGTCCGATACCTGGATGATCAACTCCAAGACCAAGAACCTCGCGTGCGCGTACGCGTACATCGACTACCTGACATCGCCGGAGACCAACGCGAAGATCGCCGAATGGTTCGGTGAGGCGCCCGGCAACTCGAAGGCATGTGCGCTGACGGCGGCCAAGGACCACTGCGAGATCTTCCACGCCGACGACGACGCGTTCTGGACCGACATCTGGAACTGGCAGACCCCGACCGAGGACTGCGTCGACGGCCGAACCGATGTGAAGTGCAAGGGCTTCGACGCCTGGATCGCGGCCTGGACCGAGATCAAGGGCTGAACCAGCCCATCCAAAGGTGAGCTGAAGGCCCGGGGACCGCGATGCGGTCCCCGGGCCGCCTCATGGGACTCCGTTGACCGCCGCATCGACCATGCCAGCATCGCGTCCATCGCCGGCGCGCCGTGTGTCCGCATGGATACACGGCCATCCGCGCGTGCGACTCGGGCTTCTGCTGGCCCTGCCCCTGCTGTGGCTGGTCGTGGTCTATCTCGGCTCGCTCGGCGTCCTATTCCTCAACGCATTCTGGTCGCGCGACCCGTTCACGTCGCTCGTCGTCCGCGAGTTCACGCTCGACAACTTCGTCGAGCTGCTCACGACGCCCGTCTACCGGGTAGTCACCCTGCGGACGGTCACGATGGCCCTGCTCGTCACACTGACCTGCATCGTCTTCGCCTACCCGATCGCCTACTACATGGCTCGCGTCGCATCGCCACGGGTCCGCGGCATCCTCGTGGTCGCCGTGGTGATGCCACTCTGGGCGAGCTACCTCATCAAGGCCTACTCGTGGCGGCTGATCCTCGGCAATCAGGGCGTCATCGACTGGCTCCTGAAGCCACTCGGTCTGAGCACGCCGGGCTATGGCGATCTGGCGGTATGGATCGTGTTCGTGTATCTGTGGCTGCCGTACATGATCCTGCCGATCTTCGCCGGTCTCGAACGAATCCCGAGCTCGCTCCTCGAGGCCTCATCGGACCTCGGCGGCAAGGGCTGGATGACCTTCCGACGGGTGATCTTCCCGCTGACCGTCCCAGCCATCGCGGCGGGCTCGATCTTCACGTTCTCGTTGACGCTGGGTGACTACATCGTGCCTGGCCTCGTGTCGACGACCCAGTTCATCGGCAACGTGATCTTCGTGAACGTGGCCCAGAACCTGCCCCTCGCGGCCGCGTACTCGCTGGTGCCGCTCGGGATCATGCTCATCTACCTGTTCATCGTGCGCCGGTTCGGCGCCTTCGATGCCCTATGAACACCGGCCTCGGAGCCCGGCTCGCCCTGCGCGTCGCGACCGCGCTCGTGCTCGGGTTCATCTACTTGCCGCTCACGATCGTGGTCCTGTACGCGTTCAACTCGAGCGGCACAAACGCCTGGCCGCCTGCTGGGTTCACACTGAGGTGGTTCGGCGAGGCCCTGGTGAATACTGGCCTTCAACAGGCGTTCCTGACATCCCTCCTTTGCGCCGTCGGCGCCACGATCATCGCCTTGATCCTCGGTTGCCTGATCTCGATCGCGGTCAGCCGCTATCAGTGGTTCGGGCGCGAGAGCATCTCGTTCGTCATCCTGCTGCCGATCGCGTTGCCCGGCATCGTGACGGGCATGGCGCTCTCGACGACGTTCGCGTCGCTCAGCGTGCCGCTGGGCATCCTCACCGTGATCATCGGGCACGCGACGTTCTGCATCGTCCTCGTTTACAACAACGCCATCGCCCGGCTACGACGGACCGCGCGCTCCTACGAGGAGGCGTCCGCGGACCTCGGCGGCCACGTCTTCCAGACCTTCCGGTTCGTGACATTCCCCGCCCTGCGGTCCGCCCTGCTCGCGGGCGCGCTGCTGGCGTTCGCGCTCTCGTTCGACGAGGTCATCGTCACGATCTTCACCGCCGGCGGCGTGAAGACGCTGCCGATCTGGATCTTCCAGAGCTTCCGGCTCGCCAACCAGGTCCCGCTGGTCAACGTGGCAGGCGTGGTGGCGATCCTGCTGTCCGTGATCCCGGTCTACATCGCGACACGCATCAGCTCAGAAGCGGTGAGCGGGCGCACATAACGCGCGCTCAACCCCACCGGCGGGCGATCTCCGCGACGAACGCGAATGCAGCCGCGACGGGTAGGAAGACGACCATCGATTGACGGATGCGTTGGGACATGGCGGTTCGACCTCCGCCGGTTCCCGGCACCGGCCATTCGACGGCCGACCCCATCGAGGAATGCCCGGTCGGATCCGTGGCCGCCAGTATCGCGACGGCCGATTAGCTGCCACTTATCTCATGCCGCGGAGAACCTGATATATTTCGGCCCGACCAAACTATCGGGAGAGGCCGGACCATTCGGTGGTAACTGAACAAAAGCCCACGACAACGCACACCGGCGAGGTCGCCGCGACCGTCGCCGCCTTCGAGCGGCTGATGGATCGGATGGCGGCCGCGCACCAGCCGCCGATGGACGTGACCATCTCGATGGCTCAGCTTCGCTGCCTCCACGTCATCGCCGCGAGCGGTGAGGTCCACATGTCGCGATTGGTCTCGCAACTGGGCGTGTCGATCTCGACGGTAAGCGGGCTGGTCGACCGATTGGTCGATCGCGGCTTCGTCAGCCGTCACGACGACCCGGCCGATCGACGACACGTCGTCCTCGCGGCGACCCCTGCCGGGATCGCCTTCCTCGACGGCATGCGCGAGCTCGGCAATGCGCAATTCCGCGAGCTCATCGCCCGCCTCCGCCCCGACGAACTGCGAACCGTCCGTCGCTCGATCGAGATCCTCAGCCGCGTCGCGGACGAGTCGGCGCCGGGCCCCGCCGCGACCTCCACGACCTCCACCCGAAAGGAACAGCCATGAGCCGCCTCTCCGAGCTGGCCGTCGCCAAGCGGAGCGTGACGCTGCTCCTGGCCGGCGCCCTCTTCATCGCCGGCATCTCGGCCTGGAACAGCCTCCAGCAGGAGCTTCTGCCCGACATCGACTTCCCCGTCATCACGGTCGTCGCGCCACTGCCCGGCGCCTCGGCCACGGACGTCGCCAGCCAGGTCGCCGAGCCGATCGAACGCGCCATCTCGGGTGTGCCGCGCCTCGAGAACCTGCAGTCGACCTCGGCCAACTCCCTGGCACTCGTGGTCGCCCAATTCTCCTTCGGGACCGACGTCAAGGAGACGCAGGCAGCCATCGAGGAGAACATCGCGTCCGCCGGTCTGCCCGATTCCGTCGATGCGGACGTCTCGGCCCTGAACATCAACGCCTCCCCGGTCGTGATCGCGTCGATCGCTGCAACGAACGAGGACGGCCTCGAGGCTGCGGCCGACATCGCGCGGACCGAGATCGTCCCCGAGATCCTCGGTCTCGAGGGTGTCGCCAGCGCCGACCTCACCGGCGGGCTCGAGCAGCAGGTCCTCGTCACGCTCGACCCTGACAAGCTGGCCAAGACAGGCATCACCGTCGCGCAGATCAGCGGCGTCCTGCAGGCCAACGATCTGACCCTGCCGTCCGGGCAGCTAACGACCGATGGCGCGAAGGTGCCCGTGTCGACGACCGGTGAGCTCGGCTCGGTCGAGGCGATCCGCGACCTCGTCGTCGGCGTGAAGATGCCCGCGGCGGTCCCACCCGCCCCCGCCCCCGCGGCATCCCCTGCGACCGCCGGATCCCAGGCTCCAGCCGCGTCCGCCGATCCCGGTGCCTCGCCGGCGCCGACCACCCCGACCGCAGCCCCGGCCGCCGAGCCGACACCCGTCACATTGGGTGACCTCGGCACCGTCGAGGCGGAGGGGGTCGCGACGACCGGCTACGCACGGACCAACGGCCAGCCGGCGCTCACGCTGACCGTGACCAAGACGTCGACGGCCAATACGGTCCAGGTGGCCGAAGCCGTCGAGCAGTCACTCGAGGAGGCCGGGGCCCGGCACACCGACACGTTGACCGTTGCGGTGGTCCAGGACCTCTCGACGTTCATCAAGGAGTCCCAGCAGGGCCTGCTCCGCGAAGGCGGCCTCGGCGCCCTCTTCGCGGTCATCACGATCTTCCTGTTCCTGTTCAGCCTGCGGTCGACGCTCGTCGCCGCAATCAGCATCCCGCTGTCGATCCTGACCGCGCTCGTCGTGATGCAGCTGGCCGGCATCAGCCTGAACATCATGACCCTGGGCGGCCTCGCGGTCGCCGTGGGACGCGTGGTCGATGACGCGATCGTCGTCCTCGAGAACATCTATCGCCATCGGGCGCTCGGCGAGGATCGGTTGACGGCCGTCACCCGGGGACCGCGCGAGGTCGCCGGTGCCATCACCGCGTCGACCCTGACGACAGTCGCGGTCTTCCTGCCGCTCGGCTTCGTCGGCGGCCTCGTGACCCAGTTCTTCCTGCCGTTCTCGCTGACCGTCACGTTCGCGCTGCTGGCATCGCTCGTCTGCGCCCTGACGGTCGTGCCGGTGCTCGCTTACCTCGTCATCGACCGCGTCCGGTTGTCGGTCGACGAGCATGGCGAGCCCAAGAACTCGTTCTGGATCCGTCTGTATGTCCCGGCGATCTCGGTGGCACTCCGCAACCGATGGACGAAGTGGGCGGTCCTCGGCATCGCGGCCGCGCTGTTCGTCGTCTCGCTCTCGCTGGTCGGGAGCCTGCCGACGCAATTCATCAACGCGGGCTCGGAGAAGATCCTCCAGGCCGTCGTCATCCCGCCCGCGGGCGCAAGCTCGCAGGCCGTCCTCGACCAGGCGACACAGGCCGAGGCGATCGTCATCGACCTGCCGGACGTCGAGCTCGTCCAGACCAGCGTCCCCGGCGAGGGTGACCTCGGCTTCCGCGCCGTGGTGGCCGCCCTCCAAGGGCAGCCGGCGAACTCGGCAACCCTCACCGTCCGCTACGCATCAGGCGTCGATCTGGAGGCCAAGACGCAGGAGCTGTCGACCGCCCTCACCCCGGTCAAGACCGACGGGTTCGACGTGAACGTGTCGGAATCGGCCGGCTTCACCTCCAACAACCTCAACGTCGTGGTGTCCGGCGAGGACTCGAAGGACGTCGAGGCTGCGACCGCGACCGTCCTCGACGCCCTGTCCGATAGGACCGACCTCGTCAACCTCAAGAGCGATCTGGTCAAGGCGACGCCCACGGTGATCGTCACCGTCGACCCGAACAAGGCGATCAACGTGGGCTCGACCGCCGCCCAGATCGGCGCCGAAGTCCGGGCGGCGCTCGTGCCTACGACCGCCACCAGCACGACGATCGCTGCGAGCGCCGATCCGGTCGACGTCGTCATCCAGCTCGATCCGGACGCGGTGTCGTCCGTCGACGACCTCCGCGACCTGCCGGTCGGCACCGCCGTCAAGGCCCCGCTCGACACCGTCGCGACCGTCGAGGAAGTGGACGTCCAGGGCAGCATCACCCGGATCGACGGCGCGCCGGCCGCGCAGGTGACCGCCGAGATCTCATCCCCGGACACCGGCGCCGTGAGCCTGGCCGTCCAGCAGGAGATCGACTCGCTCGAGGCTGCCGGCCAGATCCCGGCCGGAGTCGATGTCACGCTGGCCGGTGTCACGCAGCAGCAGACCGAGGCATTCAGCGGCCTGTTCGTCTCGATGGCCGTGGCCGTCCTGCTCGTCTACGTGATGATGGTGCTCGCGTTCAACTCGCTCGTTACGCCATTCATCATCCTGTTCAGCCTTCCGCTGGCGATGATCGGGGCGTTCCCGGCGCTGTATCTGACGGGCCGCCCGATCGGCGTGAGTGCCCTGATCGGGATGCTGATGCTGATCGGCATCGTCGTGACGAACGCGATCGTCCTGCTCGACCTCGTCGAGCGCCTCCGACGTGATGGGATGTCGACCCGCGACGCGCTGATCGAGGGCGGCAAGACCCGTGTCCGGCCGATCCTCATGACCGCCATCGCGACGATCCTCGCCCTGATCCCGCTCGCGGCGGGCTTCAACCAGGGCTCGATCATCGCGGCCGAGCTCGGCACGGTCGTGATCGGCGGCCTCTTCAGCTCGACCTTCCTGACGTTGCTCGTCGTGCCGGTCGTGTACTCGCTCGTCGATGGCGCACGCGTCGGCGCGTCGCGCTGGCGGGCACGGTCACGGCGGTCGGAGGCGAGCGGTCCGGAAGCGGCACCGGCCGGGTCGGAGGTCGCGTTCCTCCACGCAGCGGCCGACGGCATCCATCCCGTCGCCCTGACCGAGAACGAGCTCGACGCCCTCCTCGAGCGCGTGCTGACGCGGGTGCTCAGCCGTCTGGTAGGTGACGCCCGTGGCGCACCAGAACCGCCCGCACGAGACTCACCAACTCCCTGACGAGCTCGAAGGACGACATGCTCACCTAGGTAGCCGCCCCGGCAACCCTCACATCGCCGGTGTGTACTCCGGGTTGAGATACTTCTCGGGGTCGTCCTTGAACTCGAGCAGGCAGCCCTTCCCGCAGAACCAATAGGTTTTGCCATCGTACTCGTACGACAGCAGCGAGGTCGTGGTGTCGACCTCCATCCCGCACACGGGATCGATCTCGATGGCCATCCGGCGTCCTCCGTCGGGTACTCCCTGGGAGTATAGTTGTGCTCGCCTGCGACCGCCTCGCAGCGTAGAGTCCGCGGATGACCGATCAGGATCCCGCCGCGATCCGCGCCACGCTCGATGCCGAGCGGACGCGCCTGGTGGCGGAGCTCGGCGAGCAGGTCCAGGCTCCGGGCCAGATGACGTATGGCTCGCAGGCCGCGGCCGCGAGCCAGGTCTTCGAGCAGCAACGCGATCTGGCGCTCCGGGACCGCGCGGCACAGCAGTTGGAGCTCGTGAATGCGGCGCTCGGGCGACTCGCAGACGGCACCTTCGGAGCCTGCCTGCGCTGCGGGCAGCCGATCGCGCCGGAGCGCTTGGAGGCCCTGCCATGGGCCGCCTATTGCATCTCGTGCCAGGCCGACGTCGACAAAGGGCGCAGGTGACGACCACCGACGTCGAGGCGCTGGTCGGGATCGACGCCATCCGAGAGGCCGCGCGGCGCTTGCGCGGCGTCATCGCGCGAACACCGCTGGTGTCGTTCGACGCGCCACCCGACCGGGCGTACGTCAAGGCCGAGAACCTCCAGCCGATCGGCGCATTCAAGATCCGTGGCGCGTACAACGCGATCGCATCGCTCACCGAGGAGCAGCGCGATCGAGGCGTCATCACCTACTCGTCAGGCAATCACGGTCAGGGCGTCGCGCGCGCCGCGCGACTGCTCGGGACGAAGGCGATCGTCGTGATGCCCGACGACGCGCCGGCCATCAAGCGCGACCGGATCACGCGGGACGGGGCCGAGATCGTCATCGTCGGGCCCGCGTCGGACGAGCGGCAGGCGCGAGCCGAGGCGATCGCCGCGGAGCGCGACCTCGCCATCATCCCGCCGTACGACGACGACCGGATCATCGCGGGTCAGGGGACGATGGGCCTCGAGATCGTCGAGGAGCTGCCGGAGCTGGCGCTCGTCCTCGTCCCGATCGGTGGCGGCGGGCTGGCGAGCGGGGTTGCCACGGCCGTCAAAGCGCTCCGCCCGGACGTCCGAGTCGTCGGCGTCGAGCCCGAGCTGGCGGCCGACGCCCGCGCGTCGCTCGAGCGCGGCGAGATCGTCCGCTGGGAGGCCGCCGACGTGTCCCGGACGATCGCCGATGGGACGAGGACCCAGGCACTGGGCGTTCGCACCTTCGCCCATCTTCGGGCGCATCTCGATGCCGTCATCACGGTGTCCGAGGAAGAGATCGCGGCCGGCGTACGGCTCGCCGCGGAACGCGCACGGCTGGTGGTCGAGCCGTCCGGCGCCTTGACCGTCGCCGCCCTTGTCTTCCACGGCTCGGAGGTGGGCGCCGGGCAGCCGGGCGATACCGTCGCCGTCGCGAGCGGCGGCAACGTCGACCCCGACGCGTACCGCCGTTATCTCGAGGCGCCACTCCCCGGCTGAGCGTCGGGCGCCGGGTTCGGCGCATCACGGCCGAGTCGCTCGGCGAGACGCTGCTCGCGGACCCGGATCTCGGCGAGTTCGCGGGCGGCGCGGCGATCCGTCGCCTCGGCCGTTCGCGCCTCCGCCCTCGACCAGCCGACCAGGATCGCGAAGTTCGCCGCCAGGAAGATCATGTCGCCGACCACCCACATGAAGGCCGCCGCGATCTGCTGATCCTCGAGCGGTGTCGGGCCCCACGCACGCTGGAGCGTCGCGTAGTGCGGATACAGGACCGTCTGCGCGTTGAGGATGACGACCGACAGGAACGTGTTCTGCGTCATCTGCAGGAACACGTAGAGCGCCCGGGCCGGATGTGACATCCGCCAGGGTGTCGGGTCGAGCGCGACGGCCGGCCACCAGAACAGCAGCGCGCTGGCGAGATAGACCGCGTGCTCGAGCTCATGGATGAGCGGGTCTTCCAGCGCGGCGTTGAACAGCGGCGAGAAGTGGCTCACCCACATCACGGCGGCGAACAGCACCCACGCAACGACCGGGAAGGCCAGGAAGCGCATGACCCTCGAATGCAGGACGGGCAGGATCCAGCGCCGCCGGCTGGGCGGCGACGAGACGCGCAGGAGCAGGGTCACCGGCGCCCCCAAGGCGATGAGCGGCGCCGCCACGAGCGTGAGCAGCACGTGCTGGACCATGTGGATCGAGAACAGCGTCGTGTCGTACTGGTCGATGCCGGAGAGCAGGGCGAAGGCGATCGCCACCATCCCGCCGACGAATGCGACGGTGCGTCGACGAGGGACGGGATTGGACGGATGGATCGCGTTGACCCGCCGGACGGCCCACGTCCACGAGGCGAGTGCGGCCGCGATCGCCAGCGTCGGCAGCGGCTCGAACGTCCAGCCGAACAGCAGCGAAACGACCGTCGGCGGCTCCGCGGGAGTCGGGCCGTGCGCCGCGACCGGACTGGCGAGAAGCAGGCTGCCGGCGACCGCGGCGACCGCGGCGAGCCACGGGACGAGCCGCCGTGACGTGCGGGTGATGCGCATCGGCGGCATCGTCCCACGGTCGCCCTGAGGACGCGCACCGGCGAGGCCCGCGCCGCACGATGCGCCGACGCTCCGCGGTATCATGGCCGCGGTCCGACCCGGGCGGGTCCGGACGCGTCAGCGACCCCCACCCGCACCGAGGAGCTGCATGGCGAGTTCCCCCAGGACCGGCCGCTCATCTCCCGCGATCGTCGCTCTGGTGATCGGTGCCGTCCTGATCCTCGGGGTCCTCGCGATGGTCGTCCTCGGCTTCGATCCGATCCGGATCAGCCAGGGGGTCTTGTCCAGCTTCTTCCCGCCGAAGGCCATCACCGACCGCGGCGTGCACATCCGCCAGCTCTACGACCTCGTCTTCGGCATCGCGGTCGTCATCTTCTTCGTCGTCGAGGGACTCATCGTCTGGAGCGTCATCCGCTATCGACGTCGCGCCGGCGATGATGAGCTGCCGCCGCAGACGCATGGCAACGCCGTCGCCGAGGTCGTCTGGACCGTCGTCCCGACGCTGATCGTCACCGTCCTGTTCGTCGCCTCGTGGCTGACGCTGAACACCGTCGAAGCCACGTCCGCGCAACCACAGATGAAGGTCCGTGCGACCGCCGCCCAATTCCTGTGGTCCTTCGATTACCTGCCAGACGACTACGACCCGGTGAAGAACAAGGATGCGCAGCCGCTGCTGACGATCACCACGCCCGAAGGTCCGGACGGCGGGCTCACCCTCCCGGTCGGCCGGAGCATCCACCTGTATCTTCAGAGCCCCGACGTGATCCACGCCTTCTACGTCCCGGCATTCCTGTTCAAGCGGGATGTCGTGCCCGGTCGCACCAACAGCTTCGAGTTCACGATCAACCAGGAGGACGCGGGCGGCACCTTCCATGGCCAGTGCGCCGAGCTCTGCGGCAATGGTCACAACGCGATGCATTTCGACGTGCATGCGATGGAGGGCGCCCAGTTCGACACCTGGCTCCAGCAGAAGATCGAGGAGGCCAAGGCCTCGCCGTCGCCCCCGCCACAGCCGTCAGGCGGCTCGACGCCTCCGGGCCAGCCCGGTGCGCCACCGCTCGCCCTCGTCGCCAAGGACATCGCCTACGACAAGACCGAGCTCGCCACGCCGGCCGATACGCCGTTCAAGATCGACTTCGACAACGAGGATGCCCAGATCCCGCATAACGTCGCGATCCACGAGGGGTCTCCGACCGGTCCCGAGGTCTTCAAGGGCGAGGTCTTCCCAGGCCCCGCCCAGAAGACGTACGACGTGCCACCGTTGAAGGCGGGCACGTACGGCTTCGTCTGCTCCGTCCATCCCAACATGTCCGGCACGCTCACGGTCCAGTAGGAGTCCGCTGTGGCGACAACCACGCTCCACCCGGCCGCCCGAACCTATCGCAGCACGCTGTACGAGTGGGTTACGACCACCGATCACAAGAAGATCGGGGTCATGTACCTGATCAACTCGTTCATCTTCTTCTTCATCGGGGGCCTGCTCGCCCTCGGCGTCCGCTCGGAGCTCGCCCAACCGGGGCTGCAGTTCGTGACCGACCAGGTCTACAACGAGCTGTTCACGATGCACGCCACGTTCATGATCTTCCTGTTCATCATCCCGATCCTCGCGGGCTTCGGGAACTTCATCGTGCCGCTCCACATCGGTGCGCCCGACGTGGCCTTCCCGCGGATCAACGCGCTGTCGCTGTGGATGCTGCCGATGGCCGGGCTGCTGCTCATCCTCAGCTTCTTCACGGGACAGGCGCCTGCGGCCGGCTGGACGAGCTACAGCCCGCTTGCGCAGGATCGTCCGCTCGGGATGGTCGGGCCTGGGCAGGACCTGTGGATCGTGGCGGTCGTCCTGGTCGGGACGAGCTCGATCCTCGGTGCAGTCAACTTCCTCGTGACGATCTTCAAGATGCGCGCGCCGGGCATGACGCTGTTCCGGATGCCGATCATGGTGTGGACCGTCCTCGTGACGTCCGTGCTCGGTCTGCTGGCGACTCCGGTCCTCACGAGCGCACTGATCATGCTGTTCATCGACCGCAACTACGGCGGCGCGTTCTTCGACCCGCGCGTCGGCGGTGACGCGATCCTCTACCAGAACGTGTTCTGGTTCTACTCGCACCCCGCGGTCTACATCATGGTCCTGCCGGCGATGGGCATCATCAGCGAGGTCCTGCCGGTCTTCAGCCGCAAGCCGCTGTTCGGGTACAAGGCATTCGTCTTCGCGACGGCCGGCATCGGTGCTCTCGGGTTCTCGGTGTGGGCCCACCACATGTTCACGACCGGCGCCGTGTACCTGCCGTTCTTCAGCCTGATGACATTCCTCATCGCCGTCCCGACCGGCGTGAAGATGTTCAACTGGATCTTCACGCTCTGGCGCGGCAAGCTCCGGCTCTCGACGCCGCTCCTGTTCGCGCTCGGCTTCCTGAGCATGTTCCTGATCGGCGGCATCAACGGCGCGTTCTCGGCAGCCGTGCCGGTCGACTTCGCCCTGCACGATACCTATTGGGTGGTCGCCCACCTGCACTATGTTTTGTTCGGCGGATCGGTGTTCGGCGTGATGGCCGGGCTGTATTACTGGTTCCCGAAGATGACCGGCCGGATGCTGAGCGAGGGGCTCGGGAAGGTCCAGTTCGTCCTGATGTTCGTCGGGTTCAACCTCACATTCTTCCCGATGCACCAGCTCGGCCTGGCGGGCATGCCGCGGCGGATCGCCGACTACTCGTCGACCGCCGGCTGGAACGACCTGAACCTGGCCGCGACGATCGGCGGGTTCATGATCGCGGCGAGCATGGTCCCGCTCCTCTGGAACATCTTCGTGTCGCTCCGCAGCGGTCAGCCGGCCGGCGACGACCCGTGGGAGGGCAACACGCTCGAGTGGGCGACCAGCTCACCGCCACCGCCCTATAACTTCGACCACCTGCCCGAGATCCGCTCGGAACGCCCGCTGTTCGACCTGCGTCACGGCCACGCCGCCCCGGCGAGCACGGCCGTCTTGCCGCAGTCGGCCTCGACGAGTCACTGACCGATGGCCACCGACAGCCACGCCCTGACCACCCAAGAGCACAGCCCGGTCGCGGGGCTCGCGCACGACGAACGGGGCGGGATCAGCAATGTCGTGCTCGGGATGCTGCTGTTCATCACCTCGGAGGTGATGTTCTTCGCGGGCCTCTTTGCGGCCTACTTCAACGTTCGCGCCAATGCGCCGCAATGGCCGCCGATCAACGCCGAGACGGGCGAGGCGTTCCATCTGGAGATCCTGCCGCTCGTCGGCCCGGCGACCGTCCTGCTGATCCTGTCGTCGTTCACGTGCCAGTTCGCCGTCTGGGCGATCCGCCGGAACGACCGGACCGCGTTCCTGCGGAACATCGGCGTGACGTTCGCGATCGGCGTGATCTTCCTGATCATGCAGGCGACGGACTACACGATCCTCTACAGCGAGGGCATCACGCTCTCATCCGGCACGTTCGGGACGACCTACTTCACCCTGACCGGGTTCCACGGCGCGCACGTGTTCGGTGGCGCGATCATGCTCGCGGTCGTCCTCTATCGGGGCCTCGCGGGCCAGTTCTCGGCGCGCCACCACGACGCCGTCGAAGCGGTGTCGCTGTACTGGCACTTCGTCGACGTGGTCTGGATCCTGCTGTTCTCGCTGCTCTACTTGTTGCCTGGCAAGGCGCCGGCGGTCTAGGGATGCATCCCCTTCGCCACCCCCGCAATGCGATCGCCGTCGGGCTGTTCTTCTCCGTCATCGGCGTGATCTACTGGCTCGTCCAGTACGTGGCCGGCTGGCACGCCGACATCGCCGGCGTGACGATGCTGCTGCTGCTCGGCGTCGCGGTCAGCATCATGGCCTACGTCCTGATCGCCGGCTCCCCGAACGACTGATCCTCGCGCATGTTCGAGGACATCTGGAACACGATCCTGGAGCTGACGAGCAAGTTCGTCATCCCCGACTGGGGTTCCGTGATCGCCATGCTGCCGGTGCTGGTCTTCGCCGGCTCGGTGCTGATCATCGCGATCCTGTTCTGGAAGATCTGGCGTCAGCCGAAGCGGCAGGCCGGCAAGGTCAAGATCGAGCCGGTTCCGCCGCCGGGCGTGCACATGCCGGGGCCATCCTTCGCACCGCCGCTCGCTGCGCTCGGGGCATTCATGCTGTTCCTCGGGCTCGTGTTCGGTGGCCCGCTGCTCATCATCGGCGCGATCGGCCTCGCCGTGACGCTGCTCTATTGGCTGGCCGAGGCGGTCCGGATCTACGACCACGACCTCGGCTCGACGGTGACGCCGCTGCCGGAGGCCGAGCACGACGGTCCACCGGCGGGTGTCCACATGCCCGGCCCGTCGTTCCTGCCGTTCCTCGCCGCGGTCGGTCTCGGGATGCTGTTCATCGGCCTCGTCTTCGGGGAGTGGCTACTCGCGGTCGGCGTCATCGGGCTGATCCTGACCCTCGTCGGATGGATGACGGCGGCACGCCAGGAGTACGTGAAGACCGAGGAGGCGGACCTCACCGGCCACCTCGAGAACATCCCCGACCCGCGCCCGCCGAAGGTGCTCCTGTCCGGCCTCGCGATCATGCTCGTCGCCGCGTTCGTCATCCAGATCGGCTGGATCCCGCCGCGGGCATCCGGCGGGGAGGCGTCGGCCTCGCCCGGCGCGTCTGGAGCTCCCGTCGAACCGGGCGGGTCCGGTGAACCCGGCGCCCCGCCGAGCGGCGGCACTGGTCCGACGGTCCACGCGAAGGACATCCAGTTCGTCGAGAAGAGCTTCCAGGCGCCGAAGGACACGGCGTTCGAGCTCACGTTCGTGAACGAGGACGCCGCCATCCCGCACAACATCGAGATCAAGGACAGCGCCGGCAACGTCATCTTCAAGGGCGACATCGTCACGGGCGTCAAGACCGCGACCTACAAGGTGCCCGCCCTCGCCGCCGGCGACTATCCCTTCCTGTGCACGGTCCACCCGACGATGACGGGGACCGCGACGTCCCAGTAGCGCGAGCCCACGCAAGGTCGCTGACACGCCGCGTCGTCCGATCCTCATCGCCCTGGCCATCGCCGTCGTCACTGCCGCTGGCGTGTGGTGGTTCGTCAACGGCAGCTCGACCGACGGCCGGGCGGCGGTCGGTCAGCCCGCGCCACCCATCATCGGGACGACCCTGGAAGGTGCGCCGTTCGACCTGGCGTCGCTGCGCGGGCGGCCCGTGGTCGTCAACTTCTGGGGCCCGTCCTGCATCCCCTGTCGTGACGAGTTCCCGCAGTTCCTGCGCGAGCTCGATGCCCACGGTGCCGACGGCCTGGCGATCGTCGGCGTCCTGACCGACGACCCGGAGGAGCCCGCCCGCCAGTTCGTCGCGGAGTACAAGGCGACGTGGCCGACCGTGGTCGATCCGGGTGAGGCCATCAAGCATGTCTACCGTGTGGTCGCGCGGCCCCACACATGGTTCATCGACCGATCCGGGGTGATCCGCTCGATGCAGATCGGCGGCCCGATGACGGACGCGGAGTTCCAGCGCCACTACGACCGGATCCGCTGATGGTTGCGCCCGCCGTCGGTGCGCCCGCGATCGTCGTCGACGGCGTCTCGAAGCGCTATGGCGATCGGATCGTGGTCGATGGCGTCTCGCTCGAGGTCCGGCCGGGCCAGGTCGTCGCCTTGCTGGGTCCGAACGGCGCCGGGAAGACGACCACCGTCGAGCTCATCGAGGGTTACCGGGTTGCCGACGGCGGGACCGTCCGAGTCTTGGGCACGGATCCGTGGCAAGCCCGGCGGGCGCATCGCGCCCGTGTCGGGCTGATGCTCCAGTCGGGCGGATTCGACATGCGCGCCCGTCCTGCCGAGACCGTGCGCCAGTACGCCGCGTTCCATGCGGACCCACTCCCGACGGATGCGCTGATCGACGACCTCGGCCTGCGATCCGTCGCGCGGACCCCGTACCGTCGCCTCTCCGGCGGGGAGCGGCAGCGCCTCGCGTTCGCGGTCGCCCTGGTCGGCCGGCCGGACCTGCTGATCCTCGACGAGCCCACCGCGGGGATGGACCCGGAGGCCCGGGCGCTCGTTCGCGAGCGGGTCCTGGCCGCCCGGGATGACGGTCGGGCGATTCTGCTCACCAGCCACGAGCTCCCCGACGTGGAACGGCTCGCCGACCGCATCGCCGTCCTCGTCGGCGGCCGGATCGTTGCGAGCGACACGCCAGCGGCGTTGGGTTCCGCGTTGACGCCCCGGCTGCGGTTCGGCCTGGATCGTCCACTGGCTGCGGACGCGCTCGCCGGTCTCGTCCGCGCCCTCGGCGCCGATGTCGTCCGGTCTGGAACCGAAGCCCGCTACGAGGTCGTCGGCTCGGCTCCGACGCCAGCCATGGTCGCGGCCCTCGCCGCCTGGTGCGCGGGCGCCGGTCGGCTCATCGTCTGGTCGCGGACGGTCGGCGGCACGCTCGAGGATGCCTATCTCGATCTCGTCGGCGCGTCGAGCGACGCCGAACCCGAGACGTCGCGGTGAGCGGACCGGCGTCGGTCGCGCGACTGGTCAAGACGCAGGCCGGCGTCGAGGGGCGCGTGACGCTCAGACGTGGCGAGAACCTCCTCGCGATGGTCGTTCTGCCGGCCGCGGCGTTGTGGGTCCTCGGCTCCCTCGTGTCCAGTGGCCGGAGCCTGGAGACCCTGCTCCCCGGCGTCCTCGCCCTGGCCCTTGTCGCGAGCGGGCTCGTGAACCTCGCCATCGCGACCGGGTTCGAACGCGGATACGGCGTCCTCAAGCGGCTTGGCGGTTCACCGCTCGGGCGCGACGGCCTGATCACGGCCAAGCTCGCGGTCGTCGGCGTCATCGCGCTCCTTCAGGTCGTCGCGCTGATCGCGCTGGCAGCGGCGATGGGTTGGCAGGCGGGCCAGGGTGCCTCTGCGGTCGCCGTCCTGGCCGCTTTGCTGTTGGGCAGCGCCACGTTCGCCTCCATCGGGCTGCTCCTTGCCGGGACGCTCCGACCCGAGGCGACACTCGTCGTCGCCAATGTGCTGTTCCTGGTGGCGCTGATCCTCGGCGGCGTCGTCGTGCCCGTGCGCGACCTTCCCGGCCCCCTCTCGTCGGTGGCGCTCGCCTCGCCGGTCGGCGCCCTGGCCGAGGCCTTCCGGGCGGCGCTCGGCTCCGGCGGCGACTACCTCGTCAGCCTGGGCGTCGTCGTCGCCTGGGGCCTCGTCGCGGCGGCGGCGACCACGCGTACATTCCGCTGGGACTGATCGCAAGACCCGTTGAACCTTTCGGCCGACATGGACGCCATACGGCGATCGGGACCCAACCTCGACTGGCAACGGAAGGCGATCGAATAGCGGGTCGCCCGGAACGATTCGGGTGACGACGGCGCCATAGGATGTCGAGCACGGCCACCTCGGTCGTGCCGACGTCCTGAGGCGACCGTGGACCAGCGAGGACTCGTCGAGCGAGCGCAACGAGGCGATCATGACGCCTTCACCGTGCTTGCCAGTGCGTCCATCGCGCGGCTGGACGCGGCCGCCCGCCTGATCCTCCGCGATGGCGAGCTCGCGCGAGACGCCGTCCAGGAGGCGATGGTCCGCAGCTGGCGAGACCTGCCGACGTTGCGCGACGCCGACCGGTTCGACGCCTGGCTCCACCGACTGCTCATCAATGCGTGCCTCGACATCGTGCGCCGCCGCAAGCGGCGTGCGATCGAAGTCGAGTTGACCCCGATCCACATCCCGACGACCGGCGACTTCACGTCGGCGGTCGTCGATCGCGACCTCCTCGACCGCGGACTGCGGGTACTCGAGCCCGGCTGGCGCGCGATCGTCGTGTTGCATTACTTCCTGGGGATGCCGTTGCCGGAGGTCGCGGCAGCGGTAGGCATCCCGTTGGGCACCGCCAAGTCGCGGCTGCATCGCTCGATCGGCGTGCTTCGGGCCACCATCGACGGCGAAGCCGGCATCGACACCGCCGTGGTGCCAGAAGGGCGGCCGGCATGACCCCGATCGATACGTTCGAACGACACCTGCCGTCGGCGTTGACCGACCTCGCAGCGCCAAACACCCCCGACTACTTGACTGACATCCTCGGGCGGACCGCGGCCACGCGGCAGCGACCCGCCTGGGCATCCATCGAAAGGTGGCTCCCCGTGCAACTCGCCACATCGCGGGTCCCGACGACCCGCGTGCCCTGGCGGCAGCTCGCGGTGCTGGCCGTCCTGGCCGTGCTCCTCGCGACGATGCTTGCCGTCTATGTGGGCACACGAACACCGCATGTCCCACCGCCGTTCGGGCCTGCCGAGAACGGGCGGCTCGTCTACAGCGCGGACGGCGACATCGTGATCCGGGATGCCCTCCAAAGCACGCCACGTGTATTGATCGGCGGGCCGACCGACGACCACGACCCGGGCTATTCACCCGATGGGACCCGACTCCTCTATCTGTCCAACGAGGGCGGCAACGCCTACCTGATGTCGTCGGCAGCAGATGGGACGGGTGGCATCAGGATCCTGGACGACCCGATAGCCGACGGCGCCCACGTGACGTGGGCCCCGGACAGCAAGCGTGTCGCGGTGGTCAACGCGCCACGGGGCATCCCGCAGCTCTCGATCGTGGCCGTCGACGGCTCTGGGAGTCGATCGATCGAACTCACGGGCCTGCGTCCGACCGACATCCTGTGGCGCCCGCCGGACGGTCACCGATTGCTCGTTCGCGCGATCGAGCCGACGACCCTCCGCGCCGACCAGTCGCCGTACACACCCATCCAGTTCTACATCGTCGATGTCGACGGGGCGACCGCGGGGACTGTGCGGTCAGTCGGGATCGATCCGCACGACAATTTCGGGCCTGAGTGGGACAACAGCGGCCCCGAGTGGTCACTCGACGGGAGCACGATCTACTACAACGTCGTCGACCCGGCGCCGGGCGACCCGGGCGGTCGGTTTCGGATCCACCGCGTCAGCGCCGACGGCACTGACGATGGCGTCATGCCGGCACCCGCGCCAAAGGTGAACGAGGCGTGGCCGATCCGGTCGCCGGATGGCAAGTGGCTCCTCGTCGAGCACTTCACGTGGGCCGATGAATCGGACCCGCACCTGACGCTGGCCGTGCTGCCGTCCGACGGGAGCGCGCCAGCTCACGAGGTCGGCCCGAAGGTGAAGGATCAAGACGTCGACCGCGGGTGGTCGCCGGACGGTACGCGGATCCTGGCGCGGATCGGCGAGTCCAGGTTGGTCTCGATCGATCCCGTCTCGGGCTCGTACGAGGAGACCGGCTGGTCCTCGACGGCGTTCCCCGACTGGCAACGCCGCGCTCCGTAAGGTGTGCTGACGACCCAGGAAAGGTTGAACCCCGGGTTGGTCGGGACCCGGGGTTCAGGAAGAAGGCGTATTGGTTGCGGGGAAGGGATTCGAACCCTTGACCTTCGGGTTATGAGCCCGACGAGCTGCCGCTGCTCCACCCCGCGACCGCCAATGATAGGGATGGCCTCGGAATCGGTCAAATGGAGGCGGGTTCAGACCGCTGCGGCCGGAAGCGCGGCCTCGGCCTCGGATGGCCGGCCCTGCAGGCGATTGCCGCCCACGATGACGCCCAACACGAGGGTGATGAGCATCACGCCGCTGAACGTGTAGAACGGCAAGAAGATGCTCCGCTCTGCCAGGAAGCCGGTCGTGACCGACGCGACGATGAAGCCCAGCGTCCCCGCCGCGCCGAAGAGTCCCTGCGCTGTCGACGAACGGCCGGGCGGGGAGTTCGCCGCGACGACCGAGTACAGCGCGGGGTTCAGGAATGCGAACCCGGTCGCCTCGACGAGGATGAGCGGCACAGCGAGGGCCGGATCCCACATCAGCGTGTACAGGACCCCGGTGACTGCTGGCAGGACCATGCCTAGCACGATGAACGCGAACGACCCGCGCCGATCGACGAGGCGCCCCGCATACGGCGACAGCACCAGCACGGGCAAGCCGAACATCGCGAAGGTCAGACCGATCAGCGCGAGGTCCGCGCCGAGCCCCTGCAGGAAGAGGCTCCAGATCACCTCGTAGGTGCCGCCGCCGTAGTAGCCCCCGACGTTGAGGATGATGGCCGCGATCAGGCCGCGATTGAGCAGCCGCATCGGCGGCCGGGGCGACGAGAAGACTCCGGCTGCGTCCGCCCGATCCGCGGCCAGCGCGGCAGCCGCGCGGCCCTCGACGTACGGAGAATCGGGCGGCATCGTCGTCCGGTCCGACCAGGGCGAGGCATCGGCCTTGTGCGCGGGACCCTCCTCGTGGACCCGCATCGCGATGGCCACTGCGGCGACGATCGCAGCGATCGCACTGAAGACGAACACGAAGGCGATGCCGCCGAACCGCTCCGCCCCGAGCGCACCGATCGTCGGTCCCAGGAGCAGGCCGCCCATCTGCGCCGCCCCGTACAGCCCGAATGCCTCGCCTCTTCGATCCGGCGGCGTCGCATCGGTCAGGAAGCCCCGGGCCGCCGGGTCATAGATCGCCGCCCCGAGTCCGGCCCCCGCACGGAGCACGAGGAAGGCAAGTGGCCCGGTCCACACGAGTGGCAAGGCGCCGAATACCCCTGTCGCGACGAGCCCGATGACCATCAACGGCACCCGGGCCGTCCGGTCAGCGAGCCAGCCGAAGACCGGTTCAGTGATCAGGCGCGCGGCCGGCCAGGCGGCGATCACGAGTCCGAGGGTCCCGAGGTCGAGGCCCTGCTCCGCGAAATAGATCGGCAGGACCGGCAGCAAACCGCCGAAGCCGAGCCAGACGATGAACTCGGCGACGAGGAGCGGGAGGATCGCGCCCCAGCGGTCGACCCAGGCGCGGAAGCGTTCGAGCATGGACATCGGAGCGTACCGGCCCCGCCCGCGTCGGCAACGGCTTGTTGCTGGAAACGTGCCGTTAAGGTGGAGACGGCATACTGGCCACTTCCCATCGACCCGAGGTGCGCTGCTGCGTGGACGTCATCACGGCCGAAGGCCTCGTCAAGATCTACAGGACCCGCAAGCATGAGGTCCGGGCCCTCGACGGCGTCGATCTGGCGGTCGCCGAGGGAACGGTCCTCGGCCTGCTCGGCCCGAACGGTGCCGGCAAGACCACGACCGTCCGCATCCTGGCGACTCTCCTGCGTCCGGATGCCGGACGGGCGACCATCGCCGGCCTCGACGTCGTCCGTGACGCAGCGCGAGTGCGGACCTTGATCGGTCTGTCCGGTCAGTACGCCGCCGTCGATGAGAACCTGACCGGTCGCGAGAACCTCTGGATGTTCGGTCGGCTCTACCAGCTGTCGAGCGCGACATCACGCCAGCGCGCGAGCGAGCTCCTCGATCAGTTCGAGATCGCCGATGCCGCCGATCGCGTAGTGAAGACGTATTCCGGCGGCATGCGCCGGCGGCTCGATCTCGCGAGCGCGCTCATCGGTCGTCCGCGCCTACTGTTCCTCGACGAGCCGACGACGGGGCTCGACCCGCGCAGCCGCCTGAGCATGTGGGACGTCATCCGCAGGCTCGTGCGGGAGGGCACGACGCTCCTCCTGACGACGCAGTACCTCGAGGAGGCCGACGAGCTGGCCGACGCGATCGCCGTCGTCGACCATGGGCGGATCATCGCCCGCGGTACGGCCGACGAGCTCAAGGCACAGGTCGGCGGTGAGCGCATCGAGGTCGTGGTCCACGACCGGACGAGGATCGACGATGCCCGCCGGATCCTCGGCGAGATCGGCGTCGGGGCAGCCACCGTCGACGAGCACACCCGCCGCGTGACGGTCCCATCGGACGGTGGAGCGAAACGTCTCGCAAACGTCATCCGGGAGTTCGACGAGGTCGGCATCGTGATCGACGACATCGGGCTGCGACGCCCGACGCTGGATGACGTGTTCCTCAGCCTCACCGGTCACGTGGCCGAGGAGGAGCCGACCGAGGAGGCCGCAGCATGACGGCGACGACCGCGACACGCCCCGCACCCGCAGCTGGCGGTCTCAGTTCGATGGTCCGTGACGGGCTTGTCGTCATGTGGCGGAACCTCAAGCGGATCCCGCGCATCCCAGAGCTCGCGATCTTCGCGATGCTCCAATCGATCATGTTCGTCGTCCTGTTCTCGGTGATCTTCGGTGGCGCGATCCCCATCCCAGGTGGCGGCAGCTACAACGAGTTCCTCATCCCCGGGATCTTCGCCCAAACGATCGTCTTCGCCTGCGGGACCACGGCCGTCGGCATCACCGACGACTCGCAAAAGGGGATCATCGACCGATTCCGGTCGCTGCCCATGGCTCGCTCCGCCTTCCTGTCGGGTCGGTCGCTCGCCGACGTCATCTACAACGCCGGCATCCTCGTCGTGCTGATCCTGTCCGGGCTGTTCGTCGGCTGGACCGTCCGCACCGGGCTCGGCGGGTTCGTGGCCGGCGTGGCCCTGTTGCTGCTGTTCGCCTTCGCCATGTCGTGGCTCGGGATGTGGATGGGGCTCAAGGTGCCGACGGTCGAGGTGGCCAACCAGGTGATCTTCACTGTGCTGTTCCCGATCACGTTCGTCTCGAATGTGTTCGTCCCGCCGCAGACGCTCCCGGACTGGCTGCAACCGATCGCCGAGTGGAACCCGACAAGCACGCTGACCGCATCGCTCCGTGAGCTGTGGGGCAACCCGAATCCGTATGCCACCGGCAGCTTCCCATCCGAGAACCCGATCCTCGTGACCCTCGTCTGGGTGGTGCTCATCGTCGCGGTCTTCGGGCCGATGTCCGTCCGGCGCTATCGGAGCCTCAACCGCTAGGCGTGTCGTGGCGGCGCCGCCGGGTGGCGGCCGGTCGGCTCAGCCGGTGTTCTGGAGACCGGCGGCCACGCCGTTGACCGACAGCTGCACCAACCGGAGATGCATGGCTCGGGCGTCCTCGTCCGCGCGCGGGAGGGCACGGAGCCGGCGGAGCAACCGCACCTGGACTTCGGATAGCGCATCGACGTAGGGATTGCGCAAGGCGATCGACCGCTGGAGTACCGGTGCCCCGTCGAGCAGGCGGTCCCGCCCGGTGATGCGCAGGAGCCAGCTCACCGTGCGGTGGTATTCGGCCTCGATGGTCGCCCACCAGCGCTCCGCGTCCGCGCCACTCGTCAACGATGCGTACCGACGGCCGATGCCCATGTCGGCCTTGGCCAGGATCATCTCGGCGTTGTCGACGACCGAGGCGAGGAACGGCCACGACCGATACAGCCGGGTGATCTCGCGGATGCCCGGATCGCCGTGGACCGCCCCGTACGCCTCGAGCGCCGAGCCAAGCCCATACCAGCCGGGTAGGTTGATGCGCGACTGCGACCACGCGAACGTCCACGGGATCGCCCGCAGGGAATCGATCGGCGGGGCCTCATCTGCGGCGGCGCCTTGCCGACCTCGAGCGGCGGGTCGCGAGCCGAGACGGAGGTCCGATAGCTCGGCGATCGGTGTGATCTGGCGGAAGAAGGTCGCGAACCCCGGGTCGTCGTGGACGAGCGCGCGATAGGCCGCTCGGGCGGTCGACGACAACTCGGTCATGAGCCCGCCGCCGGCCTCGACGGCGGCCGCGGCCGCCGCGTCGTGCTCGGGCGTGGAGGCGATGAGGACGGCACCGGTCAGCTGCTCGAGATGGCGCTTGGCGATGGCCGGATCGCCGTAATTCGCGAAGATCACTTCGCCCTGCTCCGTCAGCTTCAGCCGACCATCGACCGACCCGGGCGCGCCTCCGACGATGGCCCGGTTCGCCGGTCCGCCACCCCGCCCGATCGCGCCGCCGCGACCGTGGAACAGCGTCAGCTCGACGTCGTGTGCCCGCGCTGCCCCGACGAGCGCCGCCTGCGCCTGATGGAGCATCCAGGCGGCCGCGAGGAAGCCCGATTCCTTGTTCGAATCGGAGTAGCCGAGCATGACCTCCTGTCGATCGCCCCGGGTCGCGACGTGGCGGCGATACGCCTCGTCGCGCAGGACGCCGTCGAGGATCTCGCCCGCCGCGGCAAGCGCGTCGGATGATTCGAACAGCGGGACGACGTCGATCGCGAGGGTCGCGTCGGCCGCGGCAGCGAGCGCCAGCACGTCCGTCACGTCGCGCGGTGCCAGCGTGAACGAGATGACTACCCGGTTGACGGCCTCGGGTCCGTTGCGGGCCTGGCCCTCCCCGATCGAGCGGAACGTGGCGAGGACCTCGTCCGTGGTGACGCCAGGGACGATCTCGGCGGCAGGATCGGCCTCCGTATCGATCGCTTCGAGCGCTGCACGATGCACCGCGCTGTGCTGTCGGATCTCGAGTGAGGCCAGGTGGAACCCGAACGTGGCGAGTTGCCAGCGCAGCTCCGCGACTTCGCCCCAGGCGACCCGCTCGAGCCGGTCGGCGATCAGCGCATCCTCGATCTCCCGCAGCTCCTGATCGAGCGCGTCGGCGTCCGGGTACGCACCGGACCGCGGGCCGGTCTCGCCCGTGACCGCGGCACGCGTGCGACGCAGTCGCTCCGCGATGAACCCGAACCGCTGGCGGTACGGCTCATCCGGGAAGCGGCGGCGCAACTGGCGATCTGTCTCGGGCAGCTCTTCAGCGTCCCGGGCGAGTCGCGACGCGAGCGTCTTGGCGACACGCTCGTGGGCGGCCGTGATCGAGACCGTCTGCATCAGACGAAGCGCGACCGCCTCGTAGCCGTGCAGGACGTGGTCGGCCTGGATGCGCAGCGTGTGTGCCGTCAGCTCCGAGGTCACGGCCGGGTTCCCGTCCCGGTCCCCGCCGATCCACGACCCGAAACGCAGGAATGCCGGCGTTCGCGGCGCACGTGAACCGGATCCCGGGTCCAACACGGTGTCGACCGTCCGGTACAGTCGCGGCACGAGCTGGAACAGTGTCGCGTCGAAGACGGCCATCGCGGTCCGGACCTCGTCGAGCGGTTCTGGCTTCACTGCTCGGAGATCGGACGTGCGCCACAGGATCGTGATCTCCTCGCGCAGGCGCCGGCGGATCTCGCGATCGTCCGACGGGGTGAGCCGGGTGTCGTCGAGTCGTTCGAGGAGGACGGCGCACCGGCGCAGCGCGACGAGGATCGTCCGGCGTCGAGCCTCGGTGGGATGAGCGGTCAGGACCGGCGTGATGCGCAATCGGTGGAAGATCGCGTCGAGATCGGCGTCGCTCCGGTCGCGTCGGCGCAGCCGGGCGACAGCCTCGGCGACCGAGTCGTCGAGCAGTCCGTCGCGAGCCGCGCGTTCGCGCCGGCGGAGGGCCCGGACACGGGCACGTCCCTCGGCCAGGTTCACAAGCTGGAAGTACAGAGAGAAGGCGGTGATGACGGCCTCGGCGTCCCCGAGCTCGAGCGCGTCCAGCTCGGCCTCGAGACGCTCCCGAACTTCCGGCTGCTCGTCGTGACGGAAGGCGATCGCCGCCTTGCGCAGGCGTTCGACGAGGTCGTAGATCGGCTCGCCAGCCTGCTCCGTGATGACCTGCCCGAGCAACGATCCGAGCAGACGGACCTCGAGCGCGAGTGGATCGCGCGCGTGCGCGGAGCCGATGCCACCCGGTTCGGCGGCTCGAGCCGACCGAGCTCGTGGCGGCGTCGTGGTCATACGGCCATCCCCGTGACCTGACTGGGCCGCCGGTAGCGCAACCGAGCCGAGACCGGCGCGCAACCTTCCTCGGGTCGACCCGTTCCTACCCTTGTAAGGTGATGCGCGTGGTACAGCAGCGAGCGTCCGTGTCTGATCGGCGCCGAGGGGCGGCAAATGACCGTGCCGGCGAGCGCAACGATGCTCGCCGCGAGAGCGACCAGCTCGACCAGCTCCGGTTCATCCACGATGTCGCTCGACTTGCGACGACCGCCCGGACCTGGGACGAGCTGCTGGAGACGGTCGTCGACGGGACGCGTGACGCCCTTCATGCCGATGTCTCCTCGCTGTACCTCCTCGACCGGGATGGAGCGTACCTGACGCTCGCCGCGACCAACGGGCTCGACCGGTTCCAGATCGGCCGCGCGCGGGTGCCTTTCGGCGAGGGCGTGACCGGGTCGGTGGCCAGCTCCCAGCGACCCCTGGTCATCCGCGACGTCAAGGAGGACCCGCGTTTCCTGTGGGTGCGCGGCATCGACCAGCGTCGCTTCGTGACCTCGATGCTCAGCGTGCCGTTGACGTGGCACGACCAGACGGTCGGCGTCCTCAACGTCCAGACCGAGCACGACCGGGATTTCAGCACGTCCGATGTGGCGCAGCTGAGCGCGGTCGCGGACCTGCTTGCCGGGATCGTCGAGAAGGGCCGGCAGCAGTCGGAGGCCGAAGCGCGCGTCGAGTCCCTCAAGGCGATCGACGAGGCGCGCAGCGAGCTGATCGCCCTCGTCACCCATGAGCTGCGGACGCCGTTGGCCGTCGTCCGCGCGTACACCGATCTGCTCGCTGAGGAACCCGAGCTGAGGGGACGCGAGTCGCGTGACATCGAGCGGCGCCAGACCCGGGCGGCGTGGCATGACGCGACACTCGAGCAGATCGAACGGCTGGACCGCCTCGTCGACTCGATCCTCGCCTCGGTCCGCGTCGTGCCCGAGGATGCGGCCACGCTCGAACCGGTCGACGTCGAGGCTCTCGTCGGCGAGGTGCTGCATTCGCTGGCACCCCTGCTCAGTCGGCATCAGGTCGTCGCAGACGGAGCTCCTCGGCTCCACGGGCTCACCGACGCGTCCCGACTCCGCCAGATCGTCGAGCACCTGGTCGAGAACGCGGTCAAGTACGCGCCCTCGGAGACGATGATCCGGATCGACTGGGCGCTGGTCGAGGGGTTCGTCCACCTCGGTGTGACCGACGAGGGACCCGGCATCCCCGACGAATGGCGCGAGCGCATCTTCGAGCCCTATGCGCGGCGTGATACCCATACGGCGCGCGGATCCGGGATCGGGCTGTATGCCGCGAAACGCCTCGGTGAATCGATGGGCTGCCACCTCTGGTGCGAGCCGGCCAAGCCGCACGGTGCCCGGTTCGTCGTCGCCGTCCCGGCTGCGGCGGCCATCTGACCGATGGCGATCTGACCGATGGCGTCGAGCACGCGTCCGCTGCGCATCCTCGTGGTCGATGACGACCCGGCCATGGTCGGCGCGATCACGGCGCTCGTCGGCACCGAGGGCCACCAGGTCATCACGGCCTATGACGGGCTGACCGCCGTCAAGCGGTTCCGGGAAGAGCACCCCGACCTCGTCCTGCTCGACCTCGCGATGCCCGGGCCGGACGGGTTCTCCGTCGCGGGCCAGATGCGTGCCGTTGGTCAGGCACCGATCCTGGTGGTGTCCGGTGAAAGCGGCGAGGCCGCGAAGGTGCGGGCGCTCGGGATCGGGGCAGACGACTATCTGACCAAGCCCTTCGGCAAAGCCGAGCTGCTGGCACGCATCGCGGCGATCATGCGCCGGGTCGACCGCTCCGCCGCCGGTGCTGGTGCGCCCGCTGGACCGTTGGAGGCCGGCCCGCTCGTGCTGGAGCCGGGGCGGCACGAGGCACGGGTCGGCGACCAGGCGCTCACCCTCACGCCCACGGAGTTCCGCCTGCTCGAGGCGCTGGTCCGGGCTCGCGGCGACATCGTCCCGCACCTCCAATTGGCGCGCGCCGGATGGCCGGCCGAGACCGACCCTGACCTCCTGTGGTTGAAGCCACACCTGGCGCGCCTGCGGGGAAAGGTCGAGGACGCCAGCGGGCCGCGCGTGGTCGCCGTGCGCGGCGTGGGCTACCGGATCGTCGTGGACGAGGAGGCTGCCGCCGGCAGGTAGGCGCCTCGGGCGGCGCGGGTCCCTAGACGGCGATCGAGACCGCTCGGCCGGTCGAATCGTGGGCGGCGTCGGCGCAGGCGACCCGGCAACCGCGGGCGTCGCGGCCCGCGATCGGGTTGAAGTGGAACCACGCCTCGCCGGTCTGTGCGAGACGACAACCACACGAGGCACACGTCACCGGCGCGCTCGTGCCATCGCGGACGGCGAGGGCCCGGTGGGCATCGGATGCCGACGGGTGGAACATCGCGGTCACCTCCTCGCTCATCGGGGTCCCGGCGGCGCGCGCGGCCGTCACAGGGAGACGCTTCCCCATGATGCCGGCGAGCGTAGGCGCTTCGGCACAGCGGCTTCGGCGCCGTGATGGGTCCCCCTCGGTTGCAGGTCGGTATCGTCCGTCTGGTCCCGTCCAGCGAGCACCGACCGGACCTCTCCGGGGCGGGCGCGATGCGGCACCATACGATCCATGGCTCAGACCGTCACCGACCCCATGCGGGCCGCCGAGGCGTACCGGCGATCCCTCCTCGATCTGCTGGGCTCCGACGACCCTGCGACCGTCCAGTCCGGGACGGCCGCTCGGATGCGCGAGCTCGTCGAGCTCGCCGGTAAAGACCTTCGGACGAAGCCGGAGCCGGGTGAGTGGTCGGTGATCGAATGCCTCGGTCACCTGGTCGATTCCGAGCTCACGACCTCGGCTCGCGTGCGCTGGATCATCGCCGAATACCAGCCCGACATCGTCGCCTACGACCAGGCCCTGTGGGTCGATCGACTCCGCCACATCGAGGACGATCCCGACGAGCTCATCGGGATGTTCGAGATCCTCCGCTCCGCGAATCTGCGACTGTGGCGATCCCGCCCGACAGCCGACCGTGAGCGGGTGGGCATCCACCGCGAGCGCGGTCCGGAGAGCTATGGGCTGATCGTCCAGCTCGCAGCGGGCCACGACCGGCTCCACCTCGACCAGGCGGAGCGGGCGCTCGCCTCGGTCCGCGACGGGCGCTAGGCGGCGGTCGAATCCCGATAGCGCCCCGCCAGCCGGCGGAGATGCTCGACCAGCTCGGGCGGATCCGTGACCGTGAAATCGGCGTCGAGCAGGCCCAGGTAGACGGCCATCATCTCCGGGCTGCTGGCCCCCGCGTCGAGAAGGCACGAGCCGTCGTCGATCGCCTCCACCGTGCCGATCCAACGCCCGATCCGCTCGGCGACCCTGGCCGCCGATGCGTGGACGATGACCCGGGCGCGGAAACCCCAGTTCGATCCGGTCACCCCACGGGCCACGTAGGCCGCTACGTCCTCATCGGGCAACGGCCTGGCGACGAAGCGGGCACCCAGCGGCAGACGCGGCACGATCCGATCGACCCGGAACGTGCGCCAGTCCTGGCGCACGACGTCCCACGCGACGAGGTACCAGCGTCGACCCCAGTTCACGAGCCGATAGGGTTCGGCTTCACGCCGGCTCGGGGCACCCTCGCGGTCGCGATATCCGAACCGGAGCCGCTGGCGATCCCGGCACGCTCCGGCAAGCAGCGTGAGCACGTCCGGATCGACCGTCGGCTCGTTGTCGCGGGGCGGCACCAGGACCGTGAACGCCTGCACCGCGTTCACTCGACGGCGAAGTCGTTCGGGCAGCACCTGTTCGAGCTTCGCGAGCGCCCGCAGGGCAGTCTCCTCGATGCCACCCACGGCGCCTCCCGCCGACGTCCGCAGGCCGACAGCGACAGCGATCGCCTCGTCGTCCTCGAGGAGCAGCGGCGGCACGACGGCGCCGGCCTCGAGCCGATAGCCGCCGACCGCGCCGCGTGTCGCATGCACCGGATACCCCAGGGAGCGGAGCCGCTCGATGTCGTTTCTGACCGTCCGGGTGCTCACCTCGAGGCGCTCGGCGAGCTCGGTGCCCGTCCAGTCACGCGGCGTCTGGAGCAGCGAGAGCAAACGCAGGAGTCGTGCTGAGGCATCCATCGGAACCAGAAGTTAACGAAGCATTAGGAACGATTCCTTCCTAATCGGACGATATCGTAACCCTCTCAGCAAGAAGGGAGTGACCCCAGTGACGTCCAGCGCCCAGACCGCCTTCGTCGACAAGCCACCGATCGAACTTCCGCATCCCGTCCGGATGCGGATCCTCTTCATGGTGATGATCGGCGTGTTCCTTGCTGCGCTCGATCAGACCGTGGTCGGGACCGCATTGCCGCGCATCATCACGGACCTCGGTGGCAACGAGCTTTACACGTGGGCCTTCACGGCCTACCTGCTCACCTCGACGATCAGCGGCCCGCTCTACGGCAAGCTGTCCGACCTGTTCGGGCGGCGCCCGATCTTCCTGTTCGGGATCGGCATCTTCATGGTCGGCTCGCTGCTAGCCGGGCTGTCTCAGGAGATGTGGCAGCTCATCGGCGCGCGCGGGATCCAGGGTCTCGGCGCGGGTGCGTTGTTCCCGATCGCGCTGGCGGTCATCGGCGACCTGTTCGCGCCGTCGGAGCGGGGCAAGTACCAGGGCCTGTTCGGGGCGGTGTTCGGGTTGTCCGTGCTGATCGGTCCGGCCATCGGCGGCCTGCTGACCGACACGGTCGGGTGGCCGTTCGTCTTCTTCTTCAACTTGCCGATCGGCGCGGTCGTGTTCGTCGTCGTGTGGCGCAACCTGCCTGCCTATCACCTCGGCGGCGACCGGCCGAGCATCGACTACATCGGCGCGGCGCTATTCACCGCCGCACTCGTGCCGATCCTCATCGGGCTGACCAACAAGCAGTCGGCCGACTGGACCGATCCGGTCGTCGGTGGGCTGATCCTGCTCGGCGCGATCATCGGGCTCGTCTTCCTCGTCGCCGAGTCTCGAGCCCCCGAGCCGATCGTCCCGCTCGAGCTGTTCCGGATCCGCTCGTTCACGATCTCGGTCGCCGCGTTCTTCCTCGCGTCTTTCGGCTTCCTGGCCGCGGTCGTGTTCCTGCCGCGCTGGTTCCAGGTCGTCAACGGCTCATCGGCTACCGAGTCCGGGTACCAGATCCTGCCGCTGCTCGGCGGCCTGATCATCAGCGCGACGGCCGCCGGACAGATCGTCGCGCGAACCGGTCGATACCGGCTCCTGATGATCGGCGCGCTGCTGATGATGGCGGCAGGGCTGTGGCTGCTCACGAACCTGCGCGCCGACACCCCGATCCCGCTCGTCTGGCTGTGGATGTTCGTCGCCGGCATCGGCGTCGGTCCGACCTTCGCGGTCTTCACGCTGATCGTGCAGAACAGCGTGCCGGTCCAACGGCTCGGGGCGGCGACCAGCAACCTGACGTTCTTCCAGTCGGTCGGCGGCACGATCGGCCTGGCGATCACCGGCACGATCTTCGGCACGACGCTGGCCGAGGAGGCGCCGCGTCAGCTCGCGGCCGCCGACCTCCCGGCGGAGCTGACGGCGGCGGCCGGAACCGCCTTCCACGCGGACGCGGCGACCGCCGTCGGCGACCTCGGCGCGGCCATCCTGGCCCAGGTGCCTGAGGCGTTCCGGGCGCAGGTCGAGCCGTTCATCCCGGCCATCGTCGACGCGATCCACCAGGCCGTGTCGATCGCGACGGCGAGCACATTCGTCATCGGTGTGGCGGCGTCGCTGCTCGCGGCACTGCTGGTGACGGGCCTCAAGGAGGTCCCGATGCGGCAGGAGGAGCCGGAGGCGAGCGCCCACGCCCAGGCGCCGGACCGAGTGGCCGCAGATCGGGCCGTGGCAGAACCGGGCGCGTAGCCGCTGGTTCCTACGAAGTCCGGTGGTCCGCTGGGGACGGGCCGCCGGGCTTCGGCGTGTTCAGACCCGGAGCGGGACGGCGGTGGCGGCAGGTGTCGCCGTCTCGACCGGCGCCTCGGGCGACGCTGTCGCCAGCGGCTCGACCAGCCACGTCTCGGCGGCCAGGGACTCGGAGACGACCAGCCGGCGGGCCACGTCCGACCCGATCGCCGCGTGATCCTGGAGCAGCTCGAACAGCTCGTCGAAGCGGTCGGTCCCGTCGGGTCGGGTCCGCAGCGCCTCTGACAGGCGAACGGCCGAGACGCTGTCGGGTGCCAGCGCCGCGGCGTGCCGGCCGCTCGGGTCGTAGAGGTAGGCGCGGCCGCCGGTCATCCCGGCACCGAAGTTCGCACCGACCGGACCGAGGACGGCCACGACTCCGCCAGTCATGTACTCGCAGCCGTGGGCGCCGATCCCTTCGACGACCGCCGACGCGCCGCTGTTCCGGACCGCGAAGCGCATACCGGCCCGGCCGACCAGGTGCAGGCGGCCGGCGGTGGCCCCGTACAGCACGGTGTTCCCGGCGATCGCCTCGCCCGCGGCGGCCACCGGCAGGTCCGACTCGGGCCGGACCACGATCCGGCCGCCGGACAGACCCTTGGCGACGTAATCGTTGGCCTGTCCGACCAGCGTCAGGTCGATCGAATGCGAGGCGAACGCGCCGAACGACTGGCCGGCCGAGCCACGAACCTCCAGGCGGACCGGGCCGCGGAGCTCGCCGCGCTCGATCGCGCCGGTCAGTCCCGCTCCGAACGAACGATCGGCTGTCGACAGTCGGAGCCCGCTTGCAGTCACAGGGCCCTGGCCGTGGAAGGCTGCGGCGACGCGCAACTCGAGCGGTGAGGCTGGCTCGTGGCGCGTGTATCGCGCGGCCGACGCCGGGTCCGCCCGTCGTCCGACGTCCCCAGCCCAGCGACCTGCGCCCACTACCGGGCGAAGCTCTGGCGCGGCCACGCGACTCGGTCGAAGTGCCCGCCGGCTCTCGCCTACCACCTCTCCGACGGACCGCGCGCCGATCGCCGCCAGCTCGCGACGGAGGTCCTCGGCAACGGCCAGGAAGAACGTCTCGACCATCTCGGGCGTGCCACGGAACTTCGCCCGAAGGTCCTCGCGCTGGGTCGCTATGCCGGTCGGACACGTGTCGAGGTGGCACTGCCGCGCCATGTCGCACCCGATTGCGACGAGCGCCGACGTGCCGAAAGCGAACTCTTCGGCGCCGAGGAGCGCGGCCACGAGCAGGTCCCGGCCGGTCTGGAGGCCGCCATCGGTTCGGAGCGCCACACGATCACGCAGGCCGTTGCGGAGCAGGACCTGGTGGACCTCGGCCAACCCGAGCTCCCATGGTGCCCCGACGTGCTTGATCGATGACAGCGGCGAAGCGCCGGTCCCGCCGGCGTGGCCCGAAAGGTGGATGTACGCGGCACCAGCCTTGGCGACACCGGCAGCGATCGTCCCCACACCGCGAGACGCGACGAGCTTCACCCCGATCCGCGCGGCTGGATTGATCGCGCGCAGATCCGCGATGAGCTGGGCGAGATCCTCGATCGAGTAGATGTCGTGATGCGGCGGCGGGCTGATGTAGCTCTGCCCCGCCTGCCCGCGCCGGAGGGCGGCGATGTAGGCGGTCGCCTTGCGACCCGGCAGCTGGCCACCCTCCCCTGGCTTGGAGCCCTGGGCGATCTTGATCTCGAGCTGGTCGGCGCGGGCGAGATAGGTGGCCGTCACCCCGAAGCGCGCCGACGCAACCTGCTTGATCATCGCGTCGCGCCGGCGACCATCCGCCCCGGCCACGTACCAGGCGGGGTCCTCACCGCCCTCCCCGGTGTTTGCCGCGCCGCCGGCGCGTTGGATCCCGATCGTCAGCGCCTGGTGGGCCTCCGGCGAGAGGGCCCCGACGCTCATCGCGGAGACGACGAACCGCCGAGCGATCGAACGCGCGCTCTCGACCGACCCGAGGTCGGGCGGCGGCGCCATCCGCCGCAAACGCAGCTCATCTCGGGGCGTCGCCGGCGTCGCGGTCGGTCGCGCCAGCGCCGTCCGATAATGCCCGAGGGCCGCGCCAAGTGAGGGGCGATCCTCCTCAGCGGTCGGGGGCGTCGCGCCCGACAGCAGCTGGATCTCACTCGCGATACGTGGCGCGAACAGGTGCATCTCGCCGTCGGCGCGGAAGCGGGCGAAACCGGGGTCCGGGAGTCGCGCCTCGCGCCCCGGCGCAGGCTCCGGCAACGCGCGGGCTGCCGCGGCACGCCGCACGATCCGGTCGCCGAGGTCGTCGATCGTCATTCGGCCCGGCCAGGCGGCGATCATCGGGAAACAGCGCTCGATCACGTCAATCGCCAGGTCGACGCTGTCGACGAGCCCGCCGCCGATGTAGCTCGTGACGGAGCTGATACCCATCCGCGCGAGGGTCTTGCGCAGGCCAGCGGTGAACGCGTCGAGGAGGTTCTCGATCGCGTCGGCGGGCGTCAGCTCCTCCGCACCGCGCGCCCCGGCGAGCTCGGCCGCGAGCTCCACGGCGAGACGCGGATGGACGACCGTCGCCCCGACAGCGAGCGTCATCGCCATCGCGTGGACGTCGAGCACGTCAGCGGCGTCGGCCAAGATGTCGGTCCGGCCGCGCAGACCGGCAGCCGTGAGGGCCGTGTGGACGGCGCCGACCGCCAGGACGGACGGGACCGGCAACCGCTCGTTCGCGATAGAGCCATCGCTGACGAGCAGGATCTCGATGCCCGCCTCGCTCGCCGCGACCGACTCCCGCCCGAGCGCCTCGAGGCGGCGGGCGAGACCGGCGCCACCCTCGGTGAACGGCCAGGTCGCGTCCAGCACCCGCACACGGCGACCGCCCGCCAGCACGACCTCGAGGAGGCCGTCGAGGTCCGCGACGACCGGGCGCTCGAGCCGCAGCGTCCGCGGTCCTCGTGGCGGGCCACCCAGCAACGCCGGTCGGCGACCGAGCTCCACCCGCAGGTCCATGACCACGCGCTCCCGCTCCGGGTCGATGGCGGGGTTGGTGACCTGGGCGAAGGCCTGTCGGAGGTGGTCGACCGCCGGGCGATCGAGACGGGCACGTCCCGCGGTCGGGGTGTCGTCGCCCATGCTCCACAGCGGCTCGTGCACGTCGATGGCCATCGTCTTGATATCGAGACGGGCCTTCTCGGCCTCGAGACCGGCGATATAGCGCAGCCGATGGTCGAGCGGGCCTCGGCCCTCCACGACCGCGGCCGCCGCTTCGGCGCTGTCCTCGTGCAGCGGCCGCGGGGCGTCGTGGATCGGCAGATGGCGCAGGACGTGCACCTTGGCGTCGGTATCCTCGAGGATCGCCCGGCGACGCGGCTCGACGAGCAGCATCTCGCCCGGCCCGAGCCGCCCTCGCCGGACCGTGTCGGCCGGTTCGAACGGCACGGCGCCCGCTTCGGACGCGACCGCTACGAGGCGGTCGGTCGTGACGGCGAAAGCAGCAGGCCGCAGCCCGTTCCGGTCGACGAGCGCGCCGACCCGTCGACCATCTGCGAACACGATCGCGGCCGGGCCATCCCAGGGCGCCAGCATCCCGGCCGTCCGCCGCCGGAGCGTGGCGACGTGCGGATGCGGAGCTCGCCGCAGTCCGACCGCCTCGGGGATCGCCGCGAGCAACGCCGGAGCGAGATCCCAGCCAGTCGTCGTGAGCAGCTCCAGGCCCTCGTCGAGCGAGAGCGAATCGGAGCCATCGGGCGAGAGCAGCGGGCCGGCGTCGAGCAGGTCGGCAGCGATCTGCCGAGCGCCGCGGTCCCCCGCCCGACCCCGGACCTGCTCCCGGTTGCCGCGGACCGTGTTGATCTCGCCGTTGTGCGCGATCGAGCGGAACGGCTGGGCGAGACGCCACACGGGCGTCGTGTTCGTGGCGTACCGCTGGTGGAACACGGTATACGGCACATCGACGTCCGCGCGGAGATCCGGGTACAGGTCGGCGAGGCGCGGCCCGGCGACGAGGCCCTTGTAGACGACGGTCAGCGCGGACACCGAGGGGATCGACAGTCCGGCGATCGCGCCACCGGCGGCCCGCGCCGCCGACTCGACGCGCCGTCGGGCGATGACGAGGCGCCTCTCGAACGACCGATCGCTCGATGCATCCGGCCGAGCGACGATCGCCTGGGCGACCACCGGCCGGGAGGTCGCCGCGGCCGACCCGAGCGCCGCCGCATCGAACGGGACCTTCCGCCAGGCCACGATCGGCAGGCCGGCGTCGGCAAACACGCGCTCGACCAGGTGACGCGCCTCACGTTCGTCTCGGCGCCCCCGAGGCAGGAACGCCATGACGACGCCCGGACGCTCCTCGGCACGAGCCCCACAGATGATCCGCATCAATGAGAGCGACAGCGGGAGGGCGACACCCGCCCCGTCGCTCGATTCGCCGTCGGCCGCGAAGGCGCCTCGGTGTGCCAGCGCGGCCAGACCCGCCAGCGCCAGGGGCAGGACCCGCGCACCCGATCGACCACCCGCATCCGCGACGAACCCGACCCCGCACGCATCGTGCTCGAACCGCGGGTCGTAGAGCGGCGCCCGGGTGTCGCGTCGACCGGTCGCGTCCATCGATGTGGCGTCTCCAAGAGCGGCGGCGTTGCGATGGTGGAGCGGCCGCCGCCCGGTTCGGACGAAGGCCGCATGGGTGTTGGGATCGCGGGGGGAGCGCCGGCGATCGGGCCCGGGAGGAGCCGCTCCCGACCGCCGTTGCCCCGTCGGCTAGGTCTGGTAGGCCACCTCGCCGTGGGTGGCGAGGTCGATGCCGATCTCCTCGTCGCGCGGGGACACCCGGATGCCGAGGATGAGATCGACGACCTTCACGATCACGAACGTCGAGACCACGGCGTAGACGATCGTCGCCCCGACGGCGATGAGCTGGTTGACGAGCTGCTGGACGTTGCCCTCGAGCAGGCCGGTGTACGCCTCCTGGATCGCGGCCGTGGCGAAGATGCCCGTCGCGACCGCCCCGAACATCCCGCCGACACCGTGGACCGCGAACACGTCGAGCGCGTCGTCGATCTTGAGGCGCGAGCGGAGCAGCGTGGCGCTGTAGCACAGGCCGCCGACGACCAGGCCGATGATCAGCGCGCCGCCGACGCCGACGAAGCCGGACGCCGGCGTGATCGCCACCAGACCGGCGACCGCGCCACAGGCAGCGCCGACCACGCTGACCTTGCCCTTGTGGAGATAGCTCGCGAAGACCCACGTGATGGTCGCGGCCGCGGCAGCGGTGTTGGTCACGATGAATGCACTCGCCGCGAGGCCGTTGGCGGCGACCGCGGAGCCGGCGTTGAACCCGAACCAGCCGAACCAGAGGAGGCCGGCACCAAGCACGGTCATCGGGACGTCGTGGGGCTCCATCGGCTCCCCGTTGACGGCGCGTCGGCCGATGAGCAGCGCCACGACGAGCGCGGAGACCCCGGAGCTGATGTGGACCACGGTTCCGCCGGCGAAGTCGAGTGCGCCGAGCTTGTACAGCCAGCCGTCGACCGACCACACCCAGTGGGCCAGCGGTGAGTAGACGAGGATCGACCAGAGGATCGTGAACAGCACGAACGCGCCGAAGCGCTTGCGCTCGGCGAAGGCGCCCGTGATGAGGGCCGGCGTGATCGCCGCGAACATCAGCTGGAACGCGGCGAACAGCACGAACGGCACGGTCGTGGCGTACGTCGCTGACGGTTCGAGGCCGACGCCGTTGAACAGGACGTGGTCGAGGCTACCGATCAAGCCGAACCCGCCGACGTCCGGCCCGAACGCGAGCGAGAATCCCGACGATCACCCACACGACGCTGACGAGGGCGAGCCCGAAGAAGCTGTGCATGATCGTCGAGAGCACGTTCTTGCGGCGCACGAGGCCGCCATAGAAGAGCGCGAGCCCCGGCAGCATGATCATGACCAGGGCGGTCGACATGAGGAGCCACGCGGTATCGCCAGTGTTCATCCATCCCTCCCGGCAATGTCCCGACACCCGATCCCGGCGGGTGTGGATCGAACGCTAGGACTCACCGCCCATCGGGTCGGCCCCGCTGGAGGACCGAGAACGTCGCGGTTCGGACACGAGCCGCCGAGGCGCATCCGCGTAAAGTTGCGAGCCAGTGACGAACGCGCTGGTCTCGTTCATCGGTGTCGCGATCGCCGTGGTGGTCATCCCGGGCCCGGACATGGCCCTGGTCGCCCGGAACGTGTTCCGTCACGGGCGGTCGGCCGGCTTCGCGACGTCGCTTGGCATCTGTACCGGCATCCTCGGCTGGGGGGTCGCGGCCGTGCTCGGCATCGCGACGATCCTGGCGACGTCATCGGTCGCCTTCACCGCGCTGAAGCTCATCGGGGCAACGTACCTGATCTACCTGGGCATCACTACGCTGCGGTCACATGACGCCTTCGAGGTGCCGGGCGAGGACCACGAAGCTCGCTCGACGCTTCCCGGCGGTCAGGCCTACCTGCAGGGGCTACTGTCCGCGCTCCTCAACCCCAAGCTCGGCGTGTTCTTCCTTACGCTGTTGCCGCAGTTCATCGTCCCGGGCCAGCCGCCCGCGGCGCAGGCGCTCCAGCTGGCGGTGATCTTCGACCTGATCGGGCTGGCGTGGCTGTTCGCCTACTCGGCCATGCTCGGCGCGCTGGGGCGCGCCCTCGGTACCAGGCCTCGTCGGTTCATCCGCTTGGTGAGCGGCACGGTCCTCATCGGACTCGGCGTCCGCGTCGCCCTCGAGCGCACCTAGCTGGTCGCCGTGGACGGCCCGCCTAGGCGGCTGTCGGTGACCGTGTGCGCGCGGCCCTCGAGAGCTCGTCGAGGAACAGCCCGATGATGCCTGCCGTGAAGATCGCGCCGAGCCACAGGTGGATCGTCCAACCGATGCCGCCGGTCATCATCAACGTCGCGAAGTACAGCGCGAACACGATCCCGGGGATGAGGAAGGCGACGATGCCGTCCCCGACTCGGCTTCGACCGGCCGGCCAGCGTCGCACGACGAGCTCCGCGGCGAGCGTGGCGACCACGATCGCCGGCAGCAGCCGGTACTGGTCGTCGAGGACCGTCGCCATCGCGATCGGGGCCCCGATGACGATCGCGTACGACCCGAAGGGCATCGACCCGTAGCGGCGGCGGAGCCACACGACGGCCCCGGCGAGGATCGTTGCGCCCACCAGGATCCCAGCAGCACCGAAACCCTGCCGGATGTAGTCGACCCGCCAGAACGGCACGTTGCTTTCCGACGGGTAGACGATGCTGGAGCCGTCGGGCGACCAGTCCGGCCGAGCCCATCCGTCGCTCGAGCCGGGACTCTGGCTGAGGTTCACCGCCTCTCCGCCCGCAGCGGGCATCACGTACACCTCGAAATCATCGGTCCGGTTCGACGCGAAGGCGATCTTCGACCCGTCGGGGGACCAGGCAGCCATATAGCTGTCGCCGACGTCGTCGTCGGACCCTGCGGTGAACCGCGTCGGTTCTCCACCCTCGATCCCGGTCAGCCAGACGTCGAAGTGCCCGTCGCCGCGGCGATCGGACGTGAAGGCGACCCGCGTGCCGTCTGGTGAGATCGCCGGCTCGTAGTCGTTGGATGGGCCCGTCGTGACCGACGTGATCGCCTTCGTTCCGAGGTCGAAACGGTGGACATGGAACGTGCCGTCACGGTCCGAGTTGAAGAGCAATGCGCTCCCGTCGGGCGTCCACGCCACGGCCCAGTCGGAGGCCGCATCGTTCGTGAGTCGTTCGAGGCCGCTGCCGTCGGTCGCCATGACGAACAGGTCGTCCTGCCCGTCCACGTTCTGGGTGAAGGCCAGCCGATCACCCTCCGGCGACCAGGCGGCCTGGAAGGCGGCGTTCTCGGTCGGCAGGAGGTGGTCGTCGCGTGCCGTCCGCGTTCATGACGTGGAGCTGGGTGACAGGCTCTGGATCGTCCTTGTCGGCGTTGGGCTGATACGAGTAGACGATCCGTGTCCCGTCCGGGGAGTAACGAGGGGCGAGTGCCTGGCCAGGCAGGACCGTCAGGCGCCGCTGCCCGGAGCCATCGGCGGCCATCGCGTAGAGCTGCGGGGCGATCCGTGGCTGATCGTCGGGGAGCGCTTCGGCCCAGGGGTCGACGACCGGGTTCACGTATTGCGTGAACGCCACGAGGATCGCGACCGCCATCGCGAGCGGGATCGCGACCGGCCCCGCGGTCCGCCAGGTCCTGGGTGCGCCGTCGAGGAGCCGTGCGCCGGCGGCGCGGATCGGCCCGCCGACCATCAGCATCCCGGAGGTCGCAAGCAGCAGATGCGACGGGCTGAGCAGCGATTCGACATCGACCTCGAAGCCGAACACGGTGTGCCACGCGAGGTCGATCACGCCGGCGACGGCGAACAGCACGGAGCCGAGGAACGCGACTCGGTACGGGGGAGCCAGGGTTTCGCGGAGAGGCACGCTCCGCGGTCGACCCAGGATCGCGGCGGCCCCGAGCACGATGGCGAACGACGCCGCGCCCGCGTAGAGAAGCGCATGCCATGGCGTGAAGAACGTGTCGTCGACCCGTCCGTGGGCATGTGCCCAGAGGTCGACGTAGAAGCCGCCGACCAGCCAGACCGAGAGGGCGGCGAGGATCCAGTCCATGCGCAGGCTGGTCGTCGACGCGGCCGGTCGCGCCTGGGCCTCGACCGCCATGCCCGTCGCCTGGTCGATCGAGACGTCCATGGATCAGGAGTGTGGCACCGAGATGTCGTGGGCCGTCACGTCGTCGATCCCGCGATCGCCCGCAACTCCTGGGTCGTCGGCAGGAGCGGCTGCCCACGACGCGCGACCTTGAGCAGGATCCACGCGAGCGGGATCGGCAGGAACCACGCGTAGAGGCGGAACAGGAACACGCCGGCCGTGATCTGTGACGTCCACTGGTCCCCCGCGATGGCCGTCATCCCGGCGATGTACAGGATCTCCGGCAGGCCTGCACCTCCGGGCGCGATCGGGATGATCGTGATGAGACCGACAAGGGCGTAGACCGCGACGATGTCGCCGGGCGTGAGCACATCGTCAGGCACGCCGGTCAGACGCAGCGCGGTGATGAACGCCACGATCCATGGCCCCTGAGAGGCGAGCGACATCAGGAGACCGGCGAGTCCACGTCGGTGGACGACCTCGCCGAGATCCCGTTGGAATCGGTGGATCGACCCGAGCACGTCGGGGTGTTCGCTCCGCCCGAGGCGGGCGAGGATCCAGGCCACGAGCCGCCCGAGGATCCTCCCGAGCCAGTCCGCTGCCTGGTCGGAGTTCACGACCACGAGCATCACGCCGACCGACACGAAGAAGATGGCGATGCTGACGATCGACAGGATGAGCGCGGCGTTCGAGTAACTCCCGGCGCCGCCCGAAACGAGCACGACGACGATCGCGATCAGGGGCAGCGCGAAGCGCCCCAGCGTGTTGATGATCCCGTACAAGGTGACACCGGACGTAGCCGCTTGGAACGGCACGCCCCAGCCTCGGAACACGACCCAGATCACGCCCAGGTTCCATGGCCCGAACGGGATGCTCGACCCGATCCCTGCCGAGATCAAGTACGCCGCGTTGCCGCGGAGCGGCGAGACACCCGGGATGAGCACCGTGAACAACTGGCCCGCCACGAACCAGCAGAGCGCGCCGATCGCGGTCATCAGGAGGATCTGCGGAGGCGTCAGCGCGACCAGCGCTTCCCAGACGGCCGCGTAGTCGACGTACTGGGGCAGGATGAGCCCGAACACGACGAACAGGAACAGCAGGATGGCCCCGGACCGCAGCAGCGCGGACCGCCGGCTCGGCAGTGACGGAGCCGAGACCATCCCCTCGTCCGTCGCCGGCTGCCCCTCGATGCCCTCGGTATCGATGTTCGATCGCGCGTCGGATCCCATGTCCACCACCGCCGAAGTCGCGTCCCCTCATCGCCTAGGGTAGCGAGTCGGGGAGCTGTCCCCGAGACCGATCGGCAACGTACGCTTGCGACGCATGCGTCGTCTGCTCATCGTCGGATCGGTCGTAGCTGGGATCGGCGTCCTGCTGCGACGAGCCACGAGCCGCACCCGACGGAAAGCGCCGAGGCTCGTCTCTCCCGAGGGAGCCCGCGACATGGTCGAGACGACGCTCGGTCGACGGGCAGAGCGGCGCGACCTGTCGCTGGACTTCGTGCCCTCGACGGCGACCCGGATGGAGCTGCTCATCGATGGCGCGCAGTTCTTCCCGCGCCTGCTGGAGGACATCGACTCCGCCACGACCGACATCCACATCCTTATCTTCGGGTTCAAGGCCGGCGAGATCGGCGATCGGTTCCGGGACGCCCTCGTCGCGAAGGTCACTGCCGGCGTTGCGGTGAGGGTCATCACCGAGGCGGCGTTCAGCCAGCCCGGCCTCGGCTCGAAGGCGTTCTACGACTCCCTGGTCGCCGGCGGCGTGCAGGTCGTGGCCAACCAGGGCGCCTTTCTCGACCTCGATGGGACGCTCGACAAGCGCTATATCGATTGGCGGCTCGACGATCTGGGGCACTTCGACCACCGCAAGCTCGTGGTCGTGGACGGCCGCATCGGGTTCGTTGGCGGTCCCGGCATCGAGGATCACTACGCGACCGGCACCCACGACCTCATGGTCCGCCTGGAGGGGCCGATCGTCGCCCAGCTCCAAGCCGTCTTCCTGCTCTCGTGGCTTTTCCAGGGCGGGCCGCTCTCCGGCGAGTCCGACGCGCTCGCTCGCTTCTTCCCGGCGATCCTCGACGGGGACGGAACCACGATCCAGATCCTCCACAACAACCCGGGGGAGGGTCACCTACCGATCCGGGCCGCCTTCCTCTCAGCCGTCGAGGACGCGAGCAAACGCCTCTACGTGATCAGTCCCTATCTCGCCGACCACGGGATCCTGCGTGGGCTGATCGACGCTGCCGGACGAGGCGTCAATGTCCGCGTCATCGTGCCCGCGAACCCGCACTCGCTGCCGGCGAGCGGGGCGGTCCGCCACTGGTTCCGAGCGCTCGTCGATGCCGGCGCCGATGTCCGTGAGCACCCCGAGATGGCCCACGCCAAGGTCGTCCTGAGCGACGACACAGTCCTCGTCGGCACGGCCAACCTCGATGCACTCAGCCTCCGCCAGAACTGGGAGATGCAGCTCCGCATCGAGGAGCCCGCCGTTGCGGACCTGTTCGCCCGGGACCTCTTCGACCACGACGTCACCGTCGCGACCGCCGCCCGGATGCCGGCTGGCTGGCGAGAGCGCGCGGTCAACGCGCTGATGTCGGCCCTGTCCCCGTTGCTCTAGACGCCCGCCGGCCCGGCGCGCCGGCGCGGCGTGATCAGGCCTCGCTCCGGACGCGGATGGAACCCACGCCCCCGTTGATCTCGAGGTCGACCCGGTTCGTCGCCGAGCCGTAGTCGCTCGACTGGTAGTCGTTGCCGAAGCGCGGGAACCGGTTCTCGTCGACAGTGATCCGGCCCAGGGCGACCGTCCCGTGGACGCGAGCCGCGACGCCGGCAGGCACGATGAACGTGACGCTCGCGGCGCCCGCCTCGGACTTGACGTCCGTGAGGCCGGCGGCGCGCGGCAGCATCACGGTGGTCTCGCTGGCGCCGGTCTTGAGCTCGAGTCGCCGGACCCTCGTCTCCCGCAGGTCCAGCCGGGTCCGACTCGCGCCGGCGTCGACCTTCAGGTCGAGCGGGATCTCGCGCGGTCAGCCCGAGGGTCCATGCACGACTCACGGTGAAGGAACGGCATGCCGTACGACGTGTCCTGCTCGAGCTCCACGATGCCGGGCCCGATCTCGCGATGGAGGACGCCCCCGACGAAGCGGCCATCGACGAGGTGACCGGGCGCGGCCGCGACGCTTTCCAGCGTGCCTGCCCCGAAGCGGACACGGACCGTCGCCCCGCTGACGTCGCGAAGGGGGATCTCCAGCGCCTCGTCCGGCGGACGGCCGGTCGGGATGAAGGCGCCGATCAGGAACCACACGCCGAGACCGACCAGCAGCCAGGGCCAGTACTCCGCGATCAGTTCGCCCGGTCCCGTCGCGAGCTGCCCCGTCGTGCTCAGCAAGAGCACGATCCCGACGCCGATCCAGACGACCGGCCAGGTCAACGACCAGACGCTCCATCGCCCTGGCCGGCGGTCGATGACGGACGTCACCAGTGAAGCGACTCCGACGAGGATCACGAACAGTGGCCACGCTTGATCCCACGGCAGGTCCAGCGCCTGCCGGATGAGGAAAACGACGCCGACACCGATGAGCCAGGTGCCGCCGACCAAGGCGCCCCTGTTGGGTCCGCTCACGGCGCGGGCGGTGGTTCGTCCGTCCTCGGGGACCGTTCCGAAGTCGGCGCTGACGTGTCGTCGACGGGCTGCGTCGGCGCAGGCGCGTCTTCGGCCGCCGTGGTCGGTGGAGGCGTCCTCGGTGGCGGAGGTGGCGGCGCAGCGGCCTCAGGGTTCGGCCGTCTACCCATCGCTGCGACGATCAGAACCACGCCGATGACCACAAGGATCAGCGGCCAGAACCAGTCGAAATCGATCTGGGGTAGGAATTCGCGAATCAGGAAGAACCCACCGAGGACGACAAGGAAGCCGCCTACGAGGACGGCGGGGGTGATGCCGCTACCTCGGCTCGCGCCGGCCGTCGTCACACCCGCGTTCAGCTTCCGGGTGGGTACGCCGCCCGGGTACACCTCCTCTTCCTCGGGGATGACGACTGCCATCACGATATACACGACCAGCGCGATCCCGCCGGTGAAGATGACGAGGAGCGCCCAGATCAGGCGGACGAGCGTCGGATCGGCTCCCCACATCTCGGCCAGGCCGCCCGCCACACCGGCTAGCATCCGGTCACGGCGCGAGCGGTACAGACGCGTGCCCATCAGCAGCCTCCCGCGGGATCGAGCGTGAAGTTCGCCGCATTGCCCTGGATCGCCATGTCGATGACCGGTGCGCCGACGGCGCCCTCGCGGGTCCACACGTCACCACTTTTGGCGAGGCCCTGGTCGTCGAGGTTATGGGCGAACGTGAGCTGCTCCGGGACGCGGAGCCGGAGGGTGGCGCCAGGCGGCGTGCACAACGCCAACGAGCCCGCATTCGCGGACAGGGAGCCGGTCGTGTCGCTGTCGACGCGGAGGCGGATGCGGCCGGCATTCACGGAGACGTCGACCGCACCGAGCTTGCCGCCGCTGGCGTCGATACGGGCGTCGCCGGCGTTCATGTCGATCGCGAAGGAGGTAAGGTCGGCGCCGGCGAGACGTGCGGTCACCGAGCTCGCGTTGGAGTCGATCGAGATCTCGCGTGTCTGGTCGGCCGGCAGCGTGACCTCCCAGTCCTGACGCCTGACGCCGAACCCGCTGGGCGACTTCAGATCCAGGCCCTCATCGGCGATGTCCAGCGTTGGCGGCTCGCCCTGGTAGTCGGCCTGGACGCGCCATTCGCTGCCGGATCGCGTGGCGACATCGAGCGAACCACAGCCGAGGTCGAAGGCCGCCGTCACCGGCGCGGCGAACGTGCCCTCGTCCTCGAAGTGCTCATCCGGCCCCGACGCGAAGACCCCGCAGCCACCGACGTTGCCGATCCCGTTCGTGGTCGAGGCCAGCGCGCCGCCGGCGGCGATGCCCAGGACGACCGCAGCAAGCGCGGTGCCGAGGAGGCCGGCCGACGTCCGGCCGATGATCAGCGCGAGGCCGAGGACCACGAGCAGGAGCGGCCAGAGCCGCCACGCTTCTGCGAGGAGGTTCGGATCGATGACCCCGGCTCGGACGAGCAAGGGGATCCCCCCGAGCAGGAGAAAGAAGATCCCCCAGAAGAGCAGGCCAGGCCGGATCCGCATGGTGGGCGTCCCTCGTCAACGCGTCGGGCCCCATGATGCGTCGACGCACCACCGCTGCGTCAAGGGCCGAAGGTCACCGCCGACATGGCGAGCCGGGTGGGATTCGAACCCACGACCAAAGGATTAAAAGTCCCCTGCTCTGCCACTGAGCTACCGGCCCGCGATGGACCGTATCACGTCCCAAGATCCGGGTCGGCCGTACGGAATTGCGCTCGAACGCCTCTGACGGCGTCCGCGATGACCACTTCGGTCGGGCGATTCGCGTCGACGGTCATTCCGGGCTCGTCGGCCCCCAGATGCTCGAGCGTGGCCAGCTGGGATTCGAGCAAGCCGATCGGCATGAAGTGCCCTGTGCGGGCCTTCATCCGCTCGCGGAGCGTGTCGGGGTCGACATCGAGCGCGATGACGAAAGTGTCGGGGGGCGGTGCCGCGGCGCGGATCACGTCACGATAGGCGCGCCTGAGTGCTGAGCACGCGAGGACGGTGCTCTCGCCGCGCTCGTGATGCCCCGCGATCAGCCGCGCCAGCGTTTCGAGCCACGGTCGACGGTCGTCGTCCGTGAGCGAGATCCCCGCGCGCATCTTCTCGACGTTCGCCGGTGGGTGGTAGTCGTCGCCCTCGATCAACTCGAGGCCAAGCTCGCCGGCGAGCGCCGCGGCGACCGTCGTCTTGCCGCTTCCGGCGACTCCCATCACGAGGATGTGGACGCATCGGTCAGGCAGGCGGCGGGACCTCGGTCGGTAGCGGGTCGCCGGCCACCCCGGCGAGCAGGTTAGCCGCGGCCATCTCGGCCATCTTGCCGCGCGTCGCCCGTGAGGCCGACGCGATGTGCGGCACGACCAGGCAGTTGTCCATCTCGACCAGCCGATCATCCATCGGGATGGGTTCGGGGTCGGTGACGTCGAGCGCCGCCGCCCAGATGACCCCGTCGCGCAACGCGTCCGCGAGAGCGCCCTGGTCCACGACCGGCCCGCGGGAGGTGTTCACGAGCACCGCTGTCGGCTTCATCTGACCCAGCGTCTCGGCGTTGATCAGGTGCCGCGTCACCGGGGAGAGATTGACGTGGAGCGTCACGAAATCGCTCCGTGGCAGCAGCTCCTCGAGCGGCAGATACGTAGCGCCGAACGGCTCCGTGACCGACGCCGGCAACGGCTCGAGGTCGTGGTACAGGATCTCCATGCCGAAGCCCTGCGCCCGTCGCGCGACGGCCTGCCCGATCCGGCCGAACCCGACGATGCCGATCGTCGAGCCGTGGACGTCCGGCCCGAGCAACAGCAACGGGTCCCATGTCTTCCAGTTCCCGTCGCGGACGAACCGCGAGCCTTCGGGTATCCGCCGCGCCGCCGCCATCAGCAGGGCGAATGCGAGGTCGGCGGTGGTCTCGGTCAGGACGCCCGGCGTATTCCCGACCTTCACGCCTCGTCGCGCGCACGCGGCGACATCGATATTGTCGAACCCGACCGCGTAGTTGCTCACGACCCGCAACTGCGAGCCAGCGGCGTCGAGGAACTCGTCGTCGACCTTGTCGGTCAGCAGCGTCAGCGCGCCGTCGACCCCAGCGACCCGTCGCAGTAGCTCGTCCCGTGGCGGCGGGAGCGCGCCGTCCCAGAGGTCCATGTCGCACGCGCCGCGGACGAGGTCGAGCCCTTCCTCAGGGATCCGCCGCGCAACGAAGACATGAGGCCGCTCAGCCACGGAGGCGCTCAGGCACGGCCGTTGGCCGCGACGTACCGATCGATCCGCTCCAGGGCCTCGGTCAGGTTCTCGCGCGAGTTCGCGTACGAGATCCGGATGTGGTCGACGCCGACGCCACCGAACGCCATCCCGGCCAGCACGCATACGTCGGCCTCGGTGAGGAGTCCTTCGGCGAGCTGTGCGCCACTCAGCCCGGTACCGCTGACGTCCGGGAACGCATAGAAGGCCCCGAGCGGGGTCTTGGCCTTGATGCCTGGGATCCGGTTGAGCCCGTCGACGACGAGGTCGCGGCGTGCCTTGAACTCGACGACCATCGCATCGACGTCGTCCTGCGGCCCGACGAGCGCCTGAACGGCGCCCACCTGGGCGAACGTCGGCGCGCACGAGATCGTGTTGATCACCAGCTCGCCGTAGACGTCCTTCAGCGACTCGGGCACGACCGCGTAGCCAAGCCGCCAGCCGGTCATCGCGAACGTCTTCGAGAAGCCGTCCAGCACGATCGTCCGATCGGCCATCCCGGGCAGCGACGCGATCGAGATGTGCTCAGCGCCGTCGTACAGGATCCGGCCGTAGATCTCGTCGGTCATGACCCACAGGTCGTGCTCCTGGGCGAGCTCGGCGATGCGCTCGAGGTCGGAGCGGGTGAGCACGCCGCCGGTCGGGTTGGCCGGCGAGTTGATGATGAGCAGCCGGGTCCGCGGCGTGATCAGCCTCGCAAGCTCCTCTACGTCGAGCCGGAAGTCGTTCTCCATCCGGATCGGGATCGGGATCGGCGTCGCTCCGACGAACCGCGTCAGCGACTCATAGATCGGATAACCGGGATCGGGGACGATGACCTCGTCGCCCGCATCGATGAGGCCGAGGATGGCGTACAGCATCACGCCCTTGCCGCCGACCGTGACGAAGACTTGCGACGGGTCGGCCGGGAATCCCTTTCGCTTGGTGACGTCCTCGGCGATCGCTTTCCGCAGCTCGGGGATACCCGGGAAAGGCGCGTAATGCGTGGCGCCTTCGTCGAGCGCCTTCTTGGCCGCCTCGCGGACGTGGGCCGGCGTGTCGAAATCGGGCTCGCCGATCTGGAGATGGATCATCGGCCGGCCCTGGGCCTCGAGCGCTCGGGCGCGGGCGCTGACGGCGAAGGCACCCTCGGTGCCGATGGTGTGCATCCGGGTCGCGACCCGGCGGACGGACGAGACGGTCATCGGACGGACCTCCCGGTTACGGCAACGGTCTTACGGCAACGGTGTCATGGCAGCAGCGAGCGGATCGCGAAACCCACGTTCGCGGGCCGCTCGGCCAGCCGGCGCATGTACCACGGGTACCAGTACTCCCCATACGCGATCAGCGTCTGGACCCGGTAGCCGGCCTTGGCGAGTCGATATTGCTCCCGAGAGCGGATCCCGTACAGCATCTCGACTTCGAACCCATCCTTCGGGACACCGGCGGGCGCCACCTGCTCGGCGATCTGTTCGACAAGGGCGACGTCGTGCGTGCCGAGCCCCAGTCGGATCGGCCGGCCGCGGCCGGTCTTGAGGAAGTCGACGGCGATCGACAGGTAGCTCGCATCGACCTGGCGCTTGTCGCGATACGCGATCGCCGCGGGCTCGTCGTAGGCGCCTTTGACCAGCCGGATCGACGGGTCGAGCGGCCGGAGTCGCTCGACGTCCGACGGCGTCCGCTTCAGATACGCCTGGAGGCAGAGGCCGGTCCGCGGGTGGTCGGCCCGGAGTCGCTCGTACAGGGCCACGGTCGCCTCGACGTAGTCGCTGCCCTCCATGTCGATCCAGAGGTATGAACCGGTTGCCGCGGCCTTCTGCGCCAGGCGCCGGAGGTGGGCGAGGGTCCGCTCCGGGTCGAGATCGAGGCCAAGCTGCGTCGGCTTGACCGAAACCTCGCCGCGGTAACCGCGCTGGGCGATCGAATCGAAGACGTCGATGTAGTGCTGGGCGACCTCGTCCGCCTCCCCGAGGTTGGTGAGGTTCTCCCCGAGGCGCGTGTACATGGTGCCGATCCCGGCTGCCTCGAGCGGCGCCGCCGCATCGAGGGCGGATCCGAGCGTCTCGCCGGGCATGAACCGGCGGACGGCGCGCTGCATGAACGGGAAATGCGGCAGGTGCTCCTTCAGCCATCGATTCCGCGCGGCCCACAGGAAGAGTCGGCGCATCAGGGCAGGCTCTTGACCATGCCGCCATCGACCGGCACGATCGCGCCGGTCACGAACGAGGCGGCCGGTGACAGCAGGAACGCCCCGACCCGCCCGAGCTCGATCGGATCCCCGAGCCGCCCGAGCGGGATGCGGCTGACCGTCCCAGCGCGGATCTCCTCGGTGGTCTGGCCGGTGCGCGCCGCTGTGGCCTGCTCGACCTCGGTATTGCGCGGCGTCGTGAATCGGCCGGGCGCCAGGCCATTGATCCGGATCGGGGCGATCTCGGCGCCGAGCGACTTGATCAGACCGGCCAGGCCCGGCCGGATCGTGTTCGATGCCGTCAGCCCGGGGATCGGCTCGCGCGCCGACGAGGATAGGATCAGCAGGATGGCCGGTCGGTCGCTGTGGCGGAGGTGTGGCAGTGCGGCGCGGATCAGGCGCACCGCGCCAAGCAGCGTGCCCTCGATGGCGCGATCCCACGTCGCCTCGTCGAGCTTGTCGAACCCGCCGGGCGGCGGCCCCCCTGAGTTGACCAGCACGGCATCGAGACCGCCAAGCGCTTCGACGGTCCGCTGGACGGCCGACGCCGGGCCGTCCACGCTCTCGAGGTCCACGCCGATCGCGACCGAGCCGTCGACCGATCCGGCGGCCATCTCGAGTCGATCCGAGGGTCGGGCGGCCAGCGCGACGCGGGCGCCCTCGCCGGCCAGCACGGTCCCGACGGCCAGCCCCAGCCCGCTCGACCCACCGCCCACAAGCGCGCGCGCACCGTCCAGACCCAGGTCCAAGGACGCTCCTCCTTGCGGTCGATGGTACGCGACGGCGATGCCGTTCCGGGACGTCGAGAGGGCACTTGAACAGCCCGGGCTAGAATCGGTCCGATGACCACGTTCTTCGACATCGACAGCGCGAATGCCGCCCTCGAGGAGGTCGGGCCGCTGCTCGCGACACTCGCCGACCAGCGGGCCGAGTTGATCCGGTTGCGTGACCGGGCGTTGGCGGCGCACGCCTCGGCGGTCGGCGGTGGTCCGGACCTCGATGCCGACGAGGCGCAGCTGATCCGTCTGCGGATGCAGGGCATCGTCGACCAGATGGCGGCCGCGGTCGCCCGCATCGACGCGCTCGGGCATCACGTTGCGCGACATCGAACGTGGCCTCATCGACTTCCCGGCCCTTGCCAGTGGCCGGCAGGTCTGGCTGTGCTGGGAGCTGGGCGAGGAGCGGGTCGATTTCTGGCACGAGCTCGACACGGGTTTCGGGTCGCGCCGGCCGCTGGCCGACCTGTCATGACGACCCGCCAGGTCGTCGTCGGTGAGGATGGTCGGGCGAAGGTCTACCGGCCGCTCCCCGAGGAAGCGCGCATCGCCGCCGTCGTCGCGGGGCTCGAAGCATATTGCGCGGGTGACTTCTTCGAGGCACACGAGCTGATGGAGCCGGCCTGGATGGGCACACCCGATCTGGCCGAACGCAACCTGATCCAGGGGCTTATCAAAGTGGCGGCCGCCGACGTACACGCCGTCCGAGGCAATCCCGCCGGCATCCGGCGGAACCTGGAGGGCGCTCGCGACAGGCTGCGGTCGGGCGTCGGGGCCTCGATCACGGGCGTCGACCTCGATGTCGACGCCGTCATCACCGCGATCGACGCGCGGCTCGCCGGCGCGGCCGACCTGACGGCACCGATCGAGATCGGATGGAGGAGACGATGAGCATGGGACCCGGTATCCCGTCGATCGACCCGGCGGAGGCCGAGCGCCGCATTCGGGAGGACGCCGATGCTCCGCTCCTGGTCGACGTGCGGGAGCAAAACGAATTCGATGAGGTTCGAGCACCAGGCGCGGTGCTGATGCCGATGTCGACGTTCGCCGCACGCGCTGGTGAACTGCCCGCGGATCGGCCGCTCATGATCATGTGCCACACCGGCAGCAGGTCGTCGGCCGTCACAGGCTTCCTGACCCGGTCCGGCCGCACGGATGTCGTTAACGTTTCGGGCGGCATGGAGGCCTGGGAGCGCGGCGGGCTGCCGGTCAAGCGCGGCACGCCTGAGCCCGGCGAAGGCGATCTCCCCCGCTAGGTCGAGCCCCGCGCGCCTCGGCGACGCACGACCCGCGAGACCATCGAGCGAGCCTGAGCCTTGTGGGCGAACGCCCAGCCGATGATCAGCAGGACGACGAAGTCGACCGTGCCGGCGCCGGCGGCGTTCAGGTAGCCGAGCTGCTGGCCGATCTCACCGTCGATCTTGAGGCCCGGAACGGTCATCCCGAAGGGGCCCAACCGGAAGAAGGGTGCCTGCGGGGCGTTGTTGGCCCGGAGGCTCGTCTGGATCACGCCGTCGGTCGTCTCACCGCCGACCAGCACGGCGTTCGGGCCGTTCACGAAGGCGCTCGCCCCGGTGAGCCCATACGGCAGGTCGCTCTGCGGGAGGTGTTTCCACTCCGGGACCGTCCCGTCGTTGTTGGGGATGGCCCAGTACACCTCGGTCCGCGGGCCGTCGTTGTCGGACCCGCCCATGAGATAGAGCGTGCCGTTCGCCGTGTAGCCCGCCGGATCATCGCGCGCCCCCGGCAGGTTCCAGGCGTTGTCGATATCCCACTTGGTGACCTTGCCCTGGTCGGGATTCTCCGGGAAGCCCTCCGCCGCCTCGAGCCCGATGCTGCCTCGCTGGACGGCGCCGACGGGACCGGCATCGTCGTGACCGCCGTAGAGCAGGATGAATTCGCCGACGGTCGCGCCGAGAGCGTCGGCCTGCGGCCGCGCCAATGGCGCTTCTTCTTCCCATTTCCCGAGCTTGCCCTGCGCATCAAGCTTGCTCTTGAAGGTGGTGGTGACCGGGCCGTCGGGTCCCTCGCCACCGATGACCACCATGCCGTCGGTCGTCGGCACCGCGACGGCCTGGGCACGAGCCTCGGGAAGGGCGAGATCGTCGACCTCGGTCCAGTCGCTCAGGACGCCGGTCGTGGGATCGGGGGCGATCGAATACACCGTGGTGGTCGGGGCACCGTCCGCGTCGAACCCGCCGATCACGTAGACCGCGCCCGACACGGACGTGACGGCGGCGTCGCTGCGCGGCTCGGGAAGTTCTGGCGCCTGCGCCCACTTGTCGAAGTTGCCGGTCCCGACGACCTCGGCGACGTAGACGCTCGACTGGGCTGTCGTCCCGTCGGACCCGCCGATGTACAGGACCTTCGTCCCGAGCTGGATGGCCGTCCCGTCGGTCCGTGGTTGCGGGAGAGCCAGCTCCTGCGGGGATTCATGCCAGGGCACGAGCGCGCCGAGCGGCGCGGGACAGGGCAACGTCTCGTTCTCGTTCGAGCAGAAGTTGATCGGCGACCAGACGATCAGGCCGAGGTCGAGCGTCCGGTTGACCGTGAAGTAGTACGCCCGATCGGGGATGTACCCCAGCAACAGGATGATGATGATCAGCCACACGAACGCCTTCAGCCCGGCCCACGCCCAGCCGTCCGCGTCGAGCAGGCCGAAGAACGCGCGCCGCTTCGGCACGACCAGACCGGGCCCGAGGGCGGGACGGGCTGTCCCCGCGGAGCTCATCCGGCGGTCAGGGTGCCGGTCATGTTCGGATGGACGGAGCAGTTGAACGCGTAGTCACCTGCTTTGAGCGACGGGACGACGTAGTTCGCCTCGGCCGGCCCGGTGATGATGTCGCCCTTGAACACGTCGGCGCCGCTGCCATCCTTGACCTCGACGTTGTGCGGGACGCCGCTCTCCTTGTTGTTGAAATGGATCACGAACTCCGCTCCGGCCGGTGCGGTAACGGTGGCCTGATCGAATGCCGTGCTCGAGCTCGCCGACATCTCGACGACCTGGGCGTTAGGCGGGACGGAGGCAGCCGCCGACGGGCTCGCACTGCCGCTTGCGAACTCGTCCTTCCAGCAATCCGGGAAGGGCGTCGCGCCGGGTTCAGGCTTGTAGTTCGGGTCACGCCATCCAGTGAAGGTCAGGACCTTGCCGGTCTGCGGGTCGATCTTCGGCTCCTGCAAATGGTCATCGCGCACGATGTATGTCTGTTCGTTCGTCGCCGTGAGGAAAGCGATCAGCTCCTCGATCTGGCGGTAGTTCAACGGCCCAGGCGGATTCCCCTCGTTCGACCAGATCGGCATGACCGATTTCGGGTCGCCGCAGACATAACGGCCACCGACCGTCAGGACGTTGTGGATGTACTGCTCGTTCAGGTGGGCGAAGAGTTTGTCCTGACGATTGAGCACCGGCCCCACGCCGCCTTCGCCGTTCTCGCCATGGCAGCGCGCGCAGTTCGCCTGGTAGACCTGATACCCGCGCTCGACTCGGGTCACCTGCTGAGCGTCGATCTCCTTGGCCTGGCGGGCGACCGTGAGGCCAGCCGGCGCGCCGAGCTCGTAGAACCAGTACAGCGAGATGAACAGGATGATGAGGATGACCGCGAGAAAGCCGACCCAGCGCGCGTTGGCGGACTGACGGACGACCTGCGCGGCGCGCTCGGGCGTGAACTCGAGCTTGCGGATCGACGGCGGCGACGTGAAGCGCTCGACGGGTGCGAGATCGTCGGGCGGGCGCACGGCAGGCAGACGCTGCTCGGGCGTGCCCTCCTCCGGCTCGCGGCCGGGCGTGTCGGTCATCGGTCTCCTCGATCGGCAGGTCGGGTCACGGGGTGGCTCAGATACAACCGGTCGGGGTGCGAGGCGGGATGATGCCCGGCTGTCCGAGTGCGACGGGCAGCGGGCCGAGCGTGATCTTGCCCGTATCGATATGAAGCACGCCGCCGCCATCGACCGCGGCCGAGAACCGGTCCATGCCGCGCGGCGCCGGGCCGTACTGCGGGCCGTCTGCCTTGATCCCGAGCCGGTCGTAGCGCGACCCGTGGCACGGGCACTCCATCCAGAAGTTCTTGAGGCAGGGGTTCGGCTTGCAGCCGAGGTGCGGGCAACGCTGGTACAGCGCACGCACGTTCAGCGCCGAACCGTCTCCGGTCGTGTCCTCGCCCGGGATGAACCGCTGCTGGGACGGGTCCTTGAGGACCACGAACGCGCGCGCCTCGGCGTAGTACGCCGGGAACCCCTCGTTGATCGGGAGCTGCGTGTTGTCCGACTTGACCTTGTCGAGGTTGCCGATCTCGATGACGCCACCGAAGCCCTTGGTGAGGTTCGGCCAGGCGAACGCGACGGTGCCCGCGAGCGCCTCGAGGGTGAAGAGCCCGAGGCCCGCGCCCAGGGCGACGCGCATCATCTGGCGCCGGGACAGCCCCTGGACCTGCTCCTTCCGGAGTGCCTTGATCGCCTGCGGCGTCAGGGCCTTCGGCTGGTCGATCGGTTCGACGTGGTAGTTGCTCATGATCCTTACAGCGAGAAGTACATGCCGGGAGCCGTCACGTACGGGATGACGAACGTGTAGCCCGGGCCACGGAAGAAGATGCCAACGAAGGTCAGGACGAGACCGAGGATGCAGAACAGCGAGAACAGCACGACCGCCGTCTTGCGCTGCGAGGGCCGCGTGGCCGTGATGTCGCCGCGGTCCACGTACGGGATGAGCGCCGCGCCGACGAGGACGAAGGTCGGCACCAGCACGCCCGCGACAGTCGGGTGGAAGTAGGCGAGGAGTTCCTGCAGCCCGAGGAAGTACCACGGTGCCTTGGCGACGGCCGGCGTGACATTGCCGTTGGCCAGCTCTTCGAGCGGGGCGTTGATGAACAGCCCCATCGCCAGCAGGAAGATCGTCATGATGCCGGCGGCGAGGAACTCGATCGTGAGCAGGTGCGGCCACGTCATGACCGTGTCGTCGGGTTCCTTCTGGACCCGGACGACGGCGTCCTGTTTGACGAGGGCGAGCAACCGGTACGGCCGCGCCGACATCGGGACGCGCTGCTTGTCGATCTCCGTCCGCCGCGTCGGGTCGACGGGCAGGACCTCGCGCCGGGTCTCCGTCGGATCCTTGGTGTCCGTCATGTGAGCTGCCTAGCGGGGCGATAGGAGCGCACAGCACAAGGCGGCGTCGAGCACGCGAACGAGCGCACCTCGGCGTGCGTGAGTGAGCGCGCGCAGGAGCCAACGCCGCGATGGGTGCTCATAGCGGCCCGCTGACGCCGCCATCTTTCCTGATCCGCCAGAAGTGGACGGTCAGGAAGATCGCTGCGATGAGCGGCAGGAAGACGACGTGGCCCACATAGAAACGTAAGAGGGTGTTCTGGCCGACCTCGACGCCGCCGAGGAGGATGCGCGACACCGGCGTGTTGAGCAGCGGCGCGTACCCGCCCATGTTCGTGCCGATGGTGATCGCCCAGTACGCGATCTGGTCCCACGGCAGCAGGTAGCCCGTGAAGCTCAGCATGATGGTCAGGAACAGGAGCACCACGCCGACCACCCAGTTGAACTCCCTGGGTGGCTTGTACGCCCCGTGGTAGAACACCCGCATCATGTGCAGGAACACGAAGAACACCATCAGGTGGGCGCCCCACCGGTGGACGTTGCGGGTCAAGCAGCCCGAACGTGACCTCGCTCTGGATCTCGAGGATGTTGGTGTAGGCGAGGGTCGCCGACGGGACGTAGAAGAACATCAGGTACACGCCGGTCACCGTCAGCACCAGGAACAGGAAGAAGCTCAGCCCACCGAGACAGAAGGTGTACGCGAACTTGACCGCGTGCTGGCGGACGCGCACCGGGTGGATGTGCAGGAACACGTTGTTCATGACCGCGTACGCGCGGGAGCGTTCGTCGCGCGGGTAGGGCTGCCGGAAGAGGGACCGCCAGACCGGGCTGCGCCGGATCGTCTGGTCGACCCGCTCCAGGAAACTCACCGGGCTCCTCCTGCCACGCCGGGGGTCCCGGCTAGCTGCGCATCCCGGTACGACTCCTTATAGAGCCGACCGTCGGTCGAGATCTCCTGCAACTCGAACCGCTCCATCGTAATGGCGTCGAACGGGCAGCGCTTGACACAGAGTGCGCAGCGGATGCAGCGCTCTTCATCGAGGATCATCGCCCCGCCCTGCTCCCAGCCGTACGCCTCCTCGAGCTCGGGCAGCAGGCCCTCCGACTTGATCGTGTTGATGTCGGTCATGTGGATGACGCCTTCGGGGCAGACATCAGCGCAGGCGCCGCAAAGGACGCAGCGGAACGGGTCGAACCAGATGTTGTAGTTGCACATGAGGCAGCGGGTCGACTCGGCGACGGCTCCCGTCGCGTCGTACCCCAGCTCGACCGGGGTGTTGAAGTTGACGATCGGGTCGGTCGACGGCATGCGGGCCTGCAGCGGGACCATCGGGATGTGTTGGCGCGGCAGGACGTCGTACATCTCCGGCATGTCATGCCGCCACGAGCTCGTGACCTTGACGTTCGCCGCGACCGACACGTCGGCCCGGCCGGCGAGGTAGCGGTCGATGGCGTAGGCGGCCTTCTTGCCGTGCCCGGCGGCCTCGATGAGGGTCGTCGGCCCGGTCACGAAGTCGCCACACGCGAACACGCCACGGACGTTGGTCGCATACGTCGCGGGGTCGACCTTGACCCGGCCGCGGTTGATCTCGAAGCTCGCCTCGACCGGCAGGAACGTCAGGTCCGCCGCCTGCGACACGGCCGGGATGACGGTCTGCGCCGCCACCACGAACTCGGATCCTTCGATCGGGATCGGCGAGCGGCGCCCCGACGCGTCTGGTTCGCCGAGACGGTTCCGGATGAACTTGACCCCGGTGACCTTGCCGTCCTCGCCGAGCACCTCGATCGGGCTGGCGAGGAACTCCATCCGGACGCCCTCGCGCTCGGTCTCGCCGAGCTCTTCCTCATCGACGACCAGCTCGGAGCGCGTGCGCCGGTAGGCGATCGTCACGTTCTCGGCACCATGCCTGAGGCTGGTCCGCGAGCAGTCCATGGCGGTGTACCCACCACCGATGACGACGACGTCGTTGCCGACCTCGATCTCCTGGCCGAGGTTCGCCCGCTTCATGAAATCGACGCCGTAGTCGACCCCTTCGAGCTCGGCGCCGGGGATGTCGAGCGCCACCGGGTCCATCGCCCCGGCCGTGATGGCGATCGCCTCGAAGTCGCGCTGGAGCTCCTCGAAGGTGATGTCCTGCCCGATGGTCGTGTCGTAGATGAAGTTCACCCCGAGGCGCTCGACCAGCCGGACGTCCATCTCGATCGCCTCGCGCGGGAGACGGAAGGCGGGCACGCCGATGAGCATCGTGCCGCCACCGTACGGCAGGGTGTCGAAGACCGTGACCTGGTAGCCCTTGACGCCGAGCTCGCGGGCGACGGAGAGACCTGCCGGACCGGCGCCGACCACGGCGACTCGCTCCTGGCGCGGCGTGATCTCGGGCATGACGTCCGGGATGCCCGACGCCTCATGCCATTCGACGAGGAAGCGTTTCATCGCGCGGATGGCGAGTGGTCGATCGATATCACCACGTCGGCAGGCCCGTTCACACGGCGCGGAGCACACGTACGAGCACATCGCCGCGACCGGGTTGGGCTCGCGCGACAGGATGTACCCCTCCTCGAACCGGCCCTCCGCCGCGAGGTTGAGGTAGCCGCGGCAGTTCGTCCCGACGGGGCACGCTTCCTGGCACTCGATGTTGCACTGCAACCAGGAGGCGTCGACAGGCTGGACGAGGAATTCCTGGGCGGGGTCGATGGCCAAGTTGGCGTTTGCCTTTCCGGAGGGGGGTGGTCGGGCGCGACGTCCTGATCGGCGGTCGCCGACGTGGCGAATCTACCATCGGGCTTCGAAGCCCTGCAAAGCGCGCCGTGCGTGACGAGAGGGGCAGACGGACCGTCCGCGCTACGCTCCCGATCGTCGACAAAGGTTGACGTTCGCGGCGATCCGCAGCTACGCTGACGGGAGGGGGGACCGCCGTGCTTGGTGAGGAGCGCGATCGGATGGAGTCGGCGAACGGGTGACCGGGAGCGAGATCGCCTTCCTGGCGATAGGACTGATCCTCGGGATCGCGGCCGGGGCGGCTCTTATCGCGACCCTCCGTTCGAGATCCACCCCCGCACGTGAAGTGCGCGTCACCGTCGCGCCCGATGCCGTCCCGCGGCGTCGCGCGAGCACGCTGTCCAACGATGCCTTCACCGATTCACCGGCGGCGGTCGACCCTGCCCGATATGGCCCGGCCGACCGCGCGGCGATCCCACTGGGCGATGGTCGCAACGGGCCGCCGACTGGAACGCCTGTTCTGGCGCCTCGCCCCGGGACCGTGACAGAGCCGGCATTCCGGTTGGTCGACCCGACGGCCGAGGTCAACGGGTCCGGACCGGTCGCCCCGAACCAGCCGGCAGCCGCCCAGGGGGTGCCGGTCTCCAGCGGTGTCGACCCGATGCTGACGGCCCTCCGCGCCAGTGCCGCAGCGAGTGCCGAGGCCGCCATCCGGTCCACCGGACTGCCCGATGGATCCGAGCCCAAGGACGCCCAGACGCCGAGTGTGGCCGCCGTCGCCGTGCCGGTCGCCGCAGCGGTCTCGTCCCGATCGCCCATCGAACCGGGAGGTGACGAGCAGGCGGTCCCGGTACCTGTGGCATCCGCCGGGCCGCGCACGAGCACGAGGTCCGGGCGGGGCGCCGCGGCGGCGAAGACCACTAGCCCTGCCCCGACCAAGACCCCGGCGTCAGAGACGCCGAGCGGCCCATGTGGCGACGCTCGACGCCTCGCCGACGAACGCTGCGAGCTCGCCGGCCGTGCCCGGGCGCAGGCCGTCGAGGCCGAGGAGGGGCACCGCGCAGCCCAACGCGCATATGACGACCACGAGACGGCCCTTGCAACGGCCACGACGGCAGCCGATCCGCGCGGCATCCGCGAGGCAAAGGATCAGGCGCAGGCGCGCTTCCGTGCCGCGCGGTCGGTGGCGCGAACGCAGGAGGACATCGAGACCGCCGCGCGCGACTGGCTCCACGAGATCAACCGGATCAACGCGTCGACGGCCGAGGCGGGCGCGACGCTCCAGCAGGCACGCGCAGCGACGCCAGAGCTGGCCGTCCGCCTGGAACGGGCGGGCCTCGCGGCCGATGGTGCTCGTGTCGCGGCAGAGGCCGCGGAGGCGGCCTGCGTGGCGGCACGCCAGGCCCTCGCCGACTGCGAGGAGCGGTCTGTCGCCGGAATCCCGCCGCCCCCGCCGGCACCATACGGCGACGACGCCGATGCGGTCGCGACGAGCCCGGACAACCTCACCGCCGCGCTGCGTGCCGGCGCCTCGCCACGCATCGTCCGGCTACTGCGGGGCGACCGGGCGGCCATGCAGGACGCCGTGGCCGCCCTTGCCGGTGACGACCCAGCCGAGCGACGCGAATGGCAGCTGGCGCTCTCGGACCTGGTGGACGCGATCCTCGCCGACGCGATCGGCGCCTCGGCACTCGAGTTCCCGACCGATCACCCGTTCTGGGGCCCGTTCAATCGAACGCAGAACCGGGAGATCACGGCCGCGCTGTCGTCACTCGGCTACCGATTCGACGGACTCGGCGGCTGGGCCGACGGCCGGTACCCATCGCAACGCGATCTGTCACTCTCGTTGGGTTATGCCGGACTCGACCCGATGCGCATGCGCCAGTGGCCGAACGAGACCGAGATGGCGTCGCTCTTCAGCGAGGTCCAGGTCGCCGGAGCGGAGCACCTGGCGAGCGCAGCCGGAGACATGACGCTGGGCGCCCTGGTCGCGATGCTCGGCCGCCGTGCCGACACGTTGACCGAGATCTGGAATGCCTGGGGCCGCGTCCGACCGGTCCTTATGGACGAATCCTGACGGCGGCTTGGCCCCTCCCCGGAGACCTCTCCTAGACTGCTTGCTCGGTCGCCGCTTCGAGATCGGCCGCCACGTCGGCGCCCTCGACCGCCTCGTCGGTCTCGTCCTCGTCGATCACGATCACCCGGAGCGCCTCAGCCGCCATTGCACCGATCGGCCCCCCTTCCTCGGCCGCCCATGACCGGATGCGCTCCTCGAGCCGCGCGGGCTCCCGGATCTGGCTCCGGTGCTCGGCGAGTGCCGCGATCTTGCGATCGAGCGTCGTGGTGATGTCGACCCAGGCGTCGGGCCGCTCCGACCAGAAGAGGTACAACCTTCGGACCGCGTGGGCCGCGAGACCGCCACGGGCCAGCGTGGGGAAGGCCATGGGGTTGCGTGCCGCCGGGTAGGCCGCGTCGACCGCGGCCATGCCGGCCGCTCGATGATCAGTGTGATTGACGCCACCGCCACGGTAGAACACCGCCTCCGGGTCGGTGCACAGGACGGCGTCAGGCTTGAAGGTGCGGATCTCCCGGACCAGCTGCTCCCTGAGTGCCAGGTCGTTGGCCAATGCGCCATCGGGCTGGTGCAGGAACGACACGCCGGCATAGCCGATCACATCGGCCGCGGCGCGCTGCTCGCGCTCGCGGAGGGCGGCAAGCTCGAGTGGATCAGCCTCGGGATCCTCGCCGCCCTGGTCGCCGGACGTGCAGCACACGAGCCATCCGACCGAGCCGGCGTCGATCCACGCGGCCACAGTGCCTGCCGGCCCGAAGTCGGCATCGTCGGGGTGGGCCGCGATCAGCATGAAGCGAGCGGGTCGCCAACCGTGGGCTTGCCTAGGCGTGACCGTTTCCGTCATCAAGCGCTCGCCGGGTCTTGCACCAGTGATGCCACGCGCGTGACGCGGCGCGTTACTCTCCTTGCGGCCCAGATGGCGTGCGCGTACGCTTTGCGGCCGAGGCTTCGCTCGTCTCCCCCCACGAGCGAAGCCTCTTGTCTGTCTGGATACCTAGACATGCCCGAGGTAGCGGCCGTCAGGCCGGCGCGGCCTGCAGCTCATCTAGGGCGGCGAGCACCTCTGCCGCGTGTCCCTCGGGCTTGACCTTCTCCCACACCCGGGCGATGCGCCCATCGGGGTCGACCAGGAACGTCCGACGGGCCGTGCCCATGTACGTCTTGCCGTAGTTCTGCTTCTCGACCCACGAACCGTACGTCTCGGATACGTCGTGGTCCTCGTCCGCCAGCAGGGTGAACGGCAGCCCGAACTTCTCGCTGAACTTGCGTTTGCTCACTGCTCCTTGCGGGCTGATGCCCCAGACGTCCGCGCCGCGTTCCGTGATCGTCTCGTTCGCGTCGCGGAACTCGCACGCCTCGACGGTGCAACCGGGCGTGTCGTCCTTGGGATAGAAGTAGAGGATCGTCCAACGTCCCCGCTGGTCCGCCAGGTCATGGACCGTGCCCGTCGCATCGGGAAGTGCGACCCGCGGGGCGGGGTCGCCGGCAGCTGGGATGCTCATCGTCAGAGCGTAGCAGGGGTCTCCACGACCAGCAGTCGACCAGCCGTCAGTCCGACGGTCGCGGCTTCGGCCGTCCGCCGGTTCGACAGCCCCCGCGACCTGCCGAGCAACAGGGTCTCGCCACGGAGCGGGAACGCGAGCCCGCTCGTCGTCACCCCCGTCGCGTCGCTGCCGATCGGCAGCAGCGTGACCAGATCGTCGACGCGACCCTCGAGCGTGATCACACCCTCGCTGGCGGCGGCTTCGACCAAGCGGACCCGGGCATCCGTGGAGATCAGCCGGACATCGATGCCACGGAGCTCCGGCAGTGTCAGCAACGCGAGGTTCGCCACCGCGTGATCGAGTCGCGGGCCTCCGAGCGCACCGAGGATGACGATCGCCGCCGGCTGCCGCTCGAGGACGGCGCGCAGCGCCATCTCCGTGTCCGATTCGTCCTTGTCGACAGGGGCCCGATCGATCGGCACGCCCGCGGCCGCGAGGGCCTCGATGCCCTCCTCCCCGAGGGAATCGCCATCGCCGACCCAGCGGTCGATGCGAAGCTCGAGGCCGGGCGCGTGGCGAGCGCCGCCGTCGGCTGCGACCACGTACGGGCTCGGTGCACACCAGCCAAGCCACACGACGTCGAGCGCGGCGCGCGACCCCACCGCACCGTCGGCCAGGACGATGGCCTGCCGGGTCGCGTCCACACCACGCTCAACCATGGGGCAGATGCTAGCGGTCGCGCCTGAGGCCGATGCTAGACTCCCGCCGTGCCCGACCCGATCGACCATCCTGCTGTTCGCCGCGTGTTGGCCGCTGCCGACCGGAAGGGCATCGACCTGGACGTCGTGACGTTCGACGAGTCGACCCACACCGCCGAGCAGGCGGCTGCCGCCGTCGGCGGCGAGCTCGGTCAGATCGTGAAATCGCTCGTCTTCGTCGCCCCTTCGGACGATGGGCCTGAGCCCATCGTCTGCCTCGTCTCCGGGCAGAACAGAGTCGATGTCGCACGCTTGGCCGCCGTGACCGGTGAGCCGGAGATCCGCCGCGCGACCGCGCGCGAGGCCAACGACCTGACCGGGTTCACCATCGGCGGCATCCCACCGATCGGCTTCGAGCGAGCGGTCCGCGTGATCATGGATCCCGACCTCGGCCGCTACGAGACGGTCTGGGCGGCTGCCGGACTGCCGACCGCGGTCTTCGAGGTCCCGCCCGCCACGCTGCGGACGCTTTCCAACGCGACGGTCGCGCCGATCAGCGAGGACCGTCGCCCGGCCGATGTCGAGGCGGAGGTCGCCTCGACCGGAGCGTGACCGGGACGACCGGCTTGGGACGCGTCGCCCCGGAACCGCGGAACGCGTCGATCACTTATCCCGGCGGGCTGCGCGGCCGATGGCGATGGGGTGGCAGCGGGCAGTCGGCAGCGGTGTTCGCGTTGTCCGAGACGGGCGGTTCTCTTGTCGACTTGGGCCCGCACGTCAGTGACGATCCCGACGCGCTCTGTCGCGCGGAGCTCCGACTCGACGGTCCGCGCGGATCCTGGACGGCGCGCTTCGCATCCACCATCTACGACGAGCCGCGCGCCCTGTACTGGGATACGGAAGGGCTGCTGGTCGTCGCGTACGGCTTCCACACATTCGGCTTGGACGCCGTGATGGGCGACGCGCGCTGGGAGCACCGGTCGGCGACGCCGATCATCGCGCTGTTCGGATCGCCGCGACTGCGGCACGTCCTCGTCCAAGCTGAGATCGAGACGTTCGCGCTCGAGCCCGATGGCACCGTCGCGTGGCGCGTCGCCCACTCCGACGTCGTGACCGCCGCGGAGTTGATCGGCGGGCGGCTGATCCTGACCGGGTTCGATGGCCAGCTCAACGCGCTGGATCCCGCGACAGGGCGCCCGGCAGCGTAGCCACGACGGTCCGGCGCCCCGGACAGCGGTCCTGTGGACGGGCAGTGGATAACTTCGGACGTGCGATCCGACATTTCGTGGATGAGGGGCGTTGACCCTGCCGCGTCCGCCCCCGTAGCGTAATGGGCAGCCCGGAGGGGTCGAACGATACTAACGGCGGCGATCGCATCAACGCCCACGTGTCGTGGAGGTTCCTTCGGGCCCTTTCATGTCCGGCGCCCCTGACCGGTCATCAACCGATCAGCCGCTATAGTCGCCGCCGTGACACCCCTGCTCCCGATCGTCGTGGGCCTAGCCGCGCTCGCCCTCGGCGTCGCGATCCTGCGCTCGTTCGGGGCCAACTACCGGGTCGGCCGGATCCTCGCTGTCGCTCCGGTCGTGTCGGTCGCCGAGGCGCGCGCTTTCGCCGAGGACCGCCCGCGCTACGTCGCGATCCAGGGCAGGATCGACGCGGCAGACGAGTTCGAGGACGAAGCGCATCGTCCCCTCGTGCTGCGGCGGGTCCGCTTCCAGCTCCGCGGTCGACGCGGCTGGACGACGGTCGATGAGCAACGCCAAGCTGTCGATTTCGAGGTCCGCGAGGGCCTCGACGCGATCGCGATCGATCAGGCCGCCATCGACGACGGACTGGTCGTGCTGCCCCGCGAGTCGGTCGGCATCGTCGCGGACGCACCGGACCGTGCACCGGCCGGGACGCCGCCGGCTACACCCCTCCGCCTCCGGATCGAGCAGGTCTCGTCGGTCGAACATGCGATCGTCGCAGGCGTGCCCACCACGGATCCGGCAACCGGCACCGTTCGCATGACGGCCGGCCTCGGCCGCCCGCTCATCCTGACCACGCTGGAGCGGGACGAGGCGATGCGCGTCCTCGCATCCGATGCGCCTCGCCGGCCGATGCTCGCCGTGATCGCGATGGTCATCGGCATGGTCAGCCTGACCGTCGGCATCGTGTGGGCCATCGCCGGCGCGGTCACGACGACTGCGCTTGCCGCTTCGCCCGAACCGACCGGGGTACTGGGTGGGGATCCGCGCAGCAGCGGGCAGGGTCCTGGGCTCGTCGGCGACCCGCTGACCGCGATCGTGCTGGTGGTCCTGATCGGCGTCGGGACGGCCGTCGCCACCGCCGTTTACGTTCGGATCTCGAGCGGCCGGCGCACATGACACACGCCTGACGCGTTCCTGCCGCCTCGCCACGCCGCTCCAGACCGGCTACCGGGACCTTCGACCTATTGGCAAGAACTGTGAATACCGTAGCCTCGGGCCAGTGGACTTCACAGTTCTTCCATAGAGGGTGATGAGCACACAGCTGCCGCCGCGCCCGATCGACGCCACGCTGACCGTTACGAAAGCCGCGCGGCTGCTCGGCGTACATCCGAATACCGTTCGCGCCTGGAGCGACGCCGGGCGACTCCGCTTCTACCGGATCAACCCGCGCGGCGACCGCCGCTACCGGCTGGGCGACCTCCAGCGCTTCCTCGCCGTGGCGGAGCGCGGCGCGACCGCGCCCCCGACGAATTCACCGACCTCGATCGGTCGCCGTTCGGCGGATCTCGGTCGCACCGCCGAGGCGCGGCTTGAGCTCGTCCATCTCGAGAGCGACGACACGACGCGTCACCGCCGCGACCTGGCGCTGCTCGACGCGATCGCTCGCGAGCCCTTCGGCCAGACCACCGTCCAGGAGGACCTCGACCGCGTGGCCGCCCAGCTGCGCGCGACCAGCGGCCGCTCCCTCGTGGCGATCTGGGAGCGCCGCGCTGAGCGTCTCGTGCCGGTATCGGTATCCGTGCCGGCCGGCGCGGCGACACCGCGTCTGCTCGACCTGCCGCGTGGGTTCGGCGTGCTCGGCCAGGCCATCGACTTCGCGACCAAGCGTCGGGATCGCGGTCTCGACGAGGCACCGGGTGCGTCTTCGGTCATCGCGAGCGGCAGCGATCGGGTCACCACCACGGTCCTGCCCGGTGACCGCGAGGAGATGGCCACCGCAATCCCCGGACGAGACGGCGCGTGGGGCGCGCTGCTGGTCGTGGCGGGCCCTGGCGAGCGGTTCGATCCGGCGGATCGTGACCTCGTGACGGTCGTGGCCGATGCGATCGGCGCCATCGTCGGCGTGGTCCGCCGGGAGGAGGAAGTCTCGCACCTGCTGCATCGTGCCGAGGCGCTACGGCGGGTGGCTGCCGACATCGGCAGCGGTCTCGACCTCGACCGCATCCTGGCGGGACTCGTCGGCCACGCGATGGTCCTCTTCGACGGGGATCGCGCGGCCGTGTTCCTGCGCCGGTCCGATGGCAAGGTCACGGCCGAGGTGACGCGCGGCCTGTCGGCCGGCTACCTCGCCGCCGTGCGCGACTTCCCCGAGCGGTCGCTGCCCTCCGCGGCGATCGCGGCGCGTCGACCGCTCTTCGCGACGAACTACCGCGACGATCCGCGCGGAACCGGGATCCGGGCCGCCGTCGTGCAGGAGGGCTACGACACGATCTGCACCGCGCCGCTGCTCGACGGCGACGAGGTGCTCGGCCTCCTCAACGTCTATCACGACGAGCCTCACGAGTGGAGCGGCGACGAGCTCGAGACGATCTCGGCGCTCGCCACCCAGGCGAGCGTCGCCATCCGGACCGCCCAGAACTTCGACAAGATGGCGACCTGGACGGCCCAGTTGCAGTCGATCCAGCAACTCGGCGCCCGGCTGAATCACCTCTCGAACGTCCGCGATATCGGCCTCGCGATCGGCACCGAGCTCCGCCAGCTCATCGACTACCACAACGTCCGCGTCTACCGGCGGATGGGCGACGAGCTCGTGCCGGTCGCGCTCCGCGGCCAGGTCGGCGAATACGTCGACGAGACGCCCGACCAGCTGAAGGTGCAAGTGGGCGAGGGCATCACCGGCTGGGTAGCGCAGCACCGCATCGCGCAGTACCTGCCGGATGCCAGCACGGACCCGCGGGCGAACACCATCCCCGGGACGGACGACGACCTCGAGGAATCGATGCTCCTCGCGCCGATGCTCTTCGAGGACGACGTGCTCGGCGTCCTGGTGCTCTCGAAGCTGGGACTCCACCAGTTCAGCGACGACGACTTGCGCCTGCTCGTCATCTACGCGAGCTTCGCCGCCCAGGCGATGGCCAACGCCGACGCGACCGAGCGGCTCCGCGAACAGTCGACCGCGCTCGAGCAGCAGCTCCGCAGCCAGCGCGCCCTCCTCCAGATCACCGAGTCGATCCTCACGACGCTCGACGGCAGGGCTGTCCTCGAGGGCATCACCGAGCGCCTCGGCGGGCTCATCGCCTGCGACAACGTCGCGATCGAGGTCATCGATCCGGCGACCGGGCTGCTGACACCGCTCACGGCCCGCGGAATCCACGCCGACCAATACATGGAGCCATGGGAACCGGGCGAGACCGGCGTCGCGACGTGGGTCGTCGAGCACAACGAGCCCGTGTATATCGACGACGAGCGGCATGACGCCCGCGTCAACCACTTCCGCGGGACCGACGTCGACGACGCGGCGATGGACGGCAGCCTGATCGTCGTCCCCTTGCGCGGTCGATCCGGCGCGATCGGGGTGCTCACGATGGAGCGGCTCGGGGCGAGCAACACGTTCACCGCCGAGGAATTCGACCTCGTCCAGCTGTTCGCCGGGCAGGTGTCGATCGCGCTCCAGAACGCCGAGGTCTACCGGGCGATCGAGATCCGGGCGCAGACCGACGGCCTGACCGGGCTGTTGAACCACACGACGTTCGAGGACCAGCTCGGGCGGGCCGTGCGAGAGGGCGCGCCGTTCGGCCTGATCATGCTGGACCTCGACGACTTCCGCGATGTCAACAACTCGATGGGTCACCAGGCCGGCGACGAGGAGCTGCGCCGCATCGCGTCGGCCCTCACCCGGTCCGGTCGCGACACGGACCTGGTGTTCCGCTACGGCGGTGACGAGTTCGCCTTTCTCCTGCCCGGGGCCGATCCGGACGGTGCCCGTCGGGCCGCCGAACGCGCGGGCGCTGCAGTTCGCGGGTTGGGTGGACCGGTGACGGCGTCGGTCGGCGTGGCCACGTTCCCGCTCGACGGCGACACGGCCGCGGACGTCCTGCTCGCCGCGGACCGCGCGTGCTTCGTGGCCAAGCGCGACGGGCGTGACCGCGTCGCGACCGCGGCCGAGGGCCTCGCCCTGGCCGCCGAGTTCCGACCCCAGGCGCCGACGCCGGTCGACTCGGAGGTGGACGCGGCGAACTAGCAGGTCGCCTGCAGATATCGCGTCGAGCGGTGACCATGCGTCGATGACCCAGCGGCTCGGATGGCTCGCCACGATCGGCATCACGCTCGTGGTCCTCGTGGGTGCTTGCATCCCGACCGGCGCCCGTATCCCGACACCCGTGCCGGGTTCCACGTCCAGCGCTTCGGCGTCGGCGGCAGCGGTAGCGTCGCCTTCCCCGTCCGGGCCCTCGGTGCGACCGTCGTTCATCTACCCGACGGCCACGCCCCTCCCGACGTTCTTCGTCTACCAGGTCCGGCCGGGCGACACGCTGACGTCGATCGCCCAGACCCATGGCACGACCGCGCGCAGCATCGCGTTCTGGAACCGGCAGCGGTACCCGTCGCTCGATCCCGACTCATCGAGCTACTCGCCGAACCGGATCGAGGTCGGTTGGGAGCTGCTCCTCGTCCCGGACGTCGAGCTCGATCCAGAGGACCTGCCCGAGCCGTCACCGTCGCTGTCCGCCTCGCCTCAGGCGGAGTCGTCACGGTCGGGCTGACGCGATCAGCCGCCCGAGAGCGCGATCAGGAACGGGAACACGTACAGCTTCGACGTGATGCCCATGAACCCCAGGATGGTCATCGTGACCAGCAACCCGAAGAACGCGAGCAGCAGCGATCGGTCGGCCGTGTCGTAGCGGAGCTCTCGCAACCAGGACCGGTGGCCAGTCCCGAACGCGCGCAGGTCCATCGCGTCGATCGTGTCCTCGGCGCCGGCGATCGCATTGACCACGGTCGGCACCACGACCGGGGTCGAGCGCCGGACCCGTGACAGGAACCCGGTCGCGCCGGCCGACCAGTCGAAGCCCCGGATGCGCTGGGCGTCGACGGTCGTCTGGAAATCCGCGGCGAGCGACGGCAGGAAGCGGAACGTGAGGTCGATGCCGAAGGCGAACTTCTCGGGGACGCCGAGGCGCTTGAAGGCCACGCCGAAATCGGACGGGGCGATCGCGAACGCCACCGGGAAGCCGATGGTCGCCATCGTGAGGTAGCGCGTGAACTGGGTCACCGCGAGGCTCAGCGTTTCGGCGGTGACGGGCGTGCCCAGGATCGGCACGTTGAACAGCAGGTGGTGCTCGCCGGGCGGCAGGCCCTGTACCTCGCCGCCGGAGAAGACGAGCAGGTTCACCGTCACGAGGAGGCCGATGAACACGAACACGACCGTCCAGTTCCGCTTGATATGGCGCCACGGGATGCCCGCCGAGCGGTAGTAGGCGATCGCGACCGCGAGCAGGAGCAGGAGGAACCGCTCGTCCCACACCTGCAGGACGGTGAAGATGAAGAGGGCGACGACGAGGATCAGGACGCGGGGATCGCGGCGGGCGAGCCACGATCCCCGGCCCAGGTAGCGCGGGGCGACGTTCACTTGGCGACCCGCGGTGCGTTTGACTAGCGGCCCAGCTGGGCCTTCACCGGCTCCCAGGCGTAGACGAGGATCGGCACGAGGATGATCGTCCCGATGAGGTCGCCGACGATGACCGGGATGTACAGGGTGGTCAGGATCGTCCCGACGTCCATCCCCTGGAGGATGGCGTCGGTGAAGACGAACAGGAACCCGATCACGACGGCGATCGAGCCGGCGACGGCGCCGCCGATCGCGCGGTCACGGGTCGAGCCGTTCGTCCAGCGGCTCAGGTACATCGGCGCGAGACCCGCGATGAGGCCGACCAGGCCATTCGCGATGCTCCAGTTCCAGGACGTGAGGGCGCCCCAGCCTGAGATCTGGTCACCGATCGCGTTGCCGACGAATCCGGTGAAGAACCCGACGATCGGCCCGAACGCGTAGCCGAAGAATGGGACGAGCGCGAAGGCCGGTCGGACCGAGACGGTGCTGCCGGGGATCGGGATCTGCGCGACGAGCAGGAGCCCGTACAGGGCGGCGCCGATTGCCGAATAGACGATGGTCCGCGACGACACCTCCCAGAGGCGATCGCGGTCGAGCGTTGCCGTAGTCATCGTGTTCGTTTCCCTCCACAGAAACACTGGCGATGCACACGTTGGGGGATCAAAGCTCGGTCAACAGTCCACCTGCCGCGGCCTCCCTTCCAGGCCCTCCTTGCCGCGCCGGATCTTGGGCAACGACCCGACGCGCCAGCGTGTCGGCGTCGAGGAACTTCCCCGTCGCCGATCCGTACCGTGCATTGGCCTCCATCAAGGAGGTGACTCGCAGATCGCACGCCCTCCAGCGTGCCGTGTCGGCGATCACTTCCATCGGGGAGCCGTCAGCCACGACTCGGCCCTCACGGAACAGGAGGATACGGTCTGCGTGCGTCAATGCAAGGTCCACGTCGTGCGTGACGAAGTACAGGCTCTGCAGGGCGGGGATCGCCGTCACCTCGCGCATGAACGCCTGCGCGGTCCGGTGGTCCTGCCCGGCTGACGGCTCATCGAGGATCAGCGTGCGCGGCCGGATCGTCAGCGCGATGGCCAGCGCGAGGCGCTTCTGCTGGCCGAACGACATGGCCAGTGGCGGCCGCTCGCGCACGTCCTCGAGGTCGGCGAGCGACGTCCGGCGCAACGCATCGTCCACGAGCTCGTCGAACGTGACGGGGTCACGACCGAGCATGCGCGGGCCGAACAGCAACTCGTCCAGGACCGTCCGCGCGAACAACATCTGGCTGGGGCTCTGGAACACATAGCCGAACGTCTCGACGAGATCGGTGGTGCGCTTGCCGGCGATGGACGCGCCGTCGACGAGCACGGCCCCACCGGTGATGTCGAGCAGCCGCATGGCCGTGCGGAACATCGTCGTCTTGCCGGACCCGTTCGGACCGAGCACCGCCACGGTCTCGGCAGGGCCGAGGCTCGCGTCGACGCCGTGGAGGATCTCCGTCTCGGCGATGGCCGCGGTGACGCCGCGGTACTCGAGCCGAGGCGGGGCATCGGACGTGCCATCCCGGTGCTCGGCGAGCGTCGTGGGCGGCGGGACGTCATCAGGTGAACCCGCGGCGACGCGCCTCGCGACGACGTCGAATGGCAACCTGACCGACTCGGGGTCGGCGATCTCGAGGAACCCGTCGACCGCGCCGAGGTAGCGCGTCTCGCCGGCTTCGAGGTACAGGACCCGATCGGGTCGGAGGTCGAGCGATTCCTCGACGCGATGCTCGACGATCACGATGGCGCTGCCCTCGTCGGCGAGGGTCCGGAGCAGGGCCAGGAGCCGTTCCGCCGTCGCCGGATCGAGGTTCGCTAGGGGCTCGTCGACGACCAGCAGGCGCGGGCGCAGCATCAGGATCCCGGCGACGGCCAGGAGCTGACGCTCCCCGCCCGAGAGGGCGCTCGTCTCGCGGCCGAGCAGCCTCTGGATGCCGGTCTGCTCGGCGACCTCGCGGATCCGCTCCCGGATCTCCTCGCGGGGAACGCCAAGGTTCTCCGGTCCGAAGGCCAGCTCGGCCTCGACCGTCGCCCCGACGATCTGCTTGGCCGGATCCTGCAGCACCGTGCCGATCGTCCTGGCGAGGTCGCGAAGCTTCAGCTCGGCGGTGGACTGTCCGTCGATCGTGACGCTCCCAGCCAGCTCTCCGGAATAGGCGTGCGGGATGAGGCCGTTGATGGCGCGGATCAGCGTGCTCTTGCCGCAGCCCGACGGTCCGGCGACGAGGACGACCTCACCGGACGAGACGGTCAGGGAGACGTCGCGGATCGCCGGCTCGGTCGCGCGACGGTAGCGGAAGGTCAGGCCGTCGACCTCGACCAGCGGCCCAGGACGTTCGCTCACGGGCGCAACGCCTCGATGCGGATGGGTGCATCGATGGCCAGGCCGAAGCGCTCGGCGGCCGACGCCTGGTTGATCGAGATCCCGAGACCGCCGTAGTCCGCGTCCTCGTAAAGCAGCGGCTCGCCGGCCGCGACCTCACCGAACGTCGTGTGCCACGGCACGACGACACCCGCCTCGGGGACCGCACCACCGAAGACACGGAATGGCTGTCCTGGAGCGAGATCGCGCTCGGCGGCCCGGGCCAGATCCTCCGGCTGGCCGGCGAGACGAGCGTTGCCGAACGAGTCGATGAAGAGGACCGCCGTGTCCAGCCGACCCTCGCCGATCCGTGCTTCCGGCAACGTGAGATCGACCAGCGTCGCCGGATCGACCGACGGCCCGACCGCCTCGATCGCCAGCCCGTTGGCGAGATGGGCCGCCACCGGCGAGAAGATGTCGCGGCCGTGGAACGTCGACGAGACCCTGGTCAGGAAGAGGTCCGACGCGGTGATCTCGTGTGCTGCCGCGATCCCGCCGAGCACGCGGGCCGCCGGCATCAAGAGCCCGTTGTCGGGACCCACCAGCGCGTCGCCGCGTGCGGTCCGGATCGCGATCGGTCGTCGGACCGTCCCGACGCCTGGGTCGACGACGGCAAGATGCACGCCGATCGGCAGGTAGCCGACCATGCGCGACAGGAGGAAGGCGCCGTCGCGGACGGCGAACTTGCGGACGGTGTGCGTCAGATCGAGGATCCGGGCGTCCGGGGCGATGCCCCACATCACGCCGCGGCAGACGGCTGGGGCGGACTCCGGTCCGAAGTCCGTGAGGAACGAGATCAGCGGGCCGGCCATCGATCAGAGGATGGCGCGTGCCGAGTCAGGCGGCGCGGATGCGCGCGGGGCGGTCGAGGACGAGCCCGAGGCGGCGGGCGGCATCGCCCTGGTTGTCGGCCAGCGAGAGCTGCCCTTCCGAATCCGACATCAGGAGGGACGAGCCGAGCGGCACGCGACCGAAGGTGCGCTCCCAGACGGTCCGCTCCTGGATCGGTCCGGCGCCATCGAATGCCGGGAAGTCGATGACCAGGTGGCGGCCCGGTTCCAGGGGACCGATCGACGCGGACAGGTCGTCTGCCGTCCCGGCCAGGGTGACGTTGCCGAAGATGAGGATGTGGGTGATCGAGGTGTCCAGCACGCCCTCACCGACGGTGGCACGGATCTCCGGCAACCGCATCAGGTCGTCGATCGGTACGGGCGGGCCAACACGATCGAAGGGGACGCCGTTGGCGAGGTGCGCCGCCATCGGCGAGAAGATATCGCGCCCATGGAAGCTCGATGAGATGACGGGCAACATCAGCTCGCGGTTCTGGAGCGCGCGTGCCTCGACGATGCCGCCGAGCGTCTCGGCAGCCCGGATCAGCAGCCCGTTGTCCGGACCGATGAGGACGTCACCGCGAGCGACCTTGAGCCCGACAGGTAATCGTTCCGTGCCGACGCCGGGGTCGACGACCGCGACGTGGACACCAACCGGCATGTGCTTGAGCGCGAACACCAGGGAGCCCGCGCCGGATCGGATCGAGTAGCGCGGCACCTGGTGGTTGATGTCGATGATGTTGGCGTCGGGGCTGATGCCGAACATCACGCCGCGGCAGACGGCTGGCGCCGCGGGCCCGAAATCGGTCAGGAAGGTGATAACGGGGCGCATCGGCGGATGGTACCAAGGGCGCCAGACGCATCGAAGCGGCGCCGGGAGGAGGGTCGGCGCCGCTTCGACTTGATCGATCACCCGGACGCAAGAGGGCCGCGCCGGGCGATCAAGGTAGATGCGTGATCAGTGCAGTCGGTGCGTGCCTCCATCGGAGGATCCGAACCGGCCAGAGATGACGAGAGCTCGAAGGAACAGCAGCTGGTTGACCTGACGGAGTGACCAGCGGGCATCCACGATGGGGATCCCGCACATGAAGGCGGTCAGCGTGGCCGCTTCCTCAGGCGCGAGGCCCCGCGTCACGAGATTGCGGTAGGTCGAGCGGGTCACCAGACGAGTCGTCTCGTCCGGTGCCGGTGTCGAGATCGCGGAGCGCACCGGGGTCGTGTCCGCGGAGCCACGTTCGACCGTGGACACCGCCCCGACCGACCGCGCCGACGAAGCGCGGCGAGGCGATCGCCCGCGTTCCCGTGAACTTCGCTGAGCCGGCCCGGCCATGTCCCACAGGCCCCTCGTGTCCCTACATCCGCCCCGGCCAGCCCGGTGCGGTATTCGGGCACTCTGGTGCCGGGGCGCTCCGGTCGGCATGACCCGTCGGTCCTATGCCAACCGGTACTTCTGCCGCGCGCCCTCTTCGACGCGAATCGTGACGCTCCGGACGAGAGAACCGGGCGAACGACCGGGCGTCGGTAGACTCCGCGACGTGCGTGTACGGCGGTTGGGTCTGCGGCTCATCGGGCTCGGTCTGGTCGGCGCCTGGGGACTGGCGGCGGCCCTGATCCTGCTCGCCTACCGGCCCGGCGGTCCGCTCGACCTGATCGTCGGCATCACCATGCTCGTCCCGGTAGGCATCGCCCTTGCCAGCGTAGTCTGGCCGCCGCTCGCCCGACGCGAGGTGACGCACTCCTTGATCGTCGTCCTCGGATTGGCGACGCTGCTCGTGCTGCTGCCGTCGATCGGCGGCGTCTGGAACCAGCTCCAGGCGCTCGGCTCACAGACGCTCCTCCCGTCGCTTGAGGCGGCCTACCCGTGGCTCCTCGCGCTGATCGGCACGAGCCTCTACACCGGATTCGGCCAGGCGCGCCGCATGATCGGGGGCAACGCTGGGCGACGGCGACGGATCCGGATCGGCACCGCGATCGCGGCGGCGTTGACCCTGCTCGCCGGGACGGCGTTCGGCGGCGCGGCCATCGCGAACGAATTCGCCCTGCGCGACTTCGACGGACCACAGGTCACGTCGCGCTTCGGGCCGACCGAGCTGGGTGCCGGCGTGGAACCGCCGCCATGTGACGGACGGCTCGTGGCCGGGCTGACGTCGCGGCTCAGCGCGCGGTTCGTCGGCTCCATCGACGGCCGCCAGAGCGGCACGGTCGATGTCGCCGGGCAGCGCGCCGGTTCCGAGTTCCGCTGGGCGGCCTACGTCGCGACGAACCGGGAGCTCGGTCAGGTCGGCGCGGCCCGCCGGGCCGACGACGCGTGGATCCGGACCCCGGCCCGAGGCTGGCAACGCGCCTCGCTTCAGACCGTGGCGGACCAGACCTTCGACCTGCAAGCGGTCCGCCTGGCGCTGAACCCCGGGGCACGAGCGGCGGCCGAGGATTACGGCATCGAGGTCATCGAACGAGCGCCGGCGCGACGCTGCCGAGTGTCGGTCGACGGGCCGACGTTCCGGGCCAGTTTCCCCGAGGTCGCATGGCTTGTCGGCGACGACCAGCTGGAACACTGGCGCGGCCAGCTCGATTACTGGGTATTCCTCGACGGCGCGCTCGGCCAGGTCGCGGGATCCGTCAACGGCGAAGGCGGCGGGCTCGAGGACGAGGCGATCCAGGGTCGGCTGGAGGTCTTCCTCACCGCGACCGACCGGGGCCGCGACGTCGTGATCCACCCACCTCCGACGTGACCATGGACGACGAGACCGTCTACCCGGAACCCGAGGAGCGGTTCGGCAAACGCGACCGGCTGGCTCGGATGCTGCGCGTCGTTTCCGTCCTCCGCGGCCATCCGGAGGGCATCCGCCCCGCCGAGATCGCCCGGCGGACCGGCGTCGCGACACGGACCGTCTACCGCGACTTGCGCGCCCTCGAGGAAGAGGTCGGCGTGGCGGTGTGGTCGGAGGAGGGCCGCTGGGGGGTCGTGGGCGAGGAGTTCCTGCCTCCGCTCAAGCTGACCCTCGATGAGGCGATGGCCGTGGTGCTGTCGGCGCGGCTGATGGTCCGCTACGCCGACAAGTACGACCCCGACCTCGCGGCGGCGTTCGAGAAGCTCGAGGACGTCCTGCCGCGGCCGCTGGCGGAGCACGTCGAGCGGACCCTCGACGTCCTGGCCCAGCATCCCCGCGATGCGGCGTTCAGCGAGCGCGTCCACCGATTGACGCGAGCCTGGGCCGAACGGCGGGTCGTCACGCTCGAGTACGAGCCGGCTCGCTATGCTCCCGAGGCGACCGCCCGCCGCGCTGTCGTCAGGCCGTACCTCATCGAGCCGTCACTCCAGACGCACGCGCTGTACCTCATCGGCTGGGACGAGACGCGCGATGCGTTGCGCACCTTCAAGGTGGAGCGGATCCGCGACGTGGCCCTGACACCGCGGACCTTCGAACTGCCGGAGGGCGACGGCGTCGAAAGCGCCCTGCGGCGGGCGTGGGACATCATCGCGGACCAGCCAGCGACCGAGGTGGTGCTGCGGTTCTCGCCCGCGGTCGCGGCGCGCGTCAAGGAGGCGACCTGGCATCCGACGCAGAAGGTCGATGTCGGCGAGGACGGTTCGCTGACCTGGCGCGCGACCGTCGCCGGGACCATCGAGATCCGCCTCTGGATCCTGTCGTGGGGTGATGACGTCGAGGTGCTCGTCCCCGACGCTTTGCGATTTGACGTTGCCTCCACGCACCGCCGTGCGGGGGCAAGGTACGAGACGTGAGGATGCGTTCCGGCGATCTGGGGTAGGGTGGTCCACGACACGCCACGTGATCCCCCACACGGAGGACGTGCCTCATGCACTCCACCCCCGCCCCCCGGCGGCGGCTGGCCATTGCCTTGCCCGTCGCCCTGATCGCGCTCATCGCGATCTCGGTCGCAGCCCCCGTCGCGACCGGAGCCTCAGCCTCGTCCGCGGAGTCATCCGTCATCGGATGGATCAACGCGGCCCGGTCATCACGAGGTCTCGTGCCGCTCAGATACGACACGAAGCTCGCGTCGATCTCCGGTTATCGGGCCAGTCGCATGGCGTCGACGAACACCATGACGCACACGGTCGGCGGCAACCTGGGCTCGCAGCTGAACTCGTACAACGTCCAGTGGTTCCGCTACGGCGAGGACATCGGCTGGTCGACCGCGTCGTGGCCGTCGGGCTCGGCGAAGGCGATCTTCAACATGTGGATGGGCAGTTCGCCGCACCGCGCGTTGATCCTGAGCGATCGCTTCAACTACATCGGCGTCGGTCTCGCGTCACGCGACTCCGGTCGCAAGACGTTCGCGTCGGCGGTATTCGCCGAGACCACGGACCACACGCGCGCCGTCGCGCGAGTGACCTCCGGCACGCGATCTGGTGACGACGCGCGCTGGACGTGGGCCGGCTACGACCCACGACTGCAGACACACACCGCCGGGCTGGCCCATTACGACGTCGCGTACCGGGTCGGGTATGGCGCGTGGACGATGTTGCGAAACGACACGACCCAGACATCGCTCACGCTGGCCAATCGGCCAGGCGGGTCGTACGCCGTGAAGGTGCGGGCGACTGACCGGCGTGGCAATGTGGGCACATGGAGCGGAGAGAAACGTATCTGGGTCCCCTGACCCACCGATGAGGCGGCACCCGTTCGCCGCCGTCAACCTCATCAGCGACCCGATACACGGGTACATCGAGCTCACCAAGCGGCTGACGGCTTCCGAGTCGTCAGCCGCTGATCTTCCCGTCGAGGACGTCGCCGAGGAAGATCTCCTCGACACGGCGTGGCTCCAGCGGCTCCGGCGGATCAGCCAGCTCCAGAGCGCTCGATGGGTCTTCCCGACCGCCGAGCACTCGCGGTTCACGCATGGCCTCGGGGTGATGCACGAGGCGGGGCTGTGGGCGCGCTCCCTCTATCCGAGCCTCCGCTCGGCGTTGGTCACCGCCAACGAGCGGTCGATCCCGTCCGAGGGACTCGTCACCGAGACGATGCGGATGGCCGGCCTGCTGCACGACGTAGGCCACGGGCCGTTCGCTCACTTCTTCGACGATCACGTCCTCTCGGCGTTCGACGCGCCCGCCGATCCGCGTCGCCCGGACGCCAAGCGGCTGACCCACGAGGACCTCAGCGGCGCGATCATCGGCGAGCTCGGCGAGTTGCTGCGCGGTCTCCGGCGGGCGCCAGGGGCGGTCGCGGAGCGCGACGCGTTGCGCGACGACGAGGCGATCGAACCCTCCTGGGTCGCCTTCCTCATCGCCAAGCCGGCGCTGAGCGACCCCTCGATGCCGCAGTGGGTGCGCTGGCTCGCGCCGCTCTTGTCCGGCGTCTTCACGGTCGACAACCTCGACTATGTCCGGCGCGACGCCTACCTCACCGGGGTCACGGCCGGCCCGGTCGATGTCGAGCGATTGCGGCGGTACACGTTCATCGGCGCCGATGGGCTGACCCTCTATGAGCCCGGGCTCGGGGCGCTCGAGATGTTCCTCAGCTCGCGACGCTTCATGTACCAGCAGGTCTATTTCCACCGGACCGTGCGGGCCATCGACCTCGACCTGGCCGATGTCTTCGGGCCGTCGATCCGGGCCATCTTCGGGGATGGGTCGCCGGCCGATCGACTCGCGGCCTACGCGGACCTCGACGAGTACGCGCTGCTCCACCAGGCCGCCCGCTGGGCACGCGGCCTGGATGCCGCCGAAGATGGCGGCGACGAGCCGGAGCCGGGTGATGCCCGTGTCCCTCGCCGGGTCGCCGACGCGTGGCGAGCGATCCTGCTTCGCCAGCCGACCTGGCGCTCCGAGGCCGAGGTCCGTGCCGAATACGAGGCGGGTGAGCGGCCTGATGGACTGATCGCGACCCTTGGCGAGGCTGAACCGGGCCGAGTGGCGATCGACCTGGCTGTAGTCGATGCCCGGCCGGCCGACGCGACGGCCACGGACCGTCTACTGGCACTCGAGGGCCGGGACGGGCGGGCGTTGTCGCTCTCCGCGGCGCTCGGCTCGATCCCGACGTACTGGCTGGTGGGCCGCCGCTACCGACGACGCACGTAGCAGCCCGATACGCCCGGGGGCTATGAGACTGGCGTAGCGCTCGGCTTGGGCTTCGGGGCGTGCTGCGGCAGCACGACGAGCGGATCGACTCGGGCGATCTGGAAGCCCGGGACCTTCATCCGCTTCACGACGTCGGGCTCGATCGCGAACGTCGCGGTCTCGAGCGGGCTGAACAGGCCGTAGTGGAGGTGGCAGCCGGACGCGCGTCCCGTCGCCCCTTCGTAGCCGATCAGCTGGCCGGCTTTCACGGTCTGGCCCTTCTTGACGACGACCTTGCCGAAGTGGGCATAGATGCTGCGATAGCCATTGCCGTCATCGATGACGACGGTGATCGGCAGCGTTCCCCAGAGATGCTTCTTGTCGAGGCGGCGGACGTACGGCCCGAGGTCGCCGACCCAGCCGATCTCGGTGTCGAACCGTCGACCGGCCGCGAGCACCGTGCCGTCATGCGCCGCCTTGATCCGGTCCCCGCAGAACGTCGCCAGGTCGACACCATCGTGGAACGCCTTCCCTTCGACGAGGCGCGAGCCCCATGGGGAGGGGCCGAACGGGAGCGTCAGCCGGCCATGGGGTAACGGCGATCGATAGCCCTCGAGCGTCTCGGGCGGCGCCGGGGCCGGCGGTCCGACGACCTCGATCGGCGTCGGTCGGGGCGTGGCGCGGCTGACCGGACCGACCGAAGGGACGGAAACCGCCGCGCCGACCGGAGCGAGCGTCCCGCGGGCGGCGACCGGGTCGGGTGTCGCGACCGCCACCTGGGACTCGCCGGCTCGGCCCAACGGTCCACTCGTCAACGTCGCTGCGATCCCGGCTGTGACGCCGACGACCACGACGAGACTCGCCGCACGACGGACCTTTCGGCGACGGCGGCTGCCATCTCGCTCGTCGAGCGGGCGCGGCAGGTTGGCAAGCGGGCCCGGCTGGTGGCCGGAGTGACGGGGCATGAGCCGCCATGGTATGCGAACCTGAGATCGACATGGCCGAGATCACCACGCGTCCTCCGCTCGACGCGCCCGCCTCCGCCTATGACCGCGGATGGCTTGCCGACCACCTCGCTGAGGAACGCCGCGCCAGCTCGCTGCTCGGCGAGATCCGGGAGGTCGTCTTCGGACTCCAGGACGGGCTCGTTTCGACCCTTGCCGTCGTCGCCACGGTCGCCGGCGCGTCCGGTGAGGCGTTCCCCGTTGTCGTCGCGGGCATCGCCAGTGCCCTGGCCGGCGTGTTCTCGATGGCGGCCGGCGAGTACATCGGGAGCAAGAGCCAGCGCGAGATCTTCGATGCCCAGATCCACGACGAGCGGCACGAGGTCGAGGAACGACCGGGCGAAGCCGAGGCCGAGGTCGCCTACATGCTGGCCGAAGAAGGCCTGGGCGACGAGGATGCCGCGCGCGTCGCCGCACTGATGGCCCGCCACCCCGAAGTGCTTCTGCGGACCATGGTCGCGCGTGAGCTCGGCATCCAGGTGGACGAGCGGGGCGGCAGCGTCGTGCGAGGGGCGCTGTTCATGGGCACGGCCTTCGGGCTCGGGGCCCTGGTGCCGATCCTCCCGTTCCTGCTGCTGCCCTTCGCGATGTCCCTGCCCACCGCCGCCGTGGCGACAGGACTCGTGCTCTTCGGCGTGGGCGTCGTCAAGAGCCGCTGGACCCATCGATCCGCGATCTCGTCGGGGCTCGAGGTGCTGGCCCTCGCGGCATTCGCCGGGATCGCCGGCTACCTGTTCGGCACCGTCCTGCCGAGCCTGCTGGGGGTGGCTGGGATCGCCGGCTAACCGACCCGCTCGGTCAGGTGGATGGTCACCGTCTCGCCCTCGCCCTTGTCGATGACGTCCCGAATATCCGCCTTGATCGGCAGCTTGTGCGTGCCGTCGCCGAGGGCCATGAACGAGCTCCGGAACGGATGGCCGTCGACCGTGCCAGCGACCTTCACCAAGCCCCGCGTCCCGAAGAACGCGGGGCTCCAGTCGGTCACGACGTAGGTCCAACCGCCCTTCGCGTCGCTCTTGACGAGCGTCGCCTTGAACGTCTTGTCGAGGGCGCCAGTTGCGGTCATGCCATCTCCTCGACGATGTAGAAGCGGTTCCCGTCCGGGTCATCGAACGCGAACATCGGTGGGACGTCGTCCCAGCGGAGGAGCTCGCCGACCGCGACGCCGCGGTCTTCCAGGGCGGCGTGCTCCGCGTTGGCGTCCGGAACGGTGAACCGGATGCCCGTATCGGTCCCGACGTCCTGGGCGCCTTCGGTCGCGTTGAGTGCGATCGATGTGGTCGCGCCTGGCGGCGCGACCTCGATCCAGCGGGTCGTCGGGCTGATCGCGGCATCGAGACGCTTCTCGAAGCCGAGCTTATCGGTGAAGAAGGCCAGCGCCCGGTCCTGGTCGCTGACCTCGACGGCGATCGTGCGGACGTCGGTGATCGTGGTCATCGCGGAGTCTCCTTTCAGCCCTGGCCGTACATGAGGGAGCCGGGGGTGGTGAGCTGCTGGCCCGTCTCGAGCCAGGTCTTCAGGCCGGACAGGATCATCGGCCAGCCGCCGTAGATCTCCTCCGGCGCGCCTTCGCGGAGCTGGTCGTGGGTAACGATGAGCCGGCAGGAATCGCCGACGGGCTCGATCTCCCACGTCACCCGGGAGGTCGCCTCCGCCTTCGCCTCGTCGCTCCACAGCACCTTCATCGACTGCACGAGCTTCCGAGGCGGATCGACGACGAGGTTCTCCCCTTCCGCGAGCGGACCGTCGGAGCCGGGATGGGTCAGCTGGTACGGCGAACCCTCCGACCAGTCGGACTGGGCGCTCACACCGAAGTGAAACTTGGCGCGGATCGCGGGATCCGTGATCGCCTCCCAGATACGCTCCGGTGTCGTACGGATGTAGATCTCGAACACCTTTTCCATCGGCAGCTCCAGTTCGCGCTTGATGCCGGTGAGCCCGGCGGCCCACGGCTCCGTGTATCTGTTGATCCAGCGGTCGTGGATGAGGCGGATCGGCACGGCGTTGAGGTAGTGGTGCTTCTCGCGACCCCGACGCTTCGTGACGACGAGACCGGCGTCCTCGAGGACCCGCAGATGCTTGGCGACACCGACGCGTGTCATCTCGTGGCCCTCGGTCAGCGACACGAGGGTCTGCCCGTCGCGCTCTGTCAGCGCGTCGAGGAGGGCCCGTCGGGTGGGATCGGCGAGTGCCCGGAAGACGTCATCCACACCGCCGATGATAGGAAACCAAATGGTTTCGTGTCAAGTGCTTGTCAGCTGCTCCGGTGGATCGCCGCGCGGACGCGGTCCGGCGTCGCCGGCATTTCGTCGATCCGGATGCCTGTCGCATGGCGTATCGCGCCGAGGATCGCCGGCGCCGTCGGGATGAGTGCCGGTTCGCCGACGCCCTTCGCGCCGAACGGTCCGGCCGGATCGGCGTCCTCGACGAGGATCGTCTCGATCGGCGGGATGTCGCCGATGGTCGGGATCAAGTAGTCGTGGAGGTTGTCGGTCCGGCCGGCGACGTACTCCTCCATCAGCGCGAACCCGAGACCCTGCGCGATGCCGCCGTCGATCTGGCCCTCGACAAGCATCGGATTGATCGCCCGCCCGACGTCGTGCGCCGCCACGATCCGGCGGACGAGCGTGGTCCCAAGGTCGAGATCGACATCGACCACCGCGATCTGCGCCCCGAACCCGTACGTCTCGTACGGGATGCCCTGCCCATCTCCGTCGAGCGGCGTGGTCCGCGGGTCGTAGCTCCCCTCCCCGACGAGGATGCAGCCGTCGTCGTCCTCGGGCAGCGCGGTCAGGTCCGGCCCGGCCATCTCGATCCGCCGGAGCAGACCGGCCGCGGCGAGGCGGGTGGCATTGCCCGACACGAACGTCTGCCGCGACGCCGACGTCTTGCCGGCATCGGCGGTCCGGTCGGTATCGCCAGTGACGAGGTCGATCGCGCCGAGCTCGACGTCGAGGGCATCGGCGGCGATCTGGCTCAGGACCGTCGATGAGCCCTGGCCGATGTCCTGCGCACCGCTGAACAACGTGTATCGACCATCGCGCCGCAGGCCGATGCGGATCGTCGACGGGTTGGGCAGCGAGGTGTTGCCGATGCCGTACCACATCGCCCCGATGCCGACGCCGCGGCGGAGGGGGCTGCCGGACATCGCCGCCATCTCGTTGGAACGCTGCGCGTCGTCCAACGCCTCATCCCATCCGGGCCGCAGTGCCTCGAGGCAGGGCGCCAAGCCGGCGCTGGCCTCGAGCACCTGGCCGGTCGCGGTCGTGGAGCCGGCACGGAGCGCATTTCGCAGGCGGATCTCCAGTCGGTCGATGCCGAGTCGCTCGGCGATATCGTCGACCAGCGCCTCGTGGGCCAAGGCTGCTTGGGGCACGCCGAACCCCCGGAACGCGCCGGAGATCGGGCCGTTCGTGTAGATCGCGCGGGTCGTGGCGCGTACAGTCGCGACCTCGTACGGACCCGCGGCGTGGACCGGGACGCGGTTGGCGACCGTCGGACCCCAGGACGCGTAGGCGCCCGTATCGAAGTCGCCGTGGAAGTCGTACGCGGTGAAGTGGCCATAGGCGTCGGCTCCGAGCGTCGCCGTCATCACCGCCGGATGCCGCTTGGTCGTCGAGCGCATCGATTCCGGGCGCGAGTAGACGCAGCGGACAGGCCGGCCGAGGACCCAGGCCGCGACCGCGAGGAGGGGCTGGACGGCCATGTCGAGCTTGCCGCCGAACCCGCCGCCACAGGCGGTCGGGACGATGCGCACCGCTTCAGGCGCGATGCCCAGCACGAGCGCGACCTCGTCGCGATCCATGTACGGCGTCTGCGTCGAGGCGACGACCGTCACCCGGTCGCCATCGCGGACGGCGTAGCCGGCTTCGGGCTCGATGTACGCGTGCTCGACGTGGTGGGTCCGGAACGTGCCGGTCGCCGTCGCGACCGCGTCCCCGAGCGCATCGGCGACGTCGCCGCGAGCGACACGTCCCGCGGTCAGGATGTTGCCAGGCGACGCCTCGTGAAACTGCGGAGCGTCGCCGGCCAGCGCGTCGTCTGGGTCGAACACCGGCTCGAGTGGCTCCCACGAGATCGGCAGTTCGTCGTCGCGGATCGCCGTGACGGTCGCCGCCTCACCCACAAGTGCCGCGACTGCCTCGCCTCGATACCGGACACAACCGTCCGCCAGTGCGGGCTGGTCCTTGCCCGTCGCATAGATGCCGTAGCGGTTCTGGCCCGGGACATCCGCGGCCACGATGACGCGCGCCAATCCCGGACGCGCGGCATACAGCGCCGCGAGATCACCGATCGTGAAGCGCGCGTACGCGTGCGGCGACCGAACGGCTCGGAGATGCAGCACATCGGTCGGGACGCGGTCCGCGCCGAAGGCGCTCCTACCGGTCACCTGATCCACCCCGTCGACTCGACCTACCCGGGCACCGACGGCCCCGCCGGCCGGCGGCAGCGGTGATGGCGCGACACCATCGAGTGACGTGACGGCGTCGATGATCTTCCGGTACCCCGTGCATCGGCAGAGGACCCCGCCGAGCCCATCCATGACCTCGGTCTCGGTGGGCGACGACCGCGTCGCGAGCAGGGCATCGGCCGCCATGAGCATCCCCGGCGTGCAGATCCCACATTGCGCCCCGCCACATCGGATGAACGCCGCCTGGACCGGTGCCAGCTCCCCGTCTCGGGCCAGCCCCTCTACTGTCGCGACCTCCCGACCGTCGACCTGGCCGACCGCCACGAGACATGAGCACACGGCCTCGCCATCGAGTCGGACCGTGCAGGCACCGCAGTCGCCGGCATCGCACCCGACCTTCGTGCCGGTCAGCCCAAGATCCTCGCGGAGGACCTCGCTCAGGCGCCGGATCGGCGGCGAGTCGACCGTGACTTCCTGGCCGTTGACCCGGAACGCTGTCACCCGAGCATCCCCGAGACCGCTCGCCGGACGAGCGTCAGCGCGACGTCCCGGCGATATGCCGCCGCCCCGCGTACGTCGTCGATCGGTGCCAGGCCGTCGAGATCGCCGGCAACCAAGGTCTCGGCAAGCGACGGCGACGCGACCTCACCGACCAGCCGCGCCTCCGCGGCCTCCAGCCGCATCGGGACCTCGGAACACGCCCCGACGACGATCCGCGCCGCCGCCACGCGCCCATCCGGGCCGACATCCACCACGCAAGCCACACTGGCGATCGAGATCACCAGGTACGCGCGCGAGCCGAGCTTGAGGAACGTCGACCGGGCACTCGGAGGTGGCGTGGGCACGAGGATCGCCGTGACCAGCTCATCCGGTCTCCGGATCGTCCGTCGGTTGCCGACGACGAACTCGCCGACCGGCACTTCCCGGCGCCCAGCGGCCGACGACAGCTCGACGCGCGCATCGAGCGCCATGAGGCTCGGCAGCCCGTCGGCCGCCGGCGAGGCGTTGCACAGGTTCCCGGCGAGCGTCCCTCGGTTCTGGATCTGGACCCCGCCGATCGATCGTGCAGCGGTCTTCAGCCCATCGAATGCCGCCGGCAGGTCGGCGCGCACCACGTCCGTCCATGTCGCGAGCGCCGGGATCCGGATGAGGCCGTCCGCGAATGAGATCGCGCGTAGGGACGGCACCCCGGTGACATCGAGGACGTCGTCCGTGATCTGCCGACCCACGTTGGCGGGATATACGTCGGTGCCACCGGCGAGCATCGTCCACGGCCGCTGCGCGAGCGCCGCGAGCGCCTCATCGAGGCTGGTCGGTCTCAGGTAGTCGGCCATGGCGGATCAGTCGCGGAGGCGCGGCAACACGTCCGAGGCGACACGCTCCAACGTCGCGATGTCCCAGTCGAGCGGGTTGAGGATCACGTGCTCGACGCCGCCGAGCGCCTCGATCTTGCCGCGGATCCGGTCGGCCAGGGCCTCGGCTTCGCCAAGCAGGTAGAACTCCTGCCAGTAGTCGAGGTCCATGCCCGAGAAGACCCGGAACTTCGGCGCGGCACTCTCCGGCGACTCATCCGGACCGAGGACGTGGATGAAGTTCGAGTAGACCTTGGTCATCTTGTCCGGATCGCGCCCGAACCCCGCCATCTCCTCGCGGATGATCGCCCAGTCGCCGGTAACCATCTCCGCCGTAGCCGAAGAGTGCGGCACCCAGGTCGAGGCATACTTCGCGATGCGCCGCAGGACCGGCCGGATCGTGTCGACCGACTGGCCGTAGATCTTCTCGGACGGCTGCGTCCCGCCGCCGATCCAGATCGGCGGGTGCGGTTTCTGCGCCGGCTTCGGCTCGATCGTGAGGTTCTCGAACCGATAGAAGTCGCCCTCGTATGTCACATCGTCGCCGGCCCACAGCGCGGTGATCGCCTCGAGCATCTCGTTCATCCGTCGACCGCGCTCCTTGATCGGTATGCGCAACGCCGCGAACTCGCCGGGGTGCCACCCGACCCCGACGCCCAGGATCGACCGACCGCCCGACAGCATGTCGAACGTCGCCCACTCCTTCGCGAACGCGACGGGGTCGCGGAAGGGCAGCACGATCACGAGCGTCCCGAGCCGCATCGTCCGCGTCACTCCGGCCAGCGCCGACAACAGCGAGATCGGCTCCAGCCAGGTCGTCCGGTATGCCGGCGGCGCGACGAGCAGATGGTCGATGAGCAGCGCGCTCTCGAAACCGAGGTCCTCGGCTCGCCGCAGGTACGCGCCCATGTCGGCGAGGCTCGCCGTATCCGGGCCGAGGGCGAAGCTGGGCAACCGGAGCCCGAAGCGCATCAGTGCCCGCCTCCGCCGGCTGCGGCGCCTTTGACGACCTCGGCCATGCGCCCGGCCGGCGGCGTGTTCCGGCTGCGACCGATGATGGGCACGCCGTCGACCAGCACCATAGAGACGCCCGGGATGTCGCCGTTCGCCAGGGCCTCCAGCGCGGTCGTGCCGACCGAGCCCACCGGCGCGTCGACGATGGCGATGTCCGCGGCCTTGCCGGGCGCGATCGTCCCGGTGTCGAGCCGATGGACCCGTGCCGTGTTACCGGTGGCGAACGCGACGACGGTCTCCGGCGCCACATCGCTCAGCGACGCCAGGTGCGCCATCAGCCGCAGGATGCCCAAGGGAACGACGCCGGTACCCGACGGCGCGTCGTTGCCGAGGATGATCCGGCCCAGAGCGCCGGCCTCACGCGCCCGCGCGAGCGCATATAGCGCCGTCCGCCCGTTGCCGCAGTGGACCAGTTCGAGCGCGATGCCGCTGTCGGCATCGATCAGCCGATCGATATCCGCCTCCGATAGCGACGTCGTCCCGCCGTTGATATGGCCAGCGATGTCCGGGTTCGCCTCGAGCACCGCGTCGGCACCGATCGCGTTGGAACCGGGAATGGACGGCCCGCCGGTATGGAAGGTCGAGACCATGCCGTGGCTGCGCGCCCAGCCGACCATCGGCGCCGCGTCGGCGCCGGTCTTGACCGACCCGAGCCCGATCTCCCCGACGAGCTTGACGCCGCCCGCAGCCATCTCGGCAAAGTCCGTTTCGACCAGGCCTTGCTCGAGGATCGGCGCGCCGGCGCGAACCTTGACGCCGCCCGGCCGGAACCCGGCGTAGGCCTTCGCGACGGCGATGGCCAGGGCCTTGAGGCCGACCACGTCCTTGGGCCGGCCGGGCACATGCGGCTCGCCGGCCGAGATCATCGTCGTCACGCCGCCATGGAGCGACGACTCGATGAAGTCGATCGTGCGCTGGCGCGGCGTGAAGTCGCCGAGCGTCGGGTGAGCGTGCGAATCGATGAGCCCCGGGATCGCGGTCGTCCCCTTCGCGTCGATGACGGTGTCGGCATCGTCCGCGCTCAAACCCCGCCCGACGACCTCGATCCGTCCATCGACGATGGAGATGGAATCGGCGTCGACCATGTTGGCGTCGATGTCGCCAGAGACGATCGCTCCGAGACCAGTGATCAGCGTTCGCATCGGTCGGCCGGGCCTAGTGCAGACCGTCCTCGCCCACGGCCTCGGACGCTGCCAGGCCACCGATCCGAGCGTGCGGGCGACCGGCACTGGTCACGGCCAGGGCGAGCAGCAGCTCGTCGGCGCCGGGCGCGTCGGGCACCGAGATCGTCACCGCGTCGAAGTGCGAGCGGACGAGCATCGCCTTGATGTGATGGACGGGGATGTCGAGCGTCGCGCCCATCGCGGCCCGCTTCTTGACCGACGGCAAGATAGACACGCCGCCGGTCCGCGACCGCGTCGGCGCCCCGAACTTCGGGTGAAGCACCGCAGCGACATGCTCGAGCTCGCCGTGCTCGCCGACGATGCCGCCCTTGCCATACGCCTCGACCGGCTCGCCGAGCGCCTCCTGGCAGCGGCGCGTCAGCTCGTCGCCCATCTGCTCGCCGAAGTCGATCAGCTCGGCCAGGTCGTCCGACCAGCGGCCGGCATAGGGGTTCGTGCAGACGACGGCCACGGCCGCCCGCTGTAACGGCTTGTCGAGCTCACGCTCACCGTCGAACAGGATCTCCTCGCGGAACGTCACCCACTTCCGGATGCGGATCGCCACGGCTGCCTCCTCCGCTTGCCGACTCGTCCTCGCAGTATGCCGCCTGACCACGTGCCGTCGGGGCGTGGTTGCCCTCCAGCCCACGGTGGTGTACACCGCGCCGAGGAGGCGCACCGATGATCAAGGTCGACTATCACGTCCCGATCCGGCGGAGTCCGACGGAGGTCTACGACTACGTGACGGACGTCGAGCGCATCCCCGAGTGGCAGCACGTCGCCGGCGTCCGCAAGGTGACCAAGCACGATCGCGGGCCGCTGCAGGTCGGAAGCCGGTTCACGATGGAGCGCGAAGCGCGGGGCAACCTGGCGACGATCGACGCGACCGTGACGACCCTCGAACCGGGCCGACGCTTCGACTTCCACACGGTCGACAACGATGGCTTCGTCGGCGACTTCTCGACGACGTTGACCGGTTCTGACAGCAGCACCGACCTCCACTGGGCGGTCCGGATGGAGCCGGCGGGGTTGATGTATCGCCTGCTCCAACCCGTCATCGCGCGCGAGATCCGGAAGTCGGCTACAGCGGACTTCGCGGAGCTGCGCTCGAAGCTCGAAGGCGGCGCCGCTGGCGGCGCGATCTGAGCTCGCTGATCCACTCCTAGCGCGTCCGATCATCGCCGACGTCCGCGGCGGAGGGCCATCCGGCATCCCCGCAAACGACCCGATGGCGCTATCGGGCGCAGACTTACGCCATCACGCTTCTTGGCAAAGGAGGGATCTCCCATGCCACGACCATCCCGTCGCGTCGCCGTCGCGGCCGTCTGCGCCGCTCTCGGAGTCCTGCTGGTCACCAGCCTCGCGCTGGCCCAGACCGCGGGAGACAAGCTCCGGACCGGACGATCCGTCACGATCCCCGCTGGCGAGACAGTCCCCACCGATCTCTACGTTTTCGCGGGCACGGTCCGGGTCGAGGGCACCATCGACGGGGACCTCGTCGCCACCGGCGGGACCATCGACATCCCGGGCACCGTCACGGGCGACGTCCTCGCCGCCGGCGGCACCATATCGATCGGCGGTTCCGTGGGTGGCGACGCGCGCGTCGCGGGCGGGACCCTGTCGGTGGGCGGCACTGTCGCGGAGGATCTTGCCGCGGCCGGCGGTCAGGTGACCGTGAGCCCCTCGGCGACCGTCGGCGAGGACATGCTGGCCACGGCGGGTCGGCTGACCGTCGACGGCGCGGTGACCGGGAACCTGACCGCGAGCACGGGGCAGTACGAGAAGACCGGTACCGTCGGCGGGACGGAGGATGTCCGGATCACCTCGCAAGGAGCGCAACCTGTCCCCGTCGCGCCCGAGCAGACAGTGACAGACCGGGTCATCGACGCGATCCAGCATTTCCTGGTCGTCCTGCTCGCCGGCGGACTCCTGCTCTGGCTCGCCCCACGGGCCTACACGGCGACCAAGGAGGCCATCCAACGGCGTCCGCTGCCGGCTGCCGGCTTGGGCTTGCTCGGACTCGTCGGCTACGTGCTGGTGCTCATCGCGATCCTGATCGCGATGATCGTGCTGGCGGTCATCTTCGGGATCGTGGGCTTCGACGACCTGGTGGGGCTCGACGTCCTGGGCGGGATCGTCGCGATGCTCGGCGTGACGCTCGGCTTCGTCGTGGTGTGCGCGTACATCGCCGATGCGATCGTGGGCGCGGCCGTCGCCGGCCTGCTCATGCGTGGTCAGACGTCGACGACGCGCGCTCGCGAATTCGGTGTGCTGGCAGTCGGTGCCGCGGCCGTGGTGGTGCTATCGGCGATCCCGGTGATCGGACCGTGGGTCAAGCTGGTCGTGATCGTCCTCGGGCTAGGCGCCGTCCTGCTCACCTGGTGGAGCACGAGGCGGCCAGCGGCACCGCCGCCGCTCACCTTCGCGACACCCTCTCCCACGACGCCGGCGCCACCGGCGGCGACCTAGGGAACTGGCGAGACCCTATCCCCGGGCAACGGTCCCGAGCTGGCGGTAGAGGAGGACCGCGGCCATCAGGAGCGCGCCGAACATCACAAGCTCGATGAACTCGGCATAGCGCGAGATGACGTAGTGCGCTTCGGGCAACAACGCGTAGCGCACTAGCCTGTACGCGGCCGCCAGCAGGAACGACGAAGCCAGAAAGAGCGGCGGCACCACGATCATCGTCGAGATGTCTCGGTGCCTGCCACGCGCCCCCCACCGCCAGACGAATGGCATCACCCCGGCAACGACGGCGACGATGAACATCGCAAGGTTCAGGAACGGCAGCACGCTCCCGATGTTGTGGATGTTGGTCTCGCCCTGGCGGTTAAGGTCAGCCAGATCGCCCGGTGTCACGAGCCCGAATATCCGCTGACCCCAGGAGATCTCCTCACCGGCGATGAAGAAGGCGCCGATCGCCGCGACGACGAAGAGCAACGCCCACGACCGCTCGTTGAGGCGCCAAAGACGCCGGGCGACGGCGAGGCCCATCGGCACGAGGGCGACGAGGACGCCGAACGTGGCCCATTCGCTGAGACCGTCCTCGTTCACGAAGACGCCGTACAGCGGTCGATAGATAGCGGACAGCGCTACGAATACGGCGGCGGCGATCGGGACGACCGCAAGTCCCCAGGCCGTGCGCTCCGAGACGCCCCACTCGTCTGCCTCGGCACGCATCCATGTGGAAAAGGATTCGAGGCGTTCACGCCCCGCCGTCACGATCATCTCCGATGCACCCCCCAATCGGCGCCATGAGCGCGCCGCGGGTGGATGGTGACACGTCGCCGACCTACCGGGGGACGTGTTAACGCACGATTTCGGTGTCGGCCGTCAACATCTTCTGGAGGTTCGACTTCGCGCTTGACCCTGAGTCCTGCTAGGCGATCTCGACGCTGCCCCTGTCGCGGGCCACGAGAACAACGCCAACGACGAACACCAAAACGGCGACGACGAGGACGAGCAGGCTCTCCCGGAAGCTCCCTGTCGCGTCGCGCACGGCCCCCAGGCCGACCGGGCTGAGCGCCGCCACCGTGTACCCGACACCCAGCATCACGGCGGAGAGACCGGCGACACGGTCGGCCGTCCCGGCAAACCGAAGCGGGAGGGCGAGGACGAGCGGGAAGAGCGCGCCATTCGCGTACCCAGCGAGGATGGCCCAACCGAAACCGGCCACTGGGGCGATGACAAAGCCCACGATGCTCGATGCGAACAGGCTCGCCATGAGTCGTAGCGCTGACCCGTACGAGACCAGTCGACCTACCGCGAATCCGATCGTGAGCGACCCGGCGAGTGACCCGATGTTGAGCAACCCGAGCATGGCCCCGGCGGCTGCCGGCGTCCAGCCGGCCTCGACATACGCGTCCGCCATCCACGCGATGACGCCGTAGTAGACGATCCCGAACAAGGCGAAGAGGCCAGCCAGCGCCCAGCCCCGCCGATCGGCGAATGCAGCCAGGCTCGCTGTGATTCGCCGGGGCACCTCATGACCGTGGTGGGTCAGGGTCATCCAGGGCACCGCGAGGGCGAGGGTCAGAACCGAGAAGACCGCTAGAACGCCTCGCCAGCCGTCGAGGACTAGCGCGAGCGGGACCGCCAGGGCCGCGGACGCAGCCGACCCGAGCTGAAGGCCGGACGAATACGAGGCGGTGCCGCCGACGGGGTGGTCGACCAGCCGCTCCTTGACGAAGACCGGGAGCAGCGTGCCGCCGATCCCCATGCCGACGCCAACACCGATGGTCAGCACGGCCAGTTGGAAACCGTCCGCTGCGAGCGCACGGGCGATCCCGAAACCACCGATCAGCGCGATGCTCAGGCCGACGGCGACGCGCGTCCCGACGCGGGCCGCGACGAAAGGCGCGACGGGGGCGAAGAGGCCCATACACAGCACGGGGATGGTCCCGAGCAGTCCGGCTTGCGCGTGCGACAGGGCCAGGTCCTGCTGCATCTCCCCGACGAGCGGCGCGACACCGACGAGCTGAGGACGAAGCGAAAGGGCGGCGAAGAACAGCGCCCCGAGGAGGGAGAAGGTGCCGCCGACCGATCTCCGACTCACGCCCCGGCTGGAACGGGACACGAGGACGCCGCGGGGTCTCGCAGTCCTGTCCGCGGCATCGGCAAATGCGCTCCATATCGGCGCCCGAGTGGTTTCGTATACACTATACATTGCAGCGGGAGCCCCAGCCCGGCATGCGACCCCAAGGCGCCGTCCTCCTCAAAAGGATGCTATGAAACCACCGGTCTTCGAGTACGTGAAACCCACGAGCGTGAGCGAAGCCGTGGCCTCGCTCGCTGCGGCTGATGGCGACGGAAAGGTACTCGCGGGTGGGCAGAGTCTTGTCCCGCTCCTCAACTTCCGGCTCGCCTCGCCGCGGATGCTCGTCGACATGAATGGCGTCGCCGGGCTCGATCGGATCGAGCAGGACGGGGACCTCCTACGGATCGGTGCGATGACTCGGATGCGCCGCCTTGAGTCGGACCCGCTCGTGCTCGAGAGCGTGCCGCTACTTGCGGCCGCGGCCAGCTGGGTCGGTCACGTCCAGATCCGCAACCGGGGGACGGTGGGCGGAAGCGTCGCCCACGCCGATCCGGCCGCCGAGATCCCGGCCGTGTGTGTCTTGCTCGACGCTGGGCTGACCGCGGTCGGGCCCAGTGGGTCGCGACGCATCGCCGCAGACGATTTCTTCGCAGGCTTCCTCACGACCGACCTGGCCGATGACGAGGTCCTGACCCAGATCGAGCTGGCGATACCCGGCAAGCGCGAGCGATGGGGGTTCCGGGAATTCGCCTCTCGCCATGGTGACTTCGCACTCGCTGGTGCGACGGTAAAGATCACCGCTGGAGGCGGTGATGTGACGGAGAGCGCACGCATCGTGGTCTTCGGGACCGCGGATCGACCGGTGCGTTCGCACGCCGCGGAAGCGCTGCTTACCGGAATGCCTTTGACGCCCGAGGTCATCGACCAGGCGGGCGAGGCCGCCGCTGATGAGACCCTCGCGGACGACGCACGTCCAGATAGGGCATATCGACGGACCCTCACCGCGACGATGGTTCGTCGGGCGCTCGAGGACGCGTCTGCGGAGGACATGGGCCGGTGACGTCGCCGACGGTCCCGATCGTCTGCCGCGTGAACGGTGTCGACCGGACCATCGATGTCGAGCCGCGTCTGCTCCTGTCCGACTTTCTGCGCCACGACCTGGGGTTGACGGGGACGCACGTCGGCTGCGAACACGGCGTGTGCGGCGCCTGCACGGTGCTCGTCGACGGTGTGGCCATCCGCTCATGCCTGATGTTTGCGGTCCAGATCGACGGCGCCGACGTCCAGACCGTCGAGAGCCTCACCCACGACGACGGCTCGCTGGGTCACATCCAACAGGCGTTCAAGGACCAGCATGGGCTCCAGTGCGGGTTCTGCACGCCGGGAATCCTGATGTCACTCGCCGCCGTGGAGGCGGAGCCCGGAGCACCTTCCCGAGAGGCGGCCATCCAGGCGATCGGCGGGCACCTCTGCCGATGCACCGGCTACCGGAACATCGTTCGGGCTGCGGAGGAAGCGTTCGGCCTCGAGGTCGGCGGGGAAGGCTCGACCCGATGACCGACGGTGGTGCGCGCCGATACATCGGTGCTGGGATCGGGCGGGTCGAGGACCAGCGACTGCTCAGCGGCCATGGCCGCTATGTCGACGATATCGACCTGCCCGGCATGCTCCACGTTGCATTTCTTCGGAGCGCTCGCGCCAACGCGAGGATCGGCGGCATCGACGTCTCCGAGGCCCGCTCCGCACCCGGCGTGCGACTCGTTGTGACGGGCGCCGACCTCGGGCCCCTCAATGCACCCTTGCCGGCGTTCGTTCCCGACAGCGCGATGCGCAACCCGCGAACCCAGCTGCCGCTCGCCGTCGATCGCGTTCGGTACGTCGGCGAGATCATCGCGATGGTCGTCGCCGACGACCGCTACCTGGCCGAGGATGCGGCGGCACGCATCGGCGTTCGATATGAGCCGCTGCCTGCGGTCGTCGACCTTGCCACCGCCGACGTCCTCGAGGGCAGCGTGCACGACGAGATCCCCGACAACATCGCCGGTGAGCTAGAGGATCACACGGGTGACGCCGACGCGGTGTTCGCGGCGGCCCCGCACGTCGAACGACTCCACCTCACGATCGAGCGGAGTCTGGCCAGCCCGATCGAAGGGCGCGGGGTCGTCGCCGACTGGGATGCAGGACGGCGCCGGATGCGGATGTGGGCCTCGACCCAGGCGCCTGTAGCGCTGAAGTTCGGACTCTGCCGGCTCCTGGGGCTGACCGCGGATCAGCTCCATGTCGAGGCGCCCGACGTCGGCGGCGGGTTCGGGTCGAAGATCATGGTGTTCTATCCCGAAGAGATCCTGGTCCCTCATGCAGCCCGGGAGCTTGATGCGCCCGTCAAGTGGATCGAGGACCGCTGGGAGCACTTCGTCAGCGCGAACCAGGAGCGAGGACAGATCCACGACGCCGAGGTCGCGTTCGACGACGACGGGCGGATCCTGGCCGTTCGAACCCGGTTCCTCCACGACTCCGGGGCCTACACCCCGTACGGCAGCGACGTCGCCCAGAACACCGCCACGCACGTCCTCGGCCAGTACCGGATCCCGGCGTTCACGGTGTCGTGCCAGATCCGCTTCACGAACAAACCCCCGGTCAGTCCGTACCGTGGGGCGGGCCGGCCGCAGGCCGTATTCGTCATGGAGCGGCTCGTCGGCGCCGTCGCGCGGCGGCTCGGACGCGATGTCAACGACATCCGCCGGCTCAACCTGATCCCATCGGACGCATTCCCGTACGAGGTCGGTCTACACATCAAGGCACCCGTCACCTACGACAGCGGCGATTACGAGACCGGCTTCCTGCGCGCGCTGGAACTGATCCGCGCAGTCGACTTTCGATCCGAACAGCAGGCTGCTCGGGACGAGGGCCGCCTGATCGGCCTCGGCGTCGGGCCGTACATCGAAGCGACCGCGCCTGCGCGTTCCGAAGGCTGCGGCGCCCGCCTCGATACCAGCGGCACGTTGATCCTGTCCCTGGGGCTACCGGGCCAGGGTCAGGGACACGAGACGGTGTTCGCGCAGATCGCCGCCGACGTGCTCGGCTGTCGGGTCGAGGAGGTCCGGGTGCTCACCGGCAACCAGGGCGGGCAGGACGATGGCATCGGCACTTTCGGGAGCAGAGGACTGGTCATGGGCGGCAACGCCGTCGCCCTCGCCGCACGTGGCATCCGCGAGCAGGTCGCCTCATTCGCGGCAGCTCTTTTCGAATGCCGTCCAGAGGATGTGCGGATCGAAGACGGCTGGGCACATGTCGCCGGCTCGCCCTCGGCTCGCCTCCGCCTCGGCACGATCGTCGCGCTGGCGAACCCATTCGGCTATTCGGGACCATCAGACGGCGAAGACGATCCTGCGACGCTGGAGCACGCGCGCGCGCGCGCCGATGATCATCGTCTGGCGAGCCCGAGGATCGAAGTCCAGGCCCATCACACACAAGGCGCGATGGCCTTTGCAAGCGGGGTCCATGCCGCCGTCGTCGAGGTCGACCCCGGCACGGGTGCGGTTCGGATCCTGCGCTATGCGCTCGTCCACGACTGCGGCGTCATCGTGAACCCAGTCATCGTCGAGGGGCAGGTCATCGGTGGACTCGCCCAAGGCATCGGCGGAGCGCTCCTCGAGCGACTCGACTTCGACCCATCGGGCCAACCTCAGACGACGAGCTTCATGGACTTCAGGATGCCGACGGTCGACGACATCCCGGAGGTCCTGCTGGATCACACGGTGTCGCCGTCGCCGCTCAACGAACTCGGCGTCAAAGGCACAGGCGAGGCCGGCGTCATCCCGGTATCCGCCGTGATCGCGGAGGCCATCGAGGATGCCCTCGGACCCTTCGATGTCCGGATCGCATCGATGCCGCTGTTCCCCGACCAGATCCTCGCACTCATCGACGCGGCACGACCGGCCGCGGTCCCACCCGCCTCGCCCGGCTGAGGGGCCTGTGCCGATGCAGCTCGAGCACTCCTTCGGTGTCCAGGCCTCCGCGGACGACACGTACGAATTCCTTCTCGATGTCAATCGGGTCGCGTCCTGCATCCCCGGTGTTTCTGGCGTCGAATCGACCGGACCCGAGACGTTCATCGGCACGCTCAAGGTGAAGGTCGGCCCTGTTGGCGTGACGTACCGTGGCACCGCGACGATCTCCGACCGAGACGTCGCCTCGCGGCGGGCGACGATCCGCGCCGAGGGGACGGAGGGTGTCGGCGCCGGCGGTGTCCAGGCAGTCGCCGTCATGTCCGTCGAGCCTGCCCATGACGGCTCGCTGGTCCGGATCTCGACCGACGTCGCGATCGCGGGCCGACTCGCCCAGTTCGGTCGCGGCATCATCGATGGCGTTGCCAAGCGGATCGTCGGGCAGATGGCGGACTGCATCCGAGACCAACTCGAGACGGGAACCGAAGCCACCCCCGAGCGTTAGCCGACGCGCGCTCGGTCGAGTTCAGTCGACGGCGCCGACGATCGCCTCCCCCACCTCCACAGTCGTCGCTGTGCCTCCGAGGTCTCGAGTCCGGGGACCGTCGAGCGCCACGCGACGCAACGCACGCATGACGAGATCGGCAGCCTCGGCTTCGCCGAGGTGCTGAAGCAGTAACGCTCCCGCCCAGATGGCCGCCATAGGATTGGCCACCCCTTGGCCAGCGCGTCCCGGCGCCGATCCGTGGACGGGCTCGAACATGCTCGGGTGCACGCGCTCGGGGTTGAGGTTCGCCGAGGCCGGCAACCCGAGTGAGCCCTGCAGCGCGCCGCCGAGGTCGGTGAGGATGTCGCCGAACAGGTTGCTCGCGACCACGACGTCAAGGGTTTCCGGGGCGGTCACGAACCGAGCGGCAAGCGCGTCCGCGTGGTACGACGTCAGTCGGACATCGGAATAGTCGCGGGCGACCTCAGCCACGACCTCGTCCCACATGACCGCGGTGTACTGGAGCGCATTCGATTTGGTCGCGCTTGCGACGACTCCGCGTCGCAGTCGCGCCTGCTCGAACGCATACCGCGCGATCCGTTCGACGCCGCGCCGCGTGAACAAGGAGGTTTGCACGGCCGATTCCTCCGGACGCCCGACGTGGAACCGGCCGCCAAGGCCCGCATACTCCCCCTCGGTGTTCTCCCGGATACACAGGATGTCGACATCCGCCGGTCCCTTGTCACGGAGCGGGCTCGGGATGCCATCCAGGACCTGGACGGGCCGGAGATTGACGTACTGGTCGAACCCCTGTCGGATCGGCAGAAGCAGCCCCCAGAGCGACACGTGGTCCGGTACTCCCGGGAAGCCGACCGCTCCGAGGTAGATCGCGTCGGCGTCGGCTAGCTGTGAGAGCCCATCATCGGACATCATCCGGCCCGTCTCGAGGAAGTGCTCGCACGACCACGGGAAAACACGTTCCTGGATCGTGAAGCGACCTGTCACCTCACCCGCCCGACGGATCACGCGCAGACCTTGCGGGATGACCTCCCGCCCGACCCCGTCGCCCGGAATGACCGCCAGGGTGAACGCGGTCACGAGGCGACGGAGCTGACGGCCTCGATCATCGGATAGCGACGCAGGTAGCGGCCATGGCCCGCCTGGCCGGTCAGCTCGCCATCGCGGTACATCACGGTGCCGCGCACGCCGACCGTCTCGACCGAGCCCCGCAGCGTTCGTCCTTCATAGACGCTGAAGTCGGACGCGCTGAGGTTGTCGCTCGCCTTGACCTTCCATTCCCGCTCAAGGTCGACGATGACGAAGTCCGCGTCCGAACCGGGCAGGAGTGTGCCTTTGCGGGGGTAGAGGTTGAAGAGTCGAGCGGTGTTGAGGCTGCCCATCTCGGCCACCTGTCGGATGGTCATCCGTCCCGCATTGACACCTTCCGACAGGAAGATCGGGAGGATCATCCCTGTCCCACCGAACGCCGGGCGAGTCGTCCAGATCGAGCCCGGGTTCTTCTCCGCTAGCGTGTACGCGATGTGGTCCGACCCGAAGGACGTGAGGACGCGCTCGGCGATCGCCCACCAGACTCTTGGCACATCCTCAGTGGTTCGTACGGGAGGCATGACCTTTGCGAGCGGGCCGGCCTCGCTTTCCGTCGTTAGCGCGACGTACTGCGGGCACACCTCGGCACCGTAATCGGTACCCAGAGCGCGGACGTCCAGCATAGCCTCGATGGCCTCGCGCGAGCCGATGTGCGGGAAGTAGACCGGGACCCTGAACCGCCGCGACAGGTAGGCCACTGTCTGGATGGCGATCGCCTCGGAAGCACCCGGTCTCGCTGCGCTCCACGCTGGCAGACCGTCAAGGCCCATATCACGTACCCGAGCCGACTCGGCGACGACGATCTCGGCGTCTTCCGAATGGATATTGAGCCTGACTCGGACGGGCAATCCGGCGGCGGCGCGGAACACCTCCCACAGATGACCGTCGCTGAAGTCGACGTCAGCAGTCTCCAGCTCGTCCGGGTGATCGGTTCGAAGGTCCATCAGGACCCCTTTTCCGAACGGCCCTTTGAGGTTCATGTACAGCTTGAACGAGGTGACCCCGAAGTCGTGGACGTAGCGGCCCATCTCTGCGACTTGCGCGGCGTTGAACAGCGTCAGGTGGTGGGCGAAATCCTGGTAATGGCGCTGTGCTCCGAGTTCGACCTGTCCCGGCAATGTCTCGAGATAGGAGTCGGGTCGTCGGAAGTAGCGCAGGATGGTCGTGATCCCACCACTCAAGGCGAACGCGGACTCCGCCTGCAATCGGTCGGCGAGAGGCGGCAGCAGGCCCGAGTGAACGTGTGGGTCCAGGAGACCCGGCAAGACATAGCGCCCCTTGGCATCGAGGACCTCGGCATCCCCTGTCGGTCCGGCGACCTGGCGGATCTCCGTGACGCGCCCGTCGCGGATCACGAGGGTGCCAGGGACGACGCCGGACTCCGGAAGGACGATCCTGGCGTTCGTGATGTCGAGCGAGTCGCTCATCGAGGTGCCGTGGTCGCGGCTGCGAGCGGCGTAAGCAGGTCTCTGACGGAGTGGACGTCCTCGAGCTCGAGCACCGCATCTGCAAGCGGTCGTCCGACGGTCGAGTCGATGCCGGCCCAGTCGAGGCAGCCCAGGAACTTGTCGACCAATTCCGCGTCGGACATCGGATTGGCTGGGCTGCCCTTGCCGTACTCGGCTCGAGCCGACAGGACGCGGCCGTCCGTGAGCTCGACGTCGATGAGCGACGTCATCTCGTGGAAGCCTCCAGCATCGGCGTCGGGGTCGGCCTCGAACGAGACACGTTCGACCATGGCTTGGATGTCGGGGCGGTTGACGACGGCGTCCGTGAACTCCGCAAGACCGGCCCTACGCTCGAGCACGAGGATGGCCATGCAGAACTCCATGCTGAACTTCGCCTCGAGATCGGTCTTGGGGTGGTGGTGGATGAGGGCGTTGGGCATGTGCCGGTTGGTGCCGACCCGGATCCTCCGGACGTCGTCCGGATGGATGTCGTGCTTCTCGATGAGGTCGCTGAGGGCGCCCATCGCTGGGTGCGTGAGCGAACCAGAAGGGTGCGGCTTGATCGAGATGCCGGGATCGGCGAACGTCCACGGGCTGCCCAAGCCTTCGATGACCGAGGGGTTATAGCCCCCTCCCGCCGCATGGAAGAAGCCGCGGCGCGCTTCGAGGATGTCGTCGGCGGCCGTGAATCCGCGGGCGGCGAGGCTCGCGGCGAGGACGCCACTCTCCGCTGCGCGCCCCGCGTGGAACGGCTTGGTCATCGTGCCGAAGTTCTCGCGAAGCCCGGCTGCCTGCGATGCGGCGATCCCCAGGGCTACGGCCGTCGTGTCCTTATCGAGCCCAAGCATCCGAGCTCCGGTCGCGCAGGCGCCGATCGCACCTGCCGTCGCGGTGGAATGGAACCCGTTGTTGTAGTGCCGGGGGTCGATGGCCTCTGAGACTTTCGTCGCGATCTCGACGCCGATGAGATATGTATGGAGGACATCCGCACCGTTTCGGTCGTCGCGCTCCGCCAGTGCCAGGGCGACGGGCAGGACCGGGGCAGTGGGGTGCGTGAGAAGCCCATATACCCTGTCGGGAGCGACGGCGAGCTGGGTGTCATCGTAGTCGTCGGCGTGGATCCCCAGGCCGTTGAGGAAGGCCGCGAACCGAGCCGCGGTCCGCAGGCCGGCACCGAGCACCGCGGCTTCTGGAGTGAGCGAGCCGTAGGAGGTGATCTCAGCCCGCGCGATCCGCGATGCCTCGCTACAGGAGCCGGCGACCGCAAGCCCGAGGCCGTCGAGGATGGAGCGCTTCGCGAGATGGCGGACGCCATCGGGCACGTCAGCCAGCAGGACACACGCGATGAACTCGCTCACATCAGCCGTCAGGCCCATGCATCCCCCATCCCTATTGCGCCGATTCGCGATCGCCTCGGGCGTCGGCCAGCTGTCGGACGAGCGCCTGGCGGGCATCGTCGATGTGGAGGCGCATCTGGCGGTCGGCCTCGGCTGGATCGCGACTCCGGACGGCCTCGTAGACCGACGCGTGTCCCGCAGCGGAGATCGATGCCCGCCCCGGCATCTGGAGCGTGAGGTTCCTGAAATGCGTGACGCGGGCATAGATCTGTTCGAGGAGGACCAGGAGACGGGGGCTCCGAGCGGCGACATGGATCGCATGGTGGAAGCGGTCAGCCTGGACGGCCGAGACAGGCTCACGAGGAAGGCTCGCCGCGGTTCGCGCCGCTACCTGCTGCTCCCCCACGATCAGGCCGAGCTCGCGTACGTCGTCATCTGTCGCGCGCTCCGCGGCCATCGCAGCAGCCGTGGCCTCGAGCGCCCCGCGGATGCGATAGATGTCCTCGATGCCCTCGGTCGGTACCGTGGCGACGTAGATCCCATAGTGCGGCCGGACGTCGACGAGGCCGTCCTGCTGAAGCCGCCGAACGGCCTCCCGTACGGGATTGCGGCTCACGCCCAGGGCCTTCGCGACCTCGGCCTCGTAGATCCGCTCGCCTGCGAGATATTCGCCGTCCAGTAGCGCGCTGCGGAGCGCCTGATATGTTCGCTCCTGGAGCGAGAGCTGGTCGGCCAGAGGGGCAAGGCGGGTCATCTTGCGTATGATGTATACACTATCCGTGCTCAGGACGCAGCGTCAACCGACCGTGCTTCGGGAATCGGCTCCGAACCGGTGAAAAGACCGATCGTCGAACTCCTCACGACCGGCGGTACGATCGCGACGATCGGCCCTCACGGCTCGACTGGCAGCCACCCCGCACTTGATGCCGTCGAACTCTCCGCAGCCGTCGAGGGTGATCGGATCGAGTTGCGGGCGCGCGAATTGATGCGCGTGCCGAGCTGGACGATGGACCCGTCGACCATGCTGGAGATCGCTATCGCGGCACGCGACGCGGCGCGGAAGCCAGACGTCGCGGGCGTCGTCGTTACCCATGGGACCACGACGCTCGAATACACGGCGTTCCTGGTCCACCTCATCCAGCACGGCAGTACACCGATCGTGATCACGGGTGCGATGCGCCGGGCTGACGATCCGGACGCGGATGGGCCGTCGAATCTGCGGGCGGCAGTCCGTGTCGCAGCCTCGGACGAGGCATGTGGTCTGGGTCCCCTCGTGGTATTCGGCGGCCGCGTACTGGCGGGCCGAACGGTCTGGAAGGCCCACCGGACAGCGCTCGACGCGTTCGATGATCTTGCCGGCGACGTCGGCAGGGTCCAGGACGAGGGCATGATCGTCGATCGACGCCCATCCCCGGGCCCTGGTCTGTCGGGGAAGCTCGACCCCGCGGTCGCCTTTATCAAGGCGGTGCCGGGCATGGATGGCCGGCTCATCGAGACTGCGATGGTCGACGCACACGGCCTCGTCATCGAGGCGCTCCCCGGCGCCGGCGGGATACCGCCGGGTATGTTGGCCGCGGTCAGAGCGGCGGCCCGCACCATCCCGGTGGTAGTGGCGCCTCGCGCCCCATTCGATCGGGCAGCAACCGATCCGACGGGTGGGACGGGGGAACCGTTGGCCGGGATCGATCTGCTGTCCCCCGGTCGATTGACCGCCGAGACGGCTTGGCTACTGCTCATGGCGACGCTTGGAGAGACCGGCGCTGCCGGTCCCGCGAGAGCGCGGTTCCGCGCGATCACAGACGCAGAATGATGGTCATGGAAAGCTGGCGAGGTGGGCATCGTGGATGAAGGACGCGTACACGGCGCGCCGGAGTCAGGGGTGGAATCGGCCGATGCGAGAGCAGGTCGGATCATCGTCGGCCGATTGCATCCGGGCACCGACCTCGTTCGTGGACTGGAGGCCGCCTGCGAGACGCACGGGGTGAGGTTTGCCGCCGTGCTCAGCGCCTACGGCAGTCTCTCGAGCGCGGGGTTCAAGTTCCTCAAGGTGCCGCCCGGCGAGGAACGGCCGCGACTGATGCCCCACCGGATGGATGAGCGCGTCGAGTTCATGGGGGGTCAGGGACTCGTCTGCGAGACACCCGACGGGGAGCGCGAGACCCATCTCCATGGCAGCGTGTCGGATGCGACCGGCGCGGTGCTCGGGGGGCACTTCGTGCCGGATGAGAACCCGGTCTATAACAACATGGACTTCGTCCTCCATGAGTTACTCGACGTGAGCCTCATCCGGGCATGGGATGAAGCGACAGCGACGGTCGAGATGCGTGTGGAACGCCTTCCGCAAGGCGACCCGATGTCCGGTGGCTCCTGAATTCGCCGTCGCGCTGCTGGTATTGCGGCTCGTCGCCGCTGGGATCTTCGTCGCCCAGGGCTCGCGCAAACTCTTTGCTCCCGCCGAGGCCCCCCATGGCCGGGCGAACCTCGAGCGACTGATCGCGCAACGCGACCTACCGCGTCCGGACCGCCTCGCATGGCTCGTCGCGGTCACCGAACTCCTCGGTGGGTTCGCGCTCATGCTCGGGATCCTGACCCGGTTGGCGACCGTGCCCCTGGCGGTCGTGCTCGTCGTCGCCATCCTCGGCTACAAGTGGCGCGCCGGCTTCATCGGGGGTTGGGATTGGCCACTGAGCGTGCTCGCCATCGTCGTGGCCATCGGGCTCGCAGGGCCCGGGCCCATCAGCCTCGACGCCCTGCTCGGCATCCCCTGAAACCCGGCTTGACCGATGCCGTGTAACGTATACAGAATACAGCTTGGCCCGCTCCGCCGGAAGTCGGGCGAGAGACCTGCCCGCATCTGGTGACGCCGAGCCGGTCGATTGAGTGAGGAGGCAGGAGTCATGCTCCGAACCAGGTCGCTCGGTGCGATAACTCTCGCGCTGAGCGTCGTCGTGGCCGCATGTTCCAGCTCGACCGGTGGATCGGCTGCGCCCAGTGCGTCAGCTCCGGCGCCGTCTGAAACCACCGCCGCGAGTGGCGGGTCCAGCCCCGCGGCCCAGACCTTCACGATCGGCTTCGTCGTTCCGCTCATCTCGAATCCGTACTGGAAGCTGATGCAAGACTTCGCCCAGGGTGCTGCCGGGACCCTCGGCATCACGCTGCAGACCGCCCAGGCGGACAGCGACGAGAGCAAACAGATCGCGATCGTCGAGGGCATGATCTCGTCCGGCGTGGACGGGATCGTCATCGGGGTAGTCAGCGACAAGGTCGGCGAGACCGTCCTCAAGGACGCCGAGGCGGCTGGCATCCCCGTCACGTTCATGCAGCGGTCCCCCGGCGTGACGCCGGACGACTACCAGGGCAAGGTCTACGTCGGCTATGTCGGCACTGACGACATCGGCGGCGGGACGACCGAGTCGCAGATCCTGTACGACTCGGGCGCTCGGAAGTGGGTCGCGATGACCGGCTCCCAGGGAAACTCGGTCGCCGAAGACCGCTTGAAGGCCGCCCAGGATTTCGTTGCGGCGCATCCGGACGTGACCCTGTTGCAGTCCCAGTTCGGCAATGAGGCGCGCGACGCGGGCCAGAAGACGATGGAGAACTTCCTGTCGGCGTACCCGGGTCCGGGCTTCGATGCGACGTATTCCTTCAACGATGAAGGTGCCCTCGGTGCAGTCCAGGCGCTGAAGAACGCCAACGCCCTTGACAAGGTCAAGGTCGGAGCCATCGACGCGACGACGGATGCGATCAATGCAGTCGCCGCAGGCGACCTGATCACCAGTGTGGGTGGCGGCTATGCGTGCGGCGCATTCGCACTCGTGGAACTCTTCGACCACCTCAACGGGCACGAACCGAAGAGCCGGTCGGTCAATATCCCGCTACTGGGAGTGACCGCCGACAACGTCGAGAAATACCAGGATCAGGTGCTCAACGGGATGGCGACGTACGATTTCAAGGCTGTCTCGCAGACATTCACTCCGACCGCGTCCACCGACGACTACGCGGTCACGCTCAAGTAACTCCTCCTTAGCGGCCGGGTCTGTCTGCCGACAGGCCCGGCCATTTCTCTAGAGGGCTGTATGGCGGCACTTCCTTCCGCAGCGCCAGGCCCATCGGCTCTCGGCCAGCCGTTGCTGCAACTCAAGGGGCTGCGGAAGGCTTATCCAGGCACGCTCGCCGTTGACCTCGACCCTGACAAGGTCCTGGATCTGGAGGCCGGCACCATCCATGCATTGGTCGGCGAGAACGGGGCGGGCAAATCCACCCTGGTCGGGATGATCTCCGGGTCGACGCCGCGATCCGACGGCGAGATGACGTTCCGAGGACAGCCATATGCGCCTCGTGATGTCGTCGATGCGCGCCGAAGTGGCATCGACATCGTGTTCCAGGAGCCCGGCCTGATCGACACGATGAGCGTCGAGGAGAACCTGCTTCTCGGGCGCGAAGTCGCCTATGCGCCGCACGTGGTGTTCGCGCCCGGAGAGCGCCGGCGTCTCGCGCGCGCTGCGATCAGCGTCCTCAGTCGGCCGATCTCGATCCAGCGTCTGGCAGGGACCTTGTCGCTCGAGGACCAGAAACTGGTCGAGCTGGCTCGCGCGCTCGCGACGAACCCGCAGGTGCTGATCATCGACGAGATGACCGCCAATCTGTCGGAGCGAGGCATCCCGGAGCTGTTCCAGATCCTCCGGGACTTCGCGGATCGTGGCGGGCTCGTCATCTACATCTCACACCACCTCGAGGAGGTGTTTCGGCTGTGCGACCGGGTAACGGTCATGAAGGACGGCCGGGTCGTCCGGACGCTCGTCCCAGCCGAGACGAACGAGGACGAACTCTCGATCCTGATGGTCGGCCGAAGCATCAAGGCGACGATGTTCCGTGACGACGATATCGCCAGGACCGAAGGCGAGCCCGTCATGGAGGTCGAAGGCCTGACCGTGCCCGGACGCTTCTCGAACGTGAGCTTCCGACTGCATCGCGGTGAGGTCCTCGGGATCGCCGGCCTGATCGGCTGTGGCAGCGAAGCGCTGGCCCTGGCGCTGTTCGGCGATGTGCAGCCCACGGACGGCAGCATCCACCTCGACGGGAAGCCGGTCTGGTTCGGGCAACCGAGGGACGCGATCGGAGCCGCGATCGGTTTCGTGCCAAGTGACCGCGAGCGCGAGGGTCTGATCCTCAACCTTGCGGTCGAGCGGAATATCGGGCTGCCGGCGTTGCCGTGGCTGAGTCACTTCGGGTTGGTCGGTAGGCGGGTGGAGACAAGGCTGGCGCGGCGGCTGATCAAGCAACTGGGCATCGTGAGCCGAGGGCCGTCGGATGTCCCATTCACCCTGAGCGGCGGGAACCGCCAGAAGGTCGTTCTCGCGAAGTGGCTCGTTCGGGACAATCAGGTCCTGATCATGCACAACCCGACACGCGGTGTGGACGTGGGCGGCAAGGCCGAGATCTACCAGCTCATCCGATCACTGGCCGATCGGAACGTCGCCATCCTTCTCGTCAGTGATGAGTTGTCCGAGCTGATCGGTCTCTCGGATACGATCCTGGTCATGCGTAAGGGCAAGGTGTCCGCGCGCGTTTCGCGGTCGGAGCAGCCGACGGAGGAAGCGCTCATCAGGTACATGCTGTGACAAGCGGCTCGGATCCCGCGCCCGAGACATCGGTCGCCGACGGCCCCGCCGCAGCACAGCGACGATGGCGGGTGGCACGCCCCGCGTCGAGACGTCTCGTCCCGGTCCGACTGGTCCCGTACCTCGCCCTGATCGTCGTCGTGGTCTTCTTCTCGATCACGGGCGGGTCCCGCTTCCTGAGCCTGGGGAACGCCAGTTTCCTGTTGCAGCAAAGCGCGATCATCGCCATCCCGGCGTTCGGCGTGACGCTGGTGATCATCGCCGGCAGCATCGATCTGTCGATCGGATCAGTCGTCGCCCTGACCGGGATGGTCGCGGCGATCGTGTCGGAGTCCTTCGGGATGTTTCCCGGGATCGGCGCCGCTCTCGTGGTCGGCCTGGCGGCAGGACTGTTCAACGGTGTCGGGTTCGCCGTCCTGCGCGTCCCATCGTTCATGGTGACGTTGGGGATGCTCTCGATCGCGCGGGGCCTCACGATCATGGTCTCGGCATCGCAGCCGATCAATGTCGATCCGGACTTCCAGGTCATCGGCCGGATGCCCGGGATCCTCATCCTGTTCATCGTTTGCTTCGTCGGCGCCACGATCCTTCTGAACTACACGACCTTCGGCCGACAAGCGGTCGCGATCGGCGGACAGGAGCGCGTCGCGCGACTCTCAGGCGTGCGCATCACTCGACTCAAGTGCCTGCTTTTCGTGTTCGCGGGTCTGATGGCCGCGATAGGCGGCGTGGCCCTGACGGCGCGAGTCGGCGCCGCGACGCCGACCGCAGCGACCGGGCTAGAGCTCGCCTGCATCACCGCGGTGGTACTCGGCGGCACCCCGCTCACCGGTGGCATCGGCAGCATGACGAATACGGTCGTCGGGGCATTCATCATCTCGATCCTGCTCAACGGGATGGTCATCCTCGGAGTGCCGTCCGAGCTCCAGCTGGTCGTTCAGGGCCTTGTCCTCGTCGGGGCCGTCTACTTGTCGCTCGAGCGCGTCAAGATCGGCATCATCAAGTAGGGGATCGCGATGCTCGACCACCGTGCGCACCTGGAGATGGCTCTGGAGCAGGCTCGGCTGGCCGGCGATGAGGGCTCTACGCCAGTCGGAGGCCTGATCGTCGGACCGGACGGCGAGGTCGTCTGCGTCGACCGTAATCGCATGAACCCGACTGGCGACCCGACCGCCCACGCGGAGATCGTTGCCCTGCGAGCCGGTGGACGCGCCTTGATGCCGGGCCCCCCGGCCGGCTACACGCTGTACACCTCGGGCGAACCGTGCTTGATGTGTATCGGCGCGATCCTCCTGGCACCGGTCTCGACGCTCGTGTGGGCGGCTGGTCCGATCGTCGTGGCGGGCAGTGCCTACGACGCCGTCGTCCGCTCCGGCTTCAACGCCGATCGAGTCGCGAGACTTGAAGTGATCCGCGAGCCGGACCCCGATATCAGGCTGCGCAGCCGGAAGCTCCTGCATGATTTCTTCCTCGCCCACGGTGATCCTGACCGCGCGGCCCTCCTTGTCGACTGAACACCGTCTCGACGACGCCCCGCCGATACGCAGGCTAGGAGTCATCACGCCATCGTCGAACACGGTGCTCGAGCCGTGCCTCATGCGGCTCGCGGCAGCGCTCGGCGACCAAGTCAGCCTCCACTTCGCACGGGTCCCCGTGACGGAGGTGGCGGACGACCCGAAGAGCGATGCGCAGTTCGGCCTCCAGCCGATGCTCGATGCGGCCAGCCTCCTCGCGGACGCCCGGGTCGACGCCATCGTGTGGGCCGGCACCTCTGGGAGCTGGCGGGGTTTCGACGCGGACGAGCAGCTGGTCGAGGACATCGAGGCCCTTACTGGACTGCGGGCGACGACCACGTCCCTGGGGCTGCTCTCAGCATTCAGGGCGCTCGGCGTCGAGCGCTACGGGCTGGTCGTTCCCTATGTGAGGCCCATCGCGGACGCGATCATCCGGAACCTCGATTCGGCAGGCTACGCATGCGCGGATCGGACGATGTCATCGATCACGTCGAATTGGGACTTCGCGACGATCACGTCCGCCGCCATCGAAGCGGACGTGCGGACCGTGGCTGCAAGCCGCCCCGACGCAGTCGTCATCCTGTGCACGAATGTCCGGGGAGCAGACGTATCGGAGCGGCTCGAGCACGAGCTGGACATCGCGATCCTCGATAGCGTCGTGCTCAGCCTCTGGGTAGCTCTCGGAGCGCTCGGGATCGAACCACCCTCGAGCGGTTTCGGTCGCCTCGCCAAGCAGATCGCCGCATCGACGCCGACCGGTGGCTGATCTCGCGACCGTGATCCAAGCTGTCGACGCGGTCCTGCCAGGCGGCCGAGCGGTCGTCGATCTTGGGATCTCGGACGAGGGCACGATCGCGGCGATCGAGCCGGCGGGAACGATCACCGGCGACACTATCGTCGATGCCGCCGGCACGATCGCCCTGCCCGGAGGGATCGATCTCCACGTCCACATCCAGACATTCTTCGGCGGGACGACGACCAAGGACGACTTCTTCGACGGCACCGCCGCCGCCCTGTTCGGCGGCACCACGACGATCGCCCAGTTCGCGATCCCCAGACCCGGCGAGACGTCAGCGAACGCCGTCACGCGCACGCACGCCGAAGCCGACGGCCGCGCGGTGACGGACTACGCGATCCATGGCTGCGTGGTGCGCGACACGTATGCCGCCTCCGTGGCGCAGTTCGCGGAGCTGCGATCAGCGGGCATCGGGACCGTCAAGCTCTTCAGTGCTTATACGGACGTCATCGGGCTTGACCTGGACCAGATCAGCGACCTGCTTGTGGCCGCGGCGCGGACAGGGTTGACCGTCTTCGTGCACGCGGAGACCGACGCCCTTATCCGCGAAGGCATCGACGCCGCCGTGCGCCAGTCCCAGCTGGGACCGCTCGGCCACGCGGCCTCGCGGCCGGCGGATGCAGAGGATGACGCCATCCGGACGATCTCGAATCTCGCGGCCGAGACCGGTGCGACGGTCTACTTCGTCCATGTATCGGCAGCGCAGAGCGTCGCCACCCTTGCAGACCGACGGGACCGCGGTGAACGCGTCCTGGCCGAGACATGCCCGCACTACCTGTTCCTCGATGCGTCCGTCTACGGTCGCCCAAGTGGGGAACGTTGGATCTGCTCGCCACCTATCCGCGCGACAGAGCATCAGGACGCCCTCTGGGCAGGACTCCGCGACGGCGTCATCGACGTCGTATCCAGTGATCACAACTGCTTTGACAGCCGCCAGAAGGCATCGAGCGCGGACGATTTTCGAACCTGCCCGAACGGACTACCCGGGATCGAGAGCCGTCTTCCGTTGCTCATCGGCGCAGCGCTCGATGGGCGCCTGGAATGGACTCGGCTGGCACAAGTGTCGGCCGAGACACCCGCCCGGATATTGGGCCGATGGCCCACGAAAGGCGCGCTCGTGGTGGGGGCAGACGCAGACATCGTCCTGGTCGACCCCGCTGGGGAGACCCACCTCGGCCCCGCGCACATGAGCACCGATCATTCGCCGTTCGACGGGATGCACGTCCGCGGTCGGATCGAGCGGGTCTACAGGCGGGGCCACCTCGTGGTACGTGGCGACGACCTGCTCGCGACCCCTGGGTCAGGTCGCTGGTTGCCCGTGGCGGGTGCCTCGGCACTCGAGTCGAGACCCGCAGCCCGGGCGGCGAAAGGCTAGGCGCGATGCGTTACGCCACGTTCACTCCGACAAGCGGTGGCCCGGATCACCTTGGAGCCATCCTGCCTGACGACCGGATCGTGGACCTGACGATGAGCGTGCCCGAGGATCAGGCGTTCCGGTCGATGCTCGCGTTCATCGACGCCGGGCCGCCAGCGACGGAACGCGCGAGCCGAGTGGTCCAGGCCATCGAGACGAGCCGCTCCGAGAGTCCGTTCATGCTCTCCCTCGACGCGGTCCGACTCGAGGCTCCGATCCCGAGGCCGCGCAAGAACGTCTTCTGCGTGGGCCTGAACTACCCCTCCCATGTCGAAGACAACGCGCGTGCCCTCGGCATCCGACCAGAAGTCGGCGAGGTGCCGTTGTTCTTCAGCAAGCCGACGACGGCCGTCATCGGGTCTGGCGAGTCGATCGTCTTCGACGAGCGCCTGACGCAGAAGCTCGATTACGAGGTGGAGCTCGGCATCGTCATAGGGCGTCGAGGCAGCTGGATCGACGAGTCCAGGGCGCTGGACCACGTCTTCGGCTACACGCTCGTGAACGATGTCAGCGCGCGCGACCTCCAGTGGCGTACGACCCAGATGTTCTACGGCAAGGGCCTTGACACGTACGCTCCGATCGGCCCGTGGATCGCGGACCGGGCCGAGATCGGCGACGGATCCGGGATCGAGCTCCTCTGCCTTGTCAACGGCGAGGTGCGACAGCGGGACTCGACGACGAACCTGATCTTCGGCGTCCCCCGGATCATCTCGGAACTGTCGAAGGGGTTGACGCTCGAGCCGGGCGACATCATCGCGACGGGCACCCCCGGAGGGTGCGGCTACCAGTTGGTTCCGCCACGCTTCCTCAGCATCGGCGACGTCGTCGAATGCGCGGCGCCGGGCCTCGGCCGGCTCATCAATCCGGTCGCCGCCCCACAGCGACAGCCTCCCGAGGGCAGACAGGTCGTCGCTGCTGCGTCGGAGGCATCGCTGTGAAGGTCGATGTTCACAGGATCGCGATGGCAAGCCCGGCCGACGGAGCCGGACTGGCCCGCATGATCGATCAAGGGGTCATCGATCCCCACACGATCGTCGCGACGATCGGCAAGACCGAAGGCAACGGTGGCGCCAACGACTTCACGCGGGCGCTCGCGACGCTGAGCGTCGCCAAAGTGATCGGCGACGTGATCGGCGAGACACCGGACGTGGTCGCTGAACACATCGCATTCGTCTGGTCTGGGGGCTGCGAGGGGGTCCTCTCGCCGCACGTCACGGTCGTCTGCCGCGATGATCGCGTGTCGGCCGACGATGATGGCGGCGGCCTGGCCGTCAGCGTGCGCCGGACGAGGGCATTCCGCCCGGAAGAGGTCGGGACGGTGTCCGAGGTGGAGGAGGTCGCCAGCGCGACCCGCGAGGCCATGGCCGAGCTCGCGATCTCAGACCCGGCCGATGTCCACTACGTGCAGGTCAAGGGGCCACTGCTGACCCCAGCCGCCATTCGCGACGCCGCGACTCGTGGGGTTGCCGTCGTCACGACCGACCCGAATGCCTCGAAGACCTATGCACGCGGCGCAACGGCGCTCGGCGTCGCCATCGCCCTGGGGGAAGTGGATCCCGCAAGGGTCACCGATGCCGTTATCGGCCGCGATCCAGAGCTGTTCTCGTCGGTCGCATCGACGTCCGCCGGAGGCGAGCTGGTCGCCTGCGAGGTCATCCTGTTCGCGAACTCGCCCCTTGCCACCCGGGGCGTCCGCATCGGTCACGGCGTTCTGCGCGACCCGATCGACGCTGAGGGCGTGATCGCGTGCCTGGGATCGGCTGGCGTGGACGTCTCGAACCTCGCCGATCCCGATGAGCGAAGCCGGATCGCCGCAGTCTTCGCAAAGGCGACGATCGGTCCGGGCGGCGAGGTCCGCGGACGGCGGACGACGATGCTGTCGGACGCGGATATCAACTACGAGCGGCATGCACGAGCGGCGGTGGGTGCCGTCATCGCAAGCATCACCGGGGATCCCGCCATCTTCGTATCGGGCGGGACCGAGCACCACGGCCGGCCGGGCGAGGCGCCGATCGCGGCGATCGTCCGGGCCACGCCGAGCGAAGGGAAGGCGGGCTGAGCGTGGCTGCGACGATCATCGAGCACCTGGATCGCCTGGCAACGATGGCTCCGGACGGCGAGCTGGCAGACGCCTATGTCGTCGTCGAGGACAGCCTCATCACCGAGGTCGGGACGGGTGTGCCTCAAGGCGATCGGTCCGACGCGGACCAGGTGGACGGCCGCGGGCTCGTCGCCCTGCCCGGGCTCGTCAACACGCACCACCACTTCTTCCAGACGGTCACACGCGCCCTTCCGGCAGCCCAGGACGTGCCGCTTCTCGTGTGGGAATTGGTCAACTATCCGTACTGGACGAGGGTCGATGAGGAGGTGATCCACGTCACCGCCGAGGTCGCACTCGCCGAGCTGATGCTCTCGGGCTGTTCGACCACATCCGATCACCTGTACGCATTCCCGCGCCACACAGGGGGAGCCGTTTCGATGCTCGGGGCCGAGATCGAAGCGGCCAAGGGACTCGGGATCCGCCTCCATGCCACACGTGGCGCGATCGACATCAGCATCGGTGGGCGCGCGACCGAGTTCGTCGAGGAAACGGATGCGGTGCTCGCCAGCATGGAGGAGGCGATCGCCAAGTTCCACGATCCAGCGCCCGGAGCGATGTGCCGCGTGACCCTGGGGCCGAATGGGCTGACCGTTTGCACCGAAGAACTGATGAGGGCGTGCGTCGAGCTCGCCAAGGCGCCTGGCGTCACCCTCCACACGCACGTGGCCGAGATCCCCAACGAACAGGCGTACTGCGCTGAACACTACGGCCAGACGGCGATCGAACGCCTGGCCGATCTCGGTTGGGTGACCGACAACGCGTGGCTGGCGCACGCGGTCCATCTCGATTCGCACGAGATCGCCCTGCTGGCTGCCGCCGGAACCGGCGTCGCGCATTGTCCGGTCTCGAACATGCGCCTGGCGTCGGGCGCGGCTCCGATCCTCGACATGATCCAGGCCGGGGTCCCGGTCGGACTCGGTGTCGATGGGAGCGCGTCGAACGACTCCGGCAACCTGTTGGCCGAGGCGCGAGCGGCGTTGCTCGTCTCGCGCCTGCGCGAACACGACCGACTCATGACGGCCCGGCAAGTACTCCATATGGCGACGGCCGGTGGCGCGATGGCGCTCGGGCGCGACGACATCGGCTCGATCGCCCCGGGCAAGCAGGCCGACATCGCGCTGTTCAGGCCGACGGGTGTCGCCGGCGCCGGTTTCGAGAACGATCCCGTGGCCGGTCTGGTGTTCGCCGCGACGCGCCGGGTCGACGCCCTCATGATCCAGGGGCGATTCGCGGTTCGCGACGGTCAGCTGGTGAATGGTGACGAGGATCGGATCGCCGAACGGCACCGCGCGGTCGTCCAGCGGATCGTCGCCTGATCGACGTACCGAGCCGCTTCGATCCGCAGGCTCGCGACCTGAGCGCTGTGCCTCCCCGAGTCGCGATGCTAGCGAATCGTGCCCAGTCAGATGCTGTCCTCGCGGACCTCGCAGCGCGGAAGCTCATCGACGTGAAGCCGGACGCCGGGTCCCTGACAGCGTTTCAGACAGCTGAGCGGCTGCGGCCTTGCGACGCTTTGGTGTCGGGCGCAGACTCCTAGCCGATGATGCCTGTCGAGCCCGGATTGCCACGCTTGACGGGCTGGCTCCGACCGGTGGTCGACGCAGTCGCCGGCACGAGTGCGGGCGTCCATCGCAAGCTGCTCTTCGGATTCCTCGCGGGCGCCCTGCTACTCGTGGGGATGGCGATCCTCAGCCTCGTCGTGATCGGGCGGATGAACGAGCGTGTCGGTGAGCTCAACCACCTTCACGAGAAGGTCAGCCGAGCGCAGGACATGCTCTACGCGGTCACGGCGCAAAGCCACTTCCGGGCCATGGCGCTCCTGACGCAAGACGACAAGTACAACACCGATATCGCCGAAGCGAAGAAGACATTCATCGACCTGCTCGACCAGATGGAGCAGGATGACCCGGCCGAGGCGGACTTCTTCCGCGATGTGAGGGCCACGAACGACGGCTTCTCGGCCTCGAGCGCCAGGACATTGGCGCTGTACGAGGCCGGTGACATTCCCGCTGCCACGCGCCTCCACCTCGAGGAGGAGCACCCGGCATCGCATGTGCTCGAGGCCGCGATGCGGAAGCTGATCACCGAGGCCAATCAACAGATGGTCCAGGCGCGGGCGGCCTTCGAGTCTGACCGCATCCTGCTCATGTCCACCGTGATCGCCTTCTCGGGCGCCAGTGTGGTCGTGGCACTGATGCTCGGGTTCGTCTTCTCGTGGCCCATCATCCTCCCCGTCCGAAAGATGCAACGCGCACTTGCGGGAATAACCACGGGAGACTTCACGCAACGCGTGCAGGTGCCGAACCGCGATGAATTCGGGAACCTCGCGCGCGACCTGAACGAGACCAGCGAGCGTCTGGCGCAGATGTTCGAGGATCAGCGTGCGCTGAGCCGCCGGCTCGAGCTGACGAATGTTTCCCTCGAGCGCGCGAGCCAGGCGAAGTCGCGCTTCCTGGCGAGCGTGAGCCACGAGCTGCGGACGCCGATGAACGCGATCCTCGGCTTTACCGACGCGCTCCTCGCCGGCGTGGATGGTCCGCTCAACGCAGAGCAGACGACGTCGCTGGGCTGGGTCCAGAGGGGCGGGCGGGACCTGCTCGGACTGATCAACGAGATCCTCGACCTATCGAAGATCGAGGCCGGCAAGCTCACGCTCGACCCGCAACCCTTCGACCCGCGGGAGCTCGTCGAATTGGTCGTGGCGCAGCACCGGTCGTTGGCCGCACAGAAGGGGATCCGCTTCGCATGGGTTGACGCCGGCGCACCGACGGAGGTGGTGCTCGACCGGCAGCGTGTCCGCCAGATCCTCGTCAACCTGTTCGGGAACGCACTCAAGTTCACCGGCGAGGGCGAGGTGCAGGTCGAGACGAGCGGCGGCGCAGACTCGAGATTCACGGTATCGGTGCGCGACACAGGCCGCGGCATCGACCCAGATCACCATGAGGCCATCTTCGAGGAGTTCGGTCAGGCCGAGGGAGGCGAGGGTGGCACCGGTCTGGGTCTCGCGATCAGCCGCCGTCTGGCGCGGGCGATGGGAGGCGACATCACGCTCGAGAGCGAACCCGGACATGGAAGCATCTTCTTCCTGAGGCTGCCGCTCGACTGTCGCGTGACATCGGCCAGCGCGACGAAGGCCGAACGGGGTGAAGTCCGTGACGGGGATCGTGTACTGCTCAGCATCGATGACGATCCCTCCGTGGCGCCGCTGCTCGAGAAGATGCTCGCGGGCGAGGGGTACCGCGTCGTCGGCTCGACCGACCCGAGCCGGGCAGTGAACGATGCGCGCGGCCTGTCACCAGCCGCGATCCTGCTCGACATACTCATGCCCGGATATGACGGCCGCGATATCCTCCGCGCTCTCAAAACCGACCCAGTGACCAGGGGGATACCGGTGATCGTGGTCACTGTCGTTGATGCGGCCGACATGCCAGATCTCGCGGATGGTCACGTCGCCAAGCCGGTGGCGAAGGACAGCCTGCTTCGTGCGCTGGAGGAGGGCGGCGCGATGCCCCTTGTCCGGCAATAATGGCGACGATCCTCGTGGTCGAGGACACGCCTGCGAATCGGGCCTTGGCCACGAAGCTGCTCCGCGCCGCCGGGCACGAGGTGCTGACCGCCGAGACCGCGGCGACCGGGATCGCACTCGCGCGTGAGGCAGCCCCCGACCTCGTACTGATGGATCTCGGGCTTCCCGACATGGACGGGTGGCATGCGATCAACGAGCTCCGCGCCGAGCCCGGCGCCGCCGATTTGCGCGTCGTCGCGTTCACCGCGCACGCGATGGTCGGCGATCGCGAGCGCGCGCTGGCGAATGGGTTCGACGGCTACCTGAGCAAACCGATCGACTTCGTGACATTCGCGGACAGCGTCGCGGGCTTCCTGCGATGAGGCGAGATCGGCCCCTGATCCTCGCCGTTGACGACGAGCCTGCCAACCTCGCGCTTCTGCGCAAACTCCTGACGCGCCAGGGCTACGACGTGGCCGAAGCACCCGATGGCCTTTCCGCGATCAGAGCCGTCGCGGAGCAGCAACCCGATCTCGTGTGCCTGGACGTGATGATGCCGGGGCTCGACGGCATCGAGGTCTGCCAGCGGCTCCGGCGCCAACCAGAGTACGCGGGCTTGCCGATACTGCTGCTTACCGCACTCGACCGGAGCGAAGACAAGGCCCGCGGGCTGGAGGCGGGTGCGAACGACTTCCTGTCGAAACCGTTCGAGGAGATCGAGCTTTCGGCGCGGCTGCGCTCACTACTCCGGACGAAGGCGCTCCAGGACCGGCTCGCCGACCTGCTCGGGAGTTACGTGAGCGAGAGCGTCGCGGCCGAAGCTCTCCGCGACCCATTCGCCGTATCGCTCGGCGGCGATCGACGCCATGTCGCGACGCTGTTTGCGGACATCCGGGGTTACACGACACTGGCCGCCGACCATGAGCCAGAAGAAACGCTGGCGCTCCTGAACCGATACCTGACTGCCGTCAGCGATGCCGTCGAAAGCCATGGGGGCACCGTGGCCGATCTCCTCGGCGACGGGGTATTCGCCTTCTTCGGCGCCCCGGTGAGGCACTCCGATGACGCCGAGCGGGCGGTGCGTGCCGCGCTTGACGTGCAGACAGCGGTGATGCGCCTCGAGATCCCGACGATGCCGGAGGTGCGTTTGCAGGCGGGGATCGGGATCACCAGCGGCGAGGTCATCGCCGGCAATGTCGGCTCGGAGCGCCGCATGCATTACGCGGTCGTCGGGGACTCCGTGAACGTGGCCGCGCGTTTGCAGGCCGCCGCCGGACCCGGCCAGATCCTCATCGACGACGCCACGCATCAGGCGGTGCGGGACGTCGTTGTGGCGCAGGACCTCGGCAGCCTGCGTCTCGCCGGTAAGGGTGAATGGGTTCGCGCGTTTAACGTGCTGGCGCTTGAGCGAACCACAGCCTAGACACACGGCAACGCGGCGACATATCCGGGGACGTGTCAATGCCGCTCAACAGCGACTGCTGCGTTGCTATAGGAGCGCGGTGCCGGATCGTTTGCACGGCGACGAGGAGCGAACCTGAACCGCGGTATCATCCGGCGGCGTCCGCCCGTAGCTCAGTGGATCAGAGCGACTGACTTCGGATCAGTAGGTCGGGGGTTCGAATCCCTCCGGGCGGGCCAGATTCCTGCGCATGAACGAGGCCCCGTGACGTGTATCTTGGGGCGCCGGTTCGGTCCGTACCACTCTGCGTGCCGATTTCACGTGACGGCGATCCTTTTCGGCGGGTCAGGACCCCATCCACGGCGTTGCCATTGGTGTGGCGATATTCGGGCCTAATCGACACGGCCCACGGGCGCCAGATCCTCGTCGAAGAACCCGATCACCAGGCGGGCGACCTCGTCGGGGCGAGCCTCGATGACCCAGTGGCCGACGTCGGGAAAGAAGACCTTGCGCGGCGGGTTCGTGAACTGCCCATCGAGCCGCAGCGCCAGGTCCCGGCGCAAGGTCCGGTCGCGCTCGCCCCACAGGATCAGGGTGGGTGAGGTGATTCGCCTCTCGCGCAGCCGGTTGGCATCGTCCTTGATGGTGTGCGCGATCGAGCGGTAATAGGCCAGGCCCGCCCAGGCCGCGCGCGGTACGCAGATGGCGTCGCGGTACACAGCCAGATCCTCGGCGCTGAATGCCCCGTCGGAGAGCAGCAGGCTCATGACCCGGCCATGACGCGCGGTCAGCCACCACTCTGGCAGGCGCGGGATGCGGTAGAACAGGACGTAGGAGCTTCGGACCCGTTGGCGCCAGCTGTGATGGATCGCCCGTCCTAGAGTGATCGCCGGCGGGCCGTTGACCAGGACGAGTCGATCGACCTTGTCCGGGTGCGACAACGCCGCCTCCGCGGCAACGATGCCGCCCCACTCGTGTCCAAGGACATGGGCCTTTGGCTCGCCCAAGGCGTCGACCAATGCCGCGACGTCGTCGCCGAGGGTCTGGAGTGCATAGTCCTCGATCCGTGCCGGCCGGCTCGTGTTGCCAAAGCCCCGCATGTCAGGCGCCACCGCGCGGTATCCCGCCCGCGCCAAGGCCGGGACGAGGTGGCGGTACTCGTACGAAAACTGCGGGAAGCCGTGAAGGAGGACGACCAGCGGACCTGCGCCATCGGTCAGGCAGTGGAAGCGGATCCCGTTCGCTTGGATTAACTCCGACCGCATACCCATGTTCGTCCTCGACTTAGCAGGTGGGCGCAGGGTGGGAATTGATAGCGTCGCGATCGCCCCTCAGCTCGTCCGGGCCGAGAGTGTGAACGCGACCAGTTTCAGCTCGCAGGCCGCAACGATGCTGTGGTTGAGCAGAACCACGACGCCGTCCGTGGTGAGAGCCCGAAGGAGTCAAGCGCCCGGCTTGAACGTCATGAGCGCGATGATCACCGCGAAGCTGATGAGTTCGAGCCGCGAGACGAGGAAGAGCCGGTCGATGAGCTCGCGGCCTGCCGTCGACGTCGGGCCCTCAGCCTCGAACAGCTCGGCGGCGCGCTTGACGCGCGGCCCGAGATACACCGCGCCGGTCACGGCCGAGAGCACCCAGAGCGCAACCGCCACCGCGATCCAGGTCTGACCAAAGCTCCAGGCTTGTAGCGTCATGCCAACACCCGCGACGAACAGCAGGAGCGCCGCCGGCGCAAAGACGCGCGAGCCGATGAACTCGATGTGACGAGCCAGGTGCGGGAGCTCCGACGGGTCCGGCGAACGATCGACGCGAAGGGCAAGGAGCTGAGCGTAGACCGCACCGCCGACCCAGATGACGGCGCACACGATGTGGACAAAGAGCAGCACCTGGTACACGACTCGCTACCGAGCCCCCACGTCATCTGCTCGGTCGACTTCGCCGGCCACCTTGCCGTCAGCGGCGGGCACATCGACGAGGTATCCCTGCTGCCATCGACTCGCGGCCTGTGTTTCGCTCTTGAGCCGCTGGTCCAGGCGGCGGAAGTCCTGCGCCAGGATCCAACGCACGACCCCCGGCGGTAACCACCCGGTGAGCAGCCGCAGCGAGCCGCTGATGTCCCCCTGGTAGCTGGCCCTGACGTTGGTACTGGCCCCGACCGGTGTGCAGATGTACTCGACCGACGAGTTCCACGGCGCGGACGACAGCCAGACGACCCTGCGGGTCGGCTCGAGCTCGGCCAGTTCGTCAATGAAGTGGAACCGGAATGGACCGATGCGATCGGTGGCCATCCAGCGTGTCCCGATTCGCGGCGGCTGATCGCCGATCTGGCGCCTGAACACACACGCGGGCGCGAACTCGTGCCATCGCAGCGGGTCGGCCAAATAGGCGAACACACTGTCGACCGGTTGCGCGACTGTCGCGTTGACCACCACGTGCCGTCGCATGCTGTGCCGCGCCGTCCCCTCACTCGTCGCCCCGGCGCCACGCCTTCGAGAGGCGTGTTCATATAGTCGACGAGGCTACCACCCTGGCGCGATCGCCATGCGCTCAGATTCCCCGCGGCAGCAACGCGGTAGGCGGCGTCCGTTCGTACTCGCTGAGCAGGCCGTCGGAGCCCACCCCATCGTTGGTCGCATCCAAGGTCAAGCCCAAGCCTCTGCACCTGAGCCCGTTTGGCCGACCCCGCAGCCGCCGGTCTTACGATCGGCCAAGCGCGACCATCAGGCCCAGGATCGAGACGATCCCTGCCAGTTCCACGGCGAACCCAGCCTTGAGTCGCTGGAGCGCAGCCTCGCCTCCAGGTTCCGAGGCGCCTCCAGGGTCCGAGGCGCCGCCTTCTACGGTGGTCGCGTCGCGCTCGAGGTCTGCTGCCGCTCGACTGGTGACGAGGCCGCCCGTCGCGAAGACTGCCAAAGCCACCACGATGGAGGCGACCCACAGCGTCCCGAATGGGGTAGCGAGATCGTCGAGGGCGGCGATGCGCCCGCTCGAAGCTCCAAGGAGCAGGCCCGTCGTCCCGACCAGCAACGCCGACCCGATCACCAGGCGCTCCGGTCCGATGATCAGGCTGCGCACCAGCGCGGGGCGCTCGCCCAGCGGTCGTCGGCCGATGTAGGGACGACAACCAGATTCGCGAAGATCGACGCGCCGAGCCAAGCCGCACCACCGAGAAGATGGAGGAAGATCAGGATCCAGCCCGGCTCCATCAGGATCCAGCCCGGCTCCATCAGGATCTGACTCCAATGATCGGGGCATCGCGGGATCGCGGTATCGCGGGATCGTCGGAGTTTAGCCAGTCAGTCCATCGTCTTCGGCCGTTGCTCATGCGGGCGCCCGACGGCCTCCAGGCACGCCTGGACCGCCGCCGCTTGGACGCGGGGCTCAGGGCAGCCGGCGGATGACCGTGGCACGGAAAGGGCCCGCCAGCAGCTCGAACGCCGGACCATAGGCACCGGCGGCCATGGCCTTCGCGAGATGCGTCGTCCGTGACTCAGGCGACTCCCAGTCGGCGATGTCGATGAGCAAGTCGGGATCGTCGAGCGACTCGTAGTCCGTGCTCCCGTAGTAGCCGCTCGGTCCATCGCGTATGGCAAGCTGCTCGATGAGCGACCACAACTCGTCTCGCGGCCGATTTTGGCCTTCAGCTCGACGATGACCTTGACTGCGATGGCACTCCTCCCGCCAGGACCCCGATCCGGCCGCTCCGGCGAGGCCGGGAGGCGATCGCACCGAAGCGGCGCGCGGCATGTTCTTCCTTCGCGCCCGATGCCCTCCGGGCGGGCCAAGCTTCTCTGCACGAAATCCCAGACTTCCCCGTCGCCGAGCCGACTCGGGCGATCCCAGGCGTCGGCCGTCTCCTGAGTCGCGCGGTCGCCGATGAGGCTGGCGCGGACTCCGTAAAGCATCAATGGTCGGACGTGGCTCAAGAACTGGATTCCCCAGCCGCTGACTGTTCTCCCGGCGTCGCCGCGCGCGAGGCCGTGCCGAGGCACAGATCGAGCGCAGGAAGCAGGGTCTCGGAGATGACGATCGGGGAGCCCACATCGTCCCCCTGGCTGTGCAGTCGCTCCGGGGTCCCGCTTCCTTTCGCGGGACTAGGGCGTGGCGGGATCAGCAGATAACGTCGTTGGGGCCGGGCTGCCACCATCCGCCGGGCTCTGCAATGGCAAATATCGAGTGGCCTGACGCGCTGTAGGCAGCCAGCACGACTGCGTGGTACATCGGCCCATCAGGGTCGTGGGCGAGGCCGATGTCGCAACCGGTTTCCTGCGTCCACGTCCAGCTGACAACGCCGTCCGATGCGGGTGCCGTGCCGAGCAGCGTGCGGACCGACGCCGGCAGCGGGGTGTGAATAACGAGACACGGCCCGCTCGTGTCCGGGGCTGGGTGTTCGGGCTCGGCGATGCATTCGGTTACGCCGTAGACCCTGATCTCGACGCCCTCGCTCCGTGGCGCTCGCCACGTCACGGTCTGCGTGATCTCGGCCACTGACTCGTCGTCGCTCACCTGCCCCTGCTCGTCGAACTTCACGCCCGTCGGCTGCGGTGGCACGGGGACCGGCGTGGGTTTCGGGCTGGGCCGCGGGGTCGGTGCCGCGCTGGGGCTCCGCGGGGAGCCGGTCGCTGCCGGGCTCATGCTGGCCGCGGCCGCCGGGGTCGGGCTGGCGGTCGGAGCCGAGGCCGGCGCGGAACAGGCGCCGCCGATGAGGGCGATCGCGACCATCGCGGCCGCGACGGGGAAGAGCGAGAAGCGTGAGCTGCGCATCCGAGTGTCCTTCATTCTGATCGGACGCGGCAATGCGATCCGCGTCCGGTTGGGCAGTGACCCCCATGGGACGGTCGATCGGCCTCGCTGTTACCGTCCTGGGGGCTGATGTCAGCCAGTTGACAACCCAGGCGAGGCACGGTTCGGCCGTATTCGGACTGTCACGGCGTGAACGCGTCGAGCCGGTCGGACAGGTCTTCTATGGTCGGACCCGACGCTCACGCTGTTCGGCGATCCACGCTCGGCCTGCCTCCCGGAGCGCCTGGCCCCGCTCGAGGCCGTCCTCGGCCGCTCTGGCCTCCGACCCCGCGATCCACGCGTCGGCCGTCGGCTCGGTCGCGCCGTCGCCGATGAGGCTGGCGCGGGTGGCTGCTCAAGCTCGTCGGCAGGTCTTCGACCCTGACGACGTGTGCGGACGAGGATCACCCGGTCCAGTAAGGTGGCTCGGTTGAGTGATCATCCCGCGTTGCCGGCCCTCGATCCCGACGAGGAGATTCATGTCCGGGTGAGCGCTGGCGACAGCGTCGTCATCCTGACGGACAAGCGGCTCGCGATCGCATCACAGGACAACCTCGCTCTCGATGTGCCGATCGAAAACCTGCTTCGGATCGAGTTTGATATCGAGCGCGGCCGTGGGGCGACACTCGTCATCTTCCCGATGCGGCCGGAGGAGATGCCGCAAGTCGTCATGGTCCCTGCATCCGACTTCGAGGCCGTCGCCCAGGCACTCGTTGTGATCGGGCGGAGGCTCGCGCTCGCATAGGCCTTCGCGTGCCCGCCTCACCGGAGTCGCCAACGAGGTAACGTTGCAGGCCTCCGCGCCGAGGAGTCGGGCGGCACGTCGAACCCACTCCAGGGTCGCCGCCATCAGCGCAACTTGACGGCCCCGCAATGACGTGGTGGCTGCGGCCCAAGAGACTCCTAGAAGAGTGGGCTATTGGCTGCGCCACGCCACTCACGAGTGAGCACTCACCGAGGCCGTCAACTGGACAGCGACTGCGGCTTGCCTGTGATCGCGTGACAGTCGCCAGCCACAAGTCGCCGTACCTGATCGCGATCGTTCGCGTACGTGACCGCAGGTGAGTCCCAGATAAGCCGCGACACCTAACCCGACCAGCGCCCCGGCTCCGGTCCCGGACCTTCGATCCCGTGCATGCGGCCAGTCGGTCCGGGCCGACCGGGGAACGCTAGTCCGTGCGTTGCGCCAGCTGAGAAATCGACGGTCGTAAGAGTGGGATCGAGACCACGGACCCCGGTGTAGGCTCGGGGAGCGTCAATCTCGTTTGGAGAATCGATGGACGACGAACTCGAGCGGCTATTGGAAGCCGCAAAGCAAGCTGACCAGGCGTTTATGGAGCATCGAAGGACCGGCTACGAGGCTTACTACGAGGGCGGCGACAGCGTGGGCACCGGAGACGCAGGGGAGACCCTCAGGGCGTGGAGCATGAAGCACGACGCGCTGCTCGACGAGGCGCGTCGAGCGCATGAGGCTTGGCTGAGTTACCGGCCGCATCGCTGAGGATCGTCGCCCAGTCGGTCCGGGCTGACCGGGCTTTGTACCCCCGCCGGTACCCCCGACTCGGTGCTACAGGAGGGGAATGCTAACGACCCGAATGCACACCCTGTACGTTCGGATTGGCGGGCCGCACAAACAGGTCTGGTCTGACTTCGGATCAGTAGGTCGGGGTTCGAATCCCTCCAGGCGGGCCAAAGACCAAGCTCGAAACAGGCCCTCCGAACGTTCCGGAGGGCTTCCCCGTCAATCCGGCGCCGGTCGGACTTCGACCGCGAATTCGCGGCTGCAGTGTGCCTGTGCGTCCACGAGCCTGAAGTGCCACGTGCCGGGTGCGTCCACGGGGAAGGCGACCATCCCCAGGTTGATCATGCTGCCCTCGCCGCGATAGGTGTCGTCGGTCGAGCCGTCCGGCCGGATCGCGATGACGTCGACGAGCTGCCACCCTGTGCCCTGGAAGCTCACCGCCCCCTGCCCGTGGATGCCCGGGAGTGTCATCGCGAAAGAATAGGGCGCGTCCAGTGACTCGCGGGTCCCGTTCGAATCGACAACGACCTCGAGGGTGCACCCATCGCTCGGCGAAGGGACCAGCCCGGCGAGACCGCACCCTTGCAGCGTCGCCACCAGGAGGATCCAGCCCACCACCGCGTCGCGCAGCTTCACTCGGGCAGCCTATAAGCCGACCGTTGCTGCGGGGATCCATCCCTGGTTCGATAGCATGCGTGCATGCGCGACGGCCGTGCTCGCCGGGTCTATGTCGCCACCGTCGCCGTCGTCATCGCCGCGCTCGTCGGCGCCTACGCCGTCGTCTCGACCGGAGCCCTCGATGCGATCGAGCGCTGGGGCAACGACCTGCGCCCCCTCGAGGCATTGCCGGCGCGCGTGGTCATCGATGGCTTCCCGGTCGGGCCGCCTGCGCCATGCAAGCCGCTCCAATGCGAGACCTGGGTGGGGATCAGCGAAACGGCGCTCGACCAACGCGAACCGCGCCATCCGCCGGTGCTCCACGCGCACGTGCACCAGGAGGATCTCGGCAACCAGCTCGTCCTCGCGCCGGGTGCCGCGTTCCGCAGCCTGACCTACGTGATCGTCGTGTTTGACCTCGAGGATGGGACGCACCGCGCCGTCGCGGTGGTCTGCGCTCCGAACGAGTGCGAATCGCGCCCGACATACGACCGCTGACCAACGCCAGGGACACCTCCATACCCCGTATCGGGTGAACCCAGACATGACGGCGCGGTAGTACGTTCCTCAACCGATGGTCGCCCCGATCGACGCAGCGCCCAAGCGGTTTGTCTCGACGCGCGAGGCCGCGTTCATCGGCGTCGGGGCGATGGTCGGCGCCGGGATCTTCTCGCTCCTCGGGACCGCTGCCGAGGTCGCCGGTTCGGCGGTCTGGCTGTCATTCGCGTTGGCCGGCGGCATCGCCGCGCTCCAGGGCTACTCCTTCGCGAAGTTCGGGGCGCGCTACCCGACCGCCGGCGGGCTACTCGAGTACGTGAATCGCGCCTATGGGATCGGTCACGCCGCGACGATCACCTCTTGGCTGACCTTCGGTGCGAACGTCATCGTGACCGCGATGGTGGCGCTGTCCTTCGGCAGCTACGCGAGCACCGCCATCGCCGACGGAGACCCGGCCTGGACGAAGGCCCTTGCCGTGTTGCTCGTCATCGTGATGGCCGGGCTCAACGTGGCGGGATCGACCCTCGTGGCGAAGGTCCAGAGCCTGATCGTCTTCGTGGTGGTCGGGATCCTCGCGTTCTTCGCCATCGTGACCGCGACCGAGGCCAACCCGGCGCTGCTCGCGCCATCGACCTACCCGAGTGCCCGCCACATCATCTCGAGCGTCGCGCTCACGTTCTTCGCGTTCCTCGGCTTCGGCGTCGTCACGTTCACGGCCAAGGACTTGCGTGACCCTTCCCGCCAACTGCCGCGAGCGATGACGATCGCGATCGGGCTCGCAGCGGCGATCTACATTGCCGTCTCCCTCGGCGTCTTCGGCACGCTCAGCGTCGACCAGGTCATCGCGTCGGGTCCGACGGCCATCGCGGTCGCGGCGCAACCCGTGCTCGGCGACTTCGGCTACTGGCTGATGCTCGTCACAGCGCTGTTCGCCACGGCGGGGGCGACGAACGCGGGCCTTTATCCGGCGACCGGGCTATCGGACCACCTCGCGGCCACCGGCCAGTGGCCCACCGTCATGGGCCGGCGCATCCTCGAGCGGATCCCCGTCGGGCTCGTCGTCCCGGCGGTGGCGATCAGCGCGATGGTGCTGTTCTTCGACCTGTCGTCGATCGCCTCCATCGGTAGTGCGGTCGCCCTGCTCATCTTCGCTCTGGTCAGCATCGGCCACTTGCGCGTGCGCCGCGAGACCGGCGCCAACCTGGGACTGCTACTCCTGGCGGTCACGACGACCCTCATCAGCCTCATCACGTTCGTGTTCACCACCCTCATCGAGGAACCGGCCTCGGTCGTCGCGCTGATCGGCATCGTCATCATCAGTGCCGTGCTCGACGTGACCTGGGCGCGCGCCCGCGGTAGACAGGTCGCGACGACCGGCTAGCTGCGCAGCCTCGACTCAGCCGCGCTCCTGGCGCTCCTGGCGCTCCCTGAGCGCATCGGCATACCGCTCGCGCAACTCGTCGAACTGCCGGAGGAGCTCGAGCGCCTCCGGCGTCCCAGGCGCCGTCTCGGTCAGCCGATGCTCGACGGCCCGCCACTGCTCGAGGATCCCGGCGAGCTCCTTCGCGGGGCTCATCCGTTCGATCGGCGGAAGATGGCTCGCCCCGGGCTGCTCGTTGGTCTCTCGGGCGGCGATCTCCTCTTGGCGGGCCAGCAGAAGGACGCGCTCCGCGGCACGTCGGACTTCGAGTGCGAGCCCGGGAAACAGCGGATCCGAGGGTGGCATGCCGCGTTTGCGGCTCTCGAGGACGGCCGTCTCCTCGATCGCGATCAGGAGTTGATCCGAGGTTGCACGAAGGATCTCGGGATCTGGTGTCTGGTCAGCCATCGCTCCCGCCTCCTTCAGTCAACGGGTACTAGTACTTCCGGGTCGTTGCCGGGACGCACCACTCACCGCACCCTGCCCGCGACGGGCCCCGTGTCGCTCCCAATCACTGGGGGATCGGTCGAGCGCCGGGGCCCTGACTTCCTAGGTGTCGTCGAACGTCGTCGGGTCGATGTCGAGCGCTTCGTAGTGCTTGATCTCGAGGTCCGACACGAGATCCTCTGCGCCCTGCATCATCCGCGGTCGGGTCACCTCAGGTCCCGTCCAGCCGTACAACGAGGCGGTGTCCCTCCACTCCTCGTAGAGCATGACCTCCTCGACGTCGCCGTCGATGCGGCGGGCAAGCTTGACGTAGACGAGTCCTGGATGCTGACGAAGGACCGGTAATTGCGCGCGCATGAGCGCGTTGAATGACCCGGCCCGATCCGTGCTCACCCTGGCCGTCACGACCCGGACGATCATCGCGGCAGCGTACCTCCGGGCCACCCGGTTCCGCGGTACAGGCACCTTGCAACTCGAAACCGGCGGATCACAGTCCGGTCGCCTCGGTAGGCTCGGTGCATGACGGCGACGGTCGGCGCGCGGGCATGGGGCTGGCTGATCACGCCACCGGCCGATGAGCCGTCCGAGGCCGATCTCAGGACCGCCGACGTCGCCGGCCTGCGACTGCCGGTACGCGCGTCGGTCGCCCTGCTCGTCACGACCCTCGTGGTGCTCCTCGACCTCTCGCAGGTCCTTGTCCCGGCACCGATCGAGGCGCTCGGGCACTCCCCGGCCGGACTCCGCGCGCTCGCGATCGAGCGCGTGCTCCTGTATGGGCTGCTTCCACTCGGGATCGTCGTATTCGGGTTTCGCGACCCACCCGGCCGCTACGGTCTGCGCCTCGGCGACGCGCGGGCCGGCGCCATCGTCATCGCGGCTGGTGCGCTCGTCATGACGCCGATCGTGCTCTGGTCGGCGTCGCTCCCGGATGTGCGGGCCTACTACGGCCAGGTGGCAGCGCCACTCCCCGACATGCTCCTGACCAATGCGCTCGAGCTGACGGCGGCCGAGTTCCTTTTTCGCGGCTTCCTGATGTTCACGCTGGTACGAGCGGTCGGCCCTGTCGGCGTGGTGATCGCCGTCATGCCGTTCGCCTTCGGCCACGTCGGCAAGCCCGTCATCGAGCTGCTCTCGACACTCGTGGGCGGGCTCGCCTATGGCTGGCTGGCTTGGCGCACGCGATCGATCCTGTGGGGGTCGATCGCGCACGTCTACATCGTGACGCTCGTGACGTTGGCCGCGGCCGCGACGCCGGCGGTCGCCGTGATCGCCGCTGTCACGCGGTGACGGGCGTCGGAAGCCAGCCTGGCTCCGGCGCCCCGAACTTCGACACGAGGTAGTCCCGCGATGCCTCCACCAGCTTGCGCGGCTCGCCGAGGTCGGCCTTCAGCCTGAAGTCGTCCTTCAGGACCTTGCCGTCGACCATGACGGTCCGGACGTTCGAGATGTCGGCGGCGCAGACGACCGCGCCGACCGGGTCGATGACTGGCGAGACGTTCACCGCCTTGGTATCGATGATCACGAGGTCGGCCTTCTTGCCCGGGGTCAGCGAACCGGTCCGGTCGGCGATCCCGGCGACCTTGGCACCATCGATCGTGGCCCAGCGAAGGACCTGCCGCGAGTCGATCAGGTCGGGTGTCGGCGTGTTGCCATCGAGGTCCTCGTCCCACGCCACTTGATGGCGGCGTGCACGTTCCGACGCGAAGATCGCATGCATCTGCGTGAACTGGTCGGCCGATGCGGTGGTGGCCACGTCGGAGGAGAGCCCGACCGGGATGCCCATCTTGGTCGCGGTCGCCGCGGGGGCCCAGCCGTGCCCCATCTGAAGCTCGATCTGGGGGGCCAGGGAGACGTTGCCGCCAGAGTCGGCGACCATCTTCCACTCGTCATCGAGTAGGTGCGACGAGTGGATGTATGTCGTGTTCGGGTACAGCAGGCCCATGTCCTTCAGCCCGCGGAGCTGCATCTTGGTGTAGCCGAAGCGGTCCATCGCGACGTGGACCGTGATGTTGATGCCGAGGTCCTTCGCCAGCTCCCACTCGTAGCGGACGACGTTCGCCTTGCAGAAGTTGGGACCCCGCGTGGCGAGGGCCATCGTGACCAGGGCCTGATCATCGTTGAGGTACTGCTTGCGGACACGTCGGGCGTCTTCGCCATCGATGCGCTCGACGCTGCCGGCGTAGTCGGGTCCGAACCACCACGCCTGGATCGACGTGTTCGGGAAGCCGAACGCGAATACCGACCGGATACCCGACTCCTTGAGCCCACGGATGGCCTCGTCGGCGTGTTCGGGCGTGTTCATGATGTGCGACCAATCGACGAGGGTCGTGATGCCGGCGTTGATGCACTCGAGCGAGCCCCACAAGTTGCCGGCGTAGACGTCGTCGGGCCGATAGTGTGGAGCGAACTTGTCGAGGATGGCGCCGAAGTAGGCGCCGAGGGTGTAGTCGGGCGCGGACGTCCGGATCGACGTCTCCCAGGTGTGGCGGTGGGTGTCGACGAACCCTGGGATGACGATGTCGCCGGTCGCATCGATGACGGTCGCGCCGTCGGCGTCGAGGTTCGGGCCGATCGCGGCGATCCGGTCGTCCTCGATCAGGATGTCGGCGTTCGGCAGCTCGCCGAGCTCGTCGTCCTGTGTCAGGACGATGCTTCCCTTGATCAGCGTCCGGTTGCTCACGTGTGCCTCCTCTCAGACGTTCGATCCGCTGGGACCGTTTTTTGATTTGCGCTCTCGATCACGGTGTTCGCGCGGTCGTCCCCTCCTCTGCGGTGCGGCGGTCACGCAGGTGGCTGGCGACGGCCGAGAAGTCGCGTGAGCCATCACCGGCCGCGATTACGGCATCGATGACGGCGAGATTGGTGGTCGATTGGGGCAGCCGCAGGTCGACGGCATCGGCAAGCTCGGCGATGAGCCGCAGGTCCTTGCCGGCAAGGTCGATCGAGAAGGCCGCCGGCGTGCCGTCCGGGTCGAGGAATGCCGCTCGCTTGTAGCCGACGTATGGCGCGCCGACGGCGCTCACGGCCATCACGTCGTATGCGCGCTCGCGCGGGATGCCGGCACGCTCGGCGAGGACGAGGCCCTCGGCGAGGGCTTCGTTGAGCCCGAAGATGACCGTGTTGACGGCGAGCTTCATCGCGGCGCCGCTGCCGAGCGGACCGAGGTGGAAGATCGTCGCGCCGTACGCGGCGAGGACCGGTCGAGCCTTCTCCACGTCGTCGGGCTCGCCCCCGACCATCAGCGTGAGCTCGCCGCTCTCGGCGAGGGCGACGCTGCCGGAGACGGGAGCATCGATGACGCTCGCGCCGCGGGCCCGGATCGCGTGTTCGTGGGCGCGAAGGATCGCCGGCGGGACGGTCGAGCTGTCGACCAGGACCATGCCCGGTCGCGCGCCGGCGACCAGCCCATCAGGCCCGCCGTAGACTGCGTCGACTGCCGCGGCGTCGGCGAGCATCGAGATCGTCACGTCCGCCGCGGATGCGACCTCGGCGGGGCGGACGACCGACCGGCCGCCCAGCTCGGCTGCCAGCACGTCGCACACCTCCGGCGTCCGGTTCCAGGCCACGATGTCATGGCCCGCGGCGCGGACCGCGCGCGCGATCGCACTCCCCATGCGACCCGTCCCGACGATCCCGACGGTGGCCACTGCGAACCTCAGCGAGCCTCGTCGAGGCGACGCGTGACGGTCTCCACGATCTTGTCGACCGATGGGATGGCCAGGTCTTCGAGTGCGGCGGCCGACGGCAACGGGATGTGCGGCGTGGTGATCCGGACCAGCGGCGCGTCCAAGCTGTAGAAGCCTTCATCGGCGACGAGCGACACGATCTCCGCGCCCCAGCCGCCGACGCGCGGGTTCTCCTCGACCGTGAAGAGTCGGCTCGTCTTGGCGACGGAGCGGAGGATCGTCTGGGCATCGAGCGGGATCAGCGAGCGCAGGTCGATGACCTCCGCCTGGATGCCATGGTCTGAAGCGAGCGTCTCGGCCGCCGCGAGTGCGCGCGGGACCATCGCCGCCAACGCGACGAGCGTCACGTCCGTGCCCTCGCGCAGGACCGCGGCCTCGCCGAGTGGCACGACGTGCTCACCCTCCGGCACCTCGCCCTTCTCCGCGAACAGCGCCTTGTGCTCGCAGACGATCACGGGGTCGTCGTCCCGGATCGCGGCGGCCATGAGGCCCTTCATGTCGGCCGGGGTCGACGGCGCGACGACCTTCAGGCCGGGGATCGCCATCACCCAGTTCTCGACGGACTGGCTGTGCTGCGCGCCGAACCGCAGACCCGCTCCGTTGGCGGTCCGAAGGACGAGCGGGAGCGTCACCTGGCCGTCGGTCATGTAGCGGGTCTTGGCGATCTGATTGGCGACCATGTCCCACGCCACGGCGAAGAAGTCGCTGAACATCAGCTCGGCGATGGGACGCAGACCGGTCATCGCCGCGCCCATGGCGGCCCCGACGATGGCCTGCTCGCTGATCGGCGTGTCGCGGATCCGGTCCGGCCCGAACTGGTCGAGCAGGCCCTCGGTCAGCTTGAAGACGCCGCCCGCCGCCCCGATGTCCTCGCCGAGCATCACGATGGTCTCGTCGCGTTCCATCTCCTGCGCGATACCGGCCGCGATCGCTCCGCGATACGTGATCTCAGTCATTTTCAGTTCCGCCACCGCGAACTCCCGTCGGCCCAGACTTGGGTCTCGAGGACGTCCGCGGTCGGCTCGGGCGCGGCGCGCGCCTCTGCCTCGGCCGCGGCGACCTTCGCCCGGGTGGCCTCGTCGATCGCGTCGAGCTCGGCGGCATCGACGCCCGCGGCTTCCAGGCGCGCGCGGTAACTCGGGATCGGGTCACGCGCCTTCCAGGCGGCGACCTCGTCGTCCGGTCGGTACTTGCCGGGATCGGCGCGGGAGTGCCCGCCATGGCGATACGTGACGGCCTCGATGAGCGACGGCCCATCGCCGTCGCGTGCTCTCGCGATCGCCGCGACCGCGGCCTCGTGTACGGCTTCGACGTCGTTCCCGTCGATCACGATCGCCTCGAGCCCGTAGGCGCTCGCGCGGTCGGCGGCCGGCCGCGGGACGGCGGTGACGGCACCGATCGGCGTGTACTCCATGTACTGGTTGTTCTCGCAGACGAACACGACCGGCACCTTCCAGACGGCGGCCATGTTGAGTGCCTCGTGGAACGTCCCGATGTTGGTCGTGCCGTCGCCGAAGAAGCACACCGCGACCTGGCCGGACTTGCGGTACTGCGCCGACCAGGCCGCCCCGAGGGCGATGGGCAAGTGGGCACCGACGATGGCGTACGACCCGAGAACGCCATGCTCGACGCTGGTCAAGTGCATCGAGCCGCCCTTGCCGCCGAGCAGCCCGGTCGAGCGCCCGAAGAGCTCGGCGAGGATCGGTGCCATCGGGACGCCACGCGCGATGTTGTGGTTGTGCCCGCGGTACGTGCAGAACGTGTAGTCGTCGGGCCGCATCGCCACGGCGAACCCGGCCGCGACCGCCTCCTGCCCGACGCCGAGGTGGGTCGTGCCGCGCACGAGACCCTCGAAGAACAGCTCCTGCGCGCGCGTCTCGAGCAGCCGGCACTCCTGCATGATCCGGTACAGGGTCAGGCCCGGTCTCCCGGTCGAGCGTGGCCGGTGCGACGGTGGCGGTCGCCATCCTGGTCCGCGGTTCAGTAGGCGTTGGCGACGAACAGCTCGTCGCTCGGGAACTTCGTGATCACCCGCGGCCCGTCGCGGGTCACGACGACTTCCTCCTCGATCCGCGCCGCCGAGTAGCCGTCCTTGGCCGGGCAGTACGTCTCGAGGGCGATGACCATGCCCTCCTTGATCTCGACCGGGTGATCGAGCGAGTTGAGCCGGCTGATGATCGGCCGTTCGTGGAGGAACAGGCCCGACGCTGTGACCGAACTGGAGCCCGAAGCACTCCATCTCGTTCGAGAACCCGAACTCCTCGGCCTTCGGCCAGACGCGAGGCGACCTCGTCGGTGCCGACGCCCGGTCGCATCAGTTCGATCGATGCGTCGATCCATTCGCGCGCCCGCTTGTAGGCGTCGCGCTGCGCGTCGCTCGCGGTGCCGACCACGAACGTGCGGTAGTAGCAGGTCTTGTAGCCGATGAACGTGTGGATGATGTCGAAGAACGCCTGGTCGCCGGGGCGGATGAGCCGGTCGCTGAACACGTGCGGGTGTGGGCTGCATCGCTCGCCCGACACGGCGTTGATGTTGTCGACGTGCTCGGAGCCCATCTCGAACAACCGATGCGTGACGTCGGCGACGAGCTCGTTCTCGCGGACACCCGGGCTTGAGGTGCTCGGCGATGTACTGGTACGCGCCGTCGACCATGGCACACGCCGTGTTCAGCAGGATGATCTCGTCGATCGACTTGACCTCGCGCGCGTCCAGCATCACCTGCTGGGCATCGCGGACCGTGAGCCCCTCGGCCTCGAGTGCGGCGACCATCGGCGGTTCGACGATGTCGACGCCGATCGGCATATCGGCGGCACCCTCGGCCCTGAGGATCCCGGCGATCTCCTCGGCGGCCCGCCGGAACATGCCGGCGTCCGGGGCGACCGCGCCGCGCAGCCCGATCATCCCGGCGTGGATGTTCTCGGTCCGCAGCCACGGGCAGTTCAACCGGTGGTGCTTGGCGGCCGAGCCGAAGTCCCAGACGTGCGGGTCGCCGCCCCGCGACAGGAGCGCGTAGCGGGTCATCTTGTCGCGCGCCCACTCGCCGATATGGGTGCTGGTGACATAGCGGATGTTGTTGAAGTCGAAGAGCAGCATCGCGCCGAGATCGGACGCGGCCAGGGCGTCGCGAGCCCGCCCGAGGCGGTAGGTCCGCAGCCGGTCGACGTTCCAGCGCTCCTCCCAGTCGACGTTCATCGACCCGGGCGAGGCGATCGGCCGACCCTGAGCGACGATGGGTTCGACGGTCGGAACGGGAATCTCGACGGTCGTCACGGAAGCACCTTCCTTCTGCCTTCGGTCGGCGGGCTCCTCCGCGCTCGACCTTGACACGGCCTTCAGTGTCGCTCTACGTTGTTCAACATCGTTGCACAGGTAACGACCCCAAGTCCAGCCCCAGACGAGGATGTCGTGGAGGGCTCACCGAGTCACGGCGGACAGCCCGGATACTCCGAGATGGGCGACCATCTCCGGGCTGCTCGACGCAGGCGCCACCTGAGCCTTCGGGACCTGGCCGGTCGACTCGGCCTCTCTCCCAGCCTGATCTCCCAAGTCGAGACCGGGCGGGCGCGTCCGTCGGTCAGCACGCTGTACGCGATCGCCAACGAGCTGGACGTGTCGCTCGACGAGCTGCTGTTCAACGACATCGAACGAGGAGGCAGAGCCGCTGAGGCGGCGCTCACGGTCGTCTCAGCGGAGCCGCCGGCTGTCAAGGTCACGCCGCCGACCGGCCACCCCGTCCAGCGAGCCGACGATCGCAAGGTGATCCGCCTCGCCTCGGGCGTCGTCTGGGAGCGGCTGACGACCGAATCGACCCCGGGGATCGACTTCCTATACGTGACGTATGAGGTCGGTGGCGCGTCCAGCCCGGAGCACGAGTTCCAGCGGCACGGCGGGCACGAGTGGGGCTACGTCCTGAGCGGCCGACTCGGCGTCACGATCGGCTTCGAGGAGCATGAGCTGGGCCCGGGCGACTCGATCTCGATCGACTCGACCATGCCCCACAGGCTTTTCAACCGGGGGACGGTGCCAGTCCATGGCATCTGGTTCGTCCTGGGTCGGCGTTCGCTGGACGTCCCTGGTCTCCAGGACGACTGATGGGAGCCGCGAAGCACGTCATCGGCCATCTCGATTGGTCCTTCGGGGACACGCCACCGGCCCCCACTGCGACGTCGAGTGGGCTCACCCGGCACCGGTTCATCGGGTGGCCTGAAGGTGCAGTCCACACCGATCTCTCCGCCATCGTCCTGCACCCCGGCGGTTGGCTCGCGCCGCACGTCCATAGCTACGAGGAGGCGCTGTACATCCTCGAAGGGGACACGCTCTTCCTGATCGGCGAGCAGATCCACCGCGTGACCGGTGGCGACTACACGTTGATGCCGACCGGGATGCGCCACGGGATCGCCAACACCGGCGATCGGCCGGTCCGATTCCTCTCGCTGAACTCACCCCAGAAGCAGGACCCGGGCAAAGACCGGACCGACACCTTCTTCGAGCCGCCGCCGGATGTGACGGCATGGGAAGCCATCGCGGAGCGACCGACGTTCGGCGATCCGACGCTTCGCTACGTCGGGCACTACGAGGGGACGGGACCGCAGTTCGAAGCGCTGCGCGTCTCCGACCCTGCCCGAGGTCGCGCCCCGGCCGGCGCCGACACCGCGATCCTCGCCTACAGCGGGATCTCGGTGAAGATGCTGGTCGATCGCACCTTCGGCGCGGACCACACGACGATGTTCACGGTCGACTATGAGGTCGGCGGCTCAGCGCAGCAGCACGACCACCCGTTCGAGGAGGCGTACGTCTTCCTGGCGGGTGAGGTCGAGGGCGAGCTGGACGGGCAGGTCTACACGTTCCGACCCGGGGACTGGGCGTTCGCCCCGACGGGCTCGGTCCATGGCTTCTACAACAACGGCACGGAACGCGTCCGATGGCTCGAGACGCAGGCACCACAGCCGCCCGCTCGCCATTCCTATCGCTGGGTCGCGAGCTGGGAGAAGTACGAGGCGGCCCGGGCGGCCGAGCACGGAGGAGGAGGCTGATGGACGGAGCGGTCATCGTCGTCGGCGGGACCCGGGCGATCGGTCTCGAGCTCGCCCGCCACTACGTCCAGGCCGGGGAGGACGTCGTCATCACCGGGCGCGACCCCGACAACATCGCCTCGGCCGTGGAGGAGCTGGGTGGCGGGCGGTCGCTCGGCTCGCGCTTCGACCTGGCCGAGCCCGAGACGATCGCCCCCGCGCTGACCGATGTCGGGCCGGTGCGGCGACTGGCCCTCGTGGCCATCGAGCGCGATCAGAACACCATCGCCGATTACGACATCGCCCAGGCCCTGCGGCTCGTCACGCTCAAGCTGGTGGGCTACACCGAGGTCGTGCATCAGCTGCACGACCGGCTGACCGACGACGCCTCGATCCTGTTGTTCGGCGGGATGGCGAAGGAACGGCCGTACCCTGGTTCGACCACGGTCACGACCGTCAACGGTGGCGTCGTCGGGCTTACGCGGACGCTCGTCGAGGAGCTCAAGCCGCGCCGTGTGAACTCGATCCATCCGGGCGTCGTGGGCGATAGCCCGTACTGGTCGGAGAAGGCGGCGGCGCGGGAGCGCTACACGTCCGAGACGCCGCTGGGCCGCCTCGCGAACATGTCCGAGATCGTCGATGCGGCCGTGTTCCTGCTGGAGAACACGGCCGTCAATGGAGTCGATCTCATCGTCGACGGCGGGTGGCACTGCCGGTAGTGGGGTGATTGGCACTGATCTGCGGCGGCTCGTTGGGGCGTCGAGCGCGGGTGGAACATCCCCATGTTCCGATCAGCGGCTGAGGCACGGCCCGAGCGGCGATCCAGGGCCGATCAAGGCACCTTAGCCGCCATTCGGAACACAGCCTGTTCCTCATTCCGGAAGAACGATCGTTCAGACGCCGCTTGGAACATCGTCATGTTCCACGGAGGCTCGGGTTCTGATGTTCGGCGGTGTCTTAGGCGCGAGCGGCTCCCGCTGCTCCCCAGCGCTTGACCTCGGCCTCCAGGTCGAGCGGCATCACGGCACCCTTGTTCTCGAACTCGCCCCACGCCTCGCGCGGCACGCGCCACATGATCTCGAACTCGTTCCCGTCCGGATCGGCCCCGTACAGCGACTTACTGACGCCGTGGTCAGACGCGCCGCCCAGCGCGTGCTCATCGGACAGCGTCTGCGCGGCAGCCGCGAGATCGTCGATCGTCGGGACCTCCCACGCCAGGTGATACAAGCCCACCGAACCACGGGGCGGACGCGGTGCGTCCGGCCCCACGGAGAACAGGCCCAGGTCGTGGTGGTTCTCGCCGTTCGACGCGCGCATGAAGACGGCCCGGCCGCCGAAAGCGCTCTCCACGACCTCGAACCCGAAGACCCGCCCGTAGAACTCGGCGGATTTCGTCGCGTCGCGGACGTACAGGACGGCATGGTTCAGTCGAGCGACGGGAATACCCATCATCGAGCCCCCGATGTCGATGCGTCACCGGATGGCGCGCCGACGAGCTTCCAGCCCGACTGCCACGTGCCCTCGTTGACGATGTTGAGCGCCATGTTCAGGAAGGCGAGCGCCTCCAACTGGCGTGCTCGGACGAGCGGCCCGACGTCGATCGGCCGCAGTCCGATGCCCCGGACGAGCTCAAGGACCTTCGCCTTCGCCGACGGGTCGTCGCCGGCGACGTAGCCATCGAGCTGCAGGCCATCGGCCATCGGGTCCTCCTGATGCGACGAGAACAGCGTGTTGAACGCCTTGACGACGGAGCTCTCGGGCAGCAGCTCCGAGATCACTTCCGCGTTGGAAGAGGCGGTGTCGATCTCCGGACCGGACTCGCCGAACGAGATCCGGTTGGTGAGGTCGACGACGGGCTTGCCGGCGGCCGGCTCGGCGATCTCCTTGGCCAGGGTCTCCATGTTCGCCATACCGACGGCTGGGATGACGACTTCCGCCTGCGCAGCGGCGTCCGCGTTGCTGGCGGCCACCCGCGCGCCTGTGGCCTCGGCCGCGGCCTCCGCATCCCTGGGATCGCGTGACGTGATGATGACCTCGTGGCCGGCCCGGCCGATCGAGGTGGCAAGGGCGGTGCCGACATGGCCCGCTCCGATGATCGCGACCTTCATCGCATGCTTCCTCCGTGTCGCCCGGGCGCCATGCCCAGGACTGTTGTTGCTCCTGCAACCATATCTCGGTGTTACACTGTTGTCAATATACTTTTGATGAGGACAAACTCACATGGCGGACGAACAGGTCGGGACCGAGGAGCGACGAGCGCGCATCGCGGTCGGCTCGCAGATCCGTCGTTGGCGAACGGCCCGCGGGCTCACGCTCGCCCAGGTCGCCGGGCAGAGCGGCGTGAACATCGGGTACCTCTCGCAGATCGAGAACGACAAGGCTTCGCCCTCGCTGGCCGTCCTCGGTCTGATCGCCGACGCCCTGGACGTCCCGCCGGCCTGGTTCCTGATGGGGGACACGCCCGCCCCGGCGGTGGTTCGCGCGGCGGAACGGCCCTCGATGCGCACCGAGCTCGGGCGGGTCGAATACGTCGATGGCCGAGCCTCACGTGACGTCACGATCATCGAGGGCATCGCCTCCCCGGGCGGTCGGGTCGGGATGCACGCGCATCCGGGCGACGAGCACCACATCGTGCTTCGAGGCAGGTTCCGGATGACGCAGGGCGAACACACCGAGGAGCTCGGGCCGGGTGACTACCTCCGCTGGGACGGCTCCGTCCCACATGACGCCGAGGTCATCGGCGACGACGAGGCCGCCCTCCTGGTCATCCGCATCCGTCCACGCGACTGACCGCGCGACCCGAGCCGCGACGTACCATCGCGGCGTGACCCGACGAGCGGTGACCTACGCCTCGTACCTCAAGGTCCCCGAGCTCCTCGCGCTCCAGGTGGAGCGCTCGACCGGGCCCGACGGCCCCGAACACGACGAGCTGCTCTTCATCGTCGTGCACCAGGTCTACGAGCTGTGGTTCAAGTCGCTCCATCACGAGCTCAAGGGCGTCCAGATCGCGCTCGAGGACGGGGACACGGACCGCGCGCTGCATCTGCTCAATCGCGTGCTCAAGATCCTCAAGACGCTGGTCGCCCAGGTCGACGTCCTCGAGACGATGACGCCACTGCAGTTCCTCTCGTTCCGCGACCGGCTCGAGTCGGCGTCGGGGTTCCAATCGGCGGGGTTCAGGACCATCGAGGCGCTCCTCGGGGCGCGGGATGCGGCAGCCGTCCAGGCCCAACCCGAGGGATCGCCCGGACGCCGGTCGATCGAGGAGGCACAGGCGGCCACATCGATCTGGGAATCGTTCCTCGGCTATCTCGTCGAACGGGGTCATCCGATCCCGAGCGACGCCGTCGTCCCGGACCAGCGCGTGCAGGACGTGCTCATCTCGGCGTACGGCGAGGACCCCGACGCAGGGCTCGTCGCGGAACGCCTCGTCGACCTCGACGAGGGCGTCCAGGAATGGCGCTACCGCCACGTCAAGATGGTCGAGCGGACGATCGGGACGAAGCGCGGGACCGGTGGATCGAGCGGCGTCGAGTACCTGCGCGCCACGCTGTTCCGGCCGGCATTCCCGGACCTGTGGGAGATCCGCGCTCGCCTGTGAACGATGGTCGGCTGATCCCCGGGGGTGACGCCTAGGCGGCGGCACCCTCCCAGACGACGGTCCCCTTGCGCCGCCGGCCGCGACGGGTCGTGGTGACGTCGGCGTGGAAGATGGCGACGGCCAGCTCGGCGATGGTCTTCTCCTGCCCTGACGCGAACGCCAGTCCGAGGATCTCCGACCCGCCTTCCATCCGATTGCGCCGAACCTCGACCTGGAGCTCGAGACGGCCCGAGGGGAGGTCAAGCGTCAGCCACAGTTCGCCGACGTCGAGGTCGACCGGTGCGGGGACGCGCACGCCGGCGCCCGACACCGAGAGATCGAGAAGCTCGCCGTGCTGTCCGGCGATGACGATGGGGACCTGGACAGGCAGCCGGGTCCCAGCCCGGCGATTGCCGGCGAACCGCGACGAGCGGATGCGCTTGATGGCGGCGATCAACAGAGCGAGGTTCATCGCCATGAAGACCGCCGCGCCGATGGCCGCCCATGGGACGGCGTAGTCGATGGGCGACAGACCCAGCAGCGTGGCCGTGAACCACACGAGACCGATGGAGGAGGCGACGGCGAGCACCGAAAGGAGGCGGGGCACGGGTACCTTCTTCCCGCCATCGGCACTGCGACCCTTCGGTGTGACCTTGAACGTGGCCGCCCGGTCCGGCCAGACGAGAGCGAGGGTCGCCGGCAGCACCGCCGGCATCCGCAGGACTTCGAACAGAACGGACAACACGGGTGGGTAGTACCCGCGCGCGAGGAGACGCAGGGCGATGAACTGGATGCCGAGCGTGAAGAGGAAGAATGGCGCGAAGATCTCTCCGGGCGCATCGATGGGCACCGCCCCGGTCCCGACGACCGCGAGCGGGATCACGATGTAGGCGAAGGTCCGCCAGCTATCGAACCAGCCGAACAGGGTCGTCATGAAGGCGAGGCGCTGGCCGATCGCCAGACCCGGTGCGAACAGCGGGTTCTCGCGACGGAGTACCTGCATGGCCCCGAGGGCCCATCGGTTCCGTTGGATGAGGTACGCAGTCGCGTCCTCAGGCGCGAGGCCCCTCGCCATCACCTCATTGTGATAGGCGCCGGTCCAGCCCTTCCGGTACATGCGGATGGTCGTATGGATGTCCTCGGTCAGGCTGTCGGTGCTTACCCCGCCCACGGACCGCAACGCCGAGACGCGGACCAGGGCGCACGTCCCGCACCAGAACGGTGCGTGCCAACGGTTCTTCGCCGGCGCGATGACCCGGTAGAAGACGGCTTCCTCGTTGAAGATCTGCCCGTTCCGGCGACGTTCGTGCTCGAACGACTCGAGGTTGTAGAAGTCCTGGGGCGACTGGACGAAGGCGAGCTTCGGGTCCTCGAAGTATGGCAGCAGCGCGGTCAGGAACCGGGCAGTAGGCACGTGGTCAGCGTCGAGGACGCCGATGATGTCGGCATCGATGTGGTCGAGAGCATGGTTCAGGTTGCCGGCCTTCGCATGCTCGTTGGTCGGCCTCGTCAGGTAGCGCGCCCCGAGCGACTCCGCGAGTTCGCGGATCTCATCGCGGTGCCCGTCATCAAGGACCCACGTCTCATGCTTCGGCTTGAGCGCGATCGTGGCGGCGATCGTCGGGAGCAGGACGTCAGAGGGTTCGTTGTAGGTCGGGATCAGGACGGCCACACGGGTGCCCCGGAGCGGGACCGGCTCGGGCGGCGGACCGCTGTCGAGGCTCCACAGCGCGATCGTGTACAGGACCAGGCCGAAGGCGTTGTGCACCTCGACGACGAACAACGGGATCGCCACCCACCACCACGCGAGGGCGATCGTGCTCGTCAATCGCCACGTCAGATAGGCACCGGTCACGGCGATCGCAAACAACGCGACCCCGTGGATCACCAGGCGGCGGGGCGTCGTCTCAGGCGGAGGAAGAGACCCGTCTCGGAAGACCGTCGCAGCCAGCGCGGGCTCACCCCCGGGTCCGGTGGCGTGCATGACTCGACCGTAGGGACGCGGACCCCACTGCAGCCATCACGCCGCGGACCCATGCCCGTCAGCCGAAAGTCCTGCCCGGAGCGACGGCCCGACGCCGAACCGCAACGTCCACACCGCCACGGGCTGGCCGGCGCAGGCGGTAGACTTCGCCCGACCCCAGGCGTCCCCCGCGGCCCGACCACGCCGCGGTCCCGTCATCTCGAAACAGGTGGTGCCCATGAAGGTCGGTGTCGCCAAGGAGACCGCGCCCGGAGAGCGGCGCGTCGCCCTGGTACCCGAAGCGCTCGGTCGACTGCAGCAGGCAGGGCTCGAGATCCTCGTCGAGACCGGCGCAGGTGCCGGCTCGGCCATCCCGGACAGCGCGTTCACCGAGGCGGGCGCGACGGTCGTCCCGACGGATCAGCTCTACGGCCAGGCCGACGTCGTGCTCCGGGTCGCCAAGCCGTCCCCCGACGAGGCCGGGCGGCTACGCCAGGGCCAGGCCGTCCTCGGTCTGCTCGCGCCGCTCATCGATCCAGCATCGGCGAAGGACCTCGCCGGCAAGGGCGTCACGGCGATCAGCCTCGATGCCATCCCGCGGACGCTGTCCCGCGCGCAATCGATGGACGCGCTCAGCAGCCAGGCCAACGTCGGCGGCTACAAGGCCGTGATCCTTGCCGCGAACGCCTACGGCCGCTACTTCCCGCTGCTGACCACCGCGGCGGGCACGGCCAAGCCGGCGAACGTGCTGATCCTGGGCATCGGTGTTGCGGGCCTGCAGGCCATCGGGACCGCGCGACGCCTGGGTGCGGTCGTCAAGGCGTACGACGTCCGACCCGAGACGCGCGAGCAAGCCGAGAGCCTCGGCGCACAGTTCGTCAAGCTCAAGACGACGATCGATGCGACCGGCGCCGGTGGCTATGCCCGCGAGTTGACCGCCGAGGAGCGGGCGGCCCAGCAGGCCGAGCTCAACGAGGTCATCGGCGGGATGGACGTCGTGATCACGACGGCCCAGGTGCCCGGTCGCAAGCCACCGGTGCTCGTCACGGCCGCCGCCGTTGACAAGATGAAACCGGGCTCGGTCCTCGTCGACATGGCGGCCAGTGCGCTCGGTGGCAACGTCGAGCTGTCGAAGGCCGGCGAGACCGTGACCACCCCGAACGGCGTTACGATCATCGCTCCCGAGAACCTCCCGGCGTCGATGCCGGCCGGCGCTTCGGCGTTCTACGCCCGGAACATCTCGGCGCTGCTGCTCGGGATGGTGAAGGACGGCACCCTCCACCTCGACTTCGAGGACGAGGTGACCAAGGCGACCGTGATCACGAAGGACGGCGAGGTCGTGTCCGACGCCGTCAAGAAGCTGCTCGAACCCGGAGGCCAGGCATGACCCCCGAAGAGATCGACGCCCTGCTCACGGCGCTGACGATCTTCACCCTCGCGATCCTCGTCGGGTTCGCCGTCATCAGCAAGGTGCCGGCGACCCTGCACACCCCGTTGATGTCCGGCGCCAACTCGATCCACGGGATCGTCCTCGTGGGGGCGATGCTCATCGCCGCCGAAGCCGTCGGCGGGGCCAGTCAGCTCCTGTCGTTGATCGCCGTCGCCTTCGCGACGATGAACGTCGTCGGTGGCTACGTCGTCACCGACCGGATGCTCCAGATGTTCCGGAAGAAGCCGGTCGCTCCCAAGCCGGCGGCTGACGAGGCGGAGGCCTCGTCGTGACCACCCTGGCGGCGATCGAGATCCTCGTCCGGATCGCCTGGCTGGTGGGCGCGGTCGCGTTCGTCATCGGCCTCGCGCGGATGAACTCGCCGGCTACTGCCCGGAACGGAAACCTGGTCTCGGCCGGCGGCATGGTGGTGGCCGTCAGCGCGACGGCGATCCTGATCCTCGCGCGTCAGCTGCTCGACCCGGAGAGCTTCGGCATCCGAGCGTCGAGCTGGGCGCTGATCATCGGCGGCATCATCATCGGCGGCGGCCTGGGCCTCTACGCGGCACGCGTCGTGAAGATGACGGCGATGCCGCAGCTGGTCTCGCTGTTCAACGCGGTCGGTGGCGGCGCAGCGGCCCTCATCGCCATCGATGACTACCTCGGTCTGGCCGGCTCGGGCCACGTCCGGATCGACTCGCATGTGTTCATCGTGCTCGACATCATCATCGGCTCGATCACCTTCACCGGCTCGCTGGTGGCATCGGGCAAGCTCCAGGGCCTCATCGCCGGCAAGCCCATCCTGATCCCGGGCGGCCGCCTCGTGACGGTCGCCCTCGCCGCGGTCACGGTCATCGCGGCGGCCATCCTCTTCGTGACCGGCACGCCGAACCTGCCGCTGATGCTGCTGATCCTGGCCGCGGCGCTGATCTTCGGCGTGACGATGACGCTGCCCATCGGTGGCGCCGACATGCCGGTCGTCATCAGCCTGTTGAACTCGTTCACCGGCACGGCCGTGGCGATGGCGGGCTTCGTGATCAACAACCCGGTCCTGATCATCGCGGGTGCGTTGGTCGGGGCGTCGGGCGCGATCCTGACCAAGCTCATGGCCGACGCGATGAACCGTTCGGTCATCAACATCATGATCGGCGGGTTCGGTGGCGGCGACGAAGCGGTGGCGGGTGGCCCCGAGGGCGGCACCGTCCGGTCGATCGGTGCCGACGACGCGGCGATCCAGCTCGCCTATGCCCAGCACGTCATCGTCGTGCCGGGCTACGGCCTCGCGGTCGCGCAGGCCCAGCACGCCGTCCGCGAGCTGGCCGACCTGCTCGAGGAGCGCGGCGTCGACGTCAAGTACGCCATCCACCCGGTCGCGGGCCGGATGCCCGGCCACATGAACGTCCTGCTGGCCGAGGCGAATGTCCCGTATCCCCAGCTCAAGGAGATGGACGACATCAACCCCGAGTTCGAGCGGGCCGACGTGGCGCTCGTCATCGGGGCGAACGACGTGACCAATCCGGCCGCCCGTCGACCCGGGTCGCCCGTGTCGGGGATGCCGATCCTGGACGTCGACAAGGCCAAGTCTATCGTCGTGATCAAGCGCTCGATGGGCCGCGGCTACGCGGGCATCGACAACGAGCTCTACACGAACGAGAAGACGGGCATGCTCTTCGCCGACGCCAAGGAGGGCCTGGCCTCGCTGACTGCGGCCGTCAAGGCGCTCTAAGGGCCAAATCCCGCTGCCAGGCGGCTCACATCCCTGTCAGATGCCCTTGTGGTGGGCCATGGACAGGATCCGGGGGCGGGCGGAACGCTTTGACTGCATGGGCATCCGACGGAGATCCACCGAGGCGCGTGCGCCGCTGGCCCCCGCGACTGCGAGCGCTATGCCGACGGCACAACGGCGGCGGTCTGCGGCACGACCGATGCGTCGGCGATCTCGAGTGGGGCGAGGGTGCCGAGCGACTCGGCGACGACCACGGCGTCGTCACCCGTTTGGAGGACGAAATCGGCCTCGGGATTGACGAACGCGTGACCGCCGCGGTTCACGGAGAGGAGCGTGGCGCGGTGGTCGCGACGGAGCCGAGCGGCCAGATCGTCGATCGATAGCCCGCAGTACTCCGGCGGCAACGAGATCCGATAGAGCTCGGAACCCTCACCCCCGGACACGATGTCCGTGACGATCCCGGACAACCCCGGGTATAACGCGGACCGCGCCAGCAGGTGCGAGGCGATCTTAGAGGTGACGAGCAGCTCGTCGACGTCGGCGCGCCGGAAGTGCGCCTCGTGCTTCGGGTTGTTGACCTCCGCGACGGTCCGGACTCCGGGCGCCGCATGCTCGATCGCGAGGACTGTCAGGATCGAGTGCATGTCGGCCTCGTCCGACGGATCGTCCGGGAAGATGAGCGCCGCCGAGGCGTGCTCGATCCCGGCTCGCTTGAGGTCGTCCTCGTTCGTCGCGTCGCCGCGCACGAAATAGATCCCGTCTCCCGCGGGGTTCTTCTCGAGATCGGCGAGGACGACCACCTTCGCGACGTAGTCGTCGTCTCGCAGCTCATCGACGAGGTCACGAGCGGTCGTATTCCAGCCACAGACGATGACGTGACCCTTGTATCCGGAAGCACCCAAACCCTGGCCCTCCTTGAGCAGGAAATCGATGACCATGGCGACGAGGGCGCCGGTGATCATGCCGAGCATGGCGACGCCGAACAGGATCAGGAACCAGCCGATCAGGCGGCCGGCCGGCGACGTGACGTAGCTCGAGTCACCCTGGCCGAGTACCGTGGCGATCCCCCAGTTGAACGAGTCGAAGACGGATTCGACCGTCCATGTCTTCTCGAACAGGGTGATGAGCACGGCCGCCGCCAGGACGAACCCGATGATGCCTTGTGCGAGCGACATGAAGAAGCGCCGGTCGAGCTGGCCGACCATCCGTTTCACGTGCCAAACCACGCGACGGACCACCGGTGAATCCATCGGCAGAAGCGAGCGCGGCGTGGACCGCGGCAGACGGGGTCGCCTCATCGGCCCGATCGTGCCACAGGTCAGTCGCCCTGCGAGCTGCTCTCGGCGATCTCGACGCCGGGTGTCCTGGCCACCGCCGCGGTGATAGCGGCACCCGTCGCGAGGTCGCGCGCCGTGACCTCGACCTCGGCCACCTGCCGAGCCCCTTGCCGAACGGTCGTCGTCAGGTGGGACATCCTCCCACCGGCCTTCGTGATCACCGCGATGACGTCGGACAGGGCCTTCGGGTCATCGACGAGCAGGCGCATGCGAACGATGTGCGGATCCCGCCCGATGACGCGGTCGGCGACGAGTCGCAACGGCCAGAGCGACACGACGACGATCACCGTGATGGTCAGTGCTGTGATCCACGCACCGGCGCCGGCGGCCATGCCGACCGCCGCCGTGGCCCACAGGCTGGCCGCCGTCGTGAGGCCCCGGATCGTGGCACCTTCCTTGAGGATCGCCCCGGCTCCCAGGAACCCGATGCCCGTCACGATCTGGGCGGCGATCCTGGCCGGGTCGGCGCCGGGCGCGGGAAACGCCGCGATCGACAGGACCGTGAACCCGGCGGAGCCCACGGAGACCAGGAGGTGGGTGCGCATACCCGCGGGGTGATCATGGATCTCGCGCTCGAGCCCGATGACGGCGCCGAGCGCCGCTGCCGCGATGAGCCGGACAGCGAAGGCCCAATCGACGCCCAAGTCGATCATCGGCGCAGTCTACGGCGCCTCTTCGGCGATGGAGACGTCGATCACATCGGCAGCGAGCGCCGTGACCAGGTCGTCTGGCGCCAGGTGGAGATTCACGCCGAACGCCCCGCCCCCGACGGACACGACCGACTGGGCCATGACCGACGCGTCCACGATCGCCTGCCATGCGCGGGTCGAGCCGAACGGCGTGATCGTGTAGCGCTCATAGCCGGTGACCGCCCGCGCCTCGTCGGCGTCGGGGAGCGTCATCCGTCGGACGCCGAGGTGGGACCGGAGCTTGGGCCAGTCGAAGCGACGTCCCGCGGGCACCAGCACGAAGAGGTAGTCGTCGTCACCGCGCCGGACGACGATCGTGCGAAGGAGCGCCGCCAGCGGGATGCCCTGCAAGGCGGCCGCCTCCTCGGCGCTGCCGGCCCGTTCCGTGCGGACGACTCGATGCGTCACACCGGCCGCGGCGATGGCGGCGGTCGCCGGGGTGTCGCCGTCCTTGCCCGCGCTCAACCGATGAACACCGTGCCGCCGTTCGGCGACAGCACCTGCCCGACGTAGGCGTCGCCGCCGGGGCCAGCCAGGAAAGCGATGGTCGCGGCGATCTCCTCAGGTCCCAGGAAGCGCCCGATCCGCATGCTCGCCAGCTCGGCATCGATGGCGGCCGCGTCGTTGTCGCGCAGCATCGGGGTGTCGACGGGACCGGGGGCGACGGCGTTGACGAGGATGCCCGACGGGGCGAGCTGGTACGCCAGCGCGCGGGTGAACCCGACGAGGGCCGACTTGGCCGTCACGTACTGGACGCTCTGGTTGCCGAGCCACACGGCCTCCGAAGCGATGTTGACGATGCGACCCCAGCCGCGGTCCACCATCGCCGGCAGCACCGCCTTGGTGACGTGGAACGTCCCATCGACGTGGACATCGAGGACCCGCCGCCAATCGTCGAACGTTATGTCCGTGAACTGGCCCGCGCCTGGGACACCGGCGTTGTTGACGAGGATCGCGACCGGACCGTGCTGAGCCCCGAGGTCGTCGACGGCGGCGGCGACCATCCGGGGATCCGTCACGTCCGCGACGAGCCCGAGCGCTGCCCCGTCCGCCCGGACGATCTCGCCGGCGACCGCGCCGGCCGCCGCCACGTCGCGGTCGAGGCACCCCACGATCGCTCCATCGGCTGCTAGGCGGATGGCTGTGGCCCGCCCGATGCCCGACCCGGCGCCGGTGACGAGGGCGATGCGGCCGGTCAGCGACCCTGCCTCAACCACGGTGGTCCGCCGCGAAGCGGGCGACGTGGATCGGCCGATACCGGTCATAGAACGTGATGATCACGCTCAGCAGGCCGGCGAATACCAGGGCGTGTTCGAGGCGCTGCTCGGTCAGCGAGGTCAGGATGAACTGGCCGACCGCGACGATCGCCAGGTTGATCGCCAGCATGACGGCGAACTGGCGGATCGCGGACTGCCAGGACGCGCCCTGACGGACGAGCGCCTCGGTGATGGCCGTGTTTGCGATGATGAAGATCGCGATCCCGATGGCCGTCTGGACCGGCGTCGCGTCGGTGCCGGGCAGCATCCGGCCGAAGATGATCGCGACCAGCGCGATGAGCGCCGTCTTCTCGACGAGTTCCCGGTCGAACAGCCGCTCCGCGAGGCGACGCCGCTCGGCCTCGACCCGGGCAGGCTCGACCGGCTCCTGGCCCTTGTCAGCATCGAAGGTCAGCGGACGGTCAGCCGGCGGGAGCCGCTCCGTGAGTAGCCAGCGCGCCGCTAGCGCCAGCACGAGGAGCGCGACCGCGAGCGCAACCAGCACCATCGGGCGGTTGGCGACCGCCACCGCCCACGAGGCGTCCTTCGACACGCCGAAGATGACGGTCTTGATCGTGTCGGTCGCGTCGAGCTGCGCGACGTGGATCCACCATTCCTGAGGCAGCTTGATGAAGATCCAGATGAACGCGGCCGCCCCGACGATAAGCCGCTTGCTCATCCTGCGCGGGTCCCATCGGACGCGGACGGCCTCGTAGAAGTCGAAGAAGTATTCGAAGGTGTTGGGAAAGATCAAAAGCACGGCGCGGACCTGCGTCACTTCGAAGATCACGACCCCGACGAGGCGGAAGTAGTACAGGAACCGACCGACGGCCACCGCGGTGTGGTGGGTCCAGTTGCGCAGCGTCGCCGTGTACGCGATCGACAGGTAGTACACATCGAGGGCCTTGTCGTAGTTCTGGTAGCCCTCGAGACTGAGGTTGGTGAAGGTCTGGAAGATCGTCTGGTCGAGACCGTCGATGACGAGGGCGGCCAGCATCGCCGGCAGCGGGAAGCGCGGGATGGCCAGCGGGACGAGGATCCGCGCGGCGATGACGCTGCCGAAGATCACGCCATCCACGGCGCTGCGGTCCTCCTTCGTCGGCGTGGAGAGGCCGAGGTCACGCTCGGCCTCCGGTCATTCGGTTTCGACGAGCTCGATCCGGATGCGCTTATTGATGCGGCCCTTCGATTCGTAGCCGGTGACCCGGATCCGGCCGACCTCACGCGTATTGGCGACATGGATCCCGCCGTCGGCCTGCAGGTCGAGCCCGACGATCTCGATCGTCCGGATCTCGTCGATGCCCTCGGGGAGCAGGTTGATCTTGGTCCGGATCAGATCGGGGATGGCGAACGCCTCGTCACGCGGGAGCACGTTCACACGGACATCCCGATCAGCGGCCAGCTCGACGTTGACCGCCGCCTCGATGGAATCGACGAGGTCGCCGGACATCGACTCGAACTCGAAGTCCATCCGCCCCGACCCGGGTTCCATGTTGCCGCCCGTCACCTGCGCTCCGTGGTCGCGCCACACCACGCCACAGAGGGCGTGGAGCGCGGTATGGGTCCGCATCAGCGCGAAGCGCCGCGCCCAGTCGAGGTCGACCTCGACCGTGTCGCCCACGGCGGGCGGGTCACCGTCGTCCGGCTGGAGCTCATGGACGATCTCCCCTTCGGCCTTGCGCGCACCGCGGACCGTCCAGCCACGTCCATCGGAAGTGCGCAGGATAAGCCCGCGGTCCGACGGCTGTCCGCCGCCGCCGGGATAGAAGTTCGTCCGGTCCAGGACGACGAGCGTGGCGTCACCGACCTCGACGTGGCGCACCCTCGCCTGGACGGATCGTGCGTACGCGTCGGCGTAGGCGATCTGCTCACCGGGGGACGTCACTCTGCGGTGAGGGTCCCGGTCATGTTCGGGTGGACGTCGCAGACGAAGGTGTACTCGCCGGCAGCCAGGGCCGGCGCGTCGTACGTGCGCTCACCCGGTCCAGGGAAGATCTCACCTTTGAAGATCTCGGCATTGCTCTGGTCGTGGATCGCGACGTTGTGGGGGATGCCTTGATCGTTATTGGTGAAGTGGATCTGGAATGCGGTGTCGGCGGGCACCGCCTCCTGGGTCGTGTCGAAGGCGATGTTCTGGGCGGAGATCTCGAGGACCTCGCCCGTGCCGCCGGACGCACTCGCGGATGCGGACGCCGACTCGGACGGTTCGACCGAGGCCGACGCCGACGCGGAGGCCGAGGCGCTCGCGCCTGCGGATCCGCTCGGCGACACGCTCGGGAGCGGCGTCGCGGAGGGCGCTGGTGCGTACGTCCAGCCAGGTTTGGCCGATGTGCACGCAGCGGCGAGCAGGAGCAGGACCGCGACGACGGACAGGGAACGCAGGCTTCGCATCGGTTGGGACGACCTCATCGGATGGCGCGGATGACCGCGATCGGGTGTTCGCGACGATGCTACCGCGTCGCGCGACTCCGGTGCCCACCAGTACCTGTGGCCTAGTACCTCACCGGTACCATGGTCCGGATTGTCCCGGGACCATCTCGCGACTAGCCTCCATCTTCCCCAGACGGGTGCGACCGCCGCACCACAGGGAGACTGGAGCCCCCACCCAGATGATCCGTTCCACCATCGATCGAGCCTGGCACATCATCGTGATCGTCGGTCCGATCGTCGTCATCGCACTCGCGCTCGTCGCCGCTCGCCGCTGGTGAACCCAGCGGCCGCGAGGCCGCGCGAAGGGTCGCCATCGCGACCACCCACTTCGCATCTCGCTCGCCGGACGTTGCTGGCCGGCGACAGTCCTCATTGAGACCCGGAGACCTCCCTCCGGGTCTCTCTTTTTGTCCCTTTCGGTCTAGTCTCGTCCGTCGGGCCTAGTGGCCCTCGGTCAAGCCGAGCCTGATGGCGACGGCTGCCGCCTCGACACGACCGGATACCCCGAGCTTGGCAAGGATGTTGCCAACGTGGACGCCGACGGTCTTTTGGCTGATGAAGAGCCGCTCACCGATCTCGCGGTTCGTCCGGCCGCGGGCGATCTGGACGAGAACCTCGCGTTCGCGGCCGCTCAACCCGAACGTGTCACGCCGAGGGACGGCCTCGGCGGACCCGGTCAACCGGAGTGCATCGACCAGCTCCGAGCGCTCGGCCCCGCCGTCCGACTCGGTATTCGGTGCGGAGCCAGCCACTACGGGCGCGCCGCCGGACATGACGCCGACCAGCTCGCGCCGGCGATCCTCAGGACCGGCGAGCCGGGTCTCCACCTCGGCCGGCAACGGGATCAGTGCCCGTCCGGCGAGCTCACGTAGCTCGCGCAGGAGCGGTAAGGCGCCCAGGTCCATGCCGATCCTGACGGCCTCGAGCAGCGGGGCCTTGGCGTCGGCTCGGCCGGCGCGGCCGGCACCGGAAGCGAGCATCGCCTCCGCCTCGCGCCAGCGTGCGCGCGCCGTCTCGTAGGGGATGTGGAGCGATACCCAGGCATCGCCGACGGCCGTCCACACCGCGGGATCGTCACGTCCTTCCACGCGACGGCGATAGGCGCGCGCTGTGGCCAGGTGCGCGTCGGCCAGGCGACGCGACCCGAGCGACGGATCGACGCCGTGCTTCTTGACGACCGCCTCCGCCGCACGAACGACTTCGCGGGCGCGCTCGCGGGAAGCCGCGAGAGCGGCCAGGTCACGCCCCTCGCGTGCCTCGACCGCACCGGCGGCTGCGACCTCGATCGCCGCGGCCGCGGTCCGGGCGGCGAGGATCCAGTCCTCCGTGTCGTGGACTAGCGACCAGCCGAGCTCTGTGGCCCGTCGCGCATCGGCCAGGTCTCCGCGCCACAACGCGAACGAGGCTGACGCAAGGTGGAGCGGCACGGCCAGTTGCGCATCGCGCACGGCTTCCAACTCGAGGAGCGACTGGCCCAGTAGTCGACCCGCCGACTCCCCTGCCGAAAGCTCGATCTCCACAGTGGCCAGCGACACCAGCGCATTGAGGAAGTTGATCCCGCTCGGCAACCACTCCAGCGCGGTCATGCTCATCGCCCGCGCCTCTTCCCAGCGGCCGAGGAGGAACAGCGAGTCGGCCGCGTTGCCGCGCAGGATGTTCCCGTACACGGCCTCGAGACCGGCGTCCTTGGCGGCGGCGATCCCCGCTTTGGCGACCTCCACGGCTTCCTCATGGCGACCAGCGAGCTCGAGCACGGTCGTCAGGTTGGCGTGGACCCGAAACAGCTCGTCGAGGTCGCCGACTTCCTCCGCCATGGTGCGTGCCTCTGCGAGCATCGCGAGGGCGGCCTCGGGGTCGGCCCGCCACCCGAGCGACACGCCCAGCGTCGTCGTCGCGTGGAGCTCCCAGCGCCGCGCCGGCGGGTCGCACGCGCGCGCGACGCGGATCGCGTCCCGGGCGAGCTTCTCCGCCTCCGAAAACGTCCCTTCCAACATCAGGAGCTGGGCGAGCCCGGCGACCACCGTGGCGCGCGCCACCGACGGGGTCGTCGGGACGAGGTCGACCGCGCGACGCCGGGCCGAGAGCGACCCTTCCGCGTCGCCAGCAGCCCGTCGGAATTGGGCGATACGGTCGTGGATCAAGCCGAGGCGCACCCGATCGCGGCGGCCGTCGGTCGAGGCGATCGCGGCATCGAGGTAGGCGGCGGCACGAACGGGTCGACCCGCGGCGAACGCGGCCTCGCTGGCGCGGGCATTGAGCTCGGCCGGCGGCAGGACCGGCGGGTCGCTGCGCCGTCGACCGCCGCGCTCCGACGTCACGCCGGTCGCGCTCCCGGCGGCGATCGCCAGCTCGAGCGCGCGCAGCTCGTCGAGCGGCGCGTCGACACCGCCCGCGGCATCGGCCGCCGCGATCGCGGCGTGCCGGACGGCGACCGGGTCGAGCGCGACCGCGAAGTGATGGGCCCCCACGAAGGGCTGGTCGGCCAACGCCCGGGCGACGGCCATGTGGTGTCGGATCCGCATCGACGGCAGGAGGTCGGCCTCGATAGCGTGCCCGACCAGCTCGTGGCGGAGCGCCAAACCGTCGTCGTCCTCGCGGATGAAGCCGTACTCGATCGCCTCGTCGAGGCCGTGGGTCAAGTCCGCGTCGAGCACACCGTCGCCGCGCCGCGGGGCATTCGAGGAACGCGGCGGAGCGCTGGTCGACTCGGACTCGAACTCGTCTGCGATGGCCGCCAGGTCGGTGCGGCGGAGCGGCCGACCGGCCGGTGCGAGCAATCGGAGCGCACGACGTGCCTCCGGTGATCGCGCCGCGATACGGGCCAGCACGAGGTCCTGGAACGAGGACGTGAGCGACACACCTGGCAGTTCGCGCCGTGCCGCCAGCAACTCCTCGGCGACCAGGGGCCGGCCGCCGGACCGTTCGGCGACGACGACGAGCACGCTCGCCGACGGCCGCTCCTCCTCGATCGCCCCGATGAGCCGAGCAAGCTCGTCGCGGGTGAGCGGCGGCATCGTGAGCGGGGCCGGTGGGCGAGGCGCGGCGGCGAGCGCGGCGAGGTCGAGCGCCCAGGGATCCTCACGGCGGATCGCGTCAGCCTGGTACGTGCCGACGATGGCGAGCCGGTGCGATCTGGCGATCCGTGCCAGGAACGAGACGAGCGCGCGGGTGGCGGCATCGGCCCGGTGGAGGTCCTCGATGATGAGCAGCACTGGGCGGCGCTCGCCGAGCCGACCGAGGACGCCGAGCACGCCTTCGAGCAGCCGCGGTTGGCGCCGCTCGGGCACGACCGTGAGAACGCGGCGCTCTGCGCGGCCGGGTCCGTCCACGCGATCGGCGAGCTCGGGGATGAGCCGGACCAACTCGTCGGTCGCCGTGCCGAGGACGTGGGCGAGGTCGTCGTCCGACAGGCTCGTCAGGGTCGGACGCAGTGCGCGGATGAGAGGCTGGTACGGCGCGTCGGTGTATGACCCGTACGCAGCACCACGCATGACCGTCATCGGCTCCTGGAGACCGGAGACTCGGCGTATCGCCTCGTCGATGAACCGGCTCGTGCCGACGCCGGCCGTCCCGTCGATCAGCAGTGTCCCTGAGTCGCCGGCTGCGGCCGATCGGATGACGCTCGCGAGCTTCGCGAACGCGTCCTCCCGTCCCACGAACCGCGCGCTCGTGTACCTGGCGGGCATCGCCTTGCATCCTACACGTCAGGCGGCGGCGTTCATCCACACCGGACCCAACCACGTATCCCCGACGCGACCGATGATGGGTCGCCCACAGGAGGTGGAGATGGATACTGTCAAGTCATGGTCGGCGCTCGCAGGGATCGTGCTCGTCGCGGTGGGCCTCATCGGGTTCCTCGGCACGCCGCTCGTCGGCTCTGCCAGCGGAGCTCTGGTGCCGACGGACGGATTGCACAACGTGGTGCACCTGGCCACCGGTGCCCTCGCGCTGTGGATCGCCTTCGGCTTGAGTGGCAAGACCCAGGTCGATGCCCTCATGGGCTTCGGGATCCTGTACGTCGTGATCTTCGTCGCGGTGCTGGTCAGCCCGAACCTGTTCGGGCTGTTCTCGGTGCCGGCGAACGCGGTGATCCATGTGATCCACGCGGCGGTCGCCGTCGTGAGCCTCGCGGTCGCCCTCATGGCCCGCAACCGGCAGACGGTCAGCGTCTGAGGATCCTCGCCGATGCCGGGACGCGCCAGGGCTCGGGCGCGCGATGACTGGCATGCACGGAGACCACGTCCTCGTCGAGGTCTTGGCCGCGTTCGTCCTGACGATGGGCGGCGCGGCCATCGTCCTCCAGGCCTGGTTCGACCTCGGCCGGCCGGCTGATCGCTTCTGGGCGGTCCGGGAGGTACGAACGTCGCCGACCCGGATGACGACGGCGCTCGTCGCGGTGCTCTCCGGAGCTGCGGCCGCCATCCACCTGGCAGCCGGTCCGGAGCACGTGGAGCAACTCGGTGATGTCGGCCTCGGCTTCTATTGGGCCGCCTTGTTCCAGGCTGGATTCGCCATCGCCTGGGTGGCCTCGTCGCGCCCGCGATGGTTGGCTTGGCTCGGGATCATCGGCAACGGCGTCTTGATCGGGCTCTGGGCGCTATCCCGGACGGTCGGGCTGCCGTTTCTCCCAGGCGTGGAGCCGATCGGGACGGCGGATGCGATCTGCATCGCGCTCGAGATCGGCCTGGTCGTCGTGCTGGCGATCCTCGTGCGAGAGCGTGGGTCGGTGATCGAGGGCGGGCGCTCCATCGCTCTCGGGACGACGGGCATCGTTGCCATCGCCGGCGTGGCAGTGCTGGCGACGGCCATCGCGGTGGTCGATGTCGGAGCGGGTCACCACGTGAACGGAAACGGAGGAGCGAGCGCTCACGCCGCCGCACCCTGAACCTCGACGAAAGGGCAACGGCGACCACCCGACCCCTCAGGTTCGACCCGCTACGCTGCGATCGTGACCGCCCCCCGCCCCGCCCCACATCCCGACAACACGCTCAACGAGCTGTCCGGCGAGGAATGGCTGTACTTCACGAAGTCCGTCCTGACGACGGCCTATCCCTCCGAATTGGGGCACGCGGCACGAAAGGCGCACGGCGCCAACAAGCCACCGCGTCTCATGGCGCGCCTGATCGAGTTCTTCAGTCGGACCGGAGAGCTGGTCCTCGATCCGTTCGCGGGCGTTGGCGGCACCCTGCTCGGGGCAGCCATCGCGAGAGGGCCTCGACGAGCGCTCGGCATCGAGCTCGATCCCCGCTGGGTGGCGGTCTACGAGGAGGTCGTAGCCGCGCTTGCGGCGGAACGGGATGGCGCGGGACCGGCGATCGCCGAGCTCGGGACCGCCGATCCCGGTCCGCCCCGCGCGTTCGATGCTCGGGGGCTCGAGATGAGGACGGGCGACGCGCTCGCGCTGTTACCGACCCTGGCCGACGACTCGGTCGACCTCGTCGCGACCGATCCGCCGTACAACATCCAGCTGCCGCTGACCATGGCGGGCGGAGCGCTGGCGGAGACGCACGCGAATCGCCGGACCGACTACGCGATGGTCAGTGATGCGCCCGCGGATCTGGCCAATGCCGCCGACTACCCGAGCTTCCTCGATGCCATGGGGCGGCTGTTCGGAGAGCTGACGCGGGTGCTGAGACCAGGCCGCTACGCTCTCGTCATCGTGCGAGACGCGTACCAGAACGGGCGATACCAGTTCGTCGGGGCGGACCTGGCGGGACGTGCGGGCGACGCGGGCCTCGTACCCAAGGGCGACCTCATATGGCACCAGGCCGGAACGCGCCTGCGACCGTATGGCTATCCGCGGGTCTTCGTCCCGAACATCGCCCACCAGCACATCCTGGTGCTCCGCCGCGAGCCCGCGGAGTCCGGTAGCGCCGGGTCCCGTCAGGCGCGGCGGCGGCTCTCGAGGTAGGCGGCGAGGACATCGCCGTCGACATCGTCACCCATCGTCCACGTGTCGGCCGCGATCGGCATCGTCGCCGTCGGCGTGCTCTGGACGGGCGGGTCACCGATCACATCGCCGAGGGTCATCTTGTGGATCCAGCCCTGGAGGCCGTCGGGGCAGAGCACCATCCAGTAGGCGCCGCGCTTCTCTAGCAGCTGGACTTCGTCACCCTGATCGAGGAACGCCAGCTCGGTGCCACGCAGCTCGTCCGGCATGTCCAGCAGGCGCACCAGGTTGTACCGGATCAGCCGTCGTTCGCGACCGTCGATCGGGCCCACGAGTCCATGGTCGAAGGTGAGCCGCGGCGCCTCGGTCGCGTCGCGGATGGGATCGGCCTTGCGCGCCTCGAGGAGCGAGGGTCGCCGCCAGCGCGGCAGAGCGAGCTCCGCATCCAGGGGGTTCGGCACGTTGACGGGGACGCCGATCGGGTCGCCATGGTCTGGGTCGCCTGCCCGCCCGGCATAGCCGGCGGCTGCGGCGAGCGCCAGCGGGCTGGCGGCGGCATGAGCGAGGACATCGTCCGGGGCGGGTGGATCGCCGTCGCGGCGGCGCTTCCCGAACAGCCCGAACGCGAGCGTCGCGCCGACGACGCCGGACGTCGTGACGAGGGAGGCGACGAGGCCGAGAGGCACGGTCGGTCGACCGCTGGTGAGCAGTTCGAAGCCCGTCGCAAAAGCCGCCCACGTCCCAGCGCCCGATCCCTGGTCGGGTGCGCCACCGGCGCCGCCGCCGTTGCCGCCGCCGGGTGCCGACGGACCGCCGGTCCCAGGATCGACCACGCCTCCCGGGGCCACCGCGATGTCGTCGTCGCTCGGCGTCGGGCTCGTCGTGGCGGTGGCATCGGGGCTGGGGCTCGGGGCGGGCGTGCCGGTCGGCGAGCTGGTCGGGGTTGCGGTGGGATCGACCAGAGTCGTCGTCGGAGTGGCCGCTGGTGCCGGCGATGGCGTAGGACGCGGTGTCCGCTCCGGCGTGGGGGCAGGGGCGGTCCGTGCAGCCGGCTTCGGTGTCGGCTTGGGAGTCGGCTTCGGCGTCGACCTCGGCGTGGGGGCGGGCGTCGCAGGTCGCTCGATGGTCACGGAGCCGGCCGTCAGGGCATCGGCGAAGCGGTCGCGGCTCAACGCGGACAGCACGATGGAATGGGTGCCGACCGGCAGCTTGCCGGACCACTTGAACGTCACCCCGCGCTTCCAGTCGCCACCGCTGACGCGCGTCATCGCATGCGTGGTTCCGGCGACCTTCACCCGCACCCAATCCGCCGGCGAGCCCTGGCGATTCCGGTAAGCGACCGTCACCACGACGGAGGTCGTCGGCGTGCCGGATCGCGGCGAGACCGCCGGGTCGAACAACTTGGTCGGACCGGACGACGCCCACACGGGGACGACGGCGCCGAGGACGAGCAGGAACGCCGCGATCGACGCGGCGATCCGTACCTGTCCTGCGCCGCCGATGGGGAACCTCGACGGTCGTCGGGGGTGACGGGCGGGGCGATGCATCCTGCGAGCGAGGATGCGGTTCGGGCCGCGGGGCCAGCAATGGTACGGGGGTCCGGTCCGCGACCGCCGACCGGCGAGGGGCCGGGCGGTGCGTGACCGCAACGATCACGCGGTCGACCGGTCGGGTCGGGTGTGGTGCGGTATGGCTCGTGGTCCCACCGGCAGGGGGGCCATCCCCCATTCGCCCATCGACGGGGCGGTGCGTCCTGTCGAGGATGACCGGCATGGAGGTCATCCAACCGGCCCAGGCCACCCGCCGGCCGTCGCTGATGCCCTTGCTCAGCGGCACGGTGATCGGCACCGTCCTGATCGTCGTCGGGATCGTGCTCGCCTACATGGCCTTCGCCACGCCCGTGCTCCAGACCGTCATCCCGACGGGCCGGTTGAATGCCGGTCAAGCAGCGACCGGTGTCCTCGTCTGGGCGATCGCCCTGGTCGCACCCGCCGGCCTTGTGCTGCTCGGGACGAACCGGCTCGTCCGGATCCTGGCCGCCGCGCGGGGCCGGATCCCGCGCCGGTCGACGACGCTCCGGGCACTCGACTCGTTGTCCGATGAGGTGATCGTCGCGACCGGGATCGCGCTCCCCGATGGCCGCACCGTCTCCGATCTGGTCATCGGTCCGTTCGGGGCCGCGGTGGTCCGGGAACTGCCGCCGGTCGCCGTGACGCGCGTCCGTGATGGTCGCTGGGAACTGCGGACCCGGCGGGGCTGGATCACCATAGAGAACCCGCTGGAACGTGCCTCGCGCGACGCCGAACGGGTGCGCCGCTGGCTATCACACGACGACGCCGATTTCATCGTCAAGGTCTACGCCGCCGTCGTCGGACCCGAGCCGACCATCACCCGGACCGTCGACTGCGCCGTCCTCACGCCCGAGCAGCTGGCGCCCTGGGTCGACGGTCTCGCGCCGCAGCGCAGCCTCACCGAGGGTCGTCGAGAGCGCCTGCTGGAGTTCGTCCGCGCCGCAGCGCGTTGAGGTGGTAGGGGAGCCAGGACTCGAACCTGGAACCAGCGGGATATAAGCCCGCCGCTCTGACCATTGAGCTACTCCCCCGCCGCGATGCTACACCGCGGGCGTCGACGAGTCGCGCGAGGTGCGGTCAGTCCTCTCGAAGGAGCTTGCCCGCGATCGACCGCAGATCGAGGTGGCGCCCCTTCAATCGCGGCTGGCCGGCGTGGTCGCGTCCGTCCCGCTGCTCGAGAGCCACGCCGCCGGGAGCCCATGCCCGTGCTGGAAGGTTCGCCGCGAACGCGCGGTCCTCCTCGGACTGGTATGCCTCGATGGGCAGATCGTCGGGATCGAACGGTCGCTCCGCGGTCGTCGCGTAGGACGCCGGACGTGCGTAGGCCGGTGCTCCGTAGAGCTTCGGGAGCGCGACGTGCTGCTCGTCGATGGACACGCGAAACCTCAGCAAAGGCCTCGTCTCCGGAATTCCCCCGGGAGACGCGTGGATGATGCGTCGAGCGCAGCGTAGCGGGGAATGGTACGGATAGGCTACGGGGTATCGGATTGCTTACGGCTTTTCGTGGTGCCGGGCGTCCACGGCGCATGGGCTCATCCGAACCAGGGGCGGATGACCTGGAGCGCGACCACCATGACCAGCCAGGCGATCGGCACCGCGGCGAAGAAACCGAGTGCCGCGCTCCAGCCGCTGCGCCGGCGGACCGTCCCCGAGCCGGTCGGCTGTGGGACGACGATGTAGGTCACCACGCTGCCGATGACCAGCACGAGGACCGTGTAGGCGACAAGCGCAAGCAATCGCAGGTCGCCGCCTGGCAGGGTCATCCCCCGCGCGATCGCGATGTCGTACGCCAGGTAGGCGACCGCCGCGACGATGGCCGTGGTCAGGCTGACCGCGACCGCCCGCACCACCGGTCGCGGGGCGTTCCGGAACTGGCGCCAGCGAACCTCGGCCCAGGAGCGATGGCGGACCGGCGGGCCGTCACTCACCACTGAGGATCGTCAGGGTGCGCCTGGCCGGCACCGTCTCCGGCGTATGGGCGGCGAGCAGCTCCACGCAGCCGATGAATCGACCGAGCTCGGCCTCCGACGTGAAGAACCCGACGCTGATCCGGAGCGCGTCGACAAGCGTCACGGTCCGGGCGACCGCGAAGACACGTGCCCCGAGCTCGTCGAGGGCTGCCTGCGGTGCCCAGCCGCGGATCCGGAACGACACGAGCGTGGCCATCCGGTCGAGAGGCGTGAGCACCTCGACGCCGTCGATCGCCGCGAGGCGCTCGGCGGCGAGCCGGGCCATCGCCGCTCCGCGCGCATGGATCCAGTCCAGCCCGACGAACATCGATAACCAGCCGATCGAGCGAGCCATGCCCACGATGGACGGCCGGTGGAAGTTCGACGCCTCGTACCGTCGCGCGTCCGGCCACCACTTCGCGGACCCTGCCGAGTCGACCGTTTCGAAGGTGTAGTGGCCCCCGAAAGCCGGTCTGAGCCGGTCACGGACGCCGGGTGCCACCGCCACGGCACCCATCCCCTCGGGTCCGAGCAGCCATTTCTGCGCGGGGACCGCGTAGACGTCGGCGCCGCTCTCGGCCAGGTCGACGGGCACTGCGCCCGCCGCCTGTGCACCGTCGGCGATGAGGAAGGCGTCCCGGGCGTGGGCGATCTCCGCGATCCGAGCGAGGGGAAGCACAGTGCCGGTCGCCCACAGGACGTGTGACACGACGACGGCGCGGGTCCGCTCGTCGATCGCCCGCTCGAAGGCATCCAGCACCTCGGCCTCCGACCGCGTCGGCCCAGCGTCGACGAAGGCGAGGTCGATCCCGGAGCGCGCGCGCAGGTTGTACAGCGCGCCGACCCCGCCGGGGTGCTCGAGGCTCGTGGTGACCGCGCGATCACCCGGCTGCCAGTCGATGCCCCAGACACCCACGTTCATGCCATCGGTGGTCGAGTGGGTGAGCGCGATGTCACCGACATCGGCGGTCAGGACGGCCGCTGTCGCGGCGCGCGCCTCCGCCATGCGCTGCAGCGTCTCCTCGTAATAATCGAAGTGCGCCCGCCCGGTCCGCAGCTCGTACTCGGCCATCTCGTCCATCGCCGCCGCAGCCTCGGCCGGGATCGGACCGACCGATCCGGTGTTGAGGTAGATGCCGGCCTCGAGGGCCGGGAGCGCCGCGCGGACGGCGGCGAGTCGGTCCGCGTCAGGGGATGTGGGGGCGGACACGGCCCGTATCATACCGACGATGTCCGGCCTGGCCCGACCCGAGATCCTGGCCACGACCGAGTGGCTTGCCGAGCACGTGGGCCGCCCAGGCGTCCGGATCCTCGATGCCCGCTGGCGGCCGGATGGGACCGGGACCGAGGTCCACCGGGCAGGCCACATCCCGGGCGCCGTCTCGGTCGATTGGCGGGCCGATCTGGTCGACATGGACCAGACCGGTGATGCCATCCGGGTGGCTTCGCCGGGCCGTGTTGCGGCGACGGCGGCGCGGGCGGGCATCGGGGACGAGACCACGATCGTGGTCTACGACGACACCCAGGGGCTGTACGCGTCTCGGGTGTGGTGGACGTTCCGCGTCTACGGGGCCGAGCACGTCCGGGTCCTCGACGGTGGGTTCCCGGCCTGGGAGGCGGAGGGCCGAACCGTGGAGCGCGGCGCCGGCGACCCACCGGCTGAACCACTGACGGCGTTCGTGCCGCGCGGGCCCAACCGCCTGCACCTCACGACCTCCGATGTCCGCGGCCTGCTCGGCGCGCCCGGCGTGACGCTGCTCGACGCACGTGCCCCAGCCGAGTACCGTGGGTTCGAGGGAAACACGCGCCGCCTCGGCCACATCCCGGGTGCGATCAACGTCCCGGTCGGTTCGATGCACACGGCCGGCAGCCAGCGATTGCGCGACGGCGGCGACCTGCGCGATCGACTCCACGCCGCCAACGTCAGCCGCGGGGCCCGGATGGTGGCGTACGACGGGTCGGGCGTGGCGGCGTCGAAGCTGGCTTTCATCCTGAGCCTGCTCGGCCACGACGACGTGGCCGTATACGACGGCGGCTGGGCCGAGTGGGGCAACCGGCTGGACCTGCCGGTCGATCGCTAGGCGCCGCTGCTCGTAGGCGAGGGCGTGGCCGCGGGGATCTATTACCAGCCAGTCGGTTCGGGCGGTGGCTCCTCGCTGACCGCCCCCGGCTTGTCCAGGCCCACCCACGGGTCGCTGACGCGATGCGGCGCCAGGATCTGAGCACGCTCGTGGTTCACCGCGAGCAGCTCCGCCTGGGCCCGTGCCTCCCCGAGGATCTCGGACCAGTAGGTCGCGCCCGTGACCGGCAAGAAATGCCCGGTCAGCTCGGACAGCGCATCGCGCAGGCTGCGCTCGGGCATCAGGTGGATCTGACCGGTGACCTTGAACGGCGGGATGGAGATCAGAGCCTCCTCGGGCATCTTGGGCGTGCGCAGCTCGGGCGCGGGCGCGACCGACTCGTTCACGACGGCGAACAGGACCGAGGCGAGGTTCACCTGGGCGAATTCGGCGCGGATCTGCTCTCCGCGCGGCCCGAACTCGTCGGTGGTCACGTCCGCCAGCACAAGGAATCGGTCCTCGGCCAGATTGAGCATGTCGGTAACGCGGCGCTGCCGTGTCGTGATGGCACCGCGCACCACGAAGGAATCGGTGTAGAGCGTCAGTCGGACCTGCTGGATGGAGCCGCCGAGCGCGTCAAACATCGCCACAGGATACGCGGCGCTCGTCGGGATGTGGCGGTCAGACCGGTTCCGTCGGGACAGTCCTGGCGCCCGCCGTCACCAGGAGCTCGGACCCGTGCTGGAGGCCCTCGTACAGCGCGGTCACCGTCGCGACGGTGTCGATCTCGTCCACCCGTTTGTCCGGCCGCAGGGCATGGATCCTCGGGAACCGGAGGCTGAATCCGGAGCCGTGGCGCTTGCTCCGGACGATGACGTCGAACGCGATCTCGACGACGACCTCCGGCTCGACCTGGCGATACCGGCCGAAGCGGGCGATCGTGTGGGCTTCGAACCAGGCGGTCATCTCGGCGATCTCAGCGTCGGTCAAGCCGCTGTACGCCTTGCCGATGTTCACCAGCCGGCCGGTATCCTCGTCGCGGACCGCGAACGTGTAGTCGGACAAGACGCCGTGACGCTTGCCGTGGCCGACCTCCACTCCGACGACGACGCAATCGATCGTCGCCAGCGCCTTCTTCATCTTCAGCCAGCCGAGACCTCGACGGCCCGGCGAGTAGCCGCTCGTCGGGTCCTTGACCATGAGTCCTTCATTGCGCCGCGCTCTGGCGTCGGCGAAGGCGGTTTCGAGCGCGTTCGCGTCGCGAGCGACGGCGAGATGCGAGCGGATGAACCGACCGCCGTCGTCGACGTGGGGCAGCTCGACGGCATCCAGCCGCTCGCGCCGTGAGCGCAGCGGCTCGCGCAGCAGCGGCTCTACGGTCACGTCGCCTTCTGGATCGTCGCCCGGGCCGAGCGCGAGCAGGTCGAACGCGACATAGATCACCGGAACCTCGCTCCGGATGGCCTCGGAGGGCGCCTTGCGGCCGAGGCGCGCCTGGAGGCTGATGAACGGCAGGACCAGTCCGTCCTTGTACGCCAGGATCTCACCGTCGATCACGCCGAGCCACGAGAGATCGCGGGCGGCATCGACGATCTCGGGGAATTGGTCGCTGACGTCGTGCAGATCGCGCGAATAGAGCCGGACATCCGTGCCGTGCTTGTGGAGCTGGGCGCGGATCCCGTCGTACTTGTCCTCGACCCAGACCTCAGGCCCGAGGCGAGCGATGATCTCGTCCGCGTCCTCGGCCGGCGACGCGAGCATGAACTTGAGCGGGTGGAACAGCGCGAGCTCGGCGTCGCCGAGCTGGTCGTCCCGCGCCAGCTCGGCCAGGCGACCCATGTCGCCGGTCAGCATGCCCGCCCATTTGACGTCTTCGATCGGGCGGTCGAATGCACGGGCGATAGCCGCTTCGACGAGCCCCTCGCGCAGCCCGATGCGCAACTCGCCGCCGAGCACCTTGACGATGGCCTTGGCCGTCGCGGGGTCCGCCCGAGCGAGCAGATCGTGCAGGAGCTGCGCCTTGGCGGCAGGACCGGAGGCCGTCTGGATCTCGGCGAACGTGCCCGCGACCTCGGGGAGTGTCGGGGACGTCTCGGGCGGCGGCGCGTGGCCGGCCCCGGTGAGCACGTCCTCGATGGCCAGACCAAGATCGGAATAGCGGTCGTACGCTCGTCCGAGGTCGTCGCGAGACGCCCCGGTGAGCGAGACGATGGCCGCCATCATCGATGACCAGCCGATGCCGGTGGCACGCTGATCCGCCTCGGGGAAGGGTCGGCCGGTCAGGAAGACGGCGGCGACGGGCAGCTCCTCGGGGGTGAGGCGGCGGAGGTAGTCGGCCAGGAGAGCGGTCTTCTCGGACGTGCGGGTCGTGGCCGCCACGCGCTCAGCCAGGTCGCTCCAGCGGCGCATGTCGGCGATGGTATACGGTTCGGCCGATGGCACCGCGAACGTCGTTCCCGGAGGTGCTGGAAGGGGCGTCCGTCGTCCTGCGCCGACATGTGCCGGAGAACCTCGAGGCGTTCCGGCGGTGGTATTCGGACCCCGAGATCGCCCGCCTCGCGCGCTACCAGGAAGCGCCGATGCGGCCCGACGAGATCGAGCGGTTCTTCGCCGCGCGGGTCGTCGGCGACGACGCGCTGGCCATGGCCATCCACGAGCGCGCCACGGATCGGCTGGTCGGCACCTGCGCGTTCAGCCAGTTCGATGGCGACAACGGCTCGGCGCTGTACCACATCACGATCGGCGAGAAGGACGCGTGGAGCCGCGGCTACGGCACCGAGGCGACCGGGCTGATGCTCGATCACGCCTTCGGCGCCCTCGGCCTGCATCGCATCGCGCTGTTCGTGTTCGAGTTCAACGAACGCGCGATCCGGACCTATCGACGATGCGGCTTCGTCATCGAGGGTCGCGCGCGCGAATCGATCTTCCGCGACGGGCGCTGGTGGGACGAATTGGCGATGAGCGTCCTTGAGAGCGATTGGCGCACGATCCGCGCCGGGGACGCCGAGGAGGAACAGGAGCGCGAGACGCTGCGCGCCGAGGCCGACCTTGCCGGGGATGAGGCACGAGAACCCGTCGGCGCCCGTCGTGCGGCCGGGAGAAGCCTGATCCGGCGGACGGTCCGTCGCTTCACGTGAGCAGCAGCGGCCCGGCGGCGGACGAGGCCAGAGGCGACGTCCGCGAGCTCATCGTGGCCAAGGGTCACTCGGTCGACAACGCGCGAGCGGTGGTGGCCCGCCTGGAGCGGGCGTTCGACGAGCGCTCGCTGATCCGCACGGCCCAGCTCGACCAGTATCTCGCCGACTTGATGCAAGCGCTCGAGCAGGTCGAGGGCATGAAGCTCGGTGGCAAGAGTGCCGAGGCGGCGCGGTTCATCATGCGCGCGATCGACCGCGAACTGGAGAACGCGTAGCCCGGCTGGCATGACCGCGGCGGCGCCGCGAATCGAAGGAGGCCGGGCGTTCAGCCCGGCCTCCGTTCGAAACCGATCCTGGATCGACCTCAGGCGATCTTGGTGATCCGGTTCGCCGGGCCGGGTGCGACCGGCGCGCCGGCGCCCAGGTAGTTGGCCAGGGCGTCGACATCGAAGCCGGTCTGCGTTACGCGGTTCGTGCCCTGCGTGAAGACCGTAAAGCCGTCACCGCCGTCAGCGAGGAAGTTGTTCATCGTGACGCGGTAGTTCGCCGCCGGGTCGATCGGCGTCCCACCGAGGCGCATGTCCGATATGCGGTCACCCAGGGCCCGGGTGGTGTCGTAGCTATAGGTGAAGCCAGCCGAGGGCTGGAGGATCCTGGTTGCGATCTGGCCCATGAAGCCGGGGAACTGTTGCTCGAGGACGAGCTTGAGCTGCGCACCCGTCAGGGTCTGGGTCGCGACCAGGTTGTTGAACGGCTGGACGTTGAAGACTTCACCGAAGGTGACGTCACCCGGGGGCTCGCCTCCGGGGCTGTTGGCGAAGACCAGATCGGCCCTGATGCCGCCGGTGTTCATGAGCGCGAGCTGCGCGCCCGCCGACTGGGTGTAGGCCAGCTGTGCGTCGGCGATGACATCGCCCATCGGCGATTCGCCGTTCGGGCTCGCCGTCCTGCTGATCGTGGCGGTGATCTTGCCGACGACCCGGTTGGCGATCGGGGCGACGGCGGTCCTGTACTTCTCGACGAGGACGACCTGGGCGGCGTCCTTGGCGACGTCCTGTGTGACGATCTTGTTCTCGACCGCGATGCTCGTCGGCTGGTCAGTCGATCGGTCGATGGTCATGTCGATATCGGTCACGAGCCGTCCGAACGACGAAGCACTGGTGACCGGGATGTTCCGCTCGATCGAATTCGGCAGCATGCAGTTGTAGAAGCTGTGCGTGTGGCCGCTGATGACGAGATCGACCTCATCATCGAGCTGAGCGACGATCGGGGCGATCGCGCCCGAGAAGTTGGCGCAGCCGTTGACGGTGGCACCTGAACCTTGCCCGCCGCCCTCATGGATCAGGACGACCACCGTGTGGGTGCCCTTCGCCTTGAGCTCCGCCGTCGCCGCATTGATCGTCTCGGCCTCGTCGAGGAAGTTGACGCTCGCGACAGCGGACGGCGTCACGATGCTCGGCGTGCCCTCGAGGGTCAGGCCGATGAAGCCGATCTTGGCGCCACCGAGGCTGCGGGTCTTGTACGCCGGGAAGATGGTCTTGCCGTTGCTCTTCTTGACGACGTTCGCGGCGAGGTACTGGAACGACGCGCCGTCGTAGCCATCGCCGTCCTGGCAGCCGTCGACCGGATGGCAGCCACCGTTCTGGATCCGAAGCAGCTCGTCGACGCCTTCGTCGAACTCGTGATTGCCGACCGCCGAGAAGTCGAGCCCGAGGGCATTCATCGCCTCGATCGTCGGCTCGTCATGGAACGCCGCCGAGATCAGAGGGCTTGCTCCGATGAGGTCGCCGGCCGCGACCTCGAGCGTGCGGTCGGGGTTCGTCGCATGCAGGTTCTTGATATGGGTGGCCAGGTACTCCACGCCACCCGCTGCCGTGCTGCCGATCGTCCCGCTGGAGCCGGTCGGTGGCTCGAGGTTGCCGTGGAAGTCGTTGATGGCCAGCAGCTGGACGTCCACCTCGCTTGGCGGCTTGGCCGAAACGGACGCCGGGACGACGAGCGACGCCACCAGCAGCACGATCGAGAAGATCGTCCGCCGTCGCACGGCGATCGAGCTTCGCATGGTCGAGGACACGGGCGATTGCCTCCTCCCCTGCGCACCCGATCGGGGGTCGGGTGCATCTTCGACCCGCACCGAAACGTTCTGGGTCCATTCGGACCGGGCGGGGCCGGACAGGTGAGGGAATTGTATCGGACATGTGGCCGGTCGTGGTCACCCCCTCGTAAACGCCCGGTTATCAGGTTCCAGCGAGCGCCTAGCGGTGGTGCTCGTGGAGCACTGCGTGTCCTCGCCCACGTTGGATGAGCCAGCAATTCGCCGGGTAGGCGACGACGCCGGCGACGGCCAGCGCCCGAGCGCCAGGCTGCCCCAGAACAGCGGGTCCGTCAGGCCCGCGGCCATCGCCGCGGGGATCGCAAGGACGATCAGGTTGTCGACGATCTCCATGATGGTGATCGAGAGCGTGTCGGCGGCGAAGGCGAGCCGTGTCGCGGTCCGGAACGCCATCCCGGAGGCGAGCAACGGGCGGATCGTCAGGGCGTACCCAAACACGAACGCGAGGGCGATGGCCAGCAGGATCGACGGCAGATCGTGCCAGCCGAGCTGGGTCGCGATCGGCGAGTCCCAGGATCTCGCCGATCGCGCAGCCGGTGAGGCAATGGATCGTCGCGGTCAGGGCCAGGCGATTCGGATTCGATGTCGCTTGACCTGACGCTGGTGCCGCCGAATGGTCGATCAGCAGACCTGCGGGTCGCCCTCCCACCAGGCCGGCACGCCACGGCCGACGAGCAGACTCCCGTTCGCGGCGACCTCGACGGACAGGACGAGCGGGGACCCATCCGCGGGGAGCACGCCGATGATCTGGCGTGGCACGCCGCCGTCCCCTGGCGCACCGTCGAACCAGGCGACCTGGGTGCCAGGCGGGCCATCGAGGCAGCCCACCCCGTCCGACCCGAAGCCGACCACCTGGGGAGGATCCTCCGCCGTCACGAGCCCGAACCAGCTTTCACGCTCCGGCGCGGCCCGCCCGTAGAGCGTCACCGTGCCGGGCGTCTGTCCAGTCGGCAGCAGCCCGCAGCCGGCCACCAGGACCGCGACCATCAGCGCGCCCATGAGGCGTCCAGGTGCGACGCTCATCACGACGCCAGTGTATGTGCCCCTTGCCGGACAACCCGGCCCTGACTCGCGGCCTAGACTGGACGCCCCCGACCAGCACCTCCGGAGGCCTCACCCGTGACCGAGCTCAAGACCGGCATCCTGCTGTGGAGCCAGGCGGCAACCTGGCCGGAGATCACCGACGCCGCGAAGCGGGTCGATCAGCTCGGGTACGACCATCTCTGGACGTGGGACCACCTCTACGCGATCTTCGGCGATCCGTACCAGCCGATCTTCGAGGGCTGGATGGCGCTGGCCGGCTGGGCGATGGCCACCGAGCGGACGCGCCTCGGCCTGCTGGTCGGGGCCAACACGTTCCGGAACCCGGGGCTGACCGCGAAGCTCGCCGAGACGCTCGACCACATCAGCGGCGGCCGCGGGATCCTGGGCATCGGCGGGGCGTGGTTCGACCTCGAGCACAAGGCGCACGGCATCGACTTCGGAACCGGTTTCGGCCAGCGGCTCGACTGGTTCGACGAGGCGGTGGCGGGGATGCGCACCGTCATCGATGATGGCTCTGCGACGTCGCCGTCTGGTGGCCGGTACGCCTTCGATGACCTGCGCCACCAGCCGCTGCCGATCCAGAAGCGACTGCCGATCATGATCGGCGGCAGCGGCGAGAAGAAGACCCTGCGGACCGTCGCCAAGTACGCCGACATGTGGAACGCGATGGGACCCCTCGAGCTGATGGCCCACAAGGTCGATGTCCTGAAGCGCCACTGCGACGAGGTGGGCAGGGACGTCAACGAGATCGAGTTCACGCTCGGCGTCAAGTTCACGTTGCGCGACTCGAAGGAGGAGGCCGACCGCGTGTGGCGTGCGGCGATGGAGCACAATCGCACGCCGATGTCCGACGTCGAGGACGACGACACGTTCTGGAACGGGTCGCCCGAGCAGATGGCCGAGAAGCTCCGGCCGTACGTCGACCTCGGCTTCCGGACCGTGATCTCGGAGCAGCCCGCGCCGTACGACGTCGAGACGCTCGAGCGGTTCATCGGCGAGGTGAAGCCGATGATCGAACAGGGCTAGCCCAGGAGCCACGTGTGTCCGACGCGTATCGGGTCCGGCTTCGTACCGTCGGCGACGGCCCGACCGCGCTCGGGGAGGGCAGCTCGTTCACGCTCGTTTCCGATCGGCCTGCTGCGGTTGGTGGCGGCGGCCTCGGCTTCAACGGCGGGCAGCTCTTCTACCTGTCGATCGCGGCCTGCTGGTCGAACGATCTCTACCGAGAGGCCGCGTCGATGGGTATCGACCTCGACGGCGTCGAGATCACGGTCGACGGCGATTTCCCGTCCCGCGGTTCGGGCTCGACGCCGATCACCGTGGACGTCCTCGTCCGTTCCTCGGCTCCCGAGACACGCATCCACGGGCTGATCGCGGAAGTGGAGCGAGTGGCAGAGATCCCGCGGGCCATCCGAGACGCGACGCCGATCGAGGTCCGGCCGACGGTCACCCGCTCCGGCTGAGCGCCCTCACGCAACCGAGGTGAGGATCGCGCGCACCTCGTCGAACGTGGGCAGACGGGGCGAATTGCGGATCGCCACATCGTCGATCGCGTCCTGGGCGACCACATCAAGACCTCCGTCGTCGAACCCGAGGGCGCCGAGCCGATGTCGCTGGCCGACGCTCGCCAGGAACCGCCGCAGCTCGCCGATCGCCGCGCCGGCCCCGGTCGCAGGCATCTCCGTCGCTGACGCCGCCCCCATCGCGACGCCGGCGAGTGCCAGCTCCCTGTCCCGCAGTCCAGCCTCCGCCATGTAGAACCCGAGGACCTCCGGCAGGACGACGGCGAGTGCCGTGCCGTGCGCGAGTCGACCCCGCGTGCCGAGCGCGTGCCCGAGGGCGTGGACGAGTCCCACGCCCGTGCCGCTCGCCTGCCCCACTCCGGCCAGATGCGAAGCCATCAGCATCTGCGAGCGTGCCTCGAGGTCGGAGCCGTCGGCTATCGCGCGTGGCAACCACTCGTGGACCGTGCGGATCACGCCGAGCGCCGTCGCCTCGGCGAACGGGTTCCCGTTCCGCGACAGCAGCGATTCCAGGCTGTGGGTCATCGCGTCGACGCCGGTCGCCGCGGTCACACCGGCGGACAACCCGAGCGTCAGCTCCGGGTCGAGGATCGTCGTCACCGGTAGCAGGGACCGGTGGCCGATGTAGTCCTTGCGGCCGACCGCCTCATGCGTGATCACCGCGAACGGGTGTGCCTCGGAGCCCGTGCCGGCCGTGGTCGGGATCGCCACGATAGGCCGGCCCGGGATGAGGTCCTGCCCGTCGTACTCGAGATCCCAGACCGGGCGCTCGTTCGCGGCACACAGGGCGATCGCCTTGGCGGCGTCCATCGCAGATCCGCCACCGATCGCCACGATCGCCGTCTCGGCGAGTCCGTAGGCGCGAAGCGCAGCGGCTCCTCGCTCGATCGTCGCGCCGGACGGGTTCGGTTCGACATCGCTGAATACCGTTGCGGGGGCCATCGACGCTGCAAGGGCCCGATCGGCGATGCCCGCCGCGAGCACCCCGGGATCGGTGACCAGGAACACGCGCGAGCCGCCGGCCGCGGCGATGACCTCAGGCAACCGTGCGATCTCGCCGGCGCCGAACAGCACGCGGTTGCGCAGCGTCATCTCGATGCGCCGCTCCGCCAGCCCCGTCACCACCGACGCCTCAGCCCAGGACCTCGAGGACCCGGTCGACGCTGGTGTCGCGCCGGATCGTCAGCCAGCGTCGACAACCGTGGCTGTGGAACCAGCGCTCGGTCGTCTCCCCGGTCGGGTTCTCGAAGACCCAGACCTCGTCGAAGTCGCGGGCATCCGGATCGGTGATCGACTCGGGGACGTCACGCACCTCGCCACCGAACGAGAACTCCTCGAGCGGACGGCGTCCGCAGCGGGGGCAATCGAGCCACAGCATCAGCGCGTCCCCGCCGAGCCCTGGTCGGCCATCGCGTGGTCGCGGCGGAACCGGTCGAGCGAGAAGGCCTCGATGATCTCGGGCGTGCGGCCCGTGGCGACCAGCTCGGCCATCGCCTCGCCCCCGGCCGGGATGGCCTTGAAGCCCCATGTGCCCCAGCCGGTCGTGATGAGGAAGCCGTCGACCCCGGTGAAGCCCATGATCGGCGAGAAATCGACCGAGATGTCGCAGATGCCGGCCCACGTCCGCAGGATCCGAAGCTCGCGCAGGAACGGCAGGATCCTGGTGATCTTGTGGGAGTAGCTGCGGAGTGCGGCGAACGACGACTGGCGCGAGTAGGACGGCTGCGAATCGAACTCCGCGCCGATGAGCATCTGGCCCCGCTCGGTCTGCGACACGTAGCAGTTGAGCTCGGTGCTCGCGACGATCGGGCCGAAGCCCTGCTGGTAGTCGTTGGTCACGAACGCGTGCAGGGGATGGGTCCGGATCGGCAAGCGTAGCCCGGCTTGGGCGGCCAACGGCGTCACGCGACCACCGACCGCCGAGACGACGACCCCTGCCGAGATACGGCCGCGCGGCGTCTCGACCCCGACCACGCGATCGCGCTTGCGGACCAGTCCGGTGACTGGCGTGTGCTGGACGACGTGGGCCCCCCACTGTGCCGCGCCGGCGGCGTACGCCCAGGCCACCCGGTCGTGGCGGGCGGTGGCCGCTTCGAGGTGGTGGGACGCGCCGAGGACCGGGTAGCGCCGGCCGCCGGTGAGGTCGATCTGCGGCACGAGTTCCTTGATCTCGGCCGGGGTGACCATCACGGTCTTCGCCCCGGCCGCCGTGTTCATCGCGGCACGTGCGCGCTCGGTGCGGAGCGCCATCTCCGTGTGGGCGATCCAGAAGATGCCCTTCGTCTGGTGCAGGATCGCCGCGCCGACCTCGTCCTCCAGGTCGCGATACATCTCGAGCGAGTGCTGGTAGAAACGGATCGCTTCGGGCAGGCCGTAGTTGGCGCGGATGATCGTGGTGTTGCGCCCGGTATTTCCCGACGCGATGTAGTCGGCCTCGAGGACGGCGACGTTGGTGATCCCGTGCCGCGTCGCCAGGTAGTACGCCGTCGACAGCCCGTGCCCGCCTCCACCGATGATGACGACGTCGTAGGCGTCCTTCGGCTCGTCCCAGCGCAGGGTCGGCAGACTCGCGACGTACCCGGCGGCGACCCCGGTCCTCATGCGTTCATCGGGAGCCGGGAGAGGAAGTCGTCCAGATACGCGCCCATCACGAAGACCGTGGCGGCGCCGGTCGAATCGACATACAGCTTCGCAGGAACGCCGGCGATCGAGCCCTGGCAGAAGGCCGGTCGTGTCGGGGCCACGGGCCACTCGATGCGCGGAAGCACGACATCGATGAATTCGTCGACCGGGAACATGACGGCCGTGAAGCCGAGCTCGGTCTCGACGATGGCGTCCGGATCATCGAGTTCGACGCCTGTCGCGCCGACGGCGAAGGCCTCATCGGGCGCGAACCGCAGCACCAGCGGCTCGAACTCGTCCGGACCCGGACCGGTGTCCTGCCACTCGGCCGCGTCGATCGACTCGGGCGACGCCACCACGCGCACGCCCGGCGCCTTAAGCACGTGCACGGTCGCCCTCCGGGTCGTAGAAGGGCGTCGATGTCACGAGCGCCTCGCGGCCGTCTATCCGGACGCGGTCCGGATAGGGCAGGTGCTTGATCCAGCCCAGCATCACGGTCCTGCCGAGCGCCGGCGACGCCCAGCTGCCCGACACGTGGCCGACGATCCGATCGTCGACGTAGATCGGCGACCCCTCGATCGGTGCGTCGCCCTCCATCGTGAAGCCGTGGAGCAGCCGCTCGTCACGCTCCTTGGCGGTCCGCTCGAGTGCCGCCTTGCCGATGAAGTCGGGCTTGTCCATCCGTGCGGCCCAGGCCATCCGGACGCGCCGCGGGGTCGTGTCGAGCTCGGTGTCCATGCCGACGATGATGTGGCCCTTCTCGAGCCGGAGGCCGAAGAGCGCCTTCAAGCCATGCGGCCGGATCCCGAGGTCCGCGCCCAGGGACATCAGCGATCGCCAGAGCTCCACGGACCGGTCGACCGGGTGGTGCAACTCCCAGGACGCCTCGCCCGTGAAGGACAGCCGCATGAGGTGGCAGGGCACACCGGCGACATCCTCGTGCGCGTGACCCAGGAACGCCGGCGGGTCGGCGACGCCCGCGCGCTGGAGCAGCTCCCTCGCCCGCGGGCCCGTGACGTTGATCGCGGCGAGCGACATGGTCCGGTCCATCACATGGACGCGCATACCCCACGTCTCGGCCCAGTCGCGGACCCACATCTCGGCATTGGCTGCCCCACCGGACGTGAAGGTCAGGACGAAGCGGGTCTCGCTCTCCCGCAGGATCATCCCGTCGTCCATGATGTGGCCCCGCTCGTTGAGCAGGAGCGCGTAGCGAGAGCGACCCGGCTTGATGTCGGCCACTCGGCACGGATACAGCCGCTCGAGGAATCCGACGACATCCGGTCCGGTCACGACCATCTTGCCGAGCGTGCTGACGTCCCCGATCGAGACGCCCTCGCGGACGGCCCAGTACTCGGCGGTCGCGTCGCCGTAGTGCCACGGCCGCCACCAGTTCCCGAAGCGATCCAGGCGGCCACCGAGCGAGAGGTGTTCGTCGTGCAGCGGGGTCCGCCGGAACACGTCGACATACGTGTCGGCCGAGGCCTCGGCGAGCGTGATCTGGCGCGACGCGGGGCGCGCCGTGAATGGTGGCGGCACCTCGCCGGTCCGTGCCGCGATGAACGCCCGGACCTGCGGCAGGCAGGCGGCGCCCTGGCACGTGCCGAGGCAGGCCAGGCTCGAGCGCTTCAGCAGCTCGATCTCCTGGAAGCCGTGGTCCCACGCAGCCTGGAGGTCGTCGACGGTCGTCCCGTTGCAGGCACACACGATCCCGGACATTGGCGCCGGCGGGAGGTCCGGTGGGTGCGCCGCCGGTCCGACGACGCTGAGGGGCAGTTCGCCAGCCATGCGCGCGAGGACGTCACGCGGCGCGAAACCCAGACCGCAGATGACCGTGTCGCACGGCGTCGTGGTCTCTGCGCCGATCCAGTCGTCGGCCGTGACGACCGCCCGGACGCGGCCTCGCTCGTCGCCCTCGATCCGGATGAGCTGACCCGCCACGGGGATGCAGGGCACGCCGGGCGGCGGCGCGCCGATCGCCACGGCCGCACCCAGCTCGATGCCGGCCGCATGCATCCGCTGTGCGGCGCGGCTGGTGACGACGCCCTCGAGGTCGTTGCCCGGAACGGCGGGATGGATCTCGGCGGCTCCGGTCGCGACCACGATCTCGGCCGGGTAGACGTGGAGCATCAGCGTCGGCGTGCGCACCACGACAAGCGGTCCCGGATAGATGCCGACGACCTCGTCGCCGCCCTCGGCATCGAGGACGATGACCCGCTTGCCCTCCTTCTCCCCGGTCGCCGCAGCCTCCTTGCCGCTCTCGCCGCCGCCGATCACGGCGAGGTCGACGTGTGCCCGCAGGATCTCGATGTCCGGTCCCGACGGCGAACTGGTCAGGTCGGGGCCGCTCACCGCGGGGAGCGGCGGCAAGCCATTGGGTGGATGGCGCTCGACCGCCAGCGCGGGGAGCGCCCGCTGCTGGCATGTCCGGACGTAGGCGATGCCGTCGACCTGCGCCAGGCAATTGCCGCAGTCTCCGGTCAGGCAGAGCGTGCCCGGGCCGGCGGGCGTGGAGCCCGTCCGAAGGATCGCGATCGCGACCGAGTCGTTGGCCGCGAACGGGACCGGTCGACCATCGACGACGATGCGTCCCGCCTCGACGAACCTCGCCGATCCGGGGCGGTCGGTCACTGGCGCATCCTCGCCCCCGATGGGTCGAACAACGGTTCCGGCTGCAGTCTCGCCGGCCGGCGGCGCCCGATGATCTCGATCTCGAAGCCGTCCCCGCCGGCGCCGCCGGCGGCGGACAGCTCGGTCGGCACGTAGCCGAGCGCGATCGACGCCTTCACGTGGTGGCCGTAGCCGCCAGAGGTGATCCAACCCACGACCCTGCCCTCGTGCCAGACCGGTTCGTCACCGATGACGTCGGCCGGGTCGTCGGGGTCAGGCTCGACGACGAACGTGACGAGCCGGCGCTTGGGTCCGCCGTCGGCGAGCTCCGTCTCGTGCGCGGCGCGTCCGATGAAGTCGTGGTCGAGCTTGATGTAGCGGGTGATCCCGCCCTCGAGCGGCGTGTAGATCGGGCGGTACTCGCGGAACCAGGTCCCGTAGCTCTTCTCGAGGCGGAGCGACATCAGCGCCCGCATGCCGAACAGGCGCAGTCCGTGGGGCTTGCCGGCCTCGACGATCCGGTCGAACAGCGCGCGCTGGTGCTCCGGCGCCACCCATAGCTCATAGCCGAGGTCGCCGGCATAGTTCAAGCGGGCGAGATGGGCCGGGATCATCCCCAGGTCGGCGTTGCGGAAGGTCATGAACGGGAACGCCTCGGTCGAGAGGTCAAGGTCGGGCGCGATCGCGTCGAGGACGTCGCGCGATCGGGGACCCGCGACGGATAGACCGGTCAGCCCGAGCCCCAGGACCTCGAACCGGACCGAGCCGTCATCGGGCAGGTGGTGGCGGAACCAGCGCGAATGGTGGACCTCGGCCGGCAGCGATCCGAAGAGGTGGAACTCCTCCGCCTCGGAGGCGCGCGCGACGGTGAACTCGCCGACGATGCGCCCGCCCTCGTTGAGCATCGCGGTCAGCGTGATGCGGCCGGGCTTCGGCATCCGCTGGGTGAGCAACGATGACAGCCATGCCTCTGCGCCTGGACCGGTGACCCGGTACTTGGCGTAGTTCGAGATCTCGGTCATCCCGACGTGCTCGCGGACGGCATTGACTTCCTCGGCCACGCACTCCCAAGCGTTCGAGCGCCGGAAAGTCACGTCCTCCTTCGGTTCGAGACCGGCCTTCTGGAACCACAGGGCGTGCTCGAGGCCGAAGGTCGCACCCCACACGGCATTGGCGGCCGTCAGCCGGTCGTAGATCGGGCTCGTGAGCAGCGGCCGAGCAGCCGGTAGCTCCTCGTTCGGGAACGTGATACGGAACCGGCGCCGGTAGTTCTCCTGGACCTTGGCGTTGGTGTAGCCGAGCGTCGCGTAATCGCCATATCGGGCGACATCCATGGCCCAGATATCCATGCCGGAGTCGCCGTCGTCGCCGGCGGTCATCCAGTTCGCGAGCGCCAGGCCGACACCGCCGCCCTGCGACAGGCCGGCCATCACGGCGCACGCGACCCAGTAACCGCGGAGCCCGCGGATGGGCCCGACCAGCGGGTTGCCATCGGGCGAGAAGGTGAACGGGCCGTTGACGACTCGGCGGATGCCGGTCGTGTGCATCGGCGGGTAGTGCTTGAACGCGACCGACAGCTCCGGGGTGATCCGGTCGAGCTGCGGCTTGAGCAGCTGCGACCCGAAATCCGACGGCGTGTCGCGCGGCGACCATGGCACGCACGCCTGCTCGTACGTGCCCATGAGCATCGCGCCGCCCTCCTGGCGGATGTAGATCTCGCCGGCGAAATCGAGCGCCATCGGCATCTCGTGGCCGGTCTTGGCGACATGAGCCGCGACCTCGGGCATGTCCTCGGTGATGAGGTAGTGATGCTCCATCGCGAGAACCGGCAGCTCGATGGCGACCATCCTGCCCACTTCCCTGGCCCACAGGCCGCCGGCATTGACGACGTGCTCGGTGTGGACGGACTCGCCGTTCTCGAGGCGGACATCCCAGGTGCCGTCTGCGCGCTGGTCGAGCCCGACGACGGGCATGTGCTGGTAGACCTCGGCGCCGAGTCGCTGGGCGCACTTGACGTACGCGCGCGTGACGCCGGTCGGGTCGACGTGCCCTTCGACCGGGTCGTACAGGGCGCCGACGAAGTAGTGCGGGTCCATGAGCGGGAACAGATCGGCCGCCTCCTGCGGCGTGATGAGTTCAAGCTCCATGCCGAGGTAGCGGCCACGCGCCTGGGCCATGCGGAGGAAGTCCATGCGGACCTCCGTGTCGGCCAGCATCAGACCGCCGGGCAGATGGATCGAGCAGTCCTGTCCCGACTCCCGCTCGATCCCCTCGTACAGCTGGATCGTGTACTGCTGCAGGCGGGCGACGTTCGGGTCGCCGTTGAGCGTGTGCATCCCGCCGGCCGCGTGCCAGGTCGAGCCGGCGGTCAGCTCGCGCCGCTCGATCAGCATCACATCGGTCCAACCGGCCTTCGTCAGGTGGTATAGGACACTCGCGCCGACGACGCCCCCACCGATGACGACGACCTGGGTGTGGTCCTTCACGCGTTCCCCTCGAACGATGCTGCTGACGGTGCGATCAATAGTCGGTCGGGACGCCGCCCTCGGCGACCCGGCGCTCGACGAAGGCGTCGAGCTCCTCGCGGATGGCCGGATCCATCGGCGGCGGCTCGTATGCGGCGAGCAGCTCCTTCCAGATCCGGTTCGCCTTACCCGGCACTTCCGGTGAACCGGCCTCCTCCCACGTCTCGAAGTTCCGCCAATCGCTGAGCATCGGCTTGTGGAAGGCCGTCCGGAAGCGGCTCTGGGTGTGCTCGGTCCCGAAGAAGTGGCCGCCCGGCCCGACGTCCTGCATCGCCTCGAAGGCCAGCGACGCGTCGTCGACCACCACGGGCTCCAGGAACGACTCGACCATCCCGAGCAGCTCGGCGTCGAGCACCATCTTCTCGTAGCTCGCGTGGAGGCCGCCCTCCATCCAGCCGGCGCCATGCATGAGCAGGTTGACGCCGCCCATGATCGCGCCCCACAGCGAGAAGACCGACTCGTAGGCCGCCTGGGCATCGAGCGCGTTGGCCGCATTCACGTTCGACGAGCGGTAGGGCACCCCATAACGGCGAGCGAGCTGGCCGCCGATGATCGCGGTGCGCATGTACTCCGGCGTGCCGAAGGCCGGCGCGCCCGACTGCATGTCGACGTTCGAGGTGAAGCCGCCGTAGATGACGGGCGAACCGGGTCGGACCACCTGGGTCAGAACCATGCCCGCGAGGGCCTCGGCATTCTGCTCAGCGAGCGCGCCTGCGAGCGTGACCGGGGCCATCGCCCCGGCGAGGGTGAACGGCGTGATGCACACGACCTGGTTGCGCTCGGCGAAGGCCATGATCCCCTGGAGCATCGGGAGATCCAGACGCAACGGCGATGACGAGTTCACGACGGTGAAGACCGATGGCTGCTCGTCGAGCGCGGCATCCTCGATGCCACGAGCGATGCGGACCATCTCGAGCACATCGAGGTTTCGCTGCCGCCCCAACGAATAGCAATGGATCGCCTTGTCCATGAGGGTCAGGGCGTCGTGGGTCGCGTGGAGATGCCGGACTCCCGGGTGCAGATCGACGGGCTCCACCGGGTAGCCGGCCAGGAAATGGACCGTGTTGAGGGCCTGTCCCAGCCGCACCAGGTTCTGGTAGTCCTCCCGGTTCCCGATCCGCCGACCTCGATCAAGGTCGGAGACGTTCGGCGGGCTGCCGACAGTCCCGAACGCCATCCACTCGCCGCCGATCCGGAGGTCGTGGTCCGGGTTCCAGGCATGCAGCGTGAACGACGACGGAGCCGTCTTGATCGCCTCCGTTACGAAGTCGGGGTCGAACTTGACCCGCTGCGAATCCGGTGACGTCTCCGCGCCGGCGGCTTTCAGGACGTCGCGAGCTGCCGGGTCCAGGAAGTCCATGCCCAGCTCGGCGAGCACCCGAAGCGACGCCAGGTGGATCGATTCGATCTCGTCGGACGACAGCACCTCGGTCGGGCGGTAGCGCATCCGCGGCTGCGCCCATGGTCGTTGCGGTGGGAGACGGCTGCGCTCATGCGCGGCGCGCCCGCCGGCACGGCGCCGCAGCGCCCGACCTGCCGTGGAATCGTGGTCGGTCGGGCCGATAGTCGCGTCGTCCAGCACGTCACTCATGGGACAGGTCGATCCAGGTCGTCTTGAGCTGGGTATAGCCGTCGATGGCGTGGAGCGACTTGTCGCGCCCGAAGCCGGACTGCTTGTAGCCGCCGAATGGCACGGTGATGTCGGCCGTGTCGAACGTGTTGACGTACACGGTCCCGGCCCGAAGTGCCCGCGCCAGACGATGCGCCCGCGTGATGTCGCGGGTCCAGACGCCCGCCGCCAGCCCGTAGGGCGTGTCGTTGGCGATGCGGATGGCATCGGCCTCGTCCTCGAACTCGGTCACGGTCAGGACGGGCCCGAAGATCTCTTCGCGGGCGACCCGCCAGCCGTTGTCGACGCCATCGAGGATGGTCGGCGGGACGTAATAGCCGCCGCTGTCCTCCCGCACGCGTTCCCCGCCAGCGACGAGTCGCGCGCCCTCTCGCTGGCCGAGCTCGACGTAGCCGAGCACCTTGTCGAGCTGGCGCGCGTCGACGATCGACCCGAGGCGCGTCTCCGGATCGAGCGGCTCACCCGGGGCCATCGCGCGGCCGATCTCCGCGACCCTCTCGACGAGCTCGTCGCGGATCGAGCGATGGACGATGAGGCGCGAGCCGGCGTTGCACGTCTGGCCGCTGTTGTAGAAGATCCCCGAGCCGATGCCCTCGGCCACCTTCTGGACGTCGGATACGTCACCGAGGACGACCTGGGGACTCTTCCCACCGAGTTCCAGCGACACCGCCTTGATGTCGGTCTCGCCGATCGCCCGGAGCAGCGACCTCCCGACGTCGGTCGATCCGGTGAAGGCGATCTTGTCGACGTCGCGGTGCCGCGCGAGCGCCTCCCCGAGCACGGCACCCGGTCCCGGAACGACATTGAGGACGCCGTCGGGGATGCCCACCTCGGCGGCGAGCTCGGCTACGCGAAGCGCGGTCAGGGGCGAGGCCGATGCCGGCTTGAGGACCACCGAATTGCCGGTCGAGAGCGCCGCGCCGAGCTTCCATGCCGTCACGATCAGCGGGTAGTTCCACGGCACGATCGCTCCCACCACGCCGACGGGCTCGCGGGTCACGAGCGACAGCGCGTCCGGTCCGGTCGGACCGACCTCGCCGTAGACCTTGTCGATCGTCTCGGCGAACCACTGGATCGTCTTGGCCGCCGACGGGATGTCGACCGCGAGCGTGTCCCGGATCGGCTTGCCGACGTCGAGCGACTCGAGCAGCGCGAGCTCATCGCGGTTCGCGCGCATCGACTCAGCGAGCTTGAGCAGGATGATCTTGCGCTTGGCGGGCGACATGTCCGCCCAGCGGCGGTCGTCGAATGATGCCCGGGCCACCGCCACGGCCCGATCGATGTCCTCGACGCCACCTTCCGCGACCTGCGTGATGACGCGCCCATCGCGACCGGCGATGTCGTCGAACGTCCGCCCGGAGGCTGCGGGAACGAACCGGCCGTCGATGAATGCCTGGTTCCGGGGCTGGATGCTCTCGGCACGGGCGATCCAATCGGAGGCGGCCACAGCACTCATGCCGCGTACCTCCGCACGGACACCTCATCCAGCCGCGCGCCGAGGCCGGGTTCGGCCGGCACGTGCAGTAGGCCGTCCGCGTCGGGCCGGATCGGCTCGGCGAGAAAGGCGTCCCGCCGCTCCGGCGTCCAGCCCGGCGGGTCGTACGGGAACTCCAGGTACGGGCCGCCCCCGACTCCCGCCGCGACGTGGAGATTCGCCAACAGGCCTAGACCGTTCGTCCACGTGTGCGGCGTGAACCACCGACCACGAGCCATGACCATCTCGGCCAGCGTCCGGTTGCGAAGCATCCCGCCGGCCAGCACGACGTCCTCCTGGTAGACATCGAACGCGTCCGACGCCACCGCCCACAGCGCCTCGTGGTGGGTGCGGGTCATCTCGCCGCCGGCGATCCGGACGCCGAGATCGGCGGCACGCAACGACGCGAGTCCGGGCAGGTCCGTACCGTCCAACGGCTCCTCCATCCACAGCACGCCTTCGTCGGCGAGCCGGGCACCGATCTCCCGGGCGGTCGCGACATCGATCGATGGCGTCGTGTCGCCGGCCATCCGCCAGCCCTGGTTGAGGTCGACCATGATGTCCATCGAGTCGCCGACGGCGGCACGCGTCGCGCTCACGGCAGCGAGACCTTCCTCCAACCGGCGCGGGTCGACGCGGATCTTGAGGGCCCGGAACCCTTCCTCGCGGAGACGGAGGGCGGATTCGGCACGCTCGGGGGCCGGCAGGAGCATGCCGCACGAGGCGTACGCCGGGATCGACTGGGTCGCACCACCGAACAGCTGTGCGACCGACTGACGCGCGACCTGGCCGGCGATGTCCCACAGCGCCGACTCGAGGGGCCAATAGCGCCCCGCGTGGAAGTCGATCGTCTCGAGGACGCGGACGTGGCGCTCGATGGACAGCGGATCCTCGCCGATGAAGAGGTGCTCGTACGCCTCGAACCCCTCCATCGTGTCGCCCGAGCCGATCCCGACGACGCCCTCATCGGTCTCGACCCGGACGATCGTGACCGGGAACTCGGTGCGGGGCACGGGATCCCAAGCCGCCGGGAACGGCGGGTCGAGCGGGACGCGAAGGCGCTGGAGCCGGATGGCGCCGATCCTCACGACGCCCAGTATCGCCGACCCGCTCCGTTCGTCGCGCCACGCATGTCACGCGACGTCACGCCATCGTCATCGTCTCGGCCGATCACGGGGTACCCTGACCGCCCGCACCGCCGGAGGGATCCCGTGACGACGGCGCTCGATCGCCCGCCCGAAGAAGCTGCCGAGGACACATCGTTCGGCCGCGGACTGCGAGTCTTCCTGACGATCGCCGACCGTGGCGAGATCCGGGCCGACGAGCTCAGCACCCTGCTCGAGACGCCGCTGTCGACGATCTACCGCTACCTGCGGACGTTGACCGAATTCGGCTTCGTGGAACGCCAGGGAACCGCCTACCGGTTGGGGTCGCGGCTCCATGTCCTGGGGGCCGGCATCGTGGTCTCGGCGGAGGAGCTCATCCGCGCTGCAGAGCCGGTGCTGACCTCGCTGGTGGAGTCGACCGGCGAGACGGCATTCATCTCGCGGCGCATCGGGGTCGGCGTGGTCTGCCTCGCCCAGGTGCCGTCGCCGAGGTCGCTGCGTGTCGTCTGCGAGCAGGATCAACCGGAGCCTCTCCATGTCGGAGGGGTCGGCAAGCTGCTGCTCGCCTTCGCCCCGCCCGAAGTGCAGGAGGCGGCCCTTCTCGATGTACCCGCGCCGGCCGATATCCGCGAGACGCTCGCCGCGATCGAGGCCGACGGTGCGGCCCAGGACGATGGCGAGACCTTCGCGGGCGTGACGACCCTGGCGGTGCCGATCATGGCGGCGGACGGGATCGTCGCGGCGATCGGAGTGGCGGCGCCGAACGAACGCGCGAGCCGGCGCTGGCAAGCGCGGACACGCGGCGCGCTCCGACGGGCCGCCACCGAGCTCCAGGCATCGCTGGGATGAGGGCGCTGCAAGGCTGACGGCGCAGATTCACGACCGCAGTACTTATCGAGATATGACATCGGGACTTCCCGCGATTTGACAATCGCGGCACTTCGGCCGATGCTCCGCTTCGTGGACGCCTTCGAGGGGCTGGCTCCGTTTTCGATCGACTATGCGCATCTGCCGGTCGGCGACGCGTTCGACTGGTCGGAGGTGGCGGCCCAGCTCGGTAGTGGCGAGTGGTACATGGTCGTCTTCCGCTCGGTCCGTCGCGCTGCCTGTGACGAAGGACGGCTCCGCGAGATCGACGAACGTGCCCACCTCGAGGCCGCGTCGGCTCCCGGTTTCGTCTTCTACTACAAGGGCCCACTGTCGACGGATCGGAGCTGTCTGTCGTTCTGTATGTGGACCTCGCGCGGCGAGGCACGTGCCGCAGCCGGTCGGCCAGAGCACATCTCCGCTGTTTCGGTCCTCGACGAGATGTACGAGCGCTATACGCTCGAGTTCGTGCGGGTGACCGGCGCCCCCGGGTTGCCTCTCAGCTTCGAGCCGTACGACGCGCCCGCCCTCGACCCCGAGGCGTCGCGCGCCGCTTAGACGCTCCGGGCCGGCTCCGCTGCCGCGTCCTCGTCCTCGCTCCCGGTCGACAGCCCGACACCCAACCGCATCGCGGATATGGCGCCGCCCACCGACGTCACCAAAAGGATCATCGCGTGGACGAGGAGGGCCATCGCGAAGGCCGCATCGCGGTCGATCCCGAACTGCGTCGCGATGCCCACCGCGGTGAGCTCGAACGTCCCGAGATAGCCGGGCCCGGACGGGACGATGGTCGCCAGAGCCACGCCGCTCGTCATCAATGCGCCTTGCATCGGTGTGATCTCGATCCCCAGCGCCGCCCCACCGAGGACGAAGGTCAGGATCGAGAACGTCCAGGCCAACACGCTGAACCCGACGGCCGCGACGACCGTCCGGGGCCGGCTCACCACGGCCAGCCCCTCACGCAATCGGCGTGCGAGATCGAGCACGCGTGGCACGCCTTCGACCATCGCCGTGACGCGCTCGGCGCCCGGCAGTCGATGGCTCACGACGCTCAGCGCGAGGAAGATCACGAGCACGCCGACGAAGGCAGCCCCGAGTACGACCCCGGTCGAGATGATCCCGCCGACCCCGAGCATGAGCACGGCGAGGGCCGCGAGCCCGACGACGATCACGGTGTCCACGATCCGTTCGACCACGACCGTGCCGAGCACCGTGGTCCGGCTCAGGCCTTCGCCTTCGCCGAGCGCGTGGCTCCGTACCAGCTCACCGAGGCGGGCCGGTAGCACGTTGTTCGCGAGGTAGCCGACGAACGTGTAGCCGAGGACGTGCAGGTAACGGACGCGCGCGATGGGGAGCAGCAGCGAGCGCCAACGGGCCGCGCGCGACGCGACGTCGAAGAAGACGGCGACCGCCATGAGGGCGACGATCGCGAGGTTCGCCTGGCGGAGGACGTCGATGGCGGCTGCGACATCGACCGACCGCAGCAGCACGTACGCGGCGATGATGCTGATCGCGATCCCAAGGATGCCGCGGATGGCGACGCGCCGGCTCACCTCCGCGCGGTCAGCTTCTTGGAGGGTCGCAGCCGGAGGACGTGGAGCAGGTACCGCGCGACGACGCGAAGCGTCGACAGCCCGTAGACCACGCTCCGCTTGAAGCCGACCGAGCTCGCCTCCTCGAAGTACCGCGTCGGGACCGCGATCTCGCCGATCCGGTCGCGCATCCCGGCCGCGACGACCTGGGCGATGAGGTCCTGGTCGAAGACGAAATCGTCGCTGTTGGCGTGGTATGGGATGGTCTCGAGAAGCTGGCGGCTGTACGCGCGCAGGCCCGTGTGGTACTCGGACAGCCGGAGCCCGAAGGCGATGTTCTCGACCGTCGTCAGGAACCGGTTGGAGACGTACTTCCACGTGGGCATGCCGCCGGCAAGCGGATCCCCCAGGAAGCGACTGCCGAGCATCAGGTCACGCTGACCGTCGCGGATCGGGGCGATGAGGGCAGGGATCCGGGTCGCGTCGTACTGGTAGTCGGGGTGGAGCATCACGACGATGTCGGCGCCGGCCTCGAGAGCCGCGTCGTAGCAGGTCTTCTGGTTCCCGCCGTAGCCGCGGTTCTGGGCGTGGATGATCACCTGGAGGCCGAGGTGGCGGGCGATCTCGACGGTCTCGTCGCCCGAAACGTCGTCGACGAGGATGATCCGCTCGATCAGGCCGTGCGGGATGTCGGCATACGTCCGCTCCAGCGTCTGGGCGGCGTTGTACGCGGGCATCACGATGACGATCCGCACGTCGGGTAGGGCCACGGCGCGAAGGGTAGCGGGTCATCGCCCGCCCGGTCACCGGATCGTCACGGACGGTGTGCGACCATTGCCGCGCACCCAGCCCACGGAAGGACCGCGCCCGATGTTCGAACGCCTCTTCGGCAATACCGCCGTCGACCCAGCCGTCGCCGAGCGCATCCCACCCGGCCAGTACCGGACCGAGAAGTTCCCGGTGCTCCATTACGGCTCCGTCCCGCGGATCGACCTGGCGACGTGGGACTTCAAGGTGTGGGGCGAGGTCGACGACCCATTCACGCTGACCTGGCAGCAATTCAAGGAGCTGCCGCGCAAGACCGTGAGCACCGACATCCACTGCGTCACGCGCTGGTCGAAGCTCGACACGACTTGGGAGGGCGTGCCGATCCAAAAGGTCCTCGAGCTCGCGCAGGTGCGACCCTCGGCAACGCATGTCGTAAGCCATGCCGAGCAGGGCTACACAGCGAACCTGCCCCTCTCGATCCTCGACGATGATGACGTCCTTCTGGCCGACACCTTCGACGGCCAGCCGCTCGAGCCGGAGCACGGCTACCCGCTCCGCCTGCTCGTGCCGAAGCGCTACTTCTGGAAGAGCTCGAAATGGATCCGTGGGCTCGAGTTCCTCGACCACGATCAACTCGGCTTCTGGGAGCGATACGGCTACAACAACGACGCCGATCCTTGGAAGGAAGAGCGCTTCAGCGACTAGCCGGCTCGAGCCGCGGGTTCAGACCGCCTCGGCGAGCGGCTCCGCGAACTGGCTCTGGTACAGGTCGGCGTAGAAGCCGCCCCGAGCGAGCAGCGACTCGTGGTCGCCCTGCTCCACGATCGCGCCGTGGTCCATGACCAGGATCGTGTCGGCGTCCCGGATGGTCGAGAGGCGGTGGGCGATGACGAACGCCGTCCGGCCGTGGCGGAGCCGTCCCATCGCCCGCTGGATGAGGACCTCGGTGCGGGTGTCGACGGAGCTCGTCGCCTCGTCGAGGATGAGGATCGGCGGGTCGGCGAGGAACGCCCTAGCGATGGTGAGAAGCTGCTTCTCACCGGCCGACACGTTCGTGGCGTCGTCGTCGATCACCGTGTCGTAACCGTCCGGCAGGGTGCGCACGAAGTGGTCGACATGGGCCGCCTCGGCAGCCGCGACGATCTCCTCCTCGTTCGCGTCGAGGCGGCCGTAGGCGATGTTCTCGCGGATCGTGCCGTGGAAGAGCCACGTGTCCTGGAGGACCATCCCGAACGAGCGCCGGAGGTCGTCGCGGGTGAGGTCCCGTGTGTCGACGCCGTCGATGCAGACCTGCCCGCCGTCGAGCTCGTAGAACCGCATCAACAGGTTGACGAGGGTCGTCTTCCCCGCCCCGGTCGGTCCGACGATCGCGACGGTCTGCCCGGCCTCGACCGAGAGGTCGAGGTGCTCGATGAGCGGCCGCTCGGCGTCATATCGGAACGACACATCCTCGAACGCGACCGCGCCGCGCACGCGTTCGATCGCCCGCGGCGCGCTCGTGTCGGGCACCTCCTCGGTCTCGTCGAGGAGCTCGAAGACGCGCTCGGCCGACGCGACCGCCGACTGCAGCACGTTGACGACGCTCGCCACCTGGATGATCGGGAACGTGAACTGGCGCGAGTACTGGATGAACGCCACGACGTCGCCGAGACTCAGCTGGCCGCTGGCGACCCGCAACCCGCCGATGACCGCGATGGCCACGTAGTTGAGGTTGGAGATGAAGGTCATCGCCGGCTGGATGATCCCGGAGATGAATTGGGCTCGATAGCTGGCCTCGTAGAGGCGCTCGTTCTCCGCGTCGAACGCCTGGACGGCCTCTCGCTGGCGTCCGAACGCCTTGACGATGGCGTGGCCCGTATGCATCTCCTCGACGTGGCCGTTGAGGGCGCCGGTGGAGGCCCACTGGGCAACGAACTGCCGCTGCGAACGCCCGATGATCAGCACGACCACAGCCATCGACACGGGGACGGCAAGCAGTGAGATGACGGCGAGGATCGGATCGATCGTGAGCATGATCACGAGCACCCCGACGATGGTCAGCAGCGACGTGATCAACTGGGTCAGCGTCTGCTGGAGCGACTGGCCGATGTTGTCGATGTCGTTCGTGACTCGACTGAGCAGGTCGCCGCGCGGCCGTCCGTCATAGGTGCGCAAGGGCAAGCGACCGAGCTTCGCGTCGACGTCGGCGCGGAGCCGGAATACGGTGCGCTGGGTGACTCCGGTCATGATGTAGCCCTGCAACCACGCGAACGCCGAGCTCAGGAGATAGGCCCCGGCGAGCAGGACCAGGAGCGAGCGAAGGGCGTCGAAGTCGATGCCCTGGCCGGGTACCAGGTGCATGCTCGACAGCATCGCGGCGAGCTGGTCCTGGCCCTGCGCCTGCAGTCCGGCGATGACCTGGTCCTGGGTCACGCCCGCGGGCAGCGTCGCGCTGATGGCGCCTTCGAAGATCAGGTTGGTGGCTTCGCCCAGGATGCGCGGTCCGAGGATCGCTAGCGTGACGCTGATGACGGCGAGCAGGATGACGGCGGCCACGAGCTGCGCCTCGGGTCGGAGCCCACCGAGCAGCCGCCGAAGCGAGCCACCGAAGTCACGGGCTTTGGCCGGGGGCAGGCCCATGCCCATCCCCATCATCATCCCGCCGCGCGGGCCACCTCCCGGGCGACCTCCGGGACCGGGTGCCGGGCCGCCGGGCGCCGGGGAACCGGGTGCGGCACCGCCGGGTGCAGCACCGCCTGGCGCGGCGCCGCCGGGTCGAGCCGGGCCGGGGCCGCTCACGCCGCCGCCTCCGACTCGGAGAGCTGCGAGAACACGATCTCGCGATAGGTGTCGTTGGAATCGAGCAGTTCGCGATGGGTCCCGATCCCGACGATCCGGCCGCCGTCGAGGACGATGATCTGGTCCGCACGCATGATCGTGGCGACCCGCTGCGCCACGATGATCACGGTCGTGTCCCCGAGCTGGTCAGCGATGGCCGCGCGCAGCCGAGCGTCGGTGGCGACGTCCAGCGCCGAGAAGCTGTCGTCGAAGACGACGATGTCGGCCCGACGCACCAGCGCCCGCGCGATCGCCAGCCGCTGGCGCTGGCCACCCGAGACATTGGAGCCGCCCTGTGTGATCGGCGAGTCGAGCCCCTCCGGCATGGCCGCCACGAAGTCACTCGCCTGCGCGGTGGTGAGTGCCGCCCACAGCTCCGTTTCGGACGCGTCGGCATCCCCGAACCGGAGGTTACTGGCAACGGTGCCGGAGAAGAGGAACGCCTTCTGCGGCACCATCGCGACCCGCGCCCAGAGGACCTCGCGCTGGCGGTCGCGGACGTCGACGCCATCGACGAGGACCCTGCCGGCCGTCGCGTCGTAGAAGCGCGGGATCAGGTTGATCAGGGTCGTCTTGCCCGAGCCGGTGCTGCCGACGATGGCCGTGATCTCGCCCCGGCCCGCCCGGAACGACAGGTCGTGGAGAACGGGAGCCTCGGCTCCCGGGTAGCGGAACTCGACGCCGCGGAACTCGACCACGCCGCGCTCAGGCTGTTCCTTGGGCTCGCGCGGTGTCTCCGGGTCGTGGATCGTCGGCTGGGTGTCGAGGACCTCGTTGATCCGCCCGGCTGAGACCGCACCGCGCGGGATCAGGATGAACATGAATACCGCGGTGAGCACCGCGAACAGGATCTGGAGCAGGTACTGGAGGAACGCGGTGAGGTTGCCGATCTGCATCGCGCCGTCGGCGACGCGGATCGCCCCGAACCACATCACCGCGACCGTCGAGAGATTCAGGATCGCGGTCATCACCGGGATCGTCAGGGCGAACAGTCGACCGACTTGAAGCTGCGTGTCGAAGAGGTCCCGACTCGCCGTCTCGAACCGCGTCTCCTCGTGACGGGTCCGGACGAAGGCCCGGATGACCCGGACGCCGGCGAGTGTCTCCCGCATGACCTGGTTGATCCGGTCGAGCTTGGTCTGCGTCGCCCGGAACAAGGGGATGGCGCGCGACATGATCAGGCCGATGAACAGGGCCATCAGCGGCAAGACGACGAGGAGCAGCCCGGACAGCTCGACGTCGGTGCGGATCGCCATGATGATCCCGCCCACGATCAGGATCGGAGCCGACACGAGCAGCGTCAGGCCCATGAACACGACGATCGTGACCTGCTGGACATCGTTGGTATTGCGGGTGATCAGCGAGGCCGGCCCGAACCGGTTGACCTCGACCTGGGAGAACGTCTCGACTGCAGAGAAGACCGCTCGCCGCACGTCGCGCCCGAAGCCCATCGCGACGCGAGCGCTGAGGTACACGCCGATGACGGCGGCGACACCGAGCACCGCGGTCACCCCGAGCATCAACGCGCCCACGCGGAGGATGTAGTCGGTGTCGCCCTTGATGACGCCGTTGTCGATGATGTCGGCGTTCAGGTCAGGCAGATACAGGTTTCCGAGCGCCTGGACGAGGAGCAGCGCGAGAACCACGACGATCCGTACGGCGTACGGGCGCAGATAGCGGCGGAAGAGGGCGATCAACGATCGCCTCCGCGTCCGGCTGCCTCGGCCATCTCGGATCGGACGCGGCGCAGCGCGCGTAGGCCGACGAGGAAGCTCTCGAGCTCGTCGTCGGTCATCCGGCCGAGCAGGGGTTCGAGCGTCTTGCGGCGCTCGGCCGCCATCTCCCGGAACACGGCGTCGCCGGCATCGGTCGGATGGACGAGGACGACCCGTCGATCGGCGGGGTCGTGGCGGCGCTCGACGAGACCGCGCCCCTCCATGCGATCGATGATCCCCGTCAGGCTCGCGACAGACACATCGAGTGCGTCGGCGAGCTTCGACATCGCCAGCGGACCCTGCGCCTCGAGGACCGTGAGGACGTGCAGGTGGACGAGGCTCAGCGAACCGCGAAGCCAATGCTTGAACGCCCCTGCGCGCTCGCGCGGGCCCCACGACGTCAGCTCGTCCAGGAGGTCCTCGGTGGTCTTGCGTCGCGAGGTCGCGCGGGCAAGGCGAGGACGACGCGGCCCGGCACCGCGGCATTCAGTCAATGGCACGTTGATAATCTATGTGACCTGTAACGACGACGTCAAGCGGTCCGTGACCCGCCCGGGGACTAGCTCCGGCGGGCGCCGCCGATGGTCGCCGGGTCTGGCGTGAAGTAGCGGAGCCGCCGGCTGAGCAGCACGACCTCGCGCTCCAAGAGGGCGATCAGGCCATCGAGTCGTTCGACCGTCGTCTCCGCCTCGAGCAGCGCCTGACGGCGCGGCAGCTCGACCTGGACGATCCCGGACAGCAGATACGACAGCACGGTCGGGTCGTCGGGGATGTCGAGGTCACGACGCGTCGGCGGGTCGCTCTCCGGGGTCAGTTCGGGCTCGGCCGTGGCCATCGGGTCGGCTTCGGGATCGGGCTCGCCGACCGTCGCCTCGATCTCGACCCGGATGTCGAGCACCTCGGACGACTCGCCCTCGCGCGCTCGCATCAGGTCGAGGTAGCGGACGAACCGCCGGATCGCCTTGGCAGCCAGCCGCTCGGCGCGCGCCTCGTCGCCGACCTCGTCGTCGAGGGGCGTGACGTCCGCGACGAGGTATGGCTCTCGTTGTGCGTCGACCGAATCGATGGCGAACCGGCCGGTCGCCGCGGCGAGCAGGTCGTAGCGGCCGTCGGGATAGCGCCCTGCCTCACGGATCTCCGCGAAGGCACCGACGCCTGCCAGCGTCGCTACGCCCTTGGTCCCGATCTCACGCCCATCGCGGATCAGCACCACGCCGAACGGCTGCCCGGTATCGAGGCAATGGCGGGTCATCGCCTGATAGCGATCCTCGAAGATGTGGAGCGGCAGGACGATGCCGGGGCACAGGACCTGGTGGAGCGGGAAGAGCGGGATCTCCATCGCCGCCCGAGTCTAGCCGGGTTCCTGTCCGAGGGCCGGGCGGCCCATCGAGGGCTTCCGGAAGGAGATCCCTCGGCGGTCTGAGGTGTCGCGATCGACGATGCGGCGGGCCACGGCTTCGTTGTCCAGCACGTCGTCCGGGCTGAAGAGATGGGATCGGCCCTTGCCCTGCGCCTTGGCGCGGTACATGGCGATGTCGGCCTGGCCGAGCAGGTCGTCCACGGCGATGGTTCCTGCGGTGTCGAGCGCGATCCCGATGCTGGCGCCAGCTGTCGTCGTCTGCCACGCCACCTCGATCGGCGCATCGAAGGTCGCCAGCAACCGGTCGGCGGTTTGGATGGCGTACGAGGGGTCGGGCACGCCGGTGAGCAAGACGCCGAACTCATCGCCACCAAGGCGGGCGGCGACGTCGCCGCGCGCCGCGTGCTCGAAGCCAGCCTGACGTACCAGGCCTACCACGATCCCTTGACCGAGCTCAAGAGGCTGCCGTCGGCGTGGGGACCGAGTGTCACGAGGTTCCATCGCGGCGTGGACGGCGACGGCCAACGCCCCCACCGCGAGGTAGGCGAGGCAGGCTGGGATATGCGCGAATGGACGGTTTGCGAAGGTCATCGGTCCGTCCGAGTGTCCCGAAGACAGGGCCCGAGCGCCCATGACCCGACCGTACCCCAGCGCACTGGGACGCACGGTCGCGACCTCGGGCGACGGGCGGTGACCCGCCCCGCGCGACCACTGGCTGAATTCGAAAAGCCGCCGGGTTGCCCGGCGGCTTCGATCAGCTGGTCAGTCGTGGGTCAGTGGGCGCAGCCGCGCGCTGCCCCTTCGTCGTCCGCCGTGCGGAAGCTCGAGCCACAGCCGCACGCCGCGACCGCGTTCGGGTTGTTCACGGTGAAACCGGCGCCCATCAGGGTGTCGACGTAGTCGATCTGGGAGCCCTGGAGGAGCGACACGCTCTGGCCATCGACATACACCTTGATGCCGCTGGCGTCGAGGACGTTGTCCTCGGGCGTCGGCGCGTCCTCGAGCATCATCCCGTACCGGAAACCCGAGCACCCGCCCGAGTAGACGTACACGCGCAGCCCGATGTCCGGGTTGGTCTCTTCCTTGGTCAGCTCCTGGAGCTTCGACACCGCGGCGTCGGTAAGGGAGACGACCGTGCCCGGAAGGGTCGGGTCGGTGACCGTCGTCTGCTGTTCGATCATGGACGCGTCGTCCTCCTTCGGAGGGTTGTTTGCGGAGACGTGTGCGCTCATCGTACGTAGCGCAACCGGTTTCGACAAGCACGACGCCGAAATCCGATGGTCCTGGCGCGAGACACATGCGTTGCGTGGGGTCCGGACGGCTTTCGTCGGCGCTCAGCGACCCGTGGGATATCCCGATGTTCCGATCAGCGGCCGGCAGGCCGTGGATCGACTGATTTCGGGCCAAAGTCAGGCCCTCCGCCGCGATTCGGAACACGCCGCGTTCCGCATAGTGGAAGAACGGCCGTTCAGCCGCCGCTTGGAACATGGGGGCGTTCCAGGCGCCGGCGAGAGCAGTTGCCGCTAGCCGTCGATGCGCTCGACGACCGTTGCGATGCCCTGCCCCACCCCGATGCACATCGTCGCGAGCCCGTAGTGGCCGCCAGTGCGGCGCAGCTCGTGGGTCAGCATCGTGATCAGGCGGCCGCCACTCATCCCCAGCGGGTGCCCCAGGGCGATCGCCCCACCATTGACGTTGACCTTGGCGGGATCCAGCCCCAGCTCGTCGATGCACACGAGCGATTGCGATGCGAAGGCCTCGTTCAGCTCGACGAGGTCGAGATCGTCGACCTCGATGCCGGCGCGTTCCAATGCCTTGCGTGTCGCTGGCACGGGACCGACCCCCATCACCGCCGGGTCGACACCGGCCACCGCGGTCGCGACGACTCGCGCCATCGGATGCAACCCGAGCGCGCGAGCCCGTTCTGCCTCGACCAGCAGGACCGCGGAGGCTCCATCGTTGATGCCCGAGCTGTTCCCCGCGGTGACCGAACCGCCCTCGCGCTTGAACGCCGGCCGCAGCTTGCCGAGGGCCTCGCTCGACGTGTCCGCTCGCGGATGCTCGTCACGGTCGACCGTCGTGACCTCACCTTTCCGGCCGTGGACTTCGACCGGGACGATCTGGTCGACGAACCGGCCGGCCTCGATGGCCGCGACCGAGCGCTGATGACTCTCCAGGGCGAATGCGTCCTGGCGTTCGCGGCTGACACCCCACCGCTCGGCGACGTTCTCCGCGGTCTCCCCCATCGAATACGGGTAGTGCATCTCCGCGAGCTTCGGGTTGAGGAACCGCCAGCCGAGCGTCGTGTCCTGGAGCTCGCGCGGACCGCGGTCCCAGGCGTTCTCCGGTTTGGCCATCACGTACGGGGCGCGCGTCATCGATTCGACGCCACCCGCGATGAACACATCCCCGTCACCGACCGCGATGGCGTGGGCGGCCGCATTGATCGCCTGGAGTCCCGAGCCGCATAGCCGATTGACGGTCTGGCCGGCGACCTCGATGGGCAGGCCGGCGAGCAGAGCCGCCATCCGGGCGACATTGCGGTTGTCCTCGCCCGCCTGGTTCGCGCAGCCGAGGATCACATCCTCGACGAGCGCAGGGTCGATCCCGGAGCGGTCGACGACCGCGCGCAGTACGAGCGCCGCGAGGTCGTCGGGGCGGACGGAGGCGAGCGCACCGCCGTAGCGGCCGATGGGCGTCCGCACAGCCTCGACGATCCAGGCCTCGCGGACGGAACGGTTCGGATCTCGTGTCATCGCCGCCGATCGTAGCGGCTCCCGATCAGAGGCGACTCGTCATCCCTGGCTCACAGCGTCGCAAGGAACCGATCCGGGTGGGCAGCCCCAAGTCGCAGCGCGATGACAACGTCGTCGTGGATGGCCACGCCCTCGTCGATGGCGACGCGTGCCTCGTCGGCGATGGCCGCCTCGATCCGCTCGCGGATCCGATCGGAGCGCATCTCCCGCGATGGCCCCTCGGCGAACTCCGGGTCCACCTGTCCGCGACGGCCCTCCTCGTACCGATAGAACCCATTGCCACTCTTCCGCCCGAACCGCTCCGCGGCCACGAGCCGCTCCTGGATAGGTGATGGCCGGAGCCGCTCCGGCCGTCCGAGTCCCTCCCAGACGCCGCGAGCTGCCGCCAGATTCACGTCGAGCCCGGCGAGGTCCATCAGCTCGAACGGGCCCATCGGGAAGCCGGCCCCACGCATCGCCTCATCGATCGAGCTGACGCTGGCGAGGCCCTCCTCGACGATCCGGAGCGCCTCGATGGTGAACGGTCGATTCACCCGGTTGACGATGAAGCCCGGCCGATCGGCGCTGCGGACCGGCGTCTTGCCCCAATCGCGGACGTACGCCTCCGCGGTCGCGACCACGGCCGTGGCCGTTTGCTCGCCGGCGACGACTTCGACCAGCGCCATCAGCGGTACGGGATTGAAGAAGTGGAGGCCGATGACACGCTCGGGATGGGCGCTGGCGGCCTCGGCGATCGCGGTGATCGACAGCGCGCTCGTGTTGCTGGCGAGGATGACGTCGGGCCCGGCCTCCGCATCGAGCGCCCGGAAGACGGTCCGCTTCAGCTCGAGGTCCTCGAGCGCCGCCTCGACGATGAGCGCCGCCTCCGTCGCGAGCCCGTCGAGGAGGTGCGCGTGGCGTAGGCCGGCGAGCCGACCGGCGACCCAGTCGTCGATCGAATCGGCATCGAGGTCGAGACGGGCCGCGCGCCGGGCGAGCCCGTCGCGGATTCGCTCTGCAGCGCGCTCGATCGCATCTCCATCGACGTCATTGAGGACGACCTCCCAGCCAGCCTCGAGCGCGACCTGGCCGATGCCGGCGCCCATCACCCCGGCACCGACGATGCCGGCGATGGTCACACCGACTTCAGCGCCTCGAACGGCTGGCGGCAACCCCGGCAGTAGAACAGGGAGCGACACTGAGTCGGGCCGAACGCGGAATCCATGACGACGTCCGCGCTGTCGCAGAACGGGCAACGCATCGCCGACGGCTCGATGGGCGGCGCGATGCCGGCCCCCCGAAGTGCGGCAAGACCGGTAGGCGAGATCCGGTCCGACGTCCAAGGCACTTCGAACGTCGTCTCGACCCGGACGGGCCGATCGAAACGCTCCGCCACGCGCTCGCCGATCGTCGAGCGGATCACGTCGAGTGCCGGGCAGCCGACGAACGTCGGGAGGATCGCGATGTCGATCCTCTCCCGCCCGACATCGACGCGATGGATGATGCCGAGATCGACGACCGACAGGACCGGGATCTCCGGGTCGGGCACCGTCGCGAGGACGGCCCGGACGTCGGCTTCCGACGGCCCGGTCTCGATCACCAGGTCGCTCCCGGATCGCTGCGGCGGACGGTCGTGAACTCGTTCCACAGCCAGCGGAAGGGCTCGCCATGGTCGCTGCGGCCGAGCGACGGATCCGCGGTCGACGGCGGGATCGGCAATCCGAGCGGCCCAAACGCATCTGAGATGTTGGCGCGCCAGTCGCGCTCGAGATCAGCCATCGACCGTGCCAGGACTCCGCCCTCGACGAGGGTGGCTTCCGCAGCCAACGGGGTGAATACCGTCCCGGCGTGGGGACCGAGCGTTTCGAGAGCGGCGACCAACCGGTCGCGCGGTTCGCCTCTTGCCGATCCGAGCCGCTCCAGCCAGCTGCCGACATGCATCTGGTGATAGCGCTCCTCGCGCCGGAGCTTGCCGACCAGGTCGGCGAGGGGCGGCCACGACCCGTCGGCAAGGGCCTCGAGACGGACTGCGTCGGCCGTCTCGTAGAGGTAGCGTCGGGCGATCGTCATCGCCCAGTCTCCCCGGCCGTGGTCGAGCAGCCGTGCGTGGCGGTACTCCCCAGGATCCCGGTCGTAGGCGATGGTGTCGGGGTCGCGGTCGGTGATCTCGGCGAGCAACCCGTACAGCGCCGCGGCGTGCCCGAGCTCGTCCTGCGAAAGGGAGCTCATCGCCACGTCCTCTTCGAGCATCGGGGCGATGCCCGTCCACTCGGAGTCGCTGAACCCGATCACGAACTCGTCGTCGGCGATGGTCAGGAGCAGCTCGTCGAGGCCGGCGGTGGGCGGCGCCGCGACGTTCATCGCGCTCGAGCCTTGGGTTTCTCCTGACCCGCGGCCTCGCGCGCCGCGGCGAGCTTCTCGCGCATCACATAGCCGCCGGGTTTCTTGAACGACCGATCGAGCGGCGGCTGGAGGAGGTCCGGGTCCTCGAGGTCGAGGATGTCCGCGCGTCGCACGACCCAAAGGCGGACGCTCTCCTGGCGGCGGCCATACATCTCGCGGGCGTAGTGGATAGCGAGCTCGGCATCGGGCGCCATCACGCTGCCGCCGTGGCGCATCGGGTCGCCTTCTTTCTCCTGCCGAAACACCTCCCACGGCTCGAGGGAAGGGTCGGCCGGCCCCGCCCCGTCGGTCATGCGGCCGCAGGGACGCCCAGGATCGTCTCGAGCACCCAGCGCGTCTCCTCGCGCGCGAGCCGGCGGAATTCGAGGCGCTGCTCGGACATCGGTCCGTGGTTGGTCACGACGGTCCGCAGCTCGATCCAGTCAGGCTCGGTGTACTTCCATTCGCCGGCGTCGTCGTCGAACCGCAGCTCCGGGTCGGGGATGACCAACCCGAGCTCGCGGATGCGCGGCACGTAGATCGTCAGGAATTCCTGGCGGAGCTCTTCAGACGACTTCGCCTTGATCCGCCAGCGGAGGTCCATGTCCTTCTCGCGAGGTGAGCGCGGCCCGTGCATCTGCATCAGCGGCCCCCACCACCGGTCGAGCGCATCCTGGATCGCGGCGCGCTGCGCAGGCGTGCCGGTGACCATCGTCACGACCACGTCGCGCCCATGCATGATGTGGACCGATTCCTCCCAGCAGATCTTGCGCATCGTCCGGGCGTAGGGGGCATAGCTCGAATCGCGCAGGGCCTGCTGCGCGACGATCGCCGCGGCGTCGACCAGCCAGGCGATCATCCCGACGTCCGCCCAACCGACCGTCGGGTAATGGAAGACGTTGTGGAACTTCGTCTTGCCCGCGAGCAGGTCGTCGAACATCGCTTCGCGAGGCTTGCCGAGATCCTCAGCAACGCGGTACAGCAGCTGGGCGTGGCCGACCTCGTCCTGGACCTTGGCGGTGAGCGCCAGCTTTCGCCGCAGCGTCGGGGCTCGCATGAGCCACTCGCGCTCAGGCAGGACACCCATGAGCTCCGAGTTGGCGTGCATCTCGACGAACCGCAGGACGGCCGTCCGGTACTCGTCGGGCATCGCGTCGACGGCCTCGACCTTGCCGCCGTTCATGACGTGCTGCTCGAACCGCTCGAACCAGGCGTCGTAGTCCTCGTCGTGTGCGCGAACCGGCGCGCCACTGCCCGACCGTTCGGTGGGCGAAAGGACCGGATCGAGCGCAAGCGGGTCGGTCATGACGCCAGCCTACGCCTCCTCACGGAGGTCGTCAGGAGCCCGTGAACCGTGGTGGCCGCTTCTCGCGAAAAGCCGCGAGCCCCTCCGCATGGTCGGCGGAGGCCCCCGCGATGCCCTGCAGTTTGGCCTCGCCCTCGAGCGCCTCGTCGAGGCCGATCGTCGCCGACCGGCCGAGTGCCTCCTTGGTGAGGGCTATGGCCAGCGGCGGGCCTTCGGCAAGTCGGTCCGCGAGGGCGTGCGCCTCCGCCATGAGCTGATCGCCGGGGACGACGCGGGACACGAGCCCCAGCCGCAACGCCTCGGCGGCATCGACCGCGTCGCCGACGAGAGCCAGCTCTGCGGCCTTGGCCGGACCGACCAGCCGGGGCAGGAACCATGTCGCGCCGCTATCCGGCACCAGACCGATCCGTCCGAAGGCCAACACGAAGCGGGCCTGCTCAGCGGCGATCCGCAGGTCGCAGGCGAACGCGAGCGAGGCACCGGCCCCGGCGGCGACCCCGTTGACGGCCGCGATCACCGGCTGGCCCATCGAGCGGATCGCCCGGATGATCGGGTTGTACCGCGCGCGCACCTCGACCTCGAGCGGCGCGGCATCGGGTTCGTCCCGTTCGGCGAGGTCCTGGCCGGCGCAGAACGCACGGCCGGCGCCCGTGAGGATGACCGCGCGCACGGCGCGATCATCGGCGAGCGATTCGAGCGCCTCGCGCAGGGCAACCTTGACCGGTACCGTCAAGGCGTTGAGCGCCGCAGGCCGATCGAGGGTCAGCGTGGCGACCGGGCCGTCGACCTCGAGCCGTAGCCCGTCCGTCACCTCGCCACCGCCGCCCCGGCCCTAACTGAATTCGACCAGTCGACCGTCGACGATCTCGAACAGCCGCCGATCGATCGGCTCGTCGGCACCACCGGACTGCTCGATCACGAACTCGCTGAATAATGCGGCGAACCCGGCGTCGTCCGGACGCAGCGGGGCGGCGGCGAGGAGATGACGATCGGGGATACCCACCAACACCCGGCCCTGGGGGCCGAGCTGGCCGGCCAGGTACTCGATCGTCTCGGGCAGGATGATCCGCGCCGCGTCAAAGCCATCGCCGGTGTCGGAGCTGATCAGTCGCCGATCCCCATCCACCTCGTCGGTCCAGGGGGCGGTCGACGCCCAGGCTCGCAGGTTGGCGACGGCGGCGGTCTGGAGTTCGGCGGCATCGATGCCCCAAGACAGCAGGTGGTCGCCGTTCACGACGATGTCGAACCCGCTCGCGGCCATCGTGTATACGACCGGGATCCCGGCCGGGCCCTCGTCGAGCAACGGCTGCGAATGGCTTTGCATCGAATGCTGGGCGAGCGTCTCGGGATCCACGGTCTCGATCGGGAGCCCGCTCGTCCCGACGGGCCGGAAGGCGGGGCGCACCAAGGCTTTGGCCAGGTTCCAGTCGTGTTCGGGCGAGTCGACAGCCGAGCCGGACGGCTCCGGCGGCGGGACATGCCCGCTCACCGGCGACGTTTCGTCGATCGGGGACAGGATGTCGGGCGCCGCATCGCGGAATGCCGCTGGTGGCTCGTCGGAGAGGTCGCGGACGACGTCCCGCCCCACGTCCGTGCCGCCCTCGTACGGGTCACGCTCCATCGTCGGCCATCCTTCCTCGATGCATGAGCTTCGTCATTCGGGCTCGGGTCATGTCAACTTCGTTCTGTCGGCTCGGTGATGCCGGCGCCCGTCATCGGCCGGTCCAACTGGGCGGCCGTTTCTCCTGGAACGCGCGCATCCCCTCGCGCTGGTCCTCGGTCGCGAACAGGTCGAAGAACGCCTCACGCTCGGCGCGGAGGCCGGCGCTGAGCGGGAGCTCCGCCGCGGCCAGCACGGAACGTTTGGCGGCACGGACGGCGAGTGGTGGCATCGACGCGATCGTGTCTGCCAGCTCGAACGCCGAATTCGACGACGGTGGTCGCCGGGACCACCCGCGTGACCAAGCCGGCCTCCAGCGCCTCCGCCGCGTCCATCGTCCGGCCGGTCAATACCAGCTCCATGGCCCGGGCCGTGCCGATCGCTCGCGTCAGCCGCTGCGTCCCGCCGGCGCCGGGCATGACGCCGATCCGGATCTCGGGCTGGCCGAAGCGCGCATCGTCGCCGGCCACGATCAGATCGCAGCTCATCGCGAGCTCGCACCCACCGCCCAGGGCGAACCCACGGACCGCGGCGATCATCGGGATCCCGATCGCGCCGATCCGGTCCCACGCGCCGAAACGGCCCTCGGCCCGAAGACGATCGGGAGTCTGATCCGCCAGCTCGACGATGTCGGCACCCGCCGCGAAGGCGCGATCACCGGCACCGGTCAGGATCGCGACGCGGGTGCGACCGTCACGATCCAGCTCCTCGAGCGAATTGGCAAGCTCGGCAAGCAGCGCGAAGCTCAAGGCGTTGAGCGCCTCGGGCCGGTCGATGGTGACGAGCGCGACGCCCTGATGCCCCGTCACGGCGGCATCGGCGCGGATGAAGCGGGTGGTCGGCATGGCGTCGGTCACGCTGGCTCCTCGCGGCTCGTCGGGAAAGTATCCATGACGCGGGAAGCAGGCATATGCCGGGATCAGGGCATCAGCCGTTCAGGCCGTGAGGTCATCCGCGTCCTCGAGGACCAGGAGTGTGGCCAAGCCTGGGGCGATCTCCCGCAGGTTGCGCCCCGCGGCGCGCATCGCGTCGGACGCCAGGCCCGCATCGAGGGCGGCTCGATCGTCGAAGGTCATCGTCGTGACCAACACGAGGTCCGTCTCGGAGCCGAGGGCTTCGGCCACGCGGCGGACCTGGGTCGACCGCAGGCCCGGTGTCTGGGCGACGAGGGGCAGATGCTCGGCCCCATAGCGGCGCTCGAACTCGGCGAGGGCCTCGTCGCCGCCCTCCGGTCGACGGTACAGGGCGAGGAGCGTCGTCATGTCGGGACCTCCGTTGTGCTGATCTCGTGAGCGCGCTCGCGCGCGATCGTCTCGGTGGATCGGTAGAAGTCGGTCAGGGCCGCCTCGAGCAACGGCAGGTGGTCGACCAGCGAGTCGTGGCCGACGTCGGGCAGAACGAGCAACCGGCCGTCCCGGACCTGGCGAGCCAGCTCGGCGGCCTGGGCGATCGGGACGAACGGGTCGCGATCACCGGCGACCACCAGGGTCGGTGCGTCGATGGCCCGCAGTTGACGAGGGGTCAGAAGCGGCTGGGTCGCGATATCCTCGACGACCGCGTCGAGGAGGCGCCGCCAGCCGCCCGGGCCGTGGACCGGGTCGTGCCGTTTCGTCAGGCGTGCCGCCCATTCCGGGTCCTCGCGCTCGATCCGGTCGGGATCCATGAGGACGCGTCCGACGGGCAGCCTCGGCTCACGCTCCGTGGAGATGCTGATCGCCACGAGGGTCCGGAGCCGCTCGGGAAGGCGCGCGGCGTAATGGAGCGCGGTCATGCCACCGAGCGAGTAGCCGAGAAGATGGAACGTCTCTAGGCCGACCGCGTCGACGAACGTGTCGAGATCGGCCACCAGATCGGCGGTCGTCCAGCTCTCACCGGCATCCCATGCCGTGCCGCCGTGACCGCGGGCGTCCGGCATGTAGCACTTGAAAGCCTTCGCAAGGACCGGCCGCAGTCCGGCGAAGTGATCACCGCCGCTGCCCGTCGCCCCATGCAATAGGACGAGCGGTGGCCCCGCACCGTCGACCTCGTACGCGGTCGCCCGCCCGTTCGCCTCGATGGTCGGCATCGGGTGGGATGCTAGCCCAGCTATCCTCGGTCGGATGGTGAGCCAGCGTCCGGTGGCGGATCTCGAGGACCTGGCGAGCGCGGTCGCGCTGATGTCGTCGGCCTGGCGGGCTGACGCGCCCCACGTCGCCGGGACACCTGCCGCGATCGAGTGGTGGTACGCCCTGACGCATCCGGACCCGATCAGAGATCACCTGCGACTGTGGTTCGACGAGGGACGACCCGTGGCGTGGTCGTGGCACGAACCGCCCGAGCTCGAGAGCCACGTTTGGACTGGCGATCCGTCGGCCGATGCCAACGTCTACGCCGCGATCGTGGACGCGGCCCTCGCCGAGGCGGACGGCACCGAGCTCGCCGCCTTTGCCGGGGATGACGATGTCGCCTCGATCGACGTGCTTCGGAGCAGGGGCTTCGAACCGGCGGGCCGGCGGCTGACCCAGTGGCACTGGCGAGCGAACGACGGAGGCCCCGGACCGACCGAGCCGACCCTGCCAGACGGTTATCGCATCCGCGGCCTCCGGGGCCCAGAGGAATTCGACGCGCGGGTCGCTCTCCATCGATCCGCGTTCCCGATGTCCCGTCTGAACGCGGCCAAATACGAGCGGCTGCTCACCGTCCCGCACTATCGACTCGAGGACGACCTCGTCGTCGAAGCCCCAGACGGGTCGCTCGCGGCCTATGCGCTCGCGTGGTACGACGGCGAGGGTCAGGTGGGGGAGCTCGAACCGGTCGGCACGCATCCCGATCACCAGCGCCTCGGGTTGTCACGGGCGGTCGTGACGGCGGCCGTCGAGCGCCTGTTCCATCGCGGCGCCAGGGTCGTCCAGGTGTACTCCGACCGAAGCGAGACGGCGGCCGAGGCACTGTATGCCGCAGTCGGTTTCGAACGGCGTACGACCCACCAGCGGTACGTCGTCGGACCGCCGGCCGGCCCGGACGCTACGATCGGCACATGACCGATCCGGAACCGGCAACGCGCGTGGAACGCGACTCGATGGGCGAGATGGCCGTCCCGGCCGACGCCCTGTACGGCGCATCGACCCATCGGGCGGTCCTCAACTTCCCGATCTCCGGCCAGCGTTTCCCGCGCCGCTTCATCCGTGCCCTCGCGTTGATCAAGCTGGCCGCCGCGGAGACGAATGCGGAGCTCGAGCTGATCGACCCCGGCGTCGCGAGTGCCATCGCTACGGCCGCCGCGGCCGTCGCGGACGGCGGTCACGACGACCAGTTCCCGATCGACATCTACCAGACCGGCTCGGGCACCTCGACCAACACCAACATGAACGAGGTCGTCGCGCACCTCGCGACCGACCAGCTCAGCGACGGGCGCCGCGTCCACCCGAACGACGACGTCAACCGCTGTCAGAGCTCCAATGACGACATCCCGACCGCGCTTCAGCTGAGCGCCGCGTTGGCGATCGAGGAGGCGTTGATCCCCGCGCTGGTCGGGCTGCAGGAGGCGCTCGCCGCGAAGGCGGAAGAGTTCTGGCCGATCGTCAAGACCGGCCGGACCCATCTGCAGGACGCGACGCCGATCCGTCTCGGCCAGGAGTTCGAGGGCTACGCCGGACAGGTCGAAGAGGCGATCCGCCGCGTCCAGGCCGCACGCGACGAGCTGCTCACCGTGCCACTCGGGGGCACGGCCGTCGGGACGGGTATCAACGCCCACCCCGAATACGCCGCGCGGACCTGCGCTCGCCTGACCGAGCTCCTGACGCTCCCCGTCCGTGAGGCGCCCAACCATTTCCACGCCCAGGCCACGCTCGACGTGCCGATCGCGGCCCACGGCGCGATCCGGACGACGGCGCTGAGCCTGTGGAAGATCGCCTCAGACATCCGTCTTATGGGAATGGGCCCACGAGCGGGCATCGGCGAGCTGGCCCTGCCCGAGACACAGCCCGGTTCGTCGATCATGCCCGGCAAGGTGAACCCGGTGATCATCGAGAGCCTGACGATGGTCACGGCGAGGGTCGTCGGGAACGATGCGACGATCGCATTCGCGCAGACGGGATCGTTCCTTGAGCTCAACGTGATGCTGCCGATCACCGCGGTCGCGTTGCTCGAATCGATCGAACTCCTCGCGGCCGCGGCCGCGAACCTCGCCGACCGCGTCGTGACGGGTCTCGCCGCCACCGACCGTGGACCCGCCCTGGTCGAGCAGGGCCTGATGCTCGCGACGGCGCTCGCTCCGGTGATCGGCTACGACGAGGCGGCCGAGCTCGCCAAGGAGGCGCTCAAGAGCGGCCGGACGATCCGTGAGCTTGCGCTCGAACGCGGCATGACGCCCGACGAGCTCGACAAGCTGCTCGACCCGGCCTCGATGACGGAACCCGGCCTCGGAGGCGGACCGGCCGGCGGCTGATCCTTCAGGCCGGACGCAGCGGCACCGCGGGTCGGAGCCCCGCCACAGCAAGGCCCACCCAGGCACCGCCCGCCACCACCCATGCCACGGGCGACGGGATCAGCATCGCGGCGCCGACCATGAGCAGCCCCTCGGCTACCGGATGATCACCGGCTCGCGACCGCACCAGCCCGATGGCGATCGTTCCCACCGCCGCGAAGGCCCCGGCCGCTCCCGTGATCGCGCCGTACGGACCGCCGAGGGCGCCCAGGATGAGCGCCGCGATCCAGAGGAGATGTCCCGATACCGCGATCGCGACCGCGGGCATGGTCCCACGAGGCGCATCCAGTCCCGACCGTCGCCCCGTTTGGATGACCGCCCGCAACGCCGCCATGGCGCCGACCGCCCCGAGCGGCAGCGTCTCGAGCAGGAACCCCGGCCAGTCCGGGATCAGCGGTTGGAGGGCGCTGACCAGCCCAGCCGTGATCCAGGCGATACCGGCGGCGAGCGCTGCCACCACCGGCGGACCCGGCGCTAGCAGCGGGTGAGCGTGCGCGTCGATCGCGCCACGGAACAGATCGATCCGTACGCCTCGGCCCAGCGGCCCCGCCTGGAGCGCGTCGAGCAACTCGGCCTCGTACCTGGCGCGCCAATCGCGCGGATAGAGCCGCAGCCACCCGCTTCCCCGTATCCCCTCGGATCGTCCGGTCAGGCGCACCCGTCCTCGACAAGCGGTGCGATCACGCCGGGCATCCCGAGGGCGACGGGCAGCGGCCCGAGCGTGATCTTCCGGTTGTCGACGAACAGTACGCCGTCGCCGTCCACCAGGATGGCGAACCGATCCATGCTCCGGGGCGCGGGGCCGTAGCGCACGCCGTCGATCTTGGTCCCGAGGCGGTCGTAGCGCGACTGATGGCAGGGACAGTGGATCCAGAAGTCCTCCAGGCACGGGTTGGGCTTGCAGCCGAGATGAGGACAGCGCTGATACAAAGCCCGGACGTTCAGGGCGCGACCGTCGCCGGTCTCGTCCTCGCCCGCGAACCACCCGCCTCGCTCCGGATCGACCAGCACGACGAACGACCGCGCCTCGGCGACATAGACCGGGAAACCCTCACCAGCCGGGAGCGATCCGCCGAGCGTGAGGAACTCGTGGAACGTGCCGATGCGGACGATCCCGGATGCGCCGCCGCCCAAGGCCGTCCACGCGTATGCGACCGTCCCGGCCAGCACCTCGACCACCCACAACCCGAGGACGGTGCCGAGGCCGCGCCGGAGCAAGGTTCGGCGCGAGAAGCCCTCAGCGACCATCGCCCGATTCGCCCGGATCGCCGCCGACGGGATGGGACGGATCCCTGTGGTCAGACGGTCGCGCGGCTCCGACGGAGGGGCCGAGTTCGACATCTCATCCGCCCGATCCCGCGTTGGGACCCTCGACCGCTGCCCGCGGCAATCCACGCACGGCGATCGTGCCGCCGATGAGGATCCAGACGATCCCGTACGGGACTGCCTGGAGCATCACCGACGGATCTTCCCACTGGGTCGCGGCGAGGCCGGCGAAGGCGCCGAAGACACCGACGATGGCAGCCAGCCACAGGGCGGCGACCAAGGTGTGCAGAGTGCGGCCGCCGACGGCCGCAGCCAGGGCGGCCGAACCGCCAAGGGCGATCGGCGCAGCGCTACCGGCACCGAAGGCAGTGATCACGAACCCGATGGTGGCGATCGATGCCGCAACGGCGCCCCACAGCCGCATCCGACCCATGCTGGCGAGGCCGAGCGAGACGTGGCCGGCGGCCAGCGTGAGGCCGGCGACCAGGCTTAGGAAACGTCCGGCGGTCTGGAGCGGGTCGGTTTCGAGCGCGTCGAAGTTACGGATCCCCACGAGAAGCCAGGCCACCCACAGGGATCCGCCCGCGATCGCGGCAGCTGCGGTGACCCGGCTGGACCGATCCGTTTCGTGGGGCGCCCCGAGGTTCAGCCGGGCATCGACCGCGCCGCGCACGATATCCACACGATCGCCCAGCGAAGGGGGCCTGGCCTCGAGCAGGCCGAGGAACTCCCGCTCGTAGCGCTCGCGCCAGGACCGGGGATACAGGCGGAGGAGGGCGCTCATGACATCTCCCGAAGGCGCGCCAGACCCGTACGGGACAGCTCCCGCAGTCGCTCGAGCTGGCCGCGGACCGTTGCCTCGCCGAGACCGGTGAGCCGATACGGTCGGCGGCGGTCGACCGCCTCCAAGGGCTCGATCAGCCCGCGCCGCTCGAGCCTCGCCAGCGCGCCATACAGGGTGCCCGGACCCATCGGCGATCCGCTGATCGCCTCGACGTCGGTCATGATCGCGTATCCGTGCTTCGGGCCTTCGCTCAACGACACGAGGATGTAGAGCGATGGTTCGGCGAACCGCCCGAGATCGAACTCCTGGTCCTTCATGCCTAGATCCCCGCGTGTGATAGGTCGTCTCGTGATATATCGTGCCACGTAATACTGGGTCCTGTCAAGAGCCCGCGCACGCAGACCCCGCGGCTACAATCCACCCGATGACCGACACCCGCCTCTGGGACCGCGCCGCCGTCGCTGTCGTCGCCGAGGGCCGCCGCTTCCCGGCCGTCGCGGCACTCGGCCCGGGCGAGCCCACGGTCCAGCAGCTGTTCGACTTCATGCGCGACGCGGAGCTGCGTTTCGCGACGCTCCGCATGCGGATCCTGGAGCGCCTCGTCTCGACGCGTGGCGACGACGCGACCCAGGTCGACGTCATGCTCCGCCACCCCGGGCACGCGAAGGTGACGACCAGCCGGCCCGGCGAGGAGGTCGGCGGGGCGTACGAGATCTGGATCTCGGACGGCGAGATCGTGCGGACCTATGTCGCCCAGCACAAGCTCGGCACGCAGCGGCCGATCCGCAACCGACCGCGCGGGCTCGACGACCCCGACTTCCCGGGGATGTCGCGGATCTACGAGCCGGTCACCGGGCTGCCCATGGAGACGCTCCCGGACACGTTCGTCCACCCGGCGGGCTTCTGCCAGAACGTGCTGGCGACCGGCCGCTGCCAGATCCTCCCGAGCACCCCGGCCAACGGTCGCGCGACCATCCGCCTGCGGAGCGACCATCCCCGGACAGTGGAGCTGCCGGGCGACCGGCCCGACCACTCGATGGAGATCTGGGTCGATCGCGACACCGGCGTCATCGTCCGGCTCGTGGAAACGATCGGCGGCGCGGTGACGCGCGATGCGACGGTGACCGTGCTCGAACCGGATGCACCACTCCCGCCGTCGGCGTTCGAATTCGTGTTCCCGACCGGGACGACCATGCTTTTCTAGGACTACGCGGCAGGACGCCGAACGAAGGAACGCCCGGCCGATGGCCGGGCGTTCGAGCGTCACGAACCAGGGGAGATCAGGCGCTTAGCTCGAGATCGCGTTCGATCGCCGCCAGCTCTTCCTCCGTTCCCTGGACCTTAGGGCCGTGGAACCAGTTCTTGGCCGAGATGAACCACCAGAGCGAAGCGCCGCCGAGGACAATCAGGAACACGATCGGCGTGTAGTTGAACGTGTTGATGTTGACCGGCTGCGCTTGCGGGAGCATGAACAGGATCGCGATGAAGATCACCCAGATAGTCGCCGTGATCCCGATCGGACGGCTCCACCGGCCGAGCGTCCACGGACCTTCCTCGAATCTCGCGCCGGCCCGGACACGAAGGAACACGGGCGCCACGTAGGCCACATATAGGCCGATGACCGCGATGGACGTGACCGCCGCGTACGCCACCGTGCTGTAGAGGTAAGGCAGGGCGAGGACGAACGCGCCGACCGCCGCCAGCCAGATCGAGTTCGTTGGTGTGCGAGTCCGCGGGTTGATCCTGTGCCAGAAGCCCGAGAAGGGCACCGCGCCGTCACGCGAGAACGCATAGATCATCCGCGAATTCGCCGTCACCGACGACATGCCACAGTAGAACTGCGCGCCGATGACCAGGAGCAGGACGATCAGACCGCCGGTCTGACCGACCGCGTCGATCCAGATCGTGATCGGCGGACCGGCATTCGACAGCGTCGCTGCCGAGTCCAGCGCGTGCTGGTAGCCCGCAGCCGCGTTCGGCGTCCCATCTGCTCCCGAAAAAGCCTTGTCCGGGGTGATCCCGATGTTCATCGCCGTCAGGAGGATGAAGCCCATGATCACCGACACCACGACCGAGAACACGATCCCACGCGGCGCCGAGGTATGGGCGTCGTGGGTCTCCTCCGACATGTGCGCCGACGCGTCATAGCCGGTGAGCGTGTATTGGGCGTTGAGGAACCCGATGAGGATCACATAGAGAGGGATCCCGAACAAGATCACACCCGGCCACTCCGGGTTGTCTCCGCCGCTCCCGGTGTTGTTGACGAACGTCGAGAAGACCGTCCCGATGTCGGTTCGGCTGTGCTGGTTGAGCACCACAGTGACGAGCACGATCGCGGTCACGCCGACGACGTGCCACCAGACCGAGACATCGTTGAGGAGCTTCACGAGCCGAATGCCGAACGTGTTCAAGAGTCCGTGGATGAATAGCACGATCGCGAGGATCACGATCGTCACGATCGGCGCGGTCGAGACGCCAAAGACGATGTTCAGGAACGCGTTGATGAAGAACGCGAGGCCGAAGTCGATGCCGGCCGTGACCGCGACCTGACCCACGAAGTTAAACCAACCGACGAACCAGCTCCATGCCGCCGGATTGCCGCCTGACTCGGGAGCGAGCTTCGCCGCCCAGTAGTAGAGCCCACCCGCGGTGGGATAACTCGACGCCACCTCGGCCATACCCAGCGCCACGAGGGTCACGAAGAAGCCGACGATCAGCCAGCCGATCGTCATCACCGCCGGGCCACCCGTATTCATGGCGAAATAGAACAGCGTGAGGCAGCCCGACAGGATCGAGATGATCGTGAACGAGACCGCGAAATTGGAGAAGGTCCTCATCCCTCTCCGGAGCTCTTGTGCGTAGCCCAGCTCGTGTAACCGATCGGTGTCGCTCGTTGCCACCGTGCCCTCCTCGCCTGCGTTCGACCACATCAGGAACGCTGGGACATGGAGACGAGGACTGTGGGCGACCGAGGGATTCCTCGCTGCGGTGCGGGTCCCGACGGTCCGCGCGGCCTCCCTCCGGCGGGAACGATACGACCGAGGTCGGGAGTGTCAAGATGCGTCCCGGACTGGGTATCGCACGAGACGTCTGGAGCGTGGCATGGGCGATCGATTGGCGGGTAAGGTCACGATCGTCACCGGCGCGGGATCTGGCATCGGGCGGGCCACGGCGATCCGGTTCGCCGAGGAGGGCGCCCGCGTCACCTGTGTCGACGTGACGCGCGACACCGTCGAGGCCACCGCCTCCGAGATCGGCGAGTCGGCCTGGGCTGTGACAGCGGACGTATCCGACGCGACCGCGGTCAAGGCATACACCGAGGCGACCGTTGAACGGTGGGGCGGTCTGCACGCCGTGTTCAACAACGCGGGCGTCAACCTTCCCGGCGTCTTCCATGAGGCCACCGACGAGGTGGTCGACCGGACCATCGCGGTCAACATCCGGGGCCCGATCTACGGCTGTCGGTACGCGATCCCCCACATGCTCCGCGGTGGCGGTGGCAGCCTGATCAACACGAGCTCCGTGAATGGACTCGTGGCCGAGCCATACCTCGCCATCTATGCGACCTCGAAGGGGGCGATCATCATGCTCTCGAAGGGCATCGCGCTCGACTATGCGAAGCAGGGCATCCGCTGCAATGCCATCGCTCCAGGCTGGGTCGATACCCCCGTCAACTACGCCCATGCCGAGATGCTGGGCGGCCTCGACAAGGTCTACGCTGAGATCGACTCGTTCCAGCCGATCGGTCGCCCCGGCGAGCCTCGCGAGATCGCGAATGCCGCCCTCTTCCTCGCATCCGACGAGTCCTCGTTCGTCACCGGCTCGGTCCTGGTCGCAGATGGTGGGATGACGGCCAAGTAGGCAGATATCTGCTACCCGGGCCGACGTACGATGCGCCGGCGGAGGGCACCGTCACCCGTTCGCGCGGAGGAGAGCGATGAGCGACCACGGCCAGGACACCGGGCACCCGACCAAACACCCGCGCCTGACCGAACTCGAGGGCCTGGTCCGCGATGGCACGGTCGACACGATCGTCGTCGCCTTCACCGACATGCAGGGCCGGCTGATGGGCAAACGCGTCCACGGCCAGGCGTTCCTCGACGGCGTCATCGCGCACGGGGCGCACTTCTGCACGTACCTCCTCGGGACTGACATGGAGATGAACACGCCCGAGGGGTACCGGCTCATGAACTGGGAGACCGGTTACGGCGACTGGATCGCCGAGCCGATCTGGGACCAGCTGCGGTTGCTGCCGTGGTTGCCCGGCACGGCCATGGTCCTCGCGGACACCATCGACGAGGAGACGGGCAAGGAGATCCCGGTTTCGCCCCGCACCATCCTCAAGCGCCAGGTCGAGCAGGCGGCGAAGGCCGGCTTCGACGTCAAGGCCGGCTCCGAATTCGAATTCTACGTCCTGAAGGACTCCTGGGAGTCGCTGGCCGAAACGGGCTGGCCGATCCCGAAGACGTTCGGCTACTACAACGAGGACTACCACCTCCTCCAGGCGACCAAGGCGGAGCCACTCCACCACCTCCTGCGGACCCAGATGAGCGCCGCCAATGTGCCGATCGAGTTCAGCAAGGGCGAGGCAGCGAACGGCCAACACGAGGTCAACATCCGCTACGACCACGTCCTCGAGTCAGCCGACCGGAGCGTCGTCTTCAAGCACGGTGCGAAGGAGATCGCCTACCTCAACGGTTGGGGGATCACCTTCATGGCCAAGCCCGACCATCGCTGGACCGGCTCATCGGGCCACCTGCACATGAGCGTCTGGGACCAGGACAGGGGAGTGCCGCTCATGCACGCGACGGGTCGCGAGAAGGCCGGGCCGTACGGCCTGTCGAAGACCGGCCAGCAGTTCATGGCCGGGATGATGGCGCTATCCCGCGAGCTCGCCGTGTTCGTGGCGCCGTTCATCAACTCGTACAAGCGATACGCGTCCTTGTCTTGGGCGCCGGTGAACGTCGTCTGGGGCCGCGACAACCGGACGACCGGCTTCCGGCTCGTCGGCCACGGGCCGTCGCTTCACGTCGAGAACCGGTTCCCCGGCGGCGACATGAACGCCTACCTGACGTACGCCGCGATGGTCGGTGCCGGGCTGTACGGCATCCGTCACGGTCTCAAGCTCGAAAACGAGTTCAAGGGCAACGGCTACCTCGCGACAGGGCACCCGCGCATGCCGCGTGCCCTGTATGGGGCCATCTCGGAGCTCGAGCGATCCGATGCGGCTCGGGAGATCTTCGGGGACGATGTCGTCGCACACTATCTGAATGCCGCGCGCGTCGAGCAGGAGACCTACGACTCGATCGTCCACCCATGGGACCGCGAGCGGTACCTCGAACGAGGCTGACCCAGCCCACACCGTGACACGAACCGAGCGCGTCGCCGCCCCACCCGCGGCCGCCGATCCCGCGCGAGCGGCGCGGGTCCAGAACGCGCTTTACCGCATCGCTTCGGCGGCCAGCGCGGCCCACGACCTCGACGAGTTCTACGCGGAGATGCACGCCATCGTCCGCGAGCTGATGTATGCGGAGAACTTCTTCATCGCCCTCTATGACGCGGAGCGGCAGCGGATCAACTTCCCGTACTACGTGGACACGGTCGACACCGACCTCCCTGACCCCCGGGCCTGGGATCCCTATGGCGTCGGTGAAGCGCGCGGCGCGACGGCCTACGCGCTCCGCCACGCCGAGCCGCTGCTTGTCGACCGATCCCGGCTCGACGACCTGATCGCCACGGGGGAGTTCGAGCTGGTCGGCGTCCCTGCGGCCAGCGCGATCCTCGTACCACTGCGCTCCGAGGGCCGGATGCTCGGCCTGCTGGTCGTCCAGAGCTACACGGACGCGCACCTCTACGACCAGGACGACCTCGAGCTCCTCACCTTCGTCGCGAATCACATCGGTTCGGCGCTGGGTCGCGCCCGCGCGATCGAGGAGACCCGGGAGCGCAACGCCGAACTGACGGTCATCAACGAGATCGGCACGGCCCTCGCGAAGCAGCTCGATTTCGACGAGATCTGCGAGGTGGTCGGGGAGCGCGTGCGCTCGATCTTCCAGGCACCATCGGTGGCGATCGGCCTGCTGGACGAGTCGAGCCGGACGATCTCGTGGCCGTATGAGCTCGACGATGGGCAGCGGATCCATTCCGGACCCTTGGAGCTTGGCTCGGGTCTGACGTCGATCGTCATCTCGACCCGCCAGCCGCTGCGCGCCGGCACCAGCGCTGAACTTGATCGCCTGGGCGCGGTGCTAATCGGCGTGACGGTCAGCGAGTCGTGGCTCGGGGTCCCGATCCTCAGTGGGGAGCGCGTGATTGGGCTCATCGACCTCGAAAGCACGGAGCAGAACGTCTTCTCCTCCTCCGACGAGCGCTTGCTCGTGACGATCGCCGCGAGCATGGGCGTAGCCCTCGAGAACGCCCGCCTCTTCGGCGAGACCAAACGTCTCCTCAGCGAGACCGACGAACGGGCGGCCGAGCTGGCGGTCATCAACGAGATCGGCACCGCGCTCGCCAGCCAGCTCGAGTTCGACGCGATCGTCCAGGTCGTGGGCGAGCGTATCCGGTCGCTGTTCTCGGCCAGCTCGATCTACATCGCGATCCTCGACCCGACGACGAGACACTTCACCTTCCCATACGCGATCAACGAGGGTGTCCCGGAGATCGGCGCAGCGCCGATGCCGCTGGGGCGGGGCTTGACCTCGATGGTCATCGCGCGTCGGGCGCCCGTGCGGTTCGGCACGCTCGCCGAGCAGGAACAGCACGACATCGTTCACGAGGGCCCCCTGTCCGAGTCGTGGCTGGGGGTGCCGATCCTGGCCGGAGAGACGGCAGTCGGCGTGCTCGTCGTGGAGTCGATGGCCCGCGATGCCTACGGCGACCGAGATATCTCTTTGCTGTCGACGATCGCCGCGAGCATGGGCGTGGCGCTCGAGAACGCCCGCCTCTTCGACGAGACGAAACGGCTCCTCACCGAGGCTGACGAACGGGCCGCCGAGCTGGCGATCATCAATGAGGTCCAGCACGGCCTCGCCGAGCGGCTGGACATGCAGGCGATGTACGAGGTCGTCGGCGCCAAGATCCAGCAGATCTTCGACGCCCAGGTCGTCGACATCGGGATCGTCGATCCGCAGTCCGGAGAGATCCACTTCCCGTACACGATCGAGCGGGGCGTTCGCTATCCGGACGATCCGATGGCGATCCAGGGGCCTCGAAAACACGTCCTCGAGACCCGTCAGCCCCTAGTCCTCAACGAGCGGGCGAGCGAACGCGTGACCGAGATGGGTCAGGCATCACCGGTCCTCTCTGGGGAGCCAGCGCTGTCGGTCGTCTACGCGCCGCTCGTCGTCGGCGACGAAGCCCGCGGTGTTATCTCGCTCCAGAACCTGGACCGGGAGCAGGCGTTCAGCGACGCCGACGTCCGGCTATTGTCGACGCTCGCCGCGAGTCTCAGCGTCGCCCTTGAGAACGCCCGACTCATCGACGAGACCCGCCGTCGCGTCGCCGAGCTCGATACGGTCAATCGGGTCGGGCAGGCCATCTCTGCCCAACTCGACCTCTCCGCACTGATCGAACTCGTCGGGGAGCAGATCCGGACGACGTTCGCGGCAGACATCGCCTTCGTGGCGCTGCACGACCGCGCCGACGACGTCATCCGGTTCCCCTACCACATCGAACACGGGGCTCGAGAGCCGCAGGTTCCGCTCGAGCGCGGCAGGGGCCTGTCGTGGCGCATCCTCACGACGCGGGAGCCGATGCTGCTCAATCAGCGTGCGCAGTTCAGCGAGGTCGCCGTGCCCGCGGTCGGCACCCCGGCCTTGTCGTGGCTGGGGGTGCCGATCGTCGTCGGCGATGAGGCCATCGGCGTGATCAGCGTGCAGAGCACGCGCGACGAGGGTCGATTCGGCGAGGCCGACGTGCGTCTCCTCTCCACCATCGCCGCCAACGTCGGTGTCGCGATCCAGAACGCCCGCCTGTATCGAGAGACTCATCGCCGGGCCGACGAGATGGCCGCCCTCGCCGACGTGGCGCGGGAGATCTCCGCGACGCTGGATACTACCGGGGTTCTCGAGCAGATCGCCGAGCATGCGATCAACCTGCTTGCCGCCGAGTCGAGCGCGGTGTATCTCATACAACCGGACGGGCGTACGTTCCGGGCGATCGTCGGACGAGGACCGATCGAAGCGGAGCTCAAGGCCGACACGCTCACGTTCGGTCAGGGCGTCATCGGGAGCGTCCTCGAGGCGCGCAAAGCAGAGTTCGTCAACGACGTCAAGACAGATCCGCGGGTTCGGGTTCTACCCGGGACGGACCCCGACACGATGGATCGGCTCATGGTTGCCCCGTTGATGTCACACGACGAGGTAATCGGCGGGATGGCGGTCTGGCGGCCCATCCCCAGCGAGTTGTACACCGAGAGCGATCTGAACCTCCTGATCGGTCTGTCACAGCAGGCGGCGATCGCGATCGACAACGCGCGGCTCTACCGCGAGGCGCAGGAGGCGCGCGACGCCGCCCAGGACGCCGACCGTGCCAAGAGCACGTTCCTCGCCGCGATGAGCCACGAGATCCGGACGCCGATGAACGCGATCATCGGGATGAGCGGGCTCATGCTCGACACGACGCTGGACGAGGAGCAGCGCGACTACGCGGAGACGATCCGGACGTCTGGCGACGCGCTCCTCACGATCATCAACGACGTCCTCGATTTCTCGAAGATCGAGGCCGGCCGCGTCGATCTCGACGAGGCGCCATTCGACCTGCGTGGCTGCATCGAGGGTGCCGTCGACGTCCTCGCCCCGGCGGCCGCGGCGAAACACCTCGAGCTCGTGTACACGATCGATGAGGCGCTCCCGCGGACGATCGTCGGCGACCAGGGCCGCCTCCGCCAGATCGTGATCAACCTGCTGTCGAACGCTGTCAAGTTCACCGAACGGGGCGAGGTGGAGCTCACCGCGGGCGGCCAGCCCTCCGGCGACCGCCAGGACGGCGCAGATGGCGCGAACGACCGTTGGACCATCGTGATCGCGGTCCGCGACACCGGCATCGGCATCCCCGCCGACCGGATGGACCGGCTCTTCCAGTCGTTCAGCCAGGCCGACGCGTCCATCTCGCGGCGCTACGGCGGCACCGGTCTCGGCCTGGCGATCAGCCGCCGGTTGGCCGAGCTGATGGATGGCTCGCTGGTCGCGGAGAGCGATGGAGTGGCGGGCCGTGGCAGCCGGTTCGTGCTCTCCATCCGGGCGGCAGCCACCACCGGCGCCCTAGCCCCAACACCGGTCCATCTCGTGGACCTGACCGGACGCCGGGTGCTCGTGGTCGACGACAACGCGACGAACCGCCGGATCCTCGTGACGCTTGTCGAACGCTGGGGTATGCCGGCCCGCGAGAGCGGCTCGCCGCGAGAGGCGCTCCGTTGGGTGGCGGCAGGCGAACGATTCGATGTCGCGATCGTCGACCTGCACATGCCCGAGCTCGATGGGATCGCGCTGGCGACCGCGCTTCGTGCGTCGGAGGCTGGCGCCGCGACGGCCGTCCTCGTGCTTTCGTCCATCGGGGTCCACGAGCAGGCGACCGACGCCATCGCGGCGTTCCTCGTGAAGCCGGCCAAGCCGTCGGCCCTCTATGACGCCATCGCCACGGTCTTGGCCGGCCAGACAGCCGCGGTGCCCGTGCGGCCGACCGGCGCCGGCATCGACCACGGCCTCGGTGCGCGCCACCCGCTGCGGATCCTGCTTGCTGAGGACAACGCGGTGAACCAGAAGCTGGCTCTGCGTCTGCTCCACCGGATGGGCTACCGGGCGGATGTCGCCGTGAACGGCGAGGAGGCGGTCGCGGCGGTCGAGGGCAGCACGTACGACGTCATCCTCATGGACATCCAGATGCCCGAGCTGGACGGGCTGGAAGCCACTCGTCGGATCCGACGGCGATGGCCCGGGGACACGCCGAGGATCGTCGCGATGACTGCGAACGCGATGGACGGGGATCGCGAAGCCTGCCTGGAGGCCGGAATGGATGACTACATCTCGAAGCCCATCGCGCCGGAAGCGTTGCAGGCGACGCTGATCGCCGCCCGATCGGCCAGCGAGGCCGTCCTGTGACCGGCTCGCGGATCCTGGTCGTCGACGACACGCCGTTCAACAGGCGCCTGCTCGTCAGGTTGCTTGCGGACATCGGGCATGAAGCGATCGAGGCCCAGAACGGCCGTCAGGCGCTGGGCTTGCTGCGTGACGTCGACGCCGAGCCGATCGACCTCGTGCTACTGGATATCGAGATGCCGGAGATGAACGGCCACGAGACGCTCGCCGCGATGAAGGCGGACGAGGCGCTCCGCGAGCTGCCGGTGATCGTCGTCTCCAGCGTCGACGAGCTCGACAGCGTCGTCCGCTGCATCCAGGCGGGCGCCGCCGACTATCTGCCCAAGACGGTCGACCCCGAGATCCTCCGGGCGCGGATCGAGGCCTCGCTGGCTCAGAAGCGATTACGTGACAACGAACGCGACCTGCTGGCGACCATCGACCGGCAGCGCTCACAGCTCGCCCGGTTCCTGTCGCCCCAGGTCGCGGCGCTCGTATCGAGCGCCGATGGCGAGGCCATGCTCGCCGGCCACCGTCGCGAGATCACCGCGATGTTCTGCGACCTGCGCAATTTCACAGCCTTCTCCGAGACCGCCGAACCCGAGGAGGTCCTCGGCTTCCTCCGGGCGTATCACGCCACGATGGGCGCCCTGATCGTCGAGCACGAGGGGACGCTCGAGCACTTCGCCGGCGATGGCTTCATGACGTTCTTCAACGATCCGGTGCTCCAGCCGGATCACGCGGCGCGCGCGATCGGCCTCGCCGTGGCGATGCGGGACCAATTCGCGTCGCTCTCGGCCGATTGGCGTCGGCGCGGCCACGTCCTCGAGCTGGGCATCGGCATCGCGACCGGATATGCGACGCTCGGCCGGATCGGCTTCGAGGGGCGCTACGACTATGGGGCGATCGGCCAAGCGATCATCCTCGCGTCGCGACTGAGCGGCGAGGCCGCCGCTGGCGAGATCCTCGTCGCGGCGCGGACCTTCGCCGAGGCCGAGGCGGACGCGGATATCGTCGCCGAGTCGGGCGGCGACCGGGCACTGAAGGGCTTCAGTCGGGCGGTGCCGACATATCTCGTGAGCGGCCTCGGGGCCGGGGCCGACGGGCAAGGTCAGGCCGTCGAAGGCGTCTCGCGATGACACTCGATCAGGCGGCGATGACCCGCCTGCTGGAGATCACCGGGGGCGATCAGCGGTTCGTCGACGAGCTCATCGACACGTTCATCGGGGATGCGAAGACGCAGATCGAGGCGTTACAGGCTGCCGGCGCTGCGGGCGATATCGCCGCAGTCGTCCGGCCGGCGCATTCGCTGAAGTCGAACGCCGCGAACGTCGGGGCGACGGTCCTCGGCGACCTCTGCCGGACGCTGGAGGTGGATGCCAGGGCTGGGGACGTTCCGGACATGGCCACACGGATCGAGGCGGTCGAGACCGAGTTCAGAGCGGTCAGCGCCGCGCTGCTGGCGGAGCGCGCCGGCGGCTGAGGCGGGACCGGACGGATCCCCCTTCTCGCTCTTCCCCCTGACGGTCCTCATGTTCGGGGCGCAGCGCGCCCAAGACGAGTAGGACGAACGTCCTATCCGGCCGGCGCCGACGGTCCTACACGTGTGGCCGCGACCTCCCGAAGCCGGCGGGCCACATCGGGATGCCCTGCCGCCTCGGCGAGATCGGCAGGGGTGCCTTCGGCGACGCGGAGCGACGGATCGGCACCGGCCGACAGGAACAGCTCGACCATCTCGACATCGCCGTGCTGGGCGGCTTCGTGGAGCGGGGTGTAACCGCCGTGCTGGGTGGCGTTCACATCGGCGCCAGCCGCGACGAGCACGCGGCAGACCTCGAGGTGGCGGCCCGCCGCCGCCGCATGCAGCGGCTGGTTGGCGAAGTCGTTGGTCGTGTATGTGTCGACCGATGCGCCGGCATCGAGCAGCATCCGCGCCACCTCGGGCTTGCCGAAGAACGCGGCCAGGTGGAGGGCCGTGAACCCGTCCGGCGACAGCCGACGGACCGACGCCGCATCGTCGTCGATCGCGACGCGGACGCGATCGATCCGGCCCAGGGCGGATGCCTCGAATAGGTCGAGATCGGGGTCGGCCGCGAGGAGGGCGTCCATCGTCGGGCGGTCGAAGCGGTAGCGCGCGAGCAACACGGCCGAGACGCCGTCATCGCCACGGGCCATCGCCAGCGACGGATCCTCGGCGATGAGCGTCTTGACGCGTTCCGTATCGCCGGCGGCGACGGCCGCCATCATCTCCGCCGGGGTGGCCATGCGCGGAGCCTACTCCAGCGGCTCGGGGCCGCGGGTACGATGCGCGCGAGAGGGAGGACCAGCCAGGATGCGACTCGCGGACAAGGTCTCGATCATCACCGGCGGGGGTGGCGGCATGGGCCGGGTCGCGGCCCGGATGTTCGCGGAACAAGGCGCCAGGGTGGTGGTGGCCGAGTACGGCGAGGAGGCCGGTCGAGAGACGGTCGATCAGATCACGGCCGCCGGCGGGCAAGCCACCTTCGTCCGCGCCGACGTATCCAAGGAGACCGACGCCAAGGCGATGATCGACCACGCCGTCTTGACCTATGGCCGCGTCGATGTCCTGTACAACAACGCTGGCGTCATGCCCGAGGCCGACCACTCGGTTACCGACACCGACGTCGACGTGTGGGACCAGGTGATGGCCGTCAACGTCCGGGGTGTCTTCCTCGGCTGCAAGTACGCCATCCCGGCCATGGAGGCGGCGGGCGGCGGGTCGATCATCAACATCGCGAGCTTCGTCGCGCTCGTCGGCTGTTCCGTGCCGCAGGATGCCTACACCGCCTCGAAGGGGGCGGTGCTGAGCCTGACGCGAAGCCTGGCCGTCCAGTTCGGCCCCAAGGGCATCCGGACGAACGCGATCTGTCCCGGGCCGGTGGAGACGCCGCTCCTGATGGACTGGCTGGTCAAGGACGAGGAGGCCAAGCGGATCCGCCTCGCGCGCAACCCGACGGGCCGCTTCGGCAAGCCCGAGGAGATCGTGAGCATGGCGGTCTACCTGGCCTCCGACGAGTCGCGCTGGACCAACGGGGCGTCGCTCGTCGTCGACGGCGGCATCACCGTCAACTACTTCTGAGGCAGGCATGACCGACGAGGCGCCCGAGCGGGCGAGCCCTGCACCGGAGCCGGCCGACGCGGGCCGCCGTGCAGGCCGCGGCACTCGCCGCGTCGCTGGCCATCGGCGTCGACGTCGGCGGGAGTGGCATCAAGGCCGCGGTCGTCGACATCACGACTGGCGAGATGCGCTCCGAGCGGATCCGGGTCCCGACACCGAACCCATCCACCCCGGACAAGGTCGGCGCATCGATCGGGCGGATCGTGCGTCGACTCGTGAAGGCAGCCGGGGTCGGCGATGACGTGCCCATCGGCGTCGGCCTGCCCGGTGTGGCGATCGATGGTCGCCTCATGACCGCCGCGAACATCGATCCGGCCTGGGTCGACTACCCGATCGCCGAGCGGCTGTCGAAAGCCTTGAAGCGGCGGGTCGAGATCGTGAACGACGCCGATGCGGCCGGCATCGCCGAGATGCGTTTCGGCGTCGGTGCCGGTAAGGCCGGCACGGTCATCTTTCTGACGCTCGGCACCGGGGTCGGGTCGGGCGTGTTCGTCGATGGGAAGCTCGTCCCGAACACCGAGTTCGGGCAGATGGAGATCCGCGGGCGACCAGCCGAGCGCCGCTCGGCTTCCGCAGCGCGGACTCGCCGCGGGCTGTCGTGGAAGGCCTGGGCGCAGGACCTCGACGAGCACCTGCAGCGCATCGAGGACCTCATGTGGCCGACGCTGTTCATCCTCGGCGGCGGCGTCAGCAAGAACGCCGACAAGTTCATCCCGCGCCTGACCCTGCGCACCCCGGTCGTGCCCGCTGAGCTCCGGAACGACGCCGGGATCATCGGAGCAGCGGCGGTCGCCGTCGAGGGTCTGCGGGACGCCGGAACCACCTGGGATGACCTGCCGGAGGACCAGCGGCCGCCGTCGGCCTAGGCCCGGACCCGGCGTATCATCGACCCCCATCCCCGCCCGTTCGGCATGCACTGAGGTCGACCCGATGACCACCGAATCCACGGCTCCGCCCGCGGAGCCCGAAGCGCCAACCACGACTCGCATGGTCATCGGCGGCGAGTCCGCCGATGCTGTCGACGGCCAGACGTTCGAGATCGTCAACCCGGCGACGGGCCGGACGGTCGCCACGGCGCCACTCGGCGGGCGAGCCGATGTCGATCGCGCGGTCGACGCCGCGCAGGCGGCCTTCGATGAGCGCAAGGGCTGGGCGAACTGGGCCGCCGGCAAGCGCGGCCGGTCGCTCGCCAAGCTCGCCGACCTGATCAAGAAGAACAGCGAGGAGCTCGCCTGGTTGGAGAGCCGCAACGGCGGCAAGCCCATCACCTCGGCCCGCGGCGAGATCATCGGCGCGAGCCTCGTCTTCGACTACTACGCCGGCGCCGCGAACAAGATCTACGGCCAGACGATCCCGGTCTCGAAGCCGGGCATCGACCTGACCCTCCGCGAGCCGATCGGCGTCGTCGGGCTGATCGTGCCGTGGAACTTCCCGCTGCTGATGGCCGCCTGGAAGGTGGCTCCCGCATTGGCCGCCGGCAACGCCGCGATCCTCAAGCCGGCGTCGTACACGCCGCTGACGGCGATCCGGCTCGGCGAGCTGGCACTCGAGGCCGGCATCCCGGCGGGCGTCCTCAACGTCGTGACCGGCCCCGGCGGGACGGTCGGGGCGTCGATCGCCGCACATCCGGGGATCGGCAAGGTCGCCTTCACCGGCGAGACCACGACGGGCCAGGAGATCATGCGGCTCGCCTCGAGCAACGTGAAGAAGATCTCGCTCGAGCTCGGCGGCAAGAGTCCCAATATCGTCTTCGCCGACGCGGATCTCGAGCGCTTCGCAAAGGAATCCCCGTACAGCGTCTTCGACAATTGCGGACAGGACTGCTGCGCGCGGAGCCGGATCCTGGTCGAGCGATCCGCCCACGAGCAGGTCGTCGAGCTGTTCGCGGCAGCCACCCGCAACGTCAAGGTCGGCGATCCGGCGGACGAGGCCACCGAGGTCGGCCCGCTCGTCTCGGCGAAGCAGCGCGATCGCGTCAAGGACTACATCGAGATCGGCCTGGGCGAGGGCGCGTCGCTCGTCGTCGGTGGCGCGGCACCCGACGATCCTGCTCTCGCCGAGGGCGCCTATCTGCTGCCGACCGTCTTCGACGGCGTCGACAACGACATGCGCATCGCGCGCGAGGAGATCTTCGGCCCGGTCGTATCGATCATCCCGTTCGACACCGAGGAAGAAGCGCTCCGGCTGGCGAATGCGACGCCGTACGGGCTGTCGGGTTCGATCTGGAGCCGCGACATCGGCAAGGCGATGCGCGCGGCGCGGGCCCTGCAGTCCGGCGTGATCAGCGTGAACTCGAACAGCTCGGTCCACACCGAGGCGCCGTTCGGCGGCTACAAGATGTCCGGGATCGGCCGCGAGCTCGGGATGGCCGCGCTCGACCTGTACACGGAGACGAAGAACGTCTTCATCGACATCAGCTGACCGCGGCGGTGGCTAGGACTGCGGGCATAGGGGGTTAGGAGCCGAGGTCGCCCGGCGGCCAGGCGACGTCGGGCCGACGACGATCGATCCAGTCGCGCAGCATCCACATCGTCGTGCGGAAGGCGAGGCCGTCCCACGGGATCGACTCGGGGGCGAAGGTCGAGATCTCAAGGGCTTCGCGGGTCGGGCGGGCGGTCCCGCCGACCACCTTCGATTCGAACGCGATCGTGACGACGGCCGCTTCGAGTCGGGTGTACAGCCCGATGATCTCGCCCGGCTCGACGATCAGCCCCGTCTCCTCGAGCGTCTCGCGGATGGCCGCCTGGTGGACCGTCTCATCGACCTCGAGGAAGCCGCCCGGCTGGGCCCACGCCCCGCGGCCTGGTTCGATGCCGCGGCGAAGGAGCACGACCTCGCCGCCCTCGGTGATCGGCAGCGTCGTGACCACGAGGCGCGGGTTCACGTACGTGATGTGACCGCACGATGCGCACGACAGGCGGTCTCGGTCCTCGCCGTCGATGGCTCCGAACCGCAGCGCGGCACCGCAGCTCGAGCAGAAATTCAGCGTGCGTGCCATCCAGTCCGGGACGCCGCGGCCGGATCCGAGGTCGGTCGACCGTCCGTCCGGCCCGAGGTCGAAGGCGTTCACGCCTAAGCGAGCAGCACGACGATCGACGCGCCGATGAGCGCCGCCAGCCCGATCACGCTGACGACGACCCAGGCGAGCCGGAACCAGCCTTTGCCACGGTCGACGGGCATCCATGCCCACGCTGAGCGCCAGATGCGGAGGATGGCGTCGGCCGTCGTGATGACGAGCAGCGGTGCGGCGACGAGCACGCACAGCTTGACGAGCGGATGGCCGAGCTGCGCGCCGAGGTTCAGGGCCGTGATGGCGATCGCGCCACAGATCAGCACCGGCACGGACAGGAAGATGAAGTGTTTCTGGAGCGGGGTCGGCGCGACCTCCGGGACGGACCTCGGCGGGAGCCGTTGGAGGCTCGGCGGCAGCGTGCTCGGCGGCAGGCTGGCAGGCCGGACCGGCTGGCGGTCGAGCACGGGCATGCCCGGCTCCCAGCGTTCGTCGTCCATCACCGTCCGAGTGTAGTCGCGGTGGGCGGTCGGCCCTCGAACGGCTAGAGGATCCGCTCCTCGTGCGCCTCCGACGCATCGACGACCGCCGAGCATGTCGGGCAGAAGTAGCGGGCTTCGAGTGCCGTGCCACACACCGCGTGGCGCAGCGGCTCGACATCGTTCGAGCGTCGCGCGCCCCAGTCCGCGAGCAGCCGCAGGGCCGAGGCCAGGGCCCGCCCATCGGCCGTCAATTCGTAGGCGTAGCGGGTCGGTCGGTCCTGGTAGGGGCTCGAGCGCAGGATCCCCGCCCGCTCGAGCCGTCGCAGGCGGTCGGTGAGGATGTTCGGGGCGATCCCCGGCAGGGCGTCGCCCAGGTCGCCGAAGCGCCGCGGACCGTCAAGCAACGCCTCGACGAGGAGCAGGCTCCAGCGATCCCCGACACGGTCGAGCGCCGCCTCCAAAGGCAGCGGGCGGCGCGTCGTGGTCGGGGTTTCCGTCATCGCGCGTCGATGGTACCGGGTCGGGGGGTTGTCAGGTCCGGTTGTCAGTAGTAACTTGCAAGTCACTAGTGACCAACCCTTCACGACCACACGCAAGGAGCCAACCGCATGAGCAGCCTCGAGGAACTCGGTAGCGCGATCGCCGCGATCGCGGAGCGCGTCGGCCCGTCGATCGTCGGTGTCGGCCGCGACGGTCGCGGTTCGGGCGTGGTCGTCGCCGACGGCCAGGTCCTGACGAATGCCCACAACCTTCGTGGCCGCGAGGTCACGATCACGTTCGCTGATGGGCGATCGACGCGCGGCGAGGTCCGCGGCGTCGACGGTGACGGCGATCTCGCGGTCGTGGCGGTCGATACCGCCGGCGCCAAGAGCGTCGAATGGGGTTCGGCTGACGAGGCAGGCGTCGGCGCCCCGATATTCGGCGCCGCGGCGACCTTCGGTGGTGGTGCCCGCGTGACGGTCGGCTTCGTGTCGTCGGTCGCGCGGTCGTTCCGTGGCCCGGGTGGGCGCCGGATCTCCGGCAGCATCGAGCACACAGCTCCGCTCGCGCCCGGGTCGTCCGGGGGAGCGCTGCTGGACGGTGAGGGCCGGCTGATCGGCGTGAACACGAACCGGATCGGCGAGGGCTTCTATCTCGCGTTGCCCGCCGATGCCGCGCTCCAGAGCCGCGTCGAAGCGCTCGGCAAGGGCGAGTCCGTTGAGCGACCGCGGCTCGGCGTCGCGATCGCCCCGAACCACGTCGCACGCAGGCTGCGGCGCTCGGTCGGTCTGCCGGAGCGCGACGGCATCCTGGTCCGCGGGGTCGAGGACGGCAGCGCTGCGGCTGCAGCCGGGGTCGAGGTCGGTGATCTCATCGTGTCGGCTGGTGGCCGGGCGATCGTCGACGCCGATGATCTCCAGGAGGCGCTGGCCGCGATCAAGCCGCCGTACGACCTCGTGATCGTCCGGGGCGCCGAGGAGAAGACGCTGAAGGTGACCGGCGCGAAGACGGAGCGCACGCCGGGGGACGCGTGACCGCTGGGTCCTGCTCGGGCAGGACCCGACCGGCTAGCATCCGCGCGTGGATCGACTCCTCGCGTGGTACCGCGTCGGCTCCTCGCATGGCGCCCTCGCCGCGCTGATCATCGCCAACCTCATCCCGCTCGTCGGGGTGCTGTTCTTCGCCTGGAGCGTCTGGAACATCCTGGTCATCTACTGGCTCGAGAACGGCATCGTCGGCGTGATCAACGTCCTGAAGATGTCGACCGCGGCCGGCGAGGACGCGCAAGGGATGAGCGCGACCTTCACGGTCAACGGACAGCCAGCGACCGCGATGACGAAGGCCGCGCTGATCCCGTTCTTCCTCGTCCACTACGGGATCTTCTGGTTCGTCCACGGGATCTTCGTGCTCACGCTGCCGGCGTTCCTGAGCCTGACGTCCGACGTCCCGATGCAGCTCACGTTCGGTCCGGTGCTGTTCGCGGCGATCGCCCTCGCTGTCAGCCACGGGCTGTCGTTCTGGTGGAACTTCCTGCACGGCGGTGAGTACCGGCGCGTAACGCCGGCGGGTCTGATGTTCGCCCCGTACCGCCGTCTCGTGGCGCTGCACCTCACGATCATCTTCGGCGCCATGGCGGTCATGTTCACCGGCGCGCCGGCGGCCGCGGTGGCGATCCTCGTGGGGATCAAGACCGCGATCGATGTCGGCCTGCACGTCACCGAGCATCGCGTAGCCACGAGCCCGGCGGCGGTCGTCACGAACTGAGGGGCGCCTCCACGGCGTTGGAGGGGTCATCCATCACGGACGCGGTCTGCTGCTCGCGCCACACCGCCAGGCGGCGGGCGAGCGACTCGTCGCCGAGGGCAAGGATCGACGCGGCGAGCAGGCCGGCGTTCGTCGCATTGCCGATCGCCACGGTAGCGACTGGGATCCCTCGCGGCATCTGGACGATCGACAACAGCGAGTCCAGCCCACCCAGGTGCTGTGTCGGGATCGGGACGCCGATGACGGGGAGCGTCGTCTTCGCGGCGAGCATGCCGGGGAGATGCGCAGCGCCTCCCGCGCCCGCGATGATCACCCGAAGACCCCGGGGCGCGGCCTCCTCCGCATAGCGGAACAGGTGGTCCGGCGTCCGATGGGCCGAGACGACCCGGAGCTCCGCCGACACCCCGAGCTCATCGAGGACCTTGACGGCCTCCTCCAGCACCGGGAAGTCCGAGCGGCTGCCGCCGACGACGCCGACGAGGGGCGCTTCCCGTCCCTCGCTCATGACTGCCAGTCCACCGGGTCCGGCTCGTCATCATCGCGCCAACGAAGCAGGTCGACGGCGGCGCGTGCGCGCGCGAGCGCCTCGTCGGTGGATGGTCCGGTCGCGGCCACGTGTCCCATCTTGCGGCGCTCGAACACCTGCCGCTTGTCATAGAAGTGGAGATGCACCGCGGGGTCGGCCATGGTCCGGGCAAGGCCGAGCGAATCGAGGCGAGCCGGTCGAGCCCGACCCGTGCCCAGCAGGTTGACCACGGCGGTCGGGGTCAGCGCCTCGGTCGAGCCGAGGTCCAGGCCGCACACCGCCCGGACGTGCTGCTCGAACTGCGACGTCGCCGCGCCATCGATCGTCCAATGGCCGCTGTTGTGTACGCGGGGCGCCATCTCGTTGGCGATGAGGCGTTGGTCAGGCATGAGGAACAGTTCGATGGTCAGTGTGCCGGTGACGCCGAGCATCACCGCGAGCCGCTCCCCGATGGCCACGGCTCGCTCCGGGATCTCGGGATCGAGTGACGCCGGCGCCACGCTCTCCACGAGGATCCCGGCGTCGTGGCGATTGCACGCGAGCGGGTAGGTCGCGATCCGGCCGACGGTGCTCCGCGAGACGACGATCGACAGTTCGCTCTGGAAGGCGAGATCGGCCTCGGCGAGCAGCGGTTCGCCAGGGGGTCGACCAAGCCGCGTGAGCGCTTCGTCGAGTCCGTCGCGCGCGTCGACCCGGAGCTGGCCGCGCCCGTCGTAACCACCCGTTGCGACCTTGAGCCGCAGCGGCAACCCGATCTCGTCCGCGGCCGCCGCCAGGTCCGCGGACGTGCGGACCTCTCGCCAGGGCGCCACTTCCACGCCGGCGCTCTCGAGGAAGCGCCGCTCGGCGATCCGGTCCTGCGTCACGTGCAGGGGCAAGCGGCCAGGACGCACGGGCCGAACGGCGTCGATGGCGTCGACGACCTCTGTCGCGACGTGCTCGAGCTCGTACGTGACGACGTCGCTCCACCCGGCCAGTCGGAGCGCCGCCCCGACATCGTCGTATCCGGCGACGACCACTCGGTCGGCGATGCTGGCCGCGGGGCAGTCCGGATCAGGATCGAGGATCGCGATCCGATAGCCCATCGCCCGCGCCGCGAGACCGATCATCCGGCCGAGCTGGCCGCCGCCGAGGATGCCGATCGTGGCCGGCGGCGTGACGGGCCGGCGCTCGACACCCAGCTTGCGGTGCACATCCGAGATCCACGCCTGCTTGCGGTACGTGTACTGATGCGGTTCGAGGGGCCCGCTCGAAACGATCCCTGTCTTGAGCGCGGCGTAGCCCTCGACCAGCGACGGATCGGCGAGGAGCGCGTCCCGGAAGGCGATGTCGCGCTTCAGCTCCTCGCGGTCCGGGAGGACGTGACAGTGGATGCGGAACGTCGTACCGGCACGGACCATCGAGCCCACGAGCATCGGTCGGCTGGGCGGCCATGGGTCCGGCCCGGGCTGTGGTCCGAAGCCCAGCTCATGGAGCATCTCGGCGACGACCGGCACGTCACCCGGCGTCGTGGCGATGGCCAGGTCGACGATGCCCTTGCCGGGCAGACCGGGTACCGCAGTGCTGCCGATGTGCTCGACCACGAGATCCGGCCGCCGCTCCCTGACAAGCTCGGCGACGGCTCCCACCACCTCCAGCGCCCGGGGGTCCCACGGCTCGACCGTGGCGACACGGCGCTCATAGGGTCCGATCGGCGGCTGCACCGGGGGAGTGTAGACTGCGCTCCCATGCGACACGTTATCGGTCGAAACGCCCTCGAGGTGGACGTCGGGTAAGTCTCCAGCCTGATCGCCCGGGCCGACCGGGTGATCGTGGATCTCGGCACGGGCGACGGCCGTGCCGTGCTTGCGCGTGCAGCGGCGGACCCAGCAGCCTTGGTCGTCGGCATCGACGCCGCCGCGGCATCGATGGCCGATGCATCCCGTCGCGCCGACCGGCGCGGTCCGGCTAACGCGATGTTCCTGGCGGCCGGTGTCGAGGGGCTCGCGACCTCACCACTCGCCGGACACGCCGATCTCGTGATGGTGCTGTTCCCGTGGGGTTCACTGCTCCGCGGCATCCTTGGCCTGGACCGCGCCGCGTTGTGTGGTGCCGCCGCGGTCGCGCGGCCGGGCGCCGCGGTCGAGGTGCTTGTCTCGGTGATGCCAGCGGACGGCGTCGCCGGCATCGACTGTCTCGACGAGACGGCGCGGGAGCGGATCGCGCAGGCGTGGGCGGCTGCCGGCCTGACATTGACCGACATGCGGCCGGCGACGCCCGCCGAGGTGCACGCCGCGGCGTCAACGTGGGCTCGACGACTCGGTCCGGATCGACCCGTCTGGCGCCTGACCGGCGTCCGCTCCGGCTAGCATCGCGCGATGACCCAGCGCGCGGCGAACCCGCCTTCGACGATCGCGCTCATCCTCGATGTCGACACCGGCATCGACGACAGCCTGGCGCTGCTCTACACGCTTGCTTCGCCCGAGGCGGACCTCCTCGCGGTCACATGCGTGTCGGGCAACGTCGAGGCACGCCAGGTCGCCATCAACACGCTGGCCGTCCTGGAGTTGGCAGGACGGACGGACATCGAGGTCGCGGTCGGGCGCGAGGTCCCCTTGGAACGGCCGCTCGAGACGACACCCGAGACGCACGGGCCGCGGGGTGTCGGCTATGCCGAGCTGCCGGCGCCCACCCGGGCCGTGAGCGATCGTCATGGCGTCGACGTGATCGTCGAAACGGCACGTGCCCGGCCGGGCGAGATCACGTTGGTCACCCTCGGCCCACTCACCAACCTGGCGGTCGCCCTCGAGCGCGAGCCGCGTCTACCCCGCCTGTTCCGCCGGCACGTGATGATGGGCGGGGCCTTCGGGGCGCCCGGGAACACGACCCCGACGACCGAATGGAACCTCCACTGCGACCCTGAAGCCGCGCGGAACGCCTTTCGCGCGTGGGCGGAGGCGATCACGGCAGATCCGACCATCCCGCGACCGGTCGCTCTCGGGCTCGACGTCACGGAGGGGGCACGGATCGGACCCGAGCACGTCGTCGCCCTGGCGCGACGGGCCGGCAGCACGCCGGACGAGACGCTCGCCCCGGCTCGGAAGGACCCGCTCGCGCCGCACATGTCGGTCGCGTCGAACCCGGTCATCCGCTTCATCGCCGATGCGCTGCGCTGGTATTACGAGTTCCACGAGCGGTACGACGGCTTCTACGGCGCGTTCATCCACGATCCACTGGCGGTCGCGGCCGCCCTCGATCCGGGGCTCATCACGACCGAGCCGCTCTACGTCGACGTCGAAACCAGTGGCGAGCTGACGACCGGGATGACCGTCGCCGATCGGCGCCGACTGACCGGTCGCCCGCCGAACCTGGACGTGGCGGCCGAGGCGGACGTCGAGACGTTCCTGGCGCGCCTGGTCGAACGGATCGGGGGCCTCGCGTCAGCGCACAGCGTGGTCGGATCGCCGGATCGACGCGGCGCACGCTAGCGAGCGTCAGGCTCGCCAGCGGGGCAGCGTCCGGCCCATCCGTCCGAAGGCTTGCCAGCTGCCTTCACGGGGCACACATCGGGGCTGTTGTTCCCACGTCGTTCGGCTGTACGATGCACCAGCTGTCGAGCTTCGGGGCTCGGCAGATGGCGCGGGGGTCTGAGGGGGGCGTGTGACGTCGAACGATGCCCGCATGGGCGCCCGGGTCCTGGGGAGATTCCTCTACTCGGGCGGGTCGAAGCTCTACGTTCGCGGAGTCACCTACGGGACGTTCCGCCCTGACGCGGAAGGCCATGAGTACCCGGATGCGTCGGTCGTCGAGGGCGATTTCGAGCAGATGGCAGCCATCGGCGTCAATGCTGTTCGAACGTACACGACGCCGCCTCGCTGGCTGCTCGACGCGGCGTCCCGGCACGGCCTCCGGGTCGCGGTCGGCCTCTCGATCGAGCGTCACATCGGCCGGCTGCTCGAGGGCGGAGATCCGTCGGAGCTCGAAGCGGTCATCCGACGCGAGGTCGGGGCATGTGCTGGTCACCCGGCCGTCCTCTTCTACATCCTCGGCAACGAGCTCCCGTCGCCGCTCGTCCGCTGGCTAGGCCCGGAAAGGTTCGAGCGGCTCCTTCGCAGGCTCTATGACACGGCGAAGCGCGCGGATCCCGAAACACCGGTGACATACGCGAATTACCCGTCGACCGAGTACCTGCGACTCGAGTTCCTCGACCTGCTCTGCTTCAACGTCTTCCTGGAGTCAGAGACTGACTTCGACGCGTACCTCGCGCATCTGCAGAACCTGGCCGGCGACCGACCCCTCGTGATGGGCGAGATGGGACTGGACAGCCGTCGCCACGGCGAGGAGGAGCAGGCAAAGAGTCTGGCTTGGCAGGTGGACCGCGCCTTTGCTGGAGGATGCGCGGGAACGTTCGTCTACGCGTGGACCGACGAGTGGCACACCGGAGCTGGCGAGATCCAGGACTGGGATTTCGGTCTCGTCCGCCGCGACCGGAGCAGCAAGCCAGCCCTCGATGCGGTGCGCTCGGCGTACTCGGAGGTCCCGGTCGCGCGGGATGTCGAACGGCCGCGCATGTCCGTCGTCGTCTGCACGTACAACGGGTCGAGAACCCTCCGCGATTGCCTGACCGGGATCGGGACCCTCGAGTACCCGGACTACGAGACGATCGTCGTCGATGATGGCTCCACCGACGACACGGCGGCGATCGCACGAGAATTCCCGGTCCGCTTGATCAGCACGCCCCAGAGCGGTCTCGGGAATGCGCGCAACACCGGTCTCGAGGCGGCGACGGGTGAGATCGTCGCCTACATCGACGACGACGCATGGCCCGACCCACATTGGCTGGACTACCTCGCCGTCGGGTTCGCAGGTTCCGATCACGCGGCGGTGGGCGGGCCGAACATCGCGCCGCCGGGATACGGTCTGACCGCTGATTGCGTCGCCAGGGCTCCCGGCAACCCGACCCACGTCCTGCTCACGGACCGCGAGGCCGAGCATCTCCCCGGCTGCAACATGGCCTTCCGGCGCTCGACCCTCCAGGCGATCGGAGGCTTCGATCCTCGCTACCGAGCTGCCGGCGACGATGTCGACATCGGCTGGAGATTGCGTGAACACGGCTTGACGATGGGATTCGTCTCCGGGGCGATGGTCTGGCACCGCCGCCGCTCCACGATCCGCGCCTATCTGAAACAGCAGCGTGGGTACGGGCGCGCCGAAGCGCTCCTGGAAGCGAAATGGCCGAGGCGGTACACGGCCCTTGGCCTGGCCATATGGAGCGGGCGCGTGTACGCGAACGACCGGGTCGCGCCGGTACTGGCCGGGACGCATGTCTACCACGGCGTCTGGGGGACGGCCCCGTTCCAATCGATCTACGGGCCGGGCACCTCCCTGCTCGGGGCGCTTCCGTTGCTCCCCGAGTGGTATCTGCTTGTCGTGGTCCTGGGCGTGCTGGCAGCGCTCGGGACGTTCTGGGCACCCTTGCTCATGGCTTTGCCGCTCCTGGTCGGCGCGATCTTGGCGTCCCTTGTGCAGGCCGTCCGGTCCGCTCGTCTCACCGACGTCCAAGCGCGGGGCGCCCTGCCAGCGGACCGCCTGCGGGCCGGGGTCATGACAGCCTTCCTCTACGCCCTCCAACCGGCTGCTCGGCTCCGGGGACGCCTCGAGTACGGGCTGACGCCGTGGAGGCGCAGGCGGCCGGTCGGGAGCACCCTGCCGAGACCCGGCCACATCCGTTTCTGGTCGGAGCACTGGCAGCCGCCCGAGATGTGGGTGCGATCGATCGAGGAACCGCTTCGCGAGCTTGGTGTCGCGGTGCGGAGTGGTGGCGCCTACGACCGCTTCGACCTGGAGGTGCCGGGCGGGATCCTGGGCGCCGTTCGCCTGATCGTCGCTGTGGAGGAACACGGGGCGGGCCAGCAGCTTGTTCGCATCCGCTACTGGCCGCGATGGTCGTGGCTCTGCCCGATCGTGCTCGGGTCGTCCGTGCTGCTGTCGGCGACGGCAGCGGCCAGCACCGTCTGGCTGCCAGCGATCGTCTTCGCAGCGCTCGCGATCGTCGTCTTCTGGCGTGCGGTCGACGATGCCGGCGCGGCGACCGCCGAGATCCGCCATGCGATCGAGGAGCGTGTGGGACGTGCCGCCACGGCCTTGGCGGCACCACCCAACGCCAGCTGACGATGGCCGAACGGTCCCAGGTCCATAGTCGGGTCGCCGAGCGACGCGACGCGACGCGACCTCGGGGAAAGGGGCGTGGCGAGGACCTGCGCCTCATGGTCCGGCTCCTTCGTCGGGCGCGACCGTACTGGCCGCACATCGCGTCGGTCTTCGTGTTGGGCCTGCTGGCCACCCCGCTCGCGCTCCTCGCGCCGGTGCCGCTCAAGATCATCGTCGACAGCGTCCTCGGCGGGCAGCCTCCGCCGGGCGTGTTCGGCAACATCGTTCCGGCGGGAGCTTCGCCTGAGGCACTGCTCCTTATGGCCGTCGCTTTGCTCGTCGTGATCGCTGTCGCGACGCAGCTCCAGCAACTCGCCACCGACCTGCTCCAGACGTGGACCGGCGAACGCCTCGTCATGGACTTCCGAAGCGAGCTGTTCCGACACGTCCAGCGTCTGTCGTTCGCCTGGTCTGATGCGCGGGGAACCGCCGACTCGGTGTACCGGATCCAGTACGACGCCGCGTCGATCCAGTACGTGGCGATCGACGGGATCCTCCCGTTCGCGAGCGCGGCCGTGACCGTCAGCGGGATGATCTACGTGGCAGCGCAGATCGACCCTGCACTGGCGTTGGTGGCTCTGGGCGTGTGCCCGCTCCTGCTCATCGCGATCGGCGCCATGCGGCAGCGGCTGCGCAGCGGTTCGCGCGAGCTCAAGAAGCTCGAGAGCGGGTCGCTGTCGATCGTCCAGGAGACCCTATCGTCGATCCGAGTGGTGACCGCGTTCGGCCAGGAGGACCGCGAGCGAGATCGCTATGTCGACACATCGACGAGCACGTTGCGCGTCCGGCTGCGGTTGGTGCTGGCCGAGGGCCAATTCGGACTCCTCATCGGCCTGATCACCGCCGGTGGGACAGCCGCCGCCCTGTACGTCGGCGTCACCCACGTCCAAGCGGGCCTCATCACGCTCGGCGAGCTGCTCCTGGTCCTCGCCTACCTTGCGCAGCTGTACTCACCGCTGACCACCATCAGCCGCAAGGCGGCCCGGCTGCAGAACTACCTGGCGAGCGCCGAGCGGGCCTTCGCGCTGCTCGACGAGCTTCCCGAGGTGGAGGAGCGTCCGGACGCTCGACCACTCGATCGGGCGACGGGGGCCATCGAATTCGACCACGTCACCTTCGGCTACGAGGGGGACCAGCCGGTCCTCCGGGACGTTCGACTGGTCGTGCCCCCCGGCACGCGCGTCGGCATCAGGGGCACCACGGGGGTGGGGAAGACGACCTTGGTGAGCCTGCTCAGTCGCTTTTACGACCCCACCGAGGGTCGGATCCTGCTCGACGGGGTCGATATGGCCGACTACCGGCTGGCCGACCTGCGGAACCAGTTTGCGATCGTCCTCCAGGAGCCGCTGCTCTTCTCGACGAGCATCGCGGAGAACATCGCCTACGGAAGGCCCGGCGCCTCCCACGAGGAGATCGCTGCCGCAGCGGAGGCGGCCGGCGCGGCGGACTTCATCGAGAGGCTTCCGGATGGCTACGACACGCTCGTGGGCGAGCGTGGCATGCGCTTCTCAGGCGGCGAGCGCCAGCGGATCTCGATCGCACGGGCCTTCCTCAAGGATGCACCCATCCTGATCCTCGACGAGCCCACCAGCTCGGTGGACATCAAGACCGAAGCGGCGATCCTGGGGGCCCTGGACGACCTCATGCGCGGCCGAACCGCGTTCATGATCGCGCATCGCGCGAGCACGCTCGCGCTGTGCGACGTCCTCGTGCGCGTCGATCGGGACCGCGTCGTTGCGGCGAAGCGGCGCGCCACGCGATCGGCCTCGCAAGCGGCGGCCCGATGACGGGGCGCCCTGCGCTTGTGGCTCGTCATCGGATCCCGTCGGGCGGCACAGAGCGCGGGTGGCTCGGGCCGATCGCCGGATCGCTCGAGAGTGCACTCGCCGAGACGCTCGGAGAGGCGCCGTCGATCACGAAGCTCGTCCGGCGGCCAGCCACGAGTACGACTGGGTACGAGTCCGAGATCCTGACCCTGGACCTCGCATCGGGCCCGCAGATCCAGGTGTTCTTGAAGGACTACGGACGCCGACGGCTGCCGAAGGTCGACTCGAGCGATCGCTCGCAGCGCGAGATCGCTGTGTACCGAGATCTCCTGCGGGACGCCGGGCTCGACACCGCGACCTATCACGGAGCGGTCTGGAACGCGAGCCAACGCTGGCTCCTGTTGGGATTCGTCGAGGACGCGCGTGAGCTCCGCTCGTGTGGCCTGGACGCATGGGTCGACGCCGCCGCCTGGCTGGGACGTCTGCAGGGATGGTTCGCGGGGGACGACCGACTCCTGGAGACGGCTGCGTTCCTGCCCCCTCACGACGCCGACTTCTTCCGCCATCAGGCGACCTCGGCATCGAACGCGGTCGAACGGATCGACGGCGCCCTCGCGGCTCGCCTCAGCGGCGTGCTCGCCGACTACGAGCGCCTCGTCGAGGTGTTAGCGCGCCAGCCACGCACGCTCGTGCACGGGTCGTTCAGGCCGCAGAACATCCTGGTCGCCGATCGAGATGGGTCACGACGGATCTGCGTCGTCGACTGGGAGCACGCCGCTCTCGGCTCGGTCCTGTATGACCTGGCGTTCATCAGCCAGGGATTCCGCGCTGCGGAGCTCGACGCCCTCGTGGGCGCGTGGCGGCGCGAGGCGGAGGCCCGCGGTGTCCCGTTGCCCGACGAGGCGCGCCTCCCCTACCTTCTGGACTGCTTCCGCCTTGCAAAGGTCGTTCGGTCGCTGGGCGATGCGGTCGCCCTTCGCTTCCACCGCACAGCCGTCGAATGGTACGTCGCCATGGCCGAGGAGTTACGGGAGGCCCTCGGTTGATGGAGATCGCGGCCGATACCCCCGAGGCGCGGGCAGCCGTCGCCGCATGGCGAAGCCTCGGGACCTCCGATCGGGAGCCGACCAGAGTCTGGTGGCTCGAGGCAGGACACCGAAACCGCACGATCTTCCGCCTCGATGGCGTCGGTCCGAGCGGGGCAGCGGTCGTCGCAAAGCTCTGCGCGGCTGCGAGCGGTGGGATCGAGCGCCTCATCTACGAACGGGTCTTGCCTGACATCCCGATCACGACGCCCCGCTATTTCGGGTCCGTCGACGTCGACGGCTCGGGATACTGGCTCTTCCTGGAGGACGTCGGCGGCGAGCGCTTTTCGATGGACGACCCCGAGCAGCGCATCGCCGCGGCGCGTTGGCTGGGGGAGCTCCACACCCGGGCCGCCGACCTGATCTCGGTCGGCCTGCCCGATCGGGGACCGGCTCACTACCTGGAACGTTTGCGAGTGGCTCGACGCACGATCACGGCCGACCTCGACAACCCGGCCCTCCGGCGATCGGACACGCTCATCCTTCGCTCCGTCGTCGGACTGCTCGACACGATCGAGGCGGACTGGGGATCGGTGGATGCCTATTGCGCCGAGCTTCCGTCCACGCTGACCCACGGCGACTTCCGTCGGAAGAACGTTTACGTGCGACGCGACGGACGCACGGGCGTGCGTCTCTATCCGATCGACTGGGAAACCGCGGGCTGGGGGGTGCCGGCGGCAGATCTCGCTCCCGCGCGAGGACCCGGGTTGCGACCTGCGATCGACCTGGCGAGCTACGCCCGCGCGGTGCACGGCCGCTGGCCGCTCCTCGACGAGACGAGCCTTCGCCGCCTCGCGGTGGTCGGGACGATCTTCAGGCGGCTGATCGCCATCGACTGGGCTGCCCAAGGGTTGGGTTTCGCCTGGCCCGCAAAGCCGATCGCCCAGCTCGACGCCTACCGTCCCGAGCTCGAGGAGGCCATGGCCGCGACATCATGGGCCGGCGGGACCGCAGCGGGATCGGACGGATGATCGTCGGCCTGGAGAGGCTCCTGGGTGTAGAGCCGCGGCCCGGACCGGAGCTCCAGCGCGTCCTGGAGTCCCTCTTCGACGGCGTCGGCGATGCTGCGCTGATCGGGCTCCAGCCATTCAAGGCAGGCGTCCACCGGCTCTGCCTTCACATCGGTGGGGAACGGCGCAGCGTGGTGATCAAGCGCATGGACCCGGATGTGGCCTGGCGGAACCAGCTGGTGGCGACGCGCTGGCTGCCGTCCGTCGGCCTCGATGGCCTCGCACCCGGCTTGCTGGGCGTCGCGCCCGAGGGCAGCGGCGAGGCCGTCTGGCACATCTACGAGGACCTGGGTGACCTGACGCTCGAGGTCGACGCGCCAGACTCGTCCGACATCGAGCAAGCCGTTCGAGCGATCGCGGGGCTGCACACGACGTTCGCGGGTGAGCCTCGACTCGCCGAATGCCGCCTGTGGGGTGGCGACCTGGGGATCAGCTTCTTCGCCGCGAGCGTTCGGGATGCGTCCTCCGCATTGCAGTCGGTGGACCCATCGGCGGTCGATGTGGATGGGTTCGCAGCCGTCCGAGGTCGACTTCTCGGCCGGCTGAGCGGCTTGCTCGCCGAGCTACCGCGGCGCGCGGAGGAGATGGCGTCGTCCGGAGGTCCGGAGACGCTCCTGCACGGGGACCTGTGGCGCCCGAACATCGTTCCATTCACCGAGGGAGGCGTCCGGCGCGTCCGTCTCCTCGACTGGGATCACGCCGGGGTGGGGCCGATCGCGTACGACCTTTCGACCCTGCTGCTGCGTTTTCCGCCGAACGATCGTTCGTGGATCCTCGACCTCTACCGCGAGGCCGTCGCGCCGGCTGGTTGGACGCTCGCGGACGCGGTCATGTTGAACGCCGTGTTCGACACGGCGGAGCAAGGACGGATCGCGAACCGCGTGATCTGGCCGGCGATCGCCATCATCGAAGGCGACAGGAGATGGGGTCCGGCGGCCCTGTCGGAGACCGACAGCTGGTTCGAGGCGCTCGCTCCGGTCCTGCCGGAAGGTGGCACCCGATGACCCGCGTGGTCATCGCCACGAGCGACTGGACGAGCTGGCCAGGCTTCGCCGGTGCGACCTGGGTGCCGATCCAGTACGTGATCGGTCTTCTGCGTCTCGGGGTCGACGTGACCTGGGTCGATCTCCTGCGCTGTGTCGACCCTCGGCGTGACCCGCACAGCGTCGAATACCTGATGGCGCGGTTCGAGGCGACCGCGCGGGACTTCGGGTTTCAGGATCGATGGTCCGTCGTGTACGACGGCGGGGTGCGCACGTTCGGGCTTTCCGAGACCGACCTTGAGGCCCGAACGGGCGAAGCGGACCTGCTCCTGCGGCTCAGTGGAGGGCGGTTGCCGGATGGGTCCCCGCTGTTGCGCGTCGCGCGCAGGGCATATGTGGACGTCGACCCTGGCTTCACCCAGATCTGGGCTCACGAGGTCGACATGGGGCTTGATCAATACGACTCCCACTTCACCGTGGGACTCAATGTCGGCGGCCCTGGATTCTCCATCCCAACGCTCGGCCGCCAGTGGCACCCGACCCCTCCTCCGGTGGTCCTCGATCTGTGGCCACCGCATATCGACGACGCAAGTGAGCGCTTCACGACGATCGGTGACTGGTGGGGGAACCAGCACACGCGGTTTGAGGGCGAGTACTACGGCACGAAACGCGAGGAGTTCCTGCGCTTCGTTCGCGTGCCGCGTGTTGCGAAGCAGCCGATCGAGGCAGCGCTGGCGATCTACCCCGCCGACCACAAGGAGATCGGGCTCCTCCATCGGAACGGCTGGGTGATCCGGGACCCGTACCTCTACGCGGGCGATCCGCACAGTTACGCCGAGTTCATCCGCTACTCACGCGCCGAGTTCAGCGTGGCCAAGGGCGGGTATGTCAGATCCAAGAGCGGCTGGGTGAGCGATCGGAGCGTCTGCTATCTCGCATCCGGCAAGCCGGTCCTCGTCCAATCCACCGGCATCGAGCCGTACCTGCCCACCGGGACCGGACTGCTCACGTTCCACACACCGGCCGAGGCTGTCGCGGGCATCAAGCGAATCAACGATGACTACCTCACCCACGCTCGGGCCGCCCGGGAGCTCGCCGAACGGTGGTTCGACTCCGATCGGGTGCTCGGCGCCCTGCTCGAACGGGCCTTGGCCTGAGGGTCTGCCGGAAAGGATCTCGTGAACGAACGCCGCGATCCCTAGGCGGCGCCGACCACGTCGGAGGTGCGCTCGTCCGGAACCATCGAGGTCGACGCCGGCGCCGGCATGTGCTTGTCCCGGAACGTGGCGATGGTCATGCGCAATCCGTCCCGAAGCGGGACGCGAGGCTGCCAACCGTAGCGGTCGTGCATCCGGGCGATGATCGGTCGGCGTCGCTCTGGATCCCCTGGTCGGCCATCTGTGAACCTGATCTCGGCATCGGTACCCGCGAGGTCCACGATGAGCTGCGCGAGCTCGTGCATCGAGATCTCGTGTGGATTGCCGATGTTGAAGACGCCCCCATCGAGGTCACGGTCGAGCAGGATCTGCTGGAGGCCGTCGACCAGGTCGGACACGTAGCAGAAGCTCCGAGTCTGCGTGCCATTCCCATGGACGCTCACCGGACGACCTTCGATCGCGGCGCTGATCATCTCGGGGATGACGCGGCCATCGTCGCGGCGCATGTCCGGGCCATAGGTGTTGAACGGTCGGATGATGTTGGCGCGCACGCCGATCTCTCGCCGGGCGGCGGTAACCAGCGCCTCGCCGAATCGCTTCCCCTCGTCGTAGCACGAGCGCGGTCCGATCGGGTCCACGTTGCCCCAGTACTCCTCCGGCTGGGGATGGACCAGCGGGTCGCCGTAGACCTCCGACGTCGAGACGTAGCAGAACGTGGCCCCGACCTCTCGTGCCACCTCGAGGAGTCGGAACGCGCCGAGCGAATTCGCACGAAGGGTGTGGATCGGCATCCTGTCGTAGTCGATCGGGCTGGCCGGGGACGCGAGATGGGCGATGACGTCGACGGGTCGACTCGGGGCCTCCGACACGTCGGCCTCGACCAACGCATACCTGGGGTGATCCACGATGTCCGCGATGTTCGCCGCGTTGCCCGTCGAGAAGTCGTCGACGCAGACGACGTGATGACCTCGCCGAAGCAGGGCGCGACTGAGATGGCTGCCGACGAAGCCGGCGCCGCCGGCGATCATGATCTTCATGGCCGGGCCATCCTCCCCGCGGCGAGCCTGGCGCCGTGAACCGAGAAATCGCCGATCGGGGCGGTTTCGAAGACCGTCATCACCGCGTGGCCCCTCTCCGATGCTGGTCCCTCTGCCAGCGTCGTCCCAACCCCCAGCGGTATCGGAACAGTACCGTGCGGAGCGGTCTGGTCGGGTCACAAGACGTGGCCCATCGCGATTTTGGCGGTGCGCGTGCGCACCGCGCGGAAGGGCCCGCTAACGGGCCTTACCGACGACGAGCAGCAGGAACGACGTCTCGACGACGTCGATGCCGGCGATGACCGCGGCCACGATCAGCGGGAGGGGATGGGCGAGTGCCCAGCCGGCTGCCGCGGCGAAGGCCGCGACGGCCAGGAACGCGAGCCGGACCGCACGGATCAGGCCCGGGACGTCAGCCTGACCCGGCGACCGCTCGCCGGACGCGCTCATCTGCGTGATCGAACGAGTCAGCAGCATCACCCCCACGGCCACTGTCAGGCCGACCAGGAATGCACGGACGATCGGCGGGGGGCTGACCACGGCCTCGAGCCACCCGGCGTTCCAGCCGACGACCGTCGCGACGATGAGCGCGAGGACGCCGAGCGCGATGGCGATCGCCGCGCCCGCCCCGGGACGGCCGGCGATCGTCACCCCTCGATGACGTCCAGGGCCACCTCGTGCATCGCCCCATCGACGATCCGCCACGCGCGGACGCTGGGCATGCCCGTGGCGCGGTCGGTCTCGGACTCGGCCAATGACACGAGGATGTAGAGGGCATCCGGATAGAAGGCCTGGCCGAGGTCGGTCGGCGAGGGCACGGCCAGCGTGTGGGTGTGCGAATGGACGATGCCCCAGAAGACCTCGTCCGCGTCGTCGGTCGCGACGGTGAGCCGGTACAGGTCGTCGGGGTGGATCTCGTAGAGATACGGCGAGGCGGCCTCGTTGCGGGTCGGCTCGAAGCGGAGCGCGCGGCCGCCGTCCGCCGCGGCTCGATCGCCCACGATCAGCCCACACGCCTCGTTCGGCCTGCCGGCGCGCGCGTGGTCGATGAGCGCCTGGACCATGGTCGCGGGGATCGCTGCCGCGGCCGGTCCCGGGTGGACGGGCGTCACCACCAGTTGACGCCACCCTCGAGCGCGTCACCCATCTCGTCGAAGTTCGTCGTGTACGTCCCTGCCGACAGGTATTTCCAGCCGCCGTCGGGCAGGAGGGCGACGATCGTCCCCTCGCGCATCCGGGCCGCCTCGCGGGCTGCCGCGACGAGCACCGCACCGCACGACGGACCGCCGAAGATACCCTCGCGGAAGACGAGCTCGCGCAGCGCCGTCAGGGCGTCCAGGTTCGAGACGAGGTACTTGGCGTCGAGCGCGTCTGGGTCGAGGATCTCGGGGATGAACCCCTCGTCGAGCGAGCGCAGGCCCTGGACCCCCTCCCCGGGGAGGGGCTCTGCGGCGACGATACGGACACCGGGCTTTCGTTCGCGCAGGAAACGCGACACGCCCATGAGCGTGCCTCCGGTCCCGAGACCGGCGACGAACACGTCGATCTCCGGGCAGTCCGCCAGGATCTCCGGACCGGTCGTCTCGTAGTGCGCCTGCGGGTTCGCCGGGTTGCCGTACTGGTACGGCATCACGAATCGGTCGTCCTTCTCGACGAGGTGCTTCGCGAGGGCGATGGCACCGTTCGAGCCGAGTGCTCCGGGCGAGTCGATGACCTCCGCACCGAACAACGCCGCCATCTGTCGCCGCTCGTTCGTGACGTTGTCGGGCATGACGAGGGCGACGCGATAACCCTTGCGCCGGCCGATCATCGCCAGGGCGATGCCGGTGTTTCCGGACGTCGGCTCGAGGATGATCGAGTCCTCGCGGAGCAGACCGCGCGTTTCGAGGTCCTCGATGAGGTACTTCGCTGCGCGATCCTTCACCGAGCCCGTCGGGTTCATCATCTCGAGCTTGGCGAAGATGCGGACAGACGGCTTGGGGCTCATCCGCGGGATCTCGACCAGCGGCGTGTGGCCGATCGCATCGAGGATGTCGGCGTACCGACCGCCGTGGGGCGCGAGGTCCTCGTGGGCGTGGTGATGGTCGTGGGCGGGGTCGTCGATCCGCCACGGGACGGCCATGGTCAGCCGCCGGCCATAGCCGGGAGGAGCCGGACCTCGTCCTTGTCGGCCACCGGGGTGTCGAGCCCGGCGAGATATCGGACATCCTGGCCGTTCACATAGACGTTGACGAAGCGGTTGAGGTCGCCCTCATCGGTCAGTAGCTGCCCGCCGAGCGACGGATGCCGCTCGACGAGCCCGTTGACGACCGACCGGATCGAATCGCCGTCGACCTCGATCGACTTGACCCCGCCGACAGTCGGGCGGAGCACCGACGGGATGTGGACCGTGCTCACGCGCGCGCCTCCGGGGACACGCTGCCGGAAAGACCGGTCGACGTCATGAGGAACGGCGCGTCGGCGCCGGTGCTGGCGACCGTCAGCGGGCGACCGGCCTTGCGGGCTTCGACCGCGGCGTCCGAGCAGACCGGGCACTCCGGATCGCGCCGGAGCTGGAGCTCGGTGAACTCGGATTCGAGCGCGTCGAACAGCAACAGCCGACCGGCGAGGGTCGTGCCGATGCCGAGCAGGACCTTGAGCGCCTCGTTCGTCTGGAGCAGCCCAAGGATGCCCGGGACGACGCCCAGGACGCCGGCCACGGAGCAGCCCGGCGCGAGCTCGGGTGGCGGCGGGGTCGGGTACAGGCAGCGATAGCACGGCCCCTCGTACGGGATGAAGGTCGTGACCTGGCCCTCGAACCGGAACACGCTCGCGTGCACGACCGGGATGCCCGCCGCGACCGCCGCATCGTTCAGGACGTAGCGCGTCTCGAACGTGTCGGTCCCGTCGAGGATGACGTCATAGCCATCGATCAGCCGCGCGACGTTGTCCGCGGTGAGCATCTCTTCGTGCTCGACGACGGTGATGTCCGGATTGAGGGCGTTGATCGAGATCCGCGCGGACTCGACCTTGCGCTGCCCGACGCGATCGGTGGTGTGGATGATCTGGCGCTGGAGGTTGCTGACGTCGACGACATCGAAGTCGACCAGCCCGAGCGTGCCGACCCCGGCAGCCGCGAGATACAACGCGGCCGGGCTGCCGAGCCCACCCGCGCCGATAAGCAGCGCCTTCGACTCGAGGAGGCGCTGCTGACCGGCCGATCCGACCTCCGGGATCAGCAGATGGCGGCTGTACCGCTGCTTCTGCTCGGGGCTGAGGACGACCGGCGTCTCGAACTCGAACCCAGCGCTCTTCCAGCCCTGGAAGCCGCCGGTCATGCTCGCCACGTCGGAATAGCCCATGCCGGCCAGCGTCTGGGCGGCGAACAGCGAGCGGACGCCGGCGGCGCAATAGAGGACGACCGGCGCGGCGCGGTCCGGCGCGGCGGCCTCGATCTGTTGCTCGATGTAGCTCTTCGAGACGTGCTGGGCGCCGGGGATATGGCCCTGCTCCCACTCGGAGGCCTCGCGCACATCGACGATCGTCGCGGTCCCGGCGGGCAGGGCGTCGACCTCTTGGGGGCTGACCTCACGGATCTGGGCGCGGGCCTCTCGGAGGAGGTCGGCGTAGGACTTCGGCATGGTGGTGAGTTCGACTCCGGTGTTCGACGGGCTGGCTCGCCTGCGGCGGCCAGGGCGGTGAGGATGCTGGAAGGTCGCGGTAACGCGCCGGCTCAGGCCGGCCGGCGACACCTGCAGCGGCGCTCGATCCCGTTCACGCCTGGGTCCCCTGGGGAGCGGCGTCTGCCGTCGCGTTCTCGGTGGGGACGCCGAGGTCGCCGAGCACGTGCTGGAGGCTGTCGTGACTGAGCATCGCGCATTTCAGCCGGGCTGGGCTGATCTCGATGCCGAGCAGGTCGAGCAGGTCGTCGGCACGAAACGCCGCGACTTCCTTGAGCGGCTTGCCCTTGATCTCATCCGTGAGGAGGCTCGCGCTGGCCTGGCTGATCGCGCAACCACGGCCCGTGAAGCCGACCCGATCGACGACGCCGTCCTTCACGCCGAGCATCAGCGTGATCCGATCGCCACACAGCGGGTTGGAGCCCTCGTAGCTGGCGTCGGCACCCTCGATCACCCCGAAGTTATGGGGCTGTCGGTAGTGCTCGAGGATGTAGTCGCGGTAGAGGTCGTCCATCGGAGCGATCGAGTGTATCGCGGATCGCCAATCCCGACCATAGCGGTCGGGATTAGAACCACCGGAGGTGCACCGCCGCAACGGACCGTTGTGCAGGTGCGCTGGTACGAAGCGGCGAGGCCGCGTGGGCACCCGCAAGGGCTATCGTCGAGGTTCGGTGACCACCAACGTCGCGGACGCCCTCGGAGTCTCCCTCGGCGGGCTCGCGCAGAAGCGCGGGTTGATCCCGCGCGTCCCGGACGGCGACCGGCTCGTGGCCGACGCAGCGGTCTGGCTCACCGGCGAGTACCCGGATGCCGTCCGCTCGACGCGCCAACGGATCCTGCCCGGTGGAGAGGCCGCCCTGACCGTCGACCTCCACCCAGCCGTCCCGCCATTCCAGCTGACCGCCAACGACGAGGGCCGGGTGACGGCTCTCGCGGAGACCGGCGTGGCCGGACCCGGCTATCACCGGTTCGTCGGTCGCGTGCTCGAGCGACTGAGCGCCGAGCTCGCCATCGACTGGACCGACGGCGACGGGGCGACAGCGTTCGTCGATCGGCAGGGGGCCGAGCGCCTGTACCTCGGCTGGCTCGGCCCCCAGCTGGCCAAAGCGCGCGTGCGCGTGCGCCGCGGCGAACGAGCCGTGCCGCTCGGCATGCCGCCACACCTCAAAGTCACCACCGAGGCCGCGCTGGCCACCGTGTTGGGCCCGCGCGACGAGGCCTGGCTCGACTCGGCCATCACCGACCCGCGCGTGGCCCTGGGCGTGACGCCATGGTGGGCCGACGCCACCGATGGCCAATACCTCCTCAATCGAGCCCTCGTACTGATGTGGCTGCAGGTCCGCTGGCGGACACCGGCGATGGAGGGTGAGGCCGATCTCTTCGACGAGGTCCATCGACTGCTGTCGCGCGCCTATCCGCTCGACCCGGAGCTCGACTTCCCCTGGCATGCGTGGACCGAGCTGACCGCGCTGCGCGGGATCGACGACCCGATGGCCCGTCAGGCGGCCAACCGCGCGACCAGCGAGCAGGTGCCCGATCCGCCGGTCGGCTATCGGCGTGACCCGGTCGTGATCGGCCACGAGGGCTGGGCGCTCGAGATCCCGGGTGCGTTCGCGGAGCGCCACTCCCCCGAGGAATGGTGGGGCGGCGGCACGGGCCGGAGCATCACGCTGGCGGCGACGGCGACCGGCCACCCCGATGGAACGTCGATGAGCGCCCCGGAGTTCATCGAGCAGTTCGCGGCCGACCTCGGGCCCGACGCGATCCAGCATCGTGAAGGCGAGGTGCTTGGTCGGGCCCGGTTGATGACCGACGCCTCATCGGGCGTCGAGGTCGGGATCCTCGAGGGCTATTCGGCGGTCAGCGGTTCGGGCGCCGCGATCCGGATCGAGTTCGACGACCCGGCCGACTGGCAATGGGCGCTCGACATGTGGCGGTCGCTCGCCCCGGGCTGAGTCGCCAGGAAACCTGGGAGCGACGCCCGTGGGTGGCCGCCGGTGCCCATCCAGGCGGGCACCGGCGGCCGGTGACGTCAGACGGAATGACTTACCGTCGTGAGGATGGAGCTCACTTGGTTGCCGAGGAAGATCAGCGCCACGATGGCGATGATGGCTACCAGGGCCAAGATGAGTGCGTATTCGGCGAGTCCTTGGCCCTCGTGATCGACGGCACGGGACATGAGCAGGTCGATGATCCGCATGGTGGTCCTTTCGAGCGTGCTCGCGCCGAAGCGGCGCGACGGCTTGGCATGTGTGGAGTCGGCGGACTTGGCTGGTGCCGTCCCCTCAGCGGCACCAGCCAAGGCGGCGATCAAAGCGATTGGCCGACGTTCGACACGATCGTGCTGATCTGATTGCCGAGGAAGATGAGGGCAACGATGGCGATGATCGCGATCAAGGCCAGGATGAGGGCGTATTCGGCCAGTCCCTGACCGGTCTCGTCCTTCGTGACGACCTTGTACGGCCTACGAGTCCATCCCATGGAGATCCTCCGCTGCTTGCCCTTGGCTGGGCGGCTCCGGACGTAAGGCCGGGCTATCAGCAGCGTCGGTCGCACGGGTGGTGCCTGGAATCCGAGATGCGCCGCAGACGTCGTTACGGGGTATCCCCTAGTGGATCAAGGGCGACGGCCACTCGAAGACGACCGTGGTGCCACGGTTAGGATCCCGCTCGATCCGGACCGAGGCATCCGTCATCGCCGCTTCCGTGTTCATGTCGGCCAGCCCGCGGCCCGCGGCGCCGCGGCCCGACTGGTCTCGATCCGAGGATGCGCCGCCGCCGTCGTCCGCGATACATAGCCGCACGAGCTTGGCGCCCGAGGTCAGCGACAGCGTCACGTCCGCGGTCGGGGCGTGTCGCACGATGTTGTCGAGCGCCAGACGAGCAACGCGCGCGGCTGAAGCGGCAACGTCTGGCGGAGGCGAGCCGGACGACGCTGGCCGATCGTCGAGGATGTCGATCGTGACGCGCACGGCGGACTGATCCTCGACACGCTCGGCAAGAGACTCGAGGGCACCTGGTAGGCCTCCGATCTGGAGGCCGATCATGTCCCGCTCCTCGATCATGTCCTCGACATCGCGGAGAGCGCCGCGAAGCGATGTGGCAAGGCGATCGACGGAGCCTCCTTCTTCGGTCTCTCGGATCGCGCGCCGGAGGTCAGGGACGACGATCGCATGAAGGTCGCGAGCGATACGTGCTCGCTCCTCCTCGGCGGCTCGGCGCGCTCCCATCCGCCCGGGGGACAGCTCGGCAAGCATCGTGCGCAGCCACGCAATGGCGTATCTGGGCGGGCTCGATCGCCGATCGCCCGACATCTCCAACCGTCGCCTTGCGGCGTCGTGCGCGGGGCGCAGGTCGCCGGCGAGCCCGAGCAGTACGAATGCAGCGGTGAGGATCAGGAATGACCTGGTCACAAGCGCGAGGTCGCCCAATGGCGTGCCCGGGTCGACGGCGATGCTTGGCTGATCCGGTGTCGCTATGACCCAGAGAGCCGCGACGAAGATGGACAAGACAGCGATGGCACCGAGGACGGGAGTCCATCTCGTGATCCGTCGCGCAGGGTCAGCTGCATAGATCACGGCGGCAGACACCGACGCGATCGCCGCGAGGCAGATCCCGATCGCCAGCCAGTCCCACACGTTTGCCTCGAGGCTTCCGCGATTCACTCGGGCGATGCCCGCGAGTTCGACCGTCGTGATCGATAGGACAAGGATCAACGCGAGAGCCCCTACCGTCGGATGGGCCACCCGCGCCAGACCGAGGACGCACAAGGCAGCGAGGGCGACGAGGATCGGAAGCATCGCCTCGGGCGATCGGACGTCGCCGCCGATGGTCGAGCGGACGACGATGGCGAACATCGTGAGGACGACAGCCGCGAGCGCAAGCGTCGTGGATGCCTGACGCGCTGTCATCGGAGCGATCGATCCTTACTGGTCCAGGCTTCGTCGATCGCCAACACGGCCAACTCTGTGCGCGAGAGCAGCTCATAGCGATCGAACATCCGGCGAAGGTGACTCTCGACGGTCTTCTCGGACAACCCCAGGGCCGATGCGATCTCCGCGTTCGTCGCGCCGCCGACGATCCCTTCGATCACCTGGATCTCGCGGTCGGATGGGCGGCGACGAGCATCTCGGGAAGCGCTAAGAACGCGCAGCGAATAGGCAGTGCCTCCGCGCGCCACAGACCGGACCGCGTCGAGGATCTCGCGAAGCTCAGCGCCCTTATCAATGAAGCCCGCCGCCCCGCCGTCGATCGCTGCCCGGATGAGCGACGGATACCCATACCCGGACAGGAACAGGAGCAGTGGCGGAGCGTCGACCCGAGCGGTCCGTGGGTCATGGATCGAGCGCAGCACCTGGAGTCCCTCGGCGCCACCGGCCAGGTTCATGTCGCAGACGAGGACGTCGACATGCGAAGCGAGTGCGATCGCGTCCGCCGTCGTGCTCGCCTCCCCGACGAAGGTCAGGTCGGGCGCAGCCGCCACCGCGTCCGAGATCGCTGCGACGACGGCGGGGTGATCGTCGACCACGCCGACCCGGATCGGCCGGCGTCCCCCTTGGCGGTCGCTGATGTCAGGTCCTCCTGGGCCACATGGAAACCTGTCGCGCCAAACGTTGGCGCGTCAACACCGAATCCGCATCCCGGGGAATCCCGTAACGAGCGGATCGTTGCCCTGGACCGGAAGCGGCCTGCGCTTCGATCAGCGGTTGAAGACCCGCCAGACCTCGTTGAGACCCGTGGCCAATCGGTCGATGTCGTCGGTCGTCGTGTAGACGCTGAAGCTCGCCCGCGCGGTGGCCGGCAGGTCTAGTCGCTCATGGAGCGGCATCGTGCAATGGTGGCCGGCCCGGACAGCGATCCCGTATCGATCCAGCACCTGGGCAACATCGTGAGGATGGATCCCGGGCAGGTTGAACGGCACGACGCCTCCCCGCTTGTCCGGATCCATCGGCCCGTAGAGCTCGATCGTGGGCACCTCGCGCGGGAGCACGTCCAGCGCGTAGGCCACGAGCGAGCGCTCGTGCTCGCGGACTGCGTCCATCCCGATGTCCATCAGGTATTCGGCTGCGACGCCGAGACCGATCGCGTCGGCGACCGCCGGCGTGCCTGCCTCGAACTTCCAGGGGACCTCGTTGAACTCGCTGCGGCGGAGGTGGACCTCGCGGATCATCTCGCCGCCGGCGAGGAATGGCGGCATCGCGTCGAGGAGCTCGCGGCGGCCCCACAGTGCACCCGAGCCCATCGGGGCGAGCATCTTGTGTCCGCTGAAGGCGTAGAAGTCGCAGCCGATCTCCTGGACGTCGACCGGCACGTGCGGCACGGCCTGGGCGCCGTCGACCAGGACGAGCGCCCCGGCGGCATGCGCCATCTCCGTCATCTCGCGCACGGGGTTGATCGTCCCGAGCGTGTTCGATACGTGGGTGAACGCGACGAGCTTGGGCTTGAGTCGGAGCAGGACCTCGAAGACGTCGAGCCGGAGCTGGCCATCGTCAGTGATCGGGATGAACTCGAGATCGCCGTCCCGTTCCTGGACGAGGAGCTGCCATGGGACGAGGTTCGCGTGGTGCTCCATCTCGGTCAGGACGATCACGTCGCCCCGCGAGATGTTGCGCCGACCCCAGGAGTAGGCGACGAGATTGATCGCCTCGGTCGCATTCCGGGTGAAGACGATCCCATGGCTGTCCGGGGCGTTGATGAACCGCCCGACCGTCGCTCGGGCGCGCTCGTAGGCGGCCGTCGCCTTCTCGCCGATCGTGTAGATCCCGCGGTGGACGTTGGCGTTGTACTCGCGGTAGTAGGTATCGACCGCGTCGATGACGACCTCCGGCTTCTGGCTGCTCGAAGCCGAGTCGAGATACGTCAGCGGGTAGCCGTTGATCTCCTGCTTCAGGATCGGGAAGTCCCGGCGCAGCGCGACGGGGTCGAGGGTCGGTCTGGGTGTGGAGGCCTCGATCGCCATCGGGCCCCGCTAGCGGGCGGCCTCCACGGGCTCGCGGTCGTGGTCGGCCTCGAGGTCCGGGCCCTTCGGCACCCGGAGGGCCTCGTCCGAGGCCGTGGGCTCGAGACCAGCCGCGCGGAGGATCGGGCCATAGCCCTCGTCCTCGAGCTGGAGCGCCAGCTCGCGGCCACCGCTCCTGACGATCCGACCCTGAGCAAGGACGTGGACGACATCAGGCTTGATGTAGTTCAGCAGCCGCTGGTAGTGCGTGATGAGCAGGACGCCCAGGTCCGGGCTGAGCATCGCGTTGACGCCCTCAGCGACGATGCGCAGGGCATCGATGTCGAGGCCCGAGTCGGTCTCGTCGAGGATGGCCATCTCGGGCTCGATGACCGCCATCTGGAGCATCTCCAGCCGCTTCTTCTCGCCGCCCGAGAAGCCATCGTTGACGTACCGCGACGCGATGGCCTCGTCCATGCCCAGGAGCGCCATCTTCTCGCGCATCTTCGTCCGGAAGTCGCGCATCGAGATGCCGCCCTTGACCGGGTCGGTCGGGTCCACATCGGCGTCCTTGTCGATGCCCTGCAACTTCGCGTTGAGGGCGCTGCGGATGAACGACGCGACGCTGAGACCGGGGACGGCGGTCGGGTACTGGAAGGCCAGGAACATCCCGAGGCGAGCGCGCTTGTCGGGCGTCAGCTTGAGGACGTCGCGGCCCTTCCAGAGGACCTTGCCGGCGGTCACCACGTAGGCCGGGTGACCCATGAGCGCATAGGCGAGGGTCGTCTTGCCGGAGCCGTTGGGACCCATGATCGCGTGGACCTCGCCCTTGCCGACGGTCAGGTCGATCCCCTGGAGGATCTCCTGATCGAGGTGGCCGAGCGGGGCGACGCGGAGCCCGCGGATCACGAGGTGCTGGTCGGTGGTGGCGGTCGACTGGTCGGTCACTGGCTGATCAAGGCTCCTTGGGGATCGTCAGGAGAGGCGACGCGTGGCGGGGCGAGGTCGGCGAGGGTCATGGATTCGAGGGTCGACGTGATCGCGTCCCGGACACGGACCCACAGGATGTTGACCGTGCACCGTGACGAACGGTCGCAGGTCGTGGCGTGTTCGGGGTCGTCGCTGGCGCAGAACATCGGCGCGATGGGCCCCTCCAGGGCGCGGAGGACCTCGCTCATCGGGATGAGGGCGGGTGCCCGTGTGAGCTCGTAGCCTCCGTGGGCTCCGCGCGTGCTCACGACGAGCCCGGCCTCGCGCAGGTTCACGACGAGCTGCTCGAGGTAGGCGCGCGGCAGGTCCTCTTCCGCGGCGATGCCGGCGAGGCTCGCCGGACCGGTCCCGTAGTGGCGCGCGAGTTGCACCATGAGCCGCACGCCGTATTCGCCCTTCGTGGAGAAGGAGACGGCCCCCGAGCCGTGGTAGGCCGGGCGCTGGGCGGTCTGCGGTTGGATGGGCTGGGGGTCGCTGCGGGTGGTGGCGGTCAGGGCGGAAGATCCTCGATATCCGAGTGATTTCGTCGGATATCGAGTCTAGGGCGCCCGGCTCGGGGCGTCAACGCGACTCGCGACGGGCCGGTGGGCCCGCCGCGAACCGTGTCGGATCAGGCGCCCTTGCGTGCCCGATAGCTGGCGGCCAGCGCGCGAAGCGACTCGGCGCTGACTGCGGAGGCTCCGCGCGCCGCCCCCGATGCGAGCTTAGCGCGAGCTTTCGCCAGGGCTCGGATATCGGTACCGATAGCCGCAGTCGAGCGGGCCGACCGGGACCCGCCTTTCGCCTCGTGGATGATCTTCATCTGTTCGCGATCCATCTCTATGGCCTCAGTTGATCACGAACCACGCGACGAACGTGGCGGACGTCACCGTGGTATTGAGATAGATCGTGAACGAACCCGTCGTCGGGACGACCGCCCGCACGTAACGCCCGGATCGATTCGAGTGCAGCACGGCGAAGACCCGGCTACCCGACGAAACACCGGCGAGGTTGATCTTGAGGGACGACTTGCCGGTGCCGATCGTGCTCTTGCCCGATCGGCTGAATTGGACCTTGCCGTCGACCCTCAGCGCGACGTCGGTCGCCGTCCAGCCGATCGCCTCGACGCCGATCCCGCCGGGGTCCCCGATCCCGGCCACTCCCGAGGCACCAAGGCCCAACACGCCAGTGCTACCGGTCCCGACCACGCCCGTGTCGGGACTGGAACCCCAGACCCCGGACCCGAGGCCATCCGTCGCGTCGGCCTGCGAGAACCCATAGACGCCGGTGAACGGCGTCTCGGTGTCGATATCCGTCTCGGTACCGGTCGAGCCGACCACTCCGGCCGCATCGGTATTGACGGTGTGGGCCTTGAAGGCGATCTGAGGTGTCACACCGGAGGTCGTCGTGATACTGGTCTCGGTCACTCCGGTGTGGGCATTCCCGACGAGGACCGGATCGTCATCAGCAGCGAGCGTGGTCAGGGGCATCGCCGCTGTCGCAGCGACGGCGGCGGCGCCGCCGGCCGCTGCAGCGAGCAGGGCACGACGGGATCGGGGCGCGTTCGGGTCGGACGCCATCAGGGCTCCCCTCCTAGGTGGCGAGGCTCCGAGCCCTCGCCGTTCCGAGGCATTCTGCCATGCGGGCGTGGCGGCGAACGTCACAGATCGAGCCTTTCGCCCCGCCCGAAGGTCCTAGCCGAGGCCGGTCAGATGTTCCCCGTCGTGGTCCAGGGCGAGGCGGAGCAGCCCCTCCGGATCGAGTCGGCCATAGGTCGCGTGACGGCCTGCCCGCGCCCAACCCGCAGCGTCGAGGGCGCGGAACGTCGCGACGGTCCGGGCACGGGTCTCCGCGAACCGATCCAGGACGCCGTCCAGCCCGAGCCCCGGCTGATCAGACCACGGGCCTGGCTCCTGCCACGACCAGGTCGGGTCGCCTCCGCCGGCGAGGTCGGCCAGACGACGCTGATGGACCTCGAGATCGACGGCGACGAGATGGCGCATGACCTGCGCTGGCGTCCACTCGCCCTCGGGCGTCGGCCGGGTGGACGCGTCCCGCGCCGCGATGCTCACCCGGTCCGGGAACGTCGCGAGTCGTTCGAGGAGCTCGTCGCGGTCGGCCATCAGCCGTGTGCGAGCGACTCGAGCATCGAGCGCCGCCATGCTTCGGTCGCCTCGACGGAATTGAACGTGTACAGGTGGAAGCCGGTGACCCGCGCGTCGGGCTCGGCCAGAAGGGGGGCGACACCTTCCACGAACGAGGTCGGCTTGTAGAAGCCGCCACTCTTGGCGAGGCCGGTCACGAAGCGGAGGTTCTTGACGAGGAACCGCTTCGCGTCCTTGACCCCGATCCGTGCCGCGATCGACAGCAGCTTCTGCGGATCGGCCACGCCGGGCACGCCGATCACGATCTCGGGCTCGAGACCCTCGGCCCGGTGCGCACGGACCCAGGCGGCGATCGCCTTGACGTCGAAGTCCATCTGGGTCGTGACGTGGTCGACATAGCGGGCCTTGTCGCGTAGCGCCTGCTCCAGCGCCGCATCCGGGATGTCCGGATGGCCCTGTGGATAGCCGGGGCAACCGAGCGTCTCGAACGGATGGCCGAGGTCTTCCATCGCCTGGAGGAGGGACAGCCCGTCGAGGTACTCGCCCGGTTCATCGGCGTCACCACCGACCACGAACGCGTGGGTGAGCCCGCCCTGGCGCGCCCGATCCAGCAGCCCGGCGAGCGTGGCGCGGTCCGGGATCATCCGTGCCGACAGGTGCGGGATCGCGCGGAAGCCGTCGCCCTGCAGTCGGACCGCCCAGTCGAGCGTCGCGTCGATGCCCTTGGCCGGCGACGCCGTCACCGACACGCGGGCGCCGGCCGGCAGGTGGGGGACCTGGTCTGGCAGATTCTTGAGCGGCAACAGCTCGAAGATCGGGTCCTCGAGGGTGGCTACGAGCGCCGACCGGGCGTCGACATCGAGGCCGCGCCGACGGCCGAGGAGCGTTGCCATCAGACTTCCGAGTCGGGCATCGACGCCTTGCGGCGGATCATGAACTCGAGCAACGCCTCGTCGGTCGCCTGGTCGAGCGGCGGTGGCTCGTACTCGGCGAGCATCCGCTTCCAGATCGTGTTGGCGCGTTGGGCCGCGTCGAGCCCGCCGTCCTCGCTCCATTGCTCGAACGAGTTGTTGTCGGCGACCTCCGACCGGTAGAACGCCGTCTCGAAGTTGGCCAGCGTGTGGGCCGTGCCGAGGAAGTGCTGGCCCGGGCCGTTGGACCGGATCGCATCGAGGGCCTGGCCGTTCTCCGACATATCGACGCCCTTCACGAAGACGGCCATCATCCCGCACTGGTCGGCGTCGAGGATGAACTTCTCGTACCCGACGGCGAGGCCGCCCTCGAGCCAGCCCGCGGCGTGGAGCACGAAGTTCACGCCGGCGAGGACCGTCGGCTGGAGCGTCGCCGCGCTCTCGTAGGCGGCCTGCGCGTCGGCGACCTTGGAGGCGCACAGCGAGCCGCCGGATCGGAACGGCACGCCGAGCCGGCGGGCGAGCGCGGCCATCGTGTAGAGGACCAGCGCGGGCTCCGGGGTGCCGAACGTCGGCGCGCCCGACTGCATCGACATCGAGGACGCGAACGATCCGAGCACGACCGGGGCACCCGGTCGGACGAGCTGCACGAAGGTCATGCCCGCAAGCGATTCGGCGAGGGTCTGGGCCGCGACCGCGGCCGCGGTGACCGGGGCCATTGCCCCGGCGAGGATGAATGGCGTGAGGAGCGTGGCCTGGTTGGCCTCGGCGTAGGCGCGCGCCGCGCCGAGCATCGTCGAATCCCAGACGAGCGGCGAGTTGGCATTGATGAGCGAGAGGATGACCGCGTGGTCCTCGAGGTAGTCGGCGCCGAACGTCAGGCGGGCCATCTCGACCGTGTCGCGAGCGCGTTCGGGCGCCGTGACCGAGCCCATGAACGGCTTGTCGCTGTACCGGATATGCGAATAGACCATGTCGAGGTGGCGCTTGTTGACCGGCACGTCGACGGGCTCGCAGACCGTCCCGCCGCTGTGGTGGAGGTGCGGTGACAGGTACGCGAGCTTCACGAAGTTGCGGAAGTCCTCGATCGTGCCGTAACGCCGGCCACGGTCGAGGTCGCGCACGAACGGCGAGCCGTAGTTGGGCGCGAAGACCGTGTGCATGCCACCGATCTCGACGCTGTTGTTGGGGTTCCGGGCGTACTGCGTGAACTGGCGCGGAGCGGTGGCCTGGACGACCTGGCGGCACATGCCGCGCGGAAACCGGACCCGCTCCCCGTCGACGTCGGCACCGGCCTCGCGCAGGAGGCGCAGCGCGTCGGGGTCGCCGCGGAACTCGATGCCGACTTCCTCGAGGATCGTGTCGGCATTGAGCTCGAGGGTCGAGAGACCCTCCTCGCTGAGGACTTCGAAGGGCGTGAGCGTCCGCGTCAGGAACGGCATCCGCTCGACCTGGTGGCTCAGGCGCACGGCTCGGCGACCTTCGCGACCACCGCTGCGACGGCTGGGCGTGGCCTCGGTCATCGGTCGTCTCCGGGGACGGGGCGGAGGGCGGCCCGCCGGCGGCGTCGATCGAGCGGGCGGTCGGCGTTCCGTCGCTCTCCGGCGGGCGGGCGTGCCGGTAGCTGCACGACCCGCTCGAGATTGGTGCTCGCCGCGGTCCGATGCGGGATCGCCATCGCCTCGACGAAGTGTTCCTGGAAGCGCGGTTCCACGGCGGTCTCGATCTTCTCGACGCGGCGAACCACGCCCTCGATCTCGCGCCTTGCCGCGCCGGACAGCAGCGCGATCAGCGCTCCGGTTCCAGCGGCGTTGCCGGCCGCTCGGACCCGGGCCAGGTCGCAGTCCGGCACGAGGCCGAGCACCATCGCGTGCAACGGGTCGATCTGGCTCCCGAACGCGCCCGCCAGTCGGACCTCGTCGACGGTGTCGCGACCGAGCTGGTCCATCAGCAGCCGCGCTCCCGCGTAGAGGGCCGCCTTGGCGAGCTGGATCGCCCGGACGTCGTTCTGGGTGATGACGATCCGCGGCCCGCCCCCGGGCGGCTCATGCAGGACGTAGCTGAAGGTCCGCCCATCGGGGATCACGCGTGGGGTCCGCGTGACCATCGATCCGTCGATCACGCCGTCCGCGGTGATGACACCGGCCAGGAAGAGCTCGGCGATCACCTCGATGATCCCCGAACCGCAGATGCCGGTGACGCCGGTCCCAGCCGCCTCGAGTACTGCGGCGAAGTCCGGGGCGTCGGACCACGAGTCGACCCCGATGACCCGGAACCGCGGCTCCAACGTGGAGCGATCGACCCGCACCCGTTCGATCGCGCCTGGCGCGGCTCGTTGGCCGGAGCTGATCTGGGCGCCCTCGAAGGCCGGTCCGGTCGGGCTGCTCGCGGCCAGGAGGCGGTCTCGGTTGCCGAGCACGATCTCGGCGTTGGTGCCGACATCGACGATGAGCGTGATCGGCTCGGCCTCGTGGGGTTCCTCGGCCAAGATCACGCCGGCCGTATCGGCACCGACGTGGCCGGCGATGCACGGCAGCACGTAGACACGAGCGCCCGGATGTGCCCGGATTCCGAGCTCGGCGGTCGTCGTTGAAACGGCGCCATCCGTGGCCAGCGCGAACGGCGCCGAGCCGAGCGGCGTCGGGTCGATCCCGAGCAGGAGGTGATGCATGATCGGGTTGCCGACGATCGCCAGCTCGAGGATCTCGGCCCGCTTGATGCCGGCCTTGTTCGCGAGTGACGCCAGCAGACCGTCGAGCGCCTTGCGGACGGCTGTCGTCAGCTCGACGTCGCCGCCCTCGTGGAGCATCACGTAGGACACCCGGCTCATCAGGTCCTCGCCGAACCTGATCTGCGGGTTCATCACGCCCGCGCTCGCGAGGATCTCCCCATCGACGAGGTTCACGAGGTGGCCGGCGATGGTCGTCGAGCCGACGTCGATCGCCACGCCGAACGCGCGGTCATGGAAGCCCGGCCAGATCGCGATGACGTCCCGGCCGCCGTGGACGGCGACGGTCACCCGGTAGTGTCCCTGGGTCAACGTCGACTGGAGCTCGCGGACGACGCCGAGGTCGGCGCGCAGATCGTTGAGATCCCACTCCTCGCGGAGTGCATCGAACAGCCGTCCGAGGTCACCGGTCGGTGTGGCCAGGTCCGGCTCCTCGACGTCGACCGTGTGCAGGCGCACGACGGGATCCATCTCGAATGCGCGGGCCGCGAGGTCCTTGCGCACGACCTGGCGGTGGACCTGGCTCTCGGGCGGCACATCGATGACGGCGTCCCCGACGAGGCACGCGGTGCAGGACAGCCGCCGGTCGGCGGCGAGTCCCTCTTCCTCGCGATACGCCGTCTCGACCGCGTTGGGCTCGCTCAGGTGATCGGGCGAGGAGGTGATCCCGTGCTTGGCGAACGTGCCGAACGCCGGTACGACGGCGCATCGGCCGCAGATGCCGCGACCGCCGCAGACCGAATCGATGTCGACGCCGAGCGACCGCGCGGCATCGAGCACCGTCGTGCCCGCCGGCACGCGACCGCGTCGACCGGACGGCGTGAAGATGACGTGCGCGTGTGGAAGATCGCTGCCGCGGTGGTGGTCGGGCTGCGCGGTGGTCGTGTCGGAGGGGGCCATCGGCCCGCTGTCAGGTCGCGGCCGGGACGTCGAGCCCCGGGACGTCAACGCCGGGCACGTCCGCGGATCGGGCCGGCCCGCCGTCCCTCGCGGGTCCGCGTCGCGGGTTGACCCGCCGGCGGCCGACGTCCCCGTCCGTCGGCTCGACCCGGAACTGGCGGATCCATCGCGCGGAATCGCGGTCGTTGCCCATGAGGACGTCACTCGCCATGACCGCGGTCCGGACGCCGTCCGACACCGGGTTCGTGATCGCCGAGGTCAGGCCCGACGCGATGGCCATGTTCAGGAATGCGCCGTTGATGCCCTGCCGATTGGGCAGACCGAAACTGACGTTCGAGGCGCCGCAGGTCGAGTTGACCTTCAAGTCGTCGCGCAGCCGCCCGAGGATGCGGAAGACCTGGCGGCCGGCGCCCGACAGGGCGCCGATCGGCATCAGCAGCGGGTCGACCACGATGTCTTCGCGCGGGATGCCATGGTCCGCCGCCCGCTCGACGATCCGCTTTGCGACTGCGAATTGGACGTCCGGGTCCATCGAGATCCCGGTCTCGTCGTTGCTGATCGCGACGACGGCACAGCCGTACTTCTTGACGAGCGGCAGGACGCGTTCGAGCCGCTCCTCCTCGCCGGTCACGCTGTTGAGCAGCGGCTTACCCTTGTACACCGCAAGGCCGGCCTCGAGCGCCTCCACGATCGACGAGTCGATCGACAGCGGCAGGTCGGTCAACGACTGGACCAGCTCGATCGCCTTCGCGAGGATCGCCGGCTCGTCCGCCAGCGGGATACCGGCATTCACATCGAGCATCTGGGCGCCCGCCTCGACCTGGGCGATGGTGTCGCGCTCGACGCGGGAGAAGTCGCCAGCCTTCATCTCCTCCATCAGGACCTTTCGGCCCGTCGGGTTGATGCGCTCGCCGATGATCACGAACGGCTGGTCGTCACCGATGACGACCTCGCGGGTGGCCGAGCTGACGACGGTCCGGGTCATGCGTCCGCGGCCTTGCCCTGGGTCTCGTCGTGGACCGGCGGATAGATCGGCCCGCCATCGACGCCGCCCGACTGGATGAGCATCGCCAGGCGGTGCTTGTCGTAGTCGGCTTCGATGCGCTCGGCCTCGGCCGCGACCTCCTGGTCGATGTCGTCGCCGCAGCGTGTCTGTGTGCGCCGCCACTCTTCGATGTAGTCGTTGTAGGCCCGCTTGCCGGCCCGGCTCGCGGCCTTGTCGATGGCCACCTGGAAGCGCGGATGGAGCACGATCTTGCTCTGCTTCCGACCCTCCCGCGCCGTCACCTGGGCCGGGATGTCGCGCCACCAGATGACGGTCATCGTCCCCATCCGATCACTGACCTCCGAAGTCGAGCACTGACGTGACTCGCGGCGCGGGCTTTCCCGCGGCGACCGCGGCGATGGTCGTGGCAAGCTGGCCGTACCCGGTCCGCCGCTGTTCGTAGCGAAGGCGGAGCCGGCGTGCCGCGCGACGGGCTGTCGTGGCCAGCGTGGGATCGTCGGTCTGGGCGAGATAGACGAGCCGCTGGTAGTTGCCGAAATACTGCTCCTGCAGCTCCGGGTGTCGATCGAGCCCGAGGCCCTTGACGATGAGGCGGTCGAAGTTGCGGGCCAGGAAGTCGGTCAGGAAGAACGTCGCTGGCTCGTCCTCGACCATCCTCGCGAACTCGGGGCTCGTGGCGTAGAACTCGTAGCAATGCGCGCCGGCGAGGCGCTCCACGCCTTCCTCGGCGATCACCGGATCGAGCAGCCCGCCCGTGCCGCAATCGGCGTATGCCACGAAGACCCGGTCGTAGCCCGCTCGGCGACGTCGGATCCGATCGCGCACGGCGGCCGGGATCCCGCCCGGCCGGTTGTGGAGCGTGGCCGGCAGGCAGGTGATGTCGACGTTGGGCAGGTCCTTCGTCAGCGCCACGAGCTCGCGCGCGAGTGCCCCGCAGCCGACGACGAGGACCCTGGGCGTCCTCGGGCCCGCCGCGGGCGGGACCTCGGAGGTTCCCGCGACAGCTCTTCGGGGAGCCCCTTCCTTAAGCCGGGACGCTGGCACGCGCCCGTCGCTCGTCGATGAGCCGGCGTGCCGTCTCGGCGGCTACGCCCGCGTCGCGACAGTAGGCGTCGGCACCGACTGCCATCCCGAACTCCTCGTTCAGCGGCGCGCCACCAACGAGCACGATGTAGTCGTCCCGGATCTCGCGGTCCTTGAGCGTCTGGATGACGACCTTCATGTAAGGCATCGTCGTGGTGAGGAGCGCCGACATCCCGAGGATGTCCGGCTTGTGCTCGGTCAGCGCGTTGATGAACTTGTCGGCGTCCGTGTTGATCCCGAGGTCGATGACCTCGAAGCCGGCGCCCTCGAGCATCATCCCGACGAGATTCTTGCCGATGTCGTGGATGTCGCCCTTGACCGTCCCGATGACGACCTTGCCGACCGGCTCGGCGCCGGTCTCGGCCAGCAATGGGCGGAGGATCTCCATCCCGGCCTTCATGGCATTCGCGGCGAGGAGGACTTCGGGGACGAACAGGATACCGTCGCGGAAGTCGATCCCGACGATCTTCATGCCGGCGACGAGCGCATCGTCGAGGACCCGGGTCGCGGTGAAGCCGCGGCCGAGCAGGATGTTCGTCCCCTCGACGATCTCTGCCTTCATGCCGTCGTAGAGGTCGTTGTGCATCTGCTCGACGAGCTCCTCGTCGGACAGGCTGTTGAGGTCGATGTCCTGGTAGTCGTCTGTCATGGTGTGGATCCCGCTACGTGGGGAGGGATCGGCCGACATTGGTTCCACATCGTGGAACCGTGCCGTATGATGGAACCCGCCGACCACGAATCTAGCGGGAAGAGGGCCGAGTGTCCAGCGTCCAATCCATCAGGCGGGCTTTCGCGGTCCTCGATGCGCTCGACGAGGGCCCGCTCGGGGTGACCGACGTCGCTGAGCGCGCCGCCCTTCCCAAGTCGACCGCGGCGCGACTACTTGGGACCTTGCTCGGCGAGGGTGTGGTCGAGCAGGTGCCCGGCGAAACGTCGTACCGGCTCGGACCACGACTCGTTACGCTCGCCGGCGGCTTCAGCCTGGTGCGATCGCTGGCCGCGGTTGGGCGGCCCATCCTGGCCGATCTCGCGGCGACGTCCGGCGAGGCCGCGGGACTCGGCGTCCCGGACGGCGATCTCATCCACTACATCGACCAGGTCGACACGCCGAACCCGGTCGTCGTGCGGGATTGGACCGGGGCACGTGCGCCGCTTCACGCGGTCTCGTCGGGACAGGTGCTCCTCGCGTTCCGCACGCCGGCGGCGATCGAGCGCTACCTCGCCCAGCCCAGCCTCGAGCGCTTCACGCCCCAGACGCTCGCCGACCCAGAGGCGGTCCGTGAGCGGCTCCGGGATGTGCGCCGGCGCGGGTACGCCTGGGCGATCGAAGAGTTCGACGCCGACATCTCGTCGGTGGCCGCGCCGATCGCGGATTCGTCCGGCGAGGTCATCGCCGCGGTCCACGTCCACGGACCGTCATACCGGTTCCCGGCGGCTGGGCGCGAGTCGACGCTCGCGGAGCACGTAGTGGCCGGCGCCGCGCGGATCGCGGCGGGCCTGCGGGAGCGCTAGTCCTATTCGGCCTTCGAGGCTTGCGTGACCGGTTCCAGGTCGATCGTTCGCACCTGGCGGGTCTTGCCGGCCTCGGTGCGGACCACGGCGGAGGGGATCACCCCGTTCGACATGCGTTCGATGACGGCGACCTCACCGGAGTACAGACCCGTCCCGGTGATCCGAACCCGCGACCCGACGGAAAGTCCGGCGCGGCCCTTGCCCGCATTGGTATCGATGACAGCGACCGTCGGGCGGACATACGGCGCGTCTTCCGGCAGCCCGGTGGGCGGCGGTGGTCGATTGGCGGTCTTGGCCGGCGGATAATTGACTCTCCGTTTGGGCAACTGGTCCTCCTGCTACTGCGGCGATTGATCCGAGGCTGACGACGCCTCGTCCTTGGCGGCTTTCTTGACCTTAGCGGCCTTGGCTTCCACGTCGGCCGCGAGTCCCGCGGCTTCCTCGGCCGCCGCGGCGCGTGCCTCGTCGAGGGTATCTGTGGCCGACTCCGACCCATTGCCGCCCATCGCCCCCGAGCGCATCTCGGCGACCTGCGCTTCGGCCTGCGATCGGACGTCCGCGACCATCGGCCCGACCTTGGCGCGCACGTCGCGCGTGCGCACCTCGATCTCGTCGCCGAAGTCGCCGAGCCGGCGGTCGACCCGATACCGGTCCCGGAACTCGGAGCCCGCGCGGGACATGTACCAGGCAGCCGCGCCGGCAGCCAGCGCGACGCCGACGATCACGCCACTCATGAAACCCATCGGGTCACCTCCATCGGTGCTGGGCGGGTCGAACGACCCGATAACGGCATCGACGCGAGTGTAGCGCCGCGCTGTCTTACCCCCTCGGCGCGCCCGGCGCGCCTCGTGCGGAGAGTCAAGTGGCGCCCTTCACGCGGCGGACCTCGGCCGTGATGGCCGGGACCACGGCGTGGACGTCGCCTATCACCGCATAGCTCGCGCGCTTGAAGATCGGTGCCTCGGGATCGGTGTTGATGACGAGGATCCGCTTGGCCGACTTGGCGCCGACGATGTGCTGGATCGCGCCACTGATCCCGCACGCGATGTACAGGTCGGGCGCGATCCGCGTCCCGGTCTGGCCGATCTGCTGCGTGTGCGGCCGCCAGCCGAGGCTGGTCGCCACGCGCGACACGCCGACCGCCGCCCCGAGCACACCGGCCAGCTCATCCAGCATGGCGAACGCCTCGGCGCTGCCCATGCCGCGCCCGCCACCGACCACGACCTTCGCGTCCGACAGCGAGATGCGGTCGCCGGCTGTGACGTCCTGCCCGACGACCCGCGCGCGCAGGTCAGCATCGGTGATCGCCGGTTCGACGCGCGTCACGGTGGCCGCCGCAGCGCCGGCCGCCGGTTCCGCGGCGGCGACGACGTGCGGCGCGAGGGTCAGGAGGCGCGGCTGACCGTCGAGGGTCGCATCCTCGAGCAGGCTGCCGGCCCAGCGCTGGCGGGTGATCCGCCATGTCTCCCCCGGTTCGGCGGAGACGACGTTGGCCGCCATCGGCTGCCCGGTCCGCGCGGCGACGTGGGCCAGGACCTCGGTCGCGCGATCGCTCCCGGGTGCGACCACGGCGTCGTAGGACGCGCCCGCGAGCACGCCGGCGACGGCGACGGCCCAGGCGGCCGGCGCGTAGGCGCCCAGTCGGTCGCTCGCGACCAGGTGGACCGTGGCCACCCCGTATCCGCCCAGGGCTGCCGCCGCGGACTCGGCCCCGGCAGCATCCTCGCCGCCGGCGACCACGACTGCATCGAGCGGGCCACCGGAAGCGGCCGCGAGACCCTTCGCGAACCCAAGCGCCTCGGCGCTCAGGCGGTCCGGCGCACCGCCGGCGGTCTCGACCAGGACCAGGATGCCACTCACAGGACGCCCAGCTCCCGGAACACCTCGACGACGCGCGGGGCGGCCTCGGGGCCCTGCCCGAGGATCTCGACCTGCGCCTCCTGCTCCACGGGCAGCTTCAGGCGGTCGAGCGTCGGCCCACCGCCAGCGACCCGCTCGGGCGTGCTCGTCTCGATCTCCTTCTTCTTCGCCCGAAGCCGCCCGGGGACAGACGGGTAGCGCGGCAAGTTGATGCCCTCGCGCACGCCGACCACCGCGGGCAGCGGAAGCTGGTAGATGTCGAACCCGGCGGCCACCTGCCGGCGCGCCGTCGCCACGCCGTCGCGGATCTCGAGCGCCTTGATCCCGGTCACGACCGGCCGGTCCAGCGCGACGGCCAGCCGGATCCCGACCTGGAACCCGCCGGAGTCGGCCGACTCGTTGCCGACCAGGACCAGATCGAACGGACCGCCGTCCGCCTCGAGCCGTCGGACGGCCTCCGTCAGAGCATTTGCCGTCGCCAGGGGATCCCAATCCGAGCCGTCGGTCTCGAGCAGCACTGCCCGGTCGATGCCGATGGCGAGCGCGTCACGGAGCTGGTCGGCGGCCTCGGCCGGGCCAAGCGTCATCACGACGGATTCGCCGCCGTTCGCCTCGATCAGCCGGACGGCCTCCTCGACGGCGCATTCTTCGTGCGGGCTGACCACGAACCCGAGGAATCGCGTGTCGATCGCCCGTCCGTCGTCGGTCAGCGAGATACGTCCACCGGTGGCCGGGACGCGCTTCACGAGCGCGAGGATCCGCATCGGCAGCGTCAGCTCCGGATCCGCTCGTTCTCGGGGTCGAAGAGCGGGGTCGCCCCGGCCACCGCGACGGTCACCGGGTAGCGCTCGCCGAAGTACTCGACGAGCAGCTTGTTGCCCTCGACTGCCTGGTCGGGCGGCAGATACGACATCAGCAGGTGCTTGCTGACCGATGGGCCGGAGCCGGCACTCGTCACGTACGAACGACGGCCCTTGGCGTCGACGAGCGGGCTCCCGTCCTCCGCCAGGATCGGCTCGCGCCCGAGCATGTAGCGCTTGGTGCCGTTCTTCGAGGTGTTGTCGTCGACCATCAGCGTGCAGAGCACGGCGGCCGGCGCCTCATCACGCTTGCGCAGGTACGCCTCCCGCCCCACGAAGTCGGCGTCCTTGACGGCTGGCCGTGCCATGCCGGCCTCGACCAGGTCGAAGTCGAGCTCCAGCTCCGCGCCGTGCGCCCTATAGCCCTTCTCGAGCCGCGACGTGACGGCGTAGGTGCCGATCCCCACGGGGACGAGTCCGTGCGCCTGGCCGGCCCGCCACAACGCGTCCCAGACCCGCAGCCCCTGCTCGATGGGGACGTAGATCTCCCAGCCGAGCTCGCCCACATAGCTGATGCGCGAAGCGAGCGACCGGACGCCGTCGATGTCGATCGCCTTGGACGTGAGGAACGGGAAACCCTTGTGGCTGATGTCGGCGGCACCGTCGGAGGCAGCACCGAGGATGTCGCGCGCCCGCGGGCCCCACAACCCGAACGTCGTGAACGCGTTGGTCATGTCCTGCAGCTGCGCCGAGCCGTCCTCCGGCAGCGCGTCCTGGAAGATCTTCCGGTCGCGCATGCCCAGGCCGCCCCCGGTCACGACACGGAACCGGTCGTGGGCCAGGCGCATGACGGTCAGGTCGGCCAGGATGCCGCCCGCCGCATTCAGCAGCGGGGTGTAGACGGTGCGGCCGGGCGTGACGTCGATCTTGTTCACGCACAGGCGTTCGAGGGCCGCCAGCGCGCCGGGGCCGGTGACGTCGAAGATCGCGAACGCCGACAGGTCGACGAGACCGGCGCGGTCGCGCATCGCCAGGTGCTCGGCGTTGATGATCGGCGACCACCAGCGTGACTCCCACTCGGCCTGGCGCGGCATCACCTTGTCGCCGTACTCGCCGAGAAGGGACTCGTTCGTGCCGTACCAGTACGGCCGCTCCCAGCCGGCCGCCTCGAAGAACTCGGCGCCGAGCTCGACGTGCCGGTCGTAGGCCGGCGATAGGCGTATGGGCCGGTTGGACAGCCACTGCTCCATCGGATGGACGATGCCGTAGGTCTTGTTGAAGCCCTCGCTCGCCCGGGCGTGGATGTGCTGCGGCGTCTTGTGGTGCTCGTAGAAGCGGGCGATGTCCGACCCGTGTGGGTCGATCTCGGGCTTGCCGGTGGTCATCCACTCGGCGACCGCCTTGGCGATCCCCGGCGCCTCCTTGATCCAGATCGCGGCGGCCGACCAGAGGCCCTTGACCTCGGGCGTCTCCCCGATGATCGGGTTGCCGTCAGGCGTGAGCGACAGCAGGCCGTTGATCGCCAGCTTCACGCCGACCGACTCGTCCCCGACGATCTCCGGGAAGAGTTCCAGCGAGTCCTCGAGCTGCGGGTCGAAGTCCTCCTGCGTGAACGGCAGCATCGTCGGCGAGAGGGCGGAGGCCTCGATCGACGGGATGTCGTCGGCTTCCATGAGGATCGCGCGGTGGGCGTACGAGCCGATCTCGAATCCCGTCCCGTGCTGACGCTCGTACATGTTGGTGTCCATGTCGCGGACGATCGGGAAGCCGACTTCCTTGGTCGTGTGCTCGAACATCGGCACAGGGCCGATGTCGATCATCTGGTGGACGGCGGGTGTCAGCGGGATCGACGCGCCCGCCATGCGGGCGATCCGCGGGCTCCACACACCGCACGCGATGACGACCGTGTCGGCGGCGATGTCGCCCTGGTCGGTGCGGACGCCGCGGACATGACCGTCTTCGACATCGACGCCGGTGACCTCGACACCTGCTGCGACGGTGAGGGCACCCTTCGCCTGGGCCTTCTCGCGCATGAGCGTCCCGGCCTGGAGCGAGTCGACGATACCGACGCCCGGTGAGTAGAAGCCACCGAGGATCACGCTGTCCTCGATGAACGGGACCATCTCCTTGACCTCGGCCGGCGTGAGGAGACGGGAGCCCTCGATGCCCCACGACGCCGAGGCGGCCATCCGGCGCTTGAGCTCCTCCATCCGCTCGGGCGTGCGGGCGACCTCGATGCCTCCCGTCTCGTCGTATACGCCGAGCTCACGATATTGGCGAGCGCTGTCGACGGTGAACGCCGTCATCTCCTTGGAGTGGTCGGTCAGGAAGATGAAGTTCGACGCGTGCCCGGTCGACCCACCGGGACTCGGCAACGGGCCCTTGTCGAGCAGCACGATGTTCCGCCAGCCTTGCTCGGCCAGGTGATACGCCATGCTGTTACCGACGATGCCGGCGCCGATGACGACGACATCCGCCCGCGCCGGGAGCGCGCTCATGCCGACCTCCTCCACCCCTCGTTGCTCTGACGTGCCCGCGGAGGATACCCCGACATCGGTCCGGTCCGTGGCACCGTGGCTTGACCCCGGTTCGGGCCGGCCGCATCCTCGCGCTCCGCTGGACCAGGGAGGGGAGCGAGGCGATCGTGGCGAGCCTCTTCATCGACGGGGAGTGGGTCGGGTCCGCCGACGGGACGTGTAGCCAGGTCGTCGATCCGAGCGACGGATCGGTGGTCACAGAGGTCGATGTCGCGACCGACGGTCAGGTGCAGGCCGCGATCGCCGCCGCCCGACGGACCTTCGATCAGACCGACTGGCCGCGCACACCGGCGGCGGATCGGGCCGCCTTGCTCGATCGCGTGGCGGATCTGCTCGAGCGCGACCTCGACGAACTCGCCCTCGAGGAGACCCGCAACACCGGCAAGGCGATACGCGAGAGCCAAGTCGACATCGCGGATGTCATCAACGTCTTCCGTTACTACGCCGACCTCGCCGTCCAGGACGCCGGCCGGCTGGTCGAGACTGGTATGCCGACCGCGTCGAGCCGGATCGTCTACGAGCCGGTCGGCGTCTGCGGGCTGATCGGGCCGTGGAACTACCCGCTCCTGCAGCTGTCGTGGAAGATCGCGCCGGCCCTGGCGGCGGGTTGCACCGCGATCATGAAACCGGCGGGCCTGACGCCGTTGACGGCCATCCATCTGACCCGACTCCTCGACGAGGCCGGTGTCCCGCGTGGCGTCGTCAACCTGGTCCTCGGCCCGGGCGAGCGGGTCGGCCAGGCGCTCGCCGACTCTCCCCAGGTCGACCTCATCTCGCTGACCGGCGGCATCGAGGCGGGACGCGCGCTGATGCGCGGCGCGGCCGTCAACGTCAAGAAGGTCGCGCTCGAGCTCGGCGGCAAGAGCCCGAACATCGTCTTCGCCGACGCCGACTTCGAAACGGCGGTCGACAACGCGCTCACCGCGGCGTTCGTCCACTCGGGCCAGGTCTGTTCGGCGGGGTGTCGGGCCATCGTCGAGTCGTCGATCCACGACCATTTCGTCGCCGCCGTCGCCGAACGCGCCGACCGGATCCGGCTCGGCCGCGGGACGGGCGACGCGACGGAGACGGGTGCCCTGATCTCGGCCGCGCATCGAGCCAAGGTCGAGGCCTACGTCGCCGGGGCGCTCGAGGAGGGTGCCCGCGTCGTCGCCGGCGGCCGGCGACCCGATGACGCCGAGTTGCAAGCCGGCTTCTTCTATCGGCCGACGGTCATCGCCGACGTGCGCCGCGATATGCGGATCGTCCGGGAGGAGGTGTTCGGACCGGTGCTCACGGTGGAGCGCTTCGAGACCGAGGACGAGGCGATCGAGCTCGCCAACGACACCGAGTACGGCCTCGCCGGCGCGGTCTGGACGGCCGATGCGTCACGCGCCGAGCGGGTCGCCGGCCGGCTGCGGGCCGGCACCGTCTGGATCAACGACTACAACGTGTACGTGCCGCAGGCCGAGTGGGGCGGCTTCAAGCGATCGGGCATCGGCCGTGAGCTCGGGCCGAGCGGCCTCGACGAATACCGCGAGGCCAAGCACATCTGGCAGAACACCGCGCCTGGCCCCAGCGGCTGGTTCTCGAGCTGAATGGAGAGCGCCCGGGCGGTGCCCGGGCGCTCCTGCTGCCGACGGACGTGCGCTACTCCGCGGGGATCTCCGAGTGGATCGCGTCGAGGTCGATGCCCTGTGATCGCCGGGCGAACCGCGCGACCACGTAGAGCAATGCCGCGGCGCCGTACAGGACGCCAAGGAAGACGATCGAGGTCGTGTTGCCGACGCCGATCCCGTACAGGCTGTTGGACAGCCACATGAACAAGACCCAACCCAGGAAGATCGTCGACACCGCGCCGGCGACGCCGAGGATCGGCAGCCCACCGACCTGGTAGCGCGCCATGGGCGACGACTGGTACAGGTCCTTCTTCCACCACGGCAGGATCATCGCGGCGATCGACGTCCCGAAGAACGTCACCGCGATGACGAGCGTGGCGTCAAGGGTCAACCCGTAGAAGTCCGAGTTGTAGGCATAGAGCCAACTCAGGAAGATCGACGGGATCATGATCAACGCGAGGGCAGCCCACGGGACCGCACGCGTATCCGACACGCGCCCGGCCCATTCGGGCAACATCCGATCGAAGGCCGCGGCGAAGATCATCCGGGTCGATGACAGGAACAGCGTCCCGGTCCAGCCCAGCCACCAGGCGCCGAAGGCGAAGACGATGATGGCCTGGATGATGTTGCTGTCGATGATGAACGAGGCCAGCATCGGTGGGTAACCCCAGATGGGCATCGGCGGGGGGGTCGTCGAATACGCATACGCGTAGTTCACGTACGTGACGTTCGACGCGTTGAAGAACGTCCATCCGAACGCCCGAGCGGTGAGCAGCAGAAAGATGACCGCGAGGGCCACCGTGACCCAGAGGCCGCCGATCATCCCGCGGAGGACCTTCCGGAAGTCCCCGGCCCCGCGGACCTCACCGTAGAGGGTCGCGCCCCAGTTCGGATACAGGAGGAAGAACAGCATGAACGGCACCAGCGCCAGGGTGCCGGGTCCGAACGAGAACGGCTCGAGCTCGGAGCCGGTGTACGCCGACGCCGGGTCGGCGGCCGCCTGGTCGATGGTCGCCTGGTAGGCGTTCGGGACGCCGAACATGCCCTCGACCGCCTTGTCGTATGCCGGCTTGAAGGTGTCGACGGTCGTGATGAGCATGAGGACGAACATGAGGGCCAGCGCGCCGAGGCCGATGTACAGGCAGACGCGCTGGATCCGCGCGTACCCGGCCATGCCGAGGGCGACGAGCGCCGAGGTGATGACGATGGTGGCGATGGAGACCGCGAACGTCCCATCGGCGGAGCCGAAGAAGTCGACGCCGGCCTTCCAGCCCAGCAGCGCGGCGAGCGGCTGCACGAACTCGATCTTGAGGATGAATCCGTAGATCGGCGCCCAGAGGGCGAGGATGAACCACCAGCCGGTCGCCGATAGCACGAAGCCCACGCCGCCGCGCCGCAGGCCGATGGTCGCGCCGATGAGGAGACCGACGATCGCTCCGCCATACGTCACCGCATCACCGAGTGCCAGCGCGGTGCCGACGAGGAACAGCGCGATGGCCCCGAACGCGCCACCGGTCACGGCGCCCGGGATGCCATCGAGCACGCGGGTCTGCCAGACGTAGTCGCCGCCAGCGCGTGGCATGACCGCGATCAATCCGGCATAGGCGATGACCATGAAGGTCATGCCGATCGCGGTGACGATGATCGACGCGATGGCCGATCCATCGGGCACGTAAGCGAAGATCGCCAGGCTGTAGAACATGCCCAACGTGACCAGATTGACCGACATGAACGAGTACGCGAACGCGTCGAAGCCGGACCAACCCTTGACGAGTCCCGTCGCGTTGCGCAGGAAGAGCGACGGGGCAGTTGTCGTGCCGCTTGCCATGTTTCCTCCTATCCCAGAACCCGAAACCGTCAGCCGTTGATCAGCAGATAGCGCTTCACCGTGCCCTTCTTCTCGTCCAGGTCGACGATCGCCGCCTGCAACACGCCGTCCTCGTACGCGCTGCCGGGATTGACCGCCAACGTGGAACCGAGCTTGACCGCACCCTTGCCCTCATGGATGTGGCCGTGCAGTGACAGCGGTGGGCCATAGGCCAGGATCGATTCGCGGACCGCCTTGGACCCGACCGGGATGAGCGCCTGCCCACCCGAGACGTACTTCATGTCGGCGTCGAGTTTGGGCGCGTTGTCGAGGTTCGAGCCATACGGCGGGGCGTGGAAGTTGAAGATCGCCCGCTTGGGGTCCGGGACATCTCCAACGAGTGCATCGATCCGCTCGCGGAGCTCCGGCTCCTCGAGCTCGCGGTAGGTGTGCCACGGCGTCGTGTTCGCCCAGCCCGTCGACACGAGCGTGAACCCGTCGAGCGGGATGGTGTTCGCCTCGCCGAGCTCGACCTGGGTGGCGGCCGCGATGATCGGGTCGATCTCGAAGATGTCGTCGTTCGCGGGCGAAACGATGCAGCGGATGCCCTTGCCCGCAAGCCGCTCATCGGCGAGCGCCATCCAGCGCTCGACGTTGCCGAGCATCTCGGCCTTGAACCGGGCATCGACGAGAGACGCGTCGGCGTTCCACGCGTCGACCTCGTCGCGCGACAGTCGGATCGGGTAGTAGCCGCGGTCGGAGATGCGCTTCTCCATCGCGCGGACATCGTCCTCGGTGGTGAGCTCGTGGCGCTGATCCTGGAGCGTGAGCTCCCAATGGCCATCCTTGCCGACGATCGGGACCATCGCCTTGCCGGTCATATCGCCGCCCATGATCAGGACGTCGGCCTTGTGGAACGCACCGGCGTTGAGGAACTTGCGCCAGCAGATCTCCGAGCCGTGGATGTCGGTGGCGAAGAAGATCCTCATATGCCCGCATGCTCCATCTCCTCGGGCTCGGCGTACCACGCGACGCGATCGCCGACGCGGGCACGGAGCTTCCAGCGCGTCGACTTGGGCGCCGCATCGATCGCCGCGCGGAGGCCGGCGATCTGGGCCGAAGGATCGAAGTGGACGGGTCGGCCTGTGCCGAGATCGAGGTCCTCCGGCTGGGCATCGGTGGCGAGGTACTGGTCGAGCTTGTCGAGGTTGCCGGTCACGGTCCGCCACCAGCCCCAGTCGTTCGAGGTGATCTCGGTGATGCGAGGGACGTTGATGGAGCCCGTGCCGTGGTCCGAATCGGGGTCACCGTCGTCCTGGCCCAGCGGATGCTCGGCCAGCAGGATCAGCGCATCGAGGACGTCCTTCTTGTTGATCCTCACGACCTGGAGCTTGGACAGCAGCAGCTCCGCGAGCGGCAGCGTGGGACGCGACTTTGCGAGGCGCTTCCCGAATTCGATGCGGTGGCACATCTCGAGGTTGTCGACCAGGACGTCGACCGGCCGCTTGCGCGGGACGTCGACGAAATAGGCCTGCTTCTGGCCGAACAGCGCGTTCTGTTGCCGATCGGGCGTGTAGCCCTCCGCCTCGAGCAGCTTGTAGACCGCGGCACGGTCCTTCGAGGTTGTGACGAAATCGAGGTCCACCTCGGTCCGGCGGGTCCGAGCCGGCCAGCGGGGGGCGTGGGCCCGGACGGCCATGCCGCCCATGAGCCGAAGCGTGAGACCGCGCGCGTCGGCCACCTCGACCAGGCGGAGCGATTCCGCCAATGGGTCGTCGAGAGTGTTCCGTTCGCCGGTGACGCCGGGGTCGGTGGCCATCACCCCTCCAGGTGGCGCGCGCTCGCTCCCTGAGGAGCGACTCGGCTTCGGAGTATAGGTCGTCGGGAGCCGCGTTCCGAGCGCGTATCGAACGGCCGTCCGCCCGTATCCTGACCGGCACCATGGCCGGGATACCGCGCGTCGTCATCATCGGAGCCGGCATCGTCGGTTGTTCGCTCGCGGACGAGCTCGTGCTGCGCGGCTGGTCCGACGTGACGGTGGTCGAGCAAGGAGGCTTGTTCAAGACCGGCGGCTCCAGCAGCCACGCGCCGGGGATCATCTTCCAGACGAATGCCTCGAAGACGATGCAGGGCCTCGCGGGCTACACGGTCGAGAAGGCAGCAAGCCTCGAGCTCGACGGGCGATCGTGCTTCAACCCGGTAGGGTCTCTCGAGCTCGCCCTGACGCCGGAGCGGCTCGCGGAGATCCACCGACGACGCGACTTCGCCGAGTCGTGGGGGCTCGCCGGCCGCGTGATCGATCCGGACGAGACCGCCCGCCTCTGGCCGCTGGTCGATCGATCCAGGATCGTCGGTGCCTATCACGTGCCGACGGACGGCCTGACCGACGCGGTGCGCGTCTCGGAAGCGCAAGCGCGCCGGGCGATCGATGGCGGAGCCCGCTTCCTCGGCGAGCACACCGTGACCGACATCCGCACCGACGACGGCCACGTCCAGGGCGTGATCACGGACCGTGGCGAGATCCCGGCCGACATGGTCGTGTGCGCCGCGGGCATCTGGGGGCCCCGCATCGGGTCGATGGTCGGCATGACCGTCGCGCTCCAGCCTTTGGCGCACCAGCTCACGTGGACGACACCCCTGCCCGAGGTCATGGCGTTCGACATCCCGACGGAGCGGGAGGCGATCCATCCCAACATCCGCGTCCAGGACCGGGACATGTACTACCGCGAATACCCGGACCACCTCGCGGTCGGCGGATACGGGCACGTCCCCTTGCCGGTCGATGCGAACGACCTACTTCATCCGACGGAGGCTCCCGTCATGCCGTCCGTGCTCGAGTTCACGCCGGAGACGTTCGCGGAGAGCTGGTCCTGGGCCGAGGAACTCGTCCCGGCGCTGCGCCCGCCGGGCGCGCGGATCGAGCGCGGCATCAACGGCATCTTCTCGTTCACGCCCGATGGCTTCCCGTTGATGGGCGAATCGGCCGATATCGGCGGGTTCTGGCTGGCGGAGGCGGTCTGGGTCACCCACGCTCTCGGCGTCGGCCGGGCGATGGCCGAGTGGCTGGTCGATGGCGGGTCGACGTTCGACCTCCACGAATGCGATCTCAACCGGTTCGAGACGCATCAACTGGCGCCGTCATTCATCCACGACCGCGGCATCCAGAACTACGTGGAGGTCTACGACATCGTCCATCCGCTCCAGCCGATGGAGGAGCCCAGGCCGCTGCGGACGTCGCCGTTCTACGAACGGGAGCAGGAGCTCGGGGCGTACTTCCTGGAGGGCGGCGGCTGGGAGCGGCCGCACTGGTTCGGAGTCAACGAGGGGTTGCTCAACCGGTACGAGATCCCCGGGCGGAACGCGTGGGCGGCGCGCTACTGGCATCCCATCATCGGTGCGGAGGCGCGCGCGACCAGAGACGGCGTGGCGATGTTCGACGTGACGCCACTCAAGCGGATCGCCGTGGAGGGACCCGGCGCGGCGGCGATCCTCGACCGGCTCACCACGAATCGCGTCGACCGGCCCGTCGGCACGGTCGTTTACAGCCTCCTACTCGATGAGCGAGGCGGCGTTCGCAGCGACCTGACCATCGCACGGCTGGGCGAGGATCGGTTCCAGGTCGGCGCGAACGGGCCGCTCGACCTCGACGAGCTGGACCGACGCGCGCGGACCGACGGGGACGTGTCCGTGCGCGACATCACCAGCGGGACGTGTTGCATCGGGCTGTGGGGGCCGCGGGCGCGAGATGTATTGTCGGCGGTGACCGACGCCGACCTGTCGAACGACGCCTTCGGCTACTTCCGGGCGCGCGAGATCTGGGTAGGTACGGTGCCCGTCACCGCGTTGCGGCTGTCGTATGTCGGGGAGCTCGGCTGGGAGCTGTACACGAGCGCAGACATGGGTCTGCGCCTCTGGGACACGTTGGGGGCAGCAGGCCGGGAGCATGGCGTGATCGCCGCGGGGCGCGGCGCGTTCGGCTCGCTCCGGCTGGAGAAGGGCTACCGGTTCTCCGGCGTCGACATGACCACCGAGCACGACCCGTACGAGGCGGGCCTCGGCTTCGCGGTGCGGATGGACAAGAGCGATTTCGTGGGCCGCGAGGCCCTCGTCGGCAAGACGGCCGAGACGGCCGAGCGCCGATTGGTGCCCCTCCTCATCGAGGATGCGGCGGCAGTGGTGATGGGCAAGGAGCCGGTGCACGTCGATGGGCGCCCGGCGGGCTATGTCACGAGTGCCGGGTTCGGCTACACGGTCGGCCAGGCCATCGCGTATGCCTGGCTGCCGGCACAAGCGGCGCGACCGGGTCAGCCGGTGACGATCCGCTACTTCGGGGAGGCGGTGCCGGCGACCGTGGCCCAGGAGCCGCTCTTCGACCCCGAGATGCGGCGGCTGAGGAGTTGAGTCCGGCTCCGAATGCCCGGCGCGACGCTATCGGACCGGTCATCTCGCGTTAACAAACCCATCACATGGTCTTGACGCCCGCGTGCGCGGGAGGTCCAATGCACCGACACCGGATGGCGCGACCCAGACCCGCCGGGCCGGGATGACTCGAGGAGCGAGGAGGCCTCGGGTCGGGGCTCAGTTCGTGACCGTCACTTACGGGACTTGGAGGAGGCACGGTTGACCATGAAACGAGACCTGACTCGCTGGGCGGGTCTACTGGCCGCGACGGCCATCATCTTTGCCGCGTGTTCGAGCGGCGGCACCGCGACGACCGCTCCGTCGTCGGCTGCGCCGTCGGAGAGTGCGTCGACCGCACCGTCCGAAAGCGCGTCGGCGTCGGCGTCGGCTGCCGCGGGCGGCTTCGAGCAGTTCGTCGCTGATGCGAAGCTGCTTGCCGATGCAAAGGCCGAGGGAACGCTCTCGACCATCGCGCTCCCACACGACTGGTGCAACTACGGCGAGAGCATCAGCACGTTCAAGGAACGGACCGGCCTCGAGGTGAACGAACTCGACCCGAACGCCGGCTCCGGCGACGAAGTCGAGGCCATCAAGGCGAACAAGGACAACCCGGGCCCATCGGCGCCGGACGTGATCGACGTCGGCCTGTCCTTCGGCCCGCAGGCAAAGAGCGAGAACCTGCTCCAGGCGTACAAGGTCAAGACCTGGGATGACATCCCGGCCGATGCCAAGGATGCCGAAGGGTTCTGGTGGGGCGACTATTACGGCGTTCTATCGTTCGAGGTGAACACGCAGGTCGTCCCGAACGTCCCGGCGGATTGGCAGGATCTCCTGAAGCCGGAATACAACGGGCAGGTGGCCCTGGCGGGCGACCCGCGGACGTCCAACCAGGCGATCCAGGCGGTGTATGCGTCGGCCCTCGCCAACGGCGGGTCACTCGACAACGCGCAGCCCGGTCTCGACTTCTTCAAGAAGCTCAACGACTCGGGCAACCTGAAGCCGATCATCGCCACAGCGGCCACCGTCGCCGCCGGCGAGACACCGATCACGATCCGCTGGACCTACAACGCGCTGTCGAACCGTGACACCACGGCCGCCAGTGGTGGCCCGGAGATCAAGGTCGTCGTCCCCGCCTCGGGTCGGTTCGCCGGCGTCTACGTCCAGGGCATCAGCGCGTTCGCGCCGCATCCGAACGCCGCCAAGCTGTGGCAGGAGTTCCTCTACAGCGATGAAGGCCAGAACACGTGGCTCAAGGGCTACTGCCATCCGATCCGCTACACGAACCTCGTGGAGAACAGCCGGGTACCGCAGGAGCAGCTCGACAAGCTGCCGGATGTCGAGGGCGCGGTGTTCCCGACCCTCGATCAGCTCAACACGGCCACCGAGTTGATCACCAAGGGCTGGGACAGCGCGGTCGGAGCAAACATCCAGTAGCCGCCTGAGTCGACGAGGAAACCGTGGCGGACGTCGCCGCGGTCCGCGAGCAGGAGGCGCAGATCGCGCCTCCTGCTCGTTCGCGCCTGACCTGGTCCTGGCTCGGCCTCGTCCCATTCTTCCTGTTCTGTACCGCATTCCTGTTCCTGCCGGTCGCCTTCCTCGTCCTCGGTAGCCTGTACTCCGAAGACGGCGGACTGACCCTGCAGAACTACGCGGACCTCTCGACCGGTGTCATCCCGGGCGCGTTCGCCAACAGCATCGAGATCAGCGTGATCACGGCCGTCGCGGGTGGGATCTTCGGGTTCCTGCTGGCAGCATCCGTGACCGTCGGCGGACTTCCCCGGATCTTCCGGGCGGCCCTGCTCACGTTCTCCGGGGTCGCCTCGAACTTCGCCGGCATCCCGCTCGCGCTGGCGTTCATCTTCACGCTCGGCGCGCTCGGGTTCCTGACCGTCTTCCTGCAAGGCCTGGGACTCACAGGGTTCCGTGGCGTCAACCTCACCTCGAAGTTCGGGGTCGAGGTCGTGTACATGTATTTCCAGTTCCCGCTGATGATCCTGATCATGGCCCCGGCCCTCGACGGTCTGCGTCGCGAATGGCGTGAGGCGGCCGAAAACATGGGCGCCTCCGCGTACCAGTACTGGCGCTACGTCGGCCTGCCCATCCTCACCCCGACGCTCCTGGGCACGATGATCCTGCTCTTCGGGAACTCGTTCGGTGCCCAGGCGACGGCCTTCCAGCTGACCGGCGGGACGCTGCCGCTGGTCACGCTCGTCATCAGCTCCCAGATCCGCGGCGACGTGCTGCACAACCCCGGCCTCGGCTACGCGATGGCGATGGGCATGGTCGTGGTGATGGGGGTCACGATCTTCCTGTACGTCAGGCTGCAGCGCCGTGCTGAACGGTGGCTCCGGGCATGAGCGCGACCGGTCAGCCGCCCTTTGCCCCGGTGGCGGTCATGGAAGACGAGCGCGGCCTCAACGCCGCGCGGCCGGCCGCCCGCCGGGCGCGCCGTCGCCGCCAGTACGGCGCTCCCTGGGCGTGGGTCATCTTCATCCTCGGCGCGCTCTATTTCCTGCTGCCGCTCGTCGGCGTGTTCTTCCACTCGATCCGCACGCGACCAGACATCTTCCTGGCCTATCGCCAGGTCTTCGCCGACCCCGCGTTCCTGCGCGGCCTCGGCTACTCCTTTACCGCCGGCGTCATCACGGTGATCGTCAGCCTGCTGATCATCGTGCCGACCGCCTACTGGGTCCGTTTCCGCCTCCCGCGGCTCCGACCGCTCGTCGAGTTCGTGACGCTCATGCCCTTCGTCATCCCGCCGGTCGTCCTCGGCTTCGGCCTGATCCGGATCTATAGCCAGGGCCCCGTCCGGCTCGCGAACTCCGACCCGGGTCTCAACTTCATGCTCATCGGCGCCTACGTCGTGCTGTCCTTCCCGTACATGTACAGGGCGGTCGACACCGGTCTCGCGGCGATCGACGTGCGGACGCTGACCGAGGCGGCCCAGAGCCTCGGCTCGGGCTGGTCGCGGATCCTCTTCCGCGTGATCTTCCCGAATCTGCGGACGTCCATCTTGTCGGGCGCGTTCCTGACACTGGCGATCGTCATCGGCGAATACACGATCGCCCAGATCCTCGCCCGGAACATGGCGTTCGCACCGTACCTGTCGCTGCTCGGACGGAACCAGCCCTACCAGCCGGCGGCCGTGTCGCTCATCAGCTTCGGGCTGACCTGGCTGGCGATGATCTTCATCGCGTTTCTCGGCCGTGGCTCGCGCTCACGAGTCACTGTCGCCGGCGCACGCTAGGAGTGGATCGGATGGCCTTCCTCGAGCTCGACGGGGTCCGCAAGATCTTCGGCGACACGGTCGCCGTCGAGGGCTTCGACCTGGCGGCGGAGCGCGGCGAGTTCGTGTCGTTCCTCGGTCCTTCGGGCTGCGGCAAGACGACGACGCTCCGCATGATCGCGGGCTTCGAGCTCCCCTCGTCGGGCTCGATCACCATCGACGGCACCGACGTCACCGACCGGCCGCCGAACCGGCGCAACGTCGGGATGGTCTTCCAGTCCTACGCGCTGTTCCCGAACATGACCGTGTCCGACAACATCGGGTTCGGCTTGAAGGTCCGGCGCCGGCCGGCTGACCAGGTCAAGAAGCGGGTCGAGGAGCTCCTCGAGCTCATCCACCTTCCCGGTCGCGGCGACCGCTTCCCGTGGCAGCTCTCCGGTGGCCAGCAGCAGCGCGTCGCCCTTGCGAGGGCGCTGGCGATCGAACCACAGGTCCTGCTGCTCGACGAGCCGCTGTCTGCGCTGGACGCCAAGATCCGGGTCGCGCTCCGCCAGCAGATCCGGTCGATCCAGCGCCAGCTCGGCATCACCACCGTGTACGTCACGCACGACCAGGAGGAGGCGCTCTCGCTGTCCGACCGGGTCGTGGTCATGAGCGAAGGCCGCGTCGAGCAGATCGGCGCGCCCGCCGATATCTACAACTTCCCGGCGACCCGCTTCGTGGCGTCGTTCGTGGGCACGCTCAACCTGCTCGATGCCCGGGTGATCGATGCATCCACGGGTCGCGTATCCGTCGCCGGCCAGGAGGTGCGGGCCGCCCGCGCCGTCGAGAGTGGCAACGGATCCGCGGTCACGCTGGCGATCCGGCCGGAGGGCATCGAGTTCGGGACGAACGGCGGGTCGAACCAGCTGTCAGGCACGGTCCAGGACGTCAGCTTCCTCGGGTCGATCGTCCGAACGCGGCTGCGGCTCGATGGAGAGGGCACGACCGTGTCACTTGACAGCTTCAACGACCCCAACCTCACCCCGCCCGCGATCGATTCGACGGTGACCGTGTCGTTCCCGCCCGAGGCCTCGCTGGTTCTCAGCAGCGTCGCGGCGGCCCAGCCGACGGACGCCGTGGCCGCCGCGGAGGCGATGCTGTAACCGCTGGCGACTCGCGGGTCGATCTCACCGGCATCGAGGCCGTCATCTTCGACAAGGACGGCACGCTCATCGACTTCCATGCGATGTGGGGCGGCTGGGCTCGCCAGCTGGGTTCGCGGCTGGACGACGTCATCCGCCGACCCGTCTCGCCCGACGTGTTCGCGACGATCGGCTTCGATCCGACGACCGGGCGCGTGGCGCCCGGCGGACCCCTCGCCTCCGGGACCATGGCGGGTATCGAGGAGACCGTGGCCCGCGTCCTTCGGCGGTGGTGTCCCAGCATCGCGGCTGCCCGCCGAGCGACCGCGGCTGCTTGGCTCGTTCCGGATCCCGTCGACCTGGCCGTGCCACTCGCCGATCTCGGCGCGATCTTCGGGCGGCTGCGGTCCGAGGGCAAGCGCATCGCGGTCATCACGACCGACGACCGCGAACCGACCGACGCGACGTTGCGCGCCCTGGGCATCCGGGAACACGTCGGCGCGCTGGTCTGCGGCGACGACGGCTTCGCCGTGAAGCCCGCCCCGGACGCCGTGTTCGCCGTGTGTCACGCGTTCCAGACCGAGCCGGCCAAGGTGGCCCTCATCGGAGACACGCCGGCGGACCTCGCCATGGCCCGGGAGGCAGGCAGCGGACGTGTGGTGGGCGTGCGCAGCGGCCTCGGCTCGGCCGAGGATCTCATGCTCGCGGACGTGGTGATCGACTCGGTGGCGGTCCTGCTCGCCTGACCGTTGCGGCGGGGCGGCCGATGGCAGGGTCGTTGGTACGAGTGGGCTATCGCCCCGGACGGCACCGGACCGTACGTTCCCCGTGTCGCCGGACGATCGGACGGCCGGCCGTGCCCGTACACCGGAGGTCGCCCCGAACCGCATGTCCATCGCCGAGAGCCGGCCCGACCCAGAGCGGCGGCGCGCGCCTGCTGCGCGCCCTGCGGGCGTCGCCTCGCAACAGGCCACACCGGATCCCACGCGCGCCGATGCCCTGAGCCGCATCGCCGCGAAGGTCAGCGGTCGCCGCGACCTGACCGGCCTGTTCGACGACATCATCGACGAGGCCTTCGCCCTCTTCGGTGTCGACCGGGCCGGTCTCTGGACATACGACCCGACGGCCGAGCTCCCGCTCAGCCTGGCTGCCCAGCGCGGCCTGGCGCCGGTCATCCTCGATGCGGTCTCCGCGTTGACCCCCGACGCGAACACCGCCGGGATGGACGCGCTTCGCACGAGGCGGGTACGCGTGCTCGGGCGGGCGATGCGGGCGACGATCCCCGCGTTGCGCGATGTCTACCGATCGATCGGCGTCGGATCGATCTGCTTCGTGCCGCTCGTCTACGGCGAGGACGCGCTCGGGCTGCTGGTGCTGTACCACCGCGAGACATACCGCTGGACGCGCTCGGAGCGGGCGCTCGCGCGCGCCTTCGGCGACCACATGGCCACGGCGATCGGCACAGCCCGACTCGCCGAGTCCCGCCGTGGCCTCGCCGACCGGCTGTCTTCGATCGCCGATCTGGCCGGCAGACTCAGCGGCCTTCACGACCGGCTGTCGATCGCGGCGGCCATCGTCGAGGAAGCCAAGCGGCTGATCGAGCACGACACGATCCGCGTCTACCACGTCGATCACGCGGCGGGCATATGCGAGCCCATCGCCTTCGAGGGCATCCCCTCCGACGCGCCCGACCTCGCCACGCTGCGCGTAGGGATCGGGCAGGGCGTGACCGGCTGGGTCGCGAAGCATGGCCGGCCCCTCCGCCTGGATGACGCCACGACCGATCCACGCGTCGTGATCCTCGGCGACAACCGACCCGAATCACTTCTCGTCGTACCGATGATCCAGGAGGACATCGTCCGCGGCGTCATCGTCGTCTCGGCCCTGGGTACGGCGCGCTTCGACAACGAGGATGAGGTGACGCTGACGATCTTCGCCTCGGCTGCGGTCCAGGCGTTGATCAACGCCGAGAACCTCGCCCGGCTGCGCCGACAGCAGGACGAGATGGAGCTGCAGCTCGAGGGCCAGCGCCGCCTCCTCGACGTGAACGAGCGACTCCTCTCCACGCTGGAACCGGCCGGCGTGCTGGAACTGATCGCCGACTCGCTGAAGGCGCTCGTGCCGTACAATTCGCTGACCATCTACCAGGCCGACCGTGCCGCCGGCACGCGCCGAGCGCTGATCGCCCGTGACCGCTTCGCCGACGAGATCCTTGCCCACGAAAGCCCGATCGGCGACGGCCTCACTGGTTGGGTCATCCAGCGTGGCGAGGCGGTCCTCGCGAACGATGCCCATCTCGACGAGCGAACGGTCCAGGTGCCGAACACGCCCTTCGAGCCCGAGTCGATCATGGTCGTGCCGCTGATCGTCGACGGCCAGGCCATCGGGACACTGAACATCGGCCGGCTCGGCGAGGCGGAGGCGCATTTCACCGCGAACGAGTTCGAGCTCACGAAGCTCTTCGCCGGACAGGCGTCGATCGCGATGCAGAACGCGCAGACCCACCGCGAGGTCCGCGTGCGCGCCGAACAGGATGCGTTGACGGGACTACGCAACCACGGCGCCTTCCAGCGAGAACTCGGCGCGGCAGTGGAGGCCGGGCGGCCGTTCGCGCTATTGATGCTCGACCTGGACGACTTCAAACGATTCAACGACGCAAAGGGCCACCCGGCCGGCGACGGGCTCCTCGTCGAGATCGCCACCGTGATGGCACGCGCCACCCGCGAGAGCGACCGGCTCTATCGATACGGCGGGGACGAGTTCGCCGCGGTCCTCCCGGGCGCTGATCGCGTCGTCGCCCACGAGGTCGCGGAACGCATCCGGCGCTCTGTTCGCGAGCGCACGGCGTCCGCGTCGAGCGTCGACGATCCGCACGTGTCGGTAAGCGCGGGCGTCGCTTGCTACCCGGAGGACGGTCGGACCAAGGACGAGCTCGTGGCCATCGCTGACCGTGCTTTGTACCTCGTCAAGCCCGACCGCGGACTGCTCGACAACGGGCTCGCCGATCCGTACCTTCGCGCGCTCGACGACACGGCCCTCGCGCTGCTGGACCGCACCGACCAGGACGGACTCCTGGCGACCATCCTCGCGCGCGCCTCGGCGCTGCTCGGGACGCCCCACGCGTGGATCGACCTGCTCGAACCGGACGCGGCGGCGTTCGTCATGCGGGTCGGCACCGGCGCCTTCGCCGAGATGCAGGGGTCGCTCCTGAGCGCGGGCGACGGCGTGGCCGGCGCCATCGTCCGGACCGGCCAGCCGATCGTCGTCGATGACTACGACGCGTGGCCGGGGCGCCCGGGTGGACCGCCGGCCGGCCTCGGTGCCACGGTCGGCGCCCCGCTCAAGTCCGCGGGTGTCGTGATCGGTGTGCTCGGGGTCGCCGCCGGGCAGGTCACGCGCCGCTTCACTGAGCGGGACGTCGAGGCGCTGACGAGCTTCGCCCGGCTCGCCTCGATCGGGCTCGAGAATGCGCGTCTCGTCGACGTCGCGAAGCGCGTGGCCCTGTACGACACCACCACGGGTCTGCCGAACCGCGAGCTGCTGACCGACCGGATCGCCCACGCCCTCGCGGGTCTCCGGCCCAACGACGACGGTTCCGTCGCGGTCATCCTCCTCGACCTCGACCGGTTCAAGGTGATCAACGAGACGCTCGGTCACGCCGCTGGCGACCGCCTCCTCCAGGCCGTCGGGCAGCGGCTCGTCAACGGCCTGCGCCCGGGCGACACGGTCGCGCGGTTCGGTGGCGATGAATTCGCGCTCGTGCTGGACCCCGTGGGTGACGCCGCCGAGGCGCACCGCATCGTGGACCGGATCGAGCAGGAGCTCGGCGAGCCGTTCCAGATCAACGGCCGCGACTGGTTCCTGACCGCGTCGATCGGCATCGCCCTCGGCCAGGGCATTCGGGCCACGCCCGATGAGCTGATGCGTGAAGCCGAGATCGCGATGGTCTGGGCGAAGAGTGATACGGCCCATCGCCACTTCGTATTCGAACCGTCGATGAGCGATCAGACCATCGAGCGGCTCGACCTCGAGAACGACCTGCGTCTTGCCCTGACCCGCGAGGAGCTCCGTCTCCAGTACCAGCCGATCGTCGATCTCGCGAGCGGCGACATCGTCGGGTTCGAGGCGCTCGTTCGGTGGCAACACCCGACCCGTGGCCTGGTGCCACCGCTCGCTTTCATCCCGATGGCCGAAGAGACCGGCCTTATCGTGCCGCTCGGCCGCTGGGTGCTGGAAGCGGCCTGCCGTCAGGCGGCCATCTGGAACGAGGGCGAGTCACGGCAGGGCCAGCCTCGCCTGTTCGTGTCGGTCAACCTGTCGGCGCGCCAGTTCACCCAGGATGAGCTGATCGACGACGTCAGCCGCGCCCTGGCGTTGACCGGCCTCGATGCCGAGGCACTCGAGATCGAGATCACCGAGAGCGTGCTGATGGACCAGTCCGAAGCGGGCATCCGCGCGCTCAGCGATATCCGCAGCCTCGGCGTCCGCCTCGTGCTCGATGACTTCGGGACGGGCTATTCCTCGCTGTCCTATCTCAAGCACCTGCCGCTCGACACCATCAAGATCGATCGGTCTTTCGTCGCCGGCATCGAGGGGCCCGCCGACCGCTCGATCGTCGAAGCCGTCATCGCGCTGGCGCACGGGCTCGGCATCGGTGTCGTGGCGGAGGGCATCGAGACCGAGGCCCAGGCCGACCGGCTCCGGGAGCTCGGCTGCGACCTCGGTCAGGGCTTCCTGTTCAGCCGGCCGGTCCAGCCCGAACGCACCCTGGCCCTCCTCGCGGATCGGCCGCGCGCAGCGCGGTCGCTCCGCTCGAAGACGGTCCGCGCGCGCGAGCTACGCCGGGTGGTCTAAGTCCGCCGGAGATCGAAACCCAGAGGTCCCTAGTTGCGACCGCCGAAGATGCGGAGCATGAACAGGAACAGGTTCACGAAGTCGAGGTAGAGGTTGAGCGCGCCGAGGACGGCGGCCTTCTCGACCGATCCCGTGTACACGGCCAGCTGCCCGTTCTGGATGCGCTGCACGTCCCACGCGGTCAGCCCCGTGAAGATCACCACGCCGATGATCGAGATCACGAACGAAGCCATGTCGCTGCGCAGGAACAGGTTGATGACCATGGCCACCAACAGCCCGATCAGGGCCATGAACAGCATGCTGCCGATCCGCGCCAGCGATCGCTTGGTGACGTGCCCGTAGATGGCCGCCGCGCCGAACATCGCCGACGAGGACACGAAGGCCGAGACCACCGACGCCGACGTGTACGCCGTCACGATCAGGCCGATCGTGATGCCGAGGGACGCCGCGTAGATGAAGAAGAGCCCCAGCGCGGCCGTCGCGCTGATGCGCCGGATGCCGAGCCCGATCGCAAAGACCAGCGCGAGCTGGGCGATGATCAGGATCAGCAGGTTGTTGGCCGCGAACTCGAGCAGCCGCTCGTTGCTCTGGACGACATAGGCGACGCTCGCGGTGACGCCGAGGCCGACGAACATCCAAACGAACGCCTGGGTGAGGAACGCCTGCTGCGTGCGGGCGTCGACCTGGATGGCAGGCGGCGCGTCGACCTCGGCCGACACGGCGCCCGGCACGGCGGATGTCGAGAAGGGGTTGGTGGGTCGCGGATCGCTCACGATTCGTCGCTCCTCATGCACCGACGCTCGTCGGGCTCACCACATCAGGCCGGCGTCGCGTGGATCCCAACGCTCGGCCAGCAACGTGACCTTGACCTCGTGCTCCACGACCGACTCGACCTGCTCCTTCACCTGAGCGATCATCGACCCGGCATAGGGGCAGAACGGCGTGGTCAGGATCATCTTGATCTCGGTCGAGTCCGGGCCGAGCAGGATCTGCTTGATCAGCGCCAGCTCGACCACGTTCATGCCGATCTCAGGATCGACGACGGCGCGCAGGGCGTCGAGGATCGCGAGCTCGGTCGCGCGCCGCTCCGGGTCGAAGGCGGGCGCCTCCGACGCGGCGACCGCTTCGGTCGCGGCGGCAGGTTCGGTGATCGGTTCGGTCCGTGTTTCGGTCATTCGCGGTCGGGTTCTCCAGATGGATGCTGGCAAGAGCGTAGCACCAGGTGCGAAAGACACCTTTCGGGCGAAGCGACGGGCCTTGGCTTCGGGCCGGGCTCAGGCGGACTTGATGACGATGCCCGGCAGCCGGTACTGCGACGGCAGGTCGACCGCCTCCGCCTCCGTGTACCCGGGTCCCTTCAGCGAGCCGTCCTCATCGATGAACTCGGCATACCGCTCGGGATGGCTGCTCGCATAGGCGAACGCGGCCGCGATGCCCACGGTCCGGAGTTCCGGATGGTCGATGAGGATCCGGCCGAGGTCGTAGCCGCTCGAACGCAGTTCGAGCAGCTGCCGGACCGTGAGGCGGGACCCATAACAGAACGGCTCGCCGTTCATCACGAGCGGATCCTGCTGGACCCACTTGATGGTCAACTCAGGCGCCCTTGTAGATGAACTGCAGGAAGGCGTTGCGCTTGCGGGCGTCGCCGGCCAGCCGTCGATGCCAGCGGTACTGGGCGATCGCTTCGTCGATGGCGGCCTCGGCGTCCGACAGCGCCTGCCCGTCGATGACCGACGGCAACGTCGCGCGCAGGCTCTCGCACAGGTTGATCAGGTCGTCGAGCGGGACGTGCTTGCGGCGGTACACGGGCGAGGTCCAGTCAGCATATTCCCGGGCCGGCGCGGGATCGCCGGCTGCGACGGAGAGGGCGATGCGATCGGCGAGCAGCTCGGCATCGTTGAGCCGCTGCCGGAGGCCGACCTCGTCGTATCGCGTCGTCAGGGTCTCGTCGCGTTCGACGGCCGCCTCGAGCGCACGCGCGGCCAGGCTGGCGCTCGCGTTGCGGATCCGACGGGCCGCGCTCGGCGACCCGGCCGACAGGTCGAGGGGCGGGCGTCCCAGACTGGGGTGACTCACGCGCGGAGTCTAGCGCCGCCGGTTTCGCGACGCTCCGCCGACCGGCGTCGTCAGTGAGCGGACGGTCCCGTCGGCGACCGATGGCTACGATGGGCCTCGTGGACGACGAGCGACCGACGGGGGTACCAGGCGAGCGCCGCCCCGAGCGGCATCTCGAGCGGCCACCGTCGGATCGTTACCGGGACGACGCCGAGATGCCACCGGCTGACGAAGCGCCGACCGCGGGCCCGCGGGGCATCATCTCGGCGATCGTGGCCGCGCTCGTGGGTGCCATCGCGATCGCCGTCGGCGGTGGGCTGATGACCATCACGGCAGGGCTGCTCGTCATCGCCGCCGTGCTCGGCTGGGTCGTGGCCGCCTTGGTATCCCTCGACGCCGATCCGGCCGCAGGACGGCGGGGCCGGCGGACGACGGCGACCATCGTCGGCCTTGCCGGCGTGGCCCTCGGCCAGGTGGGGCTATGGATCATCGCGCGGGAGGAGGGTGGCACGCTCGGTCCCATCGACTACCTCGCCGAGGTCTTCGGCGTCCTAGTCCCGTTGGAGTTCGCGCTCGCCGGCGGCATCGCCTGGTGGCGCACCGCATGACCGACGCGATGGGGCTTCGATTCCGACGGCCGAATGAGGCCGATCACCCCCGCATCGTCGGTCTGGTCGATGAGTGGTGGGGTGGTCGCCGGATGCGGGCGCTGCTGCCGCGACTTTGGTTCCAGCATTTCACCGGGACGTCGTGGATCGCCGAGGACGAGGCCGGCCGGCTGGCCGGCTTCATCGTGGCGTTCATCAGCCAGGACGACCCGACGACCGCCTACGTCCACATGGTCGCGGCAGACCCGAATCGCCGGCGGGCCGGCACCGGGCGCGCGCTCTACCAGCGGGTCTTCGAGGATCTGCGTACACGTGGCGTCCATCGGGTCAAGGCCATCACCTGGCCAGGCAACCGGCAGAGCGTCGCCTTCCACCGATCCCTCGGGTTCCGCGTCGACGACGGCCCCGGCACCCAGAACCTGTACGGCACGCCGGCGTACGCCGACTACGACGGCGAAGGCGACGACCGGGTGGTCTTCACGCACGACCTCTAAGGGAACCCGTCCGGGCGAGCGGAACCTATCCAGGGCGAGCGGTGTAGATGGGCGGCAAGGATCCCACTGCCCCACCTGCCACGGAGGAGCCACCGATGATCCGCAGGATCGCCGCTGTCATCGCCGCGACCGCCACGCTGCTCGTCCTCGCCGTACCGGTCATGGCCGGCGGCTGGGCCGACATCGTGGCCGACGGCCAGACCACCACACCAAAGGAGGGCGGCTCGGTCGAGGTCGGCTTCCGCGTGATGCAGCACGGCGTCACGCCGGCCCCGTGGGAGACGGCGACCGTGCACTTCGCGAACACGAGCACGGGAACAGCGTTCGACGTCGTCGCCAGGAACGACGACCCGAACGGCCACTTCGTCGCGACGGCGACCATCCCCGAGGCCGGGTTCTGGAGCTGGCGGGTCACCCTGGCCAACCTCGAGAGCACCCATGTCCCGGTTCGCATGACGGTCCTGACGAAGACCGGAGCGGCGCCGGCGGTCGATCCGTCCAGCCTGCTCGCGGCGGTGGACCGGGCCAAGGACGATGCGATCAAGACGGTGACGGACCGCGTCTACGTGGATATCGGCCGGCTCGAGAGCCAGAACGAGGCCTACGGGACGCGGATCGACAACCTCAACGCGCAGGTCCGAGGCTTGACGGAGGAGCGCGACGCGCTCATGTCACGGGTCGGCGCGCTCGAGGGCGCTGGGGGGCTGCCCCTGCTCGCGGTCATCAGCCTCGCGATCCTGGCCGGAGGGGCGGCCGGGTTCACCATGACATGGCTCGCCGGACGGACGTCGCGGAACGATAGGTCCGCCGTGGCGCTCAAGCCGACTCCGCGAGGAGCCGACCCGGTGTGATCTGCTCATGGAGTAGGTGACCGAAGCGCCCGACCTGGTCGGGCGCTTCGGCTGTCTCGACCCGGCGGCGTCGAGCACCACTACGGGGGGAACGTCCGATCGGCGATCAGCGTTGCATCTTGTCGGGCCGGGGTGCGCGCCGCTCGCCGTGGTCCCGATGCGCATCGGCTCGCCGCCGTGCGTCGGCCAGTCGCTCGGCGAGCGTCGGGTCCGGCGGGAGCCCACTGCGATCGGGTGGACGATCAGGACCTCGTGGAGTGGCGTCGGCATCGGCGCCGGGTCCGACGCCCCCGGACTCGCCGACGAAGGGCATCCCCTGGCGCTCGACCGCATCGAGGCTCATCCGCAGCGCGGCCGTCTTCTGTGTCGCGACGTCGCGGACGTAGGCCGCCTCCTCCTCGGCCGTCATCGCTCGGCCCCGTACGATCGTGGTCGGCTTGCCGACCATGAGCCACGCAAGGTGGTAGCGATCCATGCTTCCCCAGGCAGTGGCGAGCAGGTCGTCCGAGAGCTGCAGCCAGAGCCGTAGGGCGCCGAGGGAGGGCTCGGCGACGAGCCGGTCGCCCTCGTCGATCAGCTGGCGCGTCGCGGCGATCAGCTCGTCGCGGGTCACGGCCGGGCGGTCGCCCGATCCGATGACATCGGCGTGTCGCGGATCATCGACTCGCGGTCCGCCCGGGCTCGCAGCGTCCAGGTGCCGGGACGGCCCTCTCCGATCGGCGAGCCGTCGTACATGGTCACGGGCAGGATCCCGGCCACGCTCGACGAGAGGAAGGCTTCCTCGGCAGACGCCAGGTCCCCGCGTCCGAGCCGACCCTCGACCGGCCGCAGGCCGACTCGACTCGCCCACTCGAGCAGCCACGACCGGGTCGTGCCCGGCAGGATCGCGCAGTCGAGCGACGGTGTGGCCAGCTCGAGGGCGCCATCTCCTCCGCGACGGACCAGGAAGATGTTGGCCGACGTCCCCTCGGACAAGTGATCGTCGATCGTGACGAACAGCGCGTCGTCGGCGCCGGCTCGACGGGCCTCGAGGCGTGCGTAGACGTACTCGGCCCGAGACGTCGTCTTCAGGGTCGCGAGCGGGTTCTGCGGGTCGCGGCGCACCTTCGAGGTGACCAGGTGGAGGCCACGCTCGATGTGATCGACCGGTGCCGCGACGACCGGCCACGCCTGGATCGCGATCGTGGCCGGCGCGCCCTCGCTCGGGGGCAGGACCCCACGCGCCCGAAAGACGCCTCGCGAGACCGTGATCCGGATCGACGCGTCGCCGTCCGCCCCGTCGAGACCGTCCGTGGTCAGCAACGCCGCGATGCCTTCGGCGAGGAGGGCGTCGACGTCCGGCGGAAGCTCGAGATCGAGTCCGGCGGCCGACCGATGCAACCGGCGCAGATGGGCATCGAGCTCGGCCGGTGCGCCGCCGCGCGCCCTGAGCGTCTCGAAGATGCCGTCGCCGAGCTGGAAGCCGCGGTCGAACACCGAGAGATGCCGGCCGTCGGCCGGGTGGATGACGCCATCGACCCAGACGTGCCCCGCCGGCCGTTCGCGGGGCGGCGTCACTCGACTTCCTCGCCACCGATCGCGCCGAGCGGGCCACGCGCCTTGGCGACCGTCTCCTCCCATTCGGCCGCAGGGTCGCTGCCCCAGGTGATGCCGCCTCCCACGTGCAGCGTCAGCCGGCGTCCATCGGCGACGAACGTCCGGATCAGGATGCTGGTCTGCATCGCGCCGTCCGGGCCGATCCAGCCGAGCGCACCGGTATACGGTCCGCGCCTGACCGGTTCGAGACCCTCGAGGATCTCCATCGCGCGGATCTTCGGAGCGCCGGTGATCGAGCCACCCGGGAAGCTCGCGGCCAGGAGATCGAACGCATCGTAGCCAGGTGCGAGGCGGCCGGTGACGGTCGAGACGAGGTGCTGGACGGCGGCCGTTCGCTCCAGCCGGCAGAGCCGCGGCACCCGGACCGTGCCGGGCAGACAGACCCGGCCAAGGTCGTTGCGGAGGACGTCGACGATCATCACGTTCTCGGCGCGATCCTTGGCGCTCCCCAGCAGCTCGCACGCGAGCGCGCGATCCTCCTCGCGGTCGCGGCCACGCGGGCGCGTGCCCTTGATCGGGTCGGTCGCGACGAGGCCGTCGGTATCGAGCGAGAGGAATGGCTCGGGCGACGCAGACATGAGTGCGCGCGGCCGGCCGGTCTCTGGCGATGGCCCGAGATCGAGGAACGCCGAGAAGAGCGATGGGTCGCCGGTCCGCAGTCGCCGGTAGGTCGCCCACGGATCGCCGCGGAACGGGGTCTCCAAGCGACGTGTCAGGTTCGCCTGGTAGATGTCGCCCGCCGCGATGTGCTCTCGCACCGTCCGGACACCGGTCTCGTAGGCCTTGCGCGACAGCCCGGACCGGAAGGTGAAGGGAGCACGGCCGTCCTCGTGCGCGTCGTGGGTCACAACGCCGGCCTCGGCAGGCGTCGTCAGGCGCGCATGGACATCGTCGAGGCGGCGGGCCAGCGCGCGACCGTCCCCATCGACGGCGCGACCGGCGAGCCAAGCTTCGCCCGTCCGTCGATCCCAGGCCACCACCCAGTCATGGAGGGCGAGGCGGAGCGGGGGCAGCCCCTGGTCGTCGATGGCGATCGAGGGAAGCCGTTCCAGGACGTGTCCCAGGTCGTACCCGAGGAAGCCGACGAGCCCGCCGAGGAACGGCGGCGCCTCGGGCGAGTCCGGTCGAGACGGGTCGAGACGGGCGACGAGCCGCTTGGCCACGGCGAACGGATCCCGTCCGGCGGCCGGCGTCTCGACCACCGCGACGGGATCCGCGGTCAGGTAGGTCCACCGCGCGTTCCTGCCTGGTCGTGCACTCTCGAGTAGCGCGAGGCCCCCGAGGTCGCGGAAGGCTTCGGCGGCGTCGATCGGCCGCATCGCCGCGATTCGCGCCGGCAGCCGTCGCAGGAGAAGCTGCGCCGACGATGGATCCGGTCGGGTCGTGCGGGTCGGGATCACGGCGGGATGATACGGCCGGGTGACCTTCCAGCCCGTCTACGGCCTTGCGCACCTAGGCCTTCGGCTTGCACGCCCGCCCGCTACCCTCCACCGATGCGAGCACGAGACCTGGGTATCCTGCTCGGCCTCGGGGAACCCGGGCCGCTGAACGCGATCACCGACGTGGCCGGCGTCACCGTCGGCCACACGACCCTCATCAGCGGGGCTGGGGAGCTGGTGGTCGGCAAGGGACCAGTGAGGACGGGCGTGACCGTGGTCTGCCCGAGGGGGGCGGCCCGCCGCGGGCCGGTGTTCGCCGGATGTCACCGGCTCAACGGGAACGGCGAACTGACCGGCCTGGAATGGGTCCGGGAATCCGGGCTGCTCACCACGCCCGTGGCGATCACCAACACGCATAGCGTGGGTGTCGTCCGCGATGCGCTCGTGGCCGCATCGGTCGACGGCGCCGACGCGCGGTGGTCGCTACCGGTCGTCGGCGAGACATTCGATGGCCTGCTCAACGACATGAACGGGTTCCACGTCACCGGCGCCCACCTCCACGCCGCGCTCGCGTCGGCGCACGCCGGACCGGTCGAGGAAGGCTCGGTCGGTGGCGGGACCGGGATGATCTGCCACGAATTCAAGGGCGGGATCGGCTCAGCGTCGCGGGTGCTCCGCCGATCAGCCGGCGGATACGCCGTCGGCGTCCTTGTCCAGGCGAACTACGGCAAGCGCTCATGGCTGCGCGTCGATGGTGTGCGCGTCGGCGAGGCCATCCCGACCAGCGAGGTACCGAGCCCGTGGGACGAGGAGGAGCGGCGATCGGTCAAGGCCGCGGTCGATCAAGGCCGGGTCGGGATCGATCATCGCCGTCGTCGCGACCGACGCTCCGTTGCTGCCGCATCAGTGCGAGCGGCTCGCCCAGCGGGCAGGCCTCGGCATCGCCCGCGTCGGCGGCACCGGCGGCCACACCAGCGGCGACTTGTTCATCGCGTTCTCGACCGGGAATGACCTGCCGACGGGCACCGGCGAGGACTTCGACCCTGTCGGTCTTGGGACGTACGAGGTCAAGGTCGCCGGCGACATCGTCGTCGATGAGCTGTTCGATGCGGTGATCGAAGCCACCGAGGAGGCGATCGTCAATGCGCTGGTGGCCGCGACGACCGTCGTCGGTCGCGACAACATCACGGCGTACGCGATCCCGCACGACCGCCTCGTGGAGGTGATGCGGGCCGCCGGTCGATGAACGTCCGCCCCGCGACCGACGCCGACCTCCGGGCGATCACGGCCGTCCTCGAAGCGAACGATGAACCCGTGACCTGGCCCGACGTGCCGCGACCACCGTACGTCGTCCACCTGCTGACGCGACCGCGGACCCGCGTCGTCGTGGGCGAGCTCGATGGGTCGGTCGCCGGTGTAGCGGCCTCGATCGAGGTCGGCGGACCAGGACACCGGTTCCTCAGCGACCTGTACGTCGACCCGTCGCGCCAGTCACGCGGTCTCGGGAGGGCGATGCTCGACGAGGTGCTCGCCGGTGCGACCCAGCGCATGACGTTCTCGTCGAGCGATCGGCGGGCGCTCGCGGCGTACATCCGCAACGGGATGCGCCCGTGGTGGCCACTGCTGTATCTGGAGATGGAACCCGGCACGCTCGGCGCGGAGGAGCACGGCGTGGAGACGCGGCCGGCGGACGTTGCCGAGACGACCCGGCACTCGCTGTCCTGGACGGGCATCGACCGCTCGGCCGATTTCGAGTTCTATGCCGGACTCCCCGATGCGGCGGGTTTCACCGTCGAGGTCGATGGGGCGGTAGCGGCCGTCGGTTGGGCACGGCGGGAGTTGGCGGCACCCGGCCGCTGGCTCGACCACGCCTCATTCGCGCCGGACGCGGATCCGATCCGTACCGCGTTCGCGATCCTGCGTGCGGCCTCGCGCGGTGAACGAGTCGGAGCCGCCGTGCCTGGCCCACACCCCGCCGTCGCCGCGCTGCTCGGGCGTGGCGTTCGGTTCGACGACGCCGATACGCACTGCGCCACCGACCGCGACCTCCTCGACCCGGCGAGGATCTTCCCGAGCCCCGGCATGCTCTGATCAGAGCCCCCGGAACGGACATGCACGAAACGAAGAACGGGCGCCGGTCGGACGCCCGTTCTCCGTCGGCTGGGAAAGTCGCGGCTAATCGCCGACGGCGACCGCCACGGGCTTCTCGATCGGGACGCCGATGAGGCTGCCGTACTCGGTCCAGCTGCCGTCGTAGTTGCGGACGCGCTGATAGCCCAACAGCTCATGCAGGACGAACCAGCTGTGCGAGCTGCGCTCGCCGATGCGGCAGTAGGCGATGACGTCCTTGTCCGACGTGATCCCCTTGGCCTCGTAGAGCGCGGCGAGCTCGTCGCGGTCCTTGAACGTGCCGTCCTCGCGGACCGTCTGGGCCCACGGGATGGAGGCAGCGCCCGGGATGTGGCCCGCTCGCTGGGCGGTCTCGGGAAGATTTGGAGGCGCGATGATCTCGCCGTTGAACTCGGCCGGAGACCGGACGTCGACGAGCGCCAGCTCGGGATCGCCGAGGCGAGGCAGGATGTCGTCGCGGTACGCCCGGAGAGCGAAGTCCGGCTCGGGCAGCTGGTAGTCGGTCGTGTCGAAGGCCGGCACGTCGGTCGTCAGCGCCAGCCCGTTGTCGAGCCAGTACTTACGTCCGCCGTCGAGGATGCGCACGTCGCGATGGCCGTAGAGCTTCAGCTGCCAGTACGCCCATGCGGCGAACCAGTTGTTGTTGTCGCCGTACAGCACGATGGTCGTGTCGGGGCTGATGCCCGACTCCGACAGCAGTCGCCCGAAGTCCTCGCGCGTAGCGATGTCGCGGCGCACGCCGTCGGACAGCTGGCTCGTCCAGTTCCAGGCGACCGCGCCCGGGATATGGCTTTGCTCGTAGCTCGTGGTGTCGACGTCGACCTCGACGAAGCGGACCGCCGGATCGTCGAGATGGGTCTGCGCCCAGGCGGCGTCCACCAGGGCGGTAGGTGTCTTGGTGTCGTGGTGGCTCATGAAGGAATGACCTCCCCTCGGAGACTCGAGGTGACTGGTTTGGGTCGGACGATCTGGGTCGCGGCGGTCGGTCTCAGTCGGCGGAGGTCGGTCGATCCCGGCGGCTGAACTCGACGAGCCGCTCGGTACACTCCGCGGCCACGCGCATCGCCTGGCGGACGATCCACGGATCGACGCGGCTCGAGTCCTCGATCGTCAGTGTCGGACCCGATGGTCCGTCCTCGACCTCGATCCCCGAGGTGTTGCGGTAGTCGGCCATCCAGTTGGCCTGGAGTTGCAGCGCCACATCGGCCACCACGGGGACCGGGAAGAGCCAGTCGAGGTGCGACGCGTTCAGCCGGTCCGCGACATCGGCCAGGCGGACCGGCCGGCCGCGCTCGAGTCGAGAGACCAGGTCGATGACCCGGAGCGTGGTGAAGGGATCACGTGCCTCGCCGACCGTCGGCGGGGTGATCAGCGGGTCGGGCATGCCCGCCGGAGCGGGTCGCAGCGGACCCAGCCCGATGGTCGCTGTGGGGGCGTCGGTCACGGGAGGCGGCATCTCCGAGTGGAGCACTAGGGATTAGCGAGTCTACTGCATCGTGGTCGAACCTTCACCGGTCGCCTTCCCTGCCCTGAACCGTCTTGGGGCATGCTTGCCGTGCCGGGCATCCGTCCGGCGCCGTCCGTGCGGCCTCTGCTCGGGCGAGCGTCTCCGCCGCACGAGCCCGATGCCACCGATGGACACCGAACGGATCCCGACCCAGCCGACCACCGACCAGGAGCCACTCGGCGAGACCTCCCTCTCGCCGGGACCCTCCCAGGCTCCGACGTCTCCGGCGACCGGACGCGGTCGCCGCGCGGCGATCATCGGCACGGTCGTCGCGATCGCGATGGTGTTGACATTCACGGCCGGGATCGGGGTCGGACGGCTCGTCGCGCCAGGCGGCGTAGACGGGGGCACGACCCCGAACCCAGGCTCGTCGGGTTCACCGACGACCTTCGGCCTCATCACGGAGGCCTGGGACACGCTCCATCAGAAGTACGTCGGGCGTGACGAGCTCGACGATCGGGCGCTCATCTACGGCGCGATCACCGGCATGACGGACGCGGTCGGCGACACGGGCCACACCGACTTCATGACGCCCGAAGAGCGCCAGCAGCGGAACGACTCCCTGTCGGGGTCGTATGTCGGCATCGGCGTACGCATCGAGCCCGACGCGGCCGGCCTGCCGAAGATCATCGGCGTGTTCGACGACAGCCCGGCGAAGAAGGCCGGCATCGTCGCCGATGACGTGATCGTCGCCGTCGACGGCAAGCGGACCGAGGGTGCGTCGATCGACGACGTCGCGGGTTGGGTGCGCGGCGAGGCCGGCACGACCGTCGAGCTGACGGTCCGACGCGGCGCCGATGGGCCCGAGCGCACAGTGTCCATCGTCCGGGCAGATGTCCCGATCCAGCCCGTGTCGTGGACGATGGTCCCCGGCACCAAGACCGCCCTGTTCCGCCTCGAGCAGTTCTCCAACGGCGCCGCCGACGACATGGTCAAGACGCTCAAGGCCGCTCGTGCCGCGGGCGCGGACCGCATCGTCCTGGACATGCGCGGCAACCCGGGCGGCTATGTCAACGAGGCCGTCGGCGTCGCGAGTCAGTTCCTCACCAAGGGTCTCGTCTACGTCGAGCGCAACGCCCAGGGCGAGACCACGGACCACTCGGTCTCCCCGGGTGGCGTCGCTACCGACATCCCGCTGGTCGTGGTCGTCGACGGCACGACCGCCAGCTCCGCAGAGATCGTCTCGGGCGCGCTGCAGGACGCCGGCCGGGCGAAGATCGTCGGCCAGACCACGTACGGCACGGGCACCGTCCTCGGCGAGTTCGACCTGTCAGATGGGTCCGCCCTCCGAGTCGGCACCGTCGAGTGGCTGACACCGAGCGGTCGGCGGATCTGGCACGAGGGCATCGCCCCCGACGTCCCAGCCGCCCTTCCCAGCGACGTCCAGCCGCTCAGCCCGGAGGACATCGGACGCTTGACCGCTGCAGCCGTCGGAAAGATCGACGACACGCAACTGGCCAAGGCGCTCCAGGTCGTCTCGACCCAGCAGGTCGCCTCGACCCGCTGACCCACCGATCCGCTTACCTCATCCGCCGTCGACGACGTCGAGGATGCGGAACGCCAGGGTGAGGTCGAACACGGTCGATGGGTCCCCGAGGGACCGACCGAGCAGGCTCTCGATCCGACCGATGCGGTACGCGATCGTGTTGACGTGGGTGAACGTGCGCGCCGCCGCGCGGCGTTGCACCCGGTCCTCCTCGAGGTAGATCCGCAGCGTCGTCGCCAACTCGGACCGCTGGCGTTGGTCATGGTCGACGATGGGCGCCAGGGTCGTCCGAGCGAACGCTTCGAGGTCGTCGCGTGACGCCGCCTGAAGGAGCAGTCCGTACGGGCCGAGCTCGCGGTCGCCGATCACCGTCCCGCGCCGACCGAGCTTGAGCATCATGTCCAAAGCCTCGCGTGTCGCCGCGAACGCGCCGGCGTAGTCAGCCGGGCGATCGCATGGACCGCCGATCGACACCGTCACGGTGCCTGGTCCCGTCACTCCCTCGATCGCGCCCTTGAGGTCGTCGGCGAGGCGGCGAGGCCCGTGCCGACGGCGGTCGGATCGGCGAGCCAGAACGACGATCGTGCCGGCGATGGACACGGCCAGGCTGCGCGGGCTTCGCGTCGCCAGTCGCTCGCGGATCAACGCGATCAGGCGGCCTTCATCCAAGCCGTCGCCCCGCTCGACGTCGATCACCAGGAGGTCGTGGGGGCGACCCAGGTCATGCCCGATGCGTGCGGCTCTCGCGGCGATGGCCGCCTCGCTCGGGAACGTGCCGGACAGTAGGTCGGCGATGGCCTCGCCGCGGAGGCGCTCCTCGACCTCGAGGGTCGCCCGGATCTTGGCGAACTCGAGCGCCACCCCGGTGACCGCCACGTCGACGAGGGCGCGGTCGATCGGGCCGAGGTCCTGCTCGGCCGACAACAGGAGATGACCCGCGACGTCGCGACCGAGCCGCACCGGCATCGAAAGTGGCTCGATCGAGGCATCCTGTACCAGGAGCCCCCGCCAGTCCTCGCTGGCGTCCGGAGAGGCTCCGGCGATCACGCGATGGATGTGATCCTTGATCACGACGCGTCGACCGAGATTGGCGGCCAACACCTCGGCGATGCCGGCCGGGCCGGCGTCCACGAGGACCTGCTCGGCAAGCTGTTGCTGGACGGTCAGGGACCGGTTGAGCTCCGCGTTCGTCTCCGCCAGGACTTCGCGGAGCCGGACCTCGTTCTCGAATCGCCGGGCGTGGTCGATGGCGAGCGCCGCATGACCCGCGAATGCCCCGAGAAGCCCCGCGTCATCCTCGCCGAATCCGCGGCCGTCGGTCGCGTGGAGGTTCAGCGCGCCGATCGCGTCGCCCCGGAAGATGAGCGGCGCACAGATGACGGACCCGAAGACGTAGCGGTCGAGCTCTCTGCAGCGATTCGGGTAGGTCCGGTAGTCATCGACCCAGATCGTCTTCCTCTGGACGATCGCCTGGGTCGACAGCCCCTGCCCGAACGGCATCTCGAACCCGACGAGCTCGGTCGGCCGCTGGGACACGGCCACGACGCGAAGGCGACCGAGGCCCTTGTCCCAGAGGAGGATGTCGCCGCTGTCGGCCTCGAGCAGGACGCGAGCGTCCTCGACGATCGCCGTCAGCACCGTTCCGAGGTCCAGCGACTCGATCACCCGTTCGGTGGTCGCGAGGAGCCGCTCGACCTGGAGATTCCGGCGCTCCGCGGCGTCAAGCCCGGTGGTCGTGGCGTCTGGCGGCTGTGCCGTCGTCACGGACCCATCCTAGTCCGTCGCTGTGTCTCGCACACGATGCAAACGTTCGCAAACTGTGGGATGAACACATATGGCCCTGCCGGACCGGCTGGTAGCGTCGATGGCCCGGGTCGGCACCGTCCGTCGGTCCGCGCGCGTGGATGGGAGGCACGTGGCGAACACACCCGACGTCCTGGTCATCGGCGGCGGCATCGTGGGCGCCGCGTCGGCGTATCACCTCGCCCTTCGCGGTGCATCGGTGACGCTGTTGGAAGCGAACGACCTCGCCTACGGCGCGACCGGCCGCAACCTCGGCTACATCTGGCTCCACACCCGGCGACCAGGCCCTGAGCTCGAGCTGGTCATGCACCTGCGCCGTGAACTGGAGGAGCTGCCCGGCGTGTTCGATGACGACTTCGGTCTGCGGACCGAGGGTGGTCTCATCTACGCGCACACCGAGCCGCAGCTCGCGACCCTCGCGGAGTTCGTCGCGCAGCGCCAGGCCGACGGCGTCGACGTGCGTCTCATCGATGGCGACGAGGCGCGCACGCTGGCGCCGATCCTGCCCGACACGGTCATCGGGGCGTCGTACTGCCCGCTCGACGCGCAGATGGACTCGAGTCGGTACGTCCGAGGGTTCGCCGACGCCGCGGTCCGGGCTGGCGCTCGGGTCCTGGAACACGCGCCGGTCCGCACGCTCCAGCCGGAGGGATCGCGGATCGCCCAGGTGGTCACCGACGACGAGACGTTCACGCCGGACCGCGTCGTCGTGGCCGCCGGCGCGTGGACGCCGGAGCTGTTGCGTCAGGTCGGCGCCGACGTCCCCATCCACGCGATGCGGCTCCAGATCGTCCAGACCACGCCCATGGAGCGTCGGCTCGGTCCGGTGCTGTACGGGCCCGCAGCCGTCAAGCAGTACAAGATCTTCCGCGAGCTCCCGTCGTTCCGGCGCGAGGACTGGCTCAACGAAGCCGAGAGCCGCCACGGCAAGGCTCTGCTCGAGGCCGTTTGCCAACGAGCCGACGGCTCATACCTGCTGGGCTGCGCGATGGACTACCCGGGGTTCGTCTGGGAGCCCGACCTGGCCGGCGTCGCGCTCGTCACCGAGAGCCTGCCGGCGATCATGCCGGCCCTGCGCTCCGCCGGCTTCGCCCGCGCGTGGGCCGGGATCCTGCCGTTCACGACCGACAACCTGCCGATCATCGATGCCCTGCCCGGGTTCGACGACGTGTACGTCGCGGCCGGCCACGTGTTCGGCAACGGCGCCGGGCCGACGACGGGTCGCCTCATCGCCGACCTGATCTGCGGCGGGCAACCGACGATGGACCTCGCCCCGTTCCGGGCAGATCGTCCGGGCCTGACCGATCCCGTCGACACGAGCGTGTGGTGACCATGACCGCTGACACGAGCAACCGGCGTATCGCCTTCATCAATCCGTTCGGCACGGCGGCGTTCGACGAGATCATCGAGGACACCCTGGTGCCGTACGCGGGAACCGGCACGACCGTCGACGTGATCCATCTCGAGAGCGTGCCCGAGAACATCGACTACTACTACCCCAAGCACCTGATGGAGCTCGCGATCTTCCGGGCCGTGCGCCGGCTGGAGGAGCAGGGCTATGACGCCGTCGTCGTCGGCTGCTGCTACGACCCGGGCGTGAAGGTGGCTCGCGAACTGGTCGACATCCCGGTCGTCGGGCCGCTCGAGGCGGCGATGAACCACGCCTCGTACTTCGGCCATCGGTTCACCGTCATCACCGACCATCGCAAGGCTGTGCCCTGGCTCGAGGACCTTGTCCGGCTCCACGGAGCGGCCAACTGCCGCGGGGTGCGCTGCATCGACTGGTACATCACGGACATGATCCGCGACCCGTCGGCGGTCGCCGATGACGCCGCGGCTCGGTCACTCAAGGCGCTGGAGGAGGACGGGTCGGAGGTCATCATCCTCGGCTGCACGATCATCGCCGGCTGTCTCGAGCGCGAGATCATGACCACCGGACGCCACCGCGAGCTGCCGATCCTCAATCCGAACCTGCTCGCCCTCAAGGCGGCCGAGACCCTGGCCGACCTCCACAAGGCTGGCAAGTACGCCATCAGTCGCGCGGGCCAGTACCAGCGTCACGAGCAGCACGACCGCGCCGAGGCCGCCGACGTCTGGCGGCGCTGGAAGCTGATCGACATCGACCACCCCGAGGCCGGCCGATGACGGTCGACGTCCACACCATCGAGTCGACCGCACGGCGGGTCGCGCGCGATTACCTGGGGATCGGCATGGGCGAGCGGTTTGCGATCGTCGTCGATACCCGGACCGACCGCGAGATCCCGGATGCCTTGGCCGCCGCGGCGCTCGACCTCGGCGCCGCGCCGAACGTCATCACGATCGAGCCCCTCCCCGGCAGCGGTGCCGAGCCGCCGCCCATTGCCGCCGAGGCGATGCGCACGGCCGACGTGGTGTTATGTGCGGCCAGCACATCTCTGTACCACACGGCCGCCAAGGCGGTCGCCCAGCGGGCCGGCGTGCGTGGCGACTTCAACGCCCCGCATCGCGCCGATGCCTGGCGGAACGGAGCGATGACCGCGGATCTCTTCGCGATCCGCAAGCAGGCGGAGATGCTGGCCGCGCTCTGGCGAGGTACGCGCGAGGTCCGGGTGACGTCGCCCGCCGGCACGGACCTGCGGGCGACGGTGACCGGGCGCGAGCCGGTCGCGTGGCGGACGGGGATCTGCCTCTCGCCCGGCGAAGTGTCCGCGCTGCCGGGCGGCGAGGTCTCCCTGCCACCGCTTGAAGGCACGGCCGAGGGGGTCGTCGTCTGGGAGCGGGTCGCGTCCGATCTGGGCGCCTTGGACGAGCCGATCAGGATCGAGATCCGCGGCGGTCGCGCGGTCGACGTCGGGGGCGGCGGGGCATCGGCGGCGCGCCTGCGCGAGATCGTGGCCACCGTCCGCGATGCGGACAACATCGGTGAGATCGGGATCGGGCTGAACCGGGCCGCGCGGATCGCCGACGAGATCACGGAGGCCAAGAAGGCCTACGGCACTGTCCACATCGCCCTCGGCGACTCCGCGAACGAGTACGGCGGGACGGTCGAGTGCGACGTCCATCTCGACGGACTCGTGATGACCCCGACCGTCGCCTTCGACGGCCGCGAGGTCGTGATCGACGGCCGGCACCTGTACGCGGGCACGGATGGCGCCTGACCGGATGGCGACGTACCCCGGACCGAAGGCCAAGGCGCTGATCGAGCGGATGCGGCGAATTGAGGGCGCCGGACCGCGGGCCGGCAAGGGCGATCCGCTGGTCGTCGATCACGCCACGGGCGCCACGCTCGTCGACCCCGACGGCAACCGGTTCACGGACCTCGCCGGCAGCTTCGCCGCGGTGTCGATCGGGCACAGCCACCCTGACGTGGCGAACGCGGTCGCGGAACAGATCGGGGTCGCCAGCCACGTCTCGTCGGCCGCGATCAGCGAGCAACGGGTCGGCTTCGAGGAGGACCTCGTCGGCATCGCCCCAGCTGGCCTCGACCGGGTGCTCCTCGGGATCACCGGCGCCGACGCGAACGACACGGCCATCAAGCTCGCCCGAAGCAAGAGCGGCCGTCGCGAGATCCTCACGTTCGCGGGCGGCTACTTCGGCCGGGCCCGCGGCGTCGCCGGGTTCAATGGAAAGTCGGTGTTTCGAACGCGGGTCGGAGTGGACCCCGACGCCCATTTCCTCCCCTTCCCGGACGCCTATCGCTGGCCCGACGAGCTCGGCGGATCGGCGGGCGCTAGCGAGGCCGCGCTCGAGCTCGTCCGGCAGGCACAGGAGGACCCGGGGTCGGGGATCGGGCCGCTCGCCGCGATCATGGTCGAGACGATCCAGGGCAACGGCGGGATCGTGAGCCCGCCCGACGGCTTCCTCGAAGGGCTGCGGGCACTGTGCGATCGGCACGACGTGATGCTGATCCTCGACGAGATCCAGTGCGGCTTCGGCCGCTCGGGCCGGATGTGGGCGGCGGAACACTGGAGCGTCATCCCCGACCTGATGACGGTCGGCAAGGGCATCGGTGGCGGACTCGCCCTGTCGGCTGTCGTCGGCCGAAGCGAGACGATGGGGCACTGGCCTGCCGGCACGCACACCTCGACGTTCCTTGGCAATGCCGTGAACCTCGCCGCAGGTCGGGCGGCGATCCGGGTGATGTGCCGCGATCGGCTGTGGGAGCGGTCGGCGAGCCTCGGCGACCGGCTGCTCGATCGGCTGCGAGCCGGTCTCGCCGACGGACCCACAGTCGGGGACATCCGCGGGCGCGGCCTGTTCATCGGGGTCGAACTGGTACGCGATCGAGCGACGAAGGAGCCGGACCCGGAGGGCGCCGCGGCCGCCCAGGCGCGAGCCTTCGAGCGCGGTGTCGTCGTCGCGATCGCGGGCCGCTACGAGCAGGTCGTCAAGATCAGCCCGCCGCTGACCATCGACGAGGGACAGGCGATCGAGGCGGTCGACATCGTGATCGACGCCATCCGGAGGGATCGATGATCGAGCCCGGCACGCGCGTCCGCGAGGTCCGCAACTATGTCGACGGCGCCTGGGTCGATTCCGGCGGCGCGGCGTTCGAGAGCCGTGACCCGGCGACCGGGGAGCTCGTGGCGACCGCGCGGGCGTCGACGCCGGATGACCTCTCGGACGCGATCGTCGCAGCACGACGGGCGTTCGATGAGACCGACTGGACCGCCACGGCCGGCAAGACCCGAGCGGCGATCCTGTATGAGCTCGCGAGGTTGCTCCGGGAGGAGTCGGCCGGCCTCGCGGAGCTTGTCGCCCGCGAGATGGGCAAGCCGATCCGGTACGTCCGCGAGCGCGAGCTCGAGCCAGCGATCGACCGGATCCTGTTCTACGCGGGCGCCGCGCGGCTGATCCACGGGGAGGTAACGAGCAGCGCCCCGGGGCACCTGCTCGATCTCGTGCTGAAGGAACCCGTGGGGGTATGCGGCCTGATCACGCCGTGGAACGACCCGGTCGACCTGCCCCTGCGCAAGATCGGCGCCGCGATCGCCACCGGCTGCACGTTCGTCCTCAAGCCGGCGAGCGATGCGCCCGCGTCATCGATGGCGATCTTCGACCTGCTGGACCGGATCGAGGCCCTTCCGCCCGGCGTCGCGAACGGCGTGGTCGGCCAGGGGGAGATCATCGGCGAGGCCCTCGCCGCAGATCCGCGCGTCGACAAGATCTCGTTCACCGGCAGCAGCGAGGTCGGCCGGCGCTTGATGGAGCTCGGCGCGAGGAACTTCAAGCGCGTCGCGATCGAGGGTGGCGGCAAGGCGCCCGTCATCGTCTTCCCTGACGCCAACCTCGAGAAGGCGATGGACGCCGTCGCCGTCGGGATCTTCCTGTATGCCGGCCAGTCGTGCACCGCCGGCTCGCGACTCCTCCTCCATCGCGCGATCCATGACGTCTTCATGGCCGGCCTGATCGAGCGGGCACGAGCGCTGAAGGTGGGGTCGCCGCTGGACGAGGACACGCAGCTCGGCCCGATGGTATCGGCCCGCCAGCTCGACCGCGTCCTCGGGTACGTCGAGCGTGGTCAGACCGAGCACGCCCGCCTGGTCCTCGGCGGGGAGCGGCTCGGCGGCGAGTGGGCCGACGGGTTCTATATGGCGCCGACGATCTTCGACGACGTCCGGCCGGGCATGGCCATCGCCCGTGAGGAGATCTTCGGCCCGGTGCTGTCCGTCATGTCGTTCGACGACGAGGACGAGGCGCTCCGCATCGCGAATGACAACCCGCTCGGCCTAGGCAGCGCGGTGTGGACGACGGACCTCGATCGGGCCATCCGGCTGGCCCGACGGCTGCGGGTCGGCGACGTCTGGGTCAACACCCACTACGTCCGATCGGCCGAGAGTCCATTCGGGGGCGTGAAGGGCAGCGGAATCGGTCGCGAGCTCGGCATGGAAGGCCTCGACGAGTACCTCGAATCCAAGCGCGTATGCATCGACAGCTCACCGACATTCCATATCCGCTGACGTGACGTCACGTCGCATCCCACCCCATGCGGACCCGGCGTCGACCCCCCCACGGCGCCGGGTCCGCGTCACATTCGACGGTCGGACGATCGAGGGATTCGAGGGTGAGCCGCTCGCGGTGACCCTTCTGGCTGCCGACCGCCCGGTCCTGTCGCGCAGCTTCCGGTTCCATCGACCGAGAGGGCTGATGTGCGACACCGGCCAGTGCGGCTGGTGCGAGTGCGAGGTGGACGGTCGGCCGAGTGTCCGCTCGTGCAAGATCCCCGTTCGCGACGGCCTGGTGGCGCGGAGCGAGCACTCCTGGCCGTCCGCCGACCGTGACCTGTTCGGGTTGCTCGACGTCGGGTCACGCCTGATCCCGCCGACCTTCTATCACCATCGATTCCTCCGGCCGCGCCATCTCCGCAAGCGCTATCTCGACGTCATCCGGGAGTTCGGCGGGCGGGGCCGGCTACCCATCGGGCAGCCCTCCAGCATGCGGTCGCGGACGGCCCGAGACCTCAAGGTCGACGTGCTCGTGGTGGGCGGCGGCCACTCCGGGACCGCAGCGGCGGAAGACGCCGCGGCGAACGGCCGTCGCGTCGCCCTCGTCGAAGCCATCCCTGGGCGGGCCCACACGCGCCACCCCGCCGTCCGGTTCCTGGATGGGGCGACGGCCGTCGGCTGGTATGACGGCGTCGTCACCGCCATCGACGACTCGACGCTGTGGTCGATCCGCGCGGAGACGGTCATCGCAGCGACCGGCACGTACGAGCGCCTCCCGCTCGTTCGCGGTATCGATCGTCCCGGCGTGATCGGCGCGCGATGCGCCATCGACCTGGTCCGTCGCCATGGCGTCCTGCCCGGGCGGCGTGCCCTGCTCGTCGGGGCAGCCGAGGACCTCGATGCCACCGACGACGCCCTCCGGGAAGCGGGGGCCGCAGTCGTCGACCGGATCCCGACCAGCCATCTTCGCACCGTCACCGGCCGACGACGGGTCGCCGGGGCGGTCATCGCCCGCGAGGGGGCTTCGCGGAAGGTCGCGGTCGACCTCGTCGTCGTCGGTGACCGCACACCGAATCTCGACCTCGTCCTCGCCGCCGGCGCCGCCGTCGAGTCGCGCGATGGCGTCCTCGTGCCGAAGCTCGATGACGGCGGTCGTACGACGGTGCCGTCGCTGTCGGTGGTCGGATCCGCGGCCGCGTCGTCGGTCCACGCGGCTGGCGGGCGTGTCCCAGGGCGAGCGATCGTCTGCTTCTGCGAAGACGTCCACGCTGACGAGATCCGCGCGCAGGTCGACGCCGGCTACGGCGACCCGGAGCTGGTCAAGCGCCGGACCGGCGCCCTCACCGGCCCGTGCCAGGGCAAGTACTGCCTTCAGTCGTTCGCGGCGACCCTCGGCGCCGCGTCTGGTTCGGACGTCGCCGCCCAGAGCCTGTCGACGGCTCGCCCGCCGCTCCGCCCGATCCGGCTGGGCGACCTCGTCGCGGTCGACGAACCGGCCGAGACGTGAACCTCGCAGCGACCGCCGACATCGTCGTCATCGGCGGCGGCATCGCGGGGTTGGCGGCGGCGCGCGAGCTCGCGGCGCGTGGCGTCGGTCGCATCGTGGTCGTCGAACGCGACTACCCGGGCGCCGGGGCGACCGGCCGCAACGTAGCGCGCATCCGGCGCATGCAGCTCACCGAGGAGCTGTCGCGGGTCGCGATGGCCTGCCAGGACAAGTACGAGCGCATGGGTGGCGACCTCGGATCGAACGTCCTCTTCTATCGCCTCGGCTACGCGTGGATCCTGTACGAGGCCGACGAGGTCGAGCGAATGCGCGAGATCGTCGCGATGCACGCTCGCCTCGGGATCCAAAGCGCCCTGCTCTCGCCGGACGAGACGCTCCATCACCTGCCGGTGTTCACGGGTGGCGACCCGGTCGCCGGGTGCGTGCTGAGTGACGACGCGATCGTCCATCACGATGCCGTCGTCTGGGCGCACCTCGATCACCTGGAACGCGCGGCACCGGGCCGGGTCAGCGTGCGATCCCATACGACGGTGACTGCGGTCGAGGTCGACGGCGACCGAGTCCGCGCGGTCGTGACCGACCGGGGCCGGATCGAGACACCGATGGTCCTCAACGCCACGGACGGCTGGTCGACCGAGATCAACACGATGGTCGGGGTCCGGATGCCGAACCGGCCGCGCCGCCGCGAGGTGCTCGTGACCGCGCCCCTGCGCCGGACGATCGAGGCCGCCGTCACGTTCTATCGACCGAGCGAGGGCTGGTTCAACCAGACGCTGCGCGGCGAGGTGGTCATGGGTGCCGTGGATCCGGACGAACCGGTCGGTGTGAACCAACGCTCGTCGTGGGCATTCCTGCGCCGGACCGCAGATCTGATGACCCGCAAGGCCCCGGCGCTGCGCGACGTCACGGTCATCCGCCAGTGGGGCGGGATGTATGACATCACGCCCGACCACGTGCCGATCGTCGGCCCGACCGCGCAGCTCGACGGTTGGTGGCAGGCCGTCGGCTGGAGCGGGCGCGGCATGCTCCTCGCGCCGTACCTCACCGAGCTCCTTGCCGAACACATCGTGACGGGCTCGCCACCGGAGATGCTTCGGCCGTTCCTCCCGGATCGGTTCGCGCCCACCGACGACGCAGAGGGCGCGGAGCAGGACTACTACGCGCGCTACTCGCCGGCAGGGTCTTCAGGGTCGTCGTCGGAGGCAGTCGGTCGATCCGTGTCCCCCGCTTCGTCCTCCGGGAACACCATCTCCAACCCGTCGTCCTGACCGGATAGCCCGCGCACGGGCCTCGACTTCTGGACGAGCTCGTGGGGAGGCGGCAGGTTCCGGAAGACCTGCTGGTCGAAGCCGACGAGGATGCCGCCGATGGTCTCGCCGGTCGGGCAGCGGCGCTTCTTGCTCATGCCGCCGCTGATGCGGGCGCCGGCGCCTCGGCATCCGGGCCCCTGCGACGGATCGCCAGGGCCGCGAACCCGGCGACGATCGCGATCCACCCGGCGGCCACGAACGCGGCTGCGTAGTCGCCGACGTTCTCGCGGACGATGCCGGCGACCCACGCCGCGATCGCGGCGCCGACCATGTGCGACGCGAAGACCCAGCCGTACACGACGCCGACGTTGTGCTGGCCGAACCGGTCGGCGACGAGGGCGACGGTCGGCGGGACGGTAGCGATGTAGTCGAGCCCGAACAGGATCGCGAACGCGGCGATCGACATGCTGTCGTGGATGAACGGCAGGAACAGCAGGCTCACGCCGCGGAAGCCGTAATAGACGAGCAGCAGCTTGCGCGGGTCGACCCGGTCGGTCAGCCAGCCGCTCGCGATCGTGCCGATGAAGTTGAAGACGCCCATGACGGCGAGGGCACTCGAGGCGGCGACCGGGGTAAACCCGTGATCGACGGCATGCGGGATGAAATGCTGGCCAACCAAACCGTTCGACGTGGCGCCGCAGATGAAGAACGTCCCGGCGAGGAACCAGAAGTCGGACGTCCGGACGGCGCCGCGCATGACGCCTCGGTCGGGCGGACGCACGTGCGCGACCTCACCGTCCGGAGCCCCTCGCGGACGGGCACCCACGTCGGCGGGGTCGTTCTTCAACCACACGAGGGCGGGTACCAGCAACGCCAGTGAGAGGAGGCCCAGGACCACGGCGCCGGTCCGCCACCCGACGGCGACCGCGAGGCCGGTCAACAGCGGGAAGAACACGAGCTGCCCGGCGCTGTTGCTCGCCCCGAAGATGCCGACGACCAGGCCGCGGTCCTTCACGAACCAGCGCGTGGCAACGGTCGGACCGAGCACGCTCGCGACCAGGCCGGTGCCGAGGCCGGAGAGCAGGCCGAACAGCAGCGTCAACTGCCAGATCTCCCGGCTGAGGCTCGCGGCGAGGAGCGACGTCCCGGTCAGCACGAGGCTTAGCAGCACGACATTCTTGACGCCGATGCGGCCCATGAGGGAGCCGCTGATCGGCCCGGCGAACCCGAATACGATCAGACCGGCCGCGGCCGCGAACGACACGGACGCCGTCGACCAACCCGGCTCCTCGGTCATCGTCAGCAGGAACGCGCCAGGGGCAGAGCGCACACCGGCGGTGACCAACACGATGATCGCCGTGACGGCGACGACGACCCAACCGTAGAAGAACGCTCGGCGCATCAGTGGATGCTACCCGCCGCCGATCGGAGGGCTGAGAGGCTCCTAGAGCAGCTCCCCGTGGGCCGATCCGGTCGGCTCGCCCTCGCGCGGTCGAGGCTCCTCGCCCGGGCCGTACTCCCCGGCTGGCGCCCCCTCTCCCGGCTCGAGCACGCGGAGCGGAGCACCTGCAGTCCCTTCGATGGCGCCGACCCCGAACGGCACCCACTTCGACGGGTCCTGGAGCCGATGCGCCTCGGTGTTGCCCCGTGCGTGGACGTCCTCGAAGCCTTTCGGCTCGATCCACATCCGCTCGCCCTCGAGCAGCCCGAGCACCCCGGACTGACCGGGTTCGGGCCGCTCGTGCTGGCAGTAGGCGCACGCGGCCGTGTCGTGCTTGCGATAGGTGTCGGGCTCCTCGTAGGTCGTGATGTAGCCCTCGTAGTTGCGGAGCACGACCTTGTGATCGGAGTACGAGATCAGATAATTCGGCATGACCGGGATCTTGCCGCCACCGCCGGGTGCGTCGATCACGTAGGTGGGTACGGCGTAGCCGGACGTGTGGCCGCGAAGACCTTCCATGATCTCGAGGCCCTTGCCGACCGGTGTCCGGAAGTGTCCGGAGCCCTCGACGAGGTCGCACTGGTACAGGTAATAGGGCCGGATCCGGTTCGCGACGAGCTCGTGCACGAGCGCCCGCTGGATGTGGACGCAGTCGTTGACCCCGGCAAGGAGCACGCTCTGGTTACCGACGGGCAGGCCCGACTTGGTCAGCTTGTCGACCGCGCGCGAGACCTCCGGCGTGATCTCGTTCGGGTGGTTGAAATGGAGGTTGATCCACAGCGGGTGGTACTTCTCGAGCATCTCGCATAGCTCATCGTCGATCCGCTGCGGCAGGAAGACCGGCACCCGTGAACCGATCCGGATGATCTCGATGTGCGGGATCTCACGCAGGCCGCGCAGGATCGACTCGAACAGCTTGGGCGCGAGGGTCAGGCCGTCGCCTCCGGAGATGAGGACGTCGCGGACCTGCGGCGTCCGGCGCAAGTACTCGAGCTGGGCCTCGTGGTCCTTGCGATTGAAGTTCTGGGTCGGGTCCCCGACGATCCGCGATCGCGTGCAATACCGGCAGTACGACGCGCACTGGGTCGTGACGAGCATCAGCACCCGGTCGGGATAGCGATGGACGAGCCCGGGCACCGGCGAGTGCCGGTCCTCGGCCAGCGAGTCCTCCATCATCGCCGTGAAGGCATCGTGCTCGCGACCGGTCGGGATGACCTGGCGGCGGATCGGGTCGTTCGGGTCCTTCGGGTCGATCAGGCTGATGAAGTACGGCGTGATGTCGACGCGGAACTTGTCGGGCGCCGAGAGACCCTCGCGCTCCTCATCGGTCAGCTCGAGGATCCGTTCGATCTCCTCGAGGTCGTTGACCCGGTTCGACAGCTGCCAACGCCAGTCGTTCCACTTCTCGTCGGGCACGTCCTCGAAGATCGGCGCGCGGCGGCTGACGGCCGGCTTGCCGTCGGCTCCGAGCGCCCGTGCCGGGTCCGCAAGGTTCACGAAGGGCGTCTCCGCGGCGGCGCGCTCGGCGTTCTGATGCGCGACCACGGTCCTGATCTCGTGTGCGTCCAAGCGGTTCCGACCTCCGGCATCACATGGGCAGGCGATGCATAGAGTCTATGCACTCTGCAAGTCGCCGGATGATAGCCCCGAGGTACTTCGCGGGTCCAGCGTCAGTCCCGGATGGCCTCGATCAGGTCGCTGTACCGATCCGTCCATGGGCGACGCCCGTCGGCATGGGCGGTCCGCCATCGATCGCCCTCGACGAGATCCGCGAGGTCCGCATACGAGCGGGCAACGATCACCCATTGCGACGGGTCGGCGAGATCCGTCAGCTCCTCCGCCGGGAGGTCGCTACCGATGATCGACACGAAGCCGTTGGCATGCGCGGCAGCCGCCACGATGGGCTCGAGATCGAGGAACCGATTGGAGATATGGACGGCGATGACCCCGCTCGGCGCGACCGTCCGCATCGACGTCGCGAGCGACTCCACCGTGAGCAGATGGACCGGAACGGCGTCCGACGAGAAGGCATCGAGGACCAGCAGGTCGAACGCTCCGGTCGGCGTGGCCTCGAGTCCCAGCCGCCCATCCTCGACGTCGACATCGATGGACGCCGCCGAGTCGGCGAGGAACGTGAAGCTCTCGGGATCCCTCGCGATCGAGACCACGGTCGGGTCGATCTCGAAGAACTGGAAGGAATCGCCGGGTCGCCCGTAGGCGGCGACCGCACCGGCGCCGAGGCCGACTGCGCCGATCCGCATCGTCGGCCGGTCCGCGTCGAGCGAGGCGATGACCTCGCCGAGCGGTCCGGCGCGATGGTAGTAACTCAAAGGCTCGCCGGCGTACGGCCCAGCGAACGTCTCCCGACCGTGGATGGTCGTCCCCGAGTAGAGGACGTGCAGATCCGGGGTCGGAGCGGCGACCCGGTAGACGCCGTAGAAACTACGGTCGACGCGGATCGTGGCCTGGGGGTCCCACGATCGCGACGACGACGGCCAGGCCGAGCGCGACGACGGCCGGCACGGCCAGTACGCGCCACCAGCCGGCCGGTGTCGCGAGGGCGACGGCCGCCGCCAGCACGAGCAGGCCCTCGATCGGGACGACGAAGACCACGGGCGCCAGGATGCCCGCGGCGATCCCGCCGATGGCACCGCCGAGGGCGACGAACAACGAGTACTCCGTGAGGTGGGCGGACGCGGGCCGTGCCGCGGCGAGTCGACCGTGTAGCGCCAGACCGGCGGCCGCGAGCGTGACGAGGAGCAGCGCGATCGCCGGTCCGATCGGGAACGTCAGCACGCCGAGCCTGCGGAGCGCGACGGCCAGAGCGAGCGGCAACAACGCGGCAGCCGCCACCCGCACCCCGATCGGCGCCGCGCGGGCATAGGCGAGGATCAGCGTGCCGAGGTACACGACGAGCGGACCGATCCACAGCAGTGGCATGGCCGCGATGTCGGTGGAGATGTCGGTCGTGACGCCGATGAGCAACGCGGCCGGGATCGCCGCCAGCGCGATCCACGTCAGGCGGCGCGTATTCGTCGGGGCCTCGCCGGTCGCCGCTGCGGCCGCGGGTACCTCCAAGCCCTTGGCCCGCGTGATCTGAGCCACCCCGACCGATACGACCACGAAGAGGGCGAAGCCGTAGCCACCACCAACGTGCCTGGTCGGCGAGATCGAGGTTCGGCTCGACCAGGAACGGATAGACGACGAGGCCGACGAGGCTGCCCGCGTTCGACGCGGCGAAGAGTCGGTACGGCTCGACGCCGCCTGGGAGTGCCGCGAACCAGCGCTGGGTCGTCGGGCTCGCGCTCGACAGCGCCAGGAACGGCAAGCCGACCATCGCCGCGAGGACGAGCACGAGCCACAGCGATGCTGGGGCGTTCGACGGTGGTCGCGCGAAGGCCGGCAACGCCAGGGGCGCGATGGCCAGCATCGCGAACGCGACCACGACCAGGCCGACCTGGATGGCGGTGTGCCGTCGCAGCCCGAACCGCGAGAACGTGACATGCGCCCAGGCGTACCCCGCGAGCAGGGTGGTCTGGAAGAACACGAGGGCCGTCGTCCAGACGGCGCTGCTCCCGCCGTACGTCGGCAGTAGCGAGCGCGCGACCAGCGGTTCGACGAAGAACGCGAGTGCCGCCGCCAGGAACGCGACGACGACGTAGAGGGCGGTCTCCGATCGGGAGACCGCGGCTATTCCCCGATCACCGCCCAGAGCAACCCCATCATGATGAAGAAGCCGCTGAAGAGGGCGATGAGACCGAGGCCGCCGTAGGGCGTGCTCGCCCCGACGTGCGGCACCAGCTGCAGGCCGATCCCGAAGCCGACCGCCCAGACGATGAACAGGAACGTGAAGAGGAACTTCGCGTTCGGGTTGGTCACGCGGCGGACCCAGCGAGAGCCGCCCTCGCTCGACAGGGCGGCCTTCAGGATGATGAAGATCATCAGCGTGACAACGGCGGTGCTGACACCGAACGGGATGGGCTGCTGGAAGGCCACGAGGAACAGCTGCATCGCCCCGCGATGCTAGCAGAGAGCTGGTCCGCGGATGGGGTGCGCCGTCGCCGCCCCGAATTGGACGGCCCGCATACGATGACCGCCCATGGGCCCCTTCGATCGACTCGGCCATTTCGTCGTGGGCCGGGCACGTCTCGTCGTCGCGATATGGGCCGCGATCATCCTGCTCGCGCTGCCCTTCGCCCCCCAGGCACCGGACGCCCTGCGGGCGGGTGGGTTCATCCGCGACGACCTCGAGTCGGCGAGAGCCAAGGCCCTGCTCGAGCAGGAGCTCGGGTCTCCACCGTCCGCATTGGTGGTCGCCTTCCACAGCGACCAGCTCGTCGCCGGCACGCCGCAGTTCGAGGCGGCGGCAGCCTCGGCGATGACCGACATCCCCAGCGCGCCCCACGTCGTGCGCGTCATCTCACACCTGCTCCAGCCACGGCAGATCTCGGCCGACGGCCACACGGCCTACGACGTCGTCCTGCTCGACCTACCGGCTGACGATTCACCCGACGCCCTGCCGATCCTTCGCGAGCGCCTTGGTGATGCGCCGGGGCTGACCGTCGAGCTGGCCGGCGGGCCCGCGTTCTACGGGGACGTGCAGCATGTCAGCGAGCGTGACCTGCAGCGCAGCGAGGTCATCTCGTTGCCACTCGCCGCCCTGGCGCTGCTGATCGTCTTCGGCTCGCTCGTCGCGGCAGGCGTGCCACTCGTGGTCGGGGGATCGAGCGTCCTCGTCGCGCTGGCCGCCATCTTCGTCGTCGCGCAGTTCACGCCGATGAGCATCTTCGTCCTCAACCTCGCGACGCTGCTCGGACTCGGCCTCGGCGTCGACTACTCGCTGCTGCTAACGAGCCGCTTCCGCGAGGAGCTCGGCAAGCGACCGACGAACGAGGCGGATCGTGTCGCCGAAGCCGTCCGCATCACGGTCGCGACCGCCGGCCGCGCCGTGTTCTTCAGCGGCCTCACGGTCCTCCTCGGCCTGCTCGGGCTCGTGCTGTTCGAGTTCATGATCCTGCGCTCCGTCGGCATCGCCGGTGCGATCGTCGTCGGCTTCGCCGTCGCCGCGGCACTGACCCTGTTGCCGGCGCTCCTGACATTGTTCGGTCACCGCCTCGACCGGTTCGCGATCCGTCAGGTGCGTGCGCAGCCGACCGCCGAGGGACCCTGGGCAAGGCTCGCCCGGTGGGTGATGCGCCGACCGGTGGCGGTCCTCATCCCGACGCTCGCATTCCTGCTGTTGCTCGGCTACCCGTTCCTGCACGTCCGGTTCAACTCGCCCGATGCCAGCATCCTCCCGCCCGACGTCCCATCCCGGGCGGCGTTCGACCGGCTGCGCGACGCCTTCGGGGAGGGCGAGTTCGCGCCGATCGCGATCGCGATCCGGACCGACGGCCCGGCGACCTCCGCCGACAACCTCGCCGCCCTCTACGACTATTCGCGCCGCATCGCGGCGGATCCACGGGTGATGCGCGTCGACAGCCTCGTCGACGTCGACCCACGCATGACCCTTGCCCAGTACCAGCTGCTGTACGCGGATCCGAACGGGCCGCGCGATCGATTCACGGCGACCGTGCTGGCGGCGACGACGGATGCCGACCTCACTGCGTTCACCATCACCACGCCATTCGGCCCGAATCGGGATGAAGGCCGGGCGCTCGTCCGCGACCTTCGGGCGACAGGCGGCCCGCTGGGAGCGCCGGCCGGGGTGACGATCCTCGTCGGCGGGGGCGCCGCGGACGTGGCGGACGTGGTCGATGGCGTGGCGGCCGACTTCCCGCGGACGGCCCTGTTCATCGTCGTCACGACCTACCTTGTGCTGTTCGTGCTCCTCCGGTCAGTCGTGTTGCCGGCGAAGGCGCTCGTGATGAACGTGCTGTCGATCACCGCGAGCTTCGGTGCACTCGTCTGGATCTTCCAGGACGGCAACCTATCGGCGCTTTTCGGGTTCCAGCCAGTCGGTTTTGTCGAGACCACTCAGCCGGTCATCCTGTTCTGCGTGCTTTTCGGACTCTCGATGGACTACGAGGTCTTCCTGCTGTCGCGGATGAGGGAGGTGTGGGACACGACTGGCGACAACACGGAAGCCGTGGCCCGAGGGCTCGAGCGGAGCGGCCGGATCGTCACCTCGGCCGCCCTCATCGTGGTGGTCGTAGCGGGATCGTTCGCGTTCGCCGACATCGTGCTGATCAAGGCACTCGGGCTCGGCGTCGCTATCGCAGTGGCGCTCGACGCCACGGTCGTACGCGCGTTGCTGGTCCCCGCGACGATGCGCCTGCTCGGCCGCTGGAACTGGTGGATGCCGGCGTCGCTGGAGCGGTTCGTCGCGAACCGGCTGCCGGCCTCGGAGGCGGAGGCGGAAGCGGCGGTGGCTCGATGAAGCGCGTCGGGGCGATCCTCGGGATCGCCGCCCTGGTCGCGGCGTGCTCCCCGTCGGGAGGGCCGATCCTGGCCAACCCGCCGGCTACGCGACCATCGTTCCCGGCCGCGACCGTCCCGCCGGCACCCATCGGGGACCCCGTTCCCATCGTCCTGCCGCGCGACGACGGCCCGCACGATCGACTGACCGAGTGGTGGTACTACACGGGCCACCTGGTCGCGCACGACCAGGGCTACTCGATCTCGCCACAGCGCTACGGCTTCGAGTTCGTGATCTTCCGCGCCGAGCGCGGCGCCTTCCCGACGTCCTGGGCATCGCATCTCGCGCTCACCGATGAGGACGGTGATCGCTTCCACTACGCGCAGCGCCTTCAGGTGGGTGACCTCGTCGACCGCTCGCCTCGGGCGTCCGACGGCACGCCGAGCGGATTCGACCTCGAGATCACCGCGGCCGATCCGACACGGCCGGAAACGCTCCGCAACCCGCCCTGGCAGATGGCCGGCCGGAACGGTTCGGATCACCTCCGGGCGGTCCTGTCCCCTGCGGAGGCGACTGCAGCCGGCCTGCCGTCCCTGTCGCTGGACCTGCGTCTGACGAGCAACAAGCCGGCGGCCCTCCACGACACCGATGGCTGGATCGACTTCGGGCCCGGTGGCGGCTCCTACTACTACTCGCGGACCGACATGTCGGCCACGGGCGTGCTGAGCATCGGCGATACGGCCTCACATATCGATGGGACAGCGTGGTTCGACCACCAGTGGGGCGATTTCATCAGCGTCGGCGGCGGCGGTTGGGACTGGTTCGCGGTGAACCTCGACGACGGCACCGATATCACCCTCTCCCTAGTCCGCGACGCCGATGGCAGCTACCCGTTGATCTACGGCACGCTCGTCCGACCGGACGGCACGACCGAGCACCTCGGCCGTGAGGCGTTCACGGTAACGACGGCAGGGACCTGGACGAGCCAGACGTCAGGGGCCACCTACCCGGCCGATTGGTCGATCGCCATCCCCGGCCAAGGGCTGTCCATCGGCCTCACGCCGACCGTGGCGGCCCAGGAGCTCGACACCCGGGCGACGACCGGCGTCATCTATTGGGAGGGATCGCAGAAGGTGACGGCTCGGCGGGATGGGAAGCCACTGGACGGCGAGGCGTACGTGGAATTGACCGGATACGCGTCGGCCGCGACCGCGCCCTAGTCGTTCAGCTGGCCGCGTCGAGTGCCGGCAGCTCGACGTCGACGGTCGCGGCCAGACTGCGGGCGGCCGCATCGAGGTCGGTCAGGCCGTCGAGCACGGCCAGCATCCGCCGGCCGGCGTCGCTGTACGCGCGCTCGTTGGTGATCGACGCCGCGAGCCCCTCGTCGGCGACGCGGTCGATGGACGCATAGAAGTCGGCCAGCGCCTCTGACACGGCGGTCCCGTCCTCCCACGTCCCGACCGATGTCGCGATGCGGTCGCCGAAGGAGGCCGTCGATGCGAGGGTGCGCAGGAGGGGCGCGATCTCGGCCGGGGATGCGTCGCTGCCGGCCATGGCCGTCGCGAGGAGATCGGCGTCCGCGAGCAGCCGCTGGTTCACGGTCGTCGATTGGCGGAGGGCGGTCAATGCGGCCGGCGGGATCCCGGGAACGACGGGTGCGGCACTCGGCGCTGGAGCGACGCTGGGTGCAGTGCCAGCACTCGCGACCGGCGCGGCCGAAGCCGCGACGACAGTCGGCGACCCGGCGACCGGCGCCGCCACCGGCCGGCTGAGGAGGGTAAGGGCGCCGGCGAGGCCGCCACCGGCAGCCAGCCCGAGGACGAGGCCAAGCCCGACGAAGCCACTCACCTTGAGGAGCGGGACGCCGGCCACGAGCCGCGTGCCGCAGCCGGCGCAACGCGACACTCCCACGGCCAGCGGCCGGGTGCACCGAGGGCACAGGAAGATGTTCGCATCGGGCGCGCCGATCGCGGGGTCCGCGTTCGCCTGATCGCGCGGCCGGTCGACCGGGCCGTGCAGGGCATCGATCGTCATGACCGCACCAGTCTCTGCCGGACCGGCCCGAATCCCAGTCCGACGATGGTCCCTGCGGCCCCGGTACCGCAGCCGGTGCGTGTCCGCGCCGCCTCGACACCCTAACTGAGACTCGGTATCATCTGGCGCGATGACCGAGCCCACGGCCGTCCAGGCTGCCCTCGATGACGCCGGCTACCGGCGGACCGGTGCGCGCCGCTCGATCGCCGATCTCATCGGCGCGCGGAACGGGCCGTTCACGGCCGCCGACCTGGTCGAGGAAGCCCGGAACCGCCGCATGCGGATCGGCCGCGCGACGATCTTCCGGACGCTCGACGTGCTGGCCGACCTCCACGCCGTCGAGCGGCTCGACCTACCGAACGGCGAGCACGCCTACGTCGCCTGCGAACCCGTCCACCACCACCACGTGGTCTGTTCGAGCTGTGGAGCGAGCCGCGACGTCGACGACGCGGGCTGGCGGTCGGTCGTGCGCGACATCGAGGACAAGACCGGCTACCGGATCGACGATCACCGGCTCGAGCTGTTCGGCGTCTGTCCGGACTGTCGTCGGAAGTCGATCGACTGATGCCGGGCGCCGCGGTCGCCGCCCTGATCGTCTCCTTCGGGGCGTTCGCTTCGGCACTGGTCGGCGGCTGGCTGGCGCTCCGTGCGGTGCGCTATGTCGGCGTGATCATCGCCGCCGGTGCCGGGATCCGGATCGGGGCGGCGTTCTTCGACCTCATCCCCGAGTCGGTCGCGCATCTCGGATCGATCGATACGGCGATGGTCGTCATCGCCGCCGGGTTCCTGAGCTTCTACGCGCTCGACAAGGTCACGACGCTGCACGTCGGGCATGAGACCGCGGCCGAACTCGATCATGACGCGGCCACGCACCAGCACATCGGCGTCGTCGGCGCGACCGGGATGGGCATCCACAGCTTCCTGGACGGGGTCGCGCTGGCGGCCGCACTCGCGGCCGGCGGCGGCCTTGGCATCGTCATCGCGACTGTCGTCATCGTCCACCGGTTCAGTGACGGCATCGGTGTGGTCAGCTTCCTGCTCGCCAGTCGCGCGCCGACCCTTACGGCCTGGCGATGGGTCTTCCTGGTCGCCGTCGCCCCGGTCGTCGGCGTCCTCGTCGGGACGATCATCACGGTGCCCGACGCCGTCCTCGGCGCGATCCTCGGCTTCTTCGCCGGGTTCTTCCTCTATGTCGGCGCCGCCGAGCTGTTGCCGGAGGCGCATCGTCGCGGCCGGTCGCTCCCGGTCGTCGCGGCGACCCTGGGCGGCGCGATCGCGATCTACCTCTTCTCGCTCGCGGTCGGCGCCATCGGCGTCGCGACGGTCTAGCGTCCCAGCGCGTCGTCCAGCTCAACGGCGGTCGGCATCCCGTCGCGCGCACCGCTCTTCGTGACCGCGAGGGACGCCGCCGCGACCGCCCGGCGCGCCGCGTCCTCCATCGATGCGCCCGCGGCGAGCGCGGCAGCAAGTGCCCCGTTGAGCGTGTCGCCGGCGCCGACCGTGTCGACCGCCGTCACCCGGAGGGCCGCGATACGGACCGAGCCTTCCCGCGTCCGCGACTCGGCGCCGTCCGCGCCGAGGCTGACGAGCAGGCGCTCGGGCTCGATGCCGGCCGCCTGAAGCGTCGCGAGCTCGCCCTCGTTCGGGGTGACGATGTCGGCGAGGGCCACCGTGCTAGCGTCGAGGCCGGTCGCTGGGGCCGGGTTGAGGATCGTGGTCGCGCCGGCCTCTCGAGCGGCCCGCAGCGCCGCAGCGGCTGTCACGGTCGGGATCTCGTGCCCGACCAGGAACACGTCGCCTGGTCGCGGGTCGAGACGTCTCAGCGACTCGATGACGTCTCTCGCCGTCAGCGCCGCGTTCGCGCCGCCGGCGACCGCGATGCTGTTCTCGCCGTGGGCGTCGACGAGGATGAACGCCACCCCGGTCGGCGCGACGTCGAGCGTCAGCAGCTCGCTGGTATCGACGCCCTCCGCCTGGAGCGCGGATCGGGCCGACCGGCCGAAGTCGTCATCGCCGACCGCACCGACGAACGAGGTCCGGGCGCCCAGGCGTGCCGCGGCGACGGCCTGGTTCCCGCCCTTGCCGCCGTGGTGCTGGGCGAAGCGACCGCCGATGACGGTCTCGCCCGGTGCGGGCAGCCGCTCGAGGGTGACGACGAGATCGATGTTGACGGAGCCGACGACCAGGACCCGGCCGCTCACGAGCCCGTGACGAACTCCCCGCCGTCGACGCTGATGATGTCGCCGTTGATGAAGTCGGTGCCGTCGCCGGACAGGGCGAGGATCGCGTTCGCGACGTCCTGCGGCGTCGTCATGCGACCCGTCGGGTTCCGCTTCATCGTGATGTCGATCATCGTCTGCGACTCGGGGATCTTGAGCAGTGCCGGCGTGACCGTGACGCCCGCCCGGATGCAGTTCGCCGTCACGCCGCTGCCGTGCCGGGCCAGCTCCATAGCCAGCTGGCGCACGTGTGATTCGAGCGCTGCCTTGGCCGACGACACGACGCCGTACGACGGCACGACCCGCGTGGAGCCCTCCGACGTCATGGCGTAGACCTTCGAGCCCTGCCCGAGGAAGCCGCCGCGCCACAGGTCCTGCACCCAGTAGACGAGGCTGTTCGCCATCACGTCCTGGGTCATCTCCATCCTCTTACGGTCGACGCCGGCCTTCGGGTCCTCGGTCAGGAACGGCACGAGCGAGCCGAAGGCGAGCGAGTGCATGACGACCCGGACATAGGGCTCGCGCCCCTCGGCCTTCGAGCGGTCGAATCGCTCGCGAAGCGTCGCGAGCGCGGTGGCGCGCTTCTCGTCGTCCGCCGCGTTCATGTTGATGTACACGGCCTCCGAGCCGGCGGCCTCGATGGCCGACGTGACCTCTGCCACGTGGGCCAGCCCTGCGCGGAAATCGAGGTGGATGCCGCAGATCCGGTAGCCGGCCTTGGCGAGCGTCCGGGCGGTCGCCTCCCCCATGCCGGAGGACGCGCCGAGGATCAGCGCCCAGCGCTCGCGGTCGTCGGTCATGTCGGACTGGCCTCCAGGTCTGGTCGGTTCGGGGCCGGCCGAGTCTAGCAGCGGGTCAGACGCCGACGACCCGGTCGCGTGCAGGTCTGCACGGCCGGATCGATCGCGCTACAGCGGGTCGCGTCGGCTCAGCGCGCGCCGATCAGGCGAAGGGGCGCGAGGGCCTTGGCGAAGATGTAGCCGACGCGTCGGTGGCGCGGGGCATCCGCGTCGGCGGGCCTCGACGACGCCTCGTCATCGGCGACGATCGTCCGACGGTGCGAGTGCTCCATCGACCAATCGACGATCAGGAGTGGCAGGAACGTGGCCTGCTCGGCGGGGTACTGCATCAGCGTCTCCTGCTGCGGGGCCGCGACGCGAGCACGAATTGGGTCGTAGGCGGTTGACCGCTCGACGGTATCCCGCGCGGAAGATCCTTCCCAGCGACGAACGTCCCGACCCATGCGTGGACGCATGACGATGCTCAGATGACGCCCGTTTCCCGAAGCAGGTCGATCTCCTCGCGGCTGTACCCGAGCTCGTCGAGGATCTCGTCCGTGTGCTCGCCGAGAAGCGGGGGTGCCGTGCGGATCGACCCCGGCGTCGTCGCGAAGTCCAGCGGGATGCCGGCCTGGCGGATCACGCCGAGCGACGGATGCTCGACCTCAGCGGCCATGCCGAGCGCTCCGGCCTCGGGTGAACCGAACGCGGCAAGGACATCGGCAACCGCCCCGTAGGGCACCTCGGCGTCCTCGAGCGCGGCCGTCCAGTCGGCGGTCGGGCGGGTGGCGAGACGCTCGGCGATCAGCGGACGGAGCTCGGAGCGGTGGACCACCCGGTCGCCGTTGGTCGCGAAGCGCGCATCGGCGGCGAGCTCCGGGAGACCGATCGCCTCGCAGAAGCGCGGCCACTGTCGCTCCGACCCGACCGCCACCGCCAGTTCGCCATCCGCCGTCGCGAACGTCTCGTACGGGACGATGTTCGGGTGCGCATTGCCGAGCCGACCGGGTGAGTTGCCGGTGACGAAGGCGTTCTGGGCCTGGTTGACGAGGACCGCGAGCGTCGATCCAAGGAGCGATAGGTCGACCCGCTGGCCGCCGGCATCGCCCCGGCCGATCAGGGCAGCCAGGATCCCGATCGCCGCGTAGAGGCCCGTGACGACGTCGCTGATCGCGACCCCGACCTTGGTCGGACCGCCGCCGTCGCCATCCGCGTCACCGGTGATCGACATCAGGCCGCCGACGGCCTGGATCACGAAATCGTAGCCCGGCCGGGCGGCCGCCGGACCCCTCGTCCCGTAGCCGCTGATCGACAGGTGGATGAGCTCCGGGTTGAGCGTTCGCAGCGTCTCGTCGTCGAAGCCGAGCCGGTCGAGCGATCCAGCTCGCAGGTTCTCGATGAGGACATCACCACCGACCACGAGCCGCCGGAGGACGTCGGCACCGTCCGCCGTCTTCAGGTCGAGCCGGATCGATCGTTTGTTGCGGTTGACCGCGAGGTAGTACGCCGCCGTGCGCGACGGCCCCTCGCCGACCCACGGCGGCCCCCAGCCGCGTGTCGAATCGCCATCTGGCGG
>CAWABV010000006.1:0-3855 GCA_963780375.1 uncultured Chloroflexia bacterium | reverse complement strand
TCGAGCCCGTGGCTGGGGGTGATGTGCGATCAGCGAGGCGGCAGGTAGCGAAGCGGATCGACAAAGGTCGTGCCTTGGCGGATCCCAAAATGGAGGTGCGACCCGAGGCTGCACCCAGTGTCCCCGACGCGGCCGATGACGGCGCCGCCAGCGACCACGTCTCCGCGCTCGACGTCGATGCGCGACAGATGGCGGTACCAGCTCTCGAACCCGTCGCCATGGTCGATGTGGACCTGCCGGCCGCCGCAAGCATCCGAGGTGCCGGCGAGCACGACCCGCCCGCCGCGCGCCGCACGGACGCGATCGCCGATCTGCCCGTCGATGTCGATCCCCTGGTGGAAGCCGTACTGGGTCTTCGTTTCCCCGAACCTTTGGGTGATCGGCCCGATCAGCGGCCAGCGCCAGGCCGTCGTCGTGGGCGTAGGACGCTGGGTGGGACGTGAAGCCGTCGGTGCCGGGCGACTGGAAGGCGCGGGCCGCGACTCCACGATGAACGTCACCGATCGCGCCGACTGGAGCATGGCACCGCCCGCGGACCGGGCGCCGCGATCGACTGACAGCTTGACGCGCGATCGATAGGGCAGGGGACGGTCCGGATCGACGACGAGGACGGTGTCGCCCTCGGCCCAGCGGACCTTCCCCGTGACTGGCTTGCCGTCCAGGGTGATACGGAACGCTCGCTCGGTCGAGGCGTGATCCATCGGCTGGCTGAACCGGACCGACACGGCGGCGAAGCGCGACACGGCCGTCCAGCGATCGCGCGGCCGGAAGCGGATGACGATCGGCGCCTCCGGCGTGGGCGTGGCCTGGGGCGTGGGCGCGGGCGTCGCCGCAGGCGTCACGACGGCGACTGCGGGCCACTGGGCTTCCTCTGCGGCCGGGCCGGTGCTGGCGACCGAGCGGAACTGGTCGGCGGGGATCGGTGTCGGCTCCGTCGCTGGGCTCGCCGCGAGTGGGGTCGTCGGGAACGCCGAGACCGCGACCGTGCCAGTCAGTAGCAGGACCACGACGATGGCCGGCCGACCCACCCGCCGTACGAGCGACTCAGCGATGACGAGCGCGATGACCGGAACGGCAAGGATCGTCGCAGCCGCGGCTCGGAGCTCAGCACGGCGAGAGCGATCGGAACGAGCGCGGCGGTCGTCGGGCAATGACGGACCTCGGTCGCGGGGACGATCAAGACAGCCCGCCGCCCTCCGCGACGCGTACCGTCAAGGACTTGGAGCGTACCGGACGGAGCGGGGCAGGTCTAGGAACGCGATCCTGGGCGAGACCCCGTGAGAGGATGGTGGCGATGGACATGAGCGCCCAGATCGACCGGCGTGAACGCTTCAGGGCCATGCACCGCGACGGGCTGTTCGTCATGCCGAACGCCTGGGACATCGGCTCGGCGAGGCTGCTGGCATCGATCGGCTTCCAGGCGATCGCGACCACGAGTTCGGGCCACGCCGCGTCGCTCGGGCGCGCCGATCAGGAGGTCAGTCGGGCCGAGCTCCTGGCCCACGTCGAGGCCCTCGTCGGTGCTGTCGACCTGCCGGTCAGCGTCGATGCGGAACGGTGTTTCGCCGATGACCCATCCGGCGTCGCCGAGACCGTCGAGCTGATCGCGGCCGCCGGGGCTGCCGGCTGTTCGATCGAGGACTACGACCCCGCCACCGATTCGATCGACGCGATCGACGTCGCGACCGAGCGCGTGGCGGCCGCCAGCGAAGCGGCAAGGGAGCACGACATGGTTCTGACGGCTCGCGCCGAGAACCACCTGCACGGCATCTTCGATCTCGCTGACACCATCGAACGACTCCTCGCGTATCGAGCCGCCGGCGCCGAATGCCTGTACGCCCCTGGGCTGGTCGATCGCGGCCAGATCGAACAGCTCGTCAAGGCCGTTGATGCCCCGGTGAACGTGCTCGCGATGCGGGCCGGCCCATCCGTACCCGAGCTCGCCGCACTCGGCGTCCGACGGGTGTCGACCGGAGGCGCCCTGGCGAGGGTCGCTTACGGCGCCCTGATCGCCGCGGCGCGAGAGCTGCAGACGACGGGGACCTATACGTACCTGGACAGTGCCGTCCCGGGAAGCGACCTCGAAGCCGCGCTTGCCGCGGGTCGCCGATCCGGCTAACGGCTCTCTATACACGAATCAAGCGGCTGTCCTTCTCAGGGATGCCCCGTTCGTAGCGAGTGAGGGCGGGACGGTCTCGTCGCCACACCGGAGAAGTCAGGACATGCCGAACTACATGCTCGCCGCGCATACCGGCGAAGGCGACGGGAGCCCGTCGATGACCGCCGAAGAGCAGCAGGCCTCATGGGAACGCATCCGAACCCTCGAGGCCGAGATGAAGTCGAAGGGCGCGTGGGTGTTCTCGGCCCGCCTCCATGACCCGGACACCGCCACGGTCGTGACGAGCTCGAACGGACAGGTCCTCACGACTGACGGGCCGTTCGTGGAATTGAAGGACCACCTGGGCGGCTTCTACCTCATCGAGGCCGCCGATCTCGACGCCGCGCTCGCGTGGGGGGCCAAGGTCAGCGAAGCCGTCGGCCATCCGATCGAGGTCCGTCCGTTCGCCGGCGTGGCCTGGGAGCCCGGTGGCTGACGCCGCAGGGAAGACGGCAGCCACCACCGAGAGTGTCGCTAGATCGCCTGTAAGCGCCGACGACATCGGCCGGATCTTCCGCGAGGAATCCGGCCGCTCCATCGCGGCCCTGATCCGAGCCTTCGGGGATATCGACGTCGCCGAGGACGCCGTCCAGGACGCGTTCGCCGTCGCGCTGCGTCGGTGGCCGGTCGATGGCCTGCCGCCGAGTCCCGGTGGCTGGATCACAACGACGGCGCGCCATCGCGCGATCGACCGCCTGCGCCGACAGGCTCGCGAACGCGAGCTGATCGGTGAGGTCGGCGCACTAGGCACACCGACGGCATTCCCAGGACCGTCCGAGGAGGTTGGGCCCGTGGAGGACGACCGACTCCGGCTCATCTTCACGTGCTGCCACCCGGCCCTCGCCCCGGAGGCGCGGGTCGCTCTGACACTGCGGCTCCTCGGCGGCCTCACGACCGAGGAGGTCGCGGCGGCGTTCCTCGTCCCCGAGGGCACGATGGCCAAACGGCTCACCCGTGCGAAGCACAAGATCAACGCCGCGGCGATCCCGTATCGCGTCCCCGAGGACCACGATCTACCCCAGCGGCTACCGCCGGTGCTGGCGGTGATCTACCTCATCTACAACGCGGGGTTGACCGGGCGGGACGACGCCTCCGCATCGTTGTGCTTCGAGGCGATCCGCCTCGCTCGCCTCCTCACCGAGCTTATGCCGGACGAAAACGAGGTCGCCGGCCTGCTCGCGCTCCTGCTCCTCATCGAGGCGCGACGCGCGTCGCGGACTGGCGCGGACGGACGGCTCGTCATCCTGGCCGATCAGGATCGATCGCGCTGGGATCAGGCGTTGATCGGCGAGGGGCACGCCATCGTCCGGCGGTGTCTGCGCGCTGATCGACCCGGTCCCTATCAAGTCCAGGCGGCGATCCAGGCGGTGCACGCCGAAGCGCCGACCTTCGAGGCGACGGACTGGTCACAGATCCTGGCGCTCTACGACCAGCTGGTGGACCTAGCGCCGACGCCGGTCGTGGCGCTCAACCGAGCGATCGCCGTCGGCGAGGTCGATGGTCCGGGGCCGGCCCTGCGGCTGGTGGATGAGCTCGAGCCGGAGCTCGCCAGCTATCACGCATTCCACGCGACACGGGCCGATCTCCTCGCGCGTCTGGGTCGGTCGGCCGAGTCGGTGGCGGCGTTCAGGCGTGCGGCTGAGCTCGCTCCGACGGAGGCCGAACGGGAGTTCCTGCGATCGGGAGGCCGCTCTGCC
>CAWABV010000005.1:0-973944 GCA_963780375.1 uncultured Chloroflexia bacterium | reverse complement strand
GGAGTTGAGCGCGCGACAACGAGTGGAGGTTGCAAGGCGAACACCCAACGTCGATGGCCATTGGGCTCAGGCCTTTGAGGTCTGAACCCTTATCCGACCCTTATGGGGATTGATCCATGCTGCCCCATGGCGCTCGGGGACGTCCACAGTGAGCTCTATGGGTCGCATGCGAGAAGCCAACAAGCATCCGGTATGCGGTACCACTCCCCTTGATCCTTGGGTGTTCGACCTGCGCTACGGCTGCGGCTGCCAGTACGCCTCGCCGGACACGCCGGCCGGCCCGTAGAAGCAGATCGTGCAGCCGAGCTCGGTCAGAGCCTTGATGTCGTCGTCGGCGATCCGGGTCTTGTTGCCACCGTCGGCGTCCATGATCCACAGCTGAGGGTCCATGTCCTCCGCGGACAAGGACCGAAGGTGCCGGTAGACGATCCGCCCATCGCGCGTCCAGCGGGCCATGATCGACGTCCCGTCATCGGTCAGCTGCTGGAGGTCGGTGCCGTCCGGACGCACTGTGTAGATGTCCGCGGTCACCCGGTCGGGGTCGTCGAAAGCACCCGGCTTGGGTGTGGCGCTGTGGAATGCGATCCTCGCTCCGTCCGGGGACCAGCTCGGCCAGATCGCGACCATCCTGGCAGGCACGAGCTGGCGTAGGTCGCTGCCATCCGCATCGACCACGAATATGGTCGCCTGGCACAGGCCGTTGCGCGGAGGCCCGATGACCTGCCGCTCGAAGACCAGTTGGGCTCCGTCCGGTGACCAGCTCGGTCGGCCGTTGTCACCCTCGCTTGCGTTGGTCCGGCAGGGGATCTTGGCTTCCGCCCTGGTCGACTGGAGCCGCTTGATCCGCCCGGTCGAGAGCTCGTTCGTTACCAGGATCGAGACCTCGAGGCCCCGCCCTTCATCGATCTCATATCCGAACCGCGTGCCATCGGGCGAGATCGAGAGGCCATCGTCATCGAGCACCGCCTGGCAGTTCCCGTCCTTGACCTTGTCCGGGCACAGCGCGTCCTCCGGCAGCACGACCGGCGCGGACCCGTCTGGGTCGGTCATCACGAGGTTGCCGAACTCGTTCTGATACATGAGCCGGGTTCCATCGGCTGACCAGCCGACGAGTTCCCGGATGCCCGTCGAGTCCGGCAGTAGCTCATGGGCGACGGTGCCGTCCCCGTTCACCACCCAGAGCTTGTTCGTCTTGCAGAGAGACTTTATGCGGCTCGCGCAGCCCTCGGTCGGCTCGGTCACGATGTAGGCGACGAGCCCCACGGCGGTCGGCTGCGACGATGCCGGCGCGTCCGACGATCGCGTGGGCGATGGCGACGCCAGGGCAGCGACCGTGGCGGAGGGGTCGGCGGGTAGGACCGCCGGACGCCTCACGGGACCGGATCCGACCACGAGCGCACCGGCGACCAATGCGACCAGCACCGCGGCCGCGGCCAGCAGCACGACAAGGGCTCGACCACCGGAGCGACGCCGATGGATCGCCGGCGCGGGGACCGGGGTCATGCGCGCGACCGGACCGACGTCAACCGCCCGCTGGCCGATCGCGTCCCACAGATCAGGCGCCGGCAACCGGTCGAGATCGGTGAATCGGCGTCGAAGGTCATCCATCACGATCACCAAGAAGCAGTCGAAGGCGGCGCCGGCCGCGGCTGAGGTTGGCGCGCACAGCCAGGCTGTTCGTGCCCAACCGATCCGCGATCTCGCGGACGGGGAGGTCGACGTAATAGAAGAGGATCACTGCCGCGCGCTGGCCATCCGGGAGTCGGCGTACGGCGGCGATAAGGTCCGGATCGGCATAGACGTCGGAGTGGTCGGCCGAAAGAGGTACCGCTTCGTCGACACGTCGGGCCTTGAGCGAACCGCGGGAGATCCGGAACGCTGCGCGCCACACCCAGGCAGCTGGGTCGCGGACGGCGGCGCCCCTGCGCAGGAGTTGCGCATACGCCTCGGCCACCGCATCGCTGGCGATCTCCGCGTCACCGGCGAAAGCGAAGATCGCCCGCCAGAGCCGATCGCCATCGGACCGATAGAGGGTCTCGATGTCGGGCCGAGCGTCGATCACCGCCACAGCGCTTTCCATCACCTTCATAGGGCGCAGATAGTGAGAAAAGGTGACATGGAGCGCGCCGGCGAGGATCGGTCGGCAGGGATCAGGCGGTCGGGCGGATGATGCGACGCTGCTTGATCCGTGTGGCGTCCGCTGCGAACGGCCCCTCGCCGAGGCGATACGTCGTGACGACTGGCTGCATCGCGTCGGGGAATTCGGCGATCGACGAGCGATAGTCGATGTTCAGGCCGGTCAGCCCGTCGCGGAGCTGGTCGGCCATTCGCTCTCGCCACGTGTCATCGATGCCGCCCAGATCGGCCAGCTCCAGCGCCACCATCGGGCGGGGCACGCCGCGCTCGTCATCGATGACGGAGAGCAGGAACGAATGCAGGCGCGGCACGAGCGTCTCGTCGCGGTAGACGAGCGTCTCGATGTCCTCCGGGTAGATGTTGGCGCCCATCACGCTGATCGTGGCGTCGCGTCGACCGTTGACCCAGAGGAACGGCAACGGGATGGGTCGCGACCAGGGAAGTGGGCCGCGCGGTCCGGATGCCTCCTTCGTCGCGCCCAACGCTTCGATATCGAACCCGAAACGAGCAAGGTCATCGCGAACGCGGGCGAACTCGATGATGCCGCCCTCATCGTGGACGTTGTAGCGGATCCGTGGCGCGAGCAGGTCCAGTCTCGAGACGGTGCAGATGATCTCGCCCACCTCGTTGACCTCGAGGAAGTGGATCAGCGGGTTGTACTGGAACACCATCGGCAGGCGCGGATCCCGCCCGAAGAGTGCCTCGCGCACATCGGGGCGGCTCCGTGCAAGCCGCCGGATCGCGACGCTGACGGGGGACTCCGCCGCCATGCCGATCTCGATGTCCGTCGCTCCGTAGCCCGAGTAGACCGACCGAAAGCCCTCGAGCAGGACATCCCGGAGTTCTTCCGTCATGCCCTCGCCCCCGACCAGCCCGTGGATCTCGTAGTCGCGCCACGGAAACCCTCGACGCCCACCCTCGTCGAGGAGGTGCTTCAGGAACGGCGGATAGCCTGAGATGAGGAAGCGATATCCCGGGCCGAGGTAGGCGAGGGTGGACAGCAGCTTGTCGACGTCCGGCCCGATCGACTTGACGATGCCGTGGCGAGTCATGCCCAGGCTCATGTTCATGCCGGCCGCCCAGGCACCCATCGAAAAGGCGTTGAGCGTCACGAGTGGTGCATCGCCGAACGCGTAACGGGCGAAGAACGAGATGTTGCGGTGGGCGACCTCGCGTTCGCGGCGGCCGCGGATCCAGTTGTACGGCGTGCCGGTCGAACCGCTCGACTCGTCGATCGTCGTGCCCGGGTACGGGACGCTGCCCCCGACGCAGCGTTCCATCAACCCGTACAGGTCGATGTAGTTCTTCTTCTCGGTCTCCGGCAGCCGCCCGAGGATGCCGAGCGGGAAGAGGTCATCGGGGTCGACCGCGTGCTGCTCAAGGAAGTCGCGATATGCCGGCACACCCTTGGCCGCCCGCCACGCGGCCCGTTCGGCCCGCAGTTGGCCGAGGCCGGCCAGGATCTGCGGCGGTGTGCGTCTGAACAGTTGGGTGAGCCAGCCGTACCGCAGTCCGACGGTCTTGAAGATCGCGTCGAGGGGGAAGAGCCAGGCACCACGGCCCAGGCCGATGAGCCACGCGCCCGCGTGCCGCATGACGAGTCGGAGACCGGTGGGACGCGACTCCTGCGCGGCTTCGGTCATCGACGGCTTCCCCTCTCGTGCATCCGGATCACCGCAGCATGAGGGGTCGGCGTCGCTCGGGGCTATCGGTCGCGGCGAAGCTGTTCGTAGAACGACCGACGCCCCGGCGGATGCCGGGGCGTCGATGCCTGTAGCGGGGATGGGATCCGACTAGCGGACCATCTTGCTGCCGTGCCAGTCGAACGGCTTCATCGAGCTCGGGGAGCCCTTCTCGGTCCCGTTGACCGCCGACGTCGTCTGCGCGAACGTCGCGATCGCGTGGACAGCGGCATCGGAATGCTCGCTGAGCCCCGTATCGTTGATGTTCGTCAGGTTGTCGCACAGCTGGTGGTAGCACTTGTCGAACGCCACGCCGGCGGTGCCGCCGTACAGCGCGACCTGCGCCGCCGTCTTGATGTCCTCGGCACCGGCGAAGATGCCGCCGGCCGGGATGCCCACCTGGGTGAAGGCGTCGTAGTCCGAGCGCCCGTCGAACGGGATCGTCTCGTACTGCAGGCCCTGGCTGTCCCAGAAGCTCTTGAAGACCGTCTCGATCTCGCCGGAGCCCTTCGGGCCGGCGATGCCCTGCTCGTTGCCGTCACCGTCATAGATCAGGCGAGCGAAGTTCGGGGACGCCAGCATGTCGAAGTCGAGCATGACCGAGACGTCCTTGATCTGTTTCTTCGACAGCTGCGAGACGTAGAAGTCGGAGCCCAGCAGGCCCTGCTCCTCGCCGCTGAAGAAGATGAAGCGGACCTTGTTGACCGGGGTGATGCCGAGCTCGTGCATCTCCTCGGCGGTCTCGAGCAGCGTCGCCGAGCCGGAGCCGTCGTCGTTGATGCCCGGACCCTCATAGACCGAGTCCAGGTGCGCGCCGACGACCACCACGCGATCGGACCGGCCGCCCGGCGTCTCCGCGATGATGTTGTTCGTGTGGACGCCTTCGTTGACGAAGCCGTCGACTTTGAGGTGGACCGTGACCGTGGCCGTGCCGCCGGCCGTCAGGTCGAGCAGCGCGCGACCCGTCGCGTAGTCGGTGCCGACTACCGGGACGCCGGTGGCGTCGTATCCGGCGAGGGTCGGGATGAGCACGTCGTTGCGGTCGGGCGCACCGATCGTGCCCTCGTTGAACAGGATCACGCCTGCGGCGCCAGCCGCCTTCGCGTTCTCGACCTTGAGACCGAAGTCGCACGTCCCGCGCTGGATCAGCGCGACATTGCCGCTCGGGAAGCCGTTGAAGTCCTCGGCCTCGCAGCCCGCATTCGAGGTGCTGGCTGTGGCCGTGGGCTCGACGAAGTCGACGACCGTGATCGCCGCCGTGACATCACCGTCACCGGAGAAGTCGGCCGTGAACCAGACGCCGTCCGTGCCGTCGAAGCGCGGGTAGGTCACCGCGTTCGGCGTGACCTGCTCGAAAGCCGCCGGTCCTTCCTCGAAGAAGATGTCGGCATCGAATGCCTGCCGGGTAACGTTGAAGCCCGCGGTCGTCATCTTCTCGACGACGTAGTCCTGCGAGTCCTCGTGGCCGGGCGTGCCGGTCGCGCGCGTCGGGATGCCACGGAAGAAGTTGTCGTTCGCGATCTCCTCGAGCGCCGCCAGGTGCTGGCGGATGCCGCTGACCGTCACCGCGTCGCGGAGCGCCTTGGTGTCGGTCGGGGGCGCTGCGGATGCCGTGCCCGCCACGAAGAGCGCGCACAGGACCGCCGCGGCCCAGGCCATCGGCCGATGCTTTCGCAAGGGAAGTTCCTCCTCCTGAAAACCGAAAACCGGACGAGGCCTAAGGCCCCTCCGGTTGCTTGGACCGCAAACCTAGCCCGTTGCGAGCGACGTCGCAGGCCGCCGTCGCGCTGCCTTGAACAGGGCGTTGCTCTGCCGCAACGCCAAATCCCCAATGAAGCGCGCTTCGGAGCTTCCTTCGGTCCCGTCCTCGTTCCCATAGACTGCGCCGATGCTCCCCACGGAACCGCGTCGCCTGGTGATCCTGACCGAGGGGCAGTTCGGGATCCATGACGCGAAGACCGCGATGGGCGTCATCCGCTACGGCCGGGACGACATCGTCGCCATCCTCGATTCGACGATGGCGGGGCGGAACCTCTCCGAGTCCATACCCGGCCGCGACATCCCGTTCGTCGCCACGCTCGCCGAGACCCTCGCTGGACCCGACCGACCCGACGGGCTGTTGATCGGTATCGCCCCGACCGGCGGCAAGCTGCCGCGCGAGTGGCGGCCGACGATCCTCGAGGCTATCGGGGCGGGCCTCGACGTCCACTCGGGCCTGCACGAGTTCCTCGGTGACGACCCCGAGTTCGCCGCGGCGGCGGAACGTGCCGGCACACGGTTGATCGACTACCGTCGATCGCCCGATCGGATGGAGACGACCGTCGGCCGGCGGCACGAGCCAGGCAAGCGGGTGATCCTGACGGTGGGGACCGACTGTGCCATCGGCAAGATGTCGGTCGCCCTCGAGCTGGTCGCCTCGGCGCGTCGCGATGGTGTGTCGGCGGTCATGGTGCCCACCGGCCAGACCGGGATGATGATCGAGGGCTGGGGCTGTTCCGTGGATCGCGTCATCAGCGACTTCACGAACGGCACCGTCGAGTGGCTCGTCGAGCAGGGCGAATCGCGCGGTGACTGGGTCTTCGTCGAGGGCCAGGGATCGATCGACCACCCCGCATACAGCGCCGTCACGCTGGGCCTCATCCACGGCGCGACACCGCACGCGATGGTCCTCGTGCACAAGCCGGGCCTCCGCGAGCACGATTTCGACCACCTGCCCGAAGCATCGTTCCCGATCGCCGACCTGCCGCCATTCATCGAGCTGCACGAGCGGATCGCCGCGATGGTCGCGCCGTCGAAAGTCGTCGCCGTCGCGTTGAACACATCACTGGCCCGCGACGAGGACGAAGCTCGCCGTTGGATCGACGAGATCGCGACCGAGACCGGTCTGCCGGCCGACGATCCCGTCCGCTTCGGGGCCGACCGGCTCTGGCCGGCGATCCGCGACGCCGTCGACGCCTTGCCGTGGGTCTGACGATCCGGCACGAGGTGCTCGACCTGGCGCTGCGGGACCCGTTCCGCATCGCTCGCTCCGATCACGGGAATGGCCAACGGATCACCACCGTGGTCGTCGAAGTCCAAGACGATCGATTTCCTGGGGTCGTCGGGATCGGTGAGGGCTACCCGAGTCTCTTCTATGGCGAGACGCCGGCGACGATGGCGGCCATCTTTCCGCTGCTGCTCGAGGAGGCACACAGCTTATGGATGGACCTCGAAGATGTCGGATCCGCGCGCCAGCATCTCGCCTTTCTCAGCGCGACCTGGTCTCTGCGCGTGCGCTGGAACGGCGCCGCGAAGTGTGCTGTCGACATCGCGCTGCACGACTTCGCCGGCAAGGTCCTCGGCGTCCCGGTCGGTGAGCTTGTCGGCCTCCCGGCACATATCCCGCCGACCGACTTCACGATCGGGATCGACGAGCCGGCGATCGTCGCCGAACGCGCCAAGCGGGCGGCCGACTTCCCGGCGCTGAAGATCAAGGTCGGCGGCCCGGCGGACCTCGCCACGCTGCGTGCCGTGCGCGAGGTGTTCGACGGCCCGATCCGGGTAGATGCCAACACCGGCTGGAGCCGCGATGACGCCATCGCCCTGTTGCCGGAGCTCGTCGACCTCGGCGTCGAACTGATCGAGCAGCCCTTCCCGGCCCGTGCGTACCGCGACCTCGCGTGGCTCCAGGAGCGCTCATCGCTCCCGATCGTGGCCGACGAGAGTGCCGTCGTGCTCGACGACCTCGATGCACTGGAGGGAGTCGTCGCCGGCGTCAACGTCAAGCTCGCGAAATGCGGCGGGATCGGTGCCGCGAAGGCGATGCTCGAGGAGGCACGGCGGCGCGGCTTTCGGACCTTCCTCGGCTGTATGGAGGAGACCTCGATCGGGATCGCCGCGTCGGCAGTCGTGGCGTCACTCGCGGAGTGGGTGGACCTTGACGGCAACCTGCTGCTGGCCGACGACCCCTTCGAGGGACTCGCGTTGGGACCCGACAAACGCTGGAGTCTGGCTGATGGTCCGGGCCTCGGGCTGGTGCGGAAGCGCGTAAGGCCCGCCCTCGCACGTTCCGCACGGCCGTTCTAGGGACTATCCACCTATGTGGATAAGTTCGTGGATGAAGTCGTGGACAAGCCCTCTTCCGAGCCGTCCCCGACGGGCCTACCATGTCGCGACACCGGCCGCCGCGGCCCTGGGAGAGCGGGACCGGCCACCAAGAGTCATCGTCCGGCGGCGGTTGCCGACACGACCGCCTCGGCCGGCGCTGGCTTCGTATTGCCGACGTCAGGCGAGCGCGCGGCACGATCCCTGCCCGGGATCGACATGCCCGCTGGAGGGAGGGTCTGCCATCGATGGAGCCACGCCACGCCGCCACGCGAGTCCCCGACCCGGACGCGGCCGAATTCATCCGTTTCTGCTACCGCCGCCGACGCGTGGGCTGGCCGGAGCTGTATGACGAGATGTGCGCCGTCGCCGCACGCGGTCTGTTCCGGGGTCTCGGGGTCGAGGACCTGGCCGCACATGGGATCGGTTTCGGGCTTTCCGAGATGCCGGCCCTCGCTGCGATGGCGTCCGGGATCGTCGCCGAGGAGCTTGCGCTCCGCAAACCCATGACCGTGGTGATCACGCCGAGCGAACCGGGTATCGAAGACGTGGGCACGGGCAACCAGGAGGCGTCGGCATCCGGCCGACGAGGCGAGCGGCCTATCCGTCTCGCCGCGGTGCCCGCCGGGGCTTGACCGGCACCGCACTCATCATCGAAGACCCCGCCGGCATCGGCGGGGTCTTTTCTTGTGCGTCAGGCGCGGATGGTCCGCCTCGCCATCTCGCTCTCGATCTGCCGCTCCGCCTCGACGTAGCGGTCGATCTGCTCGCGCAGCTGGTTGGCCTCCGGGGTGTAGAGGTGCACCTGCTGCTGGAGGATGTAGGACAGGCGACGACTCGTCATCCGCACGTGGTCGAGGTTCTTCATGAGGACCAGTGGATCCATCGACGCGAGGTCGGATGGGTCGTACATCTGCTGCATGGCCGGAATCCTAGCGGTGGTGGAACGGGGTCGTAGTGTTCAGCTGCCGGCCTTGAGTTCCGCCAGGCGCGCCTCGACCTCGGCTTCGTCCTCGTCCGATTCGAGCGATTCGAACTGGGCGTCGATCGACGACGCCGCGACCTCTTCGCGACCTCGCACCTGCGCCTCCTGCCGGCGGACCTTCTCCTCGAACCGCGACAGTTCGCTGGTCGGATCGAGCACGGACACGCTCTGGAGGGTCGACTGCACGGTCGACTGGGCCTGCACCATCTTCGCCCGGGCGACCAGCTCGTCCCGCTTCTGGACCAGCTCCTCGCGCTTCACGCGGAGCTTGTTGAGTCCGTCCTTGAGCTTGTCGGCGAGCTCGGTCTGGGCGGCGATCTGCGTCTCCAGTGTGCGGGTCTGGCTCTCGTAGCCGACCTGCCGACGGAGGGCGATCTTCGCCAGGTCGTCGAACCGGTCGGCCTCAGCGGTGTTGCCGGCCGCCCGCAACTCGTCAGCGCGGCGCGAGGCGGCCTTCGCCTTGTCAAGCCATTCGGCCGCGGCAGCCCGGGACTCCTTCGCGTCATCCTCGATCAGGCGTAGATTGCCGATCGTCTGTGCGACGGCGTCCTCGGCTTCGGCGATATTGTCGGTGAAGTCGCGGACCAGCTGGTCCAGCATCTTCTCGGGGTCCTCGGCGCCGTCGATGAGGGCGTTGACGTTGGCGCGGATCAGCTGGCTGACGCGGCCGAGGATGGAGCTCTGAGCCATCGGTACCTCCCCAAGGGTCGTGGACCGCTAACGGTACGGCCCATGCGTCGGCCAACGCAAAGGGTCCGGCCCTACCAGCGGCCGCCGCGGCCCCGCCCGCCGCCACCAGCTCCGCCCCCGCCGAACCCACCGGTCCCGAATCCGCCGCCGCGGCCCCAACCGCCACCGAGTCCGCCCGGGAAGCCGCTACCACCACCTTGACTCGGTCCACCCCAGGGCGAGCCGCCCCAGCCGCCACCTCCCGAGCGGACGGCCCCGCCGATGATCCCGCCCAGGATCTGGCCGAGGATCTGGGCCGTCGCATCGCCGTCGCTCGTCCCGCCTCGCTGACCCCAGCCAGGCCCGCCCTGGTCCCAGTCGGAGAAGTCGGATGCGGCCAGCTGGTAGGCCTCAGCGGCGAGTCGCTGTGCGCGTTGCGCCCCTTCTACCGCTCCCTGCGGATCGGTCGCTGCGAGTGCGCCGGCGGCATCGAGATGGCGCTGGGCCTCGGCGAGCCGCGTCCTCGCCGCCTCGCCCACGCCCCGCCGGCGCTGCGCGATGAAGGTGGCCGCGCGGTCGACTTCCAGTGACGCTGTCCGGATGGAGGACGCGGCAGCGGCGTCCAACCGGTCATGCGCGGCGACGGCGTCGCGCGCCGTGAGCAGCGCAGCATCGGCCGTCCGGTGGGCGTCGGTCGCGACGCGGAGGGACTCGACCGGGTCGGCTGGCTGTTCACGCGCGACTTCATGTGCCCCATCGATGGCCCGCTCCGCCTCGCGGACGCGTCCGGCCACGCCCGGGTCGAGTTGGCCGAGCTCGGCAAGCGCGCTCCGCGTGTCGCGCAGATCACGGTCCGCCTCGGCGAGTTCCTGCGGCAGCCGTGCTTCGGCATCGGCGATCGTCGCCCGCAACGCATCGATAGCGTCGAGCAACTCGCCTGCCCCGATCACCCCCTCGAGCGCTTCCCGCGTGGCGACGGCGACGTCGGGGCGATCGTTTCGAGCCATCGCCGAGCTCCCCACGGTGACGGCATCGCGTGCGCCGGCCAGGCCCTTCTCGGCCTCCTCGACGTGTCCGGCCACGGGCTGCCACGCGCTGTCCGCGTACGCCTTCAGCGCCTCGATCGCGCTGCGTGCCGCCGGAAGCCGCTCCTCGACGGCCTCGATCCGACCGGGCAGTTCGACGAGGGTCGCTGGAGCGTCGCGTTCGAGGTCGCGCAGCTGGCGGATCCGCCCGGTCTCGGCGTCGAGCATCTCCTGGGCACGGGTCGTCCGCTCGACGATCTCGCGCATCATCGAATCGCGCGTCGCCTCGTCCTCCGGCTGGTCGTCATCGAGCCGCTGGCGGAGCGTGAAGGACTTCGCCAGTTCGTCGGCCGCCTTCCCGACGGCGTCGCGGAGCTCTACCACGGCCTCCGGTCCGTACTGGGCCTCGGCGAAATCCACCTCCTGGCGGGCGTCGCGGATTCGTTCGTCCGTCGCGATGAGCAACGCGTTCGCCCGTTGGCGGAGTTCCGGCCCGCTCAGCTCGGCCGGTTTCGGCGGCGCGGCGGGCGCTTCCGGGACTGCCGTCGGCGTGGCACGGCGCGCCTGCCACCACCGGTACAGGAGGAAGCCACCTCCCGCGAGGAGGATCGCGGCGATGATCGTCCAGAGGGTCGACCCACCGCCGGAGGTCCCGCCGCCATCCTCCGATCCGGCCGACGGCACGGGCGACACCGGACCCAGGACGATCGGTCCTACGGTCGGGGCAGGGGAGTCGGCCGCCACGCCGAGTGCCTCGACCGCCGCGACTGCGGCGCCGGCCTCGTCACCGTCGCGCAGGCGCGGCTCGAGCTCCTCGGTCAGGATCGTGTCCAGCTCGTCGTCGGTGATCTCATCGAGGCTGTCGGCCACCCAGATGTAGTCGGTCCGGTCGTCCATCGCGACGGCAAGCAGCGCGTCATCGACCCCGAGCGAGTTGGTGACCGCCGTCTGCTCGGCGTAGTCGGCCATCGGAACGTCGCCCGTGGTGCGGACGAAGAGGACGAAGACCTGGACGTGATGTTCATCGAGCGTGCGGTCGATCGCGCCTTCGACCTCGGCGACGCTGCCATCGAGCACGCCCGCGCTGTCGGTCACCGGCCCGTCGAGGCGCAGGACGTCCTCGGCCGTGGCGACCGACGCGCCCGCTACGACGAATAGCAAAGCCGCGAAGCATGCGGCGGCGCGGCGGATCCGGGGATGGCGGCGCGTCACGCGGCCCATCGTAGTCGAGGGCTTGGTCGGCGGGCGTCCGGCCGGGCCTCTGGATGGATCAGGTGGTCAGAGCGCGCGCAGCGCCCTCGGCGGCCACGTCCAGTCGATGTCGAGCGATGCTCCGGCGAGTGCCCGCCGCCGTCCGGATTCGGTCGCGCCGAGGACGAGGATCCGGTCCGTCTTGGTCGCGCGGCCCGCCTCGTCACCCCACAGCTTGGTCATCTTGCGGACGGCCGCGACGTCATCGAGGGCGACGCCGGCCAGCCGATAGCCCTCTGGCTCGGCGGCCTGCTCCCAGGTTCGTTCGGCGAGCCCGATGCCGCCCTTGATGCGTCGTCCGCGATCGGTCTCGACGTCTCCGATGACCAGGACGACGACGGCATCGTCGGTCAGGACGGGTCGGAGCCCGGCGAGCACGTCGCGCAGGAACGCCAGGTACGGCTCGCGGTGGTGAGCATCGTCGAGGGTTGCGTCGATGGCGCGCGCATCGAACCCGAGGAACCAGGTGCGCAGCCAGTTGTAGTAGCCGTACTTCACGACCCGGAGGTAGGGGGGCGACGTGACGACGAGCCGGGCACGGTCGGGGCGGCCACTGGTATGGAGCGCGGCCTCGACCCGCGGCGCGACGTCACGGGCATCACCGAGGAGTGCGATCCCCTCGGCGGACGGGGCGGGTTGCCGGAACAGGCGGTCGACCTTCGATGCCAACCCATCGAAGACATCGCGGCGCGGTGACGTGAACGACGTTCGCGCCGCGAAATCGCGGACGTAGCGCGGCGCCATGCTGAACGTGTTCGGCATCAGCTCAGAGAGATAGCTCGCGCTCTTGCCGTGCAGGATCCCCGTGATCGCCGCAGCCAGGAACCGATCCGTCCGATCGTCGAGGCGCAGCTCGGAGCGGACGAATAGCAGCTGGCCGAGCGTGTCGGGGTGGAAGGCCAGCGCGACCTCGACGGGCACGTGCTCCGAACCGCCCGACGCGCCGCCACGCGACCCAGCGGCCGGCACGGGGATCGCCGACGGATCGTCGGTCACGCGGCTCGCGAGTGCACTCCAGGTCGCCGCATCCGCGTTCCAGCCCAGCCGGAGCTGCGTGAGGCGCGTCAAGGCGCCGGCCCGGGACGCCGGTTCCACTTTCGACGCCGTGAGCAGGTGGGCGAACGGGTTCAGATCGTTGCCGACACCGATACGGCCCTCGGCGCAGGCTTGTAGCGGTGTCGTGCCTCGTCCCGAGAACGGGTCGAGGACGACGTCGCCCGGGCGCGAATAGCGGGCGATGAAGGCGTGCGCGAGCGCGGCGGGGAAGCTCGCGAGATACGAGCACATCGGGTGGAACGAATGACCCCACAGGCGCTGCTGGGCCTTCCATTCGGGCTCGATCCCGATGGCGGGCAACGAGACCGGTAGGTCCAGGGCCAGCTGTTGCGCGGCGGTGGGCGGTCGCGCGCGAGTCGGTCCGGCCGTCATGGGCGGAACGGTCCTTTTCGTGATGCGCACCGATCCCGGCCGGTGCGATAGGCCGCGGAGTCTAGCACCGGGGCAGGCCGGCTCCGTCCTCCCCCGAAGGTCCTGTTGTCGCGGGCACGAGCGCCGTCGGCGGGTGGCCACACCGCGCCCTGTGGCGTACCCTTGCCTCGGGTCCGAGGAACATGCGGAACCGAGCGTGTGTCCCGGGAGCCAGGGAGACGGTCTCGGCCACCTCCGTGGCGTCCGGTCGGCGCTCAGCCCCGTACCCGCCGTCCGGCCATCGCCGGCGAAGGGGCCACCTCGGACCTTTCTTCTGCCCCCAAGGCGCCCCTTGCCCCCTTACCCGCTGCCCGTCTCGGAGGCCATCCGAGAGGCCTTCCGAGCGTCCGCGCGACCGCCGGTGAATCAGCAGACCCGGATCGCCAGGGGGAAGAGCGAGCCGGGTCTGTGCCAGAGGCTATGAAAGTGAACGTCCGTACGGGAATAGGGCGGGATACCTATTCGTGCCCGCCGCCCGGTGCGCCCGCTGGGTGTAGCTACGTCCCGCCGAGCTCGTCGGGTGTGATCGGCTCCGGTGTCCGCGATGCCTGCACCGACGTCCATCCCTCACGGGCGATGATCACCGCGATCACCAGCGCGCCGACTGCGTCGGCCCAGGTCACTCCGAACAGCTGGTCGAGTGCGAGCGAAACGAGGCCGATCCCGCCGAGGAGTGCCGCGATCCCGGTCAGGATGCTGTCTGCACGCAGCGCGCCGCTCGACAGGGCGCGAGCGACGCGGTACTTCGCAAGCGCGAGCGGCGGTAGCGTGACGACCGATGCGACCAGCAGCAGCGCGCGGATCGGGCTGGCCTCCGGATGTGCGCCGGTCGCCAGGGCGTTGATGGCGCTTCCCGCGAGGTAGACCGCGACCACGAGGAGGACGCCACCGATCGCCCTCTCGGCGAGGCTCTCGATCCGTTCCGCTCGATGGGGCTGGCGGACTTCTGTCCGGAACCGCCAGACCAGTACCACCGAGGCGACCGAATCGATCGCCGCGTCGATGCCGAACCCGAGGAGGGACAGGCTGCCCGTCGCCACGCCGACCATCACGGCCGTCCCGCCGAACAGCGCCCCGAGGGCGATGCTGAGCACCGATAACCGAAGAGCCCGATGCAGGAGCCCGTGCCGATCCATGGAGAAGGCGAGGATACGACGTGAAGGGGGCCTATCGAACGGGTGAGAGCTGCGCTGGCCCGAGCGCCCCGCCTAGGCGGTGGCCGGTGGGGGAGCCGTCGTGTCGCGGACGATCAGCGTCGGCTCGAGGACCACGTCGGCCGGCCGACCTCCGGCGTCGCCGGCCTCGATGATGTCGAGGAGAAGGTCTGCCGCCCGACGGCCCATCTCCACACCGGCCTGGCTCACAGTCGTGAGCGGCGGCACCGTGTAGGCCGCGATCGCGATGTTGTCGAAGCCGATGACCGACACCTGGTTCGGGATCGCGACGCCGGTCTGGTACGCCGCACGAAGCAGTCCGATCGCGATGGTGTCGGACGTCGCGTAGACCGCCGTCGGCAGCGGCCGACCGCCGTCGCCACCGAAGAGCTCGAGCCCGAGGCGGTAACTCGGCTCGGGGTCCGGCTGGCCGATCGAGTGCGCGGCGGCGAGGTGCCCGAGTCCGTGCTCGCGCATGAACGCATCGTAGAGATGCGTACGGAGGCGCTGGTCCTCGGTCGCCGGGTCCGAGATGCACACGATGTGCCGGTGGCCGAGATCCCACAGGTGTTCGAGCGCGAGGCGCGTTCCCTCATAGCTGTCGGAATAGACGCCCGGGAAAGCGCCCGGACCGACACGATCGGACACGCCGACCACATAGCGGTGCTGGGAAGCGAGGTCCGCGAGCGTCCGCTCGCCGTCGATCAGGTCGCCGAGGACGATGATCCCGTCGGCATGCGACCGCTCGAACATCGACCCGTAGCTGAGTGCCACATCGGGCCGGTAGTCGACGTGGCCGAGGAACAGCCGGAATTCGCGCGCCCGCGTCACCTCATTGATGCCCTGCAGGATCTGGATGTGGAACGGGTCCGACACGTCCCGCGCGATGACGCCGATCAGGGAGCTTCGACTGCCGCGCAGCCCGCGGGCGAGCAGGTTGGGTTTGTAGCCGAGATCGGCTGCCGCCGCGAGGACGCGATCGCGCGTCTCGCCGCGGATCGGGACCCCGGTCTCGCGTCCGTTGAGGATGCGCGACGCCGTCGTGACCGAGACACCGGAGCGCTCGGCGACGTCGCGAAGGGTGGATGACATCGAGCTCCGACGACGACCGTTGTCCTCGCCTGTCCGGGACCTGGCCTTGGGTGGGATGATGGCGTCCTCGCGGCGTCGTCCTATTGACTGGGAAGGCGTCGGGAGTATCCTGCGGCCTAAATGGCAACGTCAAGCGTCAACGTTCAGCCTCAACGAACCGAGACGGGACGCGGACGATGCCATCGAACCAGGAGGAGGGCTGTCTCCGTGGAGACCATCAGCACGCGTCCCATGATGCGGATCGCGCTCGCGTTCTTGGCCGTCATCGCGCTCGTCGTCTCAGCCTGCACCTCGCAGCCGACCACGAGTGGGGGAGCGTCGTCGGCGCCGAGTGCCAGTTCGGCGGAGTCGCCCGCCGCATCGGCGAGTGCGGCCGGGGAGACGAAGCACGTCTCGATCCTGAACAAGGACATGACCGACGACGAGATCAAGGCCGAGATCGCCAAGGAAGGCAGCGTCGTCGTCGGCAACTGGACGTACACCGCCAACGACGAGCTGGTGAACCAGTTCCAGCAGTACGTCAAGGCGACGTATGGCGCGGACATCAAGCTGACCTACGAGGGCAGCCAGCAGCCGAGCACGTATCTGACCAAGCTCGCCGCGGCCAAGACCGGTGGCAATCCGGCGCCGTATGACGTCCTCGCGATCGAGGAGAACTACTGGGCCGATGCGATGGACCAGGACCTCGTCGACTCCGTCTTCCCGTCGGACCTGATCCCGAACGCGTCGATGGTGCTCGACATCTTCAAGCACGACCCGACGACGATCGCCTTCCAGTCGACCGCGTTCCCGGGCGTCGTCTACAGCAAGGGCCGCGCTGCCTGGATGACGAAGCTACAGGACCTCGCCGATCCGCGGCTCAAGGGCAAGGTAGTCCTGCCGCCACCCGGCGACATCACCAACGGCGGCCTGTTCCTCGGGCTCGCCTCCGAGCTCGGCAAGGACTACAAGGACGCCGCGCAGATGAAGGAGGTCGTCGACTGGGCGGTCGCCAACATCGGTCCGAACGTCCTGAAGTACACGCCCGACTCCGCTGAGATGCAGCAGCTGCTGCGGTCCGGCGCGGCCGATGCCGTCAGCTTCTGGAACAGCCTCGCCCGGCTCGAGTACTTCGGTGGGAACACCGACGCCGCACTGCTCGTTCCGGCGGCGATCTACCCGGTGAACGGCTACCTATGGGTGCCGAAGGGCGCGGCTCATCCGGTCCTCGCCCAGGTGTTCATCAATTGGCGGCTCGCCAAGGACGTCCAGTTCCCGAACGCGTGGCCCATCGACCACGGGCCCTGGAGCGAGCTGAGCGAGGGCTTCCTGGGGCCCGACTACGTCGATCAGGTGCCCGAGTGGTTCGCCGCCGATTACTTCAACTACTTCCCGAAGCTCGACCAGATCCAGGCGTTCAAGACGGTCGACTGGAAGGCGTACAACGCCTCCCAGAAGGAGTGGCAGGACTACTACGCGTCCAAGATCGGCCAGTAGGCAGCTGGGACTGTCCGACAGATCGGTCAGGCCGGCAAGTAGACTGACGTCAACGGCGTCCCCGATCATCCGACCGGGGACGCCGCCTCGACTTGACCAGGTGGATGGATGAGGGCTGAGCCAATCGGCCTTCCCGTACCGGTGGTCGCCGACGAGGCCCGCCGGCGGGAGCGCAACCGCCAGCTCGTGGGGCTCGCGCTGGTCGCGCCCGCGGCCGTCCTGGTCGTGCTGTTCCTGTACTTCCCGATGGCGTTCATCGTCCAGATGAGCTTCACCGTCGGGTCGTCCTACCTGTCGCCGGCGGGACCCGAGTACTCGGCCGTCAACTACGACGTGGTGTTGAGCCGGTACCTGCCCAACGTGCTCGTGACGCTCCAGCTGGCCGCCCTGTCGACGGTCGTGAACCTGTTCTTCGGCTTCCCTTTCGCCTACATCCTTGTCCGCCGGATCCGCTATCGCGACGTCGTGCGGGCGTTCATGGTCTTCCCGATGTTCGGCGCCCTTTACATCGCCTTCGGGATGCGCTTCGTGTTGCTGCCCGGCGGGCCGGCGACCCCACTTCTGCAGGCACTCGGGATCCCGAGCACCGCCGTGCTCTACAGCTTGCCGTCCGTCGTCTTCGCGATGTCGATCTTCACCTTCCCGTTCATGGTCATGAGCATCGGCGCGGCGCTCAGCAATGTCGATCCGACCCTCGAGGAGGCCGCCGCGTGCCTCGGTGCTCGCCCGTGGCAGACCCTCCGCCGTGTGCTGCTGCCACTGACCCGGAGCGGCGTCATCGCGGGCATCTTGATCGTGTTCGGCTGGAACATCGGCACGTTCGCTGAGCCGGTGCTGCTCGGTTCACTGAACGAGCAGCGTGCCCTCGCCTGGACCCTGTTCCAGCGCGGCGTCGTCCAGACCGATTACGGCCTGGCCAGCGCCATGAGCGTCGTGCTCCTGATCATCGCGGTCCTGGTGAGCTACTTCTCGCTCCGCTACTCGCGGGGAGCTCTCATCGAATGACCACGGTCGCGACGCCGATGGCGGCAGCCCGCCCGCGCCGGTTCTCTCGCCGGCGCCTCGGAGCGCTGGCCGGCCACGCCTACGTGTGGATGATCCTCTTCGTGTTCGTCCTGCCGTTCCTGACCCTGCTCGGCTATTCGCTGACCGGACCCGGCGGGACCTACGCCGTCCAGAACTTCCAGTACGTGCTCGGCAGCTTCGGCGACAACCTGCGCCAGAGCTTCCTCGTCGCCGGCATGACGCTGGTGATCAACCTGCTGGTGGCGTTGCCCGGCGCCTACGCGATCGTCCGTTACCCGTTCCCCGGCAAGCGGGCGCTGTTCTCGCTGCTGTCGCTGCCCCTGTACGTGCCCGGCGCCGTGATCGGGATCTCGCTCGTCCTCGTCTACAACTTCACCTACCACCTGACGACATCGATCTGGGGGCTCGTATTCGCGATGGCCGTCGGCACGTTCCCGCTGATGCTGTCGCCGATCGTCGTCGCGCTCAAGGATCTGCCGCTGTCCTTCGAGGAGGCAGCAGCGTGCCTCGGCGCGACCCGCTGGCAGGCGTTCTGGCGGGTCGTCTTCCCGCTCATCGGGCCGGGCGTTAGCGCCGGGCTGATGCTGACCTTCATCATCGTGTTCAACGAGTACCTCGTGACGCTGTTCGTCCACCCGCCCGACGTCACGACCGCTCCGCTCCGCGTCTTCAATCTCGTGCGTACCGCGGGCCTGGCACCGACGACGGCGGCCCTGGCGGTGACGATGCAGCTGATCTCCTTCGGCGCGATCCTCGTCTTCTTCAAGGTCTTCGGGACGCGCTACCTCAAGGGCACCTACCTCATCTGATGTCGACCGTACGACTCGATCGCGTCAGCAAGCACTACGGCTCGACCGTCGCGGTCGACGACTTCGACCTCAAGGTCGCCGATGGCGAGTTCGTGACACTGCTGGGACCGTCGGGCTGCGGCAAGACGACGACGCTGAGGATGATCGCCGGCCTGGTCGAGCCGAGCGGTGGCCGGATCCTGTTCGATGACCAGGACGTGACGTGGCTGGCGCCCCGCCAGCGGAACATCGGCTTCGTGTTCCAGACCCCGGCCCTCTTCCCGCATCTGTCGGTCGCGGACAACATCGGCTTCGGGCTGTCGGTCAAGGGTGGGAAGAAGCCAGCCATCGCCGCGAAGGTCGAGGAGATGCTGGCGATGGTCGGCCTGAGCGGCTACGGCGCGCGCCTGCCCGCCCAGCTGTCGGGCGGCCAGCAGCAACGGGTCGCCCTGGCGCGCGTCCTGGCGACCGATCCGCGCGTCCTGCTCTTCGACGAGCCGCTGTCCGCGCTCGACAAGAACCTGCGGGACACGCTCAAGTACTCGATCCTCGACCTCCAGCGGCGGACCGGCAAGACCGCGATCTACGTGACTCACGACCAGTCCGAGGCGTTCGCGATCTCGGACCGGATCGTCGTCATGAACAACGGGCGCGCCGAGCAGATCGGCACCCAGACCGACATCTACCTCCGCCCGGAGACGCCCTACGTGGCCGAGTTCATCGGCGCCAACAACGGGTTGCGCGGGGTGATCACGGGACGGCGCGGCGAGGACGATGGGTCGCAGTGGGTCATCGACGCCGAGGGTCGGACCATCCTCGGGGCGGACCGGCCGGGCCTGGCCGTGGGGCAGTCAGTCGTCGCCTACATCCGGCCCGAGGACATCGAGATCCTCCCGGAGGACGGGCGCGGAGGCGAAGCTGGGTTCGTCAACGTGCTCGAGGGGACGGTCGACCGGGTGATCTTCGAGGGCCCGGTCGCCCAGGTGCGGGTCGATGTCGGCGGGCGTGAGCTCCGGGTCGATGTCAGCGGCAACGAGCGGTTGACGTTGATGCGCCGCGAGGGTGGTGTCCGGCTCGGCTTCGACGAGGTCTCGGTCATCCCGGCGCCGGCGCCGGTCGAGGCAGGCTGAGGCTGCCGCCAGTCGTCAGGCCGGATCGTCGGGGAACGGCGTCCCGAGGGTCTGCCCGCCATCGACGACGAGCAGGTGGCCGGTGATCCAGGCGGCGTCCGGCGAGACGAGGAAGGCGACCGCGCCGGCGACATCGTCGGGTGTCCCGAAGCGACCGGCCGGTATCTGCCGCAGGTAGCTCGCGGCATTCTCCGGATCGTCGGTGACACTTCGCGTGAGGTCCGTGGCGATCAGCCCGGGACCGACGGCATTCACGGTGATGCCCTCCCGGGCCAGCTCCATCGCCGCGGTCCGGGTCATCGCCAGTACGCCGGCTTTCGAGGCGTTGTAGGCGACGAGATCGGTCTCCATCCAGAAGGAGTTCGTCGACGCGGTGACGACGATCCGACCGCCGTTACCGAGCGCCCGCATCGCGCGAGCCGCGGCCTGTACGCCGATGAAGGCTCCGCGAAGGTTGATCGCGAGGATGCGGTCCCATGTCTCGTCGCTCGTGTCGAGGAAGGGTGCCGACCCGCCGATCCCGGCGTTCGCGGCGAAGATGTCGAGCCGGCCGGCGGTCCGTACGACGTCGTCGACCATCGCCTCGACCCGGTCGCGGTCAGACGCATCGAGCTCCATCGCCTCGGCCTGACCGCCGCCGACGGCGGCGTCCGTCAGCTCCGTTGCGGTCTGTCGTGCGGTCGCCATGTCACGGTCGCCGATGAACACATGGGCGCCGTCGCGCACCAGCCGGGCGGCGATGCCCCGACCGATACCGCGTGCGCCACCGGTGACGATCGCCACCTGGCCGGCGAGCGGCGACGGCCCGTCGGACGCCAGTCCCTGCCCGTTTTCGGACCCCATGCCATCACTCTGGCAGGAATGGGCGGGCGGCGCGCGACGCCGGAGCCGCCCGCGTCAGCCGACCGGCGTGAGTTCGAAGACCGGTCGACCCTCGGCCGCCTCCTCGGGGTCCTTGAGGTCGACGCCGTCGACGATCCGGATGAACGTCATCCCGAACGGGATGCCTCGTGCCACCCGTCCGAGGACGTCGCGGAAGAACGGGATCCGCTCCGACGGTGCGAGCTCCCTCGCCATGACCTCTTCGGCCTGGCCGCGCACGTTGATCGTGGCCCGACCCGCGGCGCGCAGATTGCGCACCCAATTGACCTCGCCCCACGGGCACCACACCCAACGGCGACCATCGACATCGACGATCGCGACCGGCGTCGTGCGTGGCTCGCCCGACTTCCGCCCGCGGATGGTGATGAGGCCGTTGAAGCCGAGAGGCACGCCGGCAGCCAGGAGGGGTTTCACGACGGGCGTGATCAACGGGACCCAGGGTGGTGCGCTGGCAGTGCCGCTAGTCATCTGGTGGCTCATGCGTTCGCTCCTCCGGACGTCCGTCCCTTCGTGTATTCGGGTGATCAACACCTTTACGCCGCGGCCGGCGCGAACGTGACAGCCGTGAGGGACGGAACGTGCCAGCTCCCTGTCACATTGACCGTGTGCCCGTGAGCCTCGACGATTACCGACGTGGTGGCCGCGCATGACCTGACACGCGATCGACTCGCGGAGATGGCCGGTGTCGACGTCGGATATGTCGACGAGCTCGTGGGCATCGGGGCCTTGCGCTCGCATCCGGGCGACGGATACCGGCCGAGTGACGTCCGTCGCATCGGGATCATCCAGGCGCTCGAGGGAGCCGGGCTCCCGCTCGCGGCGATCGGCACGTCCCTGTCGCGAGGCGACGTCTCGCTCGACTTCGTGGACGACCCTTCTTACGACCGGTTCGCCGCCACGACCAGCGTCACGTTCCGGGGACTGAGCGAAGAGACGGGCGTCCCGCTCGAGGTGCTGCTGACGATCCGTGAGGCGATGGGATCGGCGCGCCCGGAGCCCGATGATCGGGTCCGGGAGAGCGAGCTGGACGTGCTGCCGCTGCTGCGGTTCCAGACTGCACGGGGTGTGCGACCAGCGATCAGCGAGCGCGCCCTGCGCGTGTACGGCGACAGCCTCAGAAAAGTTGCCGAGACCGAGGCCGACTGGTGGGGGAGCGACATCCTGGGACCGCTCTTTCGATCCGGGGCAAGCGTCGACGAGGTGGGCAGGGCGCTCGAGCCATTCCTCGCAGAGGCGACCGAGACGACGGATCGAGCGATCCTCGCGCTGTTCCACGGCCACCAGTCGAAGGCCTGGATGCGGAACATCATGGAGAGCGTCGAGACGATCCTCGATCGCTCCGGTGTTCATGCGCGAGTCGATCGGCCGCCCGCGATCGCCTTCCTCGACCTGACCGGCTACACGCGCCTCACCGATGAGCGAGGCGACGATGCGGCCGCGACGCTGGCTCGCGAGCTCGGGACACTGGTCCAAAGCCTGTCCGTTCGACACGGCGGCCACCCGGTCAAATGGCTCGGCGATGGGGTCATGTTCCATTTCCGCGATCCGGCCGATGCGGTCCGGGCATCGATAGAGATGGTCGACGCCGGAGAGAAGGCTGGTCTGCCGCCGGCGCACGTCGGTATCCATGCCGGGCCGGTCCTCTTCCAGGAGGGGGATTACTTCGGACGGACCGTCAACCTGGCGTCACGTATCAGCGACTTTGCCCGACCGAGCGAAATCCTCGTGAGCGAAGCGGTCGTCGCGGCGATCGATGACGCGGACGGCCTGTCGTTCGATGCGATCGGACCGGTCCGATTGAAGGGCGTCGAGAGCGAAGTCGCGCTGCTCAGGGCGTCCCGGACAGACTGATGGCGCATCGGTCCCGCTGGCTAGGGCTCGGCCGACTCGGTCTGGCTGCGGCGATCCTCGGTGCGTGCGGATACCTGCCGGGCTTCGGGCCGACGCTCGAGATCCCGGGCGACGTCGCCCACAGGATGTCGGTCGCGGAGGTCGAGCAGACGATCCGTGTCGCGGTCGCGGACGACGTCGCGGCCGTCGGGCGTGAGATCCGCCCGTTCCGCTTGGTGAGCGTCCGGCTCGTGGCGCCATTCGAGCGCGTCAAGCCGGCGGTCGGCGAGGACGCGGCGTCGATGATGAGCTTCTCGACGAACACGACGACGTGGGTCGTGCGCGCCGTGGGCACGTTCCGCGACTGCGCCTCGACGTGCGCGACGTACTGGGCCGCCGACCTGGTGGTCGAGGACGCGCGCGGCCGGATCGTGGCGCGACAGCCGGCCGGGCCGACGACGCTGGACAGCATCTCGCGTCCGGACCCTGCGTGATCAGATGCGCGTCTTGACGGCCGATGAGCTTGCGGTCGAGGCCGACGTCGATCGGGGGCTGGTCGATGAGCTCATCCGGATGGGCGCCCTGAAGCCCGCACTAGATGGGTCCTTCTCCAGCGGAGACATCCTTCGTGTCCAGACCATCAAGGCCGGACTCGAGGCCGGGATCACCCTCGGGAACCTGGAGCGCACGCTTCGTGAGCGGCTCCAGACGCTCGACTACATCGACCGCTTCTACATCGAACCTGCTCCCCGGTCGTCCAGGACCTACGCCGAGTTCGCGGCCAGCCTCGGCGAGAGCGCGGCCGACTTGCCCGTCGTCTACGCGGCGTTCGGGCTACCAGAACCGCGGCCGGACAGTCGTCTCCGCGAGGACGAGGAGGAGGTGCTCAAGAGGTTCTTCGAAGCCTGGGGTACGTTCGGCGATCGGGAGATGCTCGTGCGCGCCGCTCGCCTCAACGGTGAGGGGGTCCGACGGATCGTCGAATCGGTGGTCGGACTGTACTTCCAGAAGGTGTCCGCTCCGCTTTCGCGCCAGGGTCTCGATCTCGACGACCTGGTGAGACGCACCGTCGAGCCGGCTGTGAGGATCGCGCAACTCGAGCCACAGCTGCTCATCTGGCTCGAGCAACGCCACATCGAGCACGCTATCAATGCGCTGAACTTCGAAGAGCTCGAGCAGACCCTGGTCGACCGCGGCTGGGCAGAGCCCCGGCCGGACCAGCCGCCGGCGATCGTCTTCGTCGATCTGTCCGGGTTCACTGACTCGACGGAGAGGGGCGGCGACGAAGTCGCCTCTCGGCTGGCGGCCGGGCTGCAGGACGTCGCCGACGCAAGCGCACGGGAACATCGCGGCAGAGTGGTCAAGCTTCTCGGCGATGGAGTGATGTTCCGGTTCGAGAGCGCGTCCGATGCCGTAGCTGCGGCGCTCACCATGATCCAAGACGTGCCGCGTGCGGGACTGCCCCCGGCGCACGCAGGTATCGACGCCGGTCCCCTGATCGAGCGCGATGGGGACTACTACGGCCGAACAGTCAACCTGGCAGCGCGGATCGTGAGCCGCGCTGGACCAGGCGAGGTCATGGTCAGCGAGGCGACGCGCGACGCGGCAAGCGCGTCAGGAGACAAGTTCACGTTCGAAACGATCTCGCCAGCGGACCTCAAGGGCATCGCCTCCCCGGTCCTGCTGTACCGCGCGAGTCGCGCCAGCCGCTGAGAGCGTGCCCGCGGCGCTTGCCTTGCGCGACCGACGACAATCGACGTAGATGACTTCCTCGGCATTGAGTGAAGTGCTGGTCACGCTGGCCGACGCTCAAGAACTCTCCGAGCGGCTGCCTCCACTGTCCCCGGATCACGAGACGGTCGCGCTCGTGATCACGAGGATGAAGGGGCTGCACCGCGATATCACCCGCGTACGCGTACGCGGACGGGCCGCTCTTGTCGTGAACCATGCGCGGGCGTCCGTCGCGCAAGCCCGGGACGAGCTCGCTCGCGTGGAGTGCACGGGGATCGACGCGGAGTAGCATCCTCCCTCGACACGGTTGATCCCACGGCGTCGCGATCATCGTCGACGGAGAACACACCGACCGGCTCCCGTCGGAGGTCCGCCGGACCCTGGACGACTGGAGCGAGGGTCCCCGTTTCGTACCACGCTGGGGGAGAGCCGCCAGCCGAAGACCCTCGCTGACAAAGGGAACGATGGCACCTCGATCGTCGTTACGCCGTGCGGTGCGCCGCCGCTCCACTTGACGCTCGATGGACGCCCGTCCGCGCAAGGCGCGGGCACTTGTGGGATGATACTCCCCGGGAGTATCGGCTCGACTCGACTGGCAAATGGATCACCACCCTCAGCACCAGGATGATCACGCTGCACACCGGCACGGAGCCGACGCCCCTGCGCTGACGCCGAGCCACGCTGAGCACGCCGTCCATGATCGTCACGAAGGTCATTCGGTCGCGATGTTCCGCGATAAGTTCTGGCTGAGCCTTGCCATGACGATCCCGGTCGTCCTGCTTAGTCAGGATATCCAGGAGTGGTTCGGCTATTCGGTCCCGTCCATCCCCGGGATCGATTACGTACCCGCGATCCTCGGCACGGTCGTTTTCCTGTACGGCGGGTTGGTCTTCATCCGCGGCGCCCAGCGCGAGCTGGCTGATCGTCAGCCCGGGATGATGACCCTCATCTCGCTGGCGATCGTGGTCGCGTTCATCACGTCCTGGGCCGGTACCGTCGGCCTATTCAATGTCGAGATCTGGTGGGAACTGGCCAGCCTCATCACGATCATGCTGCTCGGTCACTGGCTCGAGATGCGGTCGATCGCGCAGGCCCGCGGGGCTTTGGCCGCCCTGGCAGAGCTCCTCCCAGACACGGCGGAGCGCGTGGCGGAGGACGCCACCGAGGTCGTCGCTTTGGCTCAGCTCCGCGACGACGATGTGATCCTGGTAAGGCCCGGGGCCCGGATAGCGGCCGACGGCATCGTCATCGAGGGAGCAGCAGACGTCGACGAGTCCCTGATCACCGGTGAGTCCCGGCCAGTTTCCAAACGAGTGGGCGACGGGGTCATCGCCGGCGCCGTGGCCGCGGGCGGGTCACTGCGGGTTCGGGTGACCGCGACCGGCGAGGCCACAGCTCTGTCGGGGATCATGCGGATGGTCGCGACGGCGCAAGCGTCCGCTTCGCGGGCGCAGGCGCTCGCGGATCGAGCGGCCGCGCTGCTCTTCTGGGTGGCGCTCGGTGCAGGCGCCATCACCCTCGTGGTGTGGTGGCTGCTCGGCGACCCGGAGGGCGCGCTCGTGCGGACGGCGACCGTCCTGGTCATCGCCTGCCCGCACGCCCTCGGCCTGGCGATCCCGTTGGTCATCGCGATCAGCACGTCTCTGGGAGCTCGCAACGGGCTACTCGTCAAGGACCGGCTCGCCCTGGAGCGAGCGCGAGAACTCGAGACCGTCATCTTCGACAAGACCGGCACGCTGACGAAGGGCCAACCCATCCTCATCGACGTCGCGCCTGGATCGTTCGACGTGGAGCGGGTTCTCGGGTTGGCGGCCTCCGTCGAGGCCGACTCCGAGCATCCGCTGGCGCGCGCCATCGTCGATGGTGCTCGCCGACGCGGCGTTGAGACGAGGCCGGCATCGGCGTTCGAGGCGTTGCCAGGCCGCGGAGCACGAGCGAAGGTCCATGGCCACGAGGTGTACGTCGGTGGGCCGCGCGTGCTCGAGGAGTTGGGCGTAAGCCCGCACGCGTTGGCCACGGAGTGGGATCGCGTCGGTCGGACAGTTCTCCACGTCGTCGTCGATGGGCAGGTCGGCGGCGTCGTGGGGATCGAGGACGAGATTCGGCCCGAGTCGAAGGAGGCGGTCGAGGCGCTCCATGCCCTGAGGATGCGCGTCGCGATGATCACCGGTGATAGCCAGGCCGTCGCCGACTCCGTAGCTCGACGGCTCGGCATCGACGATGTCGCGGCTGAGGTCCTACCCGCCGATAAGGCCGAGGCCGTCCGTCGCTTCCAGCAGGGCGGCCGAAAGGTCGCGATGGTCGGCGATGGCGTGAACGACGCACCGGCCCTTGCGACCGCCGATGTCGGCATCGCGATCGGCGCGGGCACTGATGTCGCCGTCGAGAGTGCGGCTGGCATCGTTCTTGTCCGCAGCGACCCGCGTGACGTGGTGAGCGCGATCGAGCTGTCAAGCGCGACCTACCGAAAGATGCTTGAGAATCTCGTCTGGGCGACGGGCTACAACGTTGTGGCGATCCCCATCGCGGCCGGCGTCCTCGTCCCGTGGGGCATCGACCTTCCGATGGCGATCGGCGCGATCGCGATGAGCCTTTCGACGATCGTCGTGGCGGCGAACGCCCAGCTTCTCCGGCGCATCCGACTTCGGGACCAAGGCCCGCCCGCCGCGCCCCAGCTGGCGATCAGCGGCCTAGTCAGTCGAGACGCCCCTCGAGCAACGCCATACTGCCGACCTTGTGGCTGGACCAACGCGGGTGACCGTCGCCCGATCCATCAACCTCGTAGTCGCCGGTTCGCTCGCCGTCGGGTTCGTCCTGGCGGTCCTGTTCGTGATCGGCCCGGCTTCGGGTGCCACCGAGTCCGTGGTGACGGGGTCGGTCCTCGTGGCCTTCGGGATCGGTTGGCTCCTGCTCGGCGCTCTGTCGATCCGGTTCACGCACCGACCGCAGCGGTGGGCCTTCGTGCCCGCGGCAGCCATGGGTCTTGTCGGCCTCGGCTTGGTCGTCTTTGCGCCTCGTGCCCCGACGATGGGGGTTCTCAGCTGGCTGTGGCCGCCGGCGCTCCTGATGCTCGCGATCTGGATCGTCGTCCAGGTCCGCCGCGACCTGCCGGGTCGTGTCAGGTGGCTGGTCTATCCGGTCGTTTTCGTCCTTGGGTCGCTCGCCATCGGCGGCGCGTTCGAGACACTGTCGGATGCCCGCGACAACGCCACCTATCCGATCACCGGTCAGGCCGTCGATGTCGGCGGACGGAAGGTGCACATCGAGTGCGCAGGAACGGGTGAGCCGACCGTCGTGTTCGAGTCAGGCTTGGGGGAGGGTTCGCCCTACTGGGGTCGTATCGCACCGGCGGTCAGTGCGACCGCTCGCGTGTGCGTCTATGACCGCGCCGGCCGCGGAGGGAGCGACGACGCTGGTGCACCGCAGGACGGCATCGCGGTGGCGAGGGATCTCCATACGCTTCTCGCGAACGCTGGCATCGCGGGGCCGGTCGTGCTGGTCGGGCATTCGACCGGCGGACCCTACGTCAGGGTCTTCGCCGCGCAGTATCCCGATGAGGTCGCAGGGATGGTCCTGTTGGACTCACAGCCTGCCGATGCGTTCACCGCGTTGCCGACCTTCCCATCCACCTACTCCACCATCCGGTTGGCGACGGGCGTCCTTCCGTCGGTCGCGCGCATCGGCGTCTATCGCGTGATCACGGCGTTGGTGTCGGCGGACCTGCCGGCTCCGTACGGCGATATCGAGCGGGCTCAACAGTCCACGCCCCTCCTCTTGTCGGGCCAACGCGACGAGTTCGCCGTGCTGCCAGCGACGCTCGCCCAGGCCGCAGCCTTGACCTCGCTCGGTGACAAGCCGCTCGTGGTGGTGAGCGCGACGGTGGACACGCAGCAAGGGTGGCGCGAGGCCCAGGACGCGATGGTCAGCCTGTCATCGAATAGCGACCATCGGCTCGCGCCCGGACAGACGCACGGCTCCCTGATCGTGAGTGAGGAAGGGGCCGCCATATCCGTAGAGGCGATCCAGGATGTCGTCGCGGCGGTGCGGACCGGCGCCGCACTGACGAACTAGGCCGAGCGTCGCGGCTTGAGAGGTCGGCAGGCGTGCGTAAACTTGCCGCTGACCGTGTCCCCGTAGCTCAGTGGACAGAGCAGGCGCCTTCTAAGCGCAAGGTCGCAGGTTCGAATCCTGCCGGGGACGCCAGTCGTGCCCAAAGCGCGGGAACCTACCCCTCAGCGGGAATGGCAGGACCCCCGGCCCCCAGCCGAGGGTCCTGCGCGGGAAACCGCCAGGGGAGGAGTTCAGGCGGTCGGGACTCCGAGTTCGAGATCGATGGCAGGCTGCGCCGGGTCTGTCTGGTCGGCGCCGGGCTCCCCGCCGAAGCGGAAGCCCTTCGGCCCACGCAGGCCACCGAACCCGCGGCCGTTCCCGGCCACGACGACATCAGCATCGATCGAGCCGTCGGATCGGGCTCGGCCCGACACGCCGACGTACATGTCGACGGCAACGTTCCCCAGGCCCGCGTTCTCGACGCCGGCCACGCGGTAGGTCGTGTCGGCCGAGACGTGGATCGTCACGCTCGAGCCGTCACGCTTCTTGATCGTGATGGTGTCGGCGGTCTTGGCGGTGACCTGGCCGACCGCGCGATCGCCGGCGACCCGCACGTTCGCGGCGGTCATCTGGTTGTCGGCCGTGATGGTGCCTGCGACGCGGACCGGCTCGCCGGCCTTGACGTCGGACAGGCTGCCCGTGCCCTGACCGAAGCCATACGTCGTCGACCCGTTCACGGTCACGGTCCAGACGGAGCCGTCGCGGGTCGTGACCTTGAAGCCGCTCGACGTGATGTCGCTGGCCGTGCCCTGGATGGTCGGGACGACGACCGCCAGTGCGGTGACCGTGTACGTACCGTCGTCGTTCTTCGTCTGCCGGAAGACCACCTGGTCGCCGACCTTCAGATCGGACATCTGGATCGTCTGGCCGCCCTTCGTGAGCTTCACCCCGCTCGTGATGGCGATCGTCCGCGTCCAGCCATCGTCGGTCTTGAGGCTCACGTCGTTGCCGCTGATCGAGGCGATCGTGATGTCGGCGAAGCCATGCCGGCCGAGGCGACCGAGGCCGGGCAGGCCGGCGGCGTCGAACCCCGGATCTCCGGCGATGGACGGCGCGGTCCCGCCGGAGGCGTTGCTCTGCGCATCGCTCGTCGAGGGCGATGGCGATGCCGCAAGCGACGTGGCAGCTGCGGCGATCATGAGGATGGCGGCCCCGCCGAGCACCAGGCCGACCCTTCTTCGGCTAGGCGTGCCCGTCGACCCGCTGAACGCGGCGCCCTCGGCCGGATCGGTGGGATTCGCTGTCATCGATGTCTCCTGCGTCGCCGCCCCCGGCGGATGGGTCTGGTGATGTGAACCTTCGCGCTCATTCCTGAGTGCGTCATGAGAATCGGGGCTTCGCGTTGCGATACTGCACCGATGCCGACACCGACCCCCACCGACGAGATCGTCGCGCTGATCCCCGGCTACCAGGAAGGGCCGCGAATCGGCGCGGTGGTCGAGGCTGCGGGCGCCCATCTGCCGGTGATCGTCGTCGACGACGGCTCGGCCGACGACACGGCCGAGGTCGCCGAGGCGGCCGGTGCCACGGTCATCCGCCAGGTACCGAATGCCGGCAAGGGCGCGGCGCTGCGGACCGGCTTCCGGCAGGCCCTGGAGCGCGGCTCCGCGGCGGCGATCACGCTCGATGCCGACGGCCAGCACGACCCAGCGGAGATCCCGGCGTTCATCGACGCCTTCCGGGAGCGCCGGCCCGAGCTCGTCATCGGTCGGCGCGATTTCGACGAGATGCCGCCCATCCGCCGACTGTCGAACACGCTCGGCGGCCTGACGCTCTCCGCAGCGCTGGGCCGGCACGTGCCGGACAACCAGTCGGGCTACCGGCTCGTCGGCCGGGCACTGATGCGGGCGATGCTCGAGAGCGATGAGTCTGGCTTCGAGTTCGAAGTCGAGATGATCGCCCGGGCCATCGCGCTCGGGCTGCCCATCGAGTGGGTCCCGATCCGCACGATCTACGCGGGAGAGCCCAGCCATGTCGAGCCGTGGCGCCACTTCCGCGAGTTCCTGCGGATGACGGTGAAGGCGCGCCGCATCGCCCACGGCTCGAAGGGCTGAGGCTCAGCCCTTCTCGAGGGCGGCCTCCGGTGTGGCATCGGGGTCCTCGCGCCTGTACGGGACGTTGACGATGACCGTGTGCGGCCGCCCCAGCAGCATCGACCGCAGGCGCTTGGCGGACTGGTTGTAGAGCACCCGTTCCCACCAGCGCTTGGCGACGTACTCGGGGATGACGACGAACGTGATCGGATCCGGCTTGTCCGGCGGCCAGGCCAGGTCGAGGACATCGAGGTACGCGAGGAGCGGCCCGGCCAGCGCCCGGTACGGCGATTCGACGACGACCAGGGGCACGCCCGGGACCTGGCGCTCGAACGCTTCCCTGACCTTCGCGGCATCGTCCGGGTCGTCGGAGATGAACACCGCGCGGACGTCATCGTCGATCGAGCGACCGACCTTGATCGCCTGCACGGTAGCCCGGTCGAGGCCCGGGATCGGGACGACCACTCGCTGCTCACGGATGGGCGGCCCGACGATGATCTCCGGGCGGACCCTGAGCTCCTCCCGCGACCGGGCGTACTGGCGATGGATGAACAGCATCATCGCGACGAGGACCGGGACGAGGATCACGACGAGGTATGCGCCGTCGCGAAACTTCTCGAACACGACGATTCCCAGGACCACCGCAGTCAGGACGCCGCCGAAGGCATTGACCACGAGCCGCCACTGCCAGCCCGACTCCCGGACACTGAGCCAGTGGCGGACCATGCCCGACTGGCTCAACGTGAAGCAGAGGAAGACACCGACCGAGTAGAGCGGGATCAGCGCATGGGTGTCGCCACCGAACGCCCAGAGCAGCCCGAACGCGACCGCCGCGAGGAGGACGATGCCCCACGAGAACGCGAGCCGGTCGCCACGGAACGCGAACTGGCGCGGCATGTAGCCGTCATCGGCCAGGATCGCCGCCAGTCGCGGGAACGCGTTGAAGCTGGTGTTGGCGGCGAGGAACAGGATCAGCGCGGTCGACGCCGCGAAGACCGGAACGAGCGGTGACCCGGCGCCGAACGTGACCTCCGCCGCCATCGCCACGATCGAGGGCCCCCCGGGCTCGGTCGGTCGCAGGCCGAAGGCGACGGACACGACCGTGAGGCCGATGAACAGGACTCCCAGCAGCACGGCCATCACGGTCATGGTGTTGGCGGCGTTCCTGGACTCGGGCGGCTTGAACGCGGGGACGCCGTTCGCGATGGCCTCCACGCCGGTCAGCGCGACCGAGCCGCCGGCGAACGCCCTGAGGAGCAGGAGGATGCCGAGTGCCTCGGTCCCGGTCGGCACCGAGTCCGGTCGCGGCGGGATCGGTGCCGCCGCGCCGGTGGCGATCTGGTAGATCCCGCTGACGACGATGCCCAATGCCAGCCCGATGAACAGGTACGTCGGGACCGCGAAGATGTTCCCGGACTCGCGCAGGCCGCGGAGGTTGGCGATCGTGATCAGCCCGATCGAGACGAACGCGATCTCGATGCGCACGTCGTACGCGGCCGGGATGATCGATTGGATCTGGGCGATCGCCGAGGCGGTCGATACGGCGACGGTCATGACGTAGTCGATGAGCAGCGAAGCCGCGGCGATCAGTCCGAAGATCGGCGCGAGATTGGTCCGCGCGACGACATACGCACCGCCCCCGTTGGGGTACGCGCGACACACCTGGCGGTACGAGATGGCGACGACGGCGAGGAGGATCGCGATGGCGACCGCGACCTGGACCGATAGGAGCATCGCGGCGGCGCCGGCGAGGACGAGGACCCTGAGGATCTCCTCCGTGGCGTAGGCCGAGGACGAGATGGCATCCGAGCTGAAGATGGCCAGCGCCTTGGTCTTGGACAGCCGCTCTTCGAGGTCTGCCTCGCTCGAGAGTGGCCGGCCGAAGACGACGCCGCGAACACGCGCGAAGGCGCGCCCGGCGGGGGTCCGCGGCTGGGACGCTGCCTCTCGCGCGACGAGCTGGCCGGGGCCGGCATAGCGGAAGTACGGGGCGTGCGGCCGCTCGACCCGCACGCGACGGTCACCGGCCTTTCGACCGGTGAGCGCCCGACGGCCGCCGATCACGGATGAGTCTGGAGGGGACCGATCGTCAGGGTGAGGGCGTGATCACGCCGGTCGACGGTGAAGTCGACTTCCGCAGCCTGGGCTCGGGCCAGCCCGATCGGAGCCAGAGTCGCCGGGTCGGACAGGCCGACCAGCCGGACGCGGTTCGCCAGGCCGCTCTGAACGAGTGCGATCGCAGCCTCCAGGTTCGCCACATCGAGTTCGAACGGATCGGTTCGAACGCGCGGCAGGACGATGATCCCCGCGGGCTCCATGTCTTCACGCTAGTCCGGCTACCAAGAAGCCACGGCCCGGCGCGGACTCGGACCGCTCAACCCGTGCTCAATGTCGTGCCTGCGGGTCCCCCACGCGATAGCCGATCCCGGGTTCGGCGGTGATCAGTCCGTCGACCGCGCCGGTCGAGTCGGCCGCCGCGAGTTTGCGCCGAAGCCGCGACACATAGACGTGGAGGTAGTGCGCCTCGTCGGCATACGCCGTGCCCCAGACCGCGCGCAGGAGGCGGCCCTTGGTGAGGAGCCGGCCGGGTTGGGCCATCATCACCTTGAGGAGCTCGTACTCGCGCGGCGTCAGTTCGACCGGGGTTTCGGCGACGGTCACGCGTCTGGCGCCGATGTCCATCGAGATGGGCCCGAGTCGGACCACGCCCGTCGCGTCCGCGGCCGGCCCCGCCGCTCGGCGGAGCACAGCGCCGATCCGCGCCCGCAGCTCGTCCATCCCGAACGGCTTGGTGACGTAGTCGTCGGCGCCTGCCTCGAGCGTCGCGACCTTGACCCGCTCGTCGGCGCGTGCCGACAGGATGAGGATCGGCGTCGTGGCATCCCGCCGGACGTGGCGCACGACGGCACTCCCGTCCAAGTCCGGCAAGCCGAGGTCGAGGAGGATCAGATCCGGCCGCTCCGCGTCCCACGCCCGCAGGGCGCCGGCGACATCGTCGCTCGTCGTGACTCGGAAGCCATGCGCCTCGAGATTGGCTGCCACCGCAGTGCGGGTCGCGGCGTCGTCCTCGACGAGCAGGATGCGTGCGCTCATCGCTCGGTCTCGGCCGGAGCAGGCGCGGGGCGGAGCCGGACCGACACTGCCAGGCCTCCGAGCGGGCTCCGGTCTGCGCTCACCTGGCCGGACATCGCGTCGACCAACCCCCGGACGACGCTCAGCCCGATGCCCAGGCCGCGTCTCGAGCCTTCGGACCGCGAGGGACTCCGCCGGAAGCGCTCGAAGAGCGATCCGAGCGCATCCCCCGGGACGCCCGGCCCTCCGTCCTCGACCACGAGGCGGACCATCCCGTCGTCCACGTCCGCATGGATCGCGACGGGTGCATCGGGCCTGCTGTGCGCTCCCACGTTGTCGAGCAAGTTCGTCACGACGATGTCCAGCAGCACGGCATCGGCGAGGACCGGCGGCAGCGAGTCCGGGACGTCGACCCGGATCGAGCGGTTGCCCAGACTCGGCCGGAGGCGCTCCACCGCGGGCTCGACGACCGACCACAGCTCGTGCGGCTCGAGGTCCGGGTGCAGGCCACCGGATGCGATCTTGCTCAGGTCCAGCAGGCCGCTCACGAGGCGGTCGAGCCGGGTCGCCTCCGTGTCGATGACGTGGGCGGCGCTGCGACGCGCCTCGTCGGTCCACGAGACATCGGGGTCGGCGAGGCCACCGGCCGTCGCCCGGATGCTCGCCAGCGGTGTACGCAAGTCGTGCGACACGGAATCGATCAACGCGGTCTTCAGCGCGTCCGTCTGATGGGCGATCTCGAGGTCGGTCGCGGCCTGACGGAGCTGGTCGCGCCGCAGAGAGACGGCGATCTGATCGGCAGCCAGGGCCAGGACACGGGTCTCGCTGCGCGATGGGTCGCCCAGTTCTCGATCGCGCACGGCGATGATCGTCCCGAGCTGGATGCCGCCCACCTCGATCCGAACCCGGTACTGCGCGGGCTCGCCGGTCCCGGGGGGCGTCGTCCCCGACCGCGTCGCCGCATGCGTCCGCACCCAGCGGGCAGGTTCATCCCCGGGCGTCCGTACCAGGTTGGACGTCAGGCTCGGATGAGGCGGCGGAGTGCCGCCGGCATGAGGCGGTATGCCACGGCCGGCGCCGCGGCCGCCCGTGTCGGCGAGGACCTGCTCGCTGGCGCCAGTCCCGGCGACGACCCAGACCCGCTCGAGGCCCGCGGTCTCGCTGACGCGGTCGGCGATGTCGGGGGCCGCCTCCGCCGTCGAGGTCGCCGTCGCCAGCGCCCGGCTCAGTGCGAAGAGCGTGTTGGCCTCGGCCGCCCGTTCAGCCGCTTCTTCGGCCCGGGCATGCTGGACAGCCGCGAGCCGCCCGACGACGAGCCCGACGAACAACAGGAGGACGAGGTCGAGCACCTCGCGTGGGTCGGAGACGGCGAAGCTCAGGCGCGGCTCGGTGAAGAGGATGTCGTACAGGAGGAACGCGGCGACGGCGGTGACGAGCGCCGGGAGCGTGCCGGCGAGCGCGCCCGCGGCAACGACGGCGACGAGATACACGGGTGAGGCGTCCTCGATCCCGAACGGTTCGGCCTCGAGGATCGCGATGGCCACGGTCGCCACGATGAACGCGCCGATCACGGCCGCGGCCGTGATCAGATCGCGGGTCCCGTTCGGGGCGATCCGCTGGGCGAGGTGCGGGATCCGCATCGGTGTCGTCATACGTTCGCGCCGATGGTAGGACGCGGTCAGGTCTGGTACTGGCGGGTATCCCAAAGTACGGCTTGGAGGGGCGGGTGCGGCACCCCTACTGTCTGGCGCATAGCGGACCCGTCCCTACCCCTGAGTACCCCAGGGGTCCGGAGCCGCCGAGAAGTGAGCAGAACGAGGCAACCTGACCCATGGCATCGATGGCCGTCAACGAACTGGGACCGATGCTCACCGCGACCGAGGTCGCAGAGATGCTCCACCTGCACGTGAACACGGTGAAGCGCCTGGGCGACCGGGGTGAGCTGCCCTTCTATCGCGTCTGCAAGCGTGGCGATCGTCGCTTCCGCCTCGACGACGTGATGAAGTTCCTCGCCCAGAACCGCTAAAGACACTCCCTCTCTGGCGGCTCGCGCCGCCACGCTTCCCTCTCGCTGCTCACCCGAGCGCCCGGTCCCTCCCCGGGCGCTCTTTCATGTCCGGAACGATGAGGCCCGCCGGCACGACGCCGACGGGCCTCTGATTCGACTGACGCGGGACGCGTCAGGGTCGGTTGTCGACGTTCACCAGGGTCAGGCCCATCAGCCCGCTCGGTCCCGTGTGCGACACCGCACCCAGGTACCAGTCGGCCGTCGTTCCCGCGGTGATCCCGCTCCAGCCCACCTCGACGGTGCCGACCGTGGCGTTCGTCGCCGACGTGGGCGCCGATACGATCGAGAGCGTGCCGCCACCCGGCGTCGCCGGGATGGCCCACGTCCACATGTCGTAGTCGGAGTCACCACCCGGCGTCGACCAGCCGTGGACGTACACCTTCCACGTGCCGTTCGCGGGGTTGGCGATGTCGATCAGCTCGTCCGTGCCACCGGCCGTGCTGTTGAACTCCTCGCCGTTGGGGCCGACCACATAGATGTCGAGGTCGGCGTTGGCCTCCGTGCCCTCGGGTGGCATGGCGATCCGGAAGAACGCGGCATCCGCGAGCGTGAAGGAATGCAGGTTCGCCCCGCCGCTCGCAACGTCGCCGGGCGCGAACTCCTGGTTCGGATCCTGCTTGACGTTGGCATGGGTCAGAGTGGCCTTGACGAGCCCGTGCGCCGCGGCCGTGTACGTCCCGGTGTAGCCGAACTTCACCGGGAAGCTGACCGACCCGGACGTGCCGGTGCCGGCGAGCTCCTCGGGCGCATCGAACAGCGCGCCCTTGACGGCCATCGGGCTGCGGACCTTGTAATCCTTGGATACCCACGTCAGCGACCCGAACCGCCATGCGTCGATCGGCGCGCTGACGTTCGTGACGGTGACTGTGAATGACGCCGATTGACCACGCCGGAGGGTGATCTTCGACGGCGTCACCTTGACCTTGAAGCCGCGCGGCGCCGAGACGCTCGCCCGGTAGGTGACCTTGGCGTTGCTGTTCGCCACGCTGGTCACGGTCCGGGTGATGGTTTGGCTGCCGGCGACCTCCGAGATGCCGATGGACGGCAGGTTGAGGTCGACCGGTGCGCTCGGCACGCCCTGGGAGTCGAGGAAGTCGCAGCTCGCCTGGGTGACGACCTCCCAGTCCATGCCGCAGGTGAATGCGGCGTACTCGAAGAGGCCGGCGTCGTAGACGAGGCCGGGCTGCGCGATCGAGCCCTTGCCCCACTTTCCGCCTGGCCGGACGTGACCGGCCCCGAAGTCGAACGGGTCGGCTCGGTGGACGCGATCGTTGTCGCGGACGTTCTGGTAGGCGGTGGTCATCAGAGCCGACTTGGCCGCCGCCGCCGACCAGTCGGGGTGGGCCTGCTTCAGGAGCGCGTAGATGCCGGCTACGTGCGGGCTCGACATCGATGTCCCACCGATCGCCTGGAACAGCTCACCGGACGGCGTCTCCGGATCGGGGAACGGCGAGTTCCCCGCGAGGATCTGGATGCCGGGCGCCGTGACGTCGGGCTTGATGATGTCGGGCGCCACGGTGTCCGGGCCACGCGACGAGAACAGCGTCATCGATGGCGCCGGGCGGAAAGTCGTCCGCCGCGGCCGACCGGAATCGGTGCGGACGCTGATGCGCGCCGTCGGGTTCGACGCCGACGCGATGTAGGCCTTGATCGCGAGGCCCGGCTTGTTGTCGACGTGGACCGACGGGACCCAGTGGTTGTCGGTGAAAAGGTCGTCGACGTCGGTGGTGTTGTAGAGGATCATGCCGGCGCCGCCGGCTTCGAAGACGGCCTTGCTCTTCTCGGCTCGGCCGGTCACGCCGCGGAGGCACAGGACGATCTTGCCCTCGACCTTGGAGGCGTCGAGCTTGCCGGCCTCGCAGATGTCGCTGCCGGCGTTGGCCGCATCGACCAGCGGCCGAGACCCGAGGTCGAGCGTGACCGACGCACCGCGATAGCTCTTGCCGTTGCCGAGCGTGACGACACCCTCGAAGAAGCGCCGCTGGGTGCTCGCGCCGACCGCTGTGACCCACGGCATCGTCGCCGGATTGCCGACGGTCCCGGGATCGGGTCCGTCATTGCCGGCCGACGTAGCGACGAAGACGCCGGCGTCCGCGGCGAACAGGAACGCGATCTCGTCGGCCGCCGGCAGGCTCGCGCCGCCACCGATCGAGTAGTTGATGACGTCGACGCCGTCGGCGACGGCCTGGTCGATGGCTGCGGCGAGGTCTGAGGTGAACCCACCCTTCTCGCCAAGGCCCTTGTATGCCACGACTCGTGCACGAGGAGCGATGCCCGCGATCCGAGCGACCGGCTTGCCGAAGATGCTCGCGAGGACCTTGGAGTCGCCGGCCGCAGTCGACGCGGTATGTGTCCCGTGGCCGCTGTCGTCGCGGGCGGAATCGAACGCCTCGGGCTCGGCGCCGAGCACGGCTCGATAGGTCTCGAGCATCTGGCGCGCGCCGAGCAGCTTGTTGTTGCAGGTGAACGGCTTGTCGTTCGCGTTGTGGGTGGTATTGCCGAAGTCGCACGGGATCGGGCCGACCGGCGACGGGCCGTAGCTGCCGTCATCGGCGAACGAGGGGTGTTCGGGCCAGATCCCGGTGTCGATCACGCCGACCACCACGTCCTCGCCGTCGACGCCGCGGTCGTACGGGCCGCCATCGGCGGTGAGCTGGAGGAACCGTGGCGTGCTGTCGGTCTGCGGGTAGCGCCGCTGGTCCTCGAGGACCCGGACGACGCCCTTCTGGACCTTGATCCGGTCGACCTGGGACGGCGTCAGCATGGCCGCGTACCCGTTCAGCGAGAACGCGTAGTCGTGGAGCTTCTCGGCTGCGGCCACGCCCGCCTGCTTGAGGGAACGGTCGTGGTCGCCACGGAGCAGCGCCCCATAGCGTTGGGCGGCCAGGCTCCGACGGTCGACCTTCTTGCCGGCGGACGGCTTCGTCGCCGCGATGCCGGCTGTGCCCCCGTCGTACGCGACGATCGGATCGGCGGCCATGACGACGACATACGGTTTCGCCGTCTCCGCTGCCGCGACCGGCACGGCGATCGCGGGTATGACGAGTGATAGGGCGGTCGCGACCGCCAGGATCCGAAACAGCCTCATCCGCCGCATGCGGCTCTCCTCCCCGGGAATCCCGGATTCGCTATCTTGGGAGCGCGATCCATCGGTCCTCGGCGCGGGTCACCTCCATGACCTGGTGCGCGAGCTGCCGGGCGTCTGCGACGCGCGAAGCGGATCGCCCGCGGTAGGCTGAGGGCGATCGGTCTGGTGTCGCCGATGATGGCGCTTCGGAGAGACCGCTGCACGATGAAGTCGTACGTCGATGGACGAACTGATGGTCGCCTCGCTACTCGACCTCGATGGTCGCGGGTCGGCGCGAGCCTCGTCGCGCTCGCCGTGGCGGGCTTGATGATGGCCGGTTGTGGCGGTGGGGCTTCATCCTCCGGGCTCGCGGGACCGACCTCTACGCCGCCGCCGGAGTCACCAAGTGGCAGCCTCGAGCTCAACAGCCCGAAGGTCCCGGCCGGGGGCGAGGAGACCTACACCGGCGTGCTCCGATCAGATGCGATCGAAGGCGGCTGCGCCTATCTCCAGACGGCGGACGGTCAGAAATATGAGGTGATCCCGCCGGACGACTGGCAGCTCCAGAAGGCGCCGGCCGCGTTCGTGGACCCGACAGGGCAGGTCGTGGCACGAGCCGGCGACGTCGTCACCGTCCATGGCCACGAGGCGGACATGATGTCGATCTGCCAGATCGGCCCGATCATCCAGGCGACCGACATCGTCGCGGGCGCGTAGCGGGTCGCCTCGTCCCCGCACTCGAGCACCGGACCGGGCATTCGATGCCGTCTTATGCGGCATCGCTTGCATCCAACGCAATCAACAGACGTGTGCGTCGCTTTCGGGGTCTCAAACCCGGCACCGGATGCCGATCCTCGTGCACGGTCGATGCCGAGACGGCATCAGATGCTGGAAAGGCCGCACGAACGAGCCGCTCGCGACCGTCGGACGCGCCGTTGCTTGCATCTGGCGCAAGTCCAGCCGGCCTGCACGGGCTGACTGAAGGGGGCCTGCGTCAGAGGTCGCTAACACGCACGACTCCTGCAGTCTTGGCCCGGTCCAGCGACCGCTCATACCTCTGACGCAGGATGGCCCGTCCGCCGCGTCCCTGGCCCCGCCAGGCCCGACTAAGCCGCGGCAAGCGCCTCCCCGAAGATCTCGATCGCTTCGCTGATCTCGGCCGCCGTGACGTTGAGCGGCGGGATCCAACGCATGACCTCGTGCTGCGACCCACACGTCAGGAGCAGCAGGCTTCGGTCCGCGCACGCGGCCATCAGCCGATCTGGGAGCTCGGTGTCGGGCTCGCGCGTCGCCTTGTCCTTCACGAACTCGACACCGATCATCATCCCGGGACCACGGATGTCGCCGATCCGGTCGTCCTCGGCGGCGATCCGCTCCAGCCCGGCTCGAAGTTCCGCGCCGCGCTCGACCGCGTTCTGCACCAGCCCGTCGGATTCGATGGTCTCGAGGACCGCGACAGCGGCGGCGCAGGCGACCGGGTTGCCGCCATAGGTCGAGCCATGAGCGCCACGCCCCCAGCGTTCCTGGATCTCGCGCGATGACGCGATCGCCGACAGCGGGAGCCCGTTCGCGATCGCCTTGGCGATGACCACGACGTCCGGGACGATCCCCGCGTGTTCGAACGCCCACATCTTTCCGGTGCGCCCGTACCCGCACTGCACCTCGTCGGCGATAAGCAGGATGCCGTGCTCGTCGCAGAAGGCGCGCAGTTCACGCAGGAAAGCGACGGGCGCCGGGGTGAAGCCACCCTCGCCCTGGACCGGTTCGATGAGGATCGAGCCGACCGCCGATGGCGGGATCGCGGTCGATGTCAGCGTCCGGAGGTCGGCCATGGCCGTTCGAACTGCCGCCTCCTCATCGCCGCCGAACAGGCGGTAGGCGGCCGGGAACGTCGTGAGGTGGACCGACGGCACCATCGGCTCGTAACCGACGCGGTAGTTGATCGCGGAGCTCGTGACCGCCATCGCCCCGAAGGTCCGCCCGTGGAAGCCGCCACGGAACGCGATGATGCCGGGTCGGCCGGTGACCCGTCGACCGAGCTTGAGCGCGGCGTCGATCGCTTCCGACCCCGAATTCATGAACATGATCGAGTCGATCGGGGAGGGGAAGGTCGCGGCCAGGGCATCGGCGGCTCGCGAGATCGGCTCGGTGAAGCCGATGGCGTTGATGGGCCCGACGATCCTGTCGACCTGCGCATGGATCGCGGCATTGACGCGCGGGTTGGCGTGACCGAGGGCCGTCACGGCGATCCCGTTCGCGAAGTCGAGGTAGGCGCGACCGTCGGTGTCGAAGAGTCGATGGCCCTCGCCGTGGCTCCACTGCCGCTGGAGGTAGCGGCCGAGGACCGGCGTCAGGTGCGGTGCGGGGTTCGGGGACGACTGCATCGGCGGAGTGTAGCGGCCGGTCTCGTCACGATGCGGTGCGGGTCGCCGTCGAGCACTGGCCGCATGCCCCCGAGCAGTGGGCGTCATCGACTGCAACTGAAAGGTCCCCGGGCGACTCCCGCCGCGTAGGATGCGGACCATGGTCGATTTCGCCCTTTCCGACGAGAACAAGCTCGTCCAGACGGCAGCCCGGGCGTTCGCCGAGGCCGAGATCCTGCCCCATATCCGCGAATGGGACGAGAAGGGCGAGGTCCACCGTGAGGTCTTTGCGCGCATGGGCGAGCAGGGCTTCCTCGGCGCGCCGATCCCCGAGGCGTACGGCGGCGGCGGCATGGATTACATCAGCTTCGCGATCCTGTGCGAAGAGCTGGAACGTGCCGACACCGCGTTCCGCGTCGTCCAGAGCGTCCATGTCGGGCTGAACTCCCTCGCCCTGCTCCAGTGGGGGACCGAGGAGCAACGCCAACGCTGGCTCGTGCCGCAAGCGCGCGGCGAGAAGCTGGCGACGTTCGGCCTGACCGAGCCCGGTGTCGGCACCGACGCCGGCAATCTCCAGACGACAGCCCGGCGCGATGGCGACATCTATCGCCTCAACGGCCAGAAGATCTGGATCAGCCTGGCCGACCTCGCGGACCACTTCCTCGTCTTCGCCACGGTCGACCGCGAGCGGAAGCACAAGGGCGTGACCGCGTTCGTCGTCGAGCGCGGCATGCAGGGTCTCAGCACCGGCACGCTCCACGGCAAGCTCGGGATCCGGGCCGGCAACACCGGCCTTATCAACTTCGATGACGTCGTCGTCCCGGAGGAGAACCGGATCGGCGAGGAAGGCGAGGGTTTCCTGATCGCCATGAGCGCGATCGACCAGGGGCGCTACACGGTCGCCGCCGGCGCCGTCGGGCTCGCCCAGGCCTGCATCGATGCCAGCGTCAAGTACGCCCACGAGCGACATACGTTCGGCAAGGAGATCGGCGAACACCAACTCGTCAAGCAGCTCATCGCCAAGATGGTGGCCGGCACGGAAATGGGCCGGCTCCTGGTCTGGCGTGCCGGCTGGCTGAAGAACCAGGGCAAACGCAACACCCGGGAGACGTCGCTTGCCAAGTGGCACGCGACGGAGCACTCCGTCCAGAGCGCGCTCGACGCGATCCAGGTCCACGGAGCGAACGGCTATTCGAACGAGTTCCCGGTCGAGCGCTACCTGCGCAACTCGAAGGCGGCTGTCATCTACGAGGGCACGAGCCAGCTCCACACCCTCATCCAAGCCGACTACGCCCTCGGGTATCGCGAGGACCGGCCGCTGCGCTGCGAGCCCTGGCCTGCCCAGGGATGGGAGGCCGTCCGAGCCTGACATGGGCAGCTGGACCGAACGTGAGCTGGCGACCCTCGCCGAGGTCGCCGAGACGTTCGTCCGCGGAGATGCCCGTCGCCGCGCCCGTCTCACCACCGAAGCCCTCGAACGCGCCGCCGACCCGGAGCAGGTCCGCCAGTTCCATCGACTCCTGGGGCTCATGGAGTCCCGCTTCGCCAACCTGATCCTCGGCCGCCGGGCGTCACCTTTCACATCGATGTCGCCGGCCGCTCGCCAGCGGTACCTGCTCAGCTGGTCGACGTCGCGCTTCGCGTCGCGGCGGACGGCCTTCGGCACGCTCCGCAAGTTGATGACCTTCCTGGCGTACGCCGACCCAGGCGCCGACTACTCGGGCAATCCACGCCATGCGGTCATCGGCTACGAGCCGGAACGCCCGCCGGTCGCCGCCGACCGGACGCCGATCGTGCCGCACGCGCTGCCGTTCGACGTCGGCGCCCCGGACGAACCGATGGCGCTCGAAGCCGACGTGGTCGTGGTCGGTTCGGGTGCGGGCGGCGGGGTCGTCGCGGCGATGCTGGCGGAGGCGGGACGGTCCGTCGTGGTCCTCGAGGCGGGCCCGTTCGTCGACGAGGCGACGATGCCGCGGGATGAGCTAGATGCCTTCGGCCGGCTGTACCTCAATCACGGGCTGCTGGCGACATGGGATGGCTCGGTGACGATGCTCGCCGGCTCGGGCGTCGGCGGCGGCACGCTGATCAACTGGATGACCTCGGTGGAGGCGCCGGTCGCCGTTCGGGCCGAATGGCGACGCGACCACGGGCTCCTCGAGCTCGATGACGGCGAGGCCTGGAGCAGCGACGTCGAGGCGCTCGAGGAGGAGCTGTCGGTCACGCCCGTGCGGCGCCAGCCGCCGAAGGACCAGGTGATCCTCGTGGGCGCGGATCGTCTCGGGTGGGAGGCAGCGCCGGCCCGTCGGAACGCCGTCGCATGTGACGACTGCGGCAGTTGCCCGTTCGGCTGTCGTCGGGGTTCGAAGCAGTCCGGGATCCGCGTCCACCTGGCCCGAGCGGCGGAGGCGGGCGCACGGATCGTGCCCCAGGTCCGCGTCACGAAGGTGATCATCGAGCGCGGTCGCGCCGTCGGCGTCCAGGGCCGCGCCCTGATCCCGGGCTCCGACCCGGGGCCCCGGGTCCGCCAGATCACCGTCCGTGCCCGCCAGGTCGTGCTCTCAGCCGGAGCGCTCCGCACGCCGGCCCTGCTTCAGGCCTCGGGCGCCCGCCACCGCGCGATCGGCCAGTATCTGCAGGTCCATCCGGTGCCGGTGGTCGCGGGGCGCATGACCATGCCGGTCGACATGTGGCACGGCCCGATGCAAGGCGCCCGCTCGCTCCAGTTCGCGACGGGGGAGGAAGGTCGGAACGGCTACGTCATCGAATCGGCGCCCGGCCACCCGGGCCTGCTCGCCCTGGCCCTGCCGTGGGAGGGCATCGACGAACATGCCGCGTCGATGCGTGACGCCCGATATCTCGCGCCGCTCATCGCGGTCACGCGGGACGGTGGCGCCGGGCGGGTGTCGCTGACGCGCGCGGGCCGGGTGCGCGTCGACTACCGCCTCGATCCCGTCGGCGTCACGACCCTTCGGCATGCCGCGGTGCGGATGGCTCGCCTCGCTCGAGCCGCCGGGGCGGGCGAGATCGTCGTGGCCGCCACGCCGGCCATCCGGTTCATGCCGGTACGCGCGTCGCCCGAGAGTGACGCGGCGTCATACGGGCGATTCGAGGACCGGGTGGCCAGGATGGACTTCCGACCGAACCGCGGCTCCGTGTTTTCCGCCCACCAGATGGGTACCGTCCGGATGGGCGCCTCGCCGCGGGACCACGCCTGCGACCCGCACGGACGCGTCCGTGCCCGTGGTCGGCGCGATCGCGTCGTCGCCGGTCTCTATGTCGCCGACGCGTCTCTCTTTCCGACGGCGTTGGGCGTCAACCCGATGTTGACCGTGATGGCCTTGGCGCGGCGCGTCGCTCGGACGGTGCTGGCGGAGTCGTGACCTCGGCCTCGGCCTTGGGCCGGGCCATGCGACCGCGCGCGGTGACGATAAGGGCGACGGCAGCGACGATGACGGCACCGGCGAGGACGGTTCGCGGATCGACCGGCTCGCCGAGGATGATCGCGCCGAGGATGACGGCCACGACGGGATTGACGTAGGCATATGTCGCGACCAGCGGCAGCGGTGCGACCCGGATCATCCAACCGTACGTCGTGAAGGCGACGATGCTGCCGACGATCGTCAGGTACAGGAATGCCGCGAACGATGGCGCCGTGACGGATGCCGGATCGAATCGCGCCGGCTCCCCGGACACCATCGACATCAGGGCGAGGACGCCGGCGCCGGCGACCATCTGCATCCCGGTGGCGACGAGCGGGTGGCTCGGCAGCGTAGCCCGGTGAGCGGCGTACAACGAGCCGGACGACCAGGCGATGGGGGAGATGAGGATCGCCACGAGCCCGGCGGCGTCCAACGCACCGGTCGCGCCGAGGGCCGTCGGGCCGACGAGGATCGCGACCCCGACGAAGCCGACCACGATGCCGACGACCGCCAGTCGCGGCAGTCTGCTCACCGAGCACCGCCCGTCCGAGGACCGCGACCCAGACCGGCATCATCGCGACGAGCAACGCGGCGATCCCCGACGGGATCGTCTGCTCGGCCCAGGCGACCATGCCCATGCCCCCGCCCAGCAGCAGCGCACCGACGATCGACGTGTCGATGACCTCGCGTCGGGTCGGCCGACGGAGCGCCGCGCGGTCGCGCAGCGCCACCCAGGTCAGGAGGAGCAGGCCGGCGAGCCCGAATCGCAGCGCGGCCATCAGGAACGGCGGGATCGTGTCGACCGCCACGGCGATCGCCAGGTAGGTCGAGCCCCAGACCGTGTAGAGGACCGCCAGGCCGACCCAGACCAGGTGCGGGTCAGACGCGGTCGTTCGGTCAGTTGGCATAGTGGGCTGGTCCAAGGCCACATCATACGCGGAGCGCCGCGCGCGAAAGCGTTGCGTCTCGGTGCTCGTTGCGTTGGTCGGCCGTTGCCGTCGACCGAGCGCTCAGGCTGCGGCTGCGACCGGCCTACAGACCTTGCACGGCCGGTACCCGGCGGCGCCGGCCTCGGCGAGGGAGCGGAACGGGCGGCGATTCCGCTCCAACATGTGCCGGCCGGTGCGGCACGTCGGCCAGCACACGATCCGCGTCGATGCGCAGCCGACGAGCCGCTCCCCACGACGCGCGGCGCCCTCCATGGCCTCCGGGTCGAGGCCCTCTGCGCTCAGGATGGTCCGCTTGTTTTCGGGCCCGCCGAGAGAGTACTGGCCGATCGACCCGTCGCTGCGTACGACCCGGTGACACGGGACGATGAGCGGAACGGGGTTGTGGCCGAGGGCCGTACCGACCGCCCTGACCGCCTTCGGCCGGCCGATCTCCGCCGCGATCCAGCCGTACGGCCGGACCTCGCCACGAGGGATCTCGAGCGCCTTCCGCCAGACGTCCTGCTCGAACGGGCTGTGCCCGCGCAGGTCGAGCCGGATGCGCACGCGGCGATCGCCGTCGAGTCGCCGGGCGACCGCGTTGGCCAGGCGCTGCGGTACCTCGGACGGGACGGCTCGTCGGCCCGTGGAGGCCAGATGGCGGGCCTCGAATGCCCCGTCTTCGCTGGCGATGTCGACCGAGACGACGCCGAGCCCGTTCCAGGCGACCGACCACCGGACCCAGCGGCGAGTTCGACACGCCCGTATCGATCGACCAGACCGACCTCGACCAGCACGGACGTGCGCAGCGACGGCGGAGCCGTGACGGTGAGGTCGGCAAGGGCGGTGACCTCGCGATCGCTGATCTCGAGCTGGCTGGTCATGCGGTCATCTCCTCGATCTCGCGACGGGCTTCCGCCTCGAGCATGGTGCGTAGCAGTGCGAGCCCACGATGGACCTGGGCCTTGACGGTCCCTTCCGGTCGACCGAGGGCGGCAGCGGCTTCGGGGTACGACATGCCGTTCACGTGTCGCAGCACGATCGCGGCTCGATATGGCGTCGGTAGTGCACCGATCCGGGCGGCCCAGCGTTCGCTTGCGGCATGGCGCTCCGCGATCGCGGTCGGGCCGGCACCCTCAGGCGCTGCCGGCTCGGCGATGGGCCGGTTCGGGTCACCGTCGATGGAAACGGGCTTCGGGCCCCGCGTCGCCCGACGAGCCGCGACGGACCGACAGCGGTTGAGGACGATGGTCGTGAGCCACGGGCGCAGCCGAAGCTCCGCGATCCTTGACCGGTCGTACGTCGCAAGCGCCCGGTAGGCCCGGACCAGCGCATCCTGCGCGGCCTCCTCGGCGTCCCCGGTATCCCCGAGCATCCGCAACGCGATCGTGTAGAGCCGGTCCTGATGTGCCACGACCAACGCGTCGAAGGCGCGGTCGAGGTCCTCCGCCAGGTCGGCGATCAGGCGATCGTCAGCGTCCATCGATCACCAGAACCGCCCGACGATGGCATCCGTTGCACCCGCCCACGGTACGCCCCGGGGCGGTGCCGAGTCGGCAAGGGCCGCGTGCGACAATCGAGGCCATGGGCCACGAGGACCGATTCGACGACCTGATCGCCAGTCTCGGGGGTTTCCACCGGTCGTGGCTCGTGTACCTCGGGATCGAGCTCGGGTTGTTCATGCGGATCCGCGAAGCCGGCGCCGCCGGGATCACCCCCGACGACCTCGCAGCGCTCACCGCCACGGACCCGGCCGCCGTTCGAGCCTGGTCGTGGGCGTCGGACGCGCACGACCTGACGACCTTCGAGGACGGCCGGCTGACCATCGATGACGACGTGGCCGAGATCCTCCTGGACGACGCGCGTTCCGAGTTCCTCGGCGGCCAGTTCGTCCACGCGGTCGTGGCCTCGATGGACTGGGGCGGCATGGCCGACTTCTTCCGGACGGGTCGGGCGATCGGCGAGCGGCCGGACCGCTACCGGACGGCCATCGAACGGCTCACCCGGCAGGACATCGCGGTCTTCTTCCAGGAGGTCCTGGCCGCGCTCCCGCAGCTGACCGCCGATCTCTCACGCGGGGGTCGTGTCGTCGACGTGCATTGCGGAGGCGGGCGCTGGCTGGTGGCGATGGCCCGTCGCTTCCCGAAGCTCGAGCTGGTCGGGGTCGAGTTCGAGCACGACTCCGTCACGCGGGCGCGCGCGAACGTCGAGGCCGAGGGTCTGGGCGACCGGATCGAGATCCGCGAGGGCAAGGCCACCGACCCAGGCCACGTCGGCGAATACGACCTGGCCTACTTCCAGTACGCCCTCCACCAGCTCCACGACGCCCCGAAGGTGCTCGCTGCGGCGTGGGGCGCGTTGCGACCGGGTGGCCGCGTCATCGTCCTGGACTGGCCGCTGCCGTCTGGCCCCGATGAGTTCCGGACCCGCCATGGCGAGATCATCGCCGGGGTGCAGCTCGACGAGCTGTACCAGGGAACGGCGCTGGCAACGCGCGAGCAGTTCCTGGCCTGGTTCGACGAGGCCGGTCTTCCGGTGCCGTCGAGGATCGACCTGCCGTCGGGCGCGTCCGTCTTCCTGGCCGAGCGACCGGCCTGACGCGAGGCGTCAGGCCGGAGGCCTCAGCTCGTCGCGTCGAACGGCAGGTCGCGTTCGCTCAGCTGGGTTCGCCCAGCTGACGATCGCTCAGCTGACCTCGATCTTGCCGGTCATATTCGGATGGATCTTGCACATGTAGTCGTATGAGCCCGCGACGTTGAACTGGATGCCGCCGGAGGCACCGGGCGCCAAGGTGCCGGTGTCGCAGGCCGACTCCGTCGTGAGCGTCGCCGTGTGGGCCGTCGTGTCGTTGTTGGTCCACGTGACGACGTCACCCACCTTGGCCGTGATGGTCGCCGGGCTGAAGGCGAAGTTCGCGATCGTGGCCGCCACGGTGCCCGTCGTGGTCGAGGTTGCGCACGCAGCGCCACCGCCGCCCGCGGCGCTCTCCGACGCCGCAGCCGACTCGCTCGGGGCGGGTTCGCTGGCCGGTGCCGCGCTCGACGGCGCCGCCGATGGGGCCGACGAGGTCGTGGTGCCGCCGGAACAGGCGGCGACGATCAGGAGAAGGGCGGCCGCGACCGCCAGCGGAAGGGTCCGGGTCATCTGGCTCTCCTCGTGTTTCCGGGTCCGAGGTCGCACTCTGTTGGACATGCAACGGTACGCCGATGCGGCAAAGATGGTTTCCGGGACGCCGGCATGATCGATCCCCGGGTGGATGCCAGCGTCGTGCGCCGGTTGCTGCGCCACGAAGCGGAGGTCCATGCGATCCCGGGGCGCACGCTCCGCGATCTCGGCGACGCGCTGCTCCTCCACGATCCGGTCGAGGCGGAACCCTTCTGGAACCGGGTCGAGGCGATCCGGTGGCCCGACGACACGACGGCGTTCGATCGCCGCCTCGCCGAGATCGCCGTGCTCTTCGCGTCGATCGGCCGGCAGCCCCACTTCTGGACGCTGCCGCCGCACGATGAACCGGCCGACCTGATCGAGCGACTCTTCGCCAACGGCTTCGAGGACGTCGGCGACGGGTTGCTGCTCGTGGCTCGGGACGGCGAGGCCGCACGGGCTGCCCTCCGTCGGTCCCCGCTCGACGCGCGGACGACGCTGCAGCGTCTGCGCGGCCTCTCCGGACCCGCCGCCGAGGGGCCGGCCGAATCGATCGCGTCCGTCCTCCTCGCCGCCTTCAGCGTGGACGACGAACGCCGCCCCGGGGTCATCGCCGAGACCGTGTCGTCACTCGCCGATCCGCGCTTCATGCATTACCTGATACGCCGCGATGGGGTCCCGGTGGCGGTCGCCCGTCGTGCCACGTTCGACGGGATCTCGTACCTGTCGTCGATCGGCGCGCTCGAGACAGCCCGGGGGTCCGGCCTGGGCCGGCACGTGACGGCGTCGGCCATGGTCGACGGTCTCGACGAGGGCAGCGAGTGGATCCATCTCGGCGTCTTCGCCGACAACGCCCCAGCTCGCCATCTGTACGAGAGCCTCGGCTTCGACATGGCGGCGCTACCCGGGCCGGACATGATCCTCATCTGATGACGCAGTCGATCGGACGGGGCTGGGCGACGGTCGACCACGAGCGCGCCGAGAGGCAGTTGCGCGACCTCATCGCCCCTGGTGGGCGTTTCGAGGACGCGCCGCGTTCCGGCGGTACTGGGTGCGAGGTGTCGACGCGTCCGGGCGGTCGACGGCGATTGGATCGTTATGCTGGAACCCGATACCGAGGGTCGCCTGGCTGGCTTCCTTGCTCGGAACGGCGAGGGCTGGGCGGCGACATGGGAGCGTAAGGACGGCGGGTCGATCGGCGGTTCAAGCCGGCCCCTCGATGGGCCCTTCGGGCCCGAGCTGCTCGAGCCGGGCCAGCCGACCCACGGTCCGTTCCGGCTCATCGCGACGGCCGCTACCATCGACGAATGACGGAGACGACCGACCCGACCCTGACGATCCGTCCCGCCGAGGTCGGTGATGCGGAGGCGATCGCGGCGCTGTTCACGGATGAGGGCTACCCGGCCGGTCCGAGCGACATCGTGGAGCGGATGAAGCGGTTCGCGTCCGAGCACTCGCGCGTCGTCATCGCCGAGCACGAGGGGATCGTCCTCGGGTTCATCGCGCTCCACGCCCTGCCGCGGTTCGAACACGACGACCGCATCCTGCGCGTCCTCGCCCTGGTGGTCGACGCCGGGGCTCGCGACCGCGGGGTCGGTCATCGCCTTATGACCGAGGCCGAGCGCATCGCCGGCGAGCTCGGCGCGGCCTTCGTCGAAGTGACGGCCGGCCACCATCGGCCCGAGGCGTATCGGCTATACGAATCGATGGGCTACGACGCAACGGTCGCAGCCTACCTGCGCAAGAAGCTCTGATCGGCCGATGGCCGTCGGGCTCGACACGGCACCCGTCATCCGCGTGCGTGGGCTGACCAAACGGTACGGCGAGGTCCAGGCGGTCGCCGGCATCGATTTCGACGTCGCGAAGGGTGAGATCTTCGGTCTCCTCGGACCCAACGGCGCCGGCAAGACGACGACCGTCGAGATCCTCGAGGGACTGCGCAAGCCCGACGGCGGCGACGTCTCCGTTCTCGGCGTCGACGTGATGCGGGACGCCGACGCGATCAAGCCGCGCATCGGCGTCAGCCTCCAGACCGCGGCGATGTATCCGAAGCTCACGGTGACGGAGCTCGTCGACCTGTTCCGTAGCTTCTATCCCCGGGCGCGGTCGACCCAGGAGATCATCGATGTGCTGGAGCTGGGCGAGCGGCGCAACGCTCGGAGCCAGGACCTTTCGGGTGGGCAGCGCCAGAGACTGGCCGTCGCGCTGTCGCTGGTCAACGATCCGGAGCTCGTCTTCCTCGACGAACCGACGACCGGCCTCGACCCGGCGGCCCGGCGATCCCTGTGGGACATCGTCGAGGGCCTGAAGGCCGATGGGCGGTCGGTCCTCCTGACGACGCATTACATGGAGGAGGCGGAGATCCTCTGCGACCGCCTCGCGATCATGGATCACGGCCGGATCCTCGAGATGGGCACCGTCGAGGAGCTGGTCTCGAAGCATTTCCAGGAGCGGACGGTCCGGTTCGACCGGCTCGAGGGCCTGTCGCATGACGAACTCTCAGCCTTGCCCGCGGTGTCGTCGGTGAAGGAGGACGCCGATGAGGTCCTGATCTACACGCGTGACCCGGGCCCGACGATCGGCGGGCTCCTCGAGCTCGCCGATGGACGTGGGCTGGAACCGCAGAACCTGGGGATCCGACGGGCGACGCTCGAGGACGTCTTCCTCGACCTGACCGGCCGGGCGTTGCGGGACTGACGATCGATGCGACCGCTGCTGGCCCTGACTGTCGCCAACATCCGGAGCTACGTCCGTGATCGGGCCGCGCTCTTCTGGACTCTCGCCTTCCCGCTGATCTTCATCTTCATGTTCGGGTTCATCTTCCAGGAGGGCAGTCAGACGCGGCTTAACCTCGGGTGGGCCGACGAGGACAAGTCCGCGGCGGCGACACAGCTCCGCCAGGCATTCGCCGGACAGGAGGGGACCGAGCTCACCGATTCCTCAAAGGACGACGCGCTCGCCAAGATGCGCCAGGGCGACGTCGATGCGGTGATCGTCGTGCCAGCCGGCTACGGCGACGCGGTCACGGCTGGCGCAGCTGGGAGCGGCGCGCCGACTGCGGTCCTCGTCTACACGGATCCGTCGCGATCGAACCTCGTCGCCTCGGTCTACCAGTCGGTCCAGGCCGTGCTCGGTGTGGTGAACCTGGGCGGCCGACCGCCGCTGGTCGTCCCCCAGCCGGAGACGCTTCAGACGGAGAACTTGAACTTCATCAGCTATTTCGTGCCGAGCATGCTCGGGTTGTCGGTCATGCAGGTCGGCATCTTCGCGGCCATCCCGCTGGTCGCAGACCGCGAGAAGCTGATCCTGAAGCGACTCGCGGCGACGCCGCTCCGGCGCTGGCAGCTGGTCGGATCGAACGTGCTGATGCGCTTGCTCATCGCGCTGATCCAGGCGGTGATCATCGTGGGCGTCGGCGTGGTCGTGTTCGGGGTCGAGATCGTCGGGTCACTGCTCATCGCCGCCGCGTTCATCGCGCTCGGGGCGATGGCCTTCCTGGCGCTGGGTTACGTGATCGCGTCGTTCGCGAAGACCGAGGAATCCGCCAACGGCATGACCAGCGTGGTCCAGTTCCCGATGATGTTCCTGTCCGGGACGTTCTTCCCGATCGAGCAGATGCCCGATTTCCTGAAGGTCATCGCCCGGCTCATCCCGCTGACGTATCTCGCGGACGCGCTGCGCCAGGTGATGGTCGGCGGCTCGGCGTTCGCGCCGCTGTACGTCTGCGCGGCCGTGCTCCTGGCGTGGCTCGTGGCCTGCTTCTTCATCGCCTCGCGGACGTTCCGCTGGCAGTAGGGCATCCGTATCCGATCCCACATTGATCGCGACCCTGCATCGCGCGGATGAGCGTCGCCTTATGGCGCCTGGCCGGGTGTTGACCGTGCACGATGCGGCCTGGCATCCGCGCTCTGCAGGTTCGAGGGGCATGTGGGCCGATCGGGCGGGCGGCGGTTGCCATATAGCTGATCCCGGGCACGTTATGCACGCTCGGGCGGATGAGGACACGACGCGAGGTGCTACCAGCGCTCCTCGTGGACGATCTCGTCGAGGGGTCGCCGCCCGCCGGCCTTGAGCGGCCGCGTCAGTTCGCCAGGATCCGCCGGATAGCCGAACGAGAGCAGGAACTCGCAGTGATGGTCCTCGGGATAGCCCAGGAGTTCGCGTGCCAGGTCCTGCCGGTACACCGTCGCGGGCACGCTACCGATGCCCAGCTCCCAGGCGACGAGCACCATCGAATTGGCCGCCATCCCGAGATCGAACATCACCGACAACGGTGCGTCAGTCCGTGACGGGTCGGGCGTCACCAGCGCGATCCCGACGGCCGCACCGGCGAGGTGCCCGGCCCACGGCCCGACCTCCGCCAATCGCCGCAGGTGGTCCCGATCGCGGCAAACGATGAACGCCCAGCGCTGCTGGTTCTTCGAGCTGTTGGCGCGGCGGCCGGCGCGGAGGATGTGCTCAAGGTGGTCGTCCTCGAGCGGTCGGTCGGCGAAGCGCCGGACGACGCGGCGCGACGATACTGCGTCCCACGCGGACTTGGGCGCCATGCGACTCACCCCAGGCCCGGCTCGTCGGCCGCAGCGAGGGTCTCGGCGTCGACTCGCTTGGTGGCCCCCGGCAGCGCGACCTGGACCAGTGTCTTGAAGCCGCCCGGCACGGTGTCGACCGCCGATAACCGCTCCTCCGCGGCGGGCACGCGGTCGGCCAGCGTTGCCGCGGCGACGGACGCGGCCTCGTCCGGCTCGAGCGGCCCTCCCAGCGCCGTCGCAAGGAACCCTGCGACGGCCGCCCGATAGCCGGCGTCTTCGTATAGCCACGAGTGCTGACCGCCAACGATGACCAGTGTCTCGACCGGAGCCGCATCAGGATCGCCCTCGCGCGACCGTCGCGCCGCCTCGGCCAGGCGGGCGAGATGGGCGACCGGGACCACGTCGTCCGCATCGCCGTGGATGAGGAGGATCGGTCCCGCGTAGCGTGTGATCGCCGCCGTCGCGCTGATGTCGGCGACGACGTGCCTCCGCGGTCGGAGGTAGACGCGGGTCGTCAACCAGGCCAGCGGATAGGCGATCGGATCCGGGATGGGCAGGCGAGCGAGCCGGAACGTCTGGCGGGTGAGGCGATACGGGTCGGCCGGCGCCGAGGTCGCGACCACGGCCGCGACGCGCGGATCGGCGGCTCCCGCGAGGATCGCCCCGATCGCGCCCATCGAGTGGCCCGCGACGGCGGCGACAGTCACCTCGGGCCGGGCGAGCAGCGCCTCGAACGCCGCCACGGCATCGAGCCCGAACTCGCCCGCGCTCAACGGCAGTTCCTCGGCCGGATTCGCACCGTGGCCGCGGATGTCGATCGTCAGGCAATGGAAGCCGGCGGCATGCAGGAACAATGCGAGAGGGAGTGTCCGGTCGCGGGCCGATTCCCAGCCGTGGATGAGGACGACGCCGGGTCCCGTTTCACCCGAGCGAGCCGGGATGAACCACGCGGGAAGCTCGACGTCGCCTGACCGCACGGCGAGCGTTTCGTACTGCAACCCGACGTCGGTCGGCAGGATGGTCGGCGGGAAACGACGCGGATAGCCGGCACGCGCACGGTAGGCGAGCGCGAAACGGTAGGCGAGGCCGACCTGCGCCGCAGCGATCGCGGCGGCCACTCCGGCTCGCGTGACGAGACCCATCGGTGGTAGGGGACGGCACGTCGCAGCGGACTGTCAAGCGGCCTGCCCCTGGCAGAGGCGTCGGTACACTTCCGGCGTGGCGAAACGCGATCCGTACGAGGTCCTTGGCGTCGCCCGCGGCGCCGATGCGTCGCGGATCAAGGCCGCGTGGCGGAAGCTCGCCCGTGCGCACCATCCTGACCTGACCGGCGACGATCCCGAGGCCTCCCGCGTCGCGACGCGGAAGATGGCCGAGATCAACGACGCGTACGCCGCGCTGATCCGGACCGTCGACGGGGAGTCGGTCGCGACGGGACCCGCGGCCGACATGGCCGATGCGCCCCGGCGCCGCGGTGGCCCGCCGGCGCCACGCCCCAGCCGCCCCGTGACGGGTCGGGTCGACACCACCGCGACATACCGGCCACGCAACCAGACGACACCGCGCGCGCCAGGCGGGCCGTACCCGCCGACTGGCGATGGACCGCGAGGCCAGCCGCCCCTGCGGGCCGAGCGCCGGCGCAACGAAGCACCGCGCGCGTCGACCCCGACCGGTCCGATGGAACGCGCCCGGATCCGCAACTTCCGACGGCCGAGGCCACCGCGGCTCGACCGGGCGCGCGACCACGTCATCGAGTTCGGCAAGTTCCACGGCCACACGCTCGGCCAGATCGCGGCGTTCGAGCCGTCATACATCGATTGGGTCGCGAGCACGGTCACCCGCGATCCCGACCTCGTCGCGGCTGCCAGAGTGGTCCAGGCCGACCTCGACGCCCGTGGTATCGCGCGACGGTCCCATCCGACGCCGACACGAGCGACGCAGTCCGCTTGATCTGCGCCGCCGCCGCGCCGACGCCCACCGCCTGCCTGGGTCGCTCGGCCGGAAACGAAGATCGCCCTCCGGATATCCAGAGGGCGATCGGGCCGATAGATGTGCGCGGTCTCGTATCAGTGCTGCCAACCCAACGGCCTTACGGGCCTGATGGCCGAAAGATCCGGTTACTCGGCTCGTGAGCGGGGCCCGGGATCCCTCTCTCGAACCTCCTCGAGATGAGCGTCCGTTCCCCGTTCCGTGACCGACGCCCCAGGTGCTGTCCCCGGTTCGATCGCGGGTCGGCTTGATACGCATGCTGGGCCACCCGGCCGTGCACGGCAATGGCACCGTCGTCCCGAAACGCCCAGGGTCGATGGTCGGGCGCGTCGGCGCACCATCCGTGGGACGCACGTACCAGGTGCTCGGACGCACCAGCCGGCCCTGCCGACTACGCTTTCGCCCGTGACCCATCGATCCCTGACCCGCCGCCTTCGCCTGCCCGCGACGCGCGTCGCCCAGGCGACGCTCGCCGTCGCGCTCGTCGCCGGCTGCGGTGGTGGCGGTGCCCAGGCGTCGTTCGATGTCGCGGCCGGCTGCCCAGCCGAGGGTCGCGCCGCCGGTGCCTACCCGGACCTCGAGGCACGGATCCCGAAGACGTACGAGGGTCGCAGTCCCGATAGCCTCGACTCCGGGCGTCACTGCGACCCGGCCAGTCTCGGGAGCCTCGCCGCGGCCGGCTTCGACGAGGTCCGGTTCGCCGGCGGGACCTGGGATCTGGGTGGGTATCGCGCTGCCGCCCTGGTCGTATTCGAGGCTCCCGGGCTGACGGCCCAGCAGGTCGCCGAGTTCTACGGCACGAGCGCGCAGAGCGCGAATCGCACCCAGGTGACGGCTGGATCCACGCCGGCCATCGCGGGTCGATCGGGATACCGGCTCGACACGGAGACCGGCGACCGCCTGCAGACGGTCGTCACGTGGCCGTCCGAGGACGAAGACGTCGTCAATGTCGTGATCACCAACGACCTACCGGACCCCAAGATCGACGCCGCGGTCGAAGCCTTTGGCGGCCGCTGAATCCCGCGTTCCGGTGCTAGAGTCGGCCGCATGACCGACCGCCGCGCCGAGTGGGAGCGGGACCGCCTCGACCCGGCGCTCCGGCGCGCCCCGGAACGCAAAGCGTCGTTCACGACGATGAGCGACATGCCTATCGATCGGCTCTACGGACCGTGGTCCCTGCCGCCCGATTCCGCCGACCGCATCGGTCTGCCGGGCGAGCCGCCCTTCACCCGAGGCATCCACCCGACCGGTTATCGCAGCCGCCTGTGGACGATGCGCATGTTCGCCGGCTTCGGGTCGGCCGAGGACACCAACCAGCGCTTCCACCAGCTGTTGGCGGCGGGCCAGACGGGTCTCTCGATCGCCTACGACATGCCCACCCTGTACGGCTACGACACCGACGACCCCGAGGCCGAAGGGGAGTTCGGGACGTGCGGCGTCGGCGTGAGCAGCCTCGCCGACATGGAGGTCCTGCTCGACGGCCTGCCGCTCGACAAGGTCTCGACGTCGATGACGATCAACTCGCCGGCGGCCCCGATATGGGCGATGTACATCGTCGCGGCCGAGAAGGCCGGCGTCTCGCGCGATCGATTGGAGGGCACGCTCCAGAACGACATCCTCAAGGAATTCATCGCCCAGAAGGAATTCCTGTTCCCGCCCGAGCCGTCGATGCGGCTCGTGACGGACACGATCGAGTTCGGCACCCGCGAGATGCCGCGCTGGAACACGATCTCGATCAGCGGCTACCACATCCGCGAGGCCGGCTCGACCGCGGTCCAGGAGCTGGCCTTCACGATCGCCGACGGGATGGCGTACGTCGAAGGCGTGCTCGAGCGCGGGCTTCGGGTCGACGACTTCGCCCCTCGGCTGTCGTTCTTCTTCAACTCGCATTCCGACTTCTTCGAGGAGATCGCCAAGTTCCGGGCCAGCCGGCGGATCTGGCACGACCTGATGACCAAGCGGTACGGGGCGGAGAACGAGCGCTCGGCATGGATGCGGTTCCACACGCAGACGGCGGGCGTGTCGCTGACGCCACAGCAACCGCTGAACAACCTCACGCGCGTTGCGCTCCAGGCCCTCGCCGGTGTCCTGGGCGGCACGCAGTCGCTCCACACCGACGCCTACGACGAGGCCCTCGCGGTACCGACGGCCGAGGCGGCCCTCCTAGCGTTGCGCCAGCAGCAGGTCATCGCCGAGGAGAGCGGCGTCGACGCGACGATCGATCCGCTGGGCGGCTCCTGGTTCGTCGAGGCGCTGACCGACGAGACCGAGCGCCAGGTCTGGCGCTATATCGACGAGATCGATCGACGGGGCGGGATGGTGGCTGCGATCGCCGAGGGCTACCCTCAGCGCGAGATCGCCGACGCGGCATACAGGTACCAGCGCGAGCTCGATGCCGGGGAGCGGCGGATCGTCGGTGTCAACGCCTATGTCGACGAGAGTGAGGAGACGTCGGTGCCGGTGCTCGATGTGCCGGCTGGCTCCCTCGAGCGCCAGATGGCGCGACTGGAACGGACGCGACGCGAGCGCGATGCGGCGGCGATCGAGGCGGCACTCGCTGGTCTGCGCGAGGCGGCATCCCGACCTGGCTCGAGCGAGACGAACCTCATGCCGCACTTCATCCGCGCCGCCGAGGCGTACGCGACCCTCGGCGAGATGTGCGGGGTCCTACGCGGGGTCTTCGGGGAGTACCGCGAGCCGGTCGCGGTCTGATCGCCTAGACGACCTCGTCGAGCCGCCAGGTCGGGAGCGCGCCCGGCCGTGACGCGACGAGCGACCCGAGCCGGTTGGCGAGCGAGAGCGTGTCCCCGAGTGCCATTTCCGTCAACAGGCCGTGCAGGAGCCCGGCCGCGAACGCGTCGCCGGCCCCTACGGTGTCCACCACGTCGATGGGGAGTCCCTCCTCGGACCATTCCTCGCGGTCAGCCCAGAGGCTCGCTCCACGCGCGCCGCGGGTGATGCACAGGACCGCTGTGTCGAACCGGGCGGCGAGCGACGGCCCGAGGACGCCGGTGTCCGATGAGACACCCAGGAGGCCCGCGAGTGTCTCGGCCTCCTCCTCGTTGACCTTGACGATGGTCGCGTCGCCGAGAAGGTCGAGGACCAGGGTCCGCGTCCAGCTGCCGTCGCGGAGATTGACGTCGTACAGACGATGCGGCGGTCGCATTTCGGAGGCGATCCGGCGGGTGAGCTGGCGCACGCCATCGAATCGCTGGGCGAGGGTCCCGAAGACCAGCGCGCCGGGCCCCCAGGTCCTGATCCTCTCGACGAGTGCGTCCCCGTCGCCGATCGACTCGTAGGCGGCCGGCGACCGTATCGAGAACCGGTGGTCGGCCCCGCGATCGGGGATGACCTCGACCGTGCCGGTCGGCAGGTCGAGCGCCCTGGCGATGAACGTGACGTCAACGTCGAGCTTGTCGGCCGCAGCCAGCGCCGCGCGGCCGAGCTCGTCGTCGCCGACCGCCGTGACGAACGCGGCGCGATGGCCCAACCGGCGCAGGTTCGCCGTCACGTTGAACGGCGCGCCGCCGAGTCGCGGCCCATCGGGGAAGAGGTCCCACAGCAGCTCGCCGACACCGAGGACGCTCGGTGCTGCCCGCGACGTCGATCCATGGTCGTCCAAGGCGCTGGATAGTATCGGGCGCGAGATGCCCCAGACGCCGACGGATCCTCGCACGCTCGTCCAGCGCCTCAGCGACGTCGAGCCGCTCGCGGCCGCAAGACACGATGCGGTCCAGGTCGTCCGAGCGCCCGGACGGGTGAACCTCATCGGCGAACACACCGACTACAACGACGGGTTCGTGCTGCCGATCGCGATCGACCTCGCGATCACCATCGCCCTCGTCCCTACGGGCGATCGCACGGTCGCGGTGACGCTTACCGAGTCCGGGGAGACGGCGACCGTCGACCTCGACGCGGTCGGGCCGCGTCGCAAGCACTGGATCGACTACGTCGCCGGTACGGCGTGGGCGATGACGGAGGCGGGCCTGCCGACGCGCGGCTTTCGCGGCCTCCTCGCCTCGGACCTGCCGCAAGGGGCGGGGCTATCGAGTTCGGCCGCCCTTGAGCTCGCATCGGCGCTCGCCCTCTCGGATGGCGGTGAGCCGCCGACCGACGGGCTGCGGCTCGCGCGGATCGCCCAGCGGGCGGAGAACGAGTACGTCGGTGTGCGCTGCGGATTGATGGACCAGTTCGCGTCATCGCTCGGGGTCGTGGGGGCCGCCCTGATGCTCGATTGCCGCTCGCTCGAGTATCACGCGGTGCCGCTCGCGCTCGACGACGTCGCGCTCGTGGTCTGCGACTCCGGCTCGCCCAGACGGCTCGACGCCTCGGCCTACAACGAGCGACGTGGCCAGTGCGAGGCGGCCGTGGCCGTCATCGCTCGCTCATTCCCGACCGTGCGCAGCCTGCGTGACGTCACGGCGGAGATGCTCGACGCGCTGGGCGAGACTCTCGATCCCGTGCTTCGCCGGCGGGCTCGGCATATCGTCGAGGAGAACGCCCGCGTCCTCGATGCGGCCGACGCGCTGGCGTCCGGGGATCACGCACGCGCCGGTCGGCGGTTCAGCGAGAGCCATGCGTCGCTGCGTGACCTGTACGAAGTGAGCAGCCCCGAGCTCGACGCGCTCGTCGAGACGGCGGAATCGGTACCAGGCGTGCTCGGCTCCCGGCTGACCGGGGCAGGCTTCGGGGGCTGTACCGTGACGCTCGTGCGACGCGATGCGATCGGGGTCCTCACGAACGCCGTCGAAGAGCGATATGCGTCGCGCACCGGCCTGACCCCACGGGTCTTCGAGGTTGAGCCCTCCCGCGGGGCGCAGCGGCTCGATGGCTGGCGCTGAGCCCGACGTCCTGTTCGCCGATCCGCATCGGCGGTGGGACCCGCTCCGTGGTGACTGGGTGCTCGTGTCGCCGGGACGCTCGGACCGGCCCTGGCAGGGGAGCGTGGAACGCGAGCGCCCGGAGGATCGACCGCCCTACGACCCGGAGTGCTATCTCTGCCCGGGCAACGTCCGGGCGAGCGGCGAGCGCAATCCCGCGTATGGCGGCACGTTCGTCTTCACCAACGACTTCGCGGCGCTCCGGCCGGCAACGAGCGACGGCACGTGGGAAGCCGGTGATGGCCTGCTTCGGGCCGAGGGTGAACGCGGCACGAGCCGCGTCGTGTGCTTCTCGCCGCGTCACGACCTTTCGCTCGGAGCGATGGACGCCGGAGACGTTCGGCGGGTCATCGACGTATGGGCGGAGCAGACCGCCGAGCTGGGCTCGTCCTGGCGATGGGTGCAGGTCTTCGAGAATCGGGGCGAGGCGATGGGGGCCTCGAACCTCCATCCCCACGGCCAGATCTGGGCTGGCTCGGCCCTTCCCGGCGAACCGGCACGCGAGGACGTCACGCAGCGGGAGCATCTCGGCGCCACCGGTCGCCGGCTCCTCCTGGACGTCGCAGCTCTTGAGGCGGAGGGACCGAGACTGGTCGAGGCGACAGGGGAGTGGCTGGTCCTCGTCCCGTTCTGGGCCGTGTGGCCATTCGAGGCGCTGATCCTGCCGCGTCAGCCGGTCGCCCGGCTCGACCACCTTGACGACGCGTCCCGTGATGACCTCGCGAGGGTGCTCGGCCGGATCGTCCGACGCTACGACGCCCTGTTCGATGTGCCCTTCCCGTACTCGATGGGCTGGCACGGCGCGCCGTTCGGAGCCGACGCTGCGACGGAAGCGTGGCAGCTCCACGCCCACATCTATCCGCCGCTCCTTCGTTCGGCGACGGTCCGCAAGTTCATGGTCGGCTACGAACTCCTGGCCGAGCCGCAGCGGGATCTGTCGCCCGAGGAGGCCGCTGAGCGCCTCCGGGCGGTGCGGCGCTATGGCGACCACGCAGGAGAAGGCGGGCCCGCACCCCAGAGCGGGCCCGCCGGGTGACTTCGGTCAGCGCCGTCAGCGCGGATCGATCGTCAGGTGCTGGATGCGCGCCAGCCGCTGCGGCATCCCCGGGGTGCTGACGCGAAGTTCCGCGTCCTTCAGGTCGGTCGTGCCCTCCAGTTGGAGCGCTCCGGCAAAGCGGCCTGAGTGGACGTCGAATTCGGCGCTCTCGATCAGGCGACCGTCGGCGAGAAGCTCGACATGGACGACACTGATCTTCGGTCCGTGAGGTCGGCCGAAGGCCATCCCGGCGACCGGGATCGTCGCTGAGGTGAGGTAGTCGTCGTCGCGCGGGATCGCGAGGACCAGCGATCGACGAGCGCCACTCGTCGTGGAGAGCGGCGCGTCCAGCACCGGTGCGGCTGCCGCCGGCGCCGCGACGGCCACGGAAGCCGCGGATGCCGGAGAACCGGCACCGACCAACCGATCCATGGCGACCGCCGACCAGGCGCCGACCGCGGCCCCGACGAGCACGGCGCTGAGCACGACGCGCGGAGCGGTTCCCCAGCGCGACGGGTTCGTTGCCAGATCGTCGGCGAGCGACGCGGAAGCCTGCGTGGTGTCGGCACGACTGGTGAGTCCCTGGGTCTGCATCTCGATCTCCTTCCGGGGTGGGGTGGATGAGATGCAGCCTCGGGTCCTGGGCTCAGCCGTTCATGGGGGAGATGCCCCATCCGTGTCGCCCGGTCGATGACCGTACCGGCCGACGGCCGCGGCCAGCTCCGCTCGCGAACGGAGCCCGAGCTTGGCGAGGGCGTTCGAGACGTGGTGCTCGACGGTCTTTCGCGACAGGAAGAGCCGTGCCGCGATGTCGACGTTCGTCGCCCCGTCGGCGACCAGCTCCGCGACCTCGCGCTCGCGGTCCGAGAGACCAGCCAGGCCGTCGTCCGGACCAGACGCCGGACCTCGCTTCCACGGCCGCTCTCCGAGCGCGCGCAGGCCCTGATCGGCCAGCCGGCGGAGCGTCCGCGCCCCGACGACGTCGGCCCGCTCGGCGGCGCGCCGATAGGCGGCCACCGCGGCGGCCCGATCCTGGGACCCGAGGAGACGGCCCATGTCCAGCTCGGCCCAGAGGCCGTTCAGCCCGAGACCCTGGCTCACCGCCTCGTCGCGAAGGCGTGTCAGCGCCGCCTCGGCGTCGATGGCTTTGGAGCCTTCGGCCGACGCAACGAGGAGCCCTGCGCGGCGCCGCAGCCACTCGGCCTCGACCCATGACGGGCGACCGACGGCATCCCATCTCGCGAGCGCGTCATGGGCATCGTCGAGCCGTCCGAACCGAGCGAAGACCTCGGCGATGCCGACGTCGACGTCCCGGCCGCATGCGACGCATGCCGCGGCCACGGCCATCTCGTGAGCCTCATGGGCGAGTCCGACCGCGTCGTCCCCGGCGGTCCCCAGCCGGGCGTACCAGATCGCCACGGTGAGCGGATGGCGCAAGCGGTAGTGGAAGTCGGGTTCGTCCTTGGCCGAGTCGAGGACCGCGGTGACGCCGCTCTGCCAATCGGACGTGATCATGTCGAGCATGTAGGGCACGAGGCGGGTGCGATCGCGGACACGACCCTGATCACCCGCCCTCGCAGCCAGTCGCTCGGTCTCACGGCCGATCCGCGCGGCTTCCTTTAGCTCGAGGTCGTCGAGCAGGATGGCCGCGAGGCGATAGCCCACGTCCACCGCCTCGATGGGCAGCACCGCCCGCCACGCGTCATCCCAGACTTGGCGGTACAGGTCGGCTGCATCACGCTGGTCCGCCGCGTACTCGAGGCCCATGCCGATCATCGCCCGGGCTTCGATCTCCTCGCGCAGCCCCATGGCCTTCGCGGCTTCGAGCGATTCGTCGGCGAGCGCCAGCACGGCATCGACGTCCTCATCCTGGATGGCCGCCTCCCATGCCGCGATCAGCGCATCGAATTGGGCGGCTCGCACGCGTCCGTCCACGGCCTGCTCGGCCGCTGCGGATCGACCGCGTTCGACCGCCCGCATGGCGATCTGCCGCCCTTCTCGGGACCGATGCTCGAGCCAGAGGAGGATTCGCGCCTCGAGCGCATCGGCGGTGATATCCAGGTCCGGCGCCGCGATGCCGCTGGTTCGGCAGCGATCGAGCGAACGACGCGCGTCGTCTCGCCTTCCGAGGTGGTACGCGGCGAGCGCGGCGCCGAGATCTGCCCGAGCCGCCAGCTCCGGGTCAGTCGTGGCCCTCCTCGCGGCTGACCAGCGTTCGAGGGCGAGCGCCTGGTCGCCGAGTTCCGCGGCCAGGCCGGCTGCGGCCCGGTCGATCGTCGCCCGGAGCGCGCCGTCGTCCACCTGACGCGCTGACCCGGCGATCCGCCGCACACCGTCGGATCCGATCAGCCGCCGTTGGGGCGATCCGAGGATGCGAAGCGCCAGGTCCGCGTCGAACGTGCCGCCCGCCGCTCGATGCTCGAGCACCGAGAGCAGACCGCCGACGTCGCCCGAGGCCTGGCTCTCGAGGACGTTCGCGATGTGGCCGTGGAGCCGGCGCCGCGTCGACTCCGACGTGCGGCTATCGACCACGTCGCGGATCAGGTCGTGGGCTAGCCGGATGACACCCCCATCCTCGATGCCGAGGCCTCGAAGCAGCAGCTCGCGCGCGGCGGCGGCCGTGCGCTCTGCGGGCCATCCGAGCAATCCCTCGAGCTCCGCAGGATCGCTCGGTCGACCGAGGACCGCGAGCATCGTCAACAGGGCGCTCGCGTCGGCTCCGAGACCGCGGATGCGGGCGGCGACGACGTCACCGACATCCCCGTCGTGGCCTCGTGCCTGGATCAGCACATCCAGCCAGAACGGCGATCCACCGGCTCTCTCCCACAGGTCCACGGCTTCGCGTCGGTCGATCCCGCGACCGCGGCTCTCGACGAATCGGACGCCGGCGGCCTGATCGAGCGGTGCCAGCAGCATGGTGCGAGAGCCCATGCCGTCCCCAAGGGCGGCGACGAGAGAACTCGCGAATCGGTCGACGACGGGAGATGGGCGCGAGGCGACGACGAGTGCCAGGCCACGTCCGGAGCCGTCTGCTGCGCGGACCAGGTAGTGGCAGAGCGCCACGGACACTGGATCGACCCACTGGAGGTCGTCGACGAACAAGGCGATCGTTTGGAGGCGGGAAAGCCGGCGGTGGACCGACTCGAAGATGCGGATCGCGTCGAGCCCGCCGACCTCTGCCTCGGGATCGAGCAGACCAAGGAACGTCCGGTCCTCGCTCGCCGCCGCGAGGCGCCGGAGGAGAGGTGCTGCCGCGGCGAGGGGCACCCCGGCCTCGGGCTCGTAACCCGCGAAGCGCATGATGCCCGCGCCGCGCTGCGCGTTTTCAACTTCGTCGAGCAGGCGCGACTTTCCGATCCCCGGCTCGCCGACCAGGAGCAGCGCGCCGACGCGCCTTTCCCGTCGGCAGTCCGCGAGCACTGCATCGATCGCGGCCATTTCGTCGGCTCGGCCGACGAAGCCCTCGCCCACGTGTCGAGGCTACGCCTCGGCCATCGCGCCGTCAGGCGTGTCGCCACGCCAACGGCGGGCGCAGGTGGCTGCCATAGACTCGGTCGCGCCGTGGCGGTCGCCGTCCCGGCCGTCATCCAGGCCCGCGCCGACGACCAGGCCGCCCAGGCGGCCGAGAACGCCAAATGGCTGAAGTACGGCCAGGAGTGGGAGAGCCGCTACCGCCAGATGTACCCGATCATCGAGCAGTCCTAGGAAGCCGAGCGCTCGGGGCGCTCGTCCGTTCCGAACGGCCGCCGGGCCCACACGATGAGCCCGGCGGCCGCACCAAGCACGATCATCAGGGCCGCGGCCGGTGCCCATCCGAATGCCGCGAAGACCAGCCCGAGCAGCCCACCGACCAGCAGCATCGCCTGCGCACCTGCGACAGACCGGTCGGGCAGGGTGGGCACCTCGGGGAGCATGGCGCGCCGCTCGCGTCGGTCCCAGTCGTGCCACCGACCCAGTCCCACTTTCGCCAGCGCGTAGAAGAGCCCGACGGTCACGGCCAGCCCGAGCACGACCGGACCAAGGCTCGCGAACACCTCCGCCACACCGCCCAGCCCGATCGACTCCAGGACGCCGCCGACGACGGCAGAGAAGGCGGTCACGGGCGCGGAGATGATCTCGTGACCCGGGATCCGATCCCAGACCGCCACGAGGAGGTTGCCGGCGGTCGACAGGCGCTGGTCCCCGGCGATCTGCAGGAGGATCAGCGCCAACGCCGTCCCGATGGCCGCCACCGAGCAGAGCCAACCCCACGCCGCCAGCGTCGACACGCGCTGGCGGCGCCACACGATCCGCCGGGTCCGGTCCGTCCGGTCGCGGTAGAACCGGGAGGCCGCGGCGTCACCGAGAGCCGCATCGATGTGGCGGACCAACGGGATGACGAACCCCTCCGGGTTCGCCCAATACGCCCCGTGGTCGGTGAGCACGTTCATCTCGTTTGTCACCGGTCGCGACTCGACGAGGATGGTCCCGGGCGGCGGCACCGGCGGCGGCTCGCCGGGCAGCGATACCGGCTCCTGCTGGAGCCAGGGTGGCCGGTTCGGGATCGGCCCGGCTGGGGCCGGATCGTAGGACGCCCAGACATCGACCCAGCGCAGGTTGGGCCGGATCAGCGCGAGATCGCCGACCAGCCGGTGGCCCGGGGTGATCTCGTGCACGTCCGGGTCGGCGGCGAGGCGCCATGACAGGCCCAGGCCCTGACCCAGGGTCACGAGCTTATCCACCCGCAGGTCGACGTACGCCGGGTCGAGCAGCGTCTCGAAGCTGACGAGCGCGCCGCCGGAGTGGGCCACGACGACGATGGCGTCGCATCCGTCATCGAGCAGCCGCTGGATCGAGCGGGCCAGTCGAGCCCGGACGTTGGCCGACTGGACGGGCTCGTCGAGGAGGACCGGCAGGTCGCCGAACCAGTCGATGAGGAAGCTGTCGATCATCTTGCGGACCGCGAACTCGCGAACGACCGGGATCGGGATCCGGCGCAGGAGGTCGTAGCCGGCGAGCGCGAACACGCCGGAGCCGCCTACCAGCCAGCCGACCGGCCTCGCCCCGAAGGTCAACGACTGCACGCGATCCAGCTCCTCGGCGAGCCGCCAATCCAGCGGCGGCGGGCCCTCGCCGATGACATCGGTGGCCTGGGCCAGCTCGACGAGCCGTGGCGAGCGGTCGCGGTATCCGGCAGCGATCCCCGAGACGACGGTGGCCATCCGTCGTCGCAGGTAGTCGATCGTTTGGCCGAGATTCGGCGCACGCAGGTCGGAAGCCCACCAGGCTTCGGTGATGACCCAGGTCGTAGCCGGCACACCGGCGTGCTCCGGGATGCTGACCTCCAGGTATGGCGGCGAAGCTGCATTGAACGTGAACTCGGCTCGCCAGACGGGGTCGTCGATGCGCTCAGGTCGGTCAGCGTCGTTCGCGGCTTCGGCGGCTTCGGCTTCGTCGGCAGCTTCGGTGGTCTCGGTGGCTTGGGCCGCCTCCGCCGCCCGCCAGTCGGTGAGCAGCTCGACGATCGGGCCGGACCAATCGAGGAACGTCTCGCTCGGTCCCTGCGTGCCGATGCCGTGGACGAAGACGACCCCAGTCCGCCGCGCGATGCCGATCGGCAGCGTGCCGCCGGATTCGGCGTGTTTCGTCGAGGGGGAGCGTTCCGCGGCAGCCGAGTCGGTGAAGACGGTCGGCTGGTCGTCCCCGCGCCGCTGCATGCCGCCGACTCTAGCATCGGCCTCCACTCGCTCCGACTACCATCGCGGCATGTATCTCGATGCGATGGAGTTCCTTGAGGAAGAACGGGAGGCGTGGCTCGCGTATGAGGCGCTCGCCGACCTGACAGACGAGCAGCTGAGCGTCCGGATCGACGCCGCGCACGGCTGGTCGGGCCGCGACCTCATGGCCCACATGCTCGCGTGGCAGGGTGTCTCGCTGGATGCCGCCAAGGAATTGGCCGTCGGCGAGACGAGCCCCACGATCGCCCGGGTCGACGCCGACTGGGAGACGCGCGGCGGGGAGGTCGTCAACGACGAGATCACGCGAACGTGGGCGGAGCTGCCCATGGCCGATCTGCGTGAGCGTTTCCGGACCCAGCCGGGTGAGCTGCGCGGCTACCTCACCGTCGTCCCCGAGACGCGCTGGGTGAAGCACGCCGAGCACCTGAAGTCGTTCCACGACGAAACGATCGCCCACTACGCCGATCACGCCGACGACCTCGCCGCGATCTTGGCCGCCGCCCGGTCGTGACCCTGCGCGAGATCCTCGACGCAGCCGCCGGCGAGACTCCAGGGCGTCGAACTCGGCAAGGACGACGAGGGCGGGACGACGTGGTCGATCGGCGAGACCGTCTTTGCGGTGCTCAGCGGCGATAAGGCGACGGCCTCGTTCCTGCTGGACCCGATCGTGGCGAACGCCGCGGCCCGGACGCCCGATGTGAAGCGCTCATCCCGAGGTGCCGGCTGGGTCGACATGGCGCCACGGGTCGTGGACGGCCACGTGGCGGACCGTGCTCGTGCCTGGTTCCTGTCCGGCCATCGGAGGCTGACCGGCCCAGGCGCTTGATAGGCCACCGGTCGCAGGGTGGTCCGTTCTGGCACGCGACCATGAATTACGTGCCCCAGGCCAACCTTCTGCGGTCCCCAGTCGATCAACTCGGGGCCCCGGCGTGCGTAATGTCGGCTCAGGGCGACTTCTTGCACAGTGGGGACCCAGCCCGATGGTCTGAAGCCGCTCTACCAGCCGGTTGAGCGAGGACCGTTCGCCATAAGGCTGCGGCCATCCGCGTTATTCATGGACGCCGCCCTCCGGAGATCGTGTAAAGAAGCGTGGGGAGGGACAAAGAGAACGGCCCCGGTCCGAAGACCGGGGCCGTTCTGGCTGGGTGACGGGGCGCGCTGGGTTATTCGGTTGCTGCGGCAGTCGCGAACTCGGCCAAGCCGAACTGCTGCTCGAGCTGCTCGAGCGGCCGGAACCCGACCACGCCCTGTGGCTGCGCGCCGGGCTTGAAGAACGCGATCGTGGGGATGCTCATGATGTTGAACGCCTGCGACAGCCGCGGGTTCGCGTCGACATCGACCTTGACCACGTCGACGGCGCCGTCGTACTTCTCGGCAAGCTTCTCCATCTCGGGCGCGACCATCTTGCAGGGTCCGCACCACGCGGCCCAGAAGTCGACGACGACCGGACGCTCCGCCTTGATGACCAACTCTTCGAAGTTCGCGTCCGTCGCGTGCTTGATCTCAACCATCTTGTCCTTGTCTCCTCTCGCTTGGGGGGCGAGTCCCGCGTCGGTGGGGCCTAGCGGGCGATGTCCTGGATGAGTCGATAAGCCTCGAGGACGCGATCGTCCGCGAGGCGATAAAGGATGGTGTTGCCATCGCGCCGGCTCGTCACCAGGCCGGCACGGCGGAGCACAGCAAGGTGCTGGCTCATGTTGGGCACCTGACAACCGACCCTAGTGCTGAGGTCGCTCACCGAGAGCTCGCCGATGGCGAGCGACTCGAGGACGCACAGGCGTTTCGGGTCGGCGAGGGCTCGGCCGACCGCGGCATAACGCTCGCGATCGAACTCGGCCGAGACCGGTAGGGTGTCCAGCACGAGGCCGACTCTATCAGTGTTTGCGCAAACACGCAAGTAGCTCGGAGCCGACGCGCGACCATCTGGCAGGCGATGCGGCCGAGGTGCATCGCGGACGCAACCTCGGCCGGTCGACGCTATCCGTGACCCCGACGGCATCGGAGGATCCGAACATGTGTCTGACCTGTGGCTGCATGGACGCCCATCTCGAGATGGGTGAGGCGAACATCACCTACGAGGACATCAAGCGCGCGGCCGACGAGAACGGCCGATCGGTCGAGGAGACACTCCAGATCTTCGACCGGACCGAACAGAAGGATCGCGGCGAGCATCCCCAGGAGTACGCGCAGACGGCGGCCCGAACCGCATGACGGGCGCCGCCAGCCGACCGGATGACGGTCAGGCGAAGAACGGCGGCGAGGTCAGGACGTAGCGGTCGAGACGATCGACCGACCCGTCTGTGAACAACAGCATCACGAACGGGTCGACCCGGAAGCCGCGCGCGAGAAGATGGTCGAGGGCCTGCCGATTGAGCATCGGCACGTCGAACGTCACGGTCGCCTGTCCGGCGCGGGCGGCCGTCGCCTCGCTATCCGCGAGGAGGACCGGCACATCCGTCGAATCCAGGGCGGCATACGGTCCGCCCCACGCCGGACGCGACGGGTGATAGCCATAAGCGACGGCATCCCCGGCGCGTCGATACAGCAGACCCGGCCGCTGGCTTGCCAACCAGCGGTGGTCCTCGTCCCGACCGAAGCCGAGCGTCTGTCGGTCGATCGACGCCAGCGCATCGAGCGGCGGGTCGGTCGGGTCGATCGCCTCCCGGTCGAGATCGGTCGATAGCGGCGCGTCTCGCGGAATGCCCTCCAGGCCGATCATCGGTAGGCGCGCGTCGAGGCCCGTGCGCAGGTAGCGCGCGATGGCGCGGGGATCGATGGTCGCGACGATCGCCCGATGGTCCGCGCCTTCCGAAGGGAACGCCCGCTCCAGGAGTCCGCGACCCACACCGGCCGACTGGGCATCGGGCAGGACGAAGAACTCGGTCAGCTCCCGGACGCCGTCGCGCACGATCGATCGGGCATATCCGACTGCCCGCCCGGAGTCGTCCTCGGCGATCCACCACGCGTCGCTCGTCGCCGCCAGGTGATCGAACAATGGACGGCGGATCTCGAAGGCGTTCGGTTCGCCCGATGTGGCGTTGGCGCTGCCACCGGTCCGCCGGCCGAGATCGTCGACCGAGATCTCGAAGATCTCGAAGCAAGTGCGTGTGTCCTCGTCGGTGCCGCGTCGGTAGACGACCATGACTCGAGCCTAGCCCCTGCCATACTCGGCCGCATGGCCGACCCTGTGACCGCCGCCGCGGATGAGGCGCTCGAGGTCTCGCTCTCGGCCATCGAGGATGCGGCCGGCCGTCTCGATGGCTATGTACATCGAACGCCGATGCTCAGCTCCATGACCGCGGCCGCCTGGACCAATCGCGCCGCCGAGGTGCGTCTCGCCGACGGTCTGCTCTACCTGAAGGCCGAGCACCTCCAGAAGACCGGGTCCTTCAAGGCACGCGGGATGACGAACCGCATCGCCACCCTGCCCGAGGACGCACGCGCGCGTGGCGCGATCACCCTGTCGGCTGGGAATGCCGGCCAGGCCTATGCCTGGGCCGGAGCGGCGGCCGATGTGCCCGTCACGGTCGTCATGCCCGAAGGCGCCGTCCGCTCGAAGGTCGAGGCGTGTCGCGGGTACGGTGCGCGGGTGATCCTGCACGGCGAGCACGTCGGCGACACATTCGCCGAGATGCAACGGATCCGCGACGCCGAGGGACTCACGTTCGTTCATCCCTTCGACGATCCAGCGGTCATCGCTGGTCACGGCAGCATCGGCCTCGAGATCATCGACGACGTCCCCGATGTGGACGTGGTCGTGGTCGGCGTCGGTGGTGGCGGCCTCATCAGCGGTGTGGCGTCCGCCGTCAAGGCGCGCCGACCCCAAGCCCGCATCATCGGCGTCGAACCCGAACGCTCGAACGCGATGACGCTCGCCCACGAGCAGGGCGAGGTGGTCACGATCCAGCCTCGGTCGGTCGCGGACGGATTGGGGGCGCCGTTCGCCGGTCGCTGGACGCTGGCGATCACGAAGCGTCTACTCGATGGGATCGTGCTCCTCGACGACCCGACCATCCTCGCCGGCATGCGGTTCGCCGTCGAGCGGCTCAAGCAGGTCGTCGAACCAGCTGGTGCTGCAGCCCTCGCGGCCGTTCTCGCCGGACGCGTGCCACTCAACGACGGTGAGCGCGTCGTGGTCGTCGTGTCGGGCGGGAACGTCGAGGTCGGTCGCATCGGGGAGCTCATCGCCCAGGCGGGTACGCTGCCGGGTGCCGCACCGCCCTAGCGCACCGGCCTGACCTCCTAGTCGACCCCCAAAGCGTGGAGCCGGTCGTCGTCGATGCCGAGGTGGTGCGCGAGCTCGTGGATCACCGTCATGCGGACCTCGTCGGCGAGGTCGTCGGGGTCGGGGAAGTCCTCCTCCAGCGGCAGCCGGAACAGCGTGATGCGGTTCGGGACCATGATCCAGTCGGCGGCGTACTCGGTCCGTGCCACGCCTTCATAAAGGCCGTAGAGCGCCTCGTCCTCCGGCATGTCGCTCTCGCGAAGCTGCTCGGGTGAGGGCTCGTCGTCGATCACGATGGCCACGTCGTCGAGTGCCGCCGCGAACGGCATCGGGATCCCCTCAAGTGCTTCAGCGACGAGGTCCTCGAAGCGTCGATGGCGAGCCGCGGGGCGCGGACCGCGTGCCCGAGCGGTGCGGGATCCTCGTCGGCGTTTGGCCATGGCGCCCGTATCCTAGGGCTCGATGGATCCGTCGCCGCCCGTCGTGCCGGAACCGGACGCGACGCTCGAGCCGGCCGGCTTCATCGTCGACTCGGATGGCGTCCGGATCCACTTCCTCGACTGGGGTGGGCCGCCACGACCTAAGGGACCCGGGGTCGTTGCGATCCACGGCATCGGCCACACCGCCTGGTCGTGGACTGCGGTCGCGCGCCGCCTCGGCGGCCCGGCCGGCCTCCGCCGGTTCGTCGCGATGGACCTCCGCGGCAACGGTCTCTCGGACGCCCCGACCGAGGACGGCGCATACGAGCTCGACCTATATGCCGGCGACGTCATCGCCGTCGCCGAGGGCTCGGGTCTGCTCGCCTCGTTGGAGGATCGAGTCGTCCTCGCTGGTCACGGGTTCGGCGCCATCGCGGCCAGCTACGCCGCCGTCGAACTCGGGCAGCGCTGCGCCGCGCTCGTCCTCGTCGACGGAGGATGGGAGTCGCTGGAGGGGGCGACCGGCGTCGACGTCGACGAGTTCCTGCGAGGGCTCGACGAGCCGCCCGAAGTCCTGGCGTCCATGGCTGCGTTCCTCCGGGATCGCCGGGAGTTCGACCGGGCCACGTGGGACGCGGATCAGGAGCAGGCGGCGCGGGCGACGGTCGTGGAGACGCACGCCGGTCGTGTCGTGCCGTCGGCCCGCCCGCATGCGACGGAAGCGACAGTCCGGGCGATGTTCGAGTACGAGCCAGCCGACGTCCTGCCGAATGTCGCCGCCCCGATCAGCGCGATCGTCGCAACGGACGACGACACGCGCTCGCGGTCGCGCGCGCTCGCGGACGTATCGGCGGATCGCGAAGCTGCCGGTCGGGCGCCGATCCGGGAAGTCGCGCTGGGCGGTATCGGGCACAACGTGATGCGCTACCGTCCGCGCGAGGTGGCCGCCGCGATCTTGGCTGCCGAAGTGGAGGCCTGATGCGGGTCGTCTATTCGCCGCGTCATCTCGCGCACGACATCGACACCGAGACGTTCATGGGCGTCACCGTCCCGGCCAACGAGGTGGCCGAACGAGCCGAGCGGATCCGTACGGCGCTCGATGCCGACGGCGGTTTCACGTTCACCGAACCCACGGACCACGGCGAGGCGCCGATCACCGCCGTCCACGATGAGGGCCTCGTGCGCTTCCTCGAGGTGGCCTGGTCGGATGTCCGGGCACAGGCGATCCCGCGAGCCTTCCTGTCGGCCGACACGTATCCCAACGTCGCGATGTTCGAGGGCATGTCCACGGATGCGATCGAGCGCCACGTCCGCGAACCGTCGCATGTCGGCGGCCGGGCCGGCTTCTGGGGCCTCGACTCGGCAGCACCCCTCGTCGCCGGCACGTACGACGCGGCGCGAGCGGCGGTCGACGTCGCACTCACCACGATGGACCTCGTGCTCGGCGGCGCCACGGCGGCATACGGCCTCTGCCGCCCTCCCGGCCATCACGCGGCCCGGTCGATGTACGGCGGCTACTGCTTCTTCAACAACGCGGCCATCGTCGCCGAGGCGCTCACCAAGGCGACTGGCGAGGGGGTCGCGATCCTTGACGTCGACTACCACCACGGCAACGGCAGTCAGCAGATCTTCTGGCAGCGTGGCGACGTCCGATACGTGTCGATCCATGCGGATCCCGAGCGTGCGTATCCGTATTTCCTCGGTCGCGCCGACGAGACCGGGGAAGGGGAGGGCGCCGGCGAGAACCTGAACATCCCGCTCCGGGCCGGGGCCACGAACGCCGATTACCTCGAGGCGACGGACCGGGCGATCGACGCGATCGGCGCGGCGCCCGGCTCGATCGTCGTCATCTCGCTCGGCTTCGATACCTACGGGCTCGACCCGATCGGCGACTTCGCCCTGACGACCGACGCCTACCACGAGGTCGGGCGGCGCGTGGCCGGCCTGGGCCGGCGGCTGGTCATCCTGCAAGAGGGCGGCTACCACCGACCATCGTTGGGGGAGAACGCCCGAGCGTGGCTCCGTGGCGCCGAGGGTCGCCCGTTCGAGCCGCTCCCGGCCGCGGGCTTCACCGATCGAGGGACGGTCGCCTGATCGCGGCGCTCGACCAGGCGGGCCTCGAGGCCGCGGTCGCCGAGCTCGCCGCCGGAGATGCCGACCTGGCCGCCATCGTCGAGCGGTACGGGCCGCCGCCGCTGTGGGACCGGCCCGCGGGCTTCGGGACGCTCGTGCACATCATCCTCGAGCAGCAGGTGTCGCTGGCTTCCGCCCGCGCCGCCTTCGACCGGCTGGTCGTCGCGACGGATCCGCTGAACCCGCAGGCCTTCCTTCGCCTCACTGACGCCGAGCTGCTCGCGATCGGCTTCAGCCGCCAGAAGGCGCGATACGGGCGGGCACTGGCCGCGGCGATCCTCGACCGGTCACTGGACCTGGATAGCCTCGCCGACCTCGACGACGACGCCGTGCAGGCATCGCTCGAGGCCGTTCCCGGGATCGGTCGCTGGACGTCGACGATCTACCTGCTCATGGTGCTGGGCCGGCCGGACGTGTGGCCGAGCGGGGACATGGCCCTGGCGACCGCGGTGGCGCAGGCCAAGGCGCTTTCCGGACGGCCGGACCCCCATACGCTGATGGTGCTCGGCGAGGCGTGGCGGCCGTGGCGCTCGGTCGCGGCGAGATTGTTCTGGCACGACTATCTGGCGCGCCGACGCACCGTCGCAGCGCCTGCCGTGCAGGCCGACACGCGGATGTGACCACGGCGGTCACGGCCGTAGTCGTCCGAGCTTGGTGGAGTTGCGTATCCTCGGGTGTGGTCACGAGCACTCCGGTGTGCTCGTCAGGAGGAGACCTATCAGCAGGATCACGCACATCGGCCGCCTTGGAAGGTTCGATCCGAGGACCGCGTCCGACCGCATCGACCTGAAGGACGCCCTGGTCGACCGGCTCTCAGGGCTGCGTCGTCGCGTGCCCCTTGACCGGTCCGATCCGATGTATCGCCAGACCGCCGTGGGGATCGGCATCGGGCTCGTGATCGCCCTCGTGATCGTCGGAACGCTGGCCGGGACGATCCCGAGTCCCGCAGGTCCCGGAGCGCCCGGTCTCGTCCTGGCACCGCAGGTGGCGGCTGCTCCGGCTGGTGGCGCGGCTTCCTCCCTCGCCGCATCTGCGATCCCGGTCGCAAGCGTCGTACCAGGTGCCTCGAGTGGCGGCACGACTTCGGCCGGTATCACCGGAACGACGCCGTCGGGTGGTGCGAGCGGTCTCACCACGACCGGCGGAGCGACCATCTCGGGCGGCACGACCCCGGCGGCCGACGGGCGGCACGACCCCCGGCGTCGCGCCAGGGTCCCCTCAGCGACCAACCCGCCGTCGGCGCCCACGGCCGCGCCGACCGCGGCCGCGACACCTCCGGGCGACGCCACAGCCGACACCGCGCCCGACCACGGCCCCGCCTCCGCCCTCCACGCCACGCCCGACGCCGGACCCGACGCCCCGGCCGACGCCGGATCCCGACGCCCGAGCCGACCCCGCAGCCGACACCTGAGCCGACGGCCACGCCCGACGAGTGCCTGATCGACGTCCCGATCCTGCCGCCGGTCTGTCTCCCGCTCGGAGGCGGCTAGAAGGACCACGCCTCGGCGCTAGCGGATCCGCGACCCGCGGTGCGGGCGTACCATCCCTCGACCATGGCCAGCCCGACCGACCTGCCGCCCAACGTCCGCCGCCTCGTCGATGAGATCGAGTCCGAGATCGGCGAGACCAGCGTCGCCATCGACGACATCACGGGCTCGCGTGGCCGCGATCACGCCGGCGACGAGCACATCGACAACGGACGGGTGGAATCGGCCGTTCGCCGGATCCTCGAGGAGATCGGTGAAGATCCGGACCGCCAGGGCCTCGTCGGCACGCCCGAGCGGGTGCACCGGATGTACACGGAGCTGACGGCCGGCTACCACGTCGACCCGGAGCGCCTGATCAACAACGCGATCTTCGACGTCGAGTACAGCGAGATGGTCATCGTCAAGGACATCCCGTTCTACTCGCTGTGCGAGCACCACCTGCTGCCGTTCTTCGGGATCGCGTCGGTCGCCTATATCCCGCGCGGGCGGGTCATCGGGCTCTCGAAGATCCCCCGCGTCGTCGAGATGTACGCCCGACGGCTGCAGGTCCAGGAACGGCTGACGCAGCAGATCGCGGAATTCCTCCAGGAGCGCCTCCAGCCGCAGGGAGTCGGGGTCGTGCTCGAGGCGACGCATCTGTGCGCGGTCATGCGCGGCGTCCGCAAGCCGGGGACGATCATGACGACGTCATCGGTCCTCGGCCTCTTCCGGACACGTGACCGGACGCGGGCCGAGTTCCTCGATCACCTGGCCCGGACCACCTCGATCGCGGGCTGAGAGCCGGGCGCCCCGGCGAGCGGGGCACCCGGCGTCCGACCTAGCTGTCGGCCTCGACCACCTGCAGTCGAGCGACCCCACCCGTCACTTCGACGACGACCAGATCGGTCGCATCCTTGGTCATGCCCGACTCGAGCTGGATGTGACCAGCCGTGCCGCCGAGCCGCTGTCGGTCGAGCTCGATGCCCGCCGCGCCGCCGTCGACGATGAGCCGAGCGGGCACGCCCGCCGGTCGCTCGATGCGCACCTTGTTGGCACCGCCGAGCACCCGGATCGCCACCTCACCACGTGGTCGCCCGAGTGACAGGCGGAGCGAGTCGGCGCCGCCGGTCACGTCGAATGACCGCAGGTCGATGGCCGTGAAGTCGGCGGTGAGCTTGTGCGCGCCCCCGACGATGTCGACCATCCACGGGATCGCGCTCGTCAGCGACACCTCGGAATTGCGCTTGCGCCAGTCCCAGGGCTTGCCGAAGCCCTTGTAGCCGATGATCACCGTGCCATCTCGTACGCGGACGACCGGGACCGGGCCCTCGAACTTCGCCCGATAGAGGTCCTCGAGCCGAGGATCGCCGCGCAGCGTCAACTCGTTCGCGCCCGACCGGAACAGCAACCGGGCCTGCGAGAGGCCGCCGATCGGGGCGGCGTACTCGGACGAGTCGGCACTCCCCTCGCTTTCGCGGCTGTCTCGGAGGGCCGTGGCCTCCTCTCGGGTGATGGTCTCCATGCGCGTGAGGAAGTCATTGATGACGGCAAGCTCGGCCTCGCTGTAGTGGCCGATCTCCGGGGCGCTCGCCTCGCCGACGCGTGCCATGGTCGCCTCGACGGCGGCCACCTTGTCGGGCACGACCTCGACGATGACGCGCCGCCGGTCGGCAGGGTCCGGGACACGCCGTACGTAGCCCGCCTGCTCGAGGCGGTCGATCACGCGCGTCACGGCGCCCGTCGTCAGCCCCATCAACTCCGATAGGCGACCGGCCGTCGCGGCGCCGGAGTCGAGGAGGACCTCGAGGGCCTCGACATCCGACTCGCTGAGACCGAACCGGATCGCCACCGTCTGCCCGAAGAACGAGCCTTGCAGGTTCACCCGCCGCAGCGAGCGGATGACCGAATCGATCGAATCACGCTTCATGGTTGACAACATCTCCTTGGTGGGTAACTATCTGCACCGTGCAGATAATGCCCGAAGATGCTGAACGGCGCAAGTGACGCTGCAGGCAGCATAGTCCACAGGAGAGCGCCATGGCGACCTCGAACCCGACAGACCGGATGATCCTGACGAAGGATCTCCGGCGTACGTTCACCTCGCGCAAGGGCGATATCGAAGCAGTCCGCGGCGTCGACCTGACGGTCGGCGCAGGCGAGATCTTCGGTTTCCTCGGCCCGAACGGCGCTGGCAAGACGACGACGCTGCGCATGCTCGCGACGCTGCTGACGCCAACGTCGGGTGAGGCGACCGTCGCCGGCGCCGACCTGCGCAAGGAGCCGCAGCAGGTGCGGGAGCGCATCGGCTACGTGCCCCAGGGCGGCTCGACCGACCCGACCGAGACCGGTCGCGGTGAGCTCGTCCTGCAGGGGCGCCTGTACGGCATGGACAAGACGACGGCCCAGGCGCGCGCGCAGGACGTGCTCGCGGCCCTCGAGCTCGAGGACGCCGCCGATCGCAAGATCGCGACCTACTCGGGCGGCATGAAGCGCCGGCTCGATGTCGGTCTCGGGATCGTCCACCGACCCGCGGTGCTGTTCCTCGACGAGCCCACGACAGGGCTCGATCCGCAGGCGCGCGCACGCATGTGGGATGAGATCCGCGCTCTGCGAGGGAACGGCACGACCGTCTTCCTGACGACCCACTATCTCGAAGAGGCGGACGCGCTCGCCGACCGTCTGGCGATCATCGACCACGGCCGGATCGTGGCCGAAGGCACGGCCGACGAACTGAAGCGCCAGGTGGCCGGCGACGTCATCACGCTCGGCGTGAACGGCGCCACCGAGACCGTCCTAAAGACAGTCCGGATGCAACCGTTCGTCCGCGAGGCCAGCACCGAGGACGGTGTCGTGCGGCTATACGTCGATCGCGGCGAGACCGCCGTCCCGCAACTCCTCCGCGTGCTCGACGGCGCGGGTCTCGAGGCGGCATCGATCGCCCTCCATCGACCCAGTCTCGACGACGTCTTCCTCCGCCAGACCGGTCGCTCGCTGCGCGACGACGCCGCGGCCTGAAGCCCACTAGCTCGAAAGGGACCATTCGAATGAAGCTCGCGCGCGATACCTGGCTCATCTTCCGCCGGTCGCTGATCCTGACCCTCCGCCAGCCCGTGTGGGTCATCTTCGGCCTGATGCAGCCGGTCCTCTATCTCGTGCTGTTCGGCCCGCTGCTCGAAGGGGCGACCCAGGCGGCCGGCACCGGCACCAACGCGTTCAACTGGTTCGTCCCCGGCCTGATCGTCCAGATCGCGGTATTCGGCACGGCATTCGGCGGCTTCGGCCTCATCGCCGAACTGCGCTACGGCGTGGTCGAGCGGATGCGCGTCACGCCGATGAGCCGTGCGGCCATGCTGCTCGGGCGATCGCTCCGGGACGTCGTGATCCTGATGACCCAGGCGACGATCATGATCCTGCTCGCCATCCCGTTCGGGCTCCAGATCGATCCCGCCAGCTGGGTGGCCGTGCTCGGCCTCCTGGTGCTGCTCGGACTGGCCGTCGCGCCGCTGTCGTACGCCGGTGCGCTGATCCTCAAGAGCGAGGATGCGTTCGCCCCGGTCATCAACGGCATCGCGTTGCCTGCCCTGCTCCTGTCCGGGATCCTGCTGCCGATGGCCCTCGCGCCGGCGTGGCTCGAGTTCCTCAGCAACATCAACCCGCTGACTCACGCGGTCGACGCAGCCCGGGCGCTGCTCAACGGGGATTGGGGCAACCCGGAGATCCTGATCGGAGTCGTGATCACCTCGCTGGTCGCGGTGTTCGCGGTCTGGTTCGGGGCTCGCTCGTTCAACCGCGCCGTGGCCTGACTCCGCAGACATCGGGGGCATGACTCGAGGCGGTCCACCTTGGTGGGCCGCCTCGGGCTGTCCGACGTCGGCGGGGTGCCTACAATCCCGGCATGCCCGACCGGCCCATCAAGGTCCTCATCGCCAAGCCCGGCCTCGACGGGCACGACCGCGGCGCGAAGGTCCTCGCGCGCGGCCTGCGCGATGAGGGCTTCGAGGTCGTCTACACCGGCCTGCGCCAGACGCCGGAGATGGTCGCCACGGCCGCCCTCCAGGAGGACGTCGACGTCGTCGGGCTATCGATCCTGTCCGGCGCGCACATGACGCTGGTCCCGCGCATCACGAAGCTGCTCAAAGAGAACGGCCTCGACGACGTCCTGGTCACCGTCGGCGGGATCATCCCGGACGACGACGTCAAGCCGCTCCGGGACGCCGGGGTCGCCGCGGTCTTCGGGCCGGGTACGACGATCGCCTCGGTCGCGGACTTCCTGCGCGCCAACGCGCGACCGCGCGACTAGGGTGGGGGAGTCCCCGACTCCCCGCGCCGCGGACGGAGCCGACGCACTTGCCGATGCCGCGGTGGCCGGCGATCGGCGCGCCCTCGCGCGACTCCTGACCGCCGTCGAGAACCGCACGTCCGTGGCCGAGACCGCGCTGCGTCGGCTGTATCCGAAGGCCGGCGCCGCCCATCTGGTCGGCATCACGGGCCCACCCGGCTCCGGCAAGTCGACGCTCGTGGCGGCCTTGATCGCCGCCGCGCGCGAGGCCGGCCGGGCCGTCGCCGTCGTCGCGGTCGACCCGTCGTCGCCGATCACCGGTGGCGCCCTCCTCGGCGATCGCGTCCGGATGCAGTCGTACGCCGACGACCGCGACGTCTTCATCCGGTCGATGGCCTCGCGCGGCCACGCCGGTGGCCTCGCGTCCACGACGACCGCGGCAGCTGCCGTTCTTGACGCGTCCGGTTTCGACCTCGTGCTGATCGAGACGGTCGGCACCGGACAGAGCGAGGTCGAGGTCGCCGCCGCGGCCGACACGACGGTCGTTCTCGAGGCGCCCGAGATGGGCGACGAGGTCCAGGCGATCAAGGCCGGCCTGCTCGAGGTGGCGGACCTGGTCGTCGTGAACAAGGGCGACAAGCCGGGCGCGCTGCGGACGGCTGCGCAGCTTCGGGCGATGCTCGTCCCGACGGTGGCCCGCGGCGACATGCCCGCAGATCGACCCGCCCCCAAGCGACCCGAGGTGCTGGTCACGACGGCGACGTCCGGAGAGGGCGTCCCGGAGCTGCTCGCCGCGTTGGACCGCCATCGCGCGACCGCGCGCGACAGCTTGACCAGCGATGCCCGTCGCGCACGGGCGCTCGCCCAGATCCGAGGCGTCCTCGCGGAGCGGCTTGCGGATCGGCTGCGTGAGCCGTCTTTGGCACCGCTGGCCGACTCCCTCGTCGACGACGTCGCAGAGCACCGGCTCGATCCCTTCGCCGCTGCCGACCGGTTGCTGGAGGCCGTGGCGGAGGCGCGATGACGAGCTCGACCGAAGAGGCACCCGAGCCGCGGCTGCTTACCCCGGCCTTCGTCATCCTGGGCCTGACATCGCTCGTGTTCTTCGTGGCCGGTGGCGTCGTCCTGCCCGTGGTCGCGCCGTTCACGATCGGTCCGCTCGGGTCGGATGAGATCGGGGCAGGGATCGCGTATGGCGCCTTCGCTGTCGGTGCCCTGGCGCTTCGGCCCATCGTCGGGTGGGCGTCCGATCGATTCGGCCGGCGGCCGCTGATCGTCGCGGGTGCGCTGATGTCGTGCGGGGCTCTCGTCGTGCACCTCTTCGTGACGACCCTCACGCTCTTCGTCGTCGCGCGAGCTCTGCTCGGGATCGCCGAGGCGTTCTTCTTCGTCGCGGTGTTCGCCGCAGGTGCCGACCTTTCGCCGGATACGCGGCGCGGCGAGGCGCTGAACTTCCTCTCCCTGTCGCTGTACGTCGGTCTCGGGATCGGGCCGGCGATCGGGGAACAGCTCCAGCACTCGGCGGGGTTCATGGCCGTCTGGATCGTGGCGCTCGGGCTCACCGCGATCGCGGTCGTGCTGGCGTGGTTCGTCCCGGAGACCTCACCGACGATCCTCAAACGCGGCGAAGAGCCGAGACGCTCGCGGCTGATCCATCCGGCCGCGATCTTCCCGGGCATCCTGATCCTCGCGGGCACCACCGGGATGGCGGGCTTCCTGGCATTCCTGCCGCTGCATGCCGCATCGGTCGGCATGGATGGTGCGAGCCTGCCCCTCGCGATCTATGCGGTGCTCGTCATCGTGCTTCGGATCGTCTTCGCGAAGCTGCCCGACCAGATCGGCCCGACACGCGTCTCCGGGGGAGCACTGGCGGTCGGGGCAGTCGGTCTGACGATCCTCGGCCTGGTGCAGACGCCGGTGGGCGTCCTGGTCGGCACCGTGGCGTTCGGGCTGGGCGTCGCGTTCCTCATGCCCGGGCTGCTCACGCTGGCCGTGTCCCGGGTGTCCGAGATGGAGCGAGGCTCGGTCGTGGGAACCGCCAGTGCGTTCCTCGATCTGGCCTTCGGGGTCGCGCCCGCGATCCTCGGCGTGGTCGCGGCAGGCATCGGCTTCGCCGGCGTCTTCCTGGTCGGGGCGGCCGCGTCCGCGGCCGGCTTCGTGTTGTTGCTGGGTTGGACCGCGCGATCCAACCCAGGTCGCGTGACTCACTCAGCGACATAAGGCTCAGGACCCGGCCGGCGCCGTTTGCGGAGGGGGCGAAGAGGGGCCGAGCGCGCGCCGTACACTCGACCGGTGACCATTGACCGCATCTTCGTCGCGGGGGCTGGGTTGATGGGGCATGGCATCGCCCAGGTCCACGCCGCGATCGGCAAGCAGGTCACGCTCTATGAGCCGGAGCTCGCCCGGGCCGAGGCCGGCCGTGACCGGATCGCCGGCAACCTCGAGCGGTCGGTGACGAAGGGACGGCTGGAAGCCGCCGAGCGGGACGTGACACTCGGCCGGATCACGCCGACGGCCGACGCGGCCGCGGCTGCCGACGCCGACCTCGTGGTCGAAGCCGTCTTTGAGGACCTCCGCGTCAAGACCGGGCTATGGCGGGAGCTCGACGCGGTCGCCCAGCCGGCGGCCCTCTTCGCCTCGAATACGAGCTCGATCGCGATCCGACGCCTCGCCGAGGCGGTGTCGGCGGATCGGCGGTCGCGGTTCGTGGGGATGCACTTCTTCAGCCCAGTGCCCGTGATGCCACTCGTCGAGCTCATCCGGTCCGGGGACACGTCGGACGAGACGGTCGAGTCGATCCGCGCCCTGTCGGGCGAGCTCGGCAAGCAGGTCATCGAGTCGGCCGATCGGCCCGGGTTCATCGTCAACCGCATCCTGATGCCATTCCTCGCCGAGGCGATGCGCGCCTTCGAGCAGGGCGTCGGGACGGCTGACGACATCGATGCCGGCGCCCGCATCGGGCTGAACCACCCGATGGGCCCACTCGAGCTCGCCGACTTCATCGGCCTCGACGTGATCCTCGGGATCATGCGCGTGCTCGAGGACGGGCTCGGCCTGGAGCACATGCGACCCCCGCAGGTGTTGAAGGACCTCGTCGATGCCGGCCATCTCGGGCAGAAGACCGGCCAAGGCTTTTACACGTATCCGCGGGAGCGAGGCTGATGGTCGCGACGGCGCCCACGCCGGCGCTCGGCGATGAGGAGCGGCTGCTCCAGGCGACGGCGCGGGATTTCGCCCAGCGCGAGGTGGCGCCGAGCGCGATCGAGCGCGACGAGGCCGAACGCTACGACCGACGGCTGTTCAGCGCGATGGGCGACCTGGGGCTCACCGCAGCCCCATTTGCGACGGAGGTGGGTGGCGCCGGCTTCTCGTACCTCGCATGGACCCTCGTCATGGAGGAGATGGGCGCCGCCGACATGGCGATGGCCGTGTCGCTGTCCGTCCACATCCTGTCGCAGTACCCGATCGTGACGTGGGGGAGTGACGAGCAGAAGTCACGCTGGCTGCCGCAGATGCTCTCCGGGGAAGCACTCGGCGCGTTCGCGCTCACGGAGCCGCACGCGGGATCGGATGCGGCGGCGATCCGGACGCGCGCCGAGCGGGCCGGCGACGGCGGCTCCTACCGTTTGAGCGGCACGAAGATCTGGATCTCGAATGCGCCGGAGGCGGATCGGTATCTCGTGTTCGCCACGGTCGATCCGGAGGCGGGCTCGAAGGGCATCACCGCGTTCCTCGTGGAGAAGGGGATGCCCGGCTTCCGGTTCGGTGCTCACGAGAAGAAGATGGGCATCCGTTCCTGCCCGGCCGCGGAGCTGGTGTTCGAGGGCTGCGAGGTGCCCGAGGAGAACCGCCTCGGCGAGGAGGGGGAGGGCTACCGCATCGCGCTATCGGCGCTTGGCGAGGGCCGGATCTCGATCGCCGCGGCGTGCGTGGGTCTGGCGCGCTCCGGGCTCGAGGCTGCCGCTCGCTACCTCGGGGAGCGCAAGGCGTTCGGTGCCCCACTGGCGGACCAGCAGGGGTTGCGGTTCATGCTCGCGGAGATGGCCCGCGACGTGGCGGCGGCGCGAGCACTGACCCGGGAGGCTGCCGCGGCCAAGGATCGCGGCGAGAACCTCGCCGAGGTGTCCTCGCTCGCCAAGTGGACCGCGTCGGATACGGCGATGCGCGTCGCGACGGAGGCCGTGCAGCTGTTCGGGTCCAGCGGCTACTCGCGAGAGACCGGGATCGAGCGTCTGATGCGCGACGCCAAGGGCGCCCAGATCTACGAAGGCACGAACCAGATCCACCGCGAGATCGTCGCGGGCGAGGTGCTGAAGCGGGCCGAAGGCGGCTAGCGGCGTAGACTCGGGCCATGCATCAGGCGAACGGCCAGACCTTCATCGTGAGCGCCGCGCGCACGCCGATCGGCAAGTTCGGCGGGGCGCTCAGCGCCGTGCCGGCGACCACGCTCGGCGGTGTCGCGATCAGGGCGGCCGTCGAGCGCGCGGGCCTCGATCCGGGCACGGCGCAGATCGACGACGTGCTCATGGGCCAGGTCCTCCAGGCCGGCTCTGGCCAGGCCCCGGCGCGTCAGGCATTGCTCAAGGCCGGCCTGCCCGACGGGACGAGCGCGACCACGATCAACCGGGTCTGTGGCTCGGGTCTGAAGGCGATCATGCTCGCGGCCGCGGAGATCAAGGCGGGTGACGCCGAAGTCGTCGTCGCCGGTGGCATGGAGTCGATGAACGGCGCCCCATACCTCCTTCCAGGTGCGCGGTTCGGGCTCCGCCTCGGCGACGCCAAGCTGATCGACTCCACCGTCTCCGATGGGCTCTGGTGCTCCATCGAGGACTGCCACATGGGCACCCACGCCGAGCGTGTCGCGATCAAGGACAAGGTCAGCCGCGCCGACCAGGACGCGTTCGCGCTCGCCAGCCACCAGAAGGCGATCGCGGCGATCGATGCCGGTCGCTTCGACGCCGAGATGGCGCCGGTGACGATCACCGACGCGAAGGGTCGCGAGACCGTCGTCGAAACCGATGAGAACCCACGCCGCGAAACGAGCCCGGAGGCACTCGCCAAGCTGCGGCCCGTCTTCGCTCTGCCCGACGGCGTCGACCGCGGCGATGCCACCGAAGGCACCGTGACCGCCGGGAACGCGCCGGGCATCACCGACGGGGCCGCGGCGACGGTCGTCGCCAGCGAGCGGGCCGTGGATCGGCTCGGCCTCAAGCCCCTGGCACGGATCGTGGGCTACGCCCAGGCGGAGGTGGCTCCCAAGTGGCTGTTCCTCGCCCCGGTCGAGGGCGTGAAGCGCCTGCTCGACCGCATCGAGCTCCCCCTCGAGGCGTTCGATCTCATCGAGATCAACGAGGCGTTCGCCGCGCAGACGCTGGCCGACGGACGGGAGCTGGGCTTCGATTGGGACAAGGTCAACGTCAACGGCGGGGCGATCGCGCTGGGCCACCCGATCGGAGCGAGCGGCGCGCGGATCATGGCGACGCTCCTCCACGAGCTCGACCGCCGCGAGGGACGCTACGGTCTGGCGACGCTGTGCCTGGGCGGTGGCGGCTCCGTGGCGATGGCGGTCGAACGGGTCTGACCTTGGCGAGGGGCGTGCCGGTCGCCGTACACTCGACCACATGACCGAGCTGAGCGCACCCCTGGCCCCGGACGCGGCGCCGGCCGACATCCCGACGTTCCATCACTACATCGCCGGCGAATGGTGCGATTCGACCAGCGGCGAGACGTTCGAGAGCCGGAATCCGGCTGACCGGCGCGACGTCATCGGGCGATTCCAGAAGGGCACGAAGGCCGACGTGGCCATGGCGGTCAGTGCCGCATGGGCGGCGCGGCCGATGTGGCAGCGCACGCCCGCCCCGAAGAGAGGCGAGATCCTGTACCGCTTCGGGCAGCTCATGGCGGAGCACAAGGAGCGACTCGCGCAAGCGATGACGCGCGAGATGGGCAAGGTCATCGCGGAGGCGCGTGGCGACGTCCAGGAAGGCATCGACATCGCCTTCCTCATGGCCGGCGAGGGCCGGCGGATGCACGGCGAGACGGTCCCGTCCGAGCTGCCCGACAAGTGGGCGATGAGCGTCCGACAGCCGATCGGCGTGGCCGGGATCATCACGCCCTGGAACTTCCCGATGGCGATCCCGTGCTGGAAGATGATGCCGGCGCTGGTCACCGGCAACATCGTGATCTTCAAGCCGTCGAGCGACACGCCGCACTGCGCGACGCTGCTCGTCGAGCTGCTGGCCGAGGCCGGCGTACCGGCTGGCGCCGTCAACCTCGTCACCGGGACCGGCGGTGAGGTCGGCGATGCGATCGTCGAGAACCCGGACATCGCGGTCATCTCGTTCACGGGCTCGTCCGAGACGGGCAGATCGATCTCCGTGCGCGCCGGCCAGCGGCTCAAGCGGCTGTCGCTCGAGCTCGGGGGCAAGAACGGCGTCGTCGTCCTGGCCGATGCCGATCTCGACCTCGCCACGGACGGGATCCTGTGGAGCGCGTTCGGCACGACCGGGCAGCGCTGTACGGCCGCGTCGCGGGTGATCGTCGAACGGTCCGTGGTCGACCAGCTGGTCGAGCGGCTCGAGTCCCGGGCGAGGACGCTCCGGCTCGGGAACGGTCTCGATCCCGCGACGGACGTCGGGCCGCTCGTCAACGCGCCGGCGGTGGACAAGGTCGCGTCCTATATCGACATCGGCCGCTCGGAAGGCGAGCTCGTGACGGGCGGCTCGCGCGCGACCGACGGGGAGCTCGGGAACGGCCACTTCTTCGAGCCGACGATCTTCACCGGCGTCAGGCCGATGGATCGCATCGGCCAGGAGGAGATCTTCGGGCCGGTCTTGTCGATCATCCCTGTCGCCGACTACGGCGAGGCGATCATGGCCCTCAACCAGACTCGGTACGGACTCTCGTCGAGCATCTTCACGAGCGACGTGAACACCGCGTTCCGGGCGATGCGCGACTTCGAGACAGGCATCGTCTACGTGAACGCCGGCACGACCGGCGCCGAGGTCCATCTGCCGTTCGGCGGCTGGAAGGAGACGGGCAACGGCCACCGCGAGGCCGGCAACATCGCGCTCGATACGTACACCGAGTGGAAGTCGATCTATGTCGACTTCAGCGGTCGATTGCAGCGCGCCCAGATCGACAATCAGGCCTAGTCGCCGTCGTGGCGAAGCGGTCTCGGCGGAGCGCCGGCATCCTGCTGTACCGCCCGGGGAATGGCGGCATCGAGATCCTCATCGCCCATCCCGGTGGGCCCGTCTGGGCGAAGCGCGACGCGGGCGCCTGGTCGATCCCGAAGGGTGAGATCGAGGATGGTGAGGATCCCTGGGACGTCGCGCGGCGCGAGTTCGAGGAGGAGACCGGCCATCCGGCCCCGGACGGCGCCTCGATCGAGCTCGGCGAGATCACCCAGAAGGGCGGCAAGGTCGTGGTCGCGTGGGCGCTCGAGGGCGACCTGGACCCGGCCACGGCGCAGAGCAACACCTTCCCGTTCCAGTGGCCGCCCGGGTCGGGCCGCTATATCACCGTCCCCGAGATCGACCGCGTCGAGTGGTTCTCGCCGGACGATGCGCGACCGCACCTGAAGGACACGCAGCACCCATTCATCGATCGGCTGCTCGAGGCGCTCTCCCGTCCCTGAGCTCCGAACGACCCCCGCTGATGGCAAGGGGAGGAGGTCGTCGGGTCGAACGTCCGTGCTACCATAGACGCTCGTCACGCCTCCGTGGCGATGCTCCGCGTGGTCGCCCCTTCTCGGACGGGCCGTGCGAATTGCCGTCCGAGTTCGGGAAGTGATGGGGGTTTCATGACCACCGGTACCATCAAGAAGGTCGTCGCTGATCGCGGCTTCGGCTTCATCAGCGCCGAGGACGCGAAGGAATACTTCTTCCACCGCGGCAGCCTCGATCCGTCGATCGACTTCGACCGCCTCGTCGGCGGCGAGAAGGTCGCTTTCGAGATCGAAAACAGCCCCAAGGGCCCGCGCGCCGCACAGGTGCGATCCGCCTGACCGATGCCAGCGGCTGCCCCACCGGCAGGCCGCGGCGAGACCGGTGTCTATATCCCGGGGACCCGAGCGAGCGTGGTCGCCGTCGGATCCCGACATGTTCGCGGCCCGGACCGGGCCGACAACGCACCGGTCGTGAGAGGAGGTCCGTCATCGTACGGACAGCATTCGTTTCGACCTACGCGCCCCGCCGCTGCGGGATCGCGACTTTCACCGAGGACCTCGTTCGGGCCACGGGCAGTCGCGAGATCGTCGCGCTCCACCCGGCCGAACAGTCATCCAGTTACCCGATCGAGGTCCACCATCGCATCCGTCGCGACGAGAGCGACGACTATGCGATCGTCGGAGATGCGCTGACTCGCTGCGTCGACGTCGTGTCCATCCAGCACGAGTACGGCATCTGGGGCGGCCCCGACGGTGACAGCGTCATCGACTTCGTCCGGTCCCTGGAAGTGCCAGCCGTGACCACCCTCCACACGATCCTCAGGGAACCGTCGTTCGGGCAACGCGCCGTCCTGACGGAGCTGATCGCGCGTAGTGAGGCCACCGTGGTGATGTCCGACTCGGCGGCGACGCTCTTGGCGAGCGTCTACGACGTGGACGATCGTCGCGTAGAGGTCATCCCGCACGGTGTCCCGGATCTCCCGCTCGCCGACTCCGAGGACATGAAGGCCCGTCTTGGCCTCGCCGGTCGCGATGTCATCCTGAGCTTCGGGTTGCTCGGTCCAGGAAAAGGCTACGAGCTGGTCCTGGACGCGCTTCCCGCGGTCGTCGCGAATCATCCGCAGGCGTGCTACGTCGTCGTCGGAGCCACACACCCCGACCTTCTCCGGAGCGAGGGCGAGGCGTATCGCGACCGTCTGAAGGCCAAGGTCGAGCGCCTCGGGATGGCCGATCACGTCCGGTTCGTGGATCGCTTCCTTGGACGAGTGGAGCTGACACAGTGGCTGGGATCAGCCGACGTGTTCGTGACCCCTTACCCGAGACTCGATCAGATCGTGTCAGGAACGCTGTCGTATGCGATGGGCGCCGGACGGGCGATCGTCTCCACGCCGTATACGTACGCGTCCGAGGTGCTGGATGACGGACGGGGCATCCTGGTCCCGCCAGACTCGCCAGTGGCTCTGGCGAATGCCCTGGATGCCGTGTTGGGTGACGCCGCGTTGCGGCTCTCACTCGGCCGGCGAGCCTATGCCTACAGCCGGCAGATGGTCTGGTCGGCGGTCGGTGCGCGGTATCGACAGCTGTTCGAGCGTGTGGCCAGGGATTCGACCACGTCGAACACCGCTGTGCCGGCGGCCGTCAGTGCCTGAGCTGGCGCCGCTCCATCCGGTGGTGCGGAGCCACATCCAGGCGATGAGCGACGAGATCGGCATCATGCAGCATGCCAGTGGGCCTCGCCCCGACCCCCTCCATGGCTATTGCACCGACGACGTCGCCCGCGCCCTGCAGGTCGATCTGCTCCATCAGCGAGAGATCGGTTGGGAGCCCGTCGCCGAGAGCGCGTGGCGAAACCTCCGCTTCCTCGAGGAGGCGTTCGACAAGACCCCCGGACGTTTTCGGAACTTTCGCAACGCTGATGGTGCGTGGCGAGCGGGAGTGGCGTCAGAAGACTCGCAGGCTCGTGCGATGCTGGCCCTCGGGGACGCGATGGCGGCACCCGACGACGGGATGGCGCAGCGCGCGCGGGTCCTGTTCGCCCAGGCTCTGCCCATGGCCAAGGGCGTCCGCGCCCTGCGTGCCCGGGCGTCGGTGATGCTCGCTCTGGATGCCGCGGTGCGGATCGAGTCGAGCCAAGCGACCGTGGCCGCGTACGACGATCTGGCGAGGCGCTTGACAGCCAGGTTCGAGCGAGCCGTGACCCCAACCTGGCCATGGCCAGAAACGCGGGTCACGTACGAAAACGCGCTACTGCCTCGTGCCTTGATCGCGGCAGGCAGTTGGTTCGGTACGGCTTCGATGGTCGGGATCGGCGTCCGGACGTTGGACTGGCTCGTCGAAGCACAGACGGCTCCAGCCGGCCACTTCTCTCCGATCGGTAACGGATGGTGGGCGATGGACGGGGACAAGAGTCAGTTCGATCAGCAACCGATCGAGGCGACCGCCACTCTGCTCGCAGCGGAAACCGCGTTCACGGCAACGGGCGCCGTCGCATACCGGAACGTGATGGAGCGAGCCTACGCTTGGTTCCTGGGCGGCAATGACCTCGGCATCGATGTCGCCGAGCCAGATCGGGGCGCGAGTCACGACGGCCTGACCGCCGACGGCATCAATGCGAACCAGGGAGCGGAATCGACGCTGATGTGGCTGATGGCGCTCGAGCGCGTACGGGCGATACGCCCTGGTGAGCCTTCGAGTCGCGCGTTAGACACGACGCTCGTGCAGACCTCCGTCGGGTGACGACCCAGCCAAGCGATCTGTTCCAGCGGGCGGCGACGAATCCCATCCTCGCTGCCGGGGACGTCCCGTACGCGGTGAACGCGGTCTTCAATCCAGGCGCCGCGCGGATCGGGGACGAGACGATCCTGCTGGCGCGGATCGAGGACCTGCGGGGCATCTCGCAACTCCACGTGGCGCGGAGCCGAGACGGCGTGTCCGATTGGCGGTTCGATCCGGAACCGCTGTTGAGGTCAGAAGTGGACCACTATCCGGAGGAGATCTGGGGCTGCGAGGACCCGCGGCTGACCTGGCTCGCCGAGCGCGAGGAATGGTCGATCGCCTACACGGCATACAGCCGCCGCGGACCACTCGTCTCGTTGGCGATGAGCAAGGACTTCACCGAAGTCCGTCGGCTCGGACCGGCCATGCCGCCTGAGGACAAGGACGCCGCGTTGTTCCCGCGTCGCTTCGGCGGTCGCTGGGCGATGATCCACCGACCATCGCCGCTGCGTGGCGGAGCCCACATGTGGTTGTCGTTCTCGCCCGACCTACGCCATTGGGGGGACCACACGCTTCTGCTCGAGGCGCGCGATGGCGCCTGGTGGGACGCAGGAAAGATCGGCCTCGGTCCACCTCCTCTGGAGACTCGCGAGGGGTGGCTCGTCATGTACCACGGTGTCCATTCGACCGCTGACGGTCCCATCTACCGAGCTGGACTCGCGTTGCTGGATCTTGACGATCCGAGGCGAGTCCTGCATCGGACGGACGAGTGGGTGCTTGGTCCTGCCGCGCCCTACGAGGTCACCGGGGACGTCGGGCGCGTGGTGTTCCCGACCGGCTGGACCACGGACGAGCCTAACGATCGACTCTTGGTGTACTACGGAGCGGCCGACAGCGTCGTGGGGGTGGCCATCGCTCCACTCAGCGAGGTCGTCGCGCGAGTCTGCGAGGCACCGGCACCGGCCGCGTCCAGCCTCTGGTGATGGTCGCAAAGGCGACTACGCCGGCCTCGCCACCGATCTGCGTCGGGGTCAGGTGTCCTTGAGGCTGAGGCCTCGGCCGACGAGGCGATCGACCTTGGCCGCCATGATGAAGTCGTTGGCGCTGAGGGCGCCGATCGCGTCGGTCGTCCACGAGACCACCAGCCGACCCCAGGACAGTTCCATCGCGGGATGATGACCTTGCGCCTCGGCGAGCAGGGCGATGCGCGTGGCCAGCCCGAACGCCGCGGCGAACGTCGGGAAGCGGAATTCGCGCGTTAGACGTGTGCCGTCGATCCGCCAGGCGCCATCGAGCCCGTTCGCGAGGTCGGCGGCTTCGTCGGTAGACACGGGCTGCGTGGACTCGTCGGCCGACGTCATCGTCGCCGTGGCCAGCTTCTTCGGATCGAGGGTCGCCATGGGCAACAGTCTATCGGTGACCACTCGCACCGCGACTCTCGCTAGCGTGGACCGGGCCCCGGTGTCCGACAGGTACGCCGGGGCCCTCGTCGGCCAAGCGGGTTCATGAGGCGGCGTCCTCCACGAGGACGTCGCCGGACGCAAGGTCATTGCGCGGGACGCCGGTGTACTTCGTCTCACACCAGGTCTGCATGGTCGTCAGAGACTGCCCGGGATTGCTGAGATAGCCAAGCGCCTGGTCGCCTTCACCGTCCCGGCCCCCGTCGTGAAGCCAGAAAAAGATCGCCAGGTCGGGGCGACCGTCGGTGGCTGTCGTCGCCGGTCCAGCCAGCCAAGCGTCCTTGCCGTCGATGACGAAGCAGGTGATGGGACCTCCGTACGACTGCACCTTGCCGTTGACGGGCGTCTGTCGCCACCATTCGCCGAGGGGCTTCCCGTCCTGAAGCCGCGCAGCCAGCGAATCCGTCCTTGCGTCGTATCGGTAGTTGGCGTTGGCGAGCGCACCGGACCCGGCCGGCACGGGGGCGGGAGAGGGCTCGAGCGACGGCGGCAGCTGTCCCGACCCTGAGATCGATGGTGCGATCGATGTCGATGGGGAGGTCGACGGCGTGGGGCTGACGACCGCGATCGACGCGGACGGCTCGCTCGCTGCAGGCGATTCGCGTAGACCACCGGCGATCAGCGGAGCACCGATGAGACCGAGAGCGAGTGCCGCGGCCAACAGGAGCGCGGTCCGGAGGCCGACGACCCGACGACCCGACGCCTCGGCGAGGACACGGTCCCGGACACGCCGCGGCACGGGGACCGGTGTGAGCGATGCCCGGAGTCGCAGGTCGTCACGACGCATCCCCGCCGCGATCGCGCGACAGCTCGGGCACGACGCCAGGTGCGCCTCGAGCAGGGTCTCCTCCTCGGACGTGAGCGCTTGATCAAGGCGCTTCGCGGCGAGCAGCAGGAAGGTCTCGTGGTCGTTCATCACGTCGACTCCCCGCCGGGCGAGAGCAGTTCGCGAAGCCGTACACGGGCGCGGCAGATGTAGGTCGACGTGGCGTTGGCCGATCGCCCGATGGCATCCCCGATCTCCGACGCCGAGAATCCGGACGCGGCCATCAGCAGTGCCGTCCGAGCGTCTGTCGGGAGCTCTGCGAGGGCGTTGCGGAGTCGCAGACCTTCATCCGTGCGGATCGCGTACTCCTCCGGCGATGCCCCGACGGAACGGTCGACGAGCAGGGCCTTCTTACGGGTCGCGACGGTCTCCCGCCGACCGCGGCTGATCACGAGATTCGCACAGACGCGGTGGAGCCACCCACCGATGTTGTCGGGCACGCCTTCCGCGCGCACGTGACGCACGAATTGGAGGAACGTCTCCTGGACGAGATCGTCGGCCGCGTCGTTGTCGCGGACGGCGGCAAGGGCGAAGGCCTTCAGGTGCGGGGCATGCGCATCGAACGCTTCCTCGACGATCTCCGCGACAGTCGAAGATGCGCGAGCGACACCGCGTGACGCGACGTCGGTCGTGATCACTGGGGCGTCGGTGCTTTCGACATCCGGTTCTTCGACGTTCGAACCGTCAATGTCTTTCACGGGGCGCGTCCCTCGCCACCCCGGCGTCGCTGGGCCTTCACGCCGGGTCGCCCTAGGAGGCTACGCCTCGATGCAAGTCGGGTCGAAGCCTTGCAGTCTGGGCAGGTCGTGCCCGCGCCCTGTGCGCAACGGCGCGAGGAGGGTTCGGCGACAATCCGCCGGAAGTGATGGCCCGCGACGATGGCATGCTCGAGGCCGGCCACACATCTGGGCAAGACTGAGGGATCGTGACCGACGCGACGAGATCCACGCCGGCGCCGACCGAGCGGATCGGACTGAGCATCGTCATCCCGACCTTCGGGAGATGCCGTCGCTTGGAGCGACTGTTGGCCGAACTCGAGCTTCGGCTGGCCGGCGAGGCAGGCGCCGACGTCGAGGTCATCGTCGTGGACGACGGATCGACCGACGGGACGGCGGAGTTCCTCGCTGCGTATCGACCGACATATCAGCTCCGGGCGGTCACACAGGCGAATGGCGGCCAGCCGAGCGCGCTCAATCACGGCCTGCGCCTCGCGCGAGGGACGATCTGCCTCTTCCTCGACGATGACATCCTGCCAGGCACAGGGCTCATCGCCGCGCACCGTGAGGCGCAGGATCGCACCGGTGGGGCGATCGTCATCGGACGGCTCGAGCAACGGGGCGCGCCCGGCTCGGACTGGATCGCCCGGACGTTCGCAGAGCGCTGGCGCGCCCATCAGGACCGGCTTGCGAGCGGCGAGCTCGCGGCATCGTTCACGGACTGCTACTCGGGGAACCTCTCAGTTCCGACGGCGGTGGCGGTCGACGCCGGTGGCTTCGATGAGACGCTTGCCAGGTCCTTCGATGTCGAGCTGGCTATGCGACTGGCAAAACGGAGGCTGTCGATCGTGTACGCCGCCGACGCCGTGGGCGATCACGACGACGAGAAAGAGGGCCAGGCGCTTCTCCGGGACGCCGAACGCGAGGGAGCAGCCGCGGTCGAGCTTGCGCGACGGTTCCCGGACGTCATCTCGGCGCTCCGGTTAGGTTCGTTCGGCGAGGGCGGGCTCCGCCCTTTCCTTCTGCGGCGGATGCTGCTGTGGCTTCGCGTGCCGCCGGGTCTGCTCGCGAGCCTCGGGACGCTGGCCGGCCGACGACGACGGCTCGCGTGGTTCCGCTTCGTGCACGCATTCGCGTACTGGACCGGGGTGCGACGGACGGTGGATCGATCGACCTGGAACGCCCTCACGACCAGCGTGACGATCCTCATGTACCACGCGATCGGTGGTGATGGGGAGGCTCCGAGCCGATACACCGTCCCCATCCGCCGATTCCGACGACAAGTCCGCTGGCTCAGGCTGCTGCGCTACCGGGTGGTCACCGTCGCGCAGCTCGCCGAGTGGCGCCGCGATGGCGTGCCGCCTCCGCGCCGCTGCGTCGCCGTCACGTTCGACGACGGCTACGCCGACAACCTCGAACTGGCGGCGCCCGTGCTTCGGCGGGCGCGGCTGCGTGCGACGCTCTACCTCGTTGCCGGCGCGCACGACCAGAACGACTGGGACGACGTCGGCCAGCTCGCCGGGCGACGGATCGCGCCGGCGTCGGCATTCGCTGCCGACGATGTCTTCGAGATCGGCGTCCACTCCATGCGCCATCGCCGTCTGATCGAGATGGATGCGGTCGACCTCGAAGCGGAGGTCGTCGAGTCGAAGGCGGTCCTCGAGGAAGAGCTCGGGCGGCCGATGCACACATTCGCCTACCCCTACGGCGCCGCCGACGAGCATGCCCGCCTCGCCGTCGAACGTGCCGGGTATCTCGGGGCGTGCGGCGTCCGTGACGGACCGGTCTGGCCCGGGACGGCGAGCTTCGAGCTCAACCGGACCGAGGTCTGGGGCACCGACGGTCTGGCCCATTTCGCCTTGGCGGTCGCGACCGGGTATGGGCGTCCGTTCCGTCGGGCCCGGCGGACGTGATCGATCCGGCCGATTTCTCCGTGCTCATCGCCTCCCGGGGTCGAGCTCGCCTCCTCGAGGAAGCCGTCGACGCCGTGCTGGCCGGTGACCGTGCGCCGGCCGAAGTCGTGATCGTCGACCAGTCGGCCGAGGCGAACGAACGACTTCGAGCCGCGGCCGAGCGCGACCAACGGATCGTCTATCGGCACCTGCCGGGCCGGGGGGTCAGCGTCGCCCGGAACGCCGCCGCAAGGCTCGCCACCCGCCCGTACCTGGCGTTCATCGACGACGACGTGTTGGTCACATCGGATTGGCTTCCGCGGATGGCGATCGCCGTGAGCGAGGCAGGTGACCGCAGTGCGGTCAGCGGCCGGGTTCGACCAGGCGCGCCCGAGGCGCCGGGCGCGTTCGTGCCATCCATCGTCGACGCGGACGAACCGGCGACATATCGGTACGGCAGCGCCACCGGCGATGTCCTCTTCACGGGCAACGCCGCGATCAGAGCATCCGAGTTCGCGGAGGCCGGCGGGTTCGACGAGCGACTGGGTCCGGGCACGCGCTTCCCCGCGGCCGAGGACAACGATCTGGGTCATCGGCTACTGCGAGCCGGCTGGACGATCGCCTACGCCCCCGAGGCGGTGGTCGTCCACCGGGCGTGGCGTCGGGCGCCATCCGTCGTCGGTGTGCGCTTTCGATATGGTCGTGGTCAGGGTGGGTTCTACGCGAAGCATCTGCGCGTCGATCGTCGGGCCATGACCGCACGGTTCAAACGGGATGTCACGCGGATGAGCCGGCGCGGCCTGCGTCGTATCGCCGTCGAGCATCGAGGATGGCTCGGCGCAGCCGACCTCGCCTACGTCTTCGGCCTTGTCAGCGGCGTCCTCGAGTGGACGGTCCGGGGCTGGCGATGACCGACGAGCCGATGCCCGAGGAACGCCCGAGAGCATCCGGACGGTCGATCCGACGCTGGGTCGCCAAGAGCGCCTCGGCCAACCTCGTCTCGCGCGGCATCGCCGTCGTCGTCGCGTTCGTGATGACGCCATACATCCTCGGCCACCTCGGCCCATCGATGTACGGCCTCTGGGTGCTTGCAGGGGCGATCGTCGGGTACGCGAGCCTGCTCGATCTGGGTGTAGCCGGCGCCTTGACGAAGTACGTCGCCGAGCATCGTGAACGCGACGAATGGTCTGAGACGAACGCCTTGATCGCCACGAGCCTTCGTCTCTACGTGCTCATGGGCATCGTGATCGCCGGCCTGGGGGTCGTGGCTGGCCTGATCCTGCCTCCGCTCTTCGGCATCCCGCCAACGGAGCGGGAGGTCGCGACACGCGTGATCGCGCTGCTCGCGTTCGGCGTCGCGATCGCGATCCCCGCGACGACGTCGAGCGCGATCCTGAAGGGCCTCGGCCGGTACGACCTCGTCGCCGCTATTCGGATCGTCGGCAGCCTCCTGGGGGCGGCGAGCACCATCCTTGTCATCGAACTGGGGTACGGCGTGGTGGGGATGGCGGCGACGAACGTGCCCGTGACGCTCATCACGTTCGGGCTCGGTGTCGTCGGCGTCCGCAGGGTCGCGCCGCGCCTCCGGATCGGCTTCCGCGGCGCGGATCGGCGCAGTGCCGGCTCGATCGCCTCGTTCAGCGCGCCGCTCGTCGTGCTGGAGGTCGGCGGCCGGCTGCAGTCCGAGAGCAACGAGATCGTCATCGGGGCGTTCCTGCCCCTCGCGGCGATCACGCCGTTCGCCCTCGCGGCGCGCGTGAGCAGCGTCGCCAGCCTCGTCACCGATCAATTCGCGTCCGTCCTCCTGCCGCTTGCCTCATCGCTCGAGGCGGCGAACGAGCATCGCCGATTGCAGGAGGCGTTCCTGACCGGTACACGATTGACGATCGGCCTGTTCGTGCCGATCGGCCTGGGGCTCGCCGTCCTGGCCGAACCATTCCTTTCCGCCTGGGTCGGGCCCACCTACGCGTGGGCGGCACCGATCGTCGTCATCCTGACGCTGGCCTCCGGCATCGACATGGCGATGTGGCCGGCCGGGTTCGTCCTCCAAGGGCTGCGCCGACATCAGCGCCTCGGCTGGCTCGCACTCGGATCGGGTCTCGCGAACCTGGCGCTTTCCATCGCGTTGATCGGGCCGCTGGGGATCGCGGGAGTCGCCATCGGCACGCTCGTGCCGACGACCATCGAGTGCCTCGTCTTCGTCATGCCCTACGCCCTGTCCGTGCTCGGCATCGGCGGCAGCCGCGCGTTCCGCGAGGTCGTCGTCCCCACAACGCTGCCGGCGATCCCCGCACTGGTCCTCCTCGTCGCGCTCCGGCTGGTGTTGGAGCCGCGATCGCTCCTCGTGGTCGCGCTGGTCGGGCTCGCAGGTCTCGCCGTGTATGGCGGGACGTACCTCCTGATGACACCGGCGCGCCAGGAACGGGAGCTCCTTGCGGACGTGTGGCGAGCCCTGATCGGTCGAGTCGGGCGCGCCCGGGTCTGAGCCTAGTCGCCCGCTCGCGTCGCGAGAGCGGTTACGACGACAGCCGCGAACGGATCGTGCACGTCGAGCTTGGCCGGGCGAAGGTCCTCAGCCGCGACTCCCGCGAGGAACGCGATACCCCCAAGCGTGCTGCCGCGCCCGCTCACTTCGACGCGCGTCGGATCGAACACCTTCGCCAACAGCTGCTCGGCTGCGGCAGGCGTGAAGCGCCAGAGGTCACGCCCGAGATCATGGCGGCCCGTCCGGCTGACGACGGGCAGCGTGAGAAGAAGTGTCCCGCCGGGCGCCAGCATCCGGTGGAGCTGGACGATCGCCGCGCTCGGGTCGGTAACGTACTGAAGGACCTGGGTCACGATCAGGCAGTCGAACGACGCGTCCGGGATGGCGTCGGCCGTGACCAGATCAGCGACGATCGTCGCCCGAGGGTTGTCTGTCCGGATATCGAGGACCTCGAGTCGGTCGATGTCCGCACCGAACCGATCGGCATAGCGCGAGTCCCCGACCTCCAGGACGCGCCCCCGGATCCGGTCCGACCAACGCGCGAGGAACGCCTCGATGTAGTAGCGATCGATCGGGGTCCCACGATCGAGCCCCCACCGATCGCTGACAGGCTCGATGTTGCCGAGCGAGCCGAAACGGACCGGCCGGACCATGCGACGCAGTCGTTGGCGATCACGCGCCCTCGGCGCGACGAGGTGGAGGACACGCCGGCCGATGGCCGTCGCTCGATCCTTCATCGCTGGGCGTCCTTGATCGCCTCGGCGAGCTCGTGGTCGCCGACCCTGAGGGAGTCACGCACGCCAAGCCAGTACCCGACGTCGAGGATCAGGTCGTGGCAGGGATCGAGGACGTGCTCCCATCGGCGCGGGACGATGCGCCCCAGCGCGGCCACGACCCGGATCCCCAGCCCCATCGACGCCGGCCATCGGTCGGCGAGCCGGAGACCGAGGCGCCGCGCCCATCGGCGTCGCCCCGAGCTCGGGCGCCCGAGCCGCAACGCCGCGACGGTAGCCGGGTGGAGTCGGGCGAGCGCGACCGCCGTGGCACCCTTCGCGCGAGCGTCGCGGAACGCGCCAGGGAGGTCCTTGTCCTGGTGCTGCCGGGCTGATGCCGACGACCGGTACAAGAAGCGCGTGCCCGCTTCCATGAGACGGATCGCCAGCTCGCCGTCCTCGTTCCCGTAGGCGGTGAAGGTCGCATCGAAGCCGTCGACCGCGAGGATCGCCTTCCGCTCGATCGAAAGGTTGCCGGTGAAGACGTCGCGGAACCCGATCTCCGTGCCCGGGCGAGCCAGCCGGGCAAGATGACGGTCGAACCGGCGTTGGATGTAGCGACCTGCGGCGGAAGCGGCCGGCTCGGCCGTCGGGACGGCCCCCATCACGGCCACATCCCGTGCGTCGGCGTGTGCCGCCAGATGCTCCGCAAGCCAGACGTCGTCCGGCTCCATGTCATCGTCGAGGAGGGCGACGATCGGCGCACCGGCGAGGCCAAGACCGGCGTTGCATGCAGCCGCGCGCCCGCGGTTGTCCTGTCGATGGACGATCAGCTGGAGCGGTGGCCACTCGTCGGCGAGGAGCTCGAGCGTGCCATCGGTCGAGCCGTCGACGATGACGATCACCTCGAACTCGCCGGGCACGATCGTCTGACGTGCCAGCGCGTCGAGCAACCGAGCGACCGACGTGCGCCGTTGCCACGTCGGCACGATCACGCTCGCCCGCAACCGGTCGGAAGCCGTCCGATCCGCGGTCTCGGTGCCGACACGCACGCCGCGGTCTGTCGGCGGGTGTCGTTCCATGGACAATGGCCCCATCATCACGCGGCCATCGTGCCACCCACGGGAGGTCACCGGTGGACACCGAGCGTCGAGGTGACTCGTGGCTCGGCACACCGGGTATGACACCCGGCGACCCGCGGACCGGCGCTGTCGCAAGCGATGGAAATGGGGGACTCGACCTGCGGATCCTCGTCGTCACGCCCTATCTGCCTTTCCCGCCGGAGCAAGGGTTTGCGTTGCGGGTCCACCTCTTGGTCCGCGTCCTGAGCCGGCGGCACGCGGTCACCATCCTCGCGTACGCGACGCCGGGCGACGTCGAGGCGCGCCCCGTCTACGAGGACCTGGGCATCGACGTCAGGACGGTCGTCCGTAGCACCCGACGCCTCCCGCCGCTTGCGCAGAAAGTCTCGTCGCTCCTGACCGGGCACTCCTATCGGTGGCAGACGACCTACCGGCCGGAGTTCCAGGCAGCGATCGACGAGACGATGGTCGGCGAAGGATTCGATGCCGTTCAGCTCGAGGCTGCAGAGTTCTGGAGCTACCGCTATCCCGGCGGCGCGAAGCTCGTCCTCGACGCCCATAACGTCTGGTACGAGATCCGCGAGCGCCTTCTGTCGCTGGACCGCGTGCCGATCCGCCGCCAGGTCCGCCGGATCGATCTGGCCAAGGCCCGCCGCGAAGAGCACGAGGCCTGGGAGCGGGCGGACCTGTGCCTGATGACGTCGGAGCGGGAAGGTCACATCGCGACACGCCATGGAGCCCGCACGGTCGCGATCGTGCCGAACGGCGTTGACATCGGGTACCTGCATGCGGTCGATGCTGAACCCGACCCGGATTCCATCGTCTTCACCGGACTCATCAGCTATCGGCCGAACACGGATGGGGTCCACTTCCTGGTCCGTGACGTCATGCCCAGGGTCTGGCGACAGCGTCCGAACGCCGTCCTGACCGTCGTCGGCAAGGGCGTGCCGCCATCCGTGGCTGCGCTGGCTGGCCCGCGAGTCAAGATCACCGGGTGGGTCCAAGACATCCGCCCGTATTTGTCCAGCGCCGCCGTCGCTGTCGCGCCGCTCCGCGCCGGTAGCGGGACGCGGATCAAGATCATCGAGGCGTTCGCCCTCGCTCGACCGGTGGTGTCCACGACGATCGGATGCGAGGGGCTCGACGTTCGGTCCGGAGAGCATCTTCTCGTCGCCGACGACGCAGACGGGTTCGCCGATGGGATCCTTGCCATGCTCAGTGACCGCTCGGCGGCCCAAGCGATCGGCCGCGCGGGCCGCGCATTGCTCGAACGCGAGTACACCTCGGACCGGATCGCCGACCGACTCGAGGACGCCTATCGGATGCTCGAGCCGTCGGAGACGTCGTGACGAAGGCGGCACCGACCGGCGATCCCCACGGGGTGGACGCTCGGCCGCTGTCGCGACGCGTGGCCCTGGTGCTGACCGGGACGTCGTTCGGAGGGGCCGAGCAGATCGCCCTATCGCTCGCAGGGGGGCTCGTCGAGCACGGCTGGCAGCCGATCATCGTGCACCTCGCCGGGTCATCGCTCGAGTCCCTGGCGTCGCGGTGCGACGAGACCGGCGTTCCACGGGTCGCCATCCGGTCGATGCGTGGCCTGCGAGGACTGGCCGGCCTCCGGTCGGTGCTCGGCGAGCTGGACGTCGATCTGGTGGACGTCCACCTGGGTTGGCCGGCGGCTGCGTCGCTGTCGGTGGTCCTGGGTGCGTGGGCGAGGTCCCGGCCGCTCGTTCTCACCGAACACCTGTACATCGAGCCGGCGCTGCGGGTCCGTGTCGCCTATCGCGCTCTGCGCCCGTTCGTCCGTGGGTACGTCGCCGTTTCGAGCTCGGTGGCCGAGAGGCTCCGGCGCGGCTTGGGGATCGATCGTGGACGGATCACCGTCATCGAGAACGGCATCGACACATCGACGCTGACGGGGCGCACGCCGCCTGAGAGCCACGACCTCGCGATGGACGAAGCGCCAAGCGTCGTGACCGTCGCGCAACTCCGACCCCAGAAGGATCTACGCACCCTCATCGAGGCGGCCGCGCTCCTGCCCGATGTCCACTTCCGGATCATCGGCGAAGGCTCCGAGCGTCCGGCACTCGAGGACGCGATCCGCAGCGCCGGGCTCACGGACCGGGTGGAGCTCCTCGGATTCCGATCCGATGTCGGGCCGTACCTTCGTTCGGCGACGCTGTTCGCCCTGACCTCGCGGTTCGAAGGCCTCCCGGTCGCGGTGCTCGAGGCGATGGCCGCGGGCCTTCCCGTGGTGGCCACCGATGTCGATGGCACACGCGACGTCGTCGTCGACGGCGAGACGGGCTTTCTCGTTCGTCCCCGCGACGCGGTCGCGGTGGCCGCGGCGATCGCTCGACTTGTCGCCGAGCCCGCGACGCGCGCGGCGATGGGTCGCGCCGGAGCCACGCGGGCCGCGGACTTCACCGCCGAGCGGATGGTCGGCGAGACCGCCGCGTTGTTCGGTCGACTCGTCGAGTCCGGAGGTCGGCGACCCGACGCAGCGCGGCCAACCAGTTCCCCGGCCGACCCGGGTCTCCGCGACCTGGACTGGCGCTTCCTCATCGGCCAGATCCGGTTCGCCCGGGTTGCGACGATCGGTCGGCCGGCTCCATCGTCCCTGGCCGACGTCGCCGACGCGATCGTCGAGGCGCGCCCAGGCGCAGGGTGCGACCTCGTCCTGGTGGACGGATCCTCGGCAGCGGCACGAGCGGCTGCCGTGGACGTGCTGGCTCCGGGCGGATGGTGCGTGGCGATCGGGAGTCGAGGACGAAAGGAGACGTGGCCAGATGCGCTTCGCCCCGCCTCGACGTGGGTGGTCTGGCCGGAGTCGATGCCCCGCGTGTGGCTCCCGATGGACAACGACGGTGCGATGCGATGGCTCGCCGCCCATGCGACGGGGACCGGCAGCGGTGTCTTCGCGCGCGCCCGACTGCGCTGGTTGGCGTGGCAGCTCCGCGCACGGTTCGGTCTCGGCAGGACGATCGAGATCGCACAACGGGTGTCGCCCGGCGCGACGTTGCCGATACCGCAACCGATCCCGTGGGCCGCGCGTGCCGAAGGATCACCCGGTGCCGACGCGTCGACGGCGGTGCTGTTGACACCTGGGCGACACGCGCTGAACAAGGTGGTTGGCATCTCCCTCATCGGGTCGCGGCCGGTGCTGGTGTCGAAGGTCGCGCGGTCGATCGAAGCGGAGGAGGGCCTGCACCAAGAGGCCGAGGCCCTCGAGACAGCGGCTACGCATGGGCTTGGCGAGCGCGCGGGCGTCCCGGAGCTCCTTCGTCGCGGGCAGCTCGACGGGCGCCTCGTCGTGATCGAGCGGGCGCTGCTCGGCGTGCCTGGAGCAGCGTGGCTCCGCCGGGCCGGGTCGCAGGCCGCTTTCGACGCGATCGTGGACTGGTTGATCCACCTTGCTCGGACGACGAGTGCCGAACCACCCTCAAGCGAGCGCGATCAATTCCTCGATGCCGTGCGTGGTCAGGCCGGATCCATGCTCGACGCCGCGGCGGTGTCCGTCCTCCGCGACCTCCCCGTCGTCATGGAGCATCGTGATCTCGCACCGTGGAATGTGGTCGGACGGGACGGGATGGCGGTCGGTGTCCTCGACTGGGAGTCAGCCACCGTCCATGGGTGGCCTGGGCCTGATCTCGTCTATTTCTCGACGTACGCGGCGGTCAGCCTGGAACGTGCGACGACCATCGAAAGGCGCGTCGCGGTTGCCCGCCGTCTCCAGGATCCGAGCGACTCGCTGGGTCGTGTGGCGGACGCTGCGTGGCGTCGTTACGCGTCGGCGCTCGGCTTGCCACTCGACGCGATCGGACCGGTGCGGACCCTGACCTGGGCGATCCACATGCGGTCCGCGGAGCGGCGGCGTGCCATGGGGGACGGCGCGCCGGACGCCGACATGGCGCTGTTCCGAGCACTCGCGGGCGATCCTACCCATCGAGATCCATGACGAGATGACGTCCCTGATCCGGACCCGTCCGCTGATCTTCCGGCCGAGGTCGGAGCGTGACTGCGGTATCATCCACGGCCCGTGGGCCCGTAGCTCAATGGCAGAGCAGCTGACTCTTAATCAGCGGGTTGAAGGTTCAAGTCCTTCCGGGCTCACCACCATTCCACGCACGAAACGACCCCCGGCGATCGTCCCGCCGGGGGTCTTCCTGTGCCTCGTACCCCGGTCGTACCCCCATTACGCGGTGCTGAAGGTCCGTCGACCGAGGATCAGATCGGTGCGATCCGCTGCCCGTCCCCAGCATCGCGTCGGTCAGGTGCCCGTAGACATTCGCGGTGGTCGTGATGCTGGCGTGACCAAGGATCCGCGACACGACCGCCAGTTCCTCGCCCTGTTCGAGCCGCAGCGTCGGGAGCAGTGACGGAGGGAGGTCCGCGGAGCCGATTCGTGCGTTGATTCGAGGTGGAGCGGGTGCCTGTACCCCCACTGGTACCCCGGTATCACGCGGATATCACGTCTCGCGGGTCAGCCCGCGAGCTGCACGGCGACCAAGGAGATCACGACCCCGATGAGGATCACCGCGAGGTCGAGGATCAGCCGTCGGTCCCGGGTCGCCCAACCGGACGTGGGCGATGTCGGGCTATAAGGCCGACGGATGGTGCCCACGAGAGCGCCCACGCCAAGGGCGGCGACCAGCACGCCGATAAGACGAAGGGCGAAGATCCCGTTCATCGCCGGACTGTACATCGGGTCCAGCGGTGACCAAGCGAGCCAAGCGATCGCCGTACACCCGGGAGTGCAGGGTCGCCTCGTCCCGTCAGGCCATGCTCGACGGCGAGACGCGCTCCCTGCTCGCGGCCGCCGAAGCCTTCCTCCGGTCGACCAAATCCTGACATCACCGAGAAGGAGTTCCTGCGCCAGGTCGCCGACCACGGCCGCCTGTTCGGCTGGCGCACGTATCACCCGTGGCTGTCGATCCATTCCGAACGCGGCTGGCCGGACGTGGCGATGGTCCGCCCGCCCCGGCTCGTCCTGGCCGAGCTCAAGACCGACAAGGGCAAGGCCACGCCGTCGCACGCCGACGCACTGAGCCTCGAAGATGCGTCGGAGTCGCCTGGGCGGTCTCACTTTGGAGGATGAGGGCCGAGCCCGGCTGGCTACGAGCGAAGCGGGCGACCTTGTAGCCTTCGAGGATGCGCTTCAATCACCTCGCCCTTGCGACTCGTGACCAACAGCAGTCGATCGAGTTCTATGCCCGGTACTTCGGCTTCGACCCCGCCACGGCCCATCTGTATCCCGACGGCGTGATCATCGTGAAGGACGCCCATGGCTTCGCACTGGCGCTCGGTCACGATACGGGCCTGGTACGAGCCCCGGGCTTTCCCCACTTTGGGTTCGAGACGGTGGCTCCCGACGTGGTCCGAGATCTCCGGGCACGCCTGATCGCCGATGGCGTGGAGCTGGTCGAGGACGAGGACGAGGACGACTACGTCGGCATCAAGTGTCTCGACCCGGACGGGCATGTCGTCGAGGTTTCGTGGGAGCCGCAGTAGGTCCGGAGGAAGGCCGCGGGGTGGCCAGCCGTCCGGGCGGACCGGGAACCTGTTTTATCGAGTGTTCTTTCGCGCACTCGGTCAGGACGAATGGCTCGCACTCCTCAGCTCGTGTCCGGCCACCGAGGTGTACCTGTGGCGACCCCACGATTTCAACGACGTAGTCGAGGGACTCCGATGACCGACGTCGACATCAACACGCCCGATGTCCAGCGCCCGATGTACCCGCGCCTCCGAGAGTCGCTCCGGGGCCGGACGATGAGCAAGTGGCGCCACGTCGACGAATGGTCGGACGACGATCCGGCCATGCGGCGGGTGCGCGACGCGCACGCGCGCTGGCTCGTGGATGCCCGCGGACGAGCGGACGACGCGGCAGTGGCCGCCGTTTCGACCGAGGAGGACGTCGCGTCACTTGACGCTGCGACGCGAACGAGTCGCTTCGCTGGTGCGCCTCGTCAGGGACGGTGACCTGTCCGCGGTCGAGCCGTTACGACGCCTCCTCGCGGCGACACGATGACTGGGTCGGGACGTGAGTCAGGGCAAAGGGTCGTGACGTGCACATTGGCGTGGCACGACCGGGGAGGGCGGCACGCTGGCCCTGCTCGACCACGCGGACCTGATCCGCGTGATCAGCCTGGAGCAGCACCCGTCCCGTCGGGGCGACCACGAATCGCCGCTCCATCCGGCGCGACCGACGATTACGCGACCGCTCTGCCCGCGCTCGTGGCGGCGCCGGCCGGCAGGGACGCACGAGGCCGTGTCCGTTTCGGGGCAGCGGCATGATGACATGGCAACAGCGTTTCGGCACGGATATCGAACGATTGCCGTAACACCCAGAATCATGCTTGTTGACGGCGCTGCCCGAGCGTCGACGACAAGGAGGAAGCGGTGCTCCGAAGCATCGTGGATCGAGCGAGACACGGCGACGAGGAAGCGTTCGCCGTCCTGGTTCGCGAGGTCGGCGACCGCTGCATCTTCATCGCCCATCGCATCTTGCGCGATGCCAACCTCGCCGAGGACGCTGTCCAGGTGGCCCTCGTCCAGGTGTGGCGGGAACTCCCGAACCTGCGCGACCTCGATCGATTCGACGCGTGGCTCCATCGCATCCTCGTCAACGCCTGTTATGCCGAAGCGCGACGTCGCCGGCCCTTCGCGGCCGATGTCGTCCTGCTCGAGACGGACGGACCGACCGCCCCCGACGAACTTCTCCCGGTCCACGACCGCGATCAGCTAGATCGCGGTTTCCGGCGATTGCCGCCTGACCAGCGCGCCGTCCTCGTCTTCCACTACGCCCTCGGGCTGACCATGCCCGAGGTCGCGGATCACCTCGGCATCCCCCTCGGGACTGCGAAATCCCGACTGTCGTACGCGACCGGGGCGATCCGGGCGGTGCTCGAAGCGGATGCACGAACGCCGGTCCTCGATCAGGAGCAGATGGCATGACCACGCCTCGGCGCGATCACGAAGCACTCCTCTCCGCCTACCTCGCGGTCGGGATGGAGGTCCTGCCGGATGGGGTCGTCGATGCCGTCCTGGACGAGGTCCACCGAACCCGTCAGCGGACTGTGATCGGCCCATGGAGAACCCGGCCCGTGTCCAGAACCACGTTCGCCGCCGCGGCGGTCGTGGCCCTGCTCGCGCTGGGTGCCGCCCTATTGGTGGTGGCTGGGGGTCCGAGCCCGACGCCGAGCGAGGAGCCCAGCCCCAGCCTGCCGGCCATTGTGGCTCCAAGCTCGACCCCGCGCGGGCCATCGGCAGGGCCGACCGCCTCGCCGGTCACGAGCGCGGCAGGGCTTTGGATCGCCACGGGGACGATGGGCAGTCCTCGCCTTGAGCACGCCGCGGTGCGGCTCCCCGATGGCCGGGTGCTCGTGGCCGGCGGCTCTGGCACGGGTGATGACGCGCCTCAGAGAACCCTCACCTCAGCCGAGCTGTACGACCCGGACAACGGGACGTGGTCACCAACGGGAAACATGCTCAAGCCCCAGGCCGGTTTCCCGGCCACGCTGCTGCGCGACGGCAGGGTACTCGTTGGGGATGTCGACGACCCGGCGGTGGATACCTCGATCATTGGCGCAGACTCGATCATTGGCTCAGAGGTGTACGACCCGGCGACCGGGACCTGGTCGTCGGCGGGGACGGTGTTCACCGCCGAGGATCGTCGTGATGCGGATCGTGGCGGCCCGTGGAGTCGGTTGGCCCACGGCGCGACCGCCACGCTGCTGCGCGACGGCAGGGTCCTGGTGGCAGGCCAAAGCGGCGCACGGGTGTACGACCCGGACAGCGGGGCCTGGTCCGCGACCGAGAAGTTGATCACTCCGCGTCACGACCACACGGCGACGTTGCTGGGCGACGGCACGGTGCTCGTGGCCGGCGGGACCAACGGTGGGGACCGCACGGTGTACTCGGCCGAGCTGTACGATCCGGACACGGGATCTTGGACCGCCATCGCGAACACGCATCGCGACGGTTGTGTTACCGCAGGCTGCCCTGAAGGTGGCAGCACAGCCACGCTGCTGCACGATGGCACCGTGCTCTTCATGCGCTTCGAGTTCGCCGAGATCTACGACCCGGCGACCGGAGTGTGGACCCCTGCTCGGAAGCAGCCGGAAAGCGGCTCTACCACGAAAACACCCTTGCTGGATGGCAGTGTGCTGATGGCAGGTCTCAAGGCCAGCCCCGCCGTTCCACAGCCTCCGTGTGCCGCCGCAGCGCTATATGACCCGCGCACCGGGTCGTGGACGACCACCTCGAGCGTCCTTCGGTGCGGCAGCTCGTTCACGCTCCTGCTCGATGGCACAGTCCTCGTGGCAGGTGGCTCGGACTGCAGTGATGGTGGCGTGTGCGTTGCAACGGGCTCGGCGGAGCGCTACGTCCCTGCCGGCGTGTCGCCGCCCCTTGCCAGCCTTCCCGAGCCCGACCCCGGTCCCGACGCCGTTCCCGCCCGCGCCAGGACCACCCCCGGTCTGGTCACATCTTTTTCGCTGATCCGGGTCTCGACCTCCGCTTCTACGTCTGGACGTCGGTGATCGTCGACGGTCAGATCGTCGCGATGGACTAAGCGCCGGACCTCGACTGGATCGAGTACCAGCCGCAACCGTGCCAGTGGCGAGAGGATCGTGCCATGTGGAGGCCGATAGGACTTGTGGGAGCGGTGACGCTCCTCGTTTCTGGGACAGCCGGATGCGGAACGGCGGGGGTGGGGACCTCATCGTCTCAGGTGGCAACGCCGACCATCACGGCTGCGCCGAACACGACCGCGCCTTCGCCAAGCGACTCGCCGCGGGACGTGATGAAGATCGCGGATTTCGCTCCACTCGAGCCCGGCCCGTACTTCATCGACCCCGACGGCGACGACTCCACCCCACTCCGGGTGGTGTACGAGATCCCGGCCGAGGGATGGATCATGTGGATCGGAGCGGCGAAGTCCTCCGACGTTGGATATGTCAGCGTGAGCATCACCACCGTGACGAACTTGGTGAGTGATGCCTGCCACGTCCATTCGTGGGCCGATCCACCGGTCGGACCGAGCGTGGACGACCTGGCAGCCGCGCTGGCGGACCTGGCCCCATTCAAGGTCAAATCGCCCCCGATGGACGTGACCTTCCACGGCTACACCGGGAAGCATCTGGAATGGATCGTGCCCGACCTGCCGGTCGAGGGAACGGGCGACGACATCCGCTTCTCCGAATGCATCGACGGCCACCTCAAGAGCTGGGTCGCGTTCGTCGACACCGCCGAACCGGGGGACGCGTACTATGGCTACTCGGGTCCTGGCTACCGGGAAGAGTTCTGGATCCTCGACGTGGAAGGGACGCGGCTGATGATCGCGGCGGGGCGGTCCCCCGGCTCCCCACCCGCGGACCTTGCCGAGTTGCAGACGGTCCTCGACTCCATCGTGATCCAGCCGTAGCTGTATGTCGACGTCGAGGCGGCGCTCCGATCGAGCTTGTCCCCGGTTCTAGATTGGGACGGTTTCGCACAAGACGCGCGCGCGAGTTACCCAATCGCCGCTCCATCCAGCCGGACCGACGACTACGAAGCCGGCTGCCTTGCCCTCGTGGCCGCGCTGGCCGGCAAGGACTCCCGAGGCCGTGTCCCGTTCGGGGCAGCGGCATAGCACAGCAGCCACCGCGTCCACCAAGCGAACCTCGACTCGGGGCTACCGACGCCGAGAGGGCTCGTAGTCGATGCCGAGGGACGTTGTCCGCAGGATGGCTCTCGGTACCGCGCAGGACCATCGTCTCCCTAACGCGACCGGGACTCTGTCGTTGAGATAGTCAAGGACCCCCAGTCCCCGCTCAACGGAGGACCCTGCCTATCAAGCGCTTCCGCAGCCTCGCCATCGCGACCGTGGCGCTTTCGCTATCCGCCGGTGCGGCCTTCGCCTTCACCGACCTGCCTGAGCAGGCCCTCGAAGGGCTTGGCATCGCCAGCGGGCACGCCGACCGCGAGCTGCCGGCACGGCCGGAGACCCTGCCGACCCCGGCCGACGCCGACACGCGTGTCGCGACCGACAGCCAAGTGGACCTCGCCGCCGAGGATCTGCCCGATGCCGCGTCGCACGGCTCTGATGTATCAGCCGCCGCCAAGGCCGACGACCCGACTCCGGATTCCAACCGTGGAGCCGATGTCTCGGCGGTCGCCAAGGACAACCACGGCCAGGAAGTCGCGGCCGACCACAAGCCCGCTGATGTGCCGCCGCCCGATCCGGGCCAGCCCGCCGATGCGGGTGCCCCGGAAGGTGCAGGAAAGCCTGACGGCGCCGGTCAGCCCACCGACTCGGGCCAGCCCGCCGATCCCGGACCGCCCGACGGTGCCGGCAAGCCCGAGGGCGTCCCGCCCGCGCATTAGTCGACGATCTAGCACAGCCCCGGTCGCCGACCGGGGCTTTCCGCCAGCGCATTGTCGGGTGCGGGGAGCAGCAGGGCGATCAGGAAGTTCGCCCATCCCGCCATCATCGCGGCACAACCAGCCATGACGATGATCATCGCCGCGGTGCGCATCGCCACACTGCCTTGGATCCCAGCGGCCGTGGCGTCCACTCTGCCTAGCCGCTCGTCGCCTGGACCCGTGGCAACCCGCGGAGCAGCTGCACGCCGAGCGCGAGCCACGTCACCACGTATGGGGCCAGCAGGGCGACCATGAGGGCCCTGGTGCCGACGTCGTCGAGGTTCGGCTGCGCGACTGCGAACGGGACGGCGACGATCACGGAGATCACCTGGACGACCGGGATGACCCAGGAGAGGACGCCGATGCGGGCGAGATCCAACATCAGCATGGCCGACCCGACCAGGAGGGGCACGATGGATCCGACCATGCTCACGAGGGCCCCGACTGTCGTCACCAGCGCTCCGAGGCCCCCGAGCGGGCCGATGTGATCCTGAAACCGCCAGGCGAGGCCGAGTGCGGTCGCCGAGAATGCGATGACCCCCACGATCGTTCCGATCAGGGCGTACACGCCGGCGCTTCCGGTCCACACGGAGTGGCTGAAGGGGATGAAGAACAGGAATAGGATCCCAAAGGTCAGCGCGGCGACCACGGCCAAGGTGCCGAGGGTGCGAATGCTCATCGACCCGCTCCTTTCGAGGCTGGCTGGCGGCACCCTGCGGCGGTAGGCGATACGCCAGCTGAGGTCGGACGGCATCCCGAACAGCAGGCGCATCGCCCGGTCGGCGTCGAGCGAGCGCGCCGTGCGCCCGGTCGCGGCCGCCTCCTCCTGCTCGCACCACAGATCGTCGGCGACCTCGTCGCGCCGCGCGGCGCGCAGCTCCCGGGGCAGGCCACGGGTGTACAGATCGACCCAGCCACGGACGAGGGCGGCGACCGGCGAGCCGTTCATGACGGCTGGATCGCCGCGGAGCGGCGGACCGCCGCGTCGCGCTCGGCCGACCTCGCCTCGGCCAGCGCGGCCTCGCCCGTGAGCGTGACCCGATAGAAGCGCCGCCGGGGTCGCCCGTCGTCGGCGGCGAGCTGCGGGTCCTCCCAGCGGCTGGCGAGGTAGCCGGCGCGCTCGAGCCGATCGAGCGCCTTGTACAGCGTCCCGTACGCGGTCAGCCGGCGCGCGTGTGACCCATCGCGCAGCTCCTTGGCCAGCAGGAAGCCATGAGCCTCTGCGGTTCCGCGGCTCCGAAGCTCCAGGGCGGTCTCGAGGATCGACACCTCGAGCGGCACGAGTGCGCCTGCCTTGCGTCGCATGCCGACACAATAGGAAGATATAGTCGCATTGTCAAGCCTGTTGCCGGCCGGCTGCTGGAGGGCCTTCGACGTTCGGACTCTATAACGCTGACGACGATGTAGCGGACGCCAGCGGAAACCGGCTCAGGCGCCAGGATCACCAAAGGCGGATACCGGCTTCCTTGACGACTCGTCCACGGTCAGCCGGAAGACGTCAGGTCGCGAGTAATGCCCTACGACATCGAAGTCGAACTTACCCCGCGCTATCTCATCGACGTCGATGTCAGCAAACAGGATCTCCTCTCCGTCACGGGCCGGTCCGGCCAGGACCTCGCCCAGCGGCCCGATGATGCAGCTGCCGCCCGAGCTCACGACATCGTCAGGCGATCCTGCGAGCGTGTTGGGAATGTCCGCGGGGAAATCCTTGCGCCGGCTGAACTGGTTGGACGAGAACACGAAGCAGCGCCCTTCCAGCGCGATGTGGCGCATCGTCGCGAGCCACGTCTCCCGCCCGTCCGCCGTCGGGACGCAGTAGATCTGGACACCCTTGGCATACATCGACATACGCAGCAGAGGCATGTAGTTCTCCCAGCAGATCACCGCGCCGATGCGACCAAGCGACGTATCAAATACCGGCATAGTGGAGCCGTCGCCGAAGCCCCAGATGATCCGCTCGGCGGCCGTCGGCATCAGCTTTCGATGCTTGCCGAGATATCCCTCGGGCGAGAAGAACAGGGCCGTGCAGTACAGCGTCCCCCCATCACGCTCCACGACGCCGATCACCAGGTGCAATGCGTTTTCGGCCGCGATCTCGACGAGCCTGTCGACCGCTGGTCCAGGGACGCGTACCGAAGCGTCGAAGTAGCGACGAAAGTGGTCGCGTCCCTCGGCATCCCGATCACCGACGACAGCGCCGAACGTGATCCCCCGCGGGTACGCGGGGAGAAACGCCTCGGGAAACACAGCCATCGCCGCGCCGCCCGCATGCGCCTCCCTCGCAAGACGAGCGACCTTGTCCAACCCGCGCTCCAGGTCGAAGCCCACGGCAGCGGCCTGCACGACTGCCCCCTTGAATGAGCCCATCACGGTCCTCCTTCCCAAGCGCACTTCCTAGCCATCCGAAGGTCAACCTCGCAGATATGCCAGCACGGCTAGCACGCGGCGATGGTCGGCCACAGCTGGCTCGAGGCCAAGCTTCGAAAAGATCGTCCCGACGTGCCGCTCCACGGTCTTGAGCTCGAGCGTCAGGCGATCTGCGATCGCGGAATTCGATCGCCCCTCGGCCATGAAGCCTAGGATCTCTCGCTCTCGGCGGGTCAGCTCGTCGAGTGGCGAATGCTGGCGCCGCCGCCCTAGGAGCGTGCCGACGACCTCAGGATCGATGACCGAACCCCCCGCGGCGACGCGCCGAACGGCATCGGCGAGGTCGGGCAGGCGCAGGACGCGATCCTTCAGGAGATAGCCGACCCCGACCGGATCCTCTCTGAGCAGATCCATCGCATAGCGTGTCTCCACATACTGCGAGAGAACGAGGATTGCGGTTCCCGGCCATCGGCGTCGGATCTCACGCGCAGCTTCGAGGCCCTCGGTCGTGTGGCTGGGCGGCATCCGCACGTCGATGATCGCGACGTCCGGTTGCTCGCGCTCGATCAGCGCCAGGAGGCTCGGCACGTCGGCCGCCTGCCCGGTCACGTAGAACCCGGCCGCAACGAGCGCCGCCGCGAGGGCCTCCCTGAACAGGATGGCGTCATCGGCGAGCGTGATACGGATGGCGGCGGCCTGCTCGGTCACGGTGCCGCCGGTCGTGGAGTTCCAGGTGCGCGCGCCGACGCGGCGTTCAGGAACCGAATCGAATCGATGATGCTGTGAGCGGTCGGAAGCCACGGGTCCATCCCGGGGTCGTCCGCGCTCCACACCTCGATCGCGATCGTCTCCCCGTCGAGATCAAGTAGCAAAACCTCCTTGTACGTGCCGACCCAGACCATGGCTGTCGCTCCGCCCGGCCACAGGTCATGCCACAGGCCGAGCGCATCGCCGTCCGGGCAACCCGTATCGGCGCCGGCGACACTGAGCTTCACCCGCATCGCCGGGCGGTTGTCGACCAGGATGCTGCCCGTTTCCGCAACGTCGAGGTGATCGACCGACCGCAGGTACGCAAGCAGACCCTGGACGCCCGGCTCGCGTCGGCGGAGCTGGTCCGTCGATCCATCGCGCCAACCGCAGGGACTCTGCGGCACCTCCGCACCGACCGCCCACACTGAGATGCCACTGCCATCACCGCCGCCGCCGATCGTCCGAAGCCCGAAGAGGCGCTCGGTTAGCGGGCCTAGGCGGAACTCGCGATCACCGGGCAGCTGATAGTCGAACGGAGCCAGGAACGACTCGGTGCGGCCGAGGACCGGTGGGTGCGGCTGGACGGCGGCGAACCAGGCAATCGTCGCCATGACACCGACCATCGCGCTAGCGGCGACGCTCAGGACGACCGGATTCGACAGGACCCTCCGCCCGGGACGCAACCCCTCGACAGGTGCCTCGTGTACCGCCTGGACGCTCACGAGCGGCGTCCCCGGCGTGGGGGATTGCAGGACGGTCGCTGGCGACGCGACCTCGAGCGGGATGTCCGCGGTGACAGTCGTTCCCGCGCCGACCGGGCTTTCGACGCTGAGGTGACCGTCGATCGCCGCAACCCGGTCCCGCAGCCCGAGAAGTCCCGAGCCCGCGCCCGCGGAGGCTCCGCCGACTCCGTCATCGGCGATCGTGACGACCAGTCGATCGGACCGCTCGACGATCGAAACCCTGGCTTCCGTCGCGTTCGCGTGCCGGGTGATGTTCGTCAGCGCCTCCGCCACGACGAAGTAGGCCGCCGCTTCGACGCGCGGGTCGTAGCGAAGGTCGACGACGTCCACCGCCACCGGGATCAGAGTCCGATCCGCCAGCATCTCGACGGCGGCCCGTAGCCCGGCCTCGGTGAGGATCGTCGGGTGCACGCCTCGGGCGAGCCCTCGCACCTCGGCGATCGCCGTCTCGAGCTCGTTCGTCGCCTCGTCGAGAAGGCGGGCGGCGTCGGGCGCGGTGTTCTTCGCGACCTGGAGCCGCAACGCGAGTGCCACTAGTCGTTGCTGTGCGCCATCGTGGAGGTCTCGCTCTACCCGACGTCGCTCGCCGTCGGCCGCTTCCACGATTCGGACACGTGACGCCCTGACCTCCGCGAGCTGCGCCCGAACCTCGGCCGCCAGGCGCTCGTTCTCGAGTGCGAGGCGGGCAGCATTGCCCACGGCTTCGATGAATCCCGGGTCCTCTGTCTCGACCTGTGGATCGTGGACGAGCACGCCCAGGACCTCGCCGCTCCGCTCGAGGCGTGTCACCATCCGGCTCGGATCGGAAGCCGGTAACTCTACCGGCCGACCCGACGAATCGACGAACCCGGACCCGGTCGGAGCAGCGAAGGCAAGCTCGAGGGTTGGATCACCGATCGCTCGTGCGAGGACGTCACGCAGGCCGCCGACCGGCACGCCGCGACCGAGCTCCACGATCAGGCCGGCGATCCGGGCGCGGCCGTATCGGATGCCGACCAACACGATCAGGACGCCGACCGGGAAGATCAACGGCGTCGCGAAGTGGATGACCATGCCCGGCGGACTGTCGAAGAAGGCGACGGCGGCATCCCAATCGAGCTCGCGGCTCAGGATTTCGACCTGGCCCATGACCAGCCAGATCGGGATTCCCACGATCAGGGGCAGGAGCGTGCGGCGCGCCGGGTCAGTGGCCCCGCGCCAATGGCGCCAGATGGCCGCGATCACGAGCGTGAACAAGGTCGTGCTCGCGAGCAGCGCGATGGCATTCCGGAGCCACTCGTACAGCTCGGGGTTCGGCCAGATGACGAATGCGTTCCGGATGCACTCCGGGTTACAACCGATCTCCCACCAGTCACCCGCGAACACGATCTCCTTGAGGGTCCAGACGATCACGAGCAGGTAGCCGTAGGCCACGATGCCCCGATCGAACCGACCCCGGAGCTCGCCTGATGGGAAGCTCACGATGAGATGGACAAATACGGCCAGGGCAGCCACATCGCCCGCCCGGGCCAAGGAGAAGACGACCGAGTTCGGGACGTATTCGAGCGCGTCGATCCTCAATACCACCGCGAGGAGAACGATTAGCTTCCAGAGTCGGCCATTCGGTTGACGAGCGATCGCGACCAACAGGATCGGTAGCCACACGAGGCCGGCGAGCGCGTTGGCTGCGATCTCAGGGGGAGGCAAGGCGTTCCAGAAGTCGCGTAGCGGCGACACGAGCGGGTAGATGGCACCGGCCGCGACGACGGCGACGTAGGCGACTCCGACGACGATCATCCGGCCTGCCCGTTGCCGCCGGTCGTACCCGACTACTGGCGCGATTGCGGCTCCCACGGTCATAGCACCGCGGCCTCCTGCACCCGAAGCGACGAGTTCATCGTCCCACCGGATTGGTGTGGCGCAAGAGAGGGCTTGCCCCCAAAAACCCGATGTCGCGTTTGGGGGCCGACACGGACGAAACGCTGTTTCCCGAACCCTAGCGTTTAGACCGCTCCACAGGTCGCTTCAGTCGACTCCTGGCTGAATGGGGTCGGAGTGGAGGTCAGGAGCTATCGAATGACTGCTGTTTCGCTCGCCGATCCGCGGCGACCCAAGACGACGCTCTCGACGACGCCACCGCCTCACGCCCGAGGGGCGATATCGACGGTAGCGCTCGTTGGCATCCTGACGCTGATCGATGCTCTGCTGATCCTCGCTGTCGTCGCTAGCAGCCTTGGGCCGGGCGCGGAAGGCAGCCAGGGCCTAGGGCCAGATCATCCGCCGCCTCCCCGCCCGTTGCCGGCTGGTGCGGCAGTTCAGCGACTGCTTTCCTAACGAGGCATTTGGCCAGGTGAATCCTGCTCGGGAGCGGCACGACCCTGTCGCCCCGGCGAGATCACGCGAGCCCACCCGGGCGAGATCTCGTCCGATGGGATGGTCGTCTCGTGACCTGAGGTGGCGACAACGATGTGGCTAGAGCCGGCGCGTTCCTCGGCGCCACGCCAAATGGACCAGTCCGGAGGAACCCATGGCGAGGGCCACCGCGACACCCAGAGCCGATCTCACGATCCGCTTGCGGGACGGCCGCGGGCTTGCTTACTCGGAGTGGGGTGACCGCGCCGGCCGACCGGTCGTTCTCCTGCATGGCACGCCTGGTTCGCGCCTGATCTGTCTCGACGAGGACGCGACCGTGGCGGCGGGTGTCCGCCTCCTCACGGTGGACCGCCCGGGCTACGGACTGTCTGACCCTCACCCCGGCCGCACCGTTGTCGGCTGGGTCGACGACTTCATCGAGTTCGCCGAACGACTGGAGCTGCCGCCGTGCCCGGTGATCGGCTGGTCCGGAGGTGGTCCGTATGCCCTCGCCCTGGGCTTCCGACTCCCCGATCGGATCACCCGGATCGGTCTCGCGGCCGCACAGGGACCGATCGACCCCGTCCCGGGCATGCTCGAGGCGAGGCTGCCGGAAGGCGCCCGCGCCGCGTTCCGGCTCCTGCGGCAGGACTACCCAGCAGGCGTGGCCGCGATCGAGGAGGGCGACGCATGGTTCTCGGGCGACGGGTGGGAACGGACGTTGACCGCGAGCTGGGGCGACGCAGACGACCGGGTGCTCGCCGACCCGGCGATACTGGAGACGATGAAGACCCTCATGCGCGAGGCGGCACGACAGGGTCCCGCCGGATACGTGGCCGACCACGTCGCGGAGACTCTGCCGTGGAGCTTCGCGGTGTCGGAGATCACCCAGCCAGTGCACATCTGGTACGGGGAGTCCGACGAGCCGTGGGTTCCGATGTCGGCCGACTACCTCGTTGCCAACATCCCCGACGTGACGCTCGTCACGTACCCAGGCGAGGCCCATCTCTTCCCGTTCGATCACTGGGCGGAGATGCTCGCGGCAATGGTCTAACTGGCTGAGCCGCTATGCCACGCTGCTGGGTCAGGTGGTTCTGACGCACACTCGCTCACCCGGGCACGCTATTCCTAGACGCGCTCCCCGAGTTCGACCGCGACGATTCCCAGCCCGCCTGCCAGTACGCGGAGCCGCGCTCGAGACCGTCCTCCGCCGCCGCAATCCAGGCGTCAGCCGTCTGGCGTTGGGCCCTCGCCGAGTCCTCGCGCCTCATCGACCTCTTGGCCGGGCGTCCTCGCCCCAAATGCGATCACACTCGTCGCACCGATCGTCTACCGGAACCACGACCGCCATCGCCTCCTCCCATGAGAACGCCGAGATCAGGACGCCGATGGCCCCGTCATCGCCTCGGGCCCTACTCAAACGTTTCATGCCCGGCTTAGTTTGTCGGTACCACCCGGCGTACCACTCAGCCGTTGGATTTGGGTGGTACGGATGGACATCGGCGGACGCGCCGTAGGTTCGGCGGAGGGTACCAAACAGGGCTTGCCACGGACTCTTGATCAGCGGGTTGAAGGTTCAAGTCCTTCCGGGCTCACCACGAAATCAGGCACGAAATGACCCCCGGTGGTCGTCTCACCGGGGGTCTGTCTTTGCGCTTCTAGCGTCGAGCCAGGCGATATCCGGTCCCAAGCGCCAGCAGCGCAGAGACGACGATGACGGAGATCAGCCCGAGGGCGCTTTCGTCATCGTCGGGGACGATGTCGAAACCCGAGATCAAGACGATGCCCACGCCGATGATCCCCGGGATGAGGCCGAGCGCCACGCGGACACCGAGGTTCTCGAGATCCGGCGACAACAACTGCGCGACGACGAAGGCGGCACAGGCGAGCAGCACTATCGCGATCGGCAGGAGCTCGAACGTCTGCACGTTTGACATCGACGACATCGTATCCGCTTGCAAGCCGGACGCTCGATCGGCGCTAAAGAGTCACGTGCGGGCGCGTTGCAACGATCTTGACATGGCCTGGGGACCGCGTATATCGATCGGCACCTCCGTCAGCACCAACGACGGAACGGCCCGGGACGTTAGGGCCGGCCGTTCGCGATCCGGCGCGAGGCCGCCGGCGCGTGGATTTGGCGATCCCCACCATCACCACGTCATATCAGGCGATGGTCGCTGAGCTGGAAGCGGGCGGTGCCGACGTGGAAGCGATCTACGACGCCCTCGACCGCCTCCGATCTGCGGTCGTGGTCGAGGCGGACCGGATGGAGAGCGCGACGCGCCGCTCCGCCTAGACCTGGGCCTTGATCTCTTCCGGCGCTCGGTCCGCCGGCTGGCCGGCATCGCCACGATCGTCGATCAGCGCCTCGTAGGCCTCGCGCTGTTCCTGCGCGATCATCCGAAGTCGGACCCACTCGGAGGTCCACGGCGTCGCCTCGCGAAGCGCTCTCGTGGTGCTGTGCCAAGCCTCCAGGGCGTCGAGGGCCTCGCGGGTCATGTCCTCTTTCCTCCAGACGTTCACCAGTCGGCTTTACCTTACGTCGGCGCTCCCGACGGTCGTGCCCCACCTCGTCACCGATGATGGTGCATGAGCGTTGCGACGATGTCTCGCCGGCCGCACCTAACGCCGACTCGGACTCGTCGTTACCAGAGATAGGGTTCCTCGGTCGCTCCTGGGGGGAACGTGGCCGGGGAGCCTTTCTGTGTGAGGCGATCCCGCGATCCAGGCGCAGAATCTGCGTCCCAGTCGGTCACGCGGCCGTCACGGACGAATGAGTCGAAACCGTCATATGTCTCCTGTCCAGGAAGCGCTCCAGACGTGGCGTGAAGCGGAGCGCGTGCTCGATGCGCTGCCGCCCGTCGACCCGGACCGCCAGGCCGTCAGCCTGGCGATCGAGCGGCTCCAGCAAAGCTATCGACAGGTCACCGATAGCAACGGGCTCTCCGTCGATGTGATCGAGACAACGAGCCGCACGCTCGAGGACGCGCACGGCATACTGATCCGCGTGAAGGCGAAGGGACCGCGCGTCGAGTCCGGATTGCCCGAAGCCGCCGTTGGGTGACCCCGACCTCACGGTCGAGCGCGCGCTGAGCGACAGACTCCGGGCGTGGCTCACAGCCGAGCTTCGGTATCCGGTCCTCGCCATCAACAGCGAGGATGGGCCACCGAGCCAGTCCGTCATGTGGTTCGACCTCGACCCCGACGACCCTGACGTCATCCGGCTGAACACCAAGCCGGCCCGGCTCAAATACCGCCAACTCCGACGGGACCCCCGGGTCAGCCTGATCTTCGAGGACGGCCTCGAGTGGTTCGCGATGCGCGGCTCGGTCACGCTCGACACGGCGTTCGGGCCGGCGCTGGAACATATCCAGGCGCTCGCGCGCCGATATGACTCCGATCCCTCGAAGTTCGACGGCCAGGAACGGGTGATCATCCGGATGCGGGTCGAGAAGGTCATCCGGCACGACTGACCGCCGCGCCCCGGCCGTCCGTCGGTGCGTCCTGTCAACACCATGTCGGGCTGCGTGATGCCGACGTAACGTCGAAGCCGCTGGGCGCGACGGGCGCGCGAGCGATGCTCCCCTACGGTCGATCGCACGCGATGGCGTCGCGGGGTGAGGTCATCGCAACGGCGCCTCGGCCTCCTCCCTTTTCCCGGTCGGCCGAGGCGCCCTCTCGTGTCGAGAACCAACCGGAACCACGAGCCGTACCGATGCGTAGAGCTCGGACGCCCATGCCCGAGATCGAAGGAGGAGAGGATGCGTAGATTGACGTTCCTGATCGCCGGAGCCGGGCTGGCGCTCATGGTCGCGGCGCCTGCGGTCGTCGGTGACTCCGATAAGGAGTTCCGGGCCTCGCTGAACGGCTACCTCGAAGTGCCGTCCATCTCGACGACGGCTCGCGGGTCTTTCTTCGCCGAGGTCAAGGGCGACACGATCCGGTATCGGCTGAGCTTCCGTGATCTCGGATCAGATTCGCTGTTCGCCCACATCCACTTCGCTCGGCCGGACGTCATCGGCGGTGTCGCCGCCTTCTTGTGCGGCGGCGGTGATAAGCCGGCATGCCCGTTGCGTGGCGGCACGGTGACTGGCGTGATCGACCCGGCCGATGTCGTCGGCCCGACCGATCGGGGCATCGCGGCAGGCGAGTTCGCTGAGCTCGTGCGAGCTATGCGCAACGGCGCCACGTACGTCAACGTCCACAGCGTCACGTACCAACCAGGCGAGATCCGCGGGAACATCCGCCGCGACTGAACGCCCGAGCGATCGAAATCACCCCTGCACGGGCCGGGTCGCTCCTTCGGGAGCGACCCGGTCTCTATTCTCAGCCTGGATGGCTGCTTAGCCCGAGGCGGGCGTGTGGCACCAAGATGCGGCTGCTGCCCGATGTCGAGACCCTCGACTTAGGCCGAACGTCGCCCCATGGCCGACACCACGTCGGCCGGACAGATGGGGCGATCGATGAAAGCCATCCCGCGCGAAGACCTGGTGTCGGCAGCCTATGTGTCGTGCCGACCTTCCCTGCAGCGCTATCTCACGAGTATCACCCGAGATCCGTGGACCGCGGAGGACTTGGTCCAGGACGCTTTCCTGCGCCTGACGATCGAGGTCGCCCAGGGCCGTCGCCCGGACGATCCCGGCGCATGGCTGCATCGCGTCGGCCACAACCTGGCGATGAGCCAAGGTCGTCGCCAGTCCGTCGCGGTCCGGAGCCATCCGGTCCTCGAGCCACCCGATGAGCCCGCCACGCCCGAGCAGTCGATCCTGGAGCTCGAGCACCACCGCGACGTCGAAGCGGTCCTGATCCGGCTCGACCCGGTCCACCGACGCGCCTTGGAACTTGCTGCGCTCGGGTATTCGGCGCAGGAGATCGCCAGTTCGATCGGTCGCACGGACGCCGCGACCCGAACGATGCTGTGTCGGGTCCGAGCGAAGGTCCGCGCTCAGGTGAACGGAACGATCGCGCCTCTCGCGTCATGACGTCCCGCTGCGACCTGTCGGTATCATCCGCGATGAGGTGGTCCGCGGCGGCGAGCGGGAAACGATGGTCGGGCGTGACGTGGAGCTCGCGCGCCTGGACGAAGCGCTGGCCGACGCGGCTGGCCGGCGGGGCCGCACCGTCGTCATCGGCGGCGAGGCTGGGATCGGCAAGACCAGGCTCGTCTCCGCGGTGGCCCAGTCGGCCGAGCAGCGGCAGTTCACCGTCCTGACGGGTGCATGCCTCCCACCGGCGAGCGGGTCCGTCCCGTATGGACCGTTCGTGGAGTGGTTGCGCGCGCTCGTGAGATCGGTCGATCCGGGCCGCGTCCCGGCTCTCGTCGGACCGGCCCGTGATGAGATCGGCCGGCTCCTGCCGGAGATCTCGAGGACCGATCCGGCTGCCAGTGCGGGGGAGCGCGATCGAGCGGGCTCGAGCAGGCTCCTCGAGGCCGTCCTGACCGTCGTCGAACGTCTCGCCACGCAGGCGCCCGTCCTGATCGCCATCGAGGATGTCCAGTGGGCCGATGAGGGGACGCTGGCGCTATCCGCATTCCTGTCCCGGAATCTCCGCGAGACGCCGGTCGTGCTACTGGTCACGGTGCGGACCGACGAACTCTATGCAGGGGCGCCCGTCGGGCGGTGGCTCGCGGAGATCGACCTCGATGACTGGGTCGACCGGATGGAGCTGAAGCCCCTCGAGCCTGCCCAGGTCATCGCCCTCGTGCGCGCCCTCCCTGGTGCTTCGCCATCGGGTGACGCGCTCGACGCGATCGTCGAGCGGGGCGGCGGCAACCCGTTCTTCGTCGAGCAGCTCGCTGCCACCGGCGAGGACTCGCGGACGGCGTTGCCGCATCGCCTGCGCGACGTCCTCGCGGCGCGACTCGCCGACCATCCCGAGCCGACGCGCGATCTCCTTCGGAGTGCATCGGCTGCCGGTCGACGCGTCGACGACCCGCTTCTGGCGGCCGTCCTGCACCTGTCCGAGGAGACGATCACCGGCGCGCTACGACCGGCTATCGCGAGCGGGATCCTGGTCGAGGTCGTTGGACCGGATGGTCGCACGGGCGGCTACGCGTTCCGACACGCGCTTCTGGCCGAAGTCGCCTACGACACCCTTCTGATCGGGGAACGCGTCCGGCTCCATGCGGCCTATGGCGAGGAGCTCGAACGTCGCGGCGAGATCGGCGGTGAGCGCGTCACGCCCGCCGAGCTCGCGCACCACTGGGTCGCCGCGCGAGATGCGAACCGGGCCATCCCGGCCCTGGTGCAGGCCGGTCTGGACGCAGAACGGGTCTATGCCTTCCGGGAGGCGCTTCGGGTCTACGGGTCGGCGCTCGACATATGGGATCGGTCGGACACGTCGCCGCAGGGCGTCGACCGGATCGTGGTGCTGCAGCGTGCCGCCGAGTGTGCCGTCCTGTCGGGAGCGTACGAACGCGCCGTGCGGCTCGGCCGGGAGGCGATCGCCGCCGCCGAGGCGGATGCGGCGGTGGATGGACGCTCGGATCCGGTGCGCCTGGGGACGCTTCACGATCGATTGCGCTGGTTCCTCTGGGAGGCCGGCGACCGCGCCGCCGCAGAGGCGGCTGTGGAGGAAGCGCTTCGGCTCATCCCGGCCTCTCCGCCGTCATCGACACGGGCGCGGACGATCGCGCAGGCGGCCGGGCTTCGGCTCTTCAGCGGTGACCCGATCGCGGCCGGGCGTCTTGCGCGCGAGGCGATCGAGGTCGCCCGATCGGCGGATGCGACATCGGAGGAGGCCTTCGCCCTCGGGATCCTCGGCTGGTCGGAGGCGGTGACCGGCGACGTCGATGCCGGCGTCTCCACGTACCGCAAGGCGCTCACGTTGGCCGAACGGTTGGGCGGGGTCGAGGGCATCGCGCTCGGGCATGCCAACCTCGCGGCGTTGCTCGACCGGGTCGGGCGCGCCGAGGACGCGCTGGCAGCCGCCGTCGAGGGTTACGGCCTGGCCCGACGTCTCGGTGTCGCACGGACGTACGGCGGGGCTCTCCTCGCCACGGCGGCGCGGGCGCAGTTCGATCTCGGCCGTTGGCACGTCGCGGCAGACTCGGTCGCTGAGGGGCTCGGCCTCGATCCGGCTGGCCCGGCTGCGGCGTCACTCCACACCGTGCAGGCACGCCTCGACACGGATCGAGGCCGTTTCGACGACGCCCAGAGCCACGTCGAGGCGGCGGCCCGTCTCCCGGCGCCAGCCGATGGCCGGCATCGGACCGCCCTAGCGGGCGCAGTCGTCGAGCTTGCGGCGGCCCGGGGTCGTCTTGCCCTGGTCCGCGCGGCGATCGATGACCTCCTTTCGGCGGACGCCCCAGCGATCCTGGCCGACCCGGATGCCTGCTTGGCGGCGTGGTCGGCTCTTCGGGCGGAGGCCGATGCCGCAGTCATCGCGCGAGCGAGCGAGCGTTCGGCGGCGCTCGATGAGATCGAGGCGCGCGCCGGGAAGGCCGCCGCGATGCTCGACCAGACCGAGGGCGTGGTGGCTCTCGATGCCTACGTGACCACCATCGTTGATCTGTCTCGCGCCGAGATCGGCCGCGCCCGGGGCGCATCAGACCCGGAACGGTGGCACGCTGCGGCCGAGGCATGGGATCGCCTGATGCGACCTGCCTTCGTCGCATATGCCCGCTATCGGACGGCCGAGGCGATCATCGGCCGGCGGGGCGATCGATCGGTGGCGACGTCGCATCTTCGAAAGGCGCACGACATCGCGACCCGGCTCGGAGCGGAGCCGTTGCGCGGCGAGATCGGTCGGCTCGCTCGCCACGCGAGGATCACGGTCGACGAGTCGCGAGACGTGGATGAGGCAGTCGCCGATCCGCTCGGATTGACGGAACGTGAGGCCGAGGTGATCCGGCTCGTGGCGGCAGGCCGGAGCAACCAGCAGATCGCGGACGAGCTGTTCATCACCCGCAAGACCGCGAGCGTCCACGTCTCGAATATCCTCGGCAAGCTGGGCGTGGCGAACCGCGTTGAAGCGGCTGTCGTGGCGCAGCGGCTCGGGCTCGGACCGGACGGACAGGACGAGTAGGCCCCTACACTCCGCGGATGCCCAGGAAGCTGATCCTCGACGTCGATACAGGGACCGACGACGCCGTCGCCCTGATGCTCGCCGCGCTCCACCCGGAGCTGGAGCTCATCGCCGCGACGACGGTCAACGGGAATGTCCCCGTCGACTACTGCACCGAGAACTCGCTCCGTGTGTTCGATCACATCGGGATCCCCGTGCCGGTGTACGAGGGGGTCGCCAAGCCCATCGAACGCGACGACTTCCCGATCCCGCGAGGCGACATCCAGAGCTCGAACGCCGTCCACGGCGGCTACCTCGACATCCCTCCGTCGAGGTCGACGAAGCAGTCGACCGGCGCGGTCGAGTTCCTCATCGAGACCTACCGGGCGGCGACCGAGGAGATCGTCCTCGTGCCGGTCGGACCGCTGTCGAACATCGCGACCGCGCTGACCCGCGAGCCTCGCCTAAGGGACCTCGTACCGGAGCTGGTGATCATGGGTGGCGCCAACCGCTACGGGAACGTCACGCCCCGCGCCGAGTTCAATGTCTGGGCCGATCCCGAGGCGGCTCGCGTGGTCGTCAACAGCGGCATCCGCAAGATCACGCTCGTGCCGCTTGACGCGACCCACCAGGCCCTCGTCTCGCTCGACGACTGCGCCGCCCTCCGCGCCCTGGGAACCCCGGCTGGCGATGCGGCGGCGACGTTCACCGAGCGGCGGATCCACGGCTACGACACCACCCAGCCGATGAAGCGGCCCAATGCCGCGCCGGTCCACGACGCGCTGGCCGTGGCATCACTCGTCGACCCGAGCGTCATCACGACCCATCACCTGAATGTCGACGTCGAGACGAAGGGCGAGCTTACCGTCGGGGAGACCGTGGTCGATACGAACTTCCGGAGCCGGCGCGAGCCCAACGTGCAGGTGGCGCTCGACGCGAACGAACGCGCGTTCGTCGCGATGCTGCTCGAGACCCTCGCCCGGAGGTAGCACGGGGCGCTCTCCGGCGCGTGATCGCCTGGGAGCGCGCCCCGACCTGAGCCGCGGGATGCTACGCTGACGCCGTCCTTGGATGGCCGGTCCTGTGAGGCCGGCGTACCGGTCCCGTGAGGCCGGCGAAGGAGGCCAGATGTCCGCGCACGCCCATGCCCACCACGCCCAGACGGCGGGTGGGTCTTTTGTCGTCGGGACGCATTGATCGCTCCCCCAGCGCCGCGGTCCAGCGCGGTCGTTGATCCGCGCATCGGTGATCTCGGACCCGCGTTGCTGGCCCTGGAGGACGGGACGGTGTTCCCGGGCGTGGCGTTCGGTGCGCCGGTCGCCGCGGGTGGCGACCTCGTCGTGAACACGAGCCAGACCGGCTACCAGGAGGTCTGCACCGACCCCTCGTACGCCGGTCAGGTCGTGGTCATGACCTACCCGCTCATCGGCAACTACGGGCGGCTTGTCGACGACGACCAATCCACGAAGCCGTGGCTGCGAGCCCTCGTCGTCGCCAATGCGACAGCCGCTGTCCTCGATGACGCGCGGCAGCTGGCCGCGCTCCTCCGCGACGATCGCATCCCGGCGATCGCCGGCGTCGATACGCGCGCGCTCGCGCGTCACCTTCGCGCCAACGGCAGCTTGCGGGGGATCGTGATGGCGCCGGGCGAGGTGGACGTCGAGGCGGCCCGCGCCGCCGCGCGAGCCGTTCCGCGCTGGGAGGACCAGGACTTCGTGGGCCAGGTGTCGCCGCACGCGATCACCGAATACGGCTCGGCCGATGAGGATGGTCCGCTCATCGGGATCGTCGACCTCGGTCTGAAGTCGAACATCGTCCGCGCGATGCGCCATCGCGGGGCCCGGGTCCGGCTGTTGCCACATACCGCGTTCCCGTCGGACGTCCTGTCGTCCGACATCGATGGCGTCATCCTTTCGCCCGGGCCGGGCGATCCCGCGCGTCTCGCGACGCAGGTCGCACTGGCGAGAGCCGTGATCGACGCCGGGCGACCGCTGCTCGGGATCTGCCTGGGGCACCAGATCGTGGGTCGCGCCGCCGGCGCGGATACGAGGCGGTTGCGGTTCGGGCATCACGGGGCGAATCACCCGGTCCAGGACGTGGACTTCGGACTGGTCCAGGTCACGGCGCAAAACCATGAGGTGCAGGTCGTCGGCGACTCGCTGCCGGCCGCCTCAGGGTTCCACGTGAGCCAGCTGAACCTGAACGACCGGTCCGTCGAGGGCCTGCGCCACAGCGACAAGCCGATCGAGACGGTCCAGTACCACCCCGAAGGTGCGCCCGGACCGCTGGACGCGCTGGCGGTCTTCGACCGGTTCGTCGCGGCGGCGCGAGGTGAGCCTGCGTGAGGGGCCCGATCGCCGTGGGGCGACAACGCAGCCGATGCGCGCCATGATCGCGTCGAGACCCGACTCCGTCCTGATCCTTGGCAGCGGGCCGGTGGTGATCGGCCAGGCCGCCGAATTCGATTACGCCGGCACCCAGGCGTGTCGAGCGCTCCGCGCGGAGGGCGTCCGGACCATCCTCGTCAACTCGAACCCGGCGACGATCATGACGGACCCCCAGGTCGCGGATGTGATCTACCTCGAGCCGCTGACCGTCGAGGCGGTCGAGGCGGTCATCGCCAGGGAGCGGCCCGACGGCATCCTCGCCGGTCTCGGTGGGCAGACGGCCCTCAACCTCGCCACGGCCCTCGCCGAGCATGGCGTCTTCGAGCGGTACGACGTGCGCCTCCTGGGCACCCCCCTCGAGGCCATCCGCATGGCCGAGGACCGCGAGGCGTTCCGCGACCTGCTCGATCGCATCGGTCAGCCGTACGCCCCGTCATGGATCGTCGAGACGCGGGGCGACGTCGAGACGGCACTGGGCGAGATCGGCCTGCCGGCCATCGTCCGTCCCGCCTTCACGCTCGGCGGCACGGGCGGCGGCATCGTCACGACCGAGGAGCAGTACCGCGAGCGCGTCCGTGCCGGGCTGCGCGCCAGCCCGATCACGCAGGTGATGGTCGAGCGCTGCCTTGTCGGCTGGCAGGAGATCGAATACGAGGTGATGCGCGACGCCGACGACACGTGCATCGCCGTGTGCTCGATGGAGAACGTCGACCCGTTGGGTGTCCACACAGGCGACTCGATCGTCGTGGCGCCCGTCCAGACGCTGACCGACGCGGTCCACCAGCGGCTTCGGAGCGCGGCGCTCGCGATCATCCGCGCGCTCGGCGTCGAAGGCGGATGCAACGTCCAGTTCGCTCTCTCACCCGACTCGACCGAGTACGCCGTCATCGAGGTCAACCCGCGGGTGTCGCGGTCGTCGGCACTCGCGTCCAAGGCGACGGGGTACCCCATCGCCCGGGTCGCGGCACAGATCGCAACGGGCCGCCGGCTCGCCGAGATCCCCAATGTCGTTACCGGCACGACGGTCGCCGCGTTCGAGCCGGCGCTCGACTACGTCGTCGTGAAACTGCCGCGGTTCCCGTTCGACAAGTTCCCGACCGCCGACCGCACTCTCGGCAGCCAGATGAAAGCGACCGGCGAGGTGATGGCCATCGATCGGACCTTCGGCTCGGCACTGAACAAGGCGCTTCGCGGGCTCGAGCAGGCCGGCGCCGGGCCGCTCGCGGAGGATCCGTCCTGGACCCCGACGTTCGACTACCTCGCCGGCGTCTACGCGGGCGACCCCGACGACGACCAGCCGATCCGCTGGATCGACGAGTCGGGTCAGGCATGCGAGAGCACCCGGTTTGCGCAACGGAGTGCGGCCCCGATCGTGCTGCGCCGCTTCCTGGAGCCGTCCGACTCGCGTCTGTGGCGGCTGCTCGGGCTGCTGCGGCGCGGCGTCCCGGAGGCCGTCATCGGCGAGGCGACCGGCATCTCGGCGTGGTTCCTCGCCGAGATGGGCCGGAACGTCGGCCTGGAACGGGACGTGACGGCCACCGGGGAGCGGCTGGCGGATCCGGCCGATGACGAGGCCGCCGAACTGCTCGTCACCGCGAAGCGCGCCGGCTTCGGCGATCGGGAGCTCGCCGAGCGAGCCGGCACGACCACGGAGGCGATCCGCGACGCCCGGCTCGCTCGCGGGATCGTTCCCGGCTACGCGATGGTCGATACGTGTGCCGCGGAATTCGCCGCCGAGACGCCGTACTTCTACTCGACCTATGCCGCGGCGGGTTCCGCGCCGGAGGCGCCACCAGTCGACCGGCCGGCGGCGCTCGTCATCGGCAGCGGGCCTGTGCGCATCGGGCAGGGCATCGAGTTCGACTATTGCGCGGTCCAGGCGGCCGACACGCTCCGCGAGAACGGCTGGCAGGCCGTGATGATCAACTCGAACCCCGAGACCGTTTCGACCGACTTCGACGCGTCGTCGCGGCTCTATTTCGAGCCACTCGACCCCGAGAGCGTCCGCAGCGTCATCGATGCGGAGGGCGGGCTCCCGGCCGTCGTCGCGTTCGGCGGCCAGACGCCGCTCAACCTCGCCGCCCCGCTGGCTGCCGGAGGCGTGCGGTTACTCGGTTCCGACCTGGAGGCGATCGACCAAGCCGAGGAGCGCGTCCGGTTCGCCGCCCTGCTCGACCGGCTCGGCATCCCCCAGCCGGAAGGCGGCATGGCCCACAGCGTCGACGAGGCCCTGACCCTCGCCGAGCGCATCGGCTATCCGGTCATCGTCCGGCCGTCGTTCGTCATCGGCGGGCTGGCCATCGACTTCTGCTACTCGGCCGAGGATCTGGAGCGCCAGCTGGCTCTCGCCACGGTGGTCGATCCCGATCGGCCCGTGCGCATCGACCGCTACCTCGAGGGCATCGAGGTCGACGTCGACGCCGTCAGTGACGGCGAGAAGGTGCTCATCCCCGGCCTCCTCGAGCAAGTCGAGCGCGCCGGAGTCCACTCCGGCGACAGCGTCGGCATGTTCCCGCCGCAGACCGTCAGCGAGGGCGACCAGGACCTCATCGTGTCGACGATGGAGCGCATCGTCCTCGCCCTTGGGGCGAAGGGCCTCGTGAACGCGCAGTTCATCGTCCGCGACGACGGGGTCTACCTGATCGAGGTCAACCCGCGGGCATCGCGAACCGTCCCGTTCCTGTCCAAGGTCACCGGCGTGCCGATGGTCCAGCTCGCGGTGCGGATCGCGTTGGGAGCTTCCCTCGAGCAGCTCGGCTGGGAGGGCGGGCTCCTCCCACCGCCGCCCTTCGTCGCCGTGAAAGCACCCGCGTTCTCGACCGCCAAGCTTCGCGGGGTCGACCCGTCCGTCGGGCCGGGCATGCAGTCGACTGGCGAGGTCATCGGCATCCACGAGGATGCCCGCGTCGCCCTCGCCAAGGCGCTCCGTGGGGCCGCGCTCATCCCGCCGCAGCCGGGGGTCGAGGGCGCACTGGCATTGCTTTCGATCGCCGATCGGGACAAAGGCACGCTCGGACGCCTTGCGGCCGGGTTGGCCGGGGCCGGCTACCGGCTGGCCGCGACGCCGGGGACGCGACGCGCGCTGGCGGAGGCTGGCTACGACGCGCTGCCGGTGGCCAAGCTCGGCGAGGCGTCCGATACCTCGATCGACGAGGTCGCGATCCTCGATCTCATCGCCGGCGGCGACGTGCGACTCGTGGTAAACACGCCGACGCCGCGCTCCGGCGCGGTGCGCGACGCCGCCGAGATCCGCCATGCCGCTACAGCGGAAGGGATCCTGTGCCTCACGGCGATCGAGACCGCCGTCGCGGCGGCCGACGCGCTCGACCCGACGATCGCTGGGGCCGTGGCGACCGTCCGGCCCCTCGGGGAGTGGGTCCCGGAGCCCGGTCAGCCGAGGTTGGTCGCGACCGCCTGAACCGGAGCCGGGTTCGTACTGCCGCTCGCCGGCGGCGTCACCACGATCGCCTGGCCGAGCGACCACAACGTCAACGTGGTCAGCGCGACCATCACGACCGCGAGCGGGACCTGGCGCATCGTCAGCGGTCGGCCGGCCAGCTCCGGCGGGGCGTCGAGGGCGGCCACGACGTGGCCTGCCCATGCCCCGAGCATGTGCCCGCCGACGACCGCCGCGAGTTGGATGGTCCACACGAGACCCGGCGGCAGCCACGCGCCGGACGTCTCGTAGAAGGCCGTCCCGAAGAGGTCGGACCCGTTCTGGAGCGGATCCGAGATGGCGATCACGATCCGCTGCCCGTCGATCATCAGATAGGTGAAGTAGTGGGCTATGAGGTACCCGAGCGCGATCGGGACGAGACCGGCGCCCGTCGCTGCAACTCCCACGTAACGAGTGACGACCAGGGCGGCGAGGACGATCAACCCGAGGAACGCGGCCATGATCACGGTCTGGATGGGCAGGCTCGGCAGGCCGAACGTCGAGAAGAAGATCTGCGTCTGTGACAGGCCGTCATACAGGATCGAGCCGACCCCGAGCGCGACCATGACGACATCGGCGAGCGCCCAGCCCGGCACGAGGAGCCCGCTGAAGAACGGCCGCCGTCGAACGCGGCCGTCCTCGTCGGTCAGCGCGTACGGCGCGATCCGGCCCAGCAGCCGGAACCAGACCGTGAATACCTCGGCGTGCGAGCGCCAGGTGTCGCGGCCGTACTGGGCCATCATCGCCAGCGTCAACGCCGTGTAGCCGACGAGGACGATGAACAGGACGTTCGGGCCGGCCCTCAAGACGAGCTCGATCCACACCACGACGACGAAGCCGACGATCGCCGGCCATTTGCCGAGCGGCCCTGGGTACGTCGCGACATCCCACGGCTTTACGCCGGCCCGCCGGATGACCCACGCCCCGAAGTCGAACAGGGTCGAGAACGGGTCGAGGAAGTGCCAGATCGGTCCGACGAGCGCGGAGATCGCCGCCACCGCGACCCAGCCGTACACCCACAGGAACAGCGAGGCGACCTCGGCCGCGCTCGTCCCGCCGGCGATCCCCTGGACGACGATCCACGTCCAGCCGACGAGGCCGACGATCCGAAGGACCCAGCGGAGCCATGCCGGCGGCAACCGGCCCGGCGCAGAGGTGTCTGGCCGCTCCGCGCGGACGTCACGAACGAGGACGAATACGAACGACAGGGCCACGGTCGTCGCCGCGCCCGCGAGATAGACCGCGAGCGGCAACCGGCTCGCGTAGGCGTTCGTCAGGCTGTGTGCTGCGACGGCAGCCGGGGCTGCGAGGGCGACGAGGGACCCGGTCGCGAGCGTCGCCGCAAGGGCCCGGGTACGTCTCACCGGGCGATCATGCCCGTGGTGTGCGATTGCGGTTCACGAGGAACCCGGCCCCGACCGCTACGATCGCGAGGGCCGCGATGATCGGCAGGATGACGTCGTTCGAACCTGAGCTCGTGTCGGTGGGGGCGGGGCTGGCGGTCGGCGACGGACCGCCGGTGTCCGCTGGACTCGGGGTCACGGGCCCGCCACCACTCGGCTGGCCGGGACAGAGATCGGTGCAGATCGGCGTGGGTTCGGCCGAGGAGGGTGGAGCGGTCGGCGAGGCAGAAGCCGCGACCGCGACCGTGAATGTCCACTCCATCCGGTCGATGTCACCGTCTTCGGCCGAGATCGTCGTCGACTTGACGGTGTACGTGCCGTCGCCGAGAGGCGAGGAGGGCCGGGCTACCAGCCGGCGGGGGTCGCTAGGATCGATGCCGCCACTCGCGACGGTCGCGCCGCTCCCGTCGAGCACCTCCAGGTTGCTGTTGCCCTTCATGTCCTCCGAGTAGCGGCCGCTGATGACTATCACCCGCTCCGTGACGGTCTCCCCGTCGGCCGGGATCGCCCGGACCAGCTCGGCATGCGCGACGGCAGAACCGGGGACCGCCAAAACGACGAACGATGCGATGAGGAGCGCTCGCAAGCGGGAACCGTGGATCCGTGCTCTCATGGCGGGGAGCATAAGCAAGGACATCGCAACCGGCAGGAGACTCGACACGTGACGATGGCGATCCAAGGCGGGCAGGGTGACTACCGCGCAGGCGCCTGCAACATCGGCCCGGAGGAGATCGCCCAGCGCCGCCGGATGGGGCTTGTGTTCCTTGCCATCGCCATCGGCCTCGCGCTGCTGCTCCTAGCGATCGATGCCCCGGCCTGGACGCGGATCGCGGTGTGGCCGGTGCTGGCCGCGGCGTTCACGACACTCGAGCAGGTCCGGCGTCGCTTCTGCGTGGCGTTCGGGCTCGCCGGAGTCCGCAACTTCGGGCGGGAGGTCGGGCACACGGAGCACATCGAGGACGACGAGTCACGGGCCGCCGATCGTCGTGCGGCGATCGTGATGGCCACCTACTGCAGTCTCGCTGCCGCCGCAGTCACCGCCCTATTCGTGATCCTGCCCGCGTAAGCCGCGCGTAAGCCTCGGACCGATCCGACGCGGTACGATCGACGCCACTCCACCTGACCGCACTCGCCCAGGAGCCTGCGTGCCGACCACTCCCGTCCCGACGGTCGAGTTCACCGACCACCGTCTGTCCAACGGCCTCCGCCTGATCGTCGCGGAGGACCATCTCGCACCCGTCGTGGCCATCAACGTCTGGTATGACGTCGGCTCCAAGCACGAGCAGCCCGGCAAGACCGGGTTCGCCCATCTCTTCGAGCACGTCATGTTCCAGGGCTCGCGCCACGTCGCAAAGGCCGAGCACATCGCCCTGGTCCAGGCCGCCGGCGGGACGATGAACGGCACCACGTGGCTCGATCGCACGAACTACTTCGAGACGCTCCCGTCCCACCAGCTCGATCTCGGCCTGTGGCTCGAGGCCGACAGGATGGCGACGCTGCTCGACGCGCTCAGCCAGGAGAATCTCGACAACCAGCGCGAGGTCGTGAAGAACGAGAAGCGGTGGTCGTACGACAACCGGCCGTACGGCTCGTGGCAGGAGAAGCTCCAGGCGCACCTCTTCCCGCAAGAGCATCCATACCACCACTCGACCATCGGTTCGATGGAGGATCTCGACGCGGCGTCGCTCGAGGATGTGAAGGCCTTCTTCCAGACCTACTACGCCCCGAACAACGCGGTGCTGTCCGTCGTCGGTGACGTCGACACTGACGGCGTGCTCGCGAGTGCCGAGCGCTATTTCGGCGCGATCCCGTCGAATCCCTCCATCCCGGCGCTGGGCGACCTGTCACTGCCGCCGACCCTTGGTCGCGAGATCCGCGAGATCGTCACCGATCGCGTCCCGCTGCCGCGCATCTACATCGGCTTCCGGGCGCCCGTGTTCGGCGATCTCCGGCTCGACGCGCTCGAGGTTGCCGGGCAGATCCTGGCCGGCGGTAAGGGCAGCCGGCTGCATCGACGTCTCGTCCGAGACGAGCGGATCGCGCAGGACGTCGCGCTGTTCACGCTCGGGTTCATCGGTGGCGCGTCGGTGGCCGCGGGCTGGGCGACGGTCCGACCCGGGATCTCGGTCGACCGGGTCGAGACTGCGTTCCACGAGGAGGTCGAGCGCCTGGCGGTCGAGCCCGTCAGCGAGGATGAGCTGGCTCGCGCGCGAGCGCTGATCGAGGCCGACGAGCTTGGTGCGCTGCAGCGGGTCGAGGAGCGCGCCGACCGCCTGTCGATGTACGCGACGCTGTTCGACCGGCCGGCGCTCGTCAACGAGATGCTTGGCCGCTACCTCGCCGTCACGCCTGAGGCGATCCTCGATGTCGCCGCGTCCACGTTCCGCCGTGACAACCGGCTCGTGCTGACCTACCTGCCCGAGACCCCACCCGCGGAAAGCGAGGCCATCGACACGGACGCGGAAGGTGCCGTGGACGAGGAGGTGGCCGCGTGACCGCCGAGAGCACGGAACGCGACGTGGTGATCGCGGAGCGACCCGCGCCGGGCACGCCGCGACCGTATGCGTTCCCGTCGGTCGCGCGGACAGAGCTCGAGAACGGCCTGACCGTCCTGGTCGCCGATCTTCCGGGCCGGCCGTTGGTCAGCGCGTCGGTGATCGTGCCGGTCGGCGCGGTCGATGAGCCGGCGGGCGATGGCGGCGCCGCGGTCCTCGCGGCTCGCGCGCTCACCGAGGGCACGGAGCGCTATGACGCCGTCGGCCTGACCGAAGCCGCCGAGCGGCTGGGTGCCTCGATCCACGCCGAGGCCGGTTGGGATGCAACGAGCGTCGGCGTCGATGTCCCGTCGACACGGCTCGAGCCCGCGCTCGAGCTGCTTGCCGAAGTCCTGCTTCGACCGACGTTCCCGACGAACGAGATCGATCGTCTGCGCGACGAGCGGCTCAACGACCTGCTCCAGGCGCATGCCGACCCGCGCCGACGGGCCGACGAGACCTTCATCGGAACGGTCTATGCGCAGGCCGCTCCCTATCACCGGCCGGCCGCCGGCACCCGCGAGACGGTCGAAGAGCTCGATGACGCCGCCGTCAGGCGCGCGTACCACCGGATCCTCGACCCGGCTCGGGCGACGCTGGTCGTCGGCGGCGACCTGGGCGGACAGGATGTCGTCGGTGTCGCGAAGCGGCTGTTCGGCCGCTGGTCACGGCATCAGGGCGCGGGGTCGCAGTCGACTGTCGTCGACGAGGGCGCGGCATCGGGCCGTCTCGTGCGCGTGGTCCATCGCCCGGGCAGCGTCCAGACCGAGATCCGCATCGGCCATCGGGGTTTGCCGCGGCGCGTCCCGGATTACCACGCGGTGACCGTGATGGGGGCGATCCTCGGCGGCCTGTTCAATTCACGGCTGAACATGCAGCTCCGCGAGGCCAAGGGCTACACGTACGGTGCGGGCGCCGGCTTCGACATGCGCCGGGGCGCCGGACCGTTCACCGCCCGGGCCGCCGTGAACACGGAGGTCACCGTGCCGGCCATCGTCGACACGATCGCCGAGCTCGAGCGGATGCGCGACACGCGCGTGACCGCCGAGGAGCTGGCTTCGGCCCGCGACTTCCTGGTCGGCGTCTTCCCGCTTCGGTTCGAGACGCCCGGTGCCGTCGTCGCCGCCCTGTCCGGGTTGGCCGTGCACGACCTGTCGCTCGACGAGCTGACCGACTATCGAGCTCGAGTGGAAGCGGTCGACATCGACGCCATCGAGGCAGCCGCCCGTGCGCACCTGCTCGTCGATGACGCCGACATCGTGCTGGTCGGCGACGTCGATGCGTTCGGCGGTGACCTCGAGGCGGCGGGTCTTGGTCGGCTCGTCATCGACCGTGATGAGGCCGAGGGTGGCCCCGCGGCCTCGGAAAGCGAGGCTGCCGCCGTGGCCGGTCCCACGGACGAGAGCGAGGACGCGGGACCGACGGCCGGTGCCGAGGATCCGTCGCTGCCCGGGACGGACGAGCCTACCGCGGCCGACACAAAGCCCGACGACGACCCGGCGGCCTGAGTCTCGCCGCTGAGCACCTGGTCTCGCGGCGTCGTCGGCGGTCGGGCTGAAACATTTTCGCGCGTCGTTGTCTCGATGGGATAGCGATCGGTCGGAGTGATCGGCGCGGAACGGAGACAACGACCCGATGCATCCTGAAACGCGCCTCGTGCGAGGCCTCCTCGGCACCATCGCCTCCCTGTTCCTGATCGGCGGCGTCGCCTTCGCAGCCAACGGGCAGGGCGGGGCATCGAGCCAGGCCGACCCGGCCGGCATCTCGCCGACTGCGTCGCCCACCAGCGAAGCGACGGAGACCGCCGAGCCGACCGAAGCGGCCGAGACCGCCGAGCCCACGGAGGCGGCCGAGACCGCCGAGCCGACGGCCGGCGCCACTGATGACGCGAGGGCCGCCGCCACCGCCGAGCCGACCGAGACGGCCGAAGCGACCGAAGACGCCAACGATGACCACGGGGGTCAGTCGGGCACGTCCGGCCATGGTGGGCAGTCCGGCCCCAGCGGCGACGACGATGGCGCCGACGACCACGGAGGTCACTCCGGCCATGACGGCGGAGGCGATGCGGACGACGATCACGGTGGGTCGTCCGGTCGCGATGGTGGCGGGGACGACGACTGACGGGATCACCCATCGTCGATGCGGACGCGACCCACTTCCAGGTGGATCGGCCCTTGCCACGGCATCATGGCCATGGGCCGATCCGGCGTGTCCGGCACCGAGGGTCCGAACCATGCCTGGAGGCCGCCCATCGTCACGGAAACGTCGTCCGCGTCCGGATCGAGCACCTGGAGCGATGACCGCGCGATCGTCGATGTCGTCCTGGCCGGCGACCGCGAGGCGTACCGCCGACTCGTCGAGCGCGAGTCGGCGGGTCTCGTCCGAGCGTGCCATCGCATCCTGGGCGATCAGGCGGAGGCCGAGGACGCCGCGCAGGAGGCCTTCGTGACCGCGTTCCGATCGCTCGCGACGTGGCGGGGCGACGGGCCGCTCGGTGCATGGCTCACCCGGATCGCCGTGCGGATCGCTTTGCGGCAGGCCGGTCGGCGGCGCACCGTGGCCTGGCGCGATCCACATCTCGCGACTGGGCCCGAGGCGACGCCGAGCGCCGCCGATCGGGCAGCGGAGCGCGAGGCCATGGCTGCGGCCCCTATGACCGACCCGGCGATCCTCTCATTGCGCGCCGAGCGGGCGACCGAGGTCAGGACCGCCGTCGCGACGCTTCCCGAGCCGTACCGCGAGGTCGTGGCGCTGCGCTTCTTCGGGGAGGCGTCGCTCGAGGAGATCGCGCGAGAGACCGGCCGGCCTCTCGGCACCGTGAAGACCCACTTGCATCGCGGCCTCGAGCGTCTCCGCGCGAGCATGGAAGGCGGCGATCGATGAGCGATCCGCGCCGCCGCTTCCATCCCGCGGAGCTGGATCTCGAGACCGACGCCGAAAGCGCCGAACTGCTGGCGATCGCGCGCGACCTCGAGGCCTTTGCGGGGACCGGGCTGGCGGCTCCGAGCGTCGGCTTCGAGGACCGCGTCATGGCGGCCATCGCCGACGAGCCGATGCCGCGTCCGTCCGGTCGGGGGTTCCTGGCCACGGTCCGCGACGCCTGGGCTATCGCGTTCGGGCCTGGTCGGCCGGTCCTGCTCCGCGCGCAGGCGTTCGCCATGCTGCTCGCGCTGGCGCTCGCGGTGGGCTCGGTCGGGACGGTGGCCGTGGTGGGAGCCGCTCGGCTGCTCGGTCAAGACGGGACGCCGCCATCCACGCCGCCACCCACCGTGCCGACGCCTTCGCCGCTGCCGAGCCCGTCGATCACCCCGTCGCCATCGCCCTCGCCCACGCCGAGCGTCAGCCCGAGCCCGACGCCATCGGCCTCGCCGAGCGCATCGCCGACTGACACCGACGAGCCGTCGGATACGGTCGACCACGGCGGTGGGGGATCGGGCAGCGGCTCCGGGAGTGGCTCCGGCAGCGGTTCGGGGGGCGGTTCCGGCAGCGGATCGGGCACCGACGACTCCGGTGGGTCCGGTGGATCAGGCAGTGACGACTCCAGCGGGAGCTCGGGTAAAGGCTCGGGGAGCGGCTCTTCCCACGATTGACGGCCATCGAGCCTGAGATCGGGGGAGCTGCAGCCGCTAGCCTGTCAGGGTGATCGTGGTCATCGGCAGTGTTGCCGCCCGGATGGACGAGACAGGCGAGATGAAGCCCGCCGGTTTCACAGCCACGCTTGCGCTGGAGGCGGCGGCCGCCGGCGCGCAGGTCGAAGTCGTCAGCCGCCTCGGCGATGACATCGCAGGTGATGCCGTCCTGCTCGGTTTCGCTCAAGCGGGCGTCGGCCATGTCGCGACTCTGCGCGATGCCGGTGTGCGGACTCATTTGGCCGCGCCCACTGATCCCGAGTCGCTCGACGATGACGAACCTGAACATGAGGAACCAAGCGCAACGAACGCGCCGGATCTCGACGGCGCCGACGTCGGGCTCGCGCTGAAATACCTGTCCGACTACCGCGTCATCGTCCTCGCACACCCGAGCGGCGCTGACGTCATCGAAGAAGCGAGCGCCTCGGCCGGCTGGGCTCCCGCGCACCTCATCGTCGTGATGTCCGCCGATCCCGACCGCGACGTGGCCGAACTTGAAGGCGCCCTGGTGCTGTCGGCTGACGTCGACGCCGAGGCGACTGCCCGCAGATTGGGACGCTACGCCGCGGCGGTCGATTCCGGCGAAGACCTCGATACGGCATATGCCGTGTTGACCGGAGCCAACGGAGAGTCCTAGCGTCGCCCGCTCTGAGCGCGCGCACCGTGCCCGCGTGCACCAGACGCAAGGTTTCGTGAAAGGTCCCGCACCTACGGTACTTAAGTACCAGTCCCCGCCCGGTAGGGAGTCACGTGTCCCACAATCGCGCCCCCCAGCGTGGGCAAAGCATCGTCGAATTCACGCTCGTGCTCCCGGTGATGTTGATCCTCCTGCTCGGGATCGTGGACGTCGCCCGGATCTACACGACGATGATGAGCGTCGAGTCCGCGGCTCGAGAGGCGGCCGACTACGGGACCACTCTGGGTGCCGGGAAATGGCAGTCGGGCGGCCCCATGGATTCGACCGTGGCCGAGATGGAGCGCCGAGCGTGCGTGGCCGCCAGCGATCTGCCCGACTACGCGGATCCCGACTCCGATCCCACGAACGGTGGGTGCACGAACCCGTCGTTCTCCTATTGCATGAGGACGTCAGCGGCGAGTCCCTGTGGAGCGGTCGACCCGACCGCCGCGTGCGAGGACCCGCTCCGGGAGCCGCCATGCATCGTTACCGTGACGCTGGCGTACGACTTCCACCTGCTTGCCCCGCTCAATTTTGAGTTCATGGGGGTCCGGTACGGCTTCCCGTCGACGCTCTCATTCGACCGCGATAGCAGCTTCGCGATCACGGACATCGACCTTTCACCGACAGCGCCCGGGCCATGAGGACTAGAAGGTCGCGTCCCAGCCGCTCACGAGGTCAGGCTCTCGTCGAGTTCGCCCTGGTCGTCCCGTTCTTCTTCCTGCTCTTGTTCGGGATCATCGAAGCAGGCCGGTTCATCTTCTACTACGAGAGTCTCAGTCACGCGACGCGCGAGGGTGCTCGCTACGCCATCGTCAACGGTGCGAACACGCTCGGATGCCCGAGCGGCCCGGCCGCGCCTGGGACGTCGGCGTGCGACACCGCTGGGAACAACGTCGTCAGCCGTGTGCGACAGGCAGCCCGAGGTGTGCCGACTGCGGGTATCTCGGTCGACCGGTGCTGGTGGTACACGGCCTGCAACAACGGAACCCACGGGGACGGTGACAACGCGCGAGGCGCCATGGTGACCGTCGCGGCCAGCTACACGTATTCGACGCTACTTCCACTCGTCCCCCTTCCGCCAATCACGGTCACAGCGGAGTCGACCCTTGTCATCAACAACTAGCCGTCCCCACGAGCGAGGGCAGATCCTCGTCCTGTTCGCCGGTAGTCTCGTCGCGCTACTCCTGATCGCTGCGCTCGCATTCGATGTCGGCATGATGCTTGTCGAGCGACGCGACGAGCAGGACGCAGCCGATGCAGCCGCCCTGGCGGGTGCTCGCTACGTCCTGACCGATCAGGCCGCCGCCATCGCTGCCGCTCGCGACATCGCGCGGATGAACGGCTACGACGACGGGGCCACCGATCAGGTCGTGAACGTGTACGTCCCACCGATCCACGGCAGATATGTCGGGTTGCCGAATTTCATCGAGGTCCAGATCGAGGCCACGCGACCATCCATCTTTGCAGGGGTCATCGGCAAGGCCACGTGGCCGATCGGAGCCTTTGCGGTCGCGACCAACAGCCAGAACCTGACGTTCCCGTTCTCGATGCTCGCGTTAAACCCGACCGCCTGCAAGGCGATCGCGGTATCGGGTGGTGGTGTGGTCGAGGCTCATGCAAACATCCAGTCGAACTCGAACGGCTCGGGCTGCACCGGTGACGACATCGGATTCAGCCGCACTGGCGGGAGCACGATCAACGTGGTCGCTCCGGATGCGACGTGTCGGGTCGTTGGCGATATGCAGGACCAGGGCAGCGGCTCGATGACATGTACCGTCGTCGAAGGTTCGTACGCGCTGCCGGACCCGCTTCGGAATCTGCCCGCACCTGCCAAACCGGCGCTCGCGGTAGCGATGGATCCGGTCGGCCATACTTCGGCGGTCCCTGACTATTGCCCCGGCGCTACGGGCCCGAAGGCGCCCTCCGAGACGCAAACGAGGCCGTGCGACGTCGGCGGCAACGGCAGCTCATACGCGAACCTTTCCTGGATCCTCCACCCCGGCCTCTACCCCCACGGCCTGGCGGTGTCGAATGGCGCGAAGGCCTATCTCCTGCCGGGGATCTACTGGATCGGTGGCGGTGGGGTCGATGTCGGAGGCGGTGGCTCGATGGTCTCGGTCGCGACGCCGGCCGACGCCAACGTGAATCCGAGCCTCGCGACGTGGGGCGGCGGTGTCATGTTCTACAACTCGAAGTTGCCAACCTCGCCCGGCGGCGCCTGGACACTCAACTCGAATGGCGCCGTCATGAAGCTCCGGCCGTTGGACCTCCCGACGACCGACCCTGATCACATCTACAACACGATCGTCATCTTCCAGGACCGGACGGTGACGACGAGCGTGACGCTGAATGGCTCTGCCTCATCGACGCAGGTCCTCGGCATCATCTACGTCCCAGGTGGCCAGATCAAACTCAACGGCAACGGCGGCACGCTCATCGTCGATCAGGTCATCGCCGATACCTTCGACATCAATGGCAACGGCGGCACGATCAAGGTGATGCGCGGCACAGGCATCGATGCAGTTATCGTGGCCGCCGGCCTCGTCGACTAAGGAGCGTTAGAGCCCAAGCGTGCTGTCGGCGGCCGCGGCAGCCGTCGCGATCGCCGTCGGTGATAGCGGCTCGATGAGCTCGGGGCCGTCGCGGCGGACGTCGTTGACGTCCCGGTTCACCGGGTAGATCCGGAGCGGGACGGCGTCGGTCGGCTGGAGCATCGCGAGGAGCTCGCCCTGATCGACCGGCGGGCCGGTGCGGCCGTCCACGAGCCATCGATCCCAGAGCGACTCCTCGAGCACGACCGGCATCCGGTCGTGGAGGTCGGCCATCGCGTCGTTCGGAGTCGTCGTCACGATCGTGAACGTGCGCCGTACGTCCTCGCTTTCGGGATCGCGCCAGCCCGCCCACAGGCCGGCGAGGGCCAGCGGTCGCCCGTCCGCCCGCAGCACCCGGTAGGGCTGGCGGAGTGTGCCTTCTCGTTTCCACTCGTAGAACGAGTCGACCGGCACGATGCATCGGCGGCGCTTGAACGCCTCCCGGAACGCCGGACTGGCGGTGATCGTCTCGGCGCGGGCGTTGAACATCCGCGACGCGCCCTTGGGATCGGACGACCAATGCGGGATGAGTCCCCAGTGATAGGCCGTGACGGCCCGTCGCTCCTCGCGCTGGACGACGACGAATGCCTCATCGGTCGGGGCCACGTTGTACCGGGCGCCGAGCTCGCCAGCGAGCGGTTCGGCCGCGAAGATCTCGGCCAGCTCCGAAGCCGGCCGCTCCTGCGTGAACCGTCCGCACATGGCGGCAAGTCTAGTATCGTCCGCCCGATGGACGACGCCCGGCCGCCCGCCTCGCCCGATCCAGCGAGGACGGGTCGTCTGACGCCCGAGGAGGCCTCCGCGCTCCTCGCAGAGGGTGACGCCAGACTCGCCGCCGGCGACCTCGCCGAGGCGGCCGTCCGGTACAGCCGCGTGGTCGGGTTCGACGATCCGGCCATCACCGCGGCCGCCCTTCTGGGGCTCGGTGAGGCGCGGTTCCGGGACGGTCAGGACGCCGCCGCAGAGGCCGCCTGGAGAGCAGTGCTGCAGGTCGGTGAGACTCCCTCGTCCTATCCGGCCTGGCGGAACATCGCCGCGTCGGCGGTCCGCGAAGGCGACCTGCACGCGGCCATCAGCGCCTATCGCCAGGCCGAGCGCCGTGCCCCGCCAGCCGACAAGGCAGAGATCGCCAATCGACTCGGCTGGCTCAACAAGGAGATCGGCGACACCAACGCCGCACGCACGTATTTCTCTCGGGCACGACGGGAGTCGTCGCTCCTGTCGGTCACGACGGTGCTCATCGCGGCCACGGTGATCGTGTCGCTGACGGCCATCCTGTCGGCCGAGGGCCTCTTCCTCTATGACGCGTTCCAGCTCGACAAGGCCGCGGTCGCCCAGGGCGAGATCTGGCGCCTGTGGACGGTCACGCTCGTCCATGGCAGTCCGCAACCCGGCTTCTTCGCGGCGTCGCTCGCCCATCTGTTCTTCAACATGTACGCGCTGTATCTGGCGGGCCCGATCGTCGAACGCTGGTACGGCGCCGCGCGCTTCCTGCTGTTCTATCTGCTCTGCGCGGCGGGTGGCTCGATCGCGAGCTTCGTCTTCGGCAGCGACGCGCCGTCGGTCGGCGCGTCGGGAGCGATCTTCGGCCTGTTCGGCCTCCTGCTTGCCGCGAACCAGTTCCATCGTCCGGTCGATCGCCAGAGCCGGATGCTGGTGCAGCAGCTCGGGTTCCTGATCCTGATCAACATCGTGTTCGGCTTCGCGATCCCGAACATCGACAACGCCGCGCACATCGGCGGCCTGCTCACCGGCCTATGGATCGGCGCGCTGTGGGCACCGAACCGGGTCCAGGTCAGCTCGTACTGGCAGCGGGTTCGTGACGCGGACGCCACGCGCCGAGCGACGATCGCGCTGATCATCCCGATCCTCGTCGTTGGCGTGGTCGCGCTCGTCGTGCTCGCCGGGCTCCTGATCGGCGCCCCGCGGTTCGCGTAAGGCCGCGCGCCGGCTACATCGATGTTCGCGACGCTCCTTGGGCCGCTCCCACGGCCGCCATTGGCGGAAGACGCGATCCCACGAGGCATTGCTCGACGCATGCCTGGACCTCCAAGCCGAGCACGGGCTCGAGCCGGCGACCGACGGTGGCTGGCCGCTGGACCCCGCCGATCTTGTCGCGTCGTGGCGGTCGACCGCTGAACGCGCCGATCGTCTGGTGAAAGCGGTCGTCGTCGGGCCGATGTCATCCGGTCGCGCCGTCGATGACGTCCGGCGCGAGGTGCTCGGGCTCGCCGAGGCGGGCTGTCGCTGGGTGGAGATCCACGAACCCGCGGCGATCTCGATCGGCGTCGCCGACGACGCGCGGGCGCGGTTCGCCGATGCGCACGTCGCCCTCACGCGCGACCTCGCGTCGGAGGTCCACCTGACGATCGCGGTCACGGGCGGGAATGCCGATGCGCTTGGGATCGATGCCGTCCTGGCCGGTGCCTACGCGAGCCTCGCGGTCGACCTCATCGATGGGCCGGACAACTGGCGACTCGCCGTCGCCGCACCGACCGAGCGTGGGGTGATCTGCGGCGCACTCTCGGCGCACGCAGAGAGCGACGACGGCCCGGAGACGCTCCTCTGGGCGGCCCGCTACGCGGCAGGCAGCAAGGGCCGAGGGATGTCCCGGGTCGGCCTCGCGACGTCCGGCTCCCTGGCCGCGCTCAGCTGGGACGCGGCGTCCGCCAAGGTCCGACGCCTCGGCGATGCCGCCCGCGTCATCACGCTGCCCACAGAGGAACGGCGCACAGCGATCGACCCGAGGGCGGTCGACATCCGATCCGCGGCCCTCGGCCGCGTCGAGCCGACGGCGAATCGACGCCACGCAAACAGAGAGGGTGGTGGATCCGAGGCCTGACGTGCCAGTCTTTGGCCCCCAGCCAACACCGCGAAACCTGGACGGCGGTGCGCTTTCGACTTGCGCGCGACCCCCGACGGTGGGACCATCGACCTCCCTCCCACCGGTCACGAGGAGCCGACCGGCGCGAGGCCTCTGAGCTCCAGCGGACGCAGCACCCCTGACCGCGCCGAGGGCTATCCGGGGACGCGGTCGCCACTCGTCGCATGTCGTCGTCGAAGGAGGTCCGGCCCGTGGGCGAACACATCTCCCTGACCGTCAACGGGACACGTCACGAGCTGGACGTCGAGCCCAGGCGGCTGCTGGTCCAGGCCATCCGCGAGGACCTCGATCTGACGGGCACGCACGTCGGCTGTGACACCAGCCAGTGCGGTGCCTGCACGATCCACCTCGAGGGCAAGGCGGTGAAATCGTGCACGGTGCTGGCCGTCCAGGCCGACGGCGCGAGCATCACGACCATCGAAGGCATGGCCGATGGTGATGACCTCCACCCACTCCAGGCCGCTTTCTGGGAGAAGCACGGCCTCCAGTGCGGGTTCTGCACGCCGGGGATGATCATGGTCGCGGCCGACCTGCTCGCCAGGAACAGCGACCCCGACGAGGACGAGATCCGCCACGCCCTCGAGGGCAACATCTGCCGCTGTACCGGCTACCACAACATCGTCGCCGCGGTGAGAGCGGCGGCCGTGGCGATGCGTGAAGGCGCGACCGCCCCGGCCACCGCCGGCGCCAGCGCGTAGCCCGGGAGAAGAGCCATGACCGACGTACTCGACGCCCCGGCGACCACCCCTCTCGGCCAGCCCATCAAGCGGACCGAGGACCCGCGCTTCATCACCGGCAAGGGCCGCTACCTCGACGACATCAAGCTGCAATCGATGACCCACATGGCCATCCTGCGCAGCCCGTACGCGCACGCCAACATCCGCTCGATCGACACGAGCGCGGCGAAGTCGATGCCGGGCGTCCACGCCGTGTTCGTCGGCGAGGACATCCCGTACAACCCGCTCCCGATGGCCTGGCCCGCCGGCGGCAGTGCCGGCATCCAGAACAACGTCAGTACGCCGCGGGTTCTCGCCACGGACAGCGTCAAGTGGACCGGCGAGGGCGTCGCGGCCGTCGTGGCCGACACGCCCGAGCAGGCCATGGATGCCCTCGAGAAGATCGAGGTCGACTGGGAGCCGCTGCCCGCGGTGGTCGACTCCGAGAAGGCGATGGAGCCAGGTGCCCCGCAGCTCCACGAGAACGCGCCCAACAACGTGGTCTTCGAATGGACCGTCGGCGACAAGGCCGGCACGGATGCCGCCATCGATGGCGCCGAGGTCGTCGTCAAGCAGCGGATCGTCAACCAGCGGCTCATCCCGAACCCGATCGAGACCCGCGGCGACATCGGTTGGTACAACCCCGGGACCGACGAGTACACCGTCTGGATGTCGAGCCAGACCCCGCACATCCAGCGACTGCTGCTGACGGCCTTCGTGACCGGCATCCCCGAGCACAAGGTTCGCTGCATCAGCCCAGATGTGGGCGGTGCTTTCGGCACGAAGATCTTTACCTACGCTGACATGGCGCTCGTCATGTTTGCGAGCAAGGCGATCGGCGGCCGGCCGGTGAAGTGGGTCGAGGGCCGCCGCGAGAACTACCAGTCGACCATCCACGGTCGCGACCACATCACTTACTTCGAGATCGCCGGCAAGCGCGACGGCGAGGTCACCGGCCTTCGAGTGAAGACGCTCGCCAACCTCGGCGGTCGGCTGTCGACCATCGGTCCGGGCATCCCCACGACGCTCTACGCCCGCGTGCTCAGCGGGTGCTACAAGATCCCGAACGTCTATGCCGAGGTGACCGGCGTCTACACGAACACCACGTTCGTCGACGCCTACCGCGGCGCCGGCCGGCCCGAGGCGACCTACGTCATCGAGCGCGCGATGGACCTGTTCGCGGCCGAGATCGGCATGGACCGCGCCGAGGTGCGCCGGCGGAACTTCATCCAGCCCGACCAGTTCCCGTACGAGAACCCTTCGGGGCTCGGGACGGCCAGCGGCGGCGCCAAGATCTACATCGACTCCGGCAACTACGAGCCCGCCATGGACATGGCGCTGGCAAAGGTCGACTACGCGGCACTCGCCGCGCAGAAGGCCGACGCCCGAGAGCGCGGCAAGCTGCTGGGTATGGGCCTCAGCACGTACATCGAGGTGTGCGGCGTCGCCCCCTCGAAGTGGATCGGCGCCGTCGGCGAGGGCTGGGGCGCGGCGATGTGGGAATCGTCCAACATCAAGGTCCACCTGACCGGGAAGGTCGTCGTCACGATGGGTACCCAGCCGCAGGGCCAGGGCCACGAGACGACCTACGCGCAGGTGGTCGCCGACCGGCTCGGCATCCCGATGGAGGACATCATCGTCCAGCACTCGGACACTCTCGGGACGCCGTTCGGCTACGGGTCGTACGGGTCCCGGACGAGCTCGGTCGGGATGACCGCCGCGGTCAAGGCGGCCGACAAGGTCCGTGACAAGGCCCGTCGGTACGCCGCCCACATGCTCGAGGCGTCACCCGACGACATCGAGATCGACGGTGCCGAATATCGGGTCAAGGGCTCGCCCGATCGGAAGAAGACCATCCAGGAGATCGCCTTCGCGCTCGACCTGGCGTTCGATGCGCCCGAGGGCATGGAGCCGTACCTGGACGAGACGGCCTACCACGACACGCCGAACTGCACGTGGCCGTTCGGGACGCATATCGCGGTAGTCGAGATCGACGAGGAGACAGGCGTCGTCGACCTCGTGCGCTACGTCGCCGTCGATGACGTCGGAAACGAGATCAACCCGCTGATCGTGGCGGGGCAGCTCCACGGTGGCATCGCCCAAGGGGTCGGCCAGGCCCTCTGGGAGGGCGCGGTCTACAGCGACGACGGCCAGCTGTTGACCGGGTCGATGCTCGACTACGCGCTGCCGAAGGCCGCGCGACTGCCGAACTTCGAGCTCGACAAGACCGTGACGCCATCCCCGGTGAACCCGCTCGGGGTGAAGGGGGTCGGCGAGGCGGGGGCGATCGCCTCGACGGCCGCCGTCGCGAACGCGGTCATCGATGCGCTCGGCGTCTACGGCATCCGCCACCTCGACATGCCCTACACGGCCCAGACGGTCTGGTCGGCGATCCAGTCGGCGAAGGGAGGCCAGGCATGATCCCGGCGGCATTCGACTACCAGCGCGCGACGTCGCTCGACGACGCACTCGGTGCGCTGGCCGGCGGCGATGCCAAGGTCATCGCCGGTGGGATGAGCCTGCTGCCGCTCATGAAGCTTCGCCTCGCGCAGCCGGCCAAGCTCATCGACATCGGCAAGCTCGACGAGCTGCGGGTCGACCAGGCGACGGCCGACGGCGGCTGGGAGATCGGCGCCCTGACGACATATGCCGAGGCGCTGGCCAATACGAAGCTCGATTTCACACGGGACTGCGTCGAAAGTATCGGCGATGTCCAGGTGCGCAATCGCGGAACGGTCGGCGGAGCGATCAGCCACGCCGATCCAGCGTCGGACCTGCCAGCGCTGCTGCTGGCGCTCGACTACTCGACCGTCCTGCGCTCGTCGCGTGGCGAGCGGACGGTGGCTCTCGACGGGTTCTTCAAGGGCGCGTTCGAGACCGACATCGCGTCCGACGAGATCCTGACCAAGCTCGTTCGCGGGCCTCTCCCGGCGGGTGCCGAAGGGTCGTATCAGAAGATGGCCCACCCGGCGTCGGGTTACTCGATCGTCGGGGTGTGCGCGGTCGTCGCGTCCTCCGGTGGGTCGATCTCGCACGCGCGCGTGGCGATCACCGGCGTCGGCGAGGTCGCGTATCGGGCAAAGGCTGTCGAATCGGCGCTGATGGGCTCGGACGGATCAGCGGACGCGGTCGCAGCGGCCGCAGGGCATGCCACCGAGGGCCAGACCGTCAACAGCGACATCTACGCCGATCGGGCGTATCGATCGAAGATGGCCGAGGTGTACACGCGCCGTGCCATCGACGCCGCCCTCGGGCGATAGCGCGTCGATCCCCGGCGTCCATAGGTGCGTGTCGAGCGGGTCACCCCAGGTCGACGCGCGCCCGCCCGGCTGGCCGGCGCGATCCTGACGCGCGACCTGACGGTCGGCGGAAAGCGCTGGTCGAAGGGTCGCCGGCTCTCCGAGGAGGACCTGTTGGCGCTGGCCGCCGCGGAGCCGGCCGCGGCCGTCGCCGTCCTCGTCGCCAGCGGCAACGAGGTGCACGAGGACGAGGCGGCCCTCCGTCTGGCGAAGGCGATCGCGGGCCCCGGGCTCGACGTCCACGGCCCGAACCAGAGCCGGCTGGATCTCCTGGCCTCCGTGAACGGCGTCGTCACCGTGCGGATCGCCGAGCTGGAGCGGATCAACCGGCTCGATCCCCTCGAGGTCTTCACGGTCTTCGACGGACAGGTCGTCGAGAAAGGCGACCTGGTCGCCAGCGTCAAGGTGGCGCCGCATCTCGTCGATGCCGGGGTGATCGAAGCCGGTGCCCGGATCGCCGGATTCGGCAGCCAGCCGGTCGTGTCCGTGGCCGCGTTCGTGGCGCGGCGGGTCGGGGTCGTAGTGAAGGAATTGGTTCGGGCGACCGCAAAGGAGCGGTTCGAGACGTCGGTCCGGGCCAAGGTCGAAGGACTAGGATCCGAGATCATCGACATCGTCTATGTCGAGGACGACGCCGACGCGGTCGAGACGGCGGTCGGCCGGTTCACGCGCGGTGCCGAGACCGCGGACGTGGTGCTGACCGCGGGTTCGGCCTCGACCGACCCCGAGGACGCGTTCTTCCTCGCGATCGAGGCGCTGGGCGGGCGGGTGGTGCGGCGGGGAGTGCCATCACATCCGGGCTCGATGCTCTGGCTCGCACGGGTCGGCGGGACGTCGATCCTCGGGCTGCCGACGTGCGGCGCGTATTCAAAAGCTACGGCCGCGGACCTGCTGCTGCCGCGCCTCCTGGCCGGTGAACCGCCGTCCGAGGCGACGGTCGCGAAGATGGGCCATGGCGGGATCCTGACCCGCGACCAGCGGTTCCGTTTCCCGCGCTACGCGCGCGAATTGGATGCACCGGAAGGCTAGGGAGGAGTCGGCGGATGGGTGAGGGGGACATCGCGGTGGCGATCGCGAACGCGCGGTCGTACCTGACGGCCAACCCGGCCGAGGCGCGCTACCGGGATGCGGCGGCGACCGCGTCCGTGGAGGATGGGCTGCGGGTCCGGGTTCTCGGCGCGGACGGAGCGTCGCTGGTCACCGACATGGTCACGGGCGTCGGCGGTGGCGGGTCGGCACCGAGCCCCGGCTGGATGTTCCGCGCGGCCTACGCGTCCTGCGTGGCGACGCTGATCGCGATGCGGGCCGGCGAGGAGGGGTGGTCGCTCGGCGTGCTGGAAGTGACGGTCGACTCGGAGTCGGATGACCGCGGGATCCTGGGGATGGACGCGGCGGTGCCGGCCGGCCCGCTGAGCGTCCGAGTCGCGGTTCGGGCCTCGGCAGGCAGTGCGGACGCCTCAGCGGTCCGAGCCGCGATCGACGACGCAGTCGCACATTGCCCCGTCCACGATGCGGTCGTGCGGGCCGTCCCTGCCGAGGTCCTCATCGACATGGCGTAACCGCCGTCCAGCTCGTCGGCCATACGCTGCACCCAGATCCCATTAGGAGGCCCCCCGGCGATGTTCACCGCGACCAAGGACCTGATGCTCCCCGCCACCGTCACCGGTTCGTGGCCACGACCCAGGTGGTACGACCAGGGTCTGTGGGGCCGGCCGCTCGACACGGCGCTCCTCGACGTCCGCTTTCGCGAGCAGTTCCTCGATGCACACGCGACCGTCATCGCCGACCAGGAGCGCGCCGGGCTCGACATCCTCACCAACGGCGACTACCACCTGGACGAGGACTTCGCCGGGCGCTCGTGGCACCACTACCCGCTCCAGCGCTGGAGGGGCCTCGACCACGAGGAGCTCCAATACGACGACTCGCGCGACGGGCTCCTCGACTTCCTGCCCGGGACGCTGATGAACGAGATCGAGACCACGTGGCGCTGGCCGCGGGTGGTCGGCAAGGTCGAGCACGACCCCAAGAACCCGCTCGAGTACGCGAAGCTCTGGCGGATCGCGCAGGCCCGCGCGGCCTCGGGCAAGCCCGTCAAGTTCGGGACCTGCTCGTCTCAAGTCCTGGCGATCTTCCTCGACAGCCATACGTCCGAGTACGACCGCGACGACAAGAAGCAGCTCATCTGGGACATGGCGACGGCGATGAACACGGAGTTGCGCCAGCTCGCCGCGGCCGGCGCGAAGGTCATCCAGATCGAGGAGCCGACGATCCATTTCACCGCCTGCTTCCATCCGGAGCAGACCGAGTTGCTCGACTTCATGGTCGACGCGTTCAATCACGAGGTCGAGGGCCTCGACGACGTCGAGCTGTGGATCCACACCTGCTGGGGCAACCCCAACATGCAGAAGGTCTACAGCGGCGAGTCTTACGAGAACTCGATCGACATCTATCTGAATCGGTTGAAGGGCGATGTCTGGACAGTCGAGGCGACCGAGAACGAGCTCGCCCAGATCGATCTGTTCAAGCCGTATGCGAACGACCTCTCGAAGAAGATCGCTGTCGGCGTCGTCAGCCATCGACAGCTCCAGGCGGACCTGGCGCCGGTGGTCGCCGGACGCGCGCGTCGGGCGCTCGAGGTCATCCCGGCCGACAAGCTGATCATGTCGAGCGACTGCGGCTTCGGTCGGCAGGGCTTCAACCGGACGGTGGCGTTCTTCAAGGCGGCCGGGATCGCCCAGGGGCGGAACATCGTCCTCAAGGAGCTCGGCTTCGATGAGCGCTACGTCGCGGCAGCCGATGCCGTCGCTCCAGCCGGATGTTCGACCGGACCACGAGCCGCTGACCCACCTGCCATCACCATGGCAGTAGGGGAGCGGGGCGTGGACCACGACGAAGCTGTCGAGATGCTGCGGTCGATCGCGGCCGCCTTCGATCGACACGATCTCGATGGGATCATGGCCCAGTTCGCCGACGATGCCGTCTTCGAGTCGCCGCGCGGGGCGGAGCGGTGGGGCCAGCGCTTCGTTGGCAAGGCGAGCGTCCGCGAGGCATTCGCCGCGCGCTTCTCGGGGATCCCCGATGTCCGCTATGAGGAAGACGACCATTTCGTCGACGGCGACCGTGGGGCGTCGGAATGGACGCTGTCAGGGACGACGACCGACGGGAAGCGGATCGAAGTCCGCGGTTGCGATCTATGGACGATCCGGGACGGCAAGATCGTCAAGAAGGATTCGTTCTGGAAGATCCGGACGACCGAGTAGGGCCGGCTGGCCCCGGCGACAGGAGATCAGCCCGGCGGCGGCGGCTTCGGCGGTTTCGGTGACTTGTCCGGCTTCGGCGGCTTCGTCTTCTCGGGTCCAGGATCGGGCGTGGGAGTGGGCGTCGCGTCGACGCTCGGATCGGGCGTGGGAGTGGGGCTGGGCGTCGGCGCCGGTGCAGCGGGAGTCGGGGCAGGGGTAGGTCTCGGAGGCGCTGGGGTCGGCTGCGAGGTCGCCGCCGGCGGCAGCTGGGACGCCTTGGACTTCGGCGATGCCGCCTTCGGCGATGCCGCCTTCGGCGATGCCGCCTTCGGCGCCGTGGCTTCCGTGGTGGACGACGGCTTCTTGGTGGGAGAGGGAGGCTCGGCAGCCGTCGTCTCTTCCGTCGCGGCCGGTCGCGGTGGTGTGGCTGTCGGCAGGGCCGACGACGAGTCGGTCAGGACGACGTCGAGGCGTTCTGGTTGCGCGACCTCAGCTGGCGCCCGCGTGACGATCAACGCGACACGATCCGGGGGTTCCGAGGGGGCCAAGATCGGTCCGGCGAAGATCAGGCCGAGGACCCCGCCGACCGCCAGGCCGATGACGACACCGACGACCGCTTGTACCGCGGATGAGAGCAACAGCGCCTCCGTGAGAGGACCGGCCCGTCAGCCCGAGTCGGCAACGTCCCGGAGCCCTCTCGACACGACAAGTGTCCCACCAGAGCGTTGCGAGCGCAAAACAGGGCCCATGCCACGGGCCAGACGCCGGCCCGGGGGCGGCTAGTGCCTAGAGCGGCCCTGATATCCCTCCGTCTTTTCGGATGCGCCAGAAGTGGACGGTCAGGAAGATCGCCGCGATGAGCGGCAGGAAGACGACGTGGCCCACATAGAAACGTAAGAGGGTGTTCTGGCCGACCTCGACGCCGCCGAGCAGGATCCGGTTGACCGGCGTGTTCACGACCGGGAAATACGATCCGAAGTTCGTGCCGATGGTGATCGCCCAGAAGGCGATCTGGTCCCACGGCAGCAGGTAGCCGGTGAAGCTCAGCATGATGGTCAGGAACAGGAGCACCACGCCGACCACCCAGTTGAACTCCCTGGGTGGCTTGTACGCCCCGTGGTAGAACACCCGCATCATGTGCAGGAACACGAAGAACACCATCAGGTGGGCGCCCCACCGGTGGACGTTGCGGGTCAAGCAGCCCGAACGTGACCTCGCTCTGGATCTCGAGGATGTTGGTGTAGGCGAGGGTCGCCGACGGGACGTAGAAGAACATCAGGTACACGCCGGTCACCGTCAGCACCAGGAACAGGAAGAAGCTCAGCCCACCGAGACAGAACGTGTACGCGAACTTGACCGCGTGCTGGCGGACGCGCACCGGGTGGATGTGCAGGAACACGTTGTTCATGACCGCGTACGCGCGGGAGCGTTCGTCGCGCGGGTAGGGCTGCCGGAAGAGGGACCGCCAGACCGGGCTGCGCCGGATCGTCTGGTCGACCCGCTCCAGGAAACTCACCGGGCTCCTCCTGCCACAGGCCCCTCACGTCTGCGCGGTCAGATATATCGTCGAACGATATATATGCCTCTGCCCGTTCGATGTCAATGGCCGCTCACCCAGCGGCGGCGTGGATCTCCTCGTAGGTCCGGCTGATGATCTCGGCGGCCTCGATGGTGCGGCGGTCGCTCAGCGGGTTGCCGGCACGCTCCCGCCAGCGCTCGACGCCGGCCAGGGCGGCCGAGCGGAGATCGCCCGCCGAGGCCGTGGGATCGACCCCGGCTCGAACACGCGCATCCTGCGAACCCGCCAGGCGGTCGACCTCCGCGCGCTCGTCGTCGGAGAGGATCAGGTGCCCGGCGAGCACGAGGTGCTGAAGGCGCAACAGCGCGAGCTCTCCCGACGACGTCTCCAGTCGATCGATCGACTCGATGAGCCGGTTCCCATCCGCGACACCCGCGCGGTCGAGCGCGAGGCCGATCGCCCGAAGCGCCACGAGCGCCGAGCGTGCCTTGAGCACGGACGCCCGTGCGGCGTAGGACTCCTCGAGCACTCGTTGCAGGTCGCGGATCCCGGAGTGCTCGAGCAGCGCGGCCGATAGCTCTGGCGCCGTCTTGACCGCGCCCTCCGCGACGAGTCGTGTCGCGAGTCGGAGCCCATACAGCCCCAGCCGGCCGAGCAGCTCCTCGCGGATGGTCTCGCCGAGGGGGTTGGCAGCCTCATCACGGAAGCGCTCGACCGAGACAAGGAGGGCATCCCGCGCCGTCGCCGGCAACTGACCGAGTTGGCGCACCCACTCGAACTGGTCCTGGCGGAGGGTCGCGCCGGTCTCGGCGAGCAGCCCGGCCACGGGCAGGACGCCGGATGCCAGCTCTTTCACCCGCGCGTCGGCCGCGTAGCGCGCCGCGATGGTCCTCGCCGACTCCAGGGCGTCCGGGCGCGCCACACCGATCTCGTCGGCTCGCGACAGCACGACGACCGCATTCACCGGGGACGCGTGGGCGATCGAGTGGTCCATGAACGCCTCGAGGAACCGCGCGTCGCCGTGATGCAGGTGCCGCATCAAATAGAGGACGGCGTCGGCGTCGGCCGGTCCCTCGACACCGGCGTCGAGCAGCGACGCCACCGTCCGCGCCGAGGTGCCCTCATTCGCCGAGCCGAGGCCGGGCGTATCGATGAGCGTCATCGATTCCAGCTTCGCCGACGGCCAACCCACCTCGATGCGTTCGATGCCGTCGATGCCGTGCTCGCCGAGGTCGATGAGCAGCTCGCCGTCCTGACGCCGGAAGGTCAGTTCTTCACGGCCCTCGGGACGGAGATCGGCCGTCACGCGGTACCCGAGGCCGTGCCGGTACCACGTCACGATCTTCGTGCACTCGCCAGCGTCGGTCGCCGCGAGGCGTTCGCCGACCAGGGCGTTCAGCAAGGTCGACTTTCCGGCCTTGACCCGGCCGGCGATGGCGACACGGAGCGGCTCGTCGAGCCGATGGATCACCGCCTCGACGGCATCCGCGTGGGGGGTTCCGTCGGAGGCGCGGCGGGCCATGTCGGCGATGGCCCGGACCTCGGTCGCGAGATCACTCATCCTGGCGTCGGGAGGGTCCGGGCCTCAGGACGGCAGGTCGACGCAGTTGCCGGTGTCCTGGATGACCGAATGGTCCATCCGGGCGACGAGGATGCACATCTGCTTCGCACCGCTCGGTCGGTCACTGACCTTGTACTCGGTGAACGGCACCGGCCCCGCGTAGAGGATCCATGGCCCGCTGCCGGGGACGCCGGCCTCCTTGGGCGGCACCGTGTCGAAGAAGAAGTGCACGTGCCGGCCGGGAAGCTCCGGGTCGAAATTGAAGACGTCGTAGTCGACGACGTAGCGGCCGCCGCTCACGGTGATCTCCTTGATGCGTGCCTGGCGCCCGGCCGGTGGCGGCGTCGGCGTGGGGGCAGGCGTCGCGGTCGGCTCGGGGCTGGGCGAGGCGGTCGGCACGGCAGATGGGGAGGGACTCACGGCGACCGATGCCGAAGGGCTCGCGACGACAGCCACGGATGGTGCCGCGGACGGGGACGATCCGGCACCGCCACCACCGCCGAGCATATTCGCGCCGATCGCCACAGCGGCCACGACCACGACACCGACGAGCGCGAGTCCGATCGGCAGCGTCCGTCGCGCACGAACGCCGTCGGACGGGGGAGCGGCGGCGGCTGGCACCGGTTCCAGCTCCGGTTCGGTCAGGACCGGGGCTGCGACTGTCTCTCCTGGCATGACCGCCGCTGTTGCGACCGCCACGCCTGCCACCGCCGACGCTGCACTCGCCGTGGCCTCGCGCTGCGCCTCCGCGACATAGGCAGCGCCGAGCGCCATCGTGTGTTTGGGATGCGCATCGACCGCGACCGGTCGGCCGGTCGCCTCGCGGACCATCTCGGCGACGAGAGGGATCCGCGATGAACCGCCGACGAGCAGGATCCGGTCGATCCCACCGTATTCGAGGCCGGCGCTTCGCGTCGCTCGTCCCAACGCTGCGATCGTCTCGTGGATCCGCGGCCGGACCATGTCCTCGAACTCGGCACGGGTGAGGCGCATCTCGCTCTGGAAGCCCGGCAGGAAGATGGCGATCGTCGCGTCGGTGTCGGACGAGAGCGCTTCCTTGGCCCGGCGGCACTCGTCGCGGAGGCGCGCGATGGCCGCCATGGTCGCCGGGTCGTTCTGGTCGATCACGGCGCCACCGGTCGTCGCGAGCTCCAGCGCGCGGCGGAAGAGCGCCTCGTCGAAGTCGATGCCACCGAGGCGCTCGAGGCCTTCTGGTTGGCCGAGCAGCTCGAAGCCCGTGTCGGTCTTGCGCAGGATCGTGGCGTCGAACGTGCCACCGCCGAAGTCGTAGATAGCAATGACGGAACCCGACGGCACTCGCTCCTGGCGTGCGTAATCGAGCGCCGCCGCCTCAGGCTCCGCGAGCAGCGTCACCGGGCCGATGTCCGCCTGGCGAACGGCCTGCTGCAGCAGATCGAGCTTGTACGCGCTGTAGGCCGCCGGGTGGCACAGCGCGACCGACGACGGGGGCTCGCCGAGCTGCTGCTTGACCCGGTCGACGATCGCGCGCAACAGATGCGCGAGCAGCGCCTCGGCGCCGTACGGCGTCCCACCCAGGATGATCGGCGTCGGATCGCCAAGGCGGCGCTTGAACTCGCGGCCCGTGCGCGTCGGCTCGGCGAGAGCCCGACGCTCCGCTGCCTCGCCGGTCAGGACCTCACCATCGGCCCGAAGCAGCACGATCGACGGGATCGTCGCCGCACGCTCACCGAGTTGGAAGATCTCTAGTCGATCGCCGCGGGCGACGGCTGCCGCGGAATAGGTCGTCCCGAGATCGATCCCGAGCGAGTAGGCCATCACTCCCCTCGAACGCTGGCAGGTCTCCGATCGCTGGCAGGCCCCCGAGTCTAGCGCGGCGCCGGTGTCGCGACGACCCGTACAGGGCGGGCGCTACACTCGCGGGCCGGAGGAGGAGGATGCCCGCAGGATGGCCGTCGCAGCACCGCCTGCGCTGATCGCGCCGGCGACTGAAGCGCTCGATGCGCTCGCGCGCGAGATCGAAGCCTTGGCCGACCGGTCCGATCGAGCCGATCTGAGCACGCGCGTCGCCGAGGCCCGCCGGCGGGCGGCGCGGACCGAGACCGTGGTCTGCGTCGTCGGCGAGTTCAAGAACGGCAAGAGCGCGCTGATCAATGCGCTTCTCGGCACGGCTGTCTGCCCGGTCGACGATGACCTCGCGACGAGCGCGGTCACGGTCGTCAGATATGGCGAGCCACCGACCGCCGAAGTGCACCGCCACGAGGAGGGCGCGGTCATCGTGGAGGCGATCGAGCCGGTGGCGATCGCCGATTGGGCCCAGGAGACGCCGGCTCATGAGGGTCGGCGTGACGTCGACCTCGTCGAGGTCCGCGTCCCGAGCCCGATCCTCGCGAGTGGTCTGACGCTGGTGGACACGCCCGGGGTGGGCGGGTTGAACGCGGGTCACGCCGCGGCGACGCTCGCTTTCCTCCCCTCGGCAGATGCGCTCGTCTTCGTGACCGACGCGTCGGCCGAGCTGTCTGCCGCCGAGCTGGAATTCCTGGGGAGTGCCCGCGCCGCCGGTCCGCCGGTGCTGGTCGCGCTGACCAAGATCGACATGTACCCCGCGTGGCGCCGCATCCTCGACATCGACGCCGGACGCCTCGCCGAGATCGGTCTCCTGGAGCGGCCGTACCCCCTCAGTTCCGTGCTGCGGATGCGGTCCGACGAGGTCGACGACGAGAGTGGGTACGGCGCGTTCACCGATGCGTTGCGTGGCGACGTGGTGGATCGTGCCCACGCCGCGTCGCGTCAGACGGCCGTCGGTGACCTGCACTGGGTCCTTGGCCAGATCCGAGAGCCGCTCGCAGCTGAGCGCACTGGACTCGCCGATCCCAGTGCCGCGCGGCAGCTGATGGAGGGTGTCGCTGCGGCTCGGCGACGGCTCGCGGACCTGAAGCGGGCCGATGCGGCCTGGTCGGCCCGCCTCGATGACGAGTTCGGCGCACTCCGGACCCGCGTCGCGTTCGAGTTCCAGCGGGAGATGCGGGCCATCCTGCGTGATGCCCAGGCGGAGGTCGAGGAGCGGGATCCCGCCGGGAGCTGGCCCGAGATCAGCGCGGTCGTGCAGGATCGGATCGCCACCGCGGTCCGGGCGGCGTTCCGGGACGCAACGACCGGTGCCGGGGATGTCCAGGGGACCATCGCCGCGTTGCTCGCCGACGAGGAGGCACGACCGCGGACGATCGCACCGGCGATGACGTTCGATGTCGAGGAGTTCTGGACCGGCGATCCGGATTTCGAGAGTCGGACCCGATCGCGCCTCGGATCGGGGTATGGCCTCGTGACGGGGGCGAAGGCCGGCGTCGAGCTGCTCGGCTTGGTGGGTACGTTGCTCGGTGCCGCGATCGTGGGGCCGGCCGTACTCGGTGTGGCAGCGGTCTACGGCGGCAAGGAAGTACTCGACGAGCGACGACGGCGTCTCACGGACCGGCGCCAGCAAGCCCGCACATTCCTTGCGGAGCTGATCGAGGAGGTCCGCTTCCAGGTCGAGGGTCGCCTTACGAGCGTCATGGACGAGGTGCAGCGCCAGATGCGCGCCCGGTTCACGGAGCGGATCGCCGAGCTGCAGCGGACCGTGGCGGCCAGCGCCGCTGCGCTCGACAAGGCGGCGAAGCGCGAGGCAGCGGAACGTCGGTCGCGCACGACCGAGGTCGAGGCCGCGTTGGCAGGGATCGCGGCATTCGAAGATCAGCTTCGAACCGCAGGCGGCTAGGTCGGGTCCGGCTCGGACGGGCAACCGCCCACTCCGTGTAGCATCCGACGCGATGACGGAACTATCGGATCGGGACGAGGCGCGCGACGACCGCCCGACCGGCACCCGCACGATCGATGCCCTGACCGAGGACTTCCGCGGTCGGAACTACATCGCGGACCGGTCCCTGACGACCGCTGTCTTCCTGGCGCTCGAGCTCGGTCGCCCGTTGCTGCTCGAAGGCGAGGCCGGCGTCGGCAAGACGGAGCTTGCAAAGGTCCTGGCCGAATCCCTCGGCGCGCGGCTCATCCGACTCCAGTGCTACGAGGGCCTCGACGTCAATACGGCCGTCTACGAGTGGAACTACCCGCGCCAGATGCTCGAGATCCGGCTGCTCGAGGCACGAGGGGAGGCGGAGCACGCCAGCGCGCACGATATCTTCGGCTCCGACTTCCTGATCCGCCGACCGTTGCTCCAGGCACTCGAGGCCGACGATGGCGTCGCGCCCGTCCTGCTCATCGATGAGATCGACCGCGCCGACGAGGAGTTCGAGGCTTACCTCCTCGAGATCCTGTCGGACTTCCAGGTCACCGTTCCGGAGATCGGTACCATCCAGGCCGAACGCCCGCCGCGGGTCATCCTCACCTCGAACCGGACTCGCGAAGTCCATGACGCCCTCAAGCGTCGCTGCCTGTACCACTGGATCGACTATCCGACTGCGCAGAAGGAATTCGAGATCGTCCTCGCCCGCGTGCCGCATGCGCCCGAGCAGTTGGCGCGCGAAGTCGTCGGGTTCGTGCACCGTCTTCGGGAGGCCGACCTGACCAAGGTCCCGGGCATCGCCGAGACGCTCGACTGGGCGGCTGCGCTGTTGTCGCTGGGAGCCCGCGAGCTCAAGCCCGAGCTCGTGGACGAAACCCTAGGTGTGGTCCTCAAGTACGAGGAGGACATCCGCCAGGTTCGCGGCGAACAGGCCGCCCGGATGCTCACCGAGGTCGCCGCCAGAGGCTGAGAGCCGCCAGAGGCTGAGAAAGGAGTCCGATCGCGCGATGACGTTCCCGGTCCAGGTAGGACCGACGACGATCACGATCAACCGTGACGATCGCGTCCTGATCTGCCAGCCGGACGGGCGGATCCTGGGCGAGGCAGACGGCTTCTTCACCCGTGACACCCGGTTCATCTCCGGCTATGACCTGTCGATCAACGGGCGGCGGCCGATCCTCCTGGGTTCCGGGCCCATCCAGTCGTTCTCGTCTCGCTACGAATTCACCAACGACACTTGCGTGGACCCCGATGGCGTCATCGCGCGCCAGTCGCTGGCGCTGCGCCTTGATCGGACGATCGCCGACGCGGTCCACGAGGACTACGACCTCGAGAACTTCGCGCCACGGCCGGTCCGGCTGACCATCGAGATCGCGGTCCTGTCCGATTTCGCCGACATCTTCGATGTCAAACGCAACGAGACCGTCCGCCGCGGACAGCTCAATACCCGATGGTTCAAGTCGCGCGGCGAGCTCCGCACGACGTATGCCAACCGGGATTTCAAGCGAGAGCTGGTCGTGGCCGTCGAACGGGCCGGCTCGACACCCCAGTTCGCCAACGGCCGCCTCGTTTTCGACGTCACGCTGTCGCCCAAGGCCGCGTGGCACGTCTGCGTCAAATGGCTGCCGCTCACGCGCTCGCATCGCCGCCTGACCACGCTCGCCTGTAACGCGGTCGACGCGCCCATGCGGTCGGTCGGCGCGGCGCGACTCCCGAACGTCAGTATCCAGTCGCCGAACCCGGTCGTGGACCGCGCCTGGGATCAGGCCGTGCTCGATCTCGAGGCCCTTCGGCTCGAGGACCCCACGTTCGAGCGCGGCGTATTCATCCCGGCGGCTGGCGTGCCGTGGTTCGTGACGCTCTTCGGGCGCGATTCGCTGATCGTCTCGATGCAAGGCATCTCCGGCTTCCCGGAGTTCGCGACCGGCGCGTTGCGGCGGCTCTCGGAGTTGCAGGCGAAGGAGGACGACCCCGAGCGGGACATGGAGCCCGGCAAGATCCCGCACGAGATCCGTCACGGCGAGCTGGCCCAGCTCGGGATCCTGCCGTTCCAGCCCTACTACGGGACGCACGACGCCACGAGCCTCTTCGTGATCGTCCTCTCGTACCTCTACCACTGGACCGGCGACGAGAGCCTCCTGCGCCGCTACCTGACACACGCCGAGGCCGCGATCGCCTGGATCGACAAATACGGCGACCGTGACGGCGACGGATTCCAGGAGTACAAGACCCGCTCGACCCACGGCTTCTACAACCAGGGCTGGAAGGACGCGGGCGACGCGATCGTCGAGGCCGATGGCACGCTCTCGTCGCTGCCCATCGGGACGTGCGAGCTGCAGGGTTACGTGTTCGATGCCAAGACCCGGATGGCCGAGGTGTACGACGTGCTCGGCCGGGCCAAGGACGCGCGCCGCCTCCGACGCGAGGCGCAGCGCCTCTACGAGCGGTTCAACGAGACGTTCTGGTGGGAGGAGGAGGGCACCTATTACCTCGCGCTCAACGGCCGCAAGGATCCCGTCCGCAGCGTGGCCTCGAATGCAGGACACCTCCTCCAGTCGGGCATCGTCCCGGTCGAACGGGCCGGGCGCGTCGTGAAGCGACTCCTCGCCGACGACATGTGGTGCGGTTGGGGCATCCGCACGTTGTCGGCCGACCATCCGGCGTACAACCCGTTCTCCTACCAGCGCGGTTCGGTCTGGCCGCACGACAACGCGTCGATCGCCGGTGGTTTCCGGCGCTACGGCTTCGCGGCCGAGGCTGCAAAGGTCGCCAAGGCGATCTTCGACGCAGCGGAGCGGTTCAATGGCACGCGCCTGCCGGAGCTGTACTCGGGTATGCCGCGGGTCCCCGCGAGCTTCCCGACGCCGTACATCGGTGCCAACGTCCCGCAGGCCTGGGCGGCCGGCTCGGTGTTCCGGTTGATCGCGATCCTGTGCGGCATCCATGCGACGTTCGACGCCGACGGGCCGAAGCTGTTCGTCAATCCGGCCTTGCCCGACTGGTTGCCCGAGGTGTCGATCCACAACCTGCGCCTCGGTGGCGGCTCGCTCGAGATCCGCTGCCGGGACGGCTCGGTCGAGGTGATGTCGAACACGTCCGGGTACCGCGTCCTGCAGGCTCCTGCGCCGGGACCACTGGGCAGCCGGGGCGCCGTCTCGGCGCCCTCGACGGAACCCCAGGAGCTCGCCCCGGCGGGCTGACGGTAGCGGCGCGTCGGCGACTGGTCCCGCGCGATGACGCCGACCCCCGTTCGTGGCAGAGTCAGCACATGCAGGCCGATGATGATCCCGCCGTCGTCAAGGCGCCGTGGGGCCCCGAGGTCGATGGCCGGCGCCTGCTGAACGAAGCGATCGGGTTCGGGCGCGCGCTCCGCGCGGCCGGCCTCCACATCGACCTCGGCGCCGCGGTCGATTACGCGCGGGCGCTCCCGCTCGTCGACATGGGCTCGCGCGAGCAGGTTCGAGCCGCTGGCGAGGCCGTCTTCGTCCGCCGCCGCGACGACCGTGAGACCTACGACATCGTGTTCGACCGCTGGTGGCGCTCCCGTGGTCGACGCCAGGGCGATTTCCAGGCGCCGGCGCTGCGACATCCCGATGGGACCGAGGCCGAGGGCGACACCCCCGGGGAGTCATCGCCGATGGCCGGCGACGAGCGCGTCTCGAATCGCCCGGACGAGTGGGGCGTGCCGATCCCTTCGGAGGGTGACGAGGACGAGAGCGGCGAGGACATCGACGGCGTCGTCGTGGCGCCCGATGCGTATTCGCGCGGCGAGATGCTGAAACACCGGGAGTTCGACCGGATGACGCCCGCGGAGCTGCGCGACGCCGAGCGTCTGGTCGACCAGCTCGTGCCCCGCCTCGAGCAGCGGCGGACGCGCCGCTACGAGCTCCACTCCCATGGCCGGCGTCTCGCGCCTCGGGCGATGTTCCGGCGCAACCTCGGCACGGGTGGCCAGCTCGTGTCGTGGGTCTGGCGACGGCCGGTGCGCGAGCCTCGTTCGCTCGTCGTGATCTGCGACATCTCGGGCTCGATGGAGCGGCATTCCCGTCTGCTGCTGCGGTTCGTGCAGGCCCTCTCGGCGTCGAGCGAGGTCCGCGCGGAGTCGTTCGTGTTCGGGACGCGCATGACACGGGTCACACGACTGCTCCGCGACAAGGACCGGGACCGCGCGCTGGCCCGCGTGAGTGAAACGGTCAACGACTGGGCAGGCGGGACGCGGATCGGCGAGAGCTTCCGGACGTTCAACCAGCAATGGGCCCGACGCACGCTCCGCTCCAGCGGTGTCGTGATCGTCGTCTCCGACGGATGGGATCGCGGGGACCCGTCGCTGGTCGCGGCGGAAACGGCCCGGCTGCGTCGCAACTGCCACCGGCTCGTGTGGCTCAATCCGCTGGCGGGCACGCCCGGCTACCAGCCGCTTGCCGGCGGGATGCGTGCCGCATACCCGTACATCGATGACTTCCTGCCCGCCGGGACGGTCGCGTCGCTCGAGCGTCTTGGTGAGATCCTCGGCGGCGTGCGATCCGCCGATACAAGGCAGGGAGCCGAGGCCGCGGCGCACGCGGCCCTCCCCGGCAATGTCGACCTGGCGACCATCGCGCCATCCGCCGCTCCACCCAGCGTCGTCGGTGGCATGCCCACCGACCCCACGACCGCGAGGCCGATCCGATGAAGGAGTTGCTCGAGACGCTGTCCACCTGGCAGGGAGAGGGCGTCGGTGCAGGCCGCGCGGTCGTCGTCCGGACATTCGGATCGGCGCCGAGACCGGAAGGCGCGGTGCTCCTCCACGCGACCGATGGACGGATCGCCGGCTCGGTGAGCGGCGGCTGCGTCGAGGGCGCCGCCGCCGAGCAGATCGAGCACGCCCGCTCGACCGGAAAAGCGCGCGTCATCCGCTACGGGATCAGCGATGAGCAGGCCTGGGACGTCGGCCTGGCGTGCGGCGGGACGATCGATGTGCTGGTGGAACCGAGCGTGGCCTCCGCTGCAGTGGAGGCGGCCACCGAGTCGCTTGGAGCAGGAGGACAGGGCGCTGCGGTCGTGACGCCGCTCCCCGTGGACTCGCCACCGGCCGAGGGTGGTCCGCATGAGCCAGGGGAGGGTGCCCCGCCCGAAGCGAAGCTCGTTGTCCATCAGGATGGGCGGCTGGACGGCTCGCTCGGCGACGCGGCACTCGACGGCGCGCTGGTCGAGGCGGCCCTCGAGGCCCTCAAACGCGGCCAGTCGAGGACCGTCGAGCTCGGCGGCCGATCGCTGTTCGTCGAGGTCTTCCCGGTCCGGCCGCGGCTCGTGATCGTCGGTGCGGTCGAGGTCGCCCGCACGCTCGTGCGCCTCGCGCGCGAGCTCGGCTTCGAGACCGTGGTCATCGATGGGCGCTCCTCGTTCGCGACCCGCGAGCGGTTCCCCGACGCCGACCAGCTCATCGTCGGCTGGCCCGACGAGGTCGCCGACGACATCGGCCTCGGCCCGAACGACGCGGTCGCCGTACTGACGCACGACGTCAAATTCGACGAGCCGGCCATCGTCGAGGCGCTGCGGCGCGGCGCACGCTACGTCGGGGCGGTGGGGTCGAGGAAGACGCAATCGGACCGCCGGCGACGCCTCCTGGAGGCCGGCGTCCGCCAGGAGGCACTCGACGGGCTTCGCGGCCCGGTCGGGCTCGACCTGGGGGGGCGCCAGCCGCCCGAGACCGCCCTGGCGATCCTTGCCGAGATCGTCGCGGAGCGGTATGGCGGCACGGGCCGCCCGATGCGCGAGCGAGCCGCCATCGGTGAGGCGGCCACGCGCGTCGCGATCGAGGGCACGCCGGTCACCGCCGGCTGAAAGGGAGGTCATGAAGGGCGATCGGGTGGAGGTGGTGGTCGATACCGGCGGGGCCGTGCAGACCTTCGACATCGTGGCCAGCCGCGCCGGCCGACGGATCGAGGTGACGACGGCGCGTGGCGTGGTCGAGGTCACCGAGGTGACGCGCGGCGGCACGCCGGTGCGCACCGGCCGTTTCATGGCCAGTCGGCTCATCGCGCTCGTGGAGCACCCGGCTCGCGAGGGCGATACGACCGTCGACGTCGAGACGCGCCGGCGGATCGGCGCCAAGCCAGGCCGGAAAGGCCGCGGGGCGGACCGGGTGCCGGGCTTGTTCGATGTCTCGGGCACTGCAGACACCGACGACGAGGCGGAGGGCTAGAACCGCCACCTTCCGATTTGACGGATGCGCGAGCATCGGGGGATGGGACGCGCCCGGCCGGACAGGGCCCGCATCGCCGCCGTCGTGCTCGCCGCGGGTGCCGGATCGCGGTTCGGTGGCGGCAAGCTGCTGGCCCCGCTTGAAGGTCGGCCGATCCTCCAGCACGTGCTCGAGCGACTCGAGGGTGCTGGCCTCGACGACGTCGTGGTGGTCGTCGGTGACGAGGCCGATGCGCTCGAGACGGGCATCGATTGGGGCCCAGCCCGGCGCGTCATCAATCCGACGCCCGATCAAGGACTGTCGAGCTCTCTCAAGGTCGGCATCGACGCACTGCCAGCTGACGCCGAGGCGGCCCTCATCACCCTCGGCGATCAGCCGCTGTTGCCGGCCCGTGCTGTACGGGCGCTGCTGGACGCGGAGGCGCGCGCCGATCGACCCGTCGTCGTACCGGTGTACGGCGATGGCGCCGGGCGGAACCCGGTCCTGCTCCGGCGCGCCGCGTTCGAGCTGGTCGACGAGACCGACGGCGACCGCGGCCTCGGGCCGCTGCTCGATGCGCACCCCGAGCTTGTCCACGAGATCCCGATCCGCGTCGAGGGCGGCAATCCCGATGTCGATACGCGCGAGGACCATGTCGGACTGCTGGAGAACGCCTGGGCCGCGCGTGTCGTGGCGAACGCCGAACAGGTCGAACGCTTCCGCGAGGTGCCGGACGGCGCCGATTTCTACGCGCCGGTCACCGGCCTGTTCCGGGCCGACCCGCGACGAACGGACGAACCGGTGCTCGACGTGCTGCTCACCCTCGTCCGGCCGGGCGAGACATGGATCGACATCGGCGCCGGGGCCGGCCGATACGCCCTGCCGATCGCGATGGCCCTCGCCCCATCCGGCGGACGCGTCATCGCGCTCGATGCGTCGCCGGGGATGCTCGACGCCCTGTTGGAGGTCCAGGCCGAGCACGGCGTAACGGACGTCGAGGTCGTCGAGACGCGCTGGCCACCGCCACCCCGCACGCCGCTCGATCGATTTGCTGCCGACGTCGCGCTGATCGCTCACGTCGGCTACGACATCGAGGCTATCGGGCCGTTCGTCCGGGCGATGGAATCGGTGGCCCGCCGTCTGTGCGTCGCGGTCCTCATGGAGCGCCAGCCAGCGTCGGTCGCCGACCCGTTCTGGCCGCCTGTCCACGGCGAGGAGCGGGTGAGCCTGCCGGCGTTACCGGAGTTCGTGGAGCTGTTGCGGGCGCGCGGACACGTGCCGACTGTCGAGATGCTCTCCCGCGAGCCGCGCCGGTTCGCGTCGCGCGACGAGCTCGCGGGCTTCCTCCGTCGCCAGCTCTGGGTCGAGCCGCGAGGCGCCGCGGATCAGCGGTTCCTGTCGGCACTCGACGAGCTGCTGGTGGTCGATGCGGACGGCAGCGTCGGGCTGCGGACGCAAGAACCGCTGCCGATCGGCGTCGTCACCTGGGCCCCGCGACCGATGAGTGCGTGACCGAGTCTCTCGCGCCGGACGGCCGGGCCATGGTCGGGCCGTTCGACCGTGCAGGTTGGCGTGCCTGGCTGATCGCGAACCACCCGACCTCGAAGGGGGTCTACCTGACGTCGTGGCGGCGCGGATCAGGCAAGACGAGCGTGTCGTATGAGGGGGCCGTCGAGGAGGCGCTGTGCGTCGGTTGGGTCGATTCGACCGGCCGGAACCTCGACGACGAGCGGTCGATCCAGTGGTTCTCGCCGAGGCGGCCGCGGAGCGCCTGGGCGCGCTCGAACAAGGAGCGCGTGGCCCGGCTGACCGCCGCCGGCCTGATGCTGCCCGCCGGCCTCGGCGTCATCGAGGACGCGAAGCGCAGCGGGATGTGGACGCTGCTCGATGACGTCGAGGACCTGATCGTGCCGGACGATCTGGCGGCGGCCCTCGCCGGCGAGCCGAACGGTCGCGCCAATTGGGACGCGTTCCCCCCCAGCGTGCGCCGGGCGATGCTCCAGTGGGTCGTCGAAGCCCGTCGAGCCGAGACACGCGCGGATCGTGTCGCCCGGATCGCGGCAGGTGCCGGACGCAACGAGCGCGCATACCCGCCTTCCTCGGACTAGCCCCGTTCGTCCCCGCCGTCCATCGAGCGGAGCATCCGTTCGCCGCGTGTCATCGCGGCGACCGCCGCCGCCTCGTGGATGAGCTCGACACATCGCTCGACATCGATCTCGTCAGGGTCGACGAACGTCAGCCAGCGGACCTGCCTGGTGATGCCCTCGCCCTGCAGAATTCCGTGCGGATCGGACATCGCCCAGCCATGCTCGAAGCCCAGGTGGACGTGGTGGTTCTCCGGTGCGACGTAGGCGAAGTAGACGCCGTTCTTTCGGATCGGCAGGTCGTAGCCGATCAGGCGCCAGCCGGGCCGGACGCGTTCCATCGCGTCGGGGATGGCGGTCTTGACGACCTGGCGGAGTCGATGGGCGATGGCCTGCATCGGGGGCGGGAAGTCGTCGAGCAGCGCCTCGGGCGGGATGCCTTCCACACGGGACATCATCGCCGAAACTCCGGGCGTGATCGTGCGTCGAGTGGTGGCCGAGCTGGCCGTCCTCGTTCTCGTGGCGGCGGCATGGCCTGGGACGGCCCTGGCAAGACCGCGCTCGAGACCGGCGCGCCGATGGTCGCCGCATAGGATCGCTTGTCGGGTCTTCATGGAACACCCCGACGTTCCAAGCGGCGGCTGAACGGTCGTTCTTCCGGACAGCGGAACACACGGCGTTCCGAATGGCGGCTGAGGTGCTTGGAATCGCCCCGAAACGGCCCTTGTGTGGTCACTCAGCCGCTGATCGGAACATGGTCATGTTCCAACGAGCGTCAGGCGGGATCGACGGACCGCCGCTCCAGCACGACGACCGGGATCGCCCGCGACGTGGTCTCCTGGTAGGCGCGGTACTGACCGGCCGCGCCTTCGAACCGCGCATACAGCCGGTCGCGCTCGTCCCCGAACGCCTCTCGCGCACGGACCGCATGCTCGCGACCGCCGAGCTCGACGGTCGCATCGGGCTGCGCCTGGAGGTTGCGCCACCAGGCGGGATCCTCGTCGGCGCCGGCGTTCGACGCGACCACGACGAAGTCGTCGCCTTCGGCGAGGTAGTACAAGCCGTTGCGACGGATCCGACCCGTCTTGCGTCCGGTGGTGACCAGGTACAGCGTGCCGAGTCGCGTCGGGGCCGCCTGGACGGTGCCGATCCGACCGCCGGTCAGCCTGCCCAACGCCCTGTGGACGGCCCACAGGATGAGCAGCAGCCAGCGGGGCATCGTCACTAGGCGACCATATCAGCGACGAACGTGCCGACGACCGCCGCCGAACCGCACGAGGCTACGTCGGAACGGGTGCCAGCTCGCGCCCACCGGTGCGCTCGGCACCGATGCCGGCCACGACCACGCAGGCGATCCCGAGCACGGCAAGGGCGTCGGGTTGCTGGCTGAGCACGACGAAGCCGATGAGCAGAGCGATGGCCGGCTCGAGGCTCATCAAGGTGCCGAAGGCCGCCGCGGTCAGCCGCCGCAGAGCCAGGAACTCGAGCGTGAACGGCACCACGGGCAGGAGGATGGCGAGTCCGAGACCGATCAACAGCAACTCGGGCGTCAGGCGCCCGATCGTGCTCGGGCCGGCCACCACGGTGGCCGCCAAGGCGGCGACTGGCATCGTCACCGCCAGCGATTTCAGGCCTGCGACCTCGTCGCCGACATGCTGGGTGAGCACGATGTAGACACCCCAGCACACGGCGGCGGCAAGCGCGAAGGCCACGCCGAGGGCGTCGGCGTCGCCCGTCCACGGCTTCGTCAGGCAGACCACGCCGACTGCCGCGATGACGGGCCACACCTTGGTGCCGGCACGTCCGCGCCACACGGCGACGCCCAGCGGGCCCAGGAACTCCAGCGCGCTCGCGGTCCCGAGCGGCAGCCGCGCGATCGCTGCCATGAAGAAGAGCGCGGTGCCGGACGTGACCATCCCGAGCACGACTGTGGCCCGGAACGCGGATGGCGAGAAGTCCGACGGCCGCGGCCGCACCAACACGATCATGATCAATGCCGCCCACGCCAGCCGCAGCCAGGTCGTGCCCGCGGCGCCGAGGTCGTCGACCAGGTCCAGCGCCACGGCCAGGCCGAGTTGCACGCACAGCATCGATACGACCGCCATCGACGCGCCGATCTGCGACGACGACATCCTGGGAGGAGGAGCGCTGATGGCGGTCATGACCGTAGTAGACGCGATTGCAGAACCCGACGATGGCAGCGCCCGACGCGCGAGACCGTTGACGTGCCAACGACCCGGGCCGATACTCGACGGACCCATCGCCGCACTACGGAGCGCCGCGTCGGAGGAGCACGCGACGCCGTCCGCGCCACCGTCATCGGACACGCTTTCGGCCTGTCCGCGCCGGACAAGGACAGGCCCCCACGCCCGCGTCAGCGGGAGAGGAGGCAGGCAGCGCGATGATCCCCGGCCAGTTCGACTATGTGCGCCCAGGCGACCTGGACCAGGCGCTCGCGATCCTGCGGGATCGGGAAGGCGAGGCGAAGCTGCTCTCGGGCGGCTACAGCCTGATCCCGCTCATCAAGCTCCGGCTCGCCCAGCCGAGCCTCCTCGTCGACATGCGCGATCTCACGGGGCTCGACGCCATCGTCGAGACCGATGACGAGCTGCGCATAGGTGCTCGCGCGACCCATCGCCAGATCCACGAACACCCCGCGATGGCGCGCTACCCGATGATGCGTGAGGTCGCCGGCGGCATCGGCGACCCGCAGGTCCGCAACTGGGGCACGATCGGCGGGTCGATCGCCCACGCCGACCCGGCCAGCGACTGGCCGGCCGTCATGCTTGCCCGCCACGCACACATCGTGTGCCGCAGTGCCGACGGTGAGCGGACGATCAAGGCGCGCGACTTCTTCATCGATACCTTCCAGACCGCGATCGAGCCGACCGAGGTGCTCACCGAGGTTCGCCTGCGCAGCCGCCAGAAAGGGGGCGGGGGTGCCTACCAGAAGCTCGAGCGTCGGGTCGGCGACTTCGCGACGGTCGGTGTCGCGGCCGCGGTCGTCGTCGGCGACGACGGGCGGCTGAGCTCGGCCGGGATCGGCGTCACGGGCGTATCGCCGTCGCCGTATGCCGCAACCAAGGCTGAGGCGGTCCTGGTCGGCCAGGAGCCTTCGGACGATCTCTTCCGCCGTGCTGGCGATGCGGCTGGCGACCAGGCCGAACCCGCGGCCGACGTCCGGGGACCGGTCGATTACAAGAAAGCCATGGTCGCCGAGATGACAGTCCGAGCCCTCCGGACGGCCGTCGAGCGCGGCATGTCCGGCGCCTAGCCGAGGAACGACGATGACCACCCAGCACATCAGCGTCACCGTGAACGGCGAGGCCCGCGAGGCCGATGTCGAGCCTCGCTTCCTCCTCGTGCACCTCCTGCGGGACACGTTCGGGCTGACGGGCACCCACATCGGCTGCGACACGAGCAATTGCGGGGCGTGCACCGTCCACGTCGACGGTGTCAGCGCCAAGTCCTGCACGATGCTCGCCGTCCAGGCCGACGGCCGCGAGATCAAGACGATCGAGGGCATGGCCGACGGCGCGAACCTGCACGCGCTCCAGCAGGCGTTCTGGGACCAGCACGGCCTGCAGTGCGGCTTCTGCACCCCGGGGATGATCATGCAGGCCGCCTGGATGCTCGGCGAGAACGCGGACCCGAGCGAGGCCGAGATCCGCGAGGGGATCAGCGGCAACCTGTGTCGCTGTACCGGTTACGTGAACATCGTGAAGGCCATCCAGCAGGCGGCCGGCGAGCTCAGCGCGGCCGAGTCGGCGCCCGTCGTGGCCGCCGAGACCACCGAAGGCCAGGCCGTATCGGCCGAGCCGGCAGCGGCCGGCTGAGCGGGGAGACACGACGATGACGATGACGGAGCCCCGCACCAGCCCCGAGATCGGGGGCATGGGTCATTCGGTAAAGCGCAAGGAGGATCCGCGGTTCATCCGCGGCAAGGGCGAGTACATCGACGACGTCAACCTGCCGGGTCAGCTCTGGCTGGACATCGTCCGCAGCCCGTATGCGCACGCCACGATCAAGGGCATCGACTCGAGCGAAGCCCTGAAGGTCCCGGGCGTCCTGGCGGTCATCACCGGCAAGGACCTCGAGGGCTACAAGCTCCACTGGATGCCGACGATCGCCGGCGACAACCAGATGGTGCTGCCGACGGACACGGTGATGTACCAGAGCCAGGAGGTCGCCGCGGTCATCGCCACGTCCCGGTATGCCGCGGCGGACGGGGTTGCGGCGGTGATGGTCGACTACGAACCGCTGCCGGTCGTCATCGACCCGAAGAAGGCGCTCGAGGCCGACGCCCCGGTCCTCCGGCCCGACCGACCCGAGGACAAGCAGAACAACCACATCTGGCATTGGGAGTCCGGTGACGAGGCGAAGGCCGACGCCGCCCTGGCCGATGCGGATGTCCGGGTCGAAGAGGACATCTACATCCCGCGCATCCACGTGGCATCGATCGAGACCTGCGGCTGCGTCGCCGACTGGGACCCGGTCCGCCAGCAGCTGACCCTGCACATGACCAGCCAGGCGCCGCATGCCATCCGGACGGTCCTCGCGCTGGTGGCCGCGGGGGCCGGCCTTCCCATCTCCGAGCAGAACATCCGCGTAAAGACCCACGACATCGGCGGCGGCTTCGGCGGCAAGGTGCCGGTCTACCCGGGCTATGTGCTCGCCGTGGCCGCCTCGTTCCTGATCGGCAAGCCGGTCAAGTGGATCGAGGACCGTTCGGAGAACCTCCAGGCCGACTCATTCGCCCGCGACTACCACATCCATGCCGAGATGGGCGCGACCAAGGACGGTCGGATCACCGGCCTCAAGGTCAAGACCATCGCCGACCACGGCTACTCGGACGCTGCGGCGGATCCGAGCAAGTTCCCGGCCGGTCTGTTCAACGTGATCACGGGCTCGTACGACTTCGACGACGCCTTCGTCGAGGTCGATGGCGTCTATACGAACAAGCCACCCGGCGGCGTGGCGTATCGCTGCTCTTTCCGCGTGACAGAGGCCGTCCACGCCATCGAGCGGATGGTCGACATCCTCGCGCACGAGATCGGCAAGGACCCGGCCGAGCTGCGGATGGAGAACTTCATCAAGCCCGAGCAGTTCCCGTACAAGACGCCAACCGGCTGGGAATACGACTCGGGCGACTACGGCCGCGCCCTCCAGAAGGCGCTCGACCTGATCGGCTACGACGACCTTCGAAAGGAGCAGGCCGAGAAGCGCGAGCGCGGCGAGCTCATGGGCATAGGCATCAGCAGCTTCACCGAGATCGTCGGTGCGGGGCCATCGCACGACTTCGACATCCTCGGGCTGAAGATGTTCGACTCGTGTGAGATCCGCGTCCACCCGACTGGCAAGGTCCTGGCGCGGATCGGCGTCCAGACACAAGGTCAGGGTCACGAGACCACGTTCGCCCAGATCATCGCCGAGGAGCTCGGGTTCCCGGTCGGCGACATCAAGATCGAGTACGGCGACACCGACACGGCGCCGTACGGACTCGGGACCTACGCGTCGCGGTCCACGCCGGTCGCCGGTGCCGCGACGGCCGTCGCAGCGCGCAAGGTGCGGGACAAGGCCCGCAAGCTGGCCGCGCACCTGCTCGAGGCGTCCGAGGAGGACCTCGAATGGGAGCCCGGCAAGTTCAGCGTCAAGGGCTCGCCTGACCGGTTCAAGACGATCCAGGAGATCTCCCTCGCGGCGTACACCAACCACCCGCAGGGCATGGAGGCAGGCCTCGAGGCGGTCGACTACTACGACCCGCCGAACCTGACCTTCCCGTTCGGCAGCTACATCTGTGTCGTCGATATCGACAAGGGCACGGGCCAGGTCAAGATCCGCCGCTTCGTGGCGGTCGACGACTGCGGCAACATCATCAACCCGATGATCGTCGACGGGCAGATCCACGGCGGGCTGACCATGGGCCTCGCGCCGGCGCTCTACGAGGAGATCTCGTACGACGAGCTCGGCAACAACCTGGCCGGCACGTTCATGGATTACCTGCTCCCGACCGCGGTCGAGACGCCCGCCTGGGAGCTGGAGAAGACGGTCACCCCGTCACCGCACCACCCGATCGGCGCGAAGGGCGTCGGCGAATCGGCCACGGTCGGCGCGCCACCGGCCATCGCCAACGCCGTCGTGGACGCGTTGTGGCATCTCGGCGTCCGCAACATCGACATCCCCATCACGCCCCAGAAGGTCTGGGCGATCTTGAATGCGAAAGGGATGAACTGACCTGAGGAGCTCGACCTTCTCGCGGGCGGCCGAGCTCGAGGGGGCGGGGCGGCCGTTCGCGGTCGCCACGGTCGTCGCGGTCCGAAAGCCGACCTCGGCCCGCCCGGGAGCGAGCGGGATCATCCATCCGGACGGCAGCATCGAGGGCTGGGTCGGCGGCAGTTGTGCGCAACCGGTCGTCGTCCGCGAGGCGCTTCGCTCCATCGCCGACGGGCAGCCGCGGCTCCTCCGGCTGTCGCGTGACGGGCCGGGCGAGGGACGACGGGCTGACGGGGTGATCGAGCTCGTGATGACCTGCCATTCGGGAGGCACGCTGGAGATCTACGTGGAACCGCATCTGCCGGCCGCACAACTCTGGGTCGTCGGGACGACACCGATCGCGGGCGCCCTGGCCGCATTGGGGACCGCTGCCGGCTGGCAAGTGACCGTGATCGACCCGATCGCCGAGGACGATGCCTACCCGGGAGCCCGGGTCCATCGCTCGGCGGACATCCGGGGACTCGATCCGTCAGCGGCGCCGTACGTCATCGTCGCGAGCCAGGGCATCTGGGACGAGGAGGCCGTCGGGCTGGCCCTGACTCGGGAATCAGCGTATGTCGGTCTCGTCGCTTCGCCGACGCGGTCTTCGGTCGTGCGTGACTGGCTCCGCGAGGAGACGACGGTCGGGGAGGAGCGCATCGCCGCGTTGCGCGCGCCGGCAGGCCTCGACATCGGCGCCGAGACGGCCGAGGAGGTCGCGCTATCGATCCTCGCGGAGCTCGTCCAGGTCCGTCGGGGGCGTGCCGACTACGTCGCCTCGCCGGGCCCCGCGACGGTCGCCGGCGGTCTGCCCGAGTCCATCACGCTGGAGCCGGTCGTCGACGACATCGTGCTGACCGATCCGGTGTGCGGGATGACGGTTGACCCGGCACATGCCCGACATCTCGCGGAGCACGACGGTATCGTCTACGCGTTCTGCTCGATCGGTTGCCGAACGCGGTTCATCAAAGAGCCGGCGACATTCCTGAACGCGACCGAGTACTCGCCGATGCAGGACTGAGCGACCGAGACACGGCTCCGGAGGCATCGATGCATTTCGAAGGGACCGTTCAGATCAACGCCCCTCGCGACAAGGTGTGGGCGTTCGTCATCGACCCCAACCAAGTGGGTCAGTGCGGTCCCGGCGTGGAGTCGATCGAGGTCATCGACGACAGCCATTTCAAGGCCACGGCCAAGGTCGGCGTCGGGTTCATCAGCGCGCGCTTCAACGTGAACATGGAGTTCGTCGACCTCGACGCGCCGAGTGCGGCGAACATCAAGGCCCATGGCCAGGCGCCGGGGAGTGCCGTCGACGCCGACGCGCAGATGCGGCTGTCAGATGGCGCCGACGGCGGGACGACGATGGATTGGTCGGCCGACGTCAACATCTCGGGCACGATCGCCAGCGTCGGCGCGCGCCTCATCGAGGGCACGGCCAACAAGATGATCGGGCAGACATTCGACTGCATGCGCTCGAAGCTCGAGGCCGCCGACTGACGACGAGCTCGCCCGCGGACCGACCCCTGTGGCGTTGCCCGAAGTGCGGGCACGCCTTCGTCGGGGCTAACATGGCGCATTCGTGTGTCACAGTCGACCTCGATGACGTGTTCGCGCGATCGACCACGGAGGCGCGCGCGGCGTTCGATGCCTACGTCGCGATGATCGGCCGCTGCGGGCCGATCGAGGTCATCGGCCAGAAGACCCGCATCGTGATCATGGGTCGGGTCCGGTTCGCCGGCGCGACCGTGCTCCGTGACAGCGTCCGGTTGAACATCGCCTTGACCCGTCAGATCGATGCGCCTTGGGTCGAGAAGATCGAGACGTACCTCGACGGGCGCTGGAACGCCCACCGGTTCCGGGTTCGCTCACTCGAGGAGCTGGCCGCGATCCCGGGTCTGCCCGAACTGGTATGCGAGGGCTATCGCGACCTCGGCATGCAAGGGTCGCTTCGCTGATGGAGCGGCTGCACCGGGTCATCGGCCCCTTGGCGACCAACGTCCACGTGCTGGGCGACCCGCGCTCGCGCGAGGCGATCGCGATCGACACCGCGACGCCGTGCTTGGCCTGGATCGCCGACGAGCTCGCCGCCCGGGACTGGACCCTGAAGCTCATCGTCTCGAGTCACGGCCACTGGGACCACATCGGGGACAACGCCGCTGTCGCCGGGCACACAGGCGCCGAGGTCGCTGCTCACCCGTTGGATCGTGATCGCCTGATCAGCCCGCGGCCCGTGTACGCGCCGTTCGAGATCCCGCCTTCGGTGCCGGCGGTCGACCTCGCGGAGGGTGGCGAGGTGCGCTTCGGCGCCATCCGGCTGCGGGTGATGCATACCCCCGGCCACACCGAGGGCTCGGTCTGCCTGTATGACGCAGACGAGGGCCTGCTGTTCAGCGGTGACACGTTGTTCGCCGGTGGCTGGGGTCGGGTCGATCTGCCCGGCGGCGACCCCGATCAGATGGTCGCCTCGCTCGGCCGACTCCTGGAGCTGGAAGACCGCGTCCAGGTGTATCCGGGCCACGGGGCCGAGACGACGATGGTGCGCGAGCGGCCCTGGCTTGAACTGGTGCGCGACCAGGGACGATTGCTCGCCTAGGTCTCCTGGGTCACCACCGTGACCGGCACGCGGACCGAGTCACGCAGTCGGGCAGGGACATCCTCGCCGAGCCAGCGCGAAAGGCCGCGCGGAAGCGTCGAGACGATGACCTCGTCGACCTCATGGCGGCGCAGGGCATCCCGCACGGCCATGACCGGGTCACGGTCGCCGACCTCTCCGTCGGCCTCGGCGCCCATCTCGCGCAGCCTCTCGAGCATCTCGTCGAGGCGCGCCTGCGCGGTCTCCCGGGATTCACGCTCATCCCAGCTCAGGCGCCCACCGCCAGGGCTCATGGGGACGACCACGTGGGCTTGCACTGGTCCGTCGCCGAGTCGCGCCGTGATCGCCTCACGCAGGGACTCGCTCGTCAGCGTCTGGTTGGCCACGATCAGGAAGGAACGCATGACCGGATCCTCCAACGCGTCAGGGTCATGATGCCACCAACGCCCTGGACCGCCGGTCGGATCTCGGCGGTGCTGCGCCGCACTCGCGCCCTTAGAGCGCCTCGCGGTACTTCTCGCGCATCTGGCGCGAGACCTGTCTGTGGATCGACTTCCAGCGTCGGCGATGCTCGGCCTCGGCGCGAGCGTCGACCTTGCGCTCGGCCCGGGCGAGCTCGCGCTCGAGCTTTTCCTGGCTGGCGAGTCGATCGAGGCTGAGCCGCCCATCGGCGACCGCGGCACGCACCGCGCAGCCGGGTTCCCCCTGGTGACGGCAGTCGCTGAAGCGGCACGCGGCGGCGATCTCCGCGATGTCGTCGAAGGCCGTGTCGACGCCCTCGTCGGCCCCGGCGATCTCCAGCGCGCGAATGCCCGGCGTGTCGATGAGGAAGCCGCCGCCCGGCAGCTCGAACAGCTCCCGGTGGGTCGTCGTGTGGCGGCCTCGCGAGTCGTCCTCGCGCACGGCGGCGGTCGCCTGGCGCTGCTCCCCGAGGAGCGTGTTGACGAGCGTCGACTTGCCCACCCCCGACGAGCCGAGCACGACCGCGGTCTGACCCGGTGAGAGGTAGGTCGAGAGGTCCTTGACGTGGTCCCCGGTCAGGGCCGAGAGCACGACGATGGGTACGGCGGGCGCGATCGACTCGACATCGAGCAGCCGCTGGTCGAGGTCGATGGCCACGTCGGCCTTGTTCAGCACGATCACCGGGCGAACGCCGCTCGACCAGGCGACCGCGAGGTAGCGCTCGAGTCGACGCAGGTTGAAGTCGTGGTCCAGCCCGGCGACGAGGAATGCGACATCGACGTTGGCCGCCAGGACCTGCTCGTCGACCAGGTGACCCGCGGACCGCCGGCTCGCATCCGCCGCACTACGGACGAACGCGGACCGGCGGGGGAGCACGGCGGTGATGACGGCGGGGTCGGCGCCGTCCTGCGCGGTCTCGGCGCCCAGCGTCACCCAGTCGCCGACCGCCGGATAGTCGGACGACGCCAGAGCCTCGAACCGGAAGCGGCCAGAGACGATCGCCGGCCGGTCGAGGCCGTCCGGCCTGCGCACGATCGACGTCTCCTTGTGGACGGCGATGACGCGGGCCGTGGCCGGTTCCGGCGTCCCCGATACCCTCGGTCGGGCCACTAGCCGACCCTCTTGAGGCGACCGGTGCGCTTTGCGTAACGCTCGGCGCGCCCGAAGGCCCACAACCCGAAGGGGATCAGGAAGATACCCGACACGATGAGCGGCCACACGTCGTACAGCAGCTCTGATACGGGCGTGCCGTGGACGAGCCCGGCGCGCACGCCGTCGAGCACGTACGTCGCCGGCGACAGGTGCGAGAGCACCTGCATCCACTCGGGCAGGATCTCGATCGAGTAGTACACGCCGCTGACGAGCAGCAGGCACGACTGGAGCACGAACGTCATCTGCGCGCCACGCTCGACGTACAGCAGTGGCAGGATCGCGGCGATCATGCCGATGCCGACGAAGCTGAAGGAGCCGAGGAGCACGAAGGTGACAGCGGTCGCTGGGTTCGCCTGACCGAAGTCGAGCTGCGGAAAGAACAGCACCAACGCCACGAAGATCACGGCCGTGTGGACGAGCCCGTACGCCATGGCGTAGGTGACGCTGCCGAGCAACTGCGACCAGCGCCGGACCGGGGCCATGAAGGTGTATTCCAGGGTCCCTTCCCAGCGTTCGACGGACACCGTCTCGGCGATCCAGCTGAAGACGACCGAGAGGTAATTCCAGAAGATCGCCCCCACCATCAGGGTCAGGAGCAGCTCCGGGCTGCCCTGGTCGGCACCGATGAGCGAGATCGACAGCGCGCCCGCGACGGAATAGACCAGGAAAGCGATCTCCCAGCCCCAGTAGCGGCGAGTCAGGTAGAAGTTGCGCTCGATGAAGGCATACGAGGCCTTCAGCTCATGGGCGACGATGGTCACGAGAGGATCTCCTCGGGAGGAACCGGCTCGGTCAGCGGGACCGAGCCAGTTCCAGTGCGGGATCCGCGGCGATGCGCTCGCCCACCGCGATGACGCGGCGGCCGATCGATCGGCGGATGGACGGGCGGTTGTGATCCGCCTCCTGCTGATCCTTGGACCGGCGCTGACGCGCCGAAGCCTCGATCAGTTCGTCCTGGCGTAGATGCGCCAGTTCCAACGCGATCTGATTGAAATTCATCACTTTCTCACCTCCTTTCTGTCATCTACTCGTCGTCCGGCTCCGCGTCTTCCTCGTCGATGTCGTCGTCGAGGGAGCGGCCGGTGTAGGTCATGAAGACGTCCTCGAGGCTGGCGGGTCGACCGAGTCGCGCCGCCGTCGTGGTCTTGAGGCCGTCGGGCGTGTCCTCGGCCACGACCCGACCGTCGTTGAGGACCGTCATCCGGCTGCAGAGGCGCTCGGCCTCGGCCAGGTCGTGGGTCGTCAGGACGATCGTCGCGTCGTGGGTCTGGTTGATCTCCTCGATGAAGGCCTGCACGTCGAGCTTGCTGCGCGGGTCGAGACCGGTCGTCGGCTCGTCTAGCAGCAGGAGCGTCGGGCTCGTCAGCAGCGCTCGCGCTATGGCGACCTTCTGCTGCATGCCTCGGCTCATCTGCTCGACCGGGCGGCCGAGACGCTTCTCGCTGACGCCCAGCCGTTCGAGGATCGCGACGGTCTGCCGCCGTGCGACCCCACCGTCGAGCCCGTAGAGCCGGGCCGCGAACAGGAGGTTCTCCATCGGGCTGAGCTTCTTGAAGAAGGCGGCGTCGACACTGACCCGGTTGATCAGCCGCTTGACCTCCATCTCGTCGCGTTCGATGTCGTGGCCGAAGACCTCGACTCGACCGCTGTCGAGCGTGAGCAGGCCGCTGATCAGGCGGATGAGGGTCGACTTGCCCGAGCCGTTGGCCCCGAGGATCCCGTGCATGTCGCCGCGCTCAAGGCGCATCGACACGTCGACGATCGCGTCGACCGGCTTGCGCTTGCGGCCGACGACGAACGACTTGTTCAGGCCCTCGATGAGCAGGGCAGGGATCTCCGCCGTCTCGCCCGCCGAAGCGACCGGAGCGGTGCGGGTGGTCGTCTTCAGTTGATCGGTGAGGATGGCGGTCACGGGTGGACTCCTCGTGATGGCGGTGAGGGGAAACAGAAGAGCCGCGGGCCTCGCCCCGACGCTTCGTCGGTGGGCCTCGCGGCTCTGGGATGCTGCTCCGCTCTGGTCCTTCGTGGCCGCTGGTCGGGCGGCGGTCAGGGCAGGGAAGGCATCAAAAAAGCCGGGGGCCCGATCTGGCCCACGGCTCGTGGCTCTTCCGGTAGGCGGTCCTGCCGCCTGCGGCTAGCTCGAGATGGGCGCAGATCTCCCGCGATCGACGGCGCCGATAGGCGCGATCGTGCGTCGGAGAAGGTGCGTCATCGACATATTCCGAGCCGCCTCCGTTAGGGGAAGTGGATGGTGGGCGGTCCAGGCCCGGCGGGCAGTCTACGGGCCGGAGACGCCCCGAGTCAAGATGGACGGACGTCGATGAGGGGGTACGACGGATGACGTAGGGGCTGTTGCGTGCGCCACTCAAGGTCTCTGTCGTCGAGTCTCATGAGGCGGCGGATGACTGCTCCGTCGGTTCGGGACCTGTGCCCCATCCCGCGTTCGAGAAGGTCGGGATGAAACGGTAGCCGACACCGGGCACGGTGGCGATGAAGCGCGGATGCCGGTAGTCGTTCTGGAGCTTGATGCGCAGGCTCCGGATGTGTCGGTCGACGATGTTGCTCTCTGCGACGAAGTCGGTGCCCCAGATCGCGTCGAGGATCTCGTCCCTTGTGAGGACGCGTCCGCTGCGACTGGCGAGCAGATACAGCAGGCTCTGCTCGATCCCGCTCAGGTGGATGACAGACGATCCAGCTCGGACCACGCGGTGGACTATGTCGATCTCGATCTCGCCGAGAGTGATGGTGGGGACGATCGGCCGATCCGTCCCCGACGCACGCCTGGCGAGCACCATGCACCGGGCGAGCAACTCCTCCGGCGAGAACGGAACGGTCAGGATGTCATCGACGCCGAGGTCGAATGCCTTGAGCTTCGTCTGCAGATCCCCACGCCGGGTCAGCCCGAGCACTGGCAGCACCACGTCGCGGGCAAGCGCGTTCGTGGTCCCGAGACGTTGCATCAAGGCCGCGCTGTCGCCGTGATCCATGTCGACGACGCCGATGTGCGGCCGCCAGCCGTCCACGATGGCCTCCGCGTCCTCGAGATCATGGGCGGCTCGGACGACGAAAAGGCCGTGGTTCAAGGTCAACTCGATCAGATCCACGAGCAGCTCGGTCTCGTGAAGGACGACGGCGCGGCGAGGGCTGTCGTCCGGCCCTCCCGCTGTCATCGTTGCGTGCCGGGAGCGGCGCGGCGAGGTCACGGCTCATTGTAGGCCCGCATGTCGAGTCGGAAGGATGGGGTCGGGTGCATGGCGAGGCGACGCCGACATGGGGTATCGGCACGCGCGGGGCTCACGCACGCGCGCCAGGACCTCGCTCACACGACCCGTGCGCCGAGCTCCCTCGCGCTCCGCATGATCCGTGTCCACCGGCGGTGCATGGGATAAGTCTCAGCCAACCCCGGCGAGTAGCCTGTCGCCTCGGCTCAGGTCCCGGTTCCGCGACCCCGGCATCCCCCGCTGGCCAGCGTCGAACCGGGCCGACCGGGGTCGCTCTAGAGTCGACCCCCAGCTCGCCGAGGGCGGACCGCTCGTCGCACGATCGGTCGGGGCGTCCCCGAGCCGGGGGTGTTCCGCAGCTCGGCCACCTTGAACCCGGCCCGCTCGAACATCGTGAGGGTGCCCCGGTAGGCGTCGCCCGATGCGATCCGCTGTCCTTCGGCGACGTCGACCGGATAGGCCTCCAACAGCGTCGCCCCCTGGTCGCGAGCGTAGTCGATACCAGCTTGAAGTAGGTCCTCCGCCAGGCCCCGGCCCCGCGACTGGCGGCCGACCACGAAGCACACGATCGACCACACAGGTTTGTCATCGAGCGGCTGCAGTACGGTCGAGTGGGCGAGGCGCTCGTAGTCCTCGCGCGGGCCGATACTCATCCAGCCGACCGCCTCGTCGCCGTCGTACGCCACGAGGCCCGGCGCACGCCCCTCACGGTTCGTTTCGTAAGTGGCTGCCTCCATCGCGGCGCGGTGGCGGGCCTTCGAGCCCTTCGAGAAGTCGAACCCCCGAATGCGAAAGTAGGCGCACCAGCACCACTTCGGGTCGCCCCCCTGCTCGAAGAGGCTGGCGAGGTCGGGAAGGCGCTCCGGCGTGAGGGGCCGGATGTCGAGATCGGTCACTGTCGAGGCTGATGGTAGGCCCCGGGTCATGACATCGGCTGTCCTGTTCGGAGGCGGAACAACCGGTGTTCCTGCGGACGAACGAAACGCCGACGAGCCCTTGGGAACGTGCCGTCAACCGTCGGTTGGATCACTCGGTGACACGCACGGCTGACGACTGTCGGTTCGATCGCCGGTTGGAACACCCCGGTGACACGGGCGCGGGCCAACCCACGTTTGACGCTCCAGAAGGGCGGCCGTACGCTCCGACCGTGGCCGAGACCTCGCCGGTGCGGGGCCGGTGGGCGATCCGCCACGTCCCGCCGACGCCGCGCTCGATCGTCGAGTTGATCCGTACCGGCACGCTCGATGCGGAGCTGGCGGCGACCCTCTGGCTGCTGATCGAAGGCCGCGTCCCGTTGATCGTCGCCGCGCGTGCCCGGCTGGCCGGCAAGTCGACCCTTCTCAACGCGCTGCTCATGTTCCTGCCGCCCGGCACGCGCACGGTCGAACTCGAGGGGGCGATGGAGACGTTCGACTGGCTGCCGCAGGCCCCGGAGCTCGGCTGGCGTTCGACTCATACGCCCGCCTCGATCGCCGCCCGGGTCACCGGGCGTGAGCCGCCACCCATCCGCCCCGACGACACCGTCCTCCTCATCCCCGAGCTGTCCGACCACCTGCCGTCGTACACGTGGGGCGCCGAGGCCCGGATCGCGATCCGTGCCGCGAGCATCGGGTACGGCCTCGCCGCCACGATCCACGCAGACTCACTCGACGAGGTCTTCGACCAGCTCCGTCAGCCGCCGGTCAGTCTGGGCGACGACGAGCTCTCAAGGCTCGGCATCGTGCTGGTCCTGCGGCCGGTCGGGGACGGACTTCGCCGGATCGTCGCCGCCCACTACGTTCGACCCACCGCTCGCGATGAGCATGGCCACACACAGCGGCTCGGCCCCGCCGTCCTCGCGACCTGGGAGCCGGACCACGATCGATTCGAGCACTTCGGCTGGGGCATCGCCCCAGAGCTCGCGCTCCGGGTCGGAAGGCGCCCCGGCGACTTCGAGGTCGAAGTCGAACGCCGCCGCGACTACCTCGCCGGCCTCGCCGAGGCCGGTATCACCGACGTCGACGCCGTCCGTGCCGCCATCGACGGCTACCGGGCGACCTCCTCCGACCCGACCAGCGTCCCCGCCACGAACTGAGGTCCCGATGCCGACCACCGAGCGCGCCACCACGATCGCCGAGCTCCGGTCGAGCGGCTGGCATTCACGTACCGTCAAGGACGAGCTTCGCGCGAACCTGATCGCGCGCCTCGCCGACGGCCGCGACATCTTGCCGGGCATCGTCGGGTTCGACGACACCGTCATCCCCGCGATCGAGAACGCCATCCTGGCCGGCCACGACCTCGTGTTCCTCGGGGAACGGGGGCAGGCCAAGACGCGTATGGCCCGCCTGCTCATCGGCTTGCTCGACGAGTGGCTGCCCGTCCTCCGCGGCGGCGAGCTCAACGACGATCCGTTCGAGCCCGTGTCGCCCGCGGGCCGGGCGATCGTCGACCAGCAGGGTGACGATGCGGCGATCGACTGGCTGCCGCGCGACCGACGCTACGCCGAGAAGCTGGCGACGCCTGACATCACCATCGCCGACCTCATCGGGGAGGTCGACCCGATCAAGATCGCGGAAGGCCGCTACCTCTCCGACGAACTCACCCTTCACTACGGGCTGATTCCCCGAGCGAACCGGGGCATCGTGGCCATCAACGAGCTGCCCGATCTCGCCGAGCGGATCCAGGTCGGTCTGCTCAACGTGCTCGAGGAGCGCGATGTCCAGATCCGCGGCTTCACGGTTCGCCTGCCGCTCGACTTGTACGTGGTCGCCAGTGCCAACCCCGAGGACTACACATCACGCGGCCGGATCATCACGCCGCTCAAGGACCGCCTCGGCTCCCAGATCCGGACCCACTACCCGCACTCGCTCGACCAGGAGCTGTCGATCGTCGCGCAGGAGAAGCACCGCTTCGGGGTCGAGGGAGAGGCGGATGCCGCGACCCCGACCGTCGTCGTGCCGCCGTTCATGGAGGAGTTGGTCGTCGAGATCACCCACCTCGCGCGACGCTCCCCGGAGATCAGCCAGCGGTCGGGCGTGTCCGTCCGTGTCTCGGTCGCCAACATGGAGGTGCTCGAAGCGGTCGCCCTCAAGCGCGCGGTCCGGCTCGGCGAGGCCGTGGGCGCCCCGCGGGTCAGCGACCTCGGTGCGGTCGTCGCGTCGACCGTCGGCAAGGTCGAGCTCGAATTGGTCGGCGACGAGGCGCCAGAGGAGCGCGTCGTCGAGCGGCTGATCACGAAGGCGCTCTACTCGACGTTCAATCGGCGGGTAACGCTCGACGACCTCGACCCCATCGTCGAGGCGTTCGAGGACGGGTTCATCGTCGAGGCCGGCGAACGGACGCCATCCCGCGAGTACGTGACCTGGCTGCGGGAGGTGCCGGGCATGGACGACGCGGTCGCCGGTCTTGGTACATTCGATGTGACGGACGGGGCGGAGGAGCCGGCCGTCGTCGCTTCCGCCGTCGAATTCCTGCTCGAGGGCCTGCACCTCGCGCGCCGCCTGAACAAGGAACGCGTCATCGGCGGGACGATCTACCACCGATGACGCCGCGATCGGGGCGCCTGCGACGTGTTGGCTGCGAGCCGATGTTTTCGGCCGCAAAGGTCGAGGGAGAGGCTCTTCTCACGCGAGCGTTGGCTCAGGGCCAGCACGGCACTTTGGCGGCCGTCGTCGCGGGAAGCCTCGGCCCAAGAACATCGACAGAGAACCAGCACCCCGGGCTCGGGACAGCCGTGACGGACGACCGATGACCGCTTACTCGCCCGATCCGCGCGATCTCACGGGGCGCGTCCCACGCTCGAACGACCCCGTCGGCGAGCTCGCTAGGCGCGCCCGCTATTCCCAGTGGGACGGCACCCAGCGATTGCCGGACCTCGACGCGGACGAGATCCTCAAGGCCCTCTCCGACGACGTCATGGCGGAAGGCGACCTCGCCGAGGCCCTTCGCCGCCTCATGGAGAGAGGCTGGCGCAGTGGCGACCCGACGCGCCCGGACATGGCCGGGCTCCAGGACCTCATGGAGCGCCTTGCCCGCCGACGCGAGGAGATGCGTGAGCGTTACGACCTCGGCGACGTGCTCGGCGACATCCGCCGCGAGCTCGAGGAGATCGTCGCGGACGAACGGGCCGGCGTGGAGCGTCGCCTCCAGAACGCGGCGCAGGACGCGCCCGATGCGGGTACGGCCAAGGTCGCCCAGGACCTGGCCGCGCGCCGACTCGACCGGCTGGACTCGCTGCCGCCGGACCTCGGTGACCGGATCCGGGACCTACGCGAGTACGACTTCCTCGAACCCGACGTCCGCCAACGGTTCGATGAGCTCGTCGAAAAGTTAAGCAAGCAGGTCCTCGATCAGTTCGTGTCGGGGATGAGCGACGCCATCCGCTCGGTGACGCCGGAAGACCTCGCGGCCAACCGCGACATGGTCCGGGACCTCAACGAGCTGATCCGCGAACGGATCGGTGGCCGCGAGCCGGATGTCCGCGAGTTCCTGGCCAAGCACGGTCGCTTCTTCCCGGGCGCCCAGACGTTCGACGACATCATCGATCAGCTGGCGCAGCGGATGGCGGCGATGCAGTCCCTGATGCGATCGATGAGCCCGGAGCAGCGCGCGGAACTGGAGTCGATGATGGAGGCGTTGCTCCGCGACGACCGACTGCTCATCGACCTCGCCCAGCTGGCGTCGAACCTCGACATCCTGCTGCCAGGCGGGCTCGGTGACCGCGTCCGGTTCACCGGCGACGAATCGCTGTCACTCGACGGGGCGCTCGCGCAGATCGCCCGGCTGCAGTCGATGGAGCGGCTCGAGGACACGCTGATGGACATCGAGTCGCCGGGTGACCTCGCGTCGATCGATCGCGACGAGGTCCGCGACCTGATGGGCGACGATGCCGTTGGGGACTTGGATGCGCTCGATGACCTCGCCCGCCGGCTCGAGGAGGCCGGCTACCTGACACGGGATGGCGACCGACTGGAGCTGACGCCGCGAGGTACGCGCCGGATCGGCCAGCAGGTCCTCGACGATCTGTTCGCGCGGCTCAAGCGCGACGCCTTCGGCGGGCACCGGATCGACCGGCGCGGGCGCGGCGGCGAGCGCGAGGAGACGACGAAGCCGTACGAGTTCGGCGATCCGTTCCATCTCGACCTGAAGGGCACGCTCACGAACGCGATGCTGCGCGAGGAGAACGCACCGGCCGTGACTGCGGTGCGGGCTGCGCGCGGCGACCGGGCGGTCCACCTCACGCCCCACGACTTCGAGGTCTATCGGAGCGAGCAACTGACGCGGACGGCGACCGTGCTCCTGGTGGACATGAGCCGTTCGATGCTGCTGCGTGGCTGCTTCCTGGCCGCGAAGAAGGTGGCCGTCGCGCTCGACACGCTCATCCGGACGCAGTACCCGCGTGACCACCTGTCGGTCATCGGCTTCGCCTACTACGCGCGGGAGATCCGCCCGGGCGCGTTGGCCGAGCTCACGTGGCACGGCTACGAGTACGGCACGAACCTGCAGCACGGCCTGCTCCTGGCTCGTCGGATCCTGGCCCGCCAGGCCGCGGCGAACAAGGAGATCGTCGTCATCACCGACGGCGAGCCGACCGCCCATTTCGAGAACGGTCAGGTCGAATTCAGCTATCCGCCGACGCGGCGGACGATCCAGGAGACGCTGCGCGAGGTGCAGCGCTGCGCGCGCGAGGGAATCACGATCAACACGTTCATGCTCGAGCGATCGCGCGCGCTGGCCGAGTTCGTGGCCCACATGACGAAGCTCAACCGGGGTCGTGCCTTCTACGCGACGCCGGAACGCTTGGGCGAGTACGTCCTGGTCGATTTCGTCGATCGCCGCTCGAAGCGGGTGTCGTAGGCGCTATCCTCGCTTCGCTTCTTGTCGGGGGTCTGCGTGGAGGGCTGGCGTGGATCTTTCCTGGTTGTTCCCGTGGGTGCTGTTCGCACACGTGCTCGGGGCGATCATCGCCTTCGGGCCCACGTTCGCGTTCGCGTTGATCGGGTCCATGGGCGGGGCGGAGCCGCAGCACGCCAACTTCGCGACGCGTGTCTCGGCACGGATCAGTGAGCGCTTGGTCATCCCGCTCGCGATCGTCCAGGGCGTCACGGGCGTCCTGCTGATCATCGTCAGCGGCCGCAACCTCCTGACGTCGTACTGGCTGCTCGTGGGGATCGTCCTGTATGCGTTCGCGCTGTACTACTCGCTCTATGTCCAGAAGAAGCACGTCTCGAAGGTGATCGAGTTGACCTCGGCGCCGCCCCCACCGGGCGCGTCCGGTCCGCCTCCTGAGCTGATGGCCGAGGTCAAGGCCGTCCAGCGCGGCGGGATGATCCTCGGGATCACGATCGTGATCATCGTGTTCCTGATGGTCGTCAAGCCCTTCTAGGCCGCACCGGCCGATCCCGGGTCTGGTTTGCATCTGGTGCCCCTACGGTCGATCGGTCGGCTCGACCGGGGCGTCCTCTCACCATTCGTGCATCGGAGGCGCGAAACGTCGAATGAGGCCGTCTCCTCGGTCGTTCGATCGCTGATAGATGCACACGGCGCACACAGCGGCTCCCGGGCTGCTGAAGGTCGCTCGGCGCCCCGGTCGCTACCATGGGATCACCACCGCTGAACCAGGAGAATCCCGCCGATGCCCCATGTCGCGACCAGCCCGCCCGACCTCATGTTGGCGATCGGTGGCGCCGCCCACATCGACGGCGAGCATCTCGTCATCGATGACGAGGGGGCATTCCGCGACACGGCCATCCGCGACCTTGCCTGGACCGCGGCGTTCGCCGAGGATGACGCGACCAGGGAGGCTGCCCAGTGGATCGTCTGGGAGGCGAGCCAGGCCCTCGGCGCCGGTTCGGCGAGCATCCACGAGCTGTACCTGGCCCGTGGACGCGGCGAGGTCAACGGCTTCACCGTGCCGGCGATCAACATCCGGGCCCAGACGTTCGACATGGCGCGCACGGTATTCGAGACCGCCCAGAGTGCCGAGGTCGGCGCGGTCATCCTGGAGATCGCCCGCAGCGAGCAGACCTACACGTTCCAGCGGCCGATCGACTACTCGACCGCCGTCCTGGCCGGGGCGATCGCGGCGAACTGGCGGGCGCCGGTCTTCATCCAGGGCGACCACTACCAGTTCAACGCGAAGAAGTACGCCGCCGACCCGGAGTCGATGACCGAAGAGATCCGGCGGGCCTGCCGCATGGCCATCGATGCCGGGTATCGCAACATCGACATCGACTCGTCGACGCTCGTCGACCTGTCCAAGCCGACCGTCGACGATCAGCAGCACGAGAACTACACCCGCGCCGCAGAGCTGACCGCCTTCATCCGGTCGCTCGAGGCCGATGGCGTCACCGTCAGCGTCGGTGGTGAGATCGGCGAGGTCGGGCACAAGAACTCGACCGTGGAGGAGCTCCGCGCATATCTCGATGGGTATGACGGCGAGCTTGCCGACCGCGCGCCGGGCAAGGCCGGCATCTCCAAGGTCAGCGTCCAGACCGGTACGAGCCACGGCGGTGTCCCGCTGGCCGACGGCACCATGGCGGCCGTCAAGCTCGACTTCGAGGTCCTGCGCGAGCTCGGCGACGTCGCTCGGTCCTACGGTCTGGCCGGCGCCGTCCAGCACGGCGCATCGACCCTGCCCGACGAGCTGTTCCATCGCTTCCCGGCGGTCGAGACGGCCGAGATCCACCTGGCGACCGGGTTCCAGAACCTCCTCTACGAGCATCCGGCGTTCCCCGAAGCTCTCCACGAGAAGATCCGCGACTGGTGCTTCGAGAACGCGGCCGACGAGCGCAAGCCCGACCAGACCGACGAGCAGTTCGTCTACACCACGCGCAAGAAGGCGATCGGACCCTTCAAGCGCGAGCTGTGGGACCTCGAGTCGCGCGACGAGATCCTCGCCGCGCAGCGACGCAAGTTCGGATTCCTGTTCACGGAGCTCGGCGTCAATGGATCGCGCGAGATGATCGATGCCTACATCCACCCCGTCGAGGTCCATCGGGCGATCCCGGACTCGCTCAGGGGAGCCGTCGCCGCTCGATAGCGGGAGCCACGAGGGGAACCACGATGACCGTCACGATCGACGACACCAACGACCAGGCGTCCGCCGTCGCCCGGCGCGACGAGCTCGCCTCGCGGTTGGCCGGGGCCGTGCTCGCGAGTCTCGATCTCCAGGCGGTGTACATCGGCGACCGGCTCGGTCTGTACCGGGCGCTCGAGGAGGGTGGACCGGCCACCGCGCCCGAGCTCGCCCGACGGGCCGGCATCGATCCGCGCTTTGCGCGGGAATGGCTCGAGCACCAGGCCGTGGGCTCGATCCTCGACGTCGACGACGTCTCGGCCGCACCAGAAGAGCGTCGCTACGCGCTCCCCGCCGGACACGCGGGGGTCCTCACCGATCCCGAGAGCCTCACCTGCATCGCGCCGCTCTCCCGGTTCGTGGTCGGTACGGCCAAGACCATGCCGAAGCTCCTCGACGCCTACCGCACGGGGGACGGCGTCGACTGGGCGGACTACGGCGCCGACGTCGTGGAGGCGCAGGAGGGGATCAACCGCCCGCAGTTCCACCACCTCGTCGGCGAGTGGATCGCGGCGTTGCCGGACATCGCGGAACGGTTGCGCAGCGGCATGGGTCGCGTCGCGGATGTCGCCTGCGGCACCGGCTGGTCCTCGATCTCCATCGCGCGTCATTTCCGTGGCATCGAGGTCGACGGGATCGACATCGACGAGGGCTCGATCGCCCGTGCCAAGGCGCATGCGGCCGAGGCCGGTGTCGACGGTCGGGTCTCGTTCCTATTCGCGGATGCAGCGGCGGCCCAGGGCGAGGGCCGGTACGACCTCGTGACGATCTTCGAAGCACTCCACGACATGGCACGACCCGTCGAGGTGTTGGCCGCGGCGCGTCGCCTCCTCGCGCCGGGTGGCGCGGTGCTCGTCGGGGATGAGCGCGTCGCGGAGACGTTCACGGTGCCCGGCGACGAGGCCGAGCGACTGTTCTACGGCTATAGCGTGGTGGCCTGCCTGGCCAACGGGCTCGTCGACAAGCCGAGCGTGGGGACCGGCACGGTCATCCGCCCATCCGCCGTCGAGGCGATGGCTCGCGAGGCCGGTTTCAGCGGCTTCACGATCCTCCCGACCGAGCACGAGGCGTTCCGCTTCTACCGCCTCGATCCCTAGCCGAACACCCCCGCGCAACGCGCGTTGACGGCGGGCGACCCAGTGCTATCCTCGCGCGCACGGTCGGGCGGGTGAGGGAAGGCCCGCCTAGCCGATCTCCGCGTCCGTTATCCACTCCGAGAGGTCAGTCTCGCGCCGCCAGCGTCGCGGCGCGGTGGTTAGGAGGGAACCGTGGCGGGAACCGTCAGCCCAGATGACATCGCGGCGCGCGACGACGCGCACCTTCAGTCGCTCGGCATCAAGCCGGAGCTTCGACGGACGCTCGGGTTCCTGTCGAACTTCGCGATCGCCTTCAGCTTCATCAGCGTGTCGACCGGCTCCTACGGGAACTTCTCGATCGGCATCGGGCAGGCTGGACCGGCGTTCTTCTGGTCATGGCCCATCGTCATCATCGGTCAGCTGATCGTCGCGCTCGTCTTCGCCGAGTTGGCCAGCCACTTCCCGGTCGCCGGATCGATCTACCAGTGGTCCAAGCGACTGTCGAACCGGACTCTGGGTTGGTTCACCGGCTGGTTCTACTTCTGGGCACAGGTCGTGACGGTCACGGCCGTCGCGGTCATCGTCGCGTTCGTGATCGACGGCATCCATGGGCCGGTCGGTGAGACGCCGTTCCTTGACTCACCCGACCCGACCGGGCTGACGACGATGTTCACATTCATCTCGCTGACGACGCTCGTGGCGACGACCTTGATCAACGCGTTCGGCGTCCGACTCTTGTCGATCCTGAACAACATCGGCGTCGGGACGGAGATCCTCGGGATGCTCGTGTTCGCGCTGATCCTGCTGTTCTTCGCCAACAACCAGTCACCCAGCGTGCTCTTCGACTCGGCCGGCACGGAGGCTGCCACCGGCGGTCAATATCTGCCAGCGTTCGCGCTTGGGATGTTCATGGCGCTCTTTGTCGTCTACGGGTTCGATACGGCGGGGACGTTCGGGGAGGAGACCGTCGACGCCAGCCGCCAGGCTCCGCGCGGCGTCATCTGGTCGGTGATCATCTCCGGCCTCGTCGGCACGGTGTTCCTCATCGCGGTGATCCTGGCGATCCCCGACATGCCCGCCGCCATCGCTGAGGGTCAGGCGCTCGGGTTCCCCATCGCCACGACGATCCAGCAGACGCTCGTGTACGACATCCTCGGGACCGGAGTCACGGTCGGCGAGGTGTATCTCTTCGTGATCCTCGCGTCGGTGTTCGTCTGCACGCTGGCGATCCAGGGCGCTGCGACGCGGATGATGTTCTCGATGAGCCGCGACCGGCACCTGCCACTTGGCGCGGCGTGGGGCCGGGTCAACGGGACGTTCAAGACGCCGGCCAACGCGGCGATCGCCGTCGGGGTCCTGGCCGCGCTGCCGATCCTCGTGATCGGCCCGTTGGGTGGCTTCTCGGTATCGATCGCCGCCACGGGGCTGATCTATCTGAGCTACCTGCTGACGAACATCGGCGTCCTCGCCGCGCGATTCCGCGGGTGGCCACAGAAGCCGGCCTGGTTCAACCTCGGCCGCTGGGGCAAGCTCGTGAGCATCCTGGCGATCGCCTATGGCGGGCTGATGCTGCTCAACATCGCCATCTGGAACGACCCCAACCTGTTCGGCAACTTCGGCGGGGACGGCCGGGCGATCACCAACCCGACGATCGATGGGTTCATCAAGCCGTTCGGGAACGAGATCGCCGGCATGCCGCCGTGGCCGATCTTCGAGTCCCTGGTCGGACTGCTGATCGTGGCCGGAGCGCTGTACTACGCGTTCAGCGTCCGCGGCCGCGCCCATGACGTCGAGACGGCCGACATGATCACCGGCGAGGCGACGATCGGCTGACCTGAACCATCCGGGGAGGAGGAGCAGCGGCGCGGCGAGCGATCGCCGCGCCGCTCCTTATGACCGACACGACCACGGCCGACGACGAGGTCCTTCGGGGCGAGCTCCACGACCACTTGGTCGCGGCGATGCAGCGCGTGCCCGAGCTCGCCGGACGCGAAGTGAGACTGACCGCTCTCAGTGGCGGAATCACGAACCGCAACTTCCTGGTGACCGTGTCGGGCTCACCGGAGCGCTACGTCATCCGGCTGGCGGGCAACGACACGCATCTGCTCGGCATCAGCCGGGAGGTCGAGTACGCCGCGACCGTCACGGCGGCCGGTGTCGGTGTCGGCCCCGAGGTCACCGCATTCATCCGGCCGGAGGGCTATCTCGTCACCCGATTCATCGAGGGGTCGCCGGTCCCGATCGAACAGGTTCGTGAGCCGGGCACGATCGAGCGGGTCGCAGACGCGCTGCGCCGGATCCACGGCGGCCCGCCGATCCCCGGTCTTTTCGTCCCGCTTCGGATCGTCGAGGCCTACAGGGCGCTAGCTCAGGCCCGCGGCGTGCGGATCCCGCCCGAGTACGAGCTCGCGGCGGCCATCGGCCGGCGCATCGAGCTCGCCTGTCTTGCCGACCCGGTCGAGCTGCGGCCGTGTCACAACGACCTGCTCAACGCCAACTTCATCGACGACGGGGCGCGCATCCGGATCGTCGATTGGGAATATGCGGGGATGGGCGATCCCTATTTCGACCTCGGCAACTTCAGCATCAATCACGAGCTGACGCCCGACGACGACGCGAACCTGCTTGGCACGTATCAAGGCTCCGTAGCGATCGACCGCCTCGCTCGTTTGACCCTGATGCGCATCGTCTCGGACTTCCGCGAGGCGATGTGGGGCGTCCTCCAGCAGGGCATCAGCACACTCGATGTCGATTTCGTGGCCTACGCCGGCGAGCACTTCGATCGCCTGCTGGCGAACGCTACGACGCCGGCATTCGAGCGGTCCCTGCGCGAGGCGGCCGGCGACTGACGGACGTCCCGGGACCGGTTTACCGTTCGATGATGAGCGTCGACCAGGCACGTGTCGTGGTCATCGGTGGCGGCATCACGGGCTGCAGCGTGGCCTATCACCTGGCGGAGGCGGGCTGGACCGACGTGCTGCTCGTCGAGAAGGCGCAGCTGACCGCGGGCGCCACGAACATGGCCGCCGGTCTCGTGACCGCGTTCAACCCGTCGTCGACGATGATGGGCTTCCGCCGCTACAGCATCGGTCTCTACGAGCGACTCGGGGCGTTCGAGCGCGTGGGCAGCCTGCGCCTGGCTTCATCGCGTGAGCAGCTTGGTGAGCTACAGCGGAGCGCCAGCCGGGCGCGCGGCATCGGGCTGGAGGCTGAGGTCATCGGACCGGAGGAGGCGCGGCGGCTGATGCCGGCCATCTCGCCGACCGACTTATATGGTGCTGTCCACCTGGCCGGCGACGGTCATCTCGACCCGCACGCGACGACGCATGCCCTCGCTGATGCCGCCCGGTCGATGGGCGTCCGGATCCGTGTGGGGACTCGAGTGATGGGCTTCGAGCTCGGTGTCCACCACGAGATCCAGCGCGTGCTCACTGACGCCGGCCCGATCGATACGGAGATCGTGGTCAACGCGGCCGGCCTGTGGGCTCCCCGGGTCGCCGCGATGGTCGGAGGGTTCGTACCGTCGACGCCGGTCGATCATCAGCACATCGCGCTCAGGCCGGTGGCGGGCCACGAGCTGCCGCGCGACATGCCGTGCTTCCGTGACCCCGACAACCTGGTGTACGGCAAGAGCGAGAACGGGGGCATGGTGTTCGGTGGCTACGAGCTGGACCCGGTGTCTCGATGGGAGGATGGCGTGCCCTGGGAGCATGCCGCGCGACCGCTGCCGGCCGATTACGAGCGTTTCGCGCCGCTGATGGCTGGTGCGATCCGCCGTTTCCCGTTCCTCGCCGACGCCGAGGTCGTGCGTCTGATCTGCCATCCCGACGCGATGACCCCGGACGCCAACCCACTGATCGGGCCGCTGCCAGGGGTGCGCGGGTTCTGGGTGGCGGCCGGGTTGTCGCTCAATGGGTTCGGTGGTGGTGGCGGTATCGGCCAAGCCATCGCTGGCTGGATCACCGCCGGCGATCCGGGCGTGGACATCGGCCCGTATCGGGCGTGGCGCTTCGCCGACACCTATCGCGACCCGACATTCGCGGCAGGGCTTGGTCGCGAGACCTACAGCGACTACTACCGCCTTCGCTACCCGTTCGACGCGGACCTGGCGGGCCGCCCCCGTCGCCTGTCACCACTCCACGGCCGACTCCAGGAGCTGGGCGCCGTCTTCGGCACGAAGGCGGGCTGGGAGCGGGCGGACCATCTCGAGCCGGGTCGCCCATGGCGACGGGCGGGTCGGGATCAGGCCGCCTACGGCTGGTCGAAGCCGCCCTGGTTCGAGCGGGTCGTGGCCGAGGGCCGGGCAGTCCGCGAGCGTGTCGGCATCATCGATCTCACCTCGTTCGGCAAGATCGCCGTCGAGGGATCGGGGGCCGTGTCGCTCCTCCAGCGCGTCGCCGCGAACGATATCGATCGGCCGGTCGGCAGCGTGATCTACACGCCCTTCTGCGACGAGCGCGGCGGCATGGTCGCCGATGTGACCGTGACACGCCTCACTGAGACGGCCTTTCGGGTGGTGACGGGGGCCGGGTTCCTGGCCGGCGACCTGGCCTGGCTCGTATCCCATCGACTCGACGACGAGCACGCCCTCGTCCGCGATGTCTCCGCCGACCTGGCGACGATCGGCCTGTGGGGACCCCGCGCGCGAGACATCCTGGCTGCGGTGACGACGGATGCGGTCGATGACGAGGCGCTCCCTGGACGCCGGATGGGGGTGGTCCACGTCGGTTCAGCAGCGACGGCCGTCGAGGCGGCACGGATCAGCTATGCGGGCGAGCTCGGCTGGGAGCTGACGGTCGATGCCGAGTGCGCCGTCGGCGTGTGGGATGCGCTCGTCGAGTCGGGTCGCGACCACGGGATGGAGCCCATCGGCTATCGAGCGCTCGACGGTCTGCGCATGGAGAAGGGCTATCGCTACTACAGCGTGGACATGACGATGCTCGAAACACCGTACGAGGCGGGTCTCGGGCCCTTCGTCCGTCCGGGGAAGGGCGACTTCATCGGGCGAGACGTCCTCCAGGACGCGGGCCGCCCGGATCGCATCCTGACGACGCTGCTGGTCGGCGACGACGAGGCGTATCTGCCGATCTACGGCGGCGAGGCCGTGCGTGCCGACGGCGTGGTCATCGGCCGGCTGCGAAGCGTCGCCTACGGACCCACCGTCGAGCGCATGATCGGCTATGTCTATCGCCGCCGAGACCTATCCGATGATGCGCGGCTGACGGTCGACGTCTTCGATGACCAGGTGCCCGCGACCATCGCGCCTGATGTCCTGTGGGACCCGGATGGCACCCGGATGCGCGGCTGATCCTACGTGCGGACCGCGCCGAGCCAAGCATCGAAGTCGGGCCCGTCCATCGCCGTCTCCGCGCGCCCCCAGCGCTCCTCCGCCCAGCCCCAGAAGTCGTAGTCGATCGATGAGATGGCGGCCTGGATGGCCGCCCAGAGCGTCCAGCCGACGTCGGACATGATCATCTGGAGGCGCATCCTCGCGATGAGCGCATCGGTCGCCTGCCCGAAGTACGCGGCGCACAGGTCGCGGATCCGCGTCTCATCCCAACCGAGCTCCTGGCACGTATTGCCCAGCTCGAAGGTCGGATCGTTGTTGCCGCTGTACTCGTAGTCGACGATCCACAGTCGCTCGCCATCGTCGAGATAGTTGTCGGCGAGCAGATCGTTGTGGCACGGGACCGACCGAAGGGGATGGGCAGCGAGCGCGGCCTCGATCCTCGGCATCTGCGGGAGGTGGTCCCGATACCCGCCCGGGATCCGGATCGCCCGTTGGTCGATGACGGTCATGTAGCGCTCCGTCGTTCGGAACATGTCGAAGTCGTCGCGGAAGCGGGGACCGGCATGGAGACGGCGCAGGACGTCCGCGATCCGATCCGCCTCGCCGGGCGCATGAAAGGCCGCGTTCGACATCGTCGTGGCCTCGACCCAGGCGAGCACGAAGACGTCCCACGCCGGGAGCTCGTAGAGGACGGGCGGCCCGACCCCGGCGATCGCCGCTGCTCGCGTGTTGTGCCGTTCGTTCGCCCGATCGACGGCGAGCAGGTCCGTCGCCGCCCCAGGGATGCGCACGAAATGCGGCGTACCGTCGACGGTGACCTTCCAATTCGCGTTCGTCAGCCCCGCCGCGATCGGCTCGGCGTCGACCGGGCGGCCGACCCAGGCTGGGATCGCGGCGATGACCTGCTCGATCGTCGGTGTCATGCGCCCTCCGGTAGGGGAGCGTACCGAACACGGCAGATGGCGGTCAGAGTTCCCCGCTGTCCATCATCGACTTGAGCCGCTCCAGATCGCGCCGAAAGGCACGCTCGAACATCAGGGCCAGCAGTCCGTCGAACGGACGCAGCCAGCCGTACGGCGCGAAGTCCCAGCGCCAATCGACGCGGGTCCCGGCGTCGTCCGGCGTGAACCTCCACGACGAGGTGAACGGCATCAAGGATTCGATGCTGCGGACCGCGACTCGCCGTTCCGGCTCGAGCTCGGTGATCTCGATCTCGTTCTCGGTCGTGCCACCTCCGAAGCGGCGGACTGTCGCCCGCCGAAGGGATCCGACGCCGACGGGGCCTGGTGTCGTGACTTGCTCCTCGATCGCATTCGCCGACCAGCTGGGCGTGAGTTCCGGCGTCGTCAGCACGCGATAGACGTCAGCCACCGGGCGATCGAACGTGATGGTGAGCTCCACGGTCGCCATGGACCGATGATGCGTCGTCGTCGCACCGACGTCACGAGTCCGGTGCGGCGCGGATACGCTTCGAGCGTGGAGCACGCCCGGGCGGTGATCATCGGCGGCGGAGTCGGCGGCACGTCGATCGCCTACCACCTCGCCGAGCGCGGCTGGACGGACATCGTCCTCGTCGAACGGGCTGAGCTGACGAGCGGGTCGACGTTCCACAGCGCCGGGCTCGTCGGCCAGCTCCGCGGGACCGTCACGCTCACGAAGATGATGATGTACGGCTCCGACCTCTACCGACGCCTTCGCGACGAGACCGGTGTCGACCCGTCCTGGCACGAGGTGGGCTCCATCCGCCTCGCCTCGTCCACGGAACGGATGGAGGAGTTGGAGCGGCAGGCCGGCTGGGCCAAGACCTTCGGACTGCCGATGGAGCTGATCGACGCCCAGGAGGCGCAGGACCGTTTCCCACTGATGTCGACCGACGGGGTGCTCGGCGGCGTCTGGCTGCCGACCGACGGCTGGCTCGACCCGTCGGGACTCGCCCAGGCGTTGGCGGCCGGTGCCCGCCAGCGCGGGGTCACGATCCGGACCCAGACGCGCGTGACCGCGATCGCCGTCGAGCGCGGGCGGGTCACGGGCGTCACGGTCGAGCACAAGGGCCAACCCACTGAGATCGCCGCGGACATCGTCGTGAACGCCGCGGGGATGTTCGCACCCGAGATCGGGCGGCTGGTCGGGATCGCCGTCCCGATCATCCCGATGGCCCACCAGTACCTCTTCACCGAACCGCTCGAAGGCGTCGAGCCGAACCTGCCCCAGCTCCGCGACCCGGACAACCTCGTGTACTTCCGCGAGGAGGTCGGCGGGCTGTGCATGGGCGGTTACGAGCGGGATCCCGACCCGTGGGGGCTCGACGGCATCCCGGCCGACTTCAACGGCAGGCTCCTCGCGCCCGACCTGCCCCGCTTCGAACCGATCATGGAAGGCGCCATCCGGCGCGTGCCGGCGATGGCCGATGCGCGGGTGAGTCGGATCATCAACGGCCCCGAGGCGTTCACCCCGGACAACGAGTTCATCCTGGGCGAGTCCGACGTGCGTGGGTTCTGGCTCGCCGCCGGCTTCTGCGCCCACGGGATCGCCGGCGCGGGCGGTATCGGCCGCCAGGTGGCCAGCTGGATCGTCGACGGCGAGCCCGAGCTCGACCTCTGGAAGATGGATATCCGCCGGTTCGGAGCGGCCTATCGATCGCGGGCGTACACCCTGGCCCGTTCGATCGAGAACTACGCGACGTACTACGACATCCACTACCCGAACGAGGAGCGGCACGCGGGCCGCCCGCTCCGCACCTCGCCGACCTACGACGATCTGGCCGCCCTCGGTGCGGTCTTCGGCGAGAAGTCGGGCTGGGAACGGCCGAACTGGTTCGAACCGAACGCGGACGACTCGCGGTTCGGTGGGCGCGAGTCGCTCGAGATGCTGCGACCTCGCGGCTGGGCCGGCCAGCATTGGTCGCCGGCGATCGCCGCCGAGGCCCTCGCGACGCGCCAGACCGCTGCGCTGTTCGACGAGACCTCGTTCGCGAAGCTCGAGGTCAGCGGGGCGGGAGCGTGCGCCTTCCTGCAGCGCGTGTGCGGCAATGACATCGACCGCGACGTGGGGTCGATCGTCTACACCCAGTTGCTGGACCGGCGCGGCGGCATCCAGGCCGACCTCACGGTCACGCGCCTTGCCACGGACCGGTTCATGTTCGTCACCGGCACGGCGTACGGCAACCACGACCTGGGCTGGTTGCGCTCCAACCTTCCCGTCGATGGATCGGTGGAGATCCGGGACATCACCTCGTCGCGGGTCTGCTTCGGGCTCTGGGGGCCGCGGACGCGCGACATCATCGGACCACTGATCGCGGAGCCCGGCGACCTCGCCGACGCGAGCTTCCCGTTCCTCACCGCACGCGAGATCAGCGTTGGCTCCGTACCGCTCCTCGCGTTGCGCGTCACCTACGTCGGGGAGCTGGGTTGGGAGCTGTACGCACCGATGGAATACGGTCGAGCGCTGTGGTCGACGCTGTGGGAGGCGGGCCGGCCGCACGGGATGGTCGCCGGCGGATACCGGGCGATCGACGCGCTCCGGCTGGAGAAGGGCTATCGCGTCTGGTCGAGCGATGTGACACCGGACGAGACGCCGTTCGAGGCAGGCCTCGGGTTCGCCGTCGCACTCGATAAGGCCGAGCCGTCGATGGCGCATGACGCGCTCGTCGCGGCCAAGGCAGCCGGCCCGGAACGACGCCTGCGCTGCCTCGTCCTCGATGACGCGCTCGACGTCTGTCTCGGCAACGAGCCCGTGCGAGTCGACGGACGCATCGTGGGCCGGGTGACGAGCGGCGGCCAGGGCTTCGCGGTCGAGAAGTCGATCGCCTACGCGTACCTCCCGGCCGACGCCGGGATCGGCACACGCGGCGAGGTCGAGGTCTTCGGTCGTTGGGTGGGCTTCGAGGTCGCCCGCGAGCCGCTGTACGACCCCGCGAACGAACGGATCCGCTCGTGAGACGCACTCCCGGGGAGTACGGGCCCGAATGGTCCGCCTCGCTGCGACGCGGGAGCGAAGCGGAACTGCTGGCGTGGCTGGATGTGGCGCTCGCGGCATGCGACGAGGCGGATGAGGTCGCCCGGGCGAGCTTCCGGCGCGACCTGACCATCGAACGGAAGCCCGACCGGACGTTCGTGACGCAGGCCGACACCGCGATCGAGCGGCTCATCCGGGAGCGGATCGCCGACGCGTTCCCGGATCATGGGCTCGTCGGGGAGGAATACGGGGTCGAGGCCGGCGACGCGTCCGTCCGCTGGTACATCGACCCGATCGACGGCACCCACAACTTCATCCGTGGCGTGCCCCTATTCGGCACGCTCCTCGCGGTCGAGCGGGACGGGGAGCTGCAGGCGTCCGTCATGTCCGCGCCGGCGCTCGACGAGCGCTGGTGGGCGCACCGTGGCGGCGGCGCGTGGGCGCGCAACCGGGGCGTCGAACCGCGGCGGATCCGAGTGTCGGAGATCGACGGCCTCGATGACAGCCATCTGCTGTACGGGTCGGGGCGCGACATCATCGAATCCGGCCTGGCACCCGGCTTCGAGGACCTGTTGCGCGACAGCTGGAGGGACCGTGGCTTCGGGGACTTCTGGGGCTACGCCCTGGTCGCCGAAGGCGCCGCGGAAGCGATGATCGAGGTCGAGCTCAAGACTTGGGACGCCGCCGCGCCGACGGTGCTGGTCGAGGAGGCCGGCGGCCGCGTGACGGATTACTCGGGCACACGCGACATCGCGGCAGGCACCATCGTGGCTTCGAACGGCCGGTTGCACGAGACGGTCCTGCGGCGCCTCGCCACCGCCTAACGCCGGACCTCCACCCCCGCCAGCGAGAGGCACGCCGGGCAACACGCGTCGGCCCACGCCACGAACCTGGCGGCGTCCGTTGACGTCACTCCCACCGGCACACGACGACGGCGGCCGAGCGCGTATCACCCGAGCCCGCCGACGACCGCGAGGATGATGCCGACGACCGCCACCGGGCCGAGCACGCCGCTGACGATGGCGAGCAACGGTTCGCCGATCAGGCGATGCTCGCCAGCACGAGCAGGACGAGGGTCGTGGCCGGATCGAGGTCGCCGCGCGGCGGCGATGCCCGCGCCGATGTTGATCAGATCACCGGGCACGGGCACGGGCAACCCGGCCTCGTTGACGAGGATCAGGCCGACGATCGCGAGCAGGCCAGCCGACGCGGGCTCCACGTCAGCACGACGTGTCAGGCGCCGGCGGCCGCCAGCGACTCGTCCAGGATCGACAGCGCGAGATCCACCTCATCCGCCGTGGTTACGAGCGGCGGGATGATGCGGATGACGTTCACGAACGTGCCCGCGGTGAGCACGATCAGGTTGCGGGCCAGCGCCTCGGCCTGGACCCGCTTGGTCAGGTCCGGATCGGGCACCCGGCCGTCACCGTCGTCCGGCTGGACGAACTCCATGGCGACCATCAGCCCGAGGCCGCGCGCGTCGCCGATCGAGCGGTACGTGGCCTTCAGCTCGAGCAGGCCGCGCAGGAACTGCGCGCCTCGCTCTGCGGCGTTGGCTACGAGCCCTTCGTCCTGGATCACGTCGAGGGTGGCGTTCGCCGCGGCACACGACACGACGTTGCCGCCGTATGTGCCGCCGTGTGTGCCCGGCTTCCAGCGAGCCATCAGCTCCTGGCGTGCCAGGATCCCAGACAGCGGCAGCCCGGACGCGATGCCCTTGGCCATGACGAGGATGTCGGGATCGACGTCGTAGTGCATGACCGCGAACATCTGACCGGTCCGCCCGAACCCGGTCTGGACCTCGTCGGCGATGAGCAGGATCCCGTGCTGACGGGTGATCTCGCGCAAGCGCGGCAGGAAATCGGGCGGCGGGACGATGTAGCCTCCCTCACCGAGGACCGGCTCGATGATGATCGCCGCGACCTGGTCCGGGTAGATGAACTGATGGAACGTCAGGTCGAGCTGCTCCTCCCAGTCGCACGTGCACGCAGACGGATCGTGGGCGCCACCCGGCGCTCGGAAGCAGTACGGGTAGGCCGTGTGGTAGACGCTGCCGGGCAGCGGCTCGAACGCGCCGCGGTAGACGTCCTTGGCCGTCGTGAGGGCCATCGTCTGGGCCGTCCGGCCGTGGTAGCCGTAGCGGAAGGCGATGATCGCCGGCCGGCTGGTCGCGACGCGGGCGAGCTTGATCGACGCCTCGATCGCCTCGGCTCCGGAGTTCGACAAGAAGGCCTGATACGGGCCGCCGGGCAGCAGATCCGGCAGTCGGTCGTACAGCCGCAGACCCGGCTCGTGGAACATGATGTTCTGCTGGCCGTGGAGAAGCTTCTGCGCCTGTGCCGCGATCGCCGCGGCCACGCGCGGGTGGGCGTGGCCGGTATTCGTCACCCCGATCCCTGACGAATAGTCGAGATAGCGCTCGCCGTCACGGGTGATCAGCCACGAGCCCTCGCCGCGGTCGATGTCGAGGTTGGTGATGCGGCTCCACACCGGCGGGATGACGCTGTGATCGGGGAGGGGACCGCCAGACGTGGTCCGCTTGGCGCTGGTCGCTGGCGTGGTCTCGGTCGTCATACACCCGCTCCGTAGTCCCGCGCCGCGACGCGGCGCTGCCAGAAGGTGGTCAGCAGCACGAGTAGCACGGCCGTCACGAAGATCATCGTCCCGATCACGTTGACCTGGACGGGGATGCCGCGCAGCTGCGAGCCATAGATATACAGCGGGAACGTCTCGGTCTGGCCGGAGGTGAAGGCGGTCACGACGTAGTCGTCGATCGACAGGCTGAAGGCGAGCAGCGCGGCGGCGATGATGCCCGGCAGGATCAGCGGGAAGGTGACCTTCCAGAACGTCGTCCATTCGTTGGCACCGAGATCCATCGCCGCCTCCTCGAGGTGGCGCGGGAAGTTGGCCAACCGGGCCTTCACGGTCACGACCACGAAGCTGATGTTGAACATGATGTGCGCGATGAGGATGGTCCGGATGTTCAGTGGGAAGAGCAGGCCCTCCGGCAGCGGCAGCTGGACCGTCGCGACGAACATCGTCAGCAGCGACGCCCCCAGCACGATCTCGGGTGTCGCCATGGGCAGGAAGATCAGCACGTTGGTGGTGGCCCGTCCGCGGAACTGGTACCGCGACAGGGCGAGCGCGATGAGGGTGCCCAGCGCCGTGGCGATGAGCGTCGCGAGCACGGCGATGACGAGGCTGTTCCGGACCGCCTCGCCGAGTCCCGGGCGCCCGAGCGGGTTCAGCCATGCGTCGAGCGAGAATTCGCGCCAGACGAGATTCGAGCGGCCGGTCGGGTCGTTGAAGCTGAACATGATCATCACGGCCACGGGCAGGATGAGGTAGGCCGTGACGCCGACCACATAGATCGGCAATAACCAGTGGTCGACCGCGCGGGCGACCCGATCGGCCGGTGCCCGGCGCGCTGCGACGGCCGCGGACGTCGTCGCCATCAGATGGACGCCCCGGTCAGTTCCTCGGTCCCGATCAGCCGGGCATAGATGAACAGCCCGACCAGGATCGCGAGCATCAGGATGAACGACAGTGCCGAGGCGGTCGGGTAGTCCGTCACCTGCAGGTAGCGCGCCTCGATGACGTTGCCGATCATCAGCGACTGTGGGTTACCCAGCAGCTCTGCGTTGATGAAGTCACCGACGGCGGGGATGAACGTCAGCAGCGACCCGGCGAAGATGCCCGGAAGCGCGAGCGGCAGCGTCACGCGGATGAACGCCTGGCTGATGAGCCATGTGCCGATGGCCGCCCCCGCCAGCCCGAACGGGATCGACAGGGCGAGCGGCCCGTAGTCCATCACCAACCCGACGACGAGGCCCAGGATGCCGCCGATGGCCGCCCCGGCGATCGTGCCCTGCGGTCGCCAGTGGCCCGCGTACAGGTCCTCGGCCGCCTCGATCAGCCGCTTGTCGATCTTCTCCAGCGCGACATAGAGCGGGAGCGTCATGAACGGTAGGAAGTTGTACGTGATGCCGGCGACGACCGCGGCGGGCGTCGCAAGGAGCCGGAAGTCCTCCGGGATGATCCCGATCTCCTTGAGCGGCCCCAGCACGAGGCCCGAGTCGGCCAGGATGATCTTCCACGAGATCGTGCGCAGCAGGAAGCTCGTGAAGAACGGGGCGATGACGAGGAACAGCAGGACGTTCTTGTAGGCACCGCCCCGGAAGGCGATGGCGTACGCGAGCGGGAAGCCGAGCGCGAACGTGAGGATCGTGGCCAGCCCGCCGTACACGATCGACCGGGCCAGCCACGGCCAGTACTCCGAGATGGCCTCCGGATAGATACCCCAGTTCCACGTCTGCTGGTAGCCCGAGTCGAGGTTCCCTGTCCAGAGGGACGTCAGGAACATCTGGAACGCCGGGTAGACGTAGAACAGGACGAGCCAGAGCAGTCCCGGTAGCAGGAGCAGGTACGGCGCGGCGGCCCGGAGACGGAGCGCCCGCCGCATCGGGTCTAGAGGCCCATCGCCTTGGTGAAGGCCTCGCTCCAGGCCGTCTCTTCCTCCGCGGTGGTGGCGCGGAACTGGTGGAGTCGGGCGACGTAGTCGTCCGGCGGGAAGATCAACGGGTTGTTGGCAAGATCTGGATCACTCTCGAGCATGACGTCCTTGGCGCCCTTCACCGGGCAGACGTAGTTGACATACGCCTCGATCGTCGCAGCGTTCTGGGGCTCGTAGTAGAAGTCGATCCAACGCTCGGCCTGCGCCTTGTTGGGCGTGCCCTTGGGGATGACCATGTTGTCGGTCCACAGCATTCCCCCTTCCTTCGGCAGCGTCCACTGGAAGTCCTGGTCCGGCTTCTGATCAGGCACGAGCAGCGTGAGCACGTCACCCGACCAGGCCATCGCCAGGATCACCCCGCCGCCGGCCATGTCCTCGACGTACGAGTTGCCGGTCACCTGGCGCACGATGTCGGTGTTGATCGCCTTGTCGACCTCGGCGAGAGCCTTGTCGAACTGCTCCTGCGTCAGTTCCTCCGGCTTGTCGCCGAGGCGGATGGCCGAGAGCCCGATCGTGTCCCGCATCTCGGAGAGATACGTCAGCTTGCCCTTGAACTCATCCGAGAAGAAGACGTCGATCGAGTCCTGGTCACCGGTCTTGTTCTTGTCGTAGCCGATGCCGGTCATGCCGGACTGCCACGGCGCGGCAAGGTTGGTGTCGGGGTCGAACGAGCGGCCCTTGTAATTGTCGGCGAGGTTGGCGACGAAGTTCGGCGTCAGGCTCGTGTCGATGGTCTCGAGCCAGCCGAGGCGGATCAATCGGGCGACCATCCAGTCGGTCACGACGACCAGGTCCCACTCGGTCGGCTGACCGGCCTGGAGCGGCGCCTGGAGATCGCTCGTGAAGAAGGTCTCGTTGTCGTCGACGGCGCCGTCCTTGTAGTCGACGGTGATGCCGGTCTCGGTCTGGAACTTCTCGATCGTCGGGTAGGAGGTCTCGTCCTCGCTGACGTCGATGTAGCCGATCCAGTTCGCGAAACGGAGCGTCCCGCTGCTCGCGGGCGTCGCGCCTGCGCTGGCACTCGCGCTCGGGCTGGCGCCGGCCGACTCGCTCGCGGCGGCCGACGGCGACGCAGCGCCGCTGCCCTGCGGGGGCGTGCCGCAGGCGGCAAGGAACGCCGCGGTCCCCGCCAGGGCACTGCCCTGGAGGAAACGCCGGCGGGTGATGTCCCCGGGGAGCGTCTGGCGTGGCGTGGTCATGCGGTGATCTCCTCCTCGGCCGTCGCGGAGTCGATCTCCGAGACGGTGTCTGACGTCGCGCTGGGGACCGCGACGACGAAGCTGTGGTCGGGTGACCAGGTCAGCAGGACCTCCTCACCGGGGGCCCAGAGTTCCGCGCGAGTGGCGCGTTCCACGTTCTGTTCGTACACGGTGAGCCGGGCACCACCCCGCGCCTCCACCTGGTACTGGGTGCTCACCCCGATGTAGGACGCGTCGCGGACCACGCCCCGCAGCTGGTTGTGACCGGCGGGTGTCGGGTCGGTCTCGGCCGGCTCCCGCAGGCGGATCTTCTCGGGCCGCACGCCCACGCTGATGTCGGTGCGGCCATCGACCAGGGCGGTCGGCGCACGGATGAGCGTGTCGTCGGCGAGCATGACGGTCGCGTAGCGCTCGTCCCTGCCCTGCACCGCGCCGGGCAGCAGGTTGCTGACACCGAGGAATCCGGCGACGAACGGGGTCGATGGTCGTTCGTACAGGCTCTCCGGATCGCCGAGCTGCTCGTACCGCCCGCGGTTCATGACGGCGATGCGGTCGGACATCGTCATCGCCTCTTCCTGGTCGTGCGTCACGTAGATGAACGTGATGCCGACCTCCTGCTGGATGCGCTTGAGCTCGACCTGCATCTGCTTGCGCAGCTTCAGGTCGAGCGCTCCCAGCGGCTCGTCGAGGAGCAGCACGGCGGGCCGGTTGATCAAGGCCCGCGCCAACGCGACGCGCTGCGCCTGGCCGCCGCTGATCTGGGTCGGCTTGCGTCCCTCGTAGCCCGGGCAGCTCGACCAGCGCGAGCATCTCGGTGACGCGGTTCTTCACCTCGCGATCGGGCACGCTCCTGCGGCGCAGGCCGAAGGCGACGTTCTCGTAGATGGTCAGATGCGGGAACAGGGCGTAGTTCTGGAAGACCGTGTTGACGTTCCGCTTGAACGGCGGCAGCCAGGTCACGTCCTCGCCCTGGAGCTCGATCAGACCTGAGGTCGGCTCCTCGAAGCCACCGATCATGCGCAGGGTCGTCGTCTTGCCGCAGCCGGACGGCCCGAGCAGGCTGAAGAACTCCCCGTCGTGGACTTCGAGGTCGATGTGGTCGACTGCGGCCACATCGCCGAAGCGCTTGACGACATCCACGAGTCTGACGTCGACGGCGGGCACGTTCGTTCGCACTCCTGACGTACGGGCCGACCCGGTCGGCGCCTCCCCGCGCGACCGGTGCGCGCCTTCGGCTAGCCGTCAGGCGGGCTCGCGGCCCGGATGCGGCCGAGGATATGGTCGCGTCATCGATAGTGTCAAACTGCGGGAACCGCGCCTCCCAGCGGTCCCTCGATGCGAGATTCGTGGGGTCAGCGTGCCGAGACTGCGGGGTTCGATGGTTCGCGGGTATCCACGGGCAGCGTTGGTGTACGTCGGATGCGTTTGGTCGCGCCGCCGACACGACGGCCGACCGCCCCGAGCAGGCCGCCGAAGGCCGGCATCGGGTCGCTCCACCAGAACAACGCCTTGTCGCCGCGGAGCCACGGCCTTCACGACCGGCCCCTCGGGGCGGCGGAGGGAGGCCCATGCCCGAGCGATCGCCTTGCCGTCGAGGACCTCGTACATCCCGTAGCGACCGATCTGGTACGGCGCCGGCTTCGGGACCGCGAGTCCCTGGGCGTCGAGGTAGCTGAACCACGGCAGATCGACCCCAGCGCGCTCGATGTGGCCGATCAGCCAGAACGGTCGGGCGTTCAGTTCGATGATCTTGAACAGGCCGTCGCGCTCGTCGAACTTGAACTCGATCATGAAGATGCCCCGGTACCCGGTGGCCGCCAGGAGCGTGCGAACCGCGGGCAGGCAGGCTTCGACCTCCGTAAGCGGGATCGTGACATCGGAGGACGTGTTGGCGAGCCTGGGTGGATCCATCCGCACCCGCCGGCGCGCGAGCATGGCGCGGATATCGCCGTGCCGATCGACGAACCCATCGACGATGATGGTCTTCGACATGTCCCCGGGGATCCATTCCTGGAGCATGAACGTGATGCCCGCCTCCCGAGCCTGCTCGACGCGGCGGACGGCCTCTTCCCGCGACTCGATGAAGAAGCCCTTCGTCTGGAACCGGCGGTTGTGGAGCTGGGACTCCGTCGGCTTCAGGAAGCCGACGGCCAGGTCCTCGTTCGTGGCGAGAGCGAGGTCTGCCGATTCGCGGATCGGCATCGTCCGCGGCCGCGGGATGTCGAGGCGGTCGACCAGTCCACGGAAGAGATCCTTGTCGACGAACTGCTCGACCGCATCATGCGGGGCGATGCTCGCCGGGAAACGTTCCCGCAGGTCTTCCGGCAGGCCAGATACTGCCAGCGCCCACCGATCGCTGCAGGCGATGAGCACCGCTTCGGGCAGCGACAGCGATCGCAGATAGTCGGCCAGCACCGCCGGATCGGCGGTCTCGGCCAGCGTGCGTTCGGCGGGGCGATACCAACGCGAACGTGTGATCACGTTGGTCGTCTCGTCGGCGACGTACGTCGGGACGCCGTGGCGGGCGAGGACCCGCAGCACGCCGAGCGCGGCGAGGTGCGCACCGAAGAGGAGGACGGGCGGCCGCTGGCTGGTCACCTTCGGCATCTGACGGCCCTACTTGATCGCCAGCGGGTTCACGGGCGATCCCACGCCGCCGGTGATCGGCAGCGGGGGAGCGGTGAACAGGAACGCGTATCTCCCGTCCGCGGCACAGTCGGCGGCGAGCGCCTCGAGGTCGAAGATCTCGCCGACGAGCAGCCCCATGTGGACGATCAGGATGATATGGAGGGGCTGGAACACGTCCTGGGTCTCGTTCGGCAGGACCTCGGCGCCCCACGTGTCGGTGGCGATCGCGGCGACATCGTGGTCGTGGATCCAGCCGACGCTGTCGAGCGCCAGCCCCGCCGCCGCGCCACCGGCGTAGTCGCCCCACGAACCGTCGGCCTTGCACTGGGCCATCTGCCCGGTCCGGATCAGGACGATGTCGCCGCGGCCGATCTGGACGCCCTGCGCCTCGGCCGCCCCGTCGAGGTCCGCCACATGGATGGCCTCGCCGGGCTGGAGCCAGGGCACGCCCTTGAACCGCGGGATGTCGAGCAGGACGCCGCGCCCGACGATCCGGTCGCGGGTCTTGGCGATGTCGTTGCGGATAGCGCCTTTGCTCCCCACGTCCGTCGCGTCGTAGCCGTTGTAGATGCGGCGGTCGAACACGATGTGCGCCAACGCGTCCCACTGGGTGCCGGACTGGAGCGGCAGGATCAGGAGGTCGTCCGTGCCGCGGATCCACCGATCGCGCCCGCCATAGAAGTCGCGGACCACCGTGCCGGTGGCCGCGGCATTGCCGTCGCGGATCATCAGGTGGATCGGATTGAAGCGCCCGAACCCGCCCGACTGCGGACCGTTCTCATCGACCGGGATGGCCAGCGAGAAGACGCGCCCGCTCTTGACCAGACCCGACGCGGCGACGACGTCGCTCGGCCGGATGTGGTTCAGCGTCCCGAGCTCGTCATCCGGACCCCAGCGACCCCAGTTCGAATAGCGCTCGGCGAGCGCGCGCACGGTGTCGATGTCGGGCACGGGATCGGTCGCGGGCAGGCCGGGCTCGGCCTCCGGCTGACCGGGGCCGTCTACCCGAGGCGCGGTGATGGTCATAGCTCGCGGATGCGGACGCGGTCGTAGCGGGTGACCGGCGCGATCGCCTCGCGGTCGATGACCGCGTCGATGATCGTCGGGCCGCTGCGGGTCAGGCCGTGGGCCAGCGCGCGCTCCAACTCCTCGAGGTTCGCGACTCGGAAGCCGTTCGCACCGAAGGCTCGGGCGATGGCCCCGTAGTTGATGTCGACGAATTCGTTGACCGAAGGGACGACCTTGCCGTAGAGCATGCCCTGGACGTGCTCCTCGAAGGCCAACGTCTGGTTGTTGAGGATGATCACGATGACGGGCAGCTGGTGACGGATGGCCGTCTCGATATCGCCGATGTGGTAGCCGAAGCCGCCGTCACCGGTGATGCACACGACCTGCCGATCGGGCTCCGCAAGCTGCGCACCGAGCGCAGCCGGGAAAGCCCAGCCCAGCGAGCCGTCGGCCCGCATGAAGTGGCGCCCGGCCTCCTTGATCTCGGCCAAGGCACCGGCCCACGCCGACGAGTAGCCCGTGTCGGCGACGAGCACGGCGTCGTCGGCAAGGTGCCGATCGAGCGCGGCCATGATCGCCTCGGGGCGCATCGGGTTGCCGTCGTTCCCGTCATGGGCGGCCAGTCCGAGTCGCCGCTCGTGCCAGGCGGCACGCTCCGTTGCAAGGTGATCGGCGTGTTCGTTGATGGCTTGGGATGGCAGGACCTCGAGCCGCTCGCTTGCATCGAGCACGGCTTCGAGGAATGTCCGTGCGTCAGCCACGAGGCCCAGCTCGGTCGGGAAGTTCATGCCGATCACGTCCGGATCGATCGAGACGTGGATGATCCGCGTGCCGGGCGTGACCAGCCTGTACGAGTCCGTGACCATGCCACCGAGCGCCGTGCCGACGGCGAGGATCACGTCGGCGTCCTTGAGCGCCGCATTGGCGTAGTTGCGCGAGTAGCGTCCGACGCTCCCGAGCGCGAGCGGGTGGGTCTCGGCGATGCTGCCCTTGCCCGAGTTGCTCGTCGCGACCGGGATGCTCAGGCGCTCCGCGACCTGGCGTAGTGCGTCGTGCGCGCCCGACTGGTGGATCCCTCCGCCGGCGAGGATGATCGGCCGGCTAGCCGAGGCTAGCGCCTGGACGGCGGCCTCCGCGTCGGCCGCGGTCGGTGCTGGGCGGTTGAACGGGACCGAGAACTCCTGGTCGAGCGGAGCAGGCCCGGAATAGCCGGGCAGGTCCTCCTCGAAGATGTCGTTCGGGATGCCGAGGTAGACAGGTCCCGGCGCCCCGGCGATGGCATGGCGCGCGGCCTCACGCACGAGACGGGGGACGTGCGTCGCGACGGACGCCTCGATGCCCCACTTCGTGACCGACGCGAACAACGCCGGCTGCTCGAGCTCCTGGTACTCGCGGCGATAGCGATCCGCGCGGCGCATGGCCGACACCAGGGCGACGACAGGGCTGCCTGCCCAGAACGGCTCCGCGAGACCGCCGGCGACGTTCGCGGCACCCGGCCCGTACGGGCCGTAGACGAACGTGGGCGTACCCCGGAGACGAGCGTAGCCGTCGGCCATGTAGACCGCGGCGGCTTCGCTGCGGGCGAGGACCTGCCGGATCCCGGCGGCCTCCAAAGCGATCCAGAGGCGATTGTCCCGGCCGGTCATCAGGAAGAAATGCTCGACTCCGAGAGCCTGCATCTCCATAGCGATGGCGGCCGCCGTCTGGAGTGTGGTGGTGTCTTCCGCGGTGCTGGCGGTGCCGACAACGGGCGTGGCGAGAGCGGCGGCAGGAGTAGCGATGTCGAAATCCCCCCTAGGTGTCGAAGTCCCCCATAGATGCAACGACAGCGCGAATACAGCCTGCGCACGGCCCTTGTGTCAATGGTCCTGGCGTTAATACCCCGATAGTCCCGTTGCCAGGACGCACCGGGTCACGGACCCTTGGGTCCTGTCGGGCGGGTTGCGGTGCAGACGAGAGTGGTCGCGGCGGGTCTCGGCAGCACGGAGGAGCGGATGGACGGAGACATCGGGCGCGACCGATATGAGGTCGTCGAGGGCTTCTTCAAGCGGCCGAAGGGCTGGACCTTCGTCGAGGTCGCGGACGTGAGCGTCGACGCTGACGACAACATCTACGTCTTCAATCGGGGCAACCACCCCGTGATGATCTTCGACCGCGACGGGCACTTCCTCCACGCCTGGGGCGAGATCGACGGCGAGCACTTCTTCACGTTCCCGCACGGGATCTCCGTCGGGATCGACGGCTACGTGTACACGACGGACAGCCGCGACCAGACCATCCGGAAGTGGACGAAGGAGGGCCGGCACGTCCTCACGCTAGGCACGCCCTTCCGGCACACGCCGGCGATGAGCGGTAAGCCGTTCAGCCGTCCGGCCAACGCTGCCGTCGCCACCAGTGGTGACATCTACGTGAGCGACGGGCACGGCAACGACCGGGTCCATTGCTTCTCGCCCGACGGTGAGCTGCGGTTCTCGTGGGGTGGGTCGGGCACCGGACCGGGCGAGTTCAACATCGTCCACAGCGTGTTCATCGACCACGCCGATGGCGACAAGATCTACGTCACGGACCGGTACAACAACCGGATCCAATTCTTCAACCCGGCCGGCGAATACCTGGGTGAGTGGGGTGGCCTGCGGCTCCCGCAGAGCATCCGCAAGGGGCCAGAGGGGGAGTGGGTGGTCGCCGAGCTCGCCCATCGGATCACGGTGCTGAACCCGGACGGGACGGTCCGATCGCAGTGGGGTGACGGCGTCGAGGCTGATGAGGCGCCGATCGGGGCTGGGGAGCACTCGCTCCCGGATGCGCCGTCCCGCGATCCGCTGATCCGCGGCAAGGTCAGGCGCGAGCCCGGAGCCGGGATGTTCTCCGCTCCGCACGGCATCGCGGTCGATTCCCAGGGCAGCCTCTACGTGGCCGAGGCCTCCGAGTCGTTCAGCGGGCTCGACCGCGGGGATCGCAGCATCCAGAAGTTCGTCCGGAAGTAGGCCGGCCGGGTCGGTTCCGCGCGTCCCCGTATGGGGGCCATTGCCGTGGGGCGGCAACGGCGCGTCCGTTAAAGGGCGGCCCGCCTGGAACATGCAGAGCTTCCAACTGCGAGGAAGGTGCCCATCCCGGTCCGTGCGCGAAGGGAGGTACGATGTATTCCGACACTTCCCGTGACAGAACGAGGGCCTACCCGTCGCATGACCGTCATCACCGAGGCCGCCGTCCTCGACGCGCTTCGTACCGTCCAGGAGCCTGAGCTCGGCCGCGACATCGTCACGCTCGAGATGGTGAAGTCGATCGCCATCGAGGACGCCCGCGTCGCCTTCACGATCGAGCTCACCACGCCCGCCTGTCCGTTAAAGGACGAGATCGAGCGCAACGCCCGGGCCGTCCTCGTCGATCTCGGCGCCAGCGACGTCGACATCACCTGGGGCGCTATGGTCCGCCGAGCCCAGCCCCGCCAGGCGGAGCAGCTCCTCCCCGGCGTCAAGAACATCATCGCGGTCGCGTCGGGCAAGGGCGGTGTCGGCAAGTCGACGGTGAGTGTCAATCTCGCCGTCGCGCTCGCCCAGGCGGGCGCCGCGGTCGGCCTCCTCGATGCCGACATCACTGGCCCGAACATCCCGATGATGCTCGGCGCCGAGGGCCAGCCGAAGGCCAGTCCGAACAACAAGATCACCCCGCTCGAGCGCCACGGCGTCAAGACCATCTCGATCCAGTTCTTCGTGCCCGAGGGTCAGCCGATCGTGTGGCGCGGCCCGCTGGTCGGCGGTGCGATCCAGCAGTTCCTCCGTGACGTCGATTGGGGCGAGCTCGACTACCTCGTCATCGACCTGCCGCCGGGCACGTCGGACGCGCAGCTGACCCTCGCGCAGGCCGTGCCGATCTCCGGGGCCGTGCTCGTCACGACGCCCCAGGAGGTGAGCCTCAGCGATGTTGCGAAGGCGCTTGCTATGTTCCAGCGGATGAACGTGCCCGTCATCGGCCTCGTCGAGAACATGACCGCGTTCGCGTGCCCGCACTGTGGCGAGCTGACCGATATCTTCGGCCGCGGCGGGGGCGAGCGCTTCGCCGCCCAGCACGCACTGGAGTACCTCGGTGGCGTGCCGCTGGACGTGACGGTCCGCCAGGGCGGCGACGTCGGCGTGCCGGCGGTCGCCCAGCGCGAGCCCGGGCCGGCGGCACGCGCGCTCACCTCGGTCGCTCAGACCGTGGCCGCCCGGATGAGCGTCCGCGCTGCGGCCGCGGAGGCGCGGCCGCTCCTCACCATCTCCTGAGGTCCTCGCACGACGTGCGCTGTCCGTCGTGCGGGGCCATCGCGGATGCGGATGCCCGCTTCTGCGCGCGCTGCGGGACCGCCCTGGGCCAGCCCGGTGTTGACTCGATCGCCGAGCCGGCGACGCCGAACCGGCCGGACCTGGTCACCGGGGATCGGCGCATCGTCACCGCCCTCTTCGCCGATCTCGTCGACTACGTGCGCATGCTCGCGGAGCACGACCCGGAGGATGTCCGCGCTCAGGTGACCGGCGCGCTCGCGACGATGGCCGCGGCAGTCGAGCGATTCGACGGGACTCGCGAGAAGTTCATCGGCGACGCGCTGTTCGCGGTCTTCGGTTGGCCGCGAGCCCATGACGACGACGCTGTCCGAGCGGCGCTCGCCGCGCTGGCGATCCGGTCCGGGCTCCGCGACGCCGCCGAGGACGGCGAGCCCCTCGACGTCCGGATCGGGCTGGCCACCGGCGAGGTCGTCGCCGGGTCCGACGGGACCGTGACGGATGGCGACCTGCGACTCACCGGCGAGGCGATCACGACGGCGGCGCGCATCCAGTCGATGGCCCGCCCCGGCGAGATCCTGCTCGACGAGGCGTCGCTCCGCGCCGCCCGTGGCCGGCTCGCGACCGAACCGCGCGGCGCCGTCGTGCTCCGTGGTCAGTCGAGGGCTGTGGAGCTGCACGCGCTTCGCGGTGAGGCCGGGGTGGGCCCGTGGATCCCGTTCCGTGCCGCGTCGCCGGGTCCGCTGGTCGGGCGGACACAGGAGCTCGGAGCGGTGGCCGGCATCCTCGATTCGGTCCGGCGGACGGGCCGCGGTGGCGCGGTCCTGATCGAGGGCGATGCCGGTGTCGGCAAGTCACGGCTGCTCCAAGCGCTCGAGGCGCCGGCACGCGCGGCCGGCTTTGCCTGGTCGTGGACCGAGAACGTCTCCTACGCACGCAACGAGCCGTATCGCTGGGCCCGGCTCTTCGCCCAGGTCATCGCCGACGAGCACGGCCTCGATTCGGGGACCATGGCGCGTCGCCTGCTGTACAGCGACGCACTGCCGGAGGAGCGACGTCGCCGGTTCGGAGGTGCGATCGCGGCGATCGCCCGCGATGCGGCCTTCTCCGGCTGGGAAGCGGAAGCGGCGGACACCCCCACCGACCCCTCCGATGTCAGTGGGGCTCTGGCCGAGGCCGCGGCGCAGTACATCGACCGTCTGTTGGCGACCACCGGGCCGCGCGTCGTCGTCATCGACGACCTGCAGTGGCTCGATCCGTCGAGCGTCGGGATGGTCGATCTCGTGGTCGAGCGGAGTGCCCGCAATCCGCTCGTGGTCCTCGCTGCATCGCGGCCCGGACCGCTGCCTGAGTGGGCCGCGCGGGACGACGTCGACCGGATCCAGCTGGGTGGTCTGGACGAGCCCGAGACCGGCCAGCTCGCGACGATCGTCGCTCGCGCGGCGGTCGATGTCGACGGCGCACGGAGCATCCACGAGCGGACCGGCGGCAACCCGCTGTTCGTCGGGGAGACCGTCCGCGCCTTCCTCGAGGACGGCACGCTCCAGTGGCGGGACGGGCTGGTGGCCATGACGGGTTCGGGCGGCAGCCGCCTCCCCATCACGCTCCGAGCCATCCTTGGCGCCCGCATCGACGCGCTCCCGCCGCGGGCCCGTGAGGCGCTCGGCGTGGCGTCGATCATCGGCATCACGTTCCGTCCGGCGGTCGTGGAGGAACTGCTCGACGCGCATCTCGAACCCGAGGTGTTCGCCCAGCTCGCCGCCAGTTCGCTCGTCCTGTCGCATGACGACGAGCGGTGGCGCTTCGCGCACGCCCTCATCCACGACGCGGCCTACGCCGGGGTCTTGGCGAGCCGTCGTCGGGGCCTGCATGCACGGCTCGCGGATCGCCTCGAGCGCGGCCCGGACATGAGCACGCTTGGTCAGATCGCGGCGCACCGCGTCGCGGCCGGCGACGTGGCACGCGCCATCCCGCTGCTCCGCGAGGCCGCCGAGAGCGCGCTGGGGCTCGGCGCGATCGGCGAGGCTGCCGCGTACTGGCGTCAGGCGGCCGACCTCGTGGCCCTGGATGACCCGGAGGCGGCGGCGCTCGACCGTGCGCGTGCGGCCGAGGCGCTGGAGTTGCTCGAGGCGGTCAGAGAAGCGGTGGCGCCCGGTGGCGCGCGCGGCGAAGAGGCCTGAGGGCCCAGGCTCCTAGGCAGGCGCGCTCGCGGAGCTCGGTTCGGGGCGAGGACCCCGCTCATGCGTCGGGCGGACGGTCACCGTCAGGCCGTCGACCGCGGTCTGGACCCACTGCCCGGCCTCGGCGCACATGCGATCCATCTCGGCTCGACGTGCCGGGCCGTAGTGGACGAGGATGGCGTTGCGGGCATTCGCGCGGCGGGCGAGCTCGATCGCCTCCTCCGGCGTCAGGTGGCCGCGCTCGGGATCGTCGTGGGCAGCCAGGCCGAGGGCGCTCTCGACGAGCAGGAGATCCGCATCCCGGACGGCCTCCTCGACGGACGCTGACGGGCCGGTATCGCCGGTATAGGCGAGTCGCGACCCGTCCGGGGCATCGATCACCACTCCCCAGGCCGGGACGTAGTGGCGGCCCTTCACGAACCGTAGGCGCAGCTCGCCGATCTCGAGGACTTCATCCGGGTCGTATTCGCGGGCGGCGAAGGCGGCATCGAAGAAGCCGTCGCGCTCGCTGACGGCTTTCGAGAGGGCGTCCAGTCGGGCGCGGCCGCCGGGCGGCAGGTGGATGGGCAGGGGCACGGGGGCCGGCTCGCCCCATGGGTACAGGTAACGCAGACCGACGATGTCGAGGTAGTGATCGGCGTGCATGTGGCCGATGACGATCCCGGACAGGTCGTGCGGGTCGAGCACTTTCTGCAGATTGCGGATGACGCCCTGCCCGCAATCGAGCAGGACTGCAGTCGATCCCCATTCGACGAGATAGCCGGCGGTGGGGGTGGCTGGATGGGGGGCCGCCGTGCTGCAACCCAGCACGGTCAGCCGGAGGCGCGCGCCCAGCGTGTCCGTCATGCCCGTGCATGCTATCGGGGCCGTATGAGGTGGTGTGTCGGCTGTTCGACACGATTACCATCGCCGGCATGCTGGTCGGACGCCCGGTCCTGGACGCGTTGGGGGCGATCCCGTTCTTCGCCGGCCTCGAGCCGGACGCGCTCGAGCGGCTCGCCGCCAGCATGCGGTCGCGCCGGTTCCGTCGCGGAGAGGTGATCTTCCACCTGGGCGATCCGGGTGATGCGCTGTTCGTCATCGTGTCGGGCGACGTGAAGATCTCGCTGCCCTCGGAGACCGGGGAGGAGGCCATCCTCGCCACACTCGGCGTGGGGGCGGTCTTCGGCGAACTGGCACTCCTCGACGGAGCGCCGCGATCGGCGAGTGCGACCGCGATCAGCGCGACCGAGACGGTCGTCCTGCCACGCGACCGGTTCCGCGAGCTGATCGCGACCGAGGCCGGTGTCCGCGACGCCCTGCTGGCATCGATCGCGGGCGAGCTGCGCCGGCTCACGACCCACGTCGAGGAGCTGCATTTCCTCGATATCACCGGTCGCCTGGCGGCGCGGCTGGTCCGTCTCGCCAACGAGGGCGGGACGCGGCTCCCCGATGGTGGTATCCGCCTCCGTACGACCCTGACCCAGGGCGACCTGGCGGCGATGGTCGGCTGCACGCGCCAGAGCGTTAACAAGCTCCTTGGGCAGTTCACCGACGACGGCCTGATCCGCCTCGAACGCGAAGGGATCGTCGTGACTGACATCGCCGGCCTGAATGCGACGTCGCGGCGCTAAGCGGAGATGCCCTTCGCGCGCGTGTGCTCAGCGCCGCGGGTCCTGACTACCGCTCGCCGAGTGCCTCGAACAACGTCGCCGCCGTGAGCAGGGCCGACTGGTTTCGTCCAATCGCGCCGCCGATGTAGGTCGTGTGCGTCCGCTGTCGGTCGCCGGCGGGCGATGCGACGGCGATCGTGACCGCGAATTCCGTCCCTCGCGGCCGCACACGGACCCCCACGCCGACCTCGACGCCGGCCTCATCCCGGGCCGCTCTGGCTCGCTCGGCCAGCCCGCCATCCTCCGCGGTCCCGGGTCCGGTCGGGCCTGGTCTGACCCTGGACATCGCCAACCACGGCACGTCCCCGAACAGCGCCGCCACCTGGCCGGCCGTGCCGATCTCTTCGACGGCCAGTCGCCAGCCACGCTCCATGAGTCGCGCCCCGACGGCGTCGGCCCAGGTCGAGTCGCCCTCTGCCCAGATACTGGCGCCGAGCCGCTCGCGGACGACGGCGGCGGCCGCCTCGACGCGGTCTGTCGCGCTCTTGCCCGCCGCATCCGTCCCCGTGGCACTCACCCGGACGTCGACGGCCTCGAGTCGAGCGTACGTGGCCACCTCCGGGTCGCCGCGACGCAGCATCTCCTCGCCCAGGATCTCGGCGACCGTCGATTCGCCGATGCCCGTGAGGCGGAACGTCCGGACGGCGATATCGGCGCCCAGGCCCTGCGCCCTGAGACGCGGCAAGGCCTCGTCGGACCACATCGGCCGCATCTCGCGTGGCGGTCCTGGCAGGGCGACCGCGATGCCGCCATCGGGACGACGCACGAACCATCCCGGCGCCGAGCCGTTCGGGTTCGGCAGGGGCTCACATGACGGGATGCGCCACGCCTGCTTGAGGTTGATCTCGGGCATCGGCATCCCACGACGCTCCCAGCGGCCTCGCAGCCAGGCCTCGAGATCGGGGTCGACCTCGACCGTCTCGCCGAGGGCGCCGGCGATCGATTCGCGGGTGAGGTCGTCGGGCGTCGGCCCGAGGCCACCGGTGCTCACGACGAGGTCAGCGCGGGCGAACGCGGTCGCGAACGCCTCGGTCACGACGTCGAGTCGATCGGGCAGGGCGATGATCCGGCCGACAGTGACGCCCTCGCGGGTGAGAGTCGCCGCCAGCTCGCCGGCATTCGTGTCGCGGGTCTCACCGACGGTCAGCTCCGAGCCGATGCTCAGGAGCTCGGCCGTGCGGAGCGGCCGCGCCGGGGTCGTCGAGGACATGCCCGCAGCGTAACGGCCGCGTGAGGCGCCGGTGGCGGTTCGACGGTCGGCTGCCACACGGGCGCTGCTATCATCCGGGCCCGGCCCGGTCCCGCTCGTGACCGCCCGATCCCCGAGCTGGAGCACACCATCCTGGACGCACCACCACCGCAGCGGCCGTTGCCACCGCCCGGACTGCGCGCCTCGATCCGCTCGACCCGCGATGCGGCGTACCGCCTCGCGCAGGCACACGTGGACCTGGCAAAGGCCGAGGCCACCGCGATCGCGGACGAAGTCAAGAAGGTCGCGGCCTACGTCGGCATCGCGATCGCCGTCGTCATCTTCGCGGTCATCCTGGCGGTCATCGGGACGTCGCTGTTCGTCGGTGAGTGGCTGCTGGGTTCCATCGGCTGGGGCGTCCTGCACGGCGTCCTGCTGTTCATCGCGATCGCCGTGGCCTGCGGGTTGGCGGCGGTCGGCGTGAGCGCTGGGCGCATCGGCCGCGCGTTCCTGGTCGGGCTGCTGCTCGCCGTCGTGGTCGGGATCCTCATGGCGTTCGGCCTGCCGAACCAGGCGTACACCTACGTTGGCGACTCAGCATTGCCGGGGATCGAGCCGGGCGTGCGGCCACTCGTCGTCGGCATGATCATCGTCGGCGCGATCGGATTGATCGTGGGTATCATCGCCGCCGCCCGGGGCGGCGGCTTCGGCGCCGTGATCGCCGGGCTTGTGGCGGGCGTCGTCATCGGCGCCATCTCGGCGGCCACCCCCGGATACCAGGTTGGTGCGGGGATCGGGATCGCTGTCGGCTACGTCGCATGGATCGCGCTGATGATCACGGACGTCGCACAGACCGGGGTCGACCTCGACGAGCTCAAGGTGCGCTTCACCCCGACCCAGACCATCGAGACCAGCAAGGAGACGCTCGCGTGGCTGCAGAGCAAGATGCCGCCCGGGACCGGGTCCTAGCGGCTCGGGCCGAGCTCGAAGCCGATCTCGGCGATCTTGGCGCGTCCGCGCGCTACGCCGTCGATATCCCCGCGCGGGTCCGCCGGAGCCCCGCCAAGGCCGCGGCGGTCGTCGGTGGCATCGCGTTCCTGCTCCTTCGAGGGCCGCAGCGGCTGTGGCGGGCGTTCCGTCGAAACGTCCTTGGCCGGAACGCGCCGTTGCCCAAGCGGATGCTCCCAAAGGAGATCGAGAAAGCCATCGACAAGATGGGCGATGACGGCGACAAGGTCCGCGGCACGCTCGAACGCGACTTCGCCGATTACGTGAAACAGCGGCAGAAGGAACGGCGTGCGATCCCGACGGTCCTGCTCCTGGCGGCGGCGCGGCCCATCCTCGGGACGGCCGCACGCCGCGCAGCGGAATACCTCACGGCGCCACCGTCCGAGGGTCCCCAGACGCGGATCGGCGGATTCACGGCGCAGGTCGGCGCACGAGCCAGGGAGCTCCGCGACGAGGCAGCCACCAAGGCCGATGAGGCTCGGTCGTCCTCCGAGCAGGCGGCGGGGGCCGCGAAGGAGCAGATCGATCGGACCGCCGACGAGGCAAAGGAGCGAGTCGACAAGGCGCGTGGCGAGGGCCCGTCTGCCGAGGAGCCGCCGACCGGCGTCTGAGCTGTCCTCGCAGTGCAGTCGTCGTCGGACGTGACCGCTGGCTCGGCTAGACTTGGTCGACGGGCGAGTGGCGGAATGGCAGACGCGCCGGCCTTAGGAGCCGGTGCCGCGTGAGCGGCGTAGAGGTTCGACCCCTCTCTCGCCTACCAACCCGGACGGTGGTTGCCTGACGGCGCGGTCGGGCGCGCTTGGAACCTCTCCATGTTCCAACCAGCGGCTGAACGGGCGTTCAAACGTCGGATGGAACCCGGCGTGTTCCGATCGGCGGCTGAAACCCCTGTTTTCGCCGGTTCGGACGTCACTCGGAACATGTCATGTTCCATGCGCGAGCGGGCTCGGCCAGCCGGACGGCGGTTCCGCCCCGACCGCCCCCGGCGCCCGACGGCTCCCTCGGGGAGCCCGCCCTATACTTCCCGTTCGATGCAGATCACCCGCACCCCAGCCCCCAAGTCCACCATCCGGCTCGAGATCGAGTTGCCCCCAGACCGCCTCGACCGCGCACTGGATGCCGCCGTCCGCGCCCTCGCCAAGCGCTCCCGGATCCCCGGCTTCAGGCCTGGCAAGGCGCCGCGGCCCGTCCTCGAGCGCCATCTCGGCCCTGGTGTCGTGCTCGACGAGGCGGTCGACCACCTTATGCATGACGCGTACCGCGAAGCCCTCGTCCAGGAGGACCTCCTGCCGCTCGCGAACGCCGACGTCGAGGTCGTCCAGGCGGAGGAAGGCAAGCCGCTGATCTTCAAGGCGACCGTCCCGGTGCGCCCCGAGGTCGCGCTCGGCGACTACAAGCGCTTCAACTTCGCGCCCGAGATCGAGACGATCGACGACGCGCGCGTCGACCAGGTGGTCGAGGAGCTGCGCGACCAGAACGCGACGTTGGCGGCGGTCGAGGACCGCGGGGCGAAGGACGGCGATTATGCGGTCATCTCCTTCGTCGGCAGCCAGGACGGCCAACCGTTCGAGGGTGGCACGTCGGAGCGGATGCCGCTGATCCTCGGCCAGGAGCGGCTGATCCCGGGCTTCGAGAAGAACCTCGTCGGTCTCAAGGTCGGCGACACGACCGAGTTCGACGTCACGTTCCCCGAGGATTACCCGGAGGAGGCGCTGGCGGGCAAGCCGGCCCATTTCAGCGTCGAGCTCAAAGAGCTCCGCGAGAAGATCCAGCCCGACCTCGACGACGACTTCTTCGCGAGCCTCGGCGACTTCGCCTCGCTCGATGCCCTGCGGGCCGATATCCGCATCCGCCTCGAGGGCAATGCCACGGACCGGGCTCGACACCAGTTCGCCGACCGGATCATCGAGTACGCCGTCGCCAACGCCACGGTCGAGCTCCCTGAGGTGCTCATCGACCAGGAAGTCGAGGTGATGCACGACGAGTTCCGCGCCTCGCTCGCCCGGCAGGGCATCAGCGAGGAGGCGTACCTCAAGGCCGTGGAGAAGACGGGCGACGATCTCCACGCTGATTTCCGCCCGAATGCCGAGAAACGCGCCAAGACGCTCCTCGTTCTGTCCAAGGTCGCCGACGCGGAAGGCATCGAGGTGCCCGACGCCGATGTCGACGCCGAGGTCGCGCGAGGCCAGGAGGGGTATGCCGGGGACGAGCGCCTCATCTCCTACTTCGAGTCCGACCGGGGCCGCGCGTTCATCCGGAGCACGCTCCGTCGGAGCCGCGTCGTGGAGCGCCTCATCGACACATGGCTTGCAGAGCATCCCGAGCACCCGCCGCTGCCGCATCTCGAGGACGTCGCGGGAGCCGCAGTAAGCGCCGAGAGCGCGCAGGCGAACGCCGCTATCGGCGCCACCCACCCGGGCACCGTGATCGACGACGCCGACCGTGAGGCCGTCGACCAACCTGCCGCGGCCAGCTGACCGAGTCTATCGACCGACCTACGAGTCCCATCACCCGACCACCACCACCGATCACCGACCAGTCACCACCGTCACGCACGACACGCCAGGAGCCGCCACATGCTCGTCCCGATGGTCATCGAGTCCTCCAGCCGAGGGGAGCGCGCCTACGACATCTACTCCCGCCTGCTGCGCGAGCGGATCATCTTCGTGGGCGATGCGATCGAGGACCACCTCGCCAACCTCGTCATCGCCCAGCTGCTGTTCCTCGACTCGGAGGATCCCGAGAAGGACATCAGCCTGTACATCAACTCGCCGGGCGGCGTCGTGAACTCCGGCCTCGCGATCTACGACACGATGCAGTACCTGCGGGCGCCGGTCAGCACGATCTGCCTCGGGATGGCGGCGTCGATGGCGGCGGTGCTCCTCGCCGCCGGCGCGAAGGGCAAGCGCTACGCCCTGCCCAACAGCCGGATCATGATCCACCAGGGTTCGGGTGGCTTCCGCGGCAACGCGCCGGACGCCGTGATCCAGATGAAGGAATGGGAGTTCCTGGTCAATCGCAACATCGAGATCCTGGCTCGCCACACGAGTCAGCCGATCGATAAGGTGCGCGAGGACACCAATCGGGACTACTTCATGGCTCCCGAGGACGCGAAGGACTATGGCATCATCGATGCGGTGTATTCGGAGCAGTGGGATTCACTGACCGCGCAACACCACGACGAGAAGGCCGCGGAAGCGGCCGCCGAGTCGGGCGAGACAGAGAAGCCACCGGAGCCGAAGCGCTCGAAGAGCGAACCGGCCGGTTAGGGAGCAAGGACCGAATCACGTGACCTCGACCAGCGGCAGCAAGGGACCCAAGGTCCCGTATCGCTGCTCCTTCTGCGGCAAGAGCCAGGAGCAGGTTCGCAAGCTCATCGCGGGTCAGGGTGTCTACATCTGCGACGAGTGCATCAACCTCTGCCAGGAGATCATCGAAGAGGAGATGCTCGAGACGCCGCGTCCCAAGCAGACCTCGTCGAAGCTCCCGAACCCGCACCAGATCAAGGACGCCCTCGACCAGTACGTCATCAGCCAGGAGCGGGCCAAGAAGGTCCTCTCGGTGGCCGTGTACAACCATTACAAGCGGGTCAACGCCGGCCACCAGGTCGACGACGTCGAACTCCAGAAGTCGAACGTCCTCCTCGTCGGGCCGACAGGCAGCGGCAAGACGCTCCTCGCGCAGACCCTCGCGCGTGTGCTCGACGTCCCGTTCTGCATCGCCGACGCGACGTCGCTGACCGAGGCCGGCTATGTCGGAGAGGACGTCGAGAACATCCTGTTGCGGCTCATCCAGGCGGCCGATTTCGACGTCGCCCGGGCACAGCGCGGGATCATCTATATCGACGAGATCGACAAGATCGCGCGCAAGGCGGACAACCCGTCGATCACCCGCGATGTGTCCGGTGAGGGCGTCCAGCAGGCCCTGCTCAAGATCCTCGAGGGGACCGTCGCCAATGTCCCGCCGCAGGGCGGTCGCAAGCACCCCCACCAGGACTTCATCCAGATCGACACCACGAATGTGCTGTTCATCTGCGGTGGCGCGTTCGACGGGCTCGAGAAGATCGTCGAGGAGCGGGTCGGCCGCAGGGCGATCGGCTTCGGCGCCGACGGCGCGATGTCACCCGCCGACAAGGGCCGCATCCTCGAGAAGCTGATGCCCGAGGACCTCCTCAAGTTCGGGCTGATCCCCGAGTTCATCGGACGGCTGCCGGTCATGGTCACGCTCACGGCGCTGACCGCCGACGACCTGGTGCGGGTCCTGACCGAGCCGCGCAACGCCGTCACGCGGCAGTTCCAGAAGTTCCTGGCGCTCGACAAGGTCGAGCTGGCATTCACGCCGGGCGCGCTCAAGGCCGCCGCGGAGGTCGCCCTCGATCGGAAGACCGGGGCGCGGGCCCTGCGCTCGATCGTCGAGGAATCGCTCCTCGAGGTGATGTACGACATCCCGGAACGGACCGAGGTCCGCAAGTGCATCATCACCGAGGAGACCATCCGCTCCGGACGGCTGCCGCTCCTCCTGACCAAGACCGAGGTCGAGGAGGGCGTCGACGAGACGAACTACGAGGAGTGGCTCGCCGAGCGCGGCGAGAGCGCCTGATCTTCGGGCCCGGTCGAAGGCCGGCGGCCGGCGCGACCATCCGCGCCGGCCCCACCACGCGGGCTAGACCTCGATCGGGACCTCGTAGACCTGCGGCGTCGGATGGCCGGCGCGCTCATGGACGCGCATGACGGCTTCCTTCGACGGGCCGGTCGCCAGGCAGAAGACCTTGCCCGCCTCGGGGTCGAGCCAGGCGTGCTCGTAGTGGACGCCTTCGGGGCCTTCGAGGTCGAGGTCGCGCTGGTGCGCCTCGGCCAGCTGTTGGGCGGTTACGCCAAAGAAGCCATCGTGGACGTCCATGAACTTCGGCATATCGATATCTCCCGTGCCGGGTACGACCACGGTGGTCGCGTAGACCTCCAGCGTGCCTTGGGCTCGTCCATCGCACATCGGTCAGATGACCGATGGCGGGTCCGATCGGCGCGCTAGCGGCGATCGCGTCGCGGCCGGGGTGGCTGTCGGCCCGTGCTACACTCCCGCCCTCACGGCGAGGACCGAGAGGAGTAGCGCCGGGTCGACCCGGAGCGAGCGCGGGACGGTGAGAGCCGCGCGGCACCCACCGGCGTGAACGTCACTCGCGAGCCGCGACGGCCGACGTCCGATACCGCGTCGAGAGGGCACCGGACCAGGCCCCGCGTGATGAACGCAAGTCCCCGGTCGCCGAACCAGCAGGTGGTACCACGACCCGCTCGTCCGCTGGACGGCGGGCGTTCTGTTTTCCGGGAGCGACCACGAAACCGATGACCGATCTGGCGAAGTCCGATCTGCCGAAGGCCTATACGCCGCGCGACGTCGAGGGCGCGATCTACGAGCGATGGCTGGCGGCCGACGTCTTCGCGCCCGACGGTGCAGGGTCGACGGCCGATCCCGACTTGCCGCCGTTCACGATCATCCAGCCGCCACCCAACGTGACGGGCTCGCTCCATCTCGGCCATGCCCAGCGGACGGCGGTCGAGGACCTGCTGATCCGGCACGCGCGCATGCGCGGGCACCGGACGTTGTTCCTGCCGGGCCTGGATCATGCAAGCATCGCCGCACAGTTCGTGCTCGACGGCATCCTCGCCAAAGAGGGCGAGAGCCGGGCGAGCCTCGGCCGCGAGCGCTACCTCGAACGGATGCGCGCCTTCTCTGATTCGACGAAGCCCGTGATACTCGGCCAGCAGCGGCGGGTCGGGGCATCGGCCGACTGGGGGCGCCTGCGATACACGATGGACGACGGATCGGCACGCGCCGTGCGAGTCGCGTTCGAGCGCCTCTATCGCGACGGTCTGGCGTATCGCACCGAGGCGCTCGTGAATTGGTGTCCGGGCTGCCGCACGAGCGTCAGCGACCTCGAGGTGATCTCGACCCCGGAGGCCGGGACGCTGTGGTCGGTCCGCTACCACCTGATCGACGAGGCGACCGGCGACGCGAGCCCGGGCGACGGCATCGTCGTGGCGACGACGCGGCCCGAGACGATCCTCGGTGACGTGGCGGTCGCCGTGCATCCCGAGGACGAGCGGTACCGGGCGCTGGTCGGCCGGCGCGTGCGCATCCCGTTCGTCGAGCGCGACGTCCCGATCATCGCCGACGACGTGGTCGACCGGACGTTCGGGACCGGCGCGGTGAAGATCACCCCGGCCCACGATCAGGACGACTATGCGACGGGCAAGCGCCATGGCCTGCCGATGCCGACGGTCCTCGCCGACGACGCGACGATCGCGGATTCCGGGACGCACTTCGATGGACTCGACCGGTACGAGGCCCGCGAGATGATCGTGGCCGAGCTGGCGGCCCGCGGCGACCTGGTCGACCAGAAGCCGCACGAGATGATCATCGGTCGCTGTCAGCGCAGCAACGACATCCTCGAGCCTCGGCTGAAGACCCAGTGGTTCGTCCGGACGGGGCCACTCGCCGAGTGGGCGCTCGATGCGACGCGTTCCGGCCGAACCCGGATCCTGCCCGAGCGATTCGAGAAGACCTGGGAGCACTGGCTGACCGACATCCGCGACTGGAACGTGTCGCGTCAGCTGTGGTGGGGCCATCGCATCCCGGCTTGGTACTGCCCGGACGGCCATGTCACGGTGTCCGCCGGGGAGGATGGGCCGACGGCCTGCGATGTGTGCGGCCGGCCTGCCGTCGAGCTGACGCAGGACCCGGACATCTTCGACACCTGGTTCAGCTCGGGCCTGTGGCCGTTCTCGACCCTGGGCTGGCCCGACGAAACGCCCGACTATGGGACCTACTACCCGACGTCGGTCATGGAGACCGGTTACGACATCATCTTCTTCTGGGTCGCGCGGATGATGATGCTTGGGCTTCACCTCACCGACCGTGAGCCGTTCCACACGGTCTATCTCTCGGGCCTCATCCGCGATCCCGAGGGTCAGAAGATGTCCAAGACGAAGGGCAACGTCGTCGACCCGCTGGCGGTCATCGACGAGACCGGGGCCGATGCGCTGCGCTTCGCGCTGATCCATGGCGCCGCGGCCGGGCAGGACCAGCGGTTCGGCCGGACCAAGTTGGAGAACGCTCGCAACTTCGCGAACAAACTGTGGAACGCGACCCGGTTCGTCGTCGGTGCCCGGCCGACCGCGATCCCAGTCGACGCGGAGCGGCGCCTGCCGGTCGAGGCCGACCTCGGCCCCGCCGAACGCTGGATCCTGTCGCGGGCGAGCGCCACGGTCGAGGCGGTCGATGCGGCGATCGCCGACTTCGCGTTCGGCGAGGTCACCCGGCTGCTGTACGACGCGATCTGGAACGAGTTCTGCGACTGGGGTGTCGAGCTGGCCAAGGTCCGACTCGCTGACGAGTCGCTTTCCGCTGAGACACGGGAGGCGACATGGTGGGCGCTCGTCCAGGCGCTCGACACCTACCTGCGGCTGCTCCACCCGGTGATGCCGTTCGTGACCGAGCAGCTATGGGGCGCCATCCCGCATCGGGCCAGCGATCCGGGGCTGCTCGATCGTCGCTCGCTGGCCCGCGCCGACCGGCCGCGACGAGCGGGTCGAGGCGGATGTCGAGGCGATCCTCGAGCTCGTCCGTGGGCTGCGCAACGCGCGTGCCGAGGCCCGGGTCGAGGCGGCCGCCTGGCTGCCGACCGAGGTCGTCGTGCCGATGACTATGGGTCCGACGTTCGAGGCGCTTCGCACCGCCGTCGAGCGACTGGCCCGGGCGCGTCCCTTGGACCGGCGCCTCAGCCGGGAGGCGCTGGGGCAGGGGAGCGGCTCGACCGACGGCGCCCTCGCGGTGATCGCCGGCGAGCTGGAGGCGCTGGCGCATCGTGGCGACGGGACCGGCGATGAGGCGGCACGGGACGCCGAACGTGCCCGGCTCGACCGCGAGCTCAAGGAGGCGCGGGGCTGGCTCGAGGCCGCTCGGGCACGGCTCGCCAACGAGGCGTTCATCGCCAAGGCGCCACCGGACGTCGTGGAGGGTGCGCGCGCGAGGGAAGCCGAGCTCGCCGACCAGGTCGAGCGCCTGGAGGACCGGCTAGCCGACCTCGGATCGTAGGTCGTAGGGTCAGTCGATCGTCACAGCACCCGGCGCGCCCAGAGGGCGAGCGGATCGTCGGTGTCGATCATCCACCGCAGGAGGCGGCCCCGCAGCTCCCCGCGGAGCCCCGAATAGCCCGGCTCCTCGATGCGGTTCAACAGCTCGTGTGGATCAGCCTCGAGGTCGTACAGCTCGTCGCTCCCGTGCGGGCTGTAGACGTACTTGGCGATCCGCGTCCGGATCATCCGCATCGAGTACAGGCCCCACTCGTCGCCGTGGTACTCGGCGTACGCGGCGTCGTCTTCCGGCGCTGCCGCCGGATCGACGATCCAGGGCACGAGGCTCGAGGCGTGGAGGCCGGGGGGCACCGGCACGCCCGCGAGCTCCAGGATGGTCGGCATCAGGGCCGGGCTGCCAACCAGGGAACGGCAGACGCCGCGGGCCGCCAAGCGCGGGTCGTGCACGATGAGCGGGACGCGACAGATCTCGTCGTACATCAGCGGGCCCTTGTTGAACTGGCCGCCGTGGGCCCCGGTCATGTCGCCGTGGTCCGCGGTGTGGATGACCACGGTCGTCTCGCGCAAGCCCAGGTCGTCGAGGGCGTCGAGCACACGCCCGATCTCGGCGTCGATGTAGCTCACGAAGCCGAAGTACCTGGCGACGACGGGCTGCCAGTCGCCCCAGGTCCAGCCTACGACGCCGCGCTGCTCGATGAGCCGACCCTGTGCGGCCGGCTTGGTCGTCGCATCGTCCGAGAAGTTCGGCCACGGTGGGATGGACGCCGGCTCATACAGCGCGGCGTACTGCTCCGGCGGCATGTACGGGTGGTGGGGGCCCTCGAAATCCAGACGGATGCAGAACGGCTGGTCGATCTCACGATACTGCCGGAGCAGACTGATGGCGGCATCCGAATCCCGTCTTGATTCGGTCGCTTCCACCGGCCGCGGATCGATCCCGGCGATCAGCAGGCGGCCATGCGGATAGCGGGCGTAGATCGGCTCCGACAGCTCGGGCTCCGTCTCGACGATCGCCTCGTCGTTCGCGCCGGCGACGATGTCCTTCGCTATAACGACGTCGTGGAAACCGACCGCCTGTGGGCCACCTACTCCGGCATGCCACTTGCCGACATAACCCAGCCGGTAGCCCGCCGCACGGAGCAGGTCCGGATAGGTGACCGTCCCCGGGGCCAGTTCGACGCGAAGTGCATCCGGTTCGTGGACGTTATTCAGGATGCCGTGGCCGTGCGGGTAGAGGCCGGTGAGGAACGATGCTCGCGTCGGGCTGCAGATCGCGGTCGGTGCGAGACACGTCTCGAATCGGATGCCGTCGGCCGCGAGACTGTCGATCGCCGGGGTCAGGCATGGGCCCCCGTAACAGCCGAGGACGTCCGCGCGCTCCTGGTCGCTCACGACCACGAGGATGTTGGGACGCGCGTCGTCCCCGGTCACGTGTGGAGCGCCGGTCAGCCCTTCACCGATCCGGCCGAGATGCCCCGCACGAAGTACCGCTGAAGGCCGAGGAACACGGCGAGCGGGAGGATCATCTGGAGGACCGCCGCGGCCGTCAGGAACTGCCAGCCACCACCGAACGACGTGACGAGCTGGGTGATCACGACGGTCAGCGGACGGTTCGGGCTGCTCCCCATGTATGTCAGCGCGACCAGGAGGTCGTTCCAGATCCCAAGGAACACGAAGATCGTGATCGCGGCGACGGCCGGGACGATCATCGGCAGGCCGATCCGCCAGAACCTCTGGACGTGGTTCGCGCCGTCGACCTCGGCCGACTCGAACACCTCGCTCGGCAGGCCGCTCATCGCGTTCCTGAATAGGTACGTCTGGAACGGCAGCCCATAGCCGATATGCGCCAACCAGACGGCCAGGAAGGTCCCGGCCAGCCCGGTGGCGGCGAACATCCGCAGGACCGGAATGAGCGTCATCTGGATCGGCACGACGAGCAATAGGACGATGAGGATGAAGAAGAAATCCCTGCCGGGGAAGCGCATCCAGGCGAATGCGTAGCCGGCCATCGTCGCGATCGCGATCTGGACGACAGTCGCCGGGATCGTGATGATCAGGCTGTTGACGAAGCCGGCGGCAACGCCTTGCGTGTTGAGGACCTGCTGATAGCTCTCGAGGGTCAGTTGGCTGGGTGGGAACAGCGCCGTCCACCATCCCGCATTGCTCATGTCGGCGATGCCGCGGAACGAGTTGACGAACAATCCGAATGTCGGGATAAGCCATACCGCCACGATCACGACGATCGTCAGGTGCAGGGGTAGCCGTTGGAACAGGCCCGACAGCCTCCTCGAGCCAGCCTTCTGGCGTCCCGTCACGGTGACGCTCGTGTCGTCGCGCGTCGCTTCGGTCATCGGATCGCCTCCTCACGGCGGAAGCGTCGGACGTTGATGATCAGCAATGGGATGATGGCGATCAGGAGGATCACGCCGACTGCTGACGCCCGACCGTAGTGGCCAGCGCCCGCGAGCTGGGAGAACATCTGGCTCGCGATCACATCGGTGTCGAACGCGCCCCCCGACAATACATAGACGATGTCGAACACCTTCAACGCGGTGATGACCATGGTCGTGGTGATCACCACGAGCGTCGGCAGCAGCAACGGGACGATGACGTTGCGGAGGACCTGCAACTCGCTCGCCCCGTCGAGGCGGGCCGCCTCGAGCAGTTCGGGGCTGATGGCCTTCAAGGCAGACGAGATGATGACCATCGCGAAGCCCGTCGAGATCCAGATGCCGACGAAGATCAAGGCGGCATTGTTCGTAGCTGATTCAACCAGCCAGGCGACGGGGCCTAATCCCGCCACCCCGATGAGGGCGTTCAGCGTTCCCGTCTGTACCTGCCCGGGGGGCTGGTACTCGAACATGAACTTCCAGATGATCGATGCGGCCACCGCGCTGATCGGCAGTGGCAGGAAGACGGCGAGCTTCGCAAAGGACTCGTAGCGCACTCGGTCGAACATGACCGCGATCAGCAGCCCACCGATGACGACGCCACCGGTGAAGAACACGAGCCAGAGCAAGCTGTTCTTGATGGACCCGAGCGTGCCGGGATTGGTGAAGAAGTACACGTAGTTGGCAAGACCGACGAAGTTCTCGGACTTCCGGTCGAGGAAGCTCAGGAAGACGGTGTTGATGGTCGGGATGACCATGAACAGGGTCGCGAATGCGACGGCGGGCAGGATCCACAGGTACGCCCGGACGCGCGACTGCCAACGTCTGGGGAGCACCGCGACCAATCGCTCCGTTAGCAGCAGGTACCCGACCAGGATGATCGGGATACCGATGACTGCGGCAATCACGGTGACGATGCGACTATCCATGGCTGCCTGCTCCCGTCGAGGTCCGTCGGTCGGGGCGACAGGAGTGCCGCCCCGACCGCACGCTGGAAACGGCTACGAGGTGTAGGCGCCGGCCTGGATCTCGTCGAGGTCGGCCAGGATCGAGTCGAGCTGCGACTGATCCTTGATGAAGTTTTGGACCCCCTTGTAGAAGGCCGTCCGCATCTCGGCCGGCATGTTGTCCGAGCCGTCGACCAGCAGCTTCTCCGCGCCCTTGACGACCTCGGACGCATGCTGGAAGACCGGATCGGGGAATTTCGTGATGTTCTTGTTCGCCGCGAGTGTGCCCCCGGCGTCGACGAAGATCTGCTGGGCGTCGGCCGTCCAGAGATAGTTCATGAGCGCCCGGGATTGCGGGGTGTCGTTGTACATGACGAAGTTGTCGAAGAAGAACTCCTGGAGGCCGTCGTATTGCGAGTTGAAGCTCGGTGGTTCGATGAAGTTGAAGTCATCGACCGGCTTGAGATCGGGATAGTCCTCGAGGAAGAAGTTCGGGATGAACGTCGCCTGGTCGTAGAGGACGCACCCTGGCGTAGCCGCGAAGAGTGGCTTGCCAGCGCGCTGGAAAGCCGTCGTCAGCACCGAGTTCGGACCGCCGTAGACATTCTCCTCCGACACGATCTGACCGTACGTCTGGAACGCCTTCTTGACCTCGGGTGAGGTCCACTTTTGCTTGCCCGCCCACCAGTCGTTGTAGACCTGGTCGCCGGACTGGCGCATGAGGATGCCTTCGATGTTGTCGGTCGCGGGCCAGCCGGAATCCGCTCCCGACTCGATCCCGGCGCAGAACAACTTCGCTCCGCTCGGGACCTGGACCTTGAGCATCTCGTCCCACGTCTTCGGTGGCGTGCCCGTGAACACCTTCGCGTTGTACCAGAACAGGTTCTTGATCTGGGTCTTCACGAACATGAGGTAGTGCTTGCCGTCGACCACGCCGACCTCGGTGCCGCCATTGACGAGGCCAGGCAGGGTCTCCTCGGTGTACGTGGAAAAGTCGGTGAGGTAGTCCTCGAGCGCCTTCATCGTGCCTTGCTGCGCCCACGGCACGATCTTGTCGGCCGTCGGCGCGCCGGCGATATCGGGCAGCGTCGTTCCGGCTTCGACGTTGATCGCGAGTTGTGCGGCATCCCGGACGGTCGTGATCTTGACCTCGACCCCGGTCTCATCCGTGAACGGCTGCAGTACTTTCTGGAATGTCTCGAGCTCCTTGCCGCCCCACGCCGTCCACAGCGAGAGCGATCCGCCGACAGCCCCAGACGCGCCGGGCGAGGCGGCGCTACCGCTTGGGGCGACGACTCCTCCGGACGCCGAGGCCGGCGGTCCTGAAGTAGATGGACTGGAACAAGCAGCGACTGCCACGATCACAGCGACGCCGATGGCGGTCGCCTTCGAGCGTCGCATCTGATCACGAATCACGGCTAACCTCCTCTATTCGAAACCTTTGCGGCGATGGTGTTCGGCTTCCAAGTCGTGTGTCTCCTCCTGCTGGACGCTGAAGCCGGCTCTCCGGAACCCTTGCCTCCCTAGGTCACCGGAAGATGTCGGACGCTGAGGGTACGCCAAGGACCCAAGGCGCATCGACTCGGAGGAGCGTGTGCATCAGGCCTGGCCCGCACCGGGCGCTCACGTCGATCGTCGCTGTGTCGTGGGCGGAACGCGCGTCGAAGCGCGGACCACGAGCTCTTATCGCGTTCTCCTCCACCGGCGTCGACCCGCCGATCGGACCACGGCGCGCATCCGTTGGCGCCGACCGAACTTGTGTCGCGACCGGAGCCTCCCGCCGTCCACCCGACACGGTGCGGCACGGTCGAAAGTGGGTGGAGCCTAGAGTCCGCCCGAACGTTCTGTCAACGTTGCAGGTCCATGACAGCGGCCACCGTCGAGGCCCCCTCGGAGGGAGGCATGGCGGCGGCACGACGCAGCTGGACGGTGCGGATCTCCCACGGCCCGAGATCGAGCGTCAAGCCGTCGGCCGAAACGTCCAGATCGGCGCCTGGACGACCCAGCAGATCGGCCTCGCGCGCGGCGGCGATGGACGGCCCGAGCACCGCCCGACTCGCTTCAGCTCGCTCATTGACAAGCCGCACCTCGAGCCAGTCATCACGGCGCCGGACGGCCGTGAGGACGACGCCCTCACCGTCGAGCCGAAGCCCAGGGACTTCCCCCGTGGGAGCGTCGAGCGGCCCGGACCCGCGAACGACGGCGAATGGGTGGCGATAGCGCTCGGCAGCGTCGCGCGTCCCGGCGTCGGCCCACGTCCCGGCGTGCGGCAACAGCGCGAACCGGAACGACCGCGCGCCGAGGAGCTGTGCCGCCGGCACCGCGACCTCCGGCCCGGCGGGGTCCTCGCGGTACGGGTTCGCGTTGCGGCTGATCAGCCCGAAGGATCGGAGCAGCGTGAGCGCCAGCTCTCGCCTCTCCACCACCTCGTACTCGGTCACCTGATCGAGCAGCACGCTGCAGCCCTCGACGCTGGCGAAGCCGAGTGCCGGGAAGGTCGGGAGCGGCACCTCGCCATGGCCACCCTCCTGCTCCAGCCCCCGCTGCACCACGGCGAACTGTCCTTCGGCTGCGGAGCCCGTGACGGGCGCCGGCAGCGGGATATGGAAGCGCACCCGATGGTCGACCGAATCGTTGTCGAACGTCACGCTGACGCGGACGAATGGCTCGTCGGCGCGGAGCTCGAGCGTCGTGGTGACCTCGGTCGCGACGGTCCGATCCGACCGACCCCTTGCGTCGGCCGTCAGCCCGCGTGGCCATTCGTACGCGCGCACGATCGACAGCTCGCCGCGCAGCGGGCCATGGTCGCCGAGCCGGACATCGACCGTCGTCGGGGTGTCGACGATCCCGTCATCGGGCGGCGGTCCGTAGTTGTAGCTGTCGCCCGCATCGCCGCCATCCACGATCCGTCCGACGCCCGTGAGCGTCACGCCGCCACCGGTCAACCGGAACGTACCGTCGTCGTCGACGGCCACCTCGACGAGGCCGTTATCCAACGACCCCTCGTGGCCCACGACCGGATGCGGTACGTCCTCGACGATGGCCCCGTCGCCCTCGATCTCGGTCGCCCGGGCATAGCCGAGTGCGGGGACCGGCACCCGCGCCAGGACTCGGCGCCGGTCGGTCACGGCGACGGTCACGTGCCAGGCATCGTCGGGCCGCCGCGCGCCGGTCTCGCCGATCCCCCACATGAGCTCGTCGACGTCCAGCTCAGGCGGGTCGGGCACGCGGTCGACACGAATCACGACCGACGGGTGATCACCGTCCGCGTCGACGCTAACACCGTTGATGAAGCGACCGAGCAACTCGCGTCCGTGCCGGCGACGCCGGAAGAACTCACCGAGCTCGGCCCCGCGGACGTCGCGCTGGGCGAGCACGCCGCTATCGCGCGTCACTTCCTGCGTCGGGACGACGCGCTCACCGACCCGGACGGCGACGGGCCCCCAGCCGGCCGGGACGGCGCAGTCCAGCTCGACGAGGTCGTGCCGGTCGACCGGGGAGGGGTTGACCACGGCCCAGCCTGTGCTCGCCACCGTGCCCGCGATCCGCTGGAGCGACGCGGCGAGGATCCCCGTCGCGATCTGTTCCGCCTCGGCGTAGCGGCTGATGACCTGGGCGACCACCTCGTCATGCGAGCAGCCACAGATCGAGTCGTGCGCGGAGTTCTCGACCAGCCGGCGCCACGCCAGCTCCAACAGCCGGCCCGGCCATTTTGCCCCGTAGAGCGCGGCCAGCGGCTCCGCGTAGCGCTCGACCCGGCGCTCCGCCTTCGCGGCCGCGGCCTTCAGGTCGACCCGTGCCGAAACGACGTTCATCAGCATGTTCGCGCGGGCGCCAGAGCGGAGCTCGCCCTGCCAGCTCGGCGCCTCACCGGCAGGTCCCGGGTGGCGCTCAGGGTCCCGCTCGAGGTACTCGGTCAGCGTGGCGAGACGGACCTCCACGTCTCCGTCGCTCGCGTTCACGAGGTCGACCAGGTCGGCCAACATCGGTGACGGCACCGCATGGTCAGTCCCGTACATCGCCAGCAGCGAGTGATCCCCGTACGTCGGGGCGTTCAGCTTCCGGTACTCGCCGAGCTTCAGGCCGAGCCGGTCCGGGACGTCGAACAGATACGCCCCGTTGCCGTACCCGCCGACCAGATACTCCGTGTCGACGACGGACCCGTCCGGCGCGCGCCAGGCGAACGCGTGGCGGTCGATCGATGCCGGCACGCCTCGCCAAACGACCGCCCGCTCGATCCCGGCCCGGCGCAGGATCTGGGGCATCTGGGCGATGTGACCGAACATGTCGGGCAGGTAGCCGACTCGCATCGCCCCGCCGAGCGCCTCCGCCCGAGCCCAGCCCAGCTCGAGGTTGCGCACGATGGTCTCGCCCGACACGAGGAACTCGTCGAGGAGGATCTGCCACGGCCCGATCGCCAGCCGGCCCTCCGCGATGAGCTGACGGATCAGGTCTTCGGCCTCCGGCCGGATCTCGAGGTAGTCGTCGACGGTCGCGGCCTGGCCGTCGAGCGTGAAGCGCAACCGCGGGTCGGCGGCCATCCGTTCGAGCAGCTGGTCGATGAGCTCGACGAGACGCATCCGGAAGACCTGGAACGGCTCGTACCACTCGCGATCCCAGTGGGTGTGCGGGACGAGGTGGATGACCGCGCGATCGCTCACGGGGCGGCCTCGCCGCCGATGTCGACGCCGCGCGAGCGAGCCAGCGCCGCGATCGCCCGCTGGCACGTGACGATGTCGGCGCGACCCTCGTCGGCGCCGGCAGCCGGCGCTCGCCCATCGACGACCATCGCATGGAACGCGAGGAGCTCGGTCTCGAACGCCTCTTCGATCGACGTCCAGACCTCGTCGTTGCGGCCGCTGTTGCCGCGTGACGTCACGCGCAGGACCGTCGGCCGGTGGAGCAGGTAGGGCGACGGGAACTCCAGTTCGATCGTCACCGACTCGTATACGACGCGGATCAGTTCCCGGTACGCGGCGTAGTCGGGCAGGTAGTGCCAGCGGATCGACACCCGACCGTCGGACGGGAGCGTGCCGGTCATCTCCAGCGAGGGTGGCCACGCGTCGTCAGGCCAGACCCACTGGCCGTCGATGCCGGTCGGCTCGCCGGCGAAGGCACGGACGAGGGCGAGCTCATGCACGACGCTACCGAGGAGGATGTCGGTGTAGAGACGGCCGAAGGCGGCACCGGCAGCCTCGCCCAGGGCTTCCCTGCGGAGGCGATCGGTCAGGTCGCGGAAGCCCGAGAGGACCTCCGTCGGGATGTCGTCGGGCGGGGCCAGGAGGCGAGCGTGGGCGAGCTGCGACTCGCCGGTCGGGTGCAGGACGGTCACCTCGATCGCCCGCGGCGCGCCGTAACCGCGCTCGTTTGCGAGCGACAGCGCGTGCATCACCGCCGGGTCGTACAGCTTCATATAGCCGAGCATCAGCCTGGGACCCGGTGCCCCGGCGAGACGCGACACGATACCGTCGACCTCGGCGAGCGTGAACGCGAGCGGCTTCTCGGCGAAGACGGCCAGCCCGGCGTCGAGCACCGTGTCGACGGCTGGCGCGTGCGAGCCCGACGTCAGGATCGCGACCGCGTCGAGCCCATCGGTCGCGACGAGGTCGTCGACCGTGCCGACTCGCCGGTCCAAAGGCACGCGATATCGCTCGCCGACCGCGTCGGTCAGGGTGGGGGAGAGGTCTGCGATCGCCGCGATGGCGTATGCCTCACGAAGGCGTTCGATGAGGGGCAGGTGGACGGCCTGCGCGACCACGCCGAGGCCGGCGATCCCGAGTCGCACGCGGTCGGTCGGCCGGCCTGCGGCTGGCTGGGACGTCATCGCGGCGGAGTATATCGAGGGTCGCCTGCCGTTAGGCTGTCGCCCATGACGCAGGAGATGATCGGCCGGACCCAGCCGTCCGGCTTGGCCGGCGCGACGTTCGGCGACGACTGGTGGCAGCACGGGATCGTCTATCAGATCTACCCGCGCAGCTTCGCGGATTCGAACGGTGATGGCGTCGGCGATCTGCCAGGGATCAGCGCCAAGCTCGACTACCTGCGTGACCTCGGCGTCGATGCGCTGTGGCTCTCGCCGATCTATCCGTCGCCGGGTCTCGACGTCGGCTACGACGTCAGCGATCACACATCGGTCGACCCTGCCTTCGGCGGTGACGCGGCCTTCGACCGGTTCGTCGTCGAAGCCCATCGTCGCGGCCTGCGAGTGGTTCTCGACCTGGTCATGAACCACACCAGCGACCAGCACCCGTGGTTCCAGGCGAGCCGGTCGTCACTGGACGACGAGAAAGCCGACTGGTACCTGTGGAAGGACCCGGCCGGCTTCGACGCGGCCGGCAAGCCGATCCCGCCCAACAACTGGCTGTCGTGGTTCGGGGGCTCGGCCTGGGAATGGGACGAGAACCGACAGCAGTTCTACATGCACACCTTCCTCGTCCAGCAGCCCGAGTTGAACTGGCGCAACCCGGCCGTCGAGGAGGCGCAGTTCTCGATGGTCCGCGGCTGGCTCGACCGCGGCGTCGACGGCTTCCGGCTCGATGTCTTCAACGCCTTCTTGAAGCATCCCGAGCTCCTCGCGAACCCAGAGATCGAGGGCATGACGCTGTGGGCTCGGCAGCATCATCTCTACGATCGCGACCAGCCCGACTTCCCCGATCTGATCGGGCGGTTCCGGGCGATCCTCGACGAGGTCCCGGGCCGGATGTCGGTCGGGGAGCTGTTCGCGAGCGAGGCCGAAAGAGCCGTGGCGCTGACCACCGACCGCCACATGGTGTTCGACTGGGCCCTGCTCCAGGCACCATGGTCGGCCGAGGCATACGGCGACGCGATCTGGATCCGCGAGAAGATGTTCGGCCAGGACCGATGGCTCGCCAATGTCCTGTCGAACCACGACCAGTCACGCCAGGCGACGCGCCTCGCGGCGTCGGCGGGGATCACCGACACGGATGCGGTGGCGCGGGCAGCCGCGGTCGTGCTCCTGTCGATCCGCGGCACGCCGTACCTCTATTACGGCGAGGAGATCGGCCTGCGCGACGTGGCGATCCCGGTGGACGAGATCATCGATCCACCGGCCCGGCGCGCCCTGACCGACCCCGACTTCGAGTGGTGGAACCGCGACCAGTGCCGCTCGCCGATGCCGTGGACGGCCGAGTCGGGCCACGGGTTCACGACCGGCCGGCCCTGGCTCCGGTTCGGGGACGATGCAGAAAAACGGAACGTCGCCGCGCAGGAAGCCGAAGACGGATCGGTGCTCGCCACGTACCGCCGGACCATCGCCCTTCGGCGCGGCTCGGCCGCGCTACGCTTCGGAACGCTCCGCCTCGCTTCGCTCGGGACGCAGGATGTCCTCGGCTGGCACCGCGAGGCGCCCCGTGACCACGTCCTCGTCGTGGTCAATTTCGCCGAGGATGAACGCAACGTCACCGTGCCCACGGACGGCGCCGATACCTTCCGGCCGGTCGGTGGCTCCCATCTCGATCCGAGTGGCCCGGTCGCCGGGAACGAGCTCACGCTGCGGCCGCTCGAGGCGGTCATCCTGCAGGCCGGCTGAGCCGACGTGGCCCGGGCAGCCCGTTCAGGCGCTGCTAGGATGACGACCGCATCCGCTCGATCCGACCGGGAGGTCGCCACGTGCCGCTCGATTTCCTGAAGCGCAAGAACACATCCGAAACCGACGCTCCGCAAGCGGCTGCGCCGGCGCCGACGGGCTCCGTCGTGTTGCCCGAGGAGGTCGTCGCCCAGGACTTCCAGTTGAAGCTCTACTACGCGGGCAAGACCAGCGAGGGCGTCCGAATGAAGGCCGGTCCACAGGCGATGGCGGAACTCCCGTCGATGCTGGTGGGGCTGGCCAAATCCGAGATCGAGGTGGTCGAGCCGCTGCCCATCGAGTTCAGCCAGGCGACACCGACCATCGCCCGGCCGTCCGAGGCGATGCAGTGGCTCAATGCCCACCACATCCACTCGCCGATCACCCGCCACGCGCTGGTCGTGCTCGAGTCGATCGACGCGGTCGACCTCGCGTTCGACACGTTCGTCTGCTCGATGCTCGACGGCGAGGTCGATACGAGTGGTTACCCCGAATACAACGCGATCGTCGGTGGCGTCGCCGCCCACTGGGACGAGGCGACCGGCGACATGATCTGCCGGGCGGTGGTGGGCTGGGGTGGCCGCGGCGTCCGCGGCGATACCGACCGAATCGGGAACAAGCTCCTCGCCAGCCTCCTGACCAACATCCTTGCCAACCAGCACGCCGTCGGCCTGACGGCGATCGAGCGCCCCGTGCCGGCCGCCGGTCGCGGCGGGCTCGTCTGTGCTCACTGCGGGTTCGCGTCGGCGCACGAGCGCGCCTTCTACTGCCCGAAGTGCGGCATGCGCCTCCTGCGCGGCTGATCCGAACCGCATCCCGTGCCGCTCTACGACTATGACTGTGCCGCGTGCGGCCGGCGGTTCGAGGTCCTCCATGGCGTCAACGACGCCGCGCCCGAGCGTTGCCCGCTGTGCGGCGAGGGGCCCGTCCGCAAGGCATTCACGGCGCCGGCCGTCCATTTCAAGGGGTCCGGCTGGGCCAAGAAGGAACGTCGCGCCGCGGCGAAGAGCCGGAGCTCGTCGTCGGAGGATGGCGACAAGAGCGAGAAGGCCGAGAAAGGCGACAAGGGCGAGGCTGGCGACAAGGGCGAGGCTGGCGACAAGGCTGGCGAGTCGTCGAAGACCGCCGAGGCCGGTTCCTCGTCGAAGGGCGCGGGCGCTTCGAGTTCGACGTCGTCTGGCGCGACGCGGCCGGCGGCCGATACGAGCCGCTCGAGCGACTGATCGATCCACCGGATGAAGGTCCCGGCGGCGCTCGAACGCCTCCTCGACCGGCCGGCGGTCGGCGTCATCCGCGAGGTCATGGAGATCTACGGCCACGCGCCGGGTGGGCTGCTCGCCAACGGGCTTGCCTTCGCGACCTTGTTCGCGGTCGTGCCGATCGCGCTGGTGACCCTCGGCGTGGCCGGCCTGCTCGTGAAGGACCCCGCCGTCCAGCAGCAGCTCGCCACGGCCCTGTCGAGCCTCGTCCCACCGCTCCAGGAGCTCATCCAGGCCGCACTCGTGGCGATGGCCCAGGGCGCCGCGGTCACATCGATCATCGGCGTCGTCGGCCTGATCTGGACGGTCAGCCAGTTCTACGTGACGCTCGACATCGCCTTCTCGCGGATCTTCTCGGATCGGCCGGAACGCGATCTGTTCCGCCGGACGGCGCGCGGCTTCATGTGGGTCGCAGGCCTGATCGGCGTCGTCGTGGCGCTGATCGTGGCCACGTCGCTGGCCGCGGCCGCCGAGGCGTTGTTGCCGACCAGCTCGCCGGCGCTGAGCGGCTTCGGGCGGGTGATGTCCTCACCGCCGATGGTCGCGTTCATCACGATGCTGGTCGTCCTGCTGGTGTATCAAGTCGTGCCGCCGCGACGGCCGGCGATCCGAGCGGCCGTGCCACCGGCAGTCCTCGCCGGCCTAGCGATCTTCGTCCTCGGCCAGATCTTCCTCTTCGCGGCGCCGCGGGTCGTGGGGGTCGCCGCGCTGGCGGGACCACTAGCGACCGCATTCATCGCGCTCGCCTGGCTGTCCTTCTCGTATCAGGCGCTGCTCTATGGCGCGGCCTGGGTGCGGGTGCGCGATGACGCCATGACCGACTGGCATACCCCGGAGACCGAGGGCGCCTAGCCGATCAGCCCTGCTGTGTCCCGCAGCGGCGGCAGAACCTGGCGTTGGCCGACAGCGACAGCCCGCAACTCACGCATGGCTGGACGCCGGTCGGCTTGGCGACCTGTGGGCCGGCCGTCGCGACCGGGCTCGCGGGAGCGACCTGGGCGACCTCCTGCGCGGACGCGGCCCAGAGGGCCTCGATGCCGCCCGTCGCGGCTGCGGGCCGACCGAGGAACGGCAATCCCTGCGACTGTCCGCGATCCGGCCACTCGGGCGTCGCCGGCCACTGCGGCTCGGCGCTCGCGGCGACGGTGTCGACGGGCGGCTGCGTCGGCTGCTGAACGGGCGGGGCGGGCATACCATCGCTGGTCGGGGCGTCGGGAGCCACGATCTGCCATGTCGGCTGCGGGACGTAGTCGATCCGCGGCTCGACGGGCGCGACGGGTTCCGGCTGCGGCTCGGGCGCGAACGTCTCGACCGGGGCCGGCTCGGGCCCGGGGTAGATAGGCTCGGCCGACGCGGCGATCGGTGCTGGCTCGGGCACTGCGGGTGCCGGTGGGGTGGCCGGCATCGGTGGCGCGACCGGCTCGGGCGGGATGACGGGAGGCGTGGGCGCGAGCGGCGCGACGGCCTCCGGAGCCGATGCGGCCTGCGCACGTTCGTACGCCTCGATCTCATCGTCCAGGCTCTGGCCCGGTCGGAAGCGCTGCAGCAGGTCGGAGGTGTTCGCCGCCGCAGCGGCCGCGCGGTCGTCCAGCGGTGCCTCGTCGGCGTCCGGCTCGAGCGTGACGGGCGGCTCGACGACGGCTCCGGGCCCGGCTGTCGGCGATGGGGTGGCCGCGATGGGGCCGGACACGGCCGCGAGGCGCGCGGCGAAGTCGATGGGCTCATCCGCCTGCCCGGCCATCAGCTCTTCCGCGGGCTCGCCGATCAGGTCGTCGAGCGTCCCCGCATCGGGCTCAGTGGCGTCGACCGCCATGATGGGCTCGGCCTGGACCGTCTGGACCACTTCGGGCTCGAAGGCGACCTCGGGCTCGGTGGCGCCGTCGAGCTCCTTCGGGATGGCCCACGAAGGTGTTTCTGCCGCGAGCTCTGCCTCGCGCATGAGGTCGGACGTCGGCCAGGCGAGCGGCGCGTCCTGGGGCGCCGGCACCTCGTGGCCATTGCGATCCTGGAGCTCGACGGCTTCGCTGCCGCTCAGCGTCATAGCGCCGCCCGCCGCGACGGCACCGAACGGCGCGGGCATGACCTCCTGGCCAAGGGCCGGGGCGCAGGAGAGGCAGCGACCTTCAGTCTCGTTCCAGCAGTTGCCGCACGTGTACTGGCGGCAGGTCATGCAGAAGTTGAACGTCTTGTGGAAAGCGTCCAGCTGCTGGGAGGTCTGCTCGCGATCGGTCTCGTTGCGCGCTGCAGCCATCGCCTCGTCCATCGACGTGTCGTCGGACAGGACGAAATTACGGAGCCCGCGGGACATCACCTTGATGCCCTTGAGCTTGACCTTGGGCGCGGCGGATTCGAACGTGTAGCGTGTGCCGCAGCGTTCGCAGAAGGATTCGGTCAGGATCTCCGGCATCGGTCCCCGGGATGTGCGCAAGACGTGTATGAACGGTCGACCGTCGAGCGGGGCGAGAGTATAGCGCAGGGCTCCTTTCGCCCCTCCGCCGGGGGTACTCCGGTCCGTGCGCGGATGGTCCGGTCTCGCTCGAAGGGCGCCAGCGTGACCCTCTGCTAGTCTGCGACCGACAATGCCGCCGTTCGCCGCCATCGAGCGGTTCTTCGAACGCCTCTTCGAACGTCCCTCCGCTCGCCTGTTCCGGGTCCGCCTGCAGCCCGTCCAGCTCCAGCGCCGCATCGAGCGCGCGATGGAGGCCGAGCGACTGGCGACCGCCGACCGCACGCTCGTCCCGAACCGCTTCGTCGTCCACCTCAACCCGGATGACCTCGAGGGCTTCGGCGACATGACCGCGTCGCTCGCGTCGGAGCTGGCCGACGGCGCGCTGGTGTTCGCTCGGGCTCGTCGATACACCCTGGTCGATCGACCACGGGTGACGCTGTTCGCCGATCCGACCGTGGATCGAGCGGACATCCGGGTAACGGCCCGTTTCGCCGACCCGATCGCCGGAAGCCACGAACCGGCAAGCCCGGTGGAAGCCGGCTCGGAGAGCGGCCCGAGCGTGGCCGTGCACGGCGACACCATGGTGTTCACGGTCCCACGTCCGAGTGCGCCGGCTGCCCGCCTCCGGGTCATCGAGCGGGGTGGCGGGGAGCACGTCCGCGAGTTCGACGGCACCGCCCTCACGATCGGCCGCGCCGCCGACAACGACCTCGTGCTGCCCGACAGCCGGGTATCGCGTCACCACGCCCGCATCGCCGGGCGTCGCGGCACCCTCGTCTACGCCGACCTCGGCAGCACGAACGGCTCGCGCGTGAACGGCGTACAGGTCGGTGAGCTAGTTCTCGGGGCGGGCGACCGCATCGAGCTCGGCGACACCGTGATCATGGTCGAGGTCGCCGGGGACGTCGGCTGATGGACGGCCTGCTCCTGATGGTGTGGGTCGTCCGGCTCCTCTTCCTGGCGCTTCTTTACCTCTTTCTCGCACGCGTCGTCCGATCGCTCCTGCGCGACCTTCGCGCCGCGGCCCGCGAGCGGGGGGCGACGCTCGGCCGACTGATCGTCGTCGAGTCGCCCGGTGGTGACCCCGAGGCCGGCCGCTCCTTCGACCTCGACGCGATCACCACACTGGGACGCGATGTGAACAACGCGATCGTCGTGGAGGACCCGTTCGCCTCGGCGGACCATGCCGTGCTGACGTACCGCGGCCGGAGCTGGTACGTGGAGGACCTCGGCAGCACGAACGGCACCTACGTGAACGGCCGCCCGATCGCGTCGGTCGCCCCTCTCGGTTTCGGCGACGAGGTATCGATCGGCCAGGTGCGCCTCCGCCTCGAACGGGCTCGCTCCGCGTGACGGGGACGAGCCGGCCGGCGACGTCCACGCCCGTCCAGCTGCCGCGGATCCTGGGCGACATCCATCCGCGCCCGCGGTGGACCGAGGCGCGTCTCCTCGCGATCGTGGGTGTCGCCCTCGTGGTCGGCAGCATCTCGCTCAGCGCCGGCCTCACCGGTCGCCTTGCCCTCTACGCCCCGCAGGGCCTTGTCATCTACCTCCTGGCGCTGGGCGGTGCCCACGTCGCGCAGGTACTCGCCGGTCGCCGCTCCGACGAGGTGCTGCTGCCCGTCGTCGGCCTTCTCGGCGGGATCTCGCTGCTGCTGATGCAACGCCTGCCCCAGGACCTCGTCACGATGGACGTTGCCGGGTCCACGCTCGGTCTCGGCGAGGTCCAGCTGATCTGGCTCGTCCTCGGGATCATCATCGCGACGACCCTCGGCATCGTCGTCCGGTCGGACAACTGGCTGCGCCAGTACAAGTACACATGGGCCGCGGCGGGGATCGCGCTGCTGTTGCTGACGTTCGTGTTCGGGACGGACGTCGCCGGACAGCGCCTGACCTTGCGCATCGGGCCGCTCGCCGGGCAGCCGTCCGAGCTGCTCAAGGTGATCCTCGTCGTGTTCCTCGCGGGCTACCTGTCCGAGAACCGGCCTCTCCTCATCGAGCAGGACACGCGCATCGGGCCGATCCGGCTTCCGCCGTTGCCCTATCTCGCGCCGATGGTCGCGATGTGGGCGATCGCCCTGCTGATCGTGGTCATCCAGCGTGACCTGGGCGCCGCGCTGCTGTTCTTCGCGGTCTTCCTTGCCCTCGTCTACGCGGCGACGGGCCGGATCAGCCTGGTCGTTATCGGCACCGTCCTGTTCTTTGCTGGCTCCGCGCTGATGGCCGAGGTGTTCCCGCACGTCCGCGCGCGGATCGATATCTGGCTCGACCCGTTCGTCGACCCGCTCGGGGCGGGCTATCAGATCGTCCAGTCGCTCCACGCGTTCGCCCGAGGCGGGTTGATCGGCACGGGGCTGGGCGAAGGCCTGCCGATGGTCGGCGGCCGGACACCGATCCCCGAGGTGCACACGGACTTCCCGCTGGCGGCCCTGGGCGAGGAGCTCGGGCTGGTCGGCGTGATCGCCGTCCTGGGCCTGTTCTTCGTCGTCATCGAGCGCGGACTGCGCATCGGCGCCGCGGCCGCGGACGACTTCCGGGCGATCCTGGCGACGGGCCTCGCGCTGGTCGTCGGTGTCCAGGCGTTCATCATCGCGGCAGGCAATCTCAAGGTCCTGCCGCTCACTGGGGTCACCCTGCCGTTCATCAGTTACGGCGGTTCGTCGCTCATCGTGAACGCCATCGTCGTCGGCCTGCTCCTCGCGCTGTCCGACAAGGGCGTCGAGCCGCCTCCGCCGCCGGACAGCGTCCGCCGCTGGCGCGACCGACTCCGACCGCGGCGGGCCGCCTGATGCTCGCCACCTCGTCCCGTCGCCGGCCGCTCGGCCGCACGATCGTCCACGTGGCGATCGTGCTGGCGCTGGCCTTCGGCGTCCTGGCCGGCGCGGGCGGTTACTGGGCCGTCATCCGCTCCACCGAGCTGTCGAATTCCCCGTACGACCCCGCCGTCATCGCCGCCAGCCGGACCGTCCCGCGCGGCGCCATCATCGATCGCGAGGGCAACGTACTCACCCACAACGAGAAGGATGCGAACGGCGAGCTGTATCGGCGCTACAGCGGCGACGAGATCAGCCACGTCATCGGGTACGCCTCGCCGCGCTACGGCCGGGTCGGCCTCGAGCTGGCGTACGACGCGCAGCTGTCGGGTCTCGCGGGCGATCCATTGGCCGACGCTCTGCGCAAGTTCGGGACGAACCCGTACGACCCGAAGGATCTTCACCTGGCCATGTCGTGGGATCTCCAACGCGCCGCCGTGCGCGCGCTCGGCAGTCGGCGCGGCGCGGTCGTGATGCTCGACCCCCGCAACGGCGAAGTGCTAGCGCTGGCATCGACGCCCACGTACGACGCCTCGGCGATCACGAACCCAGGGACCTCGCAGCGCGCGTTCGAGGCGCTCCAGGACGACCCGACCCAGCCGCTCCTGCCGCGCGCCACGCTCGGCCGCTACGTGCCGGGCTCGGTATTCAAGATCGTGACGGCGATCGCCGGCCTCGGGTCAGGCGCGATCACCCCCGACACCACGTACGCGGAACAGCCACCGGCGGAGGAGAATGGGCTGCGCGTCGAGGGGTTCCGGATCCGGGACGGCCACCACCCACAGACCGGTGACAGACGGCTCGACCTCATCGACGCGACCGAGGTCTCATGCAATATCTGGTACGCGCTGACCGGCCTCGAGACCGGCGGCGACCAGCTGGTCCGCTACGCCGAGCGGCTGGGCTTCGGCTCGCCGATCCCGTTCGACCTGCCGACCGCGCGGTCACAGGTCACCAACGCGTCGGGGTCGGCGCCGGGCGGATTCGTCGACGACGTCGAGCTGGCCAACGCCGCCTACGGGCAGGGCGAGACGTTCGTGACCCCATTCCAGATGGCGCTCGTCGCAGCGACCGTGGCAAACCGTGGTGATCTGATGAGGCCCCGACTCGTGACCTCCATCAGCGGTCGAAGCGGGACGCGTCAGATCGGCCCGTCCACCTTGGCTCACGTCATCGATGCGAACGACGCGGCGGCGATCAACCGGGCTATGGTCCAGGCCGTCGAGGGGCCGCTCGGTCGGCAGTTCACGACCGGCGCCAAGGTGCCGGGTGTCACGACCGCCGGCAAGTCCGGCACGGCCGAACTCGGCGGTAGCGGCGAGCCGCACTCCTGGTTCATCGGCTTCGCGCCGGCCGAGGCGCCGACGATCGCCATCGCCGTCCTGGTCGAGCAGGCGGGCCGGGGCGCCGAAGTGGCGGCCCCCATCGGCGGTGACCTGATGGCGCTCGCGCTGGAGGCCCAACGATGAACGGCGAGCCACCGCGCGGGGAGCCGCCGCAGCTCGTCGAGCGGATCGACGATGCCGAAGGCCCGCCTGCCGAGGAACCGCGCGGGCCGCGACCGCTGATCGAACGCATCGGCCTGGGGCTCATCGCGATCGTCATGGCCACGGCATTCGGCGGCGTGGCGGTCGCCGCATGGATCGGCGGCGAGGTGTTCCTCGCGGCGATGGGCGCGATCGGGTGCCTGATGACGGCGTGGGTCGGAGGGTTGACGGTGCTCCGCGGCTGAGGTGGGAGAACCCGTACACGATGTCGAACGATTCGCCCCCGCCGGACGCCTGATAGGTCGAGAGGGGAGCCCGCCCTGAGGTGCCCGGAACCGAAACGACGGCCTCGACGTACTATGCCCTGACACCACCTCCCGTCCCGAGGGGTACGTCACTCCCTTCCCGAGTGCCCGTCCCGGCCGGTGTTCCCGCACCCGCCGTTCGCTGAGAGAGGCTCATGTCGAAGATCCAGGAGACCGGGGACAAGGTCCTCGCCAACGTCGAGCGCGTCATCGTCGGCAAGCACCATGAGGTCCGCCTCGCCCTCGTCGCCCTGTTGTGCCGTGGCCACCTCCTGATCGAGGATGTCCCGGGCACCGGCAAGACGGTCCTCGCCAAGGCCATCGCTCGCAGCCTGGGCTGCACCTTCCGGCGCATCCAGTTCACGCCGGACCTGCTGCCATCCGATGTCACCGGCCTGTCGATCTACAACCAGAAGACCCAGGAATTCGAGTTCCGCCCGGGCCCGATCATGAGCCAGGTCGTCCTCGCCGACGAGATCAACCGCGCGACGCCGAAGACCCAGTCGAGCCTGCTCGAGTGCATGGAGGAGCGTCAGGCGACGATCGACGGGGTCACCCACACGATGCCCGACCCGTTCCTGGTCATCGCGACCCAGAACCCGATCGAATACGAGGGCACGTTCGCCCTGCCGGAGGCCCAGCTCGACCGCTTCATGCTGCGCATCCGCCTCGGCTATCCGCAGCCCATCGAGGAGATCGTCATCCTCGACGAGCAGAAGCGGACGCATCCGCTCGAGGAGCTCGAAGAGGTCCTGGGCGTGCAGGAACTGCGTGCGCTCCAGAACGCGGTCCGCGAGATCTATGTCGAATTCGACCGTGGCCGACTACATCGTCCGCGTCGTCGGGGCGACGCGCACCCATCCCGACGTATACCTTGGCGCGTCGCCGCGCGGCTCGATCGCGCTCTACCGCGCCGGCCAGGCGCTCGCCGGCCTGCTCGGGCGCGACTACGTGATCCCCGACGACGTCAAGGCGCTCGCGGAGGCCGCCCTCGCTCACCGGCTGATCATCAAGACGAGCTCCTCGATCCACGACGTCCAGGCCGCCCAGGTCGTCCGCGAGATCCTCGATTCGACGCCGATCGAGGGCATCCGGCCGACGGGTGGCGGACCGACCGAGATCCGCCCGACCGCGCCCAAGGTCGAGGCCGGGCCGAGCGCTTAACGGCCGCCGGTACCCCACCGACCCGGGCTGGCGATGTTCCGACGACTCCAGGCCATCGCTCTCGCGACGATCCTCGTGGTCGCCGCGTTCTCGACCGGCTGGACGTTCCTGTTCTATCTGCTCTATCTCGGGATCCTCGTCGTCGGCGGGTCCTATGTGCTGGTCCGTTTGGGTCTGTCCGACCTGGAAGCGGGCTACGCGGTGAGCCAGCTGCACGGCCACGTCGGTGACCGGATGCGGGTGACCTACACGCTCCGCAACAGCAGCCGGTTCCCCAAGCCGTGGCTCGAGATCCACAACCCGACGACGCTGCCGGGCGGGCTGCCCGGCCGCGCGATCACCCTCGGCGGCCGTGCCGAGCGCTCCTGGCTGATCCGGGCGCCGCTCACCCGTCGCGGCCATTTCCGCATCGAGCCGCTCCACATCCGGACCGCCGACCCGTTCGGGTTCTTCGAGGCGGCGGCGACCGTCGGGCAGGGGATCAGCGTGGTCGTCTACCCGCGCCTCGAGCCGCTGCCGATGTGGCGCCTGCCGGCGGCCAGCCTCGAGGGCAGCCACGCCTCGCCCGAGCGGACCCTCCAGACGACGCCGCTGGCGACCACGGTGCGGCCATACGCGCCGGGCGACAGCATGAACCGGATCCACTGGAAGTCGACTGCGCGTCACGGCGATATCCAGGTCAAGGAGTTCGACCTGGAGCAGACGGCCGACGCGTGGATCATCCTCGACCTCCAGCGCGGCATCCAGGCTGGGCGCGGGGAGGAGTCGACCACCGAGGCGATGATCCGCGCGGCGGCGTCGATCGCCGACAAGGCCCTGACCGAGAACCGCGCAGTGGGGATGACCGTGAACGCGGGCCGGACCGCGTACCTGCCCGCCGACCGGGGCGGCCGCCAGCACCAGAAGGTGATGCAGCTCCTGGCTGCCGTCGACGCCGATTCGAGCAACCCCCTGGTCGAGACGCTCATCGCATCGGTCGGGCGGCTTCGTCGGGGGATGACGGCGGTCGTCGTCACCGCCTCGACCGATCCGTCGTGGATCCGCCCGGTCGCGTCATTGCGCACGCGCGGCATCGGCTGCGTGGTGGTGTTGTCCGATGCCACCGCCTATGCCGACGCCGAGGCACTCCTGCGCGCCGAGGCGACCGGTGTCGAAGTGCGCCGTGACCCCGTCGCCGACGAGACGGCTGCCAAACGGCGCCGAGCACTGAACCATGCCCTGGCCGAGTACGAGCTCAAGGCCCACACGATCGTCCCGAATCGGCCGCTCGGGGAGATACTCATCTCATGATGGCCCGCGGCGATCGCGACCTCCTCAACTCCCTTCGCCGGCCGGACGGCTGGTTCACGATCGGGCTCGTCCTGCTGATCTGCGCGACCCTCGCCTGGTCGCTCGACGACGCGCTCCTGGTCCTCGGACGCGACGAGCTGACCGACTTCCTGTTCTGGGCGGCGATGGGCGGGGCGTTCGCGGGCCTGCTCGGACCGCTCGTGGGCTGGAGCCGCTGGACGACCCACCTCGTCGGGGCGATGTTCGCGGCCCTGCTCTTGCCATCGCTCGTCGGCTGGGCGCTCATCCCGCCAGGGGCGAATCCCGGCGTCCTGTTCCAGGCCACGACCGACGCCGTCGTCAGGGCATGGTCGGATCTCGCCCTGGCGGGACTCCTCTTCACGCCCGAATACGGGCACCACCTGCTCGTGCTGGGCCTCATCACGTGGGGCTCGTCGCAGTTCGCGAGCTACGCGACGTTCGGACATCGGCGCCCGATCAACGCCGTGGTCGTCATCGGTCTGCTGCTGCTCGCGAACATGTCGCTGACGGTCCGCGACCAGCTGCCGTTCCTCGTCATCTTCTCGGTCGCGAGCCTGTTCCTGCTCGTGCGCTTCCACACGCTCGACGAGCAGGCCGACTGGCTCCGTCGTCGCATCGGCGATCCGACGGCCATCTCGGCGTTGTATCTCCGCGGCGGGACGGTCTTCATCATCGCGGCCATCACGGGTTCGCTCGTCCTGACCGGTGCCGCATCCTCGGCGCCGCTGAGCGGCGCCTGGACCGACGTCGGCGCCCGGGTCGTGGAGTGGGGCCAGTTCCTCGAACGGTTCCTGCCGTCTTCCAGATCGGGTCGCAATCTCGGTCCGACGTTCGGCGACACGTCCGTCATCCAGACGAGCTGGTCGACCAGTCCGACGGAACAGTTGCGCGTCGAATACAAGATCCCCGGGGACGAACTTCCACCGTTCCTGGCAGCCGTGTACTACGACCAGTTCCAGCTCCGAGGCTGGACCCGCACGCAGGGCGTACAGACGGAAACGCAGCCGAACGTCGATGTGCTCGCCGGGACGGCCGAGGAGGTCGGCGACGATGGGCGACGATCACTGACCGTGGCCATCCAGCCGTCGTTCCAGCGCCGCGAGATCTTCACGCCTGGCCCGCCGACGGACATCAGCTCGCCGGTACGACTGCACCTCACAGGCGAGGGCGGGTACCTCACGGGCATCGACCGCGATGGCAGCGAGGCTCCCTACACCGTGACGGCGCTCGTTCCGGCGACAGAGGACCAGGGGGGTCCGACCGAAGAGCTTCTGCGAGTCGCCGGCGACGACTACCCGGACGACGTCGTCAAGCTATACGGCAGGGACACCCTCCCCGTCGGAGCACTCGGGCAGGCGTCCCAGGCACTGCTCCAGCAGATCGTGGAGGCCGCGCCGCGCAAGGATCCCTATGACATCGCGATCGCCATCCGCGACACCCTGCTGGACTCGAACCAGTTCTCCTACGACACCGATCTCAGCGACGAGCGCTGCGATGAGCAGTCCGTCGTCGAATGCTTCGTCGTCACGCGCTCGGGCTTTTGCCAGTACTACGCCTCGACGATGGCGGTCTTCCTGCGAGCGCAAGGGATCCCAGCCCGGTACGTCCAGGGGTTCCTGCCGGGCGAGCCCGACCCGATCGGCAACGGTCGCACGATCCGGTCGCAGGACGCGCACGCCTGGGTGCAGGCCTACTTCCCGGGCTACGGTTGGATCGACTTCGACCCGACCGGTGGCCCCAACCAAGGGTCCCTCGCCCCGCTCCCGTCGGGTGAGCCGGTCGCGAGCGGTACGCCGAAGCCGTCGAGCAGTTCCTCAGGGCGTGCGGCGCTCCCCAGCTTCCGTGACGAGGGCGATGGGACCGGCCAGACGCAGGGCCAGTCGGGGGATCGTGGCGGGCCACCGGCCGGCCTGTTCATCGGGATCGCCATCCTGCTGGCCGTCATCGTCGGATCGCTGGCCGCGGTCGCCTGGCGGCGCGGGCCGCGCGGACCCGTCTCGGCCGACGAGGCGTATGGCTCGGTCGCGCGCCTTGCCGCTCGCCTCGGTTTCGGGCCCCGTCCGACGCAGACCGTCTACGAGTACGCCGGCGCCCTGGCCGACGAACTGCCCATGGTCCGGCCCGAACTCGAGATGGTCGCCCGCGCCAAGGTCGAGGTCGCATACGGCGGTCAGATCCTTGGCGACGAGCGGTTGGCATCGATCCGCCACGCCCACCGGCGGCTCCGTGTCCAGCTGCTGCGGCTCGTGACGCGGCGCCGGCGACGGCGCGGGATCAGGCGCCGCTAGGGCTCCAGACGGGTCGGGTTTCGCAGCCCGCCGGCGACGCACGCGTGCTAGGATCGGTCCCGGTGCACGGAGGGCGCCGCCGGGTCCGCGGACAGGACCGAGTCCACCTCCCGATCGCGCTCGAAGCGCCTCGACGATCTCCTTGAGGCCTGCTCGCGGACCACGGGCCGCGGAGAGGAGTCGTCCCGATGCCCGCGCTGCCGCCCCGCCCCGATCTCGATCAGCTCAAGCGGCTATCGAAGGAACTCGTCCGTGCCGCCAAGGCGGGTGAGCCCTCGGCCGTCGAGCGCCTCCGTGCGACCTCCGCACCGGCCACGCTGGCCGGCGCCCAGCTGGCGATCGCCCGCGAGTACGGCTTCGCGAGCTGGGCCCGTCTCAAGCGTGATGTCGAGCGCCGCGAGATCCTCGACGCCCGGGACGCCGACCGGCTTCGAACGATGCTGGCGGCGGAGCCGGATCTCTCGTGGACCACGATGGAGCACTGGGGCGACCATCCGAACGGCGCCTCACCGCTCGGCTACGTCGCGATGCTGCGCTACGACACGGCTCGCGGTGCCTGGCGGGACCTCGAGGGCACCGGGTCGATCGCCAGGGCGTTGATCGCTGCAGGCGCCCCGGTCGATGGCCAGCCCGGTGACCGGGAGACGCCGCTGATCACGGCTGCGAGCTACGGTGACGCCGAGGTCGCCCGCGTCCTGATCGAGACCGGAGCCGACATCGAGGCACGCGCCACCGATGACGCCGGTGGCGTCCCCGGAGGCACCGCCCTTTTGCACGCCGCGGTCTTCGGCATGACGCCGGTCGTCGATGTGCTGATCGCCGCGGGCGCCCAGGTCCACGGCATCGAGGAGGCGGCCGCCGCCGGCGACGTAACGGGCTGGCTGGACGATCGGACGCCGCCCGACGCGGCGCTCCGTGCCCTGGTGATGGCGGCCCACCATCAGCGCCTTGACGTCATCGATCGACTGATCGCAGCGGGCGTGCCGGTCGATGGGATCGACCCCGCGTTCGGCGGGCATCCGCTCCGGACCGCGGCGGGCGAGGGTCGGCCGGCCGGCGTCCGGCGCCTGCTGGAGCACGGTGCCGACCCGGATCTGCGTGACCCGGAGAGCGGCCTCACGCCGCTCGCGCTGTGTCGGCGGAGCCGAGCTGGTGGCAGCGACACGCCTGGTCATGCGGAGGTCGAGTCGATCCTCGATGCGGTCACCGGCGCTGGTGGGACGGCGTCGACAGCCTGAGGTCCTTAGGCACGTCCGGGCGACCGTGGTGATCCGCGGGATCGACCCTGCATCGGGTGCAACTACCGTCGCCCCTAACCGTCAGGAGTCCGGAAACTCGCCCGTTTCTTGCATCTGATGCAACCCGATGCTCGAACATCCGGCATCAAAGGCAAGGGATCGGCGCAGCGGACGGATCAGTGGACGGTTTCTTGCATCTCGCGTAGGCGGGCAGCGGCTCAGAGCGCGCCGCTTCGGCTGCGCCGTTCCTGCTCCTCCTGGGCCGCCTCGTCGAGCAGCGGCGCCAGGTGCCCGGTCAGGTTGTGGGCGCGCATGACCGGCCGGCCGGCCCGGAACTCGACCACGGTGATGGCCGCGAGATCCATGGCCCACATCCAGAACCGCTCGAGCGGCAGCTCGAAGAGCGTCAGCAACGCGACCTTGAACACGCCGTCGTGGCCGACGGCGATCGACCACGGATGCATCGGCACCGCATCCATGTAGCCGGCGACCTGCGAGCGGTCCAGGGACCCGGGGATGCCGCCTTCGGCAAGCGCCGCCAGCATCCCGGCCAGCGCCGGACGGAGCCTGGCCTGGACCTCGGCGAGCGACTCGCCGCCGGGCGCCCAGGCGGTCACCGGCGTCCGACGCCACGCGGCGAGGACGTCGGCGTAGCGGGCCGAGATCTCGTCCCGATGGAGCCCTTCCCACTCGCCCTGGCCGATCTCCAGGAGGCCCGGGTCGGGTCGGAGCGGGGGCGCCGCCTCGAGAACTGCCCCGATCGCCTCCGCTGTCTGTGTCGTCCGGCGCAACGGCGAGTGCACGATCTCCCGGAGCGCCCCGATCGGAAGCGGCAGGGCCGGTGGATCATGCGGATGGGCGAGACGCTCGCCGAGCAGGGCCGCCTGGCGAAGGCCGGTGGGTGAGAGGGGCGTCTCCGCCTGACCCTGGAAGCGACCCTCGACGATGTATTCCGACTCGCCGTGTCGGACCAGGACGAGCGTCGCGTCGAGCAGCTCGGGGACGAGCGATGGGAGAGGGTCAGCGGTCACGCCCGAGCCTGATCGTCCACAGGTCGAGCACGGCGTCGAGGTCACGGATGGCCGCCTCGACCTCGGGCGACACGTCGTCATCGAGGGCGAGGATCATCAGGGCGTCCTCGCGCGGTCGCGTCCGCGCGAGATGCATCGCGCTGATGTTGACGTCGGCCTCCCCGAGCATCGCCCCGACACGGCCCACCATCCCGGGCTTGTCGGTATGGCGGGTGATCAGCATCACGTCGGTCGGCTCCATGTCGAGCCGGTACCCGCCGAGTCGGGTGATGCGCGCCTCGCCGCCCGCGACGGTCCCGCCGACCGTGACGCCACGCCCGCCCGGCGACCCGTCGCTCGAGAGCGTGAGCTGCGTCGCGTACGCGCCGGCGTCGCGCGTCTTGCGCTCGACCAGCGTGATGCCGCGCGACTTCGCGAGGGCGCCGGCGTTGACCAGGTTTACCCGCTCGGTGGTCACCGTCTCGAGCAGCCCGCGCAGCACCGCGGCGGTGAGTGGTGACGCATCGTGCTCGGCCAGCTCGCCGGCGATCTCCAGCGTCAGCGTGCGGACCCCACCGCGTGAGAACTGGGCGAAGAACCGGCCGAGGATCTCCGCGAGGGGCAGATACGGCCCGATCACCCGGGCCGTCTCCGGCGTGAGCAGCGGCGCATTCACCGCATACCGGGCACTCCGGCCTTCGAGGACGTCGAGCACCTGGGCAGCGACCTCCTCGGCGACCAGTACCTGAGCTTCGGCGGTCGACGCGCCGAGATGGGGCGTGAGCAGCGTGTTCGCTGCGCTGAGCAGGGGCGAATCGGTGGGCGGCTCGGTCTCGAAGACGTCGAAGCCCGCGCCGGCGAGGTGCCCTGACTCGAGTGCGGCGGCGACGGCCGCCTCGTCGACGATGCCGCCGCGAGCGACGTTGAGCACGATCGAGCCGGGCTTGAGCCGGGCGAGCTCCTTCTTGCCGATGAGGCCGCGGGTCGCACGGGTCAGCGGGACGTGGACGGTGATGACGTCGGAGCGCTCCAGCAGCTCCCAGAACTCGACCAGCTCGACACCGTGGTTGGCCGCTTGCTCCGCCGTCACGTACGGGTCGCTACCGAGGACGACCATCTCCATGGCCTGGGCGCGGACGGCGATCGCCTGACCGATCTTGCCGAGACCGATGATCCCGATCGTCCGGCCTCGCAGCTCCAGACCGGTGAACTCGCTCCGCTTCCATTCCCCGCGGCGCAGGCTCGCGTCGGCAGCCGCGGTCCGGCGGGCGACGCCGTACAGCAGCGCGAGGGTGTGCTCGGCGGCGGCGATCGTATTGCCGGTCGGCGCGTTGACGACGGTGATGCCGGCGCGCGTCGCGGCATCGAGGTCGACGTTGTCGACACCGACGCCGGCCCGGCCGATGACGATCAGCCGTGCCCCGGCCGAGATCAGCTCGGTGTCGACCTGGACCTGGCTGCGCACGATGAGCGCGTCGTACTCGGGCAGGATCGCCGCGAGCTCCTCGCGGGTGCAGCCGATGCGCTCGTCGACCTCGTGATGTGCCGCGAGGAGATCGATGCCCTCGCGCGCCACGCTCTCGGCGACGAGGACCCTCACGCGGTCGTTCCGGCCACCGACAAGGCCGCGACACTGCCCGACGACATGGCGGCACGTTGGGCAGCCGCGACCGCCGACCCGGGCTCGACGGCTCGCCCGTGATCGATCGAGACTGTCTCGAGGGTCGCGAGCGCCCCGAGGATCTCCTCGACCGTCACCGATCCCAGGTGGCCGAGCCGGAAGATGCGACCCTTGAGCTTGCCCTGGCCGCCGGCCAGCACGAGGCCGCGGGTCTTGAGGTCGCCGTTGAAGCTCTTCCAGTCGAGGCCGTCGGGGACGCTCGCGGCGGTCACCGTGCGGGAGTAGTAGCGCTCGTCGGCGAACAGGTCGAAGCCGAGGGCGGCGAGACCCGCCCGAGCGGCGGCCGCGCACGCCTCATGGCGGGCGAAGACCGCCTCGGCGCCCTCCTCGTGCATGAGGCGCAGCCCTTCGTCGACCTGGTACACGACGGCGATGGCCGGCGTGAATGGCGTCTCGCCACCGGCCGCCGCCTCGCGATGCGCTCGCAGGTCGAGGTAGAAGCGCGGCATCCGGGCATGCTCCATCGCTTTCCACGCGCGCGGGGATGCGGCGATCATCGCCAGGCCCGGGGCCGCCATCCACGCCTTCTGCGATCCCGTCACGACGACGTCGACGCCCCAGGTGTCCATCTCGAACGGCACCGCGCCGAGACCCGACACGCTGTCGACGAGGATCAGGGCGTCGGGTGCCTCGTGCCGGATCGCCGCGGTCAGATCGGGGATCGGGTTCATGACGCCGGTCGACGTCTCGTTGTGGGTCAACAGGACGGCCTTCGTGTCGGGCATGCCGCGCAGCCGCTCACGGATCTCATCGGCGGCCGCCGCGTATCCCCACTCGGCGTCGAGCTTGGTGACATCGGCGCCGTAGACACCGGCGATCTTGGCGAACCGGTCCCCGAACGAGCCGATGCTCACGCCGAGGACCCGGTCGCCGGGCGAGAGCGTGTTCACGATGGCGGCCTCGAGACCACCCGAGCCGGCCGTGGTCAGCATCGCCACGTCGGATGTCGTGCCGAAGTACGGCTTGATGCCGTCGAGGATCCGTCCGAGCATCGCCGCGAATTCCGGGCCGCGGTGATTGATCATCTGCCGCGCGCCGGCGGTGCGGACGCTCGGTGGCAAGGCGGTCGGGCCGGGGATGCGGAGATTGGGTTCGAAACGGTCCACGGTCGGACTCCTGGCTGGCGGCAGCGGGTCGGGTCGGTGGTCGGTCCGATGGTGCCACAGCCACGCCCGGCGGAGCGTCCGATGCCCTCGTGGACGGGTCCGCGGCCCTCGGCGTACCCTAGGGACCGACGGCGTCACCTCGCGCCGCACCTCCGTCGCCGGTACTCACGCTACCGACCTCGTGGAGGCAAAGGGGCTCCGCCTCGAGGTCGTCGGTTCGTGCCTGGCCACGGTCGGTGGCCCCGGAGCGTGGGTCCGGGCCGGCGACCGGTCAGGAGACACACGAGATGACCACCGACAAGGCCCGCAAGCGGGCCGTCCGTTCCCGGATGCAGAAGACCGGCGAGCGCTATGCCGCTGCCCGACGCAACGTCGTGCGTGACGCCGCCGCCGCGCCATCGCCACTGCCGCCACGGGTCGCCGACCCGGGCATGACCGAGGCCTCCATCCGCAAGGGCACCGGCAAGGGCTGGGACGACTGGTTCCGGATCCTCGACGGATGGGATGCTACGTCGCGCACGCACACCGAGATCGCCCGCTACGTCAGCGGCGAGCATGGCGTCGATGGCTGGTGGTCGCAGGGGGTGACGGTCGGCTACGAGCGGGCGCGCGGGATGCGTGCCCGCAATCAGCGACCCGGCCTGGGGTTCGAGGTGAGCGTGTCGAAGACCGTCGACATGCCGGCCCTGGAGACCTGGCGTGCGTTCGTCGAGCCCAAGCGGCGCGCCGAATGGCTCGATCTGCCGCTTCGGATGCGGACCGGGACGCGGACGATGGGTCGTTCCGCCCGCTTCGACGTGCCGTCGGAAGGGACCCGCGTGAACATCGCATTCGACCCCAAGGGCGAGGAGCGATCCGTCGTCACGGTCACCCACGTGAAGCTCACGGGGCCGGACGACGTCGCCGCCCACCGGGCGGAATGGCGAAACCGTCTCGCACGATTGGCCGACCTCGCCGCACCCGCATCAGTCACGACACGGCGGTCCCAGGCGTCTTGAACCTGTCCGCCGCGCGAACCTAGGAGCCCTACCCCTCGTGTATCGATCGACCCGCCGCGCCCCCAGCCGTCTCCGACGCTTCCTGGTGGGCGTGGTGGGCATCGCCCTCGTCGGCACCTCGCTGACCGCGATCGCCGTCGCCACGGACGCCTTCGGTGCCGGCGGGATCTGGTTGCGCGTCGTCAACCGGGTCGAGCGGTTCATGGCCGGACCGGTACCCCATCGCCCGACGGTCGCGACGGTCAAGGTCACGGAGCCGCCGCCCGAGACCGAACCACCGACCGCCACGCCGGCAACCCCGAAGCCCGGCGAGAGCGCCTCACCCACGCCCGAGCCGACGCCCACCCCCAAGCCCAAGCCCAAGCCGAAACCAGTCGACGTCGACATCGTCCGCGCCCCGAACAAGGTCTTCGCCCACGAGATACGAGTCGACTGGTGTGCGCCGGCCGGTGTCCAGATGGTCCTTGCCACGCTCGGGCGGGTGAACACCTCCGATGACACCCAGCGCGAGATCGCCGGGCGGGTGCACGAGTGGGAGGCGTACTCGGACAGCCACAACGGCGAGTGGGGTCCGGGGGCCATGGCCCTCGCGCTCGACGCGTACGGCGCCCCCGGCTACGAGGTGCGCGCGTTCGAGACGATGACGTACGCCCTGCGCGACGCGGCGGCCGCTATCAAGAAGACCAAGTCACCGGCTATCCTGCTCGCCTGGCGAGGTGCCCACACCTGGGTGATGACCGGCTACCGGGCGGACTCGGACCCGGCGATGTTCCGCAACGCGAAGATCGATGGGGCGTACATCCTCGATCCCTGGTACCCCGACGTCTCGTCGATCTGGGGCCCGTCGAACCCGCCGGGGTTCTTCACCACCTTCGGGGAGCTGCAGGACAACTTCCTGCCCTGGAAGCGACCCGAGGGCCACTACCCGGACCGCGACGGGCTATTCATCACGGTGGTCCCGACAAAGGCGCGCCCCGGCTGACCGCCTCGTTGAGCGCGGCCATTGGCTCTCAGCCAACCCCAGCGACCTCTTGTGCCGTCGACTGCCCGATCGCTCGCACGCGCCGGACCAGGAACATCGACAACAGCGCGTCCTTGACGATCATCCCGAGCGCGTAGCCGATCGGGATCGCCAGCAAGCCGAGGCTCGGTGCGAGCACTGTCGACGTGCCGATCACCACGCCGAACCCGGCGAACGAGGCGCCGACCTGGCGGATCGTGTCATGCGTGGCGTAGAGGCCGCGGGAGAGGGGATACGCCAGTGCATCGAACGGCACCGACAGCGCGAAGGCGGCGACGATCGTCGCCGTGGTCGCCACCTCCTCCGGTCCGAATTCGCCACCACCGAGCAGCACCTCGACCAGCATCGGCGCGCCGATGAACAGCGCGATCGCGGCAAGAGCGGTCAGACCGCCGATGGTCACGACATTCCGCCCGAGGACGCTTCGGAAAGCCGCGCGATCGCCGTCCGCGTAGGCCGCCGAGAGCGTCGGGAATACCGCGAGTGAGAAGGCGATGCCGATCAGGCTCACGGGCACGACCTGGTAGTCCAGCGCGAAATTGACCGTGGTCACGCCGCCGACCACGATCGTCGATGCGAGCGCGGTGAAGTACGCGAAGATCGCCGGCTCGATGGGATGGCTGACCATCCGCGGCAGCATCAGGCGGATGAACTCCCTGAACGCCGAGGTGCGGAATCGGAACGCTGGCCACGGCCGGAAGCTCGTCCGCAGGATCCCGATGCCGCGGATGCCGAGGTGGAGCACCGCCCCGGCCACCGCACCCCAGGCGGTGGCCACGATCCCGAGGTCGGTGGCACTCCCGACCAACGTCCCGCCGATGATCCCGGCCGTGTAGAGGATGGGCGCGAGGGCGTAGAAGAGGAACCGACGGTTCGCGACGAGGACCTCACCGAGACAGATCGAGGCCGCGAACAGGATCTGGGCCAGACAGTTGATACGCAGAAGCGTGATGTAGAGCTCCTGCGTCTCGGCATCGAAGCCCGCGCCGATCGTCGTCGCCAGCCACGGAGCGGCGAGCAGGATCAGGACGACGGCGATGATCATCACGAGGACGGCCCCTGTCAGGACCGAGCGGCCGAAACCGTTGGCGGCTCCCTCGTCGTCGCGGCGCAGTGCCGAGTAGATCGGTACGAACGGCGCCGTGAGACCGGCCGCGACGAGGACGTCGAGCGCGATCTCCGGGATGCGGAACGCGGCGTTGTACGCATCGAGCTCCGGTCCAGCGCCGTAGGTGTTCGCGAAGATCCGGTTGCGGACGATGCCGGCGATGAAGTACGCGAAGCTCAGGAACGACAGGATCAGAGCGCCGCGCGGGAAGATCCGGTCGATCAGCGAACGGGTCATCACCGCGGGCGATCGCGTCACGGCCGGCCTCCCTTGCCGCGGCCCGTGCCGCGTACGGTCAGTGTGACGGCCCAGGCCCGCCCTTCGCGACGCGGCGGCCGCGAGGCGTCGGCCTACGACGGCGGCCCTTGGTCCCGAAGCCGATGGACCACGGCTGCAGCGAGTCCCGTCCAGATCAGGACGAAGCCGGCGAGCTCGAGACCCTCCTCGACGGCCGCCTCGAGCTCGTACGGGATCGAGCCGTGGTCGAAGCCAAGCGCGAACAGGACCGGTGTCGCGGCCTCCATGCCGACGGCCACGACGAGCATCAAGAGTCCCGCGATGAGCACACGCCCGATCGCGGCGGGAACGCTTCGGCTTTCGAGGACCAGCAGCAGACCGGTCAACCCGAGGATCGGTGCCCAAACGACGACCCAGACGAGCCGCGACGCGTGCGGGATCGGTCCGAGCTGTTCGACCGAGATTCGCTCGTGGAGGGCGAGGATGTCGTCGGCTGACAGGAACGCGAGCAGCGCCGCGAGGAGCACGAGCCGCCACGCGATCCTCGGCGGGATCACGGCCAGGAAGGCGGCGGTCGCCGCCGCGGCGGCTTCGGCCGCCGTGCTCGCCCATGCCCACAGGCTGACGTCCGAGTCGACGTTGAGGAGCGTGAAGTGGCGGCCGAACAGGACGATGTTGCCGATGTGGGCCACGGTCTGGATCGCCACCGCGAGGATCGCCAGCCAGATGCCGGCACGGAGAACGCGAGCCTCGATCATTTCGTTATCGCGGTCTGTGCCGCTCGGCTCGATATCCTCGGCCATGCCTGCCTAGCCGGCCGCGTCCTGCTTCTCGGTCTCGGCCAGTTTCTTGCGGTTCGCCTCGCGCGTCCGCATGAGCTCGCCGCCGGCACCCTTCGCAGTCTCCGGTTTGGGCTGGGTCGAGCGCTTGGGTTTGCCAGCCGCGCGCCTCTCGGCCCGAGCCTCCATCCGGTTCGCGATGGTCGCCTCGTAACCCTGGTCGGTCGGCAGGTAATAACGCCGATCGCTCAGCTCGTCGGGCAGGTACTGCTGGTCGATGTCGGCGTCCTCGAAGTCGTGCGGATACTGGTAGCCGACCCCGATGCCGTGCTGGCGCATCAGTCGATGCGGGGCATTCCGCAGATGGAGTGGCACGGCCAACGACCCGCGCCCTTCGACATCGCCCGCCGCCGCCCAATACGCCGAACCCGATCGATTCGACTTCGGCGCGGTCGCGATGTAGGTCGTCGCCTGGGCCAGCGCGTATTGCGCCTCCGGCAGCCCGACGTGGTCGAGCGCCTGGGCCGCCGCGACCGCGACCTGGAGCGCCCGCGGATCGGCGTTTCCGACGTCCTCCGACGCGCTGATGATCAGCCGTCGGGCGATGAACCGCGGATCCTCGCCGGCGGCGACCATCGACGCGAGCCAGTACAGGGCGCCGTCAGGGTCGTTGCCGCGCAGGCTCTTGATGAACGCCGAAACGGTGTCGTAGTGGCCGTCGCCAGCTCGGTCGTAGGCGAGGACGCGCTGCTGAGCGGCCGCCTCGACGTCCTCGAGCCGCGGCGTGACCCGGCCCTCCTTGTCGCGGTTACCTTCGGCCTCGGCAAGGGCGGCCGCCCCTTCCAGGACGTTCAGCGCGGAGCGGGCATCGCCGCCGGCCAGACCGATCAGGTGCGCGAACGCGTCCTCCGCGAGGGCGACGCCGCCCTCCGGCCCGAGCGAGCCGGCGAGGCCCCGATCGGCGTCCCCGAGCGCGCGCCGGACGACTGTGGCTACCTCGTCGTCGGTGAGCGCCTCGAGCCGCCACACCCGCATCCGCGAGAGGAGCGCGGAGTTCACTTCGAAGTACGGGTTCTCGGTCGTCGCGCCGATGAGGGTGATCGTGCCGTCCTCGACGTGGGGCAAAAGGGCGTCCTGCTGGGCCTTGTTGAATCGATGGATCTCGTCGAGGAAGAGGACCGTGCGCGTCCCGTTCAGGGCGAGCCGATCCTGCGCTTCTGCGATGGTCGCGCGGACGTCGGCGACGCCGGCCATGACCGCTGACATCGTCGCGAACTGCGCGCCGATCTCGCCGGCGAGCAAACGCGCCAGGCTGGTCTTGCCGGTGCCGGGAGGTCCCCACAGGAGCAGCGAGGCGAGGTGACCCCGCGCGATCGAGCGCCGGAGCGGACCGCGCTCCCCGACGAGATGCTCCTGGCCGACGAACTCGTCGAGCGACCGTGGCCGCATCCTGGCAGCGAGTGGCTGGCGCTCAGGCGGTGGCTGGAAGAGCGCCTCGGGTCGCGCGCCGACGGGGCGTCGCGTGCTTGGCATGGGGTCGATGGTAGCGCGGCGGTCAGTCTACGCGGCCATCCCCGCGGAGCGATTCAGATCCGGCCGACTCCGGTCGCCTGGAGGACGACCCACAGCCCCAGGAGCACACCGATCAGCGAACCGCCGATGAGGATGATCCGCCGGACATCGCGCAGCACGTAGGCGTACTCGTGGCTCGCGCGCTCGGCGATCGATCCGCTCCTGACACGCACTTCCGCGTCGACGGGGCGCCGCGACCGCTCCCTCGCCTGCGTGATGTTCGTCTCGGCGGCGCGTTCGGCAGCCATGATCTGTGCCTCGAGCTCGGCCGCGCGAGCCTCCTCAGCGGCAGTCAGCGAGACCGACGGCGACGATGGCGACGAGGACGGGGTCGTCGGGCGGGACGGCGCTGTGCGCCGCTGCAGCCGCTGCCGCTGGCCAGGGCGGCTCGAACTGCCGCGTACGCGCTTCGCCATGCTGCCGAGTGATCCTCCGTAGAAGGTCGGTGGAAGCGGCGGCGACGTGGTCGATGTGGTCGCCTGCCAGCGGCAGAGGATAGCACCGCGACCGGCGAGGCCGGCCGATGCGTGGGCGTGAAGGAGTGGCTGCTAGACTCGCGCCGACCCCCGTCGGAGGACCCTGCCATCGATCTGAACGCGACCGTGGCCGCCAACATCGGGCCCATCGTCATCGTGCTCATCGCGGCCGTGGTCGTCCTCCTGGTCCTCGTGCTGTGGTTGACGCGGCAGCTCAACCAGCTGCGAAAACGGGTCGTCGGTCTGACCCGAGGCGAGGACGGCGACCTGGGCGACGTGCTCGGTGTCCACCTCGACCGCGTCTACCAGCTCGGCCGCGAGGTCGATCGACTCGGGACGCGGACCGACCGTCTCGAATTGGGCGCCGTGCGGGCATTCCAGCAGGTCGGCCTCGTCCGCTTCAATCCCTTCGAGGACACCGGCGGCAACCAGAGCTTCGCGCTCGCCTTGCTCGATGCCGAGGGCAACGGGTGGGTGCTGTCGAGCCTCCATGCGCGGACGGGGACGCGCGTCTACGCAAAGGCGATCCGCGGTGGTCGATCCGACGGCGCCCTGTCGGACGAGGAAGCGGCGGCGATCAAGCAGGCCACGGCCTGACAGCCTAGGTGTCACGGCGGTCGACGATGGTCCACACATGGCCCCCGTCGTCGATCCGACAGCACCACCAAAGACTCTCCTCGTGACGCGCCCGACGGTCCGTGCCCGGCGCCGCGGTCCGGTCCCACTCGAACAGATCCCCGCGTGGCACGACCTCGTGCCGGTCATGGATCCGGCGATCGCCCGTCCCACGGCTCCCGAGGGGATGGAAGGTCTTCTTGGCGGGCTCGATCCGGACCAGCTGCGCGCGGTGACCCACGAGGGCGGTCCGCTTCTAGTCGTCGCCGGCGCGGGGACCGGCAAGACCCAGGTCATCACCCGGCGCATCGCCTGGCTCATCGCGACCCGCCGCGCCAAGCCGTCCGAGATCCTGGCCCTCACGTTCACGGACAAGGCGGCGGACGAGATGGCGGTGCGGGTCGACCAGCTCGTGCCATACGGCTACACGGACACCCAGATCTCGACGTTCCACGCGTTCGGCGATCGGCTGATCCGGGAGCACGCCCTGGAGCTCGGGCTGCCGCCGGACGTCCGGGTGCTGTCGCGCGCCGAGGCCGTCATCTTCCTGCGCGAGCACCTCTTCGAGTTCGAGCTCGACGCCTATCGGCCGCTCGGTGACCCGACGCGTTTCCTCGCCGCGCTCGTGACACTGTTCAGCCGATGCAAGGACGAGGACATCACGCCGGACACCTACCTCGACCACGCGGCTCGACTGGCGGCGGAGGCGGCATCCGTCGCCGAATCTGTCGCATACGAGGCTGGCGCGGCGGCGACCGAGGAGGCCGCGCGACATGCCGAGCTCGCGCGCGCCTATGCCCGATACCAGGACCTGCTCGCGAGCAATGGCTTCATCGACTTCGGGGATCAGGTCTCGCTCGCCTTGCAGCTGATCCGGGAGTCGGCCTCCGCCCGCGGCTCGATCGCTGGGCGCTACCGCTACATCCTGGTCGACGAGTTCCAGGACACGAACCGGGCGCAGGCCGCCCTCGTGACGGCCCTCGCCGAGACGCACCGCGACATCACCGTCGTCGGTGACGACGACCAGGCGATCTATGCCTTCCGCGGCGCCGCGATCGAGAACATCCTCGAGTTCCACGACCGCTACCCGAGCGCGCGGACCGTCGTCCTCCGACGCAACTACCGATCGCTGGGACCGATCCTCGACGCTGCCTATCGACTCGTCCGCTTCAACGACCCCGAGCGGCTCGAGGTGCGGACCGGCATCGGCAAGCGTCTGCGCCCGATGCGCCGAGACGCCGGCGCGCCGGTCCGGCTCGAGGCGTTCGCGACAGGGTCCGAGGAAGCCGACTGGATCGCGGCCGACATCCGTCGACGCGTCGCCGAGGGTGCGGCGCCGCGCGACCACGCCGTGCTGGTCCGCGCCAACGGCCACGCCGACTCGATCCTGCGGGCGCTCAACGTGGCCGGGGTCCCGTGGCGGTTCTCCGGGTCGTCCGGGCTCTATGCCCGCGCCGAGGTGCGCCTATTGCTCGCATTCCTGCGGACCGTCGCCGATCCGCACTCGAGCGTCGATGTCTACGGGCTCGCCGCGTCCGAGGTCTATGGCATCGACGGCGAGGACCTGACGGGCATCGTGAACATGGCACGTCGCCGCAACCGGTCGGTCTGGGATGTGCTCGAGGAGCTCGAGCATCAGCCGGGCATCCTGCGACTGGCACCAGCCACGAGGCACGCCATAGATCGCCTGGTCGCCGACGTCAGGCGCTTCGCCGCGATGGCCAACGAGCGGCCGGCCGGCGAGGTGCTGTACGCGTTCCTCCGCGACAGCGGTCTCCTCTCGCGGCTGGCGGCAACGGCGACGACCGCGGCCGATGAGGGGCTGGGCAACATCGCTCGGTTCTTCGACTTGATCCGGGCGCAATCGGCGGTGCTTGCCGATGACCGTGCCGTGTTCGTCGCCCAGCACCTGCAGACCCTCATCGATGCCGGCGACGATCCGGCGACCGCCGACCTCGATCCGGACGCTGACGCCGTCGCAGTGCTGACGGTGCACAAGGCGAAGGGTCTCGAGTTCCCGGTCGTGTACCTGCCCGGGCTCGTGGCAGGTCGCTTCCCAGGCAACGGGCGGGGCGAACCCCTGCCGTTACCAGCCGGGCTCGGTCGGGGTGAGCCGGTGACGCCAGAGCGGGCGCTCGCCGAGGAACGGCGGCTCTTTTATGTGGCGATGACCCGCGCCAGGGACGAACTGCTCCTCAGCCACGCGGCCGATTACGGCGGATCACGGGCCAGACGCGTCTCACCGTTCGTGCTCGAGGCGCTCGACCTGCCGGCCACCGATGCCACGCCGGGGGCCGGCGCGGTAACGCCGACGGCGGAGGAGCGGCTCGCCCGGTTCGCAGCGGTCGACGTCCCGGTGCCGGCGCGAACGGCGCGCCGCGACGAGCCGTTGATGCTCAGCTTCGGCCAGGTCGACGCCTACCTGAGCTGCCCGCTCCGCTACAAGTACGCTCACGTCCTCCGGATCCCCGTGCCGCCGCACCACGCGCTGATCTACGGCTCCGCGCTGCACAAGGTCGTCCAGGTCTTCCACCACCGGCATGCACGGGGCCACATCATGTCGGAAGCCGAGCTGGACGAGGTCCTCGATTCGGCGTGGTCGAACGAGGGGTTCGTGAGTCGCGAGCACGAGGAGGCGAGGCTCGAGGCCGCGCGAGCGGCGCTCCGGCGGTTCCGCGAGGAGCAGCTCCAGCCTGATGCGGTCATCCCGACGTACGTCGAGCGGGAGTTCGCGTTCGATATCGACGGTGACCGGGTCCGCGGCCGCTGGGACCGGGTCGACATCGAGCCCGTCACGGACGGCGACGCTATCGAGCTCGAGGCGCCCGCCCCCACCGCCGACGTCGTCACGCCGACCCTCGGGATCATGGGCCGGGAGCGGGTGACGATCACGGACTACAAGACGTCCGACGTGCGCGATCCGGCCAAGGCTCGCCAGCGAGCGCGCGAGTCGCTCCAGCTCCAGATCTACGCGATGGGCTACGAGGCCATGACCGGCCGGCTGCCCGACCAGGTCGCGCTCCACTTCCTCGACTCGGGCCTCGTCGGCCGCGTCGACGTCGACCCGAAGCGCGTCGCCAAGGCCCGGGCGCGGATCTCCGAGGTCGCAACTGGCATCCGGCAGGGACGGTTCGACGCGACGCCCGACCCGATGGTCTGCACCCGCTGCCCCTTCCGCGACATCTGCCCGTCGAGCGCCGCTCGCCCCCGCTAGCGCCGCCCGCGCCCGAGAGCGCCGCGAGGGGCGGGAGTCCACACCCTAGACTCGCTCGTCATGGAAGCCCGCGACCGGTTGATGAACCTCGCCGTGCTCGGGGCTGCGGCCGTGGTCTGGGTCCTCGTGGCGTTGATCGTCACGACCCGCGACCCAGTCGCGGAGCCGGTCGCCGGGTTCATCGGCGCGGCGCTCATCGGGCTCGCCGTCGGTCTGACCCTCACGCCGATCATGTGGCTCATCGTGTTCGCGCGGCATCGCCGGATCGCCTACCGCGGCGACTGGATCCGCGCGGCCCGCCGCGGCGGATGGATCGGCTTGATCGTGGCGATCTTCATCGTGCTGCGGCTGCAGTCGGCATTGGAGCTGCCGATCGCTCTCTTCATCTTGGCCCTGGCCGCGGTCGCCGAAGCGACCCTGTCGGCCGAACGATAAGCACGGACGGGCGCGCGGCCGTACCATCCGCCGTCGGACCTGTCCCAGTCGGTCCGAGCCATGCACGCCTGGAGGACCTGTGCCCGACCGAACCGCCATCCGCCCCGCCGAGCCGTTCACCGACGTCAAGCAACGCGTCGCCGAAGCCGTCGAGGCGGCTCGAGACGAGATCATCGACCTCTCGCATCGGATCCACGCGGATCCGGAACCTGCCTTCGAGGAGCACCACGCCTCCGCGTGGATCGCGGAAGCGCTCCGACGACACGGCTTCGAGGTCGAGCACCCGGCCGGCAGCCTCGCGACGGCGGTCCGGGCGACCCGGCGCGGTGGCAAGGGCGGTGATGGGCCGCGTATAGGGATCTTGGCCGAATACGACGCTCTACCGGGCTTGGGTCACGGCTGCGGCCACAACACGATGGCGGCCTCTGGGGTCGGCGCCGCGGTCGCGCTGGCGGCGATCACCGACGATCTTCGTGGCGAGATCGTCTTTCTGGGCACACCGGCCGAGGAGCGGGGCAGCGGCAAGCAGATCATGATCGACGACGGCCTCTTCGAGGGCGTGGACGCCGCGCTGCTCTTCCATCCCTGCGATCGCAGCCACGTCGAGAGCATCGCGCTCGCGTCGGAGGACGTGACGGTCGTCTTCCACGGGCTCCAGGCCCATGCCGCGTCGGATCCGTGGAAGGGCAAGAACGCGCTCGACGCGATGATCCAGCTCTTCTCGTCGGTCGGCTTATGGCGGCAGCAACTCCGCCCGACGGCACGCGTGCACGGGATCATCACCGAGGGCGGCACGGCCGCGAACATCATCCCGGACCGCACCTCGGCGTGGTTCATGCTGCGCAGCGACGAGCAGGCCTACTACGAGGAGATGAAGGTCCAGTTCAGCCGGATGGCCGAGGCGGCGGCGCTGGCGACGGGCACGACCGTCGACGTGACCTACTCGGGTGGCGCCACGACGATGCGCAACAACCGGCCGCTCGCCGAGCGCTTCCGGGCGAACATGACGGCGTACGGCATCGAGGACATGGGCGACGATCCCAATGCCGGCAGCACCGACATGGCCAACGTGAGCTGGGTCTGCCCGACCATCCATCCGGACCTCGCGATCTGCGAGGAGGGCGTACCCGGTCATTCGATCGCCTTCCGGGACGCGGCGGTCGCCCCACGCGCCGATGAGACGACCCTGCTGGCGGCAACGCTCGTGGCGCAGACCGCCGTCGACCTGTTCATGGACCCGACGCTCGTCGAGGCGGCCTGGACGGCGTTCCGGGAGGACTGATCGCGGGCCACCCGGGAGGTTGAGCGGGAGCCCGCGAGTCCGGGAGCCGGCGTAGCCGGGTGTACCATCGCGCCGGCGCGCCCCGCTGGACGCCCGGATCGCGAACCGGCGGCGCCCCGAACGAGACGGATCGCCCATCGCGCGGCCCATGTCGGGACCGCTACCGTCTCCGGGAGGACCCCCGTGGCCGAGCGCCCCCACGACCCCGATGCCAGCTTTGCGGCTGCCAATGGCTGGGACCGGGAGTTCGAGGTCTACAGCGACTTCGACCTGCCGACCTACGTCGGCAGTGCCAGCTTCATGAAGCTGCCGTGGATCACCGATCCGGTCGAGCTCGCGGCCCGCAAACCGGACGTCGCGATCATCGGGGCACCCTTCGATGACGCGGTCAGCCATCGATCGGGGGCGCGCTTCGGGCCACGGGCGATCCGGCAGGCCCAGTACACGTCCGGGTCGATCAACTCGCTCCAACTCGACATCGAGCCGTTCGAGGTCCTCGATGTCGTCGATGCCGGTGACGCGAACATCGTCCCTGCCTGGATCGATCGCGCGCACGCGCTGATCTATCGCAAGGTCCACGAGGTCGCCGGCACCGGCGCGATCCCGATCGTGCTCGGTGGCGATCACTCGATCACGTGGCCGTCGGCCACCGCGGTCGCCGAGATCAGGCGACCCGGCAGCATCGGCATCGTCCACTTCGACGCCCACGCCGACACCGCGAACGACGATTGGGGCGTGCTGGCCGGCCACGGCACGCCGATGCGCCGGCTCGTCGAGTCGGGCGCGGTCGCCGGCCGGAACTTCGTGCAGGTGGGCCTGCGCGGCTACTGGCCTCCGGTCGAGTCATTCGAATGGATGAAGGCCCAAGGCCTGCGCTACCACTTCATGCGCGAGATCGAGGAGCGCGGAGCGGAGGCGGTGATCGCCCAGGCGATCGACGAGGCCCTCGACGGCCCCGACTACATCTACCTGAGCCTCGACATCGACGTCATCGACCCGGGCATGGCGCCCGGGACCGGGACGCCGGAACCGGGCGGGATGCTGACCCGCGAGGTACTGCGGGCGATCCGGCAGATCGTCGGCGCCGTGGAACTCGCCGGCATGGACGTCGTGGAAGTCTCGCCGCCGTACGACCATGCCGAGACGACCGCGATGGCGGCGAACCGTGCGGCACTCGAAGCCATCAGCGCCCTCGCGGTGCGCAAGGCCTCGGGCACGCGCGTGCGCTGGGAGCCGACCATCGCGTGATCGAGCCTCCCGATCCGGCCACTGCCCGCGAGCTGGCACGGCTGTACGACCTCGACCTACGCGAGGACCCCGGCGACCTCGACCTGTACAGGGCGCTCGCCGACCGCGCCGATGGGCCGATCCTGGAGCTGGCGGCCGGGACCGGCCGCCTGGCCATCCCGCTGGCCGGCGCCGGTCACGTCGTCACGGCAGTCGACCTAGACGCAGCCATGATCGCCCGCGCGCGGCAGCGCGCAACCGACGAGAACATCGACGACGCCCGCCTGGAGTTCGTCGAGGCGGATCTCCTGGCCATGCCCGTGCCGGACCCGCCGCGGCATGCGCTCGCCTTCATCGCGCTGAACTCGATCATGCTGCTGGCCAGCCGCGCCGAGCAACGAGCGGCGATCCGTGTGCTCGCCGACCACCTCCGGCCGGGAGGCATCGCGGCCGTCGATGCGTGGCTTCCCGATGCCGACGACCTTGCCCGCTTCGACGGTCGGATCTTCCATGAATGGATCCGCGAGGACCCCTCGACCGGCGGGCTCGTGACGAAGAGCGGGTCAGCCATCCATGACGCCACGACCGGCACGCTGGTCCTGACGGCGGTGTTCGAGGAGGCGACCCAGGGCGAGGCGCCCCGCCGCTGGATCCGCCAGGACCGGCTGCGGCTCATCTCGCCCGACGAGCTGACAGCCTTCGCCGAGGACGCCGGACTCACGGTCGAGCTGGTGGCCGGCGGCTACGATCTGACGCCGATCGGCCCTGGGTCCGAGCGGGTGGTACTCATCGCCGAGCGTGCGTGAGCCCAACGTGAGCGCACGGGGCGCGAGCGCGCGGACACGAACGGGTCCGAGCGCTAGCACATGGTATCGTCGAGCCCGATGTCCAACGGTTCAAGTGGCGACCAGACGCGTCTCCTGATCATCGAAGACGTGCCGCAGGTCGCGCAGTACATCCGCGGCCTCCTCAACGCCCAGCAGGCAGTCAAGCTGCTCGACGTGCTCTCCGACGGCGGCCGAGCCGTCGACCAGATCGCCCAGCTGCGTCCCGACGTCGTGATGGTCGACGCCCTGCTCCAGGGTCGGATCAAGGGCCCGAAGCTCGTCGAGCAGGTCCATCAGGCCGGCCTGCATGTGCCGGTGATCGTGCTGACCGTGCCGCAGAACCCGGTCGAGGTCGACCCGGACAAGGGCGTCCATGGCGTGCTGTCGATGCCGTTCTCGGGCTTCGAGCTCATGAACAAGATCGCCGGCGTGCGCAAGCAGTACGCCGAGACCACCGCCGTCGGCGTCACGCGGACCACGTCGGTCTTCGCGCCGAAGGGCGGAGTCGGCAAGACGACCATCGCCTTCAACCTCGCCGTGGCGATGGCCCAGCTCGAGCAGAAGACTGTCCTCATCGACGGGAGCGTCCAGTTCGGCGACCTCCGCGCGCTCCTCAAGGTACCGGTCGACGCCCCATCGATCCTGGACCTGCCGACGGACCGCATCGCCGAATCGGACCTGTCGGACGTCCTGTGGCGCGACCCGTCGGGCATCGACATCCTGCTGGCCCCGCCGCGCATCGAGATGGCCGAGATGATCACGGCCCGTGACATCGAGAAGGTGCTCTCGCTGCTGCGCCGGGTGTACTCGGCGATCGTCATCGACATGTCGAGTCAGATCAACGACATCAACCTCGGCTTCCTCGATGCGAGCGACACGATCATCGAGATCGTCACGTACGACTCGACGACCATCCACAACACGATCGCCATGGCTGACACGTTCCGGTCGATCGGCTATCCGGCGACGAAGGTCCGCTATCTCGTCAACCGTGCGGACAGCCCCGGAGGCATCGATCCGGACGACCTGCAGCGCGCGCTCGGTCGCGTACCCGAGCATCGCGTGATGTCCGACGGCCAGCTCGTGGTCCGCTCGAACAACGAGGGCGTGCCCTTCATCCTCGCCAACCCGACCGCGCCGATCAGCCAGGACTTGATGCGCGTCGCCTCCGAGCTCATCGGCGCGGGGCGCGTCCCGGCCGCCGCGGGGCGCCGCTAGGAGCCCTGTGGCCGACCCAAGACCGATCGGTGTCTTCGACTCTGGGGTCGGCGGGCTGACGGTCCTGCGCGAGATCATCCGGCGGACGCCGCTCGAGCCCACCATCTACCTCGGTGATAACGATCGGGCGCCGTACGGCACCCGGCCGGACGATGAGGTCCTCGCGTTCTCGACGCAGTCGCTCGACGCGCTCGTCGAGCGCGATGTCAAGGCGCTGGTCGTGGCCTGCAACACGTCGACCGCGGTCGGGCTGGCGGCCTTCCGGCGACGCTACGACCTGCCCGTGCTCGGGGTCATCCGCCCCGGGGCGGCTGCGGCGACCCTCGCGACGCGCAACCGGCGGGTCGGGGTGATCGCCACGCCGGCGACGATCCGCTCGCACGCGTACTTCAATGCGATCAAGGACGAGAACCCGGCGATCGAGGTCTACGAGCACGCGACACCCGCCCTCGTGCCGATGGTCGAGGCCGGGGATCTGAGCGGCCCCGTCGCGCACGCCACGGTGGCGGAGTCGCTTGCGCCGCTCATCGGCGAGCGCGATGGCGACGGCGAGTCGATCTTCCCGCGCCCGGAGGGCGCCACGATCGACACGCTGCTCCTCGGCTGCACGCACTACCCGCTGCTTCGGCCGGTCCTCGAGTCCCTGGTCGGGGAGGGGGTCGCGATCGTCGATTCGGCGACCGCGACGGCGTCCGCGCTGGTCGAGCTCCTGAGCGTCAACGGTCTCGAGGCGCCCGAGGGGTCCCGCGACGGGACTCCCGGGGGCAACGCTCCCGTGCACGTCCAGTTGACGACCGGCGACCCGACCCGCTTCGAGGCCGTCGCGGGCCGGCTGTTCGGCTCCTCGTTCGTGTCGGCCCAGCCCGTCGAGCTCGGGGCGCTCGCGCGATGAAGGACCGCCGCTCCGCATCCTGGCGTGACGACCGCGCCTGGCAGGCGGGCATCATCATCGGGTCGGCTCTCGGGGCCGCGGCGACCGTCGTCGGTCGGCAGCTCGAGCGACGAGCCCGCGAGGGACTGGTCGACTGGGCGACCGTCGAGCGCCTCGCCATCGGCAAGCTGCACGGTGCGCCGGGAGCGCTCAGCCCAGACGAGCTGCGCGCCAGCGAGGCGGATTACGCGGCTGCGATGGCTCGCATCGTGCCCGCCCTGTCCGCCGCGCTCGAGACCGAGCTGCCGGGTGTCGTGGAGCGTTCCGGCGTCGTCGACCGGGCCGGCTGGGTGCGCGCCAATACGGCGTCGTTCGCGTCGCTGATCGGCAAGCTCGAGCACGACCTGCTCGACCAGGTCGTCCCGGCCGGTGGCGGGTTCACGGTCGCAGCCATGGCCCTCGCCAATCGATGGATCACCACGCGTCAGCTGGGCATGCTGCTCGGGTTCATGGGCCAGCGTGTTCTCGGCCAGTACGACCTCGCGCTCCTGTCCGCCGAGGCGGCGCCCGGCCGCCTGCTCTTCGTCGAGGAGAACATCCGCCAGACCGCGAAGGGTCTGAACGTCCCGCTGGAGTCATTCCGGACATGGATCGCGCTGCACGAGACGACCCATGCCTTCGAATTCGAGGCGCACCCGTGGCTCCGGCCGTATCTCGCGGCGCGGCTCGAGCGGCAACTCACGCTGTTCGGTCGCGACGTGCGCGGCATGGGCCAGGAGGCGATCCGCGGGCTCGGTCGCGCCCTCCGCGGCGAGGGAGGTGGGGAGCATTGGCTCGAGCGCCTGATGGGCGACGAGCAGAAGGCGCTCTTCCGGGAGACGCAGGCCGTCATGAGCCTGCTCGAGGGCTTCAGCGACTACGTCATGGACGAGGTCGGGCACGGGCTGGTCCCGGACGTGGAACGGATCCGGGCCAAGTTCGACGAACGACGGGCCAGGCGTACCCCGTTCGAGCGCGCGATGCTCCGGCTGACCGGCATGGATCTCAAGCTCGAGCAGTACAAGAAAGGGGAGACGTTCGTGCGGGCGGTGGCGACGGCGCGCGGGCCCGAGGCGCTGCGACGCCTGTGGGATGGGCCAGACAGCCTGCCTCGAGAGGGGGAGATCGAGGCTCCGGACCGCTGGATCGCGCGGGTGCTCGACGGCGCCACACCGTGACGACCGCCGGACCGGGTAGCGGACCCGGCGGCGCCCCGACCGCGGTCGCCCTGAGCCCGATCCTCTCGGCGCGTTACCGGTCTCACGACCTGGAGAAGATCCGCGCCGCGGCCCCAGGTGCCCGGCTGGTGACGGTCTCGATCGAGGGCCTGGCCGACGGCCCGCTCGACGACGTCGAGGTGATGCTTCGCGGCTGGCTCAACTCGGACGCCTTCGACCGGCTCCTCACCCGGGCGCCGCGGCTCGCGTGGGTCCACTCGGCGACATCGGGCGTGGAACGCGCGCTGACGCCGGCCTCGCGCGAGCGCGGCCTGATCGTGACTAACGCCCGAGGTGTGTTCAGCCGGCCGATCGCCGAGTACGTGCTGATGATGATCCTGGCGGTCTCACGCCGGCTGCCACAGCTCCTGGAGTTGCAGCGCGAGCGGACGTGGCAGCCGCTCGAGGGCGCGGAGCTGCGCGACGTCACGGTAGGGATCGTCGGGCTCGGCTCGATCGGCCGGGCCGTCGGGGCGCTCGCGACCGCGTTCGGCTGCCGAGTCGTGGCTGTCCGTCGCCGGCCGGAAAGCGATGGCGCCCCGACAGAGGGCGGGGACGACCTCTCGTTCGGTGAGGCGATGCTGGACCGGGTGGGCGGACCGGAGACCCTTCCGCAGCTCCTCGGCGAGTCGGACTTCATCGTCCTTGCTGCGCCGCTCACACCCGAGACCGAGGACATGATCAACGGAGAGACCCTCGCGCTAGTCAAGCGCGGCGCGTGGCTCATCAACGTCGCACGCGGTCGGCTGATCGACGAGCGAGCGCTGCTCCGCGCCCTGCGTGACGGGCCGTTGGGCGGCGCCGTGCTCGACACGTTCAGGGAAGAGCCGCTCCCCGCCCTGTCGTCGTTCTACGAGCTGCCCAACGTCATCGTCACGCCGCACACCGCGTGGTCGAGTGGCCGGGTGCTGGACCGCAGCGTGGAGCTGTTCTGCGACAACCTGCGCCGCTTCGCGGCCGGCGAACCGCTGCTCAACGTCGTCGATCCGGCCGCCGGCTACTGACGTGCAGATCGCGATCGTCGGGCTTGCCGGGAGCGGCAAGACGACCGTCTTCAACACGCTGACCCGTGGACACGCCGAGACAGGCGGCTACGGCGGCGTCACGCTCAACGTCGGCGTGGTCAAGGTCCCCGACGCGCGGCTCGATCGCCTCGCGGAGATCTTCAAGCCCAAGAAGATCGTGCAGGCCGACGTGACGTACGTGGATCTGCCGGCGCCTCCCGCCTCGAGCGAGGGCCGGGTCGGCACCGAGGAGCTTCCCGCCGACCAGCTGGCCCGCCTCCGGGAGTCCGACGCGCTCCTCCACGTCGTGCGGGCATTCGACGATCCGGCACATCCGCATCCGGCTGGGTCGGTCGATCCCGACGCGCGACCTCGAACAGCTCGACCTCGAGTTCACCCTCGCCGACCTGGCCATGGCCGAGCGCCGGCTCGAGCGCCTCAGGACCAGCGGGCGGCACGGGACGCAGGCCGAGCGCGAGGCGGCCGAGCGCGAGGAGGTCGTCGTGCAGCGGATCCACGAGGGCCTCCAGGCGGGCTCGCCGATCCGCGATCTCGGCCTCGACAGCGATGACGCCAAGGCCATCCGCGGCTTCCGGTTCCTGACCGAGAAACCCGTGCTCGTCCTGCTCAACGTCGGCGAGGGCGATCTCGCCAGCGCACCGGCAGCCGTGGAGCAGATGGTGGACGCGTACCCGCATCAGCACGCCCTGGTCGACGCGCTCTCGGCGAAGATCGAGATGGAGCTCGGGGAGCTCGAGCCCGACGAGGCGGCGGTGTTCATGGAGGAGCTCGGCATCACCGAGTCGAGCCTCGATCGCGTGATCGCCCTTTCGTATCGACTGCTCGGGCTCGTGTCGTTCCTGACCGCCGGGCCGGATGAGGTGCGCGCCTGGCCGATCCAGGACGGGTCCACGGCGGTCGATGCCGCCGGCGCCATCCACACCGACCTCGCCAAGGGCTTCATCCGGGCCGAGACGGTCGCGTACGAGGACCTGCTCAGCCTCGGATCGATGGCGGAGGCGAAGAAGGCTGGACGTCTACGCTCCGAGGGGAAGACCTACCGGGTGAAGGACGGCGACGTGCTGGAGATCCTCTTCAGCCGCTGATCGGCGCGAGGCGCTCGACTAATTCTGGCGGCCGAGGTCCGGATCGAAATCGGCCAGGATCGTCCGGAAGTCCCCCTTGAGCGGTTCGTCCTTGTCCTCGTCGTCGTCATCATCCTCGTCGTCCATCTCCGCCTCGAGGTCGGCCAGGAAATTGTCGCCATCCTGGGTCGACACGTTGACCGCGGCGGCCAGCCGGTCGTCGCTGACGTGGATGAAGCCGTAGTCGCGCTCCAGGACGGCAGCGATCGCCTCGATCAGGCTGTCCTGCTCGTAGCCATGCTGGACATCGTTGCGGATCCGCTGCACGAGGTCGAAGAACTCCTGTGGCTCCCACTCCGATTCGCTGACGACGAGCACGTCGGAATAGACCTCGTCGTCGCCTTCATGGAGTTCGTAGAAGAACACGGAGCGCCTCGTCGATGGTTGATGGGTGCGGCAGTATACGCCGCACCGTACGAGAACCCGGCGAACCCGGCCGCCCCGTCACACGATCCTGGAGGTCCGATGCCGCCACCCCGCGTCGAGGTCGTCCACGTCGGTTCGGCCGCCCGTGACATCGCGCCGGACGATCCCCGCGGCTGGCGGCTCGGTGGCGGAGTCACCTACGCGGCGTTGACGACGGCCCGGCTCGGGCTCCGGACCGCGGCCGTCGTGGGCGTCGATCGGGAGGCGTCGACCGCCCACGAACTCGACGCGATGCGGGACGCCGGCGTCGACGTCCTCGCTGTCGATCTCACCGAGGGGCCGATCTTCCACAACATCGAGACACCGCAAGGCCGTCGCCAGGTGTCGATGGCGGCCGGTGTCCCGGTCCGCCCGGTGGCCTTGCCCTCGAGCTGGCTGGCCAGCCGGTCGTGGTCGCTGGTGCCGGTCGCCGACGAGGTTCCCGACGACTGGGTCGACGTGATCCCCTCGGACGCGATCGTCGGCGTCGCGTGGCAGGGCATGCTCCGACGGATGGTCGCCGGGCGGGGACGTCCAGCGCACGGCGCCGAGCGACCGGGCGGTGCTGCGGCGGGCCGACCTGGTCGGTCTCAGCCACCTCGACGTCGCGCGCGACACGTCGCTCGGCGACCTCGCCGGTTCCTGCATCTCGGCGCTCGGCTGCTCGTCACCCAGGGTGGGCACGGTGGGCTCCTCGTCACGACCGGTGACGACGGCCCCGTCGAGGTCCTGCGCTATCTGCCGACCCCCACCGAACGTGAGGTCGACCCGACCGGGGCGGGGGACACGTTCCTTGCCGCGCTGCTGGCCGTCCTCGTCCGACCGAGCGTGGCCGGCTCGCCGGGCCGCTCGCTGGCCCGCGCCCTCCGCTTCGCGGCGGCCGCGGGCTCGCTCGCGGTCGAGGACGTCGGTCTCGATGGTGTCCCGGATCGGACGGCGGTCCTCATCCGGCGTGCACGCGAGCGCGTCCGTCGAGCCGTCGTCCCGAGCCTCACCGCCCAGGTCGGCGTGGAAGACCCGCGCCAGTAGGTCTGCGGGAGACGGTGCCGTCAGGCGGGCGGCGCGGCCCGTCAGGCGGGCGCCGGTCCCGTCGACTCGCGGATCTGGAGGTCGACGGGCAGCAGGACGGACGACGGCCCGAGGCCGTCCTCACCGACCAGTCGCGCGACCGCCCAGCGGCCCATCTCCTCGGTCCGCTGCGCGATCGTCGTGAGCGGCGGATCGACGTATGCCGCCAGGGCGACGTCGTCGAATCCGGCGACGCTCGCGTCTGCTGGCACGCGACGACCGCGGCGTCGAAGCGCCCGCAACGCGCCGATCGCCATCAGGTCGTTGTAGGCGATGAATGCCGTCGTCTCCGGCGACACGGTCGAGGAGCTCGTCGGCGGCCACCTCACCGCCCCACACGAGTGCTTCGCCACGGGCGATCTGCAGGGCATCAGGTCCGATACCGGCTTCGCGCAGCGCCCTGCGCACGCCGGCCAGTCGATCCGGCGCGTCGACGTTCCGGGGCGGCGGCATGAGGTACCCGAACCGCCGATGGCCCAGGCCGAGCAGGTGCTCCGCGACCATGCGGCCGCCGCCCTCGTTGTCCGACATGATCGTCGGAACGTCCGCCTCCGGGCGCGGCGGTGTTGACGAGCACGACCGGGATCGGTGGCGCGGTCAGCCAGTCGCCGTGTCGTGCGCCAAGACTGCTCGCGGCGATGACCAGTCCGTCGACGCGCCGCTCGACGAGCAGGTCGAGATACGAACGCCTCCCGCTCCGGGTCATCGGCGGCGTTGCACAGCAGGACCGAGTAGCCGGCGGCTCGCGCCGCGTCCTCGACCGACCGCACCAGCTGCGGGAAATACGGGTTCTCGATGTCCGTGATGATCAGGCCGAGCGTCTGGGTCGACCGCCGCTTGAGTGAGCGGGCGACCTCCGACGGCCGGTAGTCGAGCTCGCGTGCCGCCTTGAGGACGCGTGCCTGCGTCTCCGGTCGTGCCTGACCGACGCCGGCCAGCACGCGGCTGACCGTCGCGGTCGACACGCCGGCTTTCGCCGCGACGTCGGCGATGGTGGCCGTCATCGTCGTTTCGTCAGCGCCGCTCGCGTCCGCCGACCGGATGGCCCGTCAGTGACTCACCGGCTGGTCGGGCGGCGCCGTGGCGCGGAGCCCGATGCGCCGGCGCGGGGCTGGTGCACTCGCCCGGGGCGGGCGGCGCCGGTCGGGCCGCGCCAGGGCCTCGAGCTCTCGGGTCAGCTCGTGGAGCTCGTCGCCGCCGCCCATCTGGCTGTGCAGCTGGGCCTCGTCGACCTCCGCCCCGATCGAACTGGCCACCGGTCCGCCCACGCGAAAGGATGGTGAAAGTGTCGCCGATCGGGAGCGCATGCGACACGTTGTGGGTGATGAAGATCACGCCGAGGCCGCGGTTGCGGGCTGCGATGATGTGCCGCAGCACGATGGCCGACTGCTTCACGCCGAGCGCCGAGGTGGGCTCGTCGAGGATCAGCACCCGCGCGCCGAAGTATTCAGCGCGGGCGATGGCCAGCGTCTGGCGCTCGCCGCCCGATAGGGTGCCGACCGCCTGGTCGGTATCGCGGACGTCGATGCCGATGCGCTTCATCTCCTCTCGGGCGATGCCGGCCGCCTTGGGCAGGTCGAACCGCTTGAACGGCCCGACGCCGACCGTCGGCTCGTTGCCGAGGAAGAAGTTGCGGGTCACGCTCATGAGCGGCATCACCGACAGGTCCTGGTAGACGGTCGCGATGCCCGCGTCGAGGGCGTCGCGTGGCGAGCCGAACTCGACCGGCTGGCCGTCCACAGCCAGCGAGCCCTTGTCCGGGCGATAGACACCCGACAGGGTCTTGATGAGCGTCGACTTGCCGGCGCCGTTGTCGCCGAGCAGGCAGGTAACCTGGCCCGCGCGGACCGTCAGCGACACGCCCTCCAGGGCGACGACCGCCCCGAAGTACTTCGACACGTCGCGGGCCTCGAGGAGCGGCGGGACATCGGCTTCGGCGATCGCCGGCGTCCGATCCATGAGGGCGTCGGTCAAGGGTGTGGCATCCACTGGTCCGCCCTCCTACGTCAGCCCGGCGAACCGGCGCCGGATCCAGCCGTTCAACACGACCGCCACGAGCAGCAGGGTGCCGATCGCGATCTTGTACCAGTCGGCATTGATGTCCGCGAAGACGATGCCCTGGCGGGCCATCCCCAACGCGAGTGCACCGAGCGCGGTCCCTGCCACGGAGCCATAGCCGCCGGTCAGGAGCGAACCGCCGATGACGGCGGTCGTGATGGCGTCGAGCTCGTAGCCCGTTCCACGCAGAATGTCCGCGGAGGTGAACCGCGTCGTCTGGATGGCCGCCAGAATCGACGCGGACAGGGCGGTCATCGCGAACAACGTGATCTTCACCCGCGCCACCGGCACGCCAAGGTTGCGGGCGGCCGCGCCGGACCCGCCGACGCCGGCGATCCAGTTGCCGAACCGGGTCCTGCCCAGGACGTAGATGCCGATGAGCGCGATGAGGACCCAGACGAAGATCGATACCTGCACGCTGGTCGTGCTGCCGTCCGGATTCGAGATGGGTAGGCTGAACCCGAACAGTGCCCCAAGCGGGTCGTTGCGCACCATCGTCGGATCGAGCGGGATGTAGGTGATCGGACTCACGCTCGAGGTGAGCACCGACGAGGCGCCGCGGATGATGAACAGCGTGGCCAACGTCACGATGAACGATGGGAGGCCCGTTCGGACGACGATGTACCCGTTGATCACGCCGAGGAAGGTCGTGATGACCATGCCGAGGATGATCGACAGCCAGAGCGGAAGCTGGGCGATCGTGGCGAGGATCGCCATGACGATCCCCGCGAACCCGACCATCGACCCGATCGACAGGTCGAACTCCCCGGCGATCATCAACAACGCGACGGACGTGGCGATGACCCCGATCTGGGCGGCCACGTCGAGGTAGTTCAGGGTCCCGGCCAGACCGAGGAACGCAGCGTTGCCCCGCGCGAGCGAGAGCGCGGCAAAGACGACCCAGACGAATACGACGATGATCAGGGCGCCGGCCGCGGGGCGGGCGAGGATGCGCTGGGTGAGCGAGAGTTGCCGGAGTCGGTCGGACCCCGGAGCGCGCGGGGCCGCCGTCGTTGTGCTCGCCATCCCGTCTCCTCCGATGTGGTGGTGGGGGACCGGCGGGCGCCGGTCCCCCAGTGCGCCGGCGGTGCCGGCGCGCGAGTTAGGGATCTAGCGGAGGCCCTTCGCGGCGAGTGCGATGACGTCCGCCGCGTCGGCCTGCGTCACGAACCCTGGACCGGTCATGATCAGACCCGTCCCGTCACCGGTCGGCAGGTTCCTGGTCTCTGCGTAGTTCGTGAGGATGACGATCGGCAGGTACCCCTGCAGGAACTGCTGCTGATCGATGGCGAAGTCCATCTTCCCGTCCTTGATGGCCGTCAACACGTCCGCGCTGAGGTCGAACGTCGCGAGATGGACGGTCTTGCCGGACGCGGCGACGGCGTCGAGCGCCGGCTTGGCGACCGACGGGCCGAGCGTCAAGATCCCGTCGATGGTCGCGTCTGACTGGAGCGCCGCGGCGATGGTCGCCTGCATGGCGGCCGGATCCGAGATGCTGCCGGTCAGGATCTTGTCGTCGCTGGCCTCGATCCCAAGACCCTCGAAGAAGCCGTTGCAGCGCAGTGTCAGTGCCTGGTTGCCCACTTCCTGGTTGAAGCACCGCGGATTCTTGACGCCGGCATCCTTGAAGCGCTGCCCGGCGCCCAGACCTGCCTGGAACTCGGTCTGGCCGACATGCGCTTTGATGCCGAGATCCTTGAACACGTCCGAGCCAGAGTTCATCGACACGACCGGGATACCTGCATCGATGGCCTTCTTGATGGCCGGCCCGAGAGCATCCGGGTTCGGGATCGACACGACCAGCCCGGTCGGCTTCTTGGCGACCGCCGCGTCGATGAGCGAGACCATGCCGGGCATGTCGCTCTCGGCGCCAGGGGCGCTGTAGTTCGCCGTCACGCCCATGTCGGACGCGCCGGCCTTGACACCGTTGCGGACGACGCCCCAGAAGCCGTCCTGGGCCTGGCCGTGGGTGACGATCTCGATCTTGATATCGCTGCGCTTGACGAGCGCGCCGTCGGGGCCGCTGCGACCGCCGGTCGCACCGGACCCGGTCGGGGTACCGGTCGAACAGGCGCCGACGACGAGCGCCGCGCCCGCGAGCGCGACGAGGACCTTGCTCCGCAGAGTCATACCGTTCGTTCTCCTCCGTAGTTCCCGTGCCGCGACTGGTGCCGCGGTCCCGATGTCATCCACCCGTCGGGTGGAGGCTTGGGCCGGATCTGGGTTCGCGGCCGCTGAGGCCGCCATGGACACCTCCTCTCATCCCGGTCGTCCCGGGAGCGGACCGCAGCCCGCCCCTAGCCGGGGATCTCCGCGAGCGACACTGGTCGGTGTTCGTGGAGCGAACGATCGGCCGCTTCGGCGATGCGCAGGGATGCGACGCCGTCGTGGGCCGTGCAGGGACTCGAAGCATCGCCGCGGGCGACCGCGACGAAGGCGGCGAGCTCGGCCGCGTAGGCCGATTCGAAGCGAACGAGGAAATCGGGCCAGGCCGGGCCGGCCGGTGGCGGTACGCCCGGCTCGACGGAAAGGATCGGCGTCTGCGGACCGAGCCCGACGGCGATGCTGCCCTCGGACCCGAAGACCTCGGCACGGACGTCGTACCCGAGCGGGTCGTGGCGGGACACCGTCATCGCCGTGAACGGGCCGTCCACGAGGCGAAGCGTCAGCACGGCCGTATCGACGTCGTCGTACTTCGCGAAGACCGGGAAGCCGCGGACGCCGCCAGCGGCGTAGACCTCCTCGACCTCGCAGCCGGTCATGTAGCGGAGGATGTCGAAGTCGTGGACAGAGAAGTCCCGGAACAGCCCGCCCGACTGGGCGATGTACGCCTCGTGTGGCGGCGCCGGGTCGTGGCCGGCCAGGCGGACGGCGTACAGCGTGCCCAGTGTGCCGTCGTGGATGCGCCGATGCGCCTCGCGATAGCCCGCGTCGAAGCGGCGCTGGAACCCGAGCTGGAACGGGATCCCCGAACTCTCGATCTCGGCGGCGATCGCGATCGTGTCCTGGAGGTTTCCGGCGAGCGGCTTCTCGCAGAAGGCCGGGATCCCGCGCCGGATCGCCTCGCGGATGAGCTCCGGATGGGCGATGGTCGCGGCGGCGATCACGACCGCTTCTGCCGCGTCGAACGCCGCATCGATCGACGGGGCCGCTTCGATGCCTGCTTCTCTGGCGAGCTCGGCGGCACGTTCGGCGTCCACGTCGCCGAGCACTACGGCATCGATGCCGTCCGTGTCGCGCAGCAGTCGTGCGTGCAGCCTGCCGATGCGGCCGGCTCCGAGCAGCGCGACCTTCATGCGACGCTCCGTTGCGCGCGGCCCTTGCCAAGACGCCGGAGCGAGGCCGCCAGGGCACGCCGACCGACTGCCGCAGCCTCGGACGGCGAACCGAGGCTCGCGTCCTGCTCGACCATAAGCCAGCCGTCGTAATCGCGGACGGCGAGCGTAGTGAGGACGCCGTCGAGGTCGAGGACGCCCGCGCCCAGTTCCGTGAACAGCCCGTGCCGGACGGCGTCGGCCATCCCCGCATAGGCCCCGTCCTTGAGGCCGGCAAGCACCACCGGGTCGACGTCCTTGAGGTGGACGTGGCGGACGCGCTCCCCAATCGTGCGGAGGGCGGCGACCGGGTCCCCACCCGCGACGAGGTGGTGGCCTGTATCGAGGCAGATGCCGATCCGGTCGGGATCGGTCGCCCCGAGCAATCGGTCGATCTCGTCGAGGGTCTCGATGTAGGTGGCGGCATGCGGATGGAACACGGTGCGATGTCCAAGAGCTGCCGCTTCCTCGGCGATGGCATGGAGGAGGTCGACCAGGGCAACCCATCCCGCCTCGTTGAGGCCAGGCGTCCCGGGCTCGTCGGCCCGACCGGCGGCGGCATCGCGATCGGCGGACCCGTCGATGGCGACGCAGAGCACGTCACCACGCGCCTCGAGCAGTCGGGTGAGGCACGCTCTCGCGACATCCATGGCGTCGTTGGTCGGACCGTCGGGCGTCGCGGGCAGCGGGACGCAGACCTCGGCGAGCCGGAGATGGCGACGCGCGAGGTCGTCGTGAAGCGCGGGACCGGCGGGGAAGTCGCGGCCCAGCTGCGTCCCCTGGAACCCGAGCCGGGCGATCTCATCGAGGAGCCTGGCCGCATCCCAGCCGCCACCGTCCGCGGCGTTGTACCAGAGGATCGGCACGGTCCCGATCGAGGCACGGGGAAGGGCATCGGAAGCCCGGCGCAGACCCGTGCGCGCGTCGCGATCGACCGTGACGGTCATCGATCCTCCTCGACCGGCCCCCTCATGCTCGTGCGCTAGCGCGATGGTATCGCGGCGCAGTGGCGTATCGTGGGCGACCGCGGGCGTGACGGGCAACGGGCCTCCTTGCGCATCCCGCGTAATCGATTACCCTCAGAGACCGGTCGGACGGTATCGTGGCCGCGGACTGGTGTCAATGCGGCTTGCAGGAGGATGCTGGTGGGAAGCGCGACGGAGACGACGCCCCGCTCGACGGCGCTTCCGCTGGCGGATTCGCCGCTCGGTCGGACCATCGCGACGACTGCCACGGACGTCTGGAACGACTCGTGTTCCGTGCAAGAGCTCGAGTACGCGATCTCCTACGGCGCAGTGGGCGCCACGGCCAACCCGACCATCGTCGCCGACGTATGGAAGGCCGAACCGGCCTACTGGCGCGACCGGGTCCGCGCCCTGGCGACCGAGCGTGCCGACGCCACCGAGATCGACCTGGCGTGGGCCATCGTCGAGGAGATGTCGCTCCGCGCCGCGCCGCTGCTCCGGCCGGCCTTCGAGGCGACCGGCGGTCGCCAGGGCCGCCTTTCGATGCAGACCGACCCGACGCTGTTCCGCTCGTTCGATCGGATGCTCGCCCAGGGCCAGCAGTTCGCGAGTCTCGCCCCGAACATCATCGTCAAGTTCCCGTCGACATCGGTCGGGGTGCGGGTGATGGAGGAGGCGACCTACCGCGGCGTGAGCGTCAACGCGACGGTGTCGTTCTCGGTCGCCCAGGCGCTGGCCGCGGGCGAAGCCGTAGAGCGCGGTCTCCGACGGCGCGAGGCCGAGGGTCTGCCGGTCGACGACATGGGCCCGGTGATCACCGTGATGATGGGCCGGCTCGAGGACTGGCTGCGCGTCCAGGCCGAACGCGACGGGATCATCTCCGACCCGAGTTCCTTCCCCTGGTCCGGTGTCGCGGTGTTCAAGCGGACCGTCACTGAGTTCCGGGCGCGCGGCCTGCGTGCCCGTCCGCTGGCCGCCGCGATCCGCCATCACCTCCACTGGTCCGAGCTGATCGGCGGTGACGTGATCATCACGATGCCCGCCGCCTGGCAGCGACGTTTCAATGCCTCGGACGTGGAGATCCGTCCACGCATGGACGACCCGGTCGGTCCGGACATCATCGACGACCTGCGACGGCACTTCCCGGACTTCGTACGTGGCTATGAGCCCGATGGGCTGACGCCCGATCAATTCGACGAGTTCGGTCCCAGCGCCAGGACGCTGCGGGCGTTCATCGGCTCGTACCACGAGCTGCTCCACCAGGTGACCGACGCGCTGATCCCGAACCCCGACCTCAAGCGGGCGTGACCGAGGGCGCCACCTCGCTGTACCGGCCGGCGGGATCGCTCGCCGAGGGCGGCTGGTCGGTCGTACTGACGCCCGAGACCGCAGGATGGCGGTTCAGCGGGATGCGCGCGGCGACCTTGGCGGCCGGAGCATCGCTGGCATTCGACACCGCCGACGACGAGGTCATCGTCCTGCCGTTGGCGGGCAGCTTCGATGTGACCGCGGACGGCGAGTCGCACGCCCTCGAGGGTCGAGCCAGCGTTTGGGCCGGGCCGAGTGACTGCCTGTATGTGCCTCCGGGGACGACCGTCTCGGTCGCCAGTGAGGCTGGCGGGCGATTTGCGGTCGCGGCGGCCAGGGCGGAGCATCGGTTCCCGTTGCGCTATATCGCGGCGACGGACGTGGCCGTCGAGCTGCGTGGCGGCGGCGCCTGCTCGCGGGAGGTCCGCAACTTCGGGGCGGCCCACGCGTTCGAGGCCGACCGGCTGATCGCGGTCGAGGTCCTCACGCCGGGCGGCAACTGGGGCTCCTACCCGCCGCACAAGCACGACGAGGTCCGTCCGGATGAGACCGAGCTCGAGGAGGTCTACCACTACATCGTGGCCGACGGGCCGAGCGGGCCTGGCCTGGCCTACCAGCACATCTACGGGACGCCCGATCGCCCGATCGACCTGCTGACCACGGTCGCGACCGGGGACACCGTGCTCGTGCCACACGGCTGGCACGGGCCGGCGATGGCGGCACCCGGGTACGACCTGTACTACCTGAACGTGATGGCCGGCCCGGGCGAGCGTGCGTGGCGTGCCCCCGACGACCCGTCGCATGCCTGGGTCCGGGAGGCGTGGGCGGGGCAGGGGATCGACCCGAGGCTGCCATTCGGCCGGGGGTCCTCGGCCCGGACCTGCCCGTAGGACCGCCCCTAGGACCGGCCCATCGGCCGCGTCGCCGTACGCTACGATCGATCGACCGTCGACCCATACCGTGAAGGGGCTCCGTCATGGGCTCTCCCGAGGCTGACCGCGTCCCGTCTGGGCTGAAGCGGCGATGGCCGGACATCCGGCCCGAGGACCGTGCCGCGGTGGCGGCCGTGCTCGAACGCGGCGTCCTGGGCGGCGTCGGCGCACCGGAGATGACGGCCCTCGAGACGGATTGGGCGGCGTTCGTCGGCCGGTCGGCGTGCCTCCTCTTCAACTCGGGGACGGCGGCGATCCACGCCGCGCTGTACGCCCTCGGGATCGGGCCGGGCGATGAGGTCATCACCACGTCCTATACGTTCGCCGGCACCTGGCAGCCGATCCTCCAGCAGGGCGCCGTCCCGGTCTTCGTCGACATCGACCCGCGGACATTCGACCTGGATCCTGCACGGATCGAGGAACGGATCACCCCGCGCACGAAAGCGATCATCGCCGTCCACATCGGCGGGATGCCGGCAGACCTCGACGAGATCCTGGCCATCGCGGAACGCCACGAGCTCCACGTCATCGAGGATGCGTGCCAGGCCCACGGTGCGACCTACCACGGTCGCCAGGTCGGCTCTATCGGGGTCGTGGGCTGCTACAGCCTGAACTCGAGCAAGATCCTGTCGGGTGGCGAGGGCGGTCTGCTCGTCGCGGACGACCCCGAGATCCTGGCCCGTGCGCGCCGGCTCCGGACCTTCGGGGAGGACATCCCCGAGCTCGCGAAGCTGACCGGCTGGAACTTCCGGCCGTACACGGGCTATTCGATCGGCTGGAACTACCGCCACCAGGAGATGCCGGCGGCGCTTGCCCGGTCGCAACTCAAGCGGCTCCCGGAATACATCGCGATCGGCCAACAGAACGCGTCGATCTTCGATGAGGCGCTCGGCGGCGTGCCTGGCCTGACGCCACCGTACGTGCCGAACGACCGGACGTCGTCCTACTACCACTACCGCGTCCGACTCGACCCGTCGGCGATGGGTCTCGGTCATGTCCCGCCGAAGGTCTTCCGTGACGCGCTCGGCCAGGCGCTCCTCGCAGCGGGCGTCGGGTGCGAGCTGTGGCATACCGAGCCCGCGCCGGCGTTCCCGGTCTTCCAGGAGCGCGGCGGGTACGACCTCGCCGACTACCCTGAGGCGATGGCGATGCTCGATTCATCATTGGTCATCTGCGAGGCGCGCTACCCGATCTTCGTCCAGCCGCCCGAGTTGATCGAGTGGTATGCGGAGACGATCCGCGACGTCATCGCCGATCCCGAACGATTCCTCGGGTCGGCGGCCGCCCCGCCGGCCGTGCCGGCCTGACCGCCCGATGGGAGATCCCATCCGGATCGGGCTGCTCGGCGCTGGCTGGATCACCCGCGCCCACGCGCACGCTCTCCACACGCTCAACCACGTCACCCCGCTCGGTCGACCGATCCGGATGACGATGCTCGCAGCCCGCAACCCGGAGCGGGGTGCGGCGATGGCCCACGATCTCGGGATCGAGCGCTTCACGGCCGACTGGCGCGAGGTCGTCGACGACCCCGAGGTCGATGTGGTCGCGGTGCTCCTCGGCGAGACGGCGCATCGGGAGACGACCCAGGCGGCGCTTGCCCTCGGCAAGCCCGTGCTGTGCGAGAAGCCGCTCGGCCGCGACCGGTTCGAGGCGGCCGCGATGCTCGACGCGGCGCGGCGGGCCGGCGTCCACGCGGCGACCGGCTTCAACTACCGCTACATGCCCGCCATGCGGCTGGCGCGCGAGATCGTCGATAGCGGCAGGCTCGGCCGCTGCCTCCAGTTCCGCGCCGTCTACCTCCAGGACCACGCGGCGGGCGTGGTCCCGAGCCGCAAGCCGAATGTCTCGCGGGCCATCACCGACTACGCCCACATCATCGATTTCCTGCGCTATCTGGGGAACGAGGCGGAGGCCGTCCAGGCGACCGCGGCCAAGCTGACGCCGGCGGACATCGGGGTCGATCTGGAGGACGCCTACGTCGCGGCGGTCGACCTGCGTGGCGGTGGCATCGCGTCGCTCGAGGCGTCACGCGTCGCATGGGGCTGGAAGGGCCGGCAGGCGATCGAGTTCAACGGGACCGAGGGCTCGCTGTGGTGGGACATGGAGGACCTCAACCGCCTGCATGTCTTCTACGCCGACGACGAGACCGACCGGACCGGCGGGTTCCGCGACGTCCTGGTGAGCCAGCCCGACCATCCGTTCATGGATATGTGGTGGCCGCCCGGGCACACGATCGGCTGGGAGCACAGCTTCGCGCACGAATGGCGGGACTTCCTGACGGCCGTGATCGATGACCGGCCGCTGTCGCCGGAGCAGGCGAGCTTCGAGGACGGCTTCCAGGCGGCGGTCCTGTGCGACGCGATCATCACCGCCGCGACCGAGAAGCGTCGCGTGATGATCGACGAGATGACCGCGTCGGTCGGCGGGGCCGGGATCCCAGCGTGAGCGCTGCCCGCCAACTCGGCATCGGCATGGTCGGCGCGGGGACGATGGCGGGCGCGCACAGCCTCGCGCTGTCGATGCTCGGGCCGCTCTATCCAGATCTGCCGATCCGGCCGCGACTCGTCGCCGTCGCCGACATCAACGAGCGTCTGGCCACGCGCCTCGCCGACCGCCACGGCTATAGGCGGGTGGAGTCGGGCTGGCGGGCGCTTGTCGAGGCACCAGATGTCGACCTCGTCGTGACGTGCCTCCCGCCGGCCCACAACGTCGAGGTCGTGCTCGGTGCGGTCGCCGCGGGGAAGCATGTCGTCAGCGAGAAGCCCCTGGCTACGTCCGCGGATGCTGGGGCGGAGCTCCTTGCCGCGTGCCGCGAGGCCGGCGTGTTCCACGGGCTTGGCGCCGCGTATCGCTGGACGCCCGCGCTTCGCGCGATCCGCAACCTGCTTGACCGAGGCGAGCTCGGCGACATCCGCAGCTTCCGGGCGTGCTTTCTGCTTGACTACGCGGCCGATCCCGACGTGCCGCTGCTCTGGCGCTTCCAGAAGGCGCTTGCGGGCGGTGGCATCGCCATCGACACCGGGTACCACCTCGTCGACACCGCCCGCTATCTGGTCGGCGAGATCAAGACCGTCCAGGGGCTGACGACGACGGCTTACCCGGAGCGTCCATTGCCGGACGCCGATGCGATCGGCAACCGCGGTGGTGGTTCGGGGATGGGCGGCGGCGCAGTCGCGATGGGCGCCGTCGACGTCGAGGACGCCGCGGCGGCGATCGTGACGTTCGAGGGCGGCGCGTACGGCGTCCTCGAGACCAGCAGGGTGACCCGCGGTCGGAGAGTGGCCATGGAGATCGAGGTCTTCGGGACCCTCGGCTCGGCCGCCTGGGACCTGGAGCGCGGCAACGAGTTCCGCGTCTGCCTGCCGAGCGACGAGGAGACCGTCGGGTACCGGCGCGTCCTGGTCAACAGCCAGCACCCTGGCGCCGCGGAACTGCTCGTAGGCGGTGCGGACGGGACGTCGATCGGCTGGATCGGCCAGGTATGTGCGATGTGGGCCGAGTTCCTGACGGCGATAGCGGAGGGCCGGCCGGCCCATGCCGATTTCGAAGACGGCGTTCGCGACAGCGCCGTCATCGATGCCCTCTATGCCGCGGCCGCCAGCGGCTCGCGCACGGACGTCGCCGACCCGATCGGGCGGCGACAAGCGGAGGTGGTGAGCGCATGACGACGACCGAGCGAGCAGACCGCGCCGTGGGCGAGTGGCCCATCCCGACCGCGGCCTCGGCGGATCTGCATGCCCGCGCCAGCCGCGTATCGCCTGGCGGTGTCCAGGGCGAGGGCCGCGGCGCGCGCCCCTACCCGCTGTTCATGACCCAGGCGCAGGGCTCGCGGATCGTCGACGTCGACGGCAACCGATTCATCGACTTCCACGCATCGTTCGGGGCGGTCCTGCTCGGCCACAACGACGCCCGCATCAACGCTGCCGCGCGGCGGGCGATGGACGAGCACGGGGTGTCGTTCTCGACCGCCAACCCATTCGAGGTCGAGCTCGCCGAGCGGCTCGTCGAGATGGTGCCGTCCGCCGAGCGCGTCGTATTCAGCTGCACGGGCACGGAAGCGACGTTCCACGCCATCCGGCTCGCCCGCGCGTTCACCGGCCGCGAGCGCATCCTCAAGTTCGAGGGCAACTACCACGGCTGGCACGACTACGTCGCGTGGAGCCATCACTTCGCGACAGACGAGGAGGACGAGCCCACGCCCGTGCCCGCCTCGGCCGGTATCCCGGTGTCGGTCCGCGACCTGGTCCTCGTCCGTGAATACAACGACACGGCAGGTGTCGTGGAGACGCTCCGCCGCGAGGGCGATTCGATCGCCGCGGTGATCCTCGAGCCCGTGTTCCACAACGCCGGCGTGGTGCTGCCGGAGCCGGGCTTCCTCGAGGCGCTCCGCGAGGCGTGTACCGAGGCCGGCACGCTGCTGATCTTCGACGAGATCATCACCGGGTTCCGGCACGCGCCGGGTGGCGCGCAGGAACGCTTCGGCGTGACGCCGGACCTGACGACGCTCGGCAAGGCGATCGGCAACGGCTTCCCGATCTCGGTCCTGTGCGGACGGGGCGACGTCATGGACCGGCTCGGACCGAAGGGCGACGTCCTGTTCGCCGGCACGTTCGCCGGGCATACGCTCGACGTCGCGGTCGCCCTCGAGGTCACGCGCATCGTGCGCGAGGGAGCCATCCATCAGCACTTGGCGAGCCTCGGCCGGCGATTGACCGACGGCATCGGGGCGGCCATCGACGAGACCGGCGCCCGCGTGCAGGTCCGCGAGTCGGCCGGCGTCTGGACGATGTACTTCACCGACGCGCCGATCCGCAAGTTCCGCGACTTCGCGCGGTTCGCGATGGACAAGGACCACCCGGTGCAGCGGGCGTATCGCGGCTGGCTCCTCGAGCGGGGGATCTACGTCCACCCGCACTACATGATCCGCGGTTTCCTGACAGAAGCGCATACGGAGGCCGACGTCGACCGGCTGGTCGAGGCCACCGCCGATTTCCTGCGGGCCCACCGGGACGTGCTCTCGGCGCCCGACGGCGAGGTCGCCGCCGTTTGAGGTGGCCTCGGTCTGAGAGCTCTCAGCCCTCGATGATCGGCTGCATGAAGCGCGCGGCGGCCTCGACCGACGCCTCGGCGGGCAGGGTCGCGTCCTCGTTCTCGATCGACAGGGCGTCGTCGTAGCCGACGTCGCGTAGAGCGCGTACGAAGGCCGCCCACCAGTCACGGTCGTGGATGCTGCCCGCGCTGCGGAAGACCCATGCCCGTGCCGCTGGGTCGGTGAACGTGCGCTGGTCGAGCACGCCGGCGATCGCAACCTGGTCCGCGATGACCTGGGTGTCCTTGAGGTGGACGTGCCGGACCGCTGACCCGAGCGCTCGGACGACGGCGATCGGGTCCATGCCCTGCCAGAACAGGTGCGATGGGTCGAGGTTGACACCGATGACCGGTCCGACCGCGTCGCGCATCCGCTCGAAGGTCGGCACGTTATAGACGAGGTGGAGCGGGTGCAGCTCGAACGCGAACGACTCGATCCCGGCGGCACTGGCCTCCACGGCGAGATCTCGCCAGAGGGCGATGGCCTCGTCCCATTGCCGATCGAGGAGGGCCATCGACTCCTCCGGCCACGGGTACCAGACGAAGTTGACCGCGCTGCCCGTCGGCCCGTCGCCGGGTGACCCGGACATCGTCACGAGCTTCGTGACGCCGAGCTCGCCCGCGAGGCGGATCGTCGATCGGATGACCGCCACGTGCCGATCGCCGACGGCCGGATGGAGCGGCCAGGCGGAACAGTTCAGGGCTGCGATGCGCAGTCCGCGGCTGGTGAACGCGTCCTGGAAGGCGGCGCGTCGTCCCGCGTCGGCGAGCAGATCGTCGAGCCGCAGGTGTGGCGCGCGTGACTGGCCGCCGGTCGCGATCTCGATCGCCGTTGCGCCGACGCGGGCGGCCACGTCGAGCGCCCCCTCGAAGCTGTGCTCCGGCAACGAGTCGGTGTACAGGCCCAGCTCCATGCAGGGACGACGACGACGTCAGCCGGGCGTGACGACGACCTTGGTCGCCGCGCCGGAACGGAGCAGATCCAGACCCTCGGGCAAGCGCACCAGCGGGAGGACATGGGTCACGATCGGGTCGAGGTTGAGCGCGCCGGTCTCGACGAGCCGGATCGCGGTCGGGAACGTGAACGCCGTCACGTACGAGCCGAGCACGGTCAGCGAGCGCTCCGTGATCGTGTACTGGTGGATCGGCGGTCGTGCGGTCTGGTTCTGGCCGAACAGCACGATCCGGCCACCGAGCGCGGCGTGCTCCACGGCCGAGCCGAACTGGCTACCGACCGCGTCGACGACGATGTCGGCGCCGTACGGGAGCAGCTCCCGCCGGCGCACGTCCAGCTCGTCGGGCGGGACGACGGCGTCCGCCCCGACCGCGGTCGCCACCGCCGCGCGGGCCTCTTGTGGCTCGACGACGATGACCGGCGACGCGCCGGCAGCCTTGAACATCGCGAGGAAGAGACAACCGATCGCCCCGGCGCCGAAGATCACCGCCGACTCGCCGGGTCGTGGGTTCGCCTTGTTCACGCCATTCACGACGCAAGCGAGCGGCTCGATGAGCGCCGCGATCCGGGCCGGCGGGTCATCCGACAGCGCGAAGACCGCGTCAGCCGGCGCCTTGACGGACGCCGCGAGGGCGCCGTCGCGGAAGATCCCGAGCGCGCTGACGTTCTCGCAGCTTGCCGGCCGCCCGGCCCGACAGGGTCCGCAGACGCCGCACTTCGGGTCCGGATCGACGGTCACCCGCTGTCCGAGCCGCAGTCCTGCGCCAGCCGCGTCCTCACCGACCGCACGGACACGGCCGATCAGCTCGTGACCCATCACGACGCCGGCGTCGGCCGGGTGGCCCGGGGGGACGTTGAGGATCTGAAGATCGGTGCCGCAGATGCCGCAGGCCTCGACGTCGATGATGACGTCGCCCGCGGCGTCAACCCTGGGCTCGGGAACGTCCTCCAGGGCGACGACACCGTCGCCCTTGAACACGGCGGCGCGCATCAGGGTCGGGTCACACGCGTGCGGCGCCGCGGCGACGCCGGCCGACCAGCCGTCGCGACCGACCCAGTACCAGCCCGGCGATCCCGAAGATCAGCAGCGTCGCGACGAGCATCACCGTGCCAACGGCGTTGACCTCGGGCGTCACCCCGAACTTGACCTTCGTGTAGATGTACGTCGGCAAGGTCGGCTGATTGCCGACGGTGAACCAGGTGATGACGAACTCGTCGATCGAGAGCGTGATGCAGATGAGTGCTCCGGCAAGGATCGCCGGCGCGATGAGCGGCAGCACGACGTGGCGCAGCGTCCGTCGCGGCGAGGCGCCGAGGTCGGCCGCCGCCCACTCGAGCTTGCGGTCGAAGCTCTGCAGGCGCGAGGCGACGATCAGGACGACGAACGGCACGGTGACGACGAGCTGGCCGGCGATGACGGTCATCAGCGACAGGTTCGCGTGCAGGGCACGCGAAAAGAAGACCAACAGTGCGATCCCGATGAGCACACCAGGGACCATGATCGGCAGCGTGAAGACGATGCGGATCCCGTTCGGGTAGCGCAGCCGCCCGCGCACGAGCACGAACGCCGCCATCGTCCCGATGATCGTCGCGAGCACCGCGACGATCAGCGACACGCTCACGGTGTTCTCGACCGCCAAGAGCAGCTGGCGGTTGTGGATCATGACGTCATACCAGCGGAGGGTCGGTCCCTGGATCGGCAGGCTGGGCGTCGACGAGTCGTCGAACGAGAACGCCACCATGAACACGATCGGCAGATACAGGAACAGGATCAGCAATGCGAAGATCACTCGCAGGCCCCACCGCGTCAACCCGGCGTAGCGGCTGACCGGCATCGTCTCGAGCGGGTCGACGTTCCTAGCCACGGGCGTACGCGTCTTCGACACGCAGGTACTTGCGGAAGATGATCAGCAGCACGGTCACGAACGCCACGATCAGGAGGCCGAGCGCGGCGCCCTGGGGGACGAGCGCGTTCTTGAAGAACGTCTGGATGAGGTTCGCGATCAGCAATCCCGACGCCCCGCCGACCATCGACGGCGTCAGGAATTCGCCGAGGATCGGGATGAACACGAAGATCGCCGCCGTGATGAGACCGGGCCGGATCTGGGGCAGCAGGATGTGGCGGAATGCGCGGGACGGGTTCGCGCCGAGGTCCTGGGCCGCGGTCAACTGCGTGTAATCGAACCGCTCGAGCGAGGCGTACAGCACGAGGATCGCGAACGGCATGTACACGTAGGTCAGCACGATGAACGTGCCGATGTCGTTGTAGACGAACAGCCGCGACGGCTCGGAGATCAGGCCGAGGCCCATCAGCAACTGGTTGAGGGCGCCCTTCTCACCAAGGATCGCCTGCCACGAGTAGACGCGCAGCAGGTAGCTCGACCAGAACGGCACGATGATGACGAGCAGTGCCAGGCGCGCCCATCGTCGCGAGACGTAGCGCGCGAGGAAGTAGGCCACGGCGATCGAGACGACGAGGCAGATCGCCGTCACGGCCGCGCCCATGATCAGGGTCTTGGCCAGCGTGCGGACGTAGGCGCTGCTCTCGAAGAACTGCGCGTAGTTGTCCAGGTTCCAGACCGGGACGATGTCGAGGTTCGCGTTCGTCGTCCACAGCGAGAAGACGAACATCACCCCAAGGGGCACGAAGAAGAGGATCCCGAGCAGCAGCGCTGCCGGGACGAATGGCGCGAGCTCCCGCAGTCGCGCGGAGCGACTGCGGGAGACGACGGTCACCGGGGCCGGTTCGACTCCGGTGACCACTTCGGCGGTCATGTCTGACGATCAGCCTCCGCCGAAGACCTCGTTGAACAACTGGATCGATTTGTCGGTCGACGTCCCCGGGCCCTTGAGGACCACCTTGGGCAGGACGTCGCCGGCCTTGCCATACAGATAGCGGTCGGCCTGATCCTTCTTGCCCTGGTCGGTGAGGATCTGGTAGGCCTTCTCGTTGAAGAGCGGTCGCCCGTTCGCAAGGAAGTTCGCGGCGATGAGCTCCGCCTGCTGCGACTGCTCGAGGAACGGCTTGATGAGCGCCTTGTTGACGCCCTCCTTCACGATCATCTCGCCGTCGTGCCAGCCGACGGTGCCTTCGCTCGGGACGTAGCCCTTGATCTCCGGGCCACCACCATCCTTGACCCGGTCCTCGTTGCCGATGTTGCCCGTGATCAGCCACGCCTCGCCGCTGACCATGGCCGCCACGCTGTCGGTCGCCTGCTGGGCGAACTTCAGGACGTTCGGCTTGAGCTTCTCGAGATAGCCCTTGACGGTGGTGAGCTGGTCGTCGGTCAGGTCGTACGGCTTGTCGAAGCCGGCCGCACGGGCCATGTACGCGACGATCTCCTCCGGCTGGTTCTCGACCACGACGCGGCCCTTGTACTTCGGGTCGAGCAGGACCTGCCAGTCGGTCGGGTCACCGCTGACGTTCGCCGGGTCGTAATAGATCATGATCGGCGACCAGCCGAACGGGTACGCCATGTACCCCTCGGAGCTCTGCCAGTACGGGAACTCGCGCGAGAACGAGTACAGCTGCGAGGAGACCTTGAGCTCGTTGATGTCGAACGGCTCGATGAGTCCGTCCTTGGCATAGGCGTTCGGCACCCACATGGCGTCGCCCGAGATCTTGTCGAGCTGGCCCTTGACCTCCTTGAGCTTGGCGTAGCCCTCGGCGTTGCCCGAGAGCTCCTGGATCGCCGTCGAGATCTTCGTGTCAGTCGCGATCTTGTCGAGCTGGTCCTGGATCCAGTGGTCGCTCCACGTCATCCAGTTGAACGTCCCGGTGGCGGTGGAACCGCTACCGATCACATTGCACGCCGAGAGCACGCCGCCGAGCGCTGCCGTCGCACCGACGGCACCGGTCAGCTGCAGGAATCGACGACGTGAGTAGGACTGATCAAGCACGGTCATCCGGCTTCACCTCCATCTGCCCCCTCTTGGATCTGCGGCTCGTCGCCGGCGGCGACGACCGTCGATTCGCGTGGATCCCACCAGACCTGCACTTCCTGATCGACCATCTCCTCCTCGGCTGCCCCTTCGTCCGACTCGCGAAAGCGGATGGCAACGAGGGTCCCGGCGTCGGTCTGGACCGTGATCCTCGTGTGGGTTCCCATGAATGCGACGTTGCTGGTGCGGCCCTTGACAACGGCCGTGGCCGTTCCTCGTTCCGGCGCCGTCGTCCCGATCGACACGGACTCCGGGCGGACCATGAGCTTCACCGACCCCTTCGACGACGCGGTCGCCGCCCCGGCGGGCAGGATCGTCCCGTCGGGAAGCCGGAACGCCGGTGCCCCGCCGCCATTGGTCAGCGTCCCATCGAGGAAGTTGGATTCCCCGATGAAGTCCGCCACGAATCGGTCGACCGGGCGGAGGTAGATCTCGCGCGGTGAGCCGATCTGGCGCACCTTCCCGCCGGACATGACGGCGATGCGGGTCGCCATCGAGAGCGCCTCTTCCTGGTCGTGGGTGACGAACACGAAGGTCGTCCCGACCTGGCGGTGGATCCGCGCCAGCTCGACCTGCATCTGTTTGCGGAGCTTCAGGTCGAGCGCCCCCAGTGGCTCATCGAGGAGCAGCACGGCGGGGCGCTTCGCCAGGGCGCGGGCGAGCGCGACACGTTGCGCCTGGCCGCCCGACAACTGAGTCGGGTAGCGGTCGTGGTATGTGGCGAGCCCGACGAGCTCGAGATAGTCGTCGACGCGGCTGGCGATCTCCCCACCAGCCAGGCCCTCCATGCGTAGCCCGAACGCCACGTTCTCCGCGACGGTCATATGCGGGAACAGCGCGTAGTTCTGGAAGACCGTGTTGACGCTTCGGCGGTGCGGCGGGAGGTCGTTGACGATTCGGCCCTCGATCCGGAGCTCGCCTGACGTGAGCGGGATGAAGCCGCCGATGAGGTTGAGCGTCGTCGTCTTGCCACAGCCCGACGGTCCGAGCAGGCAGAAGAACTCGCCCGAATCGATGCGCAGGTTCAGGCCGTCGAGCGCGATGGCATCGCCGTAGGTCTTGGTCACGTCGACGAGCTCGATGGCGGGAGCGGCGGCTGTCTGGGTCATCGCGCGGGTTCCCGCGGGGCGACCATCGGTCCAGACGTGCGTCGCGCCCCCACCTGGGGCGTGGTATCGCCGACGATCAGCCGGACGGGCACGACCTGCGACGCTGCCGGCCCGCCGTCCCGCGTCGAGCCGATCAGCATCTCGACAGCTCGGCGGCCGATATCCACCGAGGGCACGTCGACGGTCGTGAGTCGGGGCCGGGCCTGGCGGGCGGCCGGGATGCCGTCGAAGCCCACGAGGGCGAGATCGCGCGGCACGTCGAGCCGCGTCGCGCGGAGCGCGTCGAGCAGGCTCAGCGCGAGCTTGTCGTCGTAGCAGATCACGGCCTCCGGCGGATCGGCGGCGAGTTGCTCCGCCGCCATAGACGCGTCACGCCAGCCGTTCGGCCCGCAATCGAGGAAGCGCAGCGACCCGAGGCCGTGCCGCTCGAGCGCCTCGCTCGCGGTGGCACGGCGCAGCGCGTCCGACGAACCGCTGCCCGGCCCGACGTAGGCGATCCGCCGGTAGCCGCGCTCGACGACGTGATCGATCAGGGCGGTGAACCCGGCCGGATCGTCGGTGCGGAGCACGCCCCTGGCCGGCGGTTCGGCCCCGTCGGCCAGAGCGGGGTAGTCGGGCTGGACGAAGACGACCCGATCCTTCGGGAGTCGCCGGAAGACATCGGCGGGATCGCTCACGCACGAGGCGAGCGCGACGCCGTCGGCCCGGTGTTCCGCGAGGACCGTCAGGGCGCGCTGCTCGCGCTCCGGGTCGTGGAGGCCGGTCATCATGAAAACGGCGTAGCCGCGGCTGGCCGCGGCCTCCTCGAAGCCGGCCGCTACCTTGCCGTGGACCGGGTCGGCCAGGTCATCGAGGATGAGGCCCAGGATGTGCGTCCGACGCGCCCGCAGGCTCCGTGCCGCCGCGTTGGGGACATAGCCGAGCTTGACTGCTGCGGCGCGCACCGCGGCGCGTGTCGTCTCACCGATGCGGGGGTCGTCCTTGAGCGCCCGAGACGCGGTCGCCTCCGACGTCCCGGCTAGCCGGGCAACGTCAGCGAGGACGACGCGCCGATCAGGCGGTCGGGGCATCGTGCCGGTCGATCATCTTCCCGGACACGTCGATGCGGTGTGCCATCCGCCCTCGGCGTCGCGCCGACGGGCCGCACGCTCAACCACTGGCCCGATGCCCCTCCACGATGCATCCGGTGGCTTGTGCAATCGGTTGCGCGGACGCTAGCATACCGATGCCGGAGGGTCAACGCGGCGACGATGCCGGGAGGGATGCGCGGGTGAGGCGGCACGCGGGACGGATCGCCGGCTCGCGACGATGAGGGCAGCGCGCATGAGCCCGCTGGCCATGCCGATCGACCTGCGGCGCGCCCGCCGGGCGAGCCCTTCCGACCTGATCGAGGGCTTCCACCCCGCATATGCCGACGCGATCGCCCGGCTGCCAGCAGGCGCCACGACATGGCGAGGCCTCCCGTTCGCGTTCGCGCGGGGCGACGCACCGCGCCGCTGGCTGCTGCTCGACCGGCCGGTGGACGTGGAGCTGGATGGCATCGGGCCTATCAGCCACCTGGTGGTAGCCCATTTCTGCGACGCGTGGCGCGACCCCGTCGAGGGCCGCCCGGCGGACCTACCGATCGGATGGGTCACGCCCGTCGGGCAGCCACTGGCGCGATACACCGTCGAGCTCGCCTCGGGATCGACGGTCGAGAGGGTCGTCCGACGCCGGTTCGAGATCAACGACGGCATCGTCGGCTGGGGACAGGGGGCGTTCGCAGCGTTGCCCCACCTCGTCGATGCGCCCCTCGATTGGCGCGGCCCGCATCCAGTCCTGACCCCATCGGGCTACGCCGAGCCGGGCGAGGCCGGACTGCTCGCCATCCTGCCCGGCAGCTGGGGTTCGGGTCAGACCGGCGTCGCCGACTCGGTCCCCAGCCCGACGGGCGACATCACCTTCTGGCTCTATGCCCTCGAGATCCCCCAGGGAGGGCGGCCCACGCGCCTGCACATGGAGCCGCTCGCATCGATCGACGAAGGCTCCGGCGTGGTGGTCGGTGCCGTGACGGCGTTCAGCGGCACCGCCTCGCCGCTATCGGTCCAGCCGAGGCGCACGCTACGCATCGAGCGGCCGGCCGCCGCCAATGGACCGGCCGACGTGAGCGTCGACCTCGGGCAGATCTTCCGGCAGCGCCCGGCGCCGCCATCGACACCAGCGACGGACGGCGAGGTCATCGGCTGGGGGACGCCGCCCCAGGGTGCTCCCATCGACCCGGCGATCCTGGTCGACCTCGCATTCGCGCCTGATGCGACCCTGTCGGTGGGCGCGACCTCGGTTCCGGCGGCGAAGCTGCCGCGGGAGGGGAGCCGCCGTCGGTTCGATCGCGTCACGATCGAGCCCCTGCCGACCCCGACCCAGCGGCTCGAGGTCGAGATCGTCGACCGCGCGACGGGCAACCACGTGCCCGCTCGGGTCCGCTTCGTCGCGCCCGATGGTCGGTACCTCCCACCGCTCGGGCATCGCGACGAGGTCAATCCCGGCCTGAACGAGGACTCCGGGGCTGACCTCATCCTCGGTGGCGCGACCTACGCGTACGTCCCGGGTCGCTTCCCGATCGGGCTGCCGGCAGGACCAGTGGACGTCGAGGTCGTCCACGGCTTCAGCCATCGACCCGTGCGCCGGACGATCGATGTCGGCGACGCCCGGGAGCCCCTCGTCCTCGAGCTCGAACGCGCCCACGACGACGGCGGCTGGACCGCCGTCGACTGCCACGTGCACTTCATCTCGCCGACGTCGGCACTCCTGCAGGCGCGCGCGGAGGGCGTGGCGATCGTCAACCTGCTGGCGACCCAGTGGGGGGACCACCACACCAGCCTGTCAGACCTTCCGACGGCCGTCGTCGCCGATGCGGCCGGCGAGCACATGGTGGTCATGGGCAGCGAGAACCGCCAGAACATGCTCGGCCACATCGGGCTGCTCGGCGCGTCCGACCCGGTCCTGCCGATGGCCAGCGCCGGTCCACCCGAGGCGCGCATGGGCGATCCACTCGAGTGGCTCATGCGGGACTGGGCTGATGCGGCCCACGACCAGGGTGGTCTGGCGGTCGCGGTGCACTTCCCGCTGCCCTACGCGGAGATCGCGGCCGACATCGTCTGCGGACGCATCGACGCGGTCGAGCTGCAGGCACTCACGCCCGGCGTCGATGGGCCGTCGATCCGCGAGTGGTACCGCTTCCTGTCCTGCGGCTATCGGCTGCCGGTCGTCGGCGGCACCGACAAGATGTCGGCCGAGGTGCCGGTCGGCGCGATCCGGACGTACGCCCGGCTCGATCCGGAACGGCCCTTGTCGTTCGACGCCTGGGCGGACGCCGTCCGGGCCGGCCGCACCTTCGTCTCGTCCGGGTCGTTCATCGATCTCGAGGTCGAGGGGCGCGGGCCCGGTGACGTCGTCAAGCTCGGTGGTGGCGGGGGGACCGTCGAGGTGTCGGTGACGGCGTGGGCGGCCCAGCCGCTCATCGACCGAGTCGAGCTCATCCACGACGGGCGGGTCGTCGCGTCGACCGGCGCAGGCTCCACCGATCGTGTCGTCCTCACGGAGCGGGTCGCTGTCAGCGCGAGCGGGTGGCTCGCTGCGCGCGCGACCAGCAACGCGCAGATCCGGTCGGCCTTCGCCACCGGCATGGGCGCGCACAGCTCGCCGGTCTATCTCGACGTCGGCGGGCGGCGACCCTACTCCGACGAGGACGCCGCGGCGATCGGCACGATCATCGACGGGGCGCGGACCTGGGTCGAGACCATCGCGTCGACTCGGTCCGCCGCGGAACGTGCCCGGCTCGCGGAGTACTTCCGCGACAGCCGCGAAGCGCTCGAGGTGCTGGGGCGCTAGACGATCGTTCGGATCTTCTCGAACGGCTGACCGAGCGCCTCCGGCCCGACCGTCAGGTACCCGCCGTCGACCAGCAGCTCGGCACCCGTGATGAACGAGGCGCGATCCGAGAGCAGGAACGCGACCGCATCGGCCACCTCGCGTGGCTCGGCCATCCGACCGAGCGGCTGGAACTCCGCGGCCAGCGCGTCGGCCCGTTCGCGCGTGCCGTACCGGCGTTCGATGTTCCGGCTCCACATCCAGCCTGGCGACACCGCATTGACGCGGATCCGCTGCGATGCCAGGTGGTTGGCGGCGCTCTTCACCAGCATCAGCAGGGCGGCTTTCGAGACGTTGTAGACGACCCGCGCCGGCTGCGAGACGTGCCCGCTGACCGAGGCGACGTGGACGATCGCGCCGCCCGGTTCCATCACGGCCGCGGCCTTGGTGGTGAGGATCGCCGCGGAGGCGACGTTCACGTCGAGCACGCGCTGCCACATCGCGCGGTCGCTGGCGAGGCGCTCGTCCTCGAAGTTGGCGCTCGCGCCGACCACCCCGTCGAGCCGTCCGCAAGTCGTCGATCGCCGCCGCGATCAGTCGGTCGAGGTCGGCGTCGTCCGCGACGTCGGTCGCCACGAATCGGGCGGCCTCGCCCAGGCGCTCGGCGACGGCGGCGCCATGTTCGCCATCGCGGTCCGCCAGGATGACCCGCGCCCCGCCCTCGATCAGGACCGCGCCGATGGCCTCCCCGAGGAATGAGGCCGCGCCGGTGACGATGACGACCCGATCGTCGAACTCGCCCACGCCGCCCGCCTACACGCCGACGCGCTGGTGCGTCTTGGCGTCCTCCCACGCCTCGCGGGCCGCGGCGACCGCCGGTCGGTCGCTGACCTCCGGCACACCGACCTCCCACCATGCGCCGCCCTCGGTCCAGGTGTACTGGTCCACGGGGACGACGATCACGTAGCTCCGGTCGGCGGCCTTGGCGCGTGCGAATGCCGCTGGCAGGTCGGCCACCGACTCGACGCGCTCGGCGATGGCGCCCATCGCCTCCGCGTGCTTGACGAAGTCGACCTGGAAGTAGCGCTCGTGGCGGGTCGTCGAGAGGAGGTTGTTGAACTCGGCGCCGCCGGTATTGACCTGCAGGCGGTTGATCACCGCGTAACCGCCGTTGTCGCACACCATGAAGATGACCTTCTGCCCGGTCATCACGGTCGAGTAGATGTCCGAGTTCATCATCAGGTACGAGCCGTCGCCGACCCACGCGATCACGTCGCCGGACGGCCGGGCGAGCCGGGCGCCCCACGCGCCGGCGATCTCGTAGCCCATCGTCGAGTAGCCGTACTCCGAGTCGAACGAGCCGACCGACTTCGACCGCCAGCCCATGCTCAGCTCACCGGGCAGGCCGCCCGCCGCCGACAGGATGTAGTCCTCGGGAGCGGCAGCCGCGTTGATGGCCTGGATCACCTCGGCGTACGCTGGCGGCCCGTCGTGCCGCCGCCCGGCCCACGAGTCGAGGTAGGCATGCCACTCGGCGATGTGCTCGTCGGCCGAGGCCAGCCATTCGGGCGGGGCCGCGTAGTCGGCAAGCGCCGCGTCGATCGCCTCGAGCGTCACCTTGGCGTCGCCGATCACGGGCAGGGCGTTCTGCTTGTGGGCGTCCCAGGACGCGGTGTTGATGCCGATGAACCGCACGTCGGGGTCCTGGAAGACCGACCACGAGCCGGTCGTGAAGTCCTGCAGCCGCGTCCCGACGGAGATGACGACGTCGGCCCCCTCGGCGACGGCGTTGGCGGCGCGCGAGCCGGTCACCCCGATCGGCCCGGCGTAGTTCGCGTGGTCGTGCGTCAGCGTCGACTTGCCGGCGACCGTCTCGACGACAGGGATGCCGTGGCGTTCCGCGAAGACCCGTAAGGTCTCGGTGGCGTCTGCGTAGTGGACCCCGCCACCGGCGATGAGCATCGGGCGCTTGGCACGACCGATCAGGTCCGCCGCCCGCGCCACGTCCCGCGGGTCCGGCCCCGGTCGGCGGATGTAGTGCTCCCGCGGCTCGAAGAACCGCACGGGGAAGTCGTACGCCTCCGCCTGGACGTCCTGCGGCAGGGCGAAGAACGCCGGCCCGCGAGTCCCCGGATCGAGCATCGTCGCGAGCGCCTGCGGGAGCGACTTCACGATCTGGGCCGGCTTGGTGATGCGATCCCAGTAGCGGCTCACCGGCTTGAACGTGTCCGCGACGGTGATCGTCGGGTCGCCGAAGTGCTCGACCTGCTGGAGGACGGGGTCGACGATGCGGTGCTGGAACGTGTCGCCGGACATCAGCAGCACGGGCAGGCGGTTGGCGTGGGCGACGGCCGCGGCAGTCACCATGTTGGTCGACCCGGGCCCGACCGACGAGGTCGCGATCATGATCCGCCGGCCGCGCATGGCCTTGGCGTAGGCGACCGCGGCGAGCGCCATCGACTGCTCGTTCTGGCCGCGCCACGTCGGCAAACGGTCCTGGACCGGCTCGAGCGCCTCGGCCAACGAGGTCACGTTGCCGTGGCCGAAGATGCCGAAGACCCCGGCGAAGATCGGGAGATCCTCGCCGTCGATCCGGGTCCGCTGGGCGAGCAGCCAGCGGACGATGGCCTGGGCGGTGGTCAGTCGGATCGTGTCCATGGCATCAGCCTCGCACGTCTCGAAGATGGGCTCGCATCCCGTCGCGCAGGAACGGCTCGAGCGACGTCGTGAAGTAACGCGCGCCGCGATCCAGCCACTCCTTGGTCATGTCGACGGTCCCAGCGTAGATCCCGAGGGTCTTGCCGGAGCCGATGACCGCGTCGGCGACCCGGTCCATCGCCTTGAGGACGTCGGGGTGACGCAGCTCGCCGGGATGGCCGAGCGACTGGCTCAGGTCGGTCGGGCCGAGGAACAGCACGTCGATCCCGTCGATGGCCAGGTAGTCGTCGATGGCATCGACGGCGTCCTGCGTCTCGACCTGGATGACGACGAGCGTCTCGCGGTTGGCCCGTTGGACGTACTCGCCGATCGGCTCGCGCAGGCCCCATTCCGACGCCCGGCTGCCGGCCAGACCGCGGATCCCGCGCGGGTTGTACTTCACGGATCGGACCGCGCGCTCGGCCTCGGCGGCGCTGTTGACCCACGGAACGTGGACGCCGTGGGCGCCGGTATCGAGGAAGCGCAGGATCGTCGGCGCGTCGTTGGTCGTGACGCGGACCATCGGCGTGGTGCCGCGCGGCTCGATGGCCCGACACAGGTCCTCGACCTCGCGCGGCTGCAGTGGGCCGTGCTCGGCGTCCAAGACGAGGAAGTCCCAGCCGAGCATCCCTACGTACTCGATGAGCTGTGGCTCAGGCGTCCGCACGAAACAGCCGAACGCCGCCTCGCCGGCGGCCAGTTTCGCCTTGGTCCGGTTCTCGAGCATCGTCGCTCCCTCAGTCGACCCGGAGGCTGCTGACCGTCTCCCACCGGTCCGACGACCAGGAGCGGACGATCGCGGCCGCAACCGAGGCATTCGCCAGGGCGTCCCCGAAGTCCGGCCGGTGGCGGCGGCCGGCCTCGACGGAACGCAGGAACTCCAGCGCCTCGATCAGCTTCATGTCCTCGAAGCCGAGCGAGTTCCCGCCGCCGGGCACGATGCCGGCCTGGTTCGGGAACGCGTCCCCGGCGAGCACTTCGATGAAGCCGTCGGTCGGCTGCTCGTCGGGGAGGTACAGCCGGAGCTGGTTGAGCCGCTCGTGATCCCACGACGCGGCGCCCTTCGACCCGTTCAGCTCGAACGCCATCGAGCTCTGCGGTCCGAAGATCGATCGATCTGCCTCGAGCGTGCCGCGCACGCCGTTCTCGAACTCGACGAGGGCGCCGACGTAGTCCTCGTTGGTCACGGCGCCGGTCGGATCCCCCGGCTTGCCCCGGTCGTAGTGCGTGCCCTGGCCGGGAACCGGCAGTGGCCGCTCCCGGACGAACGTCTCCTTCGTGGCGACGACCCGGCGGATCGGCCCGCACAGGAACTGGGCCATGTCGATGGCGTGCGACATGATGTCGCTCAGGGCGCCGTAGCCGGCCTCCTCCTGCAGGAACCGCCAGGAGAGCAGTCCCAGCCGGTCGCGGCCGTACATCGAGAAGAACCGGCCGCGGTAGTGGGTGAGGTCACCGAGCCGGCCGTCGTCGATGAGCTGGCGCGTGTACTGCACCAGCGGCGCCCAGCGGTAGTTGTAGCCGCAGCTGGACAGGACTCCGGCGTGGCGGGCAGCGGCCTCGATGGCGCGGGTCGCCTCGGGTGAGATACCGACAGGCTTCTCGCACGCGATGTGCTTGCCGGCCGCCGCCGCCGCCTCGACGAGTTCCTGGTGGAGCGCGTTCGGCGCCGTGATGTCGATGACATCGATGTCGTCGCGGGCCATCAGCTCGCGCCAGTCACCCGTCCCGCCCTCGAACCCGAAGTTCGCTTTCGCGAGCTCGACACGGGCCGGGACGTTGTCGGCGACGGCCACGAGGCGCGGCCGGATGCCGCTCTCCGGGTAGTACACCGGGATGTCGCGGTACGCCCGCGAGTGGGCCTGGCCCATCCACCCGAAGCCGACGACGCCGATGCCGATGTCGGTCACGTGTGCGCTCCTGCAGCGGTCGCGGCCGCGACCCGGTCCCACACCTCGGGGTTGACGAGGTGGTCCGGCCGTTCGCCGTGGACGACGGCCATGGCTTGCTCGAACGCCGCCCGCAGGATCCGGAGCTTGCCATCGGCGGTCGCGGATGCCACATGCGGGGTGACGACGACGTCGTCGCGACCGAGCAACGGGTGGTCGGACGGCAGCGGCTCCGGTGTCGTGACGTCGAGGCCGGCACCGCGGAGGCGCCCGGCGTCCAGTACGGCCAAGAGGGCGTCCTGGTCGACGAGGCCACCGCGGGCCGTGTTGATGAAGAGGGCCCCGGGTTTCATCGCGGCGAACCGGGCGGCGTCGAACATGCCCCGCGATGCCTCGGTCAGCGGGACATGGACGGAGATGACGTCGGCTACCGGGAGGAGGTCGCCCAGGCTCTCGACGAGCGTGACCCCGCGCGGGACCGAGGTCGGGTCGAGGAACGGATCGAAGGCGACGACCCGCATCCCGATCGCCTCGGCGATGGTCGCGACCCGCCGGGCGATGCGACCGAACCCCACCAGTCCGAGGACCTTGCCCGCCAGCTCGGTGCCCGCGTGGCGCGCGTAGTAGTCCGCCGACGTGCCCGTCCGAAGCGCGGCTTCGGACGGCTTCACGCTCTTGGCGACCATCAGCATGAGCGTGACGGCGTGCTCCGCGGTCGAGATCGTCGGCCCATCGGGCGTGTTACAGACGGCGATGCCCCGCGTCGTCGCGGCCGTGATATCGACGGCGTCATAGCCGATCCCGGTGCGGGCGATGACGCGCAGCCCGGGCGCTCGATCCATGACGGGCCCGTCGTACACGGAGGCGCCGGCGATCGCCCCGAAGGCGTCCTCGATGCCCGCATATCGATCGGCGTCCGTCCCGGGGCCGAGCACCAGGCACGACGCCCCGACCGATCGCTCCATGCCTGGCAGCACCGGTCGCTCGAACCAGATCCGGGGGAGGGGATCCGCTGTCACGCCGACCCCGGGATGTCGCCCGCGAAGTGGGGCTCGGGGATGCCGCGATAGCCGGTCTCGATGGCGAACAGATCACCGGCCGCGGGCTGTGCCGGATCGACGGCGTGCGAACCTCCGCCGCCGATCGACGTGATGAACAACGTGGACAGCGATGGGCCGCCGAACGCCGGCATCGTCGGCTTGAGCGTCGGGACGGCGAACTGGCGGTCGACGTCGCCGCGAGGCGTCACGCGGAGCACCGCGGACCCGTACACGCAGGCGATCCAGTAACAACCGTCCTCGTCGATACAGGCGCCGTCGGGTCGCCCGGGCAAGCCGCTGAAGTCGAGGAACACGCGTTCGTCCCTGGCCTCGCCGGTGTCGACGTCGTAGTCGTAGGCCCACACCGTGTCGCGGTGGGTGTCGGCCCAGTACATCGTCCGGCCATCGGGCGCGAACGCGAGGCCGTTCGGGACGCCGATGCCGGTTCGCGTCACCGTGCTTCGGCCGTCGGCGTCGATCCGATACAGCGAACCCGTCGCCTGTTCGGCCGAGGTCGGATCGAACATCGTACCTACCCAGAAGCGCCCGGCTGGGTCGCACCGTCCGTCGTTCATCCGATTGCCGCGGCCCTCCGGTTCCAGGTCGATCCAGTCCTCCCACTCGCCAGTCGCCCAGTCGAGGAAGCTGAGGCGTCCCTCGACCGCGACGAGGAGGCGGCCTGGGGTCGCGGTCAGCGCGAGGGACCCCGGGCGGCCGGGCGCCGCCCGGACCTCGTCGACGCCGGTGGCTGGGTCGAACCGATGGACGGCCCGGCCATCGATGTCCTCCCAGTACAGGCGCGCTTCGGTCGGGCTCCAGAGCGGGCACTCGCCGAGCTGTGCCCGAGCTGGGAGGGCGATGGTCGCGGACTCGGACGGCTCCCCGGTCACGCGGGCTCAGCCACGAGGTCGCGCAAGAAGGCGACGCTGTCGACCGCGTCGGCCTTCGGGCCTTCGCCCTCGGGCGGATCCGACTTGAGCGACACGTCCTGCTCGAGGACGTACCAGCCGCGATAGCCTCGGCCTTCGAGCGTCTCGATGACTCCGGCGATGTCGACGCCGCCCTGACCGAGCGGTACGAACAGCCCGTCGAGGACGGCTTGTCGGAAGGCCAGCTCGCCGTTGCGGACGCGCTCCGCCATCGCGGCGTCGACGTCTTTGAGATGCACATGGAGGACGCGCTCCCCGGCGGCCTTGGCGATCTCGACGGGATCCGCGCCGCCGAGGTAGGCGTGCCCGGTGTCCAGGCAGATCCCGACGTCCGACGAATCGAGCAGCCGGTCGATGTCCGGCCCGGTCGCGATGGCGAGACCCCAGTGGGGGTGCAGCGCGGTTTCGAGCCCGGCATCACTGACGATCGACTGGAGCCGGCGAAGGTTCGCGAGGAACGTCGTCCACTCGGCGTCGGACATGTCGACCGGGATGTCGTAGCCGGGGTTCGCCGATGACGGCCCCAGCACGAGTACCTTCGATCCGGTCGAGCGGAGCTGCCGCGCCGCGCGAGTGACATAGGCCAACTGATCGTCGACCCGGTCCTGTCGGTAGAGGAGCGCGGGCACGAATGCCCCGACGATACTCATATCGAACGGATCCAGGAACTCTTTGAGCTCGACGGGATCGGTCGGGAGATAGCCGTCCGGACCCAGCTCGGTCGCGCTGAGGCCGCTCTCGACCATCTCGCGCAGGACCCGGTCGCGGTCCATCAGGAAGCCCCAACCGGGAGATCCGTCGACGCCCCAGGTGATCGGCGCACCAGCCACCCGCTCCAGGAGATCGCTCACCCGCTGCCTGCCCTCCTCAGCATCCACCCCTCGACGTGTTGACGGTCAGATTATCGTGCTGGTAGGGTGCTGTGCAATCGGTTGCACTGGGCACGGTGCACCAGGCGCGCTGACGGAGGGAGGCCGGCATGCCGGGACCCGGCGTAGAGCTGATCGGCGAGGAAGAGATCGCCGAGGTCATGCAGGTCCTCAGGGGTCGGGCGCTCAGCCGGTACGGCAGCGAGGATGATCCGGCGTTCGGCGCGAAGGTCCGGACGGTCGAACAGGAGATCGCCGCGATCGCCGGCGTCCGCTTCGGTCTCGGTCTCCATGGTGGTGGGTCGAGCGGCATCTTCGTCACGTTGCTCGGGATCGGCGTCGGCCCGGGCGACGAGGTGATCGTGCCCGGGTTCACGTTCGTCGCGTCGATCTCGGCCATCGTCTATGCCCGCGGGGTCCCGGTTCTCGCCGAGGTCGACGACTCCTTCAACCTCGACCCGGCCGACGTCGAGGCGCGCATCACGCCGCGGACCAAGGCCATCCTGGTCGTGCACATGCTCGGCGCGCCAGCACGGCTCGACGAGCTGAAGGCCATCGCCGATCGTCACGGGATCGCGCTCATCGAGGATTGCGCGCAGGCGTTCGGGGCGACATATCAGGGCCAGGGCGTGGGTGGGATCGGGACGGCCGGCATCTACAGCTTCAATGAGTACAAGACCATCACGTGCGGCGACGGCGGGATGATCGTCACCGACGACGAAGAGCTTTATGGCCGGTTCTTCGCGATCCACGATCAGGGCCACGCGCCGAATCGGCTTGGGTCGAAGTACGCCGAGCGTCCATTCCTCGGTCTGAACTTCCGGATGACCGAGCTGTCGGGCGCCGTGCTGCTCGCGCAGGTCCGCAAGCTGGACCTCATCCGGGATCACCTCCGAGCGAACAAGGCGATCGTGAAGTCGACGATCGCCGGTCTGCCGGGTCTCGGCTTCCGGACGATCGTCGATCCCGAGGGGGACCTCGCCACGCATCTGGTCGTGACGTTCCCGACTCCGGAGATCGCCCAGGCGGTCGCGGACGAGCTCGGCTCGATCACGCTAGCCGCGTCGGGCTGGCATGTCTACGCGAACATGGAACACCTGATCGAGCAGCGGACCGTGAGCGGTCGGGGCTGCCCGTTCGATTGCGCGTGCTATGGCAGCGATGACGTGGACTACCGGCCCGGGATGCTGCCCCAGACCGACGCGTTGCTCGCCCGGTCGATGAGTATCGGCATCGGCATCTTCGACACCAACCTCGCGCCGTGGGGCCTGCGGATGCGAGACGACGCCGAGGCCGCCCAGCGCGTGGCGGAACGGTTCTGCGAGGTGGCCGGTCGGTACCTCCGGCGGTGAGGGCGACCGATGGCGTCGAGTGAACCGATCGGCGTCGGTATCGTCGGCTACGGGCTTGCGGGCAGGTTCTTCCACGCCCCGTTCATCGCGGCTGTGGAAGGACTGCGCGTCGCGGCGATCGCCACGAACCGCGAGGATCGGCGCGCCGACGCCTCGCGGGAGCATCCGGGAGCGGCGGTCGTCGGGGCGCTCGACGAGATGCTCGACCGGCCCGACGTGGAGCTCGTCGTGGTGGCCTCGCCGAACACGACCCACGTGCCGCTCGGGATCCGGGCGCTCGAGGCTGGACGCCACGTCGTCGTGGACAAGCCGATCGCGACCGATGTCCCCGACGCGGAACGGCTGGTCGACGCGGCCGAGCGGGCGGGACGGATCCTGTCCGTCTACCACAACCGCCGCTTCGACGGGGACTTCCTGACGGTCCGCTCGCTGGTCGAGGCGGGCACGCTCGGACCGGTCGACAGCCTCGAGTCACGCTTCGAGATCGGGGTGCCGCTCGCGGAGGCGTGGCGCGAGGACGCGGGGCAGGCCGGTGGCCCGCACCGGGATCTCGGTGCGCATCTGGTCGACCAGGCGCTGCTGCTGTTCGGGGAACCGGAGCGGGTGTTCGGCCAGTTGGAACGCCGCCGCCCGGGGACCGCGGTCGAGGACTCGGCGTTCCTGGCGATCGAGCATGCCGGCGGCGAGCACTCGCGTCTCTGGACGTCGCTCATCTCACCATGGGGGAGGCCACGGTTCCGGGTGCGAGGCCTCGCCGCTGAGTACGTCAAGGACGAGCGGGACCCGCAGGAGGAGCGCGTCCTCGCCGGGGCGTTACCGTCCGACCCGGGTTTCGGTGACGAATCGCCGGAGCACTGGGGCGTGCTGCATGCTATGGGCCAACCACCCGCGCCGATCCCGACCGTTCGCGGCGACTATCGTCGGTTCTACGAGGGGCTCCGCGACGCCGTCCGCGGAGGAGGCGCGCCGCCCGTCGACCCGCTCGACGCGATCCGCGGTCTGCGGGTGCTCGAGGCGGCCGAACGTTCGGCGCGCACGCGAAGCGTCGTCGCGATCGGAGCCGTCTGACGGTGACCGGCGGTCGTCTCCGGGTCGGGTTCCAGGTCTGGGGCCAATACGTGAGCTGGCCGGACCTGATGCGAATCGGCGCGGACATCGACGAGCTCGGGTTCGACGAGCTCTGGAGCAACGACCACTTCACGCCACTCGCATCGGGGACCGACGGCGCGGACGGCGGCCTGGAGGGGCCGGTCTTCGAGGGCTGGTCGATCCTGTTCGGGTGGGCGGGCGTCACGAACCGCGCGCGGGTGGGCTGCCTCGTCTCGGGCGTCGGCTACCGGAACCCGGCGCTCCTCGTGAAGATGGCGACGGCTCTCGACCACGCGACGCAGGGACGTGCCGCGCTCGGGCTCGGCGCCGGCTGGTTCGAGCCGGAACATCGAGCCTTCGGCTGGAGCTTCCCGCCGCTCGGCCGACGGATCGACCGCTTCGGCGAGGCCGCGCGCATCTGTCGCGGGCTTCTGGACAGAGACGCGGTGACGATCGATGGTGACTGGTTCAAGACCGACGGAGCGCGGAACGACCCGCCGCCGGTCCAGGCGCGGCTCCCGCTGGTCGTGGGCGGCAGCGGCGAACGCAGGACACTCCGGATCGTCGCGGAGACGGCCGACATCTGGAACGCCGATGGCGATTTGCCCGATTCGTTCGCGCGGCGGAACGGGATCCTCGATGAGCACTGCGAGGCGGTCGGTCGCGACCCGATGACGATCGAGCGCACGGTAGGTCTGCCGCCGCTGCTGATCCGACCCACACGCGAGGAGGCGGTGGACGTGCTAGCGACGATCCTCGAGCGGCACGCCGTCGATGGCGCGGCCGCCCGTCGCGGTGCCGAGAGCTCTCCATTCGCCGCCCCGCTCGATGCGGTGGTCGGCGAGCTCCGTCGCTACCGGGATGCCGGCGCGACCGCCGTGATGTTCGACATGCCGTCGCCATACGACGGTGCCACGCTCGAGGCGATGGCCGGTCCTGTCAGGGCCGCGCTCGACCGGGGCTGACGCCGCCCAGCCGCATTGCCAGTCACGCCGCGGCTCTGGCGAGTCGCGCGCGTAGGCGGCGCCAACGGTGTCGTAGGTCTGCCTCGAGGGCCGGTTCCGGCAAGCCACGAGCTCGTCGCCGGTCGGCAAAGGTCAGCCCGCGCTCGACGGTCGCCATCGCGCCCGCCGCATCGCCCAGTCGGTGCTCGCGCAGTTTTGCGGCTTCGATCGTGGCGAGGACCGCAGTCCGACCGGGTCCACAGGCGAGGGCATCCCACGCCTCGATGGCATCGTCGATACGGCCGAGCCGCCGCAGCAGGTGGGCGCGATCGACCGCGATGCGGTCCTCGTCCCACGGCCGGCTGAACGACTCGCGACGATCCCAGGCGCTCGACCAGCGGAGGGTCTCGGGGCGACCACCGAAGTCGGCGCGTCGCCGGGGTGACCACCAGGGTTCCTCAGGAACGCGCGAGGCGACGGCAGGCGGTGGCTCCGGGTCGTGGTCGCGGGCCAGGGCAGCATCGAGGCAGTCGATGGCCTCCTCGAAGCGCCGCTCGCGGCGGAAGGCGCGAGCAAGACCGGCGAGGTCGCCGCGCGGCGCCGATACGCGCGCTCCAGGGTCGGCCAGCGACTGGTCGACGTGCACCAGCAGTCGACCGAGCGAGCGAACATCCTCATGGTTGTGCCGGACGACCGCCGCCAGTGGTTGCGCCGGACCGCCTCGCAGGAACCCGAGGTAGCGACTCGGGATCTCCCAGCCGTCGACGTCGTCGTACCGGGTGACGCCGAGGAGCATCCGCTCGACCGTTCCCAGCCGGGCGTCATCGAGACGATGGCGGAAGAGTCGCCGGACGTGCGGCAGCAGGTCGAGGTGGCCGGCCAGTGCCGGCGCGGACCTGCGCGCCATGCGAAACCGCGTGACCAGGAGCGGCCAGTCGAAGCCCCGGCCGTTGTAGGTGACCAGCCAGGCATGGGGCGGCAGGTGACGGCCGACCTCATCGAGGAGCACGCCTTCCTCGCCCTGGTCGGGCAGCAGGAGCTGGACCTGGTGGAAGGTGCTACCGGACCACCAGCCAAGGCCGATCAGGAACGCCAGCGTCCCGGCGGCCGTCGCGAGCCCGGTCGTCTCGGTGTCCAGGCAGATCAGAGGGCGTCCCGCCGGCGGCTGGCCGGGGAGCGTCTCGAGGCGAAGGCGGTCGATCGGCAGGTCGATCGTTTCGGCTTGGACTCGGACGTAGACCCCAGCCGAGCCGTCGACGACCTCGCCGCCGACAGCATCCGCCAGCCGCCGCGCGAGATCGCGGCTGGCGCTCGGTCGATAGGGCAGCGGGTCGGCGGGGGCGCCCGGTCCCGGGCCGGCGGCGCGGTACCTCGCGAGACGACGGGCTAGCCGATCCGTCGTGCCGGCGGCGGACGGAGCGGTCATCCCGCCTTGGCAAGCCGGGCGCCGGCGAGCGGCACCGTGGCACCGAGCTCGGCCAGCAGCCGGAGCGCGAGCCGGCGCGCATCGACGTTCGGCTCGAGCCGTGGTCCGGTGCAGGCCGGGCAGCCACCCTCACAGGAGCACGCGGCGATGAGCTCCGCCGCCCCGGCGAGGAGCTCGTCGTGGCGCTGCCAGAGCCGCTCGGACAACCCGATCCCTCCGGGTACTGCCTCATACAGGTAGATGGTCGGTTCCTCGGCGTGCGGCGAGCGGACCTGCGTGACGAGCCCCAGATCGCGCGGGTCGACCATCAGCAGCACCGACGCGATCGTCTGGATGGCGCGACCGGCCCCGAGCAGAGCGACGTCGAGGTCGTCGCGTCGCCAGTGGTCGCGCGCGCTATCGGCGGTCAACCAATAGGCGGTGGTCTGCAGCTCGAGCTCGGGCAGGTCGATCGGCCCCCAGCCGACGTTCTCGTCGGTCATGAACTTGAGCTTCTTGAAGAGCGTCACGAGGCTCGCGACCATCACCTCGCCGTGCTTGCGGCTGCCGCCGGTCGACGGTGCCTCGGCGAAGACCTCGAGGGGCTTGAGGGTCACCGCGCGGTTGGCGTACGTGTAGTGGTCGACGTCGATCTTGTGGACGTACGCCTTGCGCTCGTGCCACTCGAGGCGATCGACGTAGTACTGGATCGACTCGTGGATGTAGATCGCCCGCTCGTGCACCAGGACCTGCGCGCTGAACAGGTCGACCTCGCCGAGCACGCGCGGCCGGTCCGGCGTCGTGTCGATGATCACGACGTTCTCCGGCGCAGCTGTCCGCAACGAGATCTCGGACGCGGGGAAGTTCTCGCTCGACCAGTACCAGCGCCCATCGGCCGCCTGGCGGACCTGTCGCTCCTCGGCGAGGAACGCCAACAGATCGTCCGCCGGAGTGGGTCCGAAGACCTCGCCGGGCTCGAACGGCAGCTCGAAGGTCGCGGCCCGGAGATGGGCCAGCAGAACGTGGAGGTTGTCCGGGTCGAGCCGCGCTTCCTCGGGGGTGTTGTCGAGCAGGAACTCCGGGTGATGGATGACGTACTGGTCGACCGGAGCGCCCGACGCGACGAGGACCGCGACGCTCGTGCCCTGCCGGCGACCGGCCCGGCCGAACTGCTGCCACGTGCCGGCGACGGAGCCGGGATAGCCGGCCAGGATCGACACATCGAGCCGCCCGATGTCGACGCCGAGCTCGAGGGCGTTCGTCGAGACGACGCCGAGGATCTCGCCATCGCGCAGACCGCGCTCGATCGACCGACGCTCGGTCGGCAGATAGCCGCCGCGATACCCGCGGACGCGACTGCGTGGCCCGTAGCTCTCACGCAGCGCCTCGCGCAACCCCGTCAGCAGCAGCTCGACCGCCACGCGCGAGCGGCCGAACACGATCGTCTGGCGGCCCGCCCGGAGGAAAGGGAGCGCCCAGCGCTGCGCCAGGGTCACCGCGGACCCTCGGGCGCCGCTGGCCGGCTCCATCACCGGCGGGTCGACGAGCAGGACGTGCCGCTCGCCAGACGGCGCCCCGTTCCGATCCACCAGTCGCGCCGGGCGACCGGTCAGCATCTGGGCGAGCTCGGAGGGGTTCCCGATGGTCGCCGAGCAGCACACGATCAGCGGCTTGCTGCCGTAGTAAGCGCAGATGCGCATCAGGCGCCTGAGCACGTTGGCGACGTGGCTGCCGAACACGCCGCGGTAGGTATGCAGCTCGTCGATGACGATCAGCTGGAGCTGCTCGAACAGCTGGAACCACTTGGTGTGGTGGGGCAGGATCGCCGAGTGGAGCATGTCCGGGTTGGTCACGACGACCTGCCCGGCTGCCCGGACCGTGGAGCGGATCGGCGCCGGCGTATCGCCGTCGTAGGTCGACGTGATGATCGACAGTTCGGCTGAGGCGGCGAGCTCGCCGAATTCGGCCACCTGGTCCTGGCCGAGGGCCTTGGTCGGGAACAGGAACAGCGCCCGCGAGGCCGGGTCGTCGGCGATCGCCTGCAGGGCAGGCAGCGCATAGCAGAGCGTCTTGCCCGAGGCGGTCGGGGTGACCACCACGACGTCCTCCCCGGCGTGGATGGCCTCGATGGCCTCCGCCTGATGGGTATACAGGCGCTCGATGCCGCGGCTCGCCAGACCGCGCACGATCCGCGCATCGAGCCAGGCCGGCATGTCGGCGAACGCCGCTTCGCGGCCGGGGATCACCTCGTGGTGGACCACGCCACGGGTCAGGGATGGCTCCTCGAGCAGGCGGCCGAGGACCGTCGCGGCGTCGGCGGGGGCATAGGTTCGCATCGGCGAGGTCTCCGACTTTCAGAACACCTGTTCGGAATGGAAGGCAGTCTAGACCGAGCGTCAACCGCACGGATGACAGGTTGGTTGTCACGCCATGCGGTTTGACACGGCAGCTGAGTCGTAGCTACGCTCCCGCCGATGTCGCGCCCGATCGCCCCGGAGCCGCTCGACGCCCCCGGGCTCGACGATGCCGGCCGGAACGCCCTCGGCCCTGAGGTCGATCCCGCGCTCGCCGCAGATGCGCGACCGACAGTCGATCTCGCAACGTTGCCGATCGTCGGTCTGACGCGCCGGCGCATGGCGATGATCGCCAGCGCGATGCTCGCGGCATGGATCGTCATCGCCTTCGCCCGCCAGGTCGCCGAGGCCTCCGATGCGGCGAACCGGTCCCAGGAGATCGCGACCGGCAACGCGATGCTGAGCCTCGAGGTCGCCGCGATGGAGCGCGAGCTCGATTCGATCGCCCGCCAGGGCTTCGTCGAACAGCAGGCGAGGGCGCATGGGGTCGGTGGTGAGCACGAGATCCCGTTCACGCTCGCGCCCGATGCGCCACCGCTCGCACCGGACGCCCCGGGTTCGGCCGCGGTCCGGCTGGGTGCCGAGGCGGAGGACGTCGCCCCGCTCGAGCGCTGGCTGACGGTCTTGTTCGGTCCGTCAGGCTAGCTGAGGCGGAGCGGCCCACTCGGACGTATCCGCGCTCGGTATCCTGTCCATCCGACGCGTGCGCGGCGGAGGAGGAGAGGGGCCCGAGCGCCAGATGTTCGAGATCCCGGTCGAGGACTTCATCTTCGTCGTCTGCGCCCTGATCGGTGGCGGACTGCTGCTGATCACCGTCCTCGTCGACGACATCCTCGGCGCCGTCTTCGACTTCGACGTCGGCGGCGTTTCGCTCATGCCGCTGCTGCTCTCGTTCGTCTCGATGTTCGGCGTCGGCGGCCTGTTCGCGACGCAGGTGCTCGATCTGCACGGGGGTCAGGCGGCGGTCGTCGGGCTGGTCTTCGGGCTCATCGGGATGGCCATCGCCTACATGATCTTCAGCGCGCTGCGCCGGGCGGAGTCACCGCCACCCTTCTCGACCAGGGACCTCGTCGGCCACGACGCCTACGTCCAGGTCGCCATCCCAGCCGGTCACTACGGCAGTGTCCTCGTCAAGGCCGAAGGGCAGACCCACGAGTTCAGCGCGACCGCATCGGTCGATATCGGCGTCGGGACCGTCGCTCGCGTGAGTGGCGTCGCCGGCACCGGGCTCATCGTCGAGCCGGCATCGGTCGTCCAGCCGACGACCCAGGAGGGAGGTTCCGACGGTGGATAGCATCCTGAACTTCGTCGGCAGCGGCGTGATCCCGATCTTCCTGATCATCATCGTCGCGGTCCTGATCGTTTCGTACATCGGCAGCCGGTACAAGGTCGCCGGTGCAAACGAGGCCCTCATCGTGTCGGGTCAGCGCGACCGCGGCCCCGACGGACGGCGCAACCTGAAGGTCGTGCGTGGCGGCGGCGTCATCGTCCTGCCGCTCATCCACAAGGTCGGCAAGCTCAAGCTGACCGCCCGGCAGATCAACGTGAGTCTCGCCGACGCCGTGACGCGGCAGGGCATCAAGGTCGCGGTCCAGGGCGTTGCCACCTTCAAGATCGGTGCTGATGACGAGTCGATCCGTAATGCCGCCGAGCGCTTCCTCGAGGCGCACGAGGAGCAGGTCGACTCGATCGTCAAGAACGTGCTCGAGGGCTCGCTGCGATCGATCGTCGGCACCCTGACGGTCGAGGAGCTCAATCTCGACCGGCAGAAGTTCCAGCAGGCCGTGCAGGACGCCGCCAAGGGCGACCTGGCCACGTCGGGCCTACAGATCGACTCATTCACGATCCAGGCGATCCGCGACGAGTCGGGGTACATGGAGCTGATCGGCCAACAGGAGACTGCCCGCCGCGAGCGGGACGCGCGGATGGCCAAGGCCGCCGCCGACCAGGAGGCCGCCGTCCGGGAGGCCGAGGCCGAGCAGGTCAAGATCAACGCCGCGCGGGACGTGTCCCTGCGCCGCGCGGAGACGGAGACGCAGACCGCCGCCGCCGAGGCGAGAGCCGCCCAGGCCGGGCCGCTCGCCGAGGCCGAGGCGACCCAGGAGGTGACACGCAAGCAGACCGAGCTCGCCGAGCTCGAGGCCGCCCGGACGCAGAAGGAGTTGCTGACCAGCACGGTCCGTCCGGCCGAGGCCGAGGCCGAGGCGCAGATCCGGCGGGCCGAGGGCGACAAGCAGGCCCGCATCGCCGCTGCGCAGGCCGACGCGGAGCGCGTGAAGCTCGCCGGTCAGGCCCAGGCCCACGTCGTCGAGGTGACCGCCGAGGCGACCGCCAAGCAGACGACGCTCGAGGGCAACGCCGAGGCCGGCATCGTGCTTTCGAAGGGCGAGGCTGAGGCCAAGGCTCTGGCCCTGCGCGCCGAGGCGTATCGGCAGTTCAATGAGGCGGCCATCATCCAGACGGTCCTATCGATGCTGCCGGACATCGTCCGCGCGGCCGCAGAGCCCATGGGCAACATCGACAACCTGACCGTCCTCTCGAACGAGGGCGCCTCCGATGTCGTCCGCAACGTCACCCGCACGGTGACCGAGGCCGGGACGACGGTTAAGGGGCTGACCGGGATCGACATCCCGCAGATGCTCAGCCAGGCGATGGGCGGTGCCACGAACGGTGGCGGGACCTCGAGTCGCGGGTCCGGTGGAGGATCCGGTGGTGGCGGACGCTCGCGACCGGCGCCGTCGCGCCCGAGCGGCCGTGGGACCCAGCCCCCGCCGACGACCGCGCAGGCCAGTGGCGAGTCCACCGCGACCGAGCCGACGCCGCCCGTCGAGCGCCGGCCGGCCGGTGCCACGTCCGGACGTCCCGCTCCGGCGTCTGTGGATCTCACGACACCCGTGGGCGCGTCCGGGACCGTCCCGCCGCGCTTCGAGAGCCAGGAACAGATCGATTCGGCGCTCAAGCAGGCCGACCAAGCGATCCGCAGCGCTTCGGGGTCCGTGCCCCGCACCGACACCGCGGCCGGTCCGGCCCGCCCGGCCCGCACGACCTCTCCGGCTGCTGCCGCGACAGCCGCGGCCGCAACCGCCGCTGCCGCGTCGGCGGGGATCACGCCCGAGACCACCGTGGACGAGGCGGCCCGACGTCTTGCCACGGACCTGCGCGCGATCCCCGGTATCGAGCGATTCGGCGCGGTGAAGCTCGCCGAGCTGGAACGGTCCGGACCGCGCCCGCTCCGAACGATGTGGCGTGTCGCGAGCGAGCACCTGGATGCGCAGTATGGGCAGCTGACCATCGGCGAGCTGCTCGAGATGTACGGCCCCGACCGCCCGGGCTGACGACCGCACCCGATGCCGGAGGCGGATCGAAGCGCGGAGTTCGCGCGCATCCTTGCGGAGAACCGCCGCTATATGGATGCGTTCGACCGGTCGGCGCTGACCGCCGCCCCGTTGTCGAAGCTCGCCGTCGTGGCGTGCATGGACGCGCGACTCGATGTCGAGGAGACGCTCGGCCTCCGGACGGGCGACGCTCACATCATCCGCAATGCCGGCGGGCTCGTGACCGACGATGTGATCCGATCGCTGCTCGTCAGCATGGAGCTGCTCGGGACACAGGAGATCGTGCTGATCGGGCACACGCGATGCGGGCTGCTCGGCGTCGACGAGGACGCGCTCCGGGAACGAGTGGCGGAACGGAGTGGGCTCGAACCTGACCGACTCGACTTCGCGTTCGGCGGGTTCGGTGACCTCGAGGAGAACGTTCGCCGCCAGGTCGCGATCCTGCGCGAACACCCATATCTCCGCCGCGTGCTCGTGCATGGCCTCGTATTCGACGTGTCGGACGGCAGCCTGACCGAGGTCGCCTGAGCTCTCGCTCACGCACGGGGAGTGCGGGGGACGATATGTCTGCAAGGTCATCGCCGTGAGCCGCGAGGCTGGGGCCTACCGCTCCCCGCGTATGCTCCGCCGGTCACGGAGGAGGCGTTCCGGCCATGAGATGGAAGCGGAATACGGGGTTCGACCAGATCGAGGACCGCCGGGGCCAGGATGGCGGATCGATCGGGTTCCCCACGGGCGGCGGTGGCGGCGGCATCCCCATCCCGATCCCCGGCGGCAAGGCCGGCGGGGGGCTCGGCACGATCATCGTGGTGGTCGTCCTGTTCCTGCTGTTCAGCGGCGTCCTGGGCGGGAGCGGCTCGATCCCCGGTATGGGCGGGTTGTCTGGGGGCGCCGCGGAACCCGGCGGCACGCTCGATCCGCAGAGCGACACGGACCAGCAGCTCGCGTACATCGTGGACAGTATCCAGACCTTCTGGGCCTCGACGTTCGAGGCGTCCGGTCGCGACTACCCCGAGACCAAGCTCGTCCTGTTCGAGGGCGGCACCCAGTCCTCGTGCGGACCGGCATCGTCCGCGACCGGTCCGTTCTATTGCCCGGCCGACCAGAAGGTCTATCTCGACCTCGGGTTCTTCGATGAGTTGAAGTCCCGATTCGGCGCCGAGGGCGGCGACTTCGCGATGGCCTATGTCGTGGCGCACGAGTTCGGCCACCACGTCCAGATGGCGCTCGGGATCTCCGAACAGGTCGAACAGTTTGGCGCGCAGGACCCGAGCCGGCGAAACGACCTGTCGGTCCGCCAGGAACTGCAGGCCGACTGCCTCGCCGGCGTCTGGGCGAATTCCTCGGGCGATATCCAAGGGGGCGACATCCAGGAAGCGTTGAGCGCCGCCTCCGCGGTCGGTGACGACCGTATCCAGGAGTCGACGACGGGCCGTGTCGATCCAGAGAGTTGGACCCACGGGTCCGCCGAGCAACGGGAAGCGTGGTTCACCAGGGGCTTCCGCAGCGGCAACACGGACGACTGCGACACGTTCGCCCAGTGATCGCTGGCCAGCGGGCCGACCAGGGGTCAGCGGCCCGATGGGACCGGCCGTCGTTGGCCCCGTCGGCCCCCTTCCCACCGTGACATCGGTGTCGTAGAGTCCCTGCCTCGACGACGGGCCTGCCCCGACGTCCGCCCGGGGTGATGACAGATGGACGCCACACAGCCTGTCGCAACGACGCCGCACGTCCTCGACCGCCATCTCGGTCGTGCCGTGCGACGCGTGTCGCTCGGGCTGTTGCTCCTGGTGCTGCTCGGGGTCGCGGGTCTCGTCGCGTTCGGCAAGTCGTACGACGGCCGCATCCTGCCCGGCGTCGTCGTCGGTGGCGTGGCCGTCGGTGGCCTGACCGAGGCCGAGGCGAGGACTGCGGTCGACGGCGCGCTCGGCGCGCTCGAGGATGGCCAGATCCAGCTCGTTTCGAGCCGGACCACGGGCGTGATCAGCTACGCCGAGGTCGGCCGCTCGATCGACGACGACGGGATGCTGGCCGAGGCTCTCGGCCATGGCCGCGGCGCGACTCGCTTCGAGGAGGCCATCGCGGGGCTGCAGGGCCTGCTCCGACCGACGACCGTGCCGATCCGCATCGACTACGACCGCTCGGCCCTGGCCACCAAGCTCGCCGCGTTCCGCGACCTCGGGGCAAGGCCGTCGACCGACGCACGGGCCCGCGTGGTCCACGGCACGTTCGTCGCCATGCCGTCCCACGAGGGAGTGAGCGTCGACACGACTGCGATCGAGGCACGGATCGACGCCGCGCTGGTCGACCCGACGACGCCGCCCGTGATCCGACTGGAGGCCGACTCGACCCCGGTGATGCCGGTGACGTCTGATGCCGATGTCGCCCGTGCGATCGAGCAGGCGCGCCGGCTGGCCGCGCCCATCAAGATCAAGGCGGCGTCACGATCCTGGACGATCACGCCGAAGGTGCTCACCGGTTGGATGGGTTTCGAGGGCAGCGGCTCGACCTATGGCCCGACCGTCGACACGAGCCGGGCCACGAAGATCCTCAAGAACATCAAGAAGCACGTGTTGGTGAAGCCCACGAACGCCACGTTCATGCGCGATCGCGGCGGACGGATCTTCGGGGTCAGCGCGTCATCGGCGGGTCGTGCGCTCGATGTCGAGGCGACGGTCGATTCGATCGTCAGCATCCTCGACGGTCGGGCGGTGGGCGCGAAGCCGCCGTCGAGCGTGGCGGTGTCGACCAAGGCGGTCGGGCCTGACGTCACGACCGGCGAGGCGACCAAGAAGGCGCCGCTCGTCGAGCGGATCGGGAGCTGGACGACCTACTACCAGGTCAGCGCGCACAACGGGTTCTCCGCGAACATCACGGTTCCCGCCCGACGGTTGAACGGCGTCGTCGTCCGGCCCGGCGAGACGTTCGATTTCTGGCGGGCCTTGGGCGAGGTCAGCTTCCGGACCGGCTATCGGCTCGGCGGCGCGATCGTCGGCGGGCACAGCGTCGAGGGGAGGGCGCTCGCCGGCGGGATCTGCGCCGCGTCGACGACGCTGTTCAACGCCGCCGCGCGCGGCGGGCTCGACATCGTCGCGCGGCAGCCGCACTGGTACTACATCACGCGCTACCCGCTCGGCCTCGATGCGACCGTGTCCGACTCGCAGACGATGCGGTTCCGGAACGACACCAACCACCCGGTCATGATCAAGTCGATGGCCGGCCCCGGAATCGTCCGATTCGAGATCTGGAGCGTGCCGAACGGGCGGACGACGAGCTGGTCGCGGCCGTCGGTCAGCAACGTGGTCCGTGGCTACGACACGACGCAGTTCACGTCCTCGTTGCGACCCGGCGAGCAGAAGCGGATCGAGTACCCGGTCGATGGCAAGGACGTGTCGGTGACGCGGACTGTCCGCGACGGTGGCGGTCGCGTCCTCCACCGCGATACGTTCATCTCGCACTACCACCGGATGGTCGGCATCCTGCTCATCGGGCGCTAAGGCGCTGGCGGCGACGAGGCGCTAGAATTGCCCGCCCACGGCGGAGTAGCTCAGTGGTAGAGCAGGGGACTCATAAGCCCTTGGTCGGTGGTTCGAATCCGCCCTCCGCTACCAATCCCCCTCATCCCTGACGATCGGCGGTGCGCGGCGCGCGTCGTTGCCGGTCCCATGTCGATTTCTTGATGTTCCCCGCCGTCGCCATCCAGTGCCCTCGGTCGTCCGTAGGGATGATCAAGGGCATGACCTCGGTCAGGGGGTCCCTGCGGGCACCGCAGGTATACTCGCGACACGTGGCGGCGCTCGGTCGCCGGCCACTTTCACCCGGAGGCTCCTAGTTGAACCCGAAGTTCTTCCGCAACGGCATCGTGATGCTGGTGCTCGTGGTCGGTACCGCGGCGCTGCTGTTCACGTGGATCACCACGTCGTCGACCCCAACGACGACCGGCTATTCGAAATTCCTTCAGGACGTGAAGGCCGGTGAGGTCCAGAAGGTCACCCAGCAGGGCACCACGCTCACCGTCGACACCAACCAGACGCCGAAGACCTACACGGTCATCGTCCCCACCGTCCTGACCGACGTCTACGGCGACATGCAGAAGGCGGCCACCGACGGGAACCAGGAGCTGCCGGCCGAGGTCTTCACGGCCAACCAGGCGCCGGACACCTCGTGGCTCGGGCTGCTGCTGACCGCGGTGCTACCTCTCCTCATCATCGGCGGCTTCATCTTCTTCATGATGCGTCAGGCGCAGGGCACCAATAACCAGGCCCTGTCCTTCGGCAAGAGCCGCGCCCGGATGTTCCTCGGCAACAAGACGGTCGTCACGTTCGCCGACGTCGCCGGCGTGGACGAGGCCAAGACCGAGCTCCAGGAGGTCGTCGAGTTCCTGAAGTTCCCCGAGAAGTTCAACTCGCTCGGCGCGCGTATCCCGCGCGGCGTCCTGCTCGTCGGCCCTCCGGGCACCGGCAAGACCCTGATGGCCCGTGCGGTCGCCGGTGAGGCGGGCGTCCCGTTCTTCTCGATCTCGGGCTCCGAGTTCGTCGAGATGTTCGTCGGCGTCGGCGCCAGCCGCGTCCGCGACTTGTTCGACCAGGCCAAGCGCAACTCGCCGTGCATCGTCTTCGTGGACGAGATCGACGCGGTCGGGCGCCAGCGCGGCGCCGGCCTCGGCGGTAGCCACGACGAGCGCGAGCAGACTCTCAACCAGATCCTGGTCGAGATGGACGGCTTCGACACGAACACGAACGTGATCGTGGTCGCCGCCACCAACCGGCCGGACGTCCTCGACCCGGCGCTGCTCCGCCCGGGACGGTTCGACCGCCAGGTCATCCTCGATCGGCCGGACATGCGCGGTCGCGTCGAGATCCTCAGGGTCCACACCAAGGGCAAGCCGCTCGACAAGGGCGTCGACGTCGAAGGCGTCGCGCGCCAGTCGCCCGGCTTTTCGGGTGCCGATCTGGCGAACCTCGTGAACGAGGCGGCGATCCTGTCGGCCCGCCGCAACAAGAAGGTCATCGGTATGTCCGAGTTCCAGGAGGCCCTCGAGCGGATCGTGGCCGGACCCGAGCGCAAGTCGCGGGTCATCTCGGACGCGGAGAAGGCGATCATCGCCTACCACGAGGGCGGCCACGCGGTCGTCCAGCGGATCCTGCCGAAGTGCGACCCGGTCAGCAAGGTCACGATCATCAGCCGCGGCATGGCCCTGGGCTACACGATGGCCCTCCCGCAGGAGGACCGCTATCTCCAGTCCAAGACCGAGTTCGAGGACAAGATCGCGGGCCTGCTTGGTGGCAACGTCGCTGAGCGCCTGATCTTCGGCGACACGACGACCGGTGCCAGCAATGACATCGAGAAGGCGACCGACCTCGCCCGGCGCATGGTCACCGAGTTCGGCATGAGCGACAAGCTCGGCCCGCTTTCCTTCGGGAAGCGTGACGAGCTGGTGTTCCTCGGCCGCGAGATCGGCGAGCAGCGCAACTACAGCGATGAGGTCGCCAAGCAGATCGACGAAGAGGTCCGGGCGATCATCGACAAGGCGTACGAGCGGGCGACGGAGGTCTTGACGACCCACCGTGACCGGCTCGTGGCGCTCGCCGAGAAGCTCGTGGCCGAGGAGACCGTCGACGCCGATACGTTCGAGACGCTCTTCCAGGACCTGCCTCCGAAGACGCCCGAGGACGGCGTCCCGTCCATCGTGGGTCCCGGGCAGCCGATCCCCGAGCCGAAGCCGCAGCCGGCGTAACGGGACACTGTTCCAGTACCGCAAGCGAGCGGGTCGGTCAGCCGACCCGCTCGTTCGATTCCCGGGCGCCTTGTCTGTCGGCCGGCGCAGCCTCACCCGTGCCGTAGGGCGGCGATGCGGGACGCCGGCATCGATGCATCGTGGCGAGCCGCGCTCACCCCGGACTCAACGGTGAGCGCCCGCCGCCGATAGACTTCCGGGCCATGCCCGACCCGACCGCCACCGCCACCGACCTCGACGCCTACCTCGAACCGCGCCGCGAGGAGCGGCTCGAACGGCTCAAGGACTTCCTGCGCATCCCCAGCATCTCAGCGCTGCCCGAACATGCGCCCGACGTTCGCCGCGCGGCCGAGTGGCTGGCCGAAGAGCTAAGAGCGGCCGGCATCGAGCATGTCGATGTCAGCGAGACCGGGGGCCACCCGATCGTCTATGGCGACTGGCTCCATGCCGATGGTGCGCCGACGGTCGTCGTCTACGGGCACTACGACGTCCAGCCGGTCGACCCGCTCCACGAATGGCACACCGAGCCCTTCGACCCGGTCGTGGACGATAACCGGCTCATCGGTCGTGGCTCGGCCGACGACAAGGGGCAGATCCACGCCCACGTCGTCGCCGCGGCGGCGCTTCTCGCGACGCGCAACGGCCTGCCGATCAACGTGCGCTACGTCTTCGAGGGCGAGGAGGAGAGCGCGAGCGTCCACCTCGACGCGTGGCTCGAGGCGAACCGCGACCGACTCACCGGCGATGCCGCGATGATCACCGATACCGGCTTTCACGAGGGCAACATCCCGGCGATCACGATCTCGCTCCGGGGCATGATGTACGCCCAGATCGATGTGCGCCTCACCGACCGTGACCTGCATTCGGGCAGCTACGGCGGTGCGGTCGCGAACCCGGCATTCGCCCTGGCCCAGATCATCACCGCGCTCAAGGGCCCGGATGGCCGCGTCCGGATCCCCGGGTTCTATGACTCGGTCAGGGAGCTCAGCCAGGTGGAGCGCGACGCCATCGCCCGCCTGCCGTTCGACGAGGAGGATTTCCGCGGCCAGACCGGCACGACCGCGCTCGTCGGCGAGTCGGGCTACTCGACCCTCGAACGCAAGTCGATCCGGCCGACGCTCGAGGTCAACGGGATCTGGGGCGGGTTCCAGGGCGAGGGGCAGAAGACGATCATCCCGGCGACCGCGCACGCGAAGGTCAGCACGCGCCTGGTCGCCGACCAGGACCCGGCCGACGTCTTCGAGTCGTTCAGGTCGTTCGTCGAGGCGATCGCGCCTCCCGGAGTGGACGTGACGGTATCGCTGCTGGGCAAGGGCAGTCCGAGCCAGACCCCGATCGACCACGCCTACATCCAGGCCGCATCCACCGCCCTCGAGCGCGTGTTCGGTAGGGCGCCGGTGCACATCAACTCGGGCGGTTCGATCCCGATCGCCGCGAGCTTCCAGCGGATCCTCGGGCTGCCCGTCATCCTCGAGGGCTTCACCCAGCCCAACGACCTGGCGCACGCGCCGAACGAGTGGTTCGACCTCGCCAACTACGAAGGCGGGATCAGGGCCATCGCCGCGACCTTCGAGGAGTTCGCCGCACTCTGACCGACGCGACCGGCAGCAGCCGGAAGGGCTGGGACGGGAGGGGGCCGGCGCAGTACGGATGGGTGATACGGGATTCCGCCGGTGCTACCCTAAAGTCGCCGTATGAGCGCAAGAAGCGCCGGCCTCCGGGGAGGGTCCGACCGCGTGACGACTGATCTCGACGCTAACGCTACGCCTGCGCCTGCTGCGCGCGGCTGGCGACTCGACACCGACAACGGGAGCATGGCGCCGAGATCCGCGCTCGACGTGCTCGTCGACCTCAACGAACGGGTCACGACCGGCCACCTCGCCGAATATCAACCCGTCCCACTGGGTTTCACGCCACTCGACAAGACCATCGGCTCCGGGCTGCGTGCCGGTGAGCTGCTGCTGATCGGCGGCGCCCAGGGCACCGGCAAGACGACGATGGCGCTCCAGATGGCCCGCAACATCGCCTCGGGCGGCCAGGCGAACGTCCTCTACCTGTGCTTCGAGCACGACGAGGCGTACCTGATGAACCGCCTCATCGCGATGGAGTCGGCACTCGCCCACCTGCCGCACAAGACCGGTGCGATCAAGATCCAGGATGTCCGTAAGGAGATCCTCGGGACGTGGATGGCGGAAGGCGCCGCCACGCCGCAGCTGGCGAACAACCCACGGCTGCGCCCCTCGCTCGACCGCATCGCCCGCTACGGCCAGAACCTGTTCCTGCTCCGCGGCTCGCAGACGGCGAGCACGATCGACAACATCCGCAAGCTCGTCCAGCAGCACCGCGCGCTGTCCGGCGAGCGACGGCTGGTCGTCTTCGTCGACTACATGCAGAAGGTGCCGCAGATCCCCGAGCCCGAGAACGAGACAGAGAAGGTCACGTTCATCGTCAACGGCCTCAAGGACATCGCCCTGTCCGAGGACGTCCCGATGGTCTCGATCGTCGCGGCCGACAAGGAAGGCCTCAAGGCCTCGCGCCTGCGCAACTTCCACCTGCGCGGCTCGTCGGCGATCAACTACGAGGCCGACATCATCCTGATCATGAACGAGAAGTACCACATCGTCGCGAAGGTCAACATCGAGTTCAACCCATACCAGGCGCAACGCTTCCGCGACTGGGTCGTGGTGTCGGTCGAGAAGAACCGCGGCGGTCAGGACAACGTCGACCTCGAGTTCGAGAAGCACTTCGAGTTCTCCTGCTTCGATCCGAACGGCCGGACCGTCCAGGAGAAGTTGATCGAGGAACGCCTGTACAACGATTGACCTCTCGACGGACGAGGCGACGCGCCGAGAGCCAACGTCCAGACGAATTCGAAGAGCGCCTCTACAGCGACTGAGGGCGGTTCCGCGCCGCGACGGTGCGATCTGGACAACCATCGCGCGGGCCGCGTGACGCTGGGGTGTCGTCACCCTTCTAGGCGTCGATCCCACACCTAGGCTTCCGGCATGAGCCCGGAGCGCCCGGTCGTGCGCGAGCACGGCAACGCCTACAACCTGTTCATCCTCGTCCTGACGCTCTTCTCGCTCGTCGTGATGGTGCTGCTGCTGCTGCCATTGGACGCCGAGTCGAAGCAGCTGCTCCAGATCTACGACAACGTCATCTGCCTGATCTTCCTCGCCGACTTCGCCTACTCGCTGAGCGGATCGCGACCGCGGCGACAGTACCTCGTCTACCAGCGCGGCTGGCTCGACCTCCTCGGTTCGATCCCGACGCTCGGCCTCTTCGAACTGACGGCACTTTTCAGGCTTGCCCGGATCAGCCGTCTCGCCCGGGTCACGCGGCTCCTGCGCGACAACAACCGACGCGAGCTCGTCCGCGACATGGTCGTCAACCGGGGCCAGTACGCGTCGTTCATCACGCTACTTTCCGCCGGCATGATCCTGAGCACGGCGAGCTTCCTCGTGTTGCAGTTCGAGATTCGGTCGCCCGATTCCAACATCAGGACCGGCGCCGACGCCATCTGGTGGGGCTTCGTCACGATCACGACGGTCGGCTATGGCGACCGCTTCCCAGTGACGCTCGCCGGCCGGCTCGTCGGCCTGTTCGTGATGCTGACGGGCGTGGGCATCATCGCCGCCCTGGCGAGCATCCTTGCGAGCCTGCTCGTCCCACCGCCCGAGCCAGAGGAGGGCGCCGCGCCGGCTCCGCCACCGACCGCCAGGGACGCCGACCGGGTCGCGGAAGAGCTCGCCGGCCTCCGTGCGGAGGTGGCCGCGCTCAGGGCGGAGATACAGCGCTAGCTCGCGTACCCTTGCCTCGTCATGCCCGACGAGAGCGAGAAGCAGCGAGTCGATCGCGAGCTCATCGAGCTTCTCAACGAGCTTCGCGTCGCGCTGCCAGGCGTCCAGGTCCTCTTCGCGTTCCTGCTGATCCTGCCGTTCCAGCAGGCATTCTCGAGGGCGTCGGACCTCGACAAGGCCATCTACTCGGTCGCCCTGCTCGTCAGCGCCCTGGCCGCCGGCCTGCTGATCGCCCCCTCGGCGTACCACCGGCTCAACTTCCGGCGGAACGTGAAGGAGGAGATGCTCTTCGACTCGAACAAGCTGATCGTCGCCGGTCTCGTGTTCACGGCCATCGGCGTCTCTTGCTCGGTCTACCTCGTGGTCGATATCGTCCTCGGCGGGACGGCTGCCGGGCTCGCGACCGCGGCGACGCTCGTCGCCTACGCCGTCCTGTGGCTCGTGCTGCCGCTGGCCCGTCGGGGCGAACCGGAACCCTGACATCCCGGCGGTGCCTACACTGAAGTCATGCGGAGCCCCGGTCCGTACCCGGACGTCATCGAGATCGTGGTCGAGATCCCGCGCGGCTCGCGCAACAAGTACGAGTACGACGAAACGGCCGGCGTCTACCGGCTCGATCGGGTGCTGAGCAGCGCGGTGTTCTACAACTTCGACTACGGCTATGTCGAGGGCACCCGATCCGGGGACGGTGACCACCTGGACGCCCTGCTCATCATCGACGAGCCGACGTTCACCGGCTGCCACGTCTGGGCCCGGCCGATCGGCGGCCTCGAGATGCGCGACGAGAAGGGCCACGACTTCAAGGTGCTCTGTGTCGCCATCGGTGACCCGCACCAGCAGCACATCGAGCAGCTCGACCAGGTGCGACCGCACCGGCTCGTGGAGATCGAGCAGTTCTTCGCCACCTATAAGACGCTCGAGGACAAGGCCGTCGATGTCGTCGGATGGCGTGACCGCGAGGCGGCGCTGCAGGTCCTGCGCGACGACCATGAGACCTGGCTCCGCGAGGGCGAGGCCGCCGCCGAGGCCCGTTGACCCGACGCTGGCGGCGCGGCCGCGATGGGCCGGACGCGGCCGCGGCGTCCGGCGGCCGGCGCCTGTTCGTCGGCGTGCCGCTGCCCGCCGACGCGGCAGCCGAGGTCACGAGGATCGTCGATGGCGTCCGGGCGCTCCCCTTGCCAGATGGGGCGCGGGACGTCCGCTGGGTCCGGCTCGACGGCTTGCATCTGACGCTGCGCTTCCTCGGACCCACGCCCGAAGCGTTAGTCGAGCGGACCCGTGCGGCGGTCGAGGCAGCAGCGGCGGCCACCACCGGACCGATCGACCTCGAGCTCGCCGGAGCCGGCACGTTCCCGTCCGGACGGCGGCCGCGGGCGCTGTGGATCGGCCTCGCGGACGGGACGGAAGCCCTGGGAGATCTCGCTCGACGGACCGAGGAGGGGCTCGTCGACGCGGGCTGGGATCCCGAGCATCGGCCGTTCCGGCCGCACCTGACCCTCGCGCGCTCCGATGGGGTCGCGAGCGGACCGCTCGTCGCTGAGCGACTCACGCAGGCGATGGCGGATCGGCGGATCCGGTGCAGGGTCGAGGAGCTCGGTCTTTTCGAGAGCATCACGGGCGGTGGACCGGCCCGCTATGTCCCCCTCGCGCTCTACGGACTTTGCCCGATCGCCGGGTCGGAGTGACCCCGTGTACCATCAACCGGCCCCAGACCCTGCCCAACCGTCCGCAACGGAGTCCCCGATCGACACGTGACGTCCGCGCAGCGTGCCCGTCTCGTCCTGAGCCTCGGCATCACGAACCTCGTGCTCGCGACGATCGTGCTCGGCGCCGGCGGGTTCGAGCTGCAGCAGCGCTCCGCCGCCGCGCCGCCGCCGATCGCCGTCGTGCCTACGCCTAGCCCGACCACCACGGCCGGCGGTCCGACGGAGGCGCCGACGCCGTCGACCCCGTCGGGCGGTCCCGTGACGTCGCCTGGCGCGACAGGGACGCCGGTCTCCCCGACGCCGACGCCGCCAGGCTCTGGCACGCCATCGCCGCTCGTGCCCGGCGCTACCCCGACGTTCGCGCCGGTGGCCAGCGGGACGCCCCCCGCTGTCCAGCCCACCCCGGGTCCCACGGCCACCCCTGCAGCGACGCAGAACCCGACCCGCACGCCGGCACCGACGGCCGCCCCGACGCCTCGTCCCACGGAGCGACCGCCCGCCCAGCCGACCCCGCGACCGACCGCGCAGCCGACGCCGCGCCCGACGCCCAAGCCGACCCCCAAGCCCACGCCGAAGCCCAGCCAGGTCGTGGCCAGGCCCGTGATCGACGCCAAGGGCCACCCGCCCTGCCCGACGCGGTTCGGGCCGCCGCCCGGTCATTCCAAGACCGATGACCCCCACCACTCCTGCGGCAATGGCAAGGGCAAGCCGGGCAACGGCACCGCGGCCGGCCAGGCCAGGAAGGGCGCCCAGGGCGGCATCATCCTGATCCTGCCGATGACCCTCCTGACCGCGGCCTACGCCGTACGGCCCGAGCGGTTGCGCCCGCGCCGTCGCGCGCGCTAGGCTCGCGACCCCGACCGCACCACATCACGGCGGCCGGACCTCCGGGAGGGTCACGGATGTCAGCCATCGCCGCCGAGCCAGGCCAGACCAAGTTCGTCCTCGACGAGAGCCGGATCCCGCGGGCCTGGTACAACATCGCGGCCGACCTGCCGGAAGCGCCGCCGCCCGTCCTTCATCCCGGGACCGGCCAACCGATCGGACCGGCCGACCTGGCACCGCTGTTCCCGATGGAGCTGATCAGACAGGTCGTCTCGACGGACCGCGAGATCGAGATCCCCGAAGCAGTCCGCGACGCCTATCGGCTCTACCGGCCGAGCCCGCTGTACCGCGCCCACCGACTCGAGCATGCCCTCGACACGCCCGCCCACATCTACTACAAGTACGAAGGCGGTAGCCCGTCCGGCAGCCACAAGCCGAACACCGCCCTGGCCCAGGCCTATTACAACAAGGCTGAGGGCGTGACTCGCGTGGCGACGGAGACCGGTGCCGGGCAGTGGGGGAGCGCGCTGGCGTTCGCGGGGTCCGTCTTCGGGCTCGAGGTGAAGGTCTTCATGGTGCGTGCCAGCTACGACCAGAAGCCCTACCGGCGGATCCTCATGGAAACGTATGGGGCGGAGGTCGTCCCGAGCCCCAGCCCGGACACGCAGTACGGTCGCAAGGTCCTCGATGCGACACCGGATAACACGGGCTCGCTGGGTATCGCCATCAGCGAGGCGATCGAGGACACGGTGTCCCATCCGGGGACCAAGTACTCGTTGGGCTCGGTGTTCGATTTCGTGCTGCTCCATCAGACCGTGATCGGCCAGGAGTCCATCGAACAGATGGGCATGGCCGGCGAGGAGCCCGACGTGATCGTCGGCTGTGCCGGCGGAGGTTCGAATTTCGCCGGCCTGACGTTCCCATGGCTAGGGCAGACGTTCCGCGGTGGCAGGAAGTACCGCGTCATCGCCGCCGAACCGGAGGCCGCACCGAGCCTCACCCGGGGGTCGTACAGGTACGACTTCGGCGACACGGCACAGATGACGCCACTCATCAAGATGCACACCCTCGGCCACGACTTCATCCCGGAGCCGATCCATGCCGGTGGTCTGCGCTACCACGGCATGTCGCCACTGGTCAGCCTGCTCAAGGAGGGCGGCCACATCGAGGCGAGGGCCGTGCATCAGCGCTCGGCGTTCGACGCCGGCGTCGCGTTCGCCCGCGCGGAAGGCATCCTCCCGGCGCCGGAGCCTACCCACGCCCTTCGTGTGGCCATCGATGAGGCGCTCGCCGCGAAAGAGGCGGGCGAGTCGCGCGTCATCCTGTTCAACCTATGTGGCCACGGTCATTTCGACCTGGCGGCGTACGAGCGCTATCTCGACGGGACACTCGAGGACTACGAGTACCCGCGTGAGAAGGTCGAAGCCGCGCTCGCCGCCCTGCCAGTCATCGGCTGATCAAGCAACGGGGGTCGATAACCACCGTGCCGCACCTCGCCTGCTGGTCGTGTGGCCGGCAGATCTATACGGTCTCGCCGCTCGATTCGCTGTTCGCGGAGGAACGGCGCTGCCCGCGTTGCGGCGCGTTCCTCGACAGCGAGCGACGGGGCGAGGAGCGGCGCCAGCGCAACCGACGCCAGAACAAGCCCGACGACCCCGGTCCGCCCGACGGCAACGAGCGGCGGATCGCTGAGCGGCGCACCGGCCGGAGGCGATCGGGCACGAGCTGACGGCTTCGACCGACGGGCAAGTCGGCTGCGATACTCCGGCGGATGCGCATCGCCTTGCTCGGGTTGGGGTTGATCGGCGGGTCGATCGCCCGTGCCCTCCACGACCGCCGAGCGTCCGGTGTTCGGCCACACGTCATCGCCTGGTCGCCGAGCGGCGACGGCCCGGCTGCCGCTGTCCGTGACGGCGTCATCGATGCGGCGGCGTCGAGCCCTGAGGACGCCATCGTCGGCGCAGATCTCGTCGTCCTCGCCGGTCCGGCTCCCGTCTGCCTCGATCAGCTGGAGCAGCTCGCCGGTCCGTGGCAGTCGTCGCTCGCCCCCGACGCGGTCATCACCGACGTGGCCAGCACCAAGTCGGCGATCCTGGAGCGTGCCGAGCAGCTCGGTCTTCGCTTCGTCGGCGGACACCCGATGGCCGGCCGGGAGATGGCCGGCTATGCGGCCGCGCAGGCCGACCTGTTCGAGGGTCGACCGTGGGTCGTCGTCCCAGGCGCGGCCGACCCGGACGCCGTCGGGCGGGTCGAGGACTTGGCGCGGGCGGTCGGGGCGCGCCCAGTCCGGATGGGACCTGACGAGCACGACGCCGCCGTCGCCGCGATCTCGCACCTCCCGCTGGTGCTCGCGGCGGCTCTCGTCGACGCGGTCGCCGGACCGCCGGAGTCGACCCGCGATGGCTGGACCGCGGCCTCCGGGCTGGCGGCGAGCGGCTGGCGTGACATGACCCGACTCGCACGGGGCGACGTGGCGATGGGCAGCGGCATGATCGCGACCAACGCCGGGCCCATCGCGGCTCGGCTCCGTGATCTCGTCGCGGTCCTGCAGGCCTGGCTCGAGGACCTCGAGGCCGACGCTTGGCCCGATCCCGAAGCGATCGACCGGCGCCTGCGGGCGGCCCGAGACCGGTTGGAGGCGGACACGTCGTGAGCGACGAGACCGTCGAACGCGTCCTCGTCGTGCCGCGTGACGTGGTACCGGATCGGGCCGGTTGGTACGGGCTGCGGACCGCGGGGGTCATGGAATTCCTCGCGGTCGTCCAGGAGCACGGCCGACATGAGCCGCGTGCCGCGATGGAGGTCGATCCCAGTTTCAAGCAGATCATCCCGTACCTGGTCCTCCGGGATGGCGGGCGCTACTTCCTGATGCGCCGGACACGGGCCGGCGGCGACGCGCGGCTCCACGACCGCTGGTCGATCGGCGTCGGCGGACACGTGGATCCCGGCGACGATGGGCTCGCCGGCGGGCTGCGGCGCGAGTGGCACGAGGAATTGGTCGCCGACTTCGAGCCCACGTTCACGCCTTACGCGCTGCTCAACGACGACACCACGGAGGTCGGGGCGGTCCACCTGGGCGTCGTCGTGCTCGCCGAGGCGGATGGCCGGCAGGTCAGCGTGCGCGAGACCGACAAGCTGTCTGGTGCCTTCGCGGATCCCGACGCGGTCGCCGCCGGCGCGGAGCACCTCGAGACGTGGAGTCGCATCGTGTTCGACGCACTCGAGGCCGCGGGATCGACGGTCGGCCGCACGTGATCAGTCGCGCCGCGGCCGCCGTGGGTGCCGCGGCCGTGTCGGTGGTCGGGTTGCGCGTCATGAGCCGGCGCGCCGCGGATCGTCTGCTCGCCGCTCCGCGGGTAGGCCCTGAGGAGGCAGGGCTGGCCGACGCCGTCGACGCCCTCGGCGGTGAGGTCGTCCGCTTCCGCTCCCGGGACGGGCTGCGGCTGGCGGGTCGCTGGTTGCCCGCGGACGCCGGCGACGACGAATGGACGCTCGATCCCCACGAAGCGATCCTGCTGCTGCACGGCTACTCGGGCTCGATCGCCCCGGACCTCGTCGAGTACGCCCCGTTCCTGCGCCGGACCGCGGGTGTCCTCGGCATCGACTTCCGCGGTCACGGTGACTCGGACGCCGGACCTTCGACGTTCGGCATGCTCGAGGTCGAGGACATCGCAGGCGCACTGGTCTGGCTCGGAGAACGTGGTACGCGGCGGGTCGCGCTGTTCGGCACATCGATGGGCGGCATGGCCGCCATCGCGTCGGTCGCGATCCTGGGCGATGGCTCGCTCGCCGGCGCGGACGCCGAGCCGGATGTGACCCGGGCGCAGGTCGACCCGCCCCGACCGCTGATCGTCGCGGTCATCGCCGATTTCGACCCCGCCCGAGGCGGAGCTCCCCGTCGCCAACCGGATGTCCACCCCGTTCCGGGGCTTCGTGGCGGCGCGGGCCTTCGACGCCGCGGCGCGCAAGCTCGGGGCCGACCCGCGCGAGGTCGAGCCTGCTCGTGTCATCGGTCTGGTCGAACCCGTCCCGCTGCTGCTCATCCACGGAGAGGCGGACACGACCGTGCCGCTCGCGGATGGCCGCCGGCTGGCATCGGCGGCAGGTCCGTCTGCCGCGCACTGGACCGTTCCCGGCGCCGATCACAGCCTCTCGCACGCCGTCGCGGGGCAGGACTATGAGCGCCGGGTCACGGACCATCTTCGGATGGCGTTCCGCGCCGCTCGCGACGACCATCTGCGCGACGAGGGACGCGACCTATAATCGCCGCGCCGGGGTGGCCGTCCTCGACCTCGGCTTCCCCGCGTCGATGTGCCTGGAGGTCCGATGGCAGCCAAGATCCTCGTCGTCGATGACGATCCGAACGTCCAGCGACTCCTGCAGTACACGCTCAAGCAGGAAGGCTATGACGTCGTCATCGCTGGGGACGGGGCGGAGGGGTTCCGGCTGTGGACGCAGGAATCGGCCGATCTCGTCCTGCTGGACGTCATGCTGCCCAAGCTCGACGGCTACCAGGTCGCCCAGAAGATCCGCGAGCAGGAGGCCGGCGGCTCGCACGTGCCGATCATCATGCTCACCGCCGAGCGAGAGGTCGAGCAGAAGGTCCGTGGGCTTCGCGCCGGCGCCGATGACTACCTCATCAAGCCGTTCCATCCGGCAGAGCTGCTGGCGCGCATCAAGAGCCTGCTCGCGCGGTTCGCGCCACGTGACACGCTCCTGGCACGCCCGCCGATGGGCCGGATCCAGGCGTTCTACGGCGCAAAGGGCGGCGTCGGGACGACGACCATCGCGATCAATGCGGCGATCGCCTTCCACCGCGAGCTCGGCCGGAAGGTCTGCCTCGTCGACGGCAACCTCCAGTTCGGCGACCACCGCGTCTTCCTCGACCTCGGGCTCGATCGGAAGAGCATCGTCGACATCGTCACGGCCCCGTCGATCGACGCGGATCTCATCCGGAACGTGATCGTCAAGCACGACTCGGGCGTCGATCTGCTGCTCGCGCCTCCGTCGCCGGAGACGGCCGAGCTGGTCCGGCCGGAGCACCTGCCGTTCATCACCGACCAGCTGACGTCGATGTACGACTACATCCTGGTCGACGTCGACAAGCGGCTCGACGATGTCAATCTCGGCGTCTTCGAGGCGGCCGAGACGGTGTTCGTGGTCATGACCGCCGACCTGTCGTGCCTCAAGAACGTCCGGCTGATCCTGGAGACCATGGGTCACCTCGGCTACGGGCCGGAGAAGGTGCAGCTGGTCCTGAACCGCTCGAACGCCTTCACCGGGATCAACGTGAAGAACGCCGAGGGCGCGCTGCGCCGGAACATCGACCACCAGGTCGTGAACGAGTACCGCGGCGCGATCAGCGCGCTCAACTCGGGCGCGCCGTTCATGTTCACGAAGGCCGATTCGCCGCTCGGCGCCTCGGTGCTGCAGTTCGTGCGGTCGGTCGACAAGGTGGCGGCTGCGGCACAGGCGCAGCCGGTCGCGGCCCGCTAGGGCTCGATCCGCCTCACGCGTATCCGCCGGCAAAACCGCATTTCGTCGCGGGTGAGTCGCGCATAAGTCGCGGGTGAGCGCCCGCCGATAGCGTGGCGGCCATGCTGGCCGTCGTCCCCTCAGCGACCCTGTACGGCCTCGACGGCCGGACCATCCGCGTCGAGGTCGACGTCGCGCCCGGGCTGCCAGGTTTCACCGTCGTCGGTCTCGGCGACACCGCCGTCCAAGAGGCGCGCGAGCGGGTCCGCGGTGCGATCCGCAATGCCGGCTTCGCGTTCCCGCCACGACGACTCACGGTCAACCTCGCGCCAGCCGAGCTGCGCAAGACGGGCGCGTCCCTCGACCTCGCGATCGCCATCGGCATCCTGCTCGGGTCCGAACAGGTCCGTGCAGCCAAGGTCGCCGTCGGGCTGATCGGGGAGTTGGGGCTGGACGGCGAGGTCCGACCGGTCCCGGGGATCCTGCCGATGGTCGCGGCCCTGGCCGCCCGTGGGATGGACCGTGTCGTCGTGGCCCCGGCGGCGGTCGACGAGGGTCGGCTCGTCGACCGCATCGAGATCATCGGGACGTCGACGCTCGCGGAGGCAGCCGAGGTCGTCCGCGGGAAGCGGCCCCGTCGCCGGCCCGTCGCGATGCCGCGGGTCACGATCGCGGGACCGCCCACGACCGAGACGAGGGGAGCGGGCGCTTTCGTGACCGCGGATCCGATCCCCGACCTGGCCGAGGTGCGCGGACAGGCACAGGCGCGTCGGGCGCTCGAGATCGCGCTGGCCGGTGGCCACGGGCTGCTCATGACAGGCCCGCCGGGCGTGGGCAAGACGCTTCTCGCGAGGACGATCCCCGGGTTGCTGCCACCGCTCGATGACGCCGCGGCACTGTCCGTCACGATCGTCGCATCGGCGGCAGGGGAGGGTCCCATGACCGAGCTCCGCCGGCGAGCGCCGTTCCGGGCTCCGCACCACACGCTGTCCTATGCGGCCATGGTCGGGGGTGGCGCGAGCCTGTCGCCCGGCGAGATCACGCGCGCCCACCACGGCACCTTGTTCCTCGACGAGCTGGCGGAGTTCGACCGCGACGTCCTCGAGGCGCTCCGCCAGCCGCTGGAGGAGGGCCGGATCCTCATCGCCCGAGCCGGCCGCGTCGTCACGTTCCCGGCACGCTTCCAGCTCATCGCGGCGATGAACCCGTGCCCATGCGGGTTCGCCGGGTCGTACCCCGAGGATCGCTGTCGCTGTCGACCGGGTGAGATCGATCGGTACGCGCAACGCGTGTCCGGTCCGCTGCGCGACCGGATCGACCTCTGGGTGTCGATGCCGCGCGTACCCGCTGCGACGCTCATCGGCGGCACCGAGCCCGAGGACTCGGCAACCGTTGCCGAGCGGATCGCCGCGACGCGCGCTCGCCAGGCGCTCGATCGCGGGCGGACGAACGGTCGTCTGCGCGGACGTGCGCTTCGCCGAGCGTGCCGGCTCTCCGACGTGGCGACGCGGCGCGTCGCCGACCTCGCCGAGGCCGAGTTCGCCAGCGGCCGCGGCACGGAGCGCCTGCTGCGTGTCGCCCGGACGATCGCGGACTTGGACCGCTCGCCGGCGGTCGAATCAGGACACCTCGAGGAGGCCGCCTGGTACCGGTCGCCGCTGCTCAAGCACGCGGCCCTGGCGTCCTGACGGTGATCGGTATCGGGACCCGACTGGGCGATCTGCCGACGAGCGACGCAGATCGATACGCGCCCGAACGCGACGCATGGGCCGTGCTGGCATCGGTGCATGGCCTCGGGCCGATCGGGTTCGCCGCTCTCCTCGGCCGCTATGGATCAGCCCAGGACGTCCTCGCCGATGCGGCCCGACCGGGCGCCGTGGAACGCCTTATGGCGACACCGGCAGCAGAGATCGGCATCCGCAAGCTACCGATCGACGACGAGGTGGCCCCGCGCATCGTGGAGGCCGGGCAGGGCGCCTCCCGGATCATCGGGAGACTGCGGGCGCTCGATGTGCGGGTCATCACCATCGAGGAGCCCGCCTACCCGGTCAGGCTCGCCGCGATCGCCATGCCACCCCATGTCCTCTACATCCGCGGCGCTCAGCGCGCGCTCTCTGGTGACCGGGCCGTGGCGGTCGTCGGGACCCGTCGGGCGACGTCGACCGGACGCGACATCGCCGTTCGGATCGCGAACGCGCTGGTCGCGGCCGACGCGACCGTCGTCTCGGGATTGGCCTTCGGGATCGACGGTGCCGCGCACGAGGCCACGCTCCGGGCGCGAGGCACGACCGTCGCGGTCATCGGCGGCGGTCACGCCATGCTCGGGCCGGCCGCTCACCGGCGACTCGGCGAGGCGATCGTCAAGGCCGGCGGCGCGGTCGTGTCGGAGCTGGCGCCCGACGTCGCCCCGAGCCAGGGCACGTTCCCGCGCCGCAATCGGATCATCAGCGGGCTCACGGATGCCACGGTCGTCGTGGAGGCTCCGGCGAGTTCTGGTGCGCTCATCACGGCATCGTGGGCCTTGGAGCAGGGACGCGGCTGCTTCCTCGTCCCGGGGCCCATGGATAGTCGGGCGTCGGCCGGCAGCCTCGCGTTCCTGCGCGAATTCGCCGAGGTCGCCGGCGTCGTCACCGGCATCCCGCAGCTCATCGCCGACCTAGGCTTCGGCTCGGACCGACAGATCGGCCGCGATGGGACCGCGGCCGCGTCGGTCCAGGGGCTGGGCCGGACCGAGGCGGTCATCGCGAGCGCGCTGCTGGCCGGCCGCGCCACGGTCGACGAGTTGGTCGCCGCGACCGATCTCCCGGTCGCGACGGTGCTCGCGGCACTGACCCTGCTCGAGCGCAAAGGCCTGACCGCGGGCGCCCACGGGCGTTACCGCCCGGCCGGGACGCTTCTCGGCGAACAGGGCGCTTTCTGGGAGCGGGCCGCTCAGGAGCGGTCCGGGTCGGTTGCCCGGGCTGGACAGCCTTTGCTACCCTGACAGGCGCATCCGCCCCCAGGATGCGGGCGACCAGGCGGAACCCCCAACCCCGTCGCTCCCCCCGACGCAGCCCAGGTCGAGTATTGCGGAAGTTCCTCATCGCGATCCTGGCCGTCCCTGTGCTGCTCGGCGTGTACGCGTCGGCAGTCCTTGGTCGATCCAGGGTCGTCCGCGGCGGGGTCGCGATCGGCTTGGGGGCGATCGTCGCGTTCGGCGCCATCGCCTCGGCCCGTCCGGCCGTCACCAATGCCTCGCCGGCAAGCGACATCGTGCCGCTGACGCAGGCCGCGTTCCGGATGGCCGTCGCGACGAACATCGACCTCCGCGCGCCGGCGAGCATCCTGTTCACCGCGCCGATGCAGCATGAATCGGTGCAATCCAGCGTCTCGATCCAGCCGCCCGTCCCGTTCCAGCTCGAGTGGAGCGCCGATGACACGCGTGTGTCCATCGTCCCGGCCGGTACCTGGGAACCCTCGACCTATTACACGGTGACCGTCGGCGCCGGGGCCCTCGCAACGAGCGGCCGGCCGATGACCCGCCCGGCCCGTGCCGCGTTCCTGACCCGTGACGCCGCCACTGGTCTGCTTGCCGCGACCGGCATGGTCGAGAAGCGAGCGACCATCGACTCCTCGTTCACGATCGCGTTCGACCACCCGATCGACCTCGCGTCGGTGGGTCCGGCCATCAAGATCGACCCGCCGCTGACCGGGGCCCTCACCCGTACGACCGCGCCCGGGGGCGCCTCGACGTACACGTTCGTGCCGACCCAGCCGCTCGCGCCCGATACGAAGTACCGGGTCATCGTCGACGGCGTCCGCGATGCCACCGGCGTCGACCTCGATCCGATCACGATGGCACTTCGGACGGTCGTGGCGCCCCAGGTCGTTCGGTTCCGGCCACGGGCCGGGATGACCGAGATGTTGCGCGACGCCGGGATCTCCGTCCGGTTCACGGGGTCGATGGATCGGGCATCCACAAAAGCCGCGTTCGGCGTGACCGCTGACGGCAAGCGTGTACCCGGCCGCGTCACGTTCGCAGAGAACGACACCGTCCTCGTGTTCGACCCATCGTCGAACCTGCCCTACGACGCTAAGGTCGTCGCGACGGTCGCCGCCACAGCGAAGAGTGCTGATGACGTGCCGATCGGTGCCGCGACCAAGGCAACGTTCACGGTCATCCCGAAGGCCGATCCTGCGAAGCCCGCGAAGACGTCGTCACGCTCGACCACGACCACGATCCCACGGAGCAGCGGTGGCGGCGGTTCGGTCGGCGGCGGCAGCTGGGGCGCCGTCGAGCGGTATTACCTGCGCCTCATGAACTGCACCCGCACGGGTGGCTGGGTCACGTCGGGTGGTGACTGCGGCAGCCCGGGTGGTCGCAGCGTGGCCGCCCTCCGGCTCGACTCCGGCATCAGCTCGAGGGTCTCGCGCCCGTACGCCAGGAAGCTCGCCGTCAACAACATGTGCACCCACTTCAGTGGCGGCAACCCGGGTGACCGCCTTCGCCGCGCGGGTTATACGAGCTATCGCTGGGCCGAGAACCTCGGCTGCCGATCGGGCAACCCGTACAGCGCCGTGCTCGGCAGCCACCGCTTCTTCCAGAACGAGAAGCCATACAGCGGCGGCCACTACGTGAACCTGATGAACGCCGCGTACAACCGGGTGGGCATCGGCGTGTGGGTGTCCGGCGGTCGCGTCCGTCTCGTCGTCGACTTCTACCACGCGTAGGGGGACCATCGGGCCATCCCGAGGGGGCGGGCGCGCGAGCACGATGCCTGCATGCTCCGCAACGCTGTGCTGCACATCTCGAACGAGCAGCCGCTTCTCGCTGACCTCTTCGAGCTACCCAGCCCGACCGACATCGCCCTGCGGCTGACGAACCTGCGCTCGCTCGACGGGAAGAAGCCGATCTTCGTCGACGATATGAACTCCGTCTTCCTGTTCCCGTACCACCGCATCACGTTCGTCGAGATCCCGCCGCAGGCCGTCGCCGGCACGGATCTGGGCGAGGCGATGCCGGTCCCCGTGGCCGCCGGCGCGCACGCGCAGCTGCCGGCCGAGGTCGACGGCGACGACGCCGAGCTCGAGATCGACGAGGACTTCCTGAGGCGCATCCGCGAGGTCTGAAAGCCGCGTCCCACTCGACCGCGACGCCTCCGCGCGTCGCGTGCGGCAAGGGTGCGCGAAGGACCCGGTGCTAATATCCCGGCCGTGTCCAAGAACCTCGTGATCGTCGAGTCGCCGGCGAAGGCGCGGACGATCGAGCGCTACCTGGGCGACGACTATCGCGTCCTCGCCTCCTACGGTCACGTCCGCGACCTCCCCGAGAACCCCGGGAAGGGGAAGTTCGGCGTGGACGTCGACCATGGGTTCCTCCCCGAATACGTCATCAACGAGGACCGCCGCAAGCAGGTCAACGACATCGCCAAGGCCGCCAAGGGCTCGGAGCTGGTCTATCTGGCGACCGACCTCGACCGCGAGGGCGAGGCTATCGCCTGGCACGTGGCCGAGGCGGCCCACGTCCCATCCGAGAAGACGCGGCGCGTCACGTTCAGCGAGATCACCGAGCCGGCGATCCGCGAGGCGTTCGCGAACCCGCGTGACATCGACCGCAACCTCGTCGACGCCCAGCAGACACGCCGCATCGTCGATCGGCTCGTCGGCTACACGCTGAGCCCGCTGCTGTCGCGCAAGGTCCGTGGCGGGCTGTCGGCCGGCCGCGTCCAGTCGGTCGCCGTCCGGCTCGTCGTCGAGCGCGAGCGCGAGATCGAAGCCTTCACGGCGCGTGAGTACTGGACGATCGAGGCCATCCTCGCGACCGCCTCGGGCGACGCGTTCGCCGCCGAGCTGATCCGGATCGACGGCGAGGCGCTGGATCTCCCCGACGAGGCCACGACCGAGCGGCACGTCGCGGCCCTGCGCGAAGCGCATCCGGTCGTCCGCAAGATCGGCGTCCGCACCCAGAAGCGATCGCCGGCGCCGCCGTTCACCACGTCGACCCTCCAGCAGGAGGCCAGCCGCAAGCTGTCGTTCAGCCCGAAGCGCACGATGTCGATCGCCCAGCGGCTGTATGAGGGTGTCGAGACGTCCGAGGGCCAGATCGGGCTGATCACCTACATGCGGACCGACTCGACGTCGATGGCCGGCGTGGCGATGGGCGAGGCGCGCGACGTCATCGCCGGTCGCTACGGCGACGAGTTCACGATGCCGAAAGGCCGCGTGTACAAGACGACCTCGAAGGGTGCCCAGGAGGCCCATGAGTCCATCCGGCCGACGAGCTTCCGGCGCGATCCGGACTCGCTGGAGGGGGTGCTCAAGCCCGAGGAGCTGCGCCTCTATCGCCTGATCTGGCAGCGCGCGCTCGCCTCGCAGATGGCGCCCAAGGAGCTCGAGACGACGACGGTCGACCTGGCGGACGGCCCGTACGAGCTGCGGGCGTCCTCGACGAAGACGCTGTTCGAGGGCTTCGCCCGCGTCTACACCGAGGGTCGGGACGACGATGCTACCGAGGACGACGAGTCCGCGCGTCGCCTGCCGGCGCTGGCCGAGGGCGACCGGACCGACGTCCGCGAGGTCACGCCCACCCAGCACTTCACGGAGCCGCCGCCGCGCTTCACCGAGGCAACGCTCATCAAGGCGCTCGAGGAGCACGGGATCGGCCGGCCGTCGACCTATGCGGCCACCATCTCGACGATCATCGATCGCGGCTATGTCCGGGTGGAGGAGCGACGGCTCCGTCCCGAACCGGTCGCCGGCATCGTGACCGACCTCCTCGTCGAGCACTTCGGCGACTACGTCGATCTCGAGTTCACGGCGCGGATGGAGGAGGAGCTCGACGAGATCGCCCGCGGCGAGCGGGCCTGGGTCCCGCTCCTCGAAGCGTTCTACGCGCCGCTCCGCGACCGCGTCGCCGAGAAGCGCCGCGAGCTGCGCCGGAGCGACTTCACGACCGAAGCGACCGACGAGGTCTGCTCGCTCGGGCATCCGATGGTCATCCGGCTGGGCCGGAACGGCCGGTTCCTGGCGTGCTCGATGTACCCGGACCACAAGGAGACGCGGCCGCTCCCCGGGGAGGAGCCGCCGCCCCAGGAGGGTACGGGCGAGGTCTGCCCGAAATGCGGTGAAGGGACCCTCGTCGGTCGCAACGGGCGCTTCGGCCCGTTCGTCGGCTGCTCCCGGTACCCGGACTGCGACTACATCAAGCGCGAGGGCCCGCCGCCGCCCGAGCCGCTCCCATTCGAGGTCATCTGCCCCAAGAACACCGACGGGCACCTCGTCCCGCGTCGCGCGCGACGCACCGGGAACGTCTTCTGGGGGTGCTCGAACTATCCGAAGTGCGACTACACCACGAACAACGAGCCCCTCGGCGGGCTGCACGACGCCGACAGCGGACCCCTGGCCCGCAAGGGCGAGGCGGCGATCTGCCTGAAGTGCGGCTCGACGAGCAACGTCTCTCCCGACGACATCGCCCCAGGCGAGGCGTACCCGGGCGGGCCGCCGGATCCCGAAGCGCTGCAGCGCCCGGCACGACGGGGCGGGGGCGGTCGCGGTGGCGGACGGCGCGGATCCGCTCGCGGGGGTGGCCGGACGAACGGCACGAGGCGATCGACCGAGGCGGCCCCGGAGGCGTGAGCGGGAGTTCGAGCGTCACGCGCGCGGACGACCCACCTACCGACCCGACCCTCCAGCGATATCTCCGCTCGCTCGCGGCGCGCGACGCATCGCCCCACACGATCCGCGCCTATCGCACGGCCGTGGGCTCCTACCTCGAGTGGCTCGCCGAGCAGGGCATCGACTGGACGCGACCGTCGCGGACGCAGCTGCGTGGCTACCTCGCCCGTCTCGGGTCAGGCGCCTCACGCTCGACCGTGGCGCAGCGCCTCGCGGCGATCCGCTCGTTCCACCGCTGGGCCGCGCGAGAGGGATTGGCCGCCGGGGACCCATGGGGGGCCATCGCGACGCCCCGGCTGCCGAGGCGTCTGCCGCGCGTCCTCGAGGTCGATGAGGTCGACCGGCTGCTGGCCGTGATCGACCGCCAGCTCGAGGCCGCCGACGCGGCACGACCGGACGGCACGGCTCTCGCGACTGCCCTGGCCCTGCGCGATCGGGCCCTGGTCGAGGTCGCCTATGCCGCGGGGCTGCGCATCAGCGAGTTGGCGGCCGCGGATCTCGGTTCGGTCGATCTTGGGCGTGGCGAGATCCGGGTGGTCGGCAAGGGGCGCAAGGAACGGATCGGGCTGCTGGGTCGGCCTGCCGTCGCGGCACTGGAGGCGTATCTCGATCAGGGGCGGCCGTTGTTGGTCGAACGCCGGCCGCCGGCGACACCGGTTCCGACGGCCGTCTTCCTGAACCACACCGGCCAGCCGCTCGGCGTGCGTGGCTTGCGCTATCGGCTCGACCGACTGTGCCGCGCCGCCGGTCTGCCCGAGGGCGTGTCGCCGCACACGCTGCGCCATTCGTTCGCGACCCATCTCCTCGACGGTGGCGCCGACCTGCGCGTCGTCCAGGAGCTGCTGGGCCACGAGAACCTCGCCACGACGCAGATCTACACGCACGTCTCGCCCGGTCGGCTGGCCGCCGCCTACCGCGAGGCGCATCCGCGGGCGCGCCGGACCGATCCTGCGTGAGCACGGCCACCCTGGCCCGGGCGGGGCTGATCGTCTCGGGCGCCTTCTTCGTCTCCCGGATCCTGGGTTGGCTGCGTCTCGTGGTCATCGCCAACCAGCTGCCGGACCCGAGCGAGCTCGACGCGTTCTTCGCCGCCTTCCGGATCCCGGACCTGCTCTTCCAGCTCGTCGCTGCGGGTGCCCTCTCGTCGGCGCTGATCCCCGTCGCCGCGAGCGTCATCGCCACCGACGGCCACGAGCGTGCATGGCGGGTCGTGTCGACCGTGACCAACCTCATGCTCATCGCCCTGGTCGTGCTTGCCGGGTTCGTCCTCGTGTTCGCCGACCGGCTCGTCCCGCTGTACACGTCGGGCTTCGACCCAGCGACCATGGCGCGGACCATCGAACTGACCCGGATCATGGTCCTGAGTCCGATCTTCCTCGCCCTCGGGGCCGTGGCGACGAGCGTCCTGAACACGCAGGAGCGGTTCGTGGCGTCCGTCATGGCCCCGATCGTCTACAACCTGGCGATCATCGGGGCGGCGCTCCTCCTGACGCCATCACTCGGTGCCGTGGGGCTGGCGGTCGGCGTCGTGGCCGGCTCGCTCGGTCACCTGCTCGTCCAGATCCCGCCGCTCCAGCGGCTCGGGTTCCGGTACACGCCACGGATCGACGCGTCCGACCCGGCCGCGCGGCGCGCGCTCACGCTGATGGCCCCTCGCGCCATCGGGCTCGGGGCGAGCCAGATCACCTTCGTGGTCGTCACGGCGCTCGCGACGACGGTCGGGCTCGGGGCCGTGACCGCGTTCACGATCGCGTTCACGCTCCTGCAGATCCCGATCGGCGTGATCGGCGTGCCGCTCGGCGTCGTCCTGTTCCCGTCGCTGTCGCGGGGAGCGGCCGTCGGCGATGACGTGGCGTTCATCGGCCTGTTGAACCGCGCCCTGCGGCTGCTGGTCGTCGTCATGATCCCCGTCGCGGCGCTCGCGGGCATCCTCCGCCTGGAGACCGTTGCGCTCCTGTTCCGCAGCTTCGAGCCGGAGGCGATCCGCGTCACGGCGGACATCTTCCTGGCGTTCCTCATCGGGGCGCCGGCCCACGCGATGATCGCGGTGCTGGCGCGGGCGTTCTACGCGCGCCAGGACACGATCACGCCGGTCCTCGCCGCCATCGGCGCGGTCGTGGTGAACACGACCCTGGCAGTGATCCTCGTGGGACCGTTCGGACTGCCGGGGTTGGCGATCGCGATCGCCATCGCGGCGTACTTGGAGGCAGGCGCGCTCACGCTCCTGCTGCGTCGCCGTGAAGGGCCACTCGGACTGGCCGCCGTGGGATCCGTTGCCGTCCGGACGCTCGTCGCGACGGCGCTTGCCACGCTCGTCGGGGTCGTCACCAGGCTTCTCGCCGAGCCCGCCCTGGTGCCGGATCCTACGTCGGTCCGTGGCACAGGCCTTATCGGCCTCGTCGTGGTGATGGTCGTCGTGTCGTTCGCCTTTGCGGCGATCTTCGCGACGTCCGCGCTCGCCTTGCGGATCGCCGAACTGCGCTCTATCGTCGGGATCATGGTCGACGCCCTCCGCCGACCCCGCCCGGCGTGACGGCCCCGATCGACGCGGACGCCTGGGATGCGCTCGTCGAAGCCAGCGATCCGGGCTCCTATCTGCAGCTGACCGGCTGGGCGCGGGTGAAGGCCGTCAACGGTTGGTCGGCGATTCGCCTGCTCGCGTCGGAGCGGGTCGGGGCGCAGATCCTCGTCCGCCGACCGCGGCCACTGCCGTGGGGTTTCGCCTACGCGCCGCGTGGCCCGCTCGGCGGGGACTGGACACTCGATGACATAAGCGCGCTCACGACGACCGTCCACGATGAGCTGCCGCGGGTGGCTGGGCGCGTCTCGCACCTCCGGATCGACCCCGAGGTCGAGGTCGACGGGGTGCACGATCCCGACGGCGCTGCCCGGCGCGCCCTGGGGGCCGAGGGCTGGCGCCCGGCCCCGCCGATCCAGCCCAGCTCGACCAGGGTCATCGACCTCCGCCCCGACGAGGAGGCGCTGTGGGGCGACCTGCGCAAGAAATGGCGCCAGTACGTCAACAAGGCCAGGTCCGCCGGCGTGACGGTGACCGACGCCGAGGGTGATCGACTCGCCGAGTTCTATCGGATCTATCGCGAGACCGCCGATCGGGCCGGGTTCCTGATCCGCGCCGAAGCGGCGTACCGCGATGTCTGGGAGGCCTATCGGCCGTCGGGACGGGCTCGCCTGCTGTTCGCCCGGTCGAGCGACGGCGAACCGCTGGCGACGCTCTTCCTCGTCCGCTCCGGGACACGGGTCGTGGAGCCGTACGGCGGTATGACCCAGGCCGGCGCCGACACACGCGCGAACTACCTGCTCAAGTGGGAAGCCATCCGCTCGTCGCGCGACGCCGGTGCGGAGACGTACGACCTGTGGGGCCTCGCGACGGGCGGCATCGCCCATTTCAAGACCGGTTTCGGTGGGCGCGAGGTCCGCTACATCGGCGCCTGGGACCTCGTGCTCGACCCGCTCGGGCGGCGGATCTACGGCGCCGCGGTGAGTGCCCGCACGTGGTGGGCTCGCCGTCGTCACGGGCTCGCGGGCGGCACCACTGCCGCGGCCTTCACCGGCGAGGGAGCTGATTGATCGCCGCGAAGCTGCGCCCACGCGAGGCGACCGACGCCGAACGGGCGGACTGGGACCATCGCACGGTCCGCGCGCCGGGCGGGCACGTGTACCAGTCGACCGTGTGGGCGGAACAGCGCGCTCGTCTCGGCTGGCGGCCACGCTTCGTGATGATCGACGAAGAACATCCGGCGCTCGTCCTGCTGCGACGGTTCCCGATCGTCGGCGGCATGAGCGCCTACATCCCGCGCGGCCCGGTGGTCGACCCTAACCACCCGCCGGACGGCGGCGAGGCGGCGGCGGACCGCGTGAACGCCCTGGCGAACTGGCTGGTCGAGGACGGCGTCGCCGTCGTGGCGACAGATGCTGAGGTGCCGGCGAGCGATGGCGCGTACGGGACACGATTGCGACGCGCGGGCTTCCATCCGATCCCGGAGATCCAGCCGTCCCGCCACCGGGTCAGCGTGCCGCTCGCGCAGGACACGGACGACGAGGCCGTGCGCGCGACGCTCGCGAAGAGCACGCGGCAGCGGATCTCTGGCGCCGAGCGCGACGGGGTGATCCTCGAACGCCACGACCGCGGCGGCTGGGAGGGCATGGACGGGCTGTTCGAGCGGCCCGAGCGGCCGCCGGGAGAGGCGCTCGACGCCTTCGCCACGCTACTCGAGGGGACCGGCGAGCGACGCGGCTTCCGCTTCGGGCCGCGCGACGTGTTCCTGGCGTGGTGGGGGGCGGCCCTCGACGCGGGCATGCTCGTCTACCTCGATGCGCGCGACGCAGCGGAGCGGAGCGCGTCGCTCGGCGGGCTGATCCTCTATCGCCACGGCAATCGCCTCTCGACGGTCCACTCGGCCGACGCCCCGGGTGTCCGCGACACACATCCGGGGGTGATGCACCTGCTCCGGTGGCGCGCGATCCAGCTGGCCATCCGGGAAGGCTGCGACGAGATGGACCTGGGCGGCGTCGATGCGGGACCCGACCACGCCGAACCCGGCGAGGGTCACCCGATGGCCGGCCTGTACGAGCACAAGCGCTCGTTCGGGGCATCCTGGGTGGCGATGACCGGCGCGCACGAGCGGGTCATGCGGCCGTCCCGCTATGCGATCGGCCGTACGGCGGCGAGGCTTGACCGGATGGTCGGGCGATGATCGAAGCTGGCGGGAGCGTCCCTTCGCACCGCGCGCTGGGCGACCTGCTGGATCGGTTCTCGACCGAGGGGCGACTCCGCGGGACGCGGGCGGCCGGCCGTCCGGTCCCGACCGCCGACCTCGCGACGGTCGAGGTGATCGGCGTGACGCACGATTCCCGCGCGGTCCGGCCGGGATCGCTCTTCGTGGCCATCCCCGGGCTGCGCTTGGACGGGCATGACTTCGTGGCGGCAGCGGTCGAGGCCGGCGCGGCGGGGGCGATCGTCGAACATCCGGTGGCCGGGGTCGCCGCGCCGCAGGTCGTCGTCGACGCGGGCCGACCGGCCCTGGCCAGCAGCGCCGCGTGGTGGTTCGGCGATCCGTCACACGAGCTGACCGTCATCGGGATCACCGGCACCGACGGCAAGACGACCACGTCGTACCTCGCCGTCGAGGCCCTCGAGGCTGCCGGCCTGCGGACGGGGATGATCGGGACCATCGCGACCCGTATCGGTGGCCACAGCGACGACCACGTCGAGCACGCCACGACGCCGGAGGCCCCGGATCTCCAGGCCACGCTGCGGGCCATGGTCGACGCAGGCGATGCGGCAGCCGTCATCGAGACGACATCGCATGGCCTCGCGCTCGACCGGGTCGCGAGCATCGCGTACGACGTCGCGATCCTGACGAATGTCACCCACGAGCATCTCGAGCTCCACGGGACGTGGGAGGCGTATCGCGACGCGAAGCTGTCGCTGTTCGACCGCCTGCGGGAAACCCGAGGAATGCAGAAGCCACGTCCCGTGAGGACCACGGCGATCGTCAACCTCGACGACCCGTCCGCCGGTCTCTTCGTGGGCACCGCACGCGACGCCGGCGCCCGGGTCATGACGTATGGCACGGAACCCGCGGCCGACATCCGAGCGACACGCATCGCGGAGGATGCGAACGGCCTCCACGCCGAGATCGTCAGCCCGGCCGGCGACGCCGCGCTCGACCTGCAGCTGGCCGGCCGCTTCAACATCCACAACGCGCTGGCCGTGGTCGCCCTCGGGGAGGCCATCGGTCTGGACGGGAGGCGCGTCCGGGAGGGTCTCGCTCGACTGGAGGTCGTGCCCGGCCGGATGGAACGGATCGACGTCGGCCAGCCGTTCGGCGTCGTCGTCGACTTCGCGCACAGCCCCGCGTCGCTGACGACGGTCCTGGACCTGCTCGCCCCGAGTGCCGCCGCGCGGGGCGGGGGATTGATCGCGGTCTTCGGTAGCGCCGGCGAGCGGGACACGGCCAAACGCCCCCAGATGGGGCGGATCGCCGGCGAGCGAGCACGGCTCGTCGTCGTGACCGATGAGGACCCGCGCGGCGAGGACCGCGACGCGATCCTCGACGACATCGCGCGGGGCGCGGAGGCGGCGGGCCGGAGGCGTGGCCACGACCTGCTGTTGATCCCGGACCGACGACAGGCCATCGCCGCCGCGTTCGAGGCCGCCCGACCGGGTGACGTCGTGCTGCTGGCCGGGAAGGGCCACGAGCGGTCGATCATCGGGCCTGACGGGGAGCGGCCATGGGACGAACGTCGCGTCGCCATGGAGCTGCTCCGGGCCGTGGGGTATTCCGGAGACTGACCATGCCGCGGATCGCCACGAACGCGCCGACGGCGACGATCGTCGGCTTCGCGACCCTGGTGATCCTCATCGGGACGAACCTCGTCGCGATCCGCTTCACGAACCGCGAATTGGCGCCGTTCTGGAACGCCGGAGCCCGGTTCGCGCTCGCCGCCGCTATCTACGTGCTCATCGCCGCCGTAGGACGTGTCGAGCGCCCGTCCGGTCGGGCCATCGCCGGCTCGGTGGTCTACGGCCTGCTCGCTTTCGCGGCGTTCTTCGCGCTGTTGTACCTCGGTCTCGTCCACGCGACGGCCGCACTCGGCCAGACCGTGCTGGCGCTCGGCCCGCTGATCACCCTGCTGCTCGCCGCTGCCGTCGGCCTGGAGCCCCTGCGCGGTCGAGCGATCGCCGCGGCCGTGCTCGCCTTGGTCGGTGTCGCCATCGTCTTCGGCACGCAGGAGCACCTCGACGTCCCCGTGACGTCGATCGTCGCACTCGTGGGCGCCGCAACGTCCTTCGCCGCCGCGGCGATCGTGAGCAAGCGCCTTCCGCCCGTCCACCCGGTGATGCAGAACGCGATCGGGACCGCCGTGGGCGGCGCGGTCCTGCTGGCGCTTTCGCGCGTGGCCGGCGAGTCCTGGATCCTGCCGCAGACGTCGGCGACGTGGCTGTGGTTCACGTATCTGGTGGTCCCCGGGACCGTCCTGATCTTCCTGCTGCTCCTGTACCTGCTGCAGCGCCTGCCCGCCACCGTCGTCTCGTACCAGTTCGTTCTCGCTCCGATCGTCTCGATCACGCTCGGTGCGATCGTGCTCGGCGAACCCGTCGGTCCCGGGACGCTGGTTGGCGCCGCGATCGTGGCCGTTGCCGTGTATCTCGGCGCCCTGGCGGCCCCGGCATCCGCGAACGGCGGCTGAACGGGGACTCGCTGCTATCCTTGCGCCGCATGGCCGCGACACGAGGCAAGACCGCATCGGGCGCGTCCGCGGCGTCGACGACGAGTGCGGAGCGAGCGTCTGCCCCTGCCCGGCACGCCGCCAGCACGAGCAGCCCCTCCGCCCCGGCGGCACCGAAGAAGACGGCCAAAACCCCGGCCCGACGCGGACCGCGTCGCACCGTGCCGGCACGACCGGGTACGCCGCAAGGGTCGGACCTCGAGGCGCTCCGGACGGCGCTCAAGGCGTCGGTCGTCGAACACCATCCGACGGCTGACCTCGCCGGCGTCGATCGGGCCTTCGACCTCGCGGTCGAGGCGCATGAGGGACAACGGCGCGCGACCGGTGAGCCGTATGTCTCGCACCCGATCGCCTCGGCGCAGATCCTGGCGGAGCTCGGCATCGATCCGGTCGCCATCGAGGCTGCCCTGCTCCACGACGTCCCCGAGGACACCGAATACAGCCTGACCGACATCGAGGAGCGCTTCGGCGCAGAGGTCGCCCACCTCGTCGATGGCGTGACCAAGCTGTCGCGCTTCTCGACCCACAGCCACGAGCAGCAGCAGGCCGAGAACATCCGGAAGATGCTCCTGGCGATGGCCGAGGACATCCGGGTCGTCCTCATCAAGCTCGCCGACCGGCTCCACAACATGCGCACCCTGTACGGGCTGCCGTCCGAGAAGCAGCTCCGCATCGCCCGCCAGACGATGGAGATCTACGCGCCGCTGGCCGAGCGGCTCGGCATCTGGCAGATCAAGTGGGAGCTCGAGGACCTCGCGTTCAAGGTGCTCGAGCCGGAACGCTTCCGCGAGCTCGCGCGCCTGCTCGACACGCGCCGCAAGGGTCGCGAGACCTATATCGACCGGGCCATCGCCGAGCTTCGGCCCAAGCTCGACGCGTCCGGCATCGACGCCGACCTCCAGGGTCGGCCGAAGCACATCTTCAGCATCTGGAAGAAGATGCAGCGCAAGGGCGCGGAGTTCGGCGAGATCTATGACGTCTACGCCATCCGCGTGCTGGTCGACGAGGTCCGTGACTGTTACGCGGCCCTGGGCATCGTCCACAGCATCTGGCGGCCCATCCCCGGCCAGTTCGACGACTACATCGCCGTCCCCAAGAACAACCTCTACCAGTCGCTCCACACCGCGGTCATCGCGCTCGATGGCAAGCCGCTCGAGATCCAGATCCGGACCCACCAGATGCACCAGGTGTCCGAGGTCGGCATCGCGGCCCATTGGCGCTACAAGGAAGGCACCAAGTCCGACCGCGAATACGACGCCAAGCTGGCCTGGCTGCGCCAGCTCATGGACTGGCAGCGCGACGTCTCCGACTCCGACGCGACCGAGTTCGTCGAGGGAATCAAGCTCGACATCTTCCAGGACCAGGTCTTCGTGTTCACCCCGAAGGGCGACATCAAGGACCTGCCGGCTGGGGCGACACCACTCGACTTCGCGTACCGCATCCACACCGACGTCGGCCATCGCACGATCGGGGCCAAGGTCAACAACCGCCTCGTGCCGCTCGACTACCGGCTCAAGAACGGCGACATCGTCGAGATCGTCACGACCAAGGGCGAGCACGGGCCGTCGCGCGACTGGCTGAACGTCGTCCGGACCTCCCACGCCCGGGAGAAGATCCGGCAATGGTTCAAGCGCAAGGACCGCGACGAGAACATGGTCCACGGGCGAGAAGCCCTGGAACGCGAGCTCCGCCGCCTCGCGCGCACGAACATCGCCACCGTCGGGACGGACAAGGTCCTCGAGGTCGCCAGGCAGCTCAACTACGAATCGATCGACGACTTCTTCGCAGCGATCGGCTACGGCGCGATCGGTGCCCAGGCCGTGGTGATGCGGCTCGGCGTCGTCGACGACGGCCATGCGCAGCTCCCGACCGTTGCCCCGCCCGCCTCCTTGGCGCGGACTGGTGGGGTCCGGGTCAAGGGTGTTGGTGATCTGCTCGTCCGCTTCGCCAAGTGCTGTCACCCGATCCCGGGCGACCCGATCGTCGGGTTCATCACGCGGGGCAAGGGCGTCACGGTCCATCTCCGGTCCTGTGCGACGGTGGGCAACGAGCGCGAGGTCAGCCGGCTGATCGAGGTCGAGTGGGAGGCCGCGCCGGCCCAGACGTATCCCATCGCCATCCGCGTCGAGGCCTACGACCGGACCGGTCTGCTCAACGACATCACGCAGGTCGTGGCCGAGAACAAGGTGAACATCGTGGCGGCGAACGTCGGGGTCAGCCAGGACCACACGGCGGTCGTGACTGCCACGCTCGAGGTGGCGTCGGTCTCGCAGCTGGCCCGTGTCATGAGCCGTATCGAGAACCTCAAGGACGTGATCAGCGTCCAGCGCGATCTGGGGTAGCCGGACAGCAGGGGAGTCGGGAACGTATGACCGACATCTCCGCGCCGACGCCTGAGACGCGCGGCTAGACTTCGGCCGATGCCCGCCTTCCGTGCCGCCCGGGGTACGCGCGACCTGCTGCCCGACGAGACCCCGCGCTGGACCCGTCTCGAGCGCCTGGCGGCGGATCTGGCTACTCGCTACGGCTACCGCCGCATCGAGACGCCGATGTTCGAGCAGACCGCCGTCTTCGAGCGCGGCGTCGGCGAGGTCACCGACATCGTCGAGAAGGAGCTGTTCCGGATCGCGCCACGGACCGAGGAGTCCGAATCATGGGCGCTCCGGCCCGAGCCGACGGCAGGCATCGTGCGGGCGTACGTCCAGCATGGGATGCAGACCTGGCCCCAGCCGGTCAAGGTCTTCGAGATCGGGCCGATGTTCCGTTACGACCGGCCACAGGCGGGTCGCTACCGCCAGTTCTGGCAGTTCGACGTCGAGGCCATCGGCGACCCGGGTCCGGCCGTGGACGCCGAGATCGTCGAGCTCGGCATGCGCCTCTACCGCGATTCGGGCGTCGAGAACGTCAGGGTGCTGCTGAACTCGATCGGCGATCCCGAGTGCCGGCCCGCGTACATCGCGGAGCTCACGGCCTATTACCGCGAATATGCCGCCGCGCTGCCACCCACCGAACGCGACCGACTCGACCGGAACGTGCTGCGGCTGCTCGACTCGAAGGATCCGGCGATGGCGCCGATCAATGCGAAAGCGCCGCGCATCACCGACCGGCTATGCGACGCGTGCGCGGCCCATTTCGATGCTGTCCGTGCCCATCTCGACACGATCGGCGTCGCATACCGCCTCGAGTCCGGGCTGGTCCGCGGGCTCGACTATTACACACGAACGGCGTTCGAGTTCTATGTCGAAGGCCGCGAGGGGCAGCAACAGGCCCTCGGCGGCGGGGGCCGGTACGACGGTCTCGTCGAGCTCCTCGGCGGACGGCCCACACCGGGTATCGGGTTCGGCGTCGGGCTCGACCGGTTACTCTTGGCACTCGAGGAGCAGGCTCCCGACGACGCCGCATTCGCCGGCGATGCGCCGACGGCCGTCGTGGTCGGAGCCGATCCCGCAGCGACCGCCGATCGGCTGCGCATCGCGACGCTGCTCCGTGAGGCGGGGATAGCCGCCCGGGCAGAGCTCGGTCAGCGCAAGCTCGGCAAGCAGCTCGAAGCGGCGGCGCGCGATCAGGCGCATTTCGCGATCATCGTCGGCGATGAGCTGGCGAACGGCGAGGTACAGCTCAAGGACCTCCCGGCCGGGACGCAGAAGCTGGTCGCGCTCGCCGACCTGTCACGCGAGGTGGCCCGCGCCCACCAGGCCCACCACCACGGCGGCTGACGGCCCACCGGCACACACCCCACGTCGGCCGGCCGCCGCGTGCTACGGTTCCGACGCCGCGCTTGCGCTCCTCTCTGGCCAGACCAGCGAACGCGGCCATCAGACCGAGCGTCCAACCAAGGATCCGTCACGCCGTGGCCGAATCGCTCGGGGTCGCCGCCGCTGCCTGGGGTGTCCTGATGGCGGTCTCGCCCCTGCTCCAGATCCGACGCATGCTCGAACGCCAGTCGTCGGCCGATGTCTCGATCGCGTACCTCGCCGTCCTGGAGCTCGGGTTCCTGCTCTGGGTGGGGTATGGCCTGTCGCTGGGCAATCCGGTGATCGCGCTGCCGAACTCGGTCGCGGCGGTCGTCGGGGCGGCGACCATCCTCGTCGCCTGGTTCCTCCGCCGGGGGCCGCGGACCGCCTGAACCTTGGCGACGAACGCGGGCGGCGGACGCGGACGGGGTCAGGTCGCCGGAGCAGCCTCGGGTGCCGCCTCGGCTGCTTCGTTCGAAGGCGCCGCCGGCTCGGGCTCGGCTTTCCGACGGGCCGTCGAGCGGGCCCCATCGCCGCTCGCGGGTGCCGCTGACGCGGCCGCTGCCAGCTGCTTGCTGAAGAACTCCAGGGCGGTGCGCGTCTTGGTGGCTTGCGGCCCGCCGACCGTCACCCCGTGCTCGCTGAGGTAGACGCGGGCCTCGGCGGCGACCTGGAACGCCACGTTCGGCGCCGCCTTGGTCGAGATCTCGAGGATGCGCGACCCGTCCTGGTAGAGCCAGAGCTCCGTGACCACGCGCCGACCAAGCTCCGGCGGCTTGAAGACGCTCTTGAGGATGAACGTCGGCCCCAGCGGGATGAGGGAATCGAGGTCGAGGCCACTCGGCGCGTGCTCGGCGAAGAAGGTGCGCTGTTCCTTGGTGAAGACCTTGCTGATCGGCCGGGTGCCGTCGACCACCTGACGGATCTTGTCCCCGGTCGTCACGCCCTTGAGCGACCCGGAACAGACGCCGATGCCTCCCGGCAGCACGTCGACCTCGACCTTGAACAACGGGTTCCGGCGCAGGGCCGGCGGCAGGTCGGCCGGGACGACCGGCCGGAGCTTCACCACGGTGTCGCCGACGCCGCCCTGGATCCGGCGGGCGCGCGCCACGATGCCGGCGCGATCGAGCGCAAGGTCCGGCGTGTCGAAGAAGAACACCTGCCGAGGCTGGGCTTCGACCGGGTCGATGGGCAGGCTGGCGATCGTCGCGCGATGCACCTCGGCCGGCACCGTCAGCTTCAGCTCGACACTGTCCGAATCCTTCATCGCTGCGAGCAGCGCCGCGAGCTGCTCTGCGGACACGGGCGCGGGTGACGCCGGCGTCGCTCTTGTATCCGTGGTCACGGTCGATCTCCTCTCATGGGTCAGGCGCCGAAGCGCTCGGCGAGGACGCCGTCGCGCAAGCCGCGATCGGTGACGGTGAGTGAATCCACCCCGAGCTTCTCGAGGACGGTCGATACGATCAGGGCGCCGGCGAGGATCACGTCGGCCCGCTTCGGTTGTAGGCCGACGATCGACCGCCGCGCCTCGGCGTCCTGCGACCGGTACAGCTCGATCTGCCGGTCGAGCTCCTGCCGGTCGAGGACCGTGCCGCGAACGACGTCGGGGTCGTAGGTCGCGAGGCCATGCTTGACGGCGGCCATGTTCGTCACGGCCCCACCCATCCCGACCAGGACATCGGGATGAGGCCGGCCGTCGAGCCGGTCGAGCTCGGCGGCGATCGCGGCACGTGCCTTGTCCAGGGTCTCCGGCGACACCTCGCCGGCGAGGCCGAACGTCTCCGTGAAGCGGACCGCGCCGACCGGGACGCTGAAGCGCTCGTCGACACGGCCGTCGCTGCCGAACGTGAACTGGCTGCTTCCCCCACCCGTATCGAAGACGACGAGCGAGCCGGACGCGAGGTCGGTGCCGGCGCGGACGCCCTGGTATGCGAGGCGGCTCTCCTCGTCGCCGGGGATGACCTCGATCGTGACGCCGGTCCGGTCACGGATCGCGGCGATGACGGCGGATGCGTTCCTCGCGGCCCGGAGACCCGCGGTGCCGACCGCGGCGATGGCGAGCACGCCCGCCACCCTTGCCTCGTCCACCATCTTCGCGATCGCGTCGGCGGTCCGGCTCTGGGCATCGGGCGTGATGTCGCCACCCTCGGTCAGGCCTTCGCCGAGGCGGGTGATGTCGGCGCGATCCGTCAGCGTCGTCCAGCCGTCCCCGCGCCGCTCCGCGATGCGGAACTTGATCGAGTTCGTCCCGACGTCGATCACCGCGTAGCGCTCCGGCCGATCCTCTACGACCGCCCGCAAGCCGACCCCGTAATTCATGTTCAGGTACCCGGCCAGACCCATCTCGCGGACGGCCTCGAGCACCGCCCCTTGGTCCGGCGATTCGATGGCGATGGTCCGGATCGCCTGCCCATTCGCCACGAGATCGGTAACCTCGGAGGTGCAACCGTTGACGGTGTAGCGCACGCGCCGCTTGTGGACGTCGACCCGCCGGAGGGGCCCGTCCCGCCCGGTCACGTCGTCGAGGAACTGCTCGGTCGTGTAGCGGTCGCGGTCGAGGGAGGGCGCGGGCATCTCGAGCGTCGTGAAGACCGCGCGCGCGTCGTCGGCGCCGATCGGGAACGCGGTCTTCATGACCGGCTCCCAGCGCTCCAGATCACTCTGGGTCTCGCGGAGGAGCTTGATGTCCATCAGCCCGTCTCGGATCTTCGCGTTGCCGGTCGCTCCGCCGAGCAGATACGTCTCGTCGCTCTCCTGCACGCCGGTCGACTCGAGTGCCGCGAATTGCTCTTCGGCGACGCCGAAACGAGTGCCGAACGTGCGCCATTCCCAGCGCGGGATGATGGCCGACATGGCCCTCCTCGACGCGACGGCCTCGGATCCGCCGCGGGGCGCCGACTATAGGTCGGGCTGCCTCAGGCCAGCATCACCCGATTCGGGTGGCCGAAGCGCCCGCTGACGCGGATCGGGACGTCAACCTCCGTTGAACTGGATCATCCCGATGAGGTTGCCGTCGGGGTCGCGAAACCAGGCCGTGCGCCCGACCGGGATGGTGGCGATGCCATCGACCGTCTTCGGGTTCTCGTATTCCTCGAACGTGACGCCGCGTCGCTGGAGGTCGCGCACCTCCGCGTCATATAGAAGCGACGCAGCGTCTGGACGTCCGCGGTCGGCAAGGTCGCGTACGCCGGGTGGTCCGACAGCATCGCGGGAACCTCCTGGGAGACGGTTCTCGTACGATACGCCGGCCATGACCGACGTCCGCCCTGGTCTCGCCACGCCCTATCGGACCCACACCTGTGGCCAGCTGCGGGCGTCAGATGCGGGCACACACGCGCGGCTCGCCGGGTGGGTCCATCGGCGCCGCGACCACGGCCAGCTGATCTTCCTGGACCTGCGCGACCGGCACGGGATCACGCAGGTCGTCATCGACAAGGCCGACGCGCACGAGGCGCACGAGATCGCCAGTCGGGTCCGGGGCGAGTTCGTCGTGACGGTCGCCGGCGAGGTCGCAGCGCGACTACCCGGGACCGAGAACCCGCGCATGCCGACGGGGGAGATCGAACTGCGGGCGAGCGAGGTCCAGATCCTGTCCGAGGCGAAGACGCCGCCGTTCTACATCAACGAGCCCGACAAGCCGGTCGACGAGGGCCTGCGGCTGAAGTACCGCTATCTCGATATCCGCCGCCAGCCGATGGCCGACCGACTCCTCCTGCGAAGTCGTATGGTTCAGGCCATCCGGGAGGCCCACCACGCTGCCGGCTTCCTCGAGGTCGAGACACCGACGCTCATCAAGTCGACGCCCGAGGGCGCTCGCGACTTCATCGTCCCGTCGCGGCTGCAGCCGGGCAGCGTCTATGCCCTTCCGCAAAGCCCGCAGCAGCTCAAGCAACTGCTGATGGTCGCCGGGGTAGATCGCTACTTCCAGATCGCCCGCTGCTATCGGGACGAGGACCTCCGCGGCGACCGACAACCGGAGTTCACGCAGCTCGACCTCGAGATGAGCTTCATCGACGAGGAGGCCGTCATGGGCTTCATCGAGTGGATGGTCATCGAGGTGTCGCGGGCGACGACTCCGGACCGGCCGCTCGCCCAGGTGCCGTTCCCGCGCCTCACCTACGACGAGGTGATGGAGCGGTATGGGTCCGACAAGCCCGATGTCCGGTTCGGGATGGAGCTCGTCGACCTGGCCGGGGCCCTGGGCGACGGAACCGGCTTCCGCGTCTTCGATGAGGCGCTGGCATCGGGCGGTCGCGTCAAGGCGATCGCGGCGCCCGGCCTCGGCGGCGCGACCAGGCGCGAGACCGACGAGCTGATGGAGCAGGCGAAGCGGTTCGGCGCGAAGGGTCTCGTCCATCTCGCCGTCGCCTCCGAGGGTCTGGCCGGCCCGGCCGCCAAGTTCCTCGTCGACGACGTCCAGCGCGAGATCGTCGAGGCTGCGGGCGCGGCCGAGGGCGATCTCATCCTGATCGTGGCCGATAGCGATCCGATCGTGGCCGAGGTGCTCGGCCGGCTCCGGGCGGGGCTCGGCGAACGTCTCGGGCTGGCCGACCCGAACGTCCTCGCCTACGTCTGGGTGAACCGCTTCCCGATGTACCAGTGGGACGCGGAGAGCGGGCGCTGGGACGCCACCCACAACCCGTTCAGCGGGGTCGTGCCGGAGGACGAGGTCCTCCTGACGACGGTGTCCGGCGACCCCGCGAAGCCGTCGCCCGATGATCCGGCTGGCCGGGCTCGAGCGCTCCAGTACGACCTCGTGCTCAACGGTTGGGAGCTCGGCGGGGGCTCGGTGCGCATCCATCGACGCGATCTGCTCGAGCGCAGCTTCCTGCTGCAGGGTCAGACGATCGAGGGCATGCGCGACAAGTTCGGTGCGGTCCTGGATGCCTTCGAATACGGCGCGCCGCCCCACGGAGGCATCGCGCTCGGTATCGATCGCTGGGCGGCGCTGTTGGCGAGCCAGACCAACATCCGCGAGGTCATGGCCTTTCCGAAGACGCAGTCGGGCAGTGATCCGATGCTGGAGGCGCCCTCGCCGCCCGAGCCAGAGCAGTTCGAGGAGCTCGGCCTGCGGTTCGTCGGCGGACCGCCGAAGACGCCCGAGGCGTGACGAGGGCCGCTGCGCCTGCCACCAGCGCGGACACGGGGCTCGGGATCGCGCCGCTCGACGCCATCGCCCGGCGACCACGTCTCGCCGCCCTCGCCGGAGCGCTGTGCATCGCCTTCTCGGGGATCTTCTATCTCTGGGCGGATGTCACGCCGTCGACGGGAACGGTGTTCCGAGCCCTGTTCGGCCTGCCCTTGCTGGCCGCGGTCGCCTTTGCCGAACAGCGCCGCTATGGGCCGCTTCCACGACGGGCGGTCCGCCTCGCGCTCATCGCCGGTGTCTTCTTCGCCGGCGACCTGACGTTCTGGCATCACGCGATCGAGTACGTCGGGGCGGGGCTGGCGACGGTGCTTGGCAACCTGCAAGTCCTCGTGGTCGGCGTCGTCGCGTGGCTGGTCTTCGGGGAGCGGCCGTCACGCTCCACATTGATGGCCATGCCGATCGTCCTTGCGGGCGTGGTGCTCATCAGCGGAGTGATCGGTGCCGGTGCGTACGGCACGGATCCCGCCCTCGGCGTGCTGCTCGGTGTGGCCACCGCCCTGTGCTACTCGGGCTACCTGCTGACGATCCGCCTCGGTGGCCGCGACGCGCGGCGACCGGCCGGCCCGGTCGCGATCGCGACCGTCGCGACCGCTGGCGTGGCCGCGGTCGTCGGCCTGGTGGTGGGCGATCTCGACCTGACGCCACCACTCGAGAGCCTGTTCTGGCTCGCCGTCCTCGGCCTCACCTCGCAGTCCTTGGGCTACCTGTTCATCTCGATCTCACTGCCGCGCCTGCCGGCCGTGGTGACGTCGCTGATCCTGCTCGTCCAGCCGGTCATCACAGTCGGGTTGAGCATGGTCCTGCTCGGCGAGCGGCCGTCTGTCGCCCAGCTTGCGGGCGTCGCGCTGGTGATCGGCGGGATCGCCGTGGCAACGATCCCTATCGCGCGGCTGCGAGACGCCCTACGGGCCGGGCGTGACCAGACAGCGGCGGCCGTCGACTAGCATCCGGCCGATGGGCGCGAACGAGCCGAGTTCGACGACGGGGGACCTCGCCGCGCTCGCCCAGTACCGGAACTGGGCGCGGTTCCTGTTCTCGATCCTTGCGGCGCTCGCCGCGATCGGCCTCGTCCTGGTGCCAGCGTCCACGGGTGGCCTCGACCCGGATCGGTTCGCCGCTGCGTGGCCACTGGTCGTGATCCTGACGGTGAATGTCGCAGCGACCCTGCTCGTTTTGCTCAGCCTGATCCGGGGGCTCAGCCGCTGGTCGGCCTGGGCACTCCACGCTGTCGTCCCGGTGTGCTTCGTCCTGATCGTCATCGGCGGCACGCGGACCCTGCTCGCGCTGACCCAGAACCAGATCCAGCTCCCGCTCGAGGCGATCGGCGGGCTTCTGGTGCTGAGCCGCCCGCACGGTCCCGACATCAGGCCGCCGGCCACGACCGACGACCGGCGGCGCAGCACGATCGCGACCGGCGTGCTGTTCGCGAGCTACTTCGTCCCGCTGGTCCTGCCGCTCGCCTTCGTCACCTGACGCCCCTGACGTGGCAGGCGAGGACCTCAGTCGAGCTCGACCGCGGCGTCGTCGGCGGCCTGCGGGAACGGCGCGAGCCCACGACCCTCGCCCGGGATGTCCTCGTCGACCCCACGTTCCGCGACGGCATCGCCCCACTCGTGGGTGTGGCCGCCCGGCGGTCCGGGCGGGCCTTCGTACGGCGGCAGATCGGCGAGGGGTGTCTCGGCGTCGTACTGGACGCCCGGATCGCCGACGTCGACGACGCGAGTCGAGACATGACCGGCGACCTCTTCGATCACGTCGGGCGGCATGCGTTCGGGGCTGACCGCTCGAAGGTGGTCGAGCGCCGACAGCGGCAGCAGCACGGGCCAGCCGGCCTCGCCCTGCCAGCCGGGTCGCAGCATCGACGCGGGCTCGACCCCATGCGCCTCGATGAGCGTCGTCACCGTCTCCGGACCGACCCACGTCATGCGGCCCGGCCACAACAGGACGGCGGTGATATCGGACACTTCGGCCCGGGCGACGTCCGTCCCGCGGAGCATCTGGCCGGCTGGTCCGGCCTCGGGCGGGGCAGGGGAGGCGTAGGCGGCCTCGGACCCGACCAGGCTCGACTGGACGGCGCCCTCTGGGTCGGGTGCGACGACCACGACCGGAAGCGCCCCACCGGACCAGGCGATGTCGACGAGCCGCCGGACGCGGGGCTGGCCCAGGGTATCGGCGAGCGCACCTTCGCTGGTCGCAGACAGGATCACGGCGGCGACGGTCATCGACTTGATGCTAGCAGCCTGACCGCCGCCGCCCGCCGTGCCTCCGCACCCGCCGACGAGGTCTGTGCGACACTCCCTCGCCGATGCCCACTCGTACTCGGGACGACGTCCGCAACGTCGCGATCGTCGCCCATGTCGACCATGGCAAGACCACGCTCGTCGACGCGATGCTCCGCCAGACCGGCGCGTTCCGTTCGAACCAGGCGGTGGTCGACCGTGTCATGGACTCGATGGACCTGGAGCGCGAGAAGGGCATTACGATCCTCGCCAAGCAGACGACGGTCGACTACGGCGACGTCCGCCTGAACATCGTCGATACGCCGGGCCATGCCGACTTCGGCGGCGAGGTCGAACGGTCGTTGCTCATGGTCGACTCGGTGCTCCTGCTGGTCGACGCCGCCGAGGGCCCGCTGCCCCAGACGCGGTACGTCCTCCTGAAGGCGATGGCCCGCCACCTGCCCGTGGTCGTCGCCCTCAACAAGATCGACCGCTCGGACGCCCGCCCGGGGGAGGTGCTCGACGCGATCTACGAGCTCTTCATCGACCTCGGGGCGACCGAGTCCCAGATCGACTTCCCGGTGCTCTACACGAACGCGAGGGCCGGCACGGCGACGACATCGCTCGATGACCCGGGCGAGGACCTGCGGCCACTGCTGGACCTGCTGATCGATGTCACGCCCGCCCCGACCTACACGCCCGACCATCCGCTTCAACTGCTCGTGACCAACCTCTCGGCCAATGACTACGTCGGCCGGATGGCCGTCGGTCGGGTGTGGAACGGCACGATCCGGGTCGGACAGCGCATCAGCGTCGTCCGCGAGGAGGCCGACGATACGGCGGGGACCGTCGAACCGGGCAGGACGGTGACGCTGTCCGGCACGGTGACGAGCCTCCAGACCGCCCACGGCATCGATCGCGTCGACATCGCCGAGGCGCGGCCCGGCGACATCGTCAGCGTCGCGGGGCTGCCCGACGTGACGATCGGCGACACGCTGACCGAGCCCGACGATCCGCGTCCGCTGCCGCGTCTCGACGTCGACGCGCCGACCCTGCGCATGACGTTCGGGGTGAACACCTCGCCGCTCGCCGGTCGCGAGGGGCGCTACGTGACCAGCCGCCAGATCAAGGCCAGGCTCGACAAGGAAGTGCTCGGCAATGTCTCGATCGAGGTGCGCCCGGCGGAGGGCACCGATGCCTTCGAGGTCCGCGGCCGCGGCGAGCTCCAGCTGGCGGTGCTGATCGAACAGATGCGGCGCGAGGGCTTCGAGCTGACGGCCTCGCGACCCGAGGTGCTGTTGCGCACCGTCGGCGACGAGGTCCAGGAGCCCTACGAGCGCGTGACGATCGACATCCCGCCCGACTACATCGGCGAGGTTCAGGGCGCGATGGCTGGCCGGAAGGGCCGCCTCGAGCAGATGACGACCGACGCCGACGGCCGCGCTCGCATGGAGTACGTCCTGCCGGTCCGCGGGCTGATCGGCTACAGAGGCCAGTTGCTTACGGACACCCGCGGCACCGCGCTCCTCCACCAGATCGGCGAGGGCTACGGCCCGTGGGCCGGCGACGTCACCCATCGGACGAGCGGCGTCCTCGTCAGCGATCGGTCGGGGACCAGCAACGCGTACGCGCTGTTCAACCTGCAGGAACGGTCGGACCTGTTCATCGGGGCAGGGGTCGACGTCTACGAGGGGATGATCGTCGGCGAGAACAGCCGCTCGGGCGACATGGATGTGAACCCGACCAAGGAGAAGAAGCTCACCAACATCCGGACGCATGCCCACGATGAGGCGCTCCGGCTCACGGCTCCGCGGCCCCTGACCCTGGAATTGGCGCTCGAGTTCATCGCCGGCGACGAGCTCGTCGAGGTGACGCCGGAGTCGATCCGGTTGCGCAAGCGCCTGCTCTCGCAGCACGACCGGCGGCGTGAAGCGGGCCGCGCGGAGGACCTCCGCCGAGCTGCGGAGCCGTCCCTCGCCGGCTGACGGAGCCATGTAAGGTCTGCGCGATGCGTGGGCGCGGCCATCGGCGAATGCTCCGACGCCTGGGCGTCATCCTCGGCATGATCGCTGCGCTGGGCGTCATCGTCCCGCCACCGCCCGTCGCCGCGGCGAGTGATCTCAAGCCGGACCTGCGGGCGGATCGCATCACCGATCTGCGCATCGTGCGGACGAGCGGTCGCAAGCTCCTGCGCTTCACGACGACGATCCTCAACTACGGCGACGGCCCGTTCGAGCTCCGCGGCTTCCGCTCACGGATCAACACGCCGTTCGACATCGACCAGATCGTCTACCGCACCGATGGCAGCACCCGTCGACTCGAGACCGACGCCCAGGTCCGCTACGCGGGCGACGGGCACGACCATTACCACGTCAAGCGGATGGCCAACTATCACCTGTGGTCGAACCGGGGGACGTTGCGGGACAGCAAGATCGGTTTCTGTTTCTTCGACACGACGCCGTCGTACCTGTCCCTGCCTCGAGCGCCCAAGAGCCGGCGGTACGCCCAGTCCGGCTGTGGCACGTTCCGCTCGACGTCGACTCGGACGGGCATCTCGGTCGGCTGGGGTGACAAGTACCCGTGGAACTTCGCGTTCCAGTGGATCGACATCACCGGGCTGCCGTCGGGCACATACACGCTCCGGTTCGCGGTCGACCTCTTCGGCTATTTCACCGAGAAGAGCGAATCGAACAACTGCCGCTACGTTCGCCTATCCATCGGCAGCTCGTCGGTCCGCGTCCTCGGCGGTGGCACGACCTGCGTCAACGACTACAGCTCGACCGCGTATGCCGCCGATGCGGCGTGGGGCTTGAGCGCCGGCTTGGCAGCCGGTTGCGATCCGTTGTTGTTCTGTACGTACAACGTGACCCATCGTGACGAGCTGGCCGTATTCCTGTCACGGCTGCTGCACCTCCCCGCGACGACGACCGACTACTTCGATGACGACGCGGGGTCCCGGTTCGAGGCGTATCACGACCGGGTCGCCGAAGCGGGGATCATCACGGGCTGCGGCGCCCGCAAGTTCTGCGCCACGTCGGCCGTCACGCGCCAGTTCCTGGCCGTCACGCTCGCCCGCGCACTCCAGATGCCACCGAGCTCGACCGACCACTTCACGGATGACAACGGGATCGGTGCCGAGCCGTCCATCAACGCCGTCGCCGATGAAGGCGCTCATCGACCCATGCGCGACCTCACGGTTCTGTCCGACCAGGACCGTCGTTCGCGGCGAGATGGCGCGGATCCTGCGGCGCGCCTTCACGTAGGTGACGAGTCAACGGCCCCGACGGTCAGGGTGACGGGGCCATCGGCCGCAGTGTAGGGTGAGGTCATGACCCATTTTCGATCGCGCCACGGGCGGCTGGCGGCGCTTGCCAGCGTAGCCGCCCTCGTCCTGCTGACGGCCATCCCAGCGAGCATCGCCCACGCCGCGGTGGGCATCGGGATGCCGCTCAGGGCGAGCGGGCTCCAGGCACTCACCCAGGTCACGAATGCGGGGGACGGGACGAACCGGCTCTTCCTGGTCGAGAAGCGGGGCACGGTGCGCGTCTATGAGAATGGCGCGGTCAAGTCCGGCTACTTCCTCGATCTCCGGTCGGTCGTCGACGACTCGGCCGGAGAGCGCGGCTTGCTTGGCCTGGTCTTCCATCCGGGCTTCGAGACCAACAGGCGCCTGTACGTCTACTACACGCGTTCGGGCGGCGATATCGTCGTCGCCAGGCTCCGGGCGAACACGTCCGGGACGGCGGTCTCGGCATCGACGCGCGAGAGCATCCTCGCCATCGACCACAGCACGAACACGAACCACAACGGCGGCGCGATGGCCTTCGGCCCGGACGGCTATCTGTACCTGGGCACCGGTGACGGCGGTGGCACCGGCGACCCGCTTCGGAACGCGCAGAGCAAGACCAAGAACCTGCTCGGCAAGATCCTGCGGATCGACGTCGGCCATTCCGGATCCGGTCCGTATGGCCGCTATGCCATCCCGAGCACCAACCCATTCCGTGGCTCGATCTCCGGGCGCGACGAGGTCTGGGCGTACGGCCTGCGGAACCCGTGGCGGATCTCGTTCGACCGGGCCACCGGCAAGCTGTACATCGCCGACGTCGGCCAGAGCCGGTACGAGGAGATCAACGTCGAGCCCGCGAACTACAAGGGCGGGCGGAATTACGGCTGGAGCGTGATGGAGGGCAAGCACTGCTACAACGCGAGCAGCTGCAACACCTCCGGGAAGTGGAAGCCGGTCGCCGAATACACCCACACGCACGGCAATTGCTCGATCACCGGTGGCTACGTCTACCGCGGATCGGACTACCCAGCGCTCGTCGGGCAATACCTGTTCGCCGACTTCTGCAGCGGCCGCATCTACACGATGCCGGCCGCCGGCTCCGGCCTCTGGATGCGCCGTGATTGGACGCAGATGATCACGTCGTTCGGCGAGAGCGAGGACGGCGAGCTATACGCGGTGACCATCGCCGGCCGGCTCTACCAGGTCACGACGACCTAGTCCGCGCGGCACCCGGACCTTCGATCGTGGAGGCCGGCGCTTCGCGGGGCCGGCGCCTCGCGGTGCCGGTGTACGATCGGCCGCGATGCCGATCTACCTCGACCACGCCGCCACGACGCCGGTCCGGCGCGAGGTGGTCGATGCGATGCTGCCGTTCCTCACGGAGTCCTTCGGGAACCCGTCGTCGGCGCATGCCTACGGCCGCGTCGCCCGCGCCGCGCTCGATGATGCCCACGATCGGCTGGCGTCGAGCCTCGGGGTCGAGCCGCGCGAAGTCGTATTCACGTCCGGCGGGACGGAGGCGAACAACCTCGCCCTGAAGGGCGCTGCCTGGGCCGGCAAGGCGCGCGGTCACCGGATCGTCACGTCGTCGATCGAGCATCACGCGGTCGGGCACGCGCTGCGCTATCTCGAAAAGTTCGGGTTCGAGATCATCGAGCTGCCGGTCGACCGCTACGGTCGCGTTGACCCTGATCAGCTCGAGGCCGAGCTGACGGACCGCACGATCCTCGTCTCGATCATGCTCGCGAACAACGAGGTCGGCACGATCCAGCCCATCCGGAAGATCGCCGAGAAGGTCCAGTCCCGAAAAGGGATCCTGCTCCACGTCGATGCGATCCAGGCCGCGCCGTACGTCGATCTCCGACTGCGCGAGCTCGGTGTCGACCTCGTATCGATCAGCGGGCACAAGTTCGAAGGCCCGAAGGGGATCGGCGCGCTGTACGTCCGGCACGGGACGCACATCCTCGCCCAGCAGCATGGCGGCGAGCAGGAGCGCCATCGCCGCGCAGGCACCGAGAACGTCGCCGGTGCGGTCGGCCTGGCAACGGCCTACGAACTGACGGCGTCGGAGCGGGCCGCGACCGTCAAGCGGCTCCGCGCCGCCCGGGAGCGACTGACCAAGGCCGTGCTGGCCGTGCCCGACACCGAGCTCACCGGCCATCCCACCGAGCGGTTGCCCGGCCTGCTCTCGATCATCGCTCGCGGGACGGACGGCGCGGCGGTCAGCTTGTCACTCGACCTCGAGGGGATCGCGACATCGGTCGGCTCGGCGTGTACCACCGGTTCGACCGAGGTCAGCCACGTCCTGTCGGCGATGGGCTTTCCCGAGGACGAGGCACGGGGCGCGCTGCGACTGTCGCTGGGTCGGACCACGTCCGACGAGGATGTGGCGACGGCGTCGGAGGTCGTGCCCAGGGTCATCGCGTCGATGCAGGTCGGGTCCGCATCGGTCGCGCGCGATCCGCTGGGGCAGGGAGTGACGGCGTGAGCCGGATACTTGTCGCGATGTCGGGCGGGGTCGATTCGTCGGTCGCCGCGGCGATCCTCCATGAGGGTGGCCATGAGGTCGTCGGCGTGTGGATGCGGTTGCACGACGTCGCCGACACGTATTCGGAGTTCAAGAAGAGCTGCTGCTCCCTCGACGCGGCCGACGATGCGCGTCGCGTCGCCGCGCAGCTCGGGATCCCGTTCTACGTCATGAACCTCGAGCGCGAGTTCGATTCCGGCGTCCTGCAGCCGTTCCTGGACGCGTACCTCGATGGCCGGACACCGAGCCCGTGCGTCGACTGCAACACGTACGTGAAGTTCGGGGCTCTGCTGGGTCGCGCGCGGCACCTGTATGAGTGCGACGCGGTCGCGACCGGTCACTACGCACGCCGGCTGGTCGACGACGACGGGCGCGCCCGGCTCTACCGAGCACGCGACGAGGACAAGGACCAGACGTACTTCCTCTACGGGCTGCGCGCCGATCAGCTCGAGCACGCCCGGTTCCCGCTGGGTGAACTGATCAAGCCCGAGGTGCGCGCGGTGGCTCGCGCGCTCGGACTCGTCACCGCCGACAAGCCGGAGAGCCAGGAGATCTGCTTCGTGCCGGGCGGCGACTACCGGGACGCGTTACGGACCCGGGCCGGGTGGCAGCCCCAGGCCGGCCCGCTCATCGACCGCGATGGGTCGCTGGTCGGCGAACATCAGGGGACCGCGGCGTTCACCGTCGGCCAACGGCAGGGTCTCGGGGTGGCGCTCGGCACGCCGCGCTACGTCTCGCGCATCGACCCGATCTCGAACACGATCCAGCTCGGCCGGCGCGAGGATCTCGAGACGAACGAGTTCTCGATCGAGCGAGCGTCGTTCATCGACTCCCGGCCGGCGATCGAGCCGTTCCGGGCGTCGGTCCGGATCCGCCACCGTGCCGCGCTGATCGATGCGTTGGTCTCGCCGCTGGGCGATCGTCGCTGGCGGGTTCGAACGGATATCCCGGTTTGGGCCGCGGCGCCCGGACAGGCCGCGGCGCTCTACGACGGCGACGAGGTCCTCGGCGGTGGCCGGATCGCGGTTCCCTCGGCGTCCGGCTGCGCACGCGACGGCGCGGACGAGCGTGAGGCCGCGCTCGTCGGCGCGTGAAGCGCCGCGCGTGAGCCTCGAGCCCTCACTGGTCCTGTCCGTGCTCGTCGGGGTGTTCCACGCGGCGTTGTCGGTGGCGATCCGCGGCTCCGCCGGCGGTCGGCTGCCGTTGCTCGTCGCGGCGGCGATCCTGGGCGCGTGGGCGGGTGACGCGATCTTCGACCGACTGGGAATCGGCATCCTGACGCTCGGGGATTACCACCTCCTCGGGGCGTCGATCGTCGCCTGGCTGGGGATCGCCATCGTGACCGTGATCGCCGTCCTGGGCCCGAACCCGGGGCGGCCGGCATGACAGACGACGACACGACGGCAAAGTTCCTGCGCGGCCTGACGCTCGGGGCGATCCTCGGGGCGATCATCGCCGGGTCGCGCCTGTGGCGGTACCTGGGGCGACGCCCGAAGCAGTAGCGCAGCGCTTCGCTCCTTGGAAGCGCCTCGATCCGTCGCCATCGCCTGTGAGGCAACACACGCGGGAGGAGGTCCGCTCCCTACGTCAGCTGGACCGCGATCGGGAACGTCGCCTTGTAGCCGTCACCGTCCTGGGTCACCGACAGCAGTGTCGCACCACCGCTCTGGTTGAAGATCCCGTCGCTCTCGTTCGGTATGTCCTGCGCACCCTTCTGCGCATAGACGCCCGTTGAAAAGACCGATCGGCTCAATCCGTCGTCGAAGAACAGCTGCGACGTGAACTCGAACCCGGCGTCTGCCTCGGGATCGGTCCGGATCTTGAAGTGGATGTGGACTGCGCGTCCCTGGTACCAGCCGGGATAGATGGTCTGGAACATCGCCGCGCCATTCGCATCGGTCCGCTGGAAGCCACGCAGGAAGTTGCCACTGTTGCCCTGCACACCCGAGTACACGCCGAGTGCGTCGCAGTGCCAGACGTCGACGATCACGCCCTCCATCGGCATGCACGCCGAGCCATCGGCCTGGGAGACGATCCACTCGAGCGTCAGCGGCGCGCCATCCACCGCCGCCCCGTCCGACGTGTTCGTCCGGATGTCGGCCCGCTCGAGCTCGACATCGACGTAATACGGACCCTCGGTGAGTTCCGGCGCCACGACGCAGACTGGCAGCGCGCTACCGACCGCGGCCGACGAGCCGTCGGTGGCCGCCGCGCTCGCCGAGGCACTGGCGGCGGCCGAGGCGGATGCGGACCCACCCGGCGCCTGGCTCGCCGAACCGGCGGGCGTGCACGCAGCAAGGAACGCCGCGGTGCCGCCCGCGCCGATCAGGGCGAGGACTTCGCGGCGGGTCAGGATGCGACCGATCGGTCGGTCGTCGTCATCGAGGTCGTCGAGCGTGCCGAGCGCGTTCGACGGGTTGGTCGCCGGCCTGGTCATCGAGGATCTCCTGGGTGTTGTCGACCCTCGAAGGGTCCCGGTCGACCGTGAGAGGCGTCTGAGACGCTCCTGAGCGCGGGTGGTCAGCGCGTGGTCGCTTGCGGTTCCGCCTCGGCCTCTTCCTCGATCAGGTCGAATTCCGTCCAGGCACACGACGGGCACGTCCATGTGGTGAACGCGTCCTGCGACGCGGCCTGGCTCGGGGACTCCCAACGCTCACGCGCGTCGACGCTGCCGCACTTCTCACATTTGCGGACGAAGGCCATGATCCCACCTTCTCTGCGGGTTCCTGTCGTCCACGATGTGCCCTCACCGCCCGAGTGCGCATCATGCCGTCCGCACGCCGGCATCGCGGGCGCCTTGCATAGCCCACCGGTCGCGGTTCGGTACCATTGCGGCCGATGTCGACCCCACCCGTCACCCCGGATCCCCGGATCGTGTCGCGGCCGGCGTCGGAGCTTCGGCAGCGCTTCATCGATTTCTTCGACGAACGTGGGCACACGGTCGTGCCGAGCGCGAGCCTCGTCCCGGCCGGCGATCAGACGCTGCTGTTCACGAACAGCGGGATGGTCCAGTTCAAGGACGTGCTTACCGGTCAGGAGACCCGGAGCTATAGCCGCGCGGTCGACTACCAGCGCTGCTTGCGGGTCGCCGGCAAGCACAACGACTTCGAGGAGGTCGGGCGCACGCCGCGTCACCACACCCTCTTCGAGATGCTCGGCAACTGGAGCTTCGGCGACTACTTCAAGCGCGATGCGATCCACTGGGCTTGGGACTTCCTGACGAAGGATCTTGGGCTGCCGCCCGAGCGCCTCGCGGCGACGACCTACACGACCGATGACCTGGCGTTCGAGGTCTGGCGCGACGAGATCGGCCTCCCGCCCGAGCGCCTCGTCCGGTGGGGCGACTTCCCGAATGGGGACGAGAAGAACTGGTGGCGCATGGCCGATATCGGTCCGTGCGGACCCTGCAGCGAGATCCATTTCGACCGCGGCGCACACCTGAGCGAGGGGCCTGAGTGCATCCCGGACCACAGCGAGACCTGCCCGCGCTGGCTCGAGATCTGGAACCTCGTGTTCATGGAGTTCGAGCTCCAACCCGACGGGAGCCTCACCCCGCTGCCTGCGCCAGGCGTGGACACGGGCATGGGCCTCGAGCGCCTGGCGAGCGTGGTCCAGCAGGTCCCGACGAACTACGACACCGACCTGTTCACCCCCATCCACGCCCGTATGCGCGAGCTGCTCGGTCACGATCCGGATGCCTTCGAGCAGGAGCGCTTCAGCTACCAGGTCATCGCCGACCACTCGCGCGCCGTCACGTTCCTCATCGCCGACGACGTCCTTCCCAGCAATGAGGGCCGAGGCTACGTCCTGCGCCGCATCCTTCGCCGTGCGGTCCGCCACGGACGGTTGCTCGGTCGACGAGAGCCATTCATGGCCGACACGGCCTCGGTCGTGATCGACGTGATGTCCGACGCGTACCCGTATCTCATCGAGAGGCGCGACCGGATCCTGGCGACGATCGCGCGGGAGGAGGCGCAGTTCGCCCGGACCCTCGATTCCGGCACGGTCCAGCTCGAGGAAGCGCTGATCCCGCTGACGTCTGCCGAGGCGGTCGTCGGCCGGCGACCGGAAGACCTGTCCGCCGACGCGCCAAAGCTGCCCGGCGACGTCGCGTTCCGGCTGCACGATACGTACGGCTTCCCGGTCGACCTGACCGCTGAGCTCGCCGCGGAATACGGCGTCGCGATCGACCGGGCCGGCTTCGAAGTCGCCCTCACCGAACAGCGCGAGCGCAGCCGGTCGGGCAAGAAGGCCGAGCTGGCACGGCATGCCGAGCTGACCTCGCTGTACAGCGCGATCCAGGGGCGCGTCGGGGACACGGCGTTCCTGGGCTACGAGACGACGACCGACGAGGGCCGGGTCGTGGCGATCATCCGCGACGGCCTCGAGTTCGATGAGTTGACCGGTCACGGTGAGGCGGAGATCGTGCTCGACCGTACCCCGTTCTATGCGGAAGGCGGCGGCCAGGTCGGCGATCAGGGCACGATCCGGGAGCCCGGCGGTGGCAGCGACCTGTTCACGGTGGGGGACACCCAGAAGCCGGTCGGGGGCCTGATCGTCCATCGCGGGACGCTCCGGGGACGGCTCAAGGTCGGCGAAACGGTCCAGGCTGAAGTGGACGCCGAGCGGCGCGCCCACACGATGCGCAATCACACCGGCACGCACCTACTCCATCGAGCACTGCGAAACGTGGTCGGCGACACCGCGAGGCAGGCCGGTTCGCTCGTCCATCCCGACTACCTGCGTTTCGACTACCCGTTCGATCGCGGGCTGACCGACGACGAGAAGCGGGCCATCGAGGACGAGGTCCGCGAGATCATCCGCGACGACCGTGAGCTGACGGTCGAGTTCCTGCCGATGGCCGAAGCGATCGAGCGTGGCGCGGATGCCTTCTTCGACGAGAAGTACGGCGAGACGGTCCGCACGGTCCGCGTTAAGGACTACAGCTTCGAGCTGTGTGGCGGCACGCACTGTCGCGCCACTGGGCAGATCGGCGGCTTCGTGATCACCGGGGAGCGGAGCATCGGATCCGGCCAGCGGCGCATCGAGGCGCTGACGGGCGCGGGTGCAGATCGCTACGTGCGGGAGCGCCTGGAGACCCTGGAACACGCCGCCGTGGACCTGGGCGCCCAGTCCGTCGACCGGGTGCCAGAACGGATCGGCGCCCTCCAACAGGATCTGCGCGAGGCGAAGCGGCGATCCCGCGAGGGCGGGGGTGGGGTACCCAAACCCGCGGAGCTGGCATCGCGCGCCGAGGAGGTCGCCCCCGGCGTGAAGGCCGTGATCGCCACGCTCCCGTACGAGTCGATGGATGCGCTCAAGGCGGCCTCGAAGGAGGTTCGTGTCGCGCTGGGCAATGGCGTCATCGCGATGTTCCTCGATGCCGAGGCGCCGCAGATCTGGGTGACGGTCTCGGACGACCTGGTCGACCGCGGGCTGTCGGCCGGCGACCTCGTCAAGGTCGCGGCCGGCCCGCTCGGGGCGAAGGGCGGTGGTCGGCCCGAGATGGCGCAGGGCATGGGCACGCGGCGCGAGGGGCTCGCGGAGGCGGAGACGGCGCTCCGCCAGTCGATCGCGCAGCGGCTCGGCACGGGGGGCTGATGGCGTTCTGGCGCCGGATCTGGCAACGCGACGGGACCGAGGGCCTCGCCGCCTGCACCGCTCTCGATGTGGGGACCGAGTTCGCCAAGGCGCTGGTCTTCGAGATCGACGACGAAGGCTTGGGCACCGTCCGCGGTGTCGGACGAAAGCGGCAGGGTCTCTCGCACATGCAATCCGGGACCGTCGCGGACATCGCGGCGGTCGTCGACAACTGCGCCGTGGCCCTCCAGGAAGCCGAGGAGATGGCCGGCTTCCGGCCGAGCCAGGTCGTCATCGGCATCGCCGGAGAGCTGGTGAAGGGCTTCACGACGACCCATAGCCAGGAGCGGAAGCGGCCCGACCAGGCGATCACCGAGTCCGAGCTGCAGAAGCTGATCGACGGCGTGCAGCGAGAGGCGCTGATCGAGGCGGAGCGGGCGATCACCTGGGAGACGGGACTGCCGCACGTCGACGTGCGCCTCGTTCACGCGGCCGTCACCTCCGCCCAGATCGACGGCTACGCCCTGACCAATCCGGTCGGGTTCCAGGGTCGCCACGTCACGATCGGCATCTTCAACGCGTTCGCGCCGCTCGTGCATCTCGGCGCGCTGCAGAGCGTGGCGTCGCAGCTCGACCTCGAGCTGCTCGAGATCGTCGCCGAGCCCTATGCCGTCGCCCGCGTCCTCGGCACCGAGCAGATCCGCCAGACCGGCGCGCTGTTCGTCGACGTCGGCGGCGGCACGACCGACGTCGCGCTTGTCCGCCAGGGCGGCATCGAGGGGACGCGGATGTTCGCGCTCGGTGGGCGCGCATTCACGAAGTCCATCGCCGATCGCCTCGACCTGCCGTTCCCGCGAGCCGAATTGCTCAAGGTCGACTACGCCCGCGGTCTCGAGGTCGAGCAGAAGGAGGACATCGCGAACATCATCGGCGAGGATGTCCGCGTGTGGTCCGCCGGTGTCGAGCTGGTCATGGAGGAACTGTCGGGTGGCGACCTGCTGCCCGGCCGGATCTTCCTGTGCGGCGGCGGCTCACGGCTGCCCGAGATCCGCGACGCCCTCGCCGCGGAGTCGTTCTGGAAGCACATGCCCTTTGCGCGTCCACCGGAAGTGACGGTCCTCTCGCCGGCGCAGATCGATACCGTCGTGGATGCCACGGATCTCCTCGTCGACCAGCAGGACGTCACGCCGCTCGGCCTCGCGTACCAGGCGATCGAGCTGCAGACCACCGCCGATCCGCTCGATGTCGCGCTCAAGCGCGTCTTGCGCGCGATGAAGGTCTGAGGGGTCGGTGATGGAGTCTCGGATCCTCTACCTCGATATCGACGACGAGATCACGACAGCCGCCAATCGAGTCCGCGAGGCAGATGCGTCGCGGATCGCGATCGTGCTGCCCTATGGCTCACGCGTCGCCACGTCGCGCATCAACTTCCGGTTGCTCTCGCGCGATGCGACGCTCAACGGCAAGCGCCTGTCGATCGTCGCTGGCGACGGGGCGACGCGCGCCCTCGCCGCCTCGGCGGGACTGCCGATCTTCGCGACGGTGGCGGAGTACGAGTCATCGATGGAGGAGGAGGGGGGTTCGAAGCCGCGGCAGGCGGTAGATGCACCGAGTGCGTTGGCAGGCGCCGCCGCGGCCGCCACGATGACCCCCTCGCGATCTCCCCGCGGCAGCGGTGGCCGAAAACCCCGCGGCGAGACGTCGCCGGAAGTGTCCTCGGGAGCAGAGCCCGAAATGACTCCGCCGCTCGGGGCCGCGGCCGCCGGTGCGGTAGCGGGTGCGGCCGCAGCAGACAGCGCCGGGCTCGGGGCAGGCGTCGCGACACTCGCCACCGACGCGCCGGCGACGTTGCCGCCACGCCCCGAGACCAGACCGCCGATGGCCCATCGCGTGCCGGCGTCGATCCCCGCCGCGCGCGTCGTCGCCGACACGCCGCCGGAGCCCATTGCGGCCGGAGGCTCCCGCGTCCTGCCGGCGCCAGGTGCCACCGAGCGCTTCGGGTCGACCCTTGCCCGAACGCCGGTCGCCATCGGGCTGGCAGTCCTCGCGCTCGCGCTGGTCGTCGGCGGGGTCGGGGCGTTCGTCTTCCTGCCGACCGCGACCGCGGTCATCGCGCCCAAGGAGAGTGAGATCGGGCCGATCGACCTGCGCATCGTCGCCGACCCGAGCGCCGCTTCGGCGGACCCCGAGGCCCGCGTCGTTCCCGCCGTCACGAAGGACATCCCTGTCGAGGCCAGCCAGACGTTCGAGGTGACCGGGAAGCGGGTCGAGGAGAAACCGTCGACCGGCACGGTCCGGTTCCGGAACAAGGACTTCACCTCGACCAACACGATCCCGAGCGGCAGCATCGTCAGCACCGAAGGTGGCAAGCGATATCGCACCGCGCAGGGTGTGACAGTGCCGCGCGCGGAGCTCGTGGGCCTGCAGATCTTCCCGGCGAGCGCTGCCGTCAAGGTCGAGGCCGTGAACGCCGGGCCGGAAGGCAACGTCGAGCCGAACACGATCACGGTGATCCCACGCGGCGAAGACCCTGTCACGCTGGATGTGACGAACCCCGAGGCGACGAAGGGCGGGAAGCGCGACGAGTTCCCGCGCGTCGTCAAGGCAGACGTCACGGCGGCGACGAAGGTGATCGATGCGCAGCTTGCCTCGGGCTTCGCGGAACAGCTCGCGGATCCGTCACTGGCAGCCGACGGCACCACCGTCTTCCCCGATACCGCCACGCTCGGCGACGCGACGTACACCGTCGATCCGGCGACCCTCCTCGGCAAGGAGGTCGACACGTTCGATCTCGGGGCGAGCGCGACGGGTACGGTGCTCGCCGTGGACGAGACCGCGGTCCAGGAGGTCGCGGAGGCCAACATCGGGCCTCAGGTCCAAGCCGGCTACGAGCTGATCGACGGCTCGAGCGAGGTCGATCCGGCCCCGGGTGTGGTGGAGAACGGTGTCATCACGTTCCCCGTGACGATCACCGCCCGCCAGGTGCTCCAGATCGACCCAGCGGCGATCGAGGCGGAGATCCGCGGCAAGAGCCTGGCCGACGCCAAGGCCATCCTCGACCGGTATGGGCAGTCGGAGCTGTCGGTCTGGCCGGACTGGGTCGGCACGATCCCGACGCTCGATGCCCGGGTCGACGTGCAAACGGCCGAGGAGTCGGCCCCGTGACGGGGTCCCGGTGATGGCCTTGCTGGGCATCGACCTCGGGGAGCGGCGGATAGGCGTCGCGCTGGCAGACGCGCCCGAAGTCGGCGCGCTCCCGCTGGTCACACTCCGCCGCGGGCGGACGGTCGCCGCGGATGCCACGGCCCTGCGGTCGCTCATCGAGCGGCACGGCGTTGCCGAACTCGTCGTCGGGCTCCCGATCGACGCGGCCGGCCACGAGGGACCACAGGCGATCGCCACCCGCGCTTGGGTCGAGGGGATCGCGTCACAGCTCGGCGACCAAGTCCGTCTTTCGCTCCGTGATGAGCGCCTGACCAGCCACGTCGCGGAGACCCGTCTCGGGCCGATGAGCCGCGGCCGGTCGGGCGGACCGCCGTCCCGCACGCAACGCGACGCTTATCGCGCGCGGGTCGATCGCGAAGCCGCGGCGATCATCCTGCAAGATGAACTCGACAGCCGCCGCGCGACCGGGACACCCCATGCCCGGCCCACGATGGAGACGACCCCATGACGCTCCGCTCGGGTGGACGCCCGCGCGACCAACGACCGCACGTTCGGCGCTACGACCCCGAGGCGTACGCGACCGACTACGTGCCGGAGGGCTATGAGCCGTCGCGCCGCTACGGCCATGAGGGCCGCCCGGGTCGACGCCGGCGTGGCGGAGGGAGCGGGCTCGGCGGGCTGATCAAGTTCCTGCTCTTCGCCCTGCTCCTGGCGGGTCTCGTCCTCGTGGTGGCCCTGACCGCACTGCGACCCGTGGTCAACAACGCGATCCTTTCCTTCGCGGAGGACAATCCGGCAGCACTCCGGTTCCCCTTCGTGGCCGATATCGTCCGCGAGGACCTCGGAGCGTCGCTTACCCAGCCCGCCTCGTCAGACCCGACCCAGGTCGAATTCGTGATCGAGGAGGGTGATACCGCGTCCACCATCGCGAGCCGGCTCGGGACCGATGGCTTCATCCGCGACCCCCGCGCGTTCATCTTCATCGCGAGTCAGCGTGAGCTGACAGGAGCGCTGCAGCACGGGACCTTCGTGCTCCGCAAGAACATGACGCCCGACCAGGTCGTGACCTCGCTCCTGGCGCCGCCACCGAACCCATACATCGAGGTCGACCTGCGCACCGGCCTCCGACTCGAACAGATCACCGCCAAGCTGCAGACCCTCGACGGCCTCGAGATGGATCCGCGCGAGTTCTACGAGCTTGCCAAGGAACCGCCCGAGTCCCTGCTGGCGGACTACCCGTGGCTCCAGAAGGTGCGTGAGGACGCGCCGGACAACGCGTCACTCGAGGGCTTCCTGTGGCCGGGCACGTACCGGCTGCTGCCCGACACGACGCCCGAGGAGCTCATCCGCAAGATGCTCGACGGCTTCCATACGGCCGTCGGCGACGCGAAGCTCAAGGTTCCGGCGGAACGGAAGATGACCTTCTACCAGGTACTTTCGCTCGCGTCGATCGTCGAGAAGGAAGCGCGTCTCGACGAGGAGAAGCCGCTCATCGCGGGCGTGTACCAGAACCGGTTGAACGGCATCCCCGGGATCCGCAACAAGATCCTCAACGCCGACCCGACCGTGATCTACGGCAACGACACGGTCCAGCTCGACGCGCTCGACTTCGACAAGTGGCAGGAGTACCGCTTCGGCACCGTTCCCAAGGGCGTCGCGCTTCGGGACGTGGAGCTACCCGAGTCGCTTCTCGGCTATCAGACCTACACGCAGCCGGGGCTGATCCCGGGCCCGATCGCCACGCCGACGCTCGCATCGATCGACGCCGCGCTCCATCCGGATACCGGCGACAAATACATCTACTTCCTGGCCATCCCCGATGACAGCGGCAAGCACGTCTTCGCCAAGACCGCCAAGCAGCACGAGGCGAACAAGAAGAAGTACGGGTACACGTGACGCTGACTCGTGCCACGTGGCCGAGTCCCGCCGACTTCGCCGCCTCGCCGACGGCGGCTGACCGCGACCGCTGGGACGAGGCCGACCGTGTCGCCCGCCCGACCCGAGTCGCCCGTTTCCGAGCCCGGTTCGCGGACGCGGGCATCGATGCCTACTTCGGCGTCCGACGGGAGAACATCCGCTACCTGACGGGCTTCACGCTCGCCGAGGGGGAGGAGAAGGCCGCCGGGTCTTCGGGCCAGTTCCTGCTGTCCGGCGACGACCTCGTGCTTCTCGCGGACTCGCGCTACACGGTCCAGGCCCGGCGCGAGGCGCCCGACGCGCGGATGGAGATCGTCTACGGCGACCTTATGAGCCGCTGGCCGGAGCTCGTCGCCTCGGTCGGCGCGAAACGCGTCGCGGTCGAGGCAGGCTTCGTGCCATACGCGACGTGGCAGAAGCTGGCGGCTGCGGCACCCGACGTCGAGCTGATCCCGGTCGACGGCTGGATCGAGGCCGACCGGGCGATCAAGGAGCCGGCCGAACTGGAGCGGGTCGCCGCTGCATGCGCCGTCGCCGATCGCGCGCTGGCTGGGTTGCTGCCCGACATCGCGCCCGGCATGACCGAGGCCGACCTGGCATTGCGTCTCGAATGGGCGATGCGGACCGATGGTGCGGAGGCGCTTGCGTTCGATGTCGCCTGTCTGGCCGGCCCGGAAGCGTCCCTGCCGCACGGCGCGCCCGCCGATCGACCCGTGCTCGACGGGCATGTCCTGCTCTTCGACTTCGGGGCACAGGTCTCCGGCTATCGAAGTGACATGACCAGGACGCTTTTCGTCGGCACGCCCACCGACCGTGATGCCGAGTTGTACGACCTGGTCGCGCGAGCGCAGACCGCGGCGATCGACGCCCTGGAGGCCGCCGTTCGTGGAGGTGGCGAGTTGCCGTCCGGTCGAGAAGTCGATGCCATCGCCCGCGGCCTCATCGACGCCGCTGGGCACGGCGACCGTTTCGGTCACAGCCTCGGCCACGGCATCGGTCTGGCCACGCACGAGCTGCCGACCCTCGGCAAACGCGCCGCGGAGACACCGCTGCCGAGTCCGACCGTCTTCTCGGTCGAACCCGGGGTCTACCTCGACGACGAGACCGGCATCCGGATCGAGGACCTCGTCACGATCGATGCCCGGGCGGGCCGGCTCGAGCGGCTCACGCAGTTCCCGCGCGAGGTCGTGGTCGTCGGGGGCGATGCCTAGAGGGTCGCGATCGACGCGAGCGTTCCTGCAAGTGCCTCGACGAGGACCCGGATCTCCGGATCGGAGAAGGCGAGGGGCGGCCGGATCTTGAGGACGCTCCCGGTGCGACCGGCCGTGCCGATGAGTACGCCTCGCTCGCGCATGCCCTCCTTGACGGCTCGGGCGGTCGCCGCATCGGCGAGCTCCACGCCGATCGCCAGGCCGACGCCGCGCACGTCGAGCACCTCGGGGTAGGGGCGGGCGACGGTCCGGATCGCGTCGAGGAGGTCGTCGCCGACCCGGACGACCCGCTCCAGCACTCGCTCATCCTCGAGCACGTCGAGGACCGCGAGGGCAGCGGCGGCCGAGACGGGATTCCCGCCGAACGTGCTGAAGAAGACCGTCTCGTCCCCGAATCGGGCGGCGATCTCACGCCGCGTCACGACCGCCCCGACCGGATGCCCGTTGCCCATCGGCTTGCCGAGCGTGACGACATCCGGGGTCAGGCCGAGGTGCTGGAACGACCACATATGCAGCCCGGTGCGGCCGTGGCCGCCCTGGACCTCGTCGGCGATCCACAGGCCACCGGCTGCCCGCGTCTGTTCGGCCCAGTCGGCGGCCAGGGCCGGCCCGGGATCGATGTAGCCGTCGCTGGTCAGGACGCTGTCGAGGATGGCGGCGGCCGGTACGTGACCGCGCGTGGCCAGCCGGGCGATGGCGTCGGCGAACGCGACGCCATCGAGATGCGACCCGCGAATGGGATCCGGCGCCTCCCATGTCTCGACGTGCTCCGGTCGGCGGGTCGCTTGCCAGGACTCGGGCGACAGCGCGGCGGTCGCCTCGGACACCCCGTGATACGCGAACGCCGTACACAGCGCGCCGCGATGGCCGGTGAACGTCGTCGCGAGTCGCCAGGCGAGGTCGTTCGCCTCCGAGCCGGAGTTCACGAACATGACGGTGTCGAGCCCGGCCTCGGGCGGCATGGTGGCCAGCAGCCGTTCGGCGAGCTCGATCGCGGCCTCATGGAGGTAGCGCATGTTCGTGTTCACGCGTCGGCTCTGGCGGGCGATCGCCTCGGTCACCCGCGGATGCCCATGGCCGACGCATGGGACGTTGTTGTACGCATCGAGATAGCGCCGGCCGTCGGCCGCCGTCATCCAGACCCCGCTCGCCTCGACGACGTGGATAGGCGCGTCGTAGGTGAGCGCCTCCATGGCGGGTCCCAGGACGGCCTCGCGGCGGGCAGCGAGGGAGGGCGACGGGCGGGTGGTGTCCTCGGCGCCGAGCCGCCGCGCCGCTTCGTCCCAGCCGACGTCGAGCAACGTCTCGATCGTCCGCGCCACCGGCGCGTTGTAGCGCTCGGCGAAGCTCGGGTCCTCGAGGCCCTGCTCGGATCGCCACGAGGAGATCGCGATCGTCACGGCGGCCCGCGCCGCGACCAGCTCCGGCAGGATGCGCAGCTCGATCGGTTCGAGCGGGGTGATGCGCTCGTAGCCGTCGATTACCAGCCGGGCGCAACGAAACGACTCGTCGTCCGGGCGGCCGATCAGCAACGCGTCGAGCAGCGATGCGAGGTCGGTCATGAGTGCGCTGTGGCTCATGTCGCCGAAATCGACGATCCCGGTCACCTTCCCCGCGTCGTCTGTGAGGAAATTGTCCGTGGTCAGATCCGTATGGACGACCTGGGCCCGCAGCGCCGGCCAGACCGGCACGACGGTCGCGTCGAACCGGTCGAGGACGAGCCGGACCAGCTCCCGGTGACGCGCGTCGCGGATGGACCCAAGAAGCTCCCTGGATCGCGCCGCATGCTGGACGTCCCAGAGCATCGTCCGTTGCGCGGCGGGGTGGAAGAAGCCCCGCAACGCGCGGCCGAGTCGTGCCGCCATCGCGCCCCAGTCGGGGAGGGCCGCGTCCGACAGCTCGATCGCGTCGATGCGGCCCCGACCGCGCAGCACGGAGTACGCCCGGACGTGATGGTCGCCATCGGCGGCCGAAAACGTGGCCCGACGATCGGCCGGGTCCAGCGTGTCTGGTCGGACGCCCGGGGCGAGCCACGGGATGGCCAGTGGCAGCGACGGATCAACACGCTGCGCATGGAGCACTGCAAGCGCCTCCATGTCGAGCGTGGAGGGGTCCTCAGCGGCATTCGAGACCTTGAGGATCGCCAGAGGCGCCTCATCGGCGTCAAGGAGAAGGAACGCCTGGTCGCGCTCGCTGCCGAGGTCCTGTGCGGCGCCGGCGTCCAGATCGAACGTGCGCCGGGCGATGTCGATCGCCGCGGCTTCGTCGAATGCCGGGCGCGCTGCAGCGAGGACGCGGTCCATGGTGAGCGCATCGTAGCGGCTAGAATGGGCGCCTCATCCCGACCGTCCCGCGGTTCGTCGCGCCTGCCCGACCGTCCCGACCTCGATGCCGGGCCCGTGCCCGCTCAGGAGCCCAGCCCCACATGATCAGCACCGGAGAACTGCGCAAGGGCGTGACTATCGAGCTCGACGGCGAGCTCTGGCAGATCCTCGACTACCACCACATCAAGATGGGGCGTGGGTCGGCACAGGTGCGCATCACGCTGCGCAACGTCAAGCGCGGGCAGACGATCGAGCGCTCGTTCCAGGCCGGTACGAAGTGGCCGCGCGCCCAGCTCGAGCAGCGGCCGGTCCAGTTCCTCTATCGCGACGGCGACGAGTTCCACTTCATGGACACGGACACGTACGACCAGTTCGTGCTGCGGAGCGACCAGCTCGGCGAGGCGACGAGGTTCCTGAAGGACGGCATGACCCTCGACCGGACGAGCTACCAGGGCGAGACCATCGGCGTCGAGCTGCCGGTGACGGTCGACCTGTCGGTGGTCGAGACCGAGCCCGGTTTCGCGGGCGATACGCAGACCGGCGCCCGAAAGCCGGCCACCACCGAGACCGGCCTCGTGGTCCAGGTGCCGATCTTCGTCGAGACCGGTGACACGATCCGCATCGACACCCGGACCGGGGACTATCAGACCCGCGTCTGAGATGACCGATCGCGAGGGCTCGAACCCGCCGGACTGGGCGTTGCCTGGGTGGGACGCGGTCGACCCAGAGGAGCCCGTGGCGGTCGGGCCGGGGAGGGAGGTCGCCCCGGAGGGTGGGCCGCCGGAGCTGCGCCCGAGCGCGACGGCCCCCGGCACGTTCGGGCTCAAGATCCTCAAGGTCAGCGAAGTCACGCGGGCGGTCCGGACGGCCATCCGGCAGGACCCACAGCTGCTCGACGTGTGGGTCGAGGGGGAGATCGGCCGCGTCACGGTGTCTTCGGCTGGCCACGCCTATTTCGCATTGAAGGACGAACGGAACCAGCTGCAATGCGTCTGGTTCCGCGACGACCGCGAGCGCTCGATGTTCGCGGCGCAGGCAGGGTTGCGTGTCGTCGTCCACGGCAGAGTCGACCTCTACGAGCCGTCCGGCGCGATGCAGCTCTACGTCGACGCGATCCAGCCGGCGGGTGTCGGCGACCTCGCATTGCGCTTCGAGGCGCTCAAGGCGCGCCTGGCGGCGGAGGGGCTGTTCGACTCCGCCCGGAAGCGACCACTGCCCACGCGGCCGCGGACCATCGCCGTCATCACGAGTCCCTCCGGCGCGGTGTGGCGGGACGTCAGCCACGTACTGCGCCGTCGGTGGCCTCTCGTCCAGGTCGTGCTGGTGGGTGCGCAGGTGCAGGGCGACGGCGCACCGCCGAGCATCGTCACCGCCTTCCGGCGGGTGGCCCGCTACGCGAGCGCGATGGTCGAGGCCGGGCGGCCCGATGATGCGCCGGCCCTGACGATCCTCGCCCGGGGCGGTGGCTCGCTCGAGGACCTGTGGCCGTTCAACGACGAGCGCGTGGTCCGGGCGGTCGTGGCCCATCCGCTGCCCGTCGTGTGTGGGGTCGGCCACGAGGTCGACGTCACGCTGTCCGACTTCGCCGCCGATGTCCGGGCGGCGACGCCGTCGGCCGCCGCCGAGATCGTCGTGCCGGATCGGCTCGAGATGATCGGCGCGTTGCGCCGCGCCGCGGATCGGCTTGGGTCCGCCACGGAACGGCGACTTGCCACGGCCACGCGAGACCTCGCCGTGGAACGACGCGCTCTGGAGCGTGTCAGCCCCGCGGCTCGCCTGGCGGGGGCCCGCGAACAGGTCGGGCTGCTGTTCGACCGAGCTACGCGGGCCGTGGAGGGCCGGCTCGCGCGGGAGCGCCTGCGCTTGACGGCGGCCTCGGCCGATCTGCCGCGGTTGGCTGGTCGCCGCGTGACTGCCGCCCGCTCTTCGCTCGACGCGTCTGCGGCCGCGCTCGCCGTGCTCGGCCCGAACGCGACCCTCGAGCGTGGCTACGCCATCGTCCGGCTGGCGCCCGACGGCGGCATCGTGCGCGACCCGATCGAGGCACCGGCCGGCTCGGCACTCCGGATCCGCGTCGCCCGTGGCGATATCGCCGCGACGGTCGACGAGGCCGACGATACGGAGCCATGACCGGCGACCTTCTCGTCTTCGTGCTCGTGGTCGCGGTCGTGGCGATCGTCGGTGTCGGCGTCGGTATGCTGGTCGCGCCGCGGCTCGGGCGTCTCGCCGAGCGGATCGATGAGGACGAGGTTGACGGGAACGACTGACGAACGCGCGACGGAGGGCGCGCCCACGCCGCCCGACGAGCTGTCCTTCGACGACGCACTCGTCGAGCTCCAGCGGACCATCGCCGAGCTCGAGACCGGCAACCTGCCACTCGAGCGAACGCTGGCCCTCCACGAGCGCGGCGCCGCCCTGCTGGAGCGATGCGAGACGCTTCTTCGGAGCGCCGAGCTGCGGATGCGCCAGCTCGTGGCGAAGGGCAGCTCGCTCGAGACCGTCGAAGTCACCGAGGACCGCACGATCGACGAGGCTTGATCAGGCGTTCGCCGGCACGATGTTCAGGTTGCCGCGGAACAGGTTCTCCGGGTCGCAGCGCGCCTTGATCGCCTGTCACCGCGCGTATGTTCGTGCTGGGTAAACGGCTCGGGCTCGATCGGTCGCCTCGGTCGTTACGGCCTCCTCCGGCATCGCGAGCCTCCATGCGGCAAAACTGGCGACCTGCAAGGAACAGGTTTACACTCTGCGTCCTGCGTGGCCGTTCGGGCGGCGAGCGCGCTACCCTTCGAGCCGGACATCACACATCGGGCGCTTGACTCGTCCAGCGACCGACCCATCCGTCCTCATCGGAGTCCTCGACCGCGTGACGATCCTTCAGGAGATCCATGGACCCGCGGACCTTCGCGGCCTGACCGAAGCACAGCTCGCCGAGCTTGCTGCCGATATCCGCCAGACGATCATCTCGACCGTCGCGGAGACGGGCGGCCATCTCGGATCTTCCCTTGGCGTGGTCGAGCTCACGATCGCCCTGCATCGTCTCCTCGAGTCGCCGCGTGACCGGATCGTGTGGGACACCGGTCACCAGGCGTACCCGCACAAGCTCCTGACGGGCCGGCTCGAGCGGTTCCGGACACTGCGCTCGCTCGATGGCGTCGGTGGCTTCCCGCGCCGCACCGAATCGCCTCACGACGTGTTCGATGGCGGGCACGCCGGCACCGGGCTCTCGATCGCCGAAGGCCTGGCCGAGGCACGCGACCTGCGGCACGGCATGGAGCGCATCGCGGTCGTCGTCGGTGACGCTGCGCTCATGTCCGGACTGTCGCTCGAGGCCCTGAACGACATCGGTCAGCGCAAGACCCAGATGCTGATCGTGGTCAACGACAACGAGATGTCGATCAGTCCGACGGTCGGGGCATTCTCCAAGTACCTGTCGCAGATCAAGCTTTCGAGTGCGTGGCGCCAGAGCCGAACGGCCTACGACCGAGCGGTCCTGCGCGTGCCGATCTTCGGGCCGCACCTCCTCGAGCTTTCCAGGCGACTTCGCGCGTCGGTCGTGCGGTTCGCCCAGCCCGGTCAGCTCTTCGAGGACCTCGGCATCACGTACATCGGCGTCGTGCCCGGTCACGACGTCCGCGCGCTACTCGAGACGCTCAGCGCGGCGCTCGAGCTGCCGGGACCGACGATCGTCCATGTTCGCACGCAGAAGGGCCGCGGCTATCGACCGGCGATCGAGGACCAGGTCGGATTCCACGGCGCGGCGCTCCCGCCGATGCAGCTGACGCAGAAGGCCGACGCCTACGACGGCACCAAGGTGGCACCGTCGGCGCCGGCCGGTCTGCCGACGGAATCGATGGCCGACGACGCGGCGTCACCGACCCCGGAGCCTGCCGCGCCCCGGAAGAACCCGAACTACACGGCGGTGTTCGCCGCCGAGCTGATCGAGGTCGCGCGTGACGACAGGCGGATCGTCGGGATCACCGCTGGGATGCCGACCGGCACCGGGATGTCCAAGCTCGCCGAGGTCTTCCCCGAGCGGGTGTTCGACGTCGGGATCGCCGAGCAGCATGCCATGACGCTCGCGACCGGTCTCGCGATGGGCGGGATGCGCCCCGTGGTCGCGTTGTATTCGACGTTCCTCCAGCGCGCCTTCGACCAGACCGTCCACGACGTGTGCCAGAACGATCAGCCGGTACTGATCGCGGTCGACCGGGCGGGGCTCGTCGGCGAAGACGGCACGTCGCACCAGGGCATGTTCACGGTCGCCGCCCAGCGACAGCTCCCGCACCTGGTCGTCGCATCGCCGAAGGACGAGCAGGAGCTGCGGTCGTTGCTGCGGACCGCGATCGCCCAGGATCACCCGTTCGCGCTGCACTATCCGCGCGATCCGGGGTTCGGGCTGCCGTCGATCGACCCTACGGTCCTGCCGATCGGCCAGGGCGAGACGCTACGCGAAGGGCGGGACATGTTGTTCGTCGGGTTCGGCCCGATCGTGATGCGCACGATGGAGGCTGCATCGGCGCTCGAGGCCGACGGCTGGTCGGTCGGCGTGATCAACGCGCGGTTCGCCAAGCCGCTCGACCGCCAGCTGATCCTCGACGCGGCGCGCGGGAAGCAGCTCGTCGTCACGTTCGAGGAGAGCGTCGTGTCGGGCGGCTTCGGATCGGCGGTCCTGGAGCTCATCGAGGAGGCGCGTTTGGCTGACGCGGCCTACCGCGACGCCGCCGTGCGCATCGTCGGCATCCCGGGCGATCGGTTCGTCGACCACGGCTCGGTCGCCGACCTCCGGCGGATGCTCCGTCTGGACGCGGCCGGCCTGACCGACCAGGTCCGCGAGACGCTCGCGACGCTCCGGCTGTCGCCGGGGCGGTCGACTTCGGACGTCGCCTGACCCATCGATGACGGCCGTCGGCCAGGGGCGGACCCTGGCGATGTTGGTCCGCGAGGAGCCGTCGGCGGTCCTCCTGCTCGTGCAGCTGCTCGGCGTGCTGCTCTATCCGTTCATGGACGAGTCGCCGGTCGGCCGGGCGGCCCTGTCGCTGTTCTCGCTGGTCGTTCTCGTCCTGGCCGTGCGGACGGTGCGCTCGACGCCGGCACTGACCTGGGTGTCGGTGATGCTCGGGGCCCCGATCGTGGTGCTGACGCTCCTCGAGATCGCTGATCCCGCGAACGCGACGCTCGTCCTGTTGTCGTCGGTATTGCTCGCGGCGTTCTACGCGTACACGACCGTGGGTCTGCTCTCCTACATGTTCCGTGACCGGTTCATCACGGTCGACGAGCTCTGGGCCGTGGCCGCGACGTTCACGGTGATCGCGTGGGCGTTCGCGCACGCGTTCATGGCGATCCAGATCGTCTGGCCGGGATCGTTCACCGCGGCGGTCGGCCCCGAGGCGCCGCGCACGTGGTTCGAGCTGCTGTTCCTGTCGTTCACGAATCTCACGAGCGTCGGACTGTCGGACATCGTGCCGATCCTGGCCCAGGCACGGTCGATCGTGATGATCGAGCAAGTCGCAGGGCTTATGTACGTCGCGATCGTGATCTCGAGGATCGTCGGGCTGCAGCTGACCCGCGACCGCATCCGGCACGAGCGCTAGCGACCGATCGGAACGCCGCGCGGTGAGTGCATGTGAAGCGGGCTGTGCCACGATAGGTCCGTGAGTCCGACCGTCACCCAACGCCCGGGGAAGGGGACCAAGCAGCGGCTCGATGAACTGCTCGTCGAGCGCGGACTGGCGGACACCCGGACCAAGGCCCAGGCCCTCGTGATGGCCGGCAAAGTGCGCGTCGGCGAGGGCGATGCCGCGCGGCGGGACGTCAAACCCGGCGATCGACTCCCGAGCGACGCTGCGATCAAGCTTGACCAGCCCGATCCATACGTCGGACGCGGCGGCCACAAACTCGCGGCAGCGCTGGACAGGTTCGAGATCGACGCGAAAGGCGAGACCGCCCTCGACGTCGGCGCGTCGACCGGCGGTTTCACCGATGTCCTGTTGCAGCGCGGCGCGCGCCATGTCTACGCTCTCGACGTGGGTCGCGGCCAGCTCGCCGAGTCGTTGCGTCGCGACGCCCGTGTCACGTCGATGGAGCGCATGAACGCTCGGACGCTGACAGCCGTGACGCTCCCCGAGCCGATCGGCCTCGCGGTCATCGACGTCTCGTTCATCTCCCTCGACAAGGTCCTTGGCCCGGTGGCCAGCACGCTCGCGCCCCGAGCCGACATCGTCGCCCTCGTGAAACCACAGTTCGAGGCGGGGAAGGGGAGGACGGAGCGTGGCGTGGTCCGCGATCCGGCCATCCATCGCGAGGTCCTCGAGCGCCTCACTGGACACGCGAGATCGCTCGGGCTCGGGACCCGAGACCTGATCAGATCCCCGATCACCGGCCAGGACGGCAACCGCGAGTTCCTCGTCCACCTGGCGGCGGGACCCAGCTGCGCGGACCTCACCCTTCGCATCACCGAGGCCGTCGGCGCGTGACGGTCAAACGCATCGGATTCGCCTACAACCCGACGATCGAAGCGACCGTCGAGCTCGCGGCGCGGGCCTCGGGTTGGTGCCGCCGGCGCGGCGTCGATGAATGGCGCGCCCAGGCCGGCGACATCGATACGCTGCGGACCGAGCTGAAGACCACCGACGCCCTCGTCGTCCTCGGTGGCGACGGCACGTTCCTGCGGGCGGCGCGGGCCGTCGCCGAGGTCGACGTCCCGCTGATCGGCATCAACCTCGGCAAGGTCGGCTTCCTCTCGAAAGCCGAAGCGGCCGACCTCGAACCCCTGCTCGAATACATCGCCGCCGGGGAATTCCGCCTCGACGAGCGCCTCGCGATCGAGGGGCGGATCATCCGCGAGGGCGGCGCCGGGACCGACGCCGACAAGGGGGAGCGGCACTTCGCCCTGAACGACATCGTGATCGCCCGCGGATCGCTGGCGCGGGTGTGCCGGCTCGACGTGAGCATCGACGACAGCCACCTCGCGACGTTCATCGCCGACGGTCTCGTCGTCGCGAGTCCGACCGGCAGCACCGGCTACTCGTTCTCGGCGGGCGGGCCGATCCTCGACCCGGCCAGCCGGAACCTCGTCGTGACGCCGATCGCGGCCTACCTCTCGGCCATCCGCTCCGTGGTCGTCAGCCCCAAGCAGGTCGTCCGCTGTCGCGTCGTCGATGCGCACGAGGCCCTCGTCTCGGTCGATGGTCGCGAGGACCTGCCGATCGCCGTGGGCGATGTCGTCGAGGTGCATGCCCTCGACCGCCCTATCCGACTCATCGAGCCGAAGGGCGCCCAGCCGTTCTGGGACCTGCTCCGGCACAAGGTGGAGCTGCTGCCGTCGTGACAGACGACACGCGCGACGAAGCCCGTGACGCCGCGCCGGGTCGCCTCCTCGAGCTGACGGTCGCCGACCTGGCGCTGATCGACCGGCTCCGCCTGGCGTTCGATGCCGGCCTCAACGTCATCACCGGGGAGACCGGTGCCGGCAAGAGCCTGCTCATCGATGCGCTCGGCCTGGCACTCGGCGCTCGCGCCGACACGACCCTGGTCCGCCACGGCGCGGAGACCGCGCGGGTCGAGGCGCTCTTCGACCGGATGCCGGAGCCCCTGATCGCGGTGCGAGAGATCGCGTCCAACGGCCGTTCCACGGCACGGCTCGACGACGCCACCGTGACCGCGGCCCGCCTCGTCGAGGAGGTCGGGCCGCTGGTCGAGGTCCACGGCCAGCACGATCAGGGTCGGCTGCTCGAGGAGCGCTGGCAGCGCGACCTGCTCGATGGCTTCGGCGGCCACGACGCGTTGCGGACAGCGATGGCAAACGCTGTCGAGCGCTGGCGCGAGAACCGCGCCGCCCTGGACGCGGCAGCGCTCGACCCGCGTGAGGTGGCCCGACGGATCGATCTGCTTGAGCACGAAGCCGGTGAGATCGGCCGCGCGAAGTTGCGGCCCGGCGAAGCCGATGAGATCCGCGCTCGCATGATGGCCGCCCAGCACGGCGAGGCGATCGCCCGGGGAGCGGCGGCACTCCGTGAGGCGTTGACCCGCGAGGGCACCGGCGCACGCGACGCTGCAGCGGTGGCGCTGCGCGAAGCGGCCGGCATCGCGCGGTTGGACCCGCGCTTCGAGTCTGTGGCCGATCGCCTTGCCGGCCTCGAGGCCGAGCTCAGTGACGTTGCCGACGACGCGCGCCGGCTGGCCGAGGACGTCGATCACGATCCGCAGGCCGTCGCCGAGCTCGACGCCAGACTCGGCGTCATCCACGGGCTGCTCCGCCGATACGGCGATGACGAGGCCGCGGTCATCGAACACGGGGAGCGCGCCGCTGCTGAAGTCGAACGGCTGCGTGGTCTCGACGAGGACCGCGCTCGACATGAGCGCGAGGACGCTCGGCTGCTCTCGGACCTGGGCGCCGCCGCGGACTCGCTCTCCGACGCCCGCCGCATTACCGCGGCCGCCCTCACGTCCACTGTCGCCGAGGTGCTCGAGGAGCTGGGTTTCCCGGCCGGCGTGTTCGAGGTCGCCGTCGGTCGTCGTGCCGGTGGCGACGGCGAAGCCGCGGTCGAGATCGATGGCGACGCCCTGGCCTTCGACGCCAGCGGCATCGATGAAGTCGTCTATCGGCTGGCGCCGAACCCCGGCGAGCCCGCGCGACCGCTGGCGAAGATCGCCTCCGGCGGCGAATTGTCCCGGGTCGCCCTGGCGATCAAGCGCGTCCTCGCGGAAGCGGACGCGACCCCCACGCTCGTCTTCGACGAGGTCGACACGGGGATCGGCGGGCGCAGCGCCGAGCCGATCGGGCGATCGCTGTGGGGCCTGGCGCGCCGTCATCAGGTGCTGTGCGTAACGCACTTGCCGCAGATCGCGGCCCACGCCGACGCGCATTATCGGATCGTCAAACGGGAACGTGACGGCCGCACCGTGACCGAAGTGGAGCGGCTCGATCGGGAGGGTCGCATCGTCGAGCTTGCGGCGATGCTCGGCGGTGGTCCGGGCGATGCTGCGGCGCTCGCCTCGGCCCGCGAGCTGCTCGATCGCGCCGAGTCCTGGCGCGCCGGCCCCGTCGCCGCGGGGGGCGACCGCTCGGCGTGAACCTCGACCGGGCGATCGAGGACTATCTCGCCTATCTCCACGTCGAGCGCGGGCTCGCCGCCGCGACCATCCGGGCGTATCGGTCGGACCTCCACGACTTCGCGCGCAGCGTCGGCGACGACGATCGGTGGGCCCGCTCGGCGGACCCGGCCATCCGCTACCTCGCGGCGAAGACCCGCCGCGGACAGTCCGGGGAGCGTTCGCTCGCCCCGACGAGCCTCCGGAGGCGTGCCGCCGCACTGAAGGGCTTCTACCGCTTTGCCTTCGGCGAGGGGATCATCGACGTGGACGTCGCCACGCACCTCGACCTGCCGCGCCAGAGCCGCCGCCTGCCCGACACGCTGGATGTCGCCGAGGTGGACCGCCTGCTCGAAGCGGCATCGGTCGGGGGAACTCGCGACCGGGCCCTGCTCGAGCTGCTCTACGCGGCGGGTCTCCGCGTCAGCGAGGCGATCGGGCTCGATCTCGAGGATCTCTCGCTCGACGGCGCGTTCGTGCGAGTCATCGGCAAGGGCGACAAGGAACGCCTCGTGCCGATCGGCGAAGTCTCGATCGACCACCTGACCATGTGGCTGGACGGTTTGCGTCAGGCCCTCATCGCGAGCCTCCACGTCCAACCCGTCCGTGGCGGCCCACTGTTCCTCGGCGATCGCGGACGACGGCTGGCGAGACAACAGGCGTGGGCCGCCGTCCATGCCGCGGCGACGCGCGCCGGCCTGGATGGCAAGGTCAGCCCGCACACCCTTCGCCACTCGTTCGCGACCCACCTGCTCGAGGGCGGCGCGGATCTACGGGTGGTCCAGGAGTTGCTCGGGCATGCGAGTATCTCCACCACCCAGCTCTACACCCATCTGACCGGCGAACGGATCCGGGACGTCTACCGGCGGGCTCATCCGCGAGCCTGAGGAATCGATCGGACCACCCGACCGAACGGCCCGATCACACAGGAGGATCACGCGAGCATGGGCTATGCCGAGGGCCTGCTCTCGACGGGGGAGCGGATCGTCGATCGCGAGAAGCAACACTGGTTCGTGTTCATCTGGGGTGCCCGCTACACGATCCTGGCGATCCTCATCGCCGCCTTCCTGGCGATAGTGAAGGGGAACCTGTCGGAGCCCTGGCAGGGCTTGCTCAACATCGCGGCGATCATCCTGTTCGCCGGCGGGCTGGTCGTCCTGTTCTGGACGATCCTGCGCTACATCAATCAGGAATACGTGCTGACCGATCGCCGCGTCATCGAGGTTTCCGGCGTGCTCAACAAGAAGTCGACCGACTCCTCGCTCGAAAAGATCAACGACGCCATCCTGACGCAGTCGATCTTCGGGCGGATCTTCGGCTTCGGCGACCTCGAGATCCTGACCGCGTCCGAATCCGGGATCAGCCGGTTCCGGATGCTGGTGGAGCCCGTGAGGTTCAAGCGCGCGATGCTCGACGCCAAGCATGAGTACGAGCGCGACATCTCGGGGGCTGGCTATTCGGCCGGGCCGCCGCTCCGCGCCGATCCCTACGTGCCGGGCGAGCCGCCCACGGACGAGACCGTCGCCACGCCGCTGCCCGCGGCGCCACCGGCAGCGCCGCTCTCGCGCGACGAGGTGACACGGACCCTCAACAGCCTGGCCGACCTGCGCGACCGGGGTGCGATCAGCCCCGAGGAATTCGAGCGCAAGAAGGCCGATCTGCTGTCGCGGCTCTGATTCGCGGCACAGTCGCCCTTCGGACCCTCGGCCACCCGCGCCGCTACCATACGGCGGACCCCTAGAGGAACCCCGTGTCTGATCAACTCCTGGCGGCGATCATCGTCGTCGCCATCATGCTGCTGGTCGGCTTCCCGGTCCACGAGTTCTCCCACGCACTTGCCGCGTACCGTCTCGGTGACAGCACGGCGCGGTTCATGGGCCGACTCACCCTCAACCCCGTCGTCCACTTCGATCCGCTCGGCGGCATCCTGCTTGGCTTGACGTTCCTCGTATCGCAGGGCGCGTTCGGTTTCGGCTGGGCCAAGCCGACACCGGTGAACCCGCGCAACCTCGAAGGTGGCCGATACGGCGAGGCGATCGTGGCCGCCGCGGGACCGATCTCCAATCTCGTGCTGGCGATCGCTGCGGCGCTGCCCCTGCGCTACATCCTGGCGACGCCGTCGATCGCCGAACAGGTCCCGTTCATCGTCCTGTACGTGCTGTTGCTCTTCGTGAACATCAATATCGTGCTCATGGTGTTCAACCTGTTTCCGATCCCCCCGTTGGACGGTTCGAAGGTCTTGTTCGCCTTCCTCCCGCCGCAGGTCGCCTGGCGTTGGCGGCCGATCCTCGAGCAGTACGGGTTCATCCTGCTGCTCATCGTGTTCTTCGTGCCGCCCGGCCAGTCGATCGGCGGGCGCATCCTCATCCCGATCATCGATGCGATCGTCAGCTTCTTGGTGGGCAGCTAAGGTCCGCCAGTTCCGTTCGCACATCCGAGCCCGTGTCGGGACGGATGAGCGGGCGGCGCTGGTGACCTGGCTGACCCCCGCCCAGCTCGCGCTGTTCGACTCGATGCACGTCGCCGACCGACGGCACGGCCTCGACGTGGTCGCGACGCTTCGACACGATGGCGTGGCCGACACCGAGGTGCTCCTCGCCGGTCTGCTCCACGACACCGGCAAGGGCGATACCGGGGTCTGGCCACGGGTCGGATACGCCCTCGGCCAGATGTACGGCGCCTGGATCTGGCGCGTGGGCGCCGTCCTGCCGGGCTGGGGCGGCGCTCTTCGCCGACTTCGTGATCACGCCGAGACGTCGGCTGCGCTGGCCGCGGAGGCAGGTTGTCCGCCACGGACCGTCGAGCTGATCCTCCACCAGGACGCGCCGATCGACCCGGTGGCCGGTCGAGCCCTCCAGCTCGCGGACGAGGCGAACTGATGCTCCCCGATGTGACCGGCTCTCCCGGCATCCCGGTCATGGACGCGCATACCGCCGTGCGGTTCGGCGACGGTCGTCGCCCGGAAGCCGCGACCCATGTCCAGCTGACGATGTTCGACGGGCCGCTCGGACTGCTGCTGTCGCTGATCGAGGGACGTCAGCTGGATGTCCTGACCGTCCCGCTCGGCAGCCTCGCGGACGCCTATCTCGAGGCGCTCGCGACCCTGGAGGCCGACCGGCTCGGGAATATCAGTGCCTTCGTCGCAGTCGCGTCGCAGCTGATCCTGATCAAGAGCCGGGCGATGCTGCCCCGGACCCCGGTCACGCCAGCAGGCCAGGTCGATGGCGACGAGGGCCCCGACCCCGAGGCTGAGCTCCGCGCGCGGTTGCTGCTGTATCGCGCCCACCGCGATGCCGGCCGCCGGCTTGCCGACGACGCGCTCGATCGGATCGGCCTGTTCCGTCGGGAGGCCGGCGCGGCGCGGGCATCCGGGCTCGCGGGAGCCCGGCCGGTCGACGTGCCCCCGATCGACCCCTCGGCGCTCGTGGAGGCGCTCGCCCACCTCGCGCTGATCGCGCCGCCACCCGAGCCACCACCCGAGGTCTTGCCACGCACCGTGACGCTGACCGAACGGGCGGCGATCATCCGAGCCGCTCTTCGCGACGCACCCGAGATCGTCCTGCAGGACCTTCTGCGTGGTGTGCGCGACCGTGTCGTCGTCGCGGTCACATTCCTCGCGATGCTCGAGTTGATGAAGCGGCGGGAGATCGTCGTGGAGCAGGCGGAACCGTGGGGCGCCATCGTGGCGCGGCGGACCGAGGCGCTGGCCGAGGACGTCCCACTCGACGAAAGCCTGGAGTCCTTCGCGTGACCGACGAGCTGGATCTCGAGCGGGACGGTCTCGAGCAGGGCGGCCTTGGGACCGATGCTCCGGCGAGCCCGGACGAGCGGCCGCCGCTCGAGCTGACCGAGACCGCGCTCGAGGGTCTGCTCTTCGTCGCTGAGCGGCCGCTGTCCCGGCGCGAGATCGCGAATCTCGCCGGCGTCGACCGGGACACAGTCGATCAGCGCCTTGGCGACCTCGAGGTGAGCCTGGCCGAGCGGGGGATCCGCCTCGTCGTCGACGGCGATCGCGTCGAGCTCGCGAGCGCGCCAGAGGCGGGAGCGCTGGTCGCGCGCTACGTCGGCGCGGACGCGATCCGGCTGTCGCCGGCGAGCCTCGAAACGCTGGCCATCGTCGCCTACCGCCAGCCCGTCACGCGCGCCGCGATCGAGCGGATCCGAGGTGTCGATTCCGACTACACCGTCCGTTCGCTGCTGCATCGCCGGCTCATCGTCGAGCTCGGCCGGTCGGAGGCGCCGGGGCGGCCGTTCCTGTACGGGACGGGCTTCGAGTTCCTCGAGCGGTTCGGGCTGACCGGCGTGAGCGAGCTGCCGCCGCTCGACGTCGACGTGGCCGCGCGACTCGCCGAGGAGGGCGGCGAGCCGCTCACCGAACCGCTGCCGCTCGACATGGACGACGTGCCGACCGAGGCCTGATGCCGCCGGAACGGCTCCAGAAGGTCCTGGCGGCGGCCGGCGTCGCGTCACGCCGCGGCGCGGAATTGATGATCGCGGCGGGTCGCGTCACGGTCGATGGTCGCGTGGCGACGCTTGGGACGCAGGCGGATCCGGATCGGTCCGTGATCGCTGTCGACGGGCGGCTCATCGGCGCGGCGGCCGCTCACGCGTACCTGCTGCTGCACAAGCCACCCGGGGTCACGTCGACGACGCGCGACCGCCACGCGGCGACGACCGTGCTCGACCTCGTCCCGACGGCGCTCGTACCCGACGCTGCGCGGTTGTACCCGGTCGGCCGCCTGGACCAGGACAGCGAAGGCCTCCTGTTACTTACCAACGACGGCGACTGGGCCGAGCGCGTGCTCCATCCCCGCCACGGCATCGAACGCGAGTACGCCATCGGGCTCGATCAACCGCTCGAACGGGACCAGGTCCGTGGGCTGGAGCAGGGGATCGCGCTCGACGAAGGGCTGGCGAAACTCGGCGGGCTGCGCTCGATGACCGCGGTCGAGAGCCACCGGCTCGCCGCAGTCCTACGACCGACGCCACCCGAGCTCGCTTGGTATCGCGCGACGCTGACGCAGGGCTGGAAGCGCCAGCTGCGGCGCATGTTCGGCGCCGTGGGCGCCCCGGTCGTCCGGCTGGCGCGGGTCCGCATCGGACCCGTCCGGATCGATGGCCTGCCCAGCGGCTCGGTACGCGCGTTGAAAGCACCCGAGGTGCGTGGCCTCGGCGCCGGCGCAGGCCGATCGCGACCTCCACGTCCAGGTCGGGCCGAGGCCGATGGCTAGACTTCCGGCCATGGAGGGATTGGTCGTCGCCCTGGATGGGCCGGGATCGTCCGGGAAGAGCAGCGTGGGCGCCGCGGCCGCGCAGGAGGTCGGCTACCGGTTCTTCGACACGGGGCTGCTGTACCGAGCGTTGACCTGGCTCGCTGAACACCGCGGCGTCTCGGTCGACGACCCGGAAGGCCTGGTCGATCTCGTGAAGGACCTGGAACTTGCCCAGGACGACGCGGGCCGCCTCTCGCGCGTCCGCGTGGACGGCGTCGATCACACCGGCGATATCAAGGCGCCGGCCGTCGAAGCCGCGGTGTCGTCGGTGTCCGCGGTCCCGGAGGTCCGCGAGGCGCTGCTCGGCCGGCAACGTGAGCTCGCCGGCGACGGCGCGATCGTGATGGCGGGCCGCGATATCGGCACGATCGTCCTGCCGGATGCCGACCTGAAGATCTATCTCGATGCATCCGTCCAGGAGCGTGCGCGGCGCCGAGCCGAGCAGCGCGGGATCGACCCCGACTCGACTGGCGGGCTCGCGATCCTCGAGTCGCTCCGGCGACGCGACCGGCTTGACTCGACGCGAGCCGTCGCTCCGCTCCGGATCGCCCCGGACGCGCGGATCATCACCACGGATGGCAACTCGTTCGACCAGACCGTGGGGGCCGTCGTCGGCGCCATCCGCGATGCCGAAGCACGACTCGAACCCGCCCGGTCCTCGCCGTGAGCGACGAGACCGAGCGCCCCAGGACGCCGATCCGCGAGGGGATCCCGCCATGGATGTCCGCCATGGCTGCGTCCTTTCGCGCCGGCCTCGCCGGTCTGACCCGCGTCCGTGTCGAAGGCGCGGTGGATGAGATCCCGCGCACCGGGCCGGTGATCATCGCGGCCAACCACAGCTCCAATCTCGACGTGCCGGTCCTCGGCTCGTCGCTGATGCCGCGCATCGGCCGGCGGTTCCAATGGCTCGGCAAGCGGGAACTGTTCGACTGGCCGGTCGTCGGTTGGATCGCCCGCAACGGCGGAGTCCACGCCATCGACCGCGGGGCGGCCGACGTCGAGGCGTTCCGGCTCGCGGCGCAGATCCTCGATGAGGGTCATGCGCTTTTCGTCTTCCCGGAGGGGACGCGTTCACACGACGGGCGGCTCGGGTCCGGACGCGATGGCGTCGCCGTCCTGGCGCTCCGGACCGGCGCCCCGATCGTGCCGGTCGGTGTCAGCGGGTCGTACGAACGCTGGCCGCGTGGCCAGAAGCTGCCCCATCCGGGCGGTCGCGTCACGGTGCGAGTCGGTTCGCCGTTCCGCCTCGCCGACGAGCTGCCGCCCGACCTGGACCGCCGGGCTGCCAAGTCGGCGGCGACCGATCTGATCATGCGCAAGATCGCCGCCCTCGTTCCGGAATGGCAGCGGGGCCGCTACGGGACTATCACGCCGAACATGGCCGAACGGGAGCCCGTGGGATAATCGACCCGATGGGTACCGTCGAGGAAGTCCGCATCGCGAAGCGGACCGGCTTCTGTTACGGCGTGCGCGAGGCGATCGACAAGGCCAAGGAGGCCTCGGCCGCCGGCAAGGCCACGCACACCCTCGGCCAGGTCGTCCACAACGAGGGCGTTGTCCGCGACCTGCAGGACCTTGGCATCGAGACCGTCGAGACGCTCGACGACGTCGACCACGGCGCAGCCGTCGTCATCCGCGCTCACGGCGTTCGCCCCGATGTGATGGCCCGCGCCGAGGCTCGGGGTCTCGAGGTCATCGACGGCACGTGCACCTGGGTGATCCAGGAGCAGAAGGAGCTCACCAGGCTCGTCGAGGAGGGCTACACGATCGTCATCCTGGGCACGCCCAAGCATCCCGAGGTCGTCGGGTTGCTCGGGTTCGCGCCCGACGTCATCGTGGTCGACGAGGAAGAGGAGTGGGACGCGGCGATCCCGCGCAAGAAGCGGATGGCCCTGCTGTCCCAGTCGACCCAGCCGCCCTGGAAGTTCGAGAAGCTGGCGGCCCTCATGGTCTCCCGGGCCCACGAGCTGAAGATCGTCAACACGGTCTGCCCGGTCACGATCCGTCGTCAGCAGGACACGATGGAGACCGCCGCCGAGGTCGACATGATGGTCGTCGTCGGCGGCCGCTCGAGTGCGAACACGAAGGAGCTGACCAGACTCTGCGAGATCGCCGGGACGCACGCGATCCAGATCGAGAGCGTCCACGACCTGACCGACGCCGCGCCATTCGAGGGCGCCCGCATCGTCGGCGTCACCGGCGGGACCTCGACCCCGATCGAGGACTTGCGCGACGTTACGCGGCGGATCCTCGAGCTGGGCGGCACGGCGGAGGCGGTCGCGAACGCTCTCGAGCTCGCCGATGCCGCACTTGGTAGGGCGGCAACGCCGGCCGGTCGCACCACCTCGCTCCCGCACATCACGTCGACGCCAGCGTCCGGCGCGGCCTGACCGCGGTGGCCGCCCGGACCGGCGCAGCGGCGCCAGACCGTACCGGGCGGGCCCTTCCACTCGTCGCCATCGTCGGGCGTCCGAACGTCGGCAAGTCGACGTTGTTCAACCGGATCGTCGGCTCACGCACGGCCATCGTCGAGGATCGGGCACGCACGACGCGCGACCGTCTCTATGGGGACGGGGAGTGGAACGGTCGCCGGTTCGTCCTGATCGATACCGGCGGGCTCGAGGTCGACACCGACGACCCCATCGAGCTCCGCGTCCAGGAGCAGGCTCGCCTGGCCATCGCGCAGGCCGACGTCATCGTCTTCGTGGTCGATGCCGCCGCCGGCATGACGCCGGCCGACCTCGAGGCGGCCGATCTGCTGCGGCGAGCCCCGGCGCCGGTGATCGTGGCGGTCAACAAGGCCGACAACGAGAAGCGCGAGCTCGAGGCGGCCGAGTTCCACGCGCTCGGCTGGGAGGAGACCTACGCGATCTCGGCGTCGCACGGGCGCGGGACCGGCGATCTGCTCGACGCGATCGTGTGGGGACTACCGCCAGAGAGCGAAGCCGAAGTCGCCCGTAAGCAGCGCGAGGCAGAGGCCGAGGCCTGGGCGAACGAAGTCGCCGCCGGCCGGCTCGAGCCGTTCGTCGTCGGGGAACCGGAAGACGACCTGGACGGCGATGGGGACGCAGTGACCGAGGACGCTGAGGCGGCGCGGTGGGACGCGGCGATCGCCGCCGAGGCCGATACGGCACCGGCCGCGATCGCGTTCGTCGGTCGGCCGAACGTCGGCAAGTCGAGCCTGCTGAACGCGCTGCTGGGGGAGGAACGGGCGATCGTCTCGGAGGTGCCCGGGACGACGCGTGACGCCATCGACACCCGCCTGGCGTGGGGTCGGAGCGAGGTGGTGCTCATCGATACCGCCGGGATCCGGCGGCGCGGGAAGGTGGCGTCCGGACAGGCCGCCGAGCGCTACTCGACGATGCGCGCCCTGACGGCGCTGGCGCGGGCCGACGTCGCCGTCCTCGTCATCGATGCCGTCGAAGGGTTGACGTCCCAGGACGCCCACGTGGCGGGCTATGCGGTCGAGGAGGGCAAGGGCCTGGTCGTCGCCGTCAACAAGTGGGACCTCGTCGAGGACAAGACCGACCGCACCTTCGACCAGTACATCGACTGGATCCGGAATGACGCGCCGTTCCTGGAGTTTGCGCCGGTCGTGTCGATCAGCGCCAAGACCGGCCAGCGGGTTGGTCGTGTGCTGGAACTCGCGATCGATATCTGGGCCGAGCGCCGCAAGCGGGTCCCCACCGGCGAGCTCAACCGGATGCTGATGGCGGCGACCGATCGGACACCGCCGCCGCTCGTGCGCGGCCGGCGCCCGAAGATCTTCTACGCGACCCAGGCAGCCATCTCGCCGCCCACGTTCGTATTCTTCGCATCCGACGCGTCGGCGGTGCACTTCTCGTACCGGCGATATCTCGAGAACCGGCTGCGCGACACGTTCGGGTTCCACGGGACGCCGATCCGGCTCGTGTTCCGCGATCGCGCATCGGTCAAGTTGCCGCGCCGACGGAAGGCGAGCGTCGTGCCATCGAATCCGACGCGCCGCAGCTCGCCGCGGACCCGCCGCGGTCGATGACGGCCGCCGCGCCGACCGTCGCGGTCGTCGGGGCCGGAGCGTGGGGCACGACGCTCGCCGCTCAGCTGGGCAAACGCGAGCCGGTCCTGCTGCTCACGCATAGGCCCGAGGTCGCGGATCAGATCAACGCCACGCACCGGAACGACCAGCGGTTGTCAGGTATCGAGTTGCCGGAGGCGCTCGTCGCCACGGCCGATGCGGCGGCCCTCCGCGCGGCGACGGACCTCGTTCTGTTCGCCGTCCCGTCGTCGCATCTCCGTTCCGTCGTGGCTCAGGTCGCGCCGTCCATCCCGGGGTCGGCGGACATCCTGTCGGTGGTCAAGGGCCTCGAGAACGGCTCGCTGCTCCGGATGAGCGAGGTGATCGCCGAGGCCGGTGCGATAGACCCGCGGCGGATCGCCGCCCTGTCCGGCCCCAACCTGGCGAGCGAGATCGCCCAAGGACTGCCCGCGTCTGCGGTCGTCGCGGCCGACGATATCGAGCTCGCCCAGCGTGTGGCCGAACGGCTCGGCCGCCGTGAGTTCCGGCTGTACGTCAATCGCGACATCCTGGGCGTGGAGCTGTGCGGGGCGCTCAAGAACGTCATCGCGATCGCTGCCGGCGCCGCCGACGGGCTGGGCTTCGGGGACAACGGCAAGGCCGGGCTGATGACCCGTGGCCTGGCCGAGATGATCCGGCTGGGCGCGGCGGCCGGCGCGAACCGGCTCACATTCGCCGGGCTGGCCGGGATCGGCGACGTGATCGCGACGTGCGGGTCGCGGCTGTCCCGCAACCATCGACTCGGCGAGGAGCTGGCGAAAGGTCGCTCGTGGGCGGAGATCGAGGCGACGCTGCCGGGCACCGCGGAGGGCGCCTACACGGTCGATGCCGCGCTCGCCCTGGCCGATCGCTACGACGTCGAGATGCCGATCGCGCGCGAGGTGCACAACGCGCTGTTCGAGGGCAAGAGCGTCCAGCGCTGCCTCATCGACCTGCTGTCGCGCGAGTCGAAGGACGAGCTCCAGGACCTCGGCTGAGCCGGTGCCGCAAGTGGCGCGTGCTAGACTCGGACACCCGTCGGGGCGTGGCGCAGTCTGGTAGCGCACCAGTCTGGGGGACTGGTGGTCGTCGGTTCAAATCCGGCCGCCCCGACCATTTCTCCCGCACGAAACCTAGCCCAAGGTCGGAAGTCTGCGCAGCGGCATAAGCACAGCGGCCACCGCGTCCACCAGGCGAACCACGACTCGGGGGCTACCGACGCCGAGAGGGCTCGTAGTCGATGCTGTACGGGTCGTTCCTCGGATCGTCGCCGAACATCTGCCGCCGATCGACGATCGGACGACCCATCCCGATGATCCCGACGACCACCCAGTCGACATCGTCATCATCGCCGAGGGCGCATGATCGAGATCGGCTTTCGACGAGCATTCGTGCGGGATGTTAGGAGACCCCGGGGATTCGTACGGCGCCCCCGGCTCAGACCTACCTTCACCCCGGACCTTCCAGCGGGTTTCCGACGACCCCTTCAGGCAGGCGGAAGGCGACCCGCTCCTCCAGAAACGCTTCCTCTTGCACGGCTGCCCCGTCGCGGCAAAGGCTCTCGACGACCTCGGACACGAGTTGATCGGGCGTCGATGCGCCTGCGGATACGCCGACAACATTCGCATCGGCCAGCCACGAGTCATCGAGTTCCGCCGCCGTTCCGATCAAGTACGCAGTACAGCCCGCCGCGGCTGCTGCCTCACGCAGCCTGCGTGAGTTGGAGCTAGCCGGGTCGCCGACTACCACGACCACGTCGACCTGCCGGGCGAGCCACTCGATCGCGGCCTGGCGGTTGCGCGTGGCATAGCAGATGTCCGCAGCTGCAGGCTGCGCCAGCGCCGGGAACCGCAGGCGCAGTGCATCGACGACAGGCCCAACGTCCTGCGGGCGGAGCGTCGTCTGGCTCACGCATGCGACCCGATCCGGACAGGAGGCACGGACGCCGGCGACATCCGAGACATCCTCGACGAGCTGCACGCCTTGCGTCTGGCCAAGCGTGCCGACGACTTCGTCATGTCCGGCGTGTCCGATCAGGACCACCTCGTACCCACAGCCGCGGTAGCGCCGCACTTCGCGATGGACTTTGGCCACCAAGGGACATGTCGCATCCACGACGCGAAGGTCCCGGGCCTGGGCCTGCTGGCGGACAGAAGCAGAAACCCCGTGTGCGCCGAAGATCACGACGCTTCCTCGCGGTACCTCGTCGAGCTCGTCGACGAACACCGCCCCGGCCGCGGCAAGTCGGGCGACAACCTGCGCGTTGTGCACGATCGCGCGGCGGACGTAGACCGGCGACGCGTAGATCGAGAGGGCACGCTCTACGGTGGCGATCGCCCGTACCACGCCGGCACAGAACCCGCGAGGCGAAATCAGGATGACGCGCTCGAGGACGGACACCCGCGCTGGTTGCTCACGATGAGGATGAGGTGGCCAGGCCCCGCGGGGACTCACCGGAGCTCCGCGACGATGCGCGTCGCCGCGAGGCGGCCGGACGACATGGCGGTCGGGACCCCCGTGCCAGGATGCGTGCTCGCCCCCGCGAAGTAGAGGTTTCGGTAGCGGTGGTGCCGGTTGCGCGGCCTGAGATACCCCATCTGCGTCAGCGTGTGGGACAGCCCGTGCGTCGCACCCTTTGCCAGGTTGTGGCGTTGCGCCCACGTCACCGGCGTGTACGCCTCCTCGAACTTGATGTGATCTCGCACGTCGGCGATGCCGAGTGTTCGCAGCCGTCTGAAGACATGCTCGCGGGCGCGGTCACGGCTTTCGTCCCAATCCTGTGCGCCATCGCTTCGCAGATGACCGACGGGAACGATCGCCGTCAGGCTGTCCTCACCGGGCGGGGCGGCCGATGCGTCAAGCCCCGCCGGAGCGTGGATGTAGACACTCGGATTCGCCGGAAGCGCGTGATCTCGGACGATGCTCTCGAAGTTCTCTCGGTAGTCGTCCGCGAGGAACAGCGTGTGAGGACGCAGGGCGTCGAACCGTCTGTTCAGGCCCCAGAAGAAGCTGATCGCCGAGCACGAGAACTGCTTGCGAGACATCGCCCGGGCCATCCCGTCGGGCGGGAGAAGGTGTTCATAGACGTAGGGCAGATCGGCGTTCGCGAGGACGACCTCCGCCTTCAATCGGGTCCCATCGGCAAGGCTGACCCCCTGGGCCTTGTTCGCATCGGTGTCGATCCGCTCGACATCCGAGCCGAACACGAACTCGACGCCCGCTTCGCGAGCGAGATCGACGAGCCGCTTCACGATGCTGTACATCCCGCCGGCCGGATACCAGACGCCATGCGCCAGTTCCGTGTAGGAGAGGAGCGAAAGAATGGCCGGCGCGTCGAACGGGCTCAGACCCACGTAGAGGTCCTGGAACGTGAACGCGCTCTTCAAGCGAGGCGCGTTGAAGTAGGCGGACATCCTGCGATAGTGGTTGGCTAGGGGGTTGCCGTGCGCGAGCAGGCCCAGCGCCCCGACGCGGAGATAGTCGAATGGATGCCGGAACTCGCGATTGACCATCTTCTCCGCGACGACCCGGTAGTGCCGGGCGCCGTCCTGGAGGTACCGCTGCAGCCCCTCGAAGCCGCCCGGCTCGATCGCGTCGAGCTGCTCCTGCATGGTCTTCATGTCGGGTGTCAGTGACAGCTCACTGCCATCGTCGAAGACGAGGCGGTAGCTGGGATCGACCGGGCGGAGCTCGAGCCCTTCTCGGAGGGAAGTCCCGAGCGCGGCGAACTCGGCCTCGTACAGCAGGGGCATGACGAAGAGGGTCGGCCCCGTGTCGAACCGATGGCCGTCGCGGACGAGCCGGCCACACCGGCCGCCGGGCGTAAGATCTTTCTCGAGCACGGTGACATGCATCCCGGCGTTGGCGAGGTGGGTCGCCGCGGAGATGCCGGCGACACCGGCCCCGACCACGAGGACGGACCTGCTCCTCACGGTCGGCCACCGCGCGCGGATGGGTGCGGGACCGCCGAGTGTGCGAGACGCCGCGGGCGGGCCAGCGACGAGACGACGTATCGACCCATCCGAAGTCCTATCGCCAGGCTTCGCCGTTCCGCGTACTCCGGTCGCAGTCTGAAGTCCTCGCGCTCGAGCGTCTCGATGAGCCACTCGAAGCGTGCGATGTAGGCGATGCCGGCCAGGCGGTGACGCCGGCTCTGGACGCGCGCGAAGTAGTCCTTGCCGACGTTCAGATACGCGCGTGCGAGTCGCACCCGGTCGCTCACCCACGCGCGATAGGCGTCACACCGCACATCCGCGGGACCGATCGACGACGCCTCGAGGACCTCGCGCGGGACGTTGAAGTATCCCGCTTGCACGTCCGCGTAGGTGTCCCGGAGCATGTGGACGATGTGGGCACCCGAAACGGCCGAGTATCGCGTCTCGTCGTGAGGCGAATCGGCGCCGCTGCCGATGAAGTAGCTCATGGCTTCGGTGACGGCGACTGCAAGCCAGTGGGTGTATTCGTCGAGTTGCTGCTGGCTGACAAGTCGGCCGCGGCGCCCGCCGTCGAACTCCATCACCAGCATCATGTGGCGCAGATACGCATCGAGACGAGGGTCAATCCGGTCGGCGTGTCGGACCAGCTCGACGAGGAGTGCCTCATGCGGGTCAGCGATCGGCTGTTCCTCGCCTCGCAGACACGCGTCGAGCAGATACTTCTGGCGGTCCAGGAATCGCGCCCGGACGAGGCGTTCGGTGTCGCCACAAGCACCTGTGGACGCCACCGCGTCGACGACGTCGTCGACCCAGCGGAAGTAGGCGTAGGCGCGGTACGCGTCCTCTACCAGTGGCCGATCCACGAGGAAGCGGATCGTGTAGTAGGTCTGCTTGCTGGCGGCCCTGGTGGTGGCTGATGCGAGACTCGGGATCATTGAAGGCACCGTGCCCATGGGTGTCCAACCTACAGGCGCCGGCTGACCGCGCCAGTGCCAAAGGACCATCCTTCCTGGTCCCGTTCGACACGATCTACGCTGGCACGACCTCGGCTCCGGTCCCAGACCTTCGATCCCGCTACAGCGGCGGCCACGAGGTCCGGGCAGACCGGCTTATGGTCTGTATCAGACGGTACAGACCACCGCCTGACGACGGCGTACGGTGCCCGAAGGCTCCCAGCCCGAGCGCCCCGGATCGAGACACCCCAGGTCTCGCCGGGGCGTTCACCTACGGAGGTCGCCCCATGCCCAGAGTGACGGTGGCCAGGATCGCCGGCGGCTGGCAGGTCACGAATGAGGACCGGCGGTTCGGTACGGCAGCCGAGGCCGAGATCGCCGCACGACGACAGCTCGAAGAGAGCGGCGGCGGCGAGTTGGTCGTCAAGGGACGTGGCGGGAAGGTCCTGATGCAGGACAAGATCGGCCGGCCCGATCCCAGAACGTTCTGAAGGGAGCCAGGCTTAGGTCAGCCTACGGTCGGACGCGATGCCCCGTTGCGGGTGGCGGCTCGACGGGCCGCGTCGATACGCTCCGGAGTGGACCCGGGGACGTCGGGTTCGCCGACCTGGCAGTGAACCAGGTTAGCGGCGGCGCGGGTCGGGGGCGGCGCGCGCTGGCCGGGCGCGGGTGGGCGCGGACGGGCTCGTCCCTGCCAGATGCCTCCGACGGGCGTCCAGATAGATGTTCATCAGGCGCCGGACCTCGTCCTCGTCGAGTAGCTCGTCCGCCCTGAGGGCCAACTCCACCCTTCTCGCCGGGAAGACCGTTTCTTCCGGGTTGCGTTCGAAGTAGTCGGCCGTTTCGGGCTCAGCTTGCTCGCCTCGCACCTGCCTGAGGGCACCGGCGAGCTTCGTCGCCGTCATGAGCGACGGCCGTCGATCATGCCGGAGCAGCCTCGAGACCGTGGAGTGGTCGACGCCGGCGAGAGCCGCGAGCTGACGCTGGCTCATGCGACGCACGCGCATCTGCCGGCGGAGCCAGAGGTTGAACACGAGCGCGCCGGCCCACCCGCCGCCGGCGCGTCCGAACTCGATGGCGACCGCCACGCTGCTTGGGGCTTGGTTCGTGACCACAAGTCCGGCAGCGAGCCCGGCCCCAGCGGCGACCGCCGAATGGAAGGCCACATTGTGGGCTGGTACATCGGGTCCGACGCGCATCTGTTTCGCCAGAGTGCTCACGATGGCAGTGACGCGCGCGGTCGCTGTTTGCGCCGGATCGCCCGCGACGGGCGGGACGGGCTCGGGCGACCGATGAGTCGACGGGACGGGCGGAGCCGGCTCGGCCGCGGACGGGTCGGCGTCAGCCGGATCAGCGATGGTGGTGGCCGCCGGGTCGGGGACCGGCGACACGGTCGAGTCCGATTCCGCCGGGTCCGCCAGGGCCGGCCCGACGGGGTCTTCGGGAGGCGGCTCCGCGGCGATCGAGGGGTCGGTCGGTGGCACGACGGCCTCTGGCGTGTCGGCCGGTGGCGGGTCGGTCGGCGCCGGCTCGACGGGGTCTTCGGGAGGCGGCTCCGCGGCGATCGAGGGGTCGGTCGGTGGCACGACGGTCTCTGGCGTGTCGGCCGGTGGCGGGTCGGTCGGTGGCACGACGGCCTCTGGCGTGTCGGCCGGTGGCGGGTCGGTCGGCGCCGGCTCGACCGGGTCTTCGGGAGGCGGCTCCGCGGCGATCGAGGGGTCGGTCGGTGGCACGACGGCCTCTGGCCTGTCGGCCGGTGGCGTGTCGGCCGGCGCCGGCTCGACGGCGGCGGCAGGTGGCGGCTCCTTCTCGATGGGCGCTGGCTCGGGCCGGGGTGGCTCGGGCGGCGGTGGCTCCCCACCAAGATCGGTCGGAGACAAATCGACGTCCGCGGGCGACGGGCCGGCGGCCGGGTCATCCGTGGATGCGCGCGTTGGCATGACCGTGCGCGCGGTGAGCACAAAGGCGAAGATCGATGCGACGGCGACCAGCCTGAGGACGCGGAGTGCCACGGTTGCACCATCGTACGCCACGCGGCGCTGCGGGGAATTTGTCTTGAAGCCGGGACTTCGAATCGCATGAGCGGCCGGCCGACGATCGTCACGTCCGCCTCCGCCGCCAAATCCAGGCGGCCGCGGTCTCCAGGGTTTGCGCCATCGCCGATCAGGCGATTGCGGACGCCGGCGTGCCAGGCCGCGTCGAGCCGTTCAGGAGTCGGTCGGCGCGCCATGGGGTAAGTCTGCGGTAAGTCGTGACGGGTACGCCGTCACCGAGGTGTGGAAAACCGACGACCACAGGCCGCGACGAAAGACGCCAGTCGCTCAATGAGCGGCTGCGGGCCGAGTTCATCGCCGGGGCGGAGGAGGAGTCGCGCCGGCTCGGGCGTGGGCTAACGTGGTCTCGCTGGAGCGCGGTCGACGCGCGTCCTGCCTGCGTCAGGCGGTGCGCGGCAGCTCCCAGCCGCGCTCGGGGCGGATCACCCGCTGAGCCGTCTCGCCGTTCACCTCGGCGAGGTGGGCGAAGAACCGCGCACGCCTGTGGGAGACGATGCGGGCATCCCGGCACGGACACCCCTCGACCAGGCACCCCGACCGAGCCTCGCGTCCGGGTCCGGTGCTCATGGTGGTCTCGTTAGCGTCCATCGTGCCGCCTCCTTGGGTCGTGACGAAGTTCCGATGGCGTGCACTCTCGGCTCGCCCGGCAGCAACCCGGCTGCAACACGGCAAACAGATTCGCCTTGGGGCGCGCTACCGACGCGCCAAGAGATGGAGCGGGTACTACGGCGCGATCCGGGGCGACCTCAGAGCCTGCGCGTTCGTCGGCGGCGTGCCAAGCGTGGACCAGTCCGGAGGAACCCATGGCGAGGGCCGCCGCGACACCCAGAGCCGATCGCACGATCGCCAACGCCCGTGCACATGACGACTCGTCATGATTCCGAAGAAGGACGCAGCGACACTCGTCGCACGCACTCGCGGCGGAGGAACCCTTTCCTGGGGGATGGGTCGGTTCCTCCGCGCGTGCCGTTATTCGTCAAGTCCATTCGGGCGCCCTGAAGGGCCACCCCAAAGGAGGCCTCGAAGTGCCAACCGCGACCGCAAAGATGTCCAAGGGTTTCACGGCCGAGGAACGAGCCGCGATGAAGGAGCGCGCCCAAGAAGTGAAGGCCGAAGCCCGCGCGGACAAGGACAGGGCCGACGGGGAAAGCGACGTCCTGGCGAAGATCGCCGAGATGTCGGAATCGGACCGGAGCTTGGCCCAGCGGCTCGATGCGATCATCAAAGCCAGCGCGCCGAGCCTGTCGCCGAAGACCTGGTACGGGATGCCCGCCTATGCCAGAGACGGCAAGGTCGTCTGCTTCTTCCAGAGCGCCCAGAAGTTCAGCACGAGGTATGCCACGCTCGGCTTCAGCGACGCGGCTCACCTCGACGAAGGCGACATGTGGCCGACCGCCTTCGCGCTACAGACGTTGACCGCCGCCGACGAGGCACGGATCGGCGCTCTCGTGAAGAGAGCCGCGAGCTGAGCCTGGACCCCCCGAGCCTGATAGATCAGCGCGGTGCATATGTCGTCGCGGATCCTGCCAGTGCTTGCCGCCGGTGCGGCGATCGTCGCCGGATGGAACCGCCCCGGGGCGAGCGCCTCGGTGAAGATGCGGGGTGCGTCCCGCGTCATGACGGGTCGTCATATCCGCGATCGTAGGGCGCTCTAGCCTTCGCGCAAGGGGCCGCCCGGTAGGCCTCCCCCCGACCGATCCGGGGCGCCCTCACTTAGCTTCGCTCCAAAGGGGAGGTGATCCGATGGCGGACGGCCTGACGTTCTGGATCAAGGACGACGTCTTTACCAGCGAGATCCGCGCGATCTACCGGCTGTCGGATCGGGGTCTCGACCAGTGGAGCCGCGACGGCTGGGCGGCGACGTATCGGGACACCACGTACACGTTCACTCGGAACCGGATGCTCGGCGAAGTGGACCTGACGGAGGTTGATGAGGCGACCGCGATGGACCTCGCCAGGCGGACCACCACTGGAGGTCCCAGCGTCCTCGGTGCCTGGGCGTTCGGTGGCGAATACTCGCCTGGGTTCGCGACTCGGCGATCGCCGCTGCTACCTCCGGACTAGCGAACCGCCTGGGCTCGGCAGCTCAACAACGAGCTCGCGTGACGATCGTCGGCGGCGAGAGCAGCGCGGGGAGAACTCCGTGGCCATCGCTTCTCCCCGGTGGCGTTGGGCTGCGAGCTCGCAGCCTAGGTCTTGACGTCAGATGACCCAGTCGGCGCGAGTACCGTCAAGGGGCCGGGAGGGGGAAACGGCGACGCGGCGCTAGTGCTCGACCGGGAGGGAACGGCCCCTCATCCGAGACCGAGTGCCGGCCTCGACGCCTCCCACAGACCACGGTGCGCGTCGCGCGTGGTCTCTGCCCTAGGGCCGGGCCCGGCGATGACGCTGCCCCTCGATCCAATCCCAGCCCGCCTCCCAGTACGCCGCGCTGCGTTCGATCCCGTCGCGTTTCGCCTGCGCTTCCACGCCGCGATCCAGCCGTCGGCCGTCGGCTCGGTCACGCCATCGCTGATGAGGCGGTTTCGTGTGGCGGGGCGACGCGCCGCGTCGATGCGCTCGGGGGTCGACCGGCGCGACATCCTCGGGGACGGGGGCTGGGTCAGCTACCCCCGAAATTGAGTCACCCGACGGACACCGGAACGTGCTTTTGGACGAACGCGAGCGCGGTGTCCGCGACTTCGCGCCAGCGGCTGTCGATGGTAATTGAGTGTCCGCGGCCCGGAATCTGGACGATCTCGGTGACTCCCGGGTTGTCCTTCTGCTCGGTGTACGAGGCGTTGGCGATCGACCACGGGACGGTGTGGTCGAGTTCGCCGCCGATGATCAGCAACGGGCCGCGTTCGGCGTTCTTCGTATCGACCTTTGCCTCCGTCCACGGATTGAGGTTGGCAGCCGCCGCCTGGAACAGCGGCTCGCCCGGGGTGGCCACGGAGTAGGTCTCGTAGAGCTCCTGCGCCTCGTCCTCGCTGACGGCGTTCCCGAACGCATAGCGGAACTGGTCGTAGGTCAAGGGGATGGCCCGGTTGCGGTTGAGCGGGTTGCGCAGGACCGGGGAGGCCGACCGTAGGGCGGAGATCGGGAGCGGCAGGACACCCCGGAACGGTGCCGGGGAGATGGCGACGGACACCGCGGCGAGTCCCCGGCCGGCCAGGATCTGGGTCAGCAGGCCGCCGAACGAGTGACCCACGATGGCGGGCTTGGTCGACAGGCGATTGATCACGCTCTCGAAGTGGTCGGCGACATCGCCGATCGACTTCTTGGCGAACACCTCGGGATGCTCCCTTGCCTCCGCGACGGTGTCCGGATCGTCGGGCCAGCCCGGCGAGACCGGCGCATACCCAGCTTGCCGGAACACGTCCAGCCAGCGGTCCCAGCTGCTCGGCAGCAGCCAGAGGCCGTGAACGAACACGACGGACGTCCGACCGGATGCATTCGCCGCGTCGATCTGCTCATTCTCGTGCATGGTGATCTCGTCGGCTGTCATCGGTCGGACCTCCTCGCGTCGTGGCTTGTGATGACAGTCGCACCCGCCTGTTAACGACGCACGTGCTCGGATCGCATCCAACGTCGCAGCGAGTGTCGCTTAGGGTCGCAACGAGGCGAACGATGAATTGGCTCGTCATGCCATCGCGGTTTGGTCCGCGGTGACGGCCGAGGACTAGGCTGTCACCACCCCGCCGTCAGTCGGTCCGGGCCGACCGGGGGACCGGAACCCGACCGTCGTCCGCTATGACCCTCCGGAGAAGAATCCTCTGACCTGAACCGAACTCGCCACCCGGGATGGCGGTGGCGCGAGTCACGATGAGTGGTCCCGGTTGGAAGTCGCACTCGCCGCAAAAGAGCCGGATGACGTACCGCGTGGGCACTGTGGTGCACGGCGCGTCGAGCAGGTCCGAGTTCGTCAGGGCGATGCGGTCGCCCTGTTCGGCGTCGATGACAAGATCGCCGATGATCCCGGTCGCGTCGCAGGTGATCGAGACGGCGATCTCCGGCGAGCCAGTCCTCAACCAGCCAAACCGGAAGAATGTCACTTCGGTGATTGTGACAACTTCCTGCGCGCTGACTGGTTTCGGCAGGGCGACGGCAACGGCAACCAGCATCAGCACCGTTGACCATCGCCTGACGGACGACAGACCGTATCGCATCAGAAATCACGCCCCAAGCTCTTCACGGGTCGGCTTCGCCCCGGAACTGTCGTTCTCGTATCTTGCGCCGCGGCTCCATCGGGTGCAATAGACGACCGCCTTGCAGCGGTCCTGGTGTGGCCCTCGATGAACAGGTCACCGGTGGCACTGCCCTCTGCTATCCGGCGCCGTCGCCCGGATCGGAGTGTTAGAGGTCTGCTTCCTGCAGGGGCGATGACGGCCGAGGACCAGGCTGTCACGACCCCGGCACCGGTCCCGGACCTTCGATCCGGCTTGTCCCCCCGAGCCGTCAGTCCGTCCCGGCCGACCGGGGCCGTGGAAGCGCCCCAGCCGCATCTCGCACGCTCGCCCGCTGTGACGGGCGTGCCATACGCTGGGCCCGTGTATACCTTGACTGAGTCCGTCGACATCGACCGGCCATCGGCCGATGTCTGGGCCATCCTCATCGACTTTCCGAATGTACCCGCGTGGGAGAAGGACGTACTCGAGGTCCGCCAGACGTCGCCTGGCATCCCGGCTCTGGGGACCACGTTCGTGGCACGCCGACTCTTCGGTGGTCGAGAGTCGCTCATCGACTGTCGGATCACCTCTTGGGAGGAGGATCGTTCGGTCACGATGGAGCTCCGCGGCGGAGTCGTGCGTCGTGCGGTTGTGAGCTACGCGGTGGAGCCGACAGGCGTGGACTCGTGTCAAGTGTCGTACTCGATCGAGGGCCAGATGCGGCCGTGGCTGGCCTGGACCACGCCGTTCATCCCGGCTATCGGACGGCGGTTGGTGCGTGGCAATCTCGCCAACCTCGCGCATCTGGCCGAAGGCGCGGCAATCGCATAGGCGCATCACCCCCGGGCTCCGGTCCCAGACCTTCGATCCCGCATGGGGCGGCCAGTCGCTCCAGACCGACCGGGGCAATCTGCAGGTGCCGCGTTGACGTCAGCCCGGAGCGTTGAGTACGACCCAGGCGACATAGGTGGGCGAGCTTACGGCCCGGTTCAAGTAGATACGCGCCTTGCCGGCGATCGGGTAGTTGGCCCGCACCGCCGCCACGTGGACGCCCGGTCGGTAACTCATCAGGTTGGCAAAACAGAGTGATGTGGACCAAAGGCCACCCTTGGAGCGGAGGTCGATGTCCGCGTATGACCTCCCTGCTGACAATGTCAGTCGCCCGCTGCGGCTGAATATTGCGGGGCCCCGTACATCAATGGCAGCTCCCCAATCCCCGGTCAACGCTGTCCCTTCGCGACCCGCGATGGCCACCACGGCGCTCCCTTGCGGGCCACCCCGGGCTTCAAGACCGACGGCGTCTCCCTGGGCAAAGATCGCGGTGCTGCCGATCTCGTCGCCGTAGGCGGCGATCGCTCCCAAGGGAGGCGACCCCTCGGTGTGGGCTTCGAGCGCCGGACCAGTTGGGTTCCGCAGGATGGTCGGAGTATTGGCAGTGTTATCCGCCCCGAGAACGACATCACCGTCCGTCCCGGCGCGCACCCCGGTCGGTTGGGTGATCGCGGACGCCGCCGTAGCGGCTACGGCACCCGCCGCCGCGGCGAGGACGGCCCGACGGCTGCGCGGGCTATTCGTATCGACCATGGTCTGTCCTCCCAGATCTGTCGTTGGCTTCGGCGTCCCCGTCGGCGTGGAATGTCGGCGCTCCAGGAGCGATCGCATCTGATCGACCCTTAGGGTCCTTCCGGTCGGCTGTGACTGCGCCTCGCGGCTCGGTGCACCGACGCCCGCGAGCGCCCGTGCGCGCCGTAGGTTGCTGCCTTTGAGCAACAGGTGGAGGCGCGCCGGCTGGTCGAAGGTCAAAGACCGCAGCTGGCATGAGCGCGAGGCGTGGCGGTTCGATCGGCGCTGAGACCGTCAAGCGCCATTCATCCACGATCGACGGTTATCGCCACCCAGCAGGCGGCGGCAACGCCGACGACCAGGACAAAGCCGACGAACGCTTTCGCCATCAACGAGCCTGCCCGGCTCTGCTCTAGGCTGTGGCCGACGGTGAAGAGGATCACCAGGGACGCGATGTAGCCCGCGAGGGTCCCACCGATCAGAACGGCGGCGAGTGCACCGAGGCTGCCCGTCCTGAGTCCGACGATCACGCCACCGATGGCGGCGGTGATGAGTGGCGGAATCCAGCCCAGGAAGATGAATGCCTGCGCGGTACCCGGGTCCTCGAGCGCGCCGGCCCGATCAGCGGCAGCCTGGTCCGCGAGGGCCTCACGCTCGGCGTAGGTCAGTCGTGGCCCGTATTTGCTACCCGTGCCGTCGCGCTTCTGCTTGGGATCTCCGGTGGTGGCCATCGTCCTGCCCCTTCTGGTCCGTCGGGGTCAGAGTAGCCTCGGGCGGTGATGTGACGATCGGCAAGGACCGAGAGCGGCTGATGAGAGGTAGAGCGACCGATCCTGACCGACTGATCCGCTTCCACGTCGAATGCGTCGGTACCAAGGCCCGGCTACGCGGCCACTCGGCCCTGGCTTCTTTCCTACTTCAAGGTCCGGCGGCGAGCAGCCGCGTGACGGCGAATGCGAGCCGACAATCGTGAGTGGGGGCGGGCTCGCCGTCCATCTCGGTCATCGTGCAGCTCGCGGCGGCCGGATGATCGAACATGCCGGTCACCTCGACGAGCCCCGGTTTGCTCCATGAGGTGCCCCCGAGGTATCGGCCGATCGGAAGCACATCAGGATGCTGACCGTTCGGGTCTAGATTGAGGAGGAACCAATCGCCGGTGTCGTGCGGCGGGCGAGTCACGTCCGGGTCGACAAGCAGCTCAGGGCTGCCGCTCGCCCCTAAGAACCAACCCGGCGAATACCACGCGCCGTCCATGTCGCAGTTGCATTCGACTATGCGAGCATCGGCCGTAATGGGCACCTGCGGGAAGCAGGCCAAGCCGACCCCGCGCGGCAGGGCCGCCAGGGAGCGAAAGTCGGTCGGCACCGGCGGACACTCGAAGGCTCCTGGCTCGATCCAGGGCTCGCCGTCCCGGCCGGCGCTCGCGACCCAGCCGCCCGGAAGGGCTTGTTGGGCCAGCGGGACGACCTCGTACCAGGCATACCCGGATGCCGATACAGGCCCCTCGAGCGCGTACAGCGGCGTCCCGAGGGGCAACAGCGGCTCGTACTTGCGCGAGTCGTCGCCGACGCGGGGCTTGGAGCGGACTCGGAGCCCGTCGACGACGGTCACCGCGACCGTGTCCACCATCCCAGTGCTCGCCACCTGGGTAGACAGCGGACTCGCCGGCGGCCGAGGTGTTGGCGTGGCGGGCAGCGCCGGAGTCGCCGTGGGGATCGCGGATGTGGCTGCTGCTTCCGGGGATGACGGCGCGGAGGGAGCCGGTGCCGTTGAGGCGACCGAGCTGCTGCATCCCGCGCTCAGGACGACCAAGCTCAGCAGAGCGGTGACGGGATGGCGGTTCATGCCTCGCATCGGGTAGTCCTTGGTCGGGAGGAGCAGCGGCAGTCGAAACCTATGACGTCGTGGTCCGGCCGATGTTTCGGCCGGCAACGGGACGCGCGACAGTGGCGGGATCATCCGAGTCGATGGATCGTGAGTCCCATACCCAGGCCGATCTGTCGAGGGACCTTCGCCGCGCCGTGACTAGGGCATCGATCCGGGGGCCATACCAGACTCGGGCGCTAGAGGTTCTCGCTCAATGGCGAGCGGTCGAGCGCGCCCTGGCCGGTGTCGATGCCGGTACGCAGGAGTCCGATGATCTCCGGGCCGAGTCATTTCGCCTCCGCGACGAATACCAGGCACTGATCTTGGCGGCTCGCCACAACGACGCTCCCGAACCGCCACCGTTCCCCTTGGAATAACCCTTACCCCGGCACCGGACCCCGACCTTCGGTCCGGCTTGTCCCCCCAGCCGTCAGTCGGTCCGGGCCGACCGGGGCACCTTGACCGCAGTTCTGACCACCGTTGGGGACGGACTCCGGCGGGACGCTACGGACGCCCTGCACTCATACGGACGCCGGTATCGGCAGGTCGTGGCCCGCTTGAGCGTGGTAGCGCACCAGTCTGGGGGACTGGTGGTCGTCGGTTCAAGATCCGGCCGCCCCGACCAACATCCCCGCACAAAACCGGGCCCGTCTCGTGGCGACGGCTCCGGCGTGACTGCGAGACCGTCGGCGACCGGGCCACTCCAAGCGGCCGTCGATGTCAGGGGCCCGACCTAGTTCAGCACGAACCAGGCCACGAACGTATTGGCGGTGACGGCCCGGTTGAGGTAGATCCGCGCCTTTCCGGCGACCGGGTAATTCGGCCTGACCGTCGTCACGAACACGCCTGATCGATGGCTCATCAGGTTCGCGAAGCAGAGCGGCGTGCCCGATAGGCGGCCCTTCTGGCGGAGATCGACGTCGACGGACGACTTTCCTGCCAGGACCGTCGCTCTACCGCTCCGGGAGAACCTCGCCTTGCCGACGACCGTCAGGGCCGTCTCGAGCTGACCGTTGCTGGCTTGCACGCCGTACCCGTTGGCTTCGCTGGCGTGACCCCACACGCCGACGCCTCCGGGACCTCCCGTCCCCAGGGTGGTGCCGATCAGGGCCGCACCTTCATCACTGACAGCCTCCACGGCGCGGTTCGGGGCCGCGGCAAATATGGCTGGGCCGAATTGACTGTTGACCGCGCGCAGGAGGTTCGTCGATTCCAAGGTCCCGGTCAGCGACAGGTCGCCCTGCAGGCTCGTCCCGGTCTGGGCGACGTTCGCCTGTCCGATGATGAGTGGGTCGCCGTCGTCGGCGGCAGCGGACAGGGGCCGGCTTAGCGAGGCGACTGCTGTCGCCGCAGCGGCGCTGACGGCGGCGGCGAGAACCGCGCGCCGGCTGCGAGTCGTGGTGTCGGCCTGCTTCATCCTGCACCTCCTTGCCTGTGCTGGTGGGTAATGCAATGACGTCGCGGGCGGAAGGCCATTGCATTGACAAACCATTGCACCGTACAGCGCAGCCGTTCCGGCTTTCCGCTCGATCCCAGGCCGCGGATGGCCCGGTCTCGACTCTACCGCGCTAGGGTGGAGTCCAGCCCGGCCGAAGATGGAACGGTCTGACGATGGGCGCGCCCTAGTCTGTGAGCGCGGCGAAGAGCGCCGCGCCGAATGGACGATGGGGATGGATCGAACGCTCGTCGAACGCGCTCGTCAAGGCGATCACGCCGCCTTCGCCGTCCTGGCGGAGTCGGCCACCGATCGGCTGTACGGCGTCGCGACGCTCATCCTTCGAGATCCTGACCGCGCCCAGGATGCGGTCCAGGAGGCGCTCGTCTCGGCCTGGAGAGATGTGCGTTCCCTGCGGGATCCCGAGGCGTGGAACGCGTGGACCCACCGCCTCGTCGTGAGAGCGTGCTATCGAGAGGCCGATCGACATCGTCGTCGGCGAATGCTCGTCAACACGTTCGATCCGACCCCGCCGACCGTCGGCGATGGGTCATCAGAACTCGCCGATCGCGACGAGATCGAGCGCGGCTTCCGGCGGCTGACCGTCGAACAGCGCGCGATCCTCGTCCTGCACTTCCATGGCGGGCTGTCGGCGGCCGAGGCCGGCGATGTCCTCGGCATCCCCGAGGGCACGGCGAAGTCCCGACTCAATCGGGCGCTTCACGCGATGCGTGCGGCGCTCGAGGCGGACGCCCGCACGATCCAGCTCAACCCGGGGCGACCAGCATGAACGCGCCGTACGACGTCGAACGTGACATGACGCGGTGGATGGCCGAAGTGGTGCCGACACGGGCACCCGACAACCTCGCTCCGTCGATCGTGGCCCGGACTCGCTCGATGCGGCCGCGTCCGGGCTGGCTCGCCCGCCTCCTGGAGCCTCCGATGCTGACACAGCTTTCTCTGAGACGCGCGGCCGGCCTCGGCCGATCGCCGCGGTTGGTCCTCGTGGTCCTACTTGTCCTCGCCCTGCTCGCGGGCTCGATCGTCGTGGGCAGTCAACTCCTCCGCCGGCCATCACTGCCACCGCCGTTCGGTGTGGCCGGCAACGGCCTCATCGCGGCGTCGATGGCGTCCGGGGATCTCGTCCTCGTGGAGCCTGACGGGTCGAACATGCGACAGCTCGACCTCCCGTTCACGGGCGTGGGCGGGGTGTCGTTCTCGCGAGGCGGGACCAGGATCGCCGCGTGGGCGACTCCGGACGCTCGTCGCGGGACTGCCAGGTCGCTGGTCGTGGCGAACACCGATGGGTCCGGCGCGTTCGAGGTCGACCCCGCCAACCTAGTGGTCGAGCCGGGCTTCCGCATCGCGTGGTCGCCGGACGACCGGCGGCTTGCCTTCAGCGGTTCGGGCGATCGATTGTTCGTCGCCGACATCGACGCGCGCTCGATCCGAGAGCTCGGGCAGGACGAGACGATCAATCGCCGCAGTGACCCGGCCTGGGCTCCGGATGGACGGCTTGCCTATCGATGTCAGACGACCCAGGGCGTGCTCCACCTGTGTGTCATGGGCGCGGACCTCGTGGCCGAGCGGCTACTGGACACGTCGCCCGGGACCGAGTATGCGTTCCAGGCCCCGTCCTGGTCGCACGATGGCGAGTCGATCGCCTACCAGGTCGACGACCTGATCGATCACGGGCCGGCGGACGCCGGGTGGGACACCGCCACGATCGACCTCGCCAGCGGGACAGAGCAGATCCTCACGCGTGGCTTCGCGGAACACGCCATCCTGCCTGTCTGGAGCCCGGACGATCGGCATGTGCTGTTCGGAACGGAAGTTGGTCCGGGTGTCGTGCGGTCCGACGGAACGGGGCTGCGGCTGCTTGGGGATCCGGATTGCGCTTTGGGCGAGCCGTCGCCGGATGGGGTCTTCCTCGGCTGCGTGAAGGGCGACCAGATCGCTCTCCATCCGATCGAGGGCGGCCAGCCGACGATCATCGAGCTCGGGGCCCCTGCCGAGTCCCTCAATTGGCAGCGCTTGGGCCAGTGACCTAGCGCTAGAGCGGCCCTCGGATGTCATCCGAGGGCCGCTTCAGGTTCGACTTCGTCGCTGGCCTCGCGTCCTGCCGCGGCGAGCAGGACCGGTCCTGTGGATCCGATCGATTCGGCGGGCGCGAGGACGACGGAGGTCCGGTACGTCACGCCGGTCCTACAGCGCATCGCCATGATGGGACTGTGTACAAGCCAGGCTCTGGGAAGCCGGCACCGTCGCGCCAAGAACTCAACGGCTGCGTCTACGGCGGCTGCATGCTGGGCTCAGTTCCGATCGCCGGGGTCGCGGTGCTCGCGGCCATCATCGGCGTGTACATCCTGGCCGACCGGCTTGTCGCGTTCATACCAGAGCGCGCCACAGCGGCCGTCATGGGCAGCCTCTTCCTCGTCCTCGGCGTGTGGGGCGTCTACGCGATCGTCACGGGGCGAAGCCCGTCGGGCACATCCCGATCGGCCCGCCTCTTGGCGTTCATCGTCAGCCTCGGCCTCGCGCTCCTCGGCCTGCCGCTCGTGGCCTTCGCGCTCGGTCTGCTCGGCGCACCGGGCGGCTTCTGATCGTTTCCCGCGTAACGCTGAACCCCCATCGGCGTCGTTCGGCTGGGTAGTGACGCTGGTAGCAACAGCGGCGATCAAGCCGGTTCGGGCGAGGTCGTGAGCGCATCTCGGAAGCCGGGTAGTCCACGGGACGGACGTCTGCGGACGCGATGACAAAGACTTCACCGCGCCCTGGGGATGACCACGACCGCCGTCGGAGCGCTCCGACCCCTGAGTGCAAGGTCCCGTGCCCGAGGTATCCACGTAGGGGGCTTCTCATGTGTCACCGACGGCCCCGTCGAGCACGCCGGCGAAGCGCTGAGCGAGCGCGGGCCAGCCATATCGTTCGACCGCGACGGTGTGCCCGCGCGCACCGCGGCGCGCCCGTTCGGCGGGGTCGTCGATCGCCTCGAGCAGGGCGGCGGCGAGGCCGCCCACGTCGTCGGGCTCCACCAGCCAGCCGGTCTCGGCGTCGACGACGATCTCGCGGGGGCCGAAACGGTCGACGGCGACAGGTGGCACTCCGCACGCCATCGCCTCGACGAGCACGAGGCCGAACTGCTCGCGCACAGAGGCCAGCGCGAACACGTCGGCGACCGACAGGAATGCCGGCACCTCGAGGTGGTCGTACCAGCCGGCCAGGAAGACGCCGCGCACGCCGAGCCGGTCGATCGCGTCGGCGGGGTGCTCGCCCTCCCACTCGCCCGGATGGCCGCCGACGATCACGAGGCCGGCGGTCGTCCGCGCCTGGTCGCGGGCCTGCGCGAAGGCCTCGATCAGCAGCGGAAGCCGCTTGACCGCGGTGAAACGGCTGACGCTGAGGACCACCACGCCGTCGACGATCGGCGAGAGGTCCTCGGCGCGATAGCGCACACTGCCGGCGGACTGGTCCGGACGCCAGCCGCGCGGATGCTCGACGAGCACGCCTCGCCACAGCGTCGCGCGATCGACGTCGCGCCGGACGAAGGCGCGCGGGTCGAACCCATTGGGCAGCACGACCAGTCGATCTGCGTCGAGACCGAGCAGCCCCGCGGCGCGCGGGATCTCCGACGGCGAAAGCACGATCAGCCGTTCGCACCCGTGCGCCCAATCGCGCATCCGCTGGGCCCAGGTTTCGGCGTGGGTCCAGCCCGGGGGCGGTCCACCCGCGATCTCCTCGAGCATCAGCAGCTCGGTACCGTGCAGGTGGCCGATGACCGGGACGTCCGGCGCGACGCGCGACGCCGCCTCGTGGATCGGGGTGAGGTGGTGCAGGTGCAGCGCGTCGGCGTTGGCGGCCCCGGCGCCGGCAAGAGCCCGCGCCCATGCCGTCACCTGACGCTCGTAAGCGTCGTCGTCGAGCGCGGCGAACACCCGATCCGGGGCATCGGGACGGTCCTCGTAGGACGGGTGCATCGGCGCGGCCCCCGGCGGCGGGTCGAGCGGGTCGGGCGAGGCGAGCGCCTGGTCGAAGGACACAGGATGGACGTCCAGGCCGGCGTAGAAGCGCGCGGCGTCGCCGAACGCCTCGAGGTCGGTCCGCGAGCCCGAGACGATCGTGACGTCCCAACCGTGTGACGGGAGCTCCCGCGCCAGCGCGCGAGCAACATGCGACGAGCCGCCGCGCGGAAAGAACTGGAGCGCGCTGAGGAGTCGGCGGCGATGCGGCACTCGCCCAGTGTGGAGGACCTGTTACCGGCGCACCTCGAACGCCCGTCGCCGGCGCGGCTCGGCCATCCAGGCCCAGCCCGCCTGCCAGTGCGCGGAGCCGCGCCCGAGGCCGTCCTCGGCCGCTTTGAGATTCTGACTACATGGGGCCGGGGATGGCTCGCGTGACTGCGGCCGTCGCGCAAACTCCTGGCGGAGGCCCCGTAGGGGCCGAGTAGGATTGTGGTCGCCATGCCCCGTCCTTCGACGCCGGAAGACGCGATGCGCGGCTTTCTCTCGGGCGATGACCCGGGTATTGTCCGAATGCGTCGCGTCATGCGGCGCCTTCCCGACGGACCCCACTGCAAGCTCTGCGCCGCGCCCTTCGAGGGTCCCGGGGGCGCCGTGCTGCGACACGTCGGGTTCGCCCGCTTCCCCGGCAATCCGGACATCTGCGGCTCATGCATCAAGGGCCTCAACAAGGTCGGGGTCTTCGGCGCCGAGATCCCGGTGAGCCTCCTGTTCGCCGACATCCGCGGCTCCACGGGTATCGGCGAGCGATCGAGTCCCACCGAGTTCCGCGCATTCCTCGACCGCTTCTACCGGCTCTCCTCGAGAGCCATCCTCGATCACGATGGGATCGTCGACAAGTTCGTTGGCGACGAGGCGATCGGCCTCTTTTTCAGGGGGATCAGCGGGACCGAACATTCGGCGGCTGCCATCGCTGCCGCTCGCGCATTGCTTGATGCCGTCGGGCGCGCCGATGCCAGCGCAAGCGGGCCTATTCCCGTCGGCGCGGCCGTACACACCGGAGACGCGTTCGTCGGCTCGACGGGAGCCGGGGGAACGGTTAGCGACTTTACGGCGCTCGGCGACGTGGTGAACACGACCGCTCGTCTCGCGAGCGAGGCGGCCGCCGGTGAGCTCCTCGTGTCGATCGAGGCGGCCAGGGCGGGGGACATGGACGCGGCCTCCTTGGAGCACCGCACGCTCAGCGTCCGCGGGCGGTCGGACGCCGTCGAGGTCGTCGCACTGAAATCGTCGGCGACACCGGGCTAGGCCTGTCGAGCCTCGGGGTTTCGATTCGACCGTCGATCGCAGCTGGTGCCGTGGGACACCGGAAGCCTAACGATCCGGCGCGCAGGTTCGTTGTCACGATCAGGGACCCCCCCGGAGTGGCTGGATCTCCTCCCGGCAGCGACGAAAGTCTCCGGGGGTCCCTGCCAACACCGACTCGCGTTGCTCGAAGCAAGGTGGCGGTGATGGGTTGCCAACGTACGTTCCTCGTCACAAGCGTGCGACGGACCCGCCTAACGGACGTCCGCGACAGTCGTTCCCCTTGGTGGGACCTCCGGAGGCCCACATCGTCTCCCCGGCGGTGCAGTCACTCCGGGGTCTGCCCCGTGTAGCCGTCGTTGGGGGCGGCTACCGGGGCTTTACCTAGGTCGGCAGCTCCCTGTCCGCTTTGGCTGCTGATGCTCGCTTCAGACATCGCTACCCGGTCGATGACGTTGACCTCAGGTTGTAGTCACCATGACCGGGATCTAGGCTCCACATCGACGGCGTCCGCCGGGACGCTCAGTCACTCAGCGACGGCCGCCCTTGTGCCATCCAGCGCGGAGGGGCCTCTCGCGACGCTTCCCAGCGCGCGTACCATCGCCTCGGACGCGACCGGGCGCCTAGCGGGATACCGGGCTGGCGATCCTCGGTCTATCGGTGGAGGTTGGCATGGGAATCATCGCGTGGATCGTCGTCGGGGCGATCGCCGGCTGGATCACCAACATGATCATGGGCAGCGGCGGCGTCGGCGTACTCGCCACGGTCTTTCTCGGGATCATCGGGGCGGTGGTTGGTGGCTTCCTTGCGGGGACCGTCCTCGGGGTCGCGGACGTCACCGGCATCAACATCACGAGCATCATCGTCGCCGTGGTCGGCGCGGTGATCGTGGTGGCCCTGTACCGCGGCATCATGGGTCGGCGCGCCGCGGTCTAGCGACCGAGCGACTTCGCCCGGCATCGCCTGAGGGGGGACGTGGCAGGACCGACCGTGGAGCCCGCGCCGGATCCGGCGGTCGGTCGTCCGACCCTGCCTGACGGCCTGGTCTTCGCGGATACGTACTCGCGGTTCGCGGCCTATCTGCTGGACGCCGTCCTGTTGAGCATCCCGGGGTCGATCGTGCCCGTCGTCCTCGGGATGTACGACTCGACGAGCGGCTTCCCACCGGAGCCAATGCCCCGCGCCACGCTCCTGGGCCTCTCGGTTTTCAGTCTCTGCATCCAGGCCGCCTATTTCCTATGGTTCTGGACGGGCGGCAGACGTGCGACACCGGGACAACGGGTGTTCGGGATCCAGATCGGCAACGCGTTCGACGGTCAGCCGTTGACGATGGCGCAGGCCATCACGCGCTGGCTCGCTATGGGCTGGTGGCTCGGCATCCTCCTGCTCCTGCCGTTCCTCGCCGTGGCTGTCGTCTCGTATGTGATCGAGTTCGTCTGGCTGATCGTCCTGTTCGTCTCGATCGTCATGAGTCCGACCAAACAGGGGATCCACGATCGCATCGCGCGATCAGCGCTCGTCCGTCCGGCCGGGCCGACGAGTCGCTGGGCGATCGGCTGCCTATGGTTGTTCGTGGGCATCGCGATCGTCGAGGCCGTGTTCCTCGTGGTGTTCATCAACTGGATGAACGACCTTCAGCAGTCGGGGCTCTATCCGCCGGGGATGAATCCGCTCGATATCTTCGGCGCGCAGATCCGGGAGTTCTGGCCGTCCTGAGGGTCCGTATGATGGTCGGCAAGCAGGGAAGGGGAGGGCCATGACCCAGCCACCGGACGATCGCCCGCGACCGGACCAGCCATCAGGCGAAGGCGCACCCGAGAACGAACCCACCGTCGCCTGGACACCGCCGGAGTCCGAATCCGAGAAGCCCGCCGAGGAGGGCGGCACCGGCTTTGCCGCTGTGCCCGATGAGGGAGCTGCGCCGCCGCCATCCGAGCCGCCATCGGCGGAGCCCCCACCTGCCGCGGAACCGCCGACCGCCGAGCCGCCGGCCACGCCAGTCGACGCCGCGCCGGCGAGCCCGATCATCAGCGCGGAGCCGACGCCGCCGACGTCCAGCTGGGAGACACCCCCGCAGACGCCCGGTCAGGCGGTGCCGCCACCCGCTGCTCCCGCGACGGGCTGGGCCGTCCCCGCTGCCGCCGCGGCCGCCCCGGAGCAGGAGGGCTATGTCATCGCGGGCGTCGGTGCCCGGATCGTGGCCTGGCTAGTCGATGCCACCCTCGCCACCATCGTCCCGATCATCCTGACGCTGGCGTTGATCGACTACTCCTCGATCATCCAGGACGCGATCAGGCAGGCCGAATTGGACCCGTCTGGGCGGCTGAACACAACGACCATGTACACCATCCCGGTCACGCTGGACTACGTCCTGGTCACGCTCATCGGCCTCGGGATCCAGTTCCTGTACTTCGTCGGCTTCTGGACGAGCCGGTGGCGTGCCACGCCGGGGATGATCGGTCTCAAGATGCGCGTCGTCGATGCGACGACCGGTGGGACGATCTCGATCACCCAGGCAGCGAAGCGGTGGGTCGCCCTCGGGTTCCCGCTGGCCCTGCTGGGGCTCATCCCGGCGTTACAGAGCGCGGCCGGCGTGATCCAGTTCGCGGTCGTGCTGTTCGTGTTCTTCACCGTCGTGACGAACGACCGCCGACAGGGCCTGCACGACCGGTGGGCGAACTCGCTGGTCATCCGACACGTCTCGAGCGGCAACGGCGCGACGTTCGCCGGGTGCCTCGTCTGGGGCGTCCTGATCATCCTGATCGCGTTCATAGCGTCGACGATCTTCCTCGCCGCGGCGATGCCTAGCATCCAGGAGTACATCGAGTCGCTGCCTAGCAACGCCACATGACGAGCGGTCCATCCGGACCTGGCGACCCACGACCTCCCGACGAGGCTCCGCAGCCGACCGATCCAGCCGCCGTCACCGCGCCCTATACGCCGCCGACGGCGACGACATCGACCGGCGAGCCCGCGACCGCGACAACGCCTCCGCCGCCTCCGGCCGCTCCCGGCGGCGGCACCGGGCTCCCTCCGGGAGTCGGCTGGGCAGCGGCCGCGCCGGTCCGGCAGGAGATCGCGCCCGGCCTCGCCCTGTCGAGCACCTTTCCGAGGGTCGTGGCCTGGATCGTCGACGGGTTCCTACTGACCGTCCTCTATCTCGTCGTCGGGGAGATCCTCGTCGCTGTCGGCCTGTCTCGGCCCGTCCCGCAACCCCAGTTCGATACCACCGGTACGATCGACTACTCCACCTATTTCGTTTTCGATCCCGTCGCCGCCGTTCTCAACGTCGTCGTATCGGCCGCGTACTTCATCGCGTCGTGGAGCGGTGGCCGCCGGGCGACGCTCGGGCAACGGCTGCTGAAGATCCAGGTCGGCAATGCGTTCGACGGCCGAGCGTTGTCGCTCGAGCAGGCGATCCGCCGCTGGATCGGCCTTGGTGAGCCGATAACGCTCCTGGGCGTGCTCCCGGGTCTCGCCGGCCTCGGCGGCGTCCTGTGGTTCGCCTGGGCGCTCGTCCTGCTGATCACGACCGCGACGAGTCCCACGAAGCAGGGCCTCCATGATCGCCTCGCGAATTCGGCCGCCGTTCGTCCGGTCGACGCCGGGAGCGGGCTGGTCATGGCCTGCGCCGTCATCGCGATCATCCTTGCGGCGATAGCGCTCCTCAGCATCGTCGCCCTGATCTTCCTCGGGTCGCAGGTCAGCTCGATCCTGTCGCAGGTCGGGGAATCGGTCTGACCGCACGCGAAGTGGCGCTCGACGGCGCCCAGATCGATGGCCTCGGCGACATGGATCTGGCCGCGTTCCGGGCGGCCGCCCATGTCGTCGCCGACCTCATCGCCGACTACCTGGTCCATGTCGAGGAGTACGCGGTCTTCCCGGCGATCGAACCGGGGACGCTGCGCCCGCGCTTCCCCGAGGACGCGCCCGAGATACCGGCTGCGATCGACGCGATCCTGGCCGACTACGACCTGCTCGTCGTCCCGAACGCCACACACTGGCAGCACCCGGGCTTCATGGCGTACTTCGCGACGACCGCGTCGGGCCCAGGCATCCTCGGAGAGATGCTGACGGCCGCGCTCGGCCAGAACCCGATGCTCTGGCGCACGTCGCCGATCGGGACCGAGCTCGAGGAGGTCGTCGTCGGTTGGCTCCGTCGGGGCCTGGGGCTGCCCGAAACCTTCGACGGTCTTCTGACCGATACGGCCTCGACCTCTTCACTCATCGCGCTGGCGGCCGCGCGTGAAGCCGCCGGCCTCGACGTGACCGCCAAGGGCCTCGCCGGGAGACCGGATGTGCCCGCGCTCCGGGTCTATGCGTCGCAGGAAGCGCACAGCTCGATCGAGAAGGCATGCATGACGCTCGGGCTCGGGCGCGAGAACCTCGTCCGCATCCCGGTCGATGACGATTACGCGATGCGACCCGACGCGCTGGACGACGCCATCGCCGCGGATCGCGACGCCGGCCGCCTGCCGATCGCGATCGTCGCGACGATCGGCACGACATCGTCGACCGCCGTGGACCCCGTCGATGCCGTCGCCGACGTCGCCCGGCGCGAGCGACTCTGGCTCCACGTCGACTCGGCGTATGCCGGCGCCGTCGCCCTCATCCCCGAGCGACGGGGGCCATTCGCCGGCTGGGAACGCGCCGATTCGATCGTCGTGAACCCACACAAGTGGCTGTTCACGCCGCTCGATGCATCGCTGCTGCTCACCCCGCGGATGATGGACCTGCGCGCGGCGTTCAGCCTCGTCCCGGAGTACCTGCGCACGCTCGATCGCGAGACGCCGGTGCGCGACTTCAACGAGTACACGCCACAGCTCGGCCGCCGATTCCGGGCGCTCAAGCTGTGGATCCAGCTGCGATGGTTCGGGCTCGAAGGACTTCGCCGACGGATCGATCGACACATCGACATGGCGCAGGCCTTCGCCGGCTGGATCGACGACGCCCCCGACTGGGAGCGCCTCGCCCCGGTCCCGTTCTCGACGGTCTGCTTCCGCTGGAATCCCCGGGCGGACGTGTCAGAGGAGCAGCTCGACGAGCGAAACGCCGCGATCATGGACGCCGTCAATCGGGGCGGTGAGGTGTTCCTGTCGCACACACGCCTCGACGGTCGCTTCACGATCCGCCTGTCGGTCGGCAACCTGCGGACGGAGCCCCGCCACGTGGAAAGGGCATGGACGCTGTTGCGGGAAGCGGCGGCGTCGTGACGTCCCGGCCAGACCCCGACCATGTGCTGTTCCTGGCGTCGACCGAGGAGCTCCGCGACTGGTTCGACGCGAACCACGCGACGGCCGACGAGCTGTGGCTCGGCTACCACAAGAAGGCGACCGGGCGACCGACCATCACCTGGTCCGATGCGGTCGATGAGGCGCTCTGCGTCGGCTGGATCGACAGCGTGCGCTACTCGCTCGACGACGAGCGCTCAGCCCAGCGGTTCACGCCGCGCCGGAAGGGCAGCGCCTGGAGCGCGATCAACCTGCGCAAGGTCGCCGAGCTGACCGAGCGAGGGCCGGATGCGACCGGCCGGGCTCGCGGCATACGAGGCACGCGATCCCGAGCGGACGGCCATCTACTCGTACGAACGCGACGCAGCCGCGCTTACCGATGACGAAACGGCAGCGGATCCGCGCGAACGCAGCTGCCTGGGAGGACTGGGAGCGCCGCTCGCCGTCCTATCGGCGCACGATCACGTATTGGATCGCGAGCGCCAAGAGACCGGAGACCAGGGCTCGCCGGCTGGATGCCCTGATCGAGGCCTCGGCCGCCGGCGAACCGGTCGGCCCGATGCGCGCGGCGAGACGGCCCACCGCTGGCCGATAATGCGCGCCATGCCGCCGATCCACGAGCTGACCCGCATCGAGCCAGCGCATCTCGCTACGCTCCAGAAGCAGGGCACGTTCACGACCGGCCTGCTCCTGGAGCGGTCCGAGACACCGACCCGCCGTCAGTACCTGGCCGACCAGGTCAACGCGACGACCAACGACGTCCTTGAATGGCGCGACGAGGCGCTGATGCTGAACCTCGCGAGCTTCGGGCCGGCCGACCATCTGCTGATGATCCAGTCGGACATCGCGGGCCTGCGCGACATCCTCGACCTGTCGCTCGACGAGTTCTCCGAGCGGATCGCTCGCGGCGCGACCGAGCTCAAACGCGAACCACCCGATGACCTGACCGTCAGCGGCTGGTGGGAGCAGGCCAAGACGCTCGAGGAGGAGTAGGCGGCAGTTCGGGCTACGATGCCCGGGTGCGTTCGACTCTCAGCTCCCTGGGCGATATCTGGATCGCGGTCGCGACGGGGATCGCCATCGTGGCGCTCACGATCCCGTTGTTCCTGAACCCGCTATGGGTCGGCTTCGAGCAGGGTCGCGCCCAGGCGACCGCCTGGACGGGCTATACCGACGTCCAGCTGGCCGACGTGACCGGTGCCATCCTCGCTGACCTCGTCTTCGGGCCACCCGACTTCGATGTCGCCGTCGACGGCTCCCCGGTCCTCGACCAGCGCGAACGCGGCCACATGCGCGACGTCCGTGGCGTGTTCATCGGGTTCTTCGGGCTCGCGATCGTCGGGAGCGATCGTCGGCCTTCGTGATCGCCGCTCGACGCCGAGGGGAAGACCGTCACGCGTCGTGGCGGGCGGTCCGGGCCGGTTCGATCGGCCTGATCGTCGTCCTTATCGTCGGTGGGGCTATCTCGCTCGTCGCGTTCGACGCCCTCTTCGAGACCTTCCACCGCCTGTTCTTCGCCGGCGGCTCGTACGACTTCGACCCGAGCACGGAGAAGCTCGTCCAGCTCTTCCCGTTCCAGTTCTGGCAGGAGACGGCCATCGTGGTGGGCGTGGTGAGCATCCTTGTCGCGGGCATCGTCGCGGCGGTCGCCACGATCCGGCTCGAGGGCATGACCGCCCCCGTCACCGCCCCGCCGGCGCTCCAGGACCCGCGCCCGTGAGTGCCGATCGCCTCCTCAGCGTCGAAGAGGCACGAGAACGGGTCTTCGCCGCGATCGAACGATCGACCGAGCCCGAGGTCGCCTGGCTGTCCGAGGCCCTCGGGCGCGTGGCCGCCGAGTCCATCACGAGCCCCATCTCGCTGCCGCCGTGGGACAACTCGGCGATGGACGGCTACGCGATCCGAGGCGCCGATACCGCGAGTGCCACCGAGGAGGCGCCGGCAACCTTCGACGTCATCGGCGAGGTCGCCGCGGGTCAGGCGCCCGGGACGGAGGTCCGCCGCGGAACGGCGGTCCGCATCGCGACGGGCGCGCCGGTGCCCGCCGGGGCCGACGCCGTGATCCCGGTCGAGGAGACGACGCCCCTCGACGCGACGGGCGCCGTCACGGGTGAGCGCGGCCGCGATGCGACTGGTGCGCTGCCGGCGCGGATGGCCGCGCACGCGCGGATCGCTCCGGGTGGATCCATCCGACGGAAGGGGAGCGACCTGGCCGCCGGGACGACCATCATCGAACCGGGCTCCGTCCTGACGCCGGCGCTCATCGGCCTGGCCGCCGGCGTCGGTCTCGAACTCGTCAACGTCCATCGACGGCCACACGTGAGCATCCTGGCCACCGGCGACGAGGTCCGCGGCCGCGGCGCCGACCTGGGCCCGGCCGGCATCCCCGACGCGAACGGACCGGCATTGATGGCCATGGTCGAGGCGGCCGGCGGCTACCCGGACACGCTCGGCATCGCCGCTGACCGGTTCGACGACGTCCGGGCACGCCTCTGCGCGGGTCTCGTCGGCGGCGCTGAAGCGATCATCGTCTCGGGTGGCGTCTCGGTCGGGCCGTACGACGTGGTGCGAAATGCCTTCGCAGACTTCGGCGAGATCGAGCTCTGGCGGGTCGCCGTCCAGCCCGGCAAGCCGTTCGCGTTCGGGACCGCGCGGGCCCCCGGCGATGACGGCTCCGATCCGGATCGACCGCCGACGTTGCTCTTCGGGCTCCCGGGCAACCCCGTCTCGACGTTCGTCACGTTCGAGCTGTTCGTCCGGCCGGCACTCCGGAGGCTCGGCGGCTACCGCGACGACGACCTGTATCGGCCGGTCGATCGCGCCGTGCTGGCCGAGGACGTGTCGAAGTCCCATGGACGGCGCGGGTTCATCCGGGTCTTCGTCGACCGCGATGGACGGGGGACACCGCGTCGTGATGGAGAGGGCCGCGTGACGGCGCACCTCGCCGGCGGCAGCGCTGGGCAGGGGAGCCATGTCATGTCGGCGCTCGCCACGGCGGACGCGCTAGCGGTGATCCCGGAGGAGCACGACACGCTGCCGGCCGGTGCCGATGTTGAGCTCTGGTGGCTCGACCGCGCATGACGTCCTCTATCCTCCGAGCGTGATGGATCCGAAGACGAACCGTGCCCCGGCCCCGCGCGCCGAACGGCGCCGCCTCTCGCATGTCGACCGGAGCGGACGACCGCGCATGGTCGACGTGACCGACAAGCCCGTCACCGCGCGCCGGGCGGTTGCCGAAGCGATGGTGTCGATGTCCGATGAGACGCTCAGCCTCGTCATCGATGGCGGCGGCCCGAAGGGCGACGTCCTCGGCGTCGCGGAGATGGCCGGCGTCATGGGCGCCAAACGGACCAGCGAGCTGATCCCGCTCTGCCACCCGCTGCCGTTGACCGATCTCCAGGTGACGATCACGCCGGACCGTGCGACCAGCTCGCTGCGCATCCGCGCGGAAGCCGCGACGACCGGCCAGACCGGCGTCGAGATGGAGGCGATGACCGCCGTGTCGATCGCCGCGCTCACGGTGTACGACATGGTCAAGGGCGTCGAGCGCGACGTCACGATCGGCGGCGTCCGACTGCTCGCCAAGAGCGGTGGCAAGAGCGGCGAGTGGGTGCGCAGCGGCGGCTCTGGCTCGGCCCGCCCGCCCCGGCGGCCGGGTGCCCGCTCGGCGGGCCGGATCGCCAAGCCGTCACGACCGCGCGGTCGATCGGCGCCGAGCGGCCCCCGCTAAGGGCCCGCGCCGGCGGCCGTCGCTGGCGGCCCGCGACGGACCCGGCAGCGAGCACAACCGGCGCGAACCAGCCGGTATCATCGGCCGCATGCCGCCGATCGACGCGCTCTCGCTGGCATCGGTGGGGGCTGTTCGATGAGGCGGGCACTCGTCATCACGGCCAGCGACAGCGTCAGCGAAGGCGTTCGCCAGGACACCTCCGGCGTCGGCGTCGGGGAGCGGCTCCAGGCGCTCGGGTTCACCGTCCAACGGGCCGTCCTGCCCGACGAGCGTGCCGAGCTCACCGATATGCTCCGCGGATCGGCCGGCACGCACGACCTGATCGTGACGACGGGCGGGACCGGATTGACGCCACGCGACGTCACGCCGCAGGCGACCCGGGACGCCATCGACTACGAGGTCCCGGGGCTCGCCGAGGCGATGCGCGCGGCGGGTCGTCGATCCACCCCGCTCGCCGATCTCTCGCGGGGTGTCGTCGGGGTGATCGGCCGGGCACTGGTCGTGAACCTGCCCGGTAGCCCGAAGGGCGCGATGGAATCGTTGTCGGCCATCGAGCCGGTGCTTGATCACGCGCTCGAGACCCTCGCCGGGCCATTCGATCACGAGAGGACGGCACCGAGCGGGAGCGGCCGACGATGACGTTGTTCGCGCCCTTCGCCGCGGTCCCGTACTACCCGCTGGTCTTCCCGCTCTTCTGGGGCGCGGCGGCGATCTTCGTGCTCGCGATGGCTCGCCATCTGCGCGTCTTCCGCGCGGCCCGGGTCGAAGGTCCGAGCCCGTTCTCGGACATCCCACGCCGGTTCGTCGGCTTGATCCAGTACGCGTTCATCCAGACCAAGATGTTCAAGGACTGGCGTGCCGGGCTGATGCATGCCGGCATCTTCTGGGGCTTCGTCCTGCTGACGATCGGGACGGTCAACGTCGTGACCGGCGGCATCGTCGAGCAGGTCCTGTCGATCCCCTTCGATGGCGGGCTCTGGGCGGTCATCAGCGCGATGCAGAACATCGTCGCCGTCATCGTCCTGGTGTCGATCGGGTGGGCGTTCGTGCGGCGGTTGATCACCAAGCCCCGCCGGCTCACCTACAACCGCGACGCCCTGATCATCCTCTCGATGATCGGCGGGGTCGTCCTGACCGAGCTCCTCGCCGAGACGTTCGAGTTCGCGGTGCATGGCGACGAGCCCGGCGCGTTCGTGTCGACTGCGCTGGCTGGTGTGATGCGGTCGACCTTCTCGACGGCGACCAACGAGACGCTCTTCGCGGTCTTCTGGTGGGCGCACATCGCGCTGGTGGCAGCCTTCCTCATCTACCTGCCGTTCAGCAAGCACCTCCACATCGCCACCAGCTTCCCGAACATCTGGTTCCGCAAGCTGCGACCGCGCGGCGAGCTGCCGCAGATGGACCTGGAGGACGAGAACGCGACGTTCGGGCTCAAGTCGCTGCAGGACCTCGGCTGGAAGGACCTGCTCGACGGGTTCACGTGCACCGAATGCGGCCGCTGCCAGCAGGCCTGTCCGGCGTGGAACACCGGGAAACCGCTCAATCCGAAGACGTTCATCATGGGTATCCGGGACATGTCGGTCGAGGCCGAGCACGGCCTCAACCTCATCCCGAACTCGCCGATCGTGCGCGAGACGTACGGGCTCGACGACAGCCGACCCGCGGCGACCGCGATGGCCAAGCCGATCGTCGACGATGCGATCCCCTACGACGCGGTGTGGGACTGCGTGACGTGCGGCGCGTGCGTCGAGGCGTGCCCTGTGCTCATCGAGCACGTCGACAAGATCGTCGGCCTGCGCCGGAACCTGGTGCTCGAGGAGTCGCGCTTCCCGCAGGAGCTGACGGCCGCGTTCCGGTCCATGGAGGGCCAGGGCAACCCGTGGGGGCAGCCGGCATCGACGCGCATGGATTGGACGCGGTCCCTGCCGTTCGAGGTGCCGACGGTCGCGTCGCTCGCCGCCGACGGCGGTCTCGACGATCTCGAGATCCTGTACTGGGTCGGCTGCGCCGCGGCGTTCGATCCGCGCAACCAGAAGGTCGCACGGGCGGTGGCGACGTGCCTGCACGCGGCCGGCGTCAACTTCGCGGTGCTCGGCCAAGAAGAGTCGTGCACCGGCGACCCCGCCCGTCGGATGGGCAACGACTACGTGTTCCAGATCCTCGCATCGGGGGCGGTCGAGACGCTGAACAAGTACAGGATGGGCGAGCGGACGATCGTCACGGCCTGTCCGCACTGCTTCAACACGATCGGCAACGAGTACGGGCAACTCGGAGGGTCGTTCCGGATCATCCACCACTCGACATATCTCGCTGAACTGGTCGCCTCGGGGCGGCTGGCGACCGTTCCGGAGGACGCGGAATCATCGACCGGCGATCATCGACCTGGGAGCGTGACGGTCCACGACTCGTGCTACCTCGCGCGCTACAACGGCGTGATCGAGGCGCCGCGATCCGTGCTCGGGGCAGCAGGTATCAGCGTCACCGAGATGGAGAAGAGCGGCAAGAACACGTTCTGCTGCGGTGCAGGCGGCGGGCGGATGTGGATGGAGGAGACGCGCGGGACGCGGATCAACGTCGAGCGGACGCGACAGGTCCTCGAGACGGGTGCGTCGACTGTCGCGACGGCCTGCCCGTTCTGCATGGTGATGATGAGCGACGGCCTTGCGGCGGTCGACGGCGGGACGACGGTCAACGCGATGGACATCAGCGAAGTCCTGGCCGCTCGACTCGCATCGGTCCCGGAGGACCGGCGGCTGCCGGTCGTCTGATGGCGGCTCGTGAGGTCGGGCTTGACGCAGCCGCACGCTGGGAGGCGCTGGTCGCCGATGTGCTCGCGGCCGGTTCCGCGACGTACGGGAACGAGGGCGGACCACAGCGGGCGTTCGGGGCGACGTCGCTCAAGACCGACGGCAAGATCTTCGCGATGCTCGTGAAGGACCGGCTGGTGGTCAAGCTCTCGGCGGATCGGGTGACCGAGCTCGTGGAGGAGAGGGTGGGGGAGCGATTCGACCCCGGCCATGGCCGGATCCAGAAGGAGTGGCTCTCCGTGTTCGGCCACGATCAGGCGGCGTGGCGGGCGCTCGCGACGGAATCGGAGGCCTACGTGGCGAAGCGATCGCGATGACGGGAACGGATCGGGGACATGGCGGGCTGACCCCGCACGAGCTCCAGAACCAGGCGTCCTGGGACGCGGACAGCGACGCCTACCAGACGCGCCACGGCGACCAACTCGCCGAGAGCACCGGGGTCGCCTGGGGGACATACCAGATCCCGGAGTCCGAGCTGCGCGTGCTCGACGAGGTCGAGAGCAAGGACATCCTCGAGCTGGGCTGCGGGGCGGCGCAGTGGTCGATCGGGTTGGCGAAGCTGGGCGCCCGGCCTGTCGGGATCGACTTGTCTGAGCGCCAGCTCGAGCACGCGCAGCGGCTCCAGGCGGAGGCCGGTGTGTCGTTCCCCTTGATCCACGGGAGCGCGGAGAGCGTGCCGCTGCCCGATGCCTCGTTCGACATCGTGTTCTGCGACCACGGCGCGATGACCTTTGCCGACCCGTACCGCACCGTGCCCGAGGCGTCCCGGCTGCTTCGGCCGGGCGGGCTGTTCGCGTTCAGCCACCACACGCCGATCGAATCGATCGCCTGGCCGCTGGACGGCGACCGCGTCACGGACCGGCTCGTCGTCGACTACTTCGGGATGCATCGCCTCGATGACGGCGAGACCACGACCTTCCAGCTGCCGTACGGGGAGTGGATCCGTCTGTTCCACGAGAACGGGTTCGAGGTCGAGGACCTCCTGGAGCCGCGACCCCCGGAGGACGCGACGAGCTCGTACAGGGACGCCGAGGAGCTGGCGTGGGCACGCCGCTGGCCGGCCGAGGAGATCTGGCGCGTCCGGAAGCGGTAGGGGCGCGGGGTCCGGGGCTACCCCGGTAGGTGCTTCCCGCAGTTCGAGCAATTCGCGTCAGTGACCAGGTTCGCGGCCCCGCAGTTCGGACAGCGCTTCATGCCCTCGCTGCTTACCGCGAACGGGCTCTCGCGGGTGGCGTCCTCCACGTCGTGTCGCTGGCGCCGCATGATCAGCACGACCGCGACAAGTCCAACGGCGGCCGCGACCACCAGGGCGATGAGCTGCGTCGACTGATCCATCGGGCCCGCCCTCCGAACGCCGGCCCGACCCCCCAGTGGCGCACCGTACGTCCTGGGCAAGCCTAGTACGCCGAGCAACCGCGAATGACGCCGATGGTCCGGCGTCCGGCCGGCGAGCAGCGCGCGGTAGGATGCCCGCGGTGACCACCGCGAGCCGTGCCCAGGGGCCGTTCCGTCTGACCGACGAGCAGGAGATGCTCCGCGACGCGGTCCGCATCCTCGCCGATGATCGCGTGGCGCCCCGTGCCGCCGAGATCGACAAGACGGCCGAGTTCCCCGAGGACATGCGCCGACTTCTCGCCGACCACGACATCCTCGCCTTGCCGTTCCCGACCGAACACGGCGGTCTCGGTGGCGAGCTGCTGAGCCTCTGCCTCGCGGTGGAACAGCTGAGTCGTGCATGCGCGACCACCGGGCTCATCCTCGCCGTCCAGGAGCTCGGGAGCCTGCCGATCACGTTAGCTGGCACGGACGAGCAGAAGCTGCGCTGGTTCCCGAAGCTGGCTAGTGGGGAGCAGCTCATCGCGTTCGCGCTCACGGAGCCCGAGGCGGGTTCCGATGCCGCGGCCGCGCGCACCACCGCCCGCGCCGAGCCGGGTGGCGACGCTTACGTCATCGATGGCTCGAAGCGCTTCATCAGCCAGGGTTCGGTCGCGGATCTCGTCGTCGTGTTCGCGGTCACCGACGCCGAGGCGCCCCGCCACAAGCGCCTCAGCGCGTTCGTCGTCGAGGTCCCCTCGGACGGGTTCGCGGTCACCCGCGTCGAGCACAAGATGGGCATCCGCGGCAGCCCGACCGCGGAGCTGGCCTTCACCAAACTCCGGGTCCCCGCCGAGAACCGACTCGGCGATGAGGGCGACGGCTGGTCGATCGCGATGCGCACGCTGGATCGCAGCCGGCCGGGGATCGCCGCCCAGGCGGTCGGCATCGCGCAGGGTGCGCTCGAGGCCGCGACGGCCTATGCCCGGGACCGGAAGCAGTTCGGTCAGCGCATCGGTGACTTCCAGCAGATCGGCGCGATGCTGGCCGACATGGACGCCCAGACCGAGGCGGCGCGCCAGCTCCTGTACAAGGCCTGCGTCGAGATCGACGCTGGTGCGCCCGATGCCAGTCGATGGTCGGCGATGTGTAAACTCGTCGCGGGTGACACCGCGATGCGGGTCACGACCGACGCCGTCCAGGTCCTCGGGGGCTACGGCTACATCGATGAGTTCCCCGTCGAGCGGATGATGCGCGACGCGAAGATCACCCAGCTCTACGAGGGGACCCAGCAGATCCAGCGGCTCGTCATCGCCCGGTCCTTGCTCGGCAAGGCCGACTGACGGCGCGACGACCAGGAGGTTCGAGTCCGCTCGTGCGCATCGTCGTCCTCACGAAACCCGTCCCTGACCCGGCTTCGGGCGGCGAACGCCTCGGACCGGATGGGCGGCTCGATCGGGCCAACAGCCCGGCCGTCGTCAACGGCAACGACGAGTACGTGCTCGAGAAGGCGCTCAAGCTGATCGAGGCCGCCGGCGAGGGCGAAGTCATCCTCCTGACGATGGCGCCCGAAAGCGCACCCGAGACGATGCGCAAGGCGCTGGCGATGGGGGCGACGCGGGGCGTCCTCGTGACGGACCCTGCCATCGCCGGCTCCGACACGGTCGCCACGACGCGGATCCTCGCGGCCGCGCTCAAGACGCTCGAATTCGACCTGGCCTTCGCCGGGGTCGACACGTCCGATGGGGTCGCCGGCGTCGTCCCACCCGGCGTCGCCGCCCTGAACGGCCTGCCGTATCTGTCCTACGCCGCCTCGATCGAGCCGGACGAGGGTGCCGGCACAGTCCGCGTCAAGCGCATCACCGCCGAGGGCTACGATGTCCTCGAGGCGCCGATGCCGGCGCTCATCTCCGGTACGCAAGCGCTCGGGGAGCCGCGCTACCCGTCGCTGAAGGGGATCATGGCTGCGCGCTCGAAGGAGATCACGACCATCTCGTTGGCGGACTTGCGCATCGAGCCCGGCTCGGTCGGTCTCGATGGCGCGACGACGAAGGTCGTCGATTCGCGTCCGCCGGCGCCGCGGGACGCCACGAAGGTCGTCCGCGACGGGTCGGAGGACGCCGCTCGCCAGATCGTCGACCTGCTCGCCGAACGACGGCTCATCTGATGGCCGGGATCTGGGTCCACGGTGAGATCGCCGGCGACGGCTCGCTCACCAAGCTGAGCACGGAGGTCGCGACGCTCGCTCGTTCCGTGGCCGGCGAGATGGGCGACCCGGAGGTCACCGGCGTCGTGATCGGCTCCGAGCCAAAGACGGCGGCCGAGGAGCTCGCTCGATTCGTGCCGAAGGTGCTGGCGGTCACGGAACCGACCATCGGGGACCACGCCGAAGGGATGATCGTCGCGCAACGCCTTGCGTCGCTGATCGAGGCGCAGGCCCCGGACATCGTCATGACCGGTGCGGGTCCGGAGGGCCGCGATCTCGCTGGTGCGCTGTCCGCGCTCACTGGGTGGGGCGTGCTCGCCAATGCGACCGCCGTCCGTGGCACCGACGATGGCCCGGTCGCCACCCACAGCGTGTTCGGCGGCAAGCTCATCACCGAGAGCGCCCTCACCGGCGACAAGGGCATCGTCACCGTCCGGCCGAACAGCGTGACGGCCGAACCAGCCACATCGGCCGGTGTCGTCGAGGCGGCCAAAGCCACCGGGGAGCTGCGGCAACCGGCCGTGCCCATCGTCGAGCGGCTCGACGCGGAGACCAAGGCCGCCCAGATCGATGACGCGCGCATCATCGTCGCCGGCGGTCGCGGCGTCGGTGGCCCCGACGGCTTCGGCCTGATCCAGGACCTCGCCGACGCACTCGGCGGGGCGGTGGGTGCCACGCGCGCAGCGGTCGACTCCGGCTGGATCCCGTACAGCCAGCAGATCGGCCAGACCGGCAAGATCGTCAAGCCCCAGCTGTACCTGGCCATGGGCATCAGCGGGGCGATCCAGCACAAGGTCGGGATGCAGACGGCCTCGACGATCATCGCCGTCAACCGTGACCCGGATGCGCCCATCGCCGACTTCGCCGACATGATCGTCATCGGCGACCTCGTCGAGGTCGGCAACGCGTTGCTCGCCCAGTTGCGGGCACGGTCCGGCTGAGCTGGTGCGGGGCCTGATGAGCGTCGGCGAGCTCACGGTCCTTCTGCCCGTCGCGGCCTTCGCGGCGCTGGCCTTCGGCGTGCTCGTCGTCCTCCGGCGAGCCGGGCGGATCGTCGCCCGCACCCGCGAGGTCGAGCATTTCCGTTCCGCGATCCGCGATCTCGCGACCCGGATCGACCAGTCCCTGGAGGGCGCCGTCGGACGCATCGACGCCGTGCGACGCGGCCAGCTCGGGGCGGACGTCATCCCGCCGACCATCGAGGCGGCCACGGATGCGGTCACCCGCTATTCCGATGAGGCGCGCGCTCTCAAGGGTCCGCCGGCGGGCGAACCGATCCGCGACGCGATCATCGAGGAGCTCGAACGCGCCGACCGCGCGCTTGGGATGGTCGAGCACGGCGCGAAGATCCTCGCCCAGGCCCGGCGCCGCGGCCGCGAGCTCGAGGCGCAGACATCGGTCAAGCGCGGCTACCTGAACCTCGTCCACGCCCGCGAGGCGATCGTCCGGCATGCGGCCGCAGCCGAGGACCTGGAGGTCGCCCCGGTCGGGCAGCCGGCGAAGGGCGCCGCCCCCCCGAAGACGTCGCGGCCATGACGGACCGCCCCTGACCACACCATGTAGTGGTATCCTCGGCACACACCACAAGTGGTAGTGGTGTCGAGGCGACAGGAGAGCGATGCGCTGCCCCCAATGCGGCGACCGGGACACCCGCGTCGTCGACTCGCGTGATCTCGATGACTCGGCCACCATCCGGCGCCGGCGCGAATGCACGGCGTGCTCGACGCGGTTCACGACCTACGAGCGGATCGAAGCCGCCAGGCTCGTCATCGTCAAGCGCGACGGCGCGCGGCAGGAATTCGACCGTGACCGACTGGTCACCGGTCTCCGCAAGGCATTGACCCGCCGGCCCGTGCCCGACGACGCCGCCGCGGTGGCGGCTGACCGGATCGAGGCCGAGCTACGGGCTGAGGGCATGACCGAGGTTCCCTCGTCGCGCGTCGGAGCGCTCGCCATGGAGGCCCTCCGCGGGCTCGACCAGATCGCCTACATCCGGTTCGCGAGCGTGTATCAGAGCTTCGAGGACCTCGAGGACCTCAAGCGCGAGGTCGACAGCCTGTACGCCGAGAAGGGCGACGGGCACCAGGTCGCGTGAGCGTCCTTTCCGATCGCGACATCCGAGCGGCACTCGAGGGGGGCTCGGTCCGCATCGAGCCGTATGACCCGCAGGACCTCCAGCCGTCCTCGGTCGACCTCCACCTCGACCGATCGTTCCGGGTCTTCCGCAACAATCGCTACCCGTACATCGACGTTCGGGCACCACAGCCCGATCTGACCGAGCTGCTCCGCGTCGAGGACGATGAGCCATTCATCCTCCATCCGGGCGAGTTCGTGCTTGGCCAGACCCTCGAATGGGTCGAGCTGCCGGACGACCTGGTCGCCCGCTTAGAGGGCAAGTCGAGTCTCGGCCGGCTGGGTCTGCTCATCCACTCGACCGCGGGCTACGTCGATCCGGGATGGAAAGGCAATCTGACGCTCGAACTTTCTAACGTCGCCAACCTGCCCATCGCGCTCTACTACGGCATGCGCATCGGACAGATCTCATTCTTCAGGATGTCGTCGGCGGTCGAGCGACCCTACGGATCACCGGAGCTGCGGTCGCGATACCAGGGCCAGAAGGAGCCGACTGCCTCCGCCTTCCATCGCGATTTCGACGGGACCAGCGACGGGAAGAGCTGATCGATGGCGATCAACGACGCCGTCGACTGGCTGACCGACCTCGGTGGCGGGACGCGTGTCGCGCTGATCCAGGCCGGCACGTTCCGCTCCGACGCCGGAGCCCTGTTCGGGCCGGTGCCCCGCCTCCTCTGGAACAGCCTCGTCACCGAAGAGATCGACGCCGACAACCGACTCCTCCAGGCGCTCAACTGCCTGCTCATCGAGACGCCATCGGGTCGCGTCCTGGTGGAGACCGGCATCGGTGAGCGCGTCGATGAGAAGACGCGGGCGATGCGGGCGTATGACGGGCCGGCCATTCTGCCGGCCCTCGATAAGGCCGGCTTCCTCCCCGAGACCGTCGACTACGTCGCCCTGAGCCACCTGCATTTCGACCACGCGGGCGGCCTACTTCGAGCTGACGGCGAGAAGGCGTTTCCGCATGCCACGATCGTGGCCCAGAAGGCGGAATGGGACATCGCGCTCGGCGACAATCCCCGGCTCGTCGCCTCGTACGTGCAGCCGGAGCTGGAACTGGTCAAGGCCTGGGGCGAGCAAGGCAAAGCGGACGGCGAGACCGAGCTAGTCCCGGGTGTATCGGTGATCCCGACTGGCGGCCATTCCTCGGGGCACCAAGCCATCCTGGCGAAGGGGGGCGGCGATGGCGCGCGGACCCTGGTGTTCTTCGGCGACCTCTTCATGCGCCCTTGGGCGGCCAATCCGCGCTGGGTGACGGCCTTCGACGACTTCCCGCTCGACTCCGTCGAGCAAAAGGCCGAGCTCTTCGGCCAGGCCGTCGATGAGGACTGGGTCATCGTCCTGTCCCACGAGGCCGAGCACCCGATCGGCCGCATCGAACGCGACCGCGACCGCTTCAAGTACGTGCCGATCTAGGACGCCGCCGGCGCCTCGACCGACGCGGTGGCGGGCAGCATCGATTCGATGAGCGCCCGCGCACCCTGCTCGTCGACCGGGCCGAGCACGACCTGCTGGATCACGCCATTGCGTGTCGATGAAGAATTGGGTCGGCAGGGCGAAGACCCGGTATTCCCGGAGGATGTGGCCGGAGCCATCGAACCCGATCGGGTAGCGCAGTCGATAACGAGCGGCGTACGCCTTGACGTCGGACGGCGTCGTCTCCTGGACGCTGATGCCAACGACCTCGAGCCCGCGGTCGCGGTACGTGTCGGCGAGGGTCCGCAGGATCGGTGTCTCCTGCTGGCACGGTGGACACCATGACGCGAAGAAATTGAGCCAGACGACCTTGCCGCGTAGCGACTCGAGGGTCACGGGATTGCCGTCGAGGTCGGTCAGCTGGTACGTGCCGCCGTCTTCTAGGTCGATGGTCATCTCGGGCGCAAGCTGCCCGGCCTTGAGGCCCTCGGGCGGCGCCTCACCGATGATGAACGGCGTCGCCAGCGGGTCGACCAGATCGGGCTGGTTGGCCGTATTGCCGAGGGGGGTCGTCACAGCGATCCCGACGACCGCGATGACGAGCACGGCGATCGCACCGATCAGGAGTTGTCGGCCACTGAACGGACCGATGAGGCCGTGTCGTCGGCGCTGATGCGTGAACGCGGGCCGCTCGTCAGCCCGCTGTGTCTCGCCCGTCACCCGATCAGATCGCCGTCAGGAACTGGAAGTAGCGCGGCATCAGGCGCAGCAGGTCGAGCACCATCGCGACGCCGATCGCCGAAACGAGCAGCCCGCCGATGAGCGATACGGTCCGCCCGTGGCGGAGGAGCGGGCTGATGAGGGTCGGGGCGCGGTCATAGGCGAGCGCGATCAGTAGGAATGGCACACCGAGGCCGATGCAGTACGCGACCAGCAGCAGCGTTCCCTGGGCGACCGTGCCGCTCGTCGCGGCCATCGTCAGGATCCCGCCGAGGATGATGCCGATGCACGGGGTCCAGCCGATGGCGAAGATCGCGCCGAGCCCGAGGGACGCGAGCAGGCCGCCATTCGAGCCGACGAGCGCGCCACCCATCCGATCGCCGAAGCTCGGCGATGTGTTCGGGCCGCCGGTCGACAGGGCGATCGAGCCGGTCGTCGTGGCGAGACTGCCGGCGGCGCCCGCATCGAGCGGTCGCCACGTCCGTTCGAGGGCGGGGATGCGGAGGATCCCGGCCAGGCTCAGCCCCATCACGATGAGGATCACACCACCGATGGTGCGGAGCGCGGGCAGGATATCGACCAGCCCCGATGCCAGGTACGTGGCGGTCAGACCGAGGAGCGAGAACACTGCCGTGAACCCGAACACGAATGCGATGGCGTGCCGAACGGCGAGCCATCGACCGGCTCGGACGATCCCCGCGCCCGCCACGGCGATCGCACTCAGCTGCCCGAGGTACGCCGGGACGAGCGGCAGCACGCACGGCGAGAGGAAGCTGATCAGGCCGGCCGCCAGCGCGACGAGGATGGTGAGGTCGGTGCCGGAGGTCATGCCGGGGTCGTCGCCGCGCTCCCGTCGAGGACATCGCTGAGCAGTCGGCGGAGCTTGGCTGCGCTCGTGGCGAGCTCCAGGCGCCGGTCCGCGAGCTCGACGACGGGGATGCGGTCGAACAGGGTGCGCTCGAGATCGGGGTCCGACTCGATGTCGACCTCGATCATCACCGGCGTCGGGAAGCCGTGGCTCGAGCGCTCGTCGAGGAGCGCATGGAGGAGATCACGAGCCTCGTCACACAGGCCGCAGCCGGGGCGGCCGTACAGGACGAGGTCGGGGAGGGGAGCGTCGGCCATGGCGTGGGTGATTGTAGGTCGGCCTCGCCTCAGAGCCGGAAAGTGACAAGCCGCCGCAGGGAGGCACGGCGGCTTGGTTGTGTTGACGACGCGACGTGCGTGGCGGTTCCCGACCAGCCTCGGAGTACGATGTCGGCCGCGCCCCCGTAGCTCAGTGGATAGAGCGAGGCCGTCCTAAGGCCTGCGTCGGCGGTTCGAATCCGTCCGGGGGCGCCACGGTGACAGCAACGCGGAGTCGAAGAACGGCTCAGCCGGTCCGGTCGGCAACCAGCCGACCACCTGACGGTCGGCCGTCTCGACGCGCGCCACGAGCAGGCGATGATCTGCTGGATCGCCTCCGGCGTCGCGGTGGCCAGCTCGTCCCCGAGCGACATTCTGGCCTGTCGCCGTCCGTCGAGGTCCCGAGAGGTAAGTCGAGGTCGCCGTGGAGCCGAGCCTTCCAGCGCCGCTGCAGCTGTTCGCGGACCTTTTCGACCGCGTCGTCTGGCGGCCGGAACGGTCTGCAAGCGCATGACCTCGGGCCATCGGTCGCGCGTCGGCGTCGGATGCCGCGACGAACCGATCAGGGTTCGAAGTGAATCGACTCGACCATCTGGCGGAGCTCGGATTTGACGGTCTCGGAGGATGCCAGAGGTGAGAACGCGTCGATCACCAGGCGAACGCCATCGACGTCGAGGATCCACACCTGGTGGTACCCCTCTCCGTTCCACAGGGGGAGGGGGTAGTTCCTTCCCAAGGCGCATCCTTGTTCCGTGCCGCCCTTCTGGTTGAACTCGAGGTATGTCCCGCGATCGCCATCGAGCGTGACGTCCTTGTTCTGCGAGATGTCGATCGACGGCAGACCCGCGAGAAATGTCACGAGATCGTCGACGCCGGGACCGACCAGCCGCTCGATCGTGCCCTGCTCCGCGCAGGCCCTAGCGTCCTTGTCGACGATCGCGAACGTGAGGCCGGAGTTCCATGAGTCCTGGGTCAGGTCGCCGCGTCCGCCGGTGTGCCAGCCGTCCGGGACGGTCATCGAGAGATGAATCGGGAATGGATCCCCGAGCAAGAACGTGCCGCCCGGCTTCGCACCGCGGGTGGCGACGAGCCAGCCGGCATCGGGGGCGAAGTCGGTGGCCACGACCCGGCCATTCACGATCACGGACGCCCACGTGTAGAAGGGCATGTCCAGCTCGATCCCCCACGCGACATGCTTTCCGCCCGAAGGCATCGGCTCGTCGTCCGGCACCGCCACTGAGGGGGAGCCGCCAAACCCGAAGCTCGCATCCGATCCGTATGGGGACGAGCTTGGGTACGAGGCCTGGAAGGCATCGAGCGTGGAGTCCTCGTGGCCCCTGTTCAAAACGACCGGGATCCGTGGATTCGTATCAATTACTCGGCCGGCATCCGTGTGGCCGGTGTGAAGGTTCGTCCGCCACACTCGGTAGGGCGGACCATCAGACGCGGGCGTGTTGTCGATCCCGTATCGCCAGTCGGGCACGCCGTCGCGATCGTCATCGATGACGACGCCATACGCGATCCATCGTTCGGTGGGATCCACGACCGGCGGTTTGTTCGAGACGAGTTTGAGGTCCGCGCCGCTGGTGTCGGCCATCACCCCGTGGATGTCGACCCAGGGGTCGGTGTCAGATCCGGTGTCGCCGGTGGGATCGAGGTAGGTGAACGGCATCGGCTGGACGCTCGCGCCGCCGGCGGGCTCGGGGCGGACGGGCGCGGGCCAGTCCTCCTTCAGACTCGCCTCACTCCACGCGGTGACGGGTTCGGCCGTCGGCGCTGCCGATGGTCCCGCCGATTCGCTCGGGCTCGGGAACGTCGCATCTGGCGATGCCGTGGCGATCGCAACGACCGATGGGGCAGGCACGGGCGGGACGACGGACGGCAGCCGCAGGAGGCCGGAGCCCGCCGCCAACGCCCCGCCGACGAGCAACAGGGCTGCCGCCGCAAGCAGCGTCATGCCTCGACCCCGGCCGAATCGTCCGGCAACGCCCCTGGCCTCCCGGCGGCGATCAAGAGCGTCGACCGTGAGGTCGAGCGGCAGCGCGCCCAGGTGCTCCTTCAGGACCCCGCGGAGGCGACGTTCGAGCGCGGCGTCGTCGAGCTCAGGCATGTCGCACCTCCGCGACGGGCATCGGTTCGTCGGCGAGGGCCGTCCGCAGGTGCGTGAGGGCCGACTTCAGTTCGGTCTTGATGGTGTTCGGGCTGACCTGGAGCACCTCCGCCACCGTCTCGACCGGCAAGTCGAGGTAGTAGCGCAGGCCGACCGCGGCACGCATCCGCGGCGGCAGGTCGCGGACGGCCTGCCAGAGCGCCAACGAGTCGTCGACGGTCGGTCCCCTAGGCTCGGCGACGGCCCCCTCGACGACCTGGAGCTCGACGACGTGGGCGGCGCGCTGGCGATATCGAAGCGCCTTGTTGGTGGCGATCCGGAGCAACCACGGTCGCAGGGCATCGTCGTCGCGGAGACTCCGACCGTGGTCGAGGGCCGCGAGCAGGCTGTCGGCCACGATGTCCTCTGCGGCGGCCCGGTCGCGGACGATGAGGTAGGCGACGGCCTGCATGTCCCGGCCGTACCGGTCGAGCAGTTCGGCCAGCACCTCGGGGCGTCCTCGGCGCAGTGCCTGGACCGTCATCCAAGCCTCCCGTATCAACCGAAGGCCCAATCCGCCCTGGATCCGGCCTCACATGGTAGATACCGGGCGTCGGGCTTTTGGGTGAGTCAGCGGGATTTTGGCTAGGCGTCTGGCGGCGGAACGACGAGGCTCGGCGTCAGGCAGATCGCGCGTACCACACGAGAGCATCATGTGACGCCCGTTCCCCAGGGACCGTCCGGGGGCGCCATCCGTGGCGGCGCCCAGACTTTCTGGCGGCACGCCTTCGGTGCCACCAGTGTGACGATCGACCGGTCGTCACACGACCCGCGCCCGAGCCCTGCGGCTCGAGCACGGACCGCGCGATGTTCAGTGGTGGCTGCGGTTGTACGTCGCGAGGCCCGACCAGTCGCCACGTGCCGCGTAGGAGGCCTGCGTCGGCCAGCTCTCCAGGCTCGACGGCGGCAGCGCACCGCCGGTGGCGATGATCTGGCGCAGATCGCCGGAGTTCGCGTGCTCCAGCTGCCCATAATTGGTGATGCCACCCTCGTTCAGGATCGAGGAGATTCGCGGACCGATGCCGCTGATCTGGGTGAGGTCGTCGGATGGCTCTGCGACGGCCGTCGCGGCACGCTGGGGCGCCGGCCTCGACTTGGTGGCCTGCGCGTTGTACTTCATCAGGCCCTGCCAGTCGCCTTTCTCGGCATAGGTGGCCTGCATCGGCCAGCTCGCCACGTTCCCCGGAGGAACCATGTCGGCCTCATGGAGCATATGGCGGAGCTGCGGCTCGTTGGCCTGCGCCAGCGCCGCGTAGCTCGTGATGCCGCCCGCGGTCATGGCCGCGGCCGCCTTGGGACCTACACCTACCAGCTGCATGAGGTCGTCGCCTCGGGCCGCTGCGGTCGCGGCAACGGCGACTGGCGCTGCTGCCTCGGTGGGTGCCGCTGTCTCGGCGGCACCAGGTTCTTCGGCGGCCTCTTCGACCTCGAGCTCGTAATCCGCGACGACCTCCTCGCCGCCCAGCACCTCGACGGCCGGCTCGACGAGGGCCTGCAGCGCGGCGGCCTTCTCGGCCGGCAGCGTGCTGTTGAACAGCAGCGCGTGCTCGTCGATGATCGCCTGCTCGACGAGCCCGATCGACGCAGCCCAGCTGCCCTCGTACAGGACGAATAGGGCGCTCTTCTTCTTTTCGATCTCCTTGGAGACCTCTCGCATGAACTTGTCGTCGATGCCGGTGTCGTGGATGCCGCCGCGCAGGCCCCCGAGGATGCCGCCGGCCGCACCCATGGCGACGGCACCCGCCGGTCCGGCGATGATCGCCCCGGCGAGCACACCGAGGGTGCCGACGCGGACACCTGTCTTCATGGCCCCACGATCAGTCGTCTGATGGACTTTTACCCGGCCGAAGCGGGTCCGATCCACGACTGCGGCGTCGACGATCTGCACGTTGCCGTCCACTTGGTCGACGCGCTGGACCGCCTCCAGGAGGCGCCGCGCCGCATCGCCGTTGTCGACGACGAACGCCGCCAGGGTCTGGTGAGCCTGCTGTTCGCTCATCGGGTTCGTCTCCTCAGTCTTTTCGATGCCTTGTGGGTTCCGACTGAGACCCCCGCCAGGGACGGTGGCGTATCTGCCGGGGATCACCGTCGAAGGCGCGCATCCCTCCGTCCAGGAGGCTGTGTCGCGCTGACGATGGCAGTTGACCGACCCTGGCCCTCCTCCTTCCAGCGATCCGAGGCCAGGCGACGCGGCATCGCCCGGGACGGGTCCCGGTTGACTCACCGCTGGGCACCTTCAGCCGCGTTCGACGGGCTAAGCCGACCATGGGCGTTCCGGCCGGTCAATGTGGCCGACACGACCAGTCCTGATGCGGCCGGCCGGTCACTCGACGAGGGATCCTCGGACGAGGATGGCGTGCGGAGAACCGACGATCAGGCGCCCGAAGGGACCGGGGCGGGACAGCAAAGCGGTCGACCCCGCTCGTTCAGCCCGCGGCCTATCTGACGACTCCATAGCCTAGGTAGATGGCGCCGTTGGCGAAGGTCCGCGTCTCGACGCGGCGCATGGCGATGCGCCCGAGGCGCTCCGCGAACACGGGCGTCCCGCGGCGAAGTGCGACCGGGTGGACGACGAGCCGCACCTGATCGACCAGCCCACGCTCGAAGAACGATGCGGCGAGCTCGGCGCCGGCAACCTGGAGCTCGCCGTCGAGCTCGCGGAGCGTCGCAACCTCGTCGTCGATATCGCCGCGCACGAGGCGGCATCCCTCGACGACGGATTCGAGCGTCCCCGAGAACACGATCTTGGGCCGCGCGTTCCAGATCCGCGCGAACTCGCGCATCGCCGGAGTGGACTGGGGATCCGACTCACCGGTAGGCCAATACGCGGCCATCGTCTCGTACATCCGGGTGCCGTACAGGAAGGCGCCGGCCTGCCGGACCTGATCGTTGAACCACCCGAGGACCTCTTCGTCAACGCTGGTCCAGTCAAGGGAGTGGTCGGGGGTCTCGATGTAGCCATCGAGTGAGCAGTTGATCAGGTAGACGATCCGGTTCATGGCCCTACGGTAAACGCGGGCTGCCGGTCCGGCGCGGCTGCTGTAAAGGAGCAGGATCTCGGGACGCTGGCGCACGACGCCGGGGGTACCCTGCGCCGACGCGTCACGAACCTCGGTCGATCCCGCCGTCATCGTGAAGGACGACTATGGGCAATCTCCAGCTCCTCGATCGATTGCCGATCCCCGGCGTTTTCCTCCTGATCGTGGTCGTGACGCTCATCTTCTATGAGGGCGGTTTCCGCCTCGGGCGCTGGTGGCAGGTGCGTACACCGGGCGAGCAGGAGGCGACGGGCGTCCTCGTGGGCTCGATCCTCGCGCTGATCGCGTTCCTCCTCGCCGTGACGATGAGCATGGCCGCCGATCGCTTCGATGCCCGACGTGGTCTGGTCCTGCAGGAGGCGAACGCGATAGGAACGACGTATCTCCGCGCGGGCTACTTGCCGGAGCCTACGAAGACCGAGATCCGCGATCGTCTGCGCGAGTACGCGCCGCTTCGCATCGCGACCAACGACCCGACGAAACTGCAGGCGAACATCGAGCGGTCCGTCGTGCTACAGAACGAGATGTGGGCGATCACCGAGGAGCTGGCCCGCACGACCGACCAGGGCGATCTCGTCGCCTTGTACATCGAGTCACTGAACGAGGTCATAGACCTGCACGAGTCGCGCGTCGTCGCCGGGATCTACGCGCGCGTGCCCGAGACCATCCTGCTCCTCCTGCTCGGGGGGAGCGCACTGACGCTCGGGATGGTGGGCTACAGCGCGGGTCTGACGCTTCGGCGAGGGGTCCTCAGCGCCATCGTGCTCGCGTTCACGCTGGGCGCCGTGCTGACGCTCGTCGTCGACCTCGACCGGCCGCGGGACGGCTTTCTCCAGGTCAGCCAGCAGCCGATCCTCGACGTCATGCAAAAGATCGGCGCGACGACCCCGTAGCCTGGCGCATAACGAAAATCCGACGGCGACCCGCCTTGCGTAGTGGCTTCGCAACGTCATCCCTACCGACCATTTTTCCGGCCGACGAGAGACCACGGATGGCGGCAGGAGATGACATGACTCGAACGACATTGGTGATGGCGACCGCCCTGGCGACGGTGTCGACGTTGATCGCGGTGCCAGCCGTGACCGCAGCGCCGACCGTCAGGGCGAGGCTCGTGGACGGTACGCTCCGCGTCGCGGGTAGCCCGTTCGCGGACCAGATCGCTCTGCGCCTCGATGCGACGGACCCGAACCAGCTCGAGCTCGACGTCGATGCCGACGGATCGGCCGACGATACATTCGACACCAGCCGCTTCGCGTCCATCGTTGTCGATGCAGGCCGGGGCAACGATTTCGTCCAGCTCGACACCGCCAACGGCGCATTCACAACGGCCCGGCCGACCATCGTCGAGGGCGGAGTCGGCGATGACATCCTCCTCGGCGGCAGTGGCAACGAGCTCTTCTTCGGCGGCCGCGGCAACGACTTCGTCGACGGCAACGGCGGCGCCGACACGGCCTTCCTTGGCAACGGCAACGACACCTTCGTGTGGGACCCGGGTGACGGCAACGACACCGTCGAGGGCGGGTCCGGATTCGACACTCACGTGTTCAACGGGGCGGGCGGCAACGAGATCTTCGCGGCGACGCCCAATGGCCGCCGGGTGCGGTTCACGCGCAACACCGGCAATATCGTGATGGATCTCAATGACATCGAGGCGCTCGACGTCAACACGCTCGGCGGGATTGACAGCGTCACGATCGACGACCTGGCCGGCACGGGTCTGACCGACGTTACGGTCGACCTAGCGAGCCTTATCCGCGGCACCACCGCCGACGGCGCCAACGACTCAGTCCAGGTCGAGGGCACTGCCGCCGTCGACACGATCGAGGCTACCGAGAACGCCGGCGCGGTCGAGGTCGACGGCCTGGCGGCCTCGGTCAGGGTCGCGCACGCGGACCCCGCGCTCGATCGGCTCACGATCGACACCCTCGCCGGTGATGACCATGTGTCGGTCGCGGCAGCGGTCAACGGGCTGATCCAGGTCGCCGTCCAGTAGATCTGGTTTCGCTCGGATGGTGGGAGCTTCGATGGGGCCGCCGCCAGCGACTGATTTCGAACGACCCCTTCGGATGGATCCGAAGGGGTCGACCTGTATCGGGGATCAGACGACTACTTGGGCTTCTTCGACCCCGACGTGTGCGCGTGGCCGTGGCTCTTGGCCTTGGTCTTCTCCGCGTGGCTCGTGGTCTTGGTCGTCGCGGCGTGGCGCTCGCTCCTGGCGGACGCCTTGTCCGCCTGCTTCGTCGAGTGCTTCACCGCAGCGGTCGACGAATCAGCCGCCAAGGCGTTGGCGTCGGCCGTCACAGCCGGCGGCACAGCACCCAGGTTCTTGCCCTTCGTCGCGAAGTAGCTGACGCAGTCGCCCTGATTCTTGAAGCTGTTGCCGGCGTTGTCGATCATCGACTGCCAGCCACCGTTCTTGCAGTCGTCCTTGGTCGGGACGAACTCGGTCACGACGACGTTGTCGATGGCCGGGCCGAATGGGCCGGCGGTCGTGCTGACGAACGTGAGCGTCGTGCTGGCGCTCGTCGCCAGGAACGAATAGGTCTCCGGCGTCCAGACCATCGTCGTGAGAGCCGTGCCGGTCGTGTCATGGCTGTACAGGCCCACCGTCCCGCCGGTGGCGCTGACTTCGAGCGTCTTGATCGATGGCGGTCCTGCCGGGTTCCCGGACAGAAGGAACGCGACTGTGTAGGTGTTGCCGATCGTCGTGTCGAACGTCTGGCTGAGCGTGCCCGCATCTGCGCCGCTCATGTCGATGCTCAAGTCACCGTCCGGCGCGAGCCAGTAGATGCCGACCCGGTCGACGCTACCTGCGTCGACGGTCCAGCCCTCGATGCTGCTATCCGGCGCATCGAGCTGCTGGAAACCGCTTCCATTGTCCGAGTACGTCCCGGTTTCGAAGCTTCCGTTGGTCGGCCCGGTGAAGGCCAGGGTGCCTCCTGCGAAAGCCATGGAAGCCACGACTCCCAAGGCAACGCCAAGGCCTGCTCGTCTCTTCACAAGGGATCCTCCCTGCCGATGGCAGTGGTGCAGGACGAGCGCGAAATCCTCCCCCGGATGCCCGTCCCGGAAACCGCGGCCGCGAGGCGCGGGGTTTCCGACCTTCCCAACCTACGGCGGGAAGTGGCGCATTCAACCGGCCCAATGGTCCCGAGCCGACAGGGTCATGCGTCCCGGGCATCCGGGTCGAGGCGTTGGACCGCATTCCCGACCTGCGTGCCACCATTGGGCGAACGTGACCGACTTGCTGACCTCCGATCGAGAGGAGTTTTCGACTTGCCTGACTTCGAGCAGCTGACCGTCGGCGATGAGACCGCCCGCGCCTACTTGCGGATCCCCGATGGTGCCCGTGCCGGCGTCGTCGTTTTGCACGCCTGGTGGGGTCTCAATGACGACGTGATCACGTACGCCGATCGGCTGGCCGATGCCGGCTTCGCGGTCATCGCGCCCGACATGTTCCGCGGCCAGGTCGCGACCGAGCCTCAGGAGGCAGAGCGGCTGTCGAATGAGGGCGACAACGGCATCGCGGGTGATGTCGCGTGGGCGGCCATCGACCGCCTCGCCGACGAGCTCGGTCCCGACGCACCGATCGGTGTGTTGGGCTGGTCCTTCGGCGCGGCATACGCCATCTGGGCGCCGTCCGTGCGCGAGCGAGCCCGTGCCACGGTCGCCTACTACGGCACGTACTACGCACCGTTCATCGCGGACGCCACCGCTCCGCTGCTGGGCCACTTCGCCGAAGAGGATCCGTTCACCTCGGAGGACGACATCCGCAAGCTGGAAGAGGCCTATCGCAAGTCGGATCGGGAGATCACTACCTATCGATACCCGGGTACCGGGCACTGGTTCGCCGAGCCATCGCGCGACGCGTATCGCCCGCAGGCAGCCGACCTTGCATTCGATCGAACCGTGGCCTTTTTGCGAGGGCGACTCAACGATTCCTGAGGCCTCGACGACCCTCCGCGCGTAGTCTGGGCCGCGACACTACGGTCGGAGTCGATCGCCCAATGGCTGACCAAGGTTTCCGCTTCTGTCCGCGCTGCGGGACCGCCCTAGCCGATGGCATGCGGTACTGCGGGAAATGCGGCTTTGATGTCGACGCGCTCGCCGGAGGGTCAGCGGAGACCTCCATGGGAGATGACCAGCTGTCCGATGGATCGACCATGGACGACGTTAGACCTTCACGACGTGGGCTCGCTCCCGAGCCCGAGAAGCGCCGTTCGCTGAGCGGATCGATCATCCTCGGGGCCCTGATCATCGCGGCAGGACTCGTCGGCTACGGGCTCCTGACGCGATCCCAGAGCGGCCAGACCGATACGCAGTCGGTCGGCGGATCTCCGGGCGCCGTATCGCTGGCGCCCGGCGCGACCCCGATGCCGTCGCCGCCGATCGTCGGAATGACCATCCAAACCCCGCACGATGGCGACGAGGTCGCGACCCAGGAGGTGACCGTCATCGGCTTGGCACCTCCCGGTCTGACGATCACACGCGACATAAGCCTGTTCCCGGATCAGCACGCGGCTGTGGATAGTACCGGCCACTGGGCGATCGCCGTCCGTCTCGACCAGGGCGAGAACACCCTCGTCTTCCGGATCGGCGACGACCGATCGACGGAGCAGCGCATACGCGTCACCTTCGCACCGCCCGCGCAGTAACGCGTTCCGCTCGGCGATACTCGCCGCATGAAGCTGTACTTCGCCGGCCCGCTCTTCACGACGCCCGAGCGCACCTGGAACGCCGAGGTGGTCGCAGCCCTGCGCGCCGCCGGCCACGAGATCTTCCTGCCGCAGGAGCAGGAGCCCGGCAAGGACGCGCCCGGCATCTTCGCCACCGATGTCGGTGGCATCGACTGGGCCGATGGGCTTGTCGCGATCATGGACGGGCCGGATCCCGACTCCGGCACGTGCTGGGAGGTCGGCTATGGGTACGGGACGAAGAAGGCGATCGTGCTCGTCCGGACCGACTTCCGCGACCTCGCCGGTCGGGCCGGCACGTACAACCCGATGATGGCCGAGTCGGCGACGGTGCGGCTCGACCTGCCGGCCGCCCCGACCACGGAGGTCATCGCCGCGATCCTCGAGGCGCTGTCGAAGATCGAGCGGGAGCGCGCCGCCTAGCGCTGCTCGAGCACGGCACCCAGCTGCGGGTCGTGCTCGCGCTTGTGCCCATACATCTGGTACACGACAAGATCATCGAGCGAGTACTCGGATCCGTACCACGGGATCGTCCCGACCTCGCGCCAGGTCCCCGCGGAGATGGCCTTCGCATGGCGCATCACCCGGTCGTGCGCGGCGAGGAATTCGTCCATCACCTGTGCGAGCGGCCAGTCCTTGCGTATGGCTGCCTGATCGTCGTTGAACGTCCGCGGATCGGCCGACATGAGGTCGCTCTCGAGCGGCGCGCCGGCGAAGCCGGCGAGCACATCGGCGAAGCGGACCTCGAAGGCGCCGAGATGGCCGAGCAGGTCCTTGGCGGTCCAGACACCCAGGGCTATGCGGCCCCAGTCATCGGGCGTGTAACGGTCGATCGTCGAGCGGACGGTGCGCTGGCCGTACATCAGGACGTCAACGGTATTCATGGCAATCGAGCGTACTCGCCCGACGTACCATCGCGCGCATGTCCGACGAGCCCGCGCGACTCGAGACCGCGCTCCGGATCCTGACGAAGGCGCGCCTGCTCGCGATGCAGGTGCCGGCCTTCGCCGTCGGTCGGTGGTGCGATGCGTGGGAAGCGGAAGCCGAGCGCCGAGGCCTCGAGCCGAGCGCCGATTCCTGGGAGGACGGCATCCGCTGGATCGTGGGGAAGGTGGCCGCCGGCGAGCAGCCACCTTCCTAGGTCGCTATGGGGCGATGGTCAGCTGACCTGTGTACAGGTCGTCGAGGCCGCCGTCGAAGAAGATGCCGACGAGGTGGCCGCCACCATGTAGGCCGACATAGTCGCCGGTGCCTTGGCCCGCCGCGAAACCACCGATGGTCCCCCCGAAGTCCCGCGGCGCCGAAGCGTCGACGAGGAGCTTGAAGGTCCCGCTCCCGTCGTCGCAGGTGAGCGTCTTGACCAGGTGGAACGTGAAGACACCGTTGTTCTTGCGACCACCGAACGTCTGGAAGAACGGGTCCGAGACCGCAGTCCCAGAGTCGCACAGCAGACCGCCCGTGGTAGTGAACGTCTCGGCGTCGTCAAAGACCACGTGGATCGAGATCGTCGTCGCCGTGGGCGGTCCGGCGGAGACCGATGGAGCCGCGACGAGCGCCCCCAGGATCCCGATGATCGCCCCGATCCGTGCAGCTCGCATGGCTCCCTCCTTATGCCGGGTCTCTGATGGTGACTACCCAAATGGCGCGGGGTGAGTCGAATCGTTCGTTCTTCTTGATGATGGCTTCATCGAGCCATCACCGATCCTGTCCTAGGATGTTCTCACCGCCACCGTATGTGGCGACCGCTACGCACTTCGGAGCACCAACACGTGTTCTTCCTCTTCGACCCCCTCTACATCGTCCTGATCGTCGCGACGCTCGTCATCTCGGGCGGCGCCCAGCTCTACATCCGATCGACCTATGGGAAATGGGATCGCGTCCCGAACCAGGCCGTGTTGAACGGCGCCCAGGTCGCGGAGGTCCTTCGCGATCGCGCGCGTTTCGGGAACGGCACAGGACAACAAGCCATCACCGCCATCCAGGTCGTACAAGGCCAGCTGTCGGACCACTTCGATCCGCGCGACCGGTCTCTGTCGCTCTCGCAGGCCGTCGCGACACGGCCGTCGGTGGCATCGATGGCGATCTCGGCCCATGAGGTCGGCCACGCGGCGCAGCTCGCCGAAGGCAGCGCGTGGATGCGGATCCGGTCAGTGCTCGTCCCGGCCGCCACCATCGGCCCCCAGTTCGCGTATCTGTTCATCCTCGGCGGGTTGTTCTTCAACCTCACGGGTCTGTTCACGCTCGGCATCCTGATCTTCGGGATCGCGGTGCTGTTCATGCTCGCGACACTGCCGGTCGAGATCCAGGCAAGCCAGAAGGCGCTGTCGATGCTCGAGTCGACGGGCATCATCACGACGCCGCAGGAGCGCTCGGGCGCGAGGTCGATGTTGACGGCCGCCGCCCTGACGTACCTCGCAGCGGCGGTCACGTCGATCCTGACGCTGCTCTACTACATCACGCTGGCGCGCCGCAGCAGCTGACGAGTGACGCGGCCGCGGATCCCGGACGAGGTCCTGACGGCCGCGCACGAGCGCGCAAAGGCGCGTGCCGAACGCGACTGGGCCACGGCCGACCGACTCCGGGCGGAGATCGAGGCGGCCGGTTGGACGGTCGTCGATCGGGGGACCGACTTCGCCCTGTCGCCCGCCGCGCCGCCAGACGTCGAGGAGGGCGCTCGAGTCCGCTACGGCGCCTCACGGAACGTGCCGTCCCGCCTCGAAGAGCCAGCCAGCGGACTCGCGACCGTCATCGTCCTCGCGACCGACTGGCCGGAGGATCTCGAGCGATGCCGTCAACTCGCTGCGATCGACCTCGCCGGACGGGACGTCCGTCGTGGTCGTCGCGGATGGGCCGTCCGACGAGCAGTCGGCGGCCTTGGAGGGACGCGCGGCCGACGACCTCGAGATCATCTGGACGAGCGAGCGCCTGGGTCATGGCGCTGCGACGAACGTCGGCATTCGACGGGCGACCGGGCAGGTCGTCGTCCTCATGGACACGAGCGTCGAGCCGAGCGGTGACGTGATCACGCCGCTCATCAGAGCGTTGGACGACCCGAGTGTGGCGGTCGCCGGCGCCTGGGGCATCACGTCCGCCGACCTCCGGACATTCGAGGATGCGCCACCCGGAGACGTCGACGCGATCGAGGGCTATCTGCTCGCGTTCCGCCGGGAGGACGCCGCCGGCCGCGGCCCGCTGGATGAGCGCTTCCGGTTCTACCGCAACCTCGACATCTGGTGGAGCCTCGTCCTCCGCGATGCCGGGGAAGGGGAGGAGCCGCGCCGAGCAGTCCGTGTCGCCGATGTGCCGGCGACGCGGCACGAGCACCGCGGCTGGGCCAGCCTCCCCGAAGAGGACCGGGCGCGCCAGTCGAAGCGCAACTTCTACCGCATCATCGATCGGTTCGGATCGCGCCGCGATCTGCTCGTCAGCGAGGGAGCCCGGCGATGACCGACGACGCGATCCCGCCGCCGGGTCCCGAGGCGATCGCCAAGCTCGCGAAGCTGCTCGGGGTCGGGATACTCATCGAGGAGGTGAGCGACGGGCCGCCGTTCCGGGTCGTCGCGACCGGCCTCGTGGACGCGGAGCCCACGCGCCTCGAGGGCGTCGGCGAGACCGAGGAGGACGCCTGGCGCGACCTCGCACGCGCCGCGATCGAATGGAAGCGCGATGACCGCCGGAACGTCCGCTTCTGGTGGGGAGGCTTCTAGCGCCGACGCCGGACACTCGAGCCCTCCGGAGCGTCGACGACGTCGAAACCGGCGGCGGCGATCTCGTCCCGTAGCGCGTCGGCCCGGGCGTAATCGCGCGCGGCCCGCGCCTCGTCGCGTTCTCGAAGCAACGCCTCGATCGCCTCTGGGACGTCCTCCTCGCCGTCCGCCGCATCCCAGGCTCGATGGAGGTCGAGACCGAGGACGGCATCGGCATCGAGCACCAGCCACCGCCGCTCGTCCTCCGGCAGATCGGCGCGAAGGATCTCGCGGACCGTGACGAGCGCAGCCGGAAGGTCGAGGTCGTCGTCGAGCGCAGCCACGAAACGGTCATGCAGCGTGCGCCCCTCGGAGGAGAGCGGGGCGACCGGCTCGTGTGCGCGGTCGGTGATCGTGAGGTCGCCGCCACCGAAGGCGGCGGGTCCCGTTGCCGTGCCCTCGGGTCGATCGCCCGCGGCGCCGGCGATGAGGACGGGCGGAGCCGCCCACGGCCCAGATGCTGGAGGCGGACCCAGCGCGGCCAGCCGGGCGCGAAGCGACGCCAATGCCGCGGCCGCGCCAGAGATCGAGTCGTCGGAGTAGTCGAGCTTGTGCCGATACCGGGAGGTCAAAACGAGGTAGCGGAAGGCGAGGGGGTCGATGCCCTCGTCGGCGAGCTCGGTCACACGCTGGAAGTTCCCCGCCGACTTCGCCATCTTGCGGCCCGCCATCAGCAGGTGCTCGCCATGGACCCAGATGCGCGCCGGCGGCCCGCCGACCAGCGGTGCCGACTGGGCGATCTCGTCCTCGTGGTGCGGGAAGATGTTGTCGATGCCGCCGGTGTGCAAGTCGAACCGGTCGCCGAGATAGCGGCGGGCCATCGCCGAGCATTCCAGGTGCCAGCCGGGGAAGCCATCCCCCCAGCGGGTCGTGGGCCATTTCAGGGATCGGCGAGGACCCGCGGCCTTCCACAGGGCGAAATCAGCCGGATCGCGCTTGTCCGGTTCCACCTCGCCGCGATGCCCGGCGCGCAGATCGTCGAGCGAGTTCCCGGACAACCGGCCGTAGTCGGCGAACGCGCCGACGGCGTAGTAGACGTTCCGCGCATCGGTCGCGTACGCCATGCCGCGGTCCTCGAGCGCCTCGGCGAGCTCGACCATCTCCGGGATGTGGTCGGTAGCGCGCGGGAAGACGTGCGCAGGCAGGATGTTAACGAGGGCCTCATCGGCGTGGAACGCAGCCTCGTAGGCATCGGCGATCTCGGCGGTCGTCTTGTGCTCAAGCCCGGCCTGGACGAGCATCCGGTCCTCGCCGCGATCGAACTGGTCCTCCCGGAGGTGACCCACGTCCGTGATGTTCTTGACGTGGAAGACCTCGAGGCCGTGGTAGAGGAGGACGCGTCGGATGAGGTCGGCCAGCAGGTTGGACCGCAGGTTCCCGACGTGGGCGAATCGGTATACGGTCGGGCCGCATGTGTACATACGCACGCGACCCGGTTCGAGCGGCTCGACCGTCTCGACGGAACGTGTAAGCGTGTTCCGGACCCGCAGCGTCATGGGGACATCGTAGAACGCGATGAATCGCCGCCCCCAAAGCCCTAACGAGCGGCCGTATCCCTCGTTATTCGGTCAGAGGCCCCGCGGTTCCCACATCGTTCCCCCGGCGGTGTAGTCCTGCGGGGCCTCATCATGGGTATCGCCGGTCGGGGCAACCGAGCGCCGTTTCGACCGGCGGACCGCCTCCTTCAGGGGCCTGACGGGAACCGCCCGTATACTCCGCCCGATGCGCCGCCGGGTGTCCCTCCTGTTCCTCGCCGTGCTCGTCGGCGCCTGCGGCGGTCAGCCGATCGGTGGTCGCGCCGAGGGTTCCGCGCGGATCGCGTTGGGCGCCCCGGCCGATCTCGATCCGGCGCGCACCGGGGACGCCGAGAGCTCCGGCGATCATCGCCCAGCTGTTCGAGACCCTGACCACCTTCGACGCGTCACTCGAGCTCCGACCAGCACTCGCGGAGTCGTGGCGGGTCGAAGACGACGGCCGGCAGGTCGTCTTCACCCTGCGGCCGAACCTGACGTTCAGCGACGGGACGCCGCTCCGGGCCTCGGACGTCGTGCGCAGCTGGTTCCGGGTGATCGATCCCGCCGACCCTTCGCCGCTCGTCTCGCTGTTCGCCGACGTCCAGGGCGCGACGGCCTACGCGGACGGGGAAGGGAGCACCGGCGACGTCGGCCTGCGCCCGGACGACGGTGCTCGCACGGTCACCATCGACTTCGAGCGGGCCGCCGCCGACTTCCCGGCCATCGTCGCGAGCCCCACCTTCGCGGTCGTGCCCGCCACGATCGACGCCGCCGATGCGCTAAGCGCGAGCGAGGGCTTCGTCGGCAGCGGGGGATACCGGCTGGTCTCGGAGGGCGCCTCGGAGATGGTGCTCGAGGCGAACCCGCGGTACTGGGCCGGGGCGCCGGCGATCCGGACCATCACGCTCGTGACCGGGCTCGGCGGTGATAGTCCGGTCGATCGGTTCGAGGCCGGTGACATCGACTACGTCTCCCTCGACAGCGCCGATGCGCGCTGGATCGCCTACGACGCCACGCTCGGGCCGCGGCTCCTCGTCGTCCCAGCGATGTCGACCGACTATTACGGCTTCGACACGACCAAGCCGCCGTTCGACGACGTTCGCGTCCGACAGGCCTTCGGCGCCGCCGTCGATTGGCGGCGCATCGCGCGCCTTGCCGTCGACGATCCGGCCGCAGTCGCGACCTCGATGGTCCCGCCCGGCATCCCCGACCGGACCGCGCGCGACACGCTGCCGGCGCACGACCCCGAGGGGGCCCGCGCGCTGTTGGCCGCGGCGGGCTATCGAACCGGCAGCGGCTTCCCGAGAGTCACCCTGGTGACCGGCGGCAGCCCGTATGACCAGGCGATCGTGGCCGAGCTCGAGCGGGAGCTCGGCATCCGCATCGACCAGGAGACGATGGACTTCGACGAGTACTTCGACCGGCTCGACACCGATCCGCCGCAGATGTGGTTCCTCTCGTGGGTGGCCGACTATCCGGCCCGCAACGACTTCCTGGGCGTGTTGCTCCGCTCGGATTCGGTCAACAACTACGGGCACTGGGCATCGCCGGAGTTCGACGCGGCCCTCGCGGAGGCCGGGTCGACCACGGATCCGACCGCCGTCCGCGCGGCGTTCGACAAGGCGGAGGGCATCATCCAGCGGGACGTCCCGGTGATCCCGATGAGCTACGGCACGGGTTGGGCGCTGGCAAAGGCCGGCCTGCTCGGCGCGGGCCAGAACGGGCTCGGCTCGATGCGTCTCGCGGGGCTGGCATGGCAGGCGCCGTGAGCCGCAGTCCTCGCGGCGTGCGGGTGGTCGCGATCCTCGCGCTATTGGTCGGCACGCTGGCCGTCGGCGCGACGCCGGTCCGCGCGGCGACCGTCGAGTTCGGCCGGCCGTCGATCGATGGGTCGTTCGGCACGGGGCTCGTCGCGTCGCAGCCGGTCACCCTCGCCGGCGCCGTCGGCCGGATCGAGGTGCTCGTCACGACGGCCGACAGTCCTGCGCCGCTCGTGAGCGAGGTGACCATCCCCTTTGCCGGCGGCGCGACGACTTTGCAGCACACGATCGGTGGCCCCGACGCGCACATCCTGCCCAACACGCCCATCCGAGTCCGTTGGCGGATCACCTCTGATGGCATCACCCGGATCGGTCCCGAGATCCGCACCGTCGTCACCGACGATCGGTTCGATTGGGAGACGCTCCGCGGCGACGTCGTGCGCGTCCATTGGTACGAGGGCGACCAGGCGTTCGGTGAGCGTGCCCTGCGGATCGGCGAGCGTGAGGTCGAGGAGACCGCCAAGCTGCTCGGCGTCACGGAGACCGAACCGGTCGATTTCTTCATCTACGCCGACCGGGACGCCTTCTACGACGCCCTCGGGCCGGGGACGCGCGAGAACGTCGGCGGCCAGGCGGACAGCGAGATCCGGACCCTCTTCGCCGATATCGCGCCCTCGTCGATCGACGACCCGTGGGTCGAGAACGTCGTGCCCCACGAACTGATCCATCTCGTGTTCGACACGGCCGTCGACAACCCGTATCACTTCCCGCCGCGCTGGCTGAACGAGGGGCTGGCCGTGTATCTCAGCGTCGGGTACGACACGAGCGACCGCTCCGCAGTGAAGGCGGCGGCTACGTCCGGCGACCTGATCCCGCTCGATGGGCTGACCGCGCAGTTCCCAACGGGCACCGGGTTCGGGCTGGCGTACTCGGAAGCCGTCAGCGCGGTCGACTTCCTCGTGCGCGAGCACGGCCAGGACACGCTCGTGTCGATCGTCAAGTCGTACGCCGACGGCAAGACCGACGACGAGGCCTTCAAGGGCGCGATCGGCATGGACGTGGCCGCGTTCAACGAGGCGTGGCTGGCCGACCTGGGGGCGAAGGAGCCGGTCAAGTACGGACCGAACCCGGCGGCCCCGGGACCGCAGCCGACGGAATGGGGTGCTGCGCCGCCGGTTTCGCCACCGCCGGTCGACTCGCCGTCGCATGCACCGATCATCAGCCAGACCGTCCCCGCGCAAGCCGTGCCGCTGCCGCCGCTCGGGCTGTGGCTCGCCGTCATCCTTGTCGGCAGCGGCGTGGCCATCCTCGTGTGGAGCCGGACCCGGGGTCGCTCCGGGTGACCTCGATGTCGGCCCGCCTCCGAGCGATCCCGAGCTGGCAGGTCACCCTCGGTGCCGCGCTGTTGGGTCTCGGGTTCCTGATCGCCGCGCAGCTCGCGGCGGAGGGCCCACGCGTCCGCTATACGACGCAGGAGCGGACGCCGCTCATCGAGACCGCGACCCAGTTGCAGCAGCGCCAGGATGAGCTCAAGGCCCGGATCCTCGATCTGCGAGCCCAGATCCAGTCGACCGAGCAGGCCAGCGAGGGGTCGGCGGAGCTCGTCCATCAGCTCAACGACCAACTCCAGGAGGCGCGCATCGCGGCCGGGCTGATCCCGCTTACCGGAACCGGGATCGTCCTCCAGCTCGAGGACTCCCAGGAACCAGTCGCACCCGGCGCGGACCAGGGCGACTACCTCGTCGGCGCGCGGGACCTGCGCTCGGTCGTCGAAGAGCTGTGGGCTGCCGGCGCTGAGGCGGTCGCAGTCAATAGCGAACGCCTCACGCCGACTAGTGCGATCATCGATGTCGGTCCATCGATCCTGGTGAACGCGGCCTATCTCGCCGGTCCGTACCAGGTCACGGCCCTCGGCCCGGATGACCTGTACTCGCGGCTCAGCGCGTCGCCAGGTTTCGTCGACCTGATCCGGACGCGGGCGCAGGGCTTCGGCATCCAGGTCGCGATCGCCGAGCCCGAAGTCGGTCGATATCCCGGCCTTCGCCGGGACCGTGACGCTGCGCTACGCGCGGCCCGAGCCCTCGCCCTAGCCATGCGTCGACGCCGGAACCAGCTCACGATCGCCGCGGTGACGTTCCTGCTCGGCGTGCTGGTCGTCATCCAGCTCCGCACGCAGGCGAGCAGCACGGCCTTCGCCGGCCTGTCGTCCCAGGACCTGACGGTCCTCGTGGCCAACCTCGATGACCGCAACGACCAGCTACGCACGGAGGTCGCGACCCTCGAGCGCGAGCTCGGGGTGCTCGCCCAGAACACCGAACGCGGCGACGTCTCGGTCGACGAGCTGCGCGCCGACCTGCGGCGTGTGCGGCTGTACGCCGGGATCGATCCGGCGATGGGCCAGGGGGTGGCCGTCACCGTCCGTGGCGCCATCGACGGTCCGGGCATCGAGGACCTCGTGAACGAGCTGCGCAACGCAGGTGCCGAGGCGATGGCGATCGACGACGTCCGGCTCGTGCCGGGCGTGGTCGCGCTCGGTGCGGCCGGGGCGGTGACGCTCGGCTCGACCCCGCTGGAGGACCCGTTCACGCTCAACGCGATCGGCGCGCCCGACAAGCTGACCGGCTCCATGACCCGACCGGGCGGGATCATCGCCCAACTCTCGGCCACGCAACCCGACGTGAGCGTGGAGGTAACACCGCTCGAACGCATCGCGGTGCCCGCCGCGGACCGGCAACTCGTCCCGAGCCATGGTCACCCACGCCTCTGATACCCTGCCCGCCGTGCCGGACCGTCCCATCCTGGAACTGCTGCTCGGCGATGTCGTGCGCCTGCGACGGACGCATCCGTGCGGCGGGGATACGTGGCTCGTCGACCGCCTGGGGGCGGACATCGGGCTCCGCTGTCAGACCTGCGGACGGCATGTGTTGATCGAGCGCGCGACGCTCGAGCGCCGGCTAGCCGGCTTCGTCGAACGGGGCGACCGGACGATCACGTCCGCGGTGACCCCCGAGGTCGCGGCCGACCCGTCCTCGAGCGCAGGGATCCGTAGCGACCCAGCCTCGTGACCGATACCGGGGTGCCGTTGGAGTCCGACGCGATCGCGTCGGACACCGAAGAGCCTTCGGGCGAGGGCGCGCTCGCCGTCTTCCGAAACCCACCGTTCCTGCGCCTCTGGCTGTCCCAGGCCGCGACGCAGATCGGCGGCAATATGGTGCTGTTCGGCCTGACGGTCATCATCTCCGAGAACAACCCGAACACCGCGGTCAGCCTGCTGATCCTGTCGTTCCTGGTGCCGGCCGTGCTGTTCTCGGCGGTCGCCGGGGTCTATGTCGACCGGGTCGATCGCCGGCTCGTGCTGGTCGCGACGAACGTCCTGCGCGGGATCGCCAGCGTCGGGCTCGTCCTGGTCGGCGACTACCTGCTCCTGTTGATCCTGCTGAACCTGTTCATCTCGACGGTCACCGTGTTCTTCGCCCCGGCGGAGGCGGCGATGATCCCGGAGGTCGTCCCGCGTCGCCAGCTGCTGTCGGCGAATGGCGTCTTCACATTGACCCTCAATGCCGCCTTCGCGCTCGGCTTCGCGCTGCTCGGCCCCCTCGTCATCAATATCGCCGGCCCGCAGGCGGTCATCCTCGTCGTCGCCGGCCTGTACTTCCTCGCGGCGATCTTCTGCTGGACGCTCCCGCCATCGCCGCCGCCGGCCCACACGAACGGCGGCGCCACGGCGGTCGGCGAGACCTCGCGCGCGATGCATTCGACCCTCGACCAGCTGCGGGAGGGGTTCGGCATCATCCGTATGAACCGACCGATCGCGTGGTCGCTGCTCTATCTCGGGATCACGGCGTCGCTGATCGGCGTGCTCGGGGTGCTCGGCCCGGACTTCGCCCAGACGGCCCTTGGGTTGCGGCCGAAGGACATCGCGGTGATCGTGTTGCCGCTCGGCGGCGGCATCGTGATGGGCATCCTCCTGCTCAACTCGTACGGCAAATTCCTCCCGCGCCGACGCGTCATCGAGGGCGGCCTGATCGTGCTGGGCGTCGCGCTCGCCCTGCTTTCGATCGCCGGACCGATCAGCCAGTTCCTCCAGCGCGTCGACCAGGCCGGGGACCTGCTCGACCTGTCGGCGATCACGTCGCTGCTCGCGATCGTCGTGTTCATCGCGTTCATCGCCGGCATCGCCTACGCGGCGGTGGCCATCCCGTCCCAGACCCAGCTCCAGGAGGACCTCCCCGAGGATGTCCGTGGCCGCGTCTTCGGCGTGCTCAACATGCTCGTGTCGGTGTCGAGCTTCCTGCCGATCATCATCGTCGGGCCGATCTCGGACCTGATCGGCACGGCGACGGTCATGCTCGTGGTCGCGATCGCCGTGATGGTCGCCGGCGTCGCGAGCGTCATCAAACGCGGCCCGAGCGCCGACGCGGCCGGTGCCACGGCCGATCCGCATGCCGAGGATCCCATCGCCGCCGCCCTCGGCGCCGACCGGCCGTCGTGGCGCGAGTCGCCGCGGTCGGCACCACCGGCGACACCAGCCCCGCCGGCGTGGGCGCCGCCCGGCCCGGCGGACCCAGCCGACCGCGACTGACCGATGCCCCGTGTCGCGGTCGTCTTCACCGGCGGCACGATCAGCATGGGCTTCGATCCCGTGGCCGGCGGAAACGTGCCGTCGCTCGATGGCGCGGCGATCCTCGCGCGGACACCGGGTCTCGAGGCGATCGCGGACGTCGTCCCGATCGACCGCGGGCTGACGCCTGCGAGCCACTTCTCATTCGCGGATCTGCTGGATCTGGCCGGCGTGATCCAGGACGCGCTCACGGACGCCGCGACCGATGGCGTGGTGGTCGTCCAGGGCACCGACACGATCGAGGAGACGGCCTTCGCGTGGGACCTGGTCGTGGACTCCTCGAAGCCGATCGTCGTGACCGGAGCGATGCGGGCGTCGCACGAAGAGGGCTACGACGGGCCCGCGAACCTGCGGCGCGCCGTGGCAGCGGCGGCGTCACCGCTCCTCCGCGACGCCGGCGTCGTGGTCGCCCTGGCCGGCACGATCGAGGCCGCCGACGACGTGACGAAGATGCACACGACGGCGTTCGACACGTTCGCGCTCGCCCAACCGCGGCTCGCTCGGCACCGATGCGGAGAGGGCGGTGAGGTGGCAGTCCGGTCGGCACGCGGCCGCGCGCCGGCGGCTTCGGCCCGCTGCCGATCGACGGTGCGCGGGTCGAGCTCGTCGAGGCCGGCATCGGGACCGACGGCGCGATGATCGACGCGGCGGTCGGTGTCGGGGCTCGCGGGCATCGTCGTGGCCGCGACCGGCGCCGGGAACACGTCGGCGGGGATGCTCGCCGCAGCCGAGCGAGCGATGCGCGACGGCGTCACGGTCGTCCTCGCCTCACGATGCCCGGCGGGCGCGGTCTCGACGGCCTACGCGTTCCCGGGCGGCGGTGCGACGTGGGTGCGCGCGGGCGCGATCCCGGCCGGCACGCTGTGCGCGATCAAGGCGCGTGTGGCGTTGTCCCTCGGGCTCGGCGCCGGCCTCGGTCGGGACGCGCTCGCGGCGCTTCTGGCCGACCCGGTAGGCTGACCGACCATGCCGCTGGACATGCTCGTCACCGGTCGCATCGCGACGCTCGCCGGCGATAGCGGTTTCGGCTGGGTCGAGGCGATCGGCATCCGCGGCGGGCGGATCGCGTTCGCCGGGTCCGAGATCGACCTCGAGACCCGCGCCGACCCGTTCACGGAGCGCATCCGGCTCGACCCCGATCAGGTCGCGATCCCCGGGCTGACCGACGCGCATCTGCATCTGACGCAGGCGGCTCTCGCATCGCGGCACGTCGATCTGGGCGATGCAGCGACGCTCGACGAGGGACTCGCTCGACTTCGCGCGGCGCACGAGCGGCTGCCCGAGGGCGCCTGGCTCGAGGGCCATGGCTGGGACTCCGACCGTTGGGGTGGCTGGCCGACGGCCGATGCCCTCGAGGGAGTTGCACCTGGCCGCCGGGCGGCGCTCTGGGCGCACGATCACCACGCACTGTGGGCCAGCCATACGGCGCTTCGTGAGGCCGACCTGCCGAGTGGTGACCCCGCGGGTGGCGTCATCCGGCGGGTCCCCGAAGGTCGGCCGCGCGGCGGGTCGCCGGAAGGCGTGCTGTACGAGGCGGCCTCTCGTTTCGTGACGATCCACATCCCAGCCCCGACCGCCGACGAGCTCGATGCGGCCCTGATCGAGGTGGGTCAGGACCTCGTCCGGCTCGGCGTCGTCGCATGCCACGATCCAGGTGGCGTCGCCCCGGACGCGTCGCTGGAGTACTCGTTCCCGGCCTATACCCGGCTGTCCGATGGGGGCCGGCTGCCACTCCGCGTCCATGCGTGCATGCGCGACGATGCGGTCGCGACGGCGATCGAGCGCGGCCACCGAAGTGGCGCTCGTCTCGGCTCCGACCCGGAGGGGCGCGCCACCGTCGGTTGGCAGAAGTGCTTCGCCGATGGCTCGCTCGGGTCGCGAACGGCGGCACTGCTCGAGGACATCGAGACCGAGGCCGAACCGACCTCTACCGCCGGAGCAGCGGCGCGGCGTCTGGATGACCGACGCCGACGGCCTCCGCGAGCGGGCCGAGCGTGCGGCATCCGGCGGGATCGCGACGACGATCCACGCGATCGGCGATGCCGCGATCCGTGCCGCGCTCGGCGTGTTGGAGCCGCTCGCGGCGACCTCTCCATTGATGCCCCGCATCGAGCACGTCCAGATGCTTCATCCGGACGATCGCCCCCGGTTCGCGGCGGCGGGGATCGCGGCGAGCGTCCAGCCGGTCCACCTCGGGTCGGACGCGCTTCAGGCCTGGAAGCTGTGGGGCGACCGCGCAGAGGCGGAGGGTTACACCTGGAAGGCCATCGCCGACACGGGCGCCGTCATGCCATTCGGGACCGACGCGCCGGTCGAGCCGTACGACCCGTGGCCCGGCCTCGCGCTGGCGGTCTGCCGCGAGGACGCCCGCTGGCCGTCGGGTACGCGCGCCTACGCGCCGGAGCAGTCGCTGACGCTCGATCGGGCGCTTCGTGCGAACTGCATCGACGGCCCGGTCTCCGCCCGAGAGCTCGATCGCGGCCGGCTGACGGTCGGCCAACGCGCGGACGTCGTGGTCATCCCGGCCGCGTCGATCGATGAGCCGGTGACGCCGAGCGGCCCGTTGTCGACGACCCGCCCGCAGATGGTCCTGCTCGACGGGAAGGTCGTGTTCGAGATCTAGCCGGCGGGGATGGCCCGCTTGCCCTCGAGCTCGGCGAGGGCCTCCGCGAACAAGCCATTGAAGATCCGCGACGTCGATGGGAAGGCGTGGATCGTCTCGGCGAGGACATCGACCGTGACGCGCGCCTTGATGGCCAGCACGCACTCGTGGATCGCGGCCGAGGCATCCGGACACGCCAACGCCGCACCGACGAGCTCGCGCGTGGCGCGATCGACCACGATCGTGATGTGGCCCAGCTTCGCCTCGAGCGCATAGCCGCGGCTGCTCTTTGGGAAGTCGGCGACCTTCTCGAAGGCGTCGATGTCCGCCTCCGTGGCGGTCTCCAGGGACATCCCGACGAACGCCGCCTCCGGGTCGGTGTAGGTCGCCCGGGGTAGCGCCCGGTAGTCGGGCTGCACAGACTCCCCGTCGATCATCCGGGCCGTCAGCTCGCCCTGGTAGTGCGCCTGATGGGTGTGGAGCTCCGGGCCAGCGGCGTCACCGACGGCGTAGAGGCCGTCGGCGATCCGGAGTCGCCCATCCCGCGGATATGGCGGCGTACGCCCGCTCGTGTCGAGCCCGTAGTGCTCCAGGCCGAGGTCGTCGAGCGGCACCTCCCGCCCGATCGCCGCGAGGATGACGTGACCGGCGGCCGTCGAGCCGTCATCGAGATCGATCACGTGCGTGCCATCCTCGCCCGCAGCCGCGCGGGCGGCGACCGCGCGGACACCGGTCCTGATGGTCACCCCGTCGTTCTCGAGCGTGGCGCGGACGACCTCGGAGTTGCGAGGATGGTCCGTCGGTGCGAGCCGCGGGCCCGACTGGACGATGGTGACCGGGACGCCAAAGCGAGCGTAGACCTGGGCTAGTTCGCAGCCCGTCGGCCCGCCACCCAGGATAAGCAGGCTGCGTGGCAGCTCCCGGGTGAGCGTCGCCTGCTCGTTCGTCCAGACGTCGATCTCCTCGATGCCCGGGATGCGGATCGGGCGCGAGTTCGAGCCCACGGCGATGATCACGTCGCTCGCGGACAGCTCGTGGCGGACGCCGTCGTGGCTGACGCTGACCCGACCCTTCCCGACGATCCGTGCATCCCCGCGATACACGACGACGCCGTCCTTCTCGAGCGCGCGGACGTGGCTGGCGTCATTCGGTTCGGCGGCGTCCTCCGGACGGTTGATCATGAAGTCGCGATGCTTCGACGCCCGCGGCCACTCGTATCGCGGCGGATTCGCGCGATGCTCGGCCGCCGCGTGGAGCAACGCCTTCGACGGCAGGCAGCCGATGTGCGGACAGCTCCCGCCGAACCACTTCCGGTCGATGACCGCCACCGCCGCGCCAAACGTGCGCGCCTTGTGGGCCGCCGCTTCGCCCCCGGGTCCGGCCCCGATGATGATCTGATCGAACGTCGACTCCATCGAGGTCAGTGTGCCGAGTCGAGAGAGGCGTCGCGCTGCCGTCGCGCCTCGTACAGAAGGACGGCGGCGGAGACGGACACGTTCAGGCTGTCGGCGACGCCTCGCATCGGCAATCGGACGGCGGCGATGTCGTCGGCCCGCCAGGCGTCGGTGAGGCCGTCCGCCTCGCTCCCGAAGACGAGCGCCAGCGGCCCGGTCAGGACGACGTCGGCATAGAGCTCGTCGGCGTCGACGCGAGCGGCCACGATCCGGATGGTCCGTTGCCGCAGCCAGTCGATGACCTCGTCGGTCGGCGCCGCCGCGATCGGCACGGAGAAGATCGTGCCGGCGCTCGCGCGGATGGCGTTGGGGTTCATCAGGTCGGTCCTAGGCGAGGCCGCGATCATGGCGTCGGCCCCGGCGCCGTCCGCGCTGCGGAGCACGGCGCCGAGGTTGCCGGGCTTCTCGACGCCCTCCACGACGACGATCAACGGATCGGCTGGGAGGGTCAGATGATCCAGGCTGAGTGACGGGATGCGCACGACCGCGACGAGGCCATCGGCCCGGTCGCCGAAGGCGATCTTCGAGAAGGCCGCCTCGGTAGTACGGGTCGTCGAGATGTCGCGGCCGGCCAGCGCGTCGAGCGCCGCCCGGGCGTCTTCACCAGCCAGGAGCGGCTCGCAGACGAAGGCCTCGACGACGTCGACCCCCGACTCGAGCGCCCGCCGCACCTCGCGGGCGCCATCCACGAGCGTGAGCGCGGTCTCCTCACGGCCGCGTCGATCGCGGAGACGGGCGGTGGCCTTGATGCGGGGGTTGGATGGACTCGCGATCATGTCGGTGGGGGAGGGCATCGCCGTCATGATGCCCGGCTCAGGCGGGCGAACGCGCCGAGGGGCAGCGTCACACCTGACGTGCCGCCGACGACGAGATCACCGATCTCGACGCCACGCCCGATGAACCCGCCCAGGGCGAACGGATCCAACGCTGCGGTATGGGCGGTCAGCAGCAGGAAGCCGTCGGGGACGAGCAGACGGTCGATGTCATCGAGCAGGGGAGGGAGGTCGCGCTCCAGTCGCCACGCCTTGCCGGACGTGCCGTGCCCGTAGGTCGGCGGGTCGAGGACGACACCGTCGTATCGACGGCCTCGCCGGACCTCGCGCGCCACGAAGGCCCGAGCGTCGTCCACGAGCCAGCGGATCGGCTTGTCTTCGAGGCGGTTGAGCGACGCGTTCCGCCTCGCCCAGTCGACCGATGGCTTCGCGGCGTCCACATGCGCGATGGTGGCGCCCGCGGTGGCGAGTGCGACCGTCACCAGGCCCGTGTAGGCGAACAGGTTGAGGACGCCCGGCCGCTCGCCACGGTGCGAGATGCGATCTCGGAGCCACGGCAGGAGTTGGGCGTGCTCGGGGAAGATCCCGACCTGACCGGCCTCGGTGGGGCGAGCCTCGAAAACGAGACCATCGATGTCCACCATCCAGCCTCGCCGAGCTGTGTCGAGGCCAGGGCCGTGCCACCCACCGTCTCGCTCGAACCGGAGATCCGCCTGCGCCCAACGGTCGGGAGCGCGCAGACGGCCATCCGCGCCGGGATAAGGTCGATCGACGAGATGCCCACCCAACCGTTCCAGCCGACGTCCCTCGCCGGCATCGACTAACTGATAACCCTCCACGAGCGCATCTTTACGGGAAACCGGCCGCGTGGCGCTGTCGAATCGCAGTGCAACAGTCAGAAGGAGGTTCATGTGATCAGACGATCGATCGTCGCGCTGATCCTTGTCGTGGGTACGGCGCTGGCCGCCTGCTCGCCATCCGGTGGTTCCGGCGCGACCGCGGCTCCTGCGGGATCCGCCCCGGCGGTATCTGAACCGGCCGCGTCCGCTCCTGCGGCGTCTGCGAGTAGCGGGGGCTACTAGGCAGGCTCGAGTGCCCGCCGCGGTCGGCACTCCATAGAGGGCTCAAGCGAAGGACCGATATATAGGCGTAGTGGCCTGCATATCTGTGCTTTTCCGCGTAATCTGCGGCATACTCCTTCGTATGGGAGTCAGGCGGTCAGTGTCGGTGCTGGTTTCGGCGCTCGTCTTCGCGGCGTGCACGTCTGGAGCCGGCTCGGTGCCGGCGTCGAACATCCCGTCGCCGTCCGCCCCATCGCCGAGTATCGCGGCGGCCGACCTCACGGTCTTCGGAGCAGCGTCCCTGGGCAAGGTCCTGGAGCAGGTCAAGTCGGCGTATGAGGCGGCGAACCCGGGCTCGACACTGACCGTCTCGACCGACTCGTCGGCTGCCCTCGAGATGAAGATCGAACAGGGTGCCCCTGCAGACGTCTTCCTCTCGGCAGACACCACCAACCCGCAGAAGCTGGTCGACGGTGGATTCGCCGACGGGGATGCCACGAACTTCGCCGGCAACAAGCTGACGATCATCACGCCGAATGGCAACCCGGGTGGACTGACAGGCCCGTTCGACCTTGCCAAGGACGGCATCCGGGTCGTGGCGGCAGGGGACGAAGTGCCGATCAGCAAGTACGCGAAGCAGCTCGTCGACAATCTCGCCGGCGAGGCCGACGCTCCCGCGGACTTCGCGGCCAAATATGCGGCGAACGTGGTCTCGAAGGAGGAGAACGTCAGCACCCTCCGGAGCAAGGTCGAGCTCGGTGAGGGCGACGCGGGGATCGTCTACGTGACCGATGCCAAGGCGTCGGACAAGGTCGACACGATCGACGTGCCCGACGCGGTCAACGTCCCCGCCAGCTATGCGGGTGTCGTCGTCAAGGCGTCCCAGGAGGTCGAAGCCGCCCATGCGTTCCTCGACTGGCTCGGCGGACCGGATGGCCAGGCGATCCTCGCGGAGTTCGGGTTCCTGTCGCCAGCGAGCTGACCAAGGCTCGATCGCCGCGATTGTCGGCTTAGGTCGCCCTGCGCTACGATGCGCCTCGCCGTTCGAGGCTTGATCCTTATCCCTCGTCGAGCCTGCGAGACGTGGAACACCTCGCACCAAGGGCTCCCCGAGTGGTCGGGTTCCGGGCTCAGACGGTAGGTTCCGGAACGTACGTGTCCAGCCAGACACAGGCGCCTCGGAACCGATGGGCGGCTAGCTCAGCTGGTTAGAGCACTTGCTTGACATGCAAGAGGTCACTGGTTCGAGTCCAGTGTCGCCCACCACATCCTGAACACGCGTCGAGCGGGACACGCCGAACGATCCGTCGATCCAGAGAGAGCCGGGCCCAGGCTGGAAGCCCGACGATCGACCCGGAACGGCACCACCCGTGAGCGGCCGGCGAACCGGCCCGGGACCGCCCGTTATCGCGGCCAGAGAGCGCGGAGCCGGCACGGCACCGCGAACGCGGGTGGGACCGCGGGAGGATCGAACCTCTCGTCCTGCAAGGGATGAGGGGTTTGCTGATTCTCGGGAGAGACCGAATGGCTGACGACAAGCAGAACGAGGTCGACGAGGTGCCGGACGACGACGTCCTCCTCGAGGCGCCGGAACGGGGTAGCACCACGGAGCTGATGGACCACGGCGCCTCCGGTGAGCTCGGCCCGATGCGCCATAGCGCCGCCCATGTCCTTGCCGAAGCCGTCCTCGACCTGTTTCCGGGGACGAAGCTCGGCATCGGCCCGGTCATCGAGGACGGCTTCTATTACGACTTCCTGTTGCCGCGACCGCTGACGCCCGACGACCTGCCGACGATCGAGGAACGGATGCGCGAGTCGATCGCGGCCGACCACCCGTTCGAGCTCAGCGAGGAGACGCCCGAGGCGGCGCGGGCCCGGCTTGAAGAGCAGGGGCAGGACTTCAAGGTCGAGATCATCGATGACCTCCTCGCGACCTCAAAGCGCGACGCGACGCCGATGCCGCCGACGACCTTTTACCGGCAGGGTCCGTTCATCGACCTGTGCCGCGGCCCGCATGTCGCGAGCACCGGCAAGATCGGCCCCTTCAAGCTGCTCGGCACGGCCGGCGCCTACTGGCGCGGCGACGAGAAACGGCCGATGCTCCAGCGCGTCTACGGCACGGCATGGGCAACACAAGAGGAGCTCGACGCCTACCTCTGGCGCCGGGAGGAGGCGAAGAAGCGCGACCATCGACGGCTGGGCGTCGCGCTCGATCTCTTCTCGTTCCACGATGTCTCTCCGGGGGCCGCCTTCTGGCACCCGAAGGGCCAGACGATCTGGCGCACGCTCGAAGGAGCGATGCGCGAGCTCCAGGCGAAGCGCGGCTACCAGGAGGTGTCGACGCCGATCGTCGTGTCCGAGCGGCTGTGGCGTCAGTCGGGCCACTGGGACCTGTACCGGGACAACATGTTCCTGGTCGAGTCCGAGAACCAGACGTTCAGCCTCAAGCCGATGAACTGCCCGGAATCGACCTACATCTATCGGTCGCATCTGCGCTCATACCGGGACCTGCCGCTGCGGTTCAGCGAGTTCGGGCGGCTGCATCGGAACGAGCGGTCCGGGACGCTTTCAGGGCTCACCCGTGTGCGCCAGTTCATCCAGGACGACGCGCACCTGTACGTCCGACCGGACCAGCTCACCGACGAGATCGTCGCGCTGCTCGGCGAGGTGCGGGAGTCGTATGGCTGGTTCGGGCTCGAGCCGCGCTTCACGTTCGCGACGAAGCCCGACAAGGCGATCGGCGACCCGGCGCTGTGGGAGCGCGCCGAGCAGCTCACCCGTGAGGCGTTCGCCGCGGCCGATATCAGCTACGAGCTGAAGCCGAAGGACGGCACGTTCTACGCGCCGAAGATCGACATCTACATCGACGACGCACTTGGCCGCGAATGGCAGATGGCGACGATCCAGATCGACCTGACGATGCTGCCCGAGCGCTTCGACCTGACGTACATCGACGAGGAGGGCAAGCCCCAGAGGCCGATCGCGATCCACCGTGCGATCTATGGCTCGCTGGAGCGGTTCATAGGGATCCTGATCGAGCACTTCGCAGGGGCATTCCCGTTGTGGCTCGCCCCCGTCCAGGCGGTGGTGATCCCGATCGCGGACCGGCACGTGGACGCGGCTCGGGAGTTTGCCGGGGTGTTGCGGTCGCGCGGGTTGCGTGTCGAGGTCGACGCCTCGTCGAACCGGATGCAATACAAGATCCGGACAGCCCAGGAGCAGAAGGTGCCGTACATGGTGGTGCTGGGCGACCGCGAGATCGAGGCACGGACCGCGTCGCCGCGGACCCGGAGCGGCGAACAGCAACCGGCCGAGGACTGGGACGCCTTCGCCGACCGTACGGCCGAGGAGTCGCGCGCTCGGTCGATCCCGTAGAGCTGTGCGCTACCGCCGCCTGATCGTCGTCGATGTCGCGATCAAGGTCGCGACCGTCGCGTTGTTGGCATGGGCGGTCCTGAGCCCAGACCTGCCTCAGTTCACCGGGAAGGCATTCACCGGTCGCGCGGTGGTGTATCCGATCGCGCTACTCGTGCTGCCCGTCGGCTGGTGGCTGGTCGGGCGAGCCCGTGGCGTCACATTCCCGGTCGCGGCCGACATCCTGCTCGGCTTGCCATTCCTGATCGATGTCGCCGGGAACGCGCTCAACCTTTACGACGCGATCGAGTGGTGGGATGACGCGAATCACCTCGTCAACTGGGCGCTCCACACGGCGGCGTTCGGGTTGCTCCTCAGGCTCGGCTCATGGGGGCATCTGACTCGGGCCGCGCTTGGCATCGGCTGGGCAGCCACGACCGCGGTCCTCTGGGAGTTGGCCGAATACATCGCGTTCGTCCCGAACTCACCTGAGGCGGCAACGGCGTACACCGACACGCTCGGTGACCTGGCGCTGGGACTCGTCGGCGGGACAGTCGCGGCCGTCCTGGTCAGCCGCACGCCCTCGCCGGAGCGATCGGGCGCCGAACCTCAGCCCAGCGAATCGGCGTAGTACAGGAACTCCAGGTCCGGCGGTTCCTGCCCGAAGTGGCGGAGGATCAGTTGCGCATCGCGGCGCTGCTGTTCGCTGTGGGTCACGATGTGTACGAGGTAGAACCAGAGTGGGAACCTGTCGGCGTTGCCAAGATCCCAGATGGCGATCAGATCGACGTCATGCAGGGACGCAAGCCAGGTGCGCATCTCGGCCTCGTCCTGGGCCCAACGCTCACTCAGCGCGTCGACGGTCGGATAGTCATCGACCGATAGGGACGCGTCCCAGATCTCCTTCGGCTCGCCGCGGAGTCGCCGTCGCCAGCTCATCTCGACATCGAGCGCGTGGACCAGCGTCCCACACAGGTTCCGGTAGGTGATCGAGATCGGTGCCTTGAACTCGGCCTCAGTGATTCCCGCCGCGGCTTGGAGGATCGCTCGATCGGCCCAGTAGGTGAAGTCGAATAGGGCCTGGATGTCGGCAGTCCGCATGGGTGCCGACTGTACGCTCGTGGAACGTCCCGATGTTCCAAGCGGCGAACGGACGGCCGGCGGAAGGCAGATTCGGGAGGTTTCGGGCACCTAGGCGGCCATTCGGAACACCGCGTGTTCCGCAAAGCGGAGGAACGAAGGTTCAAACGCCAGTTGGAACATGGGGAAGTTCCAAAGGTGATCGGGTGTGTCGGTTGGGCCGGCCGGCGACGCCCCCGCAACCGCCCCGTTCGTTGTCGGCCTCGAAGGGCCTGTGCTATCCTGCGCGCTCGCCCGGTGGGGCCATCTGGCCCTGCCGACGAACGTCAATCCAGCACCAAGAGGGGTGAACCATCAGCCGAGACCTGCGAGTCAATCAGATGATCCGGATCCCACAGGTCCGGGTGGTCGATGAAGAGGGTGCCCAGCTCGGCGTCATGCCGACGCCACAAGCCCTCGAGATGGCGCAGGAGCGGGGATACGACCTCGTCGAGGTCGCTCCGATGGCCCAGCCCCCGGTGGTCCGGTTCCTCGACTTCGGGCAGTACAAGTACGAGCTGACGAAGCGGGAGAAGGAGAACAAGCGCAAGCAGCGCTCGATCACCTTCAAAGAGGTCCGACTCACGCCGAAGATCGGCGTCGGTGACTTCGATACCAAGGTCCACCGCGCGATCGAGTTCCTCGAGGACGGCGACCGCATCAAGGTGACGGTCCGCTTCCGGGGTCGGGAACTGACCCACCCGGAGATCGGCCGAAACCTGATCGCCAGGTTCGTGGAGCGAGTCAAGGATCACGGAGTCGCGGAACGGACGCCGCTGCTCGAGGGCAAGTCGATGCACATCACGATGGCATCGGTCCACAAGCCCAAGAGCCACGACGCCCCGGACCGCAAGCATGCACCGGATGTGACCCCAGCCGATGCCACGGCGGAGCCGCCGCCGGCGCCCGATACGCAGACCGTCGTGGCCCAGCCGCCGCCAGCCGTCCCGCCAAAGGAGCCGGCTGCGCCGGACGCCATGCAAGCATCAGGAGAGTGAGGCCAGCGTGCCGAAGATGAAGAGCCACAAGGCGGCGCAGAAGCGCATCGGCGTGACCGGCAGCGGCAAGGTCTTCCGCGTCAAGTCGTGGCGCGGCCATCACCTCGAGATCAAGTCCTCGCGCCGGACCCGCCGCTACGCGGGCAAGGCGATCATGAAGCCGCAGCACGCGAAGCAGGTCCGGCGCCTGCTGCCGTACCTCTAGGAGCCACCCCGTCATGGCACGAGTCAAGCGAGGCGTCACCGCCCACAAGCGCCACAAGCGGCTGCTCAAGGCCGCCGAGGGCCGGCGCGGCACGCGCTCGAAGCTGATCAAGCCTGCCCGCGAGGCGCTCCTCCACGCGATGGCCTACGCGACCCGCGACCGCAAGCAGCGGAAGCGCCAGATGCGCGAGCTGTGGATCGTGCGCATCAACGCGGCCGCGCGGCAGAACGGCATGACCTACGGCCAGCTCATCAGCGGCCTGAAGCGCGCCGACATCGAGATCGATCGCAAGATCCTCGCGGACCTGGCCGTGCGCGACAGCGCGACCTTTGGTCGCATCGCCGAAGCGGCGAAGGGCGCGTAGCGATCGTCAGCACGAATCACTGATCGCCTCGAACCCTCGATCGCCGCGACGATCGAGGGTTCATCATTTCAGGAGCATCGTGGATCTCGCCGACCTGACCCGCGACCTCGAGGCGCTGCAGGCCGAAGCGCTCGCGTCGATCGCTGCGGCGCCGGACGCCGCGACGCTCGAGGCTCTCGAGCTCGACGTCCTCGGCAAGAAGGGCCGACTGACGACGGTCCTCCGCGGCATCGGCGGGTTGCCGGCCGAGGACCGCCCGAAGGTCGGCGCCATCGCCAACATGGTCCGCCAGGCCATCGAGGCCGCCCTGGCGGAGCGTGGCACCGCTTTGCGGGGCAGCGAGCTCGAGACCCGCCTGAGCCTCGAGGCGGTCGACGTCACGACGCCCGGCCGACCGTTCCGCCGCGGCACGCTCCATCCGAGCATCGAGGCGATGCGCGAGATCACCTCGATCTTCGAGCAGTTCGGGTTCGTCGCCTACGAGAGCCCCGAGATCGAGGACGACGTCACCAACTTCCAGATGCTCAACATCCCGCCGGATCACCCCGCCCGCGACCTGTGGGACACGCTCTACGTCGACGTCGAGGGGCGACTCCTCCGCACGCACACCTCGCCCGGCCAGATCCGCGTGATGCAGACCGAGAAGCCGCCGATCCGCGCCCTCCTGCCGGGTCGCTGCTTCCGGTACGAGGCCATCGACGCGAGCCACGGCTCGGAGTTCTTCCAGGTCGAAGGGCTGATGATCGACGAAGGCACGACCATGGCCGACCTCAAGGGACTCCTCGACCAGTTCGCCAAGGCGATGTACGGGGCCGACAAGCGGACCCGCTTCCGACCCGGCTACTACCCGTTCACCGAGCCATCCGTCGCGTTCGACGTCGAGTGCCTCGTGTGCGGTGGCGTCGGCTGCCCGGCCTGTGGCCGGAGCGGCTGGATGACGATCCTCGGTGCGGGCATGGTCCATCCGGTCGTGCTCCAGTACGGCGGCCTCGACCCGGAGAAGTACCAAGGCTTCGCGTTCGGCATGGGCCCGGAGCGGATCAAGATGCTCAAGCACGGCATCACTGATCTGCGCCTGTTCCTCGAGAACGATCTGCGTTTCCTGGAGCAGTTCCGATGAGGCGGCCCGCATGAGAGTGCCGCTGTCCTGGCTGCGCGACTACGTCGACGTCCAGCTCACCCCAGAGCTGCTCGCGGAGCGGCTGACATTGCTCGGCATGGAGGTAAAGAACGTCGAGCGCTGGGGCGCCGACTGGGAGAACGTCGTCGTTGGTGAGCTCCTGGCGGTCGATAAGCACCCGAACGCCGACCGGCTCTCGCTCACGCGGGTCACGACAGGCGATGGCCAGACGCTCGAGATCGTGTGCGGGGCGACGAATATCGCCGCCGGCCAGCGCGTCCCGGTCGCGCTCCCTGGCGCGGTGCTGCCCGGCGGCCGGCGCATCGAGCGCACCGAGAAGATGGGCGTCGTCAGCAACGGGATGCTGTGCTCCGGCGACGAGCTGAACCTCACGTCCGATGCGGACGGCATCCTCATCCTGGCGCCGGATTCACCGCTCGGCGTCCCCCTCGCCGATCTGTACGGCGATGTCGTCCTCGACGTCGACGTCAAGCCCAACCGGGGAGATGTCCTGAGCCTCGTCGGCCTCGCGCGCGAGGTCTCGGCGGTGACCGGCGCCCCGGTCCGGTTCCCGGAGACCCAGCCGGTCGAGACCGGCCCGCCCATCGCCGAAAAGCTGCGCGTGGACGTCGAGGAGCCGGTCCTGTGCACGCGCTTCGTCGGCCGCTGGGTCGGCGACGTGGCGGTCAAACCCTCACCGGACCTCGTCCAGATGCGGCTCCTGGCGGCCGGGCAGCGCCCGGTCAGCAACGTCGTCGACGTCAGCAATTACGTGATGCTCGAGCTCGGCAAGCCGATCCATACGTTCGACGCGACCGCGGTGCACGCCGGCCGCATCGTCGTCCGTCTCGCGCGCGACGCCGAGCGACTCGAGACGCTCGACCACGTCGACCGCGAGCTCTCGTCGGAGACGCTGATCATCGCCGACCCGCAGGGTCCGATCGGCATCGCCGGCGTCATGGGTGGCGCCGGATCGGAGATCGGCGCGGACACCCGGGACGTCGTCATCGAATCGGCCATCTTCGACCCGATCAGCATCCGCAGAACGGCGTTCCGTTATGCCCTCCGCTCCGAGGCGAGCCTCCGCTTCGAGAAGGGCCAGGAGCATCGCCTTGCGAAGCTCGGTGCCGACCGGACGGCACGGCTGATCAACGAGTGGGCCGGGGGGCAGGTCGCGGTCGGCGCGGTCGACACCGATCCGGCCGAGCCATCGCCGACGCGGGTCGCCTTCCGACCGGCGCGCGTCGATCGACTGATCGGGACGTCGATCCCGTCGGCCGAGCAAGCCGGCATCCTCGAGCGCGTCGGCATCGCGACCGAGGATGCCCCGGTCGGCACCCGGGTCCTCGTCGCGACCGCGCCCCAGCCGCTCGAGGTCGACCCCGGCGAGACGGAGACCTTGCTCGCGACGGTCCCGACCTGGCGGCGCGATCTCCTGATCGAGGCCGACATCGCCGAGGAGGTGGCCCGGGTCCAGGGCTACGAGACCATCCCGGAGATCCTGCCCGACACGGCGATGCCGCCCTACCGGCACTCGCCGCTCGAGATCCGCGACATCGTCCGCGAGACGCTGGCCGGCATCGGCCTCTCCGAGGCCGTCACCTACGCGCTCGTGTCGCCGGCGATGGTCGAGCGTTTCGGACCGATCGAGGATGCGCTCGTCCCCGGCGAAGGCGAGGCCGGCGGACGCCCTGTCACGGTGACCAACCCGTTGTCGAGCCAGCACTCGGTCCTGCGCCAGAGCCTGGTCGGCAGCCTGCTCGAGGTCGTATCGACGAATGCCCGTAACGGTCGGCCCGACGTCGCGATCTTCGAGATCGGCAAGGGCTACGGCGCCAGCGAGGACGGCGATACCACCCACGAGTGGTGGCGGCTCGGGCTGGCGCTCGCCGGTGCGGCCGAGATCCCGACCTGGGATCGCCCGGCGCGGCCGTTCGACCTGGACGACGCGAAGGGCGTGATCGAGCTCGATCGCCGACCGGCTCGGCTTCGCCCGCCCGACGTTCGCGGCGCTGACCGACGACCCGAACCTCCATCCCGGTCGGGCCGCCTTGGTGAGCTCTGCGGACCGGATCGCCGGCCGAGTCGGGGAGGTTCATCCGGCCGTGATCGAGGACCTTGATCTGCGAACTGGGCGAGTCCTCGTCGCCGAGCTCGCGATCGCCGGCCTGTCCGGCGGCCAGGCGTCGACCCCGCGCGTCTCCGCCCCGTCGCGCCACCCGCTGGTCGAGCGCGACCTGGCGGTGATCGTCGTCGAAGACACGCCCGCGGCGGACGTCGATGCGTCCATCCGGCGCTACGGCGGGTCACTGCTCCGCGCGGTCACCCTGTTCGACATCTATCGCGGCCGGCCGCTCAGGGAGTCCGAGAAGAGCCTCGCCTACCGGCTCGCGTTCGGTGGCGACGAGCGGACGCTCGTCGAGAGCGAGGTCGATGCTGCTGTTGCGGACATCACAGCGGGCCTGCAGACGGATGTCGGGGGGCGTCTGCGGAGCTAGCGGAGCGCGAGTGGCCTAGTCCGAAAGTACCGGTCGGGGCGCCCGCCGGGGCCGGTTGCGACGCCGAAGAAGCCGCTGCTACCCTTGCGCGGCTTCGGGCCGGGCTCACGGCACGAACGCACACCCAAGGAGGTTCCGTGGATCTCGGGGTCCTTGGCGGCGTCCAACTCGCCGACTGGCTGATCATCATCTTCTTCCTGGGCTTCTTCGTCCTCGGCTTCGCCCAGGGCACGATCCGGCGCCTGATCGGGTTGGCGTCGATCCTGTTCTCGTTCCTGTTGGCGGCGAACCTCGCCGACCCGCTCGGCGAGTTCCTCAAGCGGAACTGGACCGACCAGAACCCGGAGTACAGCTACATGGTCGGCTTCCTGACCGTGTTCGTGGCCGCCTCGCTGGCGTTCGCGATCGTGATCCAGGGCTTCTATCGGCCGCAGCCGCTGTTCGAGAAAGCCCGGTTCGTCGATGAGTTCATCGGCGGTGCACTCGGTCTGCTGCAGGCCGCGGTGATCCTTGGGGCGTTCATCATCATCCTCGACCAGTATTACCGGCTGAACGTCCAGCCGACCGGCAACGAGCTGCAGTTCCTGCACGACTTCTGGGAGTTCCTCGATTCGTCGCAGATCGTCGACTTCTTCCGGTCGACCCTGATCCCGGCGTTCTTCATCCTGTTCGGGTTCCTCATCCCGGACAAGATCGAGGCGATGTACCCGCGTAGCGTGTGACCATCTTCGACCGCGGGCGCCTGGCCGGCCCGGCGCCCGCGGTCGCCCGTGAGCTCCTCGGTGCGCGCCTCGTCCGCGAGGACGACACGGGCCGGCGCGACGCTCGGATCGTCGAGGTCGAGGCGTACGGCGGCCCCGATGACCGCGCCTCGCACGCCCGGTTCGGCAGCACCCGTCGCAACCAGGTCATGGGCGGTCCAGCGGGCATCGCCTACGTGTACCTTGTCTACGGGATGTACGACTGCCTGAACGTCGTGACGGGCGCGCAGGGCGCCCCGAGCGCCGTGCTGATCCGTGCCGTCGAGCCGCTCGCCGGACTCGGCGAGATGCGCCGCGATCGCCTCGCGGTCGAGGCTCGGCGTCGGGCGGCGCGCACGCCCGATGGTCTGGCTGCTGCGCGCGAGCGCCTCGACCGGACACCCGATGTTCGCCTCGCCAGCGGACCCGGTCTCGTCGCCGCCGCGTTCGGCATCGACACGACCTGGACCGGGCGCGACCTGTGCGACTCCGCCGCGCCGTTCCGGCTCGAGAGCGACCCGGCCGATCCGCCCGACACCGTCCGGCCCGAGGACGTGTCGGTCACGCCGCGCGTCGGCGTCGCGTATGCCGGACCCGACTGGGCGTCGCGCCCGTGGCGGTTCACGATCGCCGGTCATCCGTCGGTCTCGGGCCCGCGCGCCCGCTGAGGGCACGCGGCATGGACGCTCGATCCCAGGCCCTCCTCGAGTTCCCGCTCATCCGGGAGCGGCTGGCCGACGCGACCTCGTTCCCGCCGTCACGGCGCTTGGCGGAGGCCCTGGAGCCCTCGTCCGACCCCGTCATCGTCGTGCGCCAGCTCGACGAGACGGATCAGGCCCGCTCGCTTCTCAGCGACCGTCCGGGGATCGGCGTGGGTGGCGCGCACGACATCGGTCCGTTCGTCGACCGAGCCGTCCGCGGCGGACGGCTCGAACCGGAGCATTTCCTGGCCATCGCTGACACGCTCGATGCGGCCGCCCGTCTCGCGACGTCTCTCGCCGACGAACGCCGTTCGCTCCTTCGCGAGCTCGGTCGCGAGCTCCACCCGCTGCCCGCGGTCCGGAGCACGCTCGCTCGGAGCTTCGACCCGGTGGGCGAGCTGCTCGACACCGCCTCGCCGCGGCTCGGCGGGCTGCGTGCGGCCGTGCGCGTCGCCTATGACCGGCTCCGGCGCCGTCTCGATGCGCTGGTCGGCGCCGAGCTCGGCGGCGCGCTGCAGGAACCGATCGTCACGCTGCGCAACGGGCGCTATGTCGTGCCCGTCAAGGCCGAAGCCCGGTCCCGGGTGAAGGGCATCGTCCACGACGCCTCGGGCAGCGGCCAGACGCTGTTCGTCGAGCCGCTCGTCGCCGTCGAGCTCGGGAACGCGTGGCGCGAGGCGCAGGCCGCCGAGCAGGAGGAGGTGGCCCGGATCCTCGACGAGCTGTCGGCGCTCGTCGCGGCGAACGCCGCGGCCATGCGTGAGACGATCGATGCGTTGGCCCGCTTCGACCTGTGGGCCGCCAAGGCGGGTCTGGCCGCCGAGATGGACGCGACTCGTGCCGAGACGGCCGAGCGACCTGAGGTCGTCCTCCTGTCGGCCCGCCATCCGGGGCTGACCGGCCGGGTCGTCCCGATCGACATCCGGATCGGCGATGGCTACACGGCCCTCGTCGTCACCGGCCCGAACACCGGCGGCAAGACCGTCACGCTACGGACGCTCGGGCTGTTGAGCCTCATGCATCAGGCCGGGCTGCACATCCCGGCCGAGGCCGGTAGCCGGCTGCCGGTGTGGCATGACGTGTTCGCCGACATCGGCGACGAGCAATCGGTCGCGCAGTCGCTGTCGACCTTCTCGGGTCACCTGCGGCGCATCACGGCGATCGTCGCCGAGGCGGGTCCCGACGACGCTGGTCCTGCTCGACGAGCTGGGCGCTGGCACCGACCCGACCGAAGGCTCGGCCCTCGCCCAGGCGCTGCTCGACCATTTCATCCGCGCCGGCGCGATCGTCGCGGCGACGACGCACTACGCCGAGCTCAAGGCCTACGCGCACACGACGCCGGGTGCCAGGAACGCGGCGGTCGAATTCGACCTCGATACGCTCTCGCCGACGTACCGGCTGACGATCGGATTGCCGGGCGGCAGCCAGGCCTTCGCCATCGCCGAGCGTCTGGGTCTGCCGGCGGCGATCGTCGATGACGCCCGGTCCCGTCTGAGCGAGGCGCAGCGCTCGTTCGAGGCGACGCTGGCAGCCATCCGCGAGACGGAAGGGGAGACCAGCGAGGCACTCGATCGTGCCCGCTCGGCCGAGCTGCGGGCGGCCGAGGCGCTCCGCACCGCCCAGGAGGAGCGGCGACGGGCTCGCCGAGAGCGCGATGAGCAGGTGCGCGCCGCGCGCGAGGAAGCCGACCGGATCGTGGCGGAGCTCCGCGACGAGCTGGCGGCCACGCGCCGGATGCTCGAACGCGAGACGGTGACCGCGGCCTCAGTCGACGCGGCACTCGCCCGCGCCGAGGCGATCGCGGAACGCCTGCCCGCGCCGGAAGCCGGGACGGTCCCAGAGCCAGCCACTGACGACGCGCCCCCGCGTGCCTGGAAGGTCGGCGACCGTGCCCGCAGCCGATCCGGCGGTTGGGAGGGCCGGATCGCGGCACTCGAGAGGGGCGGTCGCCGGGCGAGCCTGGAAGCCGGTGGACTGCGGGTCATGGTCGAGGTGGACGACCTGGTGCCGGCGATCGGTCCATCCGCGGGCGTCGGTACGGCGGCCGGCGCGGGGCGCGGTACGGCTGGCACGGCCGCCGCGACCACCAACGCCACGGCGCTGCGGCTGGAGCGCGCGAGGAGCGTCGCCTCCTCGTTGGATCTCCGGGGTGCCCGGGTCGAGGAGGCCCTCGAAGCGCTCGACCGCTACCTGGACGACGCGGCCGTCGCCGGTCTCGGCTCGGTCACGATCATCCATGGGCTCGGCACAGGTGCATTGCGCGATGCCGTGCGGGAAGTCGCTGCGGGGCATCCGCTCGTCCGTTCGGCGCGGCCCGGTGAACGGGGCGAGGGCGGGGACGGGGCGACGGTCGTCACGCTCTAGCCGATCGGCCGCAGCCCCGATCGGTCACGGCGGCTTGGGCGGCTTGCCGTTGCCAGGTTTCGGTGGCTCGGTCGGCGGGATGCACAGCTCGGGCGGCAGCAGCGGGTCGCACGACGGGGGCGGTGGCGTCTCGACCGGGGCGATCGGGCACTTGGCGGTCGGCGCGAACGGTGCGCCCCACGACTTGCCGAACGGAGCGAACCCGTTCGTGTAGAAGTATGAGGTCCTCGTCCCCTCCGGGCCGCCACGCCGGCCTGGGCCCTTGGCTGCTCGCGCCGCCCAGTTGCGGTTGGCCTTCTGCCAGTTGGGGAAGTTGCTCTCGACCTCGTTGAGGTTGAAGAAGCCCTTGGTCACCTTCGGGCCGACACAGCCGGTCCGCCAGAGCAAGCCCGATGCCTCATCGATCTCGCGCGAAACGCGAAGGGTCTCGCGCTGCGTCGGCACCGTGCCCTTGATGAAGAGCTCCTTGACCGTCTTCTTCGTGAACGGCCCGGGCTTGAGGCCGGTGAAAGCGTCGACCGTCGCGGTCTGCAGGCCACCTGGCGCCTTGAAGGTCGCGATCGGGAGCTTGGCGCTGATATCAGTGAGGATGGCCGACCACAACGGCGCGGACGAATCGAGCGACAGGCTGCCGTTGTTGGGCTGATTGTTGCTGTTACCCATCCAGACGCCCACCGCAAGGGCCGGCTGCTTCTTGTTGGTCGGCGGCGCCAGATAGCCGTAGGCGTGCACGTCGCGGTTGTCGCTGGTCGTCCCGGTCTTGTACGCGGCTGGCCGCCGGCGGCCGCTCTTGTTGTAGATCGCCCACTCGCCCCAGTACGGGTTCACGCTCGGGGTGGTGTTGCCGGCCATGATGTCGGTGATGATGTAGGCCGCTTGCGGGCTGACGACCTCGGCGCCCTCGGCCTTGGTGTCATCGAGCGGCCAGACCTGCACGCCGTTCTCGTCCACGACCTTCGTGATGAGCTGGCGCGGCATCTTGACGCCGCTGTTCGCCAGTGCGCCGTACGCGGACAGCATGTCGATCGGGTGGGTCTCGAGCGTCCCGATGCCCATCGAGGTGACCGGCGACGCGGTCGCGGGGAACACCAGCCCGAAGTCCTGGCTGCGCTCGAATGTGTGTTCGAGGCCCTGCATGATCGTGGCCTTGATCGCCGGGATGTTCAGCGAGAACTGGAGTGCGCTGCGGACCCGGACCGGGCCCCGCTCGAGCTTGTCGGCCTGGGTCGGCGTGAAGCCGCGTCCGAAGTTCGTCACCACGTCCATCAACATGGTGCTGGCCGTGTAGGTCTCGTCCTCGATGCCGATGGCGTAGTCGATCGGCTTGATCGACGACCCGGGCTGGCGCCAGCCGTCGGATAGCACGTCGAACTGGGGCTGGTATTTCCTGTTGCCCTTTCCGCTGTAACGAGCGCTGCCGACGTACGCCAGCACCTCGCCGGTCCGATAGTCGAGCACGGCCGACGCGGCGTTGTGGATGTTCCGGCCGCGCAGGTTCAGGAGCCAGCCCCACTCGCTGGCCGGGATCTTGTTCTGCCGGAAGATCCGGCGCGGGTTGCTCGAGTGGGGTGCCCGCGCGGCGACGTAGGTCCACTTCTCGGCGATCTTCTGCATGGCCCAGTCGAGAGTCGTCGTGACGCGATAGCCGCCAGTGTCGACCTTCTCGCAGTCGGTCGGGTCGTCCGGGCAGACGATCGAGGTCAACGCTTCGCGGACCTGCCACACGAAGTGGGCCGCGCGCCAGGTCGCCGAGGCCTGCGGCTTGATGACGACGGGCTCCTCCTTGGCCGCGTCGTACTCCGCGTCGTTGTGCTTGTCACGGCTCAGCGGGCTGCGTGACTTCATCAGGTCGAGGATGTAGTTGCGGCGCTGGACGATCTCGGACGTGGGCGGGACCTGGATCTGTGAGTCCTTGCAGACCTCGTCGGAGTCGGGATCGGGCGGGTTCTTGTCGAGACAGACCTCTTCGGCGTTGCGCATGAGGTCGAACCGCGTCGGCGACTGGGGGATCGCGGCGAGGATCGCGTACTGCGCGAGCGACAGGTCCTTGAGGGACTTGCCGAAGTAGCCACGTGCGGCGGCCTTCACGCCGTACGTCTGGTTGCCATAGAAGTTCTGGTTGAGGTAGGCGGTGATGATGTCCTGCTTGCCCTTGTCGCCGGGATAGGCCTCGGTCAGCCGGATCGACTGGATGATCTCGCGGACCTTCCGCTCGTAGGTCGTGTCGGCGAACGCCTCGGGCGGCAGGAGGCGAGCGCGGACGAGCTGCTGCGTGATGGTCGAGGCGCCGCGCGGGCGTCCCGCCAGCGTGTCGAGACCGGCACTGACGATCGCCGACGGGTCGAAACCGGGGTTCGTCCAGAAGAACTGGTCCTCGACCGCGGTCGTCGCATCGAGCATCTCGCCCGGGATCTCCTTGAACGTCGCGACCTCGCGCCGGAGCGTCCCGAGACGCGCCAGCTCGACCTTGCCCGTGCGGTCATAGACGATCGTCTGCTGCTCGAAGCGGAGGTCCTTGAGGGCCGTCGTCGGGTCCGGCAGGCCCTGCGCGTAGAAGTTGTACGCGGCCACGGTGAACAGCGCCCCCGCGCCCGCCAGCATGATGGTGACGAGCAGGACGACGATCGGGATGGCGATGAGGATGCCGCGGATGACGGTGCCGCTGCGCCCAGTCGGCCGGCGGTTCAGGCTGCGCCGATGGCGCTGCCGCCTGGCCAGGGTGGTCTGCATCTAAGGCCGCACGATAGCATAGGGTCCGTGAACGACCGGACAGGTACGGCCGTCCCGGTGCAGACGCCGCGGACCCCAACGCTGTGACGGCGTCACCCCCCGCGGGGGCCGGCACCGGCCTCATCGACGAGCTCGAATGGCGCGGCATCCTGCATGCCGCGACGCCGGGATTGGCCGAACGTCTGGCCACGGGCCGGCCGATCAGCGGCTACATCGGCTTCGATCCGAGCTTCGACTCGCTCCATGCCGGTCACCTCGTTCCCATCTTCGGGTTGCTCCGCCTCCAGCGTTCGGGCGGGCGACCGGTCGCCGTCGTCGGCGGGGGGACGGGGATGATCGGCGACCCGTCCGGGCGGTCGACCGAACGCAACCTGCTGGACCGACCGACCCTCGAGACGAACGTCGCCGCGATCCGCGGTCAGCTCGAGCGGTTCCTCGACTTCAGCCCGGGCTCCGGCGCCGCGTCGATGGTCAACAACCTCGATTGGCTCGGCGAGCTGTCGCTCATCGACTTCCTGCGCGACACCGGCAAGCACTTCACGGTGCCGTACATGCTCAGCAAGGATTCGGTGCAGGTGCGACTCGATCGCGGGCTGTCGTTCACCGAGTTCAGCTACATGCTGCTGCAGGCCTACGACTTCTGGCACCTCCATCGGTCGATGGGCGTCGAACTGCAGATGGGCGGCGCCGACCAGTGGGGGAACATCACCGCCGGCCTCGAGCTGATCCGTCGCACGACCGGGGTAGGGGAGGACGCTCCGGACCAACCCGCCCACGGACTGGCGTACAAGCTCCTGCTGTCGCCGTCGGGCACGAAGTTCGGGAAGAGCATCTCGGGGGACGCGATCTGGCTCGACCCGGCGAAGACGAGTCCGTTCGCGTTCTACCAGTACTGGCTCAACGCCGACGACCGGGACGTCGGCACGTACCTGCGCTGGTTCACGGAGCTGGATCGCACGACCATCGAGGGGCTCGACGCCGAGCTGGCGGCCCGCCCGGAGGCGCGAGCCGCCCAGAGGGCATTGGCCCGCGACATCACGACGCGGACGCACGGCGGAGCGGCCACTGCGCAGGCCGAGGCCGATGCCGAGGCGCTCTTCTCCGGGGCGCCGATCCAGGATCCTGCGGTCCTCCGTTCGCTGTACGAGTCGACCGGCGGGTTCACGTTCACGTCTGAGGCGCTGGCGGCGGGCGTGGCCGTGCTGCTCGCCGACGCGGGAGTCGCGGCTTCGCGCGGCGAGGCGCGCCGGCTGATCGCGGGTGGCGGCGTGACGGTGAACGGCTCGCGGGTCGCCGATGCCGGCGACGTCCCGGAGCTCGTCGCCGGGGAGTGGCTCGACGTGCGCATCGGCAAGCGTCGACGCGAGGTCGGTCGCCTCCAGCGGTAGGGTCGGCTAGGCCTCCGCCTCGAACGTCTTCGCCGCCGCGATCAATCGGTCGTTCTGTTCCGGGCTGCGCACGGTGAGCCTGAGGTGATCGGCGAGCGGGTGCGTGTCGGGGAAGGTGCGTGGCACGAGGCCTCGTTGGAGCAACGCCTCCGCGGCCGCGGCGGCGCGATCGACGGAGCCCAGGTCGACCAGGATGAAGTTCGTCACCGACGGCCCGACCGACCAGCCCGCCTCGGTCAGTGCCGCGATGAGTCGCTCCCGTTCGAGGGTGACGCGGGCGACATTGGCCGCCGCGAGGTCGTCGTCGAGAAGTGCCTCGGTCACCACGGTCACCGAGACCGTCGATACGGACCCGGGCGGGCGGATCGGGTTCATCCGGGCGACGAGCTCGGGCCGGGCGATCGCGAACCCCACGCGCAGGCCGGCCAGGGCGTAGGCCTTGCTCGCGGTCCGGATGACGATGAGGTTCGGGTGGTCGAAGCGCAGGTCGGCCAGCGATCGACCGACGAACTCGGCATACGCCTCGTCGATGACGACGATCGGCCGTGGCCGATCGGCCGCCTCGGCATCGGCGGCGATCATCCCGAGGAGCGACTCGATGGCGCCGTCGGGTTCGGGCAGGGCGGTCGGATTGTTGGGTGAGCACAGCCAGAGCAGGGCGGCATCCCGGGCCGCCTCGCGCATGGCCGGGATGTCCAGCGCGTAGCCCTCGCCGGGACCGAGTCGGGGAACCGGCACGGCCTCCGCTCCGCGCTGCTCCGCCAGGACCCGGAACATCGCGTAGGTCGGCACGGGAATAACGGCCTTCGACCCTTCGCGGAGGAAGGTCTTGGCGATGACATCGAGGATCTCGTCGGCCCCGGCCCCGACCACGAGCTCATCCATGCCAACGCCGTAGCGCGCGCTAGCCGCTTCGACGAGTCGTCGATAGTCGGCCGGCGGGTACTCGGACAACGAGACATGGAAGCGCCCCGCGCTCATCACGCGCTGGGCGAGGTCGGGCGGCGCCGGCGCGGTATTGAGGTCGAAGCGGACGATGCCCTCGATAGGGAGGCCGTACCGCGCCGCGACCTCTTCGTTCGTCGCTTCCCAGGTGTAGGCCGAAGGCTGATTCGGCGTCGAGAACGTCACGGGCGTCGGGCTCATCGACGCTCGTTCGCGCGCAGGCGATCAAGCATCGCGCGATAGCCACCCTCGCCATGGTTGAGCCACGACGCGATCCGGGTGATCGTCGCGGTGCTGGCGCCGGTCAGTCGGGAGATCTCCGCGTAGTGCAGGCCCTGGTCGAGCATGCGGACGACCGCCCACCGCTGGCCCAGGTCATGCAGTTCTCCGAGGGTGCACAGGTCGCGGAAGAAGCGCGCGGCCTCGTCGCGCTCGTCGAGCTCCACGATCGCCCCCAGGAGCGCCTCCACGTTCGGGGTCCGCCAATCCTCTGCCATCGCTCTACCGTCGCACCGTGCTGTCGTTGTAGCGCCTTAGCGTGCTAGCACGTTAGCACGACACAACGTTGATCGGGTGCCGGTGCCGCGACACCTGCTACACGGAGTTCACCGACGGCCAGACGCAGCGGATGCGCGACGCCTGGCTCTTCTACCGGGCGCCGTAGCGCGGCGCGAAACGCTCAGCGACGCCCGTCGATCTCCCGTCCGAGGAACCGGCCGCTCCAGAACGCCGACACGTGGTCCTCGTCCATCGTGTAGCGATCCGCGCCGACGATCCGGTACGTGAACTCGACCGCCGACGAGTGCACATCGAATTCGGCCTCGTCGGGTCCGCGGTAGATGCCGGTGCCATCCATCGGTTCGTTGGCGACGACGGCGCAGCCGTCGACGTCGATCCGGTCGACGGTCTCGTCCGTTTCCTCCTCCATCCGGACCTCGAGGCGCCCGCCATACCGACAGCCGATCGTGAGCGGCTGCAGCCCGTCCCAGAACACGTAGTCGGGATCGGCGAGCACCTCCAGATCGAGCGCCGACGCGCGTTGCACGATCGGATCCGCCGTGAGCAGGGACGACGCGACCGGCAGGTAGGGCGTCGTGATCTGGCCGGGACACGTGGACCGGGACGTCAGCGGTCGTACCCCTCGTGCCAGCAGGTTGATCACGGCGTCGTCCGGGCACGGGAGACCGCGTCCGAACGTCACGTGCGGACCATCCCGGGTGACGATCAGGTACGTGTCGGCGACCGATCCGTACCGCTCGAAGATGCGCTCCGCGTGGGTGGGCGGCGTGATCGGATCGGCGGTCGCGGCAAGGATCACGACCGGGAACGCGGCGGCGGACGGCACCGCGGTCGGAGGCGTGGTCGCCGGCGGTAGCGGCCAGCTGTGGCAGGCGGCGCTCGACAGGTACACGCTCCCCGCCGGCGAGCTCGCGAACGATGAGCGCTGCAGCCACGTGAGGTACGCGGCCGCGTCCGTGTCGGGGCCGGTGATCACCCGGTCCGCACACGAGGTCGCGTAGTAGGCGAAGTCCGACACGGTCGTCGATGGACCCGGCTCGCCGCCGCTGTAGACGAGCCTGGCCAGCGGCACCCAGTCGCCGGCCTCCGCGGCCGACAGCGCGCGCATCGCGAGCATCCGTCCGGAGACGTCGTACATCGCGTCGATGAGCGTATCCCGCACGATCTCCGCGGTGAGCGGCCAGCCCGTCACCTTGCCGTCCGCGGCGGCATAGGACGCCGACACGGGTCCGAGCTCGAGCGAGTGCAGGACGTTGTCCCAGACGGTCGTGTCGTTGAACCGGCAGCCGGGCGCCGCCTCGCAGGTCGCGAGGGTCCGGCGCAGGACGTCGTCGAAGCCACGGGTCGCCTCGATCCACGAAGCGTCGGTCGGTTGGCCGATGTCGATCGCGCCGTCGAGGATCAATGCGGTCAGATCGTCCGGATGGGCGACCGCGTAGCGCTGGGCAGCCACGGTGCCATAGCTCTCGGCGTAAAGCGCGATCCGGTCGACGCCGAGGTCACGTCGGATCGTCTCGATGTCCTCGGCCAGTTGGGCGCTGCCGTACTCGCCGAGGCGCATCGGGTCGACGCCGGTCTCCTCCATACAGGCATCGACGAAGTCATCGATGACGGCCGGGACGACGTCGAACCACAGCGAGGACTGGTATCTACCGCTCGCGCCGGGACAATCGACATAGTCCGAGTCGCCGACGCCGCGCGTGTCGAAGAGCACGATGTCGAAGGCATCGGTCAGGCGGGCGTCGAAACGGGCGAGCGTGTCATCCGCCGTCGAAACGCCGCTGACGCCCGGCCCGCCGGTGGCGATGACGAGCGTCCCGAGGCGCTCCTTCGCGGCCCGGTGGAGCCCGTAGTGCAGGAGCATCGTCCGCCCATGCGGATCGTTCGCGACCTGATCGGCCTGGACGAGGATCCAGCGGCATTCGAGCTCGGCAGACTGACAGGCGCGGTCGCTGAACAGGTAGGGGACGTTGGCGGCCGGCGGGATCACAGCCAGGACGGCGAGCAGCGCTATCGTCGCGATCGGCCAGCGCCGATCACGGTCGCCTGGCGCGAGCTGCCAAGGGTGCAGGGCATGGATGAGCAGCCGTTCGCGCCGCTCGATGTCGCCGATGATCCAGATCAGGAGACCGGCCGACACCGGCAGCAGCAGACCACCGATCGCGGTCGCCAGCCAGCCGACTCGAGCCACGTCACGGCCGGCCGGGAGGATCAGCAGGACGGATCCGATCGCGACGAGCAGCAGGCCGCCGACCGCGAGGCCGACGGCCAGCCGGCCGGTCCGTCGTGCGGGCTCGAGCAGCGGTAGGTCGTCGGTCAGCGCCGCGAGCGAGTGCCTCATACGGGTCACCCAGCGCGAGCCGGCGATCAGGGCGGCCAGGGCGATGACGACGAGGGCGATGCGCGCGAGCGTCGCGATGAGCGCGAACGAGTCGAGCTCCGGGGTCGTGACGAGGTCTGGGTCGATGCGGCCGCTCAGGATCGCGGCGGAGCGGATGGCGATCGCGCCCAGGACGAGGCCGACGAGCCCGCCAGCGAAGACGATCCAACGGAGGCGCGTGCCACCGGTCGTCGCCGGATAGATGGGGAGCGGCGCCGGGGCCGGTGGCGGTGATGGGCCCGTCGGGGGTGACGGGGCCGGGATCGCGGCCTCGCTCGGCGTCAGGTCGTCGTGCGGCTCACCCCCCATGGCCGCGGTCTCGCGAGGGCCGGCGGGTCAGTGCCCGCCGTGCCCGGCCTCCACGGCCTTGCGGTGTTCGGCGATGACCTTCTCGGCGAGGTGGGAGGGCACGTCTTCGTAGTGGTCGAGCTCCGCCGTGAAAGAGCCGCGGCCCTGGGCGAGCGAACGGAGCTCGGTCGCATACGAGAACAGCTCGGCCTGCGGCACGTGCGCGGTGATGATCTGCACGCCGTCCTGGCTGTCCATCCCGAGGACGCGTCCGCGGCGGCCGTTGAGGTCGCGATTGACCTCACCCATGTACTCATCCGGGACGCGGATCTCGACGATCATGATCGGCTCCAGGAGCGCCGGCTTCGCCAGCTGGACGCCTTCCTTGAGGGCCATCGACGCGGCGATCTTGAACGACAGCTCGTTCGAATCGACGGTATGGAATGAGCCGTCGTACAGGGTCGCCTTGAAGTCCGACAGCGGGTACCCCGCAAGGACCCCTTCGGCGGCCGCCTCGCGGATGCCCTTCTCCACGCCCGGGAAGAAGCCCTTCGGCACCGATCCGCCGACGATCTTCTCGGCGAACTCCACGCCACCGTCCGGGTTCGGTTCGAGCTCCAGCCACACGTCGCCGAACATGCCATGGCCACCGGTCTGCTTCTTGTAGCGGCCGTGGACCTTGGTCGTACCGCGGATCGTCTCCTTGTACGGCACCTTCGGGATGTTGGTCTGGATCGCGGCGCCGAACTTGCGCTTGAGACGCTCGAGGATCACCGCGGTGTGCGCCTCGCCCATCGTCCGGAGCGTCTGCTCGCCCGTCCCGGTCCGCTCCAACCGGACCGTCGGGTCCTCTTCGAGGAGACGGGCAAGGGCCGGTCCCATCTTGTCGAGGTCCTGCTTCGAGAGGGGCTCGATAGCGACCACGAGCGACGGTACCGGGAACTCGAGCGGCGGCAGCTTGAGGGGCTTGTCCTTGACCGACAGCGTGTCGCCCGTCTCGGTCACCGTGAGCTTGGCGACGGCGCCGATCTCGCCGGCCTTGAGTTCGCCGATCGGTTCCTGCTCCTTGCCGTGGAGGAGCAGCAGTTGGCCGATCCGCTCGTCCTCGTCGCGCGTGGTATTCCAGACGTGGGCCTGGGACTTGAGCGTCCCCGACAGGACCCGCATGTACGTCAGGCGACCGACGAACGGGTCGGCGGTCGTCTTGAACACCCGGACGAGCAGCGGGCCGCCCTCGTCGGCGGGGACCTCGACCGTGTCGTCGCCCTTGGCGGATGCGTTGACCGGCGCTTCGTCGGCCGGGGAGGGGAGATAGCGGGTGAAGGCGTCGAGCAGGGCCTGGAGGCCGATCCCCCTGGTCGCCGATCCGACGAGTACGGGGGCGAGGACACTCTCCTTCACGCCCTTGCGCAGACACGCCTCGAGCTCCGGATCGGAGACCTCCTCACCCTCGAGATACTTCACGAGCACGTCGTCGTCGGCCTCGGCGGCGGCCGCCAGTAGCTGGTCGCGCCGCTTGGCGACCTCGCCCGTGAGCTCGTCGGGGATGGGGATCTCGGTCTCGTTCGAGCCGTCCCATTGGTACGCCTTGCGATGGACCAGGTCGACGTAGCCGCTGAACGACTCGGCGGCGCCGATCGCGATCTGGAGGGGCGCGATCTTGTCGCCGAAGGTCGAGCGCAGCGCGTCCAGCGTCGCGGTCGGGTCGGCGTTCTCGCGGTCCGACTTGTTGATGAAGAAGCATGCCGCCCGGCCGCTCGAGCGACCGAGCGACACCGCCTGCTCGAGGCCGGCCTCGATGCCGGCGGAGGCGTCGACCACGAAGAGCGCCCCATCGGCCGCGGCGAAGCCTTCGATCATGTCGGCGACGAAGTCCGGGTAGCCGGGCGTGTCGACCAGGGAGATTCGCGTCCCGTCGTGCTCGAACGTCCCGACGGCGAGGCTCAGCGACTCGCGCCGCTTCTGCTCCTCGGGCTCGAAATCGAGGTGTGCCGTCCCGTCATCGACCTTGCCGAGTCGGGGGATCGCCCCGGCCTTGAAGAGCAACTGCTCGGCGAGTGTCGTCTTGCCACCGCCGGCGTGGCCGGCCAGGACGACGCTTCGGAGATGGGGCAGATCGACGCTCTTCATCGTCATCGGGTCGACGGTCCTCCTGCGATGTCGGAAGGTGTCGTTTCCAAGCCTTGGAACGGGGGTCGGGCCATGATAGTCGGCTATACTCCCGCCCGCGATGTCAGGTCATTCCAAGTGGTCCACGATCAAGCGCCAGAAGGGCGCGAACGACGCAAAGCGGGGGGCCCTCTTCACCAAGGTCGCGCGCGAGATCGCCGTCGCGGCACGCCTGGGCGGCGGTGATCCTGACGCCAACTACCGGCTCCGGCTGGCGGTCGAGAAGGCCCGCCAGGTCAACATGCCCCAGGACAACATCAAGCGCACGATCGAGAAGGCGACCGGCGGCGGTGAGGCCGAGCAGTTCGAGGAGATCGTCTACGAGGGATACGGCCCGGGCGGTGTCGCGGTCCTCGTGGAGGCCCAGACCGACAACCGCAACCGCACCGCCGCCGAGGTCCGCTCGATGTTCACCAAGGCGGGCGGGCAGCTCGCCGGTTCGGGCGCCGTCGCATGGCAGTTCGAGCCACGTGGACTGATCACGATCACCCGGAACGGGATCGATGCCGACGAGGTCGCGCTGACCGCCATCGACGCGGGCGCCGAGGATGTCGACACGGACGAAACCGAGGCCATCGAGATCTACACGGCACCCAACGACCTGGAGCGGGTCCGCGCCTCGCTGGAGAGCAGCGGGATCGCGGTCGAGTCGGCGGAGTCGGCGATGATCGCCAGGCAGACGGTCGAGCTGGACGAGGGGAAGGCCCGTCAGGCGCTGCGGCTGGTCGAGCAGCTCGAGGACCTCGACGATGTCTCGCGGGTCACCGCCAATTTCGACATCCCCGAGGAGCTCTTCGCCGAGGTCGCTGGGTGATCGTCCTGGGGATCGACCCCGGGACTGCCGCACTGGGATACGGGATCGTCGAGTCGAGTCGGGGACGGCTGCGCGAGATCGATCACGGCTGTCTCATCACCTCGCCAGATGCCGGGCTGCCCGATCGGCTGCTCGCGATCCACGCCCTCGTCGACGAGCTGATCGCCGTCCATGCCCCGCGCCTGCTGGCGATCGAGCGGCTGTTCTTCTCCCGCAATGCGCAGACTGCCTTCGGAGTCGGTCAGGCGCGCGGCGTAGTGCTGCTCGCTGCCGCGCAGCACGGTGTGCCGGTGGCCGAGGCGACGCCGAGCGAGGTCAAGTCGGCGGTCGCCGGATACGGCGCCGCGGACAAGGAGCAGGTCCAGCGGATGGTCCAGCTCGTCCTTCGCATGGCGGAACTGCCGCGACCGGACGACGCGGCGGACGCGCTCGCCATCGCGGTGTGGGGCGCGAACAGCGCCCGCGAGGGCAGCGGGCGACTGTCGCCGGTGATGGACCGGGCCGCGGTGGCGCCGATCACACGCGGGGAGTCGGGGTACGACCGTGCCGTGCGCGAGGCGCTCGCCGACGAGGCCTCCCAGGCCCGCGCCGCGAAGCGCACCGCTTCGTAGCGCCGCGTGATCGCGTCGGTCGAAGGGAAGGTCGGCGCGATCAGCGCCGACTCGCTGGTCATCGAGGTCGGTGGCATCGGGTATCGCGTGTTCACGCCCCCGTCTGTCCTGGCGACCGCCGCGGGGGGCGGCACGCTCAAGCTCCACACCTATCACCTGGTTCGTGAGGACCAGCAGGCGCTCTACGGGTTTCGGACGTCGGAGGAGCTCGGGTTCTTCAACCTGCTGCTCACCGTGACCGGCGTCGGGCCGAAGGTGGCGCTCGCGATCGTCGGTTCGCGGCCGACCGCGGACCTGCAGCTCGCGATCATGACCGGCGACCAAGCCGTGCTGGTCGCCATCCCCGGTGTCGGCAAGAAGCTCGCCGAGCGGCTTATCTTCGAGCTCAAGGAGAAGGTCGCGGCGGCCGGCGTGGCAGCCGTGGAACCGGGCGCGGTCGGGACCCGCGGCGGGGCCGAGACCGAGGTCGTCGCGGCGCTCCAGGCGCTCGGCTACTCCCTGGCGGAGGCCAGGTCGGCCTCGCGCACGGCCCTGGCCGACGTCACGATCGGCGGCACGCTCGAGGAGCGCGTCAAGGCGGCGCTGCGAAGCCTGGCGCGGGACTAGCCAGCCGCTCGGCTTCTACGTCGGGATCGGCACGGCCGTCCCGGACACGCGGACGCGGGAGTCGCCGGGAACGATCGTCACGGTCAGGAGACTGGCGCGCCCCATCTCGACGCCCTGGGCGATCTCGAACGTGGCCGGCGGGGTGATCTCGCCACGTGCGCGGAGGTAGGCACCGAGAGCGGCCGCGGCGGCGCCGGTCGCTGGGTCCTCGACGACGCCGCCGGCCGCGAACGGGTCGCGGGCACGGAACCGCAGCGGCGCCTCGCGCCAGATCAACTGGAGCGTCGTCAGGTCGTGCTCCAGCATGAGCCGGCGCATCGGCTCGAAGTCGTAGGAGAGGCGCCCGAGCGTCGCCAGTTCGCGCACGGCGATGATCGGGTGGCGAACCCCGGCGAAGGCGAGGGCCGGCGGGAGCGCGGGGTCGAGCTCATCCTCCGGCCAGCTTAGGAGCTCGAGGAGGCGCGCGAGCAGGTCATCCGGGAGGTCGCGCACCCACGGCTCGATCGAGGTCAGCGTCGCTCGGAACCGCCCGTCGGCGTCGCGATCGAGGTCGAGGTCGACCTCGCCGTCGTTCGTGCGCAGCACGAGCGCCGCGGGCCAGCCCCGCTCGGCGAGCGCGACACCCGACGCGATCGTCGCGTGCCCGCAGAACTCGATCTCCTTGGCCGGGCTGAAGTAGCGCACCCGCAGCCGGCCCGGCTCGCCGGAACCGTCCGGCGCCAGGAAGGCGCTCTCCGAGTAGCCGACCTCAGCAGCGACCCGCTGCATCTCCGCGTCCGAAGGCAGCTCGTCGCCGAACCAGACGCCGGCCGGGTTGCCGCCGGCTGGGTCGGTCGTGAACGCGGCGAGCCGGAGGAGCGTGCCTGTGGTCGTGTCGAGGTCGGTCATCGCCGCCCGATGGTAGCCTCCAGCATCCGACCGAGGACCAGACAGCCTACGAGGGACCGATGACGACCAAGGCCGACTACACCGACGAGGAATGGAATGGACTGGTGCGGGCGCCGATCCTGGCCGGCGCGTACATCGCCGTATCGGACATGAGCTTCTTCGGGATGATCGGCGAGATGACGGCCCTCTCCCGCGCCATCACCGAGCCTTCGGCGCCCGACGACGCGACGGATCTCGTGGCGGCCATCGTCGCGGACATCCAGGCGAGCGGCGACGTCAAGGACAAGCTGCAGCTGCCCGAGACGAAGAACAGTGCGACCCAGGCGGCGCAGCTCGTCCACCAGCTCGGCCTGGACCTCGAGGTGCTCGACAAGAAGTCGACGCCGGAGGAGACGCGGGCGTTCAAGGATTGGCTCATCAACGTCGCCCTCGCTGTCGCCGAGGCGACCAAGGAAGGCGGATTCCTCGGCGTCGGGGCCGTCCGCGTGAGCGACAAGGAGCAGTTCGCCCTCGCCACGCTGAAGCGCGAACTCGGCGTGTACTGAGGGCCGCGGCCTCGGCCATCCCGTCTAGAACATGCGTGCGAAATAGCCCGTCGCTGTGCTACCATCGCGCGTGATGGTCGACGACGTCAGCATGCGCGTCCTGTCCGCCGATCTCGCAGAGGCGGACGATCCCGTCGTCGAAGGCTCCCTTCGACCCAAGACCCTGGCCGAGTACATCGGGCAAACCGAAGTCAAGTCCAACCTGTCGGTCCTGCTGCAGGCGGCTAAGGGCAGGGGAGAGGCGGCCGACCACGTCCTGCTGTACGGCCCGCCCGGCCTCGGCAAGACCACCCTCGCCACGATAGTCGCCCGCGAGCTCGGGGTGAACGTCCGCTACACCTCCGGGCCGGCCATCGAGCGGGCCGGCGACATGGCCGCCATCCTGACGTCGCTCGACGAGCGCGATGTGCTGTTCATCGACGAGGTCCATCGGCTCAACCGCGCCGTCGAGGAGATCCTCTACCCGGCGATGGAGGACTTCGCGCTCGACGTGATGATCGGCAAGGGGCCGTCGGCGCGGAGCCTGCGTCTGAGCCTGAAGCCGTTCACCATCGTGGGCGCGACGACCCGCGCGGGCCGCATCTCCTCCCCGCTGCGTGACCGGTTCGGTGCCACGTACCGCCTCGATTTCTACGCCGAGGACGAGCTGGCCCAGATCGTCGAGCGCTCCGCCGAGATCCTCGACGTGCCCATCGACGGGGCGGCGACGAGGGCCATCGCCCGACGAGGACGTGGCACACCCCGCATCGTGAACCGGCTCCTCAAGCGCGTCCGCGACCACGCCCAGGTCCACGGCGACGGCCGTGTCCACGAGGAGACGGCGCGCGAAGCGATGCGCCGCATGGAGATCGACGACGAAGGCCTCGATTCGGCGGATCGCAAGCTGCTCGCCGCGATCGTCCAGAAGTTCGCCTCGGGGCCGGTCGGCGTTGCGGCGCTCGCGGCCGTGCTGTCCGAGGAGGTCGACACCATCGAGGACGTCCACGAGCCGTTCCTGCTCCGGCTCGGGTTCATCGACCGGACACCCCAGGGGCGCATCGCCACCGACCTCGGGCGTGCTCATCTCTCCGCGCTCGGCTACGAGATCCCGCCGCCGCGCCGGACGGACAGCGGGATGCCGGGCCTGTGGGATGAGCCCGCCGATCCGGGAGACGCGTGACCCCGCCCTTCGTCTCGTCGTCCACGCGGTTCGAGCTCACGGCACCGCCCCCGCTAGACGGATCGACCCGGGCGAGGACCGGGCTGCTGACGCTGCCGCATGGCACGGTCGAGACGCCCCAGTTCATGCCGGTCGGGACAAATGCCACGGTCAAGGCGCTCGCGCCGGACGATCTCAAGGACGCCGGCGCATCGATCATCCTGGCGAACACCTACCACCTCTACCTGCGGCCCGGCCACGAACGGATCGCCCGGCTCGGCGGGCTGCACCGGTTCATGGATTGGGACCGGCCGATCCTCACGGATTCGGGCGGGTTCCAGGTCGTCTCGCTCGGTGACCTGCGAGTCGTCGACGAGGACGGCGTGACGTTCCGGTCGCACCTCGACGGTTCGGTGCACCGGTTCACGCCCGAGCACGCGACCGCCGTCCAGGAGGCGCTCGGGTCAGATGTGGCCGTGGCGTTCGACCAGCCGGTCTACCCGAGCTCCCCGCAGCCGGTCGTGGCCGACGCGACGGCGCGGACACATCGCTGGGCGGCGCGCTCGCTGGCTGCGCACACGCGGACCGACCAGGCGATGTTCGGGATCGTCCAGGGTGGGCTGGACCCGGAGTTGCGGACCGGATCGGCACGGTTCATCGCGAGCCTGCCGTTCGACGGCATCTGCATCGGCGGGCTGGCCGGCGACGAGACACCCGAGGAACGCGATGCGACGCTCGATATCGCGGTACCGGCGCTGGGCGACGACCCCCGGCCGCGCTACCTGATGGGTCTCGGCTCGCCGGCCGATCTGCTCGAGGCGGTCCACCGCGGGATCGACCTCTTTGACAGCGTGCTCCCGGCGCGCGTGGCGCGGAACGGGCAACTATGGGTGCCGGGTGGCCGGCTGAACCTCCGGAACCGGGCGTTCCTGGACGATCCGGGGCCGGTCCAGGACGGCTGTCCGTGCCTCCTCTGCCGGCGCTTCTCGAGGGCGTATCTGGCCCATCTGTTCCGCGCCAAGGAGCTGCTCGCGTACCGTCTCGCGACTTGTCACAACCTGACCTTCACCCTAGACTTCATGGTCAGGATCCGAGCCTCGATCCGGGCCGGCACCTTCCCCGTCGAGATGTCCGAACTCCGCTCTCGCGCGGGCCGGATGAGCGGCAGTGAAGTGGCCGAGCAGTCCGCGTGAAGGATCCGTCAGTACCCTGCATGACGACGCGGAGGCGACGCGATGGGCTCTCGGGATCGACCGCGCAAGGAACAGAAGAAGAAGCCGAAGGCCAAGCTCGCCCAACCGAGTCTCGCGCCGCTTTCGGAGCCGCCGCAGAACGTGGAGGTCATCCGCAAGCCGCGCAAGGAGAAGCCAGTCGTCGAGGACGACACGGACGAGGCCTGACCGGCCGGACGGACGCCACCGGGCAAGGCTCCGCTGACGGCACGGACCGATCGATGAGGAGCGTGACGAACGGATGGCGATGACGGACGAGCGCGCGGCGGAACGGGCCGTCGCGGAGCGGAGCAAGGCGGTCGACGCGGCGCTGTCGACGATCGAGAAGCAGTTCGGTCGCGGCGCGATCATGAAGCTCGGCTCGGCCGAGCGCCAGCAGGTCGACGCCATCCCGACGGGCTCCATCGCCCTCGACCTCGCACTCGGCGTGGGCGGCATCCCGCGCGGCCGTATCACGGAGATCTTCGGCCCGGAGTCGTCGGGCAAGACGACGCTCTGTCAGCACGTCCTCGCTGAGGCGCAGCGCAACGGTGGCGTCGTGGCCTTCATCGACGTCGAGCATGCCCTCGACCCCGGCTACGCTCGCGCGTGCGGCGTCAACGTCGACGAGCTGCTCGTGTCGCAGCCGGACACCGGTGAGCAGGCCCTCGAGATCACCGAGACCCTCATCCGCTCCGGTGGGATCGACTGCGTCGTGGTCGACTCGGTCGCCGCGCTCGTGCCTCGTGCCGAGATCGAGGGCGAGATGGGCGATTCGTTCGTCGGCATCCAGGCCCGGCTCATGAGCCAGGCCCTGCGCAAGCTGACCGGCGCGGTATCGCGCTCCAACACCGCGCTCGTCTTCACGAACCAGTTGCGCGAGAAGATCGGCGTGATGTTCGGAAACCCCGAGACGACGCCGGGCGGTCGTGCGCTCAAGTTCTACGCGTCGGTCCGGCTCGACATCCGTCGCGTGGAGACGATCAAGACCGGCACCGAGTCGGTGGGCAACCGCGTCCGTGTGAAGGTCGTGAAGAACAAGGTGGCGCCGCCGTTCCGGGTCGCCGAGTTCGACGTGATGTACGGCGAGGGCGTGTCCAAGGAGGGCGGCCTGCTGGACGTCGGGGTCGCGATGGACGTGGTGACCAAGACGGGAGCCTGGTTCAACTTCGGCGAGACCCGGCTCGGCCAGGGTCGTGAGGCGGCCAAGGAGTTCCTCAAGACGAGCCCGGAGATCGCCGCCGAGATCGAGACCCGCATCCGCGGCAAGATCACCGAAACGCCGATCCCCGTCGAGGGCATCGAGGAAGCCGAGTAGGTCGCCGTCATGCGGTTCGTCTGCGGCGTTGCCCGCTGTGCGCGGACGCTCACGCACTCGGCAGTGCGCTCGCATCCGCTGCTCGCGGGCGCCTTGCATCCGGACCACCTAACGACGACCTAAGGTGCCTAGGAGGCGGGAGTCATATGCCGAGCGGCGCGAGCGGCGAGCCGCGGTCGACGATCCACAGGTCGTTCTGGACGCCGCCGCCCGGTTCCTCGAGGCGAGGTCGCGGTCCGTCGCCGAGGTCCGCCGCCGGCTGACCAGCGCGGGCTATCGACCCGAGCTGATCGAGGGTGCCATCGCCCGCCTCGGGGACCTCGGTGTGCTCGACGATGAGGCATTCGCGCGTGCCTGGGTCGAGTCCCGCGACCGAGCGCGACCACGCGGCGAACACGCGCTCCGTGAAGAGCTGCGGCTCAAGGGCATCGACCGCTCCATCGTCGACCGCGTGCTCGAGGAGCGGCGGACGGGTGCGGGGACTGTCGCGCCACCTGATCGTGCCGCCGCGGAGCGCCTGATGGAGAAGAACGCCCGGGCGCTCGCCCGGATCGAGGACCCGCGTCGGCGTCGGGAGCGGGCGTATGCGCTCCTGGCACGCAACGGCTTCGACCCCGAGACGTGTCGCGAGGTCGCGGCAAAGGCCGCGAATCCCGATGAGGAGCTAGACCCCGTCTTCCCAACGTGACGCGAGGTACTCCGCGTCACGAGCCACCCCAGCGAGGTTTGCCGAGGCGTTGTCGCGCTGCCAGAGCAGCCCGATGAGGGTCAGGCCCGCGATCTCCGTGACGCCTCGGTCGTGGACCGGGACGCCGAACTGCCGCTCGATCGGGATGTCGAGCCAGTCGTAGTCCGGCGCGTAACCCGTCGTCCAGAGGACGGTCGAGATGCCCTCGTTCGCGAGATCGAGCTCGGTGACCTCCGGCACGCTGAATGCGAACGGCTGACGGTCGTCGGGTGGCAGGTCAAGGTCGGCAGCATCTGCGTACGCGTCGAACAACGGTCGGAAGCGTTGGTCGAAGAGCGCGTCGGCGAACGCCAGGTTCTCCTCGAGGTCAGGTCGGAAGCGCGCGACCGACCCGTCGGCAGCATCGAACCGGCCCACGAGCCGTATCCCGTCCGCCGCGAACCGGCGCAGGTTCGTGTCGTGACCGCCGCCGTGTCCCGAAAGGTGCGGGTTGCAGGCGAACCGCATCCGAGGATCGGCGAACTGCTCCACGGTCGGCAGCGGCGTCCCGTGCGCCTCACCGTGATGGACCAGTTGGCGGACCCACCAGAAATAGTCACGGTCCCGATAGCGGCGCGGCACGCGCCCGCAATGACCGACCGATAGCGTCACCGCACGCCCGGCCTGGTGAAGCTCTTCTGCAAGTTGCATGCCCGTCTGCCCACTCCCGACGACGAGGACGCCACCAGGCGGCAGGGCATCCGGGTTGCGGTAGTGGTGGGCGTGCACCTGGGTGATCCCGGGATCGAGGCCGTTCTCGGGGATGCGCGGGCGATGGAACGCGCCGGTCGCGCCGACGACCTCCCGCGCCTGGATCGAGCCGCGCGAGGTCTCGACCGTGAAGCCGGGCATCCCGTCGTCGCGTGCCGTCACGCGCTGCACGTCTGTCTCGAGGACGACGGGCGCATCGAGGACGCCCGCGTACCGGGCGGTCCGGCCCGCGATCTCGTCACGGCTCATGAACCCATCCGGGTCGCCGGCGTCGTAGGGGAGGCCGGGCAGGTCCGTGAGGAAGTTCGGCGTGACGAGCTGGAACGCATCCCAGCGGTCCTGCCAGCCTCCGCCGAGCGTCGCGCGGCGTTCGATGACGACGTGCTCACGTCCCGCATGCCGGAGCAGGCGACTCATGATCAGACCCGCGTGGCCGGCGCCGATCACGACGGTGTGGATCGACGCTGGCAACTCCCGTGCCACGGTGGGAGGATAGGACTCGAACCTCGAAATCGCCCGACGTTGACCTTCGACACCGCCCCGGTCTGCCACGGACCGTTCCGCACCGACGACCGCCGGGACCATGGTCAGGGTCGTCGGGGTCGGGGACGGCGGGGATACTGACCCGCGTTCTGATGGCCGGCTATCGCCGGCACCGAGCCTGACTCCGGGGGAAGGAGAAAGGACCGTGTTGCACGCCTTCCGTGGCTCCCGCATGACACCGATCTGGGTGCTGCTCGCCACGCTCATCCTTGTCGCCTTCGCCGCCGGGCGGATGGCGCAGACGACCTCCGAACCCCCGACCGGGATGGTCGCGGCTTTCGTCGACACCAACGGGAACGACATCGACGACGCCTGCGAGGATCCGGCGACGGTCCAACTGGACGAGGACGCGGCGAAGGCCGCCGAGGAGGCTGTCGACCTCGATGGGGACGGCACCGTATCGGTGTCCGAGGCCGCCCAGAGCGAACGCATCGGTGGCAAGAACTGCAACCACGGCGGCTATGTGAGCTGGGTGGCCCACGGTTCGTGCGCGGATCCGACGCCGACGCCGGCGCTGCCTGCCCTCGTGACCGGGCCGGACCCGGACACCACGACCCAGGAGGCCGCTGCTGAGACAACGTCCTGCGACGAACTGGCCGACGAAGCGGCCGAGGAAGCCACGGATGAGGCGGACCCCGAGGAGGCCGCCGACGAGACATGCGAGGAAGTCGCCCCGCCGGAGCGCGATCCCTCACTCGACGAGGCCAAGAACGGCCACGGCAAGTGGGTATCGAGCGTCGCGCGGTCCGATGCCATCGGCGGCAAGAACTGCAACCACGGCGGTGCCGTGAGCGAGGCCGCCAAGAAGGACCACGAGGCCGCCAAGGCCGCGCGCGATGCCGCCAAGGCGGAACGCGAGGCGGCCAGGGCCGACAAGAAAGCCGCCCGCGAGGCGGCGAAGGCCGCACGGGAGCACGGCAAGGGGAACCCGAACCAGGATTGATCCCAGGCTCAGCAACCCTCCCCCCGGACGACGGCGCCGGCCCCCCAGGCGCCGTCGTTCCGTGTCCGGTAGGTCCGGCTAGCATCGACACGTGTCGAAGGCTGCGCCGCACATCGGGACCCTTCGTGAGCGGCCGCTCCACGCGGACTTGAAGCGGTGGTACGCGGAGCCAGACGATCGGGTCGAGGTCTCGGTCGATGGGTACGTGATCGACCTTGTCCGCGACGATCTGTTCATCGAGATCCAGACCCGGGGGTTCTCCGGGATGAAACCGAAGCTGCGGCGGCTATTGGCGAACGGTCGCCGGGTCCGCGTCGTTCATCCGATCGCGGTCGACCGCTGGATCGTCACGCTCGATGCTCGTGGCGAGGTCTTGGCTCGGCGTCGCTCGCCCAGGCACGGGACCGTGACTGATCTCGTCGCGGAGCTCGTCAGCTTTCCGGATCTGTTGCTCGATCCGGGGTTCGAGATCGAGATCCTCATGACGGAGGAGGACGAGTTCCGCCGCCACGAGGCCGGGCGCTGCTGGCGGCGTCGAGGCTGGGTGGTCGTCGAGCGCAGGCTGCTTGGCGTCACCGGCCGGTTCCCGTTCTCGGGCCCGGATGACCTTGCTCACCTTCTGCCGCCGGGCCTGCCTGAGCCGTTCACCACCGCCGACATGGCCGCGCTACTGGGGCGGCCTCGACGAGTGGCACAGCAGCTGGCGTACTGCCTCCGGGCAGTCGGCGTGATCGAGGCGGTGGACGCGCAGGGCAGGGGCGTCGCGTACCGCCTCACCGGACCAGCAGACATCGGTTGACCCGTTCCTGCCCCGGGCCTACGCTACTCGGAACGTCCCAGGCGCCGATCGTTAACGGCGTTCCGGACGAAGGATCGGCCCGATCGCGGCCCAACGAGGGGGCCCGGACAGTCGTATCGACGGTCCGCACGGGGCACCGCTGACGCGGCGCTTCGTTTCCTCCTCCGCACGCGAGCGTGCCCTCGTATACGTGACGCGTCCGGCCGCATGATCCGGTCCGGATGGGAGGAAACCGATGGAGACACCGGTCGTGGTGGCGGTGGCCGTGGTGGCCGCCGTCATCGGGATGCTACTTGGCGCTGTCGGCCGCACGATGTGGGCATCCCAGGGCATGAAGGCCGCGCAGGCAGAAGCCCGCCGCATCGAGGCCGAAGCACGGACACGCCAGAAAGAACTCATCCTCGAGGCAAAGGACGAGAAGCTGCGCCTGGCGCGTGAGGCCGAAGAGGAAGCGCGGGCCCGCCGCAACGAGTTGGGGGCCCAGGAACGGCGCCTGATCCAGCGGGACGAGCAACTCGATCAGCGCACCGAGATGCTCGAACAGCGCGACCGCAAGCTGCTCGAGCGCGAACGCGAGATCGACAAGTCCAAGGAGGATCTCGCGAAGGCGACGCAGGAGCAGGTCACGGCCCTCGAGCACGTCTCCGGGATGAGTGCGGACGACGCGAAGTCCGTCCTGCTCGAGGCCGTCCGCGTCGAGGCGGAACACGATGCCGTGAAGCTCTCCCGAGCCATCGAGCGCTCGGCGCGCGAGGAAGCCCAGGACAAGGCCCGCGACATCATCCTCACGGCGATGCAGCGGGTGGCGGCGGACCACACGGCCGAGCACACGGTCAGCGTCGTCCACCTGCCCTCGGACGAGATGAAGGGTCGGATCATCGGTCGCGAGGGTCGCAACATCCGGGCACTCGAGCAGGCCACCGGGGTCGACCTGATCATCGATGACACGCCAGAGACCGTCGTCCTCAGCGGGTTCGACCCCGTCCGACGCGAGGTCGCCCGCATCGCCATCACCAAGCTGATCGCCGACGGCCGCATCCATCCCGGCCGCATCGAGGAGGTCGTCGCCAAGGCCCGCGCCGAAGTCGACCTGGTCATCCGCCAGGCCGGCGAGCAGGCGGCCTACGAGGCCGGTGTGCCGGGTCTACCGGCGGAGATCATCAAGCTGCTTGGCCGTCTCAAGTACCGGACGAGCTACGGGCAGAACGTGCTCAACCACGTCGTCGAGACCAGCCACCTCGCGGCGGTCATCGCGGCGGAAGTCGGCGCCGACGTGCAGATCGCCAAGATGGGCGGGCTGCTGCACGACATCGGCAAGGCCGTCGATCACGAGGTCGAGGGACCGCATGCCGCGATCGGTGCTCAGATCGCCCAGCGTCACAACCTGCCGTTCAAGGTGGTCAACGGCATCGCCGCTCACCACCAGGAGGTCGAGTACGCCTGTCTTGAGGCCCCGATCGTGCAGGTGGCGGACGCCATCAGCGCGTCCCGGCCGGGGGCCCGTGGCGAAACCATGGACACCTACGTCAAGCGGCTCGAGGACCTGCAGGCGATCGCCGAGAGCTTCGGTGGGGTCGAGCGCTCGTTTGCGGTCCAGGCCGGCCGAGAGGTGCGGATCCTGGTGCGGCCCGAGGAGATCGACGACCTGACGGCGACGCGCCTCGCGCGCGACGTCGTCAAGAAGATCGAGGAGCAGCTGACCTACCCGGGCCAGATCAAGGTCACGGTGATCCGGGAGACCCGCGCAGTCGAGTACGCCAAGTAGAGCGGGTCATCGGGCTGTCGTCCCGCCGAGGCGAAGCCGTCCGCCGGTGCAGCAGCGCAACGGATACAGGGCGCTCTAGCGCTGCGTACCCCTGTCAGCGGGGTCGACGTTAGGCGGATGCGAGGTCTGGCGGGCTACGGTCCGGCCATGGCTCGATCATCCGAACCGGGGCACCACATCGAGATCTTCTTCAATGACGCGGACAGGATCGTCGACGTCGACTGCGAAAATGGTGACCCTGGGATCGCCAGCGTCGTCGTCGACGCCATCGAACACGACGACGCGGACGACGCTGAGCGGATCCTTCGCGACGGCGTCGTCGGGACCGTCAGTCGCCGCTCGTAGCGACGCGGTTTTCGGGAGGCGCTACGAGCTGCGGCGATAAGCGGCTGCGAGTTCGACCGCACGGGGTGAGGCCCCGAGCAGGATGGTGTCGGACCTCGGACGGATCGATCGACTGCCAGGCTGCGCCATCCGGGATCTGACCAAGGAAGAGGTGGTTACCTGTGGTCTGCGGGTCGACTCCGTCGCGGGATGGAGTGCCCTGAGTCGAGCGAGGACCTGATCGGGACGCCGGTCAGACATCGAGTACGACCCAGTGGATGTAGGCGTTAGACGTCAACGCTTTGCTGAGATAGACCGTAAAGGAGCCGGTTGTCGGGACCACGGCTGCGATCTGGACCCCTGGTCGGTATGAACCGAGTTGAGCGAGCACATGCGTCCCGGAAGTAACGCCGGCTAGCGTCACCTTGGCGGAGCTCTTCCCCGACCCCAGCAGCAGGCGTCCGCTCCGACTGAACTTCACCTTGCCGATCGCCCGGAAAGCGTACTGGTTCGTCTCGGCCGCCTCGGCCCAGACCCCCACCGCGCCAGGGTCGTCGGCCATGGTCAATCCCTGCAGCCCGGTATGCCCGACCCCGACGACGCCCCATACGCCCTGGCCGATGACTCCGTTGTCAGCGCTGCCGAATACACCGACCGTCGTGAACGCCTCGGTGTCCTCGCCGAAGCCGGTGACTCCGACCCCGTCGGCGCCCACGGTGGAGCCGAAGACACCGGTGATCGGCAGGGGCGGGTCCGGAGTGGATCCGGAGTCACCGCTGAAGCCGTGGACGCCGGTGCCGTTGCCAGTGGAAACGCCGGCGAGCGCCAGCGCCGGTGACTCGGAGCTGCCACCTGAGTTCGTGATCGACGTCGGAGCCGTCGTGGGATTGTCGACCCCCTTTTGGACGTCCTCCGGATCATGCGCTGTCACCCCGGGTGGGGCGATGGCAGTCACCGCGACGGCGGCCGCGGAGCCGAGTGCTGCCCCGAGCAGCGCGCGACGTGAAGCAGTGCTCCGGGTGTCTTCATGGGTCGTCATATCCACCTCCGCGTTCCCATCGAGGGACAGCGGCAAGTGTGCTCCCGCCGGACACCGATCCGCGAGCAGGACCATGACGAGCGCAGCCTGCGCTTCGGGGTCGTGGAACTGTCAGTCGCCGGTCGTAGCCTTCGCCGCTTCCTGTTCGCGGAGGCCGTGGCGTTCGGCGAACTCCTCCCGCCGCTTGCGCGCGGCATCGGCCTGTCCACTGGCGACCCACATCGCCACCAGGTCGCCCCGGACGGCGGCACGATTGGCCCGTTCGTCGGCGAGGTCGCTCGCACGTCGACGGTGATGGGCGCGCTCGATCACCCACTCCACCCTTGTCGTGCGCCTGTCCCGGCGCGGGGTATCCCCCTGGCCCGTGGTGCGTCGACGCACCGGAGCGGTCATCGTATCGGGTGGGTCAAGCACCCTTAGACTCCCGCCATGGACCCCTCCGCGCCCGTCGGCCGAACGCGCCTCGGGAACCCTCCGAACGGCGACGCGGCACGGCCGCCCGGAGCGTGTCGGATCCTGATGATCGGGGACCTGATCGGCAAGCCTGGACGCGTCGCGATCGAGCAGATGCTGCCTGGCATCCGCGCGGAGCGGGGGATCGATTTCGTCACCGCCAACGGCGAGAACGTGGCCGGCGGCATGGGATTGACGGCATCAACGGCAGACGCCCTGCTCGCCGCGGGTGTCGACGTGATCACGTCGGGCAACCACATCTGGGACAAGAAGGAGATCTACCCGTACCTCGAGACGAGCGAGCGGGTGCTCCGGCCACACAACTACGGCGTGCACGACGTGCCGGGACGGGGATGGGGCACGTTCGACGCCCTCGATGGGTCCCACGTTGCGGTGATCAACCTGCAGGGCCGGACCTACATGCAGCCGATCGACAACCCGTTCACGGACGCGGACACGCTGCTGGACGACTCGAGTGCGCCGGAGCCGCTACCGCCGATCCGCCTGGTCGATTTCCACTGCGAGCTGACGTCGGAGAAGAACGCGCTGGGGTTGCATCTCGACGGCCGGGTCAGCGCGGTCGTCGGCACGCACACGCACGTGGTCACCGGCGACGAACGGATCCTCCCGGGCGGGACGGCGTACCAGACCGACCTCGGGATGACCGGGCCCGTGTGGAGCGTGATCGGGTTCCAGCCCTCGACGGTGCTGCCGCGGTTCATCAACGCCCTGCCGACTCGGTTCGAGGTGGGTGATGGGCCGGTCGTGTTCAACGCGACGCAGATCGATGTGGATCCGGCGACAGGGCGGGCGCTCGCGATCGAGCGGATCCAGCAGCTGGTCGAGGTCTAGGGGCCCGGCATACGACCGAGGTCGGGCAGGCCGGCCCATAACACCACGTGTTACGAGCGACGGCTGAAAGCGTTCTCGCTCGCCGTTCGTAACATCACTCGTACCAAATAGCGGCTGAAGTCGCGGAAGGACAACGGGATCTGCGTGATGGGCGGGTGGAACGTCACGAGGTTCCAAGTGACGGCTGAACGTGCGTTCTGCCGCTTTGCGGAACAGGCCGTGGTCCAAAGGGCGGCTGAGGTGCCCGAATCTGCTCCGAAACGGCCATCGGCCGGGCGTTCCGCCGCTGATCGGAACATGGAGATGTTCCAGCGACGGCGGGCCAGGAGGGCACGTGCCCGGAGGCGGGTTGCCCCCTGCTAGGCTCCCCCGATGTCCGGAGCCCCCCGACCCAAGCGACCGCGTCGACACGATCCGACGGCCACCCAGCAAGGGGTAATGCCGCCGAGTCCCTCCACGGTCGACCTGCACGCGCACTCGAGCCGATCCGACGGCGTCCTGTCGCCCGTCCAGCTCATTCGCGACGTCGCCGCGACCGGGGTCCGCGTCTTCTCGCTGACCGACCACGACACCCTCGCGGGCTATCACGACCTGGTTCGCGCCGATGCGGTCCCGCCCGGGATGACGCTGATCCCCGGCATCGAGATCAACGCGCTGGTCACCCGCGACCTCGGGCTGTGGGAGGGGGAGCTCCACATCCTCGGGTTCGGCATGGATCCGGACGACGCCATGTTCGAGGCCACGTTGGCCGCCCAGCGCACTTCGCGCCGCTCACGGTTCGACCGGACCGTCGACCTCCTGCGCGAGATCGGCATGCCGATCGATGCCCAGGTCGCCGGGCTCGACACCGGGGACGATGACGCCCTCGGGCGGCCGACCATCGCCCGGGCCCTGATCGCTGCCGGGTTCGCCACGAGCGTGGAGGACGCGTTCGACCGGATCATCGGTCACGGCCGGCCGGGCTATGTCCGGCGGGAGGGCCTCGGGCCGGAGGCGGCCATCGAGGCGATCCGGGCCGCCGGCGGGCTGCCCGTGCTCGCCCACTTCCGCGAGGCGGCGACCCGACCGGACGTCCTCCGCGAGCTCATCGATGCAGGCCTTCGCGGCCTGGAGGTGTACTACCGCAGCTTCGACCAGCCGACCGTCGACGCGATGGCGGCGATCGCGACGCAGAACCGTCTCGTCATGACGGGCGGTAGTGACTACCACGGCGACCTCGGCCCGTATGCCGATACCCACTCGCGGATCTGGGTGCCGCCAGACGTCGCCGCTGCGCTCCTGACCACGATCGACGGGGTCTAGCGACCGGCCCCCCGCTAGCCCTCGGCCGTCTCCTTCACGAACGTCGGACGCAGCTCGATCGCGGCCTGCTTCTGCCGTCGCCGCAGGTTCAGTGCTTCGACGAAGACGCTGAAGCCCATCGCGGCGTAGATGTACGCCTTGTCGATGTGGAACCCGAAGCCGTCAGCGATGAGCGTCACGCCGATGAGCAGCAGGAACGACAGCGCCAGGATCTTGACCGAGGGGTGCTCGTGGACGAAGCGCGACAGCGGTCCGGAAGCGATGAGCATCACGCCGACGGCGATGACCACGGCGGCGATCATGATCGCGACCTCGTCGACGAGCCCGACCGCGGTCAGGACGCTGTCGAGCGAGAACACGATGTCGAGCGCGACGATCTGCGCGATCACGGCGCCGAAGCGCGCCGTCCCCGACGTCCCGGCCTGGTGGGCCTCCTCGCCCTCGAGCGATTCGTGGATCTCCGTCGTGGCTTTCCAGAGCAGGAAGAGACCACCGCTGATGAGGATCAGGTCGCGCCACGAGAACGCGTGACCGGCGATCGTGAACGCTGGCTCGGTCAGCCCGATGATCCAGGTGATCGTCAGCAGCAACGCGATGCGCATCCCCATCGCCAGACCCAGGCCGACCTGCCGCGCGCGGTCGCGCTGGTCGGCAGGCAGACGGGTGACCAGGATCGAGATGAAGATGACGTTGTCGATGCCGAGCACGATCTCGAGCACGGTCAACGTGAGGAGGGCGATCCACGTCTCGGGGTCGCTGAACAGGGCGATGAGGTCCATGGGTATCGAGGATACCGGCAGCCCCACGGTGGGGCTGTGGCGAGCCATGACGGGGTGGGGGAGGACGCGGCGGTACGATGGCCACGTGACCGCCCCGCGCTCAGCCGCCCGCAACCTCCAGGTCCTCGACATCGGCGCCCCGGCACCGGCGCCGGCCCCGCGCAGCCCACACGCGCCCGACGACGAACGACTGACGGAATACCGTCCCGAGGCCGCCGCCCTTCCCCGATTCCATGTCTGGACCCTCGGTTGCCAGATGAACCGCAGCGACTCCGAGGAGATGGCCGGACGTCTGCTCGCGGTCGGCTGCGAGGAGGCGACGTCGTTCGAGACGGCCGACCTCGTGGTCATCAATACCTGCGCGATCCGTGAGGGCGCCGAGCAGAAGGTCATCGGTCGGCAGGGCCATCTCGCACGGCTGAAGGCCGTGAACCCGGGCATGCGCGTGGTCATGACCGGCTGCGCCGTGCGCCAGGCCGAGCGGGACGGGCTTGGGCGGCGGTTCCCCGCCGTCGACCTGTTCCTGCGCCCAGACGAGGAGCCCGAGCTCGTCGATCGCCTGGGGCTCGCCTCGGCTCAGGGCGCCATCGGCGCGGTCGGGGCGACGACCACGGTCGGTCGGACGATCGTCGGCGCGGCCGACCATCTGTCCGTTACCCGGGCCCGGGCGGTCGGGGAGGGGGCCGTGGCACGCGGGTCGGCGATCAGCGCCTGGCTTCCGATCATCTACGGCTGCGACAAGACGTGTACCTACTGCATCGTCCCGTTCAGCCGCGGCCCAGAGCGGAGCCGACCGTTCGACGACATCGTCGAAGAGGCACGGTCTCTGGCGCTGGCCGGATACCAGGAGGTCACGCTGCTCGGCCAGAACGTGAACTCATATGGCCACGACCTGGCGCCCGAGCCGCGCTTCGCCCATGTCGATGCGGAGCGGTGGGCAGGCCGTCGCCTCGACCTCCACGGACGGCCCGATCTGGCCGAGCTGATCCGGGCGATCGACGCGCTCCGTACCGCAGACGGCCGGCCCGCCATCCCGCGATTACGGTTCGTAACGTCGCACCCGTGGGACCTGTCCGACCGGCTGATCGCCGCCCTGGCCGAGTGCCCGAGCGTCTGCGAGCACCTGCATCTCCCGGTCCAGTCGGGCGACGACGCGGTGCTCCGCCGGATGGGCCGCCAGTACACGATCGCGCATTACCGCGAGCGTCTCGACCGGATCCGTGAGGCCGTTCCAGGGATCACGGTCTCGACCGACGTGATCGTCGGCTTCTGCGGCGAGACCGAGGCCCAGTTCGAACGGACCCTGGCGCTGCTCGAGGAGGTCCGCTACGACCAGGTCTTCGCCGCCGCATATTCCGTGCGTCCGGGGACGCCCGCGACGAGGCTTACCGACGACGTGCCACCCGACGTCAAGCGCCGCCGTCTCAACCAGCTCCTGGCGGTCCAGGAGCGCATCGGCCTCGAGCGGAACGAGGCGTGGATCGGATGCCAGGTCGACGTGCTCCTCGATGCCGTCGCCCAGCCCCGGACGCACGACCACGATGCGCCGGCAGCCGACGCAGGACCGCGCGTGACCGGCCGGACACGCGGCAACAAGCTCGTCCACGTCGTCGGCGATGCTGGTCTCGTCGGCTGGGAGGTACCGGTCAGGATCGACCACGCCGGTCCGTACGCGCTCCGCGGGTCGCTCGTCGCCGAATAACCACCCACGGCGCGTTGACGCCGGGGTGGCGCCCCATTACCGTGCAGGCTTCCGGAGGAGTTCCCAGCACGGACCGTCCGGCTAGACGGTGGTGTAGAGCATCACGGGCCACGTCACATGGTCGAGGAGGATTGGCGCCATGGACTATTCCCGGCTTGATCTCGTGCGTCGATCGGCGACTCCAGTCGAACTGGATCTCGTCGAATCGTTCGCCAACGGCCGGATCACGCGTCGCCAGTTCATCAAGCGCGCGACGGTCATCGGACTCTCGATGTCCGCCGTCAGCATGGTGATCGCGGCGTGCAGCACGGGCCAACCGAGCGGTTCGGCCGCGGCCCCGTCCGAGTCGGGCGGCGCGAGCCCAAGTGGGTCGGCGAGCGCGTCGGCTGCGACGGGCGGGTCGATCAAGGTCGCCATCCAGCGACCCGTGCAGGTCGACCCGATCGCCATGCAGGACCTCGGCGGATATGGCGTCGTGGCGCAGTGCTTCGAGTTCCTGTGCACGCTCGACAAGAACGGCTCGGACATCGCACCGGGTCTCGCCGAGTCATGGGAGCCGAACGAGACCGGCTCGGTCTGGACGTTCAAGCTCCGGTCCGGGGTCAAGTGGCAGGACGGCAGCGATTTCACCGCCGACGACGTGGTGGCGACGATGAGTCGCCTGGTCGCGGCCGGCAACTCGGGTCTGAAGGGCGTCATCGACGACAAGTCGGCGGTCGCCACCGACCCGACCACCGTGACGTTCACCCTGCTCAGCCCGAACGGCAATTTCCCCTATCTCGTCTCAGTGTTCAACGCCCAGACGGTCATCACGCCAAAGGCGTACGAGACGGGCACCACGCTCGACGCGATGCCCAACGGCACAGGCGCCTGGAAGCTGGAGACATTCGACACGGGGACCGGCGCCACCTACTCGCGCAACGAGACATGGTGGGGCGGTCAGACTCCGCTCGACACGCTCGAGTTCGTCTTCTTCGACGAGACCGGCCCGATGGTCACGGCCTACCAGGGCGGCCAGGTCGACTGCATCGTGCAGTTCGACGTCCTGTCGGGCGAGGCCCTCCTCGATGACGCGAACACCAACGTCATCGCGACTCGAGCGGCACTGCATCGCCAGATCTGGATGCGCGTCGACAAGGGCCAGTTCGCGAAGAAGGAAGTCCGCCAGGCACTGGCGTTCTCCCTCGACCGCGAGGCGATGATCCAGCAGCTGTTCAACGGCCGGGCTGACCTCGGCAATGACCATGTCATCGCCCCGATCTACCCGTACTTCGACGACAGCGTCCCGCAGCGCGTGCGCGACGTCGAGAAGGCCAAGTCGCTGCTCGGCGGCCAGACGATCACCGCGACAGCTGCACGCCGGCCAGCTCCTCGAGATCCCGGATCTCGCGGTGCTCATCCAGAGCAATGCCAAGGACGCCGGCTTCAATCTCGAACCCGTCGTGGAAAGCCTCGACACGTTCTACAACGCGCAGTGGTGCCCGCCCGACCCGAAGGACCCGCCGTGCTCGGGCGCCGCGGAGCTCGGGATCGTCGACTACGGCCACCGCGCTACGCCAGACGTGTATCTCAACGCCGCGCTCAAGACCGACGGCATCTGGAACTCGTCCCAGTACATGTCGCCGGAGTTCGACGCCGCGTTCAAGGAGTTCCAGTCGGCCATCGGCGTCGAGGCCCAGAAGGCCGCGTGCAAGAAGATCGAGACGATCCTCAACGACGAGGTTCCGATCGCCCTCCCATACTTCTACAACTACCTTGCCGGTAGCTCGAAGAAGTACCAGGGCATCTACTCGAGCGCCCTCGGGCAGATGTTCTTCAGCTCGGCTTCGCAGGTCGCCTAGACCATGGCATCGGGGAGGGGAGCGCTCGTCGCGCCCCTCCCATCCACATCCACCGTCGCGTAGTCGCGAGTAAGGCGTGCGTCGATGATCACGCTGGCTCTTGCGCAGGCTCGTGCTTTCGCTCATCACGCTCTGGCTGCTTGCGTCGATCGTCTTCATCATCGCCAACGTCCTGCCCAACGACGTCGGTCGGACGATCGCGGGCCCGTTCGCCCCACAGGAGACGGTCGATGCGATCAACGAACGGCTCGGCACGAACGATCCGCTGCCCGAGCAGTACGCTGCGCGCGATGCGCAACCTCGTCACGTTCGACTTCGGGAACTCGTTCCAGAACCGCCAACCGGTGTTGCCGGCCATCCTCGGCGCCGTCGGGCGATCCGGGATCCTGGCCGCGTACGCGCTGCTGATGACCATCCCGATCGCGATCATCGCCGGCCTGTACGCCGGTCGCCGCAGGGATCGGCCGTCGGATCGTGGGATCGTGCTCGCGGGAGTCACGCATGTCGTCCATCCCGGAGTTCGTCGTCGCGACGGTGTTGGTCGTCGTCGTCGGCGTGCAGCTGGATCTGCTCCCGGTGCTTGCCACACCGCCACCGAGAGCCGGCCCGCTCGAGGTGCTGCGCTACCTGACGATGCCGGCGCTGGCGATGGCGATCGTCTACTTCGGGTACATCGCCCGCATGACGCGGGCCGGGACGATCGAGGTCCTCGAGTCCGATTACATCCGGACGGCGACGATGAAGGGGCTCACGACGCAGCAGACGATGCGTCGCCACGTGCTGCGCAACGCCCTCGTCCCGACGGTCGCCGTGATCGGCGTCCAGATCGGCTACCTGTTCGGCGGGATCATCGGCGTCGAGAAGATCTTCAACTACAACGGGATGGGGCAGCTGATGCTCCTCGCCGCGCAACGCAAGGACATCCCGATGCTCACCGCGGGCGTCATCGTGATCGGCATCGTGTACATGCTCGCCACGCTGACGGCTGACCTGATCATCGCCTGGATGAACCCTCGGGCCAGGCTGGAGACGGCGAGCTGATGGACGCCACGGCCACCGTCACACCAGGAACTGGCGCCGGAGTCCCGGCCGGGAACATCCGCTCAGAACGCTCGCAGGCTCGCCGAGAGTCGCTCGGCGTCCTGCTGCGCAAGCCGGGCTTCCTGATCGGGGTCGGGATCCTCGCGATCTGGGTCTTCTGTGCGATCTTCGGCGAGTCGATCACGCCGTATGACCCGTTCAACGACTTCGCGCGGCGCCACCTTCCGCCGAGCCCGGAGCACCTGTTCGGCACCGACCGGCTCGGCCGGGATGTCTTCTCGCGGGTGATCGTCGGCGCGCGCGACGTCCTCCTGGTCGCCCCGCTCGCGGCGATCCTCGGCGTGGTCGCGGGTACCCTCCTCGGTCTGACGATGGGGTTCTACCGGGGCCTCGTGGACGACGCCATCAGCCGCGTCGTCGAGGCGTTCCTGTCGCTGCCGGTCATCCTCGTCGCGCTGCTCACGCTGGTGGTCCTCGGCTCGTCGACCACGGTCGTGGTCCTGGTCGTCGGCATCCTCTTCACGCCGATCGTCGCCCGGACCGTGCGCTCGGCCGTGATCGCCGAGCGACAGCTCGACTATGTGACCGCAGCGAAGCTCCGCGGTGAGTCCGGGCCGTACATCATCACGAGGGAGATCTTCCCGAACGTGCTGGGCCCGATCGTCGTCGAGCTCACCGTCCGATTCGGGTATGCGATCTTCACCATCGCGACGCTGTCGTTCCTGGGCGTCGGTCTCCAGCCGCCCTCGCCGGACTGGGGCCTCACGATCAGCGACGAATACACGAACATGATCTCCGGCAAATGGTGGCCGACGTTCTTCCCCGCGCTGGCCATCGCGACCTGTGTCGTCGCGGTCAACCTGATCGCTGACGCGCTGCAGTCGGTGACGAGCGAATGAGCGCGCTGCCGAACATCGAGATCGACCCGACGCCGCCCGCGCCATCGACGACGGCGGCGCTGCGGGTCGAGGACCTCCACCTCGCCTATGTCGTGCGCGGGATCCCGCGACCGGTGCTGCGCGGCGTGTCGTTCGAGGTCAAGCCCGGGGAGAGCTACGGGCTCGTCGGCGAGTCCGGCTGCGGCAAGTCGACGACGGCGTACGCGGCCGTCCGCTACCTGCCCAGGAACGCGCGGATCACCAGCGGCCGGATCATGGTCGCCGGCGAGGACATCACGAAGAAGTCCGGGCGACGAGCTGCGCACGTTCCGGACGCACCACGCCTCGATGGTCTACCAGGACCCGGGCGCGGCGCTGAACCCGTCGACCAAGGTCGGGCCGCAGGTCATCGAGGCGTTCACCGTCCTCGGCCAGAACGGCGAACAGGCCGTGGACAGCGCGCTCGCGGCGCTCAAGCGCGTCCAGATCGCCGACCCCGAGCGGGTGATGGGCCGCTATCCGCACCAGCTGTCGGGCGGCATGCAGCAACGCGTCGTCATCGCGATGGCCCTGGCATCCGAACCGCAGCTCCTCGTGCTCGACGAACCGACGACCGGCCTCGACGCCACCGTCGAGGCGAGCGTCCTCGATCTCGTCCGTGCCCTCATCGCCGAGACGTCATCGGCGGTTCTGCTGATCGCGCACAACCTCGGCGTCATCCGGACGATGTGCGACCGGGTCGGCGTCATGTACGCCGGCAAGATCGTCGAGGAGGGGGGCGCTTCGCGCGTCTTCGAGCGGCCGCAGCACCCGTACACGGTCGGTCTGCTGCGGGCGCTGCCGCGCCACGGCGTGCGCAAGTCGGAGCGGCCGCTGGCGACGATCCCCGGCACGCTGCCGCAGATCGGCGCGCCCCTGCCGACGTGCGTGTTCGTCGACCGCTGCCCGCTCGCGACCGACCTCTGCCGCGAGGTCGAGCCGCCGATCGTCGACGTCGGGAACGGACAGTGGACGCGCTGCCATCACTGGGACCGGATCGGGGACATCGCCGAGCCGGCGCCGGGCGTCGCCCAGGAGGCGATACCACACGACGACCTGGCGCTACGGCTCGAGGGTGTCTCGAAGACGTTCCGCGCCGGCGGCCATGACGTGCCGGCGCTCGTCGGTGTCGACCTCCAGCTGTTCGACGGCGAGACCCTTGGGCTCGTCGGCGAGTCCGGATCAGGCAAGTCGACGCTGGCCAAGACCATCCTCGGCATCGAGGGGCCGGATGCCGGTGGCCACATCTCGCTCGAAGACCACGAGCTCGGCGCGCTTTCCGCGCAGCGGCCGAGCGGCGACAAGCGCCAGATCCAGATGGTGTTCCAGAACCCCGATTCGGCTCTGAACCGAGGCAAGAGCGTGCGCAGCATCCTCGGACGCTCGGTCAGCAAGCTGACCGGGTTGAGCGGCAAGGCTGTCGACGAACGGGTCGACAAGCTTGCCGAGAACCTGCGGTTGACGCAGCGCCATCTCGACCTCAAGCCCCGGCAGCTCTCCGGAGGCCTGAAACAGCGCGTCGCGATCGCCCGGGCGTTCGCGGGTGACCCGCGCATCGTCGTGGCCGACGAGCCGACGAGCGCGCTCGACGTGTCGGTCCAGGCTGCGATCCTGAACGTCCTCTCGGAGCTCCAGGCCGAGAGCAAGACGAGTTATCTGCTGATCTCGCACGACCTCGGCGTGGTCCGCTACCTGGCCGATAGGATCGCCGTCATGTACCTCGGTCGGGTCCAGGAGGTCGGCGACTCGGAGACGATCTTCCGGGGGCCGAACCACCCGTACACCGAAGCGCTGCTCTCGGCCGTGCCGAACATCGACGGCGAGGAGCGGACCCGGATCCGCCTCGACGGCGAGGTGCCGAGCCCTGCGAACCCGCCGAGCGGCTGCGTGTTCCACACGCGTTGCCCGCGGGTGATCCCGGGCCTGTGCGAGGTCACCGAGCCGCCGCTAGCCGAGGTCGAGCCGGGGCACCTCATGAAGTGCCATATCCCGCTCGAGGAGCTGCGCCGGCTGCAGGCCCAGCGCAAGGAGCTGGTGGTCGAGGAGCAGTCGGTCGGCCCGGTCGACGAGGTCTAGACCGACCTAGACGTCGGAGTCGGGGAAGCTCGCCTTGCGTTGGTCGATCCAGGCGAGCAGCTCCTCGTGGACGCCCTCGTCGATCGGCGGCTCTTGGTATTCCGCGAGGCGCTTCTTCCAGCGCGCGTTAGCCCGCTGCGCCGCGTCGTGTGACCCGTCGAGCTCCCACTGCTCGAAGCTGTTGTTGTCCGACAGCTCGGAACGCCAGAACGCCGTCTCGAAGTTGGCGAGCGTGTGTGGCGAGCCGAGGAAGTGCTGGCCCGGGCCGCCGGCCAGCATCGCGTCCAAGGCCAGACCGTTCTCGGAGACGTCGACGCCCTCGATGTACTTGCTCGCCATCGACGCCTGGTCCTCGTCGAGGATGAACTTCTCGTAGCCGATCGCCAGGCCGCCCTCGAGCCAGCCTGCCGTGTGCAGGTTGAAGTTCACGCCGGCCTGCATCGTTGCCATGAAGCTGATCGCGCTCTCGTAGGCGGCCTGGTAGTCGGGCACCTTGGAGGCGGTGAAGTTGCCGCCGCTGCGGAACGGGACGCCGAGCCGGCGGGCGAGCGCCGCCAGCACGAAGAGCACGAGCTGCGGCTCCGGGGTACCGAAGGTCGGTGCTCCCGTCTGCATCGACATCGACGACGCGAACGAGCCGAAGATCACCGGCGCACCCGGTCGGACGATCTGGCAGAACGCCATCCCCGCGAGCGCCTCGGCGAGGGTCTGGGTCGCATCCGCCGCGACCGTCACCGGTGCCATCGCGCCGCCGAGGATGAACGGCGTGATGAGCATGATCTGGTTGTTCTCGGCGTAGACCTTCGCCGAGCCCAGCATGTTGAAGTCCCAGGACATGGGCGAGTTCGCGTTCGCGAGGCCCATGATCACGTGCTCCTGCTCGAGCGTCTCGGGGCCGAACAGGATCTTCACCATGTCGACCGAGTCCTGCGCGCGACTCGGATGGGTCACCGAGCCCATGAACGCCCGGTCTGAGTAGCGGATGTGGCTGTAGACCATGTCGAAGTGGCGCTTGTTGACCGGCAGGTCGACGGGCTCGCACAACGTCCCGCTGTCGTGGTGCAGGACGTGGCTCGTGTAGGCCAGCTTCACGAAGTTCCGGAAGTCCTCGATCGTCGCGTAGCGGCGGCCCTCATCGAGGTTGTGGATGAATGGCGAGCCGTAGCTCGGGACGAGGACCATGTGCGGGTCGCCGATGACGACGCTCCGCGCGCGGTTGCGCGCGACCTGGGTGAAGGAGCGCGGCGCGGTCGCTTGGACGAGCTGCCGGCACATGCCCGCGCTCGAACCGGACCCGGGAGCCCTGGACGTCGGCGCCCGCGCCACGGAAGATCTCGACGGCCTCGGGGAAGTTGACGATCTCGATGCCGACCTCCTGGAGGAGCGTGTCGGCGTTGTATTCGATGGCCTCGAGACCGTCGGTCGAGAGGACCTCGACCGGGGGCAGCCTCCGGGTCAGGTAGGGGACCGACTCCAGCGCCTTCGCCAGGCGCTCGGCTTGGCGCGCCGAACGGCCACGGCGGGCTGGGTCCGGCATGGTCGATCTGATCGGTCGCCATCGTGACGTCATGGTACGCGTCGTTCAGATGCGCAGCGCAAGCTCGCGACCCTCGTAGATCGCCAGGCTTGCGCGGCGGGGCGCGACGCAGTCGCCGATCGCCTCGAAGGGCATCCCTCGCGCACGCAGCTCGTCGGCGAGGGACGTCTCGGCAACGGGCGTCTCGGCGATGACGAGGGTGTCCGCGTCGATGCGGCCCTCCTGACCAGACAGCACGTCGCGCACCGTTGCCGCGCGGCCGTCCCAGCCGAGCACTACCGTGTTCGGGCGCATCACGCCGCCCGCGGCGACGAAGCGGTGGCGCAGCGGCCCGTCCGCCGCGCTGTGGAACAGCCCGCCGCCGATGACGGCGGCCGACGAGACGATCGCCACTTCATGGCCGCGCTCGGCGAGGTACAGGGCCGTTCCGAGGCCGCGCCAGTCGCCGACGTCATCGAGGACGAGCACTCGCCGGCCCACCGTCGCGCGCTCGTCGAGGGCGTCCTGGATCGAGACCGCGTCGTCGCGTTCCGCCCCCGGCAGACGGTCGACCATCGGCAGCGCGCGCTGGAATCCCGTCCCGGGCGGACGCGAGCCCGTGGCCAGGACGACCGTGTCTGCGCCGACGGCCGCGATGCCATCCACCCCGATCTCGCCGCCGAGCCGGACGTCCACCCCGAGCGCATCCAGCCGGTGCGCGAACCAGGCGATGAGGTCCGTGACCTGCGAACGCGACGGCTGCCGGCCGGCGAGACGGAACTGGCCGCCGAGCTGGTCGGTGCGCTCCGCGAGCGTCACGTGATGGCCGCGTTCCGCCGCGACCCGCGCCGCCTCGAGCCCGGCCGGCCCACCGCCGACGACCAGCACGGATCGGGGAGATGCCGCGCGTGGCGGCTGGTCGCCGGTCCGCCACTCCCGGCCCGCCGACGCGTTTCCCAGGCACGAGATCCAGTAGTCGCGCGACCGCCGGCCCCAGCAGAGCTGGTTGCACGAGATGCATGGCCGGATGTCGTCGGCGCGGTCGGCGCGGGCCTTGGCGACGAGATGCGGATCGGCGATCTGGCCCCGGACGATGCTGACCATGTCGGCCTGCCCTGCGGCGATGACCGCTTCGGCCGCGGCTGGCGTCCGGATGTGGCTCTCGGCCTGGACGACGGCGTGCGAGACGACGCGCTTGAGCGCCGCGGCGAACGGGACGCCGAGCTGCTGCTCGAACAACGACACCGGGATGATCGGGTAGAAGTCGAAATACGAGCCGGTCCCGCAGGTCACGTAGTCGATCAGCCGGCGCTCGTCGTGCCAGGCCACGATCGTGGCCAGTTCGTCGATGGACAGGGCGGGCTCGGAGCGGCTGTCCACGCTGACCGCCAGTCCGATGATGAAGTCGTCGCCGCAGGCGGCCCGGATCCCCTCCAGGATCGTGCACGAGAACCGCATCCGCGCGTCGAACGAGCCGCCCCACGCGTCGGTGCGCCGGTTCGACCACGGCGTCCAGAACTGATCGACGAGCGCGTTGTAGGCGGCGAAGATCTCGATGCCATCGAAGCCGGCGTCCTGGGCTCGCCGTGCGCCGGCGATGAAGCCCGCGATGACCTCGTCGATCTCGGCCTCGGTCATCGCGTGGCTGCCGTCCGCGTCGTGGTACGACGGCAAGCCCGACGGCGACCAGTTCGGGGCGAACGACACATCGCCGTCGCCGTGCTGCCCGACGTGATACAGCTGCTGGATCAGCACCACGTCGGGGTTGGCCTCGCGGCACGTGTCCGTCAGCCGGCGGAACGGCGCCACGATCGAATCGTCGTCGTGTCGGAAGTTGCCGCGCGTCAGGACCGCGGTGCGGTGGACCGGGACCGGCTCGACGACGATCATCCCGGCGCCACCGAGCGCCCGCTCGCGGTAATAGCCGATGTGGCGCTCGCCGGGCAGCCCGCCCTCGGCCATGTTCGCGGTATGCGCGCCGAAGTTGATCCGGCTCGTCAGTGTCCGGTGGCGCAAGCGCAGGGGCTCGAACACGTGCGGGAACGGCATCGGCCCTGCCAGTATGCGGCGATGGCGAGCGCCCCACCGCTGATCGTCATCGCGGGCCCGACCGCGACCGGCAAGACCGAGCTCGGCATCCGACTCGGGGAATGGCTGATCGGCCAGGGTCGGCCGGCGCGTCGTCATCTCCGCCGACTCGCGCCAGGTCTACCGCGGCATGGACATCGGCACGGCCAAGGTCAGCGCGGCCGATCGCGAGCCAGGGTCCCGCACGCGGGCCTCGACCTGGTCGATCCGAATGAGCGCTTCGCGCTGTCCGACTTCGTCGCCCATGCGACCGGGGTGCTCGAGGACATCGCGGCACGGGACGGCGTGGCGCTGCTTGTCGGTGGGACGGGGCTCTATCTCCGTGCCGTCGGGCGGGGTCTGGACCTCGAAACGCTGCCGGACGATCCAGGCGTCCGAGCCAGGTTGGAGGCGGAATTCGCCGCGGAGGGCCTCGAGCCGCTGGCCGCGCGACTGCGGTCAGACGCCCCGATCCTCGCTACCGAAACGGATCTGGCGAACCCCCGCCGCGTGATAAGAGCGCTCGAGATCGCCGAGCTCCGCGGCGATGGACCGCGGCCACGGCCGCGCGGCTACGACGGCCCGTCGACCTGGATCGGGCTGGATGTCGCCGCGGACGAGCACCGTCGCTGGATCACGGCACGCGCCCGCGCGCAGTTCGACAACGGACTCGTCGATGAAGCGGTCGCGCTCCGCGAGCGCTTCGACCCGTCGTTACCGGCGTTTTCGGCGATCGGCTACCACGAAGCCTGGGCGCTGGCGGATGGCGCCACCAGCCGGGAGCATGCAATCGAACAGGACGCTCGTCGCAATCTGGCGTTCGCGAAACGACAACGCACCTGGTTCCGTGCCGAGCGCGAGATACGGTGGCTGGACGCGACGGACCCGTTCGACGAGGCGTTCGAGGCCCTTCGGCTTGCGATCGACTAGCCGCGCCCTCATCGGGGGACCTCCGTCCTCGTCCCACGCTGGGACGGTTCGACGTCAGGGTCCGGCTCGGTCCGTTCACGCTCCGCCGCGGCCGGCGTCACCAGGGCATCCTCGTCGCGAGGGGCTTCGTCACGCGCCACGTCCTTCGCGTCCCGGAAGGGGACCTCGTCATCGATAGGCTGGGTGCTCTGCAGACGGGGGTCCGTCATCGGGCCACCTCCTCAGCCTCGAATACTGCGCACGGGGCATTACAGGAGCCTTACGCCTCGTGGTCGGACGGTCACGGTATCCTGCAGGCGCATGCCCCAACGACTGATCGACCTCGAACCACCGGTCGAGAAGGCCTTCCTCGTCGCGGTCGACACCGGCGGACAGGACGGCTGGACGGCCCAGGAATCGCTCGCCGAGCTCGCCAATCTCGCCACGACCGCCGGCGCGGACGTGGTCGGCGCCGAATGGCAGAACCGTCGTCACGTCGACCCGAACTGGTACGTGGGCAAGGGCAAGGCCGAGGACCTCGCGTCAGCCCGGCGCGAGACCGGATTCGACGTGCTCATCGCCGATGACGAGCTGTCGCCCGCCCAGCAGCGTTCGCTCGAGGAGCTGCTGCGGGTCAAGGTCATCGACCGCAGCCGGCTGATCCTCGACATCTTCGCGCTGCACGCGCAGACCCACGAGGGCCGCCTCCAGGTCGAGCTCGCGCAACTGGAGTACCAGCTGCCACGGCTGACCCGCCTGTGGACCCACCTGTCACGGACCCAGGGTGGCATCGGGTCGCGTGGACCGGGCGAGAGCCAGCTCGAGACCGACCGCCGCGTGATCCGGACCCGGATCGCGAAGATGAAGACCCGCGTCGAGCAGGTGCGACAGCACCGCGAGACGGCGGCGCGTGGCCGCGACCGGCGGCTGTGGCCGACCGTGGGCATCGTCGGCTACACGAACGCGGGGAAGTCGACCTTGCTGAACACGCTCGTCGGTTCCGAGGTCGCCCGGGCCGAGGACAAGCTCTTCGCCACGCTCGACCCGACGAGCCGGCAGGTGAAGCTCGGCGACGGCCAGACCGCGATCGTCACCGACACCGTCGGGTTCATCCACAAGCTGCCGCACCAGCTCGTCGACGCGTTCCGGGCCACCCTCGAGGAAGTCAATCGTGCCGACGTGCTGCTCGAGGTGGTCGATGCGTCCGACCCGCATACCGACGAGCACCGGGCGACCGTCCAGACTGTCCTCGATGAGCTCGGCGCCGGCGACAAGCCACGGCTCGTCGTGTTCAACAAGGCCGACCTCATCGACCGGGCGGCGCTGAATGGGTCCGGCGTCGCGCCGTCGATCGGCGGGGCGGTGTTCGTCTCGGCGCTGACCGGCTACGGCATGGAGACGCTTCGTGCCGAGATCGCGGCAGTGCTGGCATCGCTGTGGGTCGACGTCGACGTGGCGCTGCCCTACGCGGACGGCGAGCTCCTGGCCCGCGTCCGCGAGCGCGGTACGGTCGATATCGAGTACCGCGAGCGGGACGTGCGCATCCACGGCCGCGTCGCGCCGTCGCTCGCCGGAGAGCTCGAGGCGGCCGCCCAGCGCTGGTCCGATGCGATGAACGGGCACGACCCGAAGCCGGCCGTGGCCGCGCGCCGGGATCGCTGACGGGCCCGCCGACGGGGGAGGAAATGATCCACGTCCGTCGCGGCGGTCGTGCGAGGACACCGCTCGGCGATCTCATCACGTGGACGCAGGCGGAGGGCGACCGCGGGACCCGCTGGCGCGAGTCGATCGAGCGTGACGGTTCACTGGTCCGTGCGTTGCTCCTCGAGGTCTCGCCCGCGGGCCGGCCGACGCGGCTCGAGATGACGACACGCGCCGGGCTCCTGACGCTCCATCCGGAACCGGACGAGTCGGCCATCCATGGGAACATGGTCTCGGTCGAGGGCGTGCGCCACTTGGCGTTCGGCTGGAGCCCGGATCACGAGTTGCTCGTGGTCGGCTCGCCCGCCTCGACGACGATCACCCTGCGGCGAACGCAACGGCACGTGATGGTCGGCGCCTCGACGGTCCTGGACGTCCTGCGCCTCGATGACGACCTGGCCCCACGGCCGTCCCGCTGGCGCGTCGAGCGCGTAGCCACGCATGGCTGGCACCTCCGGGACACCGACACGGATGAGGAGCGCCGGCTGACAGTGGAGGACGACGGGCGGCCGTCGCTGCTCGACGAGATGTCCTGGCCGATGGAGCTCTGAGCGGCGCAGGTTCGCCACAGGAGCGAGCGACCGATTCGCTACCATCGACGCGTTCCGTCCGTTCGAGGGAGGCGACCGCGCGATGACACCTGTCCGGTGGCTGGCGTGGACCGTCGGCGCCCTGTTCCTGATCGGCACCGCGCTGCAGCTGGTCGACACGCTCAACTTGTACGTCACGCCACCCGACACGGGTGCGTCGTCGATGGTCGCGCAGCGACTCGCGAGCCAGGATTACCGCGTCGCCATCTGGCCGATCTTCGCCCTGAACAACCTGAGTTTCGGGATCGCGTTCGTCGCGATCACGGGGCTCGGCCTGGCACTGGCGGCCCTGCTCGCGACCGGCGACACGCGCCGGATCGCGATCATGACGACCGTCGGCATCGCCGGGATCCTCGGGGCGGTCGGCCAGCTGATCCTGCTCGGCGCCACCCAGGTGACGATCGACATCGCGTATTGCGACTGCGGGTTCAAGGAGACCGAGATCGTCGCCCAGATCTGGGCGCAGATGCTCGCCAACGGCGCAAGCCAGGCACTGGTCGACGCCGCCTCGATCCTCGCGGCGATCGGCATCTTCGTCATCGCCTCGACGTTCCGGCGCGACATGCCTGGCGCCTGGGAGATCTGGTCGTGGGTGACCGCCACGGCCCTGATCGTCGGGTTCTTCGTCCGGTTCCTGAGCCTCGGGAACGAGGACCTCGGGTTGATCCTGTTCGTCGTCATCTCGGGTGTGCTCGTGCCGGTCTGGGCGTTCTGGCTCGGTTGGTCCTTCCGACGTGGCCACGCCGTCGAGGAGTCCCTCGCGGCCTGAAACGAGCCCATCAGCGAGCGTGGGGCGGCCGACGCGTGGAAACGCTGTGGACAAGGGTTCTCACAGCGATGCATCTGCGATGAAAGTCGTGGATAAGTGCCTTGTCCGCGGCACTCCGGGTCTCGTATCGTTCGATCTGCTCGAAGGGGCACGAACATCTAGTGATCTGACCGGTGTTTACATTGGTCGGAGCATCTAGTGATCGAGTTCCTTCGGGCGTTTTCCTTTTTGCCCGGGATCTCAACCCGATCTCCGTCCACGAACCGACCGCCGACGTCGTGGATTCTTCGTGGACAGATCGCCTTGAAATCGGCCGACGAATCGTGAAACTCGTGGATAAGTCGGTTCCCAGGCGCACCGCGGCCCGGTAACGTAGGTCGTGCCCGAAGGGGCACGGACCGCAAGTGGCGGCAACGGTGTTTACATCGATGTCGAGAACTACGGACCGAGTTCCTTCGGGCGTTTCGTTGTCTGGCGGGCCCGAACCGGACCGTCGCGGCCGAGCGCGGGTACCATCCCCCCGTGGCATCGCCCCCGCCGAACGACGGACGCGCCCAGTTCCGTCCCGATATCGAAGGCCTGCGCGCCATCGCCGTCCTCCTGGTGCTCGCGTATCACGCGCGGATCCCCGGGCTCACGGGCGGCTACATCGGCGTCGACGTCTTCTATGTCGTATCCGGATTCCTGATCACCGGCCTGATCGTCCGCGAATTGCAGTCGACCGGCCGGGTCGACCTCGTGGCCTTCTACGCGCGCCGGGCGCGGCGCCTGCTGCCGGCCGCCCTGGTGGTCATCGCGCTGACCGTCATCGCCTCGGCGATCGTCCTGCCGCCGCTGCGCGTCCCCGACGTGGCGGCCGACGGCGCCGCGGCCGCGCTGTACGTCAGCAACATCCGGTTCGCGGCACAGGCGACCGACTACCTGCAGGCCGAGCTCGCCCCCTCGCCGCTGCTGCATTTCTGGTCGCTCGGCGTCGAGGAGCAGTTCTACCTGTTCTGGCCGGCACTGCTGTTCCTCGTCGCCGGTCGAGGAGTGAGCGTCCGCCGCATCGGCCTGGTGGTCGCGCTCGTGGCGGTCCTCTCCTTCGCACTCGGTGTCGTCTGGACGGCGACCGATGCGCCCCTGGCGTTCTTCCTGCTGCCGGCGCGCGCCTGGGAGCTCGCGGTGGGGGCCAGTCTCGCCCTGGGGATCTCCCGGCTGGCTCGTCTTCCTGCGCGGGCCGCCACGACGGCCGTTGCCGCGGGGCTCGCGCTGATCGTGGTCGGCGGCATCGTCTTCGATACGGCGACGCCGTTCCCCGGGACGGCGGCCCTGCTTCCCGTCGCCGGTGCCGCGCTCGTCATCGCCGGCGGCCTGCGCCAACCCCTCAACCCGCTGTCGCGCCTCGTCGCCATCCCGCCGATGCGCTGGATCGGCGGCATCTCCTACTCGCTGTACCTGTGGCACTGGCCCCTGCTCGTACTGCCCGCGGCCGCCGTGGCCGGCGCTGGCACGGGCGAGCTTCCGTGGCCGGCCAAGCTCGGCTTGCTCGGCCTCACCTTCGTGCTCGCCGAGGTGAGCCGGCGCTGGATCGAGGATCCGATCCGCCACGGTCGGGTGTCGATGCTCAAGCCATCGAGGTCCCTGGCCGCCGCCGGCCTCTCCAGCGTCATCGTGGCGGTCGGCGCGCTCGGCACCGGGGTGATCTTCGGCGTCGGCGGGGCGACAGCCGCTCCCACGGGCGACGTCACGGTCAACCTTGCGACGCCGTTGCCGACATCGATGCCCAGCGAGGGACCGCCGAGCCCGAGCAGTGCGACGGCAAGCCCGACGCTTGAACCGACGCTCGCGCCGACCCCGCCGGGCCCCGTGCCGGCGGACCTCGTCCCACCCCTGGCCGCCGTTCGCGACGACATCCCGGTCATCTACGCCGACACCTGCCACGCCGAATGGAAACAGACGAGCTTCCCCCAGTGTGTGTATGGGAAGGGGAACGGCCCGACGACCGTGTTCCTCATCGGGGATTCGCATGCCGCGCACTGGTTCCCGACCTTGGAGCGTCTTGCCGACGAAGAGGACTGGCGGCTGGTCTCGCTGACGAAGTCGGCTTGCCCGGTCGCCGACCTGCCCGTCTACAACGCGGCGCTGCAGCGCGAATACGCCGAGTGCGACGAGTGGCGGGCAGCGGTGCTCGACCGGATCGGGCGCGAGAAGCCCGACATGGTCGTGATCTCCGACAGCCGGACTGGACAGCTGTGGGTCGATGGCAGTGCCGTGCCGTACACCGATCGCGAGGACCTCTGGGCGATCGGCCTCGATCGCTCGATCCGGGAGATCGAGAAGCTGACCGAGCACGTCGTCGTGATCGGCGACACGCCGCGACCGGCGACCGATACGCCGGTATGCGTCTCGGACCACCTCGATGATGCACTCGCGTGTGCGACCCCCTTGAAGGAGGCCGTGGCCCCCGAGTGGATGGCGAACGAAAAGACGGTCAGCGACCAGTCGGGCGCGACCTTCATCGATCCCACGATGTGGGTCTGCCCGACCGTGCCCTGCCCGGCCGTCATCGACAAGGTGCTCGTGTACCGCGACACCCACCACATGACCGCGGCCTTCGCGAAGGCCCTTGCGCCGTACCTGCGGCCGTTGCTCCCCAGCCTCGGTGAGTGAGCCGGCGGGAGCACGCCCGGCGCTCGTCGAGATCCCCGAGCTGACGCCCGACGCCATCCGCGCCGCGGCCGCGACGATCGACCCGGTCTTCACCGCCTCGCCGCAATACGTCCACGACGGGCTGAGCGCCCGCCTCGGTGTCCCCGTGGTGGTCAAGGTCGAGACCGTCAACCCGATCCGCGCGTTCAAGGGCCGTGGCACGTGGGTCGCGGTCCAGGGACTGGCAGGGGAGGGGAGGATCGGACCAAAGCGGCCGGTCGTCGTCGCGTCCGCCGGCAATTTCGGCCAGGGCGTCGCCTACGCCGCACGGGCGCTGGGCGTCCCTTCGATCGTGTTCACGTCGCGCAACGCCAATCGGGCGAAGATCGCCCGGATGCGAGAGCTCGGTGCGACCGTGCTCGAGGAAGGGGAGGACTTCGACGACGCCCGAGGCGCCTCGGAGCAGTTCGCCATCGAAACGGGAGCCGAGCTGCTCGTCGACGGCGAAGATCCACGGATCGCCCAGGGCGCGGCGAGTCTCGCGCTTGAGGTGATGGAGGCCGTGGAGGCCGGCGCGTTGCCACCGATCGCGGTGGCGTCGGTCCCCGTCGGCAACGGCGCGCTGATCGATGGCGTCGGCTCGTGGCTGCGCCATGCCTCGCCGACGACGCGGGTCGTCGGCATCCAGGCGGAGGGCGCCGATGCCATGACGCGCTCGTTCGCCGCTGGACGGGCGATCGACTCGGAGCGGGCGGACACCTATGCCGACGGCATCGCGTCGCGCGTCGCGATCCCGCGTGCCGTCGAGCTGATGTTCGGTCGGGTCGACGAGATGCGCACGGTCACCGAAGGGGCGCTGCACGAAGCGCAGGCCGAGTTGACCGAGGCCCTCGGGATCACCGTCGAAGGCGCCGCGGCGGCGTCGTGGGCCGGGTTGCTCGCGACGGCGCGTCGCGATGGTGCCGCGCTGGTCATCGTCACCGGCAGCAACGTCTGACCCGAGCGGGGACGACCTGCCTCACCTACGCCTGGCCGGCCTGAGTATGAGGCCGGTGATATCGATGTGATATCATGCCTTCGATGGGCGATCGTGATCGCCCGGCAGCTGGCTGAAGGGAGCCACACATCGATGAACAGGGAACGACCCGCATTCGCGGTCCCGGGTATCCCAGCGTTCCTCGTCCTGCTCGTGGGGATGATCGCGCTGGTCGTCGTCGTCATCTGGTACATCGTCAACGTCCTCGCCGGCATCGAGGAAGGGGAGGTGTTGCTCCGCGTCATCGGCTTCATCGTCGTGCTGACCGTGACGCTGCTCTGGGGCTATCTGTTCAACGGACTGACACCCGTGCAGCCCAACGAGGCACGCGTCGTGGTGCTGTTCGGCAAGTACGACGGGACGCTGCACGATCCCGGGCCTGCGATGGGTCAATCCGCTCACGGAGCGACCAAAGGTGTCTGTCCGCGTCCGCAACTTCGAGACCTCGAAGCTCAAGGTCAACGACCACGACGGCAACCCGATCGAGATCGCCGCGGTCGTCGTCTGGAAGGTCACCGACACGGCCGAGGCCTCGTTCGAGGTCAACGACTACGAGCACTTCGTCCACGTCCAGGCCGAGGCGGCGCTGCGCAATCTCGCCACGTCGCATCCGTACGACGCGCACGTCGAGGGCGACGTCGCGCTCCGATCGAACCCGGTCGAGATCGCCGGCCAGCTGCGCACAGAGATCCAGGACCGCCTCGAGAGGGCCGGCGTCGAAGTCCTCGAGGCGCGCATCAGCCATCTCGCTTATGCGCCCGAGATCGCCAACGCGATGCTCCGCCGCCAGCAAGCGATCGCGGTGATCGCCGCCCGCTCGCGCATCGTCGAGGGAGCGGTCGGCATGGTCGAGATGGCCCTCGAGCAGCTGTCGGCCAAGAACGTCGTGGAGCTCGACGAGGAGCGCAAGGCGCAGATGGTCAGCAACCTGCTCGTGGTGCTGTGCTCGGAGCACGAGACGCAGCCGGTCGTGAACGCGGGGACGCTCTACGCGTAGGCACGGGCGGCTCCATGGCTGACCGCAAGTCGTTCCTGTTGCGCCTGGACCAGGAGACCTTCGACGCCGTCCAGCGTTGGGCGAACGACGAGCTGCGCAGCGTCAACGGCCAGGTCGAGTTCCTGCTGCGCCGCGCATTGCGCGACGCGGGGCGTCTGGGCGGCCGGGACGGTGCGGCAGGGAAGGGCCGGAGCAGGGGAGCGGCGGCGGGCGGCCGCTGACGTGGCAGCATGAGCGACCTGTCCGGCTTCCCGCGGCCCGATCTCGCCGTCACGCACATCCTCGTGGTGTCCGACCTCGCGCGATCGAAGGCGTGGTACCTGGACGTCCTCGGCGCGTCGCTGTACGGCGAGTACGGCGGCACGTCGGTCGTGCTGAGCCTCGGTACGGCGTGGCTGCTGCTCGTGACCGGCGGCGGCCCGACAGACGACAAGCCCGACGTGACCCTGGCGCCGCCGGCCGATCCGGCGGTGCGCGACAACCTGTTCACGATGCGCGTCGACGACTGCCGTGCGACCTACGAGGGGCTCCGCGGACGTGGCGCCGAATTCCTCACGCCGCCGGTCGACCATGGCGCCGAGACGCGCTGCTTCTTCCGTGACCCGGACGGCCACCTGTTCGAGATCAGCGAGTATCGCGGGTAAGAACTCGACCGTCCTAGAACATCCGTGCGCTTCAGGTATCCCGGTCCGGCTCTAGCGCCGCGACGACGGTTTCGTACGGACCGCAACGCCATGTGTACAGGAATCCCAAATCAACGTGGCGGTCGACCTTGTGTGCACCCGCGCGAACCGATCAGGGTGACAGCCCGAACGTAGCGGGAGCTCGGCCGGGTGCACCATTCCAGACCCTGTCGGCACTTCCGATAAGGTGAGTTATGTCTGTTCTAGCGCGGAGCCCGGCCTTGCCCAGGCGCGGCTCCGGCAGCGGCCGCGACCGTCCTCGTCCGGCAACCGGTCAGGTCGCTGACGTCCTTCTGGGCGCGCCCTGGATGGATGGTCGCAACAAAGCGCCCTGGAGACGCCGGTCCCGGGAGTTCGCGCTGCTTTTTTCGTCTTGCGACCATGGCGGGACGCTATCACTTCGGCGTTGGCTTCACTGCCCGACGTCGCCTAATGTCGCCCGCCCGGCCGGTCGAATGGGTCTGGAGCACTGCGAACGGCATCAGCCCGGCCCGGCCCGCCGCATCCGTTCGAGCTCGCGGCGAAGACGCTTGCTCGGACGGCCCTCCCCGCGGACCACCTTGATGCCGGGCGCGATCTCTCGGACTACCGGCGGTGGGCTGTTGTCGACGTAGCACGTGGCGGCGGCCGGGGCGCCGACGCGCGTTTCGATCGGCTGGACGACCTCGACGCTTCGCTCACGTTCGGCGATCAGGGCATGCACGACGTCGCCGGCACGTACCTTCGTCGACGGCTTTGCCGGGTTGCCGTTGACGCGGACGTGTCCGGCTTCGCACAGTTGGGTCGCCATGGGTCGGGTCTTGACGAGCCGAACCGCGCACAACCAGCGATCAATTCGCGTGTCGTCGGGCATCGTTTGCTCTCTCGCAGCCTCCGTCGGGTCCTAGTTCGATGATGGCGCTTTCGGCCGTGGTGGGCGACGCCGCGGGCACTGGCCCCTCCCCTACCCGAAGTTCGTCAGCGGCGACGCCCGCCAGGCCGTCATCATTCGCCGGATGGCCACGACCCAATCGCGAGGGGGATCAACGATGACGTCGCCTGACGACGGAACCAGTCCAGACTTCGAGCTGCCGGCCGCCATGACTGGTAGGGCAAGCCCCGCGAAGGCCGCGGTCGGCGACAAGCCGGTCTTTGCCTACATCAGCAGCTTGCCGCAGCCGCAACGCTCCATCGCCGAACGGGTCGATGCCCTGGCGGCCAAGACGCTACCGGACCTGCAGCGCGCCGTGAAATGGGGCATGGCGTTCTATGGCGTCGGCGACGGCTGGTGCTTCTCGTGCGGCGGCTTCGCCGGCCACGTCAAGCTCACGTTCGGGCGCGGCACGTCACTCACGCCCGTACCGCCAGTGACGCCGATCGGGATGGGCAAGGACTCGCGCGGCGTCGACCTCGCATCAGTGGACGACATCGACGAAGCCCAGCTCGCGTCGTGGATGGAACAGGCTGCGGCCATCCCCGGTTTCGGAAAACGATGAGCCCCGCAACGGCCGGCAAGGTCGCCTTCGAGCGCTGATCCGCGGATCGATCGCCGTGGCATCCTGCCGATCACGATGACCCGATATCTCGTCCTCCTGCGCGGCATCAACGTCGGCGGCCGGAACAAGGTGCCGATGGCGGCCTTGCGCGAGCTCCTCGAGAGCGCACGGCCACACGAAGGTCTCCACGTACATCGCCAGCGGCAACGTGATCCTGAGCTCCGACCGATCGGCGGCGGCGATCCAACGGGAGCTCGAGGAGGCGCTCCCCAAGACGTTCAAGCTCGACAGCGAGCTGATCGCGGTGCTGTCCTGACGCGCGGCCCAGCTCCGCGCCGTCGTCCGGAAGCGGCCGAAGGGCTTCGGCGACCATCCGGAGACGTACCACAGCGACGCGGTCTTCCTGATGGGGATCGACGCGCCGACGGCGATGAAGGTCTTCGACCCGCGGCCCGGCGTCGACGAGGTGTGGCCGGGAACCGGCGTGATCTATTCGCAGCGACTCAGCGCGCAACGGACCAAGAGCCGCCTCGGCAAGATCGTCGGCACGCCGGCCTACAAGTCGATGACGATCCGCAGCTGGGCGACGACGCTGGCGCTCCTCGAGCGCATGGAGGCGCCCTGAGGCGGACTCATCCGCGACGTCGAGACTAGGCCGGCGTCAGGTCACCCGGTTCCCTTGATGAGGACCCCGTTGACCGCTGGGTAGTTCGAGTAGTAGCGCTTCGACCAGTGGAGCTTGCCGTGGTCGTAGATCGACACGGTGGCCCACACCTTGGCGCCGTCCGCCGGAGCGTTGTTGCGGTAGAAGTACCCCACAGGCTTGGACGGATCGCGCACGACCGTGTCGATCGCGCGCGGGCCGTGCCGGATGACCGTGTTCGTGACCTTGGCGACCCGTCCGTTCGGCACGCTCCAGATCTTGAACGTGAGCCATCGCTTGTTGCCGGACTGCCTGACGGTCCGCGTGATCATGATCGGGTACTTGGTGTCGTTCCTGAAGCTCATGGTCTGCTTGGTGTTGCCGACGATCCACACGGTGGCATCGAGGCCCGGCGGATACCGGGTGATGTACTCGTTGTGGTTCTTTCGGGCGAGCGGCACCATGCCTGCCCGGAACGCCGCGTTGAACAGCGTCGTGGACGTGGTGCAGATGCCGCCGCCGAACGCGCCGGTGACGGTGATCTTCCCGCCCTCGATCGCGTTGCCCGGGCCCGTGCCCGGGAGCTTGCGCAGGTCGCCGACGACCTTCCAGAAGTCGAACTTCCCGCCTGCCGGCACGACCGTGCCGTTGATCTTCGTGGCCGGCGCCTCGATGTTCCCGCCCCAGTGGTTGTTGATGATCACCCAGTAGTAGACGCTGAACGAGCTGATCGGCCGCATCTTGCCGTCGAACGCCTTGGCGTCCGCCAGGGTCAGCTTCGGGTTGATGGCCTTGACGACGGCCTCGACCTGCGATGCCGGCGTGCCCGCCTGGCGTGCCGCGATCTCCCTCATGATCGCGGTCTTCATGCCGGCCGCCTTGAGCGTTCGGCCCTCGTGGCTACTGCCGGTGGCGACGACGTGTCCGCCGACCAGCCTGAGGCCCGCGTCCTGCGCGGGTCGGTTGACCTTCTTGGCCAGCGACTTGAGGATCGGGTCCAAGCCCGACTCGTCCAAGACCGGAGTGACGCTGCCGTCGGCCGCGGTCGGGAACGAGATCAGCGGCGCGAGGCTCTTGCGGGCGATCGTCCAACTGTCCTTGGCCCGGGTGACGACCACGTCGGCGGCCATCCGATCCGCGGCCGCCTTCGCCGTCTCGGCCGAGGCGGTCGCCACGGTGGGTGCCAACGGGAGCATCGGCACGGCCATCGTGATCGACTTCGGTGTCTCGAGCGGCACGAGCTGTTGATCGAGCGCCGTCAGCAGCGCCGCCTGATCGACGGCGCGACCCTCCTTCGCGGGGGACACGATGTACGTCCCGCCCTTGCCGGCCGACACGGAGGCGTCCGTGGGCGTCTGGTCGATCGTCGTGGCGAGGCTCTCGACGGCCGTCGCCAGCTTCTCGCGGTCGTAGGTGACCGCGGAGTCGAGCGTCACGCCGTTGATCGCGGCCTGCGGTGCGCCGATGAGGTTCGCAAGGAGCTCCTCTCGGCGGCCTGCCAGGAGTGCCGCGTCGAGCAGCTTGGATGTATCAGGCCCGCGGCCGACCTGGGCATAGCTGATCGTCGTCATGTGCCCGTCCGGACCGTTGAGCGTGATCTCCCCCGTGCCGAGCCATTGATAGGCGCTCCCGATCTCTGACTCCGCCTGCTCGCGGGTGAGCCCGCCGAGGTCCGTGCTGCCGACGCTCACGCCGGGCAGGATCCTTCCGTCGTACTCCCGACCCCATGCGTACAGGACGCCGGTGCCGATGCCGGCCGTGAGCGCAAAGCCGATGACGAACGCTGCGCCGAAACGGAGCGCGAGCGACCGTCGGCGTCGAGGTCGTGCCGCTGGTTCCGCGTCAGTTACGGCGGCCGTTAGGGGCTCCACCTCCACGGCGGCGACGCCGGGCTCGGAGATCGGGGTGGTGTCGGTGGGCTCGCCCGGCGCAGGCAGATCGATGGTGGTGGTATCGGCCCGGGCGGCCTCATCCGTTGGCGATCCGGCTGCATCGGCAGTCGTCGTCTCCGGGGCCGGCCCGTCGGGATCGGGCGCGGTCGAGTCCGCCGCGGCGGCGGTGACATCGACGACGGGCTCGGTGGCATCCGCCCCGGGCTCGGGCGTGGCATCGCCGGCGGCATCTCGCCGTCCGGTGCGGTCGCGTTGGCATCTTCGCCGGATGATGGGTTGGGCAGGTCGGTCATCAGACGCTCATGTGCGGTGGGCGGGCGCCCGGCCTCGGTCCTGGTAGCGGGACATATTCGCCTGTGAATTCGAGTTTGTCACGCGACGATCGGGATCGTGCCGGTAGGACTGAGACGCGGGACGCCCCTCAGACGTTGCGCGGGAGCGCAGCCTGCGCCTACTCGAGTGGCTGGTAGACCCCGAGCACGTTGCCCCAGGGGTCGGCGAACATGAACCGCCGCCCACCGGGATACTCGTGGAGCTCGACCGTGATCCGGCCTCCGGCAGCCAGCACGCTCGCCAAGTCGGCTTCCGCGTCGTCCGTGCGCGCCAACGCCACGACGCCGTCACCCCGGGACGAGGCCGGATGCGGGTTCAGCCCGCCGAACTCGTGGTCAGGCTTGGTGGGGTCCTTGATCCCTGCGTAATCGGGGCCATAGTCGTTGAAGGCCCATCCGAGCGCCTTGGCGTAGAAGGCCTTCGCCTCCTCGAGGTCGTCCACGGCCAATTCAACGTAGTCGATCGCGTGAGCCATGCTCGAAGAGTAAGGGTTCCGCCCGCGGCCCTCGCGCAGCGGATGAACGGCGTCCGTCGACCATGCCCGTGAGACGACGTCAGAGAGGTGTCAACCGCACGATCGGGATCGTTCGCCCGGCCTGCTCGGCGTGCGCGGCCAGCTGCGGCTGGGCCTCGAGGTGTTGCTGCCAGAGACGGTCGCGCTCTGCTCCCTCCGCGATCACGGCCGTGGCCTCGAGCTGCCGACCATCGACCTCGATCGAGGGCGTCGGGTTCGCTTCGAGATTGTGGAGCCAGGCCGGATCCCGGGTCGCTCCGCTGGCCGTGCCGGCGATGACGTAGTCGGCCCCGTCCCTCGAAAAGAACACGAGCGCACGTCGGCGCTCCCCCGTCCTCGCTCCCGTCGTCGTCAGCGCGAGCAGCCGCGTTCCGGCCATCGGTCCGGACGAGATCACGCCGCCGTGCTCGCGCATGTCGTTGATGACCTGCTCTTCGAATGCCTCTCTGTCGAAGCTCATCGATCACCCTTTCAGGCTGGCTTGCCCGCCGAGATCCAGTCGCGGAAGAGCGCGATCTGGGCGTCCGGCCAGTCGCCATCGCACGGCATCGTTCGCTCACTGAGTCGCTGCAGGATCGCGTCGCTGTGGCGCGCGACATCGTCGTGATCCCAGAGGTCGAAGGCGAACGTCATCGCCTCACGGTCTTCTTCGCGAAACAGCGGCTTGATGTGCGCGCTGAAACTGATCGGCTCGCCGGTCATGGACACGTTTCGCCTCCTCGCGCGATGCGCCTACACCGGAGTAGTGCCCGGCCGCGCGACTGACAAGGCGGCTGACCCGCCAGAATCGCCGCGACGAGTCCCGCCCGGGGCGCTGCGGGATCTGCCCCCGACGGCATCGTCTGGCCGGATATCGTGACCCGGGACGCAGTATTCCGCCGGGAGGGAACCCGTCTTGCGAACGCGAACACCCTTGATCTTGCTGGGCGCGGTCTTCGTCGTGGCCGCGGTCATCGTCGCCCTGTCGAACGTCGCCCCAAGTGCGGCGCCGACACCGAGCGCTCCCAGCAGTGCCGCTGCGTCCGCCGGACCACCGGCGATGGTCTGGCCCGCGCCGTCGGACCCGCTCGAGCGCACGGTCGAAGCCGGTCTGGAGCCCGGGCCGCAGGAGTACAAGATCAACCACGTCCACGCTCACCTGGACGTGTTCATCGACGGGAAGCCGGTCATCGTTCCGGCGGGGATCGGAATCAACATCGAGGACCCCGAGGTTCGCCGTTTCGAAAACCCGATCGGATATGGCGGCATCAAGATGTGCGCCCAACCGTGCATCTCGCCGCTCCACACCCACGACGAGACGGGGATCATCCATACGGAATCGTCGACCCCGCAGCCGAACACCCTCGGTGAGTTCTTCGTCGAGTGGGGCGTCGAGCTCAGCAAGACCTGCGTCGGGGAGCACTGCGCGCCCACGCCGATCGCGGCGTACATCGACGGTCAGCCCTACCAGGGCGATCCTGGGGCGATCGAGCTGACCGACCAGAAGGTGATCGTCATCGCCGTGGGCACTCCGCCCGAGGTGATCCCGTCGACGGCCGATTTCTCCGCCGCCTAGACGCTGCTCCGCCCTATCCCTGCTGTGGTCGGCGCTCGAAGATGTAGTCGAGGTCCTTTCGCCAGGTCTGGCCGGAATCCTCCGAGGCGTCGGCGCGCAAGTCGAGCCGGTCGGGATCGATGCGAATGACGATGCGTTGGTGGAAGTCCGGGTCCTCGCGGAGCAACGTCCATTCGCCGTCGGCGAACGTCATGTCGAATACGCGATAGACGCCGCGGTCGTCGTGGGAGAAGGCGACGAACGCGTCGCGGGCATCGCTCCGGCCGAATACGAACTCCTGCGTCGACCCGTCCTCCCACGTTGAACGCATGACCAGGAACGCGTCGGCAAGCCACTCGAACGTCGCCGAGCCGTGGATCTCGGTGTCCATGCTCTCGAGGAACCAGGCGTGGGTCATCGTGACGTCCCACTCCCCCACCAGGCCTTCGAGCCGTCGCATCGCGTCGTTCATCAGTCGAGTCTATCGAGATGGGACCGGCCGACTGGAGCTCCGCGCCGTCGGTATGGACCGGGCGCTCGGGGGGATCCCGGACTGGCGCTGAACCATCCGGGCGGTCCGGTTCGCGACGACGCCTGGGTCGTAGAGTCGCCCGAATGACCGTTGCCGCACGAGGAGCTGGTCGCGTGCCGTCTCCTGCCCAAGGGCCCGCTCGACGACGTATCGAGCCCCGCTTGGCGGTCGCATCCCTCGTGATCGTTGCCAGCGTCCTGGCTGCCGGCTGCCAGTTCGTGCCTGCCGAGCTTCGCGGCGGGGAGCTGATCGTCATGGAGGTCGCGAACCACGCCGGGCGTCCGGCCACGCTGGCCGTCGCTTCACAGGGAAACGTTGGCGATGTCGTCGGATCCGCAGAGCCCGCGGTGGTGCCGCCGGGGCAGACCATGACCGTCCGCTTCATCGTGCCACCTTCGGGCGGCTGGGCGATCTGGGCGAACGGCGGTGAGCTGATGGGTGAGTTCGACCTCAAAGGGAAGCGCGGCAACGTCCCGATGGGGATCGACATCGGCCAGGACGGGCAACCGGGCTGGTGGTGCAAGGCCGACTGTCCCTAGGGCTCCTCGACCTGGAAGGCGAGCGGTCTCACCTCTGGCGCATCGCGTCCGCGACCGCTTGCTCGCGCGGGCTCCCAGCCCTCAGGCCCTCGATCGCACCCTCGATATCGGCAGCACTGCGGTTCTGCGTGAGCTTCGCTTTGGCCTCGATCCGCGTGATGAGGAGCTCCAGACCGACGATGGCGCGGGCCTGCGTTCGGACGTAGTCCTCCGGCGCATCGGTGACCGACCAGGGATCCGGTCGACCGGATTCGTGGCGCTCGACGAGCCGGCTGACGTGTGGGATCAACCAGTCGGGATCGTGGATCGTCGAGATCGTGCCGTGCGCTTGCACCGTGACGTAGTTCCAGGTCGGAACGACCTTTCCGGTAAGGCGTTTCTCCTCATACCAAGCCGGCGAGATGTAGGCGTCGGGGCCGTCGAAGATCGCCAGAGCCTCCCCTGCCCCATCGCCACCGGCAGCGACCGACGCCTCGATCTCGCGCCACTGCGGATTGCCGCGGGCGAGATGGCCACGCAGCATCCCGCTCGGACCCTGGTCGCCATCGAACAGCATCGGCAGGATCGTCGCGCGGAAGCCGCCGGGCCCGTGCGTGACGAGCGTCGCGGGAACGACGGCGCACAACTCTGCGAGGTACGCGGCTGCGTCCTCGACCTCGAACTTCCCATGGGCCGGCTGGTACATGGCACGACGTTACCCGCTCGGCCGTCGCGCCGCAGCGGCCGGCGTTAGCTCGTCGCGGCGGCGGGCTGGCGCGAGCCCTCCGTGACCTCGCCCTTGTGTGCGGCGAACGCCGCGAGGACCTCGCCCTTCTCCGCTTCGGGAACGTGGAAGTCGTCGAGCGTCTTCGCGAGGATGCCCGCGACGGCGTCGAACTCCTCGGGCGCGATGTGCAGGTTTCGGTGGGCTTCCTCGAGGCTCACGGTCTCGCGTCCGGGCCGAGTCCCCACATATCCCTGCGGGCCACCGGCCACGTTGCAAAGCCAGAGCGTCCGCATGAACTTGAGTCCAGGCAGACGCGCGAGTTCCTTCGTGTGCCACTCGCGAAGCGCCGGGTTGCTCGAACCGTCACCGGCGACCCGGTCGTGGATGATCGCGTCGCTGAAGCGATCCACGACCGCGGCGATCGCGAACGCGCCGCCGAGGCGCTCATACAGGCTGGTCTGAGCCATCGGACCATCCTCCTATCCCTGCTCCCGGGAGACCCGCGGCGCGGATGCCGCGGGGTACTCCCTGAGAAACGTTTCGTCCGACCTTTCCAACCGGATTGCGCTAGTGGAGGTTGTTTCTAGACCAGCTTCGCCGGCGCCCAGCGCGACGCGGATCCGAGCAACGGCCCGGCCGCGAGCGGGATGCCGTCGCCGACGTTCGTGATGAGCGACGACGCGAGCAGCCACCGAAACGGTCGGCCAAGCCGGCCGGCGCCATGGTGTCGGTGAGGCGGGCGGTCAGGAGCACCCGGCGGAGGATACCAACGGCATACTCCCGTCGAATGGGGTACACCGGGGCCGCCTTGGGCAGCGCGTTGTTCTTCGTGATCGCGCCCGGCGTGATGGCGGGCGTGGTGCCGTGGCTGATCACGGGGTACGCCGACCCGGCCGCACCGCCATACGTCGTGCTCGGCCTCGCGTTGGTCGTGGTGGGTCTGGCGGCGTTGGTGGCGTGCTTCATGCAGTTCGTCCGCGAGGGCCGGGGAACCCCCGCCCCGGTGGCGCCGACCCAGGAGTTGGTGGTCGGCGGGCTGTACCGGTGGGTGCGGAACCCGATGTACCTCGCGGTCGGTGCGGTGATCCTCGGCCAGGCTGTGATGTTCACCAGCGTCGGGGTGCTGGTCTGGCTCGGGCTTTTCGGGCTGGCGGTGGTGACATTCGTGGTGGCGTACGAGCAGCCGACTCTGCGCAGCACGTACGGCGAGTCGTACGACGCCTACTGCCGCGCCGTCCCCGCCTGGTGGCCGCGGCTCACCCCATGGCGGGGCTAGTGGTCATCTCGTGAGGTCGTCGCGGTCAAAGCGCCACCGATCGCCTCCCCGAGTCCCTCCACGAACCTGGCGATCGCGGAGCCTTCCGCGTCGGCATGGTCGGGGTTCATCTCGGCCACCACGAGACCACCGAACTGCGGACTGGCGGCGAAGACGCCCAGGCTCGCCATCGCGTCGGCGAGCAACAATCCGTGCTCGAAGTGCGGAACGTCGGAGATCGGGCAGTCGACGAAGTCCAGCACATCCACGTCGAAATGGACCAGGAACGTTCCTCCGTCGGATTCGATCGTGGCGCGGGCCTCCCTGGCGGCGGCAGTCGCCCGACCTTGCACTCGGTCCAGCGGGATCGCTCGCATGTCGTGCGCGGCGAGAACGCGCGTCTCGACGCCCTCGCTGTGCTCGAGGCACGGTCCGTAGAACAGCACCCGTTCCGGATCGAGCAGCGGACGCCGGGGCCCGATGCCGCTGAGCTCCGGCGCGGCTCCCGGCTCGCCGATCATGTGCGCGACGCCCATCGAATCGAGGTGGCCTTCCGGTTGCGTCTCCGGGATGTAGAGGTCGATGCCCCCGTCGACGTACAGGAGGCTGGGATCCTGCCCTGCTGCCACAAGCCCCGAGAGGACGCCGACGGTGACGGTGCAATCGCCGCCCACGACGATCGGGATCTGGCCCGCGTTCACGATGTCCTCCACGCGTGTCGCGACCGATCGCGCCACATCGACCACGAGCGGGAGGTTCTGCGCTCGACGGTGTTGTGCGTCCGGGCGAGATCGGACCACAGGCAGATCGCCGTGGTCGATCACATCCAGTCCAGCGGCCTCCAACCGCTCGACGAGGTGAGCATCGCGTAGCGCCCGGACCGCCTTCTCCTGGCCCGGCGTGTGCGCGCCTGCGCTGGACTGGACGCCAAGCAGGCCGATCGGTCGCATCAGCGGCCTAGCAGCTGGTCGACCGGCGCGAAGTCATCCGTGAGCACCGGCGAGTCGTCGATGAAGGCCTTCACCTCGGCGGGCGCCGAGAGGATGCCGGTCGTCGCGCCTTCGCCCCACGTCGCGATCGCCGCCTCCACCCGTGCCCTGTCGAACGGCGTGTCGCTGGCGTAGAGCACGAGGTTGCCGCCGGCGTGGCCGTCGAGCGTCAGCGGCCGCGCGATGACCGCCACATCTGCGAAGACGGTCGCCAAGGTCGCGGTCTCCGCGCGCACGAACCGCAAGGGCGGGTAATCGATGATGTTCACGACGTAGGCGCCACCGGGCCGGAGCACGCGCGCGATCTGGTCGATCATCTCGCGGGTCGTCAGATGCCACGGCACGGCGAGGCCGCCGAACGCGTCGCCGACGACGATGTCGAAGGACTCCGACGGAAGTGCGCGGATCGACTGGCGCGCGTCGCCCAGGCGGACATCGATGCGGTCGCTCGGCACATAGCCGAACTCCGACTGCGCGACCTCGTAGATCCGGGGATCGAGCTCCAGCACCGTCTGCCGGGCGTCCGGATGCATCGCCTCGATATACCGCGGGAACGTGAACCCGCCGCCACCGATGTGCAGGACATCGGGTGCCGCGCCGAGTGTGGCGCGCAGCGGGGCCGTCGCGTCGGCGAACCGGCGCACGTAGCCGAACTCGAGGTCGGTCGGGTCGCGCAGGTCGACCGCGGCATGCGTGAGGCTGTCGAGGACGAGGATGCGAACGTCGGGGTCGGCGACGTCGGGCTCGATGGCGATGCAGTAATAGGCGCTCTCGGTGTCGCACGGCGACGGCAGGGCCAACGCCAGTCCGCCGGTCAGCAGCACCGCGACGATAGCCAAGGCCGCCGCTCCCCTACCCTGGCGCCGCAGCCAGAGGCTCAGGGCGACGCCGATCACGACCAGCCCGACACCGATCGAGACGATCAGCACGCGGGTCGGGAATAGTCCGAGCAGGACAAAGCCCGTCAGGAAGGTGCCCGTGATGGCCCCGACCGTCCCGACCGCCGACAGCCGCCCGACGATCGAGCCGCTGGTCGCGAGGTCGGTAAGCGTGGCGCGGACGAGCATCGGCGCCGTGGCCGACAGGATGGCCGCGGGCAGCACGAAGGCGGTCGTCGCGAGCGTGATGATCGCGATCAGCCCCTCCCCCAGCCCGACCTCGCCGATGACCCCGACGATCGGCACCGCCGCGATGGCGGCGATGCCACCGAGGATGAATGCCGGGCCGAGGAGCGGCAGCGGACCGACGGCATCGGCGGCCTTTCCGCCGATCCAGGCACCGAGCGCGATGCCGGCGAGGATCGCCCCGATGATTCCCGTGTAGGTGGTGAGCGAGACGCCGACATAGGGCGCGAGGAGCCGCCCGGCGGCGATCTCGAGGACGAGCACGCTCGCCGTGGCGATGAACGTCAGGACGACGGCGACGAGCGGTGAAAGTGGCTGGCTCGGGCGCTCGCCGACAGGATCGTCCATCCGCGAATGGTAGAGGCGGCCCGGCGAGCGCCGAGATGGCCGGGTGGGAACATCACGGCATGAAGGGCGGTTCATCGGTGCCGGGCGCCGCGGTCCGAGTACTGGGTGCCCTTGTGCTCGCCGCGTCGCTGACCGTGGCATGCGAGCCCTCGACCGCCGTGCCTGACGGCGCGCAGGTCGTCCACGTCGTGGCGACCGACCAGGCGGTCACCCTCACGCCGGACAACGTCCGGGCCGGCGACGTCTACCTGATGCTCGATGAGCCGTTGCCGGGGTCGATCACGTTCGTCCAGGGCTCGACAAGCGCGGACGCGACGCCTGGGCCGCTCGACGCCGCGGCCCTCGATCGCCTCCGGACGGGTGACACGTTCCACACGGCCCAGACCGGGCTTGATGCGGGCGGGTGCAGCGCCACGCAGGATGCCGGGAACCGCGGCCGGATGGGGCCATGCGGCAACGTCCTGAAGTTCGTGCTGAGCCCGGGGACCTACGCCGTCGTGAGCGGATCGCTGGAGGGCCCCGGCGCGAGGCCTCGGATCGCCGTCCTTACCGTGGTGCCTTGAGGCTTAGGCCTGGTCCATGAGGGCAGGTGGCTGTTCCGAGCTGGGCTCGAACACGACCACGGAGGTCCCGCGCGGTCGACGGGTGGCATAGGCATCGAGGTTCGTCTCGACGCGAGACATCGCGGCCCAGAGGCGGGTGCGCTCGTCGCCGGTCGCCTCACGTGCGTGGAATTGGCGCGGACCGTCAGGCAGATCGACCGTCACGTCGGGTTGCGCCTGGAGGTTGAGCCACCAGGCCGGCTCCGGTTCGCCCCACCCGTTCATCGCAAGCGTGTACAGGTTCGGTCCATCCTCGAAGTAGCCGAGCATCGCGACGCGGGGCTTCCCGCTGCGCCTACCGACCGTGTGGAGGCGCATCGTTCCGTAGGTCTTATCGGTCGGGGGTCCGAGGCCGCGACGGCCGCCGCTGAACCGATAGATCGCGCGATGCGCGGCCCACGCCGCCCGGATGACCCAGCGCGGCGGCAGGAAAGGCTTCGCCGATGTCTGCGACATCGGGCCTACCCGGCGGTAGCCTTGGCGGCGAGGGCCTCCCGGAGCCACTCGTCCAGCCGGGTCTCGCCCAGGCGGGCGTCGTCGCCCGGAACGAGCGTGCGTTCGGTCACGGCCATGCCGTAGTAACCGCCGTTGGGATCGGCTACGACGTCGCGCGGGTCGTCCATGGCGGACAGGACCCGACGGATCACCTCGTCGAAGCGGGACCGCTCCGGCCCGCCGATCTCGACGATGCCGTTGACGGGCGCGCCCACGGCGACGCGGCCGACTCCCGCAGCGACGTCGTCAGCGGCCATCGGCTGGAAAAGGACCGGTGGCACACGGACCACCCCACCATCCGTCTCCTCGTCGGCGATGGACTTGATGAACTCGAAGAACTGGGTCGCGTGGACGATCGAGTACGGGATCGATGACGCCGCGATCATGGCCTCCTGGGCGAGCTTCGCTACGAAGTAGCCGGCGGTCGTCGTCTCCGGATCGCCGCTCTCGGACAGGGTCTTGGTACCGACGACCGACAGCGCGACGTGATGCCCGACGCCCGCGGCCGCTTCCGCCTCGAGCAGGTTGCGCGTCGACGTCTGGAAGAACGGCATCGCCGTCGCGTATTCGAAGTTGGCGGAGTTCGATACGTCGACGACGACGGACGCCCCATCAAGGGCCGCCGAGAGCCCCTCGCCGGTGATGGTGTTGATGCCGAGCCTGGGTGAGGCCGGAAGGGCCTCGTGGCCCTGCTCCCCGAGCTTGGCGACGACCTTCGAGCCGATGAGCCCGGTCCCGCCGATGACGACGACCTTCATCCTGGGGGTCCTCTTGCTGAGCCGAGACAGCGGCGGGGCTTGCCTGTCCCCGCCCTTTCAGTATCGCTGCGTCCAGTCCCGGCGGCCCAGGCCGAGGACGAACATGACCGCCTCCAGGACCAAGGTGACGGCGGCCAACAAGACCAGGACGACCACGAAGCTCGCTGCGAAGATCGCGGTGTAGGCGATGTCGATCGGGGACATCAGCCGCACCCGTGCCGAATTGTCGTCGGCTGGTCGATGAGTCTGTGCGTGCGCACGACGACTCCCCCCTTGTGTTGCGTCCTGGCACCAATTCTGGGACCGGCGTCAAGTCGCCCCGGTTCTCCGTCAGCGCACGTAACTCGCGCTATTGATATCGATCGTCGTGCCGGTCGCGTGTCGTGCGAGACCCGAAGCGAGGAAGGCGATGACGTTCGCCACGTCCTGCGGCTGGGCCACCTCGCCGAGGCCGGTGTCGCGCGCAGCGGTCTCGACACCGAACTTCTCCGCGAAGGGCCGGTTGAAGTCGGTATCGACGTAGCCAGGCGCGAGGGCGAAGGCCGTGATGCCCTGACGGCCGTACTGGCGGGCGATGGTCCGAGTCATCGCCACGATGCCGGCTTTGGCCGCGGCGTAGTGCCAGAACTCGGGGTCCTCGCCCCGGAATGCCGCCCGACTCGCCATGTTGATGATGATCCCGCCTTCCGGCTGGCCCGAGAACGTCGCGATGGCCTCGCGACACAGGATCGCCGGCGCGACGAGGTTCACGCCAAGCGATAGGTCCCAGACCCCGGTCCACGCCTCGAGATCGAGTTCGAGCGGAGCTGGCGGGTAGATGCCAGCGTTGTTCACGAGGACGTCGATGCGGCCGTGAAGCGCCAACGCGTCGTGCCACAGCGCCGCGGTCTTCGACCGGTCGCGCAGATCGGCCGATAGTGCGTGAGCTCCGTCCCCGAGTTCCTCCGCCAACGCAGTCAACCGAGGGCCCGCGACATCGTGGATGACCACCCTGGCTCCAGTGCGGGCAAGGGTCCGCGCGGTGGCCGAGCCGATGCCACCAGCCGCGCCCGTGATGAGCACGATCCGACCCGTGAGATCGATCACGTAACCCTCTCCGATCACTTGACCCTGATGGGGCGTAGCGTAAGACTGTCGCGCGTGAGGAGCGGGCGTTGACGACAGGCCCGCAGACCCACGACTCCCCTGCCGGACCCCCGACCGCGCCGGATCCGCGTGCTACCGCGCCGGGCGATCCCCTTCTTGAGGTGCGCGGGCTGTCCAAGTCCTTTCGGGGGCTGAAAGCGCTGACCGACTACGAGCTGCGGCTCCCGGCCCGGACCATCCACGGCGTGATCGGGCCGAACGGGGCGGGCAAGACGACGTTGTTCCATATCCTGTCCGGCTTCCTGCAGCCGACCGCTGGCTCGATCTGGTTCGACGGCACCGAGATCACCGGTTCGCGGGCCTACGCGGTGGCTCGACTTGGCATCGCGCGTACGTTCCAGAACATCCGGCTCTTCGGCGACATGCCGGTCATCGACAATGTGAAGGCCGGGCTCCAGTCTCATGTGCCGCGCTCGCTGATCGGCACGCTGCTCTCGACGCCGGCCTTCCGGCGTCAGGAGCGGAGCCTCGCGGATGATGCCCGAGAGCTGCTTGCGTTGTTCGGGCTCGATGAGCATCGTGACCGGCTTGCAAGGCACTTGCCATACGGTGACCAGCGCCGTCTCGAGATCGCCCGTGCTGTCGCCACGAACCCGCGGGTCCTCCTCCTCGACGAACCGAACGCCGGCATGAACCCCGTCGAGACCCAGGAGTTGCTGGGGCTGATCCGCGACATCCGTGATTCGCGCGGTATCACGGTCGTCCTCGTCGCCCATGACATCCCGCTCGTGATGAACCTGTGCGAGCGGATCCAGGTCCTCAACTACGGCCGGATCATCGCAGAGGGCGATCCGGCCGCGGTCCGCAATCACCCCGAGGTGATCGCTGCATACCTGGGGCAGGCCCGCCATGCCTGAGGCGGCCATGCCTGAGGCGGCCATGCTCGAGCTCGCGGACGTCCACGTCCGCTATGGCAACATCCGCGCGCTCCAGGGTGTGTCGCTTCGGGTCGCGAGCGGCGAGCTCGTGGCGCTGATCGGCTCGAACGGTGCCGGCAAGAGCACGACCCTGCGCACGATCTCCGGGCTGCTCCGGCCGACGCAGGGGGCGATCACGTTCGAGGGTGCGGACATCACGACCGCCGCGACCGATCGGATCGTTGCCCTGGGGGTCTCGCATTGTCCCGAGGGTCGGCGGATCTTCGGCAGCCTGACGGTGGCGGAGAACCTGCGTCTCGGATCGGTGTCGCGGTCCGACGCCTCGGGTATCGCCGAGGACCTGGAGGTGGTCTTCGAGCTCTTCCCGCTCCTCAAGGAGCGCACCGGGCAACCGGGGGGCACGTTGTCGGGCGGCGAACAGCAGATGCTGGCGATCGGTCGGGCGCTGATGAGCCGGCCACGACTGCTGCTCCTCGACGAGCCGTCCCTCGGCCTCGCCCCGCTGATGGTCGAACGGATCTTCGCGACCATCGCGGAGCTCAAGCGGCAAGGCCGGACGATCCTCCTCGTCGAGCAGAACGTCCACCAGGCGCTCGACGTCGCCGACCGGGCGTATGTCCTCGAGACGGGCCGGATCACACTCGACGGCGAAGCGGCCGTCCTCCGCCACGACCCGAAGGTCGAGCACTCATATCTCGGCGTGGGCGGTGTCGCGCTGTGATCGACTACACCTTCCAGCAGATCATCAACGCGCTCAGCGCGGGCAGCCTCTACGCGTTGATGGCCGTCGGGCTGGCGATGGTCTTCGGGATCCTGCGTCTGATCAACTTCGCGCACGGCGACCTGATGATGATCGGCGCGTATCTCGCGGTGTTCAGCCTCGGGGCAGGGCTGTCGCTGGCGGCCAGCTTGCCGATCATCGTGCTCGGGACGGTCATCGTCGGCCTGCTCATGGAGCGCTTCGCGTACCGCCCGATCCGCGGGGCGCCCGATGTGGCGATGCTGCTGACCTCGTTCGCGGTCGGGCAGATCCTGCAGAACGCGACATTGCTGACGACGCGCCTCGCCGGCAAACCCACGCTGATCGCGTTCCCGAGCCCCGACTTCCTCAACGGCGTCGTCAACATCGGCACGTTGACGATCCCCAAGGTCAACATCGCGAGCTTCGTCGCGGGCATCGTGCTGCTCGGGCTGCTCAGCGTGTTCGTGACCCGCACGACGCTCGGCCTGTCGATGCGAGCGGCAGCCGAGGATCTGCCGGCGGCCCGGCTGATGGGGATCAAGGTGGACCGAGTCGTCGCCACGGCGTTCGCGATCGGCGCGGGGCTCGCGGCGGTCGCGGGCCTGCTCTACTCGGTCCAGGCGGGCCAGGTCAACCCGTACATGGGCTTCACACCTGTCCTCAAGGCGTTCATCGCTGCGGTGATCGGCGGCTTCGGCACGATCACCGGTGCCGTGCTCGGTGGTTACGTGCTGGGCTTCCTCGAGGTCCTGGTCACGGCACTCGCGGGCATCGGCGACCTGCTGCCGGCCGGTTCCGTGCCGCCTGAACTGAGGAGCTTCCTCCAGCAGTGGCTGCCAAGCGGTCTGGCGAGCTGGCGCGACGCCGTGGTGTTCGTCGTCCTGATCCTGGTCCTGTTGGTTCGACCGCAGGGCATCCTCGGCCGACGCAGCCCCGAGGACGAGCTGTGATCAGGCGATGAGCGACTGGCGTCGTTGGGCAGGCCCCGGCTTGGTGATCCTCGTCGCGGCCATCGGGCTCGCGATATTGGAGGCCAGCGGCCAGGCGTTCTGGCAAGGGCTGGTCATCAACCTCGCGATCTTCATCATCCTCACCGTGTCGCTGAACCTGACCAGCGGATTCACCGGCGTGTTCTCCCTCGGGCAGATCGGTTTCATGGCGCTCGGGGCGTACGTCTCCGCGATCCTCACCCTGCCGCTCCCCGAGAAGGCCTCATACCTGCCGGACCTGCCGTCGTGGCTCTCGGGAGTCCATCTGGACCAGCGGATCGGCGACCTGCCGGTCGGCTTCCTCGTCGCGACGCTGATCGCCGCGTTGCTCGTGAGCGTCATCGCGTGGCTCGTCGGCCGCGTGCTGATGCGGCTGTCCGGACACTTCGTGGCTGTCGCCACGCTCGGATTCCTGGTGATCGTGCGGGTCGCGCTGTTCAACGCCGACAACTTCACCCGCGGTTCGCGAACGTTCTCGAACGTCACGCCGTACACGAATCTGTGGTGGTCGTGGGCGTGGGTCTTGCTCGTCGTCTACGTCGTATGGCGCATCAAGCGCTCGTCCTACGGCCGCGACATGTTCGTCCAGCGCGACGACCGGGTGGCGGCACAGGTCGTCGGCATCCGGGTGATGGAGCCGAGACTCCTGGCGTTCGTGGTCGGAGCCTTCTTCTCGGCGGTTGCGGGCTCGCTATACGCGCACTTCATCACGTCGTTCTCGCCGACGGTCTTCTACTTCGATCTGACGTTCCGCGTGATCACGATGCTGGTGATCGGCGGGATGGGCTCGGTAAGCGGCTCGATCCTGGGCGCGATCCTGATCGTCGGACTGACGGAGGCGCTGCGGCGGGTTGAGGACACCACACTGCTCTACGGCTTGAGCCAGATCATCCTGGCCGTGATCTTCATCGTGGTCATCACGGTCCGGCGAGAAGGGCTGCTCGGCCAGCGGGAGGTGCCGATCGATCGGCTGTTCACGCGAGGGAAGCGGGCGACACCATCGGCGCCCGTGACACCGGCTCCCCCGATCGATCCCGCGACGCCCGTCTCATAGCCTCACAGGGCGTACACGCGCTCGGAGTTGCGCCACAGCATGCGTTCCGCCCAATCCAGCGCGATGCGCTCGTCGATCGCGCCATCGGCGATGTGCTCGTCAAGCACGCGACCGAGCGCGCGCCGGCCAAGCCGCGCACCGACCCAGTACAGCTCCGGGACGAGCGACGCATCGGTGCTGAACAGCAGCTTGCTGGCTGGCGCGAGGCCGAGCAGCTCGCGATAGATCTCTGTGGCCTCCCCCGCCGCGAACAGGATCGCCTCGCCCATATCGGCGTAGACGTTCGGGAACATCGCGGCGAGGTAGGCCAGTGAGCGGATGTACGGGTAGCCCGTGTGCAGGAGCACGATCGGCGCCGCGCGGAAGCGGTCAGAGAACAGGATCCGGAGCGCCGCAGGATCGACCAGCGTGAGGTCGAGGTCCGGGTCGCCCAGCCCGGTATGGAACTGGATCGGGACGGCCTGGCGTGCCGATTCCTCGACCGCGATCACGATCAGGTGATCGAGCAGCGGCTTCGACTCGATGCGCGATCGGCCATCACGGCGACCAGCCTCAGACACCACGGCGAATGCACGCCCCGCGTCATCCCGGCTGACGTCCTGTACATGGAGCCCGGTCCGGTACGCGATCACCGATTTCATCCCGACGATGCCACGGCCGCGGAGGTCGCCGATCGCGGCGCGATACGCGTCGAGGAAGTCGTCAAAGCTTGACGCCTCGAGGATGAGCTGCTCGATCATCGGCTCGAGGCGCAGGACCTCCTCGATCCGGCACGGCGCCAGCGTGCGCAGCTCATCGAGCGAGAACGTCGTGTCGGACCCGTACCCCGTGTCGATCAGCCAGGTCTTGAAGTTCGCCCGCCGGACGACTTCGCGGGTCAGCCACTCGATGCCGCGGTCGCGTCGCGCGGCGTGGACGGCATCGGGAGTCGGCTCGCAATCCAGCAGCACGGCCAGCTCGCGCAGCGTCCAGCGGTAGAAGAGCGACGTCGGGACGTCATCGCGAGCGATCTCGGGGAACGTCGACTCCGTCAGGTGGATGCGGAACGCATCGTCATCAGGCGGCTGCGCGCGGAGCAACGAGTGACAGTGGTTGTCGACGATCGGGATCGCGTCAAGATCGAGGGCCACCGCTGGCGGATCAGTACTTGAAGAAGTGCTGGTCGAGTTCGAACGCCTCGTCGTGTTCCGCGTAGGCGGCCGCTTCCGCCCGCCGTACCTTGAGGTACTCCGTCGCGAGACCCTCGCCCATCGCCGAGGTCAGCACCGCGTCGCGCTCGAGCTCATCCAGGGCTTCCTGCGCGGTCAGCGGGAACCGCCGGATCCCGCGCTTCTCGCGTTCCTCGTCGCTGAGGTTGCCCGGATCCTCATTCACGGGTTCGCCGGGATCGAGGCCGCGTTCGATACCGTCGAGAGCCGCCGCCATCAAGCCACCGAGCGCGATGTACGGGTTGGCGCTCGCGTCGCTCGCTTTCAGCTCGAGGTTCGTCGAGGCTTCCTCGTCGTCCCAATAGCGGGTGGGGACGCGCACAGCCGCCTCGCGGTTCTCGAGGCCCCACGCCGTATACGCGGAACTCCAGAAATGCGGTTGGAGGCGGCGGAAGGAATTGACGCTCGGGGTCGTCATCGCCAGCAACGCGGGCAGGTGCGCCAGGACGCCAGCGACCGCCTGGCGCGCGAGCGTCGACAGGCCGGCTGGAGCCGCGGCCTCGGCGAGCTTGTTCACTGTGTGGTCGGTGTCCCAGATACTCCAGTGGAGATGGGCGCCGCTACCAGCCTGGTCGGCCCACGGTTTCGGGGCGAGCGTGGCGACCATCCCGTGCTGCGCGGCGACGGCCCGTACGGTCTGGCGGTAGGTGATCTGGTTGTCGGCCGCCCGGAGCGCAGGTGTGTGGCGGATCGACAGCTCCTGCTGGCCCCAGCCCAGCTCGGGGTGCGACAGCTCGACGGTCAGACCCTGATCGGTGAGCGCCGCGATGATGTCCTGGATGACGGGCTCGGTCGATTCCATGCCGATCGCGCTGAAGCACAGGCTGCGGTCGACCGGCACGAAGCCATCGTCCTTGCGGTAGGCCAGGAAGAATTCGTTCTCGAACGCCGCGTCGAATGTCAAGCCCTTCGCTGCGGCCGCAGCCACCATGCGCTGGAGGAATGCGCGTGGGTCGAGGGCCCACGGCTGGTGGTCGAGCTCGATCATGTTCGCGATCATCTGCCCGCTGCGCGGGGCGTAGGGCAGTACCACGAACGTCTCCGGGTCGGGCACCAGCCGGATCTCCCCGACCGGGCCGTAGGTTCCGTCCGGCGCCAGGGAGTCGAGGCTCGTGAACGACTGCATGCCCTTCACGAGCCCGATCCCGCTGGCCATCCGCCGCGCGAGCTGCCCGACATGCGTGCTCTTGCCGCGGATGACGCCTCCGTTATCGCAATACAGGAAGCGAACGAGCTGGAGGCCCTGCTCGTTCGCTACCCGGACGATCTCGTCGGGTGTCATGGACGCGCCTCGTCCTGGACCTACGGGGCGGGTACCTTCTCCGGGACCACCTCGGCGCCGAGCGTGAATTTGCCGCCCTTCACCGCGATGACCGTGACGCCCTTCTGGGGCACATGGGAGTCCGCCGAGAACGTGATCTTCCCGGTGATGCCGGGGAAGTCCTTGGTCGCCTCGATCGCCGACTTGACCGCAGCGGAGTCCGTGCTGCCGGCGCGCTTGATCGCGTCGACCATGAGGTACACGGTGTCGTAGCCGAGGGCGGCGAAGGCATTCTCGGGATCGTTGCCGTATTCGGCCTTGTAGTCGGTGATGAACTTCTTGATGCCGTCCGTGCCGCCGGTCGCGTCCATCAGCGCGTGCGTCGTGAAGTAGACGTTGTCGGCTGCCCCGCCCGCCACCTTGACGAGGTCCGGGGTGTCGTAGCCGTCGCCACCGACGATGGGCCCGGTGATACCGGCATCGCGGAACTGCTTCACGAGCGGGCCGATGTTGTAGGGCATCGCCGCTACGTAATAGAAGTCGGGCTGCGGGCTCAGCGCCTTGATCTTTGTGATCTGCGCCGAGAAGTCGGTCGCCTTGTCGTCGTAGGAGTCCTCGAGGGCGATGGTCCCGCCGAGCTCCGTGAAGCGGCTCTTGAAGTAACCGCCGAGGAGCGTCGTGTACTCGACGCCCTTGTCCCAGAGGAAGTACGCGTTGTGACCGAAGGTGTTGTAGGAGTACTCGGCGCCGACCGCTGCCTGGACGTTATCGCCGAAGCAGGCCAGGAACATCATGTCGCCCACCTGGGACGGGATCTTCGGGGACGTCGCGCCGACCGTGATGAACGGGATACTCGCGGCCTGGAACGTCGGGCCGGACGCGAGGACCGAGTCGGTGTCCGTATAGCCGATGAACAGGGGGACCTTGTCCTGCTCGACGAACTGCTTTGCTGTCTGTGCGGTGACGTCCATCTTGTATTGGCTGTCGTGGACGATGAAGTCGATCTGCGAGCCGTTGACGCCGCCGGCCGCGTTGATCTCCTTCACCGCGAGCTTTGCGCCGTTCGCGGCGGGCAGATCCAACGCTGACTCGTCGCCGGTCAGGGCGAATCCACCTCCGAGCTTGATCGTGCCGCCCGCCGCCGCGCTGCCGCTCGCAGCGGCCGATTCGGAAGCGGGTGCCGCGCTCGACGGCGCAGTCGAGGTGCCCGGCGAACCGCTGCAGGCCGCGATCACGATCGCGCTGGCCAGAGCGAAGACGTTGCGCATCACTTGGTTGCGCGTCATGACTCCTCCTCCGATCCGCTGATGCCCGTGTCGCGGCCCCTGACCGCGTTGCGGCGACTGTTGGGATCGTCGCGTGTTGAACAAGGCGGTCGCGAAACTATCCCGCACCGCTCCACGGATGACAAGAGCGGGCACGCCCCCCTGTATGCGGGTCGGAGAGCCCTGGTCAGGCCATCTTTTCCACCCACTGCGAGCGCCACGCGGGCGCCTCGAAGGGGTTGCCGAAGTACTCCGTCATCCGAGTCAGTTGGCCGTCACGAAGCTCGGCGATCCCGACGTAGCTCACGGGCGTGCCGTCGCCGTAGTCGATCGTCCCCTCGGCGACCCAATGGGCACCTTCACCGCTCACGCGGCGGAGCTTCATCTTGGGCGTCGAGCCCGTCATCGCCGGATAGTTGTCGTTGATCGCCTTGGCGTTGTCGCGGCCCTTGATCCGCTCGCCCGACTGCGGCCATTCCTGGACGAAGTCGTCGGTGGCGAGCTCGTACAGTGCGGGCGCCACCTCCTCGAACGACCCTGACTCGAACATGGCGCGGAGGCGCTCGACGGTCGCCTCGTTCGTCGCGATGGCCATGGCGGTACCCCTTCGTTCAGCCGTCAACGCGGCCCGCCAGGTCGGGTCGCGATGAGGGGCACCTATCGTCCCATCGGTCCACCCCCGCTGGATTACATCTCGTCATGGACGCGATGTGGTCCGCTGGCATCCTCGGTCCATCTGAGCCGCGACGGCGGCGGTGCACACTGGCCGCGCGACATCCATCGATGAAACGAACCCACCCAGCGCGCGTCGTCTCGTCGATGGACGTAGAGGTCTTGCGTCGTGGCCACCTAGGTGTCGGCAAGAGCGAGGCCTGAGGGGGCTGTATGACGAGCAGGATCGACCCGGTCGGTCTCGAGCGGTTCCGCGAGGGACTGGGTCGTGCTTCCGTTCGGCAGGGATCGATGGATCGCGGCCTGCGAGTCCTGATCCGCGCCGTTTGTTGGCTTGTCTCATGGCGGGTGGCAACGAACGGCTTCGACCGGCTCTCACGTAGCGCCGGAGGCCGCACCGGGGCAGGCTGTCTCGTGGTCGCGGCGCCCCATCGGGCCTGGATCGACCCATTCCTCGTTATCGCGGCGTGGCCGCCGACGGCGGCGCGCCTCGTGTGGTTCGGCGATGGGCCGACGATGGCGCGGTCGTGGTGGCGGCGCTGGCTCTTCCCTCGACTCGGGATGATCCCGATCGCGCCGGGGTCAGGCGGACCGCAGGCATACGCCGAACTCGCGGCGCAGGTGATGGGCGCTGGTGCGGCATTGGTCGTGTTTCCCGAGAAGGGCCCGCCCTCGCCGCCGGCCGAGACGCGGACGATCTCCCCCGGATTCGCGTATCTCGCTCTACGCGCGGGTGCCCCGGTGATCCCTGTGGTGCTCGCGGGGACCCACCACATCGTGCGCGGCTCATCGTTCACGGTGGACGCCCTCGAGCCGATCGACGTCGGCGCAGCGGATGACGCGGTCTTCAGCGGAGCCGGCCGCCAGCGGGCAGCCTCACTCACCGACCGATACCGCCGCGCCGTCGGCGAGGTCCTGCCCGCTCGCTCGGCGCTCGCCGACGCACGGCGTCCCGCGCGGGACCGTTGGCCGTGGCTCGCGACCTTGTTCCACTGACACACCCGAGCGTGTCGCGCGTCATGTCGTCGGCGCCAAGATCCCACAGGGCAGAGGGGTAACCATGGATACCGCGATCACGCTCGAGGGTGCACCTCGGATCGACGTGAGCGGGCGGCCTACAGCGGCCCTGCCGATCACCTCGCTCGTCCGGTTGTCGCTCTTCTGGCTCGGGCTGACCGCGATCGATTCGGTCGTCACCGCGTCGACGCAATCCCGGCTGAAGTTCGATGGACTCGTCGACCAGTCGCAGCTCGGCGTTTCCACCGCGATCCTCGCAGCGCTGACATTCGGATTCTCGTTCTTCATCCAGCCGACCGTCGGCGCGATCAGCGACTACACCACGACGCGCTGGGGCCGGCGAAAGCCCTACATCGTCGTGGGGGCGATCTGTGACGCGATCTTCCTGATCGGGATCGCGACCGCGTCGACCTTCATCGCGCTCGCGGCGTTCGTGACCCTCCTGGCCGTCAGCACGAACGTGGCTCGCGGTCCCTTCCAGGGCTACGTTCCGGACCTGCTTCCCGACCGACAGGTAGGTCTCGGCAGCGCCCTCGTCGGCATCATGCAGGTCGCCGGGAACATCGTCGGCTTCGGCTTGGCCGCCTACGCGAATACCAGCGGCAACGTCGGAGTGGCGCTGGCCGCCGTCGCCGTCATCGAGATCGTCACGATGATCAGCGTCGTAGTTCGCGTGCCGAACGGCCCTCCGGCGCGACCGCGCGAGGGGCGGTCGTGGCGTTCCATCGCCGCGGAGACCTGGGGAACGGACATCCTGCGCGAGAAGAGCTACGTCTGGCTGCTCGCCTCCCGGCTGTTCGTGATGATGGGCGGCGCGTCACTCGTGAACTTCGTCGTCTATTACCTGGCGGACGTGCACGGTCTGAACCAGCGGGAAGTCGGCAATGTCCAGTTCATGATGCTGGCGGCGGTCGCGATAGGTGCGATGCTCGCCATCATCCCGTCCGCCCGGATCTCCGACCGCGTCGGTCGGAAGCCGGTGATCTACGTCAGCATCGTCCTCGGTGCCATCTCCCTGGTGATCGCAGCGCTCGCGCCGAGTGTCCCGTTCGCTGTCGTCGCCGCGGCGCTCTTCGGCGGATCCCAGGGCACGTTCCTCGCGGTCGACTGGGCGCTCATGACCGACATCATCCCGAAGGCCGCGTCGGGCCGATACATGGGGCTTTCGAACGTCGCAACGCAATCCTCGACGACGATCGCGGTGATCATCGGCGGCCTGCTCCTCGATGGGATCAGGCGGGCCGCGTTCGGCGAGGTCGGTACCGCCGAGCGGGTGATCCTGGCCGTCGGCGTTGGCTATTTCATCCTGGGCGCAGTCACCCTACGACGCGTCATCGAGCCGCGAGCCGCCGGCCGTCGCTGATCGCGGGTCTCACTAACCCCTCGCCGGCAGCTCCACGTCTTCGATCGGCGCCAGCTCGAACGGGATCGGGTCCTGGTACAGCGAGCGCGCGAGGGCCCGGCTCTCGCTTTCGGTGTAGTCGCCGGTGAACACGAAGTGACCCCTGGCCGCCCTCGCATCGATCGGGAGCGTCGCCAGGACGGTCCCGTCCGACACGACAGCGACGAATTCGTCGGGATGCTTCGCGGCATACGCCGTGAACGCATCGGTCGCCTGGTTTCCGAGTCGGAACGCCAGGCCACGTTTGCCCGTCGTCGGATCGACGTGCGCCGTCGTGAGACCGACTCGGCTCGGCGGGGCGATCGGTGCGAGTGCCGGGTCGATCCGGCTGGCGACCGAGGGCAAGGCGGTGGGACCAGGGTTCGTCGACGTCCCGAATCGGTCCTTGGGGAGCGGCACCACGGTCAGTTCGCCCGGCGACGTGATCAGCTTCCGATCGGCGTCCGGGTGCGTCGTGGCGCACACGGTCACGATCACCTGGTTCACCCCGCGGATGTCGACCTTGACCGGCCGCTCGGAGATGTCGAGTCGCGTCCGGAGTGCCACGCCGATCGCGTCGAGCTCCTGGGACGTCGGCTCTCGCCCGTCCCTGGGCAGGATCTCGTATGTCAGCAGCAGGTCGACCGGCGGCTGGCTCGGCCGGACGGGATCGGCGACGGGCGTCGCGGGCAACGACACGACGTTCCCCGGGTCATTCGCGTGCGTGACGTCGAAGGCCAGCCGGAACCCGTCATCGACTTCGAGTTTCGTCGAGGCATCGACGTGGCTGGCCTTGCCCGTCAGGCGGGCGGCTACGAGGTAATCACCGTCCTCGGCGATCCATAGGTCTGCGGTCAGGGGATCTTTGAAGGCCAGCGTCTTCGCGTACGCGGCCTTCCCCTTTGCCGTTGCCTGGTAACGCTGGGTCGCCATGCCGCCATGCCGTTCCGGCCCCACGCGGTGGTAGCCGGCGGCGAATGGGATGACGTACCGGGCCGCACTGCCCTCTGGCGTGAACAGCTGGAGCGAGGCGAGGGTCGACGGATCCCGTGTCGGTTCGAGTTCCTCGGATACGTTGTCCATGCCCCATACGAAGCCGTTGCCCGCGACGATCTGTTGGCCTCCGGAGCTCACGGCCCCCATACCGTTGGCTTCGCGAAGCCGCGAGCCCATGACGGCGTCGATCGCCAGATCAGTCGATCGATCAACGGTGCCTTGCATGGCGAAATCGAATGTCGTCGCCTGGAGCGTCTGGATGTCGCGCCCGATGACGTCGACGGAGAACCGGTACGACCGAAGGCGGGTGAGCGCGTCCGCGGCGCGGGCGATGGCGGTCGCCACCGCGGCGTCTCCGCCCGAGACCGACGCCTGGGGTGGTGGCGCGACCGTCGGGTCCGGGTAGGGCGCCGGTTTCGCGGCGAGGATGTCGTCGCAGCCGATGTCCTTCGGTGGCGGGCCGGATCGCATGGGACGGCCGGATGCGGTCGGGCGCGGCGTCTGGGTCGCGTGCGCTTCCGATGGTGGCGCAGAGCTCGGCGTCACCGGCTGGCGGCCGGTGCAGGCGACGGCACCCACACCGATCAGGACGAGCGTCGCGATGAGCGTGGGCGTCGAGCGGCGTAGCGTGCTGTCCGTCACTTGCCCCCCAGGTCCGCGGTCGATGGTCGGTGGTGCGCGATGGAATGTACTCGTCTGCGGAGGGCGCACTCGACGTTACCGAGGTACTGGGTCGCCCTCGTATCGGCGCGATCCCGAGGCACGAGACGACTAGGCTTCAGCCATGAAGCTGGTCGTGACGGCGTTCGTGACGCTCGACGGGATCATCGAGGCGCCCGGGTTCGACGAGCATCGGAGTGGCCGGAACGCCTGGGCACTCCGGTTCCAGACCGATGACGATCAGGTCTACAACAAGGGCCAGGCGATGTCCGCCGGTGCGTTCCTGCTGGGCCGTCGGACGTGGCAGATCTGGGCGGCCTTCTGGCCGACGGCCCGGGAAGCCGACCCGGAGCTGGCCGAGCGCATGAACAGCATCCCGAAATACGTCGTCTCCAACACGCTGAAGCGGGCCGACTGGAACCACACGACGATCATCTCGGGCGACGTCGTGGGCAAGGTCGCGAAGCTCAAGGCGCAGCCTGGCGGCGAGCTGCTGGTGTACGGCAGTGCCGACCTGGTCGACGAGCTCCTGCGCCACGATCTCGTGGACGAGTACCGCCTGCTGGTCTACCCGGTCATCCTCGGCAGCGGCAAGCACCTGTTCCGCGACCGCATCGACACCCGCTACCTGCGGCTGACCAAATCACGGACGTTCGACTCGGGCGTGGTCCTGCTGACCTACGCGCCCGATCCCGAGGTGCCGACGAGCCGCTTCGTCGACCAATACCAGTGGACGCACGAGCAGATCCGCTCGCTGCAGGCCGCCGAGGACATCGACCGGACGCTGGCGACGGTCCTCTTCGCGGATATCGTCGATTCGACCGGTCGGGCGGCATCGATGGGCGATCGCGCCTGGAAGAAGCTCCTCGAGCAGCACGAGCGCGTCGTCCTCGGCGAGATCGATCGCTGGCACGGCAAGAACGTGGAATTCACGGGCGACGGCGTCATGGCGATCTTCGACGCCCCGACGCGAGCCCTGCGCTGCGCGTTCGGCTTGGTCGAGGCGGCGCGGAGTCTCGATGTCGAGACGCGCGCCGGGATCCACACGGGCGAGATCGAGCGACGCGAGACCGGCGTGGGCGGCATCGCGGTGCACATCGCCGCACGCCTGCTCGGCGAGGCCGACAACAGCCAGGTGGTCGTGACCAAGACCGTGCGCGACCTGGTCACCGGTACCGACCTGGCGTTCCGACCGCTCGGCGACGCGAGCCTGCGCGGCGTGCCGGGTCAATGGGAGCTCTTCGAGGCGAGGTCGTCGGATCGTTGACGCAGGGCGGTTGTGTCGACGACGACAGGACTTTCGCCGCGCGGATCGGGTACCTCCAAGCGTGGGTTAGCCGTCGCCGAGAGCGCGACGATGACGTCAAACACCGATGGATCCGGGGCCAATCGGGTGGTATCGAGGGAAACCCGTGGACGCGGCACCGGATCCGATCGGAATCACAGATCCAACGACCGATGAGCCGGTCCCCATGGACTGGCGCGCCATCCCCGCCGGCTGGAGCGATCAGCTCACGGGGACCGACGGGCCACGGATGTGGGACCGGGTCGTCTCCAGCGAGTCCGCCCGCGTCCAGCGATACCACGGGCACGCGACGATCGTCCTCATCGAGCTCGATGGGATCGAGCGCTACGCCGGGATCTGGGGCCCAGAGGCTGCCGGTCGCCTGTTCCTCCAGCTCGCGCGGACGCTGGCGACGGAGGTCCGCGCGAGCGATCACATCGCGCGGGTCGAACCGACCCGCTTCGCGGTCCTGTTGACGGAGACGGACGAGGTCGCTGCGATCAACTTCGTGGAGCGCGTGCGAGGATCGTGCGAGAAGGAGATCCGGTCCCCGGAGCTCGTGCGGGTGGCCTTTGGCTGGGCTGGCCCGTCGAGATCAGCCGACCTGCGGGCAGCGGTCGGCATCGCCACTGATCGGCTGGCCCGGGAGATGCAGGCGCCGTAGACGCGGGTCTAGGTCGTGCTCACCGCCCGACGCATGCGCTCGTAGGCGGTCTGGCGGATCGACGCGTCGATCCGCGGTGCGTCGAGCATCAATCCGCGGAGCGCCGCACCCGGGACAGCCAGCAACCGGGACGGCTTCACTGCGGTCACGGTCGCCGTGCGGCCGTAGCTGAAGTCGCGGCCCCAGTCGAGCGCCGCGATCTCGCCGAACGCGTCGCCGGCGGAGAGACGATTCACTTCGACCTCATCGACAGTCACCGACAGCTCGCCCTCGACGACGATGTAGAACGTCCGGGCGTGGGCCCAGCGCTCCGTGATCACCTCCCCTGCCCCGTGCCGTTCCTCGTGCGCGCTGGCCAGGAATCGATCGGCTTGGTCGTCGGTGATCGATCCGAAGGCAGCCACGCGCCGGAGGTCATCGATCCCGAACCCGGAGCGCGTCGTCCCGGCCGGATCGACGGTCGTGCCCGCGACCGGCTGCGACATCGGCAACGCCGTCGCGATCTGGAAGTCCGTGACGTCTGCCTCGGCCACTCGGTCGATCGCGAAGGCCACGTCCTCGCCCGTCGAGGTGTGGTTGAGCACGCAGAGGCGGATGACGTACCGGCCCTGGATCGTCGTCGCCGTCAGAAGAACCTCCCCACCGGCCGCGAGCGACTTGACGATCGCCTCGTTGCGTCGATCCGTGACGATCGCGGGCTCGGCCGTCGGTCCGCGGCGCCGGAATGTGAGGATCCCGAGCGAGGCGGGTGTCACGAGCTCGAGCCGGGGGTCGGCTTCGATGCGCGCCTGCGCGGTGAGCGTCTGGTCGATGGCGCGGTCGATCGTCGCCCGGAAGGCGTCGAGGCCGAAAGTCTCGATCGCCAACCAGACCTTGATCGCGCGGCTGGCCCGGGTGAGCTGGAGCCCGCGATCCGCGAAGTTCACGCCGGCGTCGTGGACGCCCTCCTTGAGGTATTCGGGATGGAGCTCGAAGGCGCGCTCGAGCAGCAGGCCCTCGCGCACGAGCAGGCAACCGACCTCAAACGGCATGGCCAGCCACTTGTGCGGATCGAGCGTGACCGAGTCGGCCCGGGCGAGATCGGGCATGGCCGCTCGACCGCGCTCGGTCAGGACCGCGAAGGCGCCGTAGGCGCCATCGACATGGAGCCAGACGCCACGCTCGTGGCACACATCGGCCAGGGCGCCGATCGGGTCCACCGCGCCGGTGTTGGTGCTGCCGGCATTCGCACTGACGAGGAACGGCAGGCGATCGGCGGCGATGTCGGCATCGATGGCGGCCGCGACGTCACGCGGTCTGAGTCGGAAGGCGTCGTCGGACGGCAAGACCCGCAGCTGGTCCGGCCGGAAGCCCAGGTGCCGCACGGCGCGAGCGACCGACGAGTGGGTCTGGTCGCCGGTGTACATCACGATGCGCGGCGACATGGGGCCGATCAGCGCTTCGCGGGCACAGGCGATCGCGGTGAGGTTGGCGGCCGATCCGCCACTCACGAGGACGCCGGCGGCCGACTCCGGATAGCCGATCCAGTCGCGGAACCAGTCGAGGACGGTCAGCTCGAGGGTGTTCGGCCCGACGGACTCGCGCCACGAGCCGGCGTCGATGTTGGTCGCGGCGGCGATCAGGTCGCCGAGTGCGGCCGGCCACGTTCCGGCGCCCGGGATGTAGCCGAAGAACCGCGGATGGTCGAAGTGCCCGACGTATGGCAGGACGTCCTCGCCAAGCCGCCCGAGGAGATCGCCGAAGTCGCGAGGACCGTCAGAGGGCGGTGCGCCTAGGCGCTCGCGCATGCGCTCGAGGGTCTCGGTCTTGAGGACGGGCTCGTCGCGGAGCGCGTCGATCCGGGCGACGAGCATGTCGACCACGGCATAGCCCATCTCGCGCATCGCTTCGGGATCCAGCGCCAGCGGATCAGGATCCATCCCCTACCCTTCGCTCCCGGGCTTTGGCGGAGTGTAGAGCGCCCATGTCGCTGCAGGGATCGCCCGGGATGCATGACGGACGCGATGTTGCGCGAGTGGGCTATTGGTCGTCGTTCGATGTCACAGGCCTACGGTCGGGCCATTGGCTTGCCTAGCGCGGCCCGCAGATCGAGGTGCGATGACGATGCCGAAGAAGGAACATCTGCCGAGCGTCAGCGACAAAGAGCAGCGGATGTACGAGCACATCGAGAAGAGCGAGCGCGAGAGCGGGCGTTCGCTTGAGCGCTCCAAGGAGATCGCTGCCGCAACGGTCGTGAAGCATCACAACGAGGAGAAGCACTCCAGGTAGCCGACGGCCCCTTGATGAGTCAGTCGGCGTCGCGGAGCTCGAAGCCCGGATGCCGATGCGCGGCGGCGAGGTAGTCCGCCGCGGTCGAATGCGATCCGATGCCGTACCAGCCGGCGATCATCGGGCCGAGGACTGGTACGTGCATGATCGGCCGGAGCCCGGCTTCCAGGTACCGTGCGGCGGCGTCAGGAGAGAGCTCGGTCGCGAGCACCGTCTGACGTCGACGGCCACGACCGATCGTCGCGGTCTCGCTGGCGCGCAGGTTGTGGACCCAGTTGACCTCGCCGAAAGGCGAGAAGAGGTAGCGCCGGCCGTCGCTTTCGAGGACGGCAACTGGGAAGGTCCGCGGCTGTCCGGAGCGGCGGCCTCGGACCGTCATGAGCATGTTCGGACCCATCGGCAGGCCGAGGCGCAGGGCCGCGACGACGAGGGGATTGAGCCGGTTGACGATGCTCGGCGCGTGAGGTGTCGCGAGCATCGAGCTTTCGGTGGACATGGTGTCTCCTGTGATCTCGAGCCGATCGATGCGGCTCGTCACACTGGATACGGAACGGCGCCCAGGAATGTGACCGGCGAGGCTCACGCGTCCTGTCACATCCGCGGTCCCTGATCCGTACTCGGGATATGCACACAAAGGAGCCGGACCTGGACGAGACCGTCGATCGATCCGCCTGGCTGGCCGCCGAGTTCGAGCGCCACCGCGGGCAACTCCGGGCGGTCGGCTATCGGATGCTCGGCTCGATGACCGAGGCGGACGACGCCGTCCAGGAGGCGTGGATCCGGTTGCAGCGACGCGACCCGGGAGGAACCGATGACCTGCGCGGCTGGCTCACCGTCACCGTCGGCCGGATCTGCATCGACATGCTCCGGACGCGACGCGCGCGTCGCGAATCGGATGCCGGGACGTGGCTCCCGGAGCCACTCGTGAGCTGGCCCGGAGTCGAAGGTGGGACGAGCGGGGATCCCGAGCGCGACGTGGTGCTCGCCGATTCCGTCGGGATCGCGCTGCTGGTCGTCCTCGACCGCCTCTCGCCGCCGGAACGCCTGGCGTTCGTGCTGCACGACGTCTTCGGCGTGCCGTTCGACGACATCGCCAACACGATCGACCGGACGCCGGAGGCCGCCCGTCAGCTCGCCAGTCGGGCTCGACGACGGGTCCGTGCCGATGCCCCGGAGCCCGACGCGGATCTCAAGGTGCAGCGCGGCGTCGTCGACGCGTTTCGAGCCGCCGCCCGCGACGGGGATTTCGAGGGCCTCTTGCGGGTGCTGGATCCCGACGTCGTGCTCCGCATCGACGGTGGTCCGCATCGGTCCCTGACCCGACCGGAGGTCCGCGGCGCGTCGGGCGTCGCCAAGCAGGCGCACATCTTCGGCGAACGGTTCGACGCGTACGCCCGCTCGGTCGTCATCAACGGTGAACCAGGAGCGGTCATCGAGCCGCCGGGTCAGCCTCGGATCGTCGCCGCGTTCTCGGTCCGCCACGGGCGCATCGTGGCGATCCACTTGAACGCCGATCCGGCCAAGATCAGCCGGATCCCCTAGGAGCCGGGAGCGTGGTCCTCTAGCGACTGATCGATGCCGCCGGCTGCATCAGCGCGGGCATCGATGTCGCCGGTCGCAGCGTGATCGAGGGATGCGTCGGGACCTCGGTCTGCGCGAGCGAGAATCGCCAGCGACGCGCGATGGTCGCAAGGAGGAGGGTCGCCTCCATCATCGCGAAGGCCGACCCGACGCACATGCGCGAGCCCATCCCGAACGGGATGAAGGCGCCGCGGGGCAGACGCTTCTCCAAGCCATCGAGCCACCGTTCAGGGCGGAACGCGTCGGGGTCCGCGAAGAAGCGCGGGTCGCGGTGGGTCGAATACATCGAGATCAGGACGATGTGGCGACGTGGGATCCGCACGCCGCCGACGGTGGTGTCGCGCACGGCCTCGCGACCTGTGACGTATGCGGGCGGATAGAGGCGCAGCGTCTCGTTGACGACGGCCTGTGTATAGGGCAAAGCCGGGACGTCCTCGGGCGCCGCGGGTCGGTGGCCGAGGACCCGACCAAGCTCTGCCTCGAGATACCCGCGTGCCTCGGGATGGCGGTCGAGCAGCGTGAACGCCCAGGTCAGCGCGAGCGCCGTCGTCTCGTGACCAGCCAACAGCAGCGTCATGACCTCATCGCGGACCTGCCGCTCCGACATCCCGATTCCGTGCTCGTCACGGGTGAGCAGCAGCATCGACAGGAGGTCGCCTCGGTCCTCGCCCGGCCGGCGCTCTCGGATCATCCCGTACACCACGTCGTCGAGACGCTGGGTCAGCTGCGCGAGCCGTCGGTTGCCGGGCGTCGGCAGCCACGTCGGGATGAGGAAGCGGAGGCTCGCAAATCGAAGGTAGTAGAAATCCTGGATCTCGGTGCCGAGCCGTGCCACCTCCTCGATGCGGGCCGTGACATCGGTGTCGAAGAGCGTCCGCGCCACGATGCGCAGCGTCAGCGCCGTCATCGCCTCGTGGAGGTCGACGGCTTCGCCCTTGCGCCAGGTCTCGACCGAATCATCCGCGTAACGGCTCATCACTCGCCCATAGCCCGTGACTCGCTCGCGGTGGAACGCGCCGGAGGTGAGGCGTCGATGGCGCAGCCACTCCTCGCCTTCAGCCGTCAACAGACCGTTGCCGAGCAGTGGGATCAGCATGCGCGTGCCGAAGCTCTTGCGGAAATCTGCCGCACGGTCGGTGAGGACCTCGTCGATCTCGGCGGGGCCGAAGGCGACGTGCGCCCGGAACGGCCCGAACCGGATCGGGACGAAGTCGCCATAGGTGTCGCGCCACCCACGCATGGACTCCGTCGGGTCGGCACCGTACTCACGCATCGTCCCGCCCAGCAGCGAGCCCTTGGGCCCTGCTCCCGTGTAGTGCCGGTCATACGTGATCGGCTTCCGCTGGCCGGTGGTGGACGCGCCGCCCTCCGGCCCGGTCGCCCGGTGGTCGACCGGCGCCGCCGTGGTCATGCGATCACTGTAGTCCTCGACCGCCACGAGCGCCTCCGGCGCCGGACTCAGCCGCTACCTGCCGACAGGCGTCGCCGATTCCTTGGCGGCAGTACGCACGGCCGCCATCAGCGCGTGCAGGTCGCTCTCCGTCGTTCGCGGATTGATGATCGTCGTCCGGAGGAAGACCTTGCCGTCGAGCTGCGTCTTCACGAGGTAGAAGGCACCGGCGCGGACCAGCGCGTTCCGAATGTCGAGCTGCAGCTCGTCCAGATCGGCGGTCCCGTCCGGCGTGATGCGGAAGCACACGATGTTCGCCTGCGGTTCGACGGCCAGCTCGAAGTCGGGCGCGGCATCAAGCTCAGCAGCGAACCATCGAGCGAGGTCGAAGACCCCCTCGACGTATTCGGCGAAGAACTGCGTCCCATGTTGCGACAGCGAGGCGTACAGCTCGAGCGCCATCATCCGCTTGGTGCATTCGAGGGTCCGGAGCCCAGAATCCCACCACGCGAACCCGCCCCCGTGGTCGTCGAAGCCGACGTAGCTCTGCTTCTGATGGAATGCGTGGTCCGCGACGCCGGGGCGTCGATAGAGGACCGCGGTGATCAAGGCCGGCATCAGCAGCATCTTGTGCGCGTCGAGCACGACCGAGTCCGCTCGTTCGATGCCGGCGACGAGGTGGCGGTAGCGGGGCGCAAGTGCCGCGACCGCGCCGTGCGCGGCGTCGACGTGGAACCACAGGCCATGCTCGGCGGCGTAGTCCGCGATCGCGTCGAGCGGGTCGTACGACCCGGTTCCCGTCGAACAGGCACTGCCGACGATGGCGAAGATCCGCCTGCCGTTCGCCTCCGCCCGTCGGTGTGCTTCCCCGATACTTTCGGGGTCGAGGCGATACCGGTCATCCACGGGGACGGGCACCACGCCACCGGCGCCGAGACCGAGGATCCGCGCGGCCCGATCGACCGAGTAATGCGCCTGCTCGGACACGAGGATCGCGAGCGGCGGCGTTCCCGCAAGCCCAGCCTCCCACGCGTTGACGCCATCGATCGCCTGCCGCGCGGCGGCGAGCGCCGTGAGGTTGCCGGCGGATCCACCGGACGTGAAGAGGCCCTCGACGTCCCGGCCGAAGCCCAAAGTCGACCCCAGCCACTCAAGCAGGCGCTTCTCCATGGCGTTCGAGACGGGGCCCATCTCGTATTCCGCCGTCCCATTATTCAGGATCGCCGACGCCAGTTCCGCCAATGCTGCCGAGCCGAGTGGTGCACTCACTTGGTGCCCGACATATCTCGGGTGATGGATGTGGTGAGAGCCGGTCAGCACGCGCGGCAACAGTTCCGCGAACGGCGTCCCAGGTGCTCCGCTATCCGGGATCGGCCACGCGTCGAGAACGGCTTGCGGCTCTTCGTACGGAAGGACGGGCCCGTCCGCACCGGCAGTCACGGCCAGGTAGTCGGCCAGCTGATCGATGACGGCGTGGCCTTCCGCACGGAACGCTTCGGGATCGTATGGATCCGGCATACGTCTTCCCTCATTCGGTCTGGCGAGACGATCCGACGGTACAGGGTGGCGTCACCCGCCATTCGTCGCTGGTCGGAGTCCACGGAACCCTCCGAGGGCGACGATCAGGATCGCGATGATGGGCCAGAGGACGCCGCGGATCGTCCAGGCAAGTTCCGGATCGACGGCGCCGGTGAGCGGGACCAGCCCGTTGAACAGGGCATGCATGAGTCCGGCCATGAGGACGCTTCCGCCACTGCCGACATACACCCAGGTCAGGATCACCGACATCGAGAGGATCTGCGTGGCCATCGACCAGTACGCGGCGCCGGCATTCATCTGACCCGGCAGGAAGAGGCCGACGTGGATGAGCATCCACGGCACGCCCAGGATCAAGGCGGTCCGCAGCGCTGACCATGCGGTGAGGGCTCGCGGGACGGCGAACCCGCGCCAACCGAGCTCCTCGGTGAATGCCGGGATCAGCACGACAAGGGGCACGATGAGGATCGCCGGGAAGAGACCGTCTACGAGACCGTCCGTCGGTTCGCCGAGCGCAACGGCCGCGACATCGACCGCGAGGAATGCCGCAAGCGGGATCAGCAGGGCGAACCACCAGATCGGTCGCGTCGGCGGGGCGATCACCTGTCGCACGAGCCGTGCAAGCGCGCCGTTCCCTTCCCGCCAGGCGAGCCCGACGGCGATGACGGCCGGGGCGAGGGCCAAGGGGAATGCGAGGAGGGTCGGTTCGGCGCGGGAACCGATGACCACGACCGTCACGAGGAGAGAGAACCCGAGGACGATTCCAACGAACCACGCGACACCGTCGAGCCGGGTCTTCTGGGATGGCTGAACCTCCGCTCGCGGGGCAGCGGTGACGGTCGTGCTCATGACGGACCCTCCCGGCCAAGCCGGACGGGGACTTCGAGCCCGGTGGCGGACCGACTGAGCCTACGCCTCTTGCCTAAGGCGTCCGTGCCCCACCTCGGCCGGACGGTGGCTGGCGGCCCGCCTCAACGGGTGGCGGCGAGCGTCCCCAGAGCCTCCGGATCGAGGGCGTCGTTGGGCACGCTGGCGACGCGGCCAGGCGTCCGAGCCCAGAGCGTGGCGGTGCGTGTGCCGTCGTTCAGGCCGGCCTTCTCGCCGACGACCGCCCCTGGCCCGATCTCGCCGACCTCACGGTCGTCGACCTCGACGACGAACATGCCATCGAGGATCAGGAACACGTCGGTGCCGGACTCGCCCTGACGGATGAGGTGTTCGCCCTCGCTCAGGGTACGGATCGTCGGCTTCGCTCCCCCGCTCATGATCGCGCCGGAGAGCGAACGCTCGAGTGCGGACTCCACCGCCGCCACGACGGCCGGCGAATCCTGCTCGCCCCACGGCGTCCGATCGCCGAAGGAGTCCTTGAACCACTTGCCGAAGTCGATGGTCCCCGACTTCTGGACGAGCTGCCCCTCGTGGTCGTAGATCCAGTGGCGCGGGAACGGACTGGCCCCGACGAGCTCGTGGCTCGAGCTGCCGTCGGCATTCATGGTCAGCGCGAGGGTCGTCCAGGCGATCGAAGGCCAGAACTGCACGAACGGCTTGTGCGGGACCGGGCGTGGCGTCGGGAGACCCATCCGTCCACCGACGGTCTGGACGAACCGGACCGAGGAGTCACCCACCTCGGGTTCCGGTCGGATGTCCGGAAGCTGGACCGCCGGGAATTGCACGGCTGCCGGACCGACGCGGACGGTGGTGGCGCCGATGTAGCCATTGCCGAGATGGCCATGGCCGACGATCTTGCCGTCCTCGACCTCGATGTACGCGCGAAGGTCGTTGGCCTCCCGGAAGCGATCGGTCCGGCCCATCGTGTCGAGGTCGCCGAGGACGTCGGGCGGAGGATCGTCGTAATGCGTGACGCCAAGCTCGAACGGGATCTTCGATGGGCCGGTGATGGCCTCCGACGGGATCCAGGACACCGCGGTCACGGACGATTCGAAACGCTGAACGGGCACGGACGGCTCCTCGCTTGATACAGGATCGACGGGAGACCCCCGACAGCAGGATGTTAATCGACGGCCGTCGCGGGGCATCAGTCGCTGGCGGGCTCGATGTTGTGGTTCAGGTGAAAGACGTTGGTCGGGTCCCAGGTGCGCTTCAGCGCCCGGAGTCGATCGAGCTTGGCGTCGCCGTAGCTCGCGCGGGTCACCTCGGGGCCTGCGTCGGACAGCTCGTTGATGTAGCGGCCGGGAAGGCGATTCGACTCGACGATGGCCATCGCGTCGCGGACCCAGGCGGCGTTCGCGTCGTCGAGGGCCGGGTCCGTCCAGGCCGTGTCGGGGCTGACGTCGAACCGCACGCCACGACCGGTGAAGGCCATGTCGTCGTCTCCGAAGCGGTCGATCGCGCCACCCATCGCGGTGACCGAGATGCTGCTGTCGCCCGGCACTTGCTCCACGTGTGCGACGAAGGCATCCAGGACTGCCGGTGAGCAGTCCGCGACGTACCCGCCGAGGATGAAGCTCCGGGAGCCCCACGCAAGATCGAGGTCGCTCGAGCGTTGGGCGGTCAGGTACTGCTCGCTCGTGGCTGTCACCGAGGCAGGTGCGGGACCCTTGAGGAGCGGCGCGATGTCGCGCTCGACGTCCTCCCCTGCCCCACTGTGGTTGTAGGAGATGACCACGATCGGCTGGCCGGCGACCGTTTCGGGATAGTCGCCTGCTGACCCGGCCAGGGCGACGGTGAAGATGGCCGCGATCGTGTCGGGCGCCGTCGCCGCGAACTCGCGGAAGACCGCCCACATCTCCTGGACGTCGGTCGCGGGATGGATGTGGACGCCCCGATGGAGGGTGCCCGGGAACGGATGGACCTCCAGCTCGAGGCTCGTCGCGACCCCGAAGTTCGCGCCCGCGCCACGCAAACCCCAGAACAGTTCTGGCTCCTCGTCCGCGGTGGCCCGCACGAGGCGCCCGTCGGCTGTCACGAGCTCGACCGCATGCAGGCTGTCGATCGTCAGGCCGAAGCGGCGCTGGAGCCGTCCGACGCCGCCACCGAGCGTCAGCCCGGCGACGCCCGTGTGACCGACGACCCCCACTGGGCAGACGAGCCCATGCTCCTGGGCCGCGATATCGAGCTGGCCCAGCAGGGCACCGCCGCCGGTGCGAGCAAGCCGACGCTCCGGGTCGACGCTGACGTCATTCATCCCCCCGAGGTCGATGACGAGGCCGCCATCGCTGGTCGAATGCCCGACGGCGCTGTGGCCGCCGCCGCGAACGGCGATCTCGAGGTCGCTTTCGCGACCGAAGCGGACGGCCGCGATGACATCCTGGGCGTTCGTCGGTCGGACGATCACGGCTGGCCGGCGGTCGAAGGTCGCGTTCCAGACACGTCTGGCGTCGTCGTAGCCCGTGGCATCCGGCGGGATGATGTCCCCCGCGAACGAGCGGCGGAGCTGATCGATCTGGGCGGCGGTTGGCGTAGGGGTTCCTGACACGGTCATGCGGTCAGCCTAGGCGGTGTGGTCAGCCCATGTCAGGACCGGACGCACCCGCCAGGCACGCGACGGTCGTGCAGCGAAAGCGCGAGCCCTAGGGCGCGCCTTCCCCCGCGACAAGCAGGGCTGGCGATCCAGGAACGGCAGGAGCTAGCGACGCCGCGATCTCGCGTGCCCATGCCTCGATCTTGTCCCACTCACGGAAATCGCCCCGAGGCAGCACCTTCGCCCCCATCATCATGCGGACGACCCGCTCCGACATCGACTTCGGAGGATCGCTCGGGTCATACGCCCCGAGGAAGACTCGGTGGTCGCGTGGTTTGATGGCGGAGGTGACTTCGGCGATCTTCTTGCGGCCGCCGCTGCCCGGTCCATCCGCGGGCCCGAGGGCGTTCTCTATCGGGTCCACGTCTGGCTTCTCCTTGCTGGAGCCGACGAGAGGCCCGCTGCTGAAGAGCCACACTGGATGCTCCGCGAGCTCCTTCTGATGCCGCTCGAGGAAGTCGATCGGATCGCTGAGCCACGCGCCCATGTAGACGCCGCTCCCGACCACGAATCCATCGACACCTGGTGTCGTCGCGCGGTCGGCCGGAACCGCCGTCGCATCGACCCCTTCGTCGCGCAAGACGGCGCCGATCCGTTCCGCGATGCCGCGTGTGCCGCCGTGTCGACTGCCGTAGATCACCTGGACCGTTGTCATGACATGCCTCCTGGACGCCACCGACCCGCGGAGGAGCGTCCGCTTTGGCTCCATTTGACGGCCACGATCCCGTCGAGGGTAGGGTCATACTGACCGTCTTCTTCGGGGCCGAACGGCACCATCACAACCCAGGGTCAGCCCTACGGGCGTCATCCTCTCGCGCGTGGAGCCGTGAGCCGTCGACGATGCCGAGGACGCAGTAGGCTGCCGTCATGAGCGTGTGGTTCGGGTTCCACCTTCCCAGTTACACCCATCCCGACGTGCCGCCCGAGCGGCTCATCGACAGCGTCGTCGAGCAGGCCAAGGCCGCCGAGGAGGCCGGGTTCCGGCTCGTCACGGTGATGGACCACCTCTACCAGATCCCAGGTGTCGGCAAGGTCCAGGAGCCGATGCTCGAAAGCTGGATGACCCTCGCCGCGCTCGCCCGCGAGACGAGTCGTGTCCGACTCGGGACGCTGGTCACGGGCGTGACCTACCGCAACCCGGCGCTCCTCGCGAAGGAGGCGACCACGCTCGACGTCATCTCCGGAGGCCGTGCCATCTTCGGCGTCGGTGCTGCCTGGAACGACGTGGAGCACGCGGGATACGGCTTCGATTTCCCGCCGATCCGGGAACGGATGGACCGTCTCGAGGAGGCGCTCGCCATCGCAAAGGCGATGTTCACCGAGGACCGTCCCAGCTTCGCTGGCAAGCACTACGTCATACAAGAGGCGCTCAACTCGCCACGCCCGGTGCAGTCGGGCGGTCCGCCGATCCTGATCGGCGGCATGGGCGAGCAACGGACGCTGCGGATCGCCGCGAAGTACGCCGACATGACGCATTGGTTCTCGCTCGGACTCGACGCGCTCAAGCGCAAGACCTCGATCCTCGAGGGCTACTGCGCGGAGATCGGCCGCGATCCGGCTTCGATCGAGCGGACGATGGGGGCCCCGGTGATCGTCGTCGAGTCCGAGGAGGCGGCGAGCGCCGCGCTCGAGATGCTGCCGCCCGACCGCCGACCGTTCGTCGCCGTCGGCACGCCCGAGAAGGCAGCCGAGGCCCTCATGCCCTACATCGACGCCGGGTTCACCGGCTTCACGTTCAACAACAACCTGTATCGCACGCCGTACGAGATCGCTCGGGTCGGCGAGGTGCTGCGGCTCGTGGCCGATGCCCGGGGAGCCGCCGCGGTCCGGTAGGGTCTTCTGACTCAGCCTGCCGCCCGATCCGCGGCGAGGTGCTCCTGGACGACGTCGGCCGCAACGACGCGGCTCCGTGGCTGGCCGGTCAGCGCCTCAAGGAACAGCTCGCGGCGGATCGTTAGAAGCCGGGTGGGCACCTCGGCGACGACGGTCGCCGTGCGCGGCACGTCGCGCAGCAGAGCGATCTCGCCGAATGCGCCGCCGGGACGGAGCTCGCCCGCCTTGCGACCGCCGACCGTCACCCGCACGCGACCCTCGTCGATGACGTAGAACCGATCGCCCATCTGCCCTTCCCGGATGATCGCCGTACCTGCGTCGACGGCAATGCGCTCCGCGCCGTTCGCGAGCCGCTCGAGCACAGGACCAGACAGCGGCCCCAACATCGGCACCGCGCGGATGACCGTCAAGTCGTGGAGGAGTGCCGGGTCGATTCGGTCGGCGCGAATGAGCGTGGGCGCCGTCGCCACCGCGACGAGCGCGAGACCGATACCGAGGGCGATCAACGCGCCGGTGGGTGCGAAGGCGAGCACGAGGATCGGAACCAGCAGACCGCCGATCGCCTCGGCGCCCGTCTGGATCGATTCATTCACGCCGAACACCCTGGTCATCACGTCGTCGCCGGCGAGGCGCTGGGTCATCGTGGTGGCGGCGACCCAGGCGACGGACCAGCCGACGCCAGTCGCGATCAGGGCGATCACGACAGGAAAGGGCGTCGAGCCGAGTCCGACTGCGCCGACAGCCACGGCGAAACCGATCACCGACCCCAGCAACGGCGCGGCGAGCCGTTCCCGACCGACCAGTGACGTCGCGAAGAACGCGCCGACGAGCGCGCCCACCCCGGTCACGGCCGCGAGATAGCCGGTGGCATTCTCGTCGAACCCCAGGACGTCGATCGCGACGATGACGATGAGCACATTGAGCGCGCCGAGCGTCCCGATCGTCATGCCCATGACCGCGGAGAGCGCGGCGAGGCGTCGATCGCGACGGATCGAGGCGGCACCCGCCACCAGCTCGTGGGCGACGGCGCGGACCGTGGCGCCGAACCCGGCCCCCGCGGCGCGCATCGCATCGAGCTCGAGCCAGCGAGACCGGAGCGCCAATGGCAGCACGAGGAGCGCGGCGGCGACCATGGCGCCGGCTCCACCGATCAGCACGAGCGTGACCCCGCCGAGCCCGAACAGGACCCCGGCGGCGAACGATCCGCCAAGGGCACCGAGGCCCTCCCCGACGCCCGACGCCACGTTGGCGGATGTCAGTTCCTCGGGCGAGCGCGCCACCTCCGGCAGGATGGACGCCAACAGCGGCCGCGTCAGGGCGATGAGGGCTATGGCCGTGATGCCCAGCGCGTACCCGAGAAGCGGAGCGTCAAGCATGAACGCGGCGGCCGTCGCGGCGAACACGACCGCCTGGGCGACATACGCCGCAAACATCACCCGCGAGCGCGGGAAGCGGTCACCGAGGATCGCCGCGGTCGGGGCGATGAGGATCGGCGGCACCCCGACCGCGAACCCGATGAGTCCCGCCTCGGCGGCTCCGCCGCGATCGAAGGCGTAGACCACGAGCGCGAGCCAGCCCGACCACTCGACCATCGTCGCCAGGACGAACGCGAGCTCGACCCGCCCCAGGGCGCCGTTGCGCCGCAGGTTCGCCAGGACGTCGAGCAGCCGCTTTGGGCTCACGTGCCCCTCGATCGGGTGCAGTCCGCCAGTCCCTCGTGGTGGCGGTACAGCGCGGCGAGTGTACGGTGCAGGAGGAGCGGTGCTGGTCTCCGCACCGTCCGGTGACGCTCGGCTGCCACAATCCGCGGCTTATCGCGTCTCGTTGTCATGGAGGACGGAGTCAACACGCCTGACGACCGACAACCGACGGTCAGACGCTTGGCCCTCGTCTCGGGCGCGGATCTCCGCGCCGACTTCGTCATGGCCGCCTACGACGAGAATCAACGCAAGCTCACGAGCTTCGCATATGCACTGACGCGCGACGCCGATACGGCCGACGATCTCGTCCAGGAGACCTTCCTGCGACTCGTCAAGGAACACGCCGCAGGCCGTGAGCCTGAGAACGTGACCGCGTGGCTGTATCGCGTCTGCGCCAACCTGGCCACGAGTCGTGGACGGCGCGGCGTCGTCGCGCGGCGGTTCCTCGAGCGGCGCCCAGCCGAAGAGACCGAGGTCGCCGCCGAGATCGAGACCCTTCGCCACGAGACCGGCGAGACACTCGTGGCTGCCCTCGCCATCCTCCCCGACGACGCGCGAACAGCGGTCGTCATGGCGGCACAGGGCTTCTCCGGCCGGGAGATCGCGGAGGCGCTCGGCCGGACCGAGACCAGCACTCGCACGATGATGTTCAGAGCCCGCGAGCGACTGCGGACGTTCCTCGTGGCGGAAGGGGTGGTGAGATGACCCACGACCACGAGGCGGTCCAGCTGGCCGTGGCGTCGCTCGATTTCGAACTGACACCGGCCGAGCGGACTCGCATGGAGGCCGGGCTCGCCTCATGTCCGGAATGCGCGGCCATCGCTGCGAGTCACCTGCAGGTCCAGGGTCTCCTCCAGCAGTTGCCTGTCCACGACGCCTCGCCGATCGTCCGACAGCGGGTGATGCGCGCCTCGCTCGTGCCGCCGCGTACGCGGCAGTGGCAGGTCCTCCTTGTGGCTGCCGCCTTGTTCGGCCTGCTGCTTGCCGCGGCGGTAGCGGCCGGGGCGTTCAACGACCGGAACCCGCTCGATCAGCTTGCCGACGTGCCCCCGTCATCGCCGCCGGCGCTCGGTGACGTCGTCTCGCCGGAGCCGAGTCAGTCGGGCGATCCGGTCGCCAGTCCTCCAGGGCCCGGTGGAGGCTCGGTCTTCGGGGCACCGCTGGCCCGGGATTCGGTCGCCGAGGTGGTCTCAGGACGATTGCGCATCCGCTCGCAACCCCGCGTCGCGGACGATTCGACAAAATACGAGCCGCTCCTGGGCGTGGGCGCGCGCCTCATGATCCTCGACGGTCCCGTCTCCGCGAATGACTACGACTGGTACCAGGTCGCGGCATGGGATCCGGCCCACCCCGACCAGGTCTTTCCCTCCGGATGGGTGTCTCGCGGCGACCACGACGGGACCCCCTGGGTGAGCCCGGCTGCGAACGTCTGTCCGACCGATACGATCACGATCAACGACGTGGTCGGGCTGGCGCCGGCGGAGCGCGTGGCGTGCTTCGGCGATCGAGAGATCAGGCTCCATGCGTACATCGCTGGTTCGAACGAGACCTACGAGTGCACCGCGGATCCGGGCTGCATCGTCGAAGGGCCGGGATGGTTGACCGAGCTCGGCGGCTTGGCGGGTGAGGTCGACGCTGGATCGAAGGACACGCCCCGCGGTCCGCTGCTCGCGATCGAGCCCGGTAGCAAGGCCTCGAAGCAGGGGCTCCCCGCCGGGTCCGTGGTCGATCTCATAGGCTCGTTCGATGATCCAGCCGCCCGGGACTGTCACGCCCTGGCCGGCTCGGCACCCGTGCCCACGACCGACGCGTCCGCTCGTCTCCAGTGCCGTTCGAGGTTCGCGGTCAAGTCGGTCATCGCCGACACCGCCTATCCGACGCTCGGATCCGCGATCACGACGTCAGACCGGCTGCGGGTCCGTTCCGCACCCGGCCTCCAGAGCGAACGCTTCGAGCTGCTGCCCAAGGGAACGCCGGTCTGGGTCGTGGACGGTCCCGTCATCGCGGATGACTACGAATGGTTCCAGGTCATCGTCCCGGGCCTCGAGATCGATGGCGTCCCGCGTGTCGGATGGATCGCCGAGTCCGACCATGGCGGCGAACGGTGGCTGGGGCGGCGCACCTACAAGTGTCCGAAGCGCGAGGACGTCAAGGTCGCGGATCTTGGCCGGCTGACGCGGTCCGCGGAGCCGCATGGCGGACTGGCTTGCTTCGGCAGCGACACGCTCACCTTCGACGCCGAGGTCGAACTGCAATGCGGCGCGTCGCGTCCGACGTGGCAAGTCCAGCCCGAGTGGCTCGGCCCGAACGCCTCCTACACGCTGGCGATCACGAAGGGCACCGATGTGACCAACGCCCACATGAGACCGGACCTCGGGGTGCCTCTGGACTGTGGTGGCACCACCGACGAGGTCACGCGCGAGATCAGCGGTCATTTCGATGACGGTGATGCCGAGACGTGTGCCGGACCAGCGCCGAGGGGCACCTCGCAGGCCGACGCCGAGATCCTGACCAGGTACTGGTGCCGGACCGCCTTCGTCGTCGACGACATCGCGCCGATGCCACCGCTCGCCGGTCCCTGATGGTCCCCTGGTCCGGCTGACCGGATCGGACCACTCGGGTTAGCCCTACCGGGAAAGAGGCCGGGTACCGGGCTGGGCGTGGACCCGCGCTCGCCGCACAGTCGATGCAGGCACGAAACGGTGGTCGCCGGTCACCGGGATCCGCGCCGGATCATCCTGGGAGGTGATGGAAACCGCGATGCGTATCAACCGCACGCTCGTCTACGCGGGCGTGTTCCTCGTGGCGATCGGCCTCGCGATCTTCGCCGTCGACCAGCGCCCGTTCGCGACGGACACCGTGCTGAGCGTCCTGCGCCTCTGGCCGCTCGCCCTGATCGCGATCGGCGCCGGGATCGCCCTCCGGCGGACCCAGCTCGGGCTCGCGAGCGGGCTGATCGCCGCGGCGGTCCCGGGCCTGCTGCTCGGTGTGACGATGGCCGCGACCCCGCGGGTCGCGATCGACAGTGGGTTTGCGGAGAGGATCCGCGCCGCGTACCGGCACGAGTACGAGTGCGCCGACTTCAGCGGCCACATCCAGATAGGTGATCTCGAGATCACTCCGATGGGAGGGTGCAAGTGAACAACCATCTCTACCGCTGCCGCCACGACCGCCGCATCGCCGGTGTCGCGTCGGGCCTGGCCGAGTTCTTCGGACTCGATGTCAGTCTGATGCGGGTCTTGTGGTTCCTGTCGATCTTCTTCACTGGCGGGCTCAGCATCCTGCTGTACCTCGCCCTGGTCCTGATCGTCCCGCAGGAGCCGATGACGGACGTCGATATCGCCGAGGCCGCGCAACTCGACCCCTCCGGCCATCGACATGAGCCGCGTGGCGAAGGACGCGTCACCACGTTCATCGGGCTGGCCCTGATCCTGTTAGGCGGTCTCGCCCTGATCGGCGCCCTCGTGCCCGCGGGCATCGAGGCGTGGGGTTATCTCGGGCCGGCGTTCTTCGTCGGGATCGGCGCGCTGCTCGTGTTTGGCGCAATGCGCCGCGAATCGGCGGAGGTCATCTCCGTGCCCGACACGACCGGGTCACCGCCATCGGCGTGATCGAGGCGGCCGTCCTGGTGACCGGACTGCTGCTGATCGTCGCCGGGCTCGGCTCGGCATGGATCCCCGGTGGAGCGTCGTTCGCTCGACCGGGGATCTCGCGTTCGCCGTTGCGGGCGTTCCTGCTGTCCCCGATCCACCCGCAGACCTGGTACGCGAACGGCTCGATCATCCTGGGGTTCTTCGTCGCGACATTCGCGTTCGGGCTGATCCTCACGCTGATCTCGACCGGCCTGACGATCCTGCTGGCAGGGATCGGCGTGCTCTTCATCGCCGCCGGGATCGAAGGCTCGCGGCTGGTCGCCCGGATCGAACGATGGCGGACCTTCGTCGGTGACGACCGCCACCCGGTCCCGCATCCCTATCGCCCGCTCCGCGGCTCGATCCTCGACATCCTGCGCGCCGAGTTCGCCGACGAGGCCCGCTGGCGGGACCTGCTGTACGTCGCCATCGACTTCCCGTTGGCGGCCTTCGAGTTCCTCGTCGTCGGCCTGGCCTGGGCGGGCGCCCTCGCCTTACTGACGCTACCCGCCTGGTTTGACGCGCCGGGGGTCGTGCCGCCCCTATGGCTCGCCTCGGTGGCCGGTCTCCTGCTCCTGTTCGTCGCGGCGTCGATTTCCCAGGGCGTCATCGCGCTCCATCGGCAGGTCGTCGCGGGATTGCTGTGCACGTCCGAGAGCCGCGAGCTGCGCCGCCAGGTCGAGACGCTGCGCGAGAGCCGGTCGGCCGTGATCGACGTCGAGGCCAGCGAGCTAAGCCGGATCGAGCGCGATCTCCACGATGGAGCGCAGCAGCGCCTCGTGATGCTGTCCATCGACCTGGGCCTCGCGACGGAACGGATCGACACCGACCCCGAAGGGGCGAAGGAGCTCGTGCGCGCGAGCCAGGAGCAGGCCCGTGAAGCACTCGCGGAGATCCGCCGGCTCGTCCGCGGCATCGCGCCGTCGATCCTGCTCGACCGCGGGCTCGTGCCGGCGATCGAGTCGATCACCGGTCACGGTCCGATCCGGACGACGATCCGGAGCGAGCTCGCTGCCGGCGAACGACTGCCGCCTGTCGTGGAGCGGACGGCGTACTTCGTCGTGTCGGAGGCGCTGGCCAACGTCGCGAAGCACAGCGATGCGACGTCGTGCGAGGTCGGCGTCCGTCGCGAGGGAGACCGGCTCGTCGTGGAGGTCTCCGACGACGGTCGTGGCGGCGCGACCGAGGAGCCTAGTGGCGGGCTCGCGGGGTTGGCGAGTCGCGTGGCCGGCGTGGACGGCACGCTCATAGTCACGAGCCCTCCCGGCGGCCCGACGCGCATCCGCGGCGAGATCCCTCTCGCGGTCGACGCCGCGGCCGCGCTGCTCCCGCCTCAGGAACCGAGGTAGGTCAACACCGCCAGGACTCGCCGGTGGTCGTCTTCCGTCTGGGGCAGGTCGAGCTTGCCGAAGATGTTGCTGATGTGCTTTTCGGTGGCTCCCTCGGTGATGGTCAGGAGCTTGGCGATCCCGACGTTCGTCCGACCTTCGGCCATAGCCGCGAGCACCTCGCGCTCACGCGGCGTCAATGCCGCGAGCGGGTCGTCGGGCCGCGTCCGGACCATGAGCTGAGCGACCACCTCGGCATCGAGCGCCGTCCCGCCCCGGGCGACGCGACGCAACGCGTCCATGAACTCGGGGATGTCGCCGACACGATCCTTGAGCAGGTAACCGACCGCGCCGCCACCGCCCGCGAGCAGCTCGGTCGCGTACTGCCGTTCGACGTACTGGCTCAGGACGAGGATGGGCGTGCCTGGCACGCGCCGGCGGGCTTCGATGGCCGCACGGAGCCCTTCGTCGCGCTGCGTCGGCGGCATGCGGACATCGACCACCGACACGTCGGGGCGGTGCTCGACCACGGCGGCCACGAACGCGTCCCCATCGCCGACCTTCGCGACGACCGTGCCACCCGATTCCTCGATCAGCCGCGCGATGCCCTCGCGGATGAGCGCCGAGTCATCGGCGATGACGACACGCAGCGCTGGCGCCGCGTCGACCGGGCCTTCGGTCATGCAGGCGCGGCAGCGGACAAAACGCCGGCCGGGTCGTCGGGGACGACCGTGATCACGACCTTGCCCTTGGCCTGGCCGTCGTTGACCAACTTGAGCGCATCGACGACCCCGTCGAGCGGGTAGCGGCGGTCGATCGCCGGGCGGAACTTGCCCTCCGCGAACATCCGGCCCAGCCGTTCGACGTCCGGCCGATGGAACGGCTTCCACCACAGCATGAGCCCCGAGTACTTGCCACCCACCAGCGAGAGCACGGAACCGATCAGCAGCGCGCCGAGGATCGGCCAGGTCGTGCCGCCGAGCGTGACGTACACGCCATGGTCCTTGAGCGCGCGTCGGACGCGGAAGATCGACTGGTGCGAGTCGGTATCGAGGATCCAGTCGTAACGGTCGCCGGTCGCGGTGAAGTCGGTCGTCGTGTAGTCGATGGCATGACCCGCGCCGAGCGAGCGCACGAAGTCGAGCTTCTCGGTCCTCGCGACCCCGGTGACCTCGGCGCCCATCGACTTGGCGATCTGCACCGCGAACGGCCCGACATTGCCGGACGCCCCGACGATCAGGACGGCGTCACCAGGCTGGATCGTTCGACCACGACGCATCCGGAGGCCCTGCAGGGCGAGCACCGCGGAGTGCGGCAACGTGGCGGCGTCCTCGAATGACATCCCGGGAGGGATCCGCTCGAACTTCTTCTCCGACGCCGCGGCGTACTCCGCGAAGGCCCCCAACGCCTCGCCGAAGAGATCCGAGAAGACGCGATCGCCAGGCTTGAACCGGGTCACGCCCTGGCCGACCGCGTCGACGACGCCGGCGACGTCGATCCCGACTCGATGGTTGCGGGGTGCCCGCAGGCCGATGAACAGCCGCACGAACGCCGGTCGGGGCTGGATGCCGTCCAGATCGGCGCGATTCACCGACGCGGCGTGCACCCGGACCAGGATCTGCCCCTCCCCCGGTGTGGGCTTCTCGACCTCCTCGACGCGGACGACATCGGGCGTCCCGTAGCGGTCGATGACGGCGGCCTTCACGCGGGCACTCTACCGGAGGGCGTATCCCGCCCCGTCCAGGGCTCGGGGCACGGCTACGGTCGGCCGGATGCCCCGAGGAGTCGAGCTACGCTCGGGCGCTGCATCGCCGGACCGATACCGAGGACGAGGCACAGGCTGACGAGGATCAGCGCGAACCCGACGACGAGCTCGAGACCGACCGGCTCTGCGAGTGCGGTAGCGCCGAAGAGCAGCGCGAACGCCGGCACGATGAACGTCACGGTGCTCGCAGCGGTCGCCGTCGTCCGACGAAGGACGCGGAAGAAAACCGGCCACGCGAGTGCGGTGGAGAGCGTGCCGACGGCGATGAGCGACACGATGCCGTCGAGCTGGGGCGTGCCGGGAGGGCCGGTGAGGATCGCCACCGGCAGCGCCACGAGCGCACCGGCCGTGACCATGCCGGTCGCGAGTTCGAGCGGCTCGATGCCGTGCATCCTCTCTCGAACGTAATTGCCGGCCACCGCGTAACTCGCCGGTGCTCCGAGGCCGGCGGCGACCGCCAGGAGCGTCGTCACGTTCGGCTCGATCGGTGACCAACCCACCAGCACGACGACCGCCACGACACCCACGGCAAGGCCCGCGATCATGCGCGAAGTGGGGCGATTCCCGAGGAACGCCATGCCGATCGCCGCTGTGAATAACGGGGTCGCCGCGTTCAGCAGCGCGGCGAAACCGGCGGGGAGAGTGAGCGTGGCGATGGCGATGAACGTGAACGGCAGGGCGGAGAACAGCGCGCCGACGATGAGGAAACTCGTAAGCCTTCCTCGCACGGCCGGAAGCGTTCGGCGACCGGCGATCGCGAGCAGCACGATGGCGCCGATCACCAGGCGGATATCGGCGGCCCACACCGGCCCGACCTGCGGCGCGGCGATCCGCATGAAGAGGAACACGGCACCCCAGACCGCCCCGAGGTAGACGAGCCAGCCGAGGTCGATGATCGAGAGCGAGCGCCGGGGCGCGACGGACGAAGCGGCCATCCGCTGATCGTCGCGCGCCGCCCCGAAGGCGTCCACGGACATGGGTCGTGGATCGCCTACGTCATCCGACGGCCCCTCTTGACATGCATCCGGCACGATTGGAGGCATGACCGATCGACTGCCGTCAGGCCCCGATGTCGAGGCCGTCGTGCGCTACGTCCAGACCACCTATCCCCAGACCGACACCGTCGAAGCGATGAACGCCTATTTCTTCTCGCTCGACCCGGAGAAGCATTGGCCGAACTACGCGACGCTGGTCACGACCGACGAACATGACGACGCCTCGGACCTGGATCGGGCCGGCGTGTTCCGGTTGAACATCGGCGTCGATCGCGAGACGTTCGAGCGGATCGCCGGGGCCGACACTGATCCGGACTACCGGGCACTCGACCGCCTGCTCCCCCACCCCGTGTATGGCCAGCAGCATTGGATCTCGATCCTCAACCCGAGCGACGAGACGTTTCGCGACACGGTCATCCCATTGCTCGCCCTCGCCCACGACCGCCTAGCTGCCGTGCGTGCACGTCATCACCGCGACGAGGCGTGACCGCCATCCGGCGCGAGCGCAACGCCCCCGCAAGACCCATCGCCGGGCCTTGATGGGATCGCGGCGCAGCGGGGGGCACGCTGGTCGCAGACAGCTTTGACCCGCACTCCCCGGAGGTCCCCAGATGGCCACGACCACGACCCGACCACGCCGCGTCAGCCGGAACGGCGATAGCCGTTCATCCGCCGATCCCCGTCTCGGCGAGCGAGCCCCCGAGTTGCAGCGGTTCGGCACGCTTCGACGCTTGCCGATCGCCCTCGACGACAAGGCCCGCGCCCAGAGCTGTGAGCTCCTGAACGAGATCCTCGCCGACTCGATGGTGCTCTACTCGCTCTACAAGAAGCACCACTGGCTGGTCGCAGGACCGACCTTCTATCAGCTGCATCTGCTGTTCGACAAGCACGCCGAGGAACAGAACGAGCTCATCGACCTGCTCGCGGAACGCGTCCAGAGCCTGGGCGGCATCGCCGTCGGCGACCCGCGTCACGCGGCCGAGCTGACCACCGTCCCTCGCCCGCCGGATGGGGCTGAGGAGGTTGCGGTCATGATCGACCGGACACTCCACGCCCACGAGATCGTCATCGAGAAGGTCCGCGCGGCGATCACGAAGACCGAGGAGGCCGACGACTGGGGCTCGAACGATCTGCTGATGGGCGACGTCCTACGCCGTCATGAGCTGCAGGTCTGGTTCCTGGCCGAGCACGTCGTGCCGGTGCCCCTCGTCGGCGGGGACTGACTCGCCGCGCGAACCAGTCGGCTAGCTGGCCGCCTTTCCTTCGGCAGCGTGCCGCTCCGGGAGGAAGGCCTCCGCGCGGAGCCAATCGGTGAGCTCGTGTTCGGCATCCGAGCCGGCCGGCTCGCGGAAGACCTGGATGAGCGCCACGGCGGCGATCAGCGCACCGGCCGCGGTGACGTGGAGGATCAGGACCAGTGGCACGTTGGCGACGTGCAATGACCCGTCGAGCAACGGGTTCCACGGGAATCGGATCCAGATCCCCAGCGCGACGTACAGCGACCCGACCAGGGCCGAGGCCACGACCGCGAGGTCGAAGGCGAAGTTGATGACCGCGAGGATGGCAAGTCCGCCGAAGACGGCCCAGCCGAGCATGCCGACCACCGGAATACCCGGCTGGAGGCTCCGGCAGATTTCCGCCGGCAGGGCGGGGTCACACGCATAGGTGCCGATGCTCCCGCTGCCGATCAGTAAGTCGGCGGCGAAAAGGGCGAGCGCGAACAAACCCATTGCGCCACCCACGAGCGCGAGGCGCCGATGCCACGACGTCGTTGCGGCGATCCCGGTCCACCCTCCGGGACGGAGCAGCTGCGGGACCGAGACGACGGCCACCCCGAACGGAGTGAGCAGCGCGAGCGCGGCCCAGACCTGCATCGTGGTCCACGCCTGCGTGATCGGCCGGGTCGTCTCCACGATGGCCTGGCAGGTGATGACGACGATCACCGCCCACACGACGGACGTCCTGCCCCGCTCCGATCGCGGGTGCCGGCCGCCCGGCCGTAGCGCGCGCCCGAGCGCGATGATCGCCACGGGTACGGCGACCCAGGCGACGACGGCGAGGAAGAACAGGTCGAGGTCGACCGGCAGCGAGCCGGTCCCGAACCGCCAGAGGAGGACGGCGCCGACCAGCCAGCCGGACAGCCCGAGCAGCAGGACGATGCGAGCCTCGCGCAGCGTGTCGCGGCGGGTCATGATCACGTTCCCCCCTTCGATCTCAGCCGATCAGCCGTCCCAACCGGTGCCGACCTCGTCGGTGATCGCTTCGAGCGTGGCGATCACCCCGAGCGAGACGCCGAACCCGGCGCGGCGCTGGAGCGGCGGCATCAGCGTCAGCTGACCGAGTGGTGGGTCACCGGGGAACCAGCGGTTCCACTCGTCATTGAACTCGTCGAAATCCGAGGCTTCCTTGAGTGACCAGTTCGCCCAGACCACCTGGTCCATCGTCGTCCCGGCGGCCTGCAGGCGGTCGCGGAGGTTGGCCATGCAGCGCCGGGTCTGTTCCTTGATCGACCCGGTGACGACCTCGCCGGTCTCCGGATCGACGGGGCCGATCGACGACACGTAGACCATCCCGCCAGCCACGACGGCCTTGCCGTCGCCACGAGGCACCGGCGTGAACTCGGCGTGCGCCGTGAGCTTTGCGCCGAACCGGCTCTTGCGCGGCCGGATCGGGTTCTCCGGGTCCTCCGGCGGGATGCCGAACTCGCCGGGTGGCAGCTCCACACCGGCACGCGGGAACTGCGCCATGAACGACGGCCGGATGCCCGTCGGCTGGAGGTCGCCTTCGATCTTCCCATCGTGGTACCCGGTCTGGACGAACCGGAAGATGTCATGGGTGAGGATCTCGTCGTCCTCGACCCCGTAGACCTCGGTGATGTTGACGATCTTGCGGCTGCCGTCCTTGAGCCTGGCCGTGTGGACGATGATGTCGACGGCCGACGCCATCTGCTCGCGGATCGCCCGCAACGGAAGCTGGTAGCCGGTCATCAGGGCCATGGTCTCGAGCCGTCGGAGCATGTCCTTCGGGCTGTTGGCGTGGCCGGTCGACAGGGAGCCGTCGTGGCCGGTCGTCATGGCCTGAAGCATGTCCAGGGCCTCGCCCGCACGGCACTCACCGACGATGATGCGGTCGGGGCGCATGTGCAGCGCGTTCCGCAGCAGGTTGCGGATCGTGATCTCGCCCTCGCCCTCGAGGTTCGGCGGGCGCGACTCGAGCGTGATGACGTGGTCTTGGCGCATCTGCAGCTCGGCCGCGTCTTCGATGGTCACGATGCGCTCGTCGTTCGGGATGAATGTCGATAGCACGTTGAGGGTCGTCGTCTTCCCTGAGCCCGTCCCGCCCGAGACGAACATGTTGAGCCGCGCCTCGATGCACGCACGCAAGAAGTCGAACATCTCAGGTGTCGCCGTCCCGAACTTGATCAGGTCGTCGACCGTGTAGGGCGTCTTCGAGAACTTTCGGACCGTGATGACCGGCCCGACCAGCGACAGCGGCTCGATGACGGCATTGACCCGCGACCCGTCGGGCAGTCGAGCATCGACGCGAGGGCTCGTCTCGTCGATGCGCCGGCCGAGCGGGGTGATGATCCGGTCGATCACCCGCAGCACGTGCTGGTCGTTGAGGAAGACGCTATCGATCCGCTGGATCTTGCCCTTGCGCTCGATGTAGATGTGGTCCGGCCCGTTGACCATCACCTCCGTGATCGTCGGGTCGGCGAGTAGCGGCTCCAGCGGCCCGAAACCCGTGACGTCGTGGACCATCTCCTCGACCAAGCGCGCCCGCTCATCGCGGGTGACGGCGAAGCCGCCACCGCCGATCACCCGGTCGACCAGTTGCTCGATCCGCTCGTTGACCTCGTTCTCCTTGGCGTCGAGCAGCGTCTTGAATGCCCCGACGACCTCCTTCTGGAGGCGGAGGCGGACCTCGCGGATGAGGTCTTCGCGCGCGGGTGTGGCCGTCGGCCGCATCGATCCACGGGGCGTGGCAGGGCCGGCGGTCGCGGCGCTGACAGGCGCCGGGCCCACGGGCACACCGACCGCAGAGCCGTTCTTGCCGTGGCCGTTCTTGCCGTTCTCGGAGGACGACACGGGCGCGACGGCCGTCGTCGTCGACTCGGTCGTTGGGGGCGGCTGGGTCGCTGATGGAGCGTCCGGCTCGTGGCCGTTGTCCTTGGCCGCCTCGGCGGCCTCCTTGGCCTTCTGGGCGCGCTCCATCCGTTGAAGCAGCGACATGACCTCGGCTTCCCCCCTGATCTCGGCGCGGTTGGATATCGACGGACCCGGCGATAGCCCCCGCTCCGGGTCCTAACGAAGAGTAGTCCTTTCTTCCTAGCGGGCGGGTGCATCCGTGCACCAACGCACGGAATTCGTTGCTTCCGGGTCACCCGTCCACACCACCCCCGACTACTCCCGTTCCATATCGAAGGCACCAGCGTCGACGTCCAGCCAGGCGGCGACGGCATTGCGGGCCCGGCCGATGGCCGTGGCGCGTGAGGCCGCGACGGGCGCGATCCACGGCAGCTCGACGACGTACACGGTCGACCCGTCACCGGTCTCGGCGACGCGATAGCAGGGCCGCTCCTTGCGCGCGATCATCCGTCGCGCCGCCGACCACGCCGCCTCCGCGCGCCGGAAGTCGCTCGTCGTGCCAGCCATGTCGTCACCGTGCCTGGCCGGGATGACAGCTCATCTGTCACGACGCGTCCGCGATCGCCGGATCCGGTGGAACACCGCACGCGTATCGTTGTTCGATGAGATGGACGGGAGGCGCCGGGATCGCGATCGTCCTGACGGTCGTCGCCGCCTGCGGCAGCCCGGCCCCGTCACCGAACTCGGTCCCCTCCGCGACCTCCGGCGCCTCCGCCAGCTCTCCGGCGAGTCCGGCATCGAGCGGTTCCGCCGGAGCGGCGCAGCCGATCGGCGCTGAGGGCCGGGTCGCCCTCCTGACGGCCGACAGCTCGATCGTGTTGGTGGCGCCCGACGGAGGGACGACCGTCCTCGACGACGCTGGCGATGGCCCGTACGGCTTCCCGACGTGGTCGCCGGACGGCTCGCACATCGCCGCCGTCCGCTCGGATGGCACGCAGATCTCGGTCGTCGTCTTCGACGCTCCGGATGCCGGTGCCGCCGGAGCCGAGCCCAAGGTGATCTTCAAGAAGCCGAGCGCGTCGCCGTTCTACCTGTACTGGACGCCCGATAGTCGGAACGTCTCCTTCCTGGCGACCGAGAACGACATCCTCTCCCTTCGCCTTGCGCCCGCGGACGGCAGTGCGCCGGTCGACGGCAGCGGCGCGGGCGCCGTGGTCCGCGAGGGCAACCCGTTCTACTTCGACTGGCTCGCGGCGGACCGCCTGTTCACCCATATCGGCACAGGGGCCGACGCATTCGTCGGTGAGATCGGCGTCGATGGCGACGCGACCGGCCCGGGCTTCAAGGCGCCCGGCGACTTCCGGTCCGCCGTCGTGAGCGCCGATCACGAGTCCATCGCCTTCGTGCGCGGTGCGATCGGCGGTCCGGGCGAGGTGGTCGTCGCCGGCCGCGACGGTTCGAACGAACACTCGATGACGGTCTACGGCCAGACCGCCCTCGTCTTCGACCCGGTCGGCGCCGAGGTCGCCTCGATCGGCTCGAGCGACCCGGCCGACGTCGTCGGCTTCCCGCTCGGCCCGCTGCGCCTCATCGATCCGGCATCGGGTGACGTGCGGACCCTGATCGACGGCTTCGTGGTCGCGTTCTGGTGGTCGCCCGACGGCAAGACGATCGCGGCGCTCCGGGTCCAGCCATCGATCGGCTCGGCGGCGCCATCGGCGGCACCGTCGGCCGCCCCGAGCGAGGAACCGTCCAGCGAAGTCCGCCTGATCTTCGTCGACGTGGCGTCTGGCAAGACGCTCTCCCAGCCCATCATCCAGCCCAGCCAGCGCTTCGTGAGCTCGTTCCTTGCCTACTTCGACCAGTACGCCCTGAGCCATCGACTGTGGGCGCCCGACAGCTCGGCGATCCTGATGCCGGAAGTCGGCGCGGACGGGGTCACGCGCGTCGCCGTCCGCCACCCCGATGGCTCGGACCCGATCCGGCTCGACGGCGAGATCGCCTTCTGGAGCCCCTGACCCGGCCGATCGACCCTAGCCGCTCCGCCGAGGTAGCTCCCGGCGGACCTTGCGGGGATCCTTCCCGAGGTCGAAGCCCTTGTAGGCCGCCTGGCGGACCAGACCGTCGCCGGTCCAGCCGGCGAACTCGGCACGGATCACGAGCTCGGGCTTGAGCCAGAGCGCGTTCTTCGCGACAGCGCGCGGCGGTGGTTCCGCGAAGGGCTGATCCTCGATCGCGAGCGGCGCGATGGCCCCGAGCAATTCGGCGCGGGTCGCGTCGTTGTATCCGGCCCCGACCTTGCCGGCGTACTGCAAGCGGCCGTCCTCGTACACCCCGACCAGCAAGGCGCCGAGATCGACCGCCTTGCCGGTGCCTTTGGTCCAGCCGCCCACCACGAGCTCCTGCTCGGGACGGATCTTGATCTTCTGCCAGGCCATCGACCGCTTGCCGGGCTCGTACGTCGAGCGTCGGTCCTTCGCCATCACCCCCTCGAGGCCACGTTCCTGGGCAGCCCTGAAGAAGGCGAGCCCCTCCCCCGCTATGTCCTCGCTCAGGCGGACGCGCGGGTCGGGTCGAAGGACGTCCTTGAGCTGCTTCCGTCGGACCTCGAGTGGTTCACCGAGGAGCGATCTACCGTCGAGCCACATCAGGTCGAACACCTGGTAGACGAACGGCGTCGTCTCACCGACTCGTTCCTTCCCCTTGATCCGTGCCTGCAGCAGCGCGAAGTCCGGCTCACCGCGATCGTCGAGCGCGATCACCTCGCCGTCGACGATCGCCTCGTCGGCCATGATCCAGTCGGCGGGATCGAGGAACGGCCCGAAATACCCCGCCGCATCCTGTTGGCCGCGCGTCCAGATGCGCACCCTGCCACGGGCGACGACCGCCTCCACGCGGAACCCGTCCCACTTGATCTCGAACGTCCAGTCGTCGGCGTCGAACGGTGCCGCCACGAGGGTGGCCAGCATCGGCGGGATGAAGGCGGGCATCGTCGAGTCGCGCTTGGTCCTCACGGCATACAGTGTGCCGCGTGAGCCGGTATCGGATCAGCGTCGATATCGATGCGCCGCGCGAGCACGTCTACGACCTCTGGATCGACCTCACCCGGATGCGCGAATGGGTCGGCGGCGTCTCAGGCGTGACGGACGTCGTCGGGTCGCCGGATCAGGCTGGCAGCCGCTACGTCGTGCATTTCGGGCCGATGAAGAGCCGGACGGAGGTACTCATCGCGGAACGCCCGCGGGTCTTCCGCACGAAGTTCGGCAATGTGCTGCTCCGCGGGGAGTCGGAGGCGTACTTCGAGGACATCGACGGTCGGACGAAGTTGGTCCAGGACTTCGAGGTCCACGGGATCATCCCCAGGATCGCCGCGCGTATCTTCGCGTCCGGCTCGTACCAGGGCAGCTTCCAAGGCGAGCTGAACACGTTCAAGGCCATCGCCGAGCGAGAGTGGTCAGGCGATCGCAGCCTCGGCGGGAATGAGAGCGGCTGACCCGACGGCGCGTCCTGCCAGGAAGGCCGTCATCTTTGCCACGCAGGCCTCCATGTCGTCGAGCCACGGGCTGTGGCCCGCGTCGGGCATGAGGTCGAACGTGGCGCCCTCGATCCGATCGACCAGCGCCCGGCCAACGGCTTCGCCGCCGAACGGGTCGCGACCGCCCCAGATGAACATCGTCGGGCACCGGACCCGCTCGAGGACGTCATCGGGCAGGTGCAACCGGGCGAGACCACGGATGGGTGAGATCAGGGCCCGTGCCGGCGCGAGCTCGTGGCGCATCGTCTCGGTGTGCCGCATCAGCGCCAGGTAGCACCTGAGGTCCTCGTCGGTGATCCGGCCGTCGACGAGCTTGTCGCGGTGGCCGAGCTGGCGGTACACCATCCGCATCGACCGCTCCGTCCGTGGCACCGCCTCGACGAGGCGGCGGAAGCCCGGGATGCTCATCGCCCGCAGGAAGAGCGGCAGCGTGGGCGTCGGTGCCCCGACGGGCCAGCTGAACTGCACCATCCGCTCGACCCGGTCCGGGGTCGCCGCCGCGGATCGGAGCGCCATGTAGCCACCGAACGAGCTCGCGACGAGGTGGGCGGATGGGACGTCGAGGGCATCGAGCACATCCGCCACCAGGACGTCGGCCATCTCGGCGAGCGTGACCGGGTCGATAGGCCGTCCGAGCGGTTCGCTCAATCCGGTCCCGGGTCGATCGAGGACGAGACAGCGATACCCGGTGGCCCGCGCCGCGAGCCTCGCCCAACTGACGCCGCTCGTCGCCACGCCGTGGATGAACAACACGGGCGGTCCCTCGCCGACTTCCTGGATGCGCACGTCGACGCCGATCCGCTCGAGGTGGATCCGTCGCTCCGTCGGCTGCGCGCCGATGGACCGCCACAACCGCCGTTCAGCGGCGCGATAGGCAAGCTCGTTCATGCGGCGACGACCGTCGGCTTGCGACGACGCCGCGTCCGGTCGAAGCGGCGTTTGCGTCGATAGGGCTCGAGCCTCATGACCGATGCGATCCTCACGTCTCCGGCCCCGCGAAGGCGTCGCACGAGTGCCTCTCGTCGTTGCAGCGGGCTGTTACGACGACGCCCGAGCAGAGTCCGAGACCTGCACGCGTTGCGCCGTCACGAGGTCGATACCCGCCTCGGACAGCGCGGCCAGGAGGCGGCCACGGAAGACCCCCTCGGCACCGAATCGATCCGCCGCCCGGACCCGACCCCAGATGAGCACTCGGACGCCGTCAGCCCCGATCGCGGTCACGGACATGAACCGCGGCGCCTCAAGGACCGCCGGGCCGAGGACCGGGTCGTCCGCAAGCTCCTGACCGACCGTATCGATCACGTCGCGCGCCGTCCCGACCTGCGACGCGTCCGCCAACCCGAGCTCCATGTTGATCCGCGCCCAATCCCGCGTCCGATTGGTCACGGTCCGGATATCGCCGTTCGGGATGCTGACGGAATCACCACCCATGGTCCGAAGGAGCGTGCGGCGCAGACTGACGACCTCGACCTCACCATATGTCTGCCCGACGGTGATCCAGTCGCCGATCGCGAACTGGTTCTCGAGCAGGATGATCACCCCGGCCACGTAGTCGCGGATGACGTCCTTGGCCACCAGGGCGATCACGGCGATCACCAGGAGGATCGCCACGATGATCAGCTCGAGGTCGAGCACGACGAGGATCGCGATGACCGCACCACCGACGATGAGGAGCCTGAACAGCCAGTCGACGAGTGCGCCGATGGTCGCGACACGCTTCCGCTTCTCGATGTCGGCCGGTGAACCGTCCCCGGTCTCCTCGCCGCCGACCCTGCGCATCACGCTCGGGATGAGCATGCGGCCGACCAGACGCAGCAACAGATACGCCCCGAGCGCGATGACCAGCACAAGCAGGATCGGGCCCCCGACCCGATCGAGCGTCTCCGCGGCACCCTCCATGGCCAGACGCTGTCAGGGTCCACGGTCCTCGGGCAATGGCGCTCGCACGTCTCTCGAGAGGCGACGACCTCCGTCAGTGATGCAGGAGATCCTTGAGCCAGAGGACGACCAGGACCAACGCGATGACCCCAACGACCGACAGGAGCGCCCGACCGCGGCTGACGTGGATCGTTCGAGCAGACGCGTAACCGACGATCGCGATGAAGGCGAGCAGCAGCAGTTCTGCAACCACGACCCCGGTCCGGCCACCGATCAGGACGACCGGGATCACGGCGACGGCCGTGACGGCGAGCCCGCCGACCAGTTGGGCGGCCAGCAGATCGAGGTGTTCGGACCTGAGCTCGCCTTGATGTGCCAGGCGCGCGGAGAGTCGGAACGCGAGCTGATGCGCGATAAGCAGCGCGATGGACGTCAGGAACAGGGTGACCGCCGGATCGGGGTTTGCCGCGGCCGTGACATCGGTCGGCAGGGCCACCATGACCGCCAGCAGGGACAAGCCGATGTACAGCGCCATCGTCAGGCCTTCTCGGATCCGAGCCTGCCGATGCCCCTCGTCCTGCGCTGGGATCTCGGTCGATGCCGCCATCGGGTCCGGCATCGTGGTGTCTGACATGGGCACTCCCCTGATGCGGGGGATGCTACGGCGCCGTCAGCGGCAGGGGTCCCCGGCCGACCCCCGGATACGGTTCGGGTCGTTGCCTTACGAGGTGGTGTGCCGGGCGGTCGAGCCGACGCTGTCGCGCTGGCGCGAGGTCATCCACCCGCCTGACGGGGTACGCGGGCTCTTCATGGGGCACCATACCGGCGATGGCCACCCACACCGCCCCAACGGACGCATCCGAAGCGAAGACCGTCGTCGTCGCCCCGCAAGCCGCCGCGCCGAGAGCATCTGCCCCGCCGACGCTCGGCGACGTCGCATGGATCGCCGCGATAAGCGCCGCGAAGGCGACCGTGATCGCGCTCGCGATCGACGCCTGGGTGAACTCCTCGACCCCTCGCTACAGCGGGAAGGCGATGCGCGTACGGGCGATCGGGTACGCCGGGGGACTCATGCTGGTCCCGCTGGCGTGGCGGGTCCGTGGTCGGCCGCAGCCCTATCCCCGGGAGCTGGACATGGCGGTGACGCTGCCGCTTCTCGTCGATGCCGGCGGGAACGCCGTCGGGCTCTACAAGCGGGCGCACATGGACGACCTCATCCATTTCGCCGACGGGGCGACGGTCGCGTCGGTCGCGGGCGCGCTCGCCACGCCGCGGGTCAGGACGTCGTGGGAGGCGGCTGGCTTCGCCGCGCTGGCCGGTATGGCCGCGGCGGGCCTGTGGGAGCTCGCCGAATGGATCGGGCTGAAGCTCGGGGCCAAGGGCATGGACCTGACGTACGACGACACGATGACCGACCTTGCCGAGACGATGTCCGGCGCGGTCCTCGGCGCTGCCATCACGCTCTTGCGCCATCCGTCGCGCCTGCGGCGGGTGCCCGGTCCAGCGGGCGACCCGGTCGTGCGCCTCGACGGGCCGGGATGACCACCGTTCTCGGGGTGGACGGCGGGCAGACGGCCATCCGGATCCGGCACTCCGGGCACGACCGCGAGATCCAGGTCGACGGCGTGGGTCGTCACGACGTCGACGCCATCGTCGCTGTTGCATCCGCCGTCGTCGAGGGCTGGCAGCAGCTGGGTTCGCCTCCGGTCGACCGCGTGATGCTCGGCCTTTCTACAGCGCCCTCCGATGCGGCTGACTCGGATCGCCTCGCGGAGCTCGTTGCGAGACCTCTCGATGGTCGTGAGGTCTGGGTCGCGGACGATGCCGTCACCGCCCACGCAGGTGCCTTATCCGGGTGCGCAGGTGTGAGCATCGTTGCCGGCACGGGGGTCGCCTGTCTCGCCTTGCCGGCGCAAGGAGCGGCGCGGATCATCGGCGGTCACGGCTTCTTGCTCGGTGACGAGGGAGGCGGCTTCTGGATCGGTCGGAACGGGGTGCGCGCCGCCCTGCGCGCGGCGGATGGCCGCGGTCCGCGAACCATGCTCGAGGCGTCCGCGGAGCGGCGATTCGGGCCGCTCTCCGAGGTTCACGTCCGCCTGCACGACGCCGCCCGCCCCGTCCCTGCCCTTGCGGCGTTCGCGCCGGATGTCCTCGATGCCGCCGAGCAGGGCGACGAGGTCGCCGGGGTGATCCTGGACCAGGCTGCCGACGAGCTGCTGCTGCTCGCCGATACCGGCGCGGATCACGTCGGCGGCGAGGGAGTGATCGTGGCGCCTGGAGGACTACTCCTCTCCCGCGGCGGTCCTCTTCGCGCACGCCTCGAACGCGGGGTCGCAGAAACGCGCTTGACACTGATCCTGCGCGATCCTGACGGATCACCGTTGGACGGCGCCCTCCGGCTCGGCCTCGGGATGGACGTCGGTCCCTACGGCGACCTGATCCATGTGTGGCGGAGGCCATCGGTGTGAGCGCGCGTGACGCGAGGGCTGGGAGCCGATACCTTCGAACGGTAGCTAGCCTGATCGAGGGGATCGGTCGGGAGGGCTGGCCCGACCTCCAGCGGGCCGCCGAGGTCATCGCTGACGCACTCGCCGGCGGACGTGCGATCTACGCCTTCGGGAGTGGCCACTCCCACATGCTGGCGGAGGAGCTCTACTACCGTGCCGGTGGCCTGGTTCGCGTGCGACCGATCCTGTTCGAGGGGCTGATGCTGCACGGCAGTGCGCCACTGAGTACCGCCCTCGAGCGATTGCCGGAGATCGGCGATGCACTGTTCGGCGAGCAGGGCATGGTCGAGGGCGACGTTCTCGTGGTGGCGTCGAACTCGGGCAGCAACGCGGTCGCTTCGCGCCTCGCCCAACGCGCCGGAGAGTCCGGTGTCCATGTCATCGCGATCACCAGTCTTCGGCACGCCACGTCCGCTGACGCACGTGGCAACGACCTCCCCAGGCTCCACGAGCTGGCCGACATCGTGATCGACAACGGCGGCGACGTCGGCGATGCGGCGATCGAGATCGGCGGCTTCGATCGGCGGGTCGGTCCGACCTCGACCGTCGTCGGCACGGCGATCGTCAACGCGATCGTGGCTGAGGCAGTGGAGCTGCTCGTCGCCCGGGGGATCGCGCCCGATGTCTACGTGAGCAGCAACGTCACAGGTGGCGACGCGACCAACTCGCGGTTCCGCGATCCGGATCCCGCCTAAAGGCGAACGACCTCGGAAATAGGGATTTCCGTAGATGTAGACGGCGACCCTTTAGCCTCACACTCGTCGCAAGCAGTCCTGAAGGGAGACAAGACGAGATGACCACACCGACCGTCGACGCCGAGGCGACCGTCACGCCCGACCTGGCCGCGATCAAGATGCGCCAGCAGGCGACCTGGTCGAGCGGCGACTACCACATGATCGGGACGCAGATCCAGATCGTCTCCGAGCTCCTCATCGAGGCACTCGACGTCCGTTCGACCGAAAGCGTTCTCGATGTCGCGACCGGCAGCGGCAACGCGGCCCTCGCCGCGGCCAGGCGCGGTTGCGAGGTCATCGGCGTCGACTACGTGCCGGCCCTGCTCGACCGAGCTCGCCGTCGCGCGGAGGCGGAGGGGCTCGCGATCGAGTTCGTCGAGGGCGACGCCGAGGCGCTGCCGTTCGAGGACGGGGTGTTCGACGTCACGAGCTCCGTGTTCGGCTCGATGTTCGCGCCGGACCAGGAGAAGACCGCCGGCGAACTCGCTCGGGTGACGCGGTCCGGGGGCCGCATCGGCGTCGTGGCGCATACGCCCGACGGGTTCATCGGTAACCTGTTCAAGGTCATCGCCAAGCACGTGCCGCCGCCGGCCGGGCTGCGCTCGCCGATCCAATGGGGCACCGAGGCCCGCCTGAGGGAGCTCTTCATCGGCCAGATCGCGGACGTCAAGGTCGAGAAGCGGTTCTACACGTTCCGTGACCGCTCCCCGCAGCACTTCGTCGAGTACTGGCGGATGTTCTATGGGCCGACGCTCAAGGCGTTCGACGCGGTCGGTGACGCGGGCCGGGCCGCGCTCGAGGCCGACATGCTCGATCTGATCGGGCGGTTCGACCGGGCCGAGGACGGATCGATGGTCGTCCCGAGCGAATATCTCGAGGCCGTCATCGTCAAGCGCTAGACCGAGGCTGCAAGCCGCCTGCGACGGGGCGACTCCTGCTCTGAGGCTCCCACCGGCCGCTTGTCGCGGTTAGGGTGAGTGGATGAATGGGACCGCCCCGTCCGCGTTGCGGGGCCTCGTCGACCGGCTGGAGGCACTCGCCGAGCGACGACTCGCCACGCGACCCCGATCCGAGGCTGCGTTGGCGCGGGCCACGCGCCTGGCCGATCATCTCGCCGGTCACGTCCGCGTCCGCGCGGCGTCGCTCGATGCCCCGCTGCTCGTCGTGCTCGTCGGGCCGACCGGGGCCGGCAAGAGCACCGTCTTCAACACCATCGCCGGGCGGGCGGCCAGCGAGACGGGCGTCCTGCGGCCGACGACTCGGGTGGCGGTCGTCCTGCTCCACCCTGAGGACCGGCCGGCGATCGGCGAGGGGACTTTCGCCCGGATCCTGCCCTCGCAGGTCCGCTATGTGGAGGACGACTCGATCGAGCCCGGCCTCGTGCTGGTCGATGCGCCGGACATCGACTCCGTCGAACACGCCAACCGCGAGCTGACCGACCGTCTCGTCGAGGCCGCCGATCTCGCTATCTTCGTCACGACCGCGATCCGCTACGCCGACCGCGTCCCGTGGGCCGTGCTCGACCGCGTTCGTGAGCGGGGTCTGCCGGTCCAGATCATCGTCAATCGGATGCCGCCGGATTCCGGCGATCGGGTCGTGGTCCTCGACGACGTCCGGCGATTGCTTGCCGAGGCCGGCCTGGACGCCGTCCAGGTGGCCGGCGGCACGGACGCAGCGGACCGCTCTGCATCGCGCGAGGTCGTCGCCGTTGCCGAAGGAGCGCTTGATCCGGCCGGCGACCGACTCGAGCGGGCGGCGATCGCCCCGGTGCTCGACGAGATCGCCCGGCTGCGCGCCGATCGCGACGCACGTCTCGAGCTTGCCGCCCGCGCGTTGACCGGATCGCTGACAGGTCTCGGCGAAAGCCTCGACCAGATCGCCGACGACGCCGAGCACGAATCCATCGATGTGGAGGCCCTCCGTCGGGTCGCCGATCGTTCCTTCGAGACCGCCCTCGACGGGCTGCGCCACGAGGTCGACCGCGGGACGTTCCTGCGCGAGGAGGCGTTGAACCAGTGGCAGAGTTTCGTCGGCGCCGACGAGATGACCCGCTTCTTCTCGCAGGGCATCGGACGGATCCGCGGCGCCATCTCGGCCGTGCTTCGCCCGGCCCGCGCCCCGGTCGCGGAGGTGCGGGCCGCGACGACCGAGGACCTCATCGCGGTCGCCCGGCTGCAGGCAGCCGAGGCCACCCGGCGAACGGCGACATCTTGGTCCGAGACGACGACCACCGGCCGTGCTCTCGCCGAACGCCCCGAGCTGTGGATCCCCTCTCCCGACTTCGAGGCGCGCCTGCAGGGCCGTCTCGAGCGTTGGATCGAGGGCATCACCGAGGAGATCCAGGCGCACGGCCGGCCGAAGCGGATGCTCGCGCGGGGTGCCGCGGTCGGCGTCAACGCCATGGGCACCGGCGTGATGCTGGCGACGTTCATCCACACGGGCGGGATCACGGGCGCCGAATTGGGCGTCGCAGCGGCCACGGCATTCCTGAACCAGAAGGTCCTCGCGGCACTGTTCGGCGAGGCCGCGATGGCCGAGCTCGTCGCGCACGCCCGCCAGCGGCTGGCCGAGGCCCTGTCGACGACCTTCGACGAGGAGCGGGCGCGGTACGACGAGTTGCTGCCCGCGTCGGGGGTGCTCACCGACCTCGCGAGCGAGCTGCGCGCGGCGGCGGTCGACGTGCGCGCCCTGCCTGCACCCGCCTGATGGGGTCGCCTCGCACGGGCTCCCGACCGCCACTTGCGGATACGGACGACGCCCTGCATCGCTGTCTAGCCGGACTGCTCGAGGCGATCGAGGCCGCGGAGGTCCTCGGCCTGTCCATCGCCGCGGCGCGGGAGACACATGCCGACGCCTCGCGCCGTCTCGGCTTCCCCTCCGATGCTTATGTCCTCGCTCTGGTCGGCGGGACGGGTGTCGGGAAGTCGAGCCTGCTGAACGCCCTTGCCGGTTCGACGATCAGCGCGGCATCGGCCCGCCGGCCGACGACGAACGAGCCCGTGGCGTGGGTGCCCGCCGCGGAGCGAGAAAGCCTCAGCCCGCTCTTGGATTGGCTGGGCGTCGCCGAAGTGCGTGAGCACGGCGCGGACGGTCTGCGGTCTGTCGCCATCGTCGACCTGCCGGATATGGATTCGGTTGCGCCGAGCCATCGCGAGCGTGTTGAGGCGCTTCTGCCCCGCGTGGATGCCGTGGCGTGGGTGACGGACCTCGAGAAGTACCACGACGCCGTGCTCCATGACGCGTTCCTGCGGACCTGGGTGCCGCGCCTCGATCGGCAGGCCGTCATCGTGAACAAGGCAGACCGGCTCGCCCAGGATGATCGACCCCGCATCCGTCACGACCTGGAACGCGACCTGTCGCAGCGTCTGACCGTCTCGGATCAGAAGCGCGTCCCGGTCCTGATGACGACCGCCGCCCCAACGCCGCAGCTCGACGAGTTCCGCACCTGGCTGGCCGACGGAGCCGCCGCCAAGGCCGTCATCCGCGCCCGCGTCGCGGCGACGGCGGTCGATCAGGCGACGGCGCTGGCGCGTGAGGCAGGGATCGATGTCCGGGGTCCCGGCACGCCGTTCCTCAGCGACACCGCCCGTTCGACGGCCATCGACGAGACATCCAAGGCCGTCCTGCGGGCGATCGACCTCACCGGGCTCGAGCAGCAGGCCGTGGCCGCGACGCGCGCTCGTGCGCGCGCTAAAGGCACCGGCCCGATGGGCCGGCTGACATCACTCGTCTATCGCGCCTCCGGGCGGAACACGAAGGTCGCCGATCCGACCGGTCACCTGTTGCGATGGCGGGACCGCGCACCCCTGTCGCCGGCGGTCGAGTCGCTCCGCGGCGTCCTCGGGACAGCCCTGACGAGCGCCAGCCCGGCGGTCCGTCCGGCCCTCGCCGCGACGATGGAGCCGGTTCCGCTGCGCCAGGGTCTGGAACAGGCCGTCGACCGGGCGGTGGCCGGCCTCGAGCGGCTCCAGGCACCGACCAGCCGATGGTGGTCGCTGCTCGGCCTCCTGCAGACCCTGGCCGCAATCGCCATCGCCGTTTCGGCGGCGTGGGTCGTCCTCTGGATCCTCGCGCGGCCGATCGTCGACACGGTCGAAGTCCCGATCATCGGCTCGGTGCCGATGCCGTTCGCCGCGCTGCTGGTGAGCATCCTCGTCGGCTATCTCCTGGCGCGGCTCCTCGGCCTCCACGCCGGTTGGGTCGGCCGACGGTGGGCTGCGCACGTGCGCGACAGGGTCTCCGCCGCGGTCCGCGAGGAGGTCACGCAACGGGGCCTTGCCCCGCTCGACCGGCTCGAGGACGCCCGTCAGCGACTATCGGCGTCGACCGCTTCCGTCATCCGGGATTGCAGTCGAGGCTGAGCGTCAGCAGTTCGCGTCGGCGAAGGTCGACACGTTCTGGAAGGCGGTCTCGACGTCCGGCGGCGGGCTGGCGACCGTGCCCGACTGGGCAGCCGTCGTCAGCCACGTGCCGATGGTCTGGACATCGCCATTGACCGAGTCCAGCGCCGGATCTGTCGACCACTCGGTCACGACGGCGCTGAGCTCGCTGGCCGTCGTCTGGTCGATGTTCGGCCAATCATCCGAGACGACGCCGGCGAAGTCCTCGCAGAAGCCCGTCAGGTCGCCGGTGCCGATGCTCGCCGGGATGGACGGCACAGCAACGGAGGGCACGGCCGACGCGCTCGTGCCGGAGCATCCGGTCAGCCCGATCGCAGCGATCGCGATGACGCCGAGCAAAGATCGACGATAGGACATGGGTTTCCTCCGAACCTGGGGGTCGGAGGCACCCTAGCCGCCGCAACGTGCCGTCTGGCTCGGGCGGTGACGGGTAGGTGTGACGGGCGCCTTGCAGGAGGTCCGCTGCACGCGCCGGGCGAACGGTCAGTCGGTCGGCTCGGGTCCCCGGGCACGCACGCGGCGCGTCAGCGCATTCACGAGGTCGTAGCGGATGACCGGGAACTCATCCATGAGCCGCCGGAAGCCGTCGCGACCGATGATCACCGCTTCGATCGGCTCGACTGCAGTGACCGTCGCCGTGCGGGGGCCGCCGTCGATGAGGGCGATCTCCCCAACGAAGTCGCCGCCACCAAGGCGACGGAGTTCGCGTCCACCTTGGTCGACCACCGCGGAACCGCTACGGATCACGATGAGCGAGTCGCCCTCGTCGCCTTCACGGATCACGACGGCGCCGGCCGGAAAGGTCGCCTCCTCAGCGATGCCCGCGATGATCTCGAGCGAGCGTTCGGTGCTCGTCTCGAACAGCGGGATGTCGCGCAGCGACGCCGTACCAGCGATCATCGGGTCTCCTCGTGGTGATGGACGCGGCGACTGTAGGAACGGCTCGTTAACGGCTCATCAACGAGGCGTAGGCATACTGCCCCCGTGCCGTACCCCGCCGATGCGGCCCTCGAGACCACCGTCCCGGGTGGGTCGTGAAGGAGACGAGATCCACATGAACGACCCTGAGATCGTCGAGCTCAGCCAGCAGCCGACGGCGGCCATGCGCATCAGTCAGCCGATGGCCGAGCTCGACCTCGCGCCGGCGTTCGATCGCGGCATGCCGCTCGTGGCGTCTCGGATCGCCGAGACGGGTGGGAGCATCGCCGGCCCGCCATACGGCCGTTACCACGAGTTCGGACCGGACAAGGTCGATGTCGAGATCGGCTTTCCGGTCGCGGCCGCGCCGGACCTGCCTCCGCTCGGTGACGTCCCAGCCGGCGAGGTCGGCCGGTCCGAACTGCCTGGAGGCCCGGTCGCGAAAGCCGTCCATCGCGGACCATACGACGGCTTGAGTGTGACGTACGACGCTCTCCACGAGTGGATCCACGGCCAGCCGGGCTTCGACGACGGCCCTGGTCCCTGGGAGTCGTACGTCGACTCGCCGTCCGACCCGACCGACATGGCCGAGCTTCGGACCGAGATCGTCTGGCCCCTGACCCGGACCTGACGTCCGGCGGCGTGGGTGTGCGTCGGCGCGGCTACCCTTGGGTCCGCGCCGTGTTCGTCTTGATCACCTCATCGATTAGGCGCTCGAGCTGACGGTCCGAGACCTTGCGGTCCGATTCACCCTCGATCCGCTCGCGAGCGAGGCGGAGGACCTCTGCCTTCGGCACGCGATAGCCGGCCGGCAGCCGTACAGCCTCGATCTCGCCGCTCTGGATCATCTCCCGCACCGATCCGGCCGATCTCTCGAGGATCCAGCCGACCTGCTCGGTCGACAGGTGGTCATCCATCCGACCAGCGTACGCCGCGCCGTGCCCGACTCGCCTCCCGCGTGCTCCAGTGCGGCAGGTAGTGGCGCAGCCAAAGTCGATCGTCGAGCTCGGGGCCATCGAAACGCTCGTCGACCTCGAGCTCGTAGCCTCGACGATCCAGCGTCACCCCTGCTGGGCGATCTGGATGAGGTTGCCGCACGTGTCGTCGAAGACGGCGGTCGTCACCGGTCCCATCTCCACCGGCTCCTGCGTGAACCGGACACCGAGGTCCTTCAGGCGCTGGAACTCGGCATTCACGTCCTGCACGCCGAACGATGTCGCCGGGATGCCGTCTTCGACGAGCGCCTCCTTGAACGATCGAGCAGCCGGGTGTTCATCCGGCTCGAGGAGCAGTTCGGTCCCATCGGGATCCTCTGGGGACACGACGGTCAGCCAGCGTGCCCCGCCTGCCGGGATGTCGGTCTTCTTCACGAAGCCGAGCGTGTCCGTGTAGAACCGGAGCGCCTTCTCCTGGTCATCGACCAGGACGCTCGTCACGACGATCCTCATTCTTCGATCCCTCCTGATCGTGCGCCGGCCAGCGCCGGCTGATCTCGCGCAGCGGCGCGGTATCGAGGTCGTGGAACTTGTAGCGGCCCTCGCGCCGCGTCGCGATCAGCCCGGCGTCCTCCAGCACGTCGAGGTGCTGCGAGACCGCCTGCCGCGTCGAGCTGAGCCCGTGCTTCGAGATCAGCCGGACGCACAGCTCGAAGAGTGTCTGACCGTCCCGCTCTTGGAGCTCGTCGAGGATGGCTCGTCGAGTCGGGTCGGCGAGGGCCTTGAAAACATCGCCCACGTCTCGATGATAGGCAAGCGGCTACTTGCCTGTCAAGAAGCGACTGGACGGCGCGCGTCGGTCAAGGCCGGTCCAGGCGGATCGGCCGGCCATCGCCGTCGACCAGACGCCAGCGGACGCCGAGTGCCGCGTCCCGCCCGTCGCTCAGTGCGTCGACCACATCGGCCACCGACGGGTCATCGCCGAGCGCCTCGATCGCCTGTTGGGCCGCGTATGCGGCGATCGCCGGCACCTCCCCGACGAGATCTCGGCGGACGATCCCTTCGGCGTCCGCCGCTCCGGCGGCGGTCAGGCGCTCGATCAACCGTGCCGCGCGGCGTCGATCGTCGGGCTCGAGATCGCGGAACCAGCGCGGTTCCTCCGGCTCCTCGGATTCCTTCGCCTTGGCCTGGGTGGCCGTCTTCGATGTCGCCTTGGCGGTCTTTTCGGGAGAAGCGGCCGTTCGTCGGTCCTTGAGCGGCGATGGTGGCGCGGCCTCCTCACGCGCCACGGAGATGGCAGCCTTGGCCGCGTTCAGGCTCTTGTACGGTCCGCGGACCAGCGGCAGCCCCAGGTCATCGGTCTGCTCGGCGTCCACGATCGCCCACGTACCCGACTGCGGCTCGATGGTGAAGCGCTCGTCACGCGTCTGCCAGCGCCCGCCACCGAGCCGTCGCAGGCCCTCGTCCTTGTCCGCGGCGTCGGCGGCCTTCGCGGCCATCAGGCGCGCCCCCGGGCGAGGTCGATGAGCCGGCCGAGCACCTTCTCGCCGTCTGCACGCAGCCCGTTGTGCTCGAACTCGTCGGTCTCCCAGACGCGGATACCGCGGATGGTGGCGGCCGTCTCCTCGGCGAAGTCCCGCTCGACGTACAGGTCGTTCACGTAGATCGTCGCCGCGACCGGGACCTCGTTTCGTCGAAGCCGGTCGGCGTCGTACAGACGCGGCCAGGCGTGCTCCGCGAGGACGTCGGCCGCCTCTCGATGGCCGCGCAGACCGCCGTAGTCCTCCCACATCCACGGGTAGACGTGCTCCGCCGTCATGAGGCCCTCGGCCTCGATCGCGTCGGGCAGAAGCCGTTCGGCGGACCAGCGCGTAGCGACGCCGTCCGCATATGACGACTCATGGAGCGTCGCGTAGATCGGGTTCCGATCGAACTGGACGCCGGTATCGGCGTCGTGCAGGAAGGCGGCCGACCCGAACGGCAGCTCGACGACGTGGTGCAGCAGCTCGAAACCTGCACTGTCCCCGAGCCACAGCCCGAGCTGGCGGAATCGGCGCGCCGTCAATCGATCGCCCGAGGGCAGACGCACGTCCTCATCGTCCAGCCGCCGAAGGATGTCCCGGATCCGCCCGCGGTCGTCCGGGTAGCGCTCGAAGTAGCGGCGGTTCGAGGTCAGCAGGCGGCGGTACGTGGCCCCGTAGATGTCATCGATGGGTCGCCCGATCGGCGACAGCCCGCCGGTGATGAATGCCTCGGACAGGCCCTCTGGGGCCGCCGAAAGGTAGGACATCGACGTGAAGCCGCCGAAGCTCTGGCCGAGGATGCTCCACCGCTCGACTCCGAGTTCGCTCCGGATCCGCTCGGCGTCTCGGACGATCGAATCGGCGCGGAAGTGGGTCAAGTACTCGACCTGTGCGCCCGGCGTGTCACCGGGGATGGCCGGACCCACCGGCGTCGACCGGCCGGTCCCCCGCTGATCGAGCAACAGCACCCGGTAGTCGAGGAGCGCGCGCTTCATCCAGCCGCTCGGCGGGCTGGTCGGCCGCGTCGCCTCGAAGCCCGGACCGCCCTGGAGGAACAGGAGGTACGGTCGATCGAGCCCGTCGGGTGCCGCGACCTCACGCGTGAATACCGTGATAGTCGGGCCGCCAGGGTCGTCGTGGTCGAGTGGGACGGTGTGCTCGCGCTCCGTGAAGACGGCGCCTGGAGCGCGATACGTGGTCATACCCGTGTCGCCTCGGCCGCCCACGGCGACCGCTCCATCCAGCCGGCCAGGTCGGTCTCCTTGAGGAGCACGGCGCTCTGGCACTCCGGTCGCCGAGCCGCCTCGCGTTCGATGGCCCGTAGGAAGTGCCGGTCGAACGCGCCGCGCGGGAACTTGCGGGTGACCGTGGCGCGCAGGCGCTCGACGAGCTCGACATCGACGCCGCGGACATCGATCGCCGTTCCCCGGTCGAGCAGGACCGCCTCGACGCCGTCGGCCAGCATCACGCCCGGTTGCATGTGCAGGATGATCGCTACGGCCGCGCGATCCGCGGCCTCCGGGTCCATCCCGAACCGCACGAGGTTCCGGCGCGCCAGCTCGGCACCCTCGACCTCGAAGCACATCGTGTTCCGCGCGATGCTCGTCAGCCCGATGTCATGGAACAGGGCAGCGCACCAGAGGACTCGGCTATCCACTGTCCAGCCCTCCCACGCACCGATGGCCGCGCCCCAGCAATACGAGCGCACCGAGTGCCGGAGGAGATATCGAGGCAGCGCGCGCTGCGCCCAGTGCCAGCTGGCTCGGGACGCATCGTCCTGGGGGACCGGCAGACCGGCGATCGCGCCGGGCAGAGGCGAAGCATCCATCCCCTCGATGGTAGCGGGCCGCGAGGGGCATACTCGTGGCCAGATGGCGAGATACGTCGTGAACGAAGGGGCTGTCGTGCGGGCAGAACGCCTGATCCGCACTCGCCAGTACGTCCTTGACAGCGACTGGGGTGAGGCGCAGCCCAGCACGGACGACGAGAATCGCTATCTCGACCGCCATTCCTGGAACGAGTACGCGGAGTGGCACCTCGGGCTGACGGTCGGGGCCACGGACGAGACGAAGGCGCGCTATGCGTTCGTGTTCGGCGACTTCCGGCGGATCCACCGGTCGGGCATCATCGCGTGCCACTTCCGCGCGGCCGAGTGGCGCCACAAGGAGATCGAGCTCGCTGCCCACGAGCTGCTCCAGGCGCTCGATCGGGCGAGTGGCCTGATCTAGCCGTCGCCTCCGCGGTCAGTGTCGTCGGCGCGTCGATCGCCGCCCTGCTCCGGCGGCTCCCAGGCGTACTCCGCGTAGCGGAGCTGGCGCCTGGTCAGGTCGTCGTGACGCTCCTGCTCCTCGCGAAGCAGCTCGAGCTCTCGAGCGCGCTCCTCAGCGTCGGCGGATCCAGGATCAGCCGGCGGCGCGGGGTCCGCGTCACTGTCGGCGGGCGGGGCCGCGGGTGCGGCCCTCTCACCGCTAAACAGTCGTCGCAGGAAGCCCATGCAGCCGCATGATGCGCGGGTGGATCTCGAACGGCATGACGATGACGTACTTGTTCGAGAGGGTCGGGTTCAGCGTCGACTGCCGGCGGCGGACGAACTGGCGTCCCAACTCCGAGATCGACAGCGCCTCGCCCGGTCGCGGGCTGCGTCCCCAGGTGCTGGAACCACCGTATGGGTACAACGGGTCCTCGACGATCGCCTGCGTGACCCGCGCGCCGGGCAGCAGCGGGTCCTTCGATGCGCGGAAGCCGCTCATGACCCAGGCGTGCCGGCCGCGCCAGACGAGGAGACCGACGGGACGACCGGTCGTGCGCATAGCCCTCGCAGCCATCAGGAGCGCCCTGTCGATGCTCGTCGCGCCTACGACCTGATACGGACCGCCGCCGACCATCGTCAGCCCCTTCGCCCAGCCGCGGACGCTGGCCCCAGCGCGGATCCGACCATTGCGCGACGGACCGCTCCACGCGCGCGCCAGCCTCTGAAGCTCGAGCTGGGTCGCCGCGGAGCGGTCGTTCCGCGAGCTCATGATGTTGAGCATCATCTGCATGCTCGCGCCGACGCACTGGACGAGGTTCGTCTGCGCGACGTAATCGGCACGACGACCGAGATCCAGGTGGAAGCTCGTCGTCCGCGCGGCGACCGCCGTCGGGGCGACGGCAAGGGCCAGCAGACCTGCCAGCAGCAGGCCCACGAACCGTTGCGCACGCACCGACCTCATCGGCCAAAGGTACGACGGATTTGCAAGGGATGGATGTCCCGATGGCGGCGCCCGCGCCGGGCGGGGACGGCCTCCGCCGCGTCGGGCGTAGAGTCAGGGGCATGACGTCGACGCCCGAACGCGCCGGTCTCGGCGCGGACATCACCCTGGCCGAGCTCGACGCCGAGCCATACGACGTCCTGTCGACCCTGCGCGAACGCGAGCCGGTCGCCTGGGTTCCGGTGCTCGATGGCTGGCTCGTCACGCGCCGCGATCTCTGCATCGAGGTCATGCGGGACGCCGAGCGTTTCACGGTCGACGATCCGCGCTTCTCCACGGCGCGCGTCGTCGGCCCGAGCATGCTCTCTCTCGACGGCGACGAGCACCGCCGCCATCGCGATCCGTTCGCGGCCGCGTTCCGCCGGCCACAGGTGTTGGAGCAGTTCGCGGATCGCGTGCACGGGGAGGCGCTGGACCTTATCGACGGTCTGCGACCGCGCGGTCGTGCAGAGATCCGCCGTGACCTCGCTGGCCCGCTGGCGGTTCGCGTCGTGGCCACGGCCCTGGAACTCCTCGATGTCGAGCCATCCGTCGTGCTCGGTTGGTATGACGAGATCGTCGGGGCCGTCGACCGAGTGTCGGCGGGTGGGGAGGTCGGCGAGCGCGCGCCCGCGGCGGTGGCGGCCCTCGAGGGCCACGTCGGTGGCACGATCGATCACGGGAGTGGCGTCCTTGCCGACGCGACCGCCACGCTGTCCCGTCGCGAGATCGTGTCCAACGCCGCGGTCATGATGTTCGGTGGGATCGAAACGAGCGAGGGCATGACGACCTCGCTCCTCTGGCACGTGTTGACGACGCCGGGCGCCCTGGAAGCAGTCCGGGCCGAGCCCGCCCTCGTCGCGAATGCCGTGGAAGAATCACTCCGGCTCGAGCCGGCGGCCGGCCGAGTCGATCGATACGCGACGGTCGATGTAGGGCTGGGCGGCTCGACCATCCGCCGTGGCGACCTCGTCATCGTGTCGCTCACGGCTGCCAACCGGGATCCAGCCACGTTCCCGGACCCGGACCGGTTCGACCTCCGCCGGGAGAACGCCCGAACGCATCTTGCCTTCGCCCAGGGCCCGCACGCCTGCGTCGGCCTGCACCTAGCCCGCCTCGAGACCCAGGTCGCCCTGGAGATCGCGCTCGAGCGCTGGCCCGGCCTCCGTATCGACGATGGCGCGACACCCCCGACCGGCGTGGTCTTCCGGAAACCCCGCTCGTTGCCGGTGCGCTGGGAGGCATAGTCCGCGGATGCGCAACCCGTTCGCCGCATTCGAGCTTCGCGAGACCATCGACATCGACCGCCCTGCATCGGTCGTGTGGCCTTACCTGATCGCCTTCGAGCAGGTACCGAAGTGGGAAGGTGGCGTGGTCTGGGTCCGGCAGATCACGCCGGAAAGGCGTTCGTGCCGATGTCACGCGCCTCCGGCGGCGGGTCCATTCCGGCATCCCGCCAAGATCCGATGAGGCCACTCCCGCCTGATCGGCGGATCGCCCCTCAGAACTCGCGTCGTCCCTCGAAGCTCGCCTCGACGCCCGGCCGCGTCAGCTCGTAGATCGCCAAGCGCTGTCCACCGGGGGCGGTGAACGAACGGACGGGCCCCTGCGGGATCTCGAGGCTGTGGCCCTCCTTCCAGCCACGGCCGCGCAGCTCCTCACCGGCGCTCGCGATGTCGTCGACCCGATAGACGAGCACCGGCGTCTCGCCCTCGAGGTGCCCAGCCAGCAACAGGCGCGGCGGTCGGTCGGTCAGCTCGACCATCGCGACGCGCGTCCCCATCGAGTCGATCGCGAAGACGCACCGCCCGCCAAGAACGTCAGTGAAGTACGCGAGGTCCGCCGCGACGTCCCGACTGGGCATGTAGACGTAGTCGAGCTGCTCGAACATCGATGTCGACAGCCTACGCCGGGCGTGTCACAGCGGAGGCGGCTGCCAACCGCCAGATGCCTCCTCGACGACGCGCGCCGCGGCGAGCGCCACGTGCTCGCGCCACGGGCCGGCGACCAGCTGGACGCCGATCGGCAGTCCGCCCGGCGCCGTGCCACCGCGGACCACGACCGCCGGGAACCCCGTCAGGTTGTGGACATCGCTGTACGTGTCGCCGAAGGATGGATCGTTGCTTCCGCCGTGCCGGATCGCCGGCTGGGGCATGGCCGGACAGACGATGACGTCGACATCGGCCATCCAGCGAAGCATCCTCGACCGCACGGCGTCGGCCCGCTCGACCATCGCGGTCAGCTCGTCGCCCGGCAGCGGGTCCGAGAACTCCACCCAGCCGCGGGTGTCGTACGAGCCGTGTCCGGGGGTGCCCGCTCCGGTGATCAGGCGGCTCAGCCAGGCGTGGCCGTCGGCGGAGATCATCGACTCGAGGGCTTCGACGACCTCGTCGAGCCCGGGTGGTCGGCGCTCCTCGACCGAGGCGCCCGCATCAGCCAGCGCGGCCGCCGCGGCGCGAACGGCGTCGACGGTCTCGGCCGTCGGGGTCATGACGCCGTTGTCGCTGAACGTCGCGATGCGCAGAGCCCGCACGCGCACGGCGCGAGGATCGCCGAGAGGCACCGGATAGATGAACGGGTCGACACCGTCGGGCCCAGAGATGATCGGCAGGATGAGCTCGAGGTCCTCTGTGCGGCGAGCGATGGGTCCGAGCTGGGTGAAAGCCTGGAAGAGGCCGTGGAAGGCCGGCGAATGCCCGGTCCTCGGGACACGCCCGCTCGTGGGCTTGATTCCGGCCACCCCGCAGACGTGCGAAGGCTGGCGGATGCTGTCCGCCGTGTCGCTGCCGATGTCGAACGGCGATGCCCCGGCCGCGACGATCGCCGCTGATCCGCCACTGCTCCCTCCTGGCGTACGTGCGAGGTCGTAGGGATTCGAGGTCCGGCCGTAGACATCGTTGTCGGTCTCGTTCGACCAGGTGAACTCCGGTGTGTTCGTCTTCCCGACGAGGATCGCCCCGGCGCGGCGAAGGCGCGCGACGACCGTCGCGTCATCCGCTGGTACCCGGTCCCGCCAGCCCACCGACCCCGCCGTCGTCACGACACCCGCGGTGTCGAACGAGTCCTTGATCGTGAACGGCAGCCCATGCAGCGGACCGGTCGGGACGCCAGCGGCCATGGCAGCGTCCGCTGCCTCCGCGGCCTCGAGCACGCCGTCTATGCGATGGACTACCGCGTTGATCCGCGGGTTCACCACGTCGATGCGGTCCAGGACGGCGGTAACGACCTCGACCGACGAGCGCTTTCTTGCGCGGATGTCCTCAGCCAGCGACGCCGCCGACGCGAAGACCCAGTCGCTACCAGACATCGCCCGGCCGCCACTCGCAGGTGATCGCCGCGCTCATGTCAAGGCGGGGCGTCGATAGCGTCCGAAGCACCATGATGAAACCCTCGTCATCCGGGGTCCGCTCGGGTCCCTGAGGCGTGCGCACGAACGCCTGGCCTGGCCATGTCTCCCAGCCCAGGCGCTCGTAGAACCGGTGAGCACCGGTCCCAAGAGCGCCGAGCTCGAAGCCGTCGCGGATGATCCTGCCGGCTTCGTCCATCACGTTCGTGCCGATACCGCTGCCCTGCCGGTCAGGGGCGGTCGCCACAGCCTCCACGTAGCCGGTCCGCAACGCCAGGTCGCCGACTTGGATGGATCGCTCGACGACCGACGCATGCGCGACGACGCGGCCGGATTCCTCGGCGATGACGTGGATGCCCCCGACCGCATGGTCCCAGTCGGCCTCGGTGAACCCGCCGTCCTCGTCGTCGGCGAAGGCGGCCCAAAGGAGCTCACGGATACCCGCGAGCTCCTGAGCAGTCAGATCGGCGGATGCGATGCGCCGGACCGTCGGGTCAGCGATCGCGACGCGCCTTCAGGCGAACCGCCAGGTCGTGGCGCCGTTCGGTTCGGCCGATGCGACGCCGATCACGCGCTCGAATGCCAGGCGATACAGCTTCCACGGCGGAGGCCCGGCACTCGGTGCGCTGAACGGTGCAGTCACGGCGTCTCCATCGACGGTCGCCGGCCAGCCGCCATCGGCGTACTTCTTTATCACCGTCTCGAGTGTGGATCGATCGGTCACGCGTTCGACCTTCCCTTCGAAGACGAGGTCGATGCCGTCGAGGCTGACGGCGATCGACGCGAACGGGTTCGCCGAGAGGTCCTTCGACTTCTTCGTGGTGTCGCTGCTCGTGAAGTAGAGGTCGCCGTCGACCCACATGGCGCCGACCCCGGCCGCGTGCGGGCGACCGCTCGAGCCCGTCGTGCCGAGGAACCACGTGATCATCGCCGACGAGTCGATGGCATCGAGGATGCCGCGGGGCCGGCTCCACGGGAGCGTCGCGTCTCCGTAGATGTCGAGGTTCCTCGTCTCGATCGGTTCTCGGTCGGTCATCATCCACGCTCCTGCAAGGCCCATCCGTTGCCGTCCGGATCGTCGAAGAAGGCGAAGGAGTTCCACCGTCCGCCCTTCCCGTCGAACCATTCACCATTCTCGAAGTGCCGGATGGGACCGATGTCGAGGCCGCGTGCGGTGAGCTCGGCATGAGCGGCCTCGATGTCCTCCACGACGAGCTGCAATCCCTGGACGGAGCCGGGGGCCGTCTTGATGGCCCCCTTCCCCACCATGATGGAGCAGCCCGAGCCTGACGGTGTCAGCTGGACGATCCGGAACTCCTCGTTCGGCTGGTGGTCGACGTCGACGACGAAGCCCACCTTGTCGCTGTAGAACGCCTTCGCCCGATCGACGTCGGCGACCGGGATCGGAACGAGCTCGAGCTTGTAGTCCACGTCAGGCGACCGGCTGGCGGAGCTTGGCCAGCAGCTCGTCGAGGCGGTCGAAGCCGTCATTGACGCCGCCTTCCATCCCGCTCTCGACCATCGCGTCGCGCGCCTCGACCGACTGATAGACCGAGTGCGTGCGGGCGGTCGTCTTGCCGTCCCGCTCCTCGAAGGTGAGCGATTCGAGCGCGACGTGGCCGGGCGCCCCCTCGAATTCGAAGGTCTGCAGCATCCCGTCCGGCGTCTGCTCGCCATGGAACACGCCATGGAACCCCCATGCGTTGCCGTCGGCATCGCTGTGGATGTAGCGCCACCTCCCGCCGTCGCGCGGCTCATAAGTATCGATAGTCATCGTGTACTGGCGCGGACCCAGCCATTGCACGAGCAGGTCGGGGTCCGTGTAGGCACGGAAGACGAGATCGCGGGGAGCGTCGAACTCCCGGGTGATATCGATGAAGGGGACACCGGCCGGGGCATCGATCCGTGTCGCAGACATCAGGACTTCCTTTCTCGTGGGTCGACCTGGAGCGCTGCGAGCAGCGCGTCCAGTCGTTCGTGACTCTCCTCCCAATACTCCCGGTAGCCGACGAGCCACTCGGTCGCCTCTCGGAGGGGATCCGCCTCCAGGTGACTGAGCCGAGCTGTGGCTTTCCGGCTACGCGAGATCAAGCCCGCCGACTCGAGCACCCGGAGGTGCTTCGAGATGGCGGGCTGGGAGACGTTGAACGGTGCCGTCAGCTCGAGGACCGACGCATCCCCATCCGCGAGTCGGGCCAGGATGGCGCGGCGGGTGGGGTCGGCGAGAGCGCCGAAGACGGCGTCGAGCTGGTTCTGTGGCATCGCTCCATAACCATATGGTTATGAAGTCGCCATGTCAACCCCGGGTGCCCAGGAATGCCTGGACCGGTACGTGCTACTTCGTGGGCGTGAGGCGAACCATCGGGATCACCCGGCCCGTCTGCGCGGGGTAGTCAGCGAACCACGGCAGGGCGCGGACGTGGTCGTCCCACAAGCGCTGTCGCTCAGCGTCGTTCTGGACGATCGAGGCCTTCGCGTCGAACTGCGCCTTGCCGACCTCGATGTCAACGTCCGACTCGGCCTTGAGGTTGTGGATCCATGCGGGGTCCTTCTTGGAGCCACCGGCCGTGCCGGCCACGATGTAGTCGTCGCCGTCTCGATGGTAGGTCAGGATCGCGCGCCTACCCTCTCCCGTCCGGGCGCCTCGGCTGGACATGACGAGGAGCGGATGACCCGCGAGCGGTCCGCTCGTCACCTTCCCATCGTTGGCCCGCAGTTCGGCGATGAGCTGGTCTTCCCAGTCCTTGACATCGGTCATCGTTCGACCTCCCTGGCTGTGTCGTTGCTGACGCAACGATGCCACGGAACGACGAACTGCGCTCGCAAGGGTTAGGCAGGCCCGCGTATCGATGACGTATCGGGTGCGTCGAGCAACCAGTGGTTACACCGCAGCCGGCGGCCGCCGTAATCGACGGTCTCCTGCCCGACAAGGTCGAACCCGAATTTCCGGCAGAGCGCGTTCGAGGCCACGTTGGTCGAGCCCGGGAAGGCGTGGATCGCGCCCCAGCGGCCGTCGGCGTGCGCTCGCTCGAGCAGCAGCGCGAGGCCGGCGCTCGCGTATCCCCTACCCTGGTGCTCCGGCAGGACCGACCAGCCGGCCTCGCTGATCGCCTGTCCGTCGTGCTCCGAGCCAAAGATCCCCAACATGCCGACGGGTAGATCGCCGGGCGACGGCACCAGCGTGAACCACCACGTACCGCGGCCGATGCTCTCGAGCCGACGTTCGTGGATGCGCGGGATCGCTTCCGCCGGCCACGGTCCACCGAGCTCGGCCATCACGCGATCGTCGGTCTCAAGGGCGCGCGTCAGCCACAGATCGGCGTCGGCGTAGGGCATGAGGTCCACCGCGACAGCCTACCCATAGACTGCCGGCGTGGATCGGACTGCCTGGTTGCACGAGCGCCGGGACGCGGTGCGCGCGGAGTACGACGCCGAGGCGTCGGAGTACGACGCGAACCCGTATCCGACCACGATGCATGCGACGTTCATCGACCGCCTGGTGGCGACCTGCCCAGTCGACGGCGTCGTGCTCGACGCGCCGTGTGGCACGGGTCAGTACTTCGCGAGGATCCGCGGCGCGGGTCGGCGCGTCGTCGGCATCGACCAGTCCGCCGGCATGCTCGAGCAGGCTCGCCAGAGGAACCTCGCGGAGGACCTCCGCGAGCTGGGGCTGCAGGAGATGGCGTTCGACGGCGTGTTCGATGCCGCGATGGCCGTCGATGCCATGGAGAACATCCCACCCGAGGACTGGCCGGTCGTCATCCGCAACCTACGTCGAGCCGTTCGCGCCGGCGGCAATCTCTACATCACGGTCGAGGAGATCGACGAGGAGGAGATCGAGACCGCCTGGCGGGAGAACCGCGACCTCGGCATACCGGCCGTCCGCGGTGAGGTGATCGAGGACGACACTGCCGGCTACCACTACTATCCGGGCCGGCCCAGGGTCCTCGAGTGGCTCGCGGCCGAGGGGCTCGAGGTCATCGACGACGCGTCTGATCAGCAGGACGGCTGGGTGTATTGGCACCTCTTCCTCTCGACGCCTACGCGCTAGGCTGATCGCCGATACCGGGGCTGTCCGGGAAGAGAGGGTGAAGGATGCGTCCGATCGCGCGTCAGCTCCATGCCGTCATCGCGTGGATCTTCGTCGCGGCACTCGTCGTCCAAGTCTGGCTTGCCGGCCGCGGAGTCTTCGAGTCGCCGACCGTCTTCGCGACGCATCGCGACGTCGGCTACACGCTGAGCATCTTCCCGATCGTCCTGCTGGTCCTCGGGCTGCTGGGCGGCATGGGCCGCCGCGTGGCGATCCTGGCGGCGGTCATCTTCGGGCTGTTCATCCTGCAGTCGGTGTTGGTCGTGATGCGCGAGTCGTCACCGGCCGTCGCGGCGCTCCATCCCGTAAACGGCTTCCTGATCATCCTGCTGGCGGTGGTCCTCGCCCGCGACTCGTGGATGATGCGTCGGGTCGTCGCCTGAGTCGACGCCAGATCGCCTAGGTCCGACCTTCCCGGAGCTGGGCGACCGACTTCTCGATCCGGCGCTGTCGGGTCTCCGCCGTCTTCGCGTCCTCGATCGACAGCGTGAACCGACGCTTGTTGCTGTAGGACAGCGACTCGAACGCCGACTTGGCGTCGGGCGCAGCATCGAGTGCCTCGGCGAAGTCGCTGGGGACCTCGACCTCGCGGGGCGCGGTGTCGAGCTCGAGGTCCACCTCCATCAGGTCGCCCGGCGTCACACCGGCGGGACCCCGATGCTCGGCAGCCACGCCGATCAGGTACTCGTCGCCGTAGACGGCCACCGTGTTCCTGTACGAGTAGCCGTTGATGGTGACGATCACCGGTGGCCGCTTGCCCTTGCCCAACGCCTCGACGACCTCCCGCGGGACGCGGAATCCCGCCGCGGTCTTGCCGGCCGAGTCGAGCGTGGTGGTGAAACGCATGCCGCGAGTATGCATCGGACCACCGGCGGTTCGCGGGCGCTACCTGGGCCACCTCGTCAGGCGTGGAAGGCCTCGAGCGCTTCCCGCTCCCGATCGATCTCGCGCTGCACGCCCGCCGATGTCTCCACAAAGGGATCGAGCACGATGCGGCTGTCTCGGAGCGACCACGCACCGGCCACAGAACCATCGACCAGGTACGTCCCGACCGAGAATGGGTTCTTCGTGGAGAAGACGCGCGGCCGGAGTGGCTCAGGCAGGAGCCCCGTCCGCCGAGCATGGACCAGGAGATTGGCGTCCCAGTGCGGCAGGAACCGGACAGGGACGGGCATCTCCGGGCCGGGCAAGGGAGCGTCAGGCAGGTCGACCAGCTCACGACCCTGCTCATCACGGAACCGCCGAAGGTCGAGCTCGGCGCGCGGACGCCTTCGCGACGCTCGCCGTGATCCCCGCCCACGACGCGATCTCGCTCCAGCTTCCCGGACCGAACGCGCGGAGGTACGCCCGGACGAGGTGGGTCAGTCCCTGCCCCTCCGTCACATCCGGAGGGCCGACCCAATCCTCGGCGAGCCCGAGGCGATCCGCCTTGCGCCGCTCCCAGGTCCCTCCCGGCGGGACACGGACGAGGTCGACCCACAGGCCTCTCGTGCCCACGAAGCCCTTGGCCAGGTCACCGAGCTCCTTCACGGTCCGCGGACCGTCGAGCAGGGCGGTGCGCACCTGTGCAGCCGAGCGTTCCATCTCGGCCTCCGGCGTCCCGGTCGCGCGACCGAACGTGCGTCGCCATTGCTCCCGCCGTGCCTCCCGGACGCCCAGTGCATATCGCCAGTACTCCCGTCGGGAAACGACGTGGATCGTCACCCGCATCAGTGTCGCCTGGATCACCGACCGATCCTCGAGGGCTTCGGTGAGCGCTTCCCGACGGAAGTCCGCCAGACGCGTCCAAAGCCCGACATAGCCCGACGGGGCGTACTGGGTCTGGAGGCCGCCGACCTGCTCGACCGCGTCCGGGATGGGCAGCGATGCCCGCTCGATCAACAGTTGGCGCGCGAGCAGGGCACGGTTCAGTGCCCGCACGCTGAGGATCGGTTCCGTCACGACCTGATGATGCCGGAGGCTCGAGTCGGGACGGACACCGGTCGTATGCTGCGGTGATGGCGACCGACGCCTCGGCGACTGGAACGGAGCGACCGGGCGACGTGCCGTGGGTCGTGCCGGTCGCTGTCGCGCTGCCGCTCATCGGCCTCGCGATGCTCATCTTCCGGCCGGAGCTGGACCTCGAGTGGGAGCACCATCCCGCCCACTTCTGGATCGTGCTGCTCACGGCGGCGGTCAGCGTCGCCCTCGCCTACGTCACCAACGTCGCCGCCGGGCGGTATCGCGACGCGCGACTCGTCCTGATCTCCTTCGCCTTCCTGTCGGCCGCCGGGTTCCTCGGCCTCCATGCGCTCGCGACCCCCGGTGTCCTCGTCGAGAAGCCGAATGCGGGATTCTCGATCGCGACGCCGGTCGGGCTGGGCCTCGCGTCGATCTTCGCGGCCGCCTCGACGAGCGTGATCGCGGGCCCGGGCGCGCAGAGCGTCCTCCGCGCTCGACCCGTGATCCTCGCCGGCCTGCTGGGGCTGATGGCCTTGTGGGGCGTCCTGTCCCTTGCGAATCTGCCCCCGCTCGACGGGCCACCGCCGGCGACAGAGGGTGTCGGGCTCCTTGCGGCCCTGGGTGTGATCTCCATCGGGCTGTACGCGTTCGCGTCGCTGCGAACCTATCGCCTCTACCGCCAGCGCGGCGGGACGATCCTGCTGACGATCGCCGTGGCCCTGGTCCTGCTGGCCGAGGCCATGATCGCGGTCGTCGTCAGCCGCAACTGGCAGCTGAGCTGGTGGGAATGGCACGTGCTCATGCTCGCGGCGTTCGGGCTGATCGCGCTCGGGGCGCGCGAGGAATACCGCCGCAGCGGCTCCCTGACGGGGGCCTTCGGGGGCCTCTATCTCGAGGCAACGCTCGCCAATATCGACCGCTGGCACGCCGGCGCGATCGCCGCCGTGGCGTCCGCGCAGGCCGAAGGGCGTCCGGTCGACCCGGTGCTCGACCAGCTCCGTAGTGAAGGCGCCACGAGCGAGGAGGTCGCCCTGTTGGCCGGCACGGCCGAGGAGCTGCGCCGGCTCGACGCGTCGTTCCAGCCGTACCTGCCATCGGTCGTGACCGATCGGATCCGCCACAGCGAGACGCCGGGCGAGGCCCTGCCGGGCGTGGAGCGGACCGTGACGGTGCTGTTCGCGGACCTGGCGGGCTTCACGACGTTCTCGGAGAGGCGGGCTCCGACCGAGGTGCTCGAGATGCTCAACGCGTTCTGGGCGGCGGTCGTGCCCGCCATCGACGCGGCCGGCGGCGTGATCGAGCATTTCGCGGGTGATGGCATCATGGCCATCTTCAACGCCCAGGGCGACCAGCCCGATCATGCCGCGCGTGGTGCCCGTGCGGCCCGGGCCATCATGGCTGCCGCCGGGCCGATCGCCGCGAGCCGGCCGGGATGGCCCACGTTCCGCGTCGGGATCAACACCGGGCCGGCGGTCCTCGGCGACGTCGGGGCGGCCGAGCGGCGGAGCTTCGCGGTGATCGGCGACACCACCAACACGGCTGCCCGCCTCATGACGGCCGCCGAGCCCGGACAGATCGTGGTCGGGCGCGCGACCTGGGAGGCGCTGGACGGGGATCGCCGTGGCCAGTCGCTCGGCTCGATCCGAGTGAAGGGCAAGAGCGAGCCGGTCGAGGTCTGGCGGCTGGACGGCTGACCGGAAGGCCCGCGGTTCCGTAGCATGCGTCCGTCATCACCCGGAGGGCGTGATATCGAGATGGTTTCGCAGGCGGATCCCAAGACCGAGTTCTTCCCGGGCGCGAACCCGCATCCGGTGATGCGGGTGACCGACGACGGCGAGCTGATCTACGCGAATGCCACCAGCCAGCCGGTCATCGAGGCGCTCGGGCTCGCGGTCGGGCAGCGTGTCCCGCCCGACTGGCTAACCCTGTTGATGACGTCCGACGCCCCGATCGACGTCCGCGTCGGACCGCGGACCTTCGAGCTGCTCGCCGTGCGCCTGGCCGATCTCGGCTTCACGAACGTGTATGGCACGGATGTGACCGCGCAGCGCGCGATCACCAAGTTCCCCGATCAGAACCCGAACCCGGTCTTCCGCATCTCGATGGACGGTGTCCTCGTGTACGTGAACCCGGCGGCGCAGGAGCTGATCGACGGGCTCGGCGGGACGATGGGCCTGCCGCTCCCGGAGCCCTGGCGCGGCGAGCTCCAGACGGCCGCGCGCGAGGGAGAGCGACGGTCGGTATTCGCGCACAGCCGTGGACGGGACTACGCGCTCCTCGCGGTCGATGTCCCCGAATTCGAGTTCACCAACATCTATGGGACCGACATCACGGCCCAGCGTCAGCTCGAGGCCGCGAACCAGGTCAACCTGCAGCTGCTCCTCAACATCCTCCCGGAGCCGATCGCCGACCGCCTGCGGGCGGGCGAAGGGTTGATCGCCGACCGCCATGAGGACGTCTCGCTGCTGTTCGCTGACATCGTCGGGTTCACCAGCATGTCGAGCACGATGGACGCCGCCGAGCTCGTGACCCTGCTCAACGAGGTGTTCCGCGTCTTCGATGGCCTGGTCGACGCGAGCGGGCTCGAAAAGGTGAAGACGATCGGTGACGCCTACATGATCGTCGGCGGGATGCCGATCTGGCAGCCCGACCACCTTGAGCGGATGGCCGCCGTGGCACTCGAGATCGCCCATGCCGTGAGCCACAACGAGGCGGCCTCGCGGCTCGGCGTCCAGTTCCGGATCGGGATGCACACCGGACCGGTCGTCGCCGGCGTCATCGGCACGAAGAAATTCATCTACGACGTGTGGGGCGACACCGTGAACGTCGCCAGCCGGATGGAGCAGACCGGCGTCCCGGGTCGTATCCAGGTGACCGGCGCGGTCGAGCACCGGCTGCGTGACCGGTTCCGGCTGGAGTCGCGGGGCGAGGTCGAGATCAAGGGCAAGGGCTCGATGGAAACGTTCTTCCTGCTCGGCCAGGCCTGACCAGCTAGAAGGTCGTCTCCGTCGGATGGGCGGCGCCGTCCTCGATGGACGCGTAGGCCTTGACGATGATGTCGAGCACATGCCGTGCGTGCTCGGCGGTGAGCACCGGTTCGGCGTCCCCGGCCAGCACGTCGACGAAGTGGCGGACGCCCGATTCGACGACGCCGACGTCGTCGCGCGGAACGTCGACGCCATGCGTCCAACCCTCCCGCGCCGCGGGCGAGTCGTCGTCGACGTAGACGCTCACCGGCGCATCGTGCTCGTACGACTGGCCACCGAAGCTCACGGTCGCAGTCTCGAGATGGACTTCCAGCCACGGAGCGCGGGTCGCCGCCGTGCCGAAGCTCGCCAACAGCTGGCCCAACGCGCCTTTCGCGAACTCGAGGTTGATCAGGACGTGATCCGGCGTCGTGACGTCGATGCGCTGCCCGGTCAGTGGCCCGCCGCGGACCACCCGTGTCGGGACGCCGATGGCGCCCATCGCCTGGACCAGCGCGACCGGGCCTAGGATCGTCGTGAGCTGGTGGAGCCGATAGACCCCGTGGTCGATCACTGGACCCACACCCGGTCGGTAGAAGGGTCGAGGGTCGCCGGTGTACTCGCGCCAGGCGGCGGGGCCCGGGTCGGCGTGGTGCGCGACAGCGAGCGTGGCGCGCCCGTACCGCCCAGATCGGACGAGCTCGTCGAGCCAGCGCACCCGACTCGTCACGGCCTCGCCGGGCGCGCAAAGGAAGCGCACGCCCTGCCGTCGTGCGGTCTCGATCAGGCGGTCGGCCTCGGCTACGTCGGACGCGATCGGCTTCTCCGAGTAGAGCGCGACACCGGCGTCGAGGATGGTCTGGTTGACGCGGCCATGGAGCGGCGCCGGGACGAGATCGATGGCGGCATCGAGCCCGCCCGTCGCGAGCATCGTCTCGAGGTCATCGAACGCCCGCGCGTCCGGTGACCAGTCGGCGATCTCCCCCGTCAGCGCCTCTGCGGTATTGCGGCGTGCGTCCATGACCGACGCGACACGCACACGATCGGCCATGCCCGCCAGCGCTGGCACGTAATGCCGGCGCGCGACATCCCCGCAGCCGACGAGGCCGATCCTCAGCCGGTCCGTGGCCACCTCCGCTGACTCGTCAATGGTCCTCGAACGACGGGCGTCTCAGGCCGCGTAGACGTCCTTCGGCGTCTCGACGTCGGGAACGCCGACCTCGATCGGGTTACTCGTCGGATCCTGGCTCCACTCGAACCAGCCGCCGTCGTAGACCGCGATACGTGGCCAGTCCTGCAGCAGCGCGTAGAACCACGTCTCGCTGGCCCGCCAGCCCGTGCCGCAATAGAACGCGACCCACTTCTCGGGCACGATGCCGGCCTCCGTCCAGTTCGCGGTGATCTCCGGATAGGCCCGCATCGTGTTGTCGACGTTCCGGTAGTGCTGCATGTGGTAGGCATCGCTCCCGCAATTGCCCCACACGTCGCCCTTGATCCGGCCGGCCGGGCCGATGTAGTTGTAGCCACTCACCTGGCCGGTGTGCTCGCGCCAGGTCCGGACGCTCACGAGGGCCGCCCCATCGGGGTCGGCGATGATCTGCTTCGCCTCCTCGATGTCGACGATGACCTCGGACCGGACAGGGATCACCGCTCCGAAGTCGGCGACCGGGGATGGCTCCCGCAGGATCGTCTCGACCGGGTTGCCGTCTCGGACCCACCAGTCGTATCCGCCGTCGAGCAGCCGAACGTCCTCGACTCCGGCATAGGTCAGGATCATCAGCGCACGTGTCGCGGCGATCTGGCCGGCCCGTCGTCCCGGCCACTTCTCGTTCGCGTCACCCTCGGAGTCGCGGCCATAGACGACGACCGTGCTGTCCTTGGTGATGCCGAGCGCACGGATCGCCCGATCGAGCTCCTCGGGCGGGCGGCGGTTCCAGTCGGCCGGATCCTCGAGCATGTTGGTGTCGAGATAGAGCGCGCCCGGGATGTGCGCCTCCGCGTACTCCTCCGGGACCCCGAAGTTGACGTGGAACAGGACGAAGTCGCCGGTCGGGGGCGCCTCGGGCGTTTCCCCTGCCAGGACCTGGCGCAGCCAGTCGATGTAGACGAGCTTCTCGTACTTCGGCAGCTTCTCGACCGGCAGGGCGGCTTCCGCTGCCCAGGTCGCAAACCCGTCGGCGTAGATGCGTGCGCCGGGGATGCCGAAGCGCTCGAGCGCCTCGGCGACCGTGCGCGCATCGTCGACGCCGTTGCCGTAGACCACGACGTCGCGGTCGGGAGTGACGCGCTTGCCGGCGAGCAACCTGCCGATCTCGGGCTCGTCGACGGTCCGGAGCCAATCGACAGGGAATGCCGACGCGCCGGGGATGTGCCCGCCGCGCGCTTCGTTCCCGAGGCGCCAGCCGTTGTAGGCCGCCAGCGGCCGGACGTCGACGATCGTCAGCGATGGGTCATCGAGTCGGTCGCGCAGTTCCTGGGTGGTGATGGTCGATGTCGGGGTGGTCACGAGGGTCCCTTTCGGTGGTGGGGATGGACGTGATGGAAAACGAAAACCCCTGCCGTCTGCAGGGGTTCGGGGGTTTCGGCCGGCGTGCGGCTTATCGGGGAAAGCGCACGCCTAGCGACACCACCTGCCCTGCTCGGCAGCGGCATGACACATGCAGTGGTGGTGCGCGGTGGGAAGGGTCATCGCTGCGCGGCATTCTCCCTGACCGCGCTCGGGATTGCAACCTGGGAACCGCTGTCCTCACAAAGTGAGAACGTTGCGAGTCGGGGTCGATTCAGGCGAGGGCCTCGCGATGGATGCCCCGCCGAAGCCGTTCCGGTGACAGCATCAGGCACGACGCCACCAGCACGATCGCGATCCCGACGAGGATCCACAGGCTCGCGCCGAAGTCACCCGTGACGTCCCGGGCGGCGCCGAGCACGACTGGCCCGACCGACGAAAGGACGTAGCCGCCGAGGAGCATCAGGGCCGCGACCGAGCCGACGCGGGCGGGATCGTCCGTGACATCGAGCGGCAGGGTCAACACCAGTGGGAACACGGCCCCCATCGACAGCCCGAGGATGGAGACCCACAGGAAGGCGAGGTCCGGGGCGCCGATGATGGCGACGAGCGCGAGAAGCGCGGTCGCCGAGGACACGAGCAACTGGGCCCTGCGGTTGCCGAGCCGATCGGCGACCAGCGGCAGGCCGATGGTCGTGATCAGCCCGAGCCCGTTGAACACGCCGATGAGCGCACCGGCCGTCGCCTCGTCCCAGCCTCGCTCCACGAATGCATTGGGGAGCCACGAGACCACGCCGTAGTACAGGACCGACTGGAGACCGAACACGATGACCAGCATCCAGGCCGTCGGGTCACGCCAGGGCAGCCGCCGGGCGACGGCACCGGTGGGCCGGTCGCGATGACCGACACCGACGAGGACGAGCCAGGCAACGAGAGACGTCAGCGAAAGCAAGGAGATCACGAGGAGGGCATGCCGCCAGTCGCCACCGACAGCCAACGGCACGGCCAGCCCGGACGCGAGCGTCGAACCGGCCACGATGCCGCCGGCGTAGGCACCCGTTCCGAGCGCTGGGCGGCTGGGCATCCGTTGCGCAACGATCATGGAGGGGATCGCCCCGGCCGAGCCGATGCCGATCCCGATGCCGAGCGTGGCCAGCAGCAGGAGCGGTACGCCCGGCGTGAATGTGCGGGCCACGCCGAAGCCGACGATCGCCGACAGGCAGACCGCGAACGCCGTGGCCGCGCCGATCCGCGCGGCGATACGAGGACCGATCGGCGCGAACACGCCCATGCACAGGACCGGGATGGTCGTGAGCAGACCGGCGATGCCCGCGGGCAGACCGAGATCCTCGCGGATCAACGGCAGCAGTGGCCCGATCGCCAGGATCTGGGGCCGCATCGCGAGCGAGGCGACGAACAGACCGGCGATGACGGCGAGGGGCACGGCGCGGGGTGCGAGGGACCGGGGCGTCACCGTCATGGTCGTGCCCAACACCATCGAGGGCATGACGTGTCGGGGACTGAGCGTGGGGGCACCGACGAACTGTAGCCGAGCCCCTGCCATCTCGGGGCCCGGTAACGGGTCAGCCGTCGGTCGAAGGTGACGACGTCTCGACGAGGTGCGTTGGCGCGCTGTGGACGGCCGGGATGCTGCCGAGCCGGCCGGCCTGGTAGTCGGCGACAGCCTGGAGGACCTCCTCGCGGGTGTTCATGACGAACGGGCCGAGCCAGGCGACAGACTCGTGGATCGGCCGCCCACCCAGGATCAGCAGGTCCATCGTCGGGCTGCGGCTCTCCTGGTGCCGGTCGGCCGCCACCGTGATCGTGTCGCCCGGGCCGAGGACGGCGAGCTGCCCGGTACCGACCGGACGGCCGTCACTGCCGAACGTGCCGTCACCGTTCATGACGTAGACCAGGGCGTTGTAGTCGGCTCGCCACGGGAGCGACAGACGCGCCCCCGGGCTCAGCGTGGCATGCACCAGCGTCATCGGGCTGTAGGTCGACCCGGGCCCGGCGTGTCCGGCGACATCACCGGCGATGACCCGGATCAGCGTGCCACCATCAGGCGACGACAGGAGCGACACCTCGCTCGCGCGGATATCCTGGTAACGCGGTGGAGCCCATTTCTGGGCGGCCGGCAGATTGACCCACAGCTGGAAGCCGTGGAACAGGCCGCCACTTCGGACGAGGTACTCGGGCGGCTTCTCGATGTGGAGGATCCCGGAGCCGGCGGTCATCCACTGGGTATCGCCGTTGCTGATCATGCCGCCGCCACCGTTCGAGTCCGAGTGCTCGAAGACGCCGTCGATCATGTAGGTCACGGTCTCGAAGCCGCGGTGCGGGTGCCAGGGTGTCCCCTTCGCCTCGCCGGGCGCGTATTCGACCTCGCCCATCTGATCGAGGTGGATGAACGGGTCGAGGTCCTCGAGCGCGACGCCCGCGAACGCGCGCCGGACCGGAAAGCCCTCCCCTTCGAGACCGTGCGGGGCGGTCGTGACGCTCCGGACTGACCGCTCATGGGCGATGGCCGGGTCGGGTGTCGCGACGCGGGGAAGGATGGCGATGTCGTCGGGGGTGATCGCGGGCATGCGTTGGGACTCCTTTTGCTGCCCCATACGCTACAGGCAGGTCGTTGCGGTGTCAACTACATTGCCCAGCCTAGACTCCGACGCGTGGACCATGCGCGCGATCCGCACGTTCGACCCGCCACGAATGCGGAGGAAGCGGACCCGCGTGTCATGCACGACGCCAACCGCGCGGCGTGGGACGAAGCCGCGGAGCGCTACGAGGGCTGGTTCGAGGAAGCCGTCGAGCTGATCCGCGGCGGCGGGTCGAACCTCTTCCCCATCGAAACCGCCCTGATCGGCGATCTCCACGGGCGTTGCAGGCGGGCCATCCATCTGCAGTGCGCGGGCGGCCGCGACACGCTGTCCTTGTGGAACCTCGGTGCCGACGAGGTCGTGGGCATCGACTTCAGCCCGCGGATGCTCGAGCTCGCGCGTCGCCTGAGCGATGCGGTGGACGCGCCGGCACGCTGGATCGAGACCGATGTGCTCGACACGCCGGCCGAGCTCGATGGGACCGGCGACCTCGTGTACACGGGTCGCGGCGCGCTGATGTGGCTGCAGGACCTCGATGCCTGGGCGGTGGTCGTCGCGCGGTTGCTCGCCCCCGGCGGGCGCTTCGTCATGTTCGACGGCCATCCGGTCGAGTGGCTATTCGATGTCGGGCCCGACGGCCGCTGGATCGCTACGGACTACGACTATTTCGCGGGTCCGGAGGCGTCGAAAGGGTGGGCGCCCGAGTACATCGACCGCCTGTCCATCCCGGACGATGCCCAGCAGTGGAAGTTCGCTCGCGCCTGGACCATCGGCGAGGTCGTGACGGCGCTGCTCCGGGCCGGCGTCTCGATCGGCGAAGTCGCCGAGCACCCGGTCGATTGGTGGGGTGGTCACGCCGACGCGCTGCCCGGAAGAGCGTGGTCGGATCCCGCTGTCCTTCTCGGTCGTCGCGTCACGGGCCCGCTGACCGCGGGTGCATCGCCTGATGAGGCTCCGATAAGCCTCGATCCGCAGGCTGTCGGTCTCCGACGACGATCCCGCCTCGTCTGCCGGGCGACGGAGGATCGTCGATGGTCGGTCTGCGTCTGCTGCTGTCGGGCGCCCTGATCCTGGTCATGCTGGGCGCGCCCGCCGCGATGGCGGCCGGCGCCGGTCCAGCGCCCACAGAAACGTGCGTCCCGGGCACGGTCTGGGAGGACCCGGCGAGCGGCGTCAAGTACCTGTGCATCTATGACGAGGGCTTCGGTGGACCGCGCTGGGTCCTCCTCTCGGACCGTCAGCGAGGAACGTCGGGGATGCCATTCCGTTCGACCACGAACGGCTGCCTGCATCTCGCCGCAGGTCTCAGCGCGCAGTCCGGCGGTGGCGCGGACGCGGTCGCGCGGACGTATCGCTGGCCGTGCACCAGCGGCTATCGGGCGGCGCAGCCTGTCGGCGTGCTGCGCACCCGCGTCCTGATCCAACGGTACGGCGCGAGAGGCTGGACGACCTGCCGCGATACCGGCTACCTCTACAACACCGGGGTCGCCTATGGCTGGGTCGCGGGCGTCGATATGGGCTCCGTGTCGGATTGCGGGAGTGGGTCGTACCGCGCTGTCGGGTACGGGGCGTTCTACCAGGGCGGCGCCTGGCGCGGCGGTTCGTATCTCACCTCGTCCGCCTGGCTGCCGTGAGAGCCGCCTACGCGGCCCTGATCCTGGGCATCATCGGCGGCCTGGTGCTCGCGGCTGGCGTCCTGTCAGGACGAGGTGACGTCAGCGCCACGACGGTCGCCGGCGTCCTCGCCCTGGACCGGCCGGGCGTCGATCCCGACCGGCGACGCGCCCAGGCCGTGGCCATCCTTGTCGCCCGATGCATGACCGGCCGAGGCTTCGTGTGGACGCCGTGGGTCGAGCCACCGCCCGCGTTCCCGGATGCGGAGCTCGACCCGGTCACGTGGGCGTCACGCTGGGGCTTCGGCGTGTCCACAACGGTCGGGCTACCCGAGCCATCGGCTGCCTCCGACCCGAACCTGGTCGCGCTAGCGGCTTTGCGCCCGACTGTCGTGGACGGGCGGGACGGCTATCGCGATGCGTTGGACGGGCCTCACGGGTGCCGGAACGCCGAGACCGAGGCCGTCTATGGGCTTCGGGAACGGGCGCTCGCGCCGATCCGGGCATCCTTGCTGGATCTGGACGCGCAGATCGCGGCCTCGCCGGCCGCCGAGCGTGCCACGGACGCGTGGCGCGAGTGCGTCGAGCCCGTCGCCGGTGGCCACGCGCTCGACCGTCGGACCCTCCTGTTCGAGTTGCGAGACCGATCCGTCCGCCAGCTCGCCGACCTGAGCCGGATGGCTGGGCTGATGGCCTTGCAGGTCGAAGAGCGTCGCGTGGCGATGGTCCTGGCCGAGATGCGATGCGGCGATACGAGCAGGCGCGAGCGGAGGCCGCGGCTCCGATCGAAGCCGCTTTCGTCAGCGAACACCGCGCGGCCCTCGCGGCGATCGGGGCCGGCATCCGGGCGGCCGAAGCGGCGCTCCCGACGCTTCCGCCCTGAACCGTCGTCAGGCGGTGGCCGGCTGATCCACCGACACCCAGGCCCGATCGAGGGTGAGCTGGATGACCGTCGAGCGCTCCTCCGCGAGAGCCTGGCGCAATGCCGGCTCGAGATCCGCATCTCGCTCGACGTGCACGCCTCGGGCCCCGAGGCCGCGCGCGATCGCCGCGAAATCCACCGGGCCGAGCTCGGTGCCCACGCCCTCGCCGCTCCCCCGTCGCGATTGCCACATCCGGATGGTCCCGTATCGCTCGTTGTCGAAGACGAGCACGATGATTCGCGCCCCTTCCCGTGTCGCCGTTTCGAGCTCGGCCATGGTCATCGCCATGCCACCGTCGCCGGCGATGGCGACCACCGGTCGGTCCCGATGCACGAGGGCCGCGGCGATGGCCGCCGGTACCGCGTAGCCCATCGCACCAGACGTCGGGCCCAGAAACGTACCCGGCCGTCGGAAACGGAAGCCTCGACCAGCCCAGCCGGCGAAGTTGCCCGCGTCCGTCGTCAGGATCGCCTCGTCCGGCAGCACCGCGCGCAGCGTCGCGATCACGCGGCCCGGATGCACACCCGGGCCGCTCCAGGCGTCGCCGCCCGCATCGACCGTCGATGCGGCCTCCCAAGCCGCCCGATCCGTCTCGTTGTTGGCCTGCCGGCGGCGAACCTTCTCGGCATCGAGCACGGCTCGTCCCACAAGGCGCTCGTTCGCCGCGCGGAGGAACGTCCGCGCGTCGCCGGTGACGGTGAGCTCGGGTGGGCGTGGTCCGAGCGGGGCATGTGGCTCGATGTCGACCCAGGCCCACGTCGTCGAGGCGCCAGGGATCGTGTCCTCCCATGACGTGGGCTCGTTGAGCCGGCTGCCGATGACCAGCATCGCGTCGGCCGCGAGGAGCCGCTCGCGCACACTCGCGGCCGCGCCGTAGCCGGCCATCCCGAGGTAGAGCGGATGGTCGTTCGAGATCACGTCGGCCCGTCGCCAGCCCGCGACGATCGGGACCTGTAGGAGTTCGGCGAAGCGCAGGAGGTCGGTCGATGTTCGCGCCCGCAGGACACCGCCGCCGGCGAGGATGACCGGGCGCTCGGCGGAGGCGAGCAATTCGATGACGTCGCGGATCTCGGCGTCGGTGGGGCGGCCCGGCGCGCTGCGGTCGGGGGCGATCCGCGTCTCGGCGGGCATCTCCTCATCGAGCAGGTCCTCGGGGAAGGACAGCAGCACCGGTCCCGGCCGTCCGCCGCCGACCTGGCGGAGCGCCTCGGCCAGGACCGCCGGGACATCGCCGGCCTCGGCCGGTTCGGCGGCCCATTTCGCAAGCCCGCCGATCGTGGCGACCTGGTCGATCTCCTGGAAGGCTTCATGCCCGCGATGTGCCCGCTCCACCTGGCCGACGATCGCGAACATCGGGGACGAATCCTGGCGAGCCGTGTGGATGCCGATCGCCAGGTTGCTCGATCCGACCGCGCGAGTGGCGAGACAGGCTGCCGGCCGCCCCGTCAGGTTGCCATGTGCCTCAGCCATGAACGCCGCGCCGCCCTCGTGGCGCGTGGCGATGACGCGGATGCCGGCGTCCTGAAGGCCGTCGAGCAGGCCGAGGAACGATTCGCCCGGCACGGTGAAGGCATAGCGAACACCCGCGACCCGGAGTGCGTCGGCGACGAGCCGACCGACCGTCTTCGGTCCGGATGGCTCGGGCTCCGATGCCGTCTCCGGGGCGAGTTCGTCATCGGTGGCGGGTTCGGCCGTCGCGTCATCGGCGGGCGGCTCGTGAGTGGCGTCATCGACGACCTCGGGTGCCTCCACGGCATCGGTGGGTGCAACAAGCTCGCTGGGCACCACCGTCTCGCCCGGCGCAGCCGGGTCGGCCGGTGCCAACGGGTCGCTCGGCGCTCGCGGGTCGGCCGGCGGTGCGATGTCGTCGGTCATCCGAAGGCGAGCGGATACGCGACGGTCGACAGGACCAGGCCGAGGACGATCACGACGATCACCGCGATCATCACGACCCTCGCGAACCGGGCTCCTGGCATCTCGACCCTCAGCGGTAGTTCTGGAACTGGAGCGGGACCGGCTCGTCGAGCTCGCGCAGCCGGGTGATCACCTTCTGCAGCTCGTCCTTGCTCTTGCCCGATACGCGGACCGCATCTCCCTGGATCTGCGACTTGACCTTGGGGAACTCGTCACGGATCAGCTTGGTCATGCGCTTAGCGACGTCGTCGGTCAGGCCGCGTCGCAGGGTGATCTCCTGGCGGACCTTGTTGCCCCCGGCCGGCTCGACCTTGCCCCAATCGAAGATCTTGAGCGACAGGTTGCGCCGGATCGCCTTGGACTCGATCAGGTCCTTGATCGCGGCGGCGCGGTATTCGTCGTCGGTGACCAGGATCAGCTCGGTCTTGTTCTGCGTCAGGTCGACGGTCACGCCCTTGAAGTCGTATCGCTGGCTGACCTCGCGCCGGACCTGGTCGAGCGCGTTCCGGAGCTCCTGCTCATCGAAGTCGCTCACGACGTCGAATGAGACATCGCCTGCCATGTATCTCCTCCTGTGTCAGCCCGAGGCGGTCGACTCGCGTCGGTGCCACCACTCGCGGAACCGGGCGATCCGCCCGTCGTCCGCGATCTCCATGGTCAAGAAGCCGGCCAAACGGACGCGGGCCAGATCCGATCGGCGGACGTAGCTCGCGTGCCAGACGGCCAGGACCGTCGGAGCCACGACCCAGTGGCGCTCGACGGTGAACTCGACGTCCTGCTGGCGCTCGGACTCCTCGAGCAGGTACGCCCGTACCGCATTGTGCCCCACCACCGGGGCCTCGAAGGGGTCCTCGTGGTATTCGACGTCTTCCGTGAACAGCTCCGTCCAATCGTCCCCGTCGAATTCCTGCCAGGCCCGGCCGTAGCGCTCGAGGAGATCGGCGGCGGACCCGTGGTCGAGGATCATCGGTGGGCTGCCTCCATGTCGAGCCGTTCGAGCAGTCCGGTCGCGATCCGGTAGCTATTGCCACCGCCCATCACCAGCACCGTGTCCCCGGGCCCCACGTTTTCCGCCAGCCATTCGGTCGTGGTGTCGACGGAGCCGGGGGCCGCGACCGCGATGTCCGACCGCACTGCGGCGACGGCATCCGCGAGACCGGCGGCGGACGCGATCGTGGTGTCCGGATCGCGGCCCGCCCAGATGTCGGCGATGACGACCGCATCGGCCGTCGCGAGCGATGCCGCGAACTCGGGCATGAGCGCGGCCGTTCGATGGTACGTCAGTGGCTCGTACACCGCCCAGACGCGCCGACCCGGCTCGCGCTGGCGGACTGCTTCGATCGTCGCGCGGATCGCTGTGGGGTGATGGCCGTAGTCGTCGTACACGACGATCCCACCCACTTCGCCCTTGCGCTCCAACCGCCGCCCGACGCCGGGGAATGTCTCGAGCCCGCGGATGATGTCTGGCACGTCCACACCGAGTCGCAGCGCGGCGCCCGCCACACCCAGCGCGTTGGTGGCGTTGTGCCGCCCGGCTGTGGGCAGCCTGATCGTGACCGCCCTTTCCTGGCCGTCCAGCCCCTCGACCTCGAGGGTGGTCCCACGGGGGTCGGCAGCGACGATCCGCGCCAGGACGGTTGCCGCCTCTGCGCCGGGGGCATCGGCCAGGCCCACGGTCAGCACGCCGCGGTCGCGGAGCTCGAGGCGTGCCAGGACCGCGGCGACTCCCGGATCACCGACGTTGGCGACGATCCAGCCGTCCGGGGCCACGCCGGCCAGCCACGTGGCGAAGGCGACGCGCACAGCCTCGTCATCGGCGAACACGTCGGGGTGGTCCCATTCAGCGCTCGTGAGGACGGCGATCGATGGTCGATAGGCGTCGAAGTTCCCGGCGTACTCATCCGCCTCGACGACGAATGCCGCTCCCCTGCCCGTTCGCGCCGTCGCCGGGACGCCGCCGGTCAGCGCCGCGGGGAGCAGCGCGCCCACGAAGGCCGAGGGGTCGAGCCCGGCGCCGACGAGCAGGTGGACGAGCCAGCCGGCGGTGGTGCTCTTGCCGTGCGTGCCAGCGACCGCGACGAGCGTCCGGTCGGCCGCCGCGTCGGCGACGACCTGTTGCCAGGGTTCGACTTGGATACCCAGGTCACGAGCGGCGCGGAGCTCGGCATTGTCGGGGTCCACCGCCGTCAGCGCCTTGGTGACGGCGAGCCGATCCGGGGGCGGACGCGTGGTGACGTGGGCCGGGTCGTGGCCGGCCACCAGACGGATCCCGGCGCGCTCCAGCGCCTCGCTGTAGGGCGATGGACCACCGGCGTCGCAGGCAGTGACGAGTGCTCCGGCGTGGGTGGCCAGGAGCGCGGCGGCGCTGGCTCCGGCGCCGGCCGCGCCGACCACGTGGATGCGTTCACCGGGACGGATGGGCCGCGCGTCACGCGCGGGAGTCAGACCGGCCCCGATCGCGCCGGCGTCACGCGTCACGCGGGCCGCTCGGAAAGTCGCTCGAGAACGAGCTCCAGAGCGGCCGCCGCGCTCAGTCGTTTGTTGCCGCTGCGGTCGCTGTCCCACACGAAGCGCCGGACCTCGTCGCCGGATCCGTCGGCGACCGCGACATACGTCAGCCCGACCGGCTTCGGCGCCGAGCCGCCGTCGGGTCCCGCCACGCCGGTGACGGCGACGGCGACATCGACCCCGAGACGACCGCGGGCGCCGTCGGCCATCGCCTTCGCGACCTGGGCGGAGACGGCCCCATAGGCCTCGAGCACATCCCGTGAGACACCGGCCAGATCGATCTTGATCTCGTTGCTGTAGGTGACCAGCGCCCCGGCGAAGTAGTCGCTCGATCCCGGTACCTCAGTGATCACGTGGCCGACGAGCCCGCCGGTGCATGATTCGACCGTCGCCGAGCCGCACGCCGTGCTCGCGACATGCGGCCCCGATGCGCCGGGCGAGACCCAGCAGGTCCTCGTCAGTCGGCGGCATGCGAAGGCACGACCCGGGGAGGCGTCAGCGCCTTTGGGTCATGACGGGTTCATCTGGCGGCGCGAAGAGCCACGTCTGAGGGACGCCGCTCTTGCCCAGCGACCCGAGCGACACACCATTGAGGGTGAACTTCGTCACGCCTGACGAGCCGGTCCGAACCTCGATGGACTCCTTGGCTGTGAAGCTGAGCGTCTTGCCGCTGCCCAGGACCTTGCCGGCGGTGCCCGTCTTGGGATCGAGCTTGCCGTCCACCCAGACCTTCAGCCATGCTCTGCCGCCCTCGATCGACACCACCAGATTGACGCCCTTGAACGCGACGGTCACCGCTCGGGTGAGCGACGTGGTCTTGCCCTCGGGGCTCGACGCCGTGACGGTGATCTGCCACTTGCCCGATGTCAGCTCGAGCGGGGCGTTGAAGGTGCCGTCCTCATCCACGGCGACACTGACCGGAGCCGGCTTGCGCGGCGGCGGCGGCGTCGGGGCCTTCCCACCGGTCGACGCCGGGCCGGTGTACGCGGCGGTCACGACGACCGTGCCGGCGTTCTCCGTGCGGCCCTGGATCGGTATGGCCCCGTTCTCGTACGTAGCGCCATCGGCCGGCTGGTCGACCGTGAGGGTGGGTGCCTCGATCACCCGGAACGGGACAGTGATCACGCGTTCGACCGGGGCCTCGGCCTGTTTGCCAGTCGCGGGATCGGTCGCCGTGATGCGGAACTGGTTCTCGCCTCGGCGCAGGTCGACCTTGAGCTCCCACTGGCCGCCCGAATCGGCGTTCGCGCGGGCCTCGACATCGGCTGTCTTGACCGTCACGGAGCCGCCGGGGATCGTGGCTCCCTCGAGGAGGTAGGACGTGGCGTCCTCATCGACCTCGAGGACGGCGACGGCCGGGTTGGTGACGGCGATCGTCGGAGGCTTCGAGAACCGCAGCAGCTGGAAGCCGAGCCAGACCATGAACCCGATCACCAGCGCCACGAGGAGCGCGAAGACGATCAGGCTCGGTGAGAACGTCAGGCCCCGGCGAGGAGCCGCGATCGGGCGCGGGACGGCGATCACCGGCTGCGGTTCCTGGGGCGCGCCTCGCTCACGGCGCCACTGCAGGAGCACCTCGTCGGGGTCGAGGCCGAGGTACAGCGCGTAATTGCGCAGGAAGCCCTTCGTGTACACGGCACCGGGCAGCTCGCGGTAATCGCCACGCTCCAGGGCGGCCAGATACCGCGCCCGGATCTTGGTATCGCGTTCCGCGCGGTACAGATCGACGCCCTTGCGTTCTCGCGCCGCGAGGAGGCGTTCGGGCAGGCCTGGTGCCACGTCGCTGGCCGGGACGCGGGCATCGCGTTCCGAACCCACCGTGCGCCGGACCTGGTCCCTCGTCGTCACTAGGCAGTCCCGTCCTGCTCGTGCTGCTCGGGTCCGTGCCGGCCCATCAGGCTCCGCGCCGCCCGAGCGACCGTTCGCGGCACAGGATACCCCAGCCCTCTCGACGGCCTGATACTGACGCCCCCTGTCGCCCGCTCAGTCTCCCGGATCATCGATGTCGTCCTGGGACCGGAACCAGTTCTCCGGACCGTAGATCTGTCGCGGCGTGGCCGGGTTGCGCGGGTCCTGCGGCCCGATGATCCCGTACCGCTCGAGCTCGTCCATGACCCTGCTGGCGCGCGCGAAGCCGAGCTTGAGCTTCGTCTGCAGCATCGATGTGCTGGCGCGCTGCGACGACGTGACCAACTCGGCCGCCGGGACGGTCATCTCGTCGACGCCGAGCTTGCGCAGCCACGCGAACTGTCCGCCGTCACCGTTGTTGCCGCCATCCTCCGGGTCGGCGAAGGCGAGGATGCCTTCGTCGTAGAACGTGCGCCCGTCGGTCTGGTCCAGCCAGTGCTGGGTCACCGCGTTGACCTCGCTGTCGCTCACGAAGACGCCCTGCATGCGCACCGGGCGGGGCAGGTCGACTGGCTGGTAGAGCATGTCGCCACGGCCGATCAGGTCCTCGGCGCCCGGCGCGTCGAGGACCGTGCGTGAGTCGATCATCGACGCCATCGCGAACGCGATGCGTGACGGGACGTTGGCCTTGATGAGCCCGGTGACGACGTTCACCGAGGGCCGCTGCGTGGCGAGCACCAGGTGGATGCCGACGGCGCGCGCCTTCTGGGCGATCTTGACGACCGGATCCTCGACCTTCCGGCCCTCGCGCATGATCAGGTCGGCCAGCTCGTCGATGATCAGCACGATGTACGGCATCCGCTCGGCGTCCTCGCCGTCGCCGGTGCTGTCCTCGGCCTCCTGGCGGGCATTGAACCCGGCGATGTTGCGCACGCCGTGCGCCGCCAGCAGCTTGTAGCGGTCCTCCATCTCGCGGACCGCCCAGTTGAGGACCGCCTTCGCCTCACCGGGCTCGACGATGACGTGTTGGAGCAGGTGCGGCAGGCCGTTGTAGGGCGCCAGCTCGACACGCTTGAGATCGACCAGGATGAGCCGCACGTCGTCCGGCCGGGCGCGCATGAGCAGGCTCGTGATGAGCGCGTTGACGCAGACGCTCTTGCCCGAGCCGGTGGCGCCGGCGATGAGCAGGTGCGGCATCTTGGCCAGGTCGACCGCGTACGCCTTGCCGGACACGTCCCGGCCGAGCGCGAAGGTCAGCGGGCTCGTCGCGCCGAGCATCGCGCTCTCGTCGAGCAGTGGCTTGAAGCCGACGACCTCGCTCGTGGAATTCGGGATCTCGATGCCGACGACGTCCTTGCCCGGGATGGGCGCCTCGATGCGGATCGAGCGAGCTGCGAGGGCCATCGCCAGGTCGTCGGCGAGGGCCTCGATGCGGGACACCTTGACGTGATGCTCGGGGCGGACCTCGTACTGGGTCACGACCGGCCCGGAGTTGACCGCCACGACCTTGGCCGGGATGGAGAAGCTCAGCAGCTTCTCCTCGATGCGGCGCTTGTTCGACTCGTGGTCGACGCCGGCATCGACGCGGCCTGCCGCGCGCGGCTCGAGCAGCTCGATGCTCGGCAGGATCCAGTCGACGGCGTCGAGCGCCTGCTGGGCGGTCTGCGTTGCGGTGGCGAGGGCCGTCGCCACGCGACTCGTGCCGTTGCCGTTGCCGCCGTCGGCACCACGCGAGAGCCTGGCCGGCGACCCGCCGGAACCTCCATCGAGCGGCCCGGTCCAGACCGTCTGGCTCACTGGCGACTGGTTCAGGCGCGGAGCCGGTTCATCGAGGATGCTGCGAGCCGCAGCAAGGTCGTCGGGCGTCGCCATAGGGACCGCGACCGGCGGTTTGGCGGCGGCCGCAGCCGCCGCCTTGGCGGCACGGCCGTTGCTCGGTGCCGGGGGCTTTTGCGGCCGCGCCTCGCCCGCACGGCGCATCGATTCGGCCGTCGTCGAGCCGACCCAGCGCGCCGCCCCCGTCAGCGGCGCGATGAGCTCCCTGAGCTGGAGGTTGAAGGCCAGCATCAGTCCGAGTCCGGCGACCGCGGCAAGCAGCACGAACGTGCCCGGACCCGTGAGCAGTGGCTCGAGGGTCCCGGCCAGGAAGCGACCGATGCGGCCGCCACCTCGCTCGGTGTCGAACAACTCGATCTTGAGGACCTCGAACGCGCCGAGGGCGGCGATGTAGGCGATGGCGAGGCCGGCCAGGGTCATCCCCCAGCCCGATCCGGGAGCGCGCCCCGGTCCGCCGGCGACGTACCACCCGCCGCCGAGCAGCAGGAACGGCAGCAGCCATCGGCCGGTCTCGAACCATGGGGCGATCGAGTCGCGCCACCAGTCGGTAAGGGCGCCCTGGCCGGGCAGGATCAGGGCGATGAGCGTGATCGCGCCGAGCGCCATCATCGCCGTCCCGACGATCGAGCGGATGACCTCGGGCGTGAAGACGCGGGCGAGATCGCGCGAGATCCGGTTCCGCGGACGGCCGCGCGGCGCACGCGCGCCGGTGCGAGGACCCGTCCGCCGTGCCCTGGCCACGCTCAGACCTCGACCACGACCGGGAAGACCATCGGCCGGCGCTTGGTCTGCTCATACAGGTAGCTGGAAACCGCATCCTTGATCTGACTCTTGAGCAAGGCGATCTCGCTGATGTGGTCGCCGGGTGTGTCCACCGCCTCGATCACGCGCTTGACCGCCTCATCGAGGCGCGGATCCTGCTCGTTCATGTGGACGAAGCCGCGGGTCACGATCTCCGGCCGCCCGACCACGGACCCGGTCTGCTTATCGACGGTCACCACGATCATGAAGATGCCATCGTTCGCGAGCGAGCGCCGATCGCGCAGGACGACCTCGCCGACGTCGCCGACCGAGAGACCGTCGACGAACACGTAGCCGGCCGTCACGGGGCTGCCACGCCGCGCCGATCCGTCCGCGAACAGCTCGATCGGGGTGCCGTTCTCGATGATGAAGACGTTGGCCGGATCGACCCCCGTCTCGATCGCCAGACGTCCGTGCTGTACCTGCATCCGGAACTCGCCATGGATCGGGATGAAGTACTTCGGCTTGGTGAGCCCGAGCATCAGCTTGAGCTCCTCCTGGCTGGCGTGACCGGAGACGTGCGCGCGCTTGATGGTGTGGTAGTACACGTTCGCGCCCGCTTTGAACAGGTTGTCGATGGTCCGGGAGACGTACTCCTCGTTGCCGGGGATCGGGCTCGCACTCACGATCACGGTGTCGCCCGGCTGGATCTCGACGAACCGGTGATCGCGATTAGCCATCCGAGCCAGACCGGCCATCGGCTCGCCCTGCGCTCCGGTCGTGGCGATGACGAGCTTGCCGTCGTCGTAGTCCTTGATGCGGTCCTTCGAGACGATCCGTGACGGCTCGTAGGTCAGGTATCCAAGGTCGGTCGCGATGCGAAAGTTCTGCTCCATCGACCGGCCGATGACCGATACGTCGCGCTTCATGTCGGCCGCGGCGTCGAGCACCTGCTGGATGCGGGCGATATTGCTGGCGAAGGTCGCGACGATGACCCGGCCCTCGAGCGGCTCCATGATCTCGCGGAACGCCTCGCCGACCGTGCGCTCGGACGGGGTGTAGCCGGGGTTCTCGGCGCGCGTGGAGTCGGACAGGAGGCAGATGACCCCCTCCGCGCCCATCCGCGCGAGGATCGCGAAGTCGGACAGCTTGCCGTCGACCGGTGTGTGGTCGAACTTGAAGTCGCCGGTATGGACGACCGTGCCGACGGGCGTCCTGAGGGCGATGCCCATCGCGTCCGGGATCGAGTGCCCGACCCGGAAGGGGATGACGCGGAAAGGCCCGATGTCGATCTCGTCGCCCGGATCGAGCGCGTGCATCGGGTTGTCATGGAGCTTGTGCTCCTTGACCTTCACGCTGAGGAGGCCGCGGGCGAGTGTGCTCGCGTAGATCGGCACGCCCGGGAACTCGGGCAGGACGTACGGCAAAGCGCCGACGTGGTCCTCGTGCGCATGAGTGATGAGGAAGGCCCGGACCTTGTCGCGGTGTTCCTTGAGATAGGTCACGTCGGGGATGACGAGGTCGATGCCGAACATCTCCTCGTCGGGGAACATCAGTCCGCAGTCGATGACGACGATGTCGTCGCCGTACTCGAACACGTACATGTTCTTGCCGATCTCCCCCACCCCGCCGAGCGGGATGATGCGGAGCGGCGTGTCCTGATCGATGGTCATATGGTCCTTGGTTGGTGGTTCAGAAGATGGTGAGTTGGTCGTCGGGGTCGCTGCGCGCGTCCGGCCCGGCGGCGACCGGGCCGATGGGCGAGGTGGCAGCCGTGGCTGCCGCCGCAGCGAGGGCCGCCTCCCGTGCGGCGAGGCGGTTAGCGCGCCGACGCTCGCGCGACTCGGTCAGCACGGTCGGGATCCGCGCGGCGTCCTCATAGCTCTCGCGCTCGATGGCCGGGGTCCGGAGCGCGGCCGCCGGGTGATACATCGCGAAGACCGTGGCATCGCTCGCGCCGGTCGCGGGGTCGACGTGAGCGGTCGTGCCGTGCGCCTGCGAGATCCGGGCGCCGGGCATGAAGCGACCCATGGAGTGCCGGCCGAGGGTCACGATCACGGCCGGATCGAGCGCCTCGAGCTGGCGGTGGAGATACGGCGCACATGTGGCGACCTCGTCGGGCTCCGGATCGCGGTTCCCGGGCGGGCGGCACTTGACGATGTTCGTGATGAACACGTCCTGGCGCGTCCAGCCGATGTGACCGAGCAGGTTCACCAGCAGGCCGCCGGCACGACCGACGAACGGGCGCCCCTCGAGGTCCTCGTTCTGGCCCGGCCCCTCCCCGATGAATACGACCTCCGTCGAGGGATCACCCTCGCCCGGGACCGCGTTGGTCCGCGTCGCGTGGAGTCGGCAGCGGGTGCAATCGCGGACCTCGCTCGCGATCGCCTCGAGCGCCGCTCGGCGCTCGGCGTCGGTCACGCCGGGGATCCCGCCGCGTCCCGTGTCGCGGCGGCCCTGACCCACCCGCGGTCGACCAGGATCTCCGCGATCTCGACGGCATTCGTCGCGGCGCCCTTGCGCAGGTTGTCGCTCACCACCCAAAACGCGATCCCGCGTCCATCCTCGATCGAGGGGTCCTGGCGGACACGGCCGACATAGATCTCGTCACTGCCGGCGGCTTCGGTCGCGAGCGGATACGTCGACGTCGACGGGTCATCCTGGACGACGACACCCGGGACCGCCGCGAACAGCGTGCGCGCGCGCTCCGGTGTGATCGGATCGACAGTCTCGACGTGCACGGCCTCGGAATGCGCCACGAACACCGGGATCCGGACGGCCGTGCTCGAGATGCGGAGCTCGGGCAGGTGGAGGATCTTCCGGCTCTCGGTGACGACCTTCCATTCCTCCTTCGTGTAGCCGTTGTCGAGGAAGACGTCGACCTGCGGCACCGCGTTGAAGGCGATCGGGTGGGGATAGACCTGCGTTTCGAGCGGTCGTCCGCCGACGAAGGCCTCGACCTGGCCCTGGAGCTCCGCGATCGCCTTGCCACCCGTACCCGATACAGCCTGATAGGTATCGACGACGACGCGCTCCAGCCCGACGGCGTCGCGCAGTGCCATCAGCACCGGCACGAGCTGCATGGTCGAGCAGTTCGGATTGGCGATGATGCCCTCATGCCAGGCGAGGTCGTCCGGATTGACCTGGCTCACGACGAGCGGGACAGCGGGATCCATGCGCCAGGCGCTCGAGTTGTCGACGACGGTCGCACCGCGACGAGCCGCCTCGCGGGCAAGGGCCTTTGAGGTGTCCCCGCCCGCGCTGAAGAGGGCGATGTCGACGCCCTCGAACGCGTCGGGGGTGGCCTCGCGGACGGTGTGCGCTGTGCCGGCGACACCGATCTCCGACCCGGCGCTCCGAGCGCTCGCGAGCAGCCGCAGCTCACCGAACGGGAACTCTCGCTCGAGGAGCATCCGGATCATCGTCCCGCCAACGACGCCGGTGGCGCCGACGACCGCGACCGTGAGGGGCTTTCTGGTCATTCTGGGCATGGCTCCGCTGTGGTCTTGATCAGGTCGGGCACGGCGGGAGTATAGCAGCGGCCCTTGTGCCGCCCCGCTCAGCGCCTCGAGACCGCGTGTGTCTGCCGTCGCGTCATCGTCGAACCTGCGTCAGAGGTATCTACCGTCGCCGGCAAGGCTCGGGCTCGCCGATCCAGGTCGGCTCCCTGCGGCACGCGCAGCGTTCGAACGCGACATGGCCGCGCCGGAGACGATCGTCTGCGCGCCACGTAGCGCAACGACCAGCCGAGCGACGGTTCATGTGTTTGACGCACGATGGACGAGCCGACTTGCATCAAACGCAAGCACTCGTCACCAGAGGCGCCATCCCGGGCCCTGGAATGCACTAGATCCGGCATCTGATGCCGCATCCGCAGCGCCACGAACGTCCGAACGTCGATCTTGGGGCATCAGATGCCGTGTCGCGGCCTGTCGTTGGCCCGATCGGGGTCCGTGCTAGTGCCGAACGCAATAGGGATGGCGTGACCCGGCATCCGATGCCGGGTCACAAGCACCTGACGGCCGACGGCCGCCGATCGGCTACTCGGTCGTGCTGCCGACCGGCTCCTTCGCCAGATGCCGCTGCATCGCGGCCTTTCGCGAGAGGTTGACCCGGCCCTGGCGGTCGATCTCGGTCACGACGACCATGACCTCATCGCCGACGGACACGACGTCCTCGACGGTGGGCACGTGGTAGTCGGCGAGCTCGCCGATGCGGACGAGGCCCTCCTTGCCCGGCAGGATCTCGACGAAGGCGCCGAAGCCCATGATCCGGGTCACCTTGCCGAGGTACAGCGCACCGACCTCGACCTCGCGGGTCAGGCTTTCGATCCACTGGATCGCTCGGCGCGAATTCTCGCCGGAGACCGCGGCGATCTCGACCGTCCCATCGTCCTCGACGTTGATCTCGGTCTGGGTCTCCTCCTGGATCTTACGGATCATGGAGCCGCCCTTGCCGATGATGTCGCGGATCTTCTCGGGGTTGATCTTGATCGTGATGATGCGCGGCGCGAAGTCGCTCATCTCCACCCGCGCCTCGGGCAGCACCTCGGTCATCTTGTCGAGGATGAACAGCCGCGCCTCGAGCGCCTGCTTGAGGCCGCCGCGGATGATCGCCTCGTTGATGCCCTGGACCTTGATGTCCATCTGCAGGGCGGTGATGCCTTCCCGCGTGCCGGTCACCTTGAAGTCCATATCGCCGAACGCGTCCTCCTTGCCGAGGATGTCGGTCAGCACGGCGAAGCGGCCGTCGGGCTCCGAGATGAGTCCCATCGCCGCACCGGCGACGGGGGCCTTGATCGGCACACCCGCATCCATGAGGGCCAGCGTCGAGCCGCAGGTCGAGGCCATCGAGGTCGACCCATTGGAGGTGACGCACTCGCTCACGACGCGGATGACGTACGGGAACTCCTCGTGGTCCGGCAGGACCGGGACGAGAGCTCGCTCGGCCAGGTTGCCGTGGCCGATCTCGCGCCGCCCAGGACCACGCATCGGCTTGTTCTCGCCGGTGCTGTAGGGCGGCATGTTGTAGTGATGGAGATAGCGCTTCTCGGTCTTGGGGCTGATCGTGTCGATGCGCTGGACGTCGGATGACGACCCGAGCGTGGCGATCGACAGCGCCTGTGTCTCACCGCGCGTGAACAGGCCCGACCCGTGTGCCCGGGGGACCAGGCCCACGTCGACGGAGATCGGCCGGATGTCCGTCACGCCACGGCCGTCCATCCGGATCCCCTCATCGAGGACCAGGCTCCGCACCGTCTTCTTGTGCAGCAGCCCGAACAGGCCCTTGCTGACGCGGGCGTTGCGCCGGGCGGTTTCGAGCAGACCCTTGGCATCGCCGCCGGTCTTGTTCGCCCGGATCGATTCGGCGACCTGCGACTTGAGGGTCTCGATGCGACCCGGCAGGTCGTTCGCGAACCAGAGCAGCAACGAGGCGGTGGCCTCGGCGTCCGGCAGCGCTCGGTGATTCTGGCTCATGTCGATACCGAAGAACGACGACAGCGTCTCGAGCTTGTACTGCCCGATCTCGGGGTAGCCCTCGCGGGCGATCACGAGCGTGTCGAGATAGCGGCCCGGCTCCATCTTGGCGCTGGGCAGCGCGGCCTCGAGGAACGCGAGATCGAACCCGACGTTGTGACCCACGACGAGCGCGTCACCGATCTTGTCGAGCGCCTGCTGGACGGCATCGGCCGGCGACGGCGCGCTGGCGACGTCTGCATCGGTCAGGCCGTGCATCTGCTTGCCGACGATCGGCCGGCCCGGGTTCACGAGCGTCGACCACCGGTCGCTGATCGCGCCATCGCGAACCTTCACGACGCCGATCTCGACCAGATCCGAGATCTGCGGGTCGGTGCCCGTGGTCTCGACGTCGACGACGGCGAACTCACGGCCGTCCTTGGCCGCCGCAGCGAAATCGAGGACCGACCCCGCGCTGGGCTCGATGTACGGGAGGCGCTTCGCCTTGCCGACCGCCTTCTGGAGCTCCTCCTGGAGGTCGATCAGCGGCTGGATCGAGCGATGACCGAAGAGGATCGCCTCGGCCATGACGTCCTCGGGCAGGAGCTTGGAACCTGCCTCGACCATCATGATCGCGTCGCGCGTACCGGAGACGACGAGGTCGAGCTCCGAGTCCTCCAGCTGGCTGTAGGTCGGATTCACGACGAACTCGCCGTCGATCCGCCCGATGCGGACCGCGCCGATGGGGCCGAGGAACGGGATCTCGCTGATCGTCAGCGCCGCCGAGGCGGCGACGGTGCCCAGGACGTCGGGATCGTTCTCCTGGTCCGTCGAAAGGACCGTGATCACGATCTGGACATCGTCCTTGTAGCCCTCCGGGAAGAGCGGCCGGATGGGGCGGTCGGTCAGACGCGCCGCCAGGATGGCCGCCTCGGACGGGCGAGCCTCACGCTTGATGAACCCGCCGGGGATCTTGCCCGCGGCGTACATCCGCTCCTCGAAATCGACCGTGAGCGGGAAGAAATCGAGCCCGGGACGGGGTTCCGACCGGTTCGCGGTCCCGAGCACCATGGTGTCACCGAAGCGGACGGTGACGGATCCGCCCGCCAGCCGGGCGAGCTTGCCAGTCTCGATGGTCAGCGTCTGCCCACCGAACTGCGTCTCGAAGATCTGAGACAAAGGAAACGGTCCTCCTTGTCGTGGAGGAGGCGACGACCCGCGGGCGGGTCAACCAGCTGCGCAGCTGGCGCCGTGTGTGCAAGGACCCCGGGTCGTGAACCCGAGGTCCGTTGGCGGCGCTAGCGGCGGAGTCCGAGCCGTCCGATGACGGTCCGGTAACGCGCGCTGTCCTTCTTCATGAGATACGCGAGAAGGCGGCGGCGCTGGCCGACGAGCTTGAGGAGGCCGCGACGCGAATGGTTGTCCTTCGGGAAGCGGCGGAGATGGTCCGTCAGGTCCTTGATCCGCTCGGTCAAGAGCGCGACCTGGACCTCCGGTGAACCGGTATCGCCATCCTTGGTGGCGTACCCGGTGATGATCTCCTGCTTCTGTTCCCGCGCGAGCGGCACTCGGTCCTCCGACACGAACTGTTGCTTCTTCTACCTGTCTATGACCGGCGGATGGTAGCAGAGCGGCCCCGAACGTGCCATCGGCCGCCGAGTGCTGTCATGAGCGAGCTCGTGCTCGGCGGCTATGCTGCGCCCGATGCCGCGACTGACCAGGATCTACACCAAGACCGGCGACCAGGGGCTCACAGGACTCGGCGGTGGGCGCCGCGTCCCGAAGGATTCTGCCCGGGTACGCGCCTACGGGACGGTCGATGAGCTCAACTCGACGATCGGTGTCGCGCTGGCGCTCGGGTTGACCGAGCGGCTGGCCACGGAGCTCCAGGCCATCCAGAACGAGCTGTTCGACCTCGGGGCCGACCTGTGCTGGCCGAGCGACGACGACCGCCGCGAGCGCATCCCGACCGTGCAACCGAAGCACGTCGAACGGCTCGAGGCGCTCATCGACGAGCTGAACGAGATCGTCGGCCCGCTCACGAACTTCCTGCTTCCCGGCGGGTCACCGGGCGCCGCCGAGCTCCACGTGGCCCGGACGATCTGCCGGCGTGCGGAGCGCGAAACGATCACGCTGTCGCGGGAGGAGGCGATCGGGGAACTGGTGCTCCCCTATCTCAACCGGCTCTCGGATGCGCTGTTCGTGATGGCTCGCTACGAAAACCATGCCAACGGTGTGGACGAGCCCCTCTGGCAACCGGGCCTGTAGCGACCGGTCGTAAGGTCGCGAGATCTACGACGCGGCGAGCTCGGGCCAGCAGAACTCCGCATCGACCAGCGCATCACCCGGGCGCTCCGCCTCGGGCTCGAACGGCGTGCGGAACGTGAATGCGTCCGGCGAGGGCCCGTCCCGGCGCAGGCGTTCGAGTCGCGCCAGCGCCTCGTCGACCGTTGGCATGTGGCCCGCAGGGACCCACCACAGCACGAGGTGCGCCGAGGCGAGCTGCTCGAACCACGACCGGCGGTCCCGCAGGACCTGCACATGGGCCGTCGTGTAGGTGAATGCCCGCAGGGCCTCGATCGACTCCCAGACGCTCATGTTGATGAGGAACAGCTCGTCCTCGGTCGGGCGGATGTCCGTGGCGTTGCCGGCCTCGGTCTGGAGCCGCCAGACGAACCCCGGGTGCGTGTCCGCCAGGGCGTTGATGGGCTCGAGTCGCGCACGGAAGCCCTCGATCGCCGGTGATTCGACCGGTGCCAACAGACGACCGACGTTGAGCTGGGCCAGGTGCCAGCGCGGATCGTTCACGATATGAACTCCACTCGAACCGTCCCCTCCCCTGTCCCCGCTGGGACACGGACCGTAGCACCCTCGACGGTCGCGGTACCGGGTCGTCCATCGATCCGTGCCAGGTAGTCACCGTCGGGTGGCATGGCCATCGGCCATTCGAACGTGATGCAGCCGTCGCGGGCTTCCCCGCGAAGCCCGACCGGCCGGCCGAGCAGTCGTCGAGCCCGGTCGAGATCCCCTCGCTCGATGGCCTCCCGGATGTCGGTGCTGCGCACTGCTCCGCCATCCAACGTGAACGGCTCGATCACGACGAGATCGAATCCCTCACGGGCACCCAGTTCGCGCACAGCGTCGGGCGTACCGGCGCGCTCGTAGCCGAATGCGGAGTCCGGCGTCATCAGGATACCCGCGAGCGAGGTCCCCGCACGGATGCTTTCGAGGAAGGCGTCGTACGTGGTCCTGCGGACCGCCTCATCGAAGTGCTGCACGACGATCACCTCGACGCCGGCCTCGGCGAGGCGCTCCGTGCGCTCATCGGGATGGAGCAGCAGCGGCGGGGCCGAGCCGGTCAGCACCTCGTCCGGATGGTGGTCGAACGTGATCACGCACGGTCGGGCGTCCCGGGCGAGCGCCTCGCGGACGAGATGGTCCAACAGGTAGATGTGGCCACGGTGGAGTCCATCGAACACGCCGATGACGGCGAAGATGGGGCCGTGGCCGGGCTTGAGGGCGTCGACGCCCGGGACGACGTCCATCAGGCGCCGACCTCGACCGTCGCGCCGGGGGCCGGGACGAGGACCTTGTCTGGCGCCAAGCGTCCGCCGCCGGCAGGGACGGCGATGGCCACCAGCCGCCCATCCGGTCCGCGGAGCCGGTAATGGTCGGCGGCGGACGGGATCCCGGCCGCAGGCCTGACGTACTGGCCGCGCGCGACGGCCTCGACCTCGGGTCCGCTCAGGTCGACCGGCGGGAATCGCTCGAGGCCCTCGTCGATCGGGCGGAGCAGCTCGGTGAGGCCCTCGGATCCGTCCGCGGTCGCGGCTCGCACGGCGTCCATCGACACAGCGTCCGACTCGGCGAAGGAGCCAGCGGCCGTCCGCCGCAATGCCCCTAGGTAGGCGGCATTGCTGAGGGCAGCCCCCAGGTCCCGCGCCAGGGCGCGGACATATGTCCCTGCTGAGCACACCACGTCGACGATCGCGATCGGTCGACCGGGTTCCGTATCGTCCCAGGCAGTCAGCGTGAGCGTCTCGATCGTGACCTGCCGCTCCTTGAGCTCGACCGTCTCGCCAGCGCGGGCCATCGCGTAGGCTCGTCGACCACCGACCTTGATGGCGGAGTACGCGGGCGGGCGCTGGGCGATCGTCCCGATGAAGCCCGCAAGCGCCTCTTCGACGGCCTCCCGAGTCGGAGCAGCGGCGTCGCTCGGCGTCATCTCGCCTTCGAGGTCGTCGGTCGACGACGAGGCGCCGAAGCAGATCGTGGCCCGGTACGCCTTCCGGTCGGCGAGGTGGAACTCGACCACGCGGGTGGCACGCCCGAGGAACACCGGCAGGACCCCGGATGCGAATGGGTCCAGCGTCCCACCGTGACCGACGCGCTTGGTCGCGGCAAGTCGCCGGACGAGGCCGACGATGTCGTGGGACGTCGGCCCGATCGGCTTGTCGACGACGAGGATGCCGTCCAGACCCGGGCCGAGCGACGATCGCGCCACGTCAGCGCGCGACGGCGGCAGCGGCCTTGCGCGCCTCCGCAAGGACCGCGTCCCGTGCCCGGTCGACGGGGAGCGGCACGGTCGCCCCTGCCGCTCGGGCATGCCCTCCCCCACCGAACAGCCCGGTCAGGACGGTCGCGTCGACCCCACCCGGCTTCGTCCGGACGCTGATGCGCGTCGCCTCGCCGGCTTCCTTGAAGAGGATGGCCACCTCGGCGTCCTCGGCCTGTGCCAGCAGGTCGATGATGCCTTCCGACTGCGGCGGCTCGGTCCCGGTGGCCTCGAGGTCGGCGTCGAGCAAGGTCGATGCGACGACGAGGCCCTCGTCGTACGTCTCGAGTCGATCTAGCACCCTGCCGAACAGGCGCAGCTGACTCGCCGGCTTCGAGCGGTACAGCCGGCGTGAGATGTCGGACAGCGGTGCGCCAGCCTCGACGAGCGCTGCAGACACGGCGAGCGTGCGAGGCGTCGAGTTGGGGTGCGCGAACGTGGCGGTATCCATGACGATGCCCGCCATCAGCGCCGACGCCAGCGCCGGATCCGAGGTGAGCGGGACCCCGAGACAGACGGCGAGGAGCGCCACCATCTCGCAGGTAGCCGCGGCCTGCGGCTCGATCCAGTCGGCTTCGCCCAGCGCGTCGTTGGACGCGTGGTGGTCGATGACGACCCGCGGCAGCCGGTCGAAGAGGTCGCGATGGCGCTCGCCGACGGCACCCACCCGTTCGAGGGTCGCGCAGTCGGAGACGACGAGCAGGTCGTAGTCGGTGGCAGGATCCGGATCCGTGCGAAACCGCTCGACACCCTCGAGGAAGTCGTACAGCGGCGGCACGGGGTCGGTACACACCGGGTCGGCCGTGCCGCCGAACCGTTCGATCAGGCGGACGACACCGAGCGTCGCCCCGAGCGTGTCCGCGTCGGGGTTCTCATGGCTGACCGCGAGGACGCGTCGCGCGCCGCGGATCCGCTCGACGACGACATCGGGCACCGAGCCGAGGTATGGCCCCAGGTCGACGGTCATCGACGTCGTCGACTGGTTCTGGCGGGATCGGTCGGTCGACCTCGTCGCCGACGGGGCGTGGGCGGGATCACCGCCGATGGCGGCTCCTCGGTCGTGTCGCCCTCGTGATGGACCCGGGCGACCGGCGTGGGCAGGGTTTCGCCACTCGGGGCCTCCTTCTCCGGCCCCGCGCGGCCCGACTCCAGGTCGTCGAGGAGCTGGAGGACGCGCGTGCCGCGCTCGGCGGTGTCGTCGAGCTCCACATGTAGGTCGGGAATGCGCTTGATCCGCAGGTTCTTGCCCAGCTCGTGCCGCACGAACGGCATCGCGCGGCCGAGCGCGGCGATCGTCGCCGCGCGTTCTTTGGGCTGGCCGATCACGCTGATCCAGACCTTCGCGTGGCGCAGGTCGGGCGTCGTCTCCACCTTCGTGATCGTGGCGAACCCGACGCGCGGATCCGCCACCTCACGACTCACGATCGAACCGATCTCCTGCCGGAGCAGCTCATCGATCCGGTCAGTCCGTTGCGTCACCCGGCGTCACGCCGTCGCGGCGGCGCGGCTGATCGTCTGCGTGGAGAAGCATTCGATGACGTCGCCTTCCTCGATGTCGTGGAACGACGCTAGACCGATGCCGCACTCGTAGTTCGTCTGGACCTCGCGGACGTCGTCGCGGAATCGCCGGAGCGACTCGATGCGGTCGGTCGCGATGACCTTGCCACCGCGCCAGATCCGCGCGTTCGCGCGGACGATCCGGCCGTCCGTGACGTACGACCCGGCGATGACCGTGTTCTTGCCGACACGGATCACCTGGCGCACCTCGGCGCGACCCTCGACGACTTCCACTTCCTCCGGCTCGAGCAGGCCCTTGAGCGCCGCATCGATGTCGTCGGTCAGCTTGTAGATGATGTCGTAGAGGCGGACGTCGACCCCCTCGGCCTCCGCGGCGCGGCGCGCCGTGTCGGTGATCGAGGTGCTGAAGCCGACCACGATCGCGTTCGAGGCGGCCGCCAGCATGATGTCGTTGTCGGTGATGTCACCGGCGCCCTCGTGGAGGACGTTGATCCGAACCTCGTCCTGGTCGAGCTGCTCGAGGGCATGGGCGATGGCACCCAGCGACCCCGACACGTCCGACTTGAGGATGATCCGCAGCTCCTTGGCCTGGCCGGCCTGGATCTGACGGTAGAGGTCCTCGAGCGTGGCACGGCCACTGCCGTCGCCACCCTTCGCGGCGACCTCGGCCTTCCGCGTCTCGACCGCGGTCCGCGCGGCCTTGTCGTCGGCCACGACACGGAGGATGTCGCCAGCCTCGGGCACTTCGGACAGACCGAGCACGACCACGGCGCTGGCCGGCCCGGCGGACTTGACGCGCTTGCCGCGGTCGTTCTCAAGGGCCCGCACACGGCCGAACGTCTCGCCGACGACGATGATGTCGCCGACGTTGAGCGTGCCGGTCTGGACGAGCGCGGTCGCGACGGCGCCACGCGCCTTGTCGAGCTCGGCCTCCACGATCGTGCCGATCGCCGGACGCTCCGGATTGGCCGTGAGCTCTTGCAGGTCGGAGACGAGCAGGACCATCTCGATAAGCGCGTCGAGACCCTCTCCGCTCTTCGCCGACACCGGCACGAGCGGGACCTCGCCACCGTATTCCTCGATGACGATGCCGGCCTCGGTGAGCTCCGTCTTGACGCGCGTCGGGTCCGCGTCCGGCTTGTCGATCTTGTTGAGCGCGATGATGATCGGGACCTTGGCCGCCTTGGCGTGGCTGATCGCCTCGAGCGTCTGGGGCATGACCCCATCGTCCGCGGCCACCACGATGATGGCGATGTCCGTCACCCGCGCTCCACGGGCACGCATCGCGGTGAACGCTTCGTGACCGGGCGTGTCGAGGAACACGACGCGTTTGCCGTCGTGGACGACCTCCGACGCACCGATGTGCTGCGTGATGCCGCCACGTTCCCCGGCCGCGACTTCGGTCGAGCGCAGGGCGTCGAGCAGGCTCGTCTTGCCGTGATCGACGTGGCCCATGACGGTGACGATCGGGGCACGCGCCTGCAGCTGCTTTGGGTCGTCCTCCTCGAAGAGGACCTCCTTCGTCGCCTCGGGCGCGGCGCCCTCGCCGTCGGTCTCCGGACCCGTGCCGTTCGTGGACGCGGCGACCGCCTCAGCGACCTCGTAGCCGAGCTCGGACGCGACGAGGGACGCGGTGTCGCGGTCGATGAGCTGGTTGATCGTCGCGAAGATGCCGCTCTTGATCAGCTCGCGGATGACGTCGGCGACGTTGACCGACAGCAGATCGGCGAGCTCCTTGACCGTGATGGTCCCGGGCAGCTCGATCGCCCCGCGTTCGCGGGGGTCGACGACCTGCACCTGGGATGCGGATTGATCGGTTCGACGCGGTGGCTTGCGGGGCCCGCGCCGGCCGCGGGTGCCGCTCCTACTCCTTGCCACGGGCTCCTCCTTCGGTGGTCTGCGTGGGGATGGCTCCCGGTCCGCTGTCCGCGCGGATCGCCGCGTCCGCATGGGACGCCACGTTCGCGAGGAACGCCGCCGGGAGCGGTGTTGCGAGCGCCCGGGTCAGGGCGCCCTTGTCGATGGCTTTGGTCAGGCAGTCCGCGTCCTGGCAGACGTAGGCGCCTCGTCCGGCGAGGCGCCCGGTCGGGTCGAACACGATCTCACCAATCGGCGTCCTGACGATACGCCGGAGTTCACGTTTGGGGCGCGATGTCCGGCATGCGACGCACGTCCGCGTCGGGACGCGGCGTGGCGACAGCGTCTGGGCGGTGGCCTTCGCCCGGCCTACGTCGCCACCTCCTCGGTGGGCTCCGGTACCGGTGCGTCGGCCGCGGGCTCGGTCCCGTCGGCGTCGACGGCGGCCTCTGCCTTCTTCTTGGTCGTCCGTTTGGGCTTGGCCGGCTCGGTCCCATCGGATTCGACGGTGGATCCTGCCTTCTTCGCGGCGGCCTTCTTCGTGGCTGCCGTCTTCGTGGTGGTTCGCTTCGGCTTGGCCGGACTCGCCGCTTCCTCGGTCGCGGTCTCGCTGGCGGTCTCGGTCGCCGGCGCCGCCTCTGCGTCGGGTTCCGCTGCCTCGGGAACGGATGCCGCCTCGCTCGCGGCCTCGGTCGCAGCCTTCGCCTCGGCCACCGACACGTCACTCCGGATGTCGATCCGCCACCCGGTCAGGCGGGCCGCAAGGCGGGCGTTCTGCCCCTCGCGGCCGATGGCCAGTGACAGCATCCGCTCGGGCACGGTCACCGAGGCGATGCGCTTCTCCTCGTCGATATCGACCGATAGCACCTGTGCGGGGCTGAGCGCGTTCGCGACGAAGACCGCCGGATCGTCGTTCCACGGGATCACATCGATCTTCTCGCCGGCGAGCTCGGCCACGACTGCCTGGACCCGCGCCCCGCGTTGGCCCACGGTCGCACCTACCGGGTCGAGTCCGTCCTGCCGCGATGACACCGCGACCTTCGACCGGCTGCCCGCCTCGCGGGCGATGGCCTTGATCTCGACGGTCCCGCTGTGGATCTCGGGGACTTCGAGCTCGAACAGGCGGCGCAGGAATCCCTTGTGGGTCCGGCTCACGAAGATCTGCGGCCCACGTACGGACCGACGGACCTCGAGCACGAACGCCTTCACGTTCTGACCGATGCGGTAGTGCTCGAGGGCGCTCTGCTCGGTCGTCGCGAGGATCGCCTCGGTGTTCTTGCCGACATCGAGGATGATCGCCCGTGGCTCGACCCGGTTGACGGTGCCCGTGATGAGCTCGCCTTCGCGGCTCGCGAACTGGTCGAAGACCTGGTCGCGCTCGACCTCGCGGATGCGCTGGAGGACGATCTGCTTCGCGGTCTGGGCGCCGATGCGGCCGAAGACGTCGCCATCGAGCTGCTCGGTCTCGACGAGGTCTCCGGGCTTGGCGGTCGCCTCGAACTTGCGGGCGTCGTCGATCGTGATCTGGGTCAGCTCGTCCTCGATCTCCTCGACCACGAGTCGCGCGCGGAACACGCGGATGCGGCCCGACTCGGCGTCGATGCGAACGTGGATGTCCTCGTCACCCGCGACGCGCCGGTAGGCCGACTGGATGCCGTCCTCCACCGCCCCGATGAGCTGCTCCCGAGAGACCTGCTTTTCGGCATTCAGCTGAAGGAGGGCGCCAACGAAGTCTCGACTCATCATCGCCTCCTTCTCGCGCACAACCGAAGCAACGACCGGTCCGAAAAAAAACGTGGGGGTCACCCACGTCACGGAGCGGCCGTTCAGTTGCGGATGACTATACACCCGGAGGGGTGGACGCCTCAAACGGGCGAGGGGAACCGCTGCTCGACGTACGCCTCGACGATGTCGACGAATTCCTGGACGAGGCCCTCGCCGCGCAATGTCCGGTCGAGTCGCCCGTCGATGAAGACCGGCGCGACCGGCTCCTCGAACGTGCCGGGCAGGCTGATGCCGATGTCGGCGTGCTTCGATTCGCCCGGCCCGTTGACGACGCAGCCCATCACCGCGACGCGCAGGTCCTCGGCCCCTGGGTGGGTCGACTTCCACTCCGGCATCCGGTCCTTGAGATACGCCTGGATCTGCTGGGCCATCTCCTGGAAGAACGTCGACGTCGTCCGACCGCAACCGGGACAGGCCGAAACCTGGGGCAGGAATGAGCGGAAGCCCATCGACTGGAGGACCTGCTGAGCGACCTCGACCTCGCGCTCGCGCGGCGCGCCCGGTTCCGGCGTGAGCGAGACGCGGATGGTGTCCCCGATGCCCTCATTCAGGAGGATCGCGAGCCCGGCCGTGGAGGCCACGATCCCCTTGTCGCCCATCCCGGCCTCGGTCAGGCCGAGGTGGAGCGGGTAGTCGCAACGGACAGCCAGGAGCCGGTACACGTCGACGAGGTCGCGGACGCCGCTGACCTTGGCGCTGATGATGATCCGATCGTGACCTAGCCCGGTCGCCTCCGCCAGCTCGGCCGAGCGGAGCGCCGACTCGAGCATCGCGTCGATCATCACGTCGCGGGCATCGCGCGGCTCGGGTTGCGCGGCATTCGCGTCCATCAGCTCGGTGAGGATCGCCTGATCGAGGGAGCCCCAGTTGACGCCGATCCGCACGGGCTTCCCGTTGTCGATGGCGACATCGACGATGGTCGCGAAGTGCTCGTCGTGGCGCTTCGCCCCGACGTTGCCCGGGTTGATCCGGTACTTGGCGAGGGCCGCGGCCATCTCCGGGAACTCGACCAGGAGCTTGTGCCCGTTGTAGTGGAAGTCGCCGATGATCGGGACATCGACCCCGAGTCCGCGCACCTTCCGCACCATCTCCGGCACGGCCGCGGCGGCCTCCTCGGTGTTGACCGTGACGCGGACGAGCTCCGAGCCCGCGTGGGCGAGACGGGCGACCTGGATGGCCGTGGCATCGGCGTCAGCCGTGTCGGTATTCGTCATCGACTGGACGACGATGGCGTGGTCCGAGCCGACGAGGACCCCACCGACGTCGACGGTCACCGTCTGTCGCCGTCCGGTGTCGGGGGCGGTGACTGTCATGGGGCGGGCGGCGGTGGGCCTCCGCCCAGCGTCCGGACGAGGTCGAAGCCGGATACCCAGATGATGAACGCGAACAGGAACACGAACCCGACGAGGTAGGTCAGCTGCTCGGCCCGCACGCTGATCCGCGAGCCGAAGATCCGCTTGAGCGTGATCATCAGCATCCGCCCACCGTCGAGCGGCGGGAACGGCAGGATGTTCACGACGGCCAGGTTCGCGGAGAGGATGCCGGCCACGAACAGCGTGAACACCGGGCCGGCGGTGAAGAAGACATCCCCGATCTGCGTGGCGATGCCGATCGGACCGGAGACGGGCGGAGGCGCCGTCGGGTTGGTGAAGATGGCGCTCACCAGGGACCCGAGCCCACCGATGATCAGGCCCATCCAGCGGATGGTCTGCTCCCAACCGATCCGGATCGCGGTGGCGAGGTCGTTCGAGGTCGTCGAGCCGTCATACGCGAACTCGATCTGCCCGATGCCGAGCGCGCCGTGGTTCGCGTCGATCTGCGACGGATCGCGGAGCGTGGCCGTCACTTCGCGTGTCGCCCCGTCCGCGGCGAGCACGGTGATCGTGATGGTCTGGCCGGCATTCGCGCGGAGGACGTCGACGATGTCCGGCCCGACGAAGACCTGGAACCGCTCGCCGCCGACAGCCACGATGGTGTCGCCCGCCTGCAGGCCGGCAGCGGCGGCCGGCGAGTCGGGCTGGACCTCGGCGAACTTCGCGCCCACCTGCGGCGATGCGAGCCACACGATGCCGGTGAAGATCACGAACGCCAGCAGGACGTTCATGACGACGCCCGAGACCAGGATGAACAGGCGGACCGGCAGGCTCTTCGACGAGAACGCTCGCGGGTCGTTGGCGTGGTCGCCGTCCTCGCCCTCGAGCTTCACGAAACCGCCGATCGGCAGCCAGTTGAGGGTGTAGAGCGTCTCGCCCTTCGAGCGCAAGACCTTCGCCCTGGGCGGGAACCCGATGCCGAACTCCAGGACGCGAACGCCGGCGACACGAGCGGCGACGAAGTGGCCGAGCTCATGGATGACGACGAGCGTGCCAAGGATCAGGAAGAACAGGACGATCGTGACGATCGGCTGGACGATGCCCATCAGGCAGCCCCGTCGAAATGGCCGGTCGCGTACGTGGCGCGCACGTCGGCGTCGAGCGCGATCAACGCGTCGATGTCGGGCTCTCCCGAGCCGGCGCCGAACCGCTCGACGGCCGACTCGAGCAGACGCGGGATCCCCAGGAAGGCGAGGGAACCGTCGAGGAACCGCGCGACCGCGACGTCATCCGCGGCGATGAGTGCGGCCGATGCCCATGGTCCGGCCACGCCTGCCTCGCGGGCGATGCGCAGCGCCGGGAAGCGCGCGAGATCCGGCTGCCGGAAGTCGAGCCGGCCCGTAGCGACGAGGTCAGGCGGCGACGCTGGCGATGGCTGCCGGTCGGGGTAGGTCATGGCGTACTGGATCGGAAGTCGCATATCGGGGGTGCCCAGCTGGGCCTTGAGGGAGCCGTCGACGAACCGGACGGCGGAGTGCACGACGCTCTGCGGATGGATGACCACGTCGATGGCGTCGTACTCGGCATCGTACAGCCAGTGGGCTTCGATGACCTCCAACCCCTTGTTCGCGAGCGTCGCCGAGTCGATCGTGATCTTAGAGCCCATCGACCAGGTCGGGTGCCGGAGGGCTTGATCCGGCGTCACGAAGGCGAGTTGATCGGCGGCGTGATCGAGGAACGGACCGCCGGACGCCGTAAGGATCAGGCCCGCGACCGTCGACATCGTTTCGCCGACGAGGCATTGCCAGAGCGCCGAGTGCTCGGAATCGATCGGCCGGAGCCAGGCGAGCGCGCTGGCGAATGGGTCCGCAGGCCGTTCCTCGCCGACCGCGGCCGCCAGCCGGCGAGCCTCCGGCATGACGAGGTGCCCGCCGGCGACGAGCGTCTCCTTGTTGGCCGTGGCGACCACCTTGCCGGCCTCGAGGGCGGCGATGACGGGTCGGAGGCTGACGATGCCGCCCGTCCCGACCACGACCAGATCGACGTCGTCCCGCGTCGCGAGCTCGACGAGCGCCGCATCCGAGGGCCCGACGACCGCGACCTCCGGTCGGAGGCGATCGCGCTGCTCCTCCAGGGCGGCGGCGTTCGAACCCGTGGCCAACGCGACGACACGGAAGAGGCTCGGGTGGGCCGCCAGGACCTCGACCGCCTGGCCCCCGATCGACCCGGTCGACCCGAGCAAGGCGACCCCGCGCCGCTCGGCGATGCGGCGGTCGGTCCGGTCAGGCGATGAGGGCGACGACATACAGGGTCACGACCGGGGCGGCGAAGAGGAACGAATCCACCCGGTCGAGCATGCCGCCGTGACCCGGGATCAGCGTCCCGGAATCCTTCGATCCGGCCGCCCGCTTCAGCATCGACTCGGCGAGGTCACCAGCCTGCGCGGCAAGTGCCGTCAGCGGACCGAGCAGAAGCGCATGGACCGGTGGCTGGCCCAAGCCGAACAGCATGAGCGCGACGACGACGGTCGTGGTGACGATGCCGCCCACGAGGCCGGCATACGTCTTGGATGGCGAGATGTGCGTGAGGAACTTCTCGCGACCGAACTGTCGCCCGACCAGATACGCACCGGTGTCGTACGACCAGACGGCGAGGATGAGCAGCACGATCCAGCCGCGCTCCGGGCCGAGGACCTCAAGCGGCGCACCGGCCGGGACTGGCGGCCCGGCGTGGCCCAGCCGGATGACGAAGGCGAGGAGGCCGACATACAGCGCACCGAAGACTGTGGCCATCCACGTCGCCAGCCCGTCGCGCGGGTCCTGCTTCGTGAACGCCGCGACGGCCGCGAGCACCACGCCGATGCCGATCAGCAGGAGGCCACTCCCCTCGAGGACGTCCGGGAAGGTCGCATCGAGGATGACGGTGAGCGCCAGAACGGCACCGAGGGCCTGGAACGCCGGGTGGCCGGCCGACCTGAGAAGGGTGAACACCTCGCGCGCCGCGAAGATCGTGATGAGCGCGATCGCGATCGAGATGGCGAAGCCGCCGATCGCGATGACGATCAGGAGAAGCGGGACGAGGACGACGGCGGTCGTCGCGCGCTGGCGCACCCGGCCTACCGACCGAAGCGACGATGGCGGCGGGCGAACTCGAGCAGCGCCTGGTCGAACGCCTCGGGCCCGAAATCCGGCCACAGCGCATCGCAGAAGTAGAGCTCCGCGTACGCCGATTGCCAGATGAGGAAGTTGGAGATGCGTTGCTCGCCACCGGTCCGGATGAGCAGGTCGGGATCGGGCAGGCCGGCCGTATACAGCGCCGCGCTGACGGTCGCTTCGTCGATCGACTCGGGTGGCGTGTCGGCGGCGACCAGTCGCCGGACGGCGTCGACCAGCTCCGTCCTGCCGGCGTAATTGAAGGCGATATTGAGGATCAGCCGGTCACCGCCGGCGGTCGCATCGAGCGCCTCGCCGATCGAGCGGCGCGTCTCCTCGGGAAGCTCGTCGAGCCGTCCGAGCAGACGGACCTGGACGCCCTGACGGCGCAGCTCGTCGGTCTCGCTGCGGACGGCCGCTTCCAGGAGCCCGAACAGGCCGATGACCTCGTCGTCCGAGCGCGCCCAGTTCTCACGGCTGAAGGCGTACAAGGTCATGACCGGGACGCCACGGCGGACCGCGTGCTTCAGGATCTCACGGATGGCCTCGACGCCGGCGGCATGGCCCTCGATCTCCGGCTTGTCGTGCTGGCGGGCCCAGCGCCGGTTGCCGTCCATGATGATCGCGACATGCCGCGGCAGGTCCTCGGCCGGCAGGAACGCCGTGTCGTCCTCGACCAGCTCGTGGGCGATCGGCGGTGCGTCGGTCGGGCGGGCCAGTGGTGCGCGGGCCACCTTAGACCTCGAGGACCTCCTGCTCCTTGGTCGCGCCGCGTCGATCGACTTCGGCGATATGTCGGTCGGTCGTCTTCTGGAGCGTCTCCACCTGGCGATGCGACTCGTCCGTGCCGACGTCCCCGTCTCGCTCCTCGCGCTTGAGGTGGTCGTTGGCATCGCGACGGATGTTGCGGATCTCCACGCGCGCTTCCTCCATGCGCTTGTGGACGACCCGGACCAGTTCCTTGCGACGTTCCTCGGTGAGGGGCGGGATATTGAGGCGCACCACCGCGCCGTCGACGTTGGGAACGAGACCGATGTCGCTCTTGGTGATCGCCTTCTCGATCGCCCCGAGGACGCTGCGGTCCCAGGGCTGGATGACGATCTGATGCGGCTCGGGGACGCTGATGCCGGCCAACTGGTTGAGTGGGGTCTGCGTGCCGTAGTAGTCGACGAGGATGCGCTCGACGAGGGCGGTCGAGGCGCGGCCGGTGCGCACGGCCTGGAAGTCGCGCTCCATGGCATCGACGGCGCGGGCCATCTTCTGGTCCGCGTCGGTGAGGGTCTCGGTACTCATGCGGATGATCCTCCGCTCGAGATGAGCGTCCCGACCGGTTCGCCGGTCGCGACCTTGGTGATGTTGTCAGCCTGGTTGAGGTCGAACACGATGATGGGGAGATCGTTCTCCATGCACAGGCTGACTGCCGCGGCGTCCATCACCTTGAGTTGATCGCGCAGAAGGTCGGTGTAGTCGAGCCGAGCGTAGCGCCGCGCGCCCTCGTTCGTCATCGGGTCCATGTCGTAGACGCCGTCGACCTTCGTCGCCTTGAGCAGGACCTCGGCGTTGATCTCAACGGCGCGCAGCGCGGCGGCCGTGTCGGTCGTGAAGTACGGGTTGCCGGTGCCGGCCACGAAGATCGCGACGCGGCCCTTTTCGAGGTGGCGGATCGCTCGCCGCCGGATGTAGGGCTCCGCAACCTCGTTCATCGCGATGGCGGTCATGACGCGGGTGGGTACGCCCACGGTCTCGAGCGCGTCCTGGAGGGCCAGGCCGTTCATGACGGTGGCAAGCATGCCGATGTAATCGCCGGTCGCCCGGTCCATTCCGCGCGCCGCTGCAGCCATGCCACGGAAGATGTTGCCGCCGCCGACAACGATGCCGACCTGCACGCCCTTGCCGTGGACCCGCTTGACCTGATCGGCGATGAACGCGCAGAACGCCGGATCGACGCCGTAGGGCCGATCGCCGAGCAGCGCCTCGCCCGAGAGCTTCAGGAGGATGCGGCCGTAGCTGGTCCGACGCTCCTCGGCTACCGCGGTGGGGGCGCTGTCGCTCACAGTTCCTCCCCGAGCGCGTATCTCGTGAACCGACGCACGACGATGTTCTCGCCGATCGTGGCGATCCGGTCCGTGATCAGCTCACCGACCGTCCGCTCCTCGTCGCGGAACGGCTGGTCGACGAGGCAGACCTGGGCGAACCACTTGTTCAACTGGCCCTCCACGATCTGCTCGCGGATGTTGTCGGGCTTCTTGGTTACGGCCTCGTCCGCCAGCAGCTCGGCCTTCCTTGCCTCGAGGTCGGACTCCGGGATCGAGCCGCGGTCGACGTACATCGGCGCGAGGCCGGCGACCTGGACCGCGAGGTCCTTCACGAGCTTCTGGAACTCCTCCGTGCGAGCCACGAAATCCGTCTCGCAGTTGACCTCGATGAGCACGCCGACGCGACCGCCGGTGTGGATGTAGCTCGAGACGAGACCCTCACGCGCCTCGCGGCTCGACTTCTTTGCCGCTGCCGCCAATCCGCGCTCGCGAAGGATCGCGGTGGCCTTGTCGAGATCGCCATCGGCCTCGGTGAGGGCTTTCTTGCAATCCATGAACCCGGCGCCGGTGCGGTCGCGCAGTTCCTTGACCTGCTCCGCCGAGATATCCGCCATGTGTGGGTGTGCTCCTGTTCCTATTCGGTATGCGGGCGCGTCCGGCGCCCGCGGTGCGGTGTCTGTCGTTACTTGCCGCGGACGCCAGCGCGTCCGATCCCCCTGGCCTGATCAAGCGGGGTTGTCGGCTTCGGCCTTCTCGGCCGCTTCGCGGGCGAGCTCTGCCGCGATCTCCTCGGGGGTCGCCTCGGCCGCTTCCGCCACGGCGGCCTCGGCACGAGCTACGCGATCGCCTGGCAGCAGGTCGTCCTCGTCGGCGTCCGGCTCGAACGTGAGGGCTGCACCGCCAGCGAGGGCGGCGACGAGCTCGTCACTCGCACCGGTCGCGTCTTCCTCGCCGTCGGCCATGGCCGCGGGCTCGATGACCTCGGGCTCGCTTGCGGCACGCGTCGCGCGCTCCTCCGCGCCCTCGATGGCCGCTTCCGCCACCAGCGTGCAAAGCAGCCGGATCGAGCGGATCGCGTCGTCGTTCGCCGGGATGATGAAGTCCAGCTCGTCGGGGTCGACGTTGGTGTCGCCGGTGCCGACCACCGGGATCTCGAGCTTGTTCGCCTCGGTCACGGCGATCCGCTCGCGATGGGGATCGATCACGAAGACCGCGCCGGGCAGGCGCTTCATCTTGCGCATCCCGCCGACCGTTCCCTGGAGCTTGATCATCTCCTCGGTGAGCTTCGCGGCTTCCTTCTTGGTCATCCGCTCGAAGTCGCCGGCCGACTGGCGCGCCTCGAGCTGCTCGAGCAGGCCGATGCGCTTCTTGATCGTCGTGAAATTGGTCAGCATCCCGCCGAGCCAGCGCTTGTTGACGTACGGCTGATTGGCCCGTGTCGCCTCCGCGATGATCGGCTCCTGGGCCTGCTTCTTGGTGCCGACGAACAGGACCTGCTCGCCGCGCGCGACGGTCTCCCGGACGGCATCGAGGGCGACGTCCAGGCGCTGGACCGTCTGCGCCAGGTCGATGATGTGGATCCCATTGCGCTCCGCGAAGATGTACGGGCGCATCTTGGGGTTCCAGCGGCGGGTCTGGTGACCGAAGTGGACTCCGGCCTCGAGCAGTTGCCGCATGGAGACGGACGGCATGATGGGCGACCTCCTGTCGGTTGGTTCCTCCGCGGACCCTCGCTGATCCCGGGGACCGGCCTTCGTCGTCGGCCGGCACCGCCCGGTGGGAACGGTCCGCGTGTGTGCTCCGCTCGGCGTCAGCCGGCGGGCGTTCGCGTGGCTGGCGGCCCGGTTCTGGGCTCCGGACCGGCGCGGAGTGTAGCACAGGGTCGGTCGGCGCCCTCTGGTCGCCCGCATGCGACGCCGTCAGCCCGAGGCAAGCTGCAGATCACCGGATGCCGGCCCCGAGGCCACCGACCGTGCATAACGTGGCTCGGTGCCACCGTATGTCGACGTTTGTCAGCGCAAGGTCCCTCGGCGCCGGTCCGATCCGCTATTCCGCGGACGACGGGCTACCTAACGCGCCGTCGTGGGCACGATCCGGAGTCCCGAGTCGCCCTAAGGACGCCGCCATCCACGTTCTTCATGGTTGGAGGCAGTTTGTCGAGGCCGCGGCCGGCCGACGCTCTCCGGATGCGACCCGACCTCAGAACGCGGCGCGGTGATGCCGCACCGTCGGCTCCCCTCCCGGGGTTCCCGGCTCGACGACGACCAGGTCGAACCGCACCGGCAGTCGCGGGACGGGACTGCCATCCGGCAGGACGCCACGGTCACGGAGACCGTAGGTAGCCATCCGGAGATGTGTCCGCTTCCGATGATCGACGGTCTCCTCCGGGAGACCGAACTCGCGCGACGCTCGCCAGCGCACCTCGACCACTACGAGCGTCGCCGGCGGACCCGGGTCGACCGCCACGAGATCGAGTTCGTGGCGGCCGACATGGACGTTCCGGGCCAAGACGGACCAACCGGCTGCCAGGAGCCGGACCAGGACCAGCGTTTCGGCGGAGTCACCTGCCTGCTGAGCAGCGGTCCGAGCCGGCGAGACGGTCGATCCATCCATGCCGCCGATGATGGCTACCGGAGCTCAACCGCCGCGTATCGACGGATGCACCGGCGCTTAACGGGCTGACATCGTCGCGACATCGGCGTGTGACCGGCCAACTCCGGGTCAGGCGGGCGCAGCCTCGAGTGCCAGCAGGTCGTCTGCGTCGAGCGCCGCGTCATCCGCCATGACCGGCATCAGCTCGCGCTCGAGCACATCGTGGATATCGGCCGACGCGGCGGGGTCGCCGAGCAGATCGAAGTCGAGCTGATCGCCAGCGAGCGTGCGCTGGAGCGCCAGGAACGATCGCCGATGGAACGGGGTCAAGCCCGAGTGCCCGGATCGCATCGCGATGGTCACGGGTCGCATAGCCCTGGTTGTGCTCCCACCCGTAGCCCGGGTAGCGCACCGCGAGTTTGGTCATCATCCGGTCGCGGATCACCTTGGCGACGATCGACGCGCAGGCGATCGAATACACCTTGGCATCGCCGTCGACGACGTTCGTGTATGGCCCGACCTGCCCTTCGAAGCCGACGATCCGGTTGCCATCGACGATGACGTGCTCGTGCCCGCCGACTCGTGCGATCGCGCGGCGCATCGCGAGGTGGGTGGCGTGGTAGATGTTGAGCTGGTCGATCTCGCGGACCGAGGCGGCCCCGACGCCGATCGCCACGGCACGCTTGCGGATGAGCGGCGCGAGGCGCTCACGCTGGATCATCGACAGCGTCTTCGAGTCGCGGACCCCCGGGATCCGATGGCAGCCGGGCTTCATGATCACAGCGGCAGCGACGACGGCGCCACAGGTCGGTGCGACCCCGACCTCATCGACCCCGACGACGCGAGTCAGACCCTCGTTCCAGAGACGGCGTTCGTGGCGAAGGGTCGGGACGATGACGGCCATCGACCCTCAGGGTAACGCGGGTCGGAGGTGACGGCGTGCCGCCGGCCCAGACGACCGGGCTGGAGACGGGCGAAAAGCCCTAGTTGTTCGGGCGGCGCTCGCGGAGGGTCGCAGCCTTGCCGACGCGCTTGCGCAGGAAGTACAGCTGGGCGCGGCGGACCTCGCCGTGGCGCAGCACCTCGATCTTGTCGATGCGCGGGCTATGGATCTTGAACGTCCGCTCGACGCCGACGCCTGAGGCGATCCGGCGGACCGTGATGGAGCGGGTGATGCCGCCCCCGCGGAGCCGCATCACGATGCCCTCGAAGACCTGGATGCGCTCGCGGTTGCCCTCGACGACCTTGGCGGAGACCTTCACGGTGTCACCCGTGGCGATCTCGGGCAGGTCGGTACGGAGCTGGTCCTGGACGATCTCGTCGAGCACGTTCACGCGGCGTTCCTTGACTGGGTGGGCAGCGCGCAACGCGCTGCGGGTCGAACGATCGAGGAGGGGCCGCGTGGTGGGCGACCGACGGCGGAGTATAGCACGGGGTCCGCTGCGCGCCGCCGCCCGGCGTGGTGGCGCCTGGCGGGTGCTACTCCTCCCCTAGCAGATCGGGTCGGCGTTTGCGGGTCCGCTCCAGGGCCCGCTCCCGCCGCCAGTCCGCAACCGCTCCGTGGTCGCCCGACGTGAGGATCTCCGGCACATCGATACCGCGGTACGTCGGCGGCCGCGTGTACTGCGGGTACTCGAGCAAGCCGGCGCTGAACGACTCCTCGGCCGTCGACAGCTCGTCGATCGCCCCGGGAAGCAGCCGCATGACGGCGTCGATCACCACCAATGCTGGCAGCTCCCCGCCGGTCACGACGTAGTCTCCGATCGACAGCTCCATGTCGACGAACGACCGGATCCGCTCGTCGACCCCTTCGTAACGCGGGCACACGAATACGAGATGCCCACGGTTCGCGAGATCGGCGGCGCGAGCCTGGCTGAACACCTCGCCGCCCGGGTCCATGAGGATCACGAGCGAGTCGGGTCGCTTCACGGCCTCGATGGCCGCGACGATCGGCTCCACGCGCATCACCATCCCCGCACCGCCGCCGTACGGCGTGTCGTCGACCGATCGATGGCGGCCCAGCCCGAACTCGCGCAGGTCGCGCGTCCGGACCGTGACCAGGCCGCGCTCCTGGATGCGACCTGGGATGCTCTCAGCAAGAGGTCCCGAGACCATCGTCGGGAATAGGGTGAGGACGTCGATCTCGAGGGTCACGTCGAGGGTCACGTCGAGTCACCCGGGGACGCCGGGCCACCCCGCGAACGTCGCCGCGGGGCCTTCGGACGCTCGCCCGCGGGCGGGCGTCGCTTCGGTGACTGCAGGTCGAGCGCCTCGGCGTCGACCACGATCTCACCGCGCCTCGGGGCGAAGATGCGGATGAACGCGCGGACGGCCGGCAGGTCGAACGTGCCGTACGGCTCGCCGCGGACGACGTACACCTCGTTCTCGCCGACGCGGTACACGTCCTGGACCGTGCCGAGATCGGCGCCATCGACGCCTCGGACCGTGACGCCGACCACCTCGTGCCAGTACACCTCGCCGCGCGCCAGTTCCCCGACGGGATGGACGACCGACTCGAGGTAGGCGCCGCGCAGGCCGTCGGCGGCCTCTCGCGTAGTCACTTCATGGAATCGGAGGCGCCAGCCCGGCCCATCGGCGACGGCCTCGGCCGAGGCGATCGTCAATGGCGCGTCGGAGAGCTCGCGATGGAGGACGGCGCCGGGTCGGAACCGCTGCTCGGGGCGATCGGTCAGGACCTCGACGCGGACGGCGCCACGCAAGCCGTGGACGCCGCGCACGAGCGCCACGACCAACCGTTGGGTCACCGCTGCGACGTCGCGCGCAGCGTCCTCTTCGGCCACGAGGGCCGCTCGCTCAGACGATCTCGAGCTGGACCGGTTCGCCGTCGCGGGCCGCCGTCACCTTGAGCAGCGTACGCAGCGCCTTGGCGACGCTCCCGTTCCGTCCGATCACCTTGCCCATGTCGTCGTCGGCGACGTGGAGCTCGATGACGGTGGCGCCATCCTCCTCGATGACGTCGACCTTGACGGCGTCGGGATCGTCGACCAGCGACTTCGCGACGTACTCGACCAGATCCTTGGCTGCCATCGGTGTGCTCCTACTTGCCGGCGGGCAGGATGCCCGCCCGCTTGAACAGACGGGCGACGGTATCGGACGGCTGGGCGCCCTTCGCCAGCCACTCCTTCGCCTTGTCGGCGTCGACATTGAGCTCGATCGGCTCGGTCCGCGGGTTGTAGTGCCCGATCGTGTCGATCGCGCGGCTGTCGCGCGCGCTCCGCGAGTCGGCGACGACCAGCCGATACGTCGGCTGCTTGGTCGCCCCGACACGCGTCAGGCGTATCCGGACTGCCATGGGTCTTGTGTCCCTCCTTGGACTATCGACGAGGCTGGGGACCTCGTATCTCTCGCATCACTTGACGGTGATCACCGTGTGCATCTGGTCGGTCGAGCTGCTGACGACGCCCGTGCCCATCAGGGCATCGAACGGGGTCAGGAACGGCTTGATCGACTCCTCGTATTCGGCTTTCTTGTCGGTCGACGCGTCAGCCATCGAGCCTTCGACCAGGCCGCGGATCGCGGCGACGTCGACGAAGCTCACGCTGCTGTGCTTGGCGTCGACGCGGCCAAGCAGGCTCTGGAAGCGGGCGTCGTCGGCGAGCGACGCCCCGGCGCCGGCATCGAGCACATGCTTGATGAAGTCCGTCGAGCTGCCGATCGCGACGACCTGGTCGTTGGCGACGTAGGCGATCTTGACGTCCGCTCCGGGCACGCCGGATGGCTGTGCTGGCAGGTTGCCGCCACCGAATGCCCCGGCCATCGCGGCGAGGCCGCTCAGGTCGCCGAGGTCGATCACGGTGATCGTCTGGCCGTTATAGGTCTCATCGGTGATCGTGACGCCCGAGCTCGCGCCGCCCAACTGGGCGAAGCTCCGCAAAGTCGTCAGGAGCTGGCGAGCCTGGGCAGCATCTGCCGGCACGCTGACGAGGCCGCCCTCGACGTCGTTGCCGTCCTTGTTCACGACGATACCCGTATCACCCATCCAGCCGACGATCGCGTCGAGGCCGCCGAGCACGCCGGCCATCTGGTCGATCTGTGCGTAGGCCTCCTTCAGGGCCGGATCGTTCTCGTAGATGTCGAGCGTCTCCGTCAGCGTGGCGCCGTAGTCGTTGCCGGCCACTAACGCGATCGTCGTCGGTGGCGCGAAGCCGGCAACGGCGTTGGTCCGGTTCTCGTCGGGGCCGGGTGTCCCCTCCTTGTGCTGGGCGATGCTGTCGAGACGAAGCGCGTCGCCCTCGACGCGGATACGAGCCGCCGCCCAGTCGGGGAGGAGCTTCGATACCGACGACGCCAGCGGCGTGACCGCGTTCGACGGCGCCGCCGAAGCGGCGAGCTCGGTCGTCGCGTCGATGAGCGCTTTCGCATCGACGAAGACGAAGCCGAGGCTGTCGCCGGTCACCGACGCCTGGGCCTGGGCGACGGCGTCGCCTTTCGCGAGGGCGCTCGAGCCCTTCGTGTCCACGGCGGCCTTGACCGACGCCAGGTCGCCGACCAGGGCGACCTTGTCACCTTCGATCGTGAACGCAGCCTGGACCTCCGGCATCTTGGGCGCGGCGAACACGGTCAGTTCCGCGCCGTTGTACGTCTCTTGGGTACCGGTGACGCCCTTGGCCTGCAGTGTCGAGGTCAACCACGAGCTCGCGAGTGCGGCGTCCTTGACCGACAGGAGCAGCAGCCCACGGTGCTCGCGCGCCGTGGCATCGCCGCCGCCGAGCGCGATCGGCCCGGCCGCGAAGCCCATCTGGCCGCTGAACCAGGGCTTCACGTCCTTGCTGTAGGTCTGCTTGCCGTCGCTGCCCTCGGACACGAGGCGATCGAGGACTTCATCGAGCTTGGTCTCGAGCGCCGCCTGGTCGGCGAAGCCCGGGAACTTCGACAGGAATTCGCCGACCTCCTGGCGCTGGTCGCCCGGCAGGTCGAGTCGCAGCTCGCCGTAGGCGACGCTGTCCGTCGGGACGTAGCCGAGAACGGCCGACGTCGCCCTCGAGTTCGTGAGCGCGAACGTCGCAAGGCCGGTGACGGCGACGACGATGGCGATCAGCACGCCCGCGGCGAGCCAGCGCATCCGGCTGCTGCGCGGGGGCGTACCCGACGCCGGTGGCTGCTGGATGGCCGTCGTCGGAACGGGTGTCGCCGTCGTCTCCGTGTCGGTCGTGGTGCGGTCGAAGTCAGTCATCGCGTGGTCTCCCCCGGCGTCAGCGCCGGCCCCCCATCAGGCTGCCGAGCGCGTCGCGCCGACCGCCTCCGGAAAGTTGCTTCATGAGCTTCTGCATCTCACCGAACTGCTTCACGAGCCGGTTGACCTCCGGCAGCGTGGTGCCCGCGCCGGCCGCGATGCGGCGACGACGTGAGCCGGTGAGGATCGCTGGTTCTCGACGCTCGGCCGGGGTCATGGCCCGGATGATCGCCTCGGTGCGCTTGAGCTCGCCGCGATCGACGGCGGCCTGCGCTTCATTGGCCATGCTCCCCATCCCTGGGATCATCGACATGATCTGGCCGATCGGCCCCATCTTCTGGACCTGCTGGAGCTGGTCGAGCATGTCCTCGAGGGTGAAGCTCGCCTTGCGGAGCTTCTCCTCCATCTGCTGCGCCTGGTTGACATCGAAGGTCTCCTGTGCCCGTTCGACGAGCGTCAGGATGTCGCCCATCCCCAAGATCCGACCGGCGAGCCGGTCGGGATGGAAGGGCTCGAGGGCATCGGTCTTCTCGCCCGTGCCGAGGAACTTGACGGGCAACCCAGTGACCGCCGAGATGCTCAGGGCGGCGCCACCACGAGCGTCGCCATCGATCTTCGTCAGGACGAGACCGGTGACGGGCACGGTCTCGACGAACGCCTGGGCGACCGACACCGCCTCCTGGCCGGTCATGGCGTCGACCACGAGAAGCGTCTCGACGGGATGCACCGCCGCATCGACGGCCGCGATCTCTTTCATGAGTTCCTGGTCGACGGTGAGCCGGCCGGCGGTGTCGAGGATGACGACGTCACGGGTCTGGCGCTTGGCGGCCTCGACGCCCTGACGGGCGATCTCGGGCACCGAAGTGCCCTGCGGCGCGCGGAAGACCGGGATGTCGAGCTGCTTGCCGAGGGTCTCGAGCTGGTCGGCCGCCGCGGGGCGGTACGGGTCCGCTGCGACGAGGAGTGGCCGGCGTCCCTGCTTGATGACGTGCCGAGCGAGCTTGGCGGTCGTCGTCGTCTTGCCCGAGCCCTGTAGGCCGACCATCGCCACGACGGCCGGATTGCCCGACAGGTGGAAGACGCGATCGCCCGTGCTCAGGAGCTCGACGAGCTCGTCGTGGACGATCTTCACCACCGCCTGACCGGCGGTCAGGCTCGCCAGGATGTCCTGGCCGATCGCCCTCTCACGGACGCGCGCGACGAAGTCCTTGACGACCTTGAAGTTGACGTCCGCCTCGAGCAGCGCGAGCCGCACCTCGCGCATGGCGGCGTCGACGTCGGCCTCGCTGATCCGGCCGCGACCGGTCAGGGTGCCGAGCGTCGTCCGCAGGCGCTCACTGAGGGTGTCGAACACGGCCCGATCGGGACTCCAGTGCGGGTGGTTGACCGACAGGTCGGCCGCGAGTCGCAGCCATGTGTCGGGTGGTGCGCGAGTTCTGACGCACCGAGGCGGGCGCAGTGTAACGCAGGGTCCGCGCGGGCGCCCCCGGGACGATGGTCCGGCCGCGTGACGGCACCAGCTCGCCGCTATGCTGCGCCCTCGTGCGGAATCCCTTCAGTTCCCCCCTGTGGAGCAACCACGCCTTCGTCCGGGTGTGGTCGGCCGCGAGCGTCTCGATCTTCGGCTCGCTCATCACGAGGGTGGCTCTGCCGCTCGTCGCCATCCTGACGCTGGGAGCCGGGGCGATCGAGGTGGCCGTCCTCCGCAGCATGGACGTGGCGGCGGCGCTGGTCGTCGGCCTGGTCGCCGGCGCTTGGGTCGATCGATTGCGTCGCCGGCCCGTGCTCATCTGGGCGGACCTCGGGCGCGCCGTGCTCCTCGGCTGGATCCCGGTCTCGTTCGTGCTCGGGACGCTGCAGCTATGGCAGCTCATCGCCGTGGCTGGGCTGGCGGCAGTCCTGACCACGTTCTTCGATGCGGCCGACAACGCTTACCTGCCGACCATCGTCGAACGCGAGCGACTCGTCGAGGCCAACAGCGCCCTGGCCGCGTCCGGGTCCGTGGCGGAGTTCGCCGGCTTCGGGATCAGCGGCTTCCTGGTCCAGCTCCTGACCGGTCCGATCACGATCGCGATCAACGCGGTCACGTACCTGGTCTCCGCCGTCCTGTTGTTCTCGGTCCGTGCTCCAGAGCCGCCTCCGCCGCCGCGCTCCGAGCGCGAACCCGTCCTCGATGAGATCCGGCAGGGATTGCGCATCGTGCGAGGCTCGCCGATCCTGCGGGCGTTCGTCGGCGCCCAGATGCTCATGTCGATGCTGTGGGGCGTCTTCGGCGCGACGTGGTTCCTGTTCGCCATCGACGAGGTCGGCGTGACGCCGGCGGCCATCGGCATCATCGCCGGAGTCGGCGGCGCGTCATCCTTCATCGGCGCGGTCGTCGCGACCCGGTCGACGCGGCGCTGGGGCGTCGGACCTGTGGCCATCGCGGCCATGCTGCTCGCCGCCCTCGGCAACCTGTTCATCCCGCTGGCTCCGGCCGGCTTGCCCGTGGTGGCGATCTCGTTCTTCCTGATCCAGCAACTGGTCGCCGACTCGGCCATCACCGTCTACGACGTCACCGAAACGTCGGTCCGCCAGTCGCTGGTCGCGGACCGGGAGCTGGGCAGGGTCGCGTCGACGTTCCAGGTCGGATCGGCGGCGGCCCAACTGGCAGCCACGATCGGAGCCGGACTGCTGGCCGAGGTCATCGGCTTGCGTGCGACGGCCTTCCTGGCGCCGCTGGGTGGCCTGTTCGCGGCGGCGATCCTGTACTGGTCGCCGGTCCGGCAGCTGCGCGACCTGCCATCGATGGACACGCGACGCCCCGCCGAGGTGGCGTTCGAGGTCGAGCGGGATCAGCCGGTCGGCGCCTGAGCCTCCGCGAACAGCGCATCTACGAAGGCTGTCGGGTCGAATGGCAGCAGGTCGTTGATGCCCTCCCCCACCCCGACGAACCGGACCGGCACCTTCAAGCCGTCCTCGATCGCGAAGACGATGCCGCCCTTCGCCGTCGAGTCGAGCTTTGTGAGCACGATTCCCGTCAGGCCGACAGCCTCGTGGAACGCCTTCGCCTGGGCGAGCCCGTTCTGGCCGGTGGTCGCGTCGAGGACGAACAGCGTCTCCGGCTGGGCGCCGGGAAGCCGCTTGTCGACGATGCGGCGGACCTTCGTCAGCTCGTCCATCAGGTTCGACTTGGTGTGGAGCCGCCCGGCGGTGTCGGCGATGACCATGTCCGCGTTCCGAGCGACCGCCGCGTCGAGCGCGTCGTAAACGACTGCGCCCGGGTCCGCGCCAGGCGCATGAGCGACGACCGGGACGCCCGCGCGGTCGGCCCAGATCCGGAGCTGGTCGATGGCGGCGGCACGAAAGGTGTCTGCGGCAGCGAGGATGATCGAGCGCCCCTCCTCGAGGTAGCGGGCGGCCATCTTGCCGATGGTCGTGGTCTTGCCCGTGCCGTTGACACCGACGACGAGAACGACCGCGGGCCCGCCATCGGTCGCCGGCCGGGGCGACCAATCGGGGTCTCGATCGACCAGGAGCGCCGCGAGCTCCTCGCGGATCGCGCCCTCCGCGCCCTCAGCGTGGCGCCGGCCGCGGGCGCGCTCGACGAGATCGATCGCCAGCGCCGCCCCGACGTCGCCCGCGATCAATGTCTCCTCGACGTCGTCCCAGGCCGGACCGTCGACGCCACCAAGGTAGCCGCGGAGTTGGGTCATGAACGTTCCGCGGGTCTTCTCGAGCCCCTGATCGAGGGTGTGCGCCGCGGCGACGGCCAGGAACGCGGTGGGATCGAAAGGGGCGTAGGCCGGGGCGGCGGGCTCCGGCTCAAGGACCTCGGCGGGGATGGATCCTTCGATCTCGACGGGATCGTCGGGAGTCGAAGCTGGCTGCTCGGCTTCGGCGGGTTCCTGGGCTTCGGCGGGCTCCTGGGCTTCGGCTGACTGTTCCGTGTCAGCGGGCAAGCTGGGCTCAGGTTCGTGCTTCGGCTCCTCCCGCCGACGACGCCAGAACGCCATCAGCCCGCCGCGGTCAGCTCGCCGCGACGCTCCGACGCAAGCGCCTGCGCCTCGTCAAGCCGCAGGCTGATGACCCGGGACACGGAGTCGTCGCCGACCGTCACGCCGTACAGCGCGTCCGCCGCCTCGATCGTGCCCCGGTTGTGGGTGATCACGATGAACTGGGTCTGGTCGGCGAGCGAGCGGAGGGCTTCGGCGAACCGGCCGATGTTCGCCTCGTCGAGCGCCGCATCGACCTCATCGAGCACGCAGAAAGGCACGGGCCGGACCTCGAGCATCGCGAACAGGAGCGCGACCGCGGTCAGCGCTCGCTCGCCTCCCGACAGCATCGCGAGGGCCTGCGGTTTCTTGCCGGGAGGTCGTGCGACGATCTCGACGCCCGTCGACCCGAGGTCGGACGGATCGGTGAGCGACAGCTTGGCGAACCCACCGTCGAACAGCTGCTCGAAGCGCCGTTCGAACGCCGTCTCGAGCGCCGCGAATGTCGTCCGGAACTGCGTCGCGATCATCAGGTCGAGCTCGCCGATCAGCTCGCGCGTGCGGGCGATGGCCGACCGCAGGTCCTCGCCCTGCGTCTCCAGCGACTCGAGGCGGGCCTTGAGCTCGGCGTACTCCTCGACGGCGTAGGGATTGGCCGCGCCGAGCTCGTGGTATCGGCGGCGGAGCTGCCCGAGACGACCTGGCGACGGCACATCGGCCGGTGGCGGCTCGCTGGCCCATCGTTCGGCGATGGTCGCGAGAGCCGCATCGATGCTCGCTGTGTCGTCCGGACCCTCCGTCTCGGCGTCGGGTAAGGCTTGGCCCGTCGGCTGTATGGCCTCTTCCGTCGACGGCGCAGCCTCCCCGGTCAGTTGCGGGCGCTCGATCCCCAGGCTGGCGAACCCGAGATCCCCGAAGCCGGCAAGCTCGACCAGCACGCCCTCGCGCAACGACTCCAGGCCGAGGCGCGCCTCGAGCTCGGCATGGTCAGCGGCGCGAGCCCGTTCGTCGGCGGCCCGGAGCCGCTCCCGTGCCGTCGTCGCGGTTCGCTCGGCTTCCGTCAATCGCGAGCGGTCGGCGGCATCCGCCGAGTGAAGCGCGGCGAGCGCGTCGCGTGCCGCTGCCTCGCGCGTGGTCGCGACGGCGATGTCGGTCCGCAACCGATCTCGTTCCGTGCCGAGCGCGGTCTCGCGCTCGACGAGGAGCGTCGACTCACGGTCGGCGCGAGCGATACGTTCCTCCGCGTTCGACACGGCCGCCTCGGCACGGGCCCGCGCGTGCTCGGCGTCTCGACGAGTGCCGTCGTGCGTGGCCGATTGCGCGGCGAGGCGATCCCGCCGTTCGCGCAACTCGGCGGCGCGGGCATCCCACGTCGCAAGGGCGGTCGTGTCGCCCGTCCCGGAGCTGCCCTCCCTGGTCGACGCCGGTTCGGGGATGGCCGACGAGCTCTCACGCAGGCGGGCGACCTCTGCATCCAGCCGCTCGCGCTGGGCCGCGTGCCACGTGGCCTCTCGGGTCGCGTTCTCGGTCTCGCGGAGTGTGGTGCGCTCCGCCTCCTCGTTCCGACGCCGCTCTCCCGCGGCCTCAGCCAACTCGGCTCGGGCCGCGTCGAACGTCGTACGCGCCGCGGACGCCGTACGGCCCGCAGTCTCGGCGTGGTCACGGATCCCGCCGAGATCCGATTCGAGGCGCTCGAGATCCGATGACAGCCGGGTGTGTTCGGCCCGCCGCTCGAGCGCGCCATCCGGGGCACCGAGCGCGATCCCCGTGTCGTCGACGACTGCTGAGCCATCGTGTGGGACGGCTGTCCATCCGGCCGGCATCGCGGCCTGGACCTCGAGGCATGTCGCGAGATCCGGCAACCAGACCGTGCGTTCGAGCAGGCGGCGGACACCGCCGGTCGGGTCGCGCCTGATGGCATCGGCCAGGCGTCCTCCGCCCGCGGTCGCCACGGCGTCGAGCCAGCGTCGCGTGGCCGCGTCCTGCGACGCCCCGCTGGCGGCGACTCGTTCCTCGACCACCACCCGGCCACGTTCCGTCGCCAGACCAGCGACCGAATCGGCCGACACCAGGTAGGCACGGGCGCGGTCCGCGAGCGCGGCCTCCACCGCAGGGCGCAGGTCGGGGTCGACCACGAGGTCGTCATCGAGGCGGCGGCCACCGGCCTTCCGTGCCGCCCGGGCGATGGGTCGCCGCTCGTCCTCGTCTAACTGGCCTCCGAGCGACTCGACCCGACCACGCAGCGCGGCGGCGGCGCTCGACGCGGCCGCCAGGCGTTCCGTCGCGGCAGCCCGTTCCGCCTCGGCGGCCTCGAGCGCGGCGCGCGCCGAATCGATGGCTGTCTGCGCGGACCGCTCCGCGCCGATCGCGAACTCGAGCGCTCGACGCGCTGCCTCGGACCGCGTGGTCAGCTCGTCCCTATGGGCCGCGGCGGTCTCGGCGGCCGCCTGTTCCGTTTCGGCTTGCCGCTCGGCCTCCGCCAGGCGTCGTCTGGCCGTCTCCGCCTCGGCTTCGCGCGCAGCCTCGGCTCGTCGGATCGCGGCGGCCTCCTCGCCACGGGCGGTCGACTCCGAGCGCAACGTCGCGAGCTCCGAGAGGGCGTCGGCGAGTTCCCGTTCCGCCGTCCCGAGGGCGGCCTCCAGGTCGGTATCACGCCCTGGCACCGCACCGGCCATCGCCCGCCGCTGGGTCGCGAGCTCCGCCTCGGCGGCCGCGCGTTCGTCGGCGAGCCGGGTCCGATCGCGTTCGATCGCATCCAGCTCAGAGCCGAGGCGGCCGTCCCGCAGCTGGAGATCCGTGAGTGCCACTCTTGCCGTCTCGTGCGCCTCTCGCCGTTCTCGCTCGGCTTCGGCTCGAGCGGACAGCTCGGTCGCGAGGCCCGCTGCCTCGGCCTCAGCTGCTTCCAGCTCGGTCATCGCCGTGCGCGCATCCGCCTCGGCGGAACCCCGGCGTTCGGTGGCCCTCGTGAGGCGCGCCGCCGCTTCGTACCATCGGGCATGGGTCGAAGCGAGCAGGGCTGCGGCGAGCTCGTCAGCGATCGTCGAGCGCGCCGTCTGTTGCTCGGCCTGGGCAGCGAGCCGGCGGGCTTGGGGGCGCAGTTCGGCGAGGATGTCGTCGACCCGGGCGAGGTTCGACTCGGACTCCACGAGCTGCTCCTCGGCCTTTCGCCGGCGACGCTCGTGACGACGAACCCCTGCGACCTCCTCGAACAGGGGGCGCCGCTCCTCTGGTCGGAGGGCCAGCGCCTGGTCGACCATCCCCTGGCCGATGAACAGGAACGCGTTGTCGGCGAGATGCGCGGCATCGAGCAGATCGACCAGATCCCGAAGCCGGATGCGCTGTTTGTTGAGCAGGTACTCGTTCTCGCCCGAGCGATACAGCCGCCGCCCGAATTCGAGCACCTGGAAATCGACCGGCAGGAGTGCGTCGGCGTTGTCGATGACGAGCGTGACGTCGGCCATGCCCTGGGCGGTCCGCTTCTCCGACCCGGCCCAGATGACGTCCTCGGACTTGCGCGAACGGAGCGCCCGGCCCTGTTCGCCGAGCGCCCAGCGCAGGGCATCGGCCAGATTGCTCTTGCCGGATCCGTTCGGTCCCACGACGGCGCTGATCCCGCCGCCGAACTCGACATTGGTGCGTTCCGCGAAGGACTTGAAGCCCTGGACGCGGAGGGCGAGCAGGCGCGGCGGTGCGGAGGTCGATGGCATCAGGCCGGCCGGCGCTCCCGTTCGTCGCCTTGCCGCCGACCTCGATCCGCGGAGCTCCCAGGGATGATCGGTCGCTCCGTCTGGACCGCGCGCTCCGCGGCGCGTTCGGCGCGGATGCGCTCGATCGCCTGGGCGGCAGCACCCGTCTCGGCAGTGCGCCGGGACGGACCCTCGCCGACGCCGAACAGCTCCCCGTCGACCCAGACTTCGATCCGGAACGACTTCTCGTGGTCCGGACCGGACGCCTCGACGAGCCGGTAGTCGGGCCGCTCACCTGATCGCCGTTGCGTGTATTCCTGCAATCGTGACTTCGGGCTCTTGAGCGAGAGCACCGGCGCCTCGAGCGCCAGCTCGGGCTCGGCCAGGGCCTGGAGCCAGCGCCGCACGACGTCGTGCCCGAGGTCGAGGTACAGGGCGCCGGTCAACGCCTCGAACGACGAGGCGAGGAGCGACGGCCGCCGACGGCCGCTGCGCTGCGACTCGCCCTCGCCGAGGAGGAGGTACTTGCCGAGCTCGATGCGACCGGCGAGCCGGGCGAGACCCGTGGTCGAGACGATCGCGGCGCGACGCGCAGAGAGCGCGCCTTCGTCGTCGTCGGGATGACGCGCGTACAGCGCTTCTGAGATGGTCAGGTTGATGACCGCGTCACCGAGGAACTCGAGCCGTTCGTTGTGGCCCCTGGCCTCGTCGGGGTGCTCGTGCAACCACGAGGAATGGACGAGGGCCTGTTCGATGAGTTCGAGGTCCCGGACGGGAAGCCCGAGGCGTTCGGCGACGGCGTGTCCGGGACGCACCTCGGACGTGACGGACGACCTGCTAGGAGGAGTGCTCGTCGATGTAGTCGACGGCGTCCTGGACGGTCCGGATCTTCTCGGCATCCTCGTCCGAGATCTCCGTTCCGAACTCTTCCTCGAGGCTCATGATCAACTCGACGAGGTCGAGGGAGTCCGCGTTCAGGTCGTCGACGAACGACGCCTCCGGCTTGACCTCATCCTCGTCGGCGCCGAGTTGCTCGACGACGATCTTCTTGAGCCGGTCGTAGGTCGTGGCCACTGACTCCCTCCTCGGAGCTGGGTGCTGGTGAGATCGTGCCGAGTACGCCGTTCATGAGGCGTCGCATGGCCTCTCCGCTGTAGACGCGTGCCAGCTCGACCCACTCGGCGATGGCCACCCGGGCCGGCGTGCCGGAGTGTAGCACCTCACCGATGGCCGATCGGAGCAGCGCACGGTCCATCTTGGCCAGGCTGGTGACCGGGTGACGGGGGGCGACGCGGTCGATCGTCTCGTCGATCTCGACACGGTATCGGACGACGGCGGCGACCAGTTCGCGGGCCAGATCGGCTGCCACAGGATCACGTTCCGTGTCGGCGAGATGGCGCTCCAGGATGGCCTCGGCGGTTCGCTGGCCGAAGTCGGCCTCGAAGATCGCGGCGAGCGCGAGCCGGCGCCCCACCCGACGTCCGCGCTGGCGGTCAGCCTCCGACGCCATCGACGATGACGGTCACCGCCCCCAGGTCGAGGCCGAGCAGCCGTTCGACGGTCGCCGCCACCGCGGTCCGAACCTGCGCGGTCAACGGCCCGAGCGCATGCCCGGGCCGGGCGACGATCCGCAGCCGGACGAGCACCCGGTCGTCGACGACGCGGACCCGGACCGCCGGGCCAGCGAGCACGGCACGCCAACCCGGACCGCCATGGCCGACGCGCGCGACCCCGGGTACCTCGAAGGCGGCTGTCTTGACGAGCTCGGTGATGACGCCCTTCCCGACGGTCAGGACCGGTCCGCTCATGACGCCACCTCCTCGTTGCTCGGCTCGCCGGCCGTGGCCATCTCGGTCGCAGGCCCGGTCGTCGCGAGCGCGGCCAGCCGCTCGTTGTCGGCTGCCAGCGCCTCGGCGATCAGGTCCGGGACGCGGGCGGCGGCCGTCCGGGCGGCAACGTCGCACGCGAAGCCGATCATCCTTCGACGGGCACTGCCGTGCGTGATGATGACCGTGCCCTTCACGCCGAGCAACGGCGAGCCGCCGTGCATCTCGTAATCGAAGATGCTCCGGATGCGCGCGATGCTCGGGCGCATCAGCAGGTACGCCAGGCGACCACGCCACCCCCGGCGGAACTCGTTCCGCCACAGGTCGAAGATGAAGGCCGACAGGCCCTCGAAGAACTTGATCACGACGTTGCCCGCGACCGCGTCGGTCACCACGACGTCGGCCAGGTACCGGGTCAGATCGCGGCCCTCGACGTTGCCCACGAAGGTGAGCGTCGAGGCATCGAGCAGCTCGGTCGCGCGCTGGATCCGGGCATCGCCCTTGCCCTTCTCCTCGCCGATGCTCAAGAGCGCGACGCGTGGGTCGGCGACGCCGAGCACCTTCTCGCTGAAGATCGCGCCCATCCGCGCGTACTGTGCGAGGTTCTCGGCCGTCGAGTCGGGGTTGGCGCCGATGTCGATGAGGACCAGTGGTCCGTGGTCGGTGACCATCTGCACGGCGAGCCCGGGCCGATCGACGCCCGGCAGGCGCCCGAGCTTGAGGATGCCCGCGGCCATGCCGGCGCCCGTGTGGCCGGCGGTAACGACGGCGTCGGCGTCGCCTTGACGGACGAGCTCTGCCGCTACAAGGATCGACGCGTCCTTCTTCTCGCGCATGGCGAGGGCCGGGTGCTCGTGCATCTCGATGACCGAGCCGGCGTGGACGATGCGGACGTTGTCGGGTAGCGGACCGGCGATGCGCCGGACGGTATCGGTGTCGCCGACGAGGATCAGCTCGACGTCGGGATGGGCGCGCGCGTAGTCGATGACACCCGGGACGACTTCGGTCGGGCCGTGGTCGCCACCCATCGCGTCGAACGCGACGCGGACCATGGGATCAGCGATCGGCGTCGCCGCTGCTGCTCACCGGCTTCGGCGGCACGGCCAGCCGGCCCTGGTAGTAGCCGCAGTTCGGGCAGACGCGGTGCGGCAGCTTCATCTCGTGGCAGTGCGAACACTGCTCGAGGCCGGGCAGGTCGATCGCGAGGTGCGCGCGGCGCTCGCCCTGACGGGCGTGGGAGACGCGTCGCTTGGGTACACCCATGGGGTCTCGTGGGCTCCTTGTCGGTCTTCGTGGGGTGCGGATCTGCTGCGAGCCGGCGTTCGAGGTCGTGAGCGCGGGTCGCGCCGACGGCGGAGTCTACCGCGAAACGGCCCTTGGCGTCTGGGCCAAGCCTCCCGTGCCTCTCCTCCACTTGGGCCGTGGAACTTCATGTGTTACGACTGACGGCTGAGCCACGAGATGGGCGAGCTCTGCCGCCATATGGAACGTATCGTGTTCCAGATGACGTCGGAGAGGCGTTTCCTCCGTCGGTCGTGACCCGAGGGAGAATGGCTCGCCAGACCGGCCCTGGACCCCGCAGCGGCCGAGGAGCTACTCAGGCCGGAACGCCTTAAGGGCCTCCAGGCGCGGGTCGATCTCGTCCTCCCCGTGGTCGTGCTCGCCCTCGTCGAGCGGCTGACCGCAGACCGAGCACAAGCCCGGGCAATCCGGTCGGTCGAGCGGCGCGATGGGCTCCGCGAGCGAGATCGCGTCCGAGACGGACGGCCCCAGGTCTAGCTCGTGGTGATCGGTGAGGCGCAACGCCTCGGGCTCGGAGGCGCTGTCGACCGGGCGGCCTGTCGACAGGTCGATCGACGGGAGGTACTCCTCCTCGAGGACGACCTCGATGGGCGTGGCCAGCGGCCGCAGGCAGCGAGCGCACTCCCCGGCGAGCGTCGTCGACAGGCGGGCATCCGCCAGGATCCCTCGATTGGTCCGTGTCAGCTTGACCCGCCCGGCGATGGGCGAGGCGAGTTCCAGCCCTTCGGGCAGCTGGATCTCCACGTCGCTGACGCTATAGGTCCGCGTCGAACCGACGCTATCCGCTAGCAGGCCCGCCACGTTCCAGCTGAGTGGCTCATCGCTCGGCTGGGCGCTCATCGGCGCCGGGTCAGGTTCGGGCCGGCGCTGCGGGCTCCTCCGCCTCGTCGTCCCAGTGGTCGTCGTCGAGGTATTCGGCGCCGTCGGTCGGGTGCTCTCCCTCGACCTCTGCGACCGGCGCCGCCAGCAGGCTTGCCCGCCGCTGATCCAGCAGGCCGAGGCCCTTCTGGATGCTCTGGAGCGTCCGCTGCACGTCACCCTCCAGTCCCTCGAGGACGCTGACCGCGTACTCGTCGGCACCGGCCCGGATGTTGTCGGCGTCGAGGTGCGCCTCCTCGATGATGCGGCGGCTTTCGGTCTCGGCCGCCTGCGTGAGCCCGCGTTCGTCGATGAGGAAGGCCGCCTGTTCCTGCGCACGGCCGACGATCCGCTCGGCCTCCTCCTGCGCCTTCTCCATGATCCGCTCGCCCTCGGAGTTGATCCGTTTGGCGGCACGAACCTCCTCGGGGACGGCGACGCGTAGCTCGTCGATCAGACCGAGCGCCGCATTCTGGTCGACGACCACGTTCGTCGTGAGCGGCAGCTTCTTGCCGTTGGCGATCAGCGACTCGAGGCGCTCTACGAGGAAGATGATGTCGATGTCGATGGCCCTCCTGCGCGCTGGATTATCGCACGGGCCGCTCGGTCAGCGACGCCCCAGCGCCCGTTCCAACGCCTCACGGGCGGGTGTCGGGACCATGGTCGCAACGTCGCCGCCGAAGGCCGCGATCTCCTTCACGAGGCTGGAGCTGACGTAGCTGTTGGCGGCCGAGGTCATGAAAAAGACGGTATCGACCTCCGGCGCCAGGACGCGGTTGTTGTGAGCCAGCTGCATCTCGGTCTCGAAGTCGCTGATCGCGCGCAGGCCCCGGACGATCGCGCTGGCTTCTCGCGAGCGCGCGAACTCCACCGTCAGGCCGTCGAACGAGGCGACGTCGACCCTCTCGTCCGGGACACGGTGGCTCGCGAGCGCCGCGCGGATGACGGCGATCCGCTGGTCGACCGACAGCAGCGGTGCCTTCTTCGGGTTGGCGAGGACGGCAACGATGACGGTGTCGAAGACGGCGGCGGCGCGTTCGACGATGTCGAGATGGCCGTTCGTGATCGGATCGAACGAGCCGGGATAGACCGCGACGCTCATGCGTCCTCCGTGGGCCGGTAAAAGGTCAGGGCCGTGTCGCCGAACCGGCGCTCGCGCTCGGATGCTAGCAGCCCGACCATGGCTGGCGGCGGCGTGCGCCAGAAGTGTTTGGCAACGATGCGGGCGTTCGGACTTACCAGCTGGGAAACGGCTCCGAGCGCAGCGGAGAGCGCCTCGGCATCGTCGTAGGGCGGGTCGATGAGAACGAGGTCGAATGGCGACTCCGCCGCGCGGGCCGGCTGGCGAAGCCAGGCGACGGCGTCCCCCCGGACGACGGTCGCCCGATCCGGCTCGACCAGCCCGGTCCGTTCCAGGTTGCGCGTGATCGTCCGGATCGCGCCGGCGTCGTGGTCGACGAACGTGACGTGGGCGGCGCCACGGGACAGCGCCTCGATGCCACCGGCGCCACTCCCCGCGAAAAGATCGAGGAACCGCGCGCCCCGCAGATCCGGCTCCAGGATCGCGAACAGCGTCTGCTTGACGCGATCGCCGAGCGGTCGCGTTCCCGGGCCCGGGGCGTCGAGCCGGATCGAGCGCGCCTTCCCGGCGATCACGCGGCCGGCGTCAGGCACGCGCGTCGGGAGGCACCGTCACGAACCGCTCGCCGGGTCGGCGGCCACGAGCCGCCGAAGCCAGCCGCTGTCCATCTCGAGAAGGAGGGGTCCCAGGTCCACCTGGGCTCGATCGGGTCGCATGTCATCGAGGAGTCGTTCGGCCGCGGTGCGTGCGCGGACGGCGAGCTCACGATGATCGGGTCGCGTCATCGACGCCACCCGCAGCGCCGGCAGGCCGCTCTGGGCGAACCCAAGCACGTCTCCTTCGCGGCGCAGCTCGAAATCGCGTTCCGCCAACTCGAACCCGTCGGTGATCTCGGCGGCAGCCTTCAACCGGGCGACCGCCGTTTCGTCCGTCGAATCGGACACGAGCACGCAATAGGACTCGACGGTCCCGCGGCCGACGCGCCCGCGCAGCTGGTGGAGCTGGGCCAACCCGAACCGGTCGGCATTCTCGATGATCATCATCGTCGCCTCGGGGACATCGACGCCGACCTCGATGACGGTCGTGCCGACGAGGACGTCGAGGTCGCCCTCGCGGAACCGGCCCATCTCGGCGTCCCGGTCGGCGGGCTTCATCCGGCCGTGGACGAGTCCGACGCGGAGCGGTGCGAGCAGCTCGGTGAGTCGTGCCGCCTCGGTCTCGGCCGCAGCCGCCCCACCGGCGCTGCCGTCGTCGACGCCGTCGCTGCCCTCCTCGATGAGCGGCACGACGACGAACGTCCGGTTCCCGGCCGCGGCCTCCTCGCGGACCTTCTGCCACGTCGCGTCGAGGCGATCCGGGGCGCGGATCCCCGTGCGGATCGGGATGCGGCCGGCCGGTGGCGTGCGCAGATCGGACACGTCGAGGTCGGCGTAGAGGACCTGCCCGAGCGTTCGCGGGATCGGCGTGGCGGTCATCAACAGGACGTGCGGACTCGCGCCGCCACCCGCCTTCGCCTCGAGCTGGCCGCGCTGGTCCACCCCGAACCGATGCTGCTCGTCGATGATCGCCAGCCCGAGACGCGCGAACGTGACCGACTCGCTGAGCAGTGCGTGGGTGCCGACGATGACGGGGGCCTGCCCCGACGCGATGAGATCGTTCGCATGCGCCCGGTCACGCGTGTTGAGGGAGCCGGTCAGGAGGAGCACGCCGACCCCGGCACCCTCGAGTAATGCACCGACCGTATCCCGGTGTTGCCGGGCCAGCAAGTCGGTCGGTGCCAGGAGGGCCCCCTGGAAGCCGGCCCGTGCCGCGGCTGCCAGCGCGTACGCCGCGACCGCGGTCTTGCCCGAACCCACGTCGCCCTGGAGGAGACGGAGCATCGGCGCCGCGCCGCCGAGGTCGATACGGATGGCGTCGATCGCCGCGACCTGGTCGGCGGTCAGCTCGACCGACCGGCCGACCTTCGCCGTCAGCGCCGACGTGAGCGCCGAGCGGATCTCATCGTCGGTCGCATCGGACACCGGGATCGTCGGCGCGTGGTCGTTCCCGCGGGCGCGCCGCCGCGCGACCATCCCCAGCTGGAGTGCCAGCAGCTCGTCGAAGGCCAGCCGCCGGAGCGCCTCATCCCGTCGGTCGAACGACTCCGGGTAATGGGCCGACTCGAGGGCGTCGGCGATGCCGGTCAGCCGCTCCTCAGACCGCAGCGAGCCGGGCAGGTACTCCGGATAGGCGCGCCCCGCCCGGTCGAGCGCCTCACGGATCGCGATCCGGAGGCGCGCGGGCGTCAATCCCGCGGTGAGGCGGTAGACCGGCACGATCCGACCAGCGTGCAGCACCTCGCCGTGGCCCTCGACGGCCTGGAACTCGGGGTTGTCGATCGTCCAACGCGGGCCGAACCGCTTCAGCCGGCCGGACACGACGATCTCCTGCCCGCTCCGAAGCCGCCGTTCGATGAAGCGCCGTCCGAACCAGGTCGCCTCGATGTCTCCCGTCTCGTCACTCAGCTTCGCGATGGTCCGCTGGACCCGGCGACGCCACGATGCCTCGACACGGACGTCGTCGACCCGGACCCGCGCCGAGACCACGGTCCCCTCCTCCGCCCAGACCAGGTCGCCGAGCTTCGACAGCTCGCGCAGGTCGTCGTACCGGCGTGGGAGATGGAAGAGCAGGTCCCGGACGTCGTACCACCCGAGCCGGATGCCGGCACGACGGAGGACGCCAGCGGCCGAGAGCCCGGACTTCGCCAGCGGAGTGGCGAGGAGCTCGATCGGGTCGGTCGGGGCGGGTGGGGTCCTGGGCCGGGTCGGCGGTCGCGGGGAGCTCGACGGCATCTCCCTACTCGGCCGAGATGAGGTACCGGTAATAGGGCTGGCCACCATGGCGGACCTCGACCTCGATGTCCGGCACGACCGTCCCGATGCGCTTGGCCATCGCCTCGGCCTCGCCGAGGTCCGCGCCGTCGCCGTAGAACAGCGTCACCAGTTCGTAGCCCGGCCTCAACGCGGTCATGGCCTGCACTACGGCCTTGTCGGTGTCGTTGTGGACGGCGATCAACCCGTCGTCCGGGTCGAGCGCGATGGTCTGGCCGCGCTTGACCTTCTTGCCACCGATCGTCGCGTCCCGGACCGCCTCGGTGACGACGATCGATTGGATGGCGCGGCCCGCCTCGGTCATCGGGCCGACGTTGGCGGCGGCATCCATGCCGGGATCGAGGGCGAGCAGGGCCGCGAACCCCTCCGCGGCATTGCGTGTCGGCACGACCTGGACCGGCCGTTTCGACATCGAGGCGACCTGCCGCGCGGCGAGGACCACGTTCGGGTTGTTGGGGAGTAGCAGCACTTCGCGCGCCTCGACCTTGCCGACCGCCTCCAGCAGTTCGCCGGTGCTGGGGTTGGACGACTGGCCGCCCTCGACCACCGACGCCACCCCGAAGTCCCGGAAGATCGCCGCGAGCCCTTCACCGGCGGTCACCGCGATGACGGCGAGGCTCGGCAGGTCCGAAGTCGGTCCCGTGCCGTTGCCGCCTGTCGAGGTCGCGGCGGCACCCGGACGAGCGACGCTCGCCTCGGTCGGCGGTGGAGGCGCCGCCCCGGTGAACTCGGCCGCCCGCGTCTCGCGGACATCGTGGGCCTGGTTGTCGAGGTTCTCGACGGTGATCCGGCTGAGGTCGCCGAGCTGCAAGCCGTAGCCGATGATCTGGTCTGGTCGCTCGTTATGGACGTGGACCTTGATGGCCCGCGCATCACCGGCCACGAGGACGGATTCGCCGATCGACTCGAGGTGGTCCCGGATCGCGTCGACGTCGAGCGGCTCGTGGCCTCGAGCCCGAAGCAGGAACATCGTCTCGTAGCCGTAGCCCTCGTCAGCGTGGGCGACGAGCGTGCTGGGCTTCGGGCCGGCGCTCCGCCGACCGGTCGCCGCTCCCACCCGCGTCCTGCCTGTCAGGTGGAGCAAGGCTCCCTGGAAGAGCCGGTACAGCCCCTGCCCGCCCGAGTCGACCACGCCGGCCTCGCGCAGGATCGCCAGGAGGCTCGGCGTCTTGGCGACGGCCTTCTCGGCGGCGTCGAGCGTGGCGCCCAGCACGGTCTCGATGTCGTCGTCATGCTCGGCCGCCTCGACCGCGCCGGCCGCCGATTCGCGGATGACGGTGAGGATCGTCCCTTCGACCGGCTTGGCGACCGCCCCGTAGGCCGTGCGCGCGCCCTCGCTGAGGGCGTGGGCCAGGTCCAGGCCGTTGAACCGCTTCTTCCCGCTGATGGCCTCGGCCATGCCCCGGAAGATCTGGCTCGTGATGACGCCCGAGTTGCCTCGCGCGCCCATCAGGGCGCCGAAGCTGATCGCAGCTGCGACACGGTCGGCAGGCTGACCGGCGACCGCTTCCGCCTCGTCGAGTGCGGCGCGCACGGTCGCGTACATGTTCGAACCGGTGTCCCCGTCCGGGACCGGGTAGACGTTCAGCGCGTTGATCTCGTCGACGTGCGCTTCGAGGTTGGCGACGGCTGCCCGGAAGGCATCGAGCAGCCCGTCGCCATCGCAGGAGCGGCGCGCCATCTAGGCGACGTCCGTGCCGCTGTCGGCGAGGTCGTGGGGCCGGATGCGCTCGACCGGCAGCGCAGTCGGCGAATGCGGGAGTGCGCCGCCGGCGGGCACGTGCAGGCCGTCGACGTGGATGGTGATACGGCCGACGTCGCGGTCCACGGCCTGGTGGATGGCGTAGCGGACCGCGGAGTCGACCTGGCGGGCGACCTCGGCGACCGGCACGCCGAGTGCGACCGTGATGTCGAGCTCGATCTCGATGCCGTCGTCGATCCGCACGGACAGTCCGGGCGTGCCGAGGCCGAGGCGTTCGATCAGGCGAGCGATCGGTCCGCCGGCGAATCCCGTGACGCCGTATGAACCGAGGGTCGCCGTCCGGACGATGTCGCGAAGGGCTCGGCCCGTGACGAGTGAGCGCCCGGGCGTCGGACGGATGGCCACGCTGGCTGGGGTCCTCCCTCGAGGGCTCTGCGGCGGAGTGGCCGGAGGCGTGTGCTATCATACCGCCCCCCTCGGGCCCTCCGGTTCGAGGCTTCCGTTTGACCACTCTCCAGAGGTTTCGCATGGCCCGCTCCTGCGCGATCTGCGGCAAGGTCTCGATGGGCGGGTACAACCCGCAGTCGTCGGGATCGAACCGCGTCCGAGCCCACCGCCGGATGCAGCCGAACCTGCAGCCGCTCGTCATCGACCGCAACGGATCCCCGACGCGCGCGCTCGTCTGCACGCGCTGCCGCCGGACGATGCTCAAGGCCTCGAAGTAGGGGCCTCCGACTAACGGCCTAAAGAGGACCTCGCTGGAGCGAGCCTCGGCGGCGCTAGCGCTCGGCGGTGTCGAGCCAGATCGTGAACGGCCCATCGTTCACGAGCTCCACCGCCATCTCGGTCCCGAACCGACCCATCTCGACCCGGACGTCGTGCTCGCGTAGCGACGCGGCGAACCGCTGGTACAGGCGCTCGGCCTGCTCGGGCCCCGCAGCGCCGGTGAACCCGGGTCGGCGACCGCGGCTGGTGTCGGCGAAGAGCGTGAACTGCGACACGACCAGCGCCTCCCCGCGGATATCGATCAGCGACCGGTTCGTCCGGCCCTCGTCATCGCGAAAGATCCGAAGTTGTGCCACGCGCTCGGCCAGCGCGTCGGCCGTGCTCGGGTCGTCGTCGTGACCGACGCCCAGCAGCACCACGAGGCCCTGACCGATCGAGGCGACCTGGTCGCCGTCGGTGCGGACCGTCGCGCCGGTCGTCCGCTGGAGGAGCGCCCTCACGCCTTGGCCACGTACGACTGACGCCAGGCGTCGGCCTCGGCGAGGAGCCGCTCGCGTGACGGGCCGTGGGCGTCCATGACGTGCTCCTCGACGCTCGCCGGGATGAGGAGGTCGTAGTCGCGGACCCCGTCCGGGTTCACCTGGCCGTCCCCGCGCAGCATCATGACCGGGATCCCCGTCGCCTCGATCTCGTCCATCAACCGATGCGCGAGGTGCTTGGGCAACGACGTGAAGCGCGTCATCCGGTCACTCGGTATCGGCACCTTGCCGTCGTTCGGGCCGTACTGGAAGCCCTCGTCGGCGAGCGCCCGGATCAGCCGGACCTCACGACCCATGTCTCGACCCTTGACGAACAGCGCCGAGCCGACGACGAAGACGTCGACGCCGTGGGAGCCGGCGAACTCCGCCGTCTCCCGGTTGATCCCGCCATCGACATGGATCTCGCCGCCGTACAGCTTGTGCTGCAGGATGTCACGCGCCGGAGACGCCTTCGCGGCGAGGACATCGGCCATGAACGATTGCCCGCCGAAGCCGGGCTCGACGGTCATGATCAGGACGATGTCGAGCATCTCCGCGTACGGCTCGAGCGCGCTGACCGGCGTCCCGGGCTTGATCGCCAATCCCGCCGCGCGCCCGGCGGCATGGATCGCTTCGAGGGTCGGCGCGATAGGCTCCTCGATCTCGACGTGGAACGTGATGGAGTCACAACCGGCATCGAGGTACTCATCGATGTAGCGGCCCGGCTCGGCGACCATCAAGTGGGCGTCGAACGGGAGCGTGGTCCGCGGTCGGAGGGCCTTGATGGTCTTCGGGCCGAACGTGAGGTTCGGGACGAAATGGGCGTCCATGACGTCGAGGTGGACGCGATCCGAGCCGGCCGCGACGACGCGTCGCACGGCGTTGGCCAGGTTGCCGAGATCCGCGTCGAGGATGCTCGCGGCGATCCGGGCGCGATTCGCCACGGCTACTCCCCGACTCCGACCGGCAGCGGCTCGTGGCTGCGCTCGCCACGCAGGGCGGCCGCGCTCTCGGCCTCGAGCCTCTCGCGGCGGCGCGCGACGGTCGGGATCGGCGGTTCGCCGGCTCGCTCCGCTGCGAGCTGACCACACGCGGCGCCGACCTCCTGGCCGCGGTTGCGACGGATCGTCGTCGAGATGTCGGCATCGCGGAGCGTCGCGGCGAAACGCTCGATGACCGGCATCGGGCTCGCGACCCACGGGGTGTGCGCGACCGGGTTCATCGGGATCAGGTTGACATGGGCATGATCGCCTCGGAGGAGCTCGGCCATCGCGATGGCGTCGGCGTCCGTGTCGTTGACGCCGCCGATCATCGTCGCCTCGTACGTGATGCGGCGGCCGGTGACCTTGGCATGGTCGCGAGCCGCGTCGACGACCTCCGCGACCGGCCAGCGCCGGTTCAACGGGACGAGCACATCGCGAAGCGCATCACGCGCCGCATGGAGCGAGACCGCCAGCGTGAACTGCGGGCCGAGCGCGGTGAGGCGCCGGATGCCCGGCACGACCCCCGAAGTCGAAACGGTGATGTGCCGCGCGCCGAGTCCGAAGCGGCGCGGGTCGTTGAGGGCCTCCACGGAGGCGAGCACCCGATCGAGGTTGAGCAGCGGCTCGCCCATGCCCATGAACACGATGTTGGTGAGCCGGCGACCGTCGGCGGCCAGTCGACGCTGGGCGTGGCGCGCCTGGTCGACGATCTCCGCCGCCTCGAGATCCCGTCCGAACCCCAACTCGCCAGTGGCGCAGAACGGGCAACCCACCGCACACCCCGCCTGGCTCGAGATGCACAGCGTGTGGCGCTCGCGGGAGGCACCGCGTGCGGGGTAGTGCATCAGGACCGACTCGATCAGCGCACCGTCCGCGAGTCGATGAAGCGCCTTCTCGGTCTGACCGGCATCGGCGAGTCGGATCTCCGTGTCGGCAACCGTGTCGAGCCGGAACGTAGCCGTCAGGGCATCGCGGAGCCCCGCCGGCAGCGTCCGGATCGCGGCGGACTCGGTGACGCCGCCATCCTTCCAGACGGCATCGGCGACCTGCCGCGCCCGATACGACGGCTCGGCATGCGCCTCGACCCACGCCGCGAGCTCGTCCATGGTCACGCCGGAGATGCCGGGGCGCTGATCCGTCGTCGGCGTCACGGGACGATGCTACTGCCGACGATCGTCGGCCGACCCCGCACGAAGGCGTCCCACGACATGCGGTTGCCGCCCGCCGGCTGGACCTCCCGCAGACGGAGACGCGACCCTGCCCCGGTCCCGACACCTGTCTCGTCGAATTCGCCAAGCCGCGGTCCGGCGGGCTCCGGCTCCGCCCGCCAGACGATCAGCCGACCGAGATCGGTCTCCACGAAGGACCCCGGCCACGGCTGGTAGGCCCGCACCTGGCGCTCGAGATCGGTGGCCGGGCGGCGCACGTCGAGGCGACCGTCCTCCCGCCGCAGTGGCCGGGTGATCGTGGCACCGACCTCCGGCTGCGGAGTGGCGGTGATCTTGCCGCGTAGCCATGGGCCGAGGTAGCGTGTCAACAGCCCAGCCGCCTCGACTTCCAGGGTCTCCTCGAGGAGAGGCGTCGTCTCGTCGCCTTGGATCGCGACCCGCATCTGGGCCACGATCGGGCCGGTGTCGAGCCCGGCGTCCATACGCATGAGCGTGACGCCGGTCTCGGGATCGCCAGCCAGGATCGTCGCCGGGATCGGCGTCGCCCCGCGATGGCGAGGCAGGAGCGATGGATGCAGGTTCAACGCCCCATTGCGAAGGTCCAGGAGCGCTGGCGGGACGATCTGCCCGTAGTCGGCGAGGACGACGAGATCGGGCGAGAGCCCCAGTACGCCGGTGAGGGCAGCCTGATCACGAAGCCGGGGCGGCGTGAGGATCGGGCGGACCTCGAGGTGGCGCGCGGTCTCGTGGATGGGGGTCACCGTCGTCCGGCCGCCGCGGCCCGCCGGTCTCGGTGGGGCCGTCACCACGCCGACGAGCTCGACATCGGGATGCTCCCCGAGCCGCCAAAGGGTCTCGCGGCCGAACCCGCCGCTCCCGATGAAGACGGTCCGTGCCCGTCCCTCGGTCACGCCAGGGCGCTCGTCGCCTCGCGGACCTCGGCGTCATCCTCGTCGCCCTGGCCGACGGGGATCAGCTCGTCCATCGACTCGAGGTAGTCGATGTAGAGCTTGCCCTCGAGGTGGTCGAGCTCGTGCTGGAATGCGCGGCTCAGCAGACCCGTGCCGCTCACCTTGAACTTCTTGCCCTGGCGGTCCTGCGCCGCGAGCCATACCTTCTCCCGGCGCTCGACGTAGGCCACGTAGCCCGGGATCGACAGGCAGCCTTCGAGATCGCGGTCGTCTCCGGAGGAACGCACGATGCGCGGGTTGACGAGCTCGTACAGGTGGTTCTCGACCTCGACGACGGCGACCTGCATCGCCTCGCCGAGTTGCGGCGCGGCCAGGCCGACGCCCGGGGCGTCACGCATCGTGTGCGCGAGGTCGTCGAGCAGCTCGTGAAGGTATTTCCCGAACGAATCCACCGGCTTGCCCTTCAGGCGCAGCCGTGGATCGCCGAGCATGACGATGGGTCGGACGGACATCGCCCGGAAGTATATGGGCGTGCGGCTCCCGAGCGCTGCGACCCAAGAGGCGCGCTCGGATCAGAGCGGCGGGTCGTCCTCCGCGACTTCGCGAGCCGTCTCGGTCCGGTCGACGGTCCCCGTCGAGGTGGAGCCCGGCGGGCCGCTCATGTCGGTCGTACCGGTCGCGTCGGTCGCACCAGGGGCGCCACCGACGTGCTCGCGGACCTCGGCGGCCCACCCACGCGAGCGCTCGGCGAGCTTGCTGCTCGCTCCCGCTGTGGCCTCGCCGGCTTTGTGCGCGATCGGCGCCGCCTTGTCCGCGGCGACCGCGACGAGCTCGGCCGCCTTGGCCGAGAACTCGCGCACCGTCGGGCCGGCCTTCTCGGCGAGATCGTCGACCGCGACCTTGATCTGGTCGAACATGTCGCTGGCCTTGGCACTCGCGTTCGAGGCGGCGTCGCCCGCGCCGTTGCCATCACCCGCACCCGTCTCCGCGCCGGACGGCGCCGAGTAGGCGCTGTCCCGCGGACCTTCGGCGGGTTCGTCGTGATTCGGGTTGAGGGGATCGGTCATGGATGCGTCCTCCGAGCGTGTGGCGCATCGTCGCACGAACAGGTGGTAAGTACACGAGACCCGATGGTCCCGGACGTATCATCCACGTGAGGATCCGTACGGAGGAGCGGCGATGGCCGTCGAATGGAGCTTCGCGGAGCTCGAACCCGCCCAGATCGATCTCGTCCACGAGGCGGAGCGCACGCTCCACACGGACGTCGTGATGGCCTACACACCGAGCCGCTTCGGGACCGTCGATCCCGACGCCGTCGGCGAGAACCTCAGCCCGGTCGAGCTCGAGGCGAGCCAGCTCGAATACCTGCAGGGTCTCGAGCGCAGGGTCGGCGGCGTGCTCGTCGCGTATCGCCTGAGGGTCGACTGACCGAGTCAGGTCGGATCCTCGAGCAACACGTATAGCGCGTCAGGCGACGGACACACGAAGTAGCCGTGCAGTCGTGGCCACGCGCCCTCGGGAATGTCGAGCGTCTCACCGCTGGTCGCGACCACCTGACCGTTCGCGTCCTGGACGACCGGAGCCGCAGCGGCGAACTGCACCGAGGTCAAGGTGAAGCCCGGCGACCAGTAGGTCGCGAGGGATGCTCCAAGATCCGTGATCGCCGTGACCGGATCGGCGGTCCCGGGATCGATCTGGAACGTCACCCGCCGATAGGGCACCGGCATCGCGTCGCAACCGAGATTCGCGGGTGCCGCTCGAAGCTGGGATGCGGAGGCCGCATCTGATGGTGCCGAGGCCGTACCCGACTGCCCACCACAAGCAGCGACGAGCAGCGCGACGATCGCAAGCATGGGGCGTCGCATCCCAGTACCTCCGCCCAGGAACCCTACAGCAGCGACTCCGGGTCGACGTCGACCGACCAGGGCGGCCCGGGGTCGCCGCCGAGGACCCCGACGGGATCATCGCCGCGGATGATCACGTGGAACCGCCAGCGGTCGTTGCGGCGGGCGATGTATGCAGGCGCCGGCCCGACGACCGTCGTGGATGTTCCGGCGGCACGTGCGCGGAGGCGTGCCGCCATCTCGTCACCTGCCCGCTCGACTGCGTCACGATCGGGTAATGCGACGGTCAGCTTGACGATCGACCCGAACGGCGGTGAACCGAACCGCCGACGAAGGTCGAGCTCCGCCGCATAGAAGGTGTCGCCGTCGTCACGCGCGACAGCCTGGATGACCGGGTGGTCGGGCTGGTAGGTCTGGACGATCGCGCGTCCCCGGCGGTCACCTCGGCCGGCCCGCCCGATCGCCTGCCGGAGCAGCTGGTAGGTGCGTTCCGCCGCGCGCTCGTCGGGCAGGTTGAGGGCCACGTCGGACGACACGATCCCCACGAGGGTGACCGTCGGCACGTCGAGCCCCTTCGTGACGAGGCTCGTCCCGACGAGGACATCGACGTCGCCCGCCGTGAACGCGTCGATCACCCGCTCCGCGGCGCCTCGCCGGTCGGCGACATCCCGGTCCAGGCGAGCGATGCGCAGCCGCGGATGTGCCTCGCGCACCTCGCGTTCGACCCGCTCGGTGCCGCCGCCGAGGTAGCGGATCCGCGGTGACGCGCAGTTCGGACAACGGGTGGCGAGTGGCGTCGCGCGACCGCAGTGGTGGCACCGCAGGGTCGTGCCGGCCTGGTGGTACACGAGGGGGCGTTCGCAGTCCGGGCAGGCCTGGACATGACCACAGTCGCGGCAGAGCACGACCGATGCCGTCCCCCGCCGGTTCAGGACCAGGATGGCCTGCTCTCCATCGGTCGTGTCGAGCGTGGCCAACGCATCGTCGAGCGCGCGGGAGAGCAGCCCACGATTGCCGTCTGCCAGCTCGGCCCGCATGTCCGCGATCTCGACGACCGGCGGGATGCCCGTGGGCCGGGTCGGCAGGACGACCCGGTCGTATCGACGATCGAGCGCGCGCCCGAGGCTCTCCACCGCCGGCGTCGCAGAACCGAGAACGATGGCTGCACCGGCAAGCTCACCGAGCCGGATCGCCGCGTCACGCGCCTGGAGTCGCGGCGTCCGGTCGCTCTTGTAGGCGGCGTCGTGCTCCTCGTCGACGATGACGACCCCGATGTCGACGAGCGGTGCGACGACGGCAAGCCTCGTACCCACCACGATGTCCACATCGCCCGCCCGGATACGTCGCCACTCGTCCGCGCGCTCGCCATCGCCGAGCCCGGAGTGAACGAGCCCCACACGGACGTCGAGGTCGGAGCGGAGCCGATCGACCAATGGCATCGCCATCGAGATCTCCGGGACGAGCACGAGCGCTGGCCGCCCTGCCTCGAGCGAGGCGGCGATCGCCTCGACGTAGATCGCGGTCTTGCCACCACCGGTGACGCCGTCGAGTAGCAAAGGTCGGGGGTCGCGCGAGCGGATCGCCTCGATCGCGCGGGCCACGGCCGCTGCTTGCTCGGGCGAGGGATCCGCCGAGGGTGGTCGACCGCCCCGCAGACCCGGTGGTCGCGTCGCCAGCGGTCGCCGAGGCCGCTCGCGCGTCTCCGTCTCGACCAGGCCCCGCCGGACCAGCCCGGCGACGGCCGCAGTCCCATGCCGCCCGGCGACATCCGGACCGACCAGCCCGTCGGCAGCGGCGGCGAGCTCTCCGAGCGCGGCGACCTGTCGTGGACCGAGCGGACGCCCGGCCGGTCGACTGCCCTCCTCGATCAGCGCCGCCGCCTCACGCCCCGCGAGGGTGGCGCGCAACCAGCGCTCGTACCGCGGTCCCGCCGAGGCACCGAGCAGGGTCCAATCCAGCGCGATCACGTCCCGGTCGGCCAGCGACCGCAGACGGCGCAACAGCCCAGCCCGCCCGTCGGGGGCGGCGAGCTCCCGAGCCGGCCGCGCTCCCGTGGCGAGCTGGTCAAGCAGATCGACATCGACGGGATCGTCGATCCCGGGTGCACTCGCTCCGGCGGGTGTCAGCTCGGCGACGAGCTCGAGTCGTTCCAGGAGTCCCGGCGGGAGCATCGAGCGGATCACGAGCGCCGGCGGCGCGAGGTAGTGAGCGGCGATCCAGCGCGCAAGCCTCAGGGTCAGCGGCGGGAGCAGCGGCCCATCGGCGCGGACCCGTTCGATGATCGCCTTGACGTCCGTCCCGGCAACTCCGCCCCCGTCCGCGGGACCGAGGATGACGCCGAGCGCCTGCCGCCGACCGAACTCGACCAGCACGGCCTCGCCGTCCTCGACATCGGCCAGGCGATCCGGGACCGAGTAGGTATAGGGTCGCGCGCCACCTGCCCCGGCGGCGTCGATCGCCACCTCGACGAGGCGGCCGCCGCCTGACGGCGGCTCTCCCGTCGTGTCGCGGGTCCCGCGCTCGGGCTCGAGCCCGAGGGTCACGTCGACCTAGACGCGGACCCGCCGGCCCGCATGAGCTGCCCGCTCCTCGGCGATGATCGCCTCGATCCGGTCCGCGGTCCGGCCGACCTGGCCCGTCTCGTTGACGACGACGTGGTCGTAGTCGTCCTGGCGCGCCAGCTCGACCGCGGCGTCCGCCTGGCGGACCTCGAGCTCATCGGCGGTCTCGGTGGCGCGCGCCCGGAGGCGGTCGAAGAGCGTCTCGAGCGTCGGCGGGATGATGAAGATCAGGAGCGCTTCGGAGACCTGCTCCTTGACCACCTGGGCGCCCTGCACGTCGATCTTGAGGATCACGTCCTTGCCGCCGAGCAACGCCCCGCGGACCTGGTCACGAGGCGAGCCGTAGTAGTTGCCGTGCACCTCGTTCGCCTCGAGGAACCCACGCTCGCGCCACATCCGGATGAAGTCGTCGCGGTCGACGAAGAGGTAGTCGATGCCATCGATCTCACCGTCCCGCGGCGTTCGGGTCGTGACGGTCACGACGTAGTGGCGCTCGTCCTGTCGTCCCTCGGCGACCTCTCGGCGGCGCATCTCGTCGATGATCGTGTCCTTCCCGACCCCCGACGGCCCCGAGATGATCACCAACAAGGCGCCCGGTGCACCCTCGATGACGTGATCCGGCCGGCCGGGATCGTCCGAGATGTGGCCGGGCTCGAGCACGGGCGGCTCGTTCCCGAACCCGCCGATGCCGGTCACCTGCCCGTCGCCTCACGGCGCAGCCCTTCCAGCACCGCCTCGAGTACGTCGGGGAGTGGCGCCGTCGCGCGGATGAGGTGGCCGTCGCCGGGCGCGGCTAGCTCGAGCCGCCACGCATGCAGGAAGAGTCGGTCCAGGCCGTCGGGCCCGCGCCGCGACGTGCCCGTGCCGTAGAGCGGATCACCCGCCACCGGATGGCCGATGCCATCGAGATGCACCCGGATCTGGTGGGTCCGTCCGGTGACGAGGTCCAGCTCGAGCAGCGTCCAGCCGTCGAACCGCTCTCGGACCCGGTACCCGGTCGTCGACGGGCGGCCGTCGGGGACGACGGCCATCCGCGTTCGGTGTCTGGGATCGCGACCGATGGGCGCCTCGATCCGGCCGACGGCCGCCGCGACATTCCCGACGACCAGCGCCTGGTACGTCTTGCGGACGCGACGCGCCTTGAGCTGGGCCATCAGCGACCGTTGCGCGGCGTCGTGCTTGGCGACCATCAGCAGGCCGCTCGTATCGCGATCGAGCCGGTGGACGATGCCCGGCCGCGCGACACCGGCGATGCCACCGTATTCGGACCCGCCGGCCCGCGCGAGGAGGGCGTTCACGAGCGTGTCGCCGTCGTGGTGCCCTGGCGATGGGTGGACCACCAATCCCGCCGGCTTGTCGACGATGAGCAGGTCGTCGTCCTCGTACACGATCGAGAGCGCGATATCCGGTGCGGGGGCGAGATCCAGCGCGCGGGGCTCGGGGACATCGAGCCGCACCTCGCTGCCCGCCGCGACCACGGCGTTGGCCCGCACCGGGACGCCGTCCACGGTGAGACGACCGTCGGAGATGAGCTTCTGGACGTGGCTCCGGGAGAGACCCGTTGCGTCGGCGACGAACCGGTCGATCCGACCGGCGGTCCCGTCGGGGACCCGAACGGTCCGGATGCCCGACGCGACCGGGGCCTCAGGCACCCGGCGTCTCCGAGCCCTGCGGTAGGTCGCCGTCCCGGCCCCCCACGAACGCGGTGATCAACAACAGGAGGATGGCGAGGCTGATCGCCGAATCGGCGACGTTGAAGGTGTAGAACCGGAGATCGCCGATGCCGACATCGACGAAGTCGACGACATAGCCGATCCGGAACCGGTCGGCCATGTTGCCCAGAGCGCCGCCGAGGAGCAGCCCGAGCGCGATGGACAGCAGCGTGTTCCGGCCGGAGCTGTGGTGGAACCAGACGATCGCGCCCACGACGCCGACCGAGACGACCGCGAAGAACAGGGCCTGATCGCGGAAGAGCCCGAACAGTGCGCCGGTGTTATGCGAGTGGATCAAGCGAATGTAGTCGCCGACGATCTGGAGCCGCTCGCCGGGGGACAACGTGGAGACCAGCCACGCCTTCGTGAGCTGGTCGACGATGAAGACGGTCGCCGCGAGACCGATGAAGATCGGCCAGCGGGCACGGCCGCGCGTCGCGGCTCGGGCCGCCCTCGCGGTCATCGCACTCAACCCAGCCTCCGAAGGGCGAGCGTGGCGCGACCCCCATCCAGCTCGACGGTCGCCCGGTGCGCGTCGGCCGGGATCTCGCCGTCTCGGAGTTCGGCCAGGGTGTCGTCGGCGACCTGCGGCAGATAGGCGGCAACCGATACCGGTACGCCCTGGACCCAGAGCTCGATGCGATCGTCGAGTTCGAGCTCGGCCTCGCGCCGCAGTTCCTGGACGGCGCGGGCAAGCTCGCGCGCATCGCCCTCGGCGCGCAAGGTTTCGGTCAGCTCCGTGTCGAGCACCATGACCAGACCATCATCCTCCGCCACGGCGGTGCCTGGGCGCGGTGTCGCCTGGATCTCCACCTCGTCGGCCGCCAGCGCCTGGCCGGCGATCATGACGGAGCCGTCGTCGCGGAACGTCACCTCGCCCTCACGGGCGGCGGCCATGACCGCCGGGATGGCCGAGCCCAGCCGTTTGCCGACCTTGGGCAGCAGCACCTTCACCCGCCGGTCGACGAGCTCCGAATCGTCCCGGATCAGCGTCACGTCCTTGAGGTTGCCCTCGCGCGCGATCAACTCGATCAGGCCCTGGGCCGCGAGGGTGCCGCCATCGCCGTCGCCGGGCAGCGCGAGCCATCCGCGCGCGAGCGGCTGGCGCGTCTTGATGCCGGCCTGACCGCGGAGCCCCCGGATGAGCTCGACGGCTCGCCGCGCGATCTCGACCGAGGACTCGAGTCGATCGTCGCGATAGGCCGCGAGCTCCGCCACGGGCCAACTCGTCAGATGGACGCTGTCCGGCGATGACCGGTCGACGGTCGTGACGAGATTCCCGTACATCGAGTCGGCGAGGAACGGGAGGATCGGAGCAAGCATCCGCGAGGTCGCCACCAGCGCCTCGTGCAGCGTCGCGAATGCCGCGGCGCGATCGGCGGTGTCGTCCGGTCGCGAGAAGCGGCGCCGGTTGACGCGCAGATACCAGGTCGAGAGGTCGTCGATGAACGTCGAGAGGGCGCGCGTCGCGCCGACCGCGTCGACATCACGCAGGCGTTCCTCGACCACCGATGCGGTCCCGGCAGCGCGCGATAGGATCCAGGCATCGACCGATGGCCGCTCTGGGACCGGCGGCCCGGCCTCGGCCGGCGTCCACTTGGCGAGACGGGCGTACGTGACGAAGAAGGCGTAGACGTTCCACAGGATCAACAGCTCACGGCGTGCCTCGTCGGCCGCGTGCCACCCGAAGAGGATGTTTTCCTCCGGGCGCGCCTTCGCGAACATCCAGCGCATGACGTCGACACCCATCCGCTCGGCAGCCTCGTCGAAGTCGATCGCGTTGCCCCAGCTCTTGTGCATCGGGCGGCCGTCCTCGCCGTAGACCAGGGCGTAGCCGAAGATCGTCTTGAACGGCGCCTCGCGGCGCAGGACCGTCGCCATCGCGAGCATCGAATAGAACCAGTTGCGGAACTGGCCCGGGAAGCTCTCGGTGATGAAGTCGGCCGGGAACCACTGCGCCCAGTGATCGGGCTCCTCGCGGAAGTGGAGTGTCGAGAACGGCACGATCCCGGCATCGAGCCAGGGATTGCCGACGTCCTTGATCCGTTCGACGGGCTCACCGCACTTCGGACAGGCGATCTTGACCTCGTCGACCCACGGGCGATGCGGTGTGTGGCCCTCGAACCGTTCCCAACCCACGACCGCGCGTCGCTGCAACTCCTCGCGGCCGCCGATGACCTCGACCGTGCCGCAGGCCGCGCAGTCGTAGATCGGCAGCGCCAGCCCCCAGTAGCGCTTCTTGCTGATCATCCAGTCGTGCATGTTGCGGAGCCAGTCGAGCTCGCGCTCATACCCGAAGTCCGGGATCCAGCGGATGCGGTCGACGACCTCCATGATCTGGTAGCGCAGGCTCCGCTCGAGCTCCTCCGCCGTCAGCTCGTCGCGCGGCTTGTCGTAGACCGGACCCATGCTGATGTACCACTCGTCGACCAGGCGGAAGACGAGCGCCGTGCCGCATCGCCAGCAGTGTGGGTAGCGGTGGTGGTACGGCTCCAGGCGGTAGAAGCGGTCCGTGTCCTTCACGTGCTCGACGATCGGGTCCGCGACGTCACGGACGTCGCGATGGCTGAGCGCCCCGAACCCCTCGAGGAAGATGCCCGATTCGTCGATGGGCGCGATGACCGGCAGGCCGAGCGCCTTGCCGAGCTGGAAGTCCTCGGCCCCGCAGCCCGGCGCGATGTGGACGATGCCGGTCCCCTCTTCCTCGCCGACCTCGTCCCAGGCCACGACTCGGTGCTGGTAGCCGGCCTCCTCGAAGGTCTCGCGGACGGTCGGTAGGTCGTCGAACGGCCCCTCGTATCGCCAGCCGACGAGGTCGTGCCCCGGAAGCTCCTCGATGACCTCGAACGGTCCCTCGAGCGCCGTCTTGAGCGTCCCCTTGCCTAGCCAGAAGTGATCGTCGCCCTGGCGGACCTTGACGTAGCGCAGGTCCTCGCCGACGGCGGCCGCGACGTTCGAGGTCAGCGTCCACGGGGTCGTCGTCCAGACCAGCAATGATTCCCCCGGTCGATCGGTCAGCGGGAACCTCACGGTAAGCCCGGGGTCCTCACGGTCCTGGTAGCCCTCGTTCATCTCCATCTGCGAGATACCGGTCCCGCAGCGGGCGCACCAGGGCATCGTGTCGTGGCCCTTGTAGAGCCAACCGCGCCGATGACACTCGGCCAGCCAGCCCCAGATCAGGTCGTTGTTCTCGTTGCTGAACGTGAAGTAGCTGCCACCGATCTCGGGCATACCGAGTCGCCCGACGAGCATCTCGACCGAGTCGGTGACGGGCCCATCGGGGCCCTCGATCGTCGTCACCACCGCCGGATCTGACCCGAGCTGGTCGCCGAGGCGGCGCAGCTCGTCGGCATCGTTCCAGTCCATCCACATGCCGAGCCGGATCGACTGCTCGGTCTGGCGGGCGGCGTACGTCAGGACGCGCTGCTTGCAGAGCGTGACGAAGCGGTCGATCCCGAAGGCCTCGATGTCGCGCTTCGAGGTGAAGCCGAGGTCGCGTTCGACGTTCACCTCGACCCACAGGCCCTGGCAGTCGAACCCGTTCTGGTAGCGCTCGTCCTCACCGAGCATCGCGTGGAAGCGCTGGTAGAGGTCCTTGTAGGCGCGGCCCCAGGCGTGGTGCACGCCCATCGGGTTGTTGGCGGTGATCGGCCCGTCGAGGAAGCTCCAGCGCGGCCCGCCGGCGTTCTGCGCCTTCAGCCGGGCGAACGTCCGCCGCTCACGCCACGTCTCGAGCAGCTCGTGTTCCTGGGCAACCAGATCGGGCTTCGAGGTGACGGGTCGGAACATGCATCTCCGGGTCTGGGCGGACGCCAGGGGGCGGCACGACGGGCAACCGGGATCGACCCGGCAGGCCCCGAGAACGAGTCCGAGTATCCTACGCGCGATGCAGAACCCGCAGGAGGCGCGACCGCGCGCCCGGTCGCCCTTCGTGGCGGCGTTCCTGTCCCTGATCTTCCCCGGCCTGGGTCACCTATATGCCGGCGCGTTCCAGCGCGCCCTGCTGTTCGCCGCGCCGCCGATCCTGCTCCTCGCGCTGCTCGGTGGAGTCGTCATCCGCCTCGACCAGTTCGAGTTGCTCGGCGCGTTCCTGGGGATGGTCGGCGCCATCTTCGTGTTCAACATCGTCGCGCTCATCTATCGACTGATCGCGATCATCGACGCCTATCGCGTCACGGAATACCTGAACGCCTACGCGGCGTCCGGGGACGGACGCCTAGGCCGGGCCCGACTCCCGCGCAACCCGCTCTCGATCGCCGGGCTAGCGGCCGTCGTGCTGGTCATGGCCGGCGCCCACGTCGTCGTGGCCCGCTACGACCTGCTCGCCCAGGACGCCCTGGGTAGCTGCATCTTCGTCAATGAGGGCAGCGACGCCGGCTGCGACCCGGAAGCATCGCCGACGCCCGGGGACTCCGGTCTGGTCGATGAGACCGACGAACCGACGGTTGCGCCGACCCCCGAACCGACCCTCCTCGGCACCCCGGTCCCGAGCGTGGAGATCCCGCCGTGGGACGGCCGCGAGCGTCTCAACATCCTGCTCATCGGCTCGGATGAGCAGCGCGGCGGCCATAACACCGACACGCTCATCACGGTCTCGATCGACCCAGTCACCAAGCAGGTCGCCATGTTCAGCCTACCGCGCGACACCGTCGACGTCCCCGTGCCGCCCGGTCCTGCGCAGCGTGTCTGGGGTCGCGACTACGGCCAGAAGATCAACTCGTTCTGGGCGAACAACCGTCGCCGCTCTGACCTCTGGCCCGGCACCGACCGGACCCGCGGGTACAACGCGCTCAAGTCGACCTTGGGCGAGCTGTACGACCTCAAGATCCGCTACTTCGTCGAGGTCAATTTCAACGGCTTCAAGAAGGTCATCGACTCCGTTGGCGGCGTGACGATCAACGTCCAGGTGCCGGTCAGCGACGACGAGTTCCCGGGTCTGACCGGCCGCACCCAGCGGCTCTACATCCCGAGCGGCCTTCAGCACATGGATGGCGAGCAGGCCCTGCGCTACGCGCGGTCACGCCATACCTCGACCGATTTTGACCGCGGCGCTCGCCAGCAGCGTGTGCTCCTGTCGCTCCGCCAACAGGCCGACCCGCAGTCGCTCATCCCGAAGCTGCCCGAGCTCGTCGCCGCCCTGAAGACCGCCGTTCGTACGGACATCCCGGTCGATCAGCTCGGCCAGCTCCTGGGCCTCGCGTCGCAAGTCGATACCGCGAACATCCGCTCGTACGTCTTCGCTCCCCCGCTCTACTCCCAGGACACCTGCGCCGACTCGCGCGGCTGCGTCGTGCTGCCGAACATCACCCGCATCAAGCAGGCGGTGAAGAACGCCTTCTCGGCCGATCCGCGCGACGAGGCGCTGCGCCAGACGCTCGCCGGCGAGAGCGCCCATCTGTGGGTCCTCAACGGAACGTCGGCCGCGGATCGCGGATCCTCGCTCGCGGGGTACCTCGAGTACCACGGGCTGGCCGCCTCGGCGCCGCGCGGACGACCGAAGGGATCGGTGCCCTCGAAGACGGTCGTCACCGTCTACAACGGCGCCGAGTCGAAGATCCCGGCGACGATCACCTACCTCGAGAAGCTGTTCGACGTGAAGGTGACGACGAAGACCGACAAGGCGGTCCCTGTCGACGTCGTGGTCACCGTCGGCCGGAACACGCCCGACCTGGAGCCGCCGCCCTCGTCCTGACGCGCCGGATCCGGTCCCGGCGCGGGGCTACTCGATCGGGGTCAGCCAGTGCTGGTACGCCGGCAGCCGCCCGCGGACCGCGTCGAAGTAGCGGTCGCGCACGAGCCGCGCGATCGGCCCGATCTGGCCCGGCCCGACCGGTCGGTGGTCGACCTCGATCACCGGCGACACCTGGACGCCGGTGCCGCACACGAAGATCTCGTCGGCGACGTAGAGCTCGGACCGGTCGATCGAGCGCTCGGCGGTCGGGATGCCTTCGTTCGTCATGAGCTCGACCAGCGCCTTCCGCGTAACGCCCTCGAGGAGGTCGTCGCTGACCGGCGGGGTGAGCGCGACGCCGTCGCGGATCACGAAGATGTTGGCCGCCGAGGATTCGTTCACGTGGCCACCGGCCGTGAGCACGACCGCCTCGTCGAAGCCGTTGAGTTCCGCCTCGGACTTCTGGAAGGCCATGTTCACGTAGCCGCCGACGATCTTGCCGCGGGCCGGCAGCGCCTCGTCGGCGTTGCGCCGCCAGGACGAGGTCATGAGGCGAACGCCGTTGGCGGTGTCGATGTAGTTCCCGAACGGCAGCGTGATGATGTACAGCTCGTTGTCGAGGTCGTGCAGCCGGACACCGATCGCCTTGGTCGACTTGTAGAAGGACGGGCGGATATAGACGTCCTCGCGGAACCCGTTGCGCCGGACGGTGTCGATGATGAGGCGAGTCAGCTCATCGACCGAAGGGATGTCCTTCATCAGCAGGATCCGGCACGACTGGCGGATGCGCTCGACGTGCTCGCGGACCTTGAGGCCGTAGAGCTTGCCCTGCTCCTCGTTCCAGTAGGCGCGGATCCCCTCGAAGGTCGCGGTCCCGTACATGAACGCGTGGGTCATGATGCTGACCTTGGCGTCCTTCATCGGGACGAAGCCGCCCTCGAAGTAGCAGATCAGGTCGTCCAGGCTCCCCGGCGTGGGGGCGTGGTGGGCGGCTGGGGCAGTCGTCGCTGCCTCGGTCCCGGCCGTCGTCTCGGTGGTCATGCGGCGTGCTCCTGCGAAACGGGGCGAGCACCGACTGGCGTTCGCGCGGGGCCTTGCAAGGTCGGCCGAGTATAGCGTGCCTTTGCCGCCATTCCGGACACCCCGTCAGGCCGCGAGGAGCGCCGTCGTGATGCTGATCGCGATCACGGCCACGATCGCGGCGGCGACCAGGACCATGCGCGGCTCGCCGGCACGGGCGAACGCGATCGCGGCCGCGACGACACGGGTGATCGGCGTGGCGATGACCGCGATCAGGCCGAGCCACAGGAAGCCCGCCGGCTGCAGGGAGGCGAGGTCCGACGCGAGGGTCTGCACGTCGAGCGACGGACCGCCGCTGAGGGGCGAGATGCCAGCGGCGAGCATCAGCAGGACGCCGACCAGCAACAACAACGCGGCGACATAGGTCACGACGATCAGCAGCCGCCCGATCGACCGGTCGAATCCCGTCATACGATGACCTTCAGCAGCATCTGGACGGCCGTGTACAGCAGGACGGCCACGAACAACCAGCGCAGGATCCGCAGGTCGATCCGGTGGGCGACGCGCGACCCGATGCTTGCGCCCAGGAAGACGCCGATCGCCGTCGGGCCGGCGACATACGGGTCGACCTGCCCGTGGATCACGTAGATCACGGAGCTCGCCGCCGCTGTGATGCCGACCATGAGATTGCTCGTCGCCGTCGAAACGCGGAGGGGGACGCCCATCCCCAGATGCATCAAGGGGACCTTCACGATGCCACCTCCGACCCCGAGCAGGGCGGACACGACCCCTGCCCCGGTAGCCCCGACCACCCCGAGCGGGTAGTTCCGGACCTCGTAGGTCCGCGGCTCGCCCAGCCCGGGTTCCGGAGTCTCATCGTCCCCCCCGCTACGCGAGCGGAGCATCGATAGGGCGACGTAGAGCAGCAAGCCCGCGAACAGCAGCGCCAGGAAACGCTCGTCGATGAGGAAGGCGATCGATCCCCCGACGAGCGCGCCGATCGCCGTGAACAGCTCGAGCCGCATCCCCAGGCGGAGATCGGCGACGTGCCGTTCCAGGTACACCCCGGCGGCCACGCTGCTCGTCATGATCACGCTGACGAGCGAGACGCCGACCGCCTCGCGCAGGTCGAGCCCGAAGACGAGCGTGAGCAGCGGGACGATCAGGACCCCGCCACCGAGCCCGAGCAGCGACCCGAAGACGCCGGCGGTCATCCCGCCAGCGATCATCAGTAGCGCGACGCCCATTTCAGGAACGCCGAGCTGGACCGGTTCCTAGGGGCGTAGGTGCTGGGGCGCGAACGGGAGAAGCGCGACGTGGCGGGCGCGCTTCAGGGCCACGGCCAGCTCGCGCTGGTGGCCGGCGCATGTCCCGGTCTTACGGCGCGGCTCGATCTTGGCGCGCTCCGAGAGGTAGCGGCGGAGGCGGTTGACCTCCTTGTAGTCGATCAGCGTGGTCTTGTCGGCGCAGAACGCGCATACCTTGCGGCGGCGTCGATCTCGGTAGAAGTCGTCGCGCTTGCGCGAACGGGGGGTCGGCATGGATCAGGGTTCTCCGGTCAGCTGCTCGTGGGCGGAAACGTCGGCGGTGTCAGAACGGGAGGTCGTCGAGGTCGGTGTCGTCGGACGGGGCACGCTGCGGGCGCACGCCACTGCCCGCGGGCACGGCATCGGCCGGCTGGGCGTTGAATGAGCCGTCCTCCTCGCGTGGCCGACGCTCGAGGTTCACGATCGAATCGGCAGTGATCTCCAGGGACGTGCGCATCTGGCCGTCGCGGCCCTCGAACTGGCGGGTCTTGAACCGACCCTCCACGAAGACCTTATTGCCCTTGCGCAGCGTCTCGGCCATGCGCTCGGCGCGGTCGCCCCAGACACTGACCCGGAACCAGTCGGTCTCCTCGACCCACTCGCCGGTCTGCTGGTTCTTGGTGCTCTGGTTCACGGCGACGTTGAATTGCGTCACCGCCCGATTGTTCGGCGTATAGCGCATCTCGGGATCCGACCCGAGGTTGCCGATGATCATCACCTTGCACAGGGCCATCGTCGCGCTCCCCTTAGTCGATGGCGGCCGGGGCCGCCTCGCTCTCGTCTTCGCCGATCCGCTCGCGGCCGTCGTCCTCGTCCTCCTCCTCGTCGATGCCCGAGGGCAGGTCGGTGTCGTCCGTCTCGTCGACGTCACCGCCGTCCTCGCGCCGCGAGACCTTGACGGGCCGCTCGTCGCGGGTGACCAGATGCCGCAGGACCTCCTCGGTGATGAGCAGGCCGTGCTCCAGCTCGGCGAGGGCGTCGCCGGGCGCCTGGAACAGGATGATGTGGTACGAGCCCTCGCGGTACCGATCGATCGGGTACGCGAGCCGCCGTCGGCCCCACGGGGCGACCTTGGTGATCTGGCCGCCGCCGGCGGTGATCTGGCGGGTGGTGCGGTCGATGACCGCCTGGCTCCGATCATCCGGGACGTCCGGGCGGAGCACGAGCATGAGTTCGTATCGGCGCATAAGCGCAGCGACTCCTTCCAATGGGGATGCCCCGTTGACGGTCGACAGGGCCGATCCGGCACGGAGCGGAAAGGAAACCGCGGTAGTCTAGCACGCTCGGGTGGATAGGCTCGGACGGCGCCCGACGGTGCCCGATGTATCCTCAGCCCGTTTCCCATCAGCCACGATCCGACGGAGAACCATTGCCCGCCAGCACCATCCTCGTCCTCGAGTCCGAGGCTACCGGTGATGCCTCGCTCGCGCCGATCCTGACCAGCGCCGGTTACTCGGTCACCCGGACAAGCGACCCCGACGAAGCCTTCGCCAAGGTCGCCGAGCACCAACTCGCGGCCATCGATGTCGGGGCTGGCATCAAGAAGAAGACCGGCTTCGACCTCTGCCGCGAGATCCGGGCGACGCCGGCCATGACGGCCGTGCCGATCCTGTGCGTCGCTGCGTCCGATGACGTCGAGGAGCGGATCGGCTTCCTCGAGGCCGGCGCAGACGACGTCGTTGCGCGCCCGTTCGATGCCCGCGAGGTCGAGGCCCGGGTCGAGGCACTCCTGCTGCGCTTCCAGCGCTCGCGCGACCTCGCGCCGGTCGTGTCGCCGGACGGCCTGACCCTTGCCCGCCCTCGACGCTCCGTCGCGGTGTATAGCCCGAAGGGCGGAGTCGGCACGACGACGATCGCCACGAACGTCGCCGTCGTCGCCGCCCAGCGCAAGGCCGACCGGGTCATCCTCGTCGACTTCGACCTCCAGTTCGGTGGCGTGGCCACGCACCTGAACCTCGAGCCGAAGCTCACCATCGCCGATGTCGTGCGCGACGAGGCCGCCCTCCGCGAGCCGGAATTGCTGCGCTCCTACACGGTCCGCCACGACAGCGGTCTCCACGTCCTGGCGGCACCGAATTCACCCGAGGCCTCGGAGCTCATCACGCCCGACCATGTCGAGCACATCCTCGGGACGCTGCTCGAGGGGTATGACGCGGTCGTCATCGACGCCGGCTCGATCCTCGATGAGCGCGTGCTCCGGATCTTCGAGACCGCCGAGACGATCCTCCTGCCGGTCCACCCGGAGATCGCGGCGCTCAAGGCGGTCCACGGTCTGCTCGACTACCTCAATGAGACAGGCTCGATCAGCGGCAAGTCGACGTTCGTGCTGAACAACATGTTCGCCCGCGAGATCCTCAAGCCGCGGGACATCGAGTCCGCGCTGGGTTCGCGCATCACCACTGACCTGCCGTACGACCCGTTCCTCTACCTCAAGGCGGTCAACGAGGGCGTGCCTGTGGTGCTGGGCGCGCCGCGATCACCGGCTGCGGAGCAGCTCGTGCGTCTCAGCACGTCGGCGTTCGGCTCCGACGGGTACGCCGTCCCGGAGGCCGACGCGGCGAAGAAGGGCCGACGCTTTGGGTTCGGCCGTCGCAACTAGGGGCGGTCGAGGAGGTCAACGTCATGGACGCGCCCAAGCGACTGCCCGAGCCCTGTGCCCGATGCGGGGTCGACACCGGACCAGGTACGGCTCTGTACGTGGACCGCGTCATCGCCGATGGCCGCATCACCTACAACGAGCGCGCGCGAGCCGAGCGAGGGCATGCCAAGCCCGTCTTCCTGGAACCGGACGTGCCGATCACCATGCCGAACACGAACCTGCCGTCGACCCAATAGAGGGCGGCGAGGCTACCCTCGCGGGTGCGAGATCTGGTCGACGACCACGGCGACGGCCAACGCGAGACCATCATCCTGCCCCGGCTCGACCTCGACGCCGTATGTGTCTGTCAGCCGGAACCAGCGCTTGCCGACCGTCGCGACCTTGCCAGCCGGTCCGCTGATCTCGTATTCGTGGTCGGTGATGTTGCCCTGGATGTTCCACTGGCCGCCGGAGGCGATGTCGACGGTGAACCGCTCGCGAAGCGGCGTGATCATCGCCTTCTTCACCGAGGCGACGTTCCCGTTCGGTCCCTCGATGTCCATCGTGTCGCGGATCCGCGCGAGCTTCTCCTGGATCTTGTAGAGCTCGCGTCCCGATGCGTCCTCGATCGACAGCGTGCTGCGGATCCGGAGCGCCTTGCCGTCGACCTTGAACATCCGCTGGCCGGCGCCGTTCTCGATCCAGTAGTCGTCACCGATCGAGAACATCCGCTGGCGCATCTGGTAGACGTTGGCTGGGACCTCTCCGCCGCCGCCTCCTCCGCGAAGTCCCCCACCGTCACCACCTTGTCGTCGTCGCAACATCGCAGTCCTCCTTGGGACCAACGATGGGGCCGGTCAGGTGCGCTGGCGACGGTGCCGGCTCGACAGCTGGGGCGTGCTCGCAGGGGGCGCAGACCGACGGGAGGCTCAAACCTCGGGGGCCGGCCCTCGAGGCCCTCGTCGACGGGGGGACCCTCGAAGAGGCACGAGCACCGGACTTCATCACACCGTACGGCCCCGGTTCGTATCGATCCATACAGACCATCAGGGACCCGCGTCGCGGCTAGACTCCGCCTGATGGCTAACCGCCCTCGTTCCGTCTGAGCAGACCGCTCGACATGCGCTTTGAGAAGTCGATCGATATCGACGCCCCGCAGCAGCGCGTCTGGGATGTGCTCAGCGCCCTCGAGGCCTGGCCGCAGCGTATCGAGACCGTCGACGTCGTCGAGCTTCTGACGCCGGCGCCGATCACCAAGGGCAGCCGCGTGCGGCTCAAGCAGCCGAAGCTGCCCGAGGGCACCTGGGACATCACGGTCTGGGATGCGCCGTCCTACTTCGAGTGGACGCAGAAGATGAGCGGCGCCACCAGCGTCGCCGGCCACCGCGTCGAAGCGCTGGGAGAGGGCCGGGCACGTCTCACGCTGACACTCGACATGCGCGGCCTGCTCATCCCGATCATCGGCCGGTTCTACAGGAACCTCACCAACGACTACATGAACCTCGAAGCCGAGGGCATGAAGCGGGCAGCCGAATCGGCCTAAGCAGTCGTGCTGAGATTCGTGGTACCGGAGCCGAGATTCGAACTCGAACGGCTTGCGGCCCGCGGGTTTTGTCCGGCCAGACACGTCCGTAGTCGTCCGTGGGCAGCCAGCCCGTGCGGGGAAGCGGCGTTCCGCGCGTCACAACGTGCGTGATGGTGCGTGCGTGAAGATGCCACTTGGGATGCCACTCAGCCCCAGACGGCCCGGACCGACTGACGCCCGGGGGGATGGGCGGATCGAAGGTCCGGGACCGGATCCGGGGCGCCCCCGGTGGCCGTCCTCGTCGGACGGTCATGCAGGGCATCCCCATCGTGGGCAATCGAGCGTGCGATGCCAATGGTGCAGGCAGTCCTATTGATTGCGACCACATGAGGACGCCGCTAAGAGACGACCCACCAGTCTGCACCCACATACTGAACCGCTGTGACACGTCGACCCGACCCCAAGCGCATCTTCACCGCCCGGCGGATGGCGATCAGCAACATCCTCACAGACGAGGGCATGCCGCTCGAGACGGCGGAGGCGTGGTGCGACGCGTGGGAGCTCGAGGCGGACAGGCTCGACCTTGACCGGACCTCATCCGAGTACTGGACACTCGGCTCGGCGTGGATCCACGAGCAGCGGATGAGGCGGAAGCTGCCCGAGTAGCAGTGACCCCCAGCCGCGCGCCAACTCGCGGGGGGACGAGTCGGGGACTGGGGGCCGGAGCGGGACACTACCTGACGGTGGTTGGGTATCGGCCGGGTTCTCCACTAAGGAACGTTCACCTATTGCGCCCAGAACTGGGTCGAGCTCGGCTCCGCATACTGGCAGGCGGGCTGGGAATGGATCGCCGCTTCGCATAGGCGGACGCCACCGATGAGCTGGTTCAGGCCGGACCTCTGACCGACAAGCCCGTACTCTGGGCCCGGGAGCGACCTGGGTCATTCCTGACCTTGCGGCGCGCTTATCAATCCCGAGCATCACGTGCTTGCCGACACCGACCGCCTCGCGACATCGATCCGGAACTCCGAACCGATGTATATGTCGCAGTCCGATCCTGGCCCGGCGAGTGCCGTGCCGCTCGGGAGATTCACGTCACGCAGTGGCGCGAGCGAGGGAACCGCAGAGCGAGCTGGATGTAGCTCACGGAACCGGCTGCCAGGCCGGACCGCCGCCGTCGTCTGTCACCTGGCGCAGCCCGGTTCCATCAGCGTTCATCACGGTGAGGCCGCCTGGAAAGGTGTCACTTCCGAATCCGACGAACGCGAGGCTGGTCCCGTCCGGCGACCAGGTGAGGCTCGGGGCGCCCCCGATGCAATAACAGGTCCCCGCCTCGTGCAGCTCGCGTGGCTCCGAGCCGTCCAGGCGGAGGGACATGACATGGAGCTGCCATTGGTCATCGCAGGAGGTCGTCGAGGTGGATCGGTTCTTTCTGCAAACCCGGATATCGGTCGACCCGACGTACGCGATCGTCGATCCATCGGGCGACCAGGCGGGGTCGAACGTTCCGATCCCTGGAATCGGGCCGAGGAGGGGGGTCCGATCGGAGCCGTCCCGATCGATCGTATAGAGACCCGTCCCCTGGCCGATCCACCCATTGAAGGCGATCCGGCTTCCGTCGGGTGACCAGGTCGGTTGCGACAGCCCACCTCTGCCGACGGGGTGGATCTGCCTCCAGAGCGTCGCCCGGTTGCTGCCGTCGGGATCGACCAGCTCGAGGGTGTCACCGTGGGCGACCGCGATGCGGGAGCCATCCGGCGACCAGGCGATCGTGCATCCGTCGGGTCCCTCCCCGCAGCTCAGGATCTGCTCCGACGTCCCGTCTGACACGTCCATCACCCAGATCCCACCGGTCGCCGTGAACGCCAGTCTCCGCCCATCGGGAGCCCATGTGAGGTCCCCCACCCCTGCCGAACCGACCGGGATCGTCTTCACCGTCTTGCCAGTGACCGGGTCGATCAGGGCGATCGCGCCTTCCCTCGTCACCGCGATCGCGCCGTTTCGGGCGTCGCGGTGGGTCGAGACTGGCGACGGTGGTGGGACCAACGCCCGAGGTGGGACCAACGACGGGCCGGGTCGTGGACCGAAGACGCCGCCGACCAAAACCGTTCCGGCGAGCGCGCCGCCCACGATAACGGCGATCAGGGCCAGCAGGATGAGCGCCCTCGACCAGCTCGGACCGATGCGCGGGCGCCAGCTCAGGCCTGCGCTCGACCCCGTACCGCCGATCCAGTGACTGCCGACGCGTGCCAACCACGCGGGACGGGGCGAACGGCGGCGAGTGGCGTCGAGCGCCTGGTCGAGTCCACCGAGCGGGAGGGGCGAGACCGCCTCAGCATCGAGCCAGGCTGCGAGCGTTCGATCGAAGTCGTCGCGGGCGGTCATGCGATGGACTCCTCGGCGATCGTCGGTCGGCGGTCGTCGGCGTCGAGGGCAGCCCGGAGAGCGGCCGATGCGCGATGGAGCCGGGACTTGAAGGTGCCGACCGCGACGTCGAGGACGGCAGCCGCCTCGGCATCCGACAGCCCGAGGTAGTGGTGGACCACGAGCACGGCACGCTGCTCGGCGGACAGCCGACGAAAGCCTCGCTCCAGCTGGTCCCGTACGGCGGTCAGCTCCTGCGCGTCACCGGGTGCCCGCGTGTCGGGCAGCGTCATCTGGATCTCCACGACCCCACGCTGCCTGACCCGTCGCGCCTCCCGATAGCAGGCGTTGACCAGGAGCCGATTGAGCCAGGCGTCGAACCGGTCCGGGTCGCGCACGGCGCGGATGTGCAGCCAAGCGGCAAGGAGCGAGTCCTGGACTGCGTCAGCCGCCCGATCGTCGCTTCGGAGGATCAGCCGTGCGGTCCGGTGCAGCCGCGCGAACGCTCCCGAGGCGAGGGCGGTGAAGGCGTCGTGGTCACCGTTCCTAGCGCGAAGGACGAGGTCTCGCTGCATCGGACACCGGGTTTGTGGCGGCCGACTGGCCGTCCTTACCCATCATGAGTCGGACGGCAATCGAGTCGTTCCATCTTGAATCGTGGCCGTCGATGACCATGGTGGGCCGCCGGCGTCCATGAGGTTCCTTCACGTTCTGATCAGGAAATCCGTGAGCTAGGGCGATCTGTAACGAAGTAAGCCGGATCGATCACCCCACGGTTGTCGGCTGCCCGGACCTTGCCGGCTGGCTCGGGGCCGTCGATAGTGCGCCGATGACGCCGCGCAGACTTACGACACGCGTCGTGACCCCAACCCTCGCGATCGCCGGTCCACACGCCCAGAGCCAATGAGCCCGAAATGCGGCTGCCGGATAGACGGGGAGGGCGTCGAGCGCAGGTAGTTGATTTGGTCGGCACCGACGTCAGCGGAGCGTCGGAGACCTTAGCCCGAGTCCGCTGGCCAGTTGCCGACAACGGATAATCGGACGGCAGTTGCTCGATTAGGACGAGGCATACATGAGCTCCGCGGCAGCCGGTTCCCTCGAGCTAGGCAGGGACGCCGTCAAACGCCACGCCTGGACGGAGGCGCTGGAGGCATTCGCCGCGGCCGACCGCGAAGGAGGCCTGTCGCCCGACGACCTCGAGCTTATGGGCGAGGCCGCCTGGTGGGCGGGCAAGCCCGATGAAGCAACCGATCCGCTCGAGCGAGCGTTCGCCGCCTACGTGGAGGCCGGTCGACCAATCGAGGCCGCTGGCGTGGCATTTCATCTCACCTACGTGGCCTTCCGCCGGCAGGCCCCATCAGTGGGTGGGGGATGGCTGGGGCGCGCCGCAGGACTGCTCGAGGGAGTGCCCGAGTCGGGCATGCACGCGTGGCTGCATTTGTTCGCCGCCATCAGTGCGGTAATCGACCACAGGATGACGGACGGCCTCGCGCTAGCGGATCGCGCGATCGCGGTGGCGCGTGAGCACGGGAACGCCGACGTCCAGTTCATGGCGACGAGCTTCAAGGGCTACGGTGAAGTGCACCAGGGCAACTTCCAGGTCGGTCTTTCGCTCCTCGATGAGGCGGCAGCGGCCGCCACCTCGGGCCAGCTCGATCTTCGGATCGCAAGCGACATCCTGTGCAACACGATCGCCGCCTGTCGGAACATCGGCGATCTCAAGCGCGCGGGCCAGTGGGCCGATGAAGGCGAACGCTGGATGCGCCGTCGGGCGTTGGGCGGCTATCCGGGTATCTGCCGTGTCCATCGAGCCGAACTGAAGATGCTCCGCGGCCAATGGCCAGAGGCCGAGCTGGAGGCACGCCAGGCTTGCGAGGAACTCCAGCAGTTCGGGCTGAACGATAGCCTGGGATTCGCCCACCACGAGATCGGCGAGATCCGGCTCCGAATGGGAGACCTGCAGGGGGCGGCCGATGCATTCGAGCGGGCGTACGAGCTTGGCGATGACGGGCAGCCGGGCTTCGCGCTCCTCCATCTGGCGCGCGGCGAGGTTGAGGACGCCTGGCGGTCGATCGAGCGGGCGTTGGCCGCGACCCAGTCCGGCGAGGGTCTGGTGGACCAGGCTACCCGCGGACGTCTCCTGCCCGCGGCGATCGATATCGCTCTTGTGCGCGGCGACATGGACACAGCACGCAACGCCGTTGCAGAGCTCGAGTCGATCGCGGCTGGGTACAAGCGACCACTATTCGAGGCGGGCGCACTGACAGCGAAAGGCGAGTTGTTATTGGGGGAGGACCGGCCTTCCGAGGCGTCACCGATCCTGGGTCGATCATGGCGCATGTGGATGGAAAACGACCTGCCATTTGAGAGCGCGCGAGCTCGACTCAGATACGCCGAGGCGATCGCCGCCGAGGGCGACAACACTGCAGCCCAGAGGGACCTCCGGGCTGCTCGGAGTGTGTTCGAGCGGCTGGGTGCGACGCTCGACCTGCAGCGCGTGGATGCGCTGCTCGGGGGCGGGCCGGCCCCCGCGGCCTCAGCGGAGCGAGTCACCAGGACCTTCATGTTTACCGACATCGTGACTTCAACGGACCTGCTCGGACTCGTGGGCGACGACGCCTGGGGAGAACTTCTCTCGTGGCACAACCGCGAGCTTCGGTCGGCCTTCGCGAGCCATCGCGGCGAAGAAGTCAATAGCACAGGCGACGGCTTCTTCGTGACATTCGACAAGGCGGATGAGGCGATCGAGTGCGCGGTCGACATCCAACGGCGGCTGACGCGGCACCGCCGCGAGCACGGGTTCGCGCCCTTGGTGCGGATCGGCCTCCATTCAGCGGAAGCGACGCGGGCTGGCCATGACTACCGCGGCCGGGGCGTGCACGTCGCCGCGCGCATCGGCGGCGCGGCATCGGGCGGTGAGATCCTGGTCTCCACCAACGTGCTCCGGCAGGCTCCCCAAAGCCGGTTCGAGGCTTCAGAGCCGCGCTCTTTGACCCTCAAGGGAGTCCGCGAGCCGGTCGAAGTTCGCGCTATCGACTGGCGTTGAAGGGACGCTTCTCGGCCGAAGAACTTACCAACAGAGGCGATGCCGCTGCCCCGAACCGGACTTGGCCTCGTAAGTCCTTGCCGGCCAGCTCCGCCACGAGGGCGAGCAGGGCGGTCGCGCAGTGGTCGGGGTGACGTCAAAGGCAGAACATGCCTTCCGCTACCTCGTTCGCCAGAGGCCAGCCCGACGTGTTCTGCGCGACGACGACGATCGTCGAGCCGTCGCGCGACGCGAGCACCTGGTTCGAGTAGCCGGGCATGTCGCCCCCGTGCCCCCACGGCGATCCGCAGGCGAGGGTGAAGCCAAAGATCCCAAGCCCCGCCCGGGGATCGCCACTGGCTTTGCCCGCCAGCGGATCCGTCTCAGTGCTGACGGTGCGAAGCATCTCGGTCATCTCTGCCTCGCCAAGGAGGTCGCCGCGCATGAGCGCACGAAAGAACGTGGCCAGGTCGTCGGCCGTGGAGACGATCCCGCCGGCTCCGGTCTCGGGTTCGACAGTGACGGGCCATCGATCCGGCAGCGACGCCCCACGCACCGCGATCGGCGGGCCTTGAGGAGCTCGCCGGCGAGGGCCGCGCGCAGATTCATGCGGCTGCCGGTCCATCGCCAGTCAGGCGCATGAAATGGTCCTCGAGCATTCGCGGGCAATGGCGAGATGCGTCGGCGGCGCCCCGGCTGCCACGAGCAGGCGCAGCGATCTCGTCTGGCGCTTCGAGCGCCCTGGCGTCCCGGAGCTCGAGCATGCGGTCCTGACCGTCGACCGCCTGGTAGGTGAGCGATAGGCCGGCAGCCTGGAGTGCGAGCTCGTGCCTTATCGATATCGCGGGCGCTCGACCTCGAGCCGGCGGTCTCGGTGTCGTTCGAGCGCGGCATCTGTCGAGCTCCTCGACTAGGCGACCCCGATGGACGATGCCTATCCGCGTCGCAAGTCGGTCAACCTCACTCAGGATGTGGCTCGACATGAAGACCGTCGTCCCCCGTTCCTGTGCAAGGACTCGAAGCACGGTCGTTGCGACCGCGAGCTCGGTCATGCGGGCAAATGTCCCTCCTCAGAGTGACGACCAGCCGGCTCATGCAGGATCAAATGCCATCCCCCGAGGACAATATGACGACGATTGTGCAGTCCTCACGAGGCCGAGCGGGCGCGGTCCTCGGGCGACCCAGATCGCTCTCGGGACCGCCGATAGCACGCCCGGTGCCGCTCGATCTGCCCCGGTCGGCCCGGACGAGCTGGCCGCGGAGGAGAACCGACGCGGGATCGAGGGTCCGGGACCGGAGCCGGGTGCCAGCTAGCTATCGCGACTCAGCGAATATCCGGACGAGATGGACCAGCGTCTCCGCGCTCTTCTCGAGGCCACGTCTCGAGTTGAACTCGAGCTTGCCGTGGAAGTTGTGCCCGCCCGTGAACAGGTCCGGGGTCGGCAACCCGCGAAAGCTCAGGGCCGCGCCGTCTGATCCGCCCCGCATCGACTTGACGAACGGCTCGACGCCCGCCCGGCGGGCTGCCTCCATCGCGTTCTCGATCAGTTCGGGGTAGTCCTTCAACACCTCGCCCATGTTCTGGTATAGCTCCTCGATCTCGAACGCGATCGTCACGTCGGGGAAGAAGGCCTGCGTCTCCGCCGCCAGATCGCGCAGCAGGCGCTCCTTGGCATCCAGACCGGCCCGCTCGAAGTCGCGGATGGCGACCTTGAGCGTCGACTGCTCGACATCGATCACACCGGCGTATGGATGGACGAACCCGACCCGACCTTCGGTCGTCTCGGGCCGGATGTCTGGGGGAAAGCGCGAGAGATAGTGGCCAAGCGGGTAGATCGCGTTGACCATCAAACCCTTGGCGGTTCCGGGATGTGTGCTCCTGCCGGTGAATGTGATCGTCGCCGTGCGGGCGTTCCACGTTTCGACGTTGATCTCGCCCAGTCCAAAGCCATCGACGGTATAGGCGAACGTGGCCCCGAACCCTTGCACATCGAAGGTCTTGATGCCCTCGAAGGTCTCCTCGTCCGGCGTGAAGGCGATCGCGATCGGGCCGTGCCCGATCTGCGGGTTCTCTCGGAGCGTGTCGACCATCGCGAGGATCTCGGCGATCCCGGCCTTGTCGTCGGATCCGAGCAGGGTCGTGCCATCGGCGGTGATGATGTCGTCCCCGATCAGCTCGACAAGCTCGGGATTCTCGACGACGCGGATCACCTGTGTCGGATCTCCGGGGAGCACGATGTCACCGCCCTCATAGCCGTGGTGGACGAGAACGTTGACGTGCTCTCCGGACACGGCGGGCGAGGTGTCCAGATGCGCGATAAAGCCGATCACCGGCAAGGGGGACGCGTTCGCGAGATTGCCGGGCACGATCGCATAGACGATGCCGGACTCGCTCAGGCGAACGTCCTCGACCCCCAGCTGGCGCAGCTCATCGACCAGCAGATTGGCAAGATCAAGCTGCTTCCTCGTACTTGGGACGGTCGCCTGGCCCTCGGCGGACTGCGTGTCGATCGCCGCATATCGAAGGAAGCGCTCCAGAGGTCCCTCCGACGGCGGCCTCAAAACCGTGGTAGGCATCTTCGCGATCCTTAAGGTAGCCGTCGCCCTTCATTCACTGTCGATCCGAACATGCCGCCCGCAATGGCGATTCCGGGCGTCATCCGGATCGACGGAGACTGGACACGGACGCCTGGCCCATCGACGGTCATCTCCCGAAGGTCCGGGACCGGTGCCGGGGTCGTGACAGCCTACGTGAAGGGCGTTGGCTCGCTGTTAGAGCACCAGGCCCCAGTAGCGGGCCGTCGCCATCGCGACCGCTGCCACGCCGAGCAGCACGGGAACGGCCACGCCTATCGGCCTGAGGGCCGCCTGGGACCGCGCGAGGAGCGCCTGCTCATCAGCCGTTGGAGGCCGTCGCTCTGCTTCCAGTCGGCTGCCGATGGCGATGAGGCGCCTGGTGTTCGGATATCCGACGAAGACGAAGAGGAGCAGCGCCAGCAGGCCGGCAACGCCGCCGATCGTGAACCCGACGCCGGAGGCACCGAAGACCAAGGCTGGATCGAGACCGGCTGTGTCTCGCCAGAACAGGATGCCGCCGGCGAACCCGGTCAGCAACGCCGCGCCCAGGACCACGTCGAGGAACCGACGATCGCGGAGCACGTGCACCATCACCCGTTGCCCGTCGGGACCCAGTCCGAGTACGGCGGGTTGGACGAAGACGAAGTTTGTGAACACGGCGCCAAACCAGAATGCGCCGCCGAGGACGTGAACGAGCCGCAGGACGATCCAGTCCATCGACGCCTCCCTAGGTGTCCCTCCTGGTGTCGACAGCCTACCTGTGGGCCGTTTCGCGGGACACACGAGAACCCCCGGCGGGCACGCCGAGGGTTCTCATTCCCCCACAGTCATTAGGAACGAACGATCGGTACGAGCCGTTAGCGGCCGCGCGTGACAGCGTCGGTGTCGTCGGCGGACCTAACCTCTCAGGAGTATTACGCCTCGGCTTGCAGCACACGTGCTCCGGCGCGTCTGAACGGATTGACCAGGCCCGCCGCGCCGCCTTCCGCAACGGCGTAGTCGGCGACGGTATGTTCCCAGAGAGCGCAGATGCCTGGATCGCGGCGCGGGAGGCCCCGGCTGCGCACGACGGCACCGACAGCAGCAGCCGACGTCGAGCCATGCAGATGAGCGCGGCGGTCGATCGCCGCGGATCTGATCCATCCGTGCCTGCTGCCGCAAACTGCGCTCCGCGAGGCCGACAGCAGCGACGGCGAGCAGTTCGCCGCATCAATCTCGGAGAGGACGAGTCGTCATGCCAGAGACCCGTGTTCACGCGGTTGTCGGTGTCGGACCAGTCGGCCGAGCCGTGATCGATGAGCTGGACAGGCGTGAGCTCCCGGTTCGGGCCATCGTCCGACATCCGGTCGCCGGCCTTCCATCCCGGGTTGAAGTCGTGGTGGCCGACATCACCGATCCCGACGCTGCGGGCCGGGCGATGGCCGGAGCGTCGGTCGTCTATCACGCGGCGTCGACGCCATACCATCGCTGGCCGGAGCTCCTGCCGCCCCTGATGCGCGGCGTGCTGGCCGGGGCGGCGGCGACCGGCGCTCGGATCGTCTACGCAGACAACCTGTACGCCTATGGCCCGGTCGAAGGGACGCTGACCGAGGACCTCCCGTCGCGCGCCATAAGCCCGAATGGTCGTGTCCGGGCGATCCTCGCCGACCAACTCATGGAGGCCCACGCGGCGGGCAGGGTGCGGGCGACGATCGGGCGGGCATCCGACTATTTCGGCCCGCGTGGCCGTCAGTCGATCGCAGGCGAGCGGCTGTTCGTGCCGGCGCTCACCGGCAAGTCGGCACAGGTACTTGGCAACCCCGATCTGCCTCACACCTTGACGTATCTGCCCGACTTCGGGCGCGCGCTGGTGACCCTCGGCACCCACCAGGAAGCGATCGGCCAGGTCTGGCACGTGCCGAGCGCAGCAACGCTCTCGACACGCGAGTTCATAACGCTCGTTTTCGAGGCGGCCGGGCAGCCACCGAAACTCCGGGTGCTGCCCTCGGTGCTGCTGACCGCCATTGCCCTGGTCAACCCGACCCTGCGCGCCGTCCGCGAGCAGCAGTACCAGCGAGAGGGGCCATGGATCGTTGACCATTCGAAGTTCGCCAGCGCCTTCGACGCCGATGTCACACCTCATCGCGAGGCGATCGCGGCCACCGTCGCGTGGTTCGCATCGGCCATGCACTTGTCAGCCGAGGATTAGCCACGCAACGTCCCGGCCCGACGCGGATCGGTGGCCTCGAGGCCACCGAGGCTGGGGCAGGCCCAAGGACCGTCAAGATGCCGATAGGATGCCGATCGTGGTGCCGGAGCCGAGATTCGAACTCGAACGACCTTGCGGCCCGCGGGTTTTAAGTCCGCTGCGTCTACCAGTTCCGCCACTCCGGCCGGGCCGACATCGTAGTCGGTAGCCGGGCGGTCGCCTCAGCCGATGAGCAGGAACACGCCGAGCAGGATCAGCCACACCGACCAGGCGATGTAGGCGATCGGCACGATCGTGCCGGCCAGTTCCCAGCCATCCGGCTCGTTCGGGCCGACGAACTCGAGCGTGCCGACGAGCAGCGCCAGGCCGATCAGCAGGCCGGCGATCGCCAGCCAGGCCGGCAAGGTCCCACCGGCGAAGATCGATGCCGCCACCAGCATCGTCCAGAAGCCGGTCGCGAGGTAGCCGAGGTGCTCGCCGATCCCGACGCCGAGGTAGCGATGGAGTACGGCGAAGACGACCTCGACGGAGCGCCTCGTGGCCTCAGCATCCGCGCCTTCGGCGGCCACGTATCGGCGTGCCATCTCCGGGACGGCGAAGGGCCACCGGGCCAGCCCGACCGCCTGGACGAGAGCCGCGACGATGCCGACCACTATCGTCAGCGGGGTCAGGACCGGTCCCGCATCGAGCACGACGGCGAGCAGCACCGCCATCGGCAGCATCGCCAGGGCGCTCAGGAACAGGAGGTGCCAGCGCAACAGGAGCCCGGCGCCGCCCGCCGCAAACCGGCGCAAGATCTCGTCCGCCGGGCGTCGCAGGATCGCTGGGTAGTCGAACGCCCGTCCGAGCTCGAAGAACGCGACGTTGAACATGATCGGCACGGCGATCGAGATGATGGCCGTGACCTGGCGCGCGTCCATGGACCCTCCTGATCCCCCGTTCGGCCGGGTCATCGTAACGACCCTCCCGGCGTATCCGGGTACCCTCCTTGCATGGAGATCCGGACGAGACGGACCGGCGAGATGGCCCACGACGAACGCGTCGAGGTCGCGATCGCCGACCGATCGATGACTCTGACCCGCTGGTTCGATGCGCCACGCGAGCGCGTCTGGCGAGCGTGGACCGATCCGGCGGAGCTCGCCCGGTGGTGGGGACCGCACGGATACACGAACCCGATCGCGGAGGCCGATGCCCGGCCCGATGGCACGTACCGCATCGTCATGCGGTCGCCCGAGGGCAACGACTATCCGACGACCGGTCAATTCCTCGATGTCGACCCGCCGAACCGCCTCGTGTTCACTGATGAGGCCTCCGACATGCCGCCCGACTGGCAGGCCGTCCTCGACGAATACACGCCGTCGTCCCCGGACGGCACCGAGCTGCGGATCGTCAACACGGTCACGTTCGAAGACAGGGACGGCGGCACGCTCATGACCATCATCAGCGCCTTCCTCTCGGACGAGGACCGCGACGCGGTGATTCGCATGGGCGCCGTGTCCGGCTGGTCGGAGAGCTTCGAAAAGCTCGACCACATCGTCGCGGCCGCCTGACCCAACTGAGTCCCCGATGACCAATTCGCAAACCACTACATGACTTGACAGGCATATAACCCACTTGGCATACTAATCCCTGTGATCGCTACCTTCGAGCTTCTTGCCGAACCGACCCGCCGCCGCATCCTCGACCTGTTGCGTGACGGCGAGCGGCCGGTCGGCGAGCTCGTCGACCGACTGTCGATGAGCCAGCCCGCGGTCTCCAAGCACCTCCGCGTGCTGCGTGACTCCGGCCTCGTCGACGTCCGCGTCGATGCCCAGCGACGCGTGTACCGGCTCCGTCCGGAGCCCCTCAAGGAGATCGACGCCTGGATCGAGCCCTATCGCCGGCTCTGGGACCGCCGCCTCGATCGCCTCGAGCGCCACCTCAAGACCATGGACGACACGAAAGGACCAGGGATCGACTGACGTGACTTCGATCGACACGACGCTCGGCCCGCCCAAGGCGGGTCGCCGGGAATGGATCGGCCTCGCGGTCCTGACCCTCGCCTGCCTGCTCTACGTGATGGACCTGACCGTGCTGCACCTCGCCGTGCCGGCCATCAGCGAGGACCTCCAGCCCTCGAGCACGCAGCTCCTCTGGATCATCGACATCTACGGCTTCATGGTCGCCGGGTTCCTCGTGACGATGGGGACGTTGGGCGACCGCATCGGCCGACGCAAGCTCCTGCTGATCGGCGCGGCCGGTTTCGGGCTCGTTTCGGTCCTCGCTGCCTTCTCCCGCACGCCGGAGATGCTCATCGCGAGTCGTGCGCTGCTCGGGATCGCCGGTGCGACCCTCGCGCCCTCCACACTCTCGCTGATCTTCGCGATGTTCGAGGACCCGGGCCAGCGCTCACGGGCGATCGCCGTCTGGATCTCGGCCTTCTCAGCCGGCGGAGCCATCGGCCCGGTGCTTGGCGGGATCATGCTCGAACATTTCTGGTGGGGGTCGGTCTTCCTGCTCGCCCTGCCGGTCATGGCGTTGCTGCTCATCGTCGGGCCGTTCGTCCTGCCCGAATACAAGGCACCCGACGCCGGCCGACTCGACCTCCGGAGCGCGGCGATGTCGCTGGTCGCGATCCTGTCGATCATCTTCGGGCTCAAGCAGGCGGCCCAGGACGGCCTCGGACCGACGCCCATCGCCACCATCGGCCTGGGTCTCATCGTCGGCGCGCTGTTCGTGCGCCGCCAGTTCCACCTGTCCGATCCGATGATCGACCTGCGGCTCTTCCGCAGCCCCGCCTTCAGCGCGGCCCTGGCCGTGAACGTCCTGGCGATCTTCGTCGCCGTCGGCTACTTCCTCTTCGTTGCCCAGTACCTGCAGCTCGTACTCGGGCTCTCACCGCTCCAGGCAGGGCTGTACTCGGTGCCATCCGCGATCGGTTTCGTCGTCGGCTCGAATGCGGCGCCGCGCATCCTCCGCCACGTCCGTCCGGCATACGTCATGGCCGTCGGCCTGGCCATCGCCGCGGCAGGCCTCGCGATCCTGACCCAGGTCGGCACGTCCGACGGGCTCGTCGCCGTCGTCCTCGCCTCGGTCGTCTCGTCGCTCGGCTTCGCGCCGGTCTTCGGGATCACGACCGAGCTGATCGTCGGCTCGGCCCCACCCGAGCGTGCGGGTGCGGCATCCGGCATGTCCGAGACCGGTGCCGAGCTCGGCGGCGCGTTGGGCATCTCGATCCTCGGCAGCATCGGCATCGTGATCTATCGCGACGAGGTGGCTCGCGCGCTGACCGGGGAGATCCCGGCCCACGCCGCGGACGCCGCACGAGACACGCTCGGTGCCGCCGTTGGCGTCGCGACGCAGCTGCCGGCAGAGGTCGGCTCGCTCGTCGTCACCGCGGCCCAGCATGCGTTCGTGGAGGGCATGCAGGTCGCGGCCACGATCAGTGCCGCCATGGCTGTCGGCGTTGCGATCCTGTCGCTCGTGGCCTTGCGCGATGTGCGCATGCCGACGTCGAGCGACGACGAACCGCCGTCGCCGGCCGAGTCCGCCGTCGGCCCATCCTCGATGACGGACCACGGTGACCCCCGCGTCCGCAACTCCAGCACCCCTCTCCCTGAAGACCTGACCACAGACAGGAGGCCCACATGTCCGTGTCCCAGACCCCATCCCAGCTGTCCATCCCCGATCTCCGCGACGAGATCCACGGTCGCGTGATCACGCCGGACGACGCCGAGTACGACGAGGCGCGAGCCATCGTCTACGGCGGGATCGACCCAAGGCCTGCGGTCATCGTTCGCGTCGCCGATACCGCCGATGTCGCGACGACGATCGGCGTCGCCCGCGAGACGGGTCTCCCGCTCGCCGTCCGATGCGGCGGCCACAGCGGGGCCGGCCATGGCACGGTCGAGGGCGGGATCGTCCTCGACGTGCGCGACCTGAACGACCTCGATATCGACCCCGTGTCGCGCACCGCGTGGGCCGGTGGCGGCGTGACGGCCGCTCAGTACACGGCCGCGGCGGCCGAGCACGGCCTCGCGACCGGCTTCGGCGACACAGGTTCCGTCGGGCTCGGTGGCCTGATCACCGGCGGCGGCGTCGGTTACCTCGTGCGCAAGCACGGCCTGACTATCGACAACCTGCTCGCGGCCGAGATCATCACGGCCGATGGGCAGGTCCGGACCGTCGATGCCGAGAGCGAGCCCGATCTCTTCTGGGCGATCCGCGGTGCAGGCGCCAACTTCGGTGTGGTGACGCGATTCAAGCTGCGGTTGCACGAGCTCGATGGCGTCGTCGGCGGCATCCTCGTCCTGCCGGCCACGGCCGAGACGGTCGCCGGCTTCATCGCTGCGGCGGAGGCGGCTCCCGAGGAGGTGTCGACGATCGCCAACGTGATGCCCTGCCCGCCCATGCCATTCGTCGCGGAGGAGCACCACGGCAAGCTCGTGAACATGGCGATGGTTGCGTACGCCGGCGATGCCGAGAGCGGTCAGGCGGCCCTCGCCCCGTTCCGTGCACTCGCCGCGCCCCTGGCTGACATGGTCCGGCCCATCCCCTACCCCGAGATGTTCCCACCCGAAGACCCCGACTACCACCCGACCGCGGTCGCGCAGACGATGTTCCTCGACCGTGTCGACGGGGCGACTGCCAAGACGATCATGCGGTTCCTCGCCGACTCCGACGCCTCGATGCGGGTCTCGCAGCTTCGCGTGCTGGGTGGCGCGGCCGCCCGCGTGCCCGATGACGCGACCGCGTATGCGCATCGCGACTCGAAGATCATGGTCAACCTCGCCGCCTTCTACGAGGGCGAGGACGACAAGGCGCGACGCCAGGCGTGGGTCGACGAGTTCGCCGGGGCGATCGCCCAGGATGACCGCGGCGAGTACGTCAACTTCGTCGGGGACGAGGGTGAGTCCGGCGTCCGTGCCGCATACCCGGGTGCGACCTACGACCGCCTGGCTGCGATCAAGGCGCAGTACGACCCCGAGAACCTGTTCCATGTGAACCACAACATCCCGCCGGCTGCCTGAGGGTCCGGCGCAGAGAACGGCGCGCCGACGATGTCGGCGTGCCGTTCGATGTCGGATCGGTTTCTTCGGCATCCCGGCGACGGCGGGCTCTGAGCGTGTCCACGGCTCCGGCCACACAAGGCCGGTCCGAACGGCCAGCAGCCGAGCGGCTACGCTCCCACGACCGTGACGACCCCGACACTGTGGCAGCACGCCGACTTCATGAAGCTGTGGACCGGTCAGACGGTGTCCCGTCTCGGCTCGGTCGTGACACGGACGGCGGTGCCCCTCGTCGCCCTCCTCGTGCTCCGCGCCGGGCCGACGGAGATGGCGCTGCTCGTCGTGTCGGCCAGCCTGGCGGTGCTGCTCGTCGGGTTGGTGGCGGGTGCATGGGTCGACAGGCTCCGGCGCCGAAGGCTGCTGGTGGCGGCGGACGCGGTCCGTGCCGTCGTCCTGTTCTCGATCCCGGTCGCGTACATCGCCGGGGTCCTGACGATGGCTCACCTGTACGTAGTGATGTTTGCCGAAGCTTGCCTCGCATCCGTCTTCGATGCGGCGTACCCCGCCTACGTGCCATCGCTCATCGGCACCGAGCGAGTCGTGGAGGCTAACAGCAAGCTCGCCACGAGCTCCTCGATCGCCGAGATCGGCGGGCCCGGGCTGGCTGGTGCCCTGGTCCAGGTCGTGTCCGCGCCGTTCGCGATCCTCGTGGACGCGCTGTCGTTCGCCGTCTCCGCGCTCTCGCTCCTGCTGATCCGCGCGCCGGAGCCGGCGCGACCACCGCGCGTCATCCTGACGCCGCTCCGGACGGAGGTCCTCGAGGGCCTCCGGCTGGTCCGCCGTCACCGGATCCTGTTCCCGATCGCCCTGCGCTCGGTCATCGCCCATGTCGCGGGCTCGTTCTACGGCGTCCTTTACACGCTGTTCCTCATCGAGGACCTGCACCTCGATCCCCTCGTGCTCGGCATCGTGATCTCGGCCGGTGGTGTCGGTGCGCTCATCGGGTCGTTCGTCGCTTCGCCGGTCATCCAGAGGCTCGGGCTCGGCCGGGCGTTCATCTGGACGGCGGTCGGCGCCGCGGCGCTCGGCATCTTGACGCCGCTGGCCCAGGGTCCGGTCCTCGTCGCAACGGCGATGGTGTTCATCCCGCAGTTCTTCGGAGACGGCCTGCAGACGATCGAGGGGGTCGCGGAGCTATCGCTCATCCAGGGCCAGACGCCGGACCGGATCCTCGGTCGCGTCAACGCGACCCTCGAGGTCCTGTCGCACGGCGTCGCCTATCCGATCGGGGCTCTGCTCGCTGCCGTCGTCGCCGACCAGATCGGCGTCCGAGGCGGGATCGCCATCGGGTGGGCGGGGATGGCGCTGTCGATCGTGCCGCTCGTCCTGTCGCCGCTGACGCGCGTGCGACACGCGACCCAGGGCCTCGCCCACGCCGACTGATGGGGCCGTCGTGGCGGGTACCGTGACCTGTCGGCCGCGCGCCGGGCTGGTTCAGCCGGCGGCCGACGACCGCATCGCTGATCGATCGACAGGGAGGGAGTGGAGGCGACGACCGGATTCGAACCGGTGAATAGGGGTTTTGCAGACCCCCGTGTTGAGCCACTTCACCACGTCGCCCCGATGGGCCGCGCCGCGCGATCACGCGGTGCTGGCTGCCCCTCGAGGATTCGAACCTCGGTTCACGGATCCAAAGTCCGCTGTCCTACCACTAGACGAAGGGGCAGCGGGGCCCTTGGGGGGAAGGATACTGGAGCGGAAGACGGGACTCGAACCCGCGACCCTCACCTTGGCAAGGTGATGCTCTACCAACTGAGCCACTTCCGCTCGGTGCTCGACCACCCTCGAGGAGTGGTGCCGAGGGCCAGGATCGAACTGGCGACACCGCGATTTTCAGTCGCGTGCTCTACCGACTGAGCTACCTCGGCCCGATGGTCGCCCCACGGGGTGCCGTCGGCGCAGCGCAGGATACCACGGGCCTTCCGGCGGTTGCCATCGGCCGGGCGGGGCTCCGGCTGTCCGACTCGGCAGCGCCGCCGTTCTTTTGCGGCCCGCCCCAGTCGGAACATGACCATGTTCCGATCAGCGGCCGAAACGGCGTCGCGGCGGCTTCCGACCGCACCTCAAGCAGCGGTTGGAACACGGCGTGTTCCGCAAAGCGGAAGAACGACCGTTCAGCCGCCGATCGGAACCTCGTGATGTTCCGAGCGTCCCCGACGCCGTGCCCCGCGCCTAGTCCAACCCCGCCAGCTGGGCCGCCTCGGCGCTGCCGAGCGGTCCCTCCCCGGTGAGCTGCCGGAGCCGGTTGATCCGGTCGATGATCGCCGGATGGGTCGACATCAGGCCCGACGAGCGGGCCTCGAGCTTCTTGATCGGATTGGTGAAGTAGAGGTGCTGGGTCCCCCGGTTGGCGACCTCGAGCACCTCCTGGTCGCTCGAGATCTTGGCCAGTGCCCGCTCGAGCCCGTAGGGGTTCCGCGTCAGCTCCACGGACGAGGCGTCCGCCAGGTATTCCCGCTGGCGCGAGACCGCGAGCTGGATGAAACGGCTGATCAGCGGGGCGAGGATCGCCAGGACGATCGCCACGATGAAGATGATCGCCTGGGCCGCGTTGCTCCCCCCGCCGTCCCGGTCGCTGCCGCGTGACCGCGCCCCGCCCCAGAACGTGAACCGCAAGAAGAAGTCGGCGAGGACTGCGATGACGCCGACCATCACCGCCACGACCAGCGAGAACCTGATATCCAGGTTGCGCACGTGCGACAGCTCGTGCCCGATGACCCCCTGAAGCTCTTCGCGGTCGAGCTTCTCGAGCAGACCGGTCGTGATCGCCACGGATGCGTGCTGCGGATCCCGCCCCGTCGCGAAGGCGTTCGGTGCCGTGTCGTCGATGATGTACACCTTCGGCATCGGGATGTTCGCGGCGATCGACAGCTCACGGACGACGTTCAGGAGCTTCGGTGCCTGAGCCTCGTCGACCTCCCGCGCCTGGCTCACGGCGAGGACCAGGGAGTCGCCGGCGAAGTACGTGAACGCGCCGCTCGCGCCACCGAGACCGACCGCTATCAGGGTGACCGCGAGCGCGCCTTCGACCGAGCCGGACACCGCGTACCCGATCGTGAGCCCGAGCAGCGCAAGCAGGACGACGACGAACGCCGCCATCAGGAACGAATTCCGCCGATTGGCGGAGATCTGCTGGTAGAAGGACGACTCGGCCACGGTGCCTCGCGCGGCGCCCGATCAGCGACCGCCGAGGATCAGCTCAGGCTTAGATCCACGTTCGGGACGTTCGCGGCCTCGGGTTCGGCGTCGAAGAATTCCCGCTTGCTGAAACCGAACGGGCCGGCGAGCAGCGCGTTCGGGAAGGTCGCGATCGAAGTGTTGTAGTCGAGGACCGTCGCGTTGTAGTGCTGGCGCGAGAACGAGATCTGGTTCTCGGTCGTCGTCAGCTGTTCCTGCAGCTCGAGGACGTTCTGGTTGGCCTTGAGCTCCGGATAGTTCTCGACGACGGCGAACAGCGAGCGAAGCGTCGACGTCAGCGCGTTCTCGGCGGCGGCCTGCTGGGCCGGGCCCTGGCTGCCGGCGGCGACCGCCGCGGCACGGGCGTTCGTGACGTCCGTCAGGACCTTCTGCTCGAAGCCCATGTAGCCCTTGACGGCGTTCACGAGGTTCGGGATCAGGTCGTGGCGACGCTTGAGCTGGACCTCGATCTGGGCGAAAGCCTCATCGATGCGCAGTCGCTTCTGGACCAGGGAGTTGTAGATCCCGATCGCGACGACGACCACCACGATGATGACGACGATGATGATGATGATGGGCGCGAGATCCATGCCCCTCCTCCGGTCGGGCGCGCCATCGCGGCGGCCATCGCGTTGAGTCTAGCAGTGACGGTGGCGCCGGCTATCCGGTCGAGATGTACGGGCCGGAGGCGCGTGTGGGTGCGCGGTGGGTTACCGTCGACCAGTGGACACCGCCGTGATCGTCCCGATGGGAGCGATCCTCGTCATGGCGATCATCGTCGTGGCGGCCTGGTGGATCGGCCAGAACCGGCGACGGCGGGGATGACGTTCTCGCCATTCTGCCGCGGGGATCGTGGTGGGCGGTACTGGACTCGAACCAGTGACTTCCTCGGTGTAAGCGAGCCCTCGCTCGTGTCCGGCGGTGCCGTTACATCTCGTCGCGGGACATTTCGTGCACAGGACTGAGGGAGAGTCGGACCTATCCTGCCATCCTGTGACCCTCCGTCTCGGTAGGTCCGTCAGCAAATCCGTTAGCAAATGGTTGTGGGCGTGGAACCGATCGTCATTGCGACCTGGGGCTTAGTCGTCGCGACCTTGGGACTGGTTGTCGTCAGCTGGCTACAGGGTCAGAGGCAGGAGCGGGAGAGCAAGACCCAAGTGGACCGAGAGAACGCTCAGCTCGCGTCTCTGAGGGAGCAGTCGGCGGCGCTCGCGGAGACGGCCAAGGCGTCGCAGTCGATGGCGGATGAGATGCGGATGGCTCGCATCGCGGGTAACCCTCTCGAGGTCAGGATCGAGCTAGAGGGTCCCAAGAGTCCCGGCACGTTTGAGGCGAAGCTGCGCTCGCGGAGCCCCATCACTCCGGTGATCGTCGACCGGGTTGAGCTTTTCGTGGGCCAAGGGCCAAGCCTGGCGAGCGTGCCGGTGGCCTAGACCCATTACGGCAACGCCTACCTGTCGACCAACGCGGTTCCCATCGCGCTGTCGTTCGCCGAAGGTCCGTCATATCCCACCGATGGCGACCTCCTTGTGGTCCGCGTGACCGGGCGACCGGCAAACGGCGAGGAGCAGTCCAAGGAGTTCCTATATCGCATCCTGCCGGATCGGACGGTCGAGGAGCTCTCCGTGACCGAGTCGTCGCTGGCTCAGTGGGGGTAGGTACGAGCCCCCCTGTCGGCCCGGACCGACTGGCGCCCGGGGGGATGGGCGGATCGTCGGTCCGGGACCGGTGCCGGGGTCGTGGCAGCTTACCTGTCGGCCGTTGCGCCAGACTAGTCAACGTGGGACAACTCGCGGCTCCCGTTCAAGCACTCGTCGTTGCGGTGCTCGGGCTTCGGATCTTCGGCGGATGCGCCCCGCAAAGCGCAGAACTGATCATCTACAACCGGATGAGCCAGCCGATAGCGTTCGACACGGCGGGAACCGAGAACTACGTCGAGACGTGCTCAACTGCCCGCTTCGTGTGGGCCTCCAATGGATTGGTGCCGGTAGCCTCGCCCCCGGCGGGTGCGCGCATCCCGGACGGTGCGCTGCGCATCGAAATCCCCTCCGAGTACATCCCGCCGCCGGACGGCGAGGGTTCGGCCGTTCGCCGCCTGATCGTCACCATTGCCGGGCTCGTGACCGACTCGCCTCCCTTCGTGGAAGAGGCCGAGCCGTCACTCCCGTCGTGTGAGACGTCCCCGAGCTTCGCGCCATCCTGAAAGTGCCCGGTCGGCTCGGACGAGCTGGCCGCGGAGGACGAACCGACGCGGGATCGAGGTCCGGGACCGGTGCCGGGGTCGTGACAGCCTAGGTGAAGGGCGTCGGCTCAGTCCTGAGTCGAACCGTTGTGCATGCTGACGGGCCCCGGGTTCCACAGTTGCGCCGTTTAGGGCCCCTCGCACCCGGTGTCGTAACACCACGTGCCGGCGTCGGCGATGATGAACTTGGAGTGGCCCACCTCGTTGTACGCCGCCACGACGATGGCGAAGTAGAGGTCGTCGCCGTGCCTGTCGACGCCGAATGCCCGATACGGTGGTCCACCGGTGTCGGCCTGGACATTGTCTAACCAGGCCGGCCCGGTCCAGCTGACCGTGCCCTTCGAGGCCGGGACCCGGGCGATCAGCTCGCGGGTAGACGCCGGCAGCGCCGTGTGCAGCACGAGGCACGAGCCGTCACCTGCGCGTTCGGTCATCGACAGACACTCGGTCACGCCGTACACCCGAATCTCCATCCCCTTGGTGGCGACCTTCTTCCAGGTGACCGTGGTGGTGCACGTCCCTGGCAGAACGCCTCCGGGGTCGGGGCCTGTGTAGCAGCCCTCTCTCTTGATCCTGACCGCTGTCGGCGGCGGCGGGGCTGCAGGCGTCGGACGAGGTTTGGGGACCGGTGTCGCGGTTGCCCGCGCGGCGGGCGTGGGCGAAACGGACGCGGGAGGGGCCGTCGATGGCGCTATCGGCTGCGCGGTCGTTGACGCCGGCGCGGAGATAAGGACCGACGGCGTGGCAGCCGCGTCGCACCCGACGAGCATCACTCCGAGCAGCACGACGGCGACGGTTATGCGCAATCCCATCCCTCCATCGTCCCCTGCAACGGTTCGCCCATCTGAGTTGGAGACGCGCCCGGCGGGGCATTGTTTCAGGCCCGACAGCCTACCTGTCGACTATGTCGAGGTCACCGGCGACGAGGTCCCTGTCGTTTGACCGACACGCGACGGTCCGCCGCCCCAGAGTCGTCACCGGTCCCCTGACCTGCGACCCGGAGATGCGCAGCCTCGTCAGTTGGCCAAAACGTCGCGACCGTCAAGGTCTCAGTCGGCGGAACGGACGCTAGCGCGTCGCCCCGGTCGGCCCGGACCGACTGACGGCTCGTGGTCAATCGATGTCGAGCACGTCGGTGACGCGAGTGATCCGGCCGTCAGGGCCGAACTCGATGACATCGGTGCCGGCCTGCGAGATCGGCGGGTCGCCTCCTTCGCCCGCCCAGGTGATCGCCATGCGCTCCGCAAGCATCCGTGGGGCGCTCGTCGCCCAGACCCGGAAGCCCGGCAGCGCTTCATGTGTCTCGACGATGAGGGTGGCGAGCGCCGCAGGCCCGACGACACCATCTGGCACGTCGTCGTCGGCATAGACACCCTCCGACGCCCAGACCTTGTCCAGGAAAGCAGCCGCCCGCTCGGGCTCGTTCCATGCCCGCTCGTATCCCTCGTAGGCTTCCTCGGGTTCGAGCATCACGGACCCTCCCCATCACCCCGGTCGGCCGAATCGACTGACGGCTCGGGGGGACAAGCCGGATCGAAGGTCCGGGACCGGTGCCGAGGTCGCGACAGCGTAGTCCTGCGCCGTTATTCCGACGTAGCAGTACTGCCTCTGCGGTACTCGTCGACTGGCCTCATACAATCGCGGTGCCGGGGTCGCCGTCACAAGCGGGTGCAGCCGTGTCTCGTCACCCAGATCCACGCCGCATCCACGTGGCGCGCCGTACGGTGGTCCGGAACCTTCTCGTCGACGAGGGAATGCTGTCGGAGACCGCTGAGGCGTGGTGCGACGCGTGGGAGGCAGAGGCCGACCGGCTCGTCCTCGAGCCTGACAGCGAGTTCTGGACCCTCGGCATCGCTTGGATCGGTGAGCAGCGCAAGGATCGGAAGCTGCCCACGTAGAGAAGCCCCCGGCGATGCCGAGGGGCTGTGACTCTGACGGAATATGGCGACGCCCTTATCGGTGACTCACCGTCTCTGCCCTGTCGGGGTCAGCCCCTTCATGAACCCGATGCGGATGCCTGCCCGCACGTCTCGCCTGTGATCCCGCCGCTTCATCGCCGCGCGGACCTCCTCCGGGGTTAGATCGCGGTAGTGGTCGAGTTCGCCGGCGCGTAGTTCCTCGCGGGCCTTGGCGGCCAGCCATGCGTTCAGATCGATGACGTTTTCGTTGGCCATCGCTGGCCCTCCTACCGACGCCCCCTGCCGGTCGGTAGTGTGCACCGTCGCGCCAGATTCTCATGTACGAATCAGTACAGACGGCACGAACGCTGCCGGGGACCTTTTGCGCGTGCCTCCCGTGGCGGTCCGAAATGACCGCCCAAGGAGGCATCTCTTTGCCTCGACGGACTCCGAAGCGCAGAAGGCCGACCGACGCGACTCGCGGCCGCTGGGGGGACCGGGGCCTCTCTGGGTGAGCCGTGACGGTCGGCACGTCACCCGATCGAACGGGGGGCCGTCGTGACAGGGCGACCCGATAAGCGTACGCCGGGTGTCGAGTCCGACGCGTCAGGCCCTAAGCCGGCGGCTGTCTCGACTTGAGGTCGCCCGGCGATCCACAGCCCAGCCCCCTCCCAGAAGTCGACTGACTGCGGGTGTAGCCCACGTCCGGTCGCCTGGGCTTCCCAGGCGTCGCACCAAGAGTCTGCGGCGGCGGCCGCCATTCCCTGTCCGATCAGCCATTGCTGCACGGCGTGTCGACGTGCCGCGCCGAGCCTATCGGGACCCTCATTGCGCTTCATCGAATCAGACCCTACCCCTGCGAAGGGGTGTTGCTCGTTGAGCCGTTCTAGTCCGTCTTCTTGGGCTAACGGCCGACCGCTCGGCTGTCTCGGGTCGGCTCAGGTGCCGGGGGCTAGCTCGGGTACTGGGGACTCTTTCGCTGGCCTATCCTTGAAGGTCGGCTCGCCGGTGACGGGTAAGGCGGGCGAATCCGATCGTCGTGCAGCAAATCGCTGCACTTGCGGCGCGTCGGGCAGGCGGAGAGTCCCGGTCTGTGAGTTCACCCGCGGGAGGACTAGGCCTCCCGCGGGTGAGGCCCGGACGGGTGCTGGTTCCTCCCACTCGTCCGGGGGCCACCACATGGGCCGGGGCTGGCCGCGAGCGCACGCCATCCCCGGCACCACACCCGGCTTCCGGACGCATAGAGACACCGCCCCAGGGTCTGACCCTGGGGCGGCATCCTCGCTTCGCGCGTGGCAATCGCGAGAACTAGTCGACCTGAAGGTTGCCAGCCGAGGCGGTCAGTGCGCCGTCGGGCGTGAGCGTCGCGAACCCGTCAACAGCTTGGGCAAGAGTGTCGTAGCCCATGCCGTTGATCCGATCGGCACCGATGCCCGACTCGCCACCATCGTGGACGGCGATGCCGACGAAGAGACCGACCTGGAGGCTGTCAGTTCGGGTGCTGCTGACGATGGGACCGGCGAAGTGGGCGTCCTTGTCGGCGATCAGGACGTCCTGAACGGCGATCGTGTAGGTGCCATCGTTGTCGGTGTACGTGAACGTTCCCTTCGCGGGGCTCGTCGCCTGAGCGACGAAGACCATGTGGGCAATGCCCGCGCCCGCACCCTCGGCGGTGCGAGGCGGCCAGGTTCGCGGGGCCGGTCACGAGGGAAAAGGAAGACGGCCCCCGTCCTGTGCCGGGGGCCGTTGGAGGCGAGCCTCGCGAGAAGGATTACGAATGCTCGTCCCGCTGACGACAGACTGATCGACTTGACCGCAAGTTCCCACGCATCGACCGCGCAGAACCGCGCGGAGTAGGTTGCTGCTCTTGGGCAACAACAGGTAAGCCACGGAGTCAATCCGGGGTCGGACAGCCTAGCTGTCGGCGCTTACCAGACCGGGCGCGGACAACTTTGACTGGGCGCCGATAATTGAGGCCACCCACGGTCCCGCGCCACGTGCCCGGACTCGCGGCGCGGCAAGGAGAGCCAGATGCAGGCACCGAGCCCGTTCCCGGCCAGCGTCCTGCGGCCTCCGACCCCTTCGGCGCAGTGCACCTGCACACATTGGGTCTATTGCGATTGCAGGTGTCACGGCCGGCACTGCGATCCGTCCGAGACCACGTGCGACCTCGCCTTCCTGCCCGACGACGGTGGCCTCACCCGTTGGGGCTGCGCGCGTTGCACACCCGGTCAGGGGGCGTTGCACTATCTCGGCTGCGAGCTGATCGGCTGGAACGTGCCACTCGGAGGCACACCGGAGACCCCGCGGTAGCCCCCGTCTCGCCGAGCGTATGTCGATGGCCACGCCCACCGGGCGACCGAGCACGGCGGTGGCAACCGGCAACGGCGTCCGACGCGAGGACGCGCCGGTCACTGCCAGCGGGCCTCATCGCGACGGCGTCGTTACGGCGCTCGAACGCGATAAGCCGGCCGTCGGTCGGCTTGGATCGTCACCTACCCGCGCGGCCGCAGATCCACGCTGAAGTCAAGATGAGCGCGAAGCATCGCCAGCGTCGCGCTCCAGGTCTCGAGCGCCTCCGCCCAGGCGTCGATCGCCCCTGGCTGGTCGAGCGGGAACGGACCGTCGACGAGCTCGAGTCGGCTGCCGTACCCAGCGGGGTCAATCGTTACCCGGACAGTCGTGATCAACCGCTCCTCCGAGAGCCACGGCCAGCGGAAGACGAAGGTGTGGCTCGGACGTGTCTCGATGACGTCCCACCACACCCGGCGATCCGGCCAAATGAGCGTGGAGCGCGCCCCGACCGCGAGTCCGCCTTCGATCCGCTCGGGGAACCAGCGCGCCAACTCTTCAGGGTCTGTCCACGCGCGAAACACGCGCTCGGGTGGCGCGTTGAGACGCCGAACCATTCGGACCATGCGCCGGACCTCGGCCCCAGGTGGCAAGCGCGGCTTCTCGTCGCTCATCGTCCGACCCCTCGCCAACCTCCTCATGCCGAATCAACGGGCGGGCCAGAGGCGACGTCAACTCGAAGCATATCCGGCCACCCGGAGCGCCGAAGCGACGGGTGGATGAACCGATGCGAGCTTGAGACCTACGACCAGGGTGATCGCAGTCGATCACGTGTTGCGATCGACACGACCCGCTCATAGTGATGCTGACGGAACGGTGCGCGCTGCTAATGCCGAGCAGCCACCGCCCCGGTCGGCCCGGACGAGCTGGCCGGCGGAGGAGAGAAGCCGGGATCGAAGGTCCGGGACCGTTGCCCGGGGTCGTGACAGCGTAGGTGTCGTGGACTGCCCGACACCAGCCGGGTGGCACGACGGATGAACGAGGCGCGACAGCGAGACGCCGCGGAGCAAGCGGCGCGGAGGATGATCGCCCGAGGCGAACGGCCCGGATACCGCGTCAGGCCGCCCTGGACGGCTTCCCAGTCCGCGGATAATCGAGCGACCTCTGAGGTCGAGCGACCGTGGCCGTGCAGCCGTGAGACCGATCCGAGCCTGACCGGTTCGATCCCGGTCGGTCCGAGCCCGCCGTTGACGACGCGGCAGATCGCCGCCGGCGCGATCGGGTTCGTTGGCGGGTGGTACGTGTGAAGGCCGGCGTTTGGCCCCGGTCGTACGTCCGCCTCAATCTCGCCCTGACGCTCTGCCTCGCCCCGGTCCTCGTCACGGGCTGCGGATTCACCACTCCGGCGGCGAACAGCGCCGGGTCGAGTCCTACCGCCGCTGCGCCAACGGCGGCCGCAAGCGGGCAGACCAGCCCGTCGCCGGCGGCAGCGAGCGGGCAGGCCAGCCCGTCGGCATCGGCCGGCTCGAATATCTTCGCGTCACGACTCTATGCGTACAGCCTCGTGGTGCCGCGCGGATGGCAGACGCAGCCGGCGGATTCGGCATGGACGGTTGGTTGGGAAGGTCGGTGCCCATCCGACTGGGACTGCTTCTCCCGCTTATCCGGCGAGCCGACGCTCGCAACCGCTGCGGCGAGTGTCGCGGCTGACCTGACACTTGATCAATGGCGGATGAGGATGCAGGTCGGCCTCCCCGCAGGTTGCATCGACGACTCGGCGCAGGCGTCCGCGACGACCCTCGGAGGCGCGCCCGCGCAGACATGGACGACCTGCGAGGACGAGGGCCTTCACGCCACCAAGGTCGTGGCGCTCCATGCCGGGCGCGGATACGTGGTCCTGTTCGTGTCGCCGATCAACATCGGTCTCGAGACCGACCGCGCCACGTTGAACTCGATCCTGACCACGTTCCGGTTCGCGCCCTCCTGATGGAGGCCCGTCTTCGGCCACGAGTGGACCGATGCACTCACCTGTTGGCCGTCCGCCGAAACACGAGAACCCCCGGCGCGCAGCCGAGGGTTCTCATTCCCCCACACCAGTAAGAACGAACGACCATCTGAGGCGTTAGCCGCTCGACGTGACAGCCCAGTGTCATCGGCGGACCTACCCTTTCATCCGGATGACACGTCGCGCATCGCCGAGCGGGATCGAGGCCGCAGCGCTGGAAGCGGGCCGGCGCATGATCGCTAGAGGTGAACGGCCAGGCTAGCTCGTACGCCCCGCGGACGGCTGGTGGGCGGTCGATGCCTGCCGTGGCTGTCCGTCGACGCCGCGGACCGTCCAGGGGCACTTGATGCGCGGGCATCGGCCGCTGCCTGCCCTCACGTGAGTTAGCCCCGGTCGGCCGCGACAGACTTACCCGTGGGTGCGGGGATCGCCATCCGCGCTCGCGGTGCCCCCACGGCGCTCGTCCAGTGAGGCAACGGGAGACCCTGGCCCGCGCGATACTCCAGGGCATGACCGGCACGCTCAACGATGCGCTGGCACGAACCGTCGAGACGGCCCGTCGCGCCGAGCGCGATCTGTTCGGCACCCTGGATGCGACGGCGCGCGAGCGCCCGATCCGCCCCGACGACTGGAATCCCAAGGACTTCCAGGCGCACCTGACCGCCTGGAAGGGGCGCCAGGCCGATCGCTTCGCCGCCGTTCGCGAAGGTCGCGAGCTACCACCGCCGATGGCTGACGAGGAGGAGGGCGCGCTCAACGCCCAGCTGCGGGCGGCAAGGATCGACTTCGACTGGGACGCCATCGCCCGCGAGGCGGACGAGGTCACGGACCGACTGATCGCCGAGATCCTGCAGGCCGATCCGGAAGTACTCCGCGCGTCGGACCGCTTGGTCTCCGGGACCTTCGGCAACGGCGTGCTTCACACTCTCACCCACGTCCGTTGGCTGGTCGAGGCCGGCGTGCCGCTTGATGCTGCGCGTGTGTCGGCCTACGCGCGCGAGGTGCGGGGGGTCGTCAGCTCCGCAGCGATTCCGGAAAGGGTCCGGGCCGTCGGCCTGTACGACGTCGCGTGCTACCACGCGCTGAGCGGATCGCCCGAGGAGGCGAAGACGTTGCTTCGGCAGGCGTTTGCTTTTGATCCCGAGCTGCGCGACTTCAGCCGGACCGATTCGGATCTCGAGAGCATCCGCGACGACCTCGAGGCGATCGCCGACTGACCCCCCGTCGCGATGCTAACCGTCTCTTCTGCGTCACTTCGGCGGCAGTCTGGGAACTCTGGATGCCGGGCGGCGTCGAGTGCCGCGGATCCCGAAACCGCCGAGCTTTCTGCGAACGACGGGCAGCAACGCTGCCGCACCGGCGAGCTGGCACGGCCCAGACAAGCATCCCGTCCAAGCGCCGGGTCGAATGGGATGTCGTTGCCCTAGCTCCGGTCCCCGGACCCTCGATCCTGCGTCGGCCAGTCGGTCCGGGCCGACCGGGCTCACCGCTGCACCGCGTCGCGGCGCTCCGGGGGTTCCTTGTCGGTTGCGCTAAACGGTCGGACCGGTCGCCGCGTATCAGAGTCGGGACCCTCGGGGGAGCTCAACAACGTCCCCGGGAGTGACAGGTTCTACCGGGGATCCATATCAGCCACAGCACGGTCGCCGCGAAGCAAGCCGATCCCCAGAGTCAGAACGCCGCCGACGAGGAACAGCCCGCCGATCGGGACGAGGACGATTAGCCCGCTCGGCTCGGTCGCCTCTGGGTTCGCGACGGAGAGGAAGAAGCCGGCCGGCATGAGGATCGCGGCGATCGGCACGCCGAGTCGGGCAAGCCACAGCCAGGGACGCGAGAGCCGCGTCTCGTCGACATAACGCAGCAAGACGAGGGCCAGCACGAGCAAGACGCCGGCATGCGCGTGGCCGGCTCGCCAGAGATCCTGGCGGACCGCGTTGTCGAGATAGCCGGGTGCCTGCCCGATGATCATCGAAAGTAGGCTCGCGCCGCCGACGGCGACCGCGGGGACGAGGATGAGGATGATGCCGGCGAGCCGGCGCGACTCGGGGGCCATTACGACACCGACTCCGAGGCGATCACTTGTCGCAGGGCGTAGGACGTCGCCCCGAGGCGCCAACCCCTTCGCACGAGCAGGATTCCCATCACGAACAACCACAGGGTGATGACCGTTGGGCCGATGATCGTCAAGACCCGTGAAGCAGCGAGCGGCCCACCAGCGTCGGCCTGGATGAGGCCGGCGCCGATCGACTCCAACCCGCCGAGCACGACGAGCAGGCCCAGCCACCGCGGGTAACCGTCGCTCGCCGCCACCGCGAGCCCGAACAGGATGAACGCGACGCCGGCGAACAGGATGTTGAACAGGCTCGCCAGCGCGAAGTTCATCGTCTCGTTGGCGGCCATGATGCGAAGTGCGGCCGACTGTTCGGCTACAGGTGCCGCCGCCCAGTCCTCCGCCAGCTGGCGAGCCGCCACACCGTCGAGGATGACGAGGACAAGACCGACGGCGACGCCGGCGATCGCCGCCGCGAGGCCAAGGCGCGCCAGGGCGACCGCCAGGTCGCCGCGGACCGAGTAGGCGAGAGCCACCAGACCGCCGAACATCAGGAGGATCCCGAGGACGATCGCCAGATGGATCGGCAGCCAGGTCTCGCTCTGGAAGATCGCCCGAGCCACGCCGGCAGGATCCCCGATGGGGGTGTCAGGATGGATGAGGTTGCCGACCATCGCGATCAGTGATCCCACGATTGCCGCGAGACCGCCGATGAGGAACAGCCAGCGGTCGGATCCACGTGTTGCTTCGACGATCATCAGCGCGCTCCTTGATATGCTACTGTGGCATATGTTTGTGGGATACTATCGACCTACCACAGTGTCATGTCAAGAGGGACAAGATCGATGACAGACCGCCGGCCGCTGAACGCCACCGCCGCGTCGCTGCTCGGGTTCCTCCACGACGGCCCGATGACCGGCTACGAGCTCGCCGCGACGGCGCAGAGAGTCATCGGCGACTTCTGGTCGCTGACGCAGAGTCAGGTCTATCGCGAGCTGGCGTGGATGGCCGAAGCGGGTCTCGTCACGGCGGGTGAGCGTGGGGCGCGGGACCGTCGACCATACGCTCTGGCAGACCCTGGCCGATCGGCCTTCTCGGAGTGGGTCGTGCGTCCGCCGGGCGCCGAAGCGATCCGCCATCCGCTGCTGCTGGCGATCAGCTTCGGGCGCCATGTCCCACCGGACCGCCTAGCCGCGTTCATCCGCCAGCATCGCGAGGCGCACGCGGAGCGCCTCCACGTCTACGAGACGCAGGCGGCAGCGGCGGAAGCCGTCTCGGGCGGCGGGCGCGACCCATACGGGGCGGCCACGCTCGCGTTTGGCATCGCCTACGAGCGGGCCGTCGCAGATTGGTTCGACGGGCTACCCGAAGCGTTCCACGCTCCTGCCGATGAGCCGCCGGTGGGAGGCTGACGCGGAGTCGAGCGGGATCATCGACACGGAGGACTTCCTCGGCGCGGGGACCTATTTCTTCGACGCTCAGGTCCACACGAGTAAGGGCCTTCTAGGCGGCCGAGGACGGCCTCGAGCGCGGCGCGGCGTACTGGGACACCGGTTGGTCTTGGATCGCCGAACAGCGCCAGCATCGAGTCCGACCGTAGGAGCGGCTCCGCCGCCGCCGCCGAAGAGGCTCGGCTACTCAACCCCCAGATCGGTAGCCGAGCCTCGGTGAGTGCTCACTCGTGAGTGGCGTGGCGCAGCCAATGACGCCCGCGAGGTAGGTCGCGGCGGAAGCCGAGCAGGCCCTTCGCTCGTTCAGCGGCTGACCGGCGAATGCTGCCCATCCTGAAATGCGGCGCCCCCTCAACGAGCCCACCTATACTCGCCGCGTGAGACCGAACCCGCCCTACTTGGCCACGGTCGTGATCGCGGTCTTCCTCATCGTGATCGGGCTCTCACTGGACGGCACCCTGTTCTCCATCGCGGCGCTCAACCAGGTGGTCGCGGATGCGCTCGCGGTGATCGGCGTTAGAGCCAGCCAGGAGTTCGCTCGCATCCTGATCATTGCCTCTCCGTCACTCTTGATCATCGGCTCGCTGGTGCGAGGGATGTGATGCGCCGTCGAACCCACTGGGCACCAAGAGCCGGCACCATCGCGCTCGCAGCACTGCTGACCGTCTTCGCGGCGCTCGTCTTCTTCACGAGCCTGCTGCCGGGCACGATCGCCGGATTCGCCGCCGGCTCCCTGGCGCTCTACGCGGCCGTCGCCGCCTTCGTGATCCTGCTGCTGGGTACCTTCCTCGAGGGCGTCTAAGACCTACGAACGCGCTTCGCGTGCCTGCCCGTCGGTGGCCCCAACACATGCCGTCCCTCGTTCGGACCCTGCCTAGTCCGTCCAGTTGCGCGTTCTCCACTGCTCCGCGATCCAAGGAGCCGCGCCCTTCCAGGCACATAAGTTGGCCGACTAGGTCGCAGGAAAGCGGCTGCGGTCGGCCCGTCGCTCCCGCTGCTCGGCCATCCAGACCCAGCCCGCCTCCCCCAGTACGCCGAGCCGCGCTCGAGCCCGTCCCGGACCGCCTGGGCCTCCCACGCTGCGATCCAGGCGTCGGCGGTCTCCGGGCACACCGTCGCCGATGCGTATGCCCGTCACGGTCGAGCCCATGGTTGGATAGCGACCTTGCCGCCGTGACCGGGGCCAGAAGGGTCTGCAACGAAAGCTGACCACGACGCAGGGTTGCGGGTCACTCCGTCCGATCGGCTGGGCTGTCCACGACCTCGCGAGCCCACTGGTACGCGGCGGCCGTCGCCGGAAATCCCGCCGTGGGGATCGCGATCGTGATCGCGTGCAGGAGATCGGGCGCATCGATCCCCTCGCTGAGTCCGCGCCGGACGTGGGAGCGTACGCCCCCCTCCGACGACAACCCGACCGCGAGCCCGAGCTTCACCAGACGCTGTTCGCGTTCGCTCAACGGCCCGGCGCGCCGGCAGGCATCGCCGAGCGCGTCGTACGCCCTGGCGAGCTCGGGGTTCTCCGCTCGAAGGTCCCGGTACACGCGTGGAAGGTAGCCGCGCGACTTGTCGCTCATCGTCCGCTCCTCGACTCCGACCCCCGGATGTTCTCCGTTCGGGCGTCTCGCCATTGTGGTCGGGGACCAGATCTTCATGGGATGTCTCTCAATCGACAGAGATCGCGTCGGCGGTGAGGTGACGCCGCCATGGTTCAGGGCGTAGCGTCGGCGCAGCCCCTTGGAGGTGGCTGTCATGGATGATCGACTGATCTCCGCGGAAGACGATCCCACGTTCGACGTCGAGGGTCATGGAATGAACCTCGGGAACGACAACGAGATTGTCGTGGACGACGAGCTCGTCGACGGGGATGCGCCCGACGTCGAGGGCCATAAGCTCGCTTCGAACGACAACGAGACGGTCGTCGAGGACGACCCTGACGTCGAAGGCCATAAGCTCGCTTCGAACGACAACGAGACGGTCGTCGAGGACTGATTACGATCGCCGTCAGGGCACACGATCCCTCGGCCAACGGCCGGGGGGTCTTTCTATCGGCCGACGTCCACGTCGAAAGCGTCAGGCGCTCGACATCCAGCCACGCGGCGATCGCCGGGCGTGCCGCCTCCATCGCGTCCTAGGGCCGCACCCGGCTCCGGCGCCGTGCGGCGATCCACGCCCAGCCCGCCTGCCAATACGCGGAGCCGTGCTCGAGCCCGTCCTCGGCCGCCTGGGCCTCCCATGCGGCGAGCCAGTCGTCGGCCGTCGTGCTGTACCAGCCGCCGCGCGGCGGCGGGCCTTCGCGTTACGAGAAGCCCGAGATCGAGTCGATCGGTCGCCAAGCTCGCTGCGTCTGGCCGAGCTGGTCGTCGACCGCGAGGAGTCCGACGAGCCCCTGGACGACGACGAGACGCACGCCTTCGCGCTCGCCGGAGCGATCGCATCCATCGGGTCGGAGATGGGCGGCGCGTTCTACCTCGAATGGTTGCGCGCAGAGGCGCGCGCGCTGGTCGTGCGCTACCAGGACGAGATCCTGCGCGTCGCCGACGCGCTCGAACGTCACGCCGTACTGCGGGCTGACGAAGTGGCGGCGCTCGTCATAGCGCCACCGAGGAGGTGACATTGCCGCACGCTGAGCCAGGCTGCAGTCCTGTGCCTCCGCAGGGCCTACATTCTTACAATGCAAACTTGGTTCTTTGTCCGGCAGTTGCCAATCGCTGAGCGAAAGCCGGGGGAGCGATTCGAGGTTCAGTTGCTAGACGACGACGGGCGCGCTGTTGCCGTCGCCCGCTATGACGCTGAGACATCCCTCGCGCTGGGTGACGTAATAGTGCCGAGGGTCGTCCTTGCCGCGGGCAGAGAGCGACCTGAGGGATCTGGCATTTACGTCGACCAAGAGGGCGTCGAAACGCCACCGTTCTGATACCGGCTCTCGGGTGACATTCCCGGACACTGGGCCACAAAGGCGTCATCGGTCGTCAGTCGCCCCCGGCGGTTTTCACGTCCGGGTCGGGGCCAACTCATTCGCCGTAAGTCCACAGGGCGCTCGATTACCACACTAGATCGCGAGGGAGTCGATTGACGGCGGATCTTCCTGACACGGTGCGAGCTGCCGCCCAAGCAGCCGGACGGGCGATCGGCGGAGCCCATCGACGACTGGGGCGCTGGGCGGATCCGCGCGAAGAGCACGTGGTGAGCCTCCTCACGTGCGTCGGGGCGCCGGCGGTGACGTACTCGACCTGGTCGACGGTCAGCCTCCACCTGCATGAGAACCGTCTCGATGCGCAGGACGTGCGGACCGAACTGCTCGGCGTGAGCGACGTCGCTGCCTTCCCGGATGCGCTGGCGACCGCTGCGTTCTACGTCATGAAGGATCGCTGGCTCGTCGCGCCCGGGGTCGTCTTCCCGGGCATCCTCCTCGACTACGACCTCGGGACGACGATGGAGCACGTCATGTGGGCGCCGCCATTCCCATGGCCATCGCTCAATGCCGTCCAGCTCTCGCCCGGTCTTGACGCCCATTGGCTTCTGGCCATCCCGATCTACGAGTCTGAGCGACGTTTCTTGATGGATCGGGGCTACTTCGAATTCGAGGACCTTCTCGAAGCACACGACACTCAGTATTTCGACCCTGGCCGCGCTGCCGTCGTTTGACCCAGCCCGTTGGTTGGCGCTGACTGTCAGGCGGGTGCAATTCCCGGACGCTAAGGCAGCGGGCGCTTGGGTACCTTGGTGTCCGACCGACGCAGAGAGGTAACGCGTGTCGTCGTCCTTTGTGGTGTGCTCGCCGACAGGCACCCCGATCTCCGACACTCTGTCATCCGTCAAGGATTGGCTGGCGAATAGGTTCCCCGATGCCGACGTGTCCGAGGGTCAGCGATACGAGACACGAGCGGTCACGTGGGACTGGACCAGCCAGGGACGCGAGCGCTGGATTACGGGATCGATCGACCACGACCGAAAGACCATCTATATGAAGGGTGACCTCGACATCGTGTGTGAGACAGCGATCTCCTCGGTTGCACTCTTTCCACCGAGCACCGACGTCGTCATCGCCAACGACTCACAGGGGATCGTCTTCGACCCTGCGGCGAGTGGTCGATGCTAGGCAGCTGGCTGATGCCCTGACCGCCGGCAACGAAGCGCTGGAGTGGCGCGAGGCGGGTGACATTCCCGGACGCTGAAGCAGAGTGCGGACCCTACACTCGACAGAATGAACGACTCGGTCCTGGTTTCGGAACGTGCCCTCATGCGATTGGCGCTGGAGCTCGCATCGCTGATCGATGGCGCCCAGGCCGAGACTTGGGACGCGGACATGGCAGGGAAGTGGCTCGAGGACGTCGCCGCAGTCTTCGGGGAACTCCCCGACGACGCGCAACGAAGGCTCATGGACGTGGCGGGCGAGTTGGCGGCAGAGTATCGGGACGAAGGCTGGGTTGATGGCGCCGACTTTTTCGATGGCAGCGCCAAGGCATTCGGGTTCGGTCCCGAATCGGCCCCGACGCGGGGATGAGTTCGACCGTCGCAGTCGACGCCCCACCTCGGCTGAGTGGGGCCGTTGCGAGCAGCATGGTGGTCGCGGTCTTCATCCTGCTGTGCGTGGCCGCCTCGGTGCTGCCTGGTCTCGTGGCGCGGCACGTCCTTCCCCCGCTCGGCGGGTACACGATCTTGACGCCGTGGCTGCTGTTCGCAGGGTTCGTGACGATGCTCGCCGTCCGCTCGAGCTCCGAAGCCGCCGTGACAGCGACAGCGATGGTGTTGCCATCGATGTACGTGGCGGTGAACTTCGAGGGCTATGCGTTTGTATCTGAGTACGTGCTCTTGTCACTCGCCCCGGCACTCGGTGTGTTTCTCGGCGTGCGGGGAGGGTCCGCCGTGATGCGTCGAACGGCGCCGCCCGGACGAACCATCGCAGGGTTTCTGGTCGCGGGCGCGCTCAGCGTCCTTGGCGCAGCCAGTCTCGTGATACCAGCGATCTATATTGAGTTCAGTGCCTGGCTCTAGGTCAGTGCCTAGGAATGTCCTAGGTATCGGCGTGACGCGACAGTCGCGATCGAGGGTGCCCGCAATCAGCGCCGGTCGAAGCGCCACCCCTCGCGCTCGTACCAGCTTCGGTCCTTCACCTTCGACCAGCCGACGCGCGTCCCATCGCGATAGGTGGACGTCCGATCCTTGAGGACAATCCCCTCGAGGCGGCCATCCTCTATGTGCATCACCAGCGACACCGACGGCTCAACTAATGGGCTGAGCTCCAGCGGCACCTCGAAGGCGCGGGCCAGGGGACGTCGAACACGACGAAGCGCAGGGAGGGTCGGAACCGCTTCGACCCGAGGAGCGCCGACATCGTTCCCTCGAACCGGCCGGCCGTCAGCTCGCCGTCGAGGACAGTCCCTGCCCAGAGGTTCGGGAGGCGATCGGCGAGGCGTCGGAGGCCCGCCTCGAACTCGTCGCCGCGGAGCCAGTCCCGCTTCTCGCCACGCCGGTTGCGCATCTCGAGGACTCGCTCCGGCTGGTACACCAGGAGCCCGCGGACACCGTCGACCTTCGGCTCGCAAGCGAACCTCTCAGGGTCGGCTATGGCCTGTCGCAACGCCCGCGCGCCATCATTCGCGACCACCCTGTAGCTACAGCTAGCCAGCCTTAATGGACTGCCGTGCCACAGGGAAAAGCCTCATTGACGATGGATTGGGTTCGGACGACGATGCCGCGCGTGAACAAGGTCGATCTATCTCTGGTCGTCGGCCTGGTGCTCCTCTTGGCCTCCGTCGCTTTCATGGTATTCGGGCCGATACCAGCCGACCCCGTCACATACAGCTGTGGGGTCGGTCGGGTCGACAATCCAGAGATACTGCCCGAAGTGTGCCGAAACAACGGCAACCCGGCGTACCAATGAGCGACGCCGCCCGACCCGTTGGCGTCATGCGACGCAACCCGTTCCTGAGGTTGGCGCTCCTCCTCGGCATCGCAGCCTTGTCCTACGCGGCGTATTTCCTGTGGCTCCTGCCCACGCACGTTCCGCAGGCAGGGCCGTACGTGGAAGTCGAGACGACCAGATGCCTCGGACCTGACGGCATGCCGGTCGGGGAATACGGTCAGCCCTGTCCGTCAGGCACGACGCAGGACACGATCGTCATCCAGTCATTGGTGCCGACGGCTCAGCCGTGACGGACCTCGGTCGGCCTGGATCCACGAGCAGCGGATGAGGCGGAAGCTCCCGAGCTAGGTGACTCCGCTTTGACCGGGCTGCGCCGTAGTGGGACCGTCGCGGTAGACCAACCACATCGGCATCGGCTCTTCCGGGAGTTCCAGCCGGCCCACGACGGCATGTGGATACACCTCACGCAGCGCGTCTTGAAGCCGCGCCGGGGTCACCGACGGGATCGAGTTGTAGAGGCGCCGGACCACGCCACACAGCTCCGCATCGGTGGACGGCATACAGACGATCGTCAGCCCGGGTTCCGGGCCGAGGACGGCGCGGCTCGCACTCTCCGCCATGGGCCGCAGGGTGTGGCTCGCGGACGTCGGGGCGCAATCGTGCGCAGCCCACCTCGCAGGGGCGTAGAGGCGCCCGCGCCCCGATGGGGCTCGGGGGGGTAGCCGCGGGGGTACGAGGTCTGGCATTCGGCCCGATCCACGCACGAATCGTGGGGTCTTACCGCCTAAACGCACATTCGTCGGCACCCCATTCCGAGGCGTTTCCTTTTAGGGGCCAAGGGACCGGCAGAGACACCCGCGCCCTTGCCTCGACACGCCTGACCACGGATGCTCCAGGCGTGAGCGCCCTTCGGCCTCGGACTGTGTGGATCCGGTCGGTGGTGACGACGCTTCTCATGGTCGTCGTCGCGGCGGGCTGTGGGAGTGACCTCGACGGTCTGCCGATGTACTTCAACGTGGAGAACCGGACCGACGAGGCAATCTCGATCGTCTGGCACCGTGAGAACGGGGAGCAGGAGATCTTGGTAGTCGAGGTGTCGGCCGGCAAGTGGGTGCCGCTGCACGTCAACGAGTACGGGGACCCGGAGGACGTATGTGGCGATGGCGAGCTCGTGGCCATCGATCCGGCCGGCCGCGAGGTCGCGCGAAGCCCCATGAACTGCAGTCCCTGGGTCATCGGGTCGTCGGAACCACCGTGAGCCGGCCGTCAAGCCCCGGTCGGCCCGGCGGGTCACGCGGGATCGTAGGTCCGAGTGGGTTAGCAGATCGATGGAGGGCGGACTACATAGATCCCGCTGCTGTCGACGCCGCTGCCAGCGCTATCGACGCGATCGCAGAGGTCGCTTACGGTTCGTTTGAGCGAGTCGATTCTCGATGACAGATCTGCGACGATCGCCTCGACCTTCGACGCGACTGCCATACCTTCCGTCGTTGTCTTGAGCTCGTCAATCGAAGCCGCAACCTCGGCAACATTGGTCTCCATGGCGTCAAGTCGACCCTGGATGTTCCCGAGGTCGCTCTCGTTGACCGCGTCGTTCGCGACGTCGTCCACCGCAAGCCGAACCTCGTCCACCGCCATCCGAACGTCGTCAATATCTGTCGCATTCGCCCGCGAGAACGCCACCATCAGCGACGTGAACGCAACGATCAGAGCTAGTACTCCCAGTGCGGTCCCACGATCGACACGAGGCACGCGTAGCGATTGGGCGGCCGACGTAGGCGCGGGCTTCACGTCTGACATATGCGAGAAGCTTCCACGGGCGTGGGTGCGACCGGCAACGGAACGAAGGTACCGACCGTCCTGGGCCTGAGTCGTCAGGAGGGCCGCGCGAGCCGTCTTGCGCAGGACGTGGGTCTCATCGCCCCGGTCGGCCCGGATGAGCTGGCCGGCGAGGGTGCCGGGATCGAAGGCCCGGTACCGGTGCCGGGGTACTGACAGCCTACCTGTCGGCCGTTGGCTGACACTTACCGGCATGCCACGTCGCGCCTCCACGGCCGTCAGGGAGGCCGCAGCGCGTCAGGCTGGCATCCGCGTCATCGCTGGCGGGGAGCGGCCGGTCTACAGGTGCGTAGCGGCCCAGGATCGCCGTTGGGAGGTCCTCGGCTGTCCGTGGCTGGGAATCAACGCGAACAACCGCCGCTCCGCCGCAGAGGCGACGAGGTCGGCGGTCGCGGAGTGGCTGGGCGTCGACGCCGACGTCTTTGACGTGGAGTCGGGCTAGGGGGCCTCCGTCGGGTCGATGATCATGGGCCGTTCGAGCCGAGGCGCTCGATTCAATCCTCGCCGATCCTGTTCTCGCCGAGGCCCGTTAGCAAACCGTTAGCAAAACGACGACGGCCCCTCCCGGACGTTGGTCCGGAGGGGCCGTTTCGTGCGTGAAACGTGGTGGGCGGTACTGGACTCGAACCAGTGACTTCCTCGGTGTAAGCGAGGCGCTCTGACCGACTGAGCTAACCGCCCGCGACGGAGCCTACACCGACGCCCCGACACCCACTTCCGATCGATGGCCTACTCCACGTGGTCTCGGGGTCGCCGTGCGATGGAAAGCCCACCGACGCCGAGCGCGAGCAGGGTCACGAGGGCGGCGATCCAGGCGAACCCGTCGGGAGATCGCTCGAAGGCTCGCGCGGTGTCGGTCGCGGGAACCGTGGCTCCAGCGGGCAGGGAGCCTCCCGTCGGGGAGTCGAGGACCGCGACGACGGTGAATCCGCCGATGCCGTCGTCATCCGGGACGCACGTCCGCCGGACACCGAGAATCCCGCAGTTCACGATGTCGGTCGTGTACGTCACCAGTTGCGGTGGTGCGACGTCGAGACCCGATGGCGGAGTCGATTCCGTGACCCAGTACGCGCCGGGACCCGGCGGAAGGAAGACGGCGAAGCCGTGGGACGCCGCGACCGTATCGATCACGGGTGCGTCGTCACCGCTCGGCTCGTAGCGGCCGTCCCCATCGTCGGAGCGCAGCTCGAAGACCGCACCACCGGTGATCCGGTCGTCTTCGATCGTCGACGTTCCTTGATCATTGACCTTGACGGCGATGAGGGGCGGGTCGCCGGCGGGTCCTGCCGTAGGCACCGGAGTCGCCGTTGCCGTCGCCGTCGGTGCCGGCGAACCGGTGGGAGTCACGGTCGGCTCCGGGGTGTCGGTCGGTGTGGCGGTCGGCAAGGGCGCGTCTGTCGGGGTCGACGTTGGCCCCGCTGTGGGGGTGGCAGTGGCGGTCGGCGCCGGTGTGGAGGTAGCACTGGCGGTCGGCGCGGGGGTGGCGGTCGCTGTCGCCGTTGGCCCAGGTGTGGGCGTCGGCGCAGGTGTGGGTGTTGGCTGGGCTGAACAGTCGATCGTTACGTCGAGCCGTCGGCCGGCGACCGCGCTCGTTGCTGCGTGGGCATCGGGCACGACCTGCGCATGCACGTTCAGCCCCGTCGCGTCGCCGGCATAACTACCGGGATCGAGCTGGAACGAGGCCTCCCATGCGGTGTTCGCGACGTACGCGAAGGCCGGCGGCGTGGATCCCGGGCCGTCGCGACCATCGACGCGCTTGTCCGTCTGACCGATCTTGACGTAGTTGTCGGAGTCAGAAGGCACGATCTTCCAGCCGGTCGTGGTCACGACAAGGACGTACATGGTCTCGGTCGCGCAGTCATACCGGCCGTAGAGCTTCGAGAGGACGCGTTTAGCGGGGTTGCCCGCCTCGTACATGTCCGCGAGGTAGTCCGCCCCGAGCGAGTCCCAGTCAGCGCCTGTGGCGTCGATCGAGATCGCGGCAGGCGTGATCTCGCGCACGTCCGGGGCAGCGGCAAGGGCTGGGCGAGCGGCCAGCGCGGGAAGGACAAGCAGGCTCAGTACGACGATGAGCAGCGGGGCGGCGGTTCGAGCGCGTACGAGACCGTGCATCTCGCCTCCGGACGACGGTACGGCGAGTGTGCGCTCTGGGTCGGGAGTGCCAAGAGGGTTCGCTCGCGTCCGAGCGAGCGTGAGGATGCCTCCGATAGATGGGGTGGGCGCACCGGAACGGTAGGCCAGACACCCGCCTAGCTGGTCGGATCAGGCGGGTGTGCGGTGGTTCGGAGCGGAAGGGAGTGGTGCCCAGGCCGGGACTTGAACCCGGATGAGTTGCCTCATACGCCCCTCAAACGTACGCGTATACCAATTCCGCCACCTGGGCAGGTGTCACCGTGTTTCGGATCAGAGGGTCCGGAGGGGATGGTACCGAGGGAGGGACTTGAACCCACACGACCTTGCGGCCACTGGTACCTGAAACCAGCGCGTCTGCCTATTCCGCCACCTCGGCACGGACCCCGACGACCGTTACCGGTCGACGGCGAGGCGCCATGTTAGCACATCCCAAAATCGATCCGACCCGTCCGTGACCTGCCGGACGGCGGGTCCCTGGACCGTGTTTTTGAACACGACGACCTCGTCCGCGAAGGCCAGCGGAAGCAGGTATCGGCCGGCCGCGAGCTGCTTCTGGAGGGCGCTGTACGCCTTCTTGCGGATGCCCATCGGGTCGGGTTCGCGGGCCTTCTCGAGGAGGGTGTCGAGGTCCGCCGACTGGACACCCATCACGTTCGAGCCGCCGGTCAGTGTCTGGCTCGAGGCGAGCAACGGATAAAGGTCGGGATCGAGCCCGATCCGCAGGTCCGCGACCGCGACCTGGAACTTGCCTGCCGACAGACGTTCCTTCGCGAATTCGGATGGCGGCACTGCCACGTGCTTCGCGTCGAGACCGATCGCCGTCCAGCCTTCGGCCAAGTCCTCTGCCGCGCGATAGAGGCTCGGGTTGGAGGTCTCGGTCGGGCTGAGCACCTCGATCGTCAGCGCCTTCTTCGCGTTCGGCAGGCGCCACTTGCCGCCGGGCTTCGTCCAGTTCGCGGCCGTCAGCGCTCGCTCGGCCGCCCCGCGACTGTACGCGACCGCGGGATCTGCGGTCGGGTCGAACATCGGCGAGGACGGCGGGATGAGACCGGTCGCCGGCGCGATCAGACCGGCGAACGCGTCCTTTGCCAGGCCGTCGCGATCGATCGCCGCCAGGAGCCCGGTCCGCAACGCCGGGGTCGCGAACTCCGGGTGCCCCGGCCGCAGGTTGACGAGCGCGGCAGTCAGGGTCGCCCCGGGATAACGGACGAGCCGCGCGCCCGGCGTCGACCCGAGCGACGCGGCGATCGCCGGCGGGAGTCCCGACGCGCCGTCGAGCTCGCCCACCTGGAAGTCCGCGGCCAGCTCGGCCGGATCGTCGTAGAAGCGCAACTCCATGCCGGCGAGGTACGGCATCGGGCGCATCGGCCGGCCGGTGGGTGTCGGGGTCGACAGCGAGTCGGGCGATGAGCTCGGGGAGGCGGTCGGCTCACCCGAGTCCTCGGCGATCTCGGCAGGCACGAGTGACGCCGAGCTGTCGCTCAGATCGGTGATGGCGAAGGCGCCAGACCCGATCGGCAGCCCGCCGAACGGATCGTCCGCCATCGAATCGACCGGGATGTCGCCCAGCAGGTGCGCCGGCGCGATCGGCTGGGTCAGCGCCTGTAGGAAGCCACCGAGCGGCGTGTCGAGCGTGAACCGTACTTGCCGTGGGCCGGTGGCCGTGACGGTGACCTCCGACCATGACGTGGCCGACGGCCCCTGATAGTCGGGGTCTTGCAAAGTCTGGATCGTGAAGACGACGTCGTCCGAGGTGACCGGTGTGCCGTCGTGCCAGCGGGCGTCCGGTCGGATGTCGACGGTCCACGTCTTGCCGGCCTTGTCGACGGCCCAGCGCTCGGCGAGATCCGGGACGAGCGTCCCGCCCGGGCCGTTGTGGACGAGGCCCGAGAACAGCAGGGCGACGAGATCCCGGTCGGCCTGGGTGCGCGCGGTGAGCGGCGACACGGACGCGGGTCGTCCGAGGACGCCTTCGACATACGGCCTGACCTCGAAGGCCGGGCCGGTCGCCAGGGACGGTGGCGGCGTGGCGGGGGCGGCCGCAAGCTGGATGGCCGGGCCGCCGATCAGCGCCGCGATGATGGCGAGCAGCAGGACGAGCGTCCCGACGACGGCTGTGTCGGTGCGGTTCATGAAGCTCCGTGTGGCTGCCGGCGATGGCTCCGCGGCGACGGCGCGGGAGGGGCGCTGCGGCGCGGTCGGCCGGCTACGGCGCGAGGATGTACGACGCCAGCGAGAAGATGACGAAGAGGACGAGCAGCACGATGGTGAACTGCCACAGCCGACGCTCCACGCCGCGACGGCTGCGGTAGACGGCGGAATCGCCGCCGAACGTGCCAGACAGGCCGGTGCCGCGGTTCTGCAACAGGATGGCGGCGATCAACGCGATGCTGACGATGATCTGCCCGATGCCCAGGATGGGGTTCACGCGCTGAGGGTCCTCCGTTCGATACGGCGGCCGATGCTACCACAGCCCAGCGTCAAGGCCCGCCGGCCGCGTCGCCGACCGGCGCTCCCCGGAGCAGTGACCGACCCGTGATCTCCGGCCATCCCGGCAGGCCGGTCAGCTCGAGCAGCGTCGGGGCGACGTCGGCAAGGACGCCGTCGGCGAGGTGTCTGCCGGCCACCTGCCGGCCCATCAGCACGAACGGGACGGGATTCAGGGAATGGGCCGTGACCGGCGCGCCGATGGCATCGCGCAGATCATCCGCATTGCCGTGATCGGCAGTGATGGCCAGGATCGCGCCCGGACCGTCCGGGTCGGCCGCCTCGATGGCGGCCACCGCGTCGGCGACCCGGGCCAGGCACGCGTCGATCGTCGCCAGCGCCGCGATCGTGGCATCCCAATGGCCCGTGTGGCCGACCATGTCCGGGTTGGCGTAATTCGCCACGATGAAGTCGTACCGCCCGGAGGCGATGGCGTCGACGAGGGCGTCGGTCACACCCAGCGCGGACATCTCGGGCTGGAGGTCGTAGGTCGCGACCTTCAGGCTCGGGACGAGGAGGCGATCCTCGCCCGGCCACGGGGCCTCGATGCCACCGTTGAAGAAGTATGTGACGTGCGCGTACTTCTCCGTCTCGGCGACGTGGAACTGGCGCCAGCCCGCCTCGCTGAATGCCTGGGCGAGCGACCGAGCCGTCTCCGGCGGGAAGGCGACGAGGACCGGGAGCCCTTCCTCGTACTCGGTCATCGTCACGACGAGGAGGTCCCGAGGCGGCCGGCGGCCGGACGGCGAGCGTCGGTCGAAGCCATCGAAGTCGTCCCTGTCGGCGAGCGCGTGCGTCAGTTGGCGAGCGCGGTCGGCGCGGAAGTTCAGGTGGACGATCGCGTCGTGGTCGTCCAGTGGATCCTCGTGACCGTCGATGACCGTCGGCACGACGAACTCGTCGGTCTCACCGCGCGCATAGGCCGCCTCGATCGCGTCGGTCGCCGACGCTGCGCGGTAGGCGGCCTCGCCGTGGACGATCGCGTCATATCCCGTCTTGATCCGCTCCCAGCGGTTGTCGCGGTCCATCGCGTAGTACCGCCCACCCACGGTCGCGATCGACGCGTTCGGATGGTCGGCGGCGAGCCGTCGTTCGAGGTCCGCCACGAACCCGAGCGCGGACGATGGCGGGGTATCCCGCCCGTCGAGCAGGGCGTGAACCTCGAGGTCGACGCCGTGGCGCTCGGCGAGCGCGGTCAGCGCGACGAGGTGGCGGTCGTTGGCATGCACGCCGCCCGGCCCGATCAGCGTGATGGCGTGGAGGACCTTGTGCGTCGACCTGGCGCGCTCGAGGGCTGCGAGGAACGCCGGCCGCTCGTCGAACGAGCCATCGGCGATCGCGGCGTCGATCCGCGGCAGGTCCTGCAGCACGGGCCGTCCGGCACCCAGGTTCAGGTGGCCGACCTCGGAGTTGCCCATCTGGCCCTCCGGCAAGCCGACGGCCTCCTCCGAGGCCTGCAGCACGCTGTGCGGCCACCGCGCGAGCAACCCCCGCCAGGTCGGCATGGGCGCGGCAGCGATGGCGTCGCCGCCGTGTTCATCACCGATGCCGAAACCGTCGAGTACCACCAGCACGATGGGTCGCGGTCGGCCCCCCGTCACCCCGCGAGTCCGCGTGCCCGGGCGGTGATCCCGGCACGGCCGACGATGCCGGCCATCTCGTCGGGCTTGAGGGAGGCGCCACCCACCAGCGCGCCGTCGATCGACGGCTCGGCCAGGAACTCGGCGATGTTCGCGGAGGTGACGCTCCCGCCGTAGAGGACGGGCGTCTCCCCGGCGAGCGCACCCCAGCCCACGCCGTCGAGACTGCCGCGGATGACATCGGTCATGGCCGCCGCATCGAGACCGGAGGCGTTCCGTCCGGTGCCGATCGCCCACACGGGCTCATAGGCGACCACGAGTCGGCCGCCTCGCGCCATCGAACCCGAGACCCCCGCCAGGGAGCCGCGGATCTGGGTGTCGACGACATCGTTCGCTCGGCCCGCCTCGCGCTCCTCGAGCTGCTCCCCGACGCAGACGATCGGCCGCAGGCCCGCGTCCAGGGCACGCGCGACTTTCCTGGCCACGAGGGCGTCCGTCTCACCGGCATCCCGCCGCCGTTCGGAGTGGCCGACGATGACCCACGTCGCGAGACCCGCGAGCATCGGCGCGGCGATCTCCCCGGTGAATGCGCCGGCCAGTTCGTGATGGACGTTCTGGGCGCCGACCGCGACCTCGGGGTCCGTATCTGCCAGCGCGTCGCGCACGGGTCCGAGACAGACGTAGGGCGGGCAGATGACCCGGGTGACGCCCGGTTCACGCGTCCGGGAAGCGATCGTCCTCGCCAGCTCGGCGGCGTCTGCGGGGGTCGTGTGCATCTTCCAGTTCGCGGCGATCACGACCTCACGCATGCGCGCGAATCATGCCAGAGCGATCATCCCCCGGCGGTGCCGGTTCCTCCTCCGCGAGGCGCTCGATGCGTTCCAGCGCGCGCTGCACGGCCGATCGATGGAGCTCGAGCCGCTCGGCCAGCTCCCCAAGCGTGGCCTCCGGTGTCTCGCGACGTCCGTCGGCGACGAGGCGCACGACATAGGGCTGCTCCGTGAGGCGACCGTCCGCGTCGAGCTGGGCGATCGCGTCGAGCTGGCGGCCGGCGGCAGCCACGGCCCGCTGCAGGTTGGCGGACTCGGCATTGAGCACACGGTTCAGGTCGCCTCGCAGCGCCCGGGAGACCTGGCGGGCCTCGAGCTCGAGCAACGCGCCAGCCGCGCCGATCCGCCGCAGGAACGTGCCGACCGACTCGGCGCTCTTCCACGTCACGACACCGCGACCGCGGCGGATCCGCCACGACGCGGGCAGGCCGAATGCTTCGAGTCTGCCCGCGAGGGTCGCCGCGTCGTCGACCGGAACGACGAACTCGAGATGGGTGCGACCGCCGGCAAGGCTGAGCGACCCGCGGGCCAGGAACCGGCCACGGAGCCAGGCGCTCCGGCAATGGTCCGCGGCAGTGTCCCAGTCGAACGCTCCCGCGTCCGGGCCGTCCGACTCGGCCGCACGCCGCAGCCGGTGGGCGAGCCGCGCGACTGCAGCCTCCCGGTTCGGGACGTCGGCGCCGAGGCCGGCGGACTCCGCGAGACGATCGCAGGGTCGCGCCGGGTCGATGCCGGCCAGCTCGTTCCGCAACGCGGTGACGAGGTCGCGCTCCGAGCTCGTCACGATCTCAGGCGGTGCGGACGGCCCGACGGCGGGACGAGGCCTCGCGCTCGTAGACCCGCATCACCGCGCCGGCCAGCCGAACCGGGTCGTGGTGATGCGCATTCTCGGGATCGACGACGTCGTCGAGGACCAGCCGTGGCGCGCCGGCCATGCCGGTCGGAGGCCAGGCCAGCCGGACCGTTTCGGCGTGGTAATCCGCGGGGATCCGGGCGTCGAACCGGTTGTTGGCCAGGACGAGATCGACGAGGCCGGGCGCGGTATGCGCGATCAGCGCAGACACGTGCCCCGACAGGTCGACGCCGGTCGTCTCCCCTTCCTGGGTCGCGACGTTGCAGACGTACAGCCGCGTCGCCGGCGCGGTCAGCACCGCGTCTCGGACAGACGGGATGAGGAGGCTCGGCAGGACGCTCGTGTAAAGGCTGCCCGGGCCGAGCACGATCAGATCGGCTTCGGCCATCGCCGCGAGTGCGTCATCGGATGCCTCGACGGGGTCCGGCGTCAGCCAGACGCGCTCGATGCCTTCCGTGCGCATGATCCGCGACTGGCCGTCGATCGTGTCGCCGGCCGTCGTCAGGGCGTGCAGCGTCAGGGGCGCCGCGGAGACCGGCACGACCTGGCCGCGCACCGCGAGGATCCGGTTCAGGCGACGAACGCCCTCCTCGAAGTCGCCGCCCTCGATCGCGGTCATCGCCGCGAGGAGAAGGTTGCCGACGGCGTGCCCGGCGAGTCCGGGGCTCTCCCTGGTCGCACCGACGAGCCCGTCGTTCGCCGGGAATCGATACTGGAGCAGCTCGTTCATCAACGGCTCGGCGTCGGCCAGCGCGGCGATGCAGTTGCGGATGTCGCCGACCGGCGGGATGCCGAGCTCGTGCCGCAGCACGCCCGACGAGCCGCCGTCGTCCGCGACCGTCACGACCGCGGTGAGGTTGCTCGTGTGCTCCTTCAGGCCACGCAACAGCGCCGACAGGCCCGTTCCGCCGCCGATCGCCACGATCCGTGGCCCCTTGGCCAGGAAGCGCTTCTGGTAGATCAGCTCGACCAGCGGCTGATCCGCATCCGGTAGGCGGAGCGGGTCGGTCACGACGCGGAGGACGCGGTACGCCCCGAACCCCACCAGCGCCACGCCGACGACGCCGACGATCAGACCGCGCAGCTCGAACGGCAGGAACTGCAGGGTGATCAGGTCGATGAATGCCGCCGACGGGCCGGTCGGCGCGAAGTCGCGGCTGATCTGACGAAGCATGTGGGCGAAGGCCATCGCCAGGAGGAGCAACCCGAAGAAGACGACCAGCAGCCAGCGCTTGACGCCGATACCGGGGGTCAACCAACGACGGAGGTTCATATGCGGTCGAGCTCCCGGTGGAACACCGTGACGGGCCCGAAGTCGCGCTCGCGCAGCCACTCGGCCAGGACCTCAGCCAAGACGATGCTGCGGTGATAGCCACCGGTACAGCCGATGCCGATGGTCAGCCGGGTCTTGCCCTCTTCGACATAGGCCGGGATCGCGAAGCTGAGGAACTCCTCGAGGAGCTTCAGGAACCTGGTCGCCGCCGGCTGGCCGAGGACGTAGTCGCGGACCTCCTGGGTCAGCCCGGAGTGCGGCCGCAGCTCGTCGATGTAGTACGGGTTCGGGATGAAGCGGACGTCGAAGACGAGGTCGGACTCGAGCGGGACGCCGAACTTGTAGCCGAAGCTGATGAGCTGGACGGCGAGCTGGTCGGGCCGGCCGGTCGGGGCGAGCTGCGCGAACAGTCGCTCGCGGAGTTGCCGCAGCGACAGATCGGACGTATCGACGATGACGTCCGCCTCGGAGCGGATCGGATCGAGGAGTCGCCGCTCCTCGGCGATCGAGCTGGCGATGCCACGCTCATCCGAGAGCGGGTGCCGGTGGCGCGTCTCGCTGAAGCGACGGATCAGGACGTCGTCGCGGGCCTCGAGGAACACGATGCGCGGCATGATCCCGCGACCTTCCAGGGCGCCCCGCATGGCCCCGAGCGCGAGCTCTGGGTTCCCGGCCCGGACATCGAGCACGATCGCGACACGTGCGAAGCGGTCCGGATCGTCGGACACGACCTCTGCCAACTCGGGCAGCAGCTCGCCGGGCAGATTATCGACGACCATGTAGCCGAGGTCCTCGAACAGCTTCGCCGCGGCGGTCTTTCCTCCCCCGGAGAGACCCGAGAGGATCACGACCGCCTGCTCGACGGGCGCCTCCGTGACCGGCTCGCTGGTCGTTTGCGTCACCGGCCAGTCCGCTTGATGAACTGGTACGTGAGCTCGTAGAGCACGTACATCGTGCCGCCGAGGGCGAACGGGCTCACGAGGTCACCGCCAGGCGTCGCGACGGCAGCGAAGATCGCGATCCCGAGGATCACGTAGCGGCGCGATGTCCGGAGCCGCTCCGACGTCACGATCCCGACCCGCGACAGCCCGACAAGCAGGATCGGGAACTCCATGACCAGCCCGAACGCGAGGAACATCGTCGTCACGAAGTCGAAGTACGGCCCCGCCGCGATATTCGCCACGAGCTTGTCGTCGGTGAATCCGAGCAGGAACTGGACGGCGTATGGCAGCACGAGCCGCGCGATGCCGACGCCGAGCGCGAAGAAGAACAGGGCGAGGGGGATCCACGGTCGAACGGTCCGCCGTTCCGTCGGGGTCAGGCCGGGCGCGACGAACGCCCAGACCTGGTAGAGGAGGACCGGCATCGCCAGGATGATCCCGATGACGATGGAGATCCGGAGTTGGATAGCGAAGCCATCGCCGGGGCCCAGGACCTGCGCCTGGCCGTTCGGCAGGGGCGCGAGCAGGAAGTCCCGCACATCGGTCGCGAAGTAGAACCCGATGATCGACGCGACCGCGATGGCGAGGACGCACCTGAACAGGCGGTCGCGCAGCTCACCCAGATGGTCGACCAGGGACATGACCGAGTCGTCGGGCATGCCGGTACCGCCGGAGGGCGGTGGCCCAGGAGATTCGGTGATGACCCCGGAGGCGGGCTCGCGAAGGGCGTCGGCGTCGGCCATCAGGGGCGCGCGGCGCCGGACCTAGTTCGTGCGGGAGGCCGGCTCGCTCGAGGCGGCGGGCGCAGCAGGCGCTTCGGCCGCGGTCGGGGCCGCTGGTGTTTCGGCCGGCGGCAGCGGGGACGTGTCGACCTTGACCGAGTCGCTCAGGTCGGACGACGCCTTCCGGAACTCACGGATGCTCTTGCCGATCGAGGCGCCGACCTCGGGCAGCTTGCCCGGGCCGAGGATCAGCAACGCGATGACCAGGATGATGATGAGCTCGGGAGCCCCGATGTTCGGCATGTCAGCAGATCCCTTCGTTAGCGGGCGGCGGCAAGGGTAGCACAGGGAGGCGTGCGGCCCACTCAGCGGCGGCCGCCGCGAGGCGCTCGCCGGGATCCTCATCCAGGGGACCCGACACGGCCGTCGCGATGCTCCGTGACACGTTCACCAGGAGCCCGCCGCCGGGCAACTCGCCTGAGGGCCCGGAGGTCGCCGGACCGTGTTCGAGGACCGGTTGGATCGCGCCGCCCTGCGCCCCGACTCCCGGGACGAGGAACGGGAGCCCGGGAGCGACCCTACGGATCGTCGCGAGCTCATCGGGCGCGGTCGCTCCGACGACGAGGCCGACCGTGCCACCCGGTCCCCAACCGGCAGCGAGGCGCGCGACGCGTTCATGCAGCCGCTCCGGAGGGCCGGTCGTCGAGTCGGCGACGAGGCGCAGATCCTGGAGCTCGCCGGCTCCGGGATTGGACGTCCGGCAGAGCACGTAGGCGAAACGATCTTCGCGCTCGAGCAGCGGCCGGATGGCCTCCTCCCCGAGGTACGGGCTGACCGTGACGGCATCGGCACCGAGGACGTCGAACAGCGCGACCGCCTGTCGGGCGGCGGTCGACCCGATGTCACCGCGCTTCGCGTCGGCGATCACCGGGACGTCCGACGGGATCGAGGCGCGAAGCCGCTCCAACGCCGCCATCCCGGCCGACCCGTAGGCCTCGAAGAAGGCGAGATTCGGCTTGACCGCGGCGACGTGCGGCAGGGCAGCTTCGAGGACCATCGCCACGAACCGCTCGAGACCGGCTACGCCCTTCGCGAACCTCTCGGGAATGGCGTCCGGGTCCGGGTCGAGCCCGAGACAAAGGACGGTTCCGGTCGCGCGCGATCGCGCGGCGAGCCGGTCGAGGTACGTCGAGCTCAACGGCTGCGGGTCAGGGCGAGGGGCTGGCAGCCGAGGGCGCCGCGGTCCCGGCGGCGGGGAGCAGGGCCGGCGGGATGTACCAATCCGGTCTCGAGGCGGCATCGAGCCCGGACACCTCCGTGAGGTTCTCCGTGGCGGCGACGGTCCAGGCCGGGCCGCTACCATCGAGCTTGATCAGCCGCAGGTCGACGGTCTGGCCCTCGATGTGCAGGTACGCGATCGAATCGCCTGCTGGCGACCACGATGGGGCCCACGAGGCGTCGTCGTCCGTGAGGCGGAGCAGCTCGTTGCCGTTGCTGGCATTGAGGATCACGACGTCGGTCCCGAGCGGGTTCGTCCGGGTGGCGGCGACGTATCGCCCATCGGGCGAATACGACGGCTGCATGTAGCCCGCTGTCGTGAGTGGCCGGGCCTCCTTCGCCTTCGGGTCGTAGCGCATGATCACCGCGGCCCCACGCGCACCGTCGCGGTTGTTCATCGTGTAGAGCAGGTACTTCCCGTCCGGCCGCCACTCCGGGTCCTGGTGGCCGAGGACCCCGACCTCCCGGACGCCGGCGCGGGTCAGCCGCTTCTTGTCCACGTCATAGAACTGCAGCACGACGTTCGAGTCGTCCGGGTCCGGCGCATCGGTGACGAGTGCGATGGTCTTGCCGTTCGGTGACAGGACCGGCTGCCGCATCCACGCCGACCAGCGGAGCGATCCGTTGCGCACCTGCCCGCTCAGGAGGCGTTGCGGCTCGGCGGTCCCGTCCGAGCGGACGCGCATCAGCTCGTTGAGATCGATGTCGTACCACGTGGGGCTGCCATCCAGCGGCCACTTGCCACGCGTTTCTCGAGTCTGGATGTACGTCACCCAGTTGCCATCGGCGGAGAACGACGGCATCGAGGCGCCGCCGCCATTCGTCAGCTGCGTCGCGCCCTGGTCGGTCTGGACCCAGATGTTGCCGGCCTTGGCATAGACGACGTTGCCGAGGAAGCTGGCCTCCTCGGGCACGATGATCACGTTCGAGGGGGCCGGTGAGATCGCCGGGCCGCCGGGGGCTCCGTTGTTCCCGTTGCCGCCATCACCACTCGCGAACGGCAGCTCGTAGTTGAACAGGTTGATCGTGATGACCGCGATCAGCGCGAGCCCCACGACGGCCGCGATCGGTCCGATCGCCGAGCCGACCGGCCCGATGCCGTACGGGTCGCGCGCCTTCGCCGACCGCTGACGGACGACGCGGTTCACGACGGCACCGCCGCGAGCGCCAGCGGAACATCGCCCAGGAGCGCCGCCGCCTCGGGATGCATGCCGCTCGGCGCGGCGTCGCGGATCTCCAACTGCAGCGACTCGAACCCACCGAACGTCCGACTGCTGATCCGCGCGACCACGTCGATCCGGTCGCCCTCCTGGACGAGCGCCGCGATGTCGGCACGCCCGAAGGCGATGCCGTCCAGCACGTCCCGATCGCGCTTCAGCGTGAGCGAGGTGTGGTCGTCGGCGGCGAGGCGGACACGGGTCACGGTGAGCCCCAGGACGGCCACGAGCGGCTCGGGGTTGCCCGGACCGTACGGTCGGAGGCCGCCGAGCTCGCTGAAGAGACGGTAGTCGACGTCGAGCGCGCGGACCGCAAGATCGATGGCCAGGACGGCCCGCGGGTCCGTCGGGACGCGCGTCGCGGCGATCGCCTCGAACCGCTCCACGAACTCCGGCCAGCGCGTGGCGGGGAGCTCGAACCCGGCGGCGCCGGCGTGGCCGCCGTGGCGCGTGAAGAGGTCCGCGCACTCCGCGAGGGCGGCGGCGAGATCCACGGTGCCGTCGCTCCGACAGGAGGCGCGGATCGTGTCACCGATCTCGGTCCCGACGACCGCGGGCCGGGCACGATCCTCGGCGAGGCGCGCGGCGACGAGCCCGACGATGCCGACGGGCCACGTCCCGCGGACGATCGACGCAGGTCGATCCGGGTCGGCGGCGACGAGCTCGCGGGCCTCGGCCACGGCGGTGACCGTCAGGTCGCGCCGGGTCTGGTTGGCCGTCTCGAGCGAATCGGCATGGATCGCGGCCTCCTCGGGTGTCTCGGCGAGCAGCAGCCGAGCGGCCTCCAGAGCCTCCCCCACCCTGCCGGCAGCGTTCAGCCGCGGCGCGAGCGCGAACGCGATGGTGTCGAGGTCGACGCTGGCCGGAGCGACCCGGGCACGCTCCAGCAGCGCAGCGATCCCCGGCCGCGGATCATGCCTGAGGCGTTCGAGTCCGAGCCGGGCGATGGCCCGGTTCTCCCCCACGATGGGGGCGACGTCGGCGACCGTGCCGAGCGTGGCGAGGTCGGCGAGGTCGACCGGCACCTCGCCGAGCAGGAGCTGGGCGACCTTGAAGGCGACGCCGCTCCCGGCCAGTCGCGGATCCGGATAGACCGAGTCCGCGCGATGCGGATTCACGACGGCATGGGCCGGTGGCAGGTCGGCCGGCACGCGATGGTGGTCGGTGACGATGACGTCGATCCCGCGCCCTCCGGCCAGGGCGATCTCCGGGCCGGAGCTCGTCCCGCAATCGACGGTCACGATGACCGACACTCCCTGGGCGACGGCCGTTTCGATCGCGGCGACCGACAGGCCGTGGCCCTCCTCGAGTCGGCTCGGGACATACGGCTCGACGTCGACGCCGTATCGGCGCAAGGCGATCACCAGGATGGCAAGACCATCGAGGCCATCGGCATCGAAATCGCCGAACACCATGACGCGCTCGCCGCGATCGCGGGCCGCGGTCAGCCGGTCGAGCAGCCGATCCGCATCCGGGAGGAGACGCGGGTCATGGAGACCCGCGACGGGCTCGGCGAACCAGGCCACGAGATCGTCACGGCCGAGGACCCCGCGACGGGCGAGCAGCCCGGTCATCCGCTCGGCGAGCCCATGGTCGACCGCGGCGGTCAGCAGATCGGGGTCGATGGGACGAGTGTCCGGGAAGCTCCAGCGGAACCGCGGCTCGAGCACCGCGTCAGGATGCCACGCCTCGCTTACCTGCGACTCGACTGCGGTTCCCCTCACGCCGCCCGCGACTCAGGAGGTGGCTCGCCGGGCGCGTGGCACCCGCGCGCTGGTCTGTCGTCCGCGGCGCCGATCCTCCCACGCGTACCAGTCGACGAGCAGCGGACTCGCCACGAAGATCGACGAGTACGTCCCGATGACGATGCCGATCAGCAGCGCCAGGACGAAGTCGCTGATGGCGGAGCCGCCGAAGAGGAAGAGCGAGAGCAGCGTCAGGAACACGGTGAAGCTCGTCGTGATCGACCGGCCGAAGGTCTGCAGGATCGAGTGGTTGACGATCTCGTCGAACGGCTCGCCGAGGTGTCGGGCGCGGTTCTCCCGGATGCGGTCGAAGACGACGATCGTGTCGTGCACCGAGAAGCCGATGACGGTGAGCATCGCGGTCACGAAGAGCGCATCGATCTCGACATGGAAGAACGTGCCGAGGATGGCGAACGAGCCGACCACGACGATGACGTCGTGGAGCAGCGAGACGAGCGCCGTGACGCCGAACTTCACGTCGCGGAAGCGGTACGTGATCCAGCCGACGATCCCGAGCGACCCGACCACGATCAGGATCAGCGCCTGGCGCAGCAGGTCCGAGCTCACCACGGCGCCGATCGTGGTCAGGCTGCGCTGCGCCTCGATGTCGCCGAGCTTCGCCTCGAGGGCCGCGACCATCTCGCCCAGCCGGCCGGCGGTCGGCAACTCGGTGTTCCCGGGAACGGCGCCGGGGAGTGGCGACGCGCTGGGGCCGGGGCTGGCCGACGCGCCAGGCGAGGATGATGCCGAGGCGGCCGGTGAGGCCGATGGCGACGCCGCCGGCGAGGGCGAGGCGGCCGGCGAGCCGCTCGCACCCGGCGATGCGGACGTCCCGGGTGAGGTCGACGCTCCCGGCGAGCGTCGACGCTCCCGGCGAGGGCGACGCCGCCGGCTCCTGCTCGACCAGACCGATCGGCTCGGTCTTGATCTCGATGTAGCCGGACTCGGTCCGGATCGCCGTCGCCCGCAGGTCGTTCTCGGCGAAGACCTGCTCGACCTGGTCGGGGCTCACATTCGGATCGGCGAACTTGATCTCCCAGCGCGTGCCGCCGGTGTAGTCGATCGTCAGCTGGAGACCCGCGTCACTGAACGGCGAGATGAGGATGAAGATCAGGCCCGGGATCGTGAGGAGCAGCGAGAAGAGGTAGAACCAGCGCCGCTTGCCGATGACGTCAAACATCGGCAGCCAGGGGCCGGCGGGTCGGGCGCGGCGAGGTGACCGCGACGAACTCCTCGTCCCGGAGGCCCCAGAGGCGCGCCCGGCGGGCCCAGTCCTGGCGGACGAGCACACGCATGATCGAGCGGGTCACGACGATCGCGCTGAACATCGAGGTCAGTACGCCGATGATCAGCACCAGCGCGAAGCCGCGGATCACGGACGACCCGAAGGCGTAGAGGATGGTCGCGGTGATCAGGCTCGACACGTTCGAGTCGAGGATGGAGTTCCAGGCCCGGTTGAAGCCGGCCTCGACGGCCGCCGGCAGCGACTTGCCGACGCGCAGCTCCTCCTTCATGCGTTCGAAGATGAGGATGTTGGCGTCGACCGCCATGCCTACAGAGAGCACGAAGCCCGCGATACCCGCCAGCGTCAGCGTCACCGGGATGAGCCGGAAGATCGCCAGGACCACGATCGTGTAATAGACGAGAGCGAACGACGCCACCAGCCCCGGCAGCCGGTAGTAGAGCAGCATGAACAGGATCACCAGCGAGATCCCGATGAAGCCGGCGATGAGGCTCTGGTTGAGGAACTGCTCGCCGAGTGTGGCCGAGATCTGTTCGCTCGACAGCTCCTTGATCGGGAAAGGCAGCGAACCGAATTTGAGGATCGTGACGAGCGAGTTGGCCTCCTTCGCCGGGAAGCCCCCGATGCCGCCGGCCGAGATCTGGACCTGGCCGTTCGGGATCGCCTCGTTGATCCGCGGCGCCGTGATGACCGTGCCGTCGAGGGCGATCGCGAAGTAGTCGCCCACGTGGTCGCGCGTGTAGTTCCCGAACAGCTGTGCGCCCGAATCCGCGCCGTTGTTCTTGAGCACGAACGTCACGGTCAGGCCGCGCGTCTGGTCCTGGCCCACGGCTGCCGACTCGAGCTGGTCGCCGCTGAACAGTGGTGGGTACTGCTGTAGATCGAGGACCTGGCCGTCTGTCGCTTGGGTCTGGCCGAGCGGGACGAAGTCGAGCTTGCCGGTCTGCCCGACGAGCCGCCGGACCGAGTCGACGTCCGAGATTCCCGGCAACTCGATGACGACGCGGTCGTCACCCTGGACAACGACGACCGGCTCCGAGACGCCGGTCGTGTTCACGCGGCGCTCGATGATGTCCTTGATGACGCCGAGTGCCTCGCGGGTCGGCTGGACACCGTCCTTGGGGAGTGCCTGGTATTCGACCCGCAGCCCGCCCTCGAGGTCGAGACCGAGCTTCGTCTCGACGGTCCGCCATGCGCCGTCGGGCGCGCTCGGATCCGGGAGCTTGAGATTCGGGAAGAAGACGATGATCAGGGACAGCACGCCGATGACGGCGATGAGGATGGGGCCCGCTCTGCGCATACCGCCGGGATGCTACACGAAAGGCCCTTGCGACGCGGTCGGCGGAGCCGGTCGCGGGTCGCTGCGGGTCAGGCCTCCAGCGTGGCCTTGATGCGTTCCGCCAGGGCCCGGCTGATGCCCGGGACGGCCGCGATCTGTTCGACCGGGGCCTCGCGCACACGCTTGATCGACCCGAACACCTTCAGCAGCTCACGCTTGCGCTTGGGGCCGACACCCGGCAGGTCGTCGAACGCCGAGCGGACCGTGCGGCGGTCGCGGAGCGTCCGGTGGTAGGTGATCGCGAACCGATGCGCCTCGTCGCGCAGACGCTGGACGAGGTAGAGCGCGGATGATGTCGGCGGCAGCACGACCGGGTCCGAGCGACCGGGCAGGAACAGCTCCTCGCGCTCCTTGGCCAGCCCGGCGAGCGGCAGGTCGTGTAAGCCGAGTTCGTCGAGAACGACCTTGGCGGCGTTCACCTGGGGCTTGCCGCCGTCGACGATGACGAGATCGGGCATCGCCCAGCGGCGCTCTTCCTCGTTCCCTTCCTCGCCGGACTTGGTCGCCCGGAACCGACGCCGCAGCACCTCCTGGTGGCTGGCGACATCGTTCGGCCCCTCGACGGTCCGGATCCGGAACCGGCGGTACTCGCCGGTCCGCGGCTTGCCGTCCTCGAACACGACCATGCTGCCGACCGACTCGCTGCCCTGGAAGTTCGAGATGTCGTAGCACTCGATGCGGAACGGCGCTCCCGGCACGTCCAGCGCGGCGGCGAGCTCCTCGAGCGCCGCCAGGGTCTTGCCCTGATCGGCCAGCCAGCGTGCCTGCTCGCGGGCGAGCGTCTCGGCCGCGTTCCGCTCGGCCAGGCCGAGCAGGTCACGCTTTTCGCCGCGCTGCGGCGTCCGCAGATGGACCGGCCCGCCGCGCTTCTCGACGAGGAACGTCTGGAGGTCCTCGCCATCGGTCACCGCCGCGGGCACGTAGATCTCGCGCGGGATCGACGTGGCGCGCGTGTAGTACTGCTCGAGGAAGCTCGTCAGCACCTCTGCGTCCGACGCCTCGCGGGCGGCGTCGAGCAGGTAGACATCGCGCCCGATCATCTTGCCGTCGCGGATGATGAACAGGGTGACTGCCGCCTGGTTGTCCTGGCGCGCCATCCCCGCGAGGTCGAGCTCGGTCCGCGCGAAGGCGGCCATCTTCTGGCTCTCCATCGTCCGCTCGATCGCGCGGATCTTGTCGCGATGGCCCGCGGCCCGCTCGTACTCCTGCCGATCGGATGCCGACAGCATCTCGCGCCGAAGGGCCTTCACCAGCGTCTCCTGGCGACCCTCGAGGAACAGCTCGACCTGCTCGATGTCGGCGCGGTAGTCGGCTTTCGAGATCGCCTCGATGCACGGGCCCTGGCAGCGCTTGATGTGGTACAGCAGGCATGGTCGCTGGAGAGCCCGCTCTCCATCCTTGATGTCGATCGTGCAGGTCCGGAACGGGAACAGCCGCCGGACGAGGTTCATCGATTCGTCGACGCTCGTCGCCGAGGCGTACGGCCCGAAGTAGCGGCTCCCGTCGTTCACCAGCTTCCGGGTCCGCTCGACCCGCGGGAAGTCGTCGGCCAGCGTGACCTTGATGTACGGGTAGCTCTTGTCGTCCTTGAGCCGGACGTTGAACCGCGGCTTGAAGCGCTTGATGAGGTTGTTCTCGAGGAGCAGTGCCTCGCTGACGCTGTCGACCTCGGTGACCTCGACGTCCGCGACGCGGTCGATGACGCTCCGGATCCTATGGCCCTCGCCCATCGCGGGCGTGTGCTTCTGCCAGTAGCTGCGCACGCGGTGGCGCAGGCTCTGGGCCTTGCCGACGTACAGGACGTCGCCCCGGGCGTCCTTCAGCAGGTAGACGCCGGGGCGGTCGGGAAGTCGCTTGAGGGTCGCCTCGAGTTCCGGGGTCACCCCGCGATGCTAGGGCAACCCCGGTCCCGAGGTGGTCAACGGGGTCTGGTGAGCCCCAGCTTCGAGGGGCGATCGGTCGACGATCGCGTCAGCACCAAGGGTGCCGACCGCTTCGGCGATGCCTTGGCGGCCTCGTCACCGCGGAGCTCGAGGGTGAACGAACCGGCGGTCAGGCCGTCGATGGAGGCGGTCACGGTGTAGCACGATGCCGAGAGCGATGACGTGTCGAGCGAGACGTTCCAGCGGCCGCCGCTCCACTCGAGCGACTTGTTGATCGTCGTCCCGCCGCCGCACGGGGTGAGCGACAGCACGGCATCCCCGGTCGAGCGCTGCCGACCGTCAACGAGCAGGTTCACCTTGACCGGGATCGTGCGCCCGCGGTTGGCGACGAACGTCGAACCGCCACCAGCCACTGGCTCGAGCCAGACGGCCGATGCGGTATGCGGCGGCGCGACAAAGGCGACGGTCACCTGGAACGAGCCACTCCGGGTATTCCCGCTGTCGTCCCTGGCCGTGCAGGTCACGGGGGTCGTGCCCACATCGAAGTGTTGGCCACTCTTCGCGTCGCAGACCACGTTCGGCGAGGTGTCGACGACATCGGTCGCGCTCGGCGGATCGAACGTCACCGTCCGACCGCCCGGGTCAGTCGAGGTCACCGAGATGTCGCCCGGGACGTCGTGGAGCGTGGGTGCCGTCGTGTCGACGACCGTCACGTCGAACGTCTTCGTGACGACGGCGCCTGCATCGTCCTGGACCGTGCAGGACACCGTGGTCGTGCCGACAAGCAGGACAGGGCCCGCCGCGGGCGTACAGGTGGGCGTCGGATCGGGGTCATCCTCGGCGTCGGTGGCCGAGACGGTCCAGCTGGAATTCCAGCCGCCGCTGGTATCACCCTCGACCTCGAAGGACGTAGGAACGGTCAGGACCGGCGGCGTATTCGGGGGCGGCGTGTTCGCGACCACTCGCATCGTGAAGTTGACCGACGTCGGCGTCCGGCTGAACGCGCTACCGTCGTTGTTGCCATCCGGCGTGAGCGATCGGGTCCACATGATCGTGAACGTGTAGTTCCCGAGGGTCGTCGGCGCGCGCATGACGACGTGACTCGTGGCCTGGCCAGCGTAGGACGGGTTGGGATCCGGGCAACCCTCACCGTCGGGTCCCCAGGCCATCGTCAACGGGGTCAACGTCGCGGTCGAGACGCTCACGATGGCGCCGTCCAATGGTGCGGTGCCACCCGCCCCCGTCAGCACCACCGACTGGTTCGGATCGATGTGCTGGACGCCTGCGCACACGACGAAGAACTGGGCGTCGGCCTCGACGGTCGCCCCGGGACTGAAATCCCCGAGGGGCTTGCTTCCTTCGACCTCCGGGGTCGCCACGATGGCATCTCCGAGGACCGAATCCGCCGTGGCCGTGCCGGCAAAGGCGAGGAGCACGCCGAGGGACAGGACAGCCGCCCGGCGGAGGGGTCGACGCAACATCTCGATGAGTCCTCGAAACCGCCGGCACGATCGACGCGCCGTCGTGCCTGGCGTATGGGAATCGTCGCGCGGCGCCGCGGGCGCGCCATGGGCCTAACGGACCCCTCGGTGCGCCGTCGCGCCCCCCTTCGGTACCGGTTCGTTGACGGGCGTCACCATTTCGCGTTCGAGGGTGCCTTTTGCGCACCGTTGAGTCGCCGGTAAGCGGAGGCCGCGACAGTCGGTCGATGCACCATCCGGCGGTCCTCGAGCGTCTCGCAAGACTGACGGCCGACCAGCGCGCCGCAGCAACGGCGCCACCCGGTCCGGTGCTCTGCGTCGCGCCGGCGGGCAGCGGCAAGACGACCACGCTCGTCGCCCGGATCGCCTGGCTGGTCGACGGTGGCGTCGACCCTGAGGCCATCGCGGCGATCACCTTCAACAAACGCGCCGCAGAGGAACTCTCGGAACGAGCCGACGCGGCGCTCGCGCCGCTCGGGATCGTCTCCGGAGTGGTCCGCGTCCGGACGTTCCATGCGCTCGGCCGGGAGATCCTCCGATCCGCTGGTCATCCCGTGGAGCCCCTGGTGGATCGCGCCGAGGTCGTAGCCGAGCTGTGGCCCCGCAGCACGCTCGCCGAGCGCGGCCGGCTCGACACGGCCTTCTCGCGCCTCAAGCTCGATCTCGGCGTGACGGCGACCGAGGTGGCCGTCGATCCCGACGCCGGCCCCGTGGCACGAGCGTTCGTCGCCTACGAGCGGGCCCTCGCCGACCGCGGTGCCCTCGACTTCGACGATCTCGTGCGCCGTGCCCTGACTGCCCTCGAGGAGGACGCGGCCTCCCTCGAGCGCTGGCGGGGCAGGTGCAGCCACCTGCTCGTCGACGAGGTCCAGGACGTCGATCGGTCGCAGCTCCGGTTGGCGCTGCTCCTCGCGGCCCCCCGCAACCGAATCTTCCTCGTTGGCGACGACGACCAATCGATCTACGGCTGGCGACTCGCGGATGTCAGACGCGTCCTGGCGATCGGGGCGTCGTTGCCGGGATTGCAGCGCGTCGACTTGGAGGTCAACCACCGCTGTCCGGCGCCGGTCGTCGAGCGCGCTGTCCGGCTCATCGGTCACAACGAGGAGCGCTTCGTCAAGGTCATCCGGCCGCGATCCGACGCGCCGGGATCGTTGATCCTCGCGCCCGACACCGCCGACGAACCCGAACGCACGGCCAGGCTCCTCCGGGCGTGGCCGGACGACGACGGGTCCCGTGCCGTCCTCGCCCGGACGAACCGGGAACTGCGACCGGCGGTCATCGCGGCCCTCGCGCTGGACGAACCGTTCCGGGCCCCGTCGGTCGCGCTGCTGGTCGATGACGCGGCGGTGGATGTGCTCATCGATCGCGTCGACGCGGAGACGCCGGACGGCCTGCCGCTGCTGGTGCGGCTCGGCCGGCTCCGCGCGTCGCTCCCTTCCGAGCCGTGGGGCGATCGCGAGCTGGCCGCGGCTCTGCTGGCATGGGCACCGCCGTTCGCCGACCTCGAGGCGCTGCGGGCCGCGATCGCCGAGACCCGAGCCCGACTCGCCGAGCTCAGGCGCGACGACGCCCGTCTCTCGCTCGCGACCGCCCACTCGACGAAGGGCGCGGAGTTCGACCACGTCGCGGTGGTCGGGCTCGAGGAGGGCCGCTTCCCGAGTGGCCGAGCCGTCGCCGATGCCGAGGACGCGGGGCGAGCCCTCGAGGAGGAGCGCCGACTCGGCTACGTTGCCTGGACCCGGGCACGCCGGACGCTGACCCTCAGCTACGACCCGGCGGTCCCGTCGCCGTTCCTGCTCGAGGCATTCACGCCGGACGAACTCGGTGTCGCCCGGCCTCGCTGACCGTTCGCTAGGCTCGTGCCTGGTGGCGGTTGATCTCCCGCATGAGGCGGTCGATCGCCTCGAGGAACGGCTCGGTGACGTCCGGTGGCAGCGCGTCGCGGACGGAGTCCTTCGGACCATAGGCGGCGCGGGCGCGCATCGCGGTCGACCGCAGCCCCGGCAGCCCTTCGTCCCGCAGCCGATCCGGCACGGGCTCCAGGAACGCCGTCCACCGAGCCGCGCCTCGCTCGCGAGAAGCTGCAAGCAGTCGATCGGCGTGGCGGGCGGCGATCAGCGCGAGATCGTCGATCGCCCCCAGTTCGTGTCGAGCCGGGCCGATGGTCCTCGGCCGATCAGGCATCCATCGGTGCGGACGCCGGCTCGGTGCCGGTCGAGCCGTCGGGCGGGGCGAGCAGGAGCAGCGGCAGCCGCTTGCGCTCCGATCCGTTGACGAGAATCCGGAACGAGTAGTCGCCCGGCGCGGGGAACGTGAGGTTCCAGAGATCGATCGAGAAGGTCAGCGTCGCGTCGCGACCGTCGCGCTGGCTGCGGGCGACGAGGCTGCCCGTGGCGCCCGCTACCTCCGACCCATCCGGGTCGAGCAGGACGAACCGGATGTCGTGCTCGCGCTCTGTTTCGGGAGCCGTCACCTGGAGTCCGATGACGAGCGCGAGGTGGGGATGGCGAAGCGGGAATCGGCGTCCACCGATGCGCGCGATCCCGCCACCCAGCACGTGGAACTTCTGGCCCGGGATGGTCTCCGCGGCGTCGGCTAGGAACGCGAAATCGATTTCCGGCACGCGGCTATCCTAGCCGCAGCTGGGACGCCGTCGATGCGGAATGAGGGGTTTCCGTGGGTGTCGTGGAGAACATCGAAGCGGTCCGTCGCTTCTACGCGGCCGGCCCGGCCGAGGACGACCGCGACCCTCGGGTACGCGGCCCCGACCATCGTGTGGCACGTGCCGGGCGACAACCCGCGTGACACGAGCCCGGACTCGCCCATCTCCGGCCCCATGAACTGCTGGCGAGAGGTCCGCTAACGGGCCTTGGCGGCCGCGGTCGCGCGCTTGCGCGACGGTGTCGCCGCGATGACTGTGGTGGGCGCGTGGCCGTTCGTCCGGTCGGGGGCGCGACCGCGACCGGCCTCCTCCGCGAACGTGACGTCGGAGAGCGGGACGAGCGGCTCACCGCGTAGGACACGGTCCAGGTATTCGCCGGTCGCCGAGCCGGTTGTCGCCGCGATCCTCTCGGGCGTGCCCTGGGCGATGATCCGTCCGCCGCGATCGCCACCCTCAGGTCCGAGGTCCACGATCCAATCGGCCGTCTTGATGACGTCGAGGTTGTGCTCGATCACGAGCACCGTGTTTCCGCCGTCGACCAGGCGATGGAGCACCTCGAGCAGCTTCTCGACATCGGCGAAGTGGAGGCCCGTCGTCGGCTCGTCGAGCACGTAGAGCGTGCGACCCGTCGCCCGCCGGGACAGCTCTGTAGACAGCTTGACGCGTTGTGCCTCGCCGCCCGACAGCGTCGTTGCGGGCTGGCCCAGGTGGACGTACCCGAGCCCGACGTCGTACAGCGTCTGGAGCTTGGCCTTGACGTTCGGGACCGCATTGAAGAAGTCGAGGGCCTCGGCGATCGTCATCTCGAGCACGTCGGCGATCGACTTGCCCTTGTAGTGGATCTCGAGCGCCTCGCGGTTGTAGCGCTTGCCCTTGCACACCTCGCACGGGACGTAGACGTCCGGCAGGAACTGCATCTCGATCTTGAGGATCCCGTCGCCCTTGCAGTTCTCGCACCGGCCGCCCTTCACGTTGAACGAGAACCGACCCGGTGAGTAGCCGCGCAATCGCGACTCGGGCACGGCGGCGAACAGCTCCCGGATAGGCCCGAAGAGACCGGTATAGGTGGCCGGGTTGGAGCGCGGCGTCCGACCGATCGGGCTCTGGTCGATCTCGATGATCTTGTCGATGTGCTCGGCGCCGACCAGCTTGTCGTGCTTGCCGACGGGCTCGCGCGAACCGTTGAGCTCCCGCGCGAGCGCGCGGTAGAGGACCTCGGTCACCAGGGTGCTCTTGCCGCTGCCACTGACGCCGGTCACGGCGACGAAGGTGGCGAGCGGGATCCGGAAGTCGACGTTCCGCAGGTTGTGCTCCCGGGCGCCGGTCACCCCGAGCCTCTTGCCGTTGCGTCGGCGGCGCTTCTTCGGGATCGGCACCTGGCGTTCGCCGCGCAGGAACGCGCCGGTGATCGAACGCGGCTCGGCGAGCAACGTCTCGATGGGACCGTTCGAGATGATCTCGCCACCGTGCTCGCCGGCACCCGGGCCGATGTCGACGACCCAGTCGGCGGTCCGGATCGTCTCCTCGTCGTGCTCGACGACGAGCACGGTGTTGCCCAGGTCCCGAAGTCGCGTGAGCGTCGCGATCAGCTTGGCGTTGTCGCGCTGGTGGAGCCCGATCGACGGTTCGTCGAGGATGTACAGGACACCCATGAGGGTCGTGCCGATCTGGGTCGCGAGCCGGATCCGCTGCGCCTCCCCGCCTGAGAGCGTCACGCTCGTGCGGTCCATGGTCAGGTAGTCGAGGCCGACGTCGACCAGGAAGCCGAGCCGGGCCACGATCTCCTTGAGCACCTGGTAGGCGATCGCCCGCTCACGATCGTTCAGTTTGGCGCTGAGGCCCGTCGACCACTTGAGGGCGTCGGTGATCGACATCGTCGCGATGTCCCAGACGTTCTGGTCGCCGATGGTGACTGCCAAAATCTCCGGGCGAAGCCGCATGCCGCCGCAGGTCGGACACGGCTTCGTGACCATGAACTTCTCGATCTCGCCCTTGATGTAGTCCGAGTCGGTCTCGCGATAGCGGCGCTCGAGGTTGCTGATGATCCCCTCGACGTTCGCCTTGTACGTGCTCTCACCCCGCTCGTGGCGGTAGCGGACGAGCACGCGTTCCTGGTCGCGCTTCGCATAGAGGAGGTAGTCGAGGGCCTCCTTGGGCAGGTCCTTGACCGGCACGTGGAAGTCCCAGCCGTGCGCGTCACACACCGCCTCCAGGATCTTCATCCGCCATGACGCATCGGTCGAGAGCAGCCCGCCGGTCCCGAGCGCGCCCTCGCCCAGGCTCTTCTCCGGCCGCGGGATGAGCAGCGCTGGGTCGATCTCGAGCTTCGTCCCGAGCCCGGTGCAGGTCGGGCACGCCCCGTGCGGCGAGTTGAACGAGAACGAGCGCGGCTCGAGCTCATCGATGGTGAAGCCGTCGTACGGGCAGCTGTACTTCTCGCTGTAGCGGCGCTCGTCGAAGGCCGGCACCTCGTCGTCGCGGGGCGCCGGCGCGATCAGCACGACACCCTCGCCGAGCCTCAGCGCGGTCTCGATCGAATCGGCCAGCCGGGCCGCATCAGGGTCGGGCATGACCAGCCCGGTGGCGGGATCGATCGGCCGGCCGTCCGGTGCCCGCCCCGCGCCCTCTGGGGCCTCGGCGTAGCGAACGATGTATCGGTCGACGATGACCTCGATCGAGTGGCGCTTGTACTTGTCGAGCTTGGGTGCATCGGCGATGTCGTACTGCTCGCCATCGACCCGGACGCGGACGAAACCCTGCCGTCGGGCGGCGTCGATGATCCGGTCACCCTCGGTCTTGCGGTCCTTGATCAGGGGGCCGAGCACGAGAAGCCGCGTGCCCTCGGGCAGCGCCAGCACCTGGTCGACGATCTGCTGGACGCTCTGGCGCTCGATCGGGTGGCCGTTCGGGCAGTGCGGGATGCCGATCCGCGCGAACAGCAGCCGCAGGTGGTCGTAGATCTCGGTTACCGTGCCGACCGTCGAACGCGGGTTGCGGCTTGCCCCCTTCTGGTCGATCGATATGGCCGGCGAGAGCCCGTCGATCTGGTCGACGTCAGGCTTCTCCATCTGGCCGAGGAACTGCCGCGCGTAGGCGCTCAGGCTCTCGACGTAGCGTCGCTGACCCTCGGCGTAGATGGTGTCGAAGGCGAGGCTCGACTTGCCGGAACCGCTGAGACCGGTGATGACGACGAGCCGGTCCCGGGGGAAGGCGACGGTGACGTCCTTCAGATTGTGTTCGCGCGCGCCGCGCACGACGAGCTGGTCCTGGGGCACGGTCGAAGTCTAGCGGATGTCGGGCATTTCGAACAGGTGTTCGTGGTCGCGTCTTGGACCGCGGGCGTCGGCGCGGGCGGGGGTCAGCGGGGCAGGATCACCGCCGCGTTGGTGATGCCGCCGATCAGCCCGGCCGCGATCCCGAGCGCAAGCGGCATGCCGCCGATGATCGACCATGGCCCTCGACCACCGCGGACGGCCGCGGCGATCGCCAGGGCGACGATGAGGATCACGAGGGCGACCTTCGAGACGACGACCGCCGGGGTGCCGAGCGACAGGAACATGCTCTGGACCAGCGGATTGGCCTCGGCCGTGACGCCGTGCGCGCGGACCATGACGCTGAACGTGGCGAAGTCGAAGGCCTGCGCGATCGCCAAGGTCATGAAACGCAACAGCACGCCTCCAAACTAGACCGGACCCATCGGCTCCGCATCATGGAATCTCGCCTTCCGGGCTCGTCCGACATACGAAGCGGTGCATCGATACACCGTTCCCAGCCGAAGAGCGCAGTGCGCGGCCATTTCCTGACCTCGGGGCCGAAGTCAACCGAAGGTTCACCTCGCGGACATATGGCCCGAAACGAGGCACGACGCCGCCTGGCTTGCAGCTTCGTGGCGGCGCGCTGTTAGCGCGCCCGGCGCCCCGAACGTGCGGGGCGCTGGCCCGTCCGCCGTCGGATGTTCGGCGTCACGGTGCGATCCCAGGTCGGCCTGTCCAGCCACCGAGCCTGCCAGCCGCCGTCGTCCTCATGCTCGTCGCGGATCCCCGGTAGCCAGTCCGAAGCGGTCTCGCCGCCGGTCCCGTCGCCGGGTTCGCCGTCGAGCGTCTCGGCCGGTTCCTCCTCCGCCGGCAGGACCGTGACGCTGGTGACCTCGAGCAACGTTCCTGCCGCCGCCGCTGCCTCCGAGGCGCGTCGACCGCGCGCCCGGTCCGCCGCCCCGGTCAGACCGCTCGCGGCCGCACCCTCGCCGCGCGCCGCACGCTCCGCGGCGCGCGCCACCGTGACCGACGCATCCTGCTCCAGGACGCGCAACCGGACCTGCTGGATCTCATCGCGGAGCGCGGCCGCTCGCTCGAACTCGAGCTCCTTGGCCGCCGACCGCATCTCCGCCTCCATGCGCGTCACGAGTGCCTCGACCTTCACGCGATCGGTCTCGTCGAACGGCCTTCCGCCCTCGCGCTCGGAGGTGTACACGACGGTCGATTCCGCCACGGCCCGGAGCCGCTGGTTCAGGTCGTGGATGCCCTTGACGATCGTCGTCGGCTCGATGCCCTTCTCGACGTTGTAGGCCTCCTGCACGGCGCGCCGGCGGTTGGTCTCGTCGATGGCGACCTGCATCGACTCGGTCACCGAGTCCGCATACATGATCACCTCGCCGCCGACGTTCCGGGCCGCCCGGCCGATCATCTGGATCAACGACCAGGCCGACCGCAGGAAGCCCTCCTTGTCGGCGTCGAGGATGGCAACCAGAGTGACCTCGGGAAGGTCGATCCCCTCGCGGAGCAGATTGATGCCGACCAGGACGTCGAACACCCCGAGGCGCAGGTCGCGCAGGATCGCGACTCGCTCGAGGGTGTCGACCTCGCTGTGCAGGTACTGGACCTTGACCCCGAGCTCCTTGAGGTAGTCGGCGAGGTCCTCGGCCATCTTCTTCGTGAGCGTCGTGACCAGCGCTCGCTCGCCGCGCTCCACGCGGGACCGCACCTCCTCGAGTAGGTCGTCGATCTGGCCCTCGGTCGGTTTGACCGTCACTGGCGGGTCGACGATGCCGGTCGGCCGGATCAATTGCTGGACGATCTGCCCCCGGCCCTTCTCTAGCTCGTAGGGACCGGGTGTAGCGCTCATGTAGATCGCCTGGTTGACGGAGCCCTCGAACTCCTCGAAGGTCAGTGGCCGGTTGTCGAGCGCCGATGGCAGCCGAAAGCCGAAGTCGACGAGGATCTCCTTGCGCGTTCGGTCGTTCTTGTACATGCCGACGACCTGCGGCACGGTCATGTGCGACTCGTCGACCACGAGCAGCCAGTCGGGCGGGAAGTAGTCGAGCAGGGTCCACGGACGCGAGCCCGCGTCGCGCCGGGCGAGGTGTCGCGAATAGTTCTCGACGCCGGAGCAATAGCCAAGCTCGCGCAGCATCTCGAGGTCGAACGTCGTGCGCTGTCGCAGCCGGGCCGCCTCGAGCGCCCGACCCTCCGTCTCGAGCTCGCCGACCCGGACCTCCATCTCGGCCTCGATGTCGACGATCGCCTCGCGTAGCTTGTCGGCCGGCGTCACGAAGTGGGTCGCCGGGTAGATGTTGGTCTCGCGTCGCTGGGCGAGCAGCTCGCCGGTGAGCGGATCGAGCTCGGTGATGCGCTCCACCTCGTCGCCGAAGAACTCGACGCGGACGACGAACTCCTCGGACGCGGGCTGGAGCTCGAGTGTGTCGCCGCGGACCCGGAACCGGGCGCGGCCGAGCGCCTGATCATTTCGCTGATATTGCAGGTCGACCAGGTGGCGCAGGACGGCATCCCGGCGGTACTTGCCGCCCTCGCGCAGCTTGAGGACCGTCGCGCCGTAATCGACCGGTGCGCCCAGGCCGTAGATGCACGAGACGCTCGCGACGATGATCACGTCGCGCCGTTCGAACAGGGCATGGGTCGCGGCGTGCCGCAGCCGGTCGATCTCGTCGTTGCGTGACGAGTCCTTCTCGATGTACGTGTCGCTGCGCGGCAGGTACGCCTCGGGCTGGTAATAGTCGAAGTAGCTGACGAAGTACTCGACGGCGTTGTTCGGGAAGAACTCCCGGAACTCGGCGTAGAGCTGGGCCGCGAGTGTCTTGTTGTGGGCGAGCACCAGCGTCGGCTTGTTGTGCTGGGCGATCGTCCACGCCAACGTCGCCGTCTTGCCGGTGCCGGTCGCGCCCAGCAGCACCTGGTGCTGGAGGCCCTTGCCGAGGCCCTCGCTCAGGCGATCGATGGCAGCGGGCTGGTCGCCGGTCGGCTGGAACGGGGCGACGAGGTCGAAGTCGGGCACGGGACGAGTCTAGCACTGACGGGGGGCTCTTTCGAACGGACGTTCGGACGCGCACTACCCCACTCGGCGCCGCCGTCGATGACGAAAGACTCATACCGAGTCGCGGTCATCGAGACCGACACTCGCGCCGATACCAGCGCTGGAGATGACCGTCCCCCGATGCGACCGCGACGACGCCCTTCCGAGAAAGGACAGAGCCTGGTCGAGTTCGCCCTCGTCCTGATGCCGCTGTTCGTGATCGTGCTCGCCATCATCCAGTTCGGCTTCATCTTCAACGCCTACGTGACGATCACGAACGCCACCCGCGAGGGCGCCCGCAACGGGAGCGTCTATATCTACGACTCAGGCCTGTCGAAGGCGCAGAACGACCTGGCCCGCAACGAGTTCATCAAGACCTCGCTCTTGGCGTCGATGAACCTCCTCGTCAAGACGTCGCCGAACTTCGCGACGGGCTCGACCTGGAGCCAGAGCGGCAACACGTTCACGAACGGCGACCTGATCGTGAGCTACCTCCTGCCGGCCGGCACCACGGACACCGATGCGCGCGTCGGCTACCAGATCACGGTCCGGGCTACCTACCACCAGGATCTGGTGATCCCGCTCATCCCGCAGTTCCTGCCGAAGGACATGAACGGCCGCCTCGGGCTTACGTCGGAAGTCACGATGGTGCAGAACTGATGGCGCACGGCCGCCGCACGCCCCTGCGCCGCGCGCCTGGGCAGGTCCTCGTCCTCTTCGCGATGTCGATGGTCGTCATCATGGCGGCCGCCGGCCTCGCGTTCGATATCGGTCGCTTCTATTCCGAGAAGCGCTTCCTGCAGAACGCCGCCGACGCCGGCGCCCTGGCCGTGGCCAACGCCCTGATCCGCGGCGAATCCAACACCGATGCCGAGGCCGAGGGTCGCGACGTCCTCACCCGCAACCTCCTGGGCAGCCCGACGGGCACGGTGGCGTCGGTCGCGACCATCCCCGAGTACGAGAGCGGCCACGCGGGCGACGCGTCCTATCTCATCAGCGGCGTGCTGATCACCGGTGGCGAGGTGCGGGTCGCGATCAAGAGTGATGTCGGGTACACCTTCGGCCGCGTCGTCGGGCTTGGATCGAATCGGGTCGGCGGTCGCGCCATGGTCAAGACCGTCGGCGACCTGCTCCCGATCGCCGTGCGGCACTTCATCAACGCGCCCGGGCCGTTCGCCGGCGCCGTGTCACCGTGCGATGGCAACACGAACCAGTTCCAGGACCTGGTCGCGACGGCGAACACGTCGTGCCTGGGCAGCGAGTCCGATGGGTCGCTCCGGTCCACGCCGAACCCCGGTTCGGCCTTCAACGCGTCGGCGCCGGATGACGACCCGGTGAACCACGGGCCGATCATCGAGCTGGTCGGGCAGGGTGCCTCACCCTCGAACGCCGTGAGTTTTCGTGGCTTCGTCACCCTCGACATCCGCAATTTCCAGTTCGCCTCGCCGCCGTCGAACGTGTTCTACAACGGCGTGACCGCCGGCACGAACGCCAACACGCTCAAGGCCATGGAAGCCGGCTGGGTGGCGACCGGCTACCCCGGTCCCGACTTCCCGCCCGTGACGACCCCGCCCGATCCGAACGACCAGGTGGGGATCATCGATGGCAACTCGTCAGGCATCGTCGTCGACGCCATCAACGAGCGCTACGACCCCGGTGCCGAGATCCTCGCCGCCGTCTACTCGGGGACGGTCTCGAGCATCCCGGACTTCAGCTACGCGGTGCCCAGCACGGCGGCCATCAACACGAACCAGAACCGGAACGGGTCGATCACGATGTCCGTGACGAAGAACACGTCCTTCACCGGTGTCGTGTCGACGAGCGCCTTCCCGAATTGGGGCGAGACGGCGCACCCGTGGGGCTCCACGCTGACCCCTTTGTCGTTCAGCCCCAGCCCGCTAACGCCGAACGGTACCGTGACCTGGACGACGTTCCAGACGAGCGGTGCGCCGCAGGGCGTCTACACCGTATGGGTTCAGGGCCATTCCTCGAGCCCGGTCCTGCTCGACCATTTCTACCCGGTCGGCATCTCGATCGGTAGTGTCAATCGCGATTTCTCGACGAGCGGTGGTGCCGCGGTCCTCATCGCCTCGACCGGCGGGACCGGCGCGACGACTATCAACGTCAGCACCCCGAACAACAACTCCACGTATTTCGGTGGGACCGTGTCCCTGAGCGTCGAAGGTGGCGCGGACGCCGATGGCGTGCTGCCGACGGGGATCGGCACGGTCTCGGTGACCCCCTCGACTATCACCTTGAACAAGGGCACGTCGCAGACGGTCACGGTCTCGGTCAACGGCGGGACGCTCGGCCCCGGCGTCTACTCCCTTTCGTTGCGGGTGACCGGGACCAACTCGTCCGGCCAGCCCGTCACCAGGATGGTGCCGATCAACGTCGCGATCGCGACCGCGAGCACCTCGAACGACTACGTCGACATCCTCGGCTTCACGACGTTCCGGATCACCTCCCTCGACAGCAACACGGTCTGGGGCTATGCGATCTCGGGTGTCTATGCCGACATGAACGATCCCGCGTTGCGCCGCGGTCAGGTGGCGCGACTCGTGCCCTGGAGCTAGCCGGGCGGGCACGGCACCAACCTAGTCGGAGGCACCAATGGAGATGGAATACAAGGACCCCAGCCGTCGGGGTCGATGGATCGTCGTCATCGGGGTGGTCCTCGCCGTCGCCGCCGGCGGCGCCGCGTTCTTCCTCATCAATCAGGCGCAGCAGCAGGCCGGCCAGGCCGGGCTGCAGCGGGTCACGGTCGTCGTCGCGGCACAGACCATCCCCGCGCGCAAGATCATCGAGGCGACCGACGTGACCGTCCGCGAGATCCCGATCGACGACACGAATGCCCAGGGCATCGCGTCGACGCCGGAGAAGGTCATCGGCCGTGTGCCGGCGGTGGCCATCCTGCAGGGCCAGATGGTCCTGACCAACCTGCTCGCCTCGAGCAGCGAGGGCGGCCAGTTCTCGGTGCTGGGTCCAGAGGAGACGGTCGGCGACGACACGCCCGATTGGCGAGCCGTGTCCATGACCGTGCCGGACGACCGCGCCGTCGGCGGCCTCCTGGCCCCGAACCAGTCGGTCGACGTGTTCGTGACCGCGAGCGTCAACGTCCTCACGAACTCCGAGGACGGCATCGGCAAGGACGGCTTCTACACCGACAAGTCGACCAAGCTTTCGTACCAGAACATGCTGATCCTCGCGAAGTCGGGGACCTACTACGTCCTCAAGGCGCCGCTCGACGTGGCTGAGGAGATCTCCCATCTGCAGGCCAGCGGCGCGGCGTCGTTCAGCCTCGCGTTGCGACCCGACGTCGATACCCGCCAGGTCGACGCCTCGGCGCTCGGCACGACCACAAACCGGGTCATCGTCCGCTACGGCCTGCCGATCCCGGTCGCCTTCCCGCCGGTGTCCGGTCCGATCCCGACGCCGCGACCAACGCCCAAGCCGATCGCAAGTCCGTCCGCCTCGCCGGACGCCTCGGCCTCGCCCTCGGCGAGCCCGTCCTAGCTCCCGACCGGATCCGCGGGTTCGAGCGACAGCCGCGATTCCATCTCGCGCCGCTGACCCGGCGCGCCTCCGAGCCGCCCGGACCGCTTCGGCGATCCGGGCGGCTTCCTCGTTCCTCGGGCCTGCCCTTCACCTCTGCTGACCGCGCCTACGCCGTCTGCATCGCCTCGTCGAACAGGTCGTCGACGCGCGCATGGGTCACGGCCGACTCCTCACCCGTGTCGACCACCCGGGTCGCGCGTGGGCGCAGGCGTTCGACCAGATCGCCCTGGGTCTCGATCCGGACCGCGGCGTCGTCGGCCGCATCGCCCCGGCCGATGAGCCGGTCCCGCTGGACGACGGGTTCGCAGGTGACCAGCCAGACCTCGTCGCACAGCTCGGCCAGCCCGCCCTCCACGAGCTTGATCGCCTCGACGGCGACGGCCCGAGCGCCCGTTGCCCGGGCGCGCTCGATCGCGGCAAGGATCCGGGGCCTGACCGCCGGATGGACGATCGCCTCGAGGTCGCGCAGCGCTGCGTCATCGTTGAAGACGATGCGACCGAGAGCGGCTCGGTCCAGCTCCCCGTTGGGACGCCGGAGGGTCGTGCCGAACCGCCGGTAGACGGCTTCGACCTCGGGCGTCTCGGGCGCTAGGACGAGGCGCGCCTCATGGTCCGCGTCGATGACCTCGACCCCGGCCCGCTCGCCGAGCCAGCGGGCGACAGTCGACTTGCCGCAGCCGATCGGACCGGTGATGCCGATCGTCAGCATCAGGGCGCCCGCTCCTCGAGCTCGAGCCACGCATCCTCGGCGGTCGCCAGCGCCGCCGTAACGTCAGCGAGTTCGCTGGTGACGCGCCGCAGCTCGACGAAGTTGGCGGCGATCGACGGGTCGCCCATCGCGAGTTCGAGGTGGTTCTTCCGCAACCCGAGGCGTGTCAGCTCGGCGTCCAGCGCCGTTTTTTGGCGACGATACGCATCCTTCGACAACTTGGAGAAGCGCGATGGGCGGCCACGCCTGACCGGGGCGGAGATTGCCGGGCGATCCGGGCTGGCGTCGGCGCGAGCTGAGCGGCCACCTGCGACGGCCCGCACCTTCTGCTGACGTGAGGCGGCAGCCGCGACCGTCCAGCCGTCGGCGACGGCGGCGCGCCATTCGCGATATCCGCCATCGAAGGCCACGGCCAGCCCGTCATCGACCACCCACAGTCGATCGCACACGATCTCCAGCAGCCGCCGGTCGTGCGAGACGACCAGCAAGGTGGCCGGCGACTCGCGCATGAACGCCTCGATGGCCTCCCGCGCAGGGATGTCCAGGTGGTTGGTCGGCTCGTCAAGCAGGAGCAGGTTCGACGGCTGGATCCCGAGCAGGGCCAATTCCAGCCGCGACCGCTCGCCGCCCGACAGCGACCGCACCTCCTTGAACACGTCGTCGCCGCGGAACAGGAACCTGGCGAGGTACGACCGGGCCTCACCGGGCGTGACGGGGATCGTCCCGAGCAACGCGTCGATCACGGTCTCCCCGGCGATCGCGGCACGCCGCAGCTGGGCGAGGTAGCCGATCTGGATGGCGTTCCCGAACGTGAGCATCCCATCGAGCGGTGGCAGCTCCCCGGCGATCGTGCGCAGCAGCGTCGTCTTGCCCGCCCCATTCGGGCCGACGATGCCGATCCGCTCGCCACGTTGGGCCGCCAGGAACGGGGCCTTCGCCACCGCACGGGGTTCGGTCGCCAGCGCGCCTTCCGCGTCCAGCGCGCCGCGCCCGGGCAGGTACCCGACGACGAGGACCTCGGCCCGCACGACGACCTCGCCGGACCGCGACGGGCCGCTGCCGACCAACGGCCCCTGCGGCAACGCGAGCTTCCGTCCCGATCGCGGCGCCTCACGGCGCTCCGCCAGCAGCCGCTCGAGCCGCGCCTCGTGCTCGTGCATCTTGCTGAACTTGCGGTGGCTTCGATAGCGCTGGACGACCTCGCGTTCCCGCTCGATCTGCTCGGCCTGCCCGTCGGACTCCTTGACCGCGCGCGCGTCCCGTTCCTCGCGTTGGCGCCGGTACGCGCTGTAGTCGCCCCGGAACGCGGTGAGGCGTCGATCTCGCAGCTCCCAGACCCGGGTGACGGTGGCATCCAGGAAGGCACGGTCGTGGGACGCCACCAGTAGCGATCCGGTCCGTCGCCGGAGGTGCTCCTCCAGCCACTCCAGCGCGCCGAGGTCCAGGTGGTTGGTGGGCTCGTCGAGCAGGAGCAGGTCGGCGTCGGCGATGACGAGACGGGCGAGCGCCGCGCGCGTCTGCTCGCCGCCGGACAGTGCCGTCGGCGGTTTCGACCACTCGTGCGTGGTGAACCCGAGGCCGCTCAGAGCCGCATCGACGCGCTGATCGAGCGTGTACCCACCGAGCACCTCGTACCGATGCTGGAGATCCGCGTAGGCCGTCTGGGTGACCCGGCCCGCCCGTTCGAGCGACGCGAGCTCCGCAGCCATGACCTCGAGGTGCGCCGCGCCGGCCCGAACGGCCCCGCGGAGATCGGTCGACGCCATGAAGGTCGCGTCGAGATGCGCCTCCTGGGCGAGTAGACCGATGGACAGGTTCCGCTTGATGGTGACGGTGCCGCGGTCGGGTTCGTCCCCTCCGGCGGCCAACCGGAGCAGGGTCGTCTTGCCCGCGCCGTTCGGGCCGACGAGGCCGATCCGGTCGCCGAGCGCGATCGCCGCATCGATCGAATCGAGGATCGTGAACGTGCCGATCTCGCGGCTGACGCCGGAGAATCGCAGGATCGACATCAGGGGCCGGCGGAGGCGCGAGCGGCCGCTCGCCGGGTCGCCGCCGCGCGGCGGGTCCGTTCGGCGCGTGAGGTCGGGACAGCGGTGTCTTGACCACCGCTATCGAGGTCCGTCCAGCGCCGACCACGCCGTCCGCTGCCACCCGTCATCGACCGCAGGATCGTCGCGGCTCCTTTCCGGTCGGCCGCCGGGAGCCGCTGGCAGAACGAGCAGAAGTGCGTCGACCGGGCGCCGATGACGATGCGCTTGATGGGGTGGCCGCAGCGCGCGCAGGGCCGGCCGGTCCGCTGGTACACGTCCAGCCGCTCCTGCATCGAGCCGTCGCCGTCGGGCGCCGTGTAGTCGTCGATCGACGAGCCACGCCGTTCGACCGCCTCGCCGAGGACGGCTCGGATGGCCTCGTAGAGCTGTCGTTCGTCGCGCGGCCGCAGCGAGGATGCCGAGCGCAACGGGTGAAGCCGGGCACGCCAGAGCGCCTCGTCGGCGTAGATGTTGCCGACGCCGGCCAGGAACGACTGGTCCGTCAGCAGCGGCTTGAGGCGTCCTTTCCTGCGACGGATCTGACGTCGGAAGTCGCGGAGTGTGAATGCCTCGTCTAGCGGTTCGGGCCCGACCGCGGCGAACACCGCCGGCCCACCGATCTCCTCGACCAGCTCGCCGGTGTCCGGGTCGCGCGCGTACAGCCCGATCTTGCCGAACTTGCGGATGTCGCGGAACCGCATCTCCCGGCCGTCGGCGAGCTCGAGCACGAGCCGGACGTAGGGGTCTTCCGGCAGATCTGCTGGCACCACGAACACCTGACCGGTCATCTTGAGGTGGATCGTCAGCGCGGCCTCGCCGCTCAGGTCGACGACGACCTGCTTGCCGCGCCGCCCGACGGCGTCGACCGAGCGTCCCGTGACGCCGTCCGCGAACGCGACGGGGTCCTGCGAACGCAAGGTCCGGATCCAGTTCGTGCGCGCACCGACGATCGTCGCGCCGACCAGTCGCGGTCGGAGGTCGCGCGCGACCGTCTCGACCTCCGGGAGCTCCGGCATCGGACGCGGCCTACGAGGCCAGCGGGGCGACCGGCGCCTCGAGCGGCATCTCGTCGGCCTCGGCGGCGATCGCGTCGGCGCGGGTCAGCGGCGTCATCGATTCCCAGTCGTCGCCGACCTTCACGTCGACCACGAGCGGCACCGACAGCGGCAGGGCGCCCTCCATCTGCTCACGGACGATCGGGGCCAAGGCCTCGACCTGGTCGCGCGGAGTCTCGAACAGCAGCTCGTCGTGGACGGACAGAAGGAGCCGCGCTCGGAGGCCGGCCGCGCGGACCGCCGCTTCGACGCGGATCATCGCGATCTTCTGGATATCGGCGGCGGTGCCCTGGATCGGCATGTTGATGGCCATCCGCTCCCCTGCCCCGCGCAGCGCCGGATTGGACGCCCGCAGCTCCGGGATCTGCCGCTTCCGGCCGAGCAGCGTCTCCACGAAGCCCTGATCCCGGGCCTGATCCTTGATGGCCATCATGTAGTAGCTGATGCCCGAGTAGGCCGTGAAGTAGCTGTTGATGAACGTCTGCGCGTCCTGGCGCGAGATGTTCGCCCGCGACGCGAGGCCGAAGTCGCTCATCCCGTACGCGAGACCGAAGTTGACCATCTTGGCCATCGACCGCTCGGCGTGGGTGATGTCCTCCGGTGGCTTGCCGAGGACTCGCGCCGCCGTCTCGCGATGGATGTCGGCATCGCGTGCGAACGCGTCCTTCAGGTGCTCATCGCCCGAGACGTGGGCGAGGATCCGCAGCTCGATCTGGGAGTAGTCGGCGGCGAGCAGGACCAGCTCCGGCTCCCCGGCGACGAAGGCGCGCCGGATCCGTCGGCCGAGCTCGGTCCGGATCGGGATGTTCTGGAGGTTCGGGTCGGACGAGGACAGCCGGCCGGTCGCGGCGACGGCCTGGTGGAAGGTCGTGTGCAGCCGGCCATCGGCGGCGATGAGGGTCGGCAGGGCCTCGACGTAGGTCGAGCGCAGCTTCGTGTAGACGCGCCATTCGAGGAGTTTGTCGACCATGGGGTGGGCGGGGCGCAGCTCCTCGAGCACCGAGGCATCCGTCGAGTAGCCCGTCTTCGTCTTGCGGCCCTTCGGGAGGTTCAGCTCGAAGAAGAGGACCTGCTCGAGCTGCTTGGGACTGCCGAGGTTGAACTCATGCCCGACGTCGACGTAGATCTCCTGCTCGAGCCGCGAGATCTCGGTGCTGAACTCCCGATGCAGGAGGGCGAGCGCTTCGCGATCGAGGGCGACGCCGGTCGCCTCCATCCGAGCGAGCACGGGGATGAGCGGGATCTCGACCTCCCGGAACAGCCGATCGAGGCCGTCGATCTCGGTCAGTCGCTTCTGGAGCGGGTCGCGGACCGCGAGCGCGGACAGCGCCTCGAGGCCGGCACGCGCCGTGGACGGCAGCTCGTTCGCGGGCGGGAGGATCTGGTCGAGATGCTCGGCCACGACGTCGGCGATGGTCTGGCTGCGCAGCGCCGCGTTGAGGATGTACGCCGCGATCTGGGTGTCGAACGCGACCGGTACCGGCTCCTGGGAGGGGTCGTCGGCGAGGCCAGCGACGAGGACCGGCTTCACCTCGTGCCCGACCAGCGGGATCTGCAGCCGCTCGAGCAGGTGGCGAAGCGCGCCCGCGGCTTCGGCGCCCTCGGCGGCGACGGCTCGTCCGTCCGTCCCGACGACCGCGAGGGCGAGCGCCGTGCCATGTCTCGGGCGCGGGTCATCCTGCACGAGCGACACGCCGACGGCCGGCTGCCCGATGAGCCACGGTTCGAGGTCTGGGACTCGTGCGGGGTCGACGACCTCGATGCGGCCGGGGTCGAGGATCGCGGCGGCCAGGGCGGCGGGCAGGTCGTCGGTGGGTTCGAACGGCCGCGGTTCCTGGGTCGTGCCTCCGCCTGACGTCCCGTCCGCGGACGACGTCACGACCGCGTCGAAATCGAGGCGAAGCTGGAGTTCCGTGCTGGCGGGCCGGCCCCCGGCTCGACCCGGACCCCAACCCTCGGGGCGGCCGGCCACGCGTGCCGCCGGCACGTAGCCGCTCTGTGCCACGGATCGTAGGCGCTCGGTCCGCTCCTCGGCCGTCTCGCCGGCCATCGGCGGGAGACGCTCGATGAGCGTGCGGAATTCGTATTCGCGGAACAGCCGCACGACGGTGTCGCGGTCGTAATCGCCGAGCCGGGCCGCCTCCAGATCGATGTCGATCGGCAGATCACGGACGATCGTCGAGAGGTCGCGGCCCATGAAGACCTGATCGCGGTGGTCGCGCAGCTTCTCGCGAAGCTTCTCGGGCGTGACCTCGTCGATGCGCGCGAACAGCGACTCGAGGTCGCCGAACTCGCGGATCAACTTCGCGGCCGTCTTCTCACCGACACCGGGAACGCCCGGGATGTTGTCGGTCGGGTCGCCCTTGAGCGCCTTGTAGTCGATCATCTGGTCCGGCCGCAGGCCGAACCGCTCGTCGATCCTGTCGACGTCGTAGATGACGGTGTTCTCGACGCCGGATCGCGTCGTCATGAGGCGGACGCGCGGCGTGACCAGCTGGAGCATGTCGAGGTCGACCGTGACGATCGTCGTCTCGAGGTCGTCGCGCGGGTCGAGCTGGCTGGTGATCGTGCCGATGACGTCGTCTGCCTCGTATCCGGGCATCTCGTAGACCGGGATCCGCAGCGCCTTGACGACCTCGCGCACCTTCGGGAACTGGTCGCGCAGGTCGTCGGGCATCTTCACGCGGGTCGCCTTGTAGTCGGCGTATTGCTCGTGGCGGAAGGTCGGCCCGGGCAAGTCGAAGGACACCGCGAGGTAGTCCGGCTGGAGATCCTGGATGCCGCGCAGGACGATGCTGGCGAACCCGAATACGCCGTTCACGAGCTCACCCTTCGATGTGGTGAGCGGCGGAAGTGCGAAGTATCCGCGGTAGACCAGCCCGTAGCCGTCGAGCAGCATCAGGCGTTCGGTGGGCACGCATGAAGTGTACCCGGGGAGGCCCTCCCGGCCGCCTGGCTGGAGGCCCTTTCGGCGTGGCTCGAGGCCCTCCGCGGGCGCGTCTATGCGCCCGTCAGAGGAGGCGGCGGGCGCTCCAGCGGAGACCGAACAGGCCGAGCCCGGCGATCAGCAGGATGCCGGCGACGACGAACAGCACCGACAGCCCGGAGGTGTCGTCGCCGATCGCAAGGAGACCCGCGTCGCCGGTGACGTCCGGCGTCAATTCGTCGGGGTTCGCGCCGGTGAAGACGCCGGTGTCCCCGGGCTCGCCGCCCGCCGCGGCTGCGCCCTCGGACATGCGCTCCGTGGCGTACCCCTCGCTTGCTGAGGCGGGGGCGGCCGACACCGCCGCGGCGGCAGAGGGCGCGGCGGATGCGGCCGGCGCTGGAGCCGCCTGCTGGATCGGCGCGCCGACGTTCGAAAGGATCTCGGGGGCGGCGCCGGCGGAACCCCCATAAAGGGCCATGGACGGGACCGTGGCGATCAGAAGGCCCGCAAGCCCGAGCGTGGTGAGGCCGATCGCCAGCGGCCGGCTGAACCCGTCGCGCGGCGAACCGAAGAAGCCGAGGACGCGCCGCCAACCGGATCGCTGGAGGCGCGCGGCATCCGCGTCGGTCAGGCGGAAGTCGCGAGGCCGGGCGGGTGTCGCGGTCGTCGGAAGCGTGGTCTGCAATGCGAGGAGATCCGCCAGCACGTCGGCGCAGGCCTCGCAGGCTGCGACCTGTGCCCGCGCGCTCGACGCCGTCCGCACATCGAGGTCGGACGGGCGCGCTGCGAGTGCCGCGACGATCGTCATGTCGTGCGCGGCGTGCGTGGTGGGGGTGTTTGCGTCGGTCATGTCTAGGTTCAGACGGCCTCGTACGGTGCGCGGTTCCGAATCATCGCATCGCTCGTGCACGCGCCGCGAGGCGGCGGAGCCCGAAGATGCCGCCGGCAGTGGCGAGCGAAGCGGTGGAAAGGACGATCACCGGGTCGGGTGGCAAGCGGTCCGAGTCCCGCTTCTGATCCATCGATGGCGTGCCTGAAGGAGCGTGCGAGGCCAGAGCGGTCTCGGGCGGGGCGCCCGCTGGAGCTGCCCCCGACGCCCCCATGAAGCCGAGCGGCACGTTCGCCAGGACGAGCCCAGCGAGACCAAGACCGGTCAGCCCGACGGCGAGCGGCCGCGTGACGGCGTCACGGGAGGATCCGACCGCGGCGAGGAGGCGCCGCCACAGGACTGGTCGACGTCTCGCGAGATCCGCGGCGCTCAGTCGGAGATCGCGATGACGCCGCGGCGTCCAGGCGTGACGGAGTGCCGTCTGGATCGAGAGCAGGTCGCGATGCAGCGCGCCACAGGCGGGGCACGTCCCGACCCTCGCGGGCACGCTCCCGCCACCGAGCGCTTCGACGATCGCGAATTGGTCGTGGCGGGCATGCGAGCGGCGCAGGGCGACGTCAGCCACGGAACAGGTCCATCCTGTCGGACAGGATCTCGCGGAGCGACAGCCGGCCGCGGTGGATCCGCGACTTGACCGTGCCCAGGGAGACACCGGTCATCTCGGCGATCTCGGCGTAGTCGTAGCCCTCGACGTCGTACAGGACGATGGCCGTCCGCTGGTCGTCGGTGATGTGCGCCATCGCGGCGGCGAGGGCGCGGCTGCGTTCCGCATGCACGGCGATCCGCTCGGGATCGACCTCGTCGCCGGCCTTCGGCTGCCAGCTCTCGTCCTCGAGCTCCGGATAGGGCTGGACGGGGCGTCGCTTCCGAGCCCGCTGCGTGTCCATGGCCGCGTTCACGCAGATCCGGTTCAGCCAGGACTTGACGCTGCCGCCACGGAACGACGAGAGGTTGCGGTACGCCGAGAAGAACGCCTCCTGGACGGCGTCGGCAGCCTGATCACGGTCCGGGACCATCCGAACGACCAGCGCGAAGAGCGAATCCTGGTACAGCGTCACCAGGTCGTTGAAGGCGTCGAGGTCCCCTTCACGGGCACGCTCGATGAGGATGAGATCGCGGCGCTGGACGGGGTCGTCGGAGACCGTCGTCGAGCGAAGGTCCTCCTCCACGGTCGGGGGGTCCCTCCGAACGGCGATAGTGGCTGACGTGAGGCCCGGGGAGTCTAGCATCGGTCGCCAGACGCAGGGTCAGCGTGGCCGGTTCCGGGGTCAGGTCGCGTGTCGTGCGCGGCTCGTTGCCGTGGGGCGGCGATCCGCGACCGCCTGGCCGTGCGATGCCGGTCACCGACCACACCCGCTTCCAGTGAGACGGGAGCATGCGACCTCGCTAGGCACCGATCGGTCGCGATCTGTCGTGGGACGGGAAAAGTGCACCCGACCTGCCGCGGCACGGGGATCACCGACGTCGCGGCCTCGCTCGATGTCGTCTGCTCTCGTGGGGCGGGAATGGCGAGAGGGGCCGGCCGCCGCTGACCCGGTACGATGTCGGTCCGTGCCGAAGTGGCGGAATGGCAGACGCGGCGGACTCAAAATCCGCTGAGGGCAACCTCGTGTGGGTTCGACTCCCACCTTCGGTACCACATCACCATCGTGCATATCCTCGAACCATGCCCAAACCCCCATCGCGGTTCATCGGCTACCCGACCGATTCCCTCCTGGCCGTGCTCCCCGATCCGGAACGGGCCGCGGCCTCGGCGGCGGCCGTGAAAGCCGCAGGGATCCCCGACAAGGACATCACGGTCCTGCGCGGGGACGAGGGCGCGTCCCGATTCGACCCGACCGGCGCCGTCCACGGCCTGATGACGCGCCTGCGGCGCATCGTCTCGTTCACCGTGATGGACCAGCTCCCCGACATGGCCTGGTACGACGCCGCGATCCGCTCCGGTCAGGCTGTCGTCATGGTCCGCGCCCGCGACGACGACAGGAAGCGCGACGCGATCCGGATCCTCCGGGAGCATGGCGCCCACTTCGTGAACTACTACGGCCGATTCGCGACCGAGGAGATCGTCCGCTGGCACGGGCCGGAGCCCGACGTCCACAGCCTGCTCAAGCGCTGAGAACGGCGCCTCCGCCAACGACAGCCCGTCCGCCCTGCCAGACGGCCACAGGGCGCGCCAGCATCCCCAGATCCGCCAACGGGTCGCCATCGACAAGCACCAGGTCGGCAGCCTTCCCGACTTCGACGGTGCCGACTTCTCCGTCGACGCCGAGGAGCCGTGCCGCCGACGATGTCGCGGCCTGGATCGCAACCATCGGGCTCGCGCCGTGCTCGTGGAGCAGGACGATCTCACGCCAGACCATGTCGGCCGTCACGCCGACCTCGCCGGTATCCGTGCCGGTCGCGAGTGGCACGCCGAGGCGGATCGCCGCCTCCGTCGACGCTCGGTGGCGGACCTCGATGAGGTCCTGCCGTTCACGCTGGACGGGCGTCAGACCCGGCAGGGTCCGGTTCACGTCGGTCACGCTGAGTGTCGGCACGAGCCAGGCGCCCGATGCGGCGAGCGCCTCGATCGCCCCTTCGTCGGCCAGCCAGGCATGCTCGATCGAGGTGACGCCGGCCGCGACGCACCGACGGACCGACTCGCCGTCCTGGGCGTGGCTCATCACGCGACGACCGCCCTCGCCCGCAGCCGTGACCACGCCCCGGAGCTCGTCCACGGTCAGCTCCGGAGCTCCGAAGACCATCGTCCCCGGCGCGTGGCCGGTCGTGGTCAGCATCGCCGCCTCCGAGGCGACCACCTTGACGACATCGGCCCCGCCGGAGATCGCCTGGCGGGTCGCGTCCGCGAGCCCCGCCTCCCCTGCCGCCTCGAAGCCGAACGCCGACCCGTGACCCCCGACCGAGCCGACGGCCGTCCCGGCCGCCACGATCCGCGGACCGACCGCCTGCCCGGCGGCGATCTCGTCACGCACCATGCACTCCAGGTTCCGGATCGACCCCGCGCCGCGCGCGGTCGTCACGCCGGCCTGCAGGGCGAGCGCCGCGTGGCGGCGGGCCGTCTCGAGGATCGCCTCGTCGGAGCGCAACGCGATCGCTTGCAGCGAGCCCTCCGTCGGATCGAAGGTGTAGTGGGCGTGCGCGTCGATCAACCCGGGAAGCAGCGTCCCACCCTGCCCCTCCACCACGGTGGTCCCGGTCAAAGGGCGCGCCGGGTCGTGGTCCCCGACGAGCGTGATGAAGCGACCGTCGACCACGACATCGACCGGTTCGCGAGACGTAGGTGACACCCCATCGATCAGCCTGACGGCACGCACGAGCATGGTCATCGCGACACAGTAGACTCCCGCCATGTTCAAACGGATCTTCGGCCCGGCCCCCGAGCAGCAGCATGCGGCCGACCTTCAGGACAAGGCCTTCGAGGCAGCATCGGCCAGTGGCGATACGGCCACCGTCCGGCGCATCGTCGCGCGACTCGAGGCACTGCCCCCGGAGCGGGCGCGGATCGTCGCGTCTGCCGCCTACACGCTCGCGCGGGCGGCGCAGGCCGACCTCGATATCAGCGACGAGGAGACGGCTGTCATCGAGGGGGCGCTGCAAACGAGTGGCGCGCTCGACGAGGCGACGGCCATCCTCGTGGCCGAGATGGCCAAGCTTCAGGCGCGGACCGTCGGCGGCACCGAGGACTACGTCGTGACCCGAGAGTTCGCCGCGCTTGCGACCGAACAACAGCGCATCGATGTCCTGCGCGCGTGTTTCCTTGTCGCAGCCGCCGACGGCTCGATCTCGGCCGAGGAGTCGGCCGAGGTGAACGAGATCGCTAAGGAGTTCCACCTCGACGCCGAGACCCTGAACCGCGTCCGCGCCGAGTTCCACGAGCAGCTCTCGTCGGTCCAGGCCGTGCGCCGGCTCGCCGAGGGTCGATGACCCGTCGGCCCGGGATCGTCGGCCTCAGATCCGTCACGCTGCTCGCACTCCTCGCATCGACCATCCTTGCCGCATGCGGCGGGCCCGCGTCGGACGACCCGAACGCGCCGGTCGTCGTGACCTTCGAGGTCATCGACGAGCGATACAAGGTGCTACTCACCGATCCGGCCGACATCCAGATCGCGCGACGGCTACTCGACGGCGACGACGTCCCGAGCATCCCAAACGGCCGGGTCGTCCGCGAGACCGGCGTCAACGAGGGCTACGGCTGGTCGATCGACCCGAACGACATCGAGTTCGCGGACGTGACGGTCGAGGAGTGCGACGGGCTGCCGTCGGACGTCGAGATCGGCGTGACCGGCGATCGCTACTGTCCGTGGGCCGCGACGGTGATCGGCATCGATCCGGCGGGCTGACCGCCGAGCCTCGTCGTCCCCGGTCGGACCCCTAGTTGCCGGCGAGCCGCATCTCGACCAGGCCGTCGCCGAGCTGTCTCCGCACTTCCGCGAGCAGCTCCGCGTCGTAGGCCACGCCCCCGCGCAGCTCCATCGGCAATGCCTGACCGCCGCCGGACGCCGGGACGTGTAACACGACCTTCGTCCCACCGGGCCGATCGCGCAGGAGCAGCTTCACGGTCTCCATCGCTCGGACGAGCCGGTCCGGTCCAGCCGTACCCTCGAAGCGGACGTGCAGGACCGCGCCCGGGCCGGCGGAAAGCGGGGCGTCGGCCTGGGCATCACCCACGATGCGCGCGCGTGCCTCGTCGGGCACCGGCGGCTCCTCGGACATGTCGTCGATCTGACCGCCGAGGGCGCCCGGCACCGCGAGGTAGGTCGGGACCGGTTCTGCCGGAGCGATATGCGGTAAGGCCTCGGGCGGCCCGCCGCCACCGTCGTCGCGTCGCGGCGACACGAAGGCGGGCGTGGCCGAGGCGGCGACCGCCGAGCCACCGACCGCCGCGCCACCGAACGCGGTCGACCCCGCTCCCACCGGCACCGACCGCTGGCCCGGCCCCACGGCGACCGGCGTCCGTCGGAACGACCCATTCCGGCCGCTGCGATCGCCGGCTGCCACGTCGCGCGCGAATGCCTCGGGTCCCCGGGATGCCGCATCGTCCCAGTCGGCGACCAGATCGGCCAGCAACGAGACCTCCTCGCCCTTGTGGTCGACCCGACCCGCGATGAGCAGGATCGCGCCGTCCCGCAGGAGCGGCCGTGTCGTCTCGAACAGCCGCGGAAAGACGACGACCTCGATCGACCCCTGCAGGTCCTCCAGCGTGACGATCGCCATGGTCTCCTGGCGCTTGGTGATCACCGTGCGTTGCGCCGTGACGATGCCGCCGACCACGACCCGCTGCCCGTCGAGCGTCTCGTCACGCAGGTCGCCCGAGTACGCGTTCACGAACCGGCCGACCTGCTCGGCCACCTCGCCCATCGGGTGCTCCGACAGGTACAGGCCGAGCAGCTCCTTCTCCCAGCGCAGACGTTCGCGGACCGGGACCTCGGTGGCGGACGGGAGCGGCCGCTCGAAGGCCAAGGCGTCGGCCGCGCCCATGTCGAACAGCGAGGTCTGACCGGTGATCCGGTCGCGCTGGGTCGCCTGGGCGGCGAGGATCGCGTCGTCCAGCCCGAGCAGCAGCTGGGCGGGGTGCCCGAAGGCGTTGAGCGCCCCGACCTTGATCAGGGCCTCGAGCACCTTGCGGTTCGCCAGGCGCAGGTCGATGCGCGTGCAGAAGTCGGTCAGCGAGCGGAACTCACCGCCCTCGTCACGCGCCGCGATGATCGACTCGATGGCGCCCTGGCCGACGTTCTTGACCGCGAGCAGCCCGAACCGTATGGCATCGCCCTCGACGGTGAACTCGAGGTGGCTGGCGTGGACGTCAGGCGGCCGCACCTCGATGCCCATGCGACGGCACTCGGCGACCGCGGCGGCGACCTTTTCCTCGTTGGCGCGGAACGCGGTGAGCACCGCGGTCATGTAGTCGACCGTGTGGTTCGCCTTCAGGTAGGCGGTCTGGTAGGCGATCAGGCCGTAGCAGGTGGCGTGCGCCTTGTTGAACCCGTACCGCTCGAACGGCTCGAACGCCGTGAAGACGGCGTCGATCACGGCAGGCTCGACGCCGCGCTCGGCCGCCTGGCTGACGAACTTCTCCTTCTGGGCGCGCAGGACGCTCGACTTCTTCTTGCGGATCGCGTAACCGAGCGTGTCGGCCTCCGGGCCGGTGAACCCGCCGAGCGCGATGGCCGCAGACATGATGTCCTCCTGGTAGACGAAGATCCCGTAGGTCTTCTCCAGGTACGGCTCGAGCAGCGGGTGGAGGTAGGTGACCGGCTCCTGCCCGTGCTTCCGCCGGATGTAGGCGGGGATGTTGTCCATCGGCCCGGGCCGGTAGAGGGCAACCATCGCGGCGAGGTCGTAGACGGATGTCGGGCGGAGGTCGCGGACGTAGCGGCGCATCCCGGCCGATTCCAGCTGGAACACGCCGGTCGTCTCGCCCGAGGCGAGCAGGTCGAACGTCGTCGCATCGTCGAGCGGGATCGCGTCGAGGTCGATGTCGACGCCGCGGTTCTCGCGCACGAGATCGACCGCCTGGCGAAGGATGGTCAGGTTCGACAGGCCGAGGAAGTCGAACTTGAGCAGGCCGAGCGCCTCGATGGCGTGCATCTCGTACTGCGTCATCAGCGAGTCTGAGTTCGTCGCCTTCTGGAGCGGCATCAGTTCCGTCAGAGGCTCGCGGCTGATCACCACGCCGGCAGCGTGCGTGGAGGCGTTGCGCGCGACGCCCTCGAGATGCCGGGCGAAATCGATGATCCGGCTCACGCCCGGGTCGGCATCGACCTGCTCGCGCAGGGCCGTACTGACCTGGAGGGCCTCGTCGAGCCTGATGCCGAGCTGGTTCGGGACCGCCTTGGCGATCCGGTCGACCTCGCCGTAGCTGTGCCCCAGGACGCGGCCGACGTCGCGGATCGCCGCCCGCGCCAGCATCGTGCCGAACGTGATGATCTGGGCGACGTGGTCCTGGCCGTACTTCCGACCGACGTAGGCGATGACCTCGTCGCGCCGCCCGTCCTCGAAGTCGACGTCGATGTCCGGCATCGTCACGCGGTCCGGGTTGAGGAACCGCTCGAACGGCAGCTGGTACAGGATCGGGTCGACCGGGGTGATGCCGAGCGTGTAGGTGACGATGCTGCCCGGCGCCGAGCCGCGACAGGTCGTCTGGATCCCCTGCTCGCGGGCGAACCGGATGAAATCCGCCACGATCAGGAAGTAGCCGGCGTAGCCCATCGAGATGATCACGCCGAGCTCGTAGTCGAGCCGCTCCTGGAGCTCGGGCGTCACCGTCCCATAACGCCGTTCCAGGCCGGCCTGGCATTCCTTGCGGAGCCAGGACTCGACGGTCTCGCCGTCAGGCACCGGGAAATGGGGGATGCGCAGCTGTCCGAGCGGCAGCTCGACGTCGGTCATCTCGGCGATCCGTCGGCTGGCGATGATCGCGTCGTGCTGCTCGGGGAAGAGGGCGCCCATCTGGCCCGCCGACTTCACGTAGAACTCATGAGTCTCGAACTTGAGCCGGCCCGGCGTATCGAGGTTGTTTCCCGTCCCGACGCACAGCAACACGTCGTGCGCGTCCGACTGATCGGCCCGCACGTAGTGCAGGTCGTTCGTGACGACGAGCGGCAGGCCGGTGTCGCCCGAGAGCCGCAGCAGTTGGCCGTTCAGCTTCGCCTGCTCGGCGAGACCGTGGTCCTGTAGCTCGAGGTAGAAACCGTCCTTGCCGAAGATCTCGCCGTACTCCCCGGCAACGCTCCGGGCGAGCTCCCAGTCCTCGACCTCGAGCGCCTTGGCCACCTCTCCGCCGAGACAGGCCGAGAGACCGATCAACCCCTTGCTGTAACGCGCCAGGTGCTCACGGTCGATGCGGGGCTTGTAGTAGTAGCCATCGACGTGGGCGTCGGTGACGAGCCGGCACAGGTTCTGGTAGCCGGCGTAGTCCCGCGCGAGGAGGATGAGGTGGAAGGGCTGGCTGTCGGCCTTGCCCTCCTTCGACGTCATCGACCGCGGAGCGACGTACGTCTCGACGCCGATGATCGGCTTGATGCCCTTCGCCTTCGCCGCCTGGTGGAAGGCGACTGCCCCGTACAGCGCCCCGTGATCGGTGAGGGCCATCGCATCCATGCCCTGCGCTGCAGCCGCATCGACCAGCTCCGTGATCCGCCCGAGGCCGTCGAGCAGGCTGAACTCGGAGTGGACGTGAAGGTGGACGAAGTCGTTGGGCGCGAGGGTCACGAGGTCCAATGGTAGCCGGGCGGCGACCGGGCGGGTCAGTCGGCCGAGGTGTCTCCGAGCAAGGAGCCGATGACCGGCGTCAGCCGGCCCACCCACAGGGCGTACTGCGTCCCGCTCGGATGGAGCCCATCACCGGCGACGAGGGTGCGGTCGTGGGCTGCCCGCTCCGAGATGTCGAAGATGTCGACGAAGGCGATCCCGCGCTCCCTCGCGAGTCTCGCCATGGTCTCGTTCGCATCGACGATCGCGTCGTGCTTCGCGATCGGGTCGCCGTAGTCGGCCCCCGCGGGCGTGACCGTGTAGTCCGGGATCGCGACGGCGACGATCCGATCTTGCGCGAGGGCCGCCAGCAGGACATCCAGGATCTCGACCACGTTCGCCTCGTACGTCGCCGCCGGGACGTCCTGGACGACGTCGTTGACGCCGATCAGAAGCGTCACGAACTCCGGCGCGAGCCCAGTGAGAGCCGGTAATTCGTCACGGATCAGGTCGGCCGAGGTGTAGCCGTTCACCCCGAGGTTGGCCACGAGCTCGAGGCGCGACTCCGCGCGTACCAGCTGCTCGGGAAAACGCTCGGACGTTTCGACCGAGGTACCGATCGTGTACGAGTCGCCGAGCGCGACGTACCGCATCCCCCCTACGGCAGCGATCCGAACGCCTCGAGGAGGACCGCCTCGAAGCGGACGCGGTCGATGTGGATGCCGACCTCGGCGTTCGGGGTCCGGCCGTCGCGCCGAAGGCGGTACGGCAGCCCATCGCACACTGTCCGCCCCCGCGCCGGCCCGTCGGTCGTATCGACGGCCACGTGGTACGACGCGACGTCGACGAGGTCGGGGATCGCCAGGTGACCGACCGCGACCGCGTCATGGATCGCCGTCGTTGTCCGACCCGACCACTCCATGTTCCGGTCGAGCGCGAAGTCGGTCAGCTCGGCCGCGATCCTCGCCGAATTCGGTGCCGGTCGCTCGCAGGGCCTCGGACGACGATCGATCGAGCAGCGCCTGGTGAGTCACGTCGAGACCCATCATCGTGATCGGCACGCCGGATCGGAAGACGACGTCGGCCGCTTCGGGGTCGGCGTAGATGTTGAACTCGGCCGAGACCGTGGTGTTCCCCTCCCCGATCGAGCCGCCCATGATCGACAGGTGGGCGATCCTTTCCGCCAACTCCGGATAGAGCCGGAGGACGAGCGCGATGTTGGTCAGGGGACCGATCGGCGCGATGGCGACCGGATCCGGGATGCTCCCGGAGCAGCCGGGCGATCAGCTCGACGGCGTGGTCCGGCACGGCGCTGGCTGTGGCCGGCGGCAGCTCGGTCGTCCCGATGCCGCCCTCGCCGTGGACCTCGGTGGCGCGCACGACCTGGCCGACCAGCGGCCCGGCGGCCCCTTCGGCGACCGGGATGTCGTCCCGGCCGTATGCATGCAGCAGGCGGAGCGCGTTCTCGGTGCAATGACGGACGTCGGCGTTTCCGCCGACGGTCGTGACGGCCAAGACATGAAGCTCGGGGCGCGCGACGGCGAGGCCGATGGCCAGCGCATCGTCGAGCCCGGGATCGCTGTCGATGATCAGCGGCAGGGGCTTCCCGGGCGTCCCGACGGGGGCGCTCCGCGGCGTGGCTTGCGCTTCGTAGAAGGTCGGGAGGGTCGCGGCCCGTCCCGACCCTTCCGGGTAGCCGGCGCTCACCCCATCAGCCCTGGTCGTACGGTTGGCCGGCCGCAGCCGGGCCGCGCACCCGTCCGACCACGCCGGCGACGACGATGATCGTGACGATGTACGGGACGCTGTTGAGCAACTGCGGCGGGACGTCGACGCCGAGGATCGACAGCAGCGCCTGGATCGCGTCGGAGAAGCCGAACACCAGAGCGGCACCGAAGGCGTAGATCGGGTGCCACGCCCCGAAGATGACCGCCGCGAGCGCGATGAACCCGCGACCCGCGCTCATGTTCATCTGGAAGCTGCCCGCGGTCGACAGGCTCAGATAGGAGCCGGCGAGGCCGCCGAGCATGCCGGCGAACAGCATCGCCCGATAGCGGATGCGGAGGACGTCGATGCCGACCGTGCCGGCCGCCGATGGCTTCTCACCCGACGCGCGCAGCCGCAGACCCCAGCGCGTCCGGAACAGCATGTACGTGAGGAAGAACATGATGAAGATCGTGAAGTAGAGGTAGGGCGTGCCCGAGAACAGGATCGGGCCCAGCACCGGGATGTTGCTGAGGACCGGGACCTGGATCGCCTCGATCGTCGGCGGCGTGTTCAGCTCGGTGTTCTTCGAGAGGACGCGGAGGAACAGGAAGTTGGTGATCCCCAGAGCGCCGATGTTGATCACGACGCCGGCGATGATCTGGTCGACCTTGTAGCGGATCCCGAGCCAGGCCAGGAGGAGCCCGACGAGGGCGCCGGCCACGATCGCGGCGAACACCCCGACCAGGACGTTCCCGCTGACGCTCGCGGCGATCGACGCCGCACAGGCGCCGACCAGGAACTTGCCCTCGATCGCGATGTTGAGCATGCCGCTGCGCTCGGACAGGATGCCGGCGAACGCGCCGAGTGAGATCGGGACAGCGAGCTCGAGGCTGCCCGCGATCACGCCCGTCAGGTTCGCCGTCTTTCCGGCCAGCAGTGCGCCGAGGATCGCCGCGATCCAGACCGGGACGATGATCAGCAGCGTCCGGCGCCACGGGAAGTCGGCGCCGCGGACGAGCTGGGCGATGCCGGTGGCACCGATGACGACGCCCGCCAGCAGCCAGAGCACGCCGACACTCGTCGAGAGGGACAGCAGCTGGCCACCCTGCTTGTCGATCCAGAACGCGAAGGTGGCCGGCACATCGAACGAATCGCGCGCGGCATTGAACGCCACGAGGCCGAGCGCGGCCATGATCGCACCGCGGATCCGCGCCGCTCGCAGCGCCTGTCGCGCTGCGGTGCCCATCTCGGCGCCCGGCGCGAGGACCGCGGCGGTCATGCCTTTGCTCCCTCGACCACGGTGCCTGTCGGCGTCCTCGTGCCACCGAGTCGCCAGATCGAGCGGACGAGATCGGGCGCGGCCACGAACATGATCACCAGCGCCTGGATGAAGAACAGCAGGTCGAGCGGGATGCCGGTCTGGACCTGCATCAACCCGCCGCCGGTGCGGAGCGCGCCGAACAGGAGCGCCGCGAGGACGATGCCGAGTGGCCGGTTCCCAGCGAGCAGGGCCAGCGCGATCGCGTTGAACCCGAAGCCCGAGCTGATGTCATTCGACATCTGCGGCACGGTGCCGAGCACCTCCATGGCACCGCCGAGGGCCGCCAGGCCGCCGGAGATCGACATCGCGAGGATGATCGAGCCGCTCGCACTCATGCCCGCGTACTTCGCCGCGGTGAGGTTGAAGCCGGCGGCGCGGAGCTCGAAGCCCTTGGTGGTCTTGAACAGGAACCACGAGACGACCGCCGCCATGATCAACGCGAGCACGAAGCCGTAGTGCAGGCGGATGCTGGGCAGCCCGAACGGGTCGAGGATGCCGGGAACGCGCGCGATCGGCGTGAGGACCTTCGAGATCGGTTGGGAGCTGCCCTCCTGGCGGAGGAAGTCGGAGCGCAGCCCGAACAGCACCACCTGGAAGGCCACGTAGTTGAGCATGATGGTCGTGATGACCTCGTGGGCACCTGTCCGGGCCTTGAGGAAGCCCGGGATGAAGCCCCAGAAGGCACCGGTGAGCACGCCGGCGATGGTCGCCGCGATGAGTGGGATCGGCGCCGGGAGGTCACGCAGGATCAGGAGAGCGGCGGTCGCGCCGAACGCGCCGAGGATGAACTGGCCCTCGACGCCGATGTTGAACACGCTCGTCCGGAACGCGACCGCCACGGCGAGGCCGGTGAAGATCAGCGGCGTCGCCGAAACGAGCGTCTCGGTGATGGGCCGGATCGCTGCAGCGATCTGCCGCGGCTGACCGCCTTGGATGGCGGCGGCGATCCGCGTCGGGTCGCCGAAGGCGCCGGCAAGCATCGACTGATACGCCGCGATGATCCCTCCGGCCGCCGAAGCGATGGCCCCGACCGGATCGGTGCCCAGCCGTTGCAGGTTGTCGAAGTCGGTGATGAGGATGAAGACCGACCCGACGATGAACGCGGTGATGATCGCCAGTGCCGGGACGACCGCCGGTCCCAGGATCCGTCGCAGGCGGGTCACTGTGCGCCTCCCATCAACATGCCGACGGCCTCGAACGTCGCCGCGTCGCCCTCCAGGACGCCCACGATATTCCCCGCGAACATCACCGCCACGCGGTCGCCGACCGCGATGACCTCCTCGAGCTCCGTGCTGATGATGAGGATGGCGGCACCGGCGTCGCGTTGCTCGACGATCCGCTTGTGGATGTATTCGATCGAGCCCACGTCCAGACCACGCGTCGGTTGGGCGGCGATGACCAGCTTGACCGGCCGCGAGAACTCGCGAGCCACGACCACCTTCTGCTGGTTGCCGCCGGATAGTGAACCGGCCAGCGTGTGGATCGACGGCGTGCGGATGTCGAAGTCGCGGACGCCGTCACGGGCCCCGGTACGGATCGCCTCGAGGTCGAGCCGGACGCCCTTGCTGTACGGCGCTCGGTGGTAGGAGTCGAGGATGTAGTTCTCGGACACCGTCATGTAGTTGATCAGGCCATCGCGGCCCCGATCCTCGGGGATGTGCGCGACTCCGATGTCGGACACCTGGCGAGGTGTCGCAGCCGTGATGTCGGCCCCCTCGATGGTCATGGTCCCGGAGTCCACGGTACGCAGCCCGACGATGGCCTCGACGAGCTCGGTCTGGCCGTTGCCCTGGACCCCGGCGATGGCGACGATCTCCCCGGCTCGGACGTCGAGCGAGACGCCCTTCACGGCGATGTGATCACGGTCGTCACGGACGACGATGTCCTTGAGGCTGAGCACGACGTCACCAGGCGTCGCCGGGCCCTTGACGACGCGGAGCTCGACGTCGCGACCGACCATCATGTTGGCGAGCTGCTCGCGGGTCGTGGTCTTCGGCTCCGCCGTGCCGGCGACCCGACCGCGGCGCAGGACCGTGATGCGGTCGCATACCTCGAGCACTTCGTTGAGCTTGTGCGTGATGAAGATGACGGTCGTCCCGCTCGCCGCGAGCTCGCGGATGATGTCGAATAGCTCCTCGGTCTCGGCCGGCGTGAGCACGGCGGAAGGTTCGTCGAGGACGAGGATGTCGCTCTTGCGGTAGAGGGCCTTGAGGATCTCGACCCGCTGGCGGACGCCGACCGGCAGGTCCTCGATGTCGGCGTCGGGTGGGACGTCGAGCCCGTACTGCTCCGACAGCTCGACGACCCGTTTGCGCGCGGCGCCACGGTCGAACGAGCCGAGTGGACCCGTGATGCTCTCGGCGCCGAGGGCGACGGCCGACACGACGTCGAACACCGGGACGAGCTGGAAGTGCTGGTGGACCATCCCGATACCGGCCTCGATCGCCTCGGCCGGATCCTGGAACACCCGGGTCGTCCCGTCGATCAGGATCTCGCCCGAATCCGGGCGGTACAGCCCGGACAGGATGTTCATGAGCGTCGTCTTGCCGGCCCCGTTCTCCCCGAGGAGACCGAGCACTTCCCCACGATCGGCCGAGATCGAGATCCGGTCGTTCGCGAGGACGCCGGGGAACCGCTTGGTGATGTCCTTGAGTTCGAGGCGCATCGGCGTTCTGCCCCGGATACCGAGCCGCCCGCCCTCGAAGGTCGAGAGCGGGCGGCCGTCGGATGGACTGACGGTCAGGCTGTCGACTACTTGAGGTAGTCGGCCACCTTCACCGAGCCGTCGGCGATCTTGCCCGACAGGGCGTCGATCTCCGACTTCAGATCAGCGGAGATCTGGCTGTCGAAGTCGTGGAACGGTGCGATGCGGACACCCTTGTTGGCAAGGGTCCCGAGGAAGTTCTCACCGCCGAGATCGCCAGCCGAGTTCTTCTTGAACGTCTCGAGGACGGCAACGTCGATGACCTTCTCGGCCGACGTCAGGATCGCCTTGGCGTACTCGCTGAGCGAGATCGCCTGGTCGGTATCGACGCCGATCGCGTACAGGTTCTTGGAGAGCATGTACTTGATCGAGCCGTTACCGGTGGCACCGGCGACGGGGTGGACGATGTCGACGCCCTGGTCGACCAGCGTCTTGGCGAGCTGCTCGCCCTTTGCCGGGTCGCCCCACGGGTTGTCGCCGCCGACGAAGGTGCCCTGCTGGGTCGCCGGGTTCCAGCCGAGGAGCGAGACGTTCGAGCCCTTCTCCTGGTTGTGGTACTTGATGCCGGCCCCGAGGCCGTCCATGAAGCGGGTCACGCCGGGGAACTGCTGGCCGCCGTACGTGCCGATCTTGCCGGTCTTGCTGAAGCCCGCGGCCAGATAGCCGGCGAGCATGGCCGCCTCATCGATCTGGAAGTCCAGGCCGGTGAAGTTGTCCGGGGTCGGGCCGTTGGCGGCCTCGTCCCAGGTTGCGTCGACCTGCGCGAAGGCGATGTCCGGGTTCGCCTTGGTCGCGTCGATCGTGGCCTGCGCCTGGTTGAAGCCGACCGTCACGAGCGACTGGCAACCCTGGTCGATGAGCCGCTGGATGTTGGCCGCGTAGTCGGTCGCCCCCTGGGCCTCGGCGAAGAACGTCGTGTACCCCGCCGCCGCCGCATCCTCGAGGCCCTTCTTGGCGAGGTCGTTGAAGCCCTTGTCACCGAGACCGCCGGTGTCGAACGCGACGCACGCGGTCCAATTGACCGAACCGCCGCCGCCGGCGGACGCCGACGCGGCGGCGCTTTCGCTCGGCGCGGTACTTTCCGACGGGGCCACACTGGGCGCCGACGTTGCTGCGCCGCCGCCACTCGAACAAGCGGCGAAGATGAAGGCCGCGGTCGCGCCGAGCGACAGCAGCCGCATTGAGCTGCGCAAGGTTTCTCCTCCTCATATGACCAGCGGGACGATGACGAACCCGCGGCCTTTCGGTCAGGGAGGATACGCTATCGAACTGGTTGCGTCGATGATTCGCAACCATCTCTTGAGCGAGGTTGGATGACCCCGGAGGACCGTGCCCGGACGATCGCCTATCTCGATCTCGCCGAGGGTCGTGGAAGCGTGCCGCTGCTCGACGATGCGGGCATCCGCGAGCTCCTGGGGAGCGCGCCACGCATCGCCGTGATCGGCGCCTCGGACCGGCCCGGCCGCCCCTCCCATGACGTGTTCCGCCACCTCGTCTCGGTGGGTTTCGACTGCGTGCCGGTCAACCCGAAGGTCGCCGAGGTTGCCGGCGTCACGGCCTTCCCGACGCTGGGCGATGCGGTCGCCGCGACCGGCTCATTCGACATCGTCGACGTGTTCCGGCGACCGGAGTTCTGCGTCGAACACGCCGAGGAGGCCGTGGCGGCCGGCGCCGGCTGCCTGTGGCTCCAGCTCGGCATCGTCGACTGGGAGGCCGCCCGTATCGCCCATGACGCGGGACTGGCCGTCGTCATGGATCGCTGCCTGTCGGTCGAGTGGAGGAGGCTCGGTCGGCGGACGACCAAAGACGCATGACGACGGAGGACGCATGACCCAGATCCATCTCCACGCCGAGCCGGACGATTACGCGCCGGTCGTGTTGTTGCCCGGCGACCCGAATCGGGCGACCCGGATGGCCGCTCGCTTCGACGGCGGGGTCGATGGCAGCCGGCTCGTGAACGCGAATCGCGGGCTGCTCGGCTACACCGGCACGGTCGATGGCGTGCCGGTCTCGGTGCAGACCACGATGATGGGCGCGCCGACCACGACGATCGTGATGGAGGAGTTGCTCAACCTCGGGGTCACGACGTTCATCCGCGTCGGGACATGTGGCGGGTTCGGCGCCCTGGAGATCGGCGACGTCGTCGTCGCACTGGCAGCCGCGTCATGGGCGGGCATCGGGGATGTGTTGGGAGGGGGCGAGCCGACCGCGCCCACCGGCTCGTTCGATGTCCTGGAGGCGCTCGCTCGAGCCAGTCGAGCGCACGGCCTGACCACGCACGTCGGGCCGATCGTGACCTCGGACGTCTTCTACGACCCGCATCCGGACGGCGTGATCCGCTGGGGACGGCGCGGCTATCTCGCCGCGGAGATGGAGACCGCCGCCGTCTATCTGCTGGCGATGCGCGAGCAAGCCAAGGGTCGCGACGTGCGCGCCGGGACGATCCTCACGGTATCCGACGTGATCCGCGATCCGACCGAGGTCGAGGGCACCCGCAAGCTGGGCAACGAGGACTGGTACCGGCCACCCGAAGAGGAAGTGGTGCGCCGGGTCGACCTGACCATCGGGGCGGCGCTCGCCGCCGCCGCCGAGCTCGGTCGGGGCACGCCCGCGAGGGTCTAGCGGCCGGGGACGAACGAGAGGCCGAGCTCGAAGTCCTCGAGCAGGTCGTCGACGTCCTCGCAGCCGATCGAGAGCCGGATGATCCCGCCGTCCTTGGGTCTGGGGTAGACCAGCGTGTGGATGTCGCCGAGGCTGACGCCGATGTCGCAGAGGCGGAGGTGGTCGGTGAACGCGGCCATCCCATCGAGCCCGCCGAGCGGCTTGAAGGTGACCATCGCCCCGCCGAGATCACCGAGGAGCCGCGTCGCGACGGCGTGATCCGGGTGCGACTGGAGGCCCGGGTAGCGGACCCACTCGACCTTCTCGTGGCCCTCGAGGAACGCCGCGATCCGGGCGGCGTTAGCGGATGCCGCCCTGGACCGGAGGGGCAGCGTCCGAACGCCCCGCTGGACGAGGAAGCTCGAGAACGGGCTCGCCGCCTGGCCCAGCGTGTCGGTCTGCTGGCGGATCGGATCCGTGAGCGACTTGCGCCCCGCGACCACGCCTGACACCGCGTCGCCGTGGCCTGACAGGTACTTCGTCGCTGCGTGGAGGACGAGGTCCGCGCCGTGCTCGAGCGGCCGGAGCAGGATCGGACCCAGGAACGTGTTGTCGGCGATGAACAGGAGCTCATGGCGGCGGGCGATGGCCGCCAGGGCGTCGAGGTCCGGTACGCGCAGCGTCGGGTTGGTCGAGCACTCGACGAACAACGCCCGCGTCTTCAGCGTGATCGCCGCCTCGACCGCGTCGAGGTCCGTCGGGTCCACGCGGCTGACGTCGATGCCGCGGCGGGGGAAGTCCTCATCGAGCAGGACGTTGGTGATCGCGAACAGCTCGGTACCGGCCACCAGGTGGTCGCCGGCCCCGAGGTGGGCGAACAGGGTCGCGGCCACGGCCGCCATGCCCGACGACGAGACGACCGCATCCTCGGCACCCTCCAGCGAGGCGATCTTCTCCTCGAGCGCCCGGTTCGTCGGGTTGCCGGTCCGCGAATAGAAGTACGCGCCCGGCTCCCAGGCGAGCGACCGATCGACGGCCTCCTCCTTCTCGGCCGCGGAGTCGAAGGTGAAGGTCGCGGTGGCGTAGATCGGCGTGCGGTGGGCGTGGGTCGTCGGGTCGGGCCGCTCACCCGCATGGATCGCGCGCGTCGCAAGACCACGCCCTTCCGTCCGCTCGCGCATCGCGTACCTCATCCTCCGCAGTGGTCGTCCCCGCCGCCCCTCGGTTCGCCAGTCTATGGGCGGCAAGCTGCGCCGATGGATCGGACCGACTGGTGGCGCCGGATCGGCGGCGCGCTGCCGACAGCGTGGGAGCGGCCGCTCCCGGACGAGGCGTACGGATCGCTGCTCGGGGCGGAGCGCCCCTAGCGGAACATGAACCCGAGGGCGAAGACAAGGACGCCGGCGATCACGATGATCCCGGCGACCTGAGCCTCGCGTCGGGCCATCGCCATCGCGACGGACGCGCCAGTCGGGCCGTCCTCGGCGGTACGGAGGCCGCCCCGCCACGCCTCGTATCGATCGATGTTCGCCTGCTGGTCGCGCAGACCTCGGTAGCGCGCCCAAGGACCGCGGAAGCGCGCATACCCGACGGCCATCAGCGCGATACCGAATAGCCAGAAGACGATGTTGACCAGGCTCACGTGTCGAGCCGCTCCCGCACGAGGGTCTGAACCGCCGACGCGTCAGCCTGGCCCTTGGTCGCCTTCATGACTTGACCGACGAGGAACCCGACTACCTGGGTCTTGCCTGCCTTGTAGTCCGCGACAGCGTTGGGGTTGGCCGCCAGGACCTCGTCGACGGCCGTCCCCAGGGCACTCGTGTCGGAGATCTGCGTCAACCGCCGGTCGGCGACGATGCCCGCGACCTGCTTCGCCGTCGTCACGTGCTCCGCGAGGACTTCCTTGGCGTTGGCCCGCGAGATCCCACCCTCGTCCACGAGGCGGACCAGGGCCGCGAGCTCTTTCGGGTCCACCCGCACGGGCGCATCTGCGGTCGCTGCGTTCCGGAGACGCAGGTACTCCCCGGTGACCCAGTTCGCGACCGCTTTGGGTGATGCGGCCGGATCGGCGGCCAGCGCTGCCTCGAACAGGGCCGCGGCGTCGCGATCCGCGACGAGGACGTTCGCGTCGTAGGGACCGAGGCCGAGCCCCTCGCGGAACCGCACTCGCCGGGCAGCCGGCAGCTCCGGCATGTCTGCGCGAAGCCGGTCGAGCCACTCCGGATCGACGTGGAGGGGCGGCAGGTCGGGCTCGGGGAAATAGCGGTAGTCGTCCGAGGTCTCCTTCGAGCGCATGTGGTAGGTCGCGCCTTGGTCATCCGACCAGCCACGGGTCTCCAGGCTGAGTGACTCGCCCGCGTCGAGGGCGGCGGCCTGGCGTTCGATCTCGTGCCCGATCGCCCGTTCGACCGACCGGAACGAGTTCATGTTCTTGACCTCGACCCGGATGCCGAACGCCTCGGTGCCCAGCGGTCGCAGCGAGACGTTGGCCTCCACCCGCATCTGTCCACGCTCCATATCGGCGTCGGATGCCCCGATGGTGCGCAGAAGCAGCTGCAGCTCCTCGGCGTAGCGGCGGGCCTGCTCCGCGGTGCGGATATCGGGATCGGTGACGATCTCCATGAGCGGTACGCCGGACCGGTTGAAGTCGATGAGGCTTAGCTTGCGGCCGTCGTCGCGCGTCGCGTGGACGAGCTTCGCCGTGTCCTCCTCGAGGTGCGCGCGGGTGATGCCGATCGTCACCCGGCCTTCGGACGTATCGACCGTCAGGCGTCCGGCGGAGGCCAGCGGCAGGTCGTACTGGCTGATCTGGTAGCCCTTGGGCAGGTCGGGATAGAAGTAGTTCTTGCGATCCCAGCGGGTGGCATCCGGGATCGTGGCTTCGATCGCCAAACCGGTCGCGAGGACGTGTTCGACCGCGCGCCGATTGATGACCGGCATCGCGCCGGGAAGCCCGAGGCAGACGGGGCAGACGTGCGTGTTCGGGGGCGCAGCGTCGTACGCGGTCGCGCAGGAACAGAACATCTTCGATTCGGTCCGCAGCTGGCAGTGGACCTCGATCCCGATGACCGCTTCGTAGCGCTCGAGGACGGGACTGGTCGTGCTTGCCGCTGTCGTTTCGACGGACATCGCCGTCAGTCTCGCATAGGAGCCGCGACGGCCGAGGCGTTCGTTGCCCGGCGGTCAACGTTGGGGCGTCGAGGACCGCGGATCCGGCTACCTTAGCCCACCTTGTTGCCTGGCAGTCAACGTTGGGGCGTCGACGACCGCGCATCCGGTCCCTCGAGCTCGTTTCGTTGCCTGGCAAGCAACAGCGAGCAGCAAGCACGACGCCAATCGACTTTGTAAACGCTCTCTTGACAACCGGTGTTATGGTGCCTCCCGGAACGTGAGAGCGCTCTCACAACGAGAGCAACCACGGGACCCAAAGAGGCCACCCATCGACCATGGCCCAGCTCGAGCCGATCCCCGCGAAGCCCGTCGCGACGCTCGACGAGGTCGCTCGTGTCGCCGGGGTGTCGCGCGCCACGGTGTCGCGGGTCGTGAATGGCTCCCCCAAGGTCAGCCCGGACGTCCGACGGAACGTCGAGCGGGCGATCGACCGCCTCGGCTACGTCCCCAACCGGGCGGCCCGCAGCCTGGTCACTCGGCGCAGCGACTCGATCGCGGTCGTCATCACCGAGCCGTCGAGCCGCCTGTTCAGCGACCCGTTCTTCCCCCGCATCGTCCGCGGCATCTCGGCGGCACTGTCGGTCCGCGACCTTCAGCTGGTCCTGCTGATGCCGGACGACGCCGACGACGAGGAGCGAACGTTCCGCTACCTCACCGCGGGCCACGTCGATGGCGTGATCCTCGTCAGCCTCCACGGCGACGATCCGCTGCCGGAACAGCTGGCAACCCGCCGCATCCCGATCGTGGTGCTCGGCAGGCCGACGCATGGGGTCGACGTCGACTTCGTCGACGCGGACAACCGTGACGGGGCGCGCCGCGCCACGAACCACCTCATCCAACGTGGCAATCGCCGGATCGCCACGATCGCCGGGCCGAGCGACATGGTCGCCGGGATCGACCGCCTCGCCGGCTACCGCGATGCGCTCAGCGACGCCGACATGGACATCGACGAAGGCCTCATCGCGACCGGCGACTTCACCCAGACCGGTGGCGAGGCCGCCATGGAGCGCCTCCTCCGCGAACGCCCGGACCTCGACGCCGTCTTCTGCGCCTCGGACCTGATGGCCGTGGCCGCGCTCGGCGTGCTGCAGGCAGCCGGCCGGCGGGTGCCCGAGGACGTCGCCCTCGTCGGATATGACGACTCGCCGATCGCCACGACGACTCGCCCCACCCTCTCCAGCGTGCGCCAGCCCATCGAGGAGATGGGCCGCGAGATGGTGCATCTCCTGGCCGGCAGCATCGAGCAGAACGGCCGGGTCCCACGCCGAATCGTCCTGACCACGGAGCTCATCGCGCGCGCCTCGAGTGCGGGGAGGGCCATGCCCTGACGAACCACGATCGCCATCGCTTGTCGTCACCGTCACAACAGCCTCGAATGGAGACAGAACGGAGGAGGAAACGGTCGATGGAACATCGAGTCGCCGGGATGAGACGGGGTCTCGTCCTTGTCAGCTTGATCAGCCTCATCGCCGCTGCGTGCGGCACGTCCACTCCGAGCGCCGCGCCCAGCGCGGAGGCAAGTCAGCCCGCGGCATCGGCTGCACCATCCGAGGTCGCGATCACGCCGGCGCCGATCAACGCGGACGCCCCGGGCCCCAATGGCGGCAAGGTGATCCGCTGGTTCATCGGCCTGGGCACCGGCGGCAAGCCCGATCAGATCGCCGCCGAGACGAAGGTCGCCGACGACTTCAACAACAGCCAGAAGGACGTCTACCTCTCGGTCGAGATCTACGACAACCGGGTGGCATCCAACCAGTTGCAGATCGAGATCGCTGCCGGCAACGCGCCGGACATCATCGGTCCGGTCGGCGTCGAGGGCCTCAACATCTTCCGCAGCCAGATCCTCGACCTGTCGGATCTCGTCACGTCACAGAACTTCGACATGAGCAACATCGATCCGAAGCTCGTCGAGTTCTGGAAGATGGGCGAGAACGACGCGATGATCGGTCTCCCGTTCGCGACCTACCCGTCGTTCATGTACTACAACAAGAACCTGTTCGATGAAGCCGACCTGCCCTACCCGCCGACCAAGGTCGGCGAGCAGTACCAGGGCAAGACGTGGGACATGGAAGCCGTCCGACAGCTGGGCATGAAGCTCACGGTCGACAAGAATGGCAACGACGCCACGAGCAGCGACTTCGACGCGAACAGCATCGTCCAGTGGGGGTTTGACTCCCAGTGGGCCGACAACAACCCGGTCGCCGAGTCGACCATCTTCGGGGCGTTCTCGGTCGTCGGTGACGATGGCAAGACCGCGCAGATCCCGGATCCGCTCAAGACAGGTCTCGAGTGGTACAGCAACGGGGTCTGGAAGGACCACTTCATCCCGACGTACGCGCAGATCCGCAGCGACCTGCTCGGTCCCGACAATGAGTTCTCCACGGGCAACCTGGCCATGGCCGAGACCCACAGCTGGTACATGTGCTGCATCAACCCGGCCCCGCCGGCGAGAGCGCGACTTCGAGTGGGGCGTCGCGGTCGCGCCGTCATACAACGGCACGACGACGGCGAAGCTCCATGCGGACACCTTCAGCCTGCTCAAGTCGACGAAGCACCCGGAAGAGGCCTTCAAGGCCCTGACCGTGCTGGTCAATTCAGGTGCACTGCTGGCGAATTACGGGGCTTTCCCGGCCGATCCGTCCAAGCAGGACGCGTTCTTCGACACGATCAACAAGCAGTATCCCGACGTCACGATCGACTGGGCCGTGCCGCAGGCGATGCTGTCGTATCCGGACATCCCCAACCATCAGTCGTACATGCCCGACTACGCCAAGGCCAAGAAGGCCCTCCAGGCCCTTGGCAACGCGTATCGGACGAGCGAGCTCGACACCGATGCCGAGCTGACGAAGCTGCAAACGGAGTTGCAGGGCATCTTCGACGCGGCTCCGGAATAGACTCGCTCCTCCTGCGACCTCCCGGGCGATTCTCCTCCGCCCGGGAGGTCGAACTCAGCCAGATCCCGACCCCGCAGGGAGCCTGACCGGACCATGGCCGACACCACCAGGACCCTCCGCATGACGGAAGCCTCGGCGGGCCGTCCGAGCAGGTTCCGTGGCCCGGCCTTCCGCGAGGCCCTGTGGGGCTTCGTCTTCATCGGCCCGTGGCTGATCGGCCTGGCAGTGTTCGCGGCCGGACCGATGGTCGCCTCGTTCGTCATGTCGCTGACGGACTTCAACCTGTTGGCGGCCGAAAAAGTGCGGTTCGTGGGCCTCGACAACTACGTCCGGATGACCCGGGATCCGCTGGTCGCGACGTCGATCGTCGCCACGTTCAAGTTCGCCCTGTTCTTCGTGCCACTGACGATGCTCGGGAGCCTCGCTTTCGCGCTCCTGCTCAACAACCCGCGCCTGGTCGGGAAGGGCGTGCTTCGGACGCTCGTGTACATGCCGATGATGATCCCGCTCGTCGCCTCGACGCTGGTCTGGATCGGCTTCCTGAACCCGAACACCGGCTGGCTCAACGAGATCCTCCGGTCGGTTGGCATCGCTGGCCCGGACTGGACGAACAGCGACGTGTGGATCTACCCGGCGCTCGCCCTGATCGGCTTGTGGGGGATCGGCAACTTCATGCTGATCAACCTCGGCGGCATGCAGGCCGTCCCGAGCGAGCTGTACGAGGCCGCGAGGATCGACGGTGCGAGTGCATGGACCACGTTGCGCCGGATCACCATCCCGCTGATCTCCCCGATCCTGCTCTACAACTTGATCATCTGTGTGATCGCGACGTTCCAGTACTTCACACAGATCTACACACTCAGCAACGGCAACGGTGACCCGAACAACGCCACCCTGTTCATCAACCTCGAGCTGTTCCGCGAAGCCTTCTGGTTCAGCCGGATGGGCTACGCCTCCGCGATCGCGTGGCTGCTGTTCGCGATCGTCCTGCTGCTGACCCTGGCGCTGTTCTGGCTCACGCGGAATCGTGTCTATTACGCCGGCGGCGATCGATGACGAAAGTCGGCACGGTCACCGCGGAGCGCGCGTTCGCAGACCCGAGCCCGGTCGCCCGGATGTACCGACGCTACCTGGCCAAGGCGTCGGTGACGATGCTTGCCGTCATCGTCGTCGGCGCGTACCTCCTGCCGCTGCTGTACATGGTCACGACCTCGTTCCAGCAGCCATCCCAGGTGTCCGATGCCAACGCTCCCGCATGGCCGGCGGCGCCACTGACCGCGACGTACGAGGGCAAGACCTACCCTCTTTACACGGTCCCGTTCCCGGATGGCACGACGCGCCAGCTCATGCTCATCGATGCGGGGCGCGAGTCGAGCACCTTCATCGACCCGAACGACGCGAGCGCGACCCCTATCGAATGGCAGGGTCGTTGGCGCACGCTCGAGCAAGCGTGGACGTTCTCGCCCCTCATCGAGAACTTCACGACGGTCTGGAACCAGCTGAACTTCCCGCGCCTCCTGCGCAACACGTTCGGGATCGCCCTGCTGAGCACGATCGGGGCGGTCGCGTCGTCAGTGCTCGTCGCGTATGGCTTCGCGCGGTTCCGGTTCCCCTTCAAGAACGCGCTCTTCGTCATCCTGCTCGCGACGATCATCCTGCCGTTCCAGGTCACCCTGCTGCCGCAGTACGTGATCTTCACCTGGCTCGGCTGGAACGGCACCTGGTTGCCGTTGATCATCCCGCACTGCTTCGCGAACGCCTACAACGTCTTCCTGCTGCGCCAGTACTTCATGTCCATCCCGCGCGAGCTCGATGAAGCGGCGATGATCGACGGCGCCGGGCCGTTCCGGGTCCTGCGCTCGATCATCGTGCCGCAGTCGATCGCGGCGATCACCGCTGTCGCCCTGTTCCACTTCTTCTTCGCCTGGAACGACTTCTTCGTCCCGCTGCTGTACCTGGCGAGCAAGCCCGAGTTGCAGCCCCTCGCGATCGGCATCCAGCAGTACAACGCCCTGTACGCCAGCCAGCCGACCCTCATCCAGGCGTCGGCCCTGCTGACGATGGCCGTGCCGGTGATCGTGTTCTTCCTCGCCCAGCGCGCGTTCATGCGCACAGTGGTGGTGACCGGGGTCGAGAAGTGACGAGCGCGAGGTGACGGTCGAGGAGGCCGACCGGACCGACGTCGACTGGCCCGTCATCCCCGACGTCGCCTGGCGGCGACCGATCGGCGAATCGTGTCCGACCGTCGGAAGGCCACGGGTCGACGTGCCGATGATCGACGACGGCGAATGGGCCGGCGTGCCCATCGGCGGTCTCGGGACGGGGAGCATCGGGCGGACGTTCCGCGGCGACGTCGCGCGCTGGCATCTCGACGTCGGCCGCCACCGGTTCGAGCCGGTCCTCGCCGACGGGTTCTCGCTGTTCGTCGGCCGGGAAGACGGATCGACAAAGGCGACCGTCCTCGCCGTGCGACCGCCGGGGGACGACCTGCCGGCGTGGGGCTGGGATCTGCCCGTCGGCGGTGGCACCTATCACGCCCTGTTCCCCCGGGCGTGGCAGACGTTCGAGGCGGATGCCGTCGGCGTACGGCTCATCGGCGAGCAACTGTCGCCGGTCATCGCCGGCGACCTCGAGGCGAGCGCCCTCCCCGTCGGCGTCTTCGAGTGGTGGGTCGAGAACCCGGGGCCCGAGCCGGTGACGGTCGGGATCATGGCGACCTTCGCCGACCCGCCCGGTGGCCCCCATCACGGGCAGGCACCTGGCCGTGCCCACGGCGTGCGGTGCGAGTCCGCGACCGAGGGCGTCGTGCTCGGGGATCCTGGCGACAGCGCGCCGACCGCGCTCCGGGGGACGCTAGCCCTCACGGCACGCGTCTCCGACGGCTGGGCGCTGTCGATCGCACCGACCTTCGACCCGCACGGCGACACGGATCTCTGGGCCGACTTCGCCACCGACGGACGCCTCGACCCGGCCTCGCCGGCCCGCGCCGACTCCCCCACGGCCGGGCCGGCGGGCGCCGCCATCTCCGCGACGACGCGCCTCGGGCCGGGCGAACGACGGTCGGTCCGCTTCGCGCTGGCGTGGGACCTGCCCATGGTCGAGTTCGGTGCCGGGCGTCGCTGGTGGAAGCGCTACACGCGCGACTGGGGGCGCTCGGGCGACCGCGCGTGGGACCTCGCGGCCCATGCCCTCGAGCAAGCAAGATCGTGGCGCGAGGCGATCGAGGCGTGGCAGCGGCCGATCCTGGACGACGCGGAGCGGCCGGTGTGGTATCGCGCGGCGCTGTTCAACGAGTTGTACTTCCTGGTGGATGGGGGCACGTTCTGGGAGGCGGGCGAGGTCGACGGTCCCCTCCCCTCACCCGACGACGTCGGCCGGTTCGCGCTGCTCGAGTGCGTCGACTACCCGTTCTACGACACGGTCGACGTCGACTTCTACGCGTCGTTCGCGCTGCTCGAGCTTTTCCCCGAGCTGGAGCTGCGCGGCATCCGCGATCTGCACGCCACGATCGCGATCGACGACCCGACGACCGTCCGGATCCAGGCATCCGGCCGCGACGCCCCGCGGAAGATCGCGGAAGCGGTGCCGCACGATGTCGGCGGCCCGGGCGACGATCCCTTCCACCGCCCGAACTGGTATCGGTTCCAGGACGTCAACGGATGGAAGGACCTCGGCCCGAAGTTCGTCCTCCAGGCGTGGCGCGACGCGGTCGCTGCCGGCCCGGCCGGGGATGCCCTGATCCGCGAGGTGTACCCGGCGGTCGAAGCGGTCCTTGGGCGGCTGGGGCAGGCCGACCGCGACGGGGACGGGCTGCCCGAGCACGAGGGTGAACCCGACCAGACGTACGACACGTGGCCGATGCGCGGTCCGTCCGCCTACGGTGGCTCCCTATGGCTCGCCGCGACCGCGGCGGCGGAGGCGATGGCCCGCCGCCTCGGCGATGGCGAGGCTGAGCGACGCTGGGCCGGCTGGTTCGAACGCGCACAGGTCGCCTTCGATCGGCGACTCTGGCGCGGCCACTACTTCGCCTATGACGACGGTGGCGGACCGAGTTCCGACAGCATCATGGCGGATCAGCTGTGCGGCCAGTGGTATGCGGACGTCACGGGACTCGGCGATCTCGTCCCCGCCGACCGGGTCGACGAGGCACTCATGACGATCCACGCCCACAACGTCTGTCGCTTCGGTGGCGGCCGGATGGGCGCAGTCAACGGGATGCGACCAGACGGGACGGTGGACACGTCGAGCGAGCAGTCGGCCGAGGTGTGGGTCGGCACGACCTACGCGCTGGCGGCGTTCATGATCGGCCGCGGCCTGGTCGACGAAGGCTGGGAAACGGCACGTGGCGCGGCCGAGGTCACCTACGAGCGCGGGTTGTGGTTCCGGACGCCCGAGGCATATGACGCGGAGGGGAACTTCCGGGCGTCGATCTACCTCCGCCCGCTTGCGATCTGGTCTATCGAGGACGCGCTGCGGCGCCGGAGGTCCGGCGCCGCAGGCCACTGACGATCGGAGTGCTGATCGATCACGTCTGCAGTCCGACGAGCGTCGGGCACGGGCGGATAGCGCCCGCTCCGGGCGATCGAGAGGGTGGTGGTGTGTGGAGGGGACGCTATCGGGCGTCGTTCGCCCGACTGGCGGCTAGCGGCCGAACGCGACCCCGGCCGTGGCAAGGAACAGGCCGTACAGGCCGACGGCCAGCCAGAGCAGGCGGGCGACGTCCGGTCGGACGCGGACCGGGATCAGCTGCGTGCCACCACGGTCGTCGGCAACGACCCCTCGGCCCATCCGGATGGCGACGGCACGACCCGAGCCGACGATGGTGAGGATGATCCCGGACATGAAGAGGACGGCGACGGACGGCTCCACAGGATCCCCCTGACTGTGACGGTTCGCGGCCGTGACGGTGGCCGCTGGATCAGGACGAGGGCATGGTAATCGATGGTCGTGGCGAGGACCGAGGACCCGAAAGGACTACCGGTCGACCACCGCCATGGCGGCCATCCGCTCAGCCGGCGTCGGCGTCGAGGGATCGTCCAGGAGCGGCAGCTCCGTCGGCTCCTGACCGCGCCAATCGGCCTCGGCGGTGATCGCCTCGTAGCCGCGGGCGAGCTCGAACAGCCGCGCCTCGGACCACGGCGCCCCGATCAACTGCAGCCCGACCGGCAGTCCCTCCGACAGGCCGGTCGGGATCGATATCCCCGGCAGCCCGGCCATGTTCACCGGCAATGTGCACGCATCGGACAGGTACATCGAGACCGGGTCCTCGAGACGTGCCCCGAAGCGGAACGCGACGGTCGGCGAGGTGGGCGCGACGAGCGCATCGAAGCCCTGTGCCCAGAGCGCATCGAAGTCGCCCTTGATCAGGGTGCGCACCTTCTGCGCCTTGAGGTAATAGGCGTCGTAGTAGCCCGCCGAGAGGGCATAGGTGCCCAGCATGACCCGGCGCTTGACCTCCGGACCGAAGCCGTTGCCGCGCGTGGCGAGGTAATCCCCGAGGACGTCCCGGCCCTCGCCGAGTCTCGGCCCGTAGCGGATCCCGTCGTACCGGGCGAGGTTCGCCGACGCTTCGGCGGGCGCGACGATGTAGTACGTCGCCAGGCCGTACTCGGTATGTGGGAGCGAGACCTCCTCGATCGTCGCCCCGGCGGCCTCCAGCGCCGCGACCGCCTCGCGGATCCTGGTCTCGACACCGGGCTCCATCCCGGGGACGAAGTACTCGCGTGGGAGGCCGAGGCGCTTGCCGCGAAGCGCGGCGGCCGCCTCATCGTCGGACGCCGTCAGGTGGATCAGGCTGTCGGGCACGGGCTCCGGTGACGAGGTGGAGTCGCGCTCATCGCGCCCGGCGACCGCGTGCAGCAGCGCCGCCGCATCCCGAACGTCGCGCGCGAACGGGCCGATCTGGTCGAGCGAGCTGGCAAACGCGACGATCCCGTAGCGGCTGACCCGGCCGTAGGTCGGCTTGAGCCCGACGATCCCGGTCAGCGCGGCGGGCTGACGGATCGAGCCGCCGGTGTCGGTCCCGATCGATACGGGCGCATGGAAGGCGGCCACCGCCGCCGCGGAGCCGCCGCTCGATCCGCCGGGAACCCGGTCGAGGGCCCACGGGTTCCCCGTGGGCCCGAACGCCGAGTGCTCCGTCGACGAGCCCATCGCGAACTCGTCCATGTTGGTCTTGCCGAGGATGACCGCCCCCGCCTCTCGCAGGCGCTCCGTGATGTGGGCGTCGTACGGCGCACGATATCCTTCGAGGATCCTCGAGCCGGCCGTGCACTGGCCGCCCGCGACCGAGACGAGATCCTTGAGCGCGACCGGGATGCCGAGCATCGGGTGCAGGCGCTCCATCGCATCATCGGCGCCGGCGCGTGCCTCCCGGAGACGCGCATCGGCGCGATCGGCCTCGGCCAGCGCTCGGTCGCGATCGATCGAAAGCCAGGCGTGCAGGCCGTGATCCTGCCGCTCGGCGAGGTCGAGGTGTGCCTCGGTGAGCTCTCTCGAGGACACGTCGCCACGCCGGAGGCGCGCGGCCATGTGATGGCCGTGCAGCCGAGTGAGCTCGATCATCCGGCGCCGAGGATGGCGGGCACGATGATGGATGCCTCGTCGTGCTCGGCCGCATTCGCCAGCACGGCTTCCCGGGGCAGAGACGGCCGGGCGACATCGTCGCGCAGGATGTTCTCGAGCTCGATGGTCTGCGCCGTCGGGGCGATGTGATCGGTCGGGACGTCGGCCAGGATCGCGTACTGGTCGAGGATGTGGTTCAACTGCCCCTCGAGCCGCCCCAGCTCATCCTCGGTCAGGCCGAGGCGGGCGAGATACGCGACGTGTTCGACGTCGCTGCGCGACAAGGTGGCCATGCGCCCGATGATAGCCGCGTGTCCCCCACCCCGCGCCTGCGGCCGATGACCCTTGCCGACATCGACCAGACCGTCGCCGCGATCCTCGCCGACCGGTTCGGCGACCGGCGCGCCTGGTTCGAGTTCGCGGTCGCCAACGAGGCATGTCACCCGTTCGTGGCCGCTGCCGACGGCGAGATCGTCGGCAGTGGCGTGGCGACCGTGAACGGGCCGATCGCCTGGATCGGGACGATCTGGGTCGCACCCGGCCACCGCAGGCACGGCCTCGGTACGGCTCTGACGGACGCGGTCGTCGACGCGGCTGCGATGGCTGGATCGCGCACCCTCGTGCTCGTCGCCACGGACCGTGGCCGGCCGCTCTACGAGCGCCTCGGGTTCGAGGTGCAGACCTGGTATCGCACCTTCGAGGCGCCGGGCCTGGGCCCCAAGGCCGGCGACCCTGGCCCGATCGACCGCGTCCGTCGGTTCCAGGCCGCCGACCTCGAGAGGATCGGCCATCTCGACGCTGTCGCCACGGGCGAGGACCGGCGGACCCTGCTGTCGGCCCTGACGACACCCGACGGCACGCGCGTGCTCGAGGGCGATGACGACGAGGTCCATGGCTTCCTGGCGCGCGCGCCGTGGGGCGGTGGCGCCACCGTCGCGCCCGACATGGATGATGCGCTGACGCTGCTCCGCGCGCGGCGACGGGCCAGCGTCCATGACAAGCGGGTCCGCTGCGGCATCCTCATCGAGAACGAGGCCGGAGCCGAGGCCCTCGAACGCGACGGCTGGACGGAGGCGTGGCGAGCACCGCGACTCGATCCGCGGGCAGCCCATGACCTGGCATCCCGAGCAGATCTGGGGCCAGTTCAACCACGCCGTCGGCTGACCCAAGGGTCCCGCCCCGTCATACCGATGGTGGGATGGTCCCCACGGCGACGGACCGCGAACCTAGCGTCCGTGATCTCGACGTCCTGCCTCCAGTGCGGTATGCCCGCCGCACGTCCCGACGCCACGTTCTGCCGACGCTGCGGTCTCCCATACGGTGATGCCCCGCGCGCCTTCGCCGAGCTGCCGACCTGTCCGATCTGTTACCGGACGGTCGACGACGACGGCCGGACCGACAGCCTCGAGCTCCCCGGTCTGCGGGTCGACCTGCGCCATCACATGGCCGAGCACGACCGCCACCCGGTCGGCGACGACGAGTGGCTCGAGACGCTACGTGAGGGCGACAAGATCCGATGGGGCCGCTGGACAGCACCGTTCGACACGGTCCGGCGCTACCTCGTGACGGGACAGGTCGAGGCCGGTCGCAACCGCCAGCTCGCGCACGACCTGATCGTGACCGCGATGACCCAGATCCGCCGGTTCGGCACGGAGGGCGTGATCCTGGGTGACCAGCCGGAATGGCAGGCGGCGCGGGTCGCCGTGACCGAGTTGATGGAGCGCTACGCCACGGGTCGGCGCTGATCTGTTCGGCGCGGGTGGCCGCTCAGCCGCCCTCGGCCACCGGCTCGACGCCCTCAGGCGCGGCGTCGGCGAACAGCTCGTCGTACGCGTACTGGTCCCAGTCGCGGACCCAGATCTCGGCGATCTTCTCGTCGCTCGATCCGGTAGATCACGACCCGGTCGATCTCGAGCTCGCGGCCGTTCCGCTCGACCCGCCAGCGGACCAGGCTCGCCGCATGGGTGTCACTGGCGAGGATGTCGTCGACCCCGAGCGGCTGGAAGCGGCCATCCGTGTCACGGAAGACCCGCGTGTAGTAGGACAGCACAGCGTCCTGGCCGCGGAACGTCCCGGCGTGAGGGCTCCGGCCCGGGATGTGGAGGACGAGGTCCTCGGCGAAGAACGGCAGCACATCGGCCGCCTTGCCGGCAGTGAGCGTCTCCGAGTAGCGCCGCATGAACTCGATGTTCGGGTGCGTCATCGTTCCCCTTCTTCAGGTCGTCTCGCCGGCGAGGAGCCCGCGGAAGCCGTCCTCGTCGAGCACCGGTACGCCCAGTTCCTGGGCCTTCGTGAGCTTCGATCCGGCGGACTCGCCGGCCACCACGTAGTCGGTCTTCTTGGACACGGAGCCACCGGGCTTGCCGCCGGCGGCCCGGATGGCCTCCTCGGCCTCCTGCCGGCTGAAGCCGGGTAGGGTCCCCGTGACCACCACCGTCTTGCCCATCAGTGGCCCCTCGGAGGCGTCGGCCGGGCGCGGCACGGGGAGCTCCGCCTCTACGCCGGCGGACGCGAGGTCCCGCAGGACGTCGCCACCCGGCCCACCGGGCCCGAAATAGGCCGCCAGGCTGGTCGCGACCGTGGGTCCAACGCCGTAGACCGCCTCATACGCCTCGGGTCCGGTCTCCTCGAGAAGCGCGGCGGCGCGATCCAGCCAGCCGTCGCCGGCCGGCACCTGCTCGACGAGCCAGTTCGACAGGTCGATCGCGGTCTGCTCCCCGACCTGCGGGATGCCCAACCCGTTGAGGATCCGGGCGAGCGGCCGGCGTCGCGCCTTCTGGATGGCGCGATGCAGGTTCTCAGCGCTCTTGCGCCCGAACCGGTCGAGCGACTCGAGGTCCTCGACCGACAGCCGGTAGAAGTCCCCGCGCTGTTTCACCATGCCGCGCTGGAGCAGCTGCTCGAGGACCTTCCAGCCGGCCCCCTCGATGTCCATCCCGCCGCGCCCGACGAAATGGGACAGCTCCTGCGAGACGCGTGCCGGGCACGCGGGGTTCGGGCAATAGACACGGACGGCGCCTTCGTCCTGGACGACCGCCGTGCCGCACACCGGGCACTCCGCGGGCATGGCGAACTCGCGCTCCTCGCCGGTGCGCTTGTCGACGAGCGGCCGGACGACCTCCGGGATGACGTCGCCCGCCTTCTGGAGGATCACATGGTCGCCGATCCGGATGTCCTTGCGCCGGATCTCATCGAGGTTGTGCAGCGTGGCTCGCGCCACGGTCGATCCGGCCACCTTGGTCGGCGTCAGATGAGCGACCGGTGTGAGGGTCCCGGTCCGGCCCACGTACGGCACGATGTCCTCGACGCTCGATTCGACCTGCTCGGGCGGGAACTTGTAGGCGATCGCCCAGCGCGGGGCCCGGCTCACCATCCCGAGCCGGTCCTGCAGGTCGAAGCGGTCGACCTTGACCACCACCCCATCGGTCTCGTACGGCAGCTCGTGGCGGGCCTCGCGCCAGCGTCTCGGTGAAGGCGATCACGCCCTCGATGTCGAGGCCGGCCTCCCGGTCAGGATTGCCCGGCAGCCCGAGCTCCGTGATGCGATCGAGCGCGGCTGCCTGGCTCCTCAACCGCCCGTCGCCCTCCTCGAGCAACTGATATGCCCAGAAGGACAGCAGGCGGCTCGCCGTGACCGCCGGATCCTTCTGGCGGAGTGAGCCGGCGCCGGAGTTGCGCGGATTGGCGTAGAGCGGCAGTCCGGCCTCCTCGCGCTCACCGTTGATGCGCACGAACTCGGCCTTGGGCATGAAGACCTCGCCACGGACGTCTGCTGTGGCCGACTCGCGCAGCCGGTCCGGGATGACCCCGATCGTGCGCAGGTTCGGCGTCACGTCCTCGCCGGTGGTGCCGTCGCCGCGCGTCGCGCCCTGGACGAACCGCCCTCGCTCGTAGCGGAGCGTCACCGCGAGTCCGTCGATCTTGAGCTCGGCGACGTAGCGCAGCTCGTCAGCGGGTTCCGGCGCCGGCGGCAGCCCGAGGCCGCGCCGCACGCGCGTATCGAAGGCGCGCAGCTCGTCGTGACTGAACGCGTTGGCGAGACTGAGCATCGGTCGCCGATGGCGGACTTCGTCGAACACCTCGCCGGTCGGGGCTCCGCCGACGCGCTGAGTCGGCGACTCCTCGGTGATCAGCTCCGGGTAGGCGGTCTCGAGCGCGACGAGCTCACGGAAGAGCTGGTCGTACTCGGCGTCGGACATCTCGGGCGCGTCCTGCTCGTGGTACAGGAGATTCGCGCGGTCGATGATCGCGGCGAGCTCGGCGTGGCGCGCTGTGGCCGATTCGATATCGAGCGCAGCGGCCGTCTCGACGAGCGACGGGTCGACCGGCGGGAGCTGGACGGTCATCCCTCTGAGGGTAGCGAGACGGCTCGTTCGACGTGGCCGCGGGTGATCGCGTCCGGCGTCGGGGTGCCGAGCAACGTCAGTGCGACCTCGAACTCCTCGCGCAGGATCTCGAGAGCACGGGCCACCCCAGCCTCGCCGTCGGTCGCCAGCGCCCACAGGATCGGCCGGCCGATGAGCACGCCTCTCGCGCCGAGGGCCCGGGCGATCAGCAGGTCGAGACCACGGCGGACGCCGCCGTCGACCCAGAGCTCCGTGCGGCCGGCGACCGCGTCGGCGATCCGCTCCAGTACGTCGATCGCTGCCGCGACCCGGTCGAGCTGGCGTGCGCCGTGGTTGCTGACCACGACGGCGTCGACCTCGTGTTCGACGGCGATCCGAGCGTCCTCCTCGGTGAGGATGCCCTTGAGCACGAACGCCATGTTCGACCACGACCGGATCGCGCCCACGTCGTCCCAGGTCAGCCCGACCTCCTGCTGGTCGTCCAGCATCTCGAAGCCAGCCGCGTGCGCCCCGGCCGCATGGGTCGCGGGCGCGGTCGGCGAGAAGTTGCCGAGCGGCGGCAGCTCGAAGCCAGACCGCCGATCGCGCTCGCGATAGCCGAGCCGCGGCAGGTCGACGGTGAGCAGCAGGGCTTCATAGCCGGCCGCCGCCGCACGCTCGACGAGCTCGCGCGTCCGTCCCCGGTCGCGCTGCACATATAGCTGGAACCACCGCCGACCGTCGGGAGCGGCGGCCGCCACCTCTTCGATGGAGCGGCTCGACGTCGTTGAGTGCGTGAACGGGATCCCGGCGTCCGACGCGGCTCGTGCAGTAGCCATCTCGCCGTCGGGATGGGCCAGGGCGTGAACGGCCATCGGCGCGATGGCCACCGGCATCGCCGATCGTTTGCCGAGCAGCTGTGCCGAGGTGTCGACCGACGAGACGTCTACGAGCACGCGCGGACGCAACAGGTAGCGATGCCACGCGGCGTCGTTCTCGGCGAGGGTCTCCTCGTCCCAGGAGCCGCCCGCGACATAGTCGAAGGCATCGGGCGCCATCGCGAGCCGGGCGAACGCCTCGAACTCTCGCAGCGCGACGATCCGGGTCAGGTCGATCCGATCCGAGCGCGCCGGGGCTTCCACGTCCTCCACCGCGTCATCCTAGCCGCCGACGGCTACGCTTCGGTGATGACCGGATCAGACGCGGATCGACGCCTCCTTGAGGCCGCGATGGCCGGCGACCTCGCGGCCCTCGACGCCTCGCTTGCTGCCGGCGCCGACCCCGATGCTCGCGATCCCGAGGGCACGCCGGCGACGATGCTGGCGACCCGGGGCCGCCACGCGCCGGTCCTGGCGCGGCTCCTCGCGGCGGGTGCGGATGTGGATGCCCAGGACGCGACGCTCGACAATCCGATGCTGTACGCCGGGCGCGAAGGCCTGTTGGATGTCCTCAAGGTCGCCAACGAGGCCGAGGCGGACCCGACGATCACGAATCGGTATGGCGGTGTGGCCTTGATCCCCGCATCGGAGCGCGGCCACGTCGAGATCGTGCGCTACCTCCTGAACGAGACGGACATCGATGTCGACCACGTGAACCGCCTCGGCTGGACGGCGCTGCTCGAGGCGATCCTCCTGTCGGACGGCGGACCGCGCCATCAGGAGGTCGTCGCGCTGCTCATCGAGAACGGTGCCGATGTCGACCGGGCGGACGCCGACGGTGTCCGGCCGCTGGTTCATGCCCGAGCGCGCGGCCAGCACGAGATCGTCCGCCTCCTCGTGGAGGCCGACGCGCGGTCTTAGGCGCGGAGGCCGGCCGCGCGCGTCCCTAGCCGACGAGCTCCAGGTTCGCGAGGCTCGCCAGCATCGTCTTGCGCCCGACGGTCGGGTCCTTGAACGCGACCGTGATCTCCTCGTCGCTGCGCGTCAGCTTGGACGTGACGACGATCCCGTCGCCCCAGCGCCCATGGCGGACCCGGTCGCCGTCCCGGAACTGCCGCTCCCCAGGGATGATCGGTCGCGGCGGTCGCGCCGGCGCAGCCGTCGGTGTCACGCCGAGCGATCCCGACGGTGCTCCAGCCTCGAACGCCTCGCGACGGGCGGCCAGATCGCGACTCGGGCGGAACGTCTCGCCCTCGGGTGGCGCTCCTGGCCGCCCGCTCGCCTGCCGGTAGGCCGGGCCGGGGCCGCGGGTCGGCGTGTTGAAGCGGGTCGTGCGGCGGGACCCGAACACCAGATCGAGGTCGAGCTCACGCTCGGGCTCGTCGATGCCGCCGAGGCGCGGTCCGATCATCAGCTCCGCGGGGATCTCCAGGAGGAACCGTGACGGCACCGAGGCCTGGCCCATCCCCCACGTGGCCCGTCGCCAGGCGTGGGAGAGATAGAGGCGTCGCTTGGCGCGGGTGATGCCGACGTACGCCAGTCGGCGTTCCTCCTCGAGCTGGCGTTCGTCGTCGAGCGCGCGGCTGTGCGGGAAGAGGCCCTCCTCGAGGCCGGCGATGAAGACCACGGGGAACTCGAGGCCCTTGGCGGCGTGCAGCGTGATCAGCGTCGCCGCGTCGGCGTTTCCTTCGTACGCGTCCTGGTCGGCGACGAGCGCCGTCTCCTCGAGCAGGCGATCGAGCGCGTCCTCCGGTTCGAGGTCGTCGTAGCGGGTGGTGACCGAGCGCAGCTCGAGTAGATTCGCCCAACGGTCCTCGCCGTCCTCCGAGCCATCGGCGAGCATGGCGCGGTACCCGGACGCCTCGAGGACCTCGTCGAGCAGCTCAGGGAGTGGCAGAACCCCGACCCGCGTCCGGAGACGCCGGATCAGGGCGGCGAACTCGGCGAGGGCGTTCCTCGTCCGCGGTGCGAGGGTCGGGATCTCGCCGCCGGCGCCGCGCTCGATGGCGCTCCAATAGGTCGCCGGCTCGCCCGTCTGCGCGTCGGTCGCCGCGGCGGCCGCCCGAAGGGCCTCGATGGTCTTGTCGCCGATCGACCGGCCGGGCACGTTGATGATCCGCTCGAAGCTGACGCTATCGCTGTCCGACCGGAGGACGCGCAGGTAGGCGAGGGCGTCCTTGACCTCGCGTCGGGCGTAGAACCGCGTGCCGCCGATGAGCTGGTAGCGGAGCCCGTAGCGCAGGAACGATTCCTCGATCGCCCGGGACTGGGCGTTCATCCGGTACATCACCGCGATGTCGCGCGCCCGGAACGTCGTGTCCTCATCGCTCTCGTCGGCGCGCCGGGTGAGTTCCGTGCCGCGGCCGCCGATCAGGCCCTCGACCTGGCGGGCGATCCACTCGGCTTCCTCGTCCTCGTTGTACGCCTCGAAACGCTGGATCTTCAGCCCGCCGGCGATATCGGTCCAGAGCTTCTTCTCCTTGCGCGCCGTGTTGTGGGAGACGACGGCATGGGCGGCGTCGAGGATCAGCTGGGTCGAGCGGTAGTTGCGCTCCAGCTTCACGACCGTGGCATTCGGCCAGTCGCGCTCGAAGTCGAGGATGTTGCGCAGGTCGGCGCCACGCCACGAGTAGATCGACTGGTCGTCGTCGCCGACGACCGCCAGGTTGCCGCGCTTCCGCGCGAGCGCACTGACCCACAGGTATTGCGCACGGTTCGTGTCCTGGTACTCGTCGACATGCAGGTAGTGCCAGCGATCCTGGTACCTCGCGAGGACGTCGGGCGCCTCGTCGAACAGGCGCACAGCCTCGAGCAGGAGGTCGTCGAAATCGAGCGCACGAGCGGCCTTGAGACGCTCCTGGTACCGCGTCGCGAGCCTGGCGATGGTGCGTTCCCGGTGGTTCGCCGCGTTCTCCGCGAGGAACGTCGGGTCGAGCATCTCGTTCTTGGCGCGGCTGATGGCGCCGAGCACGACGCTCGGCCGGAACTCGCCGGTGAGCGGCATGTCCTCCTCGCGGAGGATCTGCTTCATCAGCGCCTGCTGGTCGTCCGTGTCGTAGATGACGAAGCGTCGACTGATGCCGATCGCCTCCCCGTCCCGACGAAGGACTCGGGCGCAGAGCGCGTGGAACGTGCCCGCCTGGACGTCCCGACCTCCCTCGCCGACCAGGCTGATGATGCGTTCGCGCAGCTCCGACGCGGCCTTGTTCGTGAACGTCACGGCCAGGATGCGGAACGGCGGGACTCCCTTCACCCCGACGAGGTAGGCGATGCGATGCGCGAGTACGCGCGTCTTGCCGGAACCCGCCCCCGCGAGGATCAGGAGCGGCCCTTCGGTAGTGGTGACGGCTCGGGACTGCTCGGGGTTGAGTGCGCGCAGGATCTGCGACTCGCGCTCGGCGCGACGCTTGGCCAGGACCTCGGGATCGGGTGCCGGAGCCGGCGGTGCCGTGGGGTCGCGCTCGGGTGTCGCCGCAGACGCGTCACGCAACCATTCCGGCTCGTCCGGGATGGCATCCGAGACTTCGGCCGTGACGGTGCCGGGCGTCCCGAGGGCGTCGTCTAGGGTGGGATCGCCGGTCCGGCGACGGCTCCTGGGGCTCACCCTCGCATTCTAGGTCGGGGTTCGCCGCGTGGGCTTACCCGGCCCCTCAGCCGGCGGGTTCGACCTGGTCCGCCGGAGGCGGCGTGATCGTGACGGGCTCGTTCCAGCGCGTGAACGTGCCCTGCACCGTGAGCTTGCCGGTATCCCCGAGGTCGACCGTCGCGGTCGCATCGGACAGGCGGGTCGTGGCCTGGTCGATGTGGAGCGTCAGGTCGACGGCAGCGCCTGAGACGTCGGGCAGCGGGATCGGCACGGGCAAAACGCTCGGCAGGGCGGCACCGCCACCGATGGCGCCAAGATCCGACGCGTCGAGGGTCATCGTCAGCGTGTAGCACGTGCCGCCGGCGCATGGCGCGTCGGCGCCCTTCGTGGGGGCGAGGTCCGTTCGCGCGAGGAGGTCGGTCAGGCCCTTGAGCGGTGGCTCCGACTCGCCAGTGAGCGGCACCGAGCGGTATTTCGGTCCGGTCAGCGTCGACTTGAGGTAGATGGCATCGGCCACGATGACCTCGCCGGCCAACCCGAGCAGACCCGGCGCCGAGAAGGTGGCGCGGGTCTTGGCGTTCTGGAGGTCGAGGTCTCCGTTGAGGGTGGTGCCGCTCAGGTCGATCGGTGTGCCGGCACCCGTGCCGAGCGGGTCGAGCGAGACGGTCCCGTCGGCTGTCAGGTCGAGATGGACGCTCGTGGCGCCCGCGGCGGTCGTCGCGGCGGCGGCGAGGATCTGGTTCGGGTCGGAGAGGAGGTTGACCTGCTGGCCCTGGCATGCGGCGAGGACGAGCACGGCGATGAGCGGCGCGATGACGCGCGATGGGATGCGACGCATGTGGCCAGCGTCCGCGGCCGGCCCGAGGCTGTCAAACGCCGGCATCTACGCGGTCACGGCACCGGCGTCGATGGCGGCCCGGCGGCAGGCGGGGCCTGCGGCGTGGTCCCGGAGGTCATCCAGGCGGGTGGCGGCGCTGGCGGCTCGGGCCGGTCGACCTCTACCTCGATCCCGCCGACCCATCCGGCGACGAGGTTGTAGATCAGGCACGCGATCGCGGTGAAGACCCAACCAAGCAGCCCGTAAAAGAGGACGGCGACCACCGCGACGGCGAGCCCGGCGACGGCACCCGCCGCACCCGGCCCCTGCGTCGGCCCGCCGTTGGTCGACACGCCGGCGATCGCGAAGAATAGAAAGAACGGGATCGCAAAGATCGCCACGACGACCATGTACATCAACGCCACGACCGTCGAGGTCTTCACGACGTTGAACCGCCGGATCCGGACCATGTCATCCCTCCCTGTCCGCACTGGTCTTGCGCCGAGTATGGCGGACGGGGAGAGCCGGAAGCTCCAGGTGGGCCCTCTGGAGCGGCCGCTGGCGGCCGCGCCGGTCAGTCGTCGATGACGGTCTCGTTGTCGTTGGCGGCCAAGCGGTGCGCCTCGACATCGTCCTCGCCGACGACGGTCTCGTCGTCGTTGCTGGCGAGCCGATGTGCTTCGACGTCCGCGGTTTCGTCCTCCGTGACGATCTCGTTGTCGTTGGCGGCCAGGCGGTGCGCCTCGACATCGTCCTCGCCGACGACGGTCTCGTCGTCGTTGCTGGCGAGCCGATGTGCTTCGACGTCCGCGGTTTCGTCCTCCGTGACGATCTCGTTGTCGTTCGCCGCCAGACGGTGGGCCTCGACGTCTTTCGGGTCGTCTTCGATGACGGTCTCGTCGTCATTCGCTGCCAGACGGTGGGCCTGGACGTCGGGTTCGTCCTCCGGAGAGATCAGCCGGTCGTTCATCGTGCATCCCTCGTGTCGCTCGGTCCCGTGTCGGGTCCGTCATCAGGATAGGCGTCGTGGCACCGAGAACTGTTCAAAGATGAGCTCTTCACGGCTCGACGCGCGCGAAGTTCCGTCGCGCGGCCGTCAACGTCGGGTGATCGTCAGCGACGACACCCTCGAGCAGCCGGATCGCGCGCTGATACATGTCGCGCGCCTCATCGGTCCGGCCCAGCCGTCGGAGGACCGTCCCGAGGTTGTTCAGCGTCGTCGCGAGAGCCGGGGCGTCCGGGCCCTGCGTCCGTTCCTTGATCTCCAGCGCCTGGCGGTAGCGTCGCTCGGCCGCCTCAAGGTCGCCGCGCCGCTGGTCGATGGCGGCCAGATTGTTCAACGTCACGGCGTATTCGCGATGGTCGGGGCCGACCGAGGCTTCCAGATCGCGCAACACCTTCTCGAGCATCTCGGCCGCCTCATCGTCCCGGCCGAGGTCGGACAGGATCGCGGCGAGCCCGGCGCGATCGAGGATCGTGGCGAGATGGCTTTGCCCATAGGCGCGCTCGCGGATCTCGACCGACCGGCGCGCGAGCGGTTCCGCGGATACGGAGTCACCACGAGCGTGCGCCAGACCGGCGAGGTTGTGGTAGATCGCGGCCATGTCGGGGTGGTCGGGCCCGTAGCGGGTCTCGATGATCCGCCCCGCACGCTCGTAGGCGCGTTGGGCGTCCTCGAAATCACCGGCGAACTTCCCGAGGACGCCGAGCGCGTTGAGGGCGTCCGCCGCTTCCTGTGACTCAGGGCCTAGGCCCTGCTCGGCCATCGTGAGCGCTCGTTCGAGCGTCGTCTGCGCCGCACGGTAGTCGCCACGGAGTCGTTCGGCCTGCGCCTGGTAGACGAGCGCCCGGACCCGGACGCGCAGCGCCTGGGCGTCGGTGGGCTCTTGAGTGGCTAGGGCGAACGCCTCGTCGAGCAGGGTCGAGGCGTCCTCGCCACGCTCGATCAAGACGAGACCCCACTCGATGAGGGCCTCCGCTCGCGCGATCGGTCGGATCGGATCGGTTGTCAGGCGATCCTCGATGCGCTCGAGCTGCGCATCGACCTCGACGGCATGCCCTGCGGCGAGATGCAAGCGAACGACGCCCGCCCGAGCGGCGATCTCGGTCGAGGGGTCGTCCGTGCCGGGCGCCCTCTCGATAGCGCTTTCGAAGTCCGCGAGGGCGCCGAGATCATCACCTTGCTCCTCGCGGCGACGCCCGCGTTCGAGGAGGAAGGTCGCGTCGACGACGTTATCAGTCGCACGAGGATCGACACCGCGCGTCGTCACCCGCTGCCCTCCATTCGTGCCAGATGGATCGTGTCGAGTATGCAGAACGGGGCGTACGAAAAGACCCCGGTGTCGCCACCGGGGTCTTCGCTTCGCTGGTCGGGTCGACTAGAAGTCCATCCCGCCGCCGTGGTCGTGACCGGCACCGGCGCCGGCCTTCTCCTTCTCCGGGATGTCCGTGATCAGCGTCTCCGTGGTCAGGACCATCGCGGCGATGGAGGCGGCGTTCTGGAGCGCGGAGCGGGTCACCTTCGCGGCGTCGACGATGCCCTTCTTGAACAGGTCACCGTAGTCGCCGGTCAGGGCGTCATAGCCCTCGCCCGCCTTGAGACCCTTGACGTGCTGGACGATCACCTCGCCGGGAGCACCGGCGTTGTCGGCGATCTGGCGTGCAGGAGCCTCGAGCGCCTTGCGGACGATGTCGACACCGACACCGGCGTCGCCATTGAGCTTCACCTTGTCGAGCGCCGGGATCGCTTGGAGGAGCGTGGTCCCACCGCCGGCGACGAGCCCTTCCTCGACGGCCGCGCGAGTCGTCGACAGGGCGTCCTCGATGCGGTGCTTCTTCTCCTTGAGCTCGACCTCGGTGGCCGCGCCGACCTTGATCACGGCGACGCCACCGGACAGCTTGGCGAGGCGCTCCTGGAGCTTCTCGCGGTCGTAGTCGGAGGTCGTCTCCTCGATCTGGGCCTTGATCTGCGTCATGCGGCCCTTGATCGCGTCGGCCGAGCCGCCGCCATCGATGATGGTGGTCTCGTCCTTGGTCGCCACGACGCGGCGGGCGGTGCCGAAGTCCTCAGCGGTGACGGAGTCGAGCTTGCGCCCGACCTCCTCGCTGATGACCGTGCCGCCGGTCAGCGTCGCGATGTCACGGAGCATCTCCTTGCGGCGATCGCCGAAGCCCGGCGCCTTGACGGCGAGGACGGAGATCGTGCCGCGGAGCTTGTTCACGACGAGCGTGGCGAGCGCCTCGCCGTCGATGTCCTCGGCGATGATCAGCATGGGCTTGCCCTGCTGGACGCCCTTCTCCAGCGCCGGGAGCATGTCCGGGACGCTCGAGATCTTCTTATCGGTGATCAGGATGAGCGGGTCCTCGAGGACCGACTCCATCCGATCGGGGTTGGTCACGAAGTACGCCGAGAGATAGCCCCGGTCGAACTGCATGCCCTCGGTGTATTCCTTCTCGAGGCCGAGGCTCTGCCCTTCCTCGACGGTGATGACGCCGTCCTTGCCGACCTTGTCCATCACCTCGGCGATGATCTCGCCGACCTCGGGGTCGGCGGCGCTGATCGCCGCCACGGCCGCGATCTGCTCGCGGTTGTCGACGGGGCGGGACTGCTTCTTGATCTCCTCGACGACGGCGTCGACCGCGGCCTCGATCCCGCGCTTGACGACCATCGGGTTGGCACCGGCCGTGACGACCCGAAGGCCCTCGCTGACGAGCGCCTGGCCGAGCACGACAGCCGTGGTCGTGCCGTCACCGGCAACGTCGTCGGTCTTGGTCGCGACTTCCTTGAGGAGCTGCGCGCCCATGTTCTCGAATGGGTCGTCGAGCTCGATGTCGCGGGCGATCGTGACGCCGTCATTGGTGATGGTCGGCGAGCCGAACTTCTTGTCGAGGACGACGTTGCGACCCTTGGGGCCGATCGTCACCTTGACCGCATCGGCCATCCGGTCGATGCCTTTCTTGAGCGATCGACGAGCGGTCTCGTCGAAGATCAGTTGCTTAGCCAATGTCGTGTGTCCTCCCAGGAGTCAGGGTTGGTGTTGGCGATCTCAGCGGTGAAGCGGCTCTCGCTCTCCGAGGTCCGAGCGCGCTCGGTGGAGCGCATCGGCCGGAGGATTCAGTCGGCGACGATCGCGAGGATGTCCTTCTGGCTGACGATCAGGTACTCGTCGCCGTCGATCTTGAACTCGGTCCCGGCGTACTTCGCGTACAGGACCTTGTCGCCCTGCTTGACGTCCATCGGCTCGCGCTTGCCGTCGTCATTGATCTTGCCCGGGCCGGCCGCGATGATCGTCCCCTCCTGCGGCTTCTCCTTGGCGGTGTCCGGAAGGACGAGGCCGCTCTTTGTCATCTCCTCGCGGGGAGTCGGCTCGATGACCACGCGATCGCCCAGGGGGCGAAGCTTGGTCTTGCTCGCGGTGGCAGTGGCCAACGTGCAGTACCTCCTGTGACGGTCAGTGGACCGACCGACGTGGTTGTTGGGGTGGCGACCGTTCCGGGGTGAACGTCGGTCCGCCTGTCCCTTCTTCGTCGTTGCGTCGCCACGGACGCTCCGCAGAGCGGTTCCCCGACGCATTAGCACTCTCTGTGTCAGAGTGCTAAGGGTCAATCTACCGAACGCGTGCGGGCCCTGTCAACTCGGATGGCGGGGACCGTGGCCGGGCCGCTCGAAGGTCCGGTCGTACGTGGCCACGAGCGCGTCACCGAAGGCGTCGCTGCCCCGTTCGCGCTGCTTCTCCACCCATTCGGCGGTGATCCGCACGTAGGCTGGCTCGTTCCGGCCTTTCGGGGCGCCCGGCGGGGCGAGGAACGGCGAATCCGTCTCGACCAGAAGTCGATCGCCCGGCGTCAGACGGGCCACATCGGCCGAGGGCTGCTCCCCCTTCCGGAAGACCAGCCCGGAGAAGCTGATGACCGCCCCGAGGTCGAGCATGGCCCGCGCGTAGTCGACCGGGCCCGAGAAGCTGTGAACGACGATCTTCGGTCGATCAAAGCCCATCGCCGTCAGCTCGGCGACCAGCGCATCCTGGGCATCGCGCTGGTTCGCCCGCGACCGGCAATGGAGGATCACCGGCTTACCGGTGTCGGCCGCGAGCCGGAGGTTACGCCGAAGGTTCGTCAGCTGATCCGGGATCGGGCTGAAGACACGGTCATAGTCGAGACCGGTCTCGCCGATGGCGAGCACACGCTCGTCACGAGCCCAGCCGACGATCCGTTGCCAGCCATCCCCGTCGACCTTCGCCGCATCGTGCGGATGGACACCGACGGCGATGTCGATCCATGGGACGCGGTCGGCCAGGTCGCGCGCTCGCTCGCACGAGGCGACGTTCCACCCGGGGACCAAGATGCGCTCGACGCCGTCGGCGCGGGCAGCCTCGAGGACGTGCTCCGCGTCAGCCGCGAAGCGATCGGCGTTGACGTGGCAGTGGGAGTCGACCAGGCGCACGGCCGCATCGTAGGCGGAGGGGGCAGGCGGGGCAGCGCCCTCGCGTCGCCGTCAAGGAGCGAGCGTTCTCGTGCCACGGGAGTAGATGACGCCCGTGACGTGGAACGGGTGTTGATATCCCTCCGGGCGGGACAAGAGGCTCATTTGTCCCGTCCGACGGGAGATCGTGGCGCAACGGCCGCTGCCGGGGTCGCCTGTTCCCGCCCCCCGGGAATGGGGGCTACGTCTCGGCCGGCGGCTACGTCTCGGCCGGGGGCTCCTCCGACTCCTCCCCGGCCTCGGCCGTCTCGACTTCGAGCCGCGGGAACAGCGGTTCGGGTGTCGCGACACGGCCCGCATCGCTCGCGCGGGCGCCCCATTCGAGCTCGCCGAGGATCGACGCCTCGCCGTTCCCGTCCGGTCGGTAGCGATACTCGAACCCGAGCTGACCAAGGACCCGTGGCGAGGTCCCCGGCATGAACGGGGCGACGGCGAGCCCGATGAGCCGGCACGCCTCGACGAGATCGCCCAGCACGCCGCGCAATCGATCGCCAGCGGCCTCGTCGCCGTCCTTCCAGGCCTTCGCGAGCTCCCAGGGCTTCTCGGCGTCGACCACCCGGTTGGCGCCGCCGACGAACTCCCATAGCTCGGCGAGGCCCTCGTGGAGGCGGCACGACTCTACGGCGTCGACGTACCGGCGGATCGTGTCGTTCCAGCCTTCGGCCAGGGGCGAGTCCCGCTCCATGCGGGGCGCCGGACGCACGCCATCCAGGTACCTCGTCGTCATCGACACGGTCCGGTTCAGGAGGTTGCCGAAGTCGTTGGCCAAGTCCGCGTTGTAGCGCCGGACGAACGACTCCCACGACACCTCGGCATCCCGGTCGAACGGCACCTCTCGCAGCACGACGTACCTCGCCCCGTCGCTGCCGAAGGCGGCCACGAAGTCGCTCGGGTCGAGGAAGTTGCCACGGCTCTTGCTCATCCGCTCGCCGCCAGCGGCCATCAGCCAGCCGTGGACCCAGACGTGGCGCGGGGGTTCGAGGCCGGCACTCCACAGCATGGCCGGCCAGAAGATGGTGTGGAAACGTGCGATGTCCTTGCCGATGACGTGCAGGTCGGCCGGCCACCAGCGCCCGAAGGACGCCATGTCGTCGGGGAAGCCGGCACCGGTGATGTAGTTGATCAGCGCGTCGTACCAGACGTAGATGACGCCGGCTTCGGGATCCCACGACCCGTCCTCGCGCTGGGCAGTCTCGCCGTTCTCGGCGATCGGGAACGGGATCCCCCACCCGCCCGGCGTGCGCTCGCGTGAGATCGAGAAGTCCTCGAGCCCGCCGCGGATGAAGCCGAGCATCTCGTTGCGCCGGAAATCGGGCTGGACGAAGTCGGGGTGATCGGCGAAGTACTGCTCGAGGCGCTCCTGATAGGCCGACAGACGGAAGAACCAATTCTTCTCGGTCAGCCACTGGAGCGGGACGTCTGGATGGTTCGGGCAGATCGTGCCGCGCGCGGTCTCGACGACGTCGGTCGCGTTGCGGAACCCCTCATTCGGGCAGTACCAGCCCTCGTACGTGCCCGGATAGATGTCGCCGTTCGCGAATGCGCGTCGCACCATCTCGTGGGCCGCTCGGGAGTGGTCCGGATCGGTCGTCCGGATGAAGCGGTCGGGCGCGATACCAAGGGCGCTCTCGGCCTCCTTGAACAGGGCGACCTTCTCGTCGACGAACTCGCGCGCTGGTCGACCCTCGTCGACGGCGGCCTGGGCGATGTTGATCGAGTGCTCGTCGGTGCCGGTCAGGAACCGCGTGTCATCACCCTTCATCCGATGCCAGCGCGCGATCACATCCGCGCCGATCACCTCGTACAGGGTGTGCACACCGGGCTTCGAGTTCGCGTAGGCGATTGCCGTGGTCAGGTAATACCGGGGGCGGTCGTCCATGGGAGCGCGATGGTAGCAGCGGCACCGCTCGCGGCGGCCCGTGACCAGTAGACTCGTCGCCGTGACGACGTCGGCGATCTGGCAGAGCGGCGCCGGTTACGAGGGGTATGTCGGCCGGTGGAGCCGGCTCGTGGCGAGCGAGTTCATCGACCGCCTCGCCGTCCCGAGCGGGTCGCGATGGGTCGACATCGGGTGCGGGACCGGTGCCGTGACCGAGACCATCCTCGCCCGTGCGGCTCCCGCCTCGGTCGTCGGGGTCGATCCGTCCGAGGCCTTCGTCGCTTACGCCCGTGAGCGCGTCACGGATCCGCGGGCCACCTTTTCGATCGGCGATGGTGCCGCGCTCCCGCTCGCCGACGATGTGGCCGATGCCAGCGCCTCGGGCCTCGTGCTCAACTTCGTCCCCGACCCGGTCGCGATGCTGGCCGAGATGCGGCGCGTGACCCGTTGGGGCGGGCGCGTCGGGGTCTACGTCTGGGACTACGCCGAGGGGATGGCGATCATGCGCCACTTCTGGGATGCGGCGATCGAGCAGGACCCAACCGTGCGCGACAAGGCTGAGAGCCTCCAGTTCGACATCTGCCGGCCGGAACCGCTGAGCGAGGCCTTCACCAAGGCCGGCCTGCAGGACGTTGACGTACAGCCGATCGATGTGCCAACCGTCTTTCGCGACTTCGACGACTACTGGCAGCCGTTCCTGATGGCGACGGCGCCGGCTCCGCGCCATGTCATGAGCCTGTCGGAGACCGATCGCGAGGACCTGCGGCGGCGCCTCCAGGCTCGGCTCCCCGCCGACCGGGACGGCTCGATCCACCTCGTCGCTCGCGCGTGGGCCGTCACCGCGAGGGCCTGAGCCCCGTTCCATCAGTGGCGGAAGTGGCGCACCCCCGTGACCAGCATCGTCGCGTCGTGGCCGTCGGCGATGGCGACCACCTCCGCATCGCGGACCGATCCGCCCGGCTGGACGAATGCCCGGACTCCCGCGTCGAGGCAGACCTCCACCGCGTCCGGGAACGGGTAGAAGGCATCGCTCGCGCAGGCGGCACCGACCGTCGAGTCGGCACCGAGCATGGCGTGCGCCTTGGCGACGGCCTGGCGCGCCGCGTCGACGCGTGACGTCTGGCCGCTGCCCATCCCGACGAGCCGTCCATCACGGACGAGGACGATGGCGTTCGACGTGACTCCTCGGACCAGTCGCCACGCCAGGTCCAGATCGATCTGCTCCCGGTCGGTCGGTCCACGGGTCGTCGCACAGGTCCACGTCGTGGGAGTGTCGGCGACCACGTCAGGAGCGGTAACGAGGACGGCGCCGCCAGCCGTGCGGATCGATCCGGTCGGGGAGACACGATCGGCCGGGACGGGCTCGTCTACGGCCAGGGCCTCGTCGACCAGGACACGCAGGTTCGGCTTGCCGGCGAGCATCTCGAGAGCCTCGGAGGTGAACGCCGGTGCGATGACGATCTCGAGGAAGATCGACGTCAGCGCCTGCGCGATCCCGCGATCGACCTCGCGCGTGAGCGCGACGACACCGCCGAAGGCGCTCACGGGGTCCGCTTCGAGCGCGTCCCGCCACGCCTCCGGCAGGGTCGAGCGCTCGGCGGCGCCACACGGGTTCGTGTGCTTGACGATCACGACCCCGGGGCCGCGCAACGCCCTGCCCAGCGCCGACGCCGCGGCCGCGTCGAGGACGTTGTTGTAAGACAGCGCCTTGCCCTGGAGCGGCGGCCGCTCGACGCCGAACGGTCCGTCCCCGATCGTGGAGCCCGGCCGGCGGTAGCGCGCCGCCGGTTGGTGCGGGTTCTCGCCGTAGCGCAGGGTCTCGACCTTCTCGAGCGCGATCGACAGCGTGGTGGGATATGGATCCTCGGGTGCGTCGAGGAGGCCTGCGTCGACGAGCCGCGTCGGGAGCTCGGCGGCGATGCGCGCGTCGTAGGCGGCGGTGTGGGCGAAGGCCTCGATCGCCAGCTCGCGGCGGAACCGCTCGTCGAGTCCGGCGGATGTGTCGAGCGCGGCGAGGACGTCGGGATACCGCGCGGGCGAGGTCACGATGGCGACGTTGGCGTGGTTCTTGGCGGCGGCGCGGACCATCGATGGCCCGCCGATATCGATCTCCTCGATGAGATCGTCGATGGTGATGCCCGGCCGCTCCAGGGCCGCCGCGAACGGATAGAGGTTCACGACCACGAGCGCGAACGGGGCGATCCCGGCCGCGATCAGCTGTCGCCGATGGTCCGCAAGCCGTCGATCGGCGAGCAGGCCACCGTGGATCCGGGGATGCAGGGTCTTCACCCGTCCATCGAGCATCTCCGGGCTGCCGGTCACCGCTGCGACGTCGGTCACGGGCAGGCCCGCGTCTCGGAGCGTCCGCGCGGTGCCACCGGTCGATACCAGCTCGAACCCACGGCCCACGAGCCCGCGGCCGAGCTCGACGAGGCCGGTCTTGTCGGACACGGACAACAGGGCACGGCGTGGCGTCGGGACGTGAGCATCGGCCGCCTCGAGGTCGACGGTGACGTGCCGGCCATCGGCGGCCACGCGGACGGCCCCCGCGACCAGCAGTCCGACGGCCCGCGGCAGCAACCGGTGCTCGACCGCCTGGATGCGCTCGCGCAGGCTCGACTCGTCGTCATCGGGCAGGACAGGGACCGCCTCCTGGGCGACGATCGGCCCGCCATCCATCGACTCGTCGACGATGTGGACGGTGACCCCGGTGACCTTCACCCCTGCAACGAGCGCATCGTCGGACCGACGTCGCACCGGGGAATGCCGGCAGCAGCGACGGGTGGGTATTCAGGATCCGCCCGGCGTACGCGTCCAGGACGCGCCGCCCGACGATCCGCATGTACCCGGCGAGCACGACCACGTCAGGGCGGGCACCCGCCAGCGTCTCGGCCAGGGCGTCGTCGTCGCCCCCACTGACCAGCGCCGTCTCCATCCCCTGGTCGGCTGCCCAGTCGAGCGCCGCGCAGGGCCGGTCCGCGAAGACGAGCACGATGTCACCGCCGAGCTCGCCACGGCCGGCCGCCGCGTGCAGCGACCGCAGGTTCGAACCCGCGCCGGACACGCCTACCGCGAACCGAGCGCTCACGCGACGGACTCCAAATGGCCCTCCGCGTATCGCGTCCCGTCCAGGTCGGCCGACTCGACGACCTCGCCCACGACCACCGCCGGGATCTCCTGCGCCTCAAGCGTCTGGACGGCCGCCTTGATCGCGGCCGGGGGCACGACCAGCACCATGCCGAGACCGCCGTTGAACGTCGCGCGCAGCTCCCCGTCATCGAGGCCGCCGAGCGCGCCGAACAGGCGCTGGACCGAGGGGATCGACCAGCGCGTCGGGTCGACCCGCGCAGCGAGTCCATCGGGCAAGGCGCGTGGCACGTTCCCGGGCAATCCGCCGCCCGTGATGTGGGCCGCACCGCGGATGTCGTGACCGGCCGTCGTCAGGGCCGCCCGCACCGCGAGCACCGCCTTGGCGTAGATGCGGGTCGGGGTAAGGAGCACCTCACCGAGCGTCGCCAGGGTCTCGTGCGGCGCCTCGGTGATGGCCGATTCTGTCGCCGCGTCCCCGAGCGTCCGCCGGAGTCGCGCTTGGTAAGGCTCGGCGAGGTCGAGATCCCACTGCGCGACGAGCGAGCGGACCAGCGAGAAGCCGTTCGCGTGGAGGCCGCTCGCGGGGAGGCCGACGATCACGTCGCCCGTGCGGACCGCCGAGCCGTCGATGACCTGGGAGCGCTCGACGACACCGATGCAACAGCCGGCGAGATCGAACGCATCGACCTCCAGCAGCCCGGGATGCTCGGCCGTCTCCCCGCCCACGAGCGCCGCACCGGCCGCTCGACAGCCGGCCGCGACGCTGCCGACCAGCTCGGCGACACCGACGGGGTCGAGGCGACCGACGGCCACGTAATCGAGGAATGCCAGCGGCTCGGCGCCGGTGCACACGACGTCGTCCGCGCACATGGCGACGAGATCGATCCCGATGGTGTCGAAGCGGCCGATCGCGGCCGCGATGGCGGTCTTGGTACCGACGCCATCGGTCGATGCGATCAGCAACGGTTCCCGATAGCCGGCCGGGATCGCGAAGGCGCCGCCGAAGCCACCGAGGCCGCCGACCACCTCCGGTCGCCGCGTCGAATCGACGTGTTCGCGCATGAGCTCGACCGCGCGCTCGCCGGCGTCCACGTCGACACCGGCGTGCCGGTACGCCGACCGCTGCCGTGGGCCGCCCGACGTCTCAGTCACGGGCCGTGGTGAGTGCCTCTTCGAGGATGAACTTGCGCCCCTCGACGTCGTACGGCACGGGCTCCGGATAGTTGCCGTCGAAGCACGCGAAACAGAACCGCTCGTACGGCAGGTCGAGCGCGGCGAGCACGCCGCGGATCGACAGGTAGCCGAGGGAGTCGGCGCCGATGAAGTCGCGGATCTCCTCGACTGAGTGGGTCGCCGCGATGAGCTCGGTCTCGACGGAGGTATCGATGCCGTAGAAGCACGGGTGGAAGATCGGCGGGGCGCTGATCCGGACGTGGACCTCGCGGGCGCCGGCGCGCCGCAGCAGTTCGACGATGCGCTTCGTCGTCGTGCCCCGTACGATCGAATTGTCGACGACGATGAGGCGCTTGCCGGCCACCACCTCGCGCAGCGGATTGAGCTTGATCGTCACTCCGCGGTGGCGCAGCCCCTGCGACGGCTGGATGAAGGTCCGGCCGGCATAGCGGTTGCGGTACATGCCCTCGCGGTATGGCAGACCGCTCCCCTCGGCATAGCCCGCAGCGGCGGGGGCACCGGTATCGGGCACGGGCATGACGAGGTCGGCATCGACCGGGTGTTCGGCAGCCAGCTGTTCGCCCATGCGTCGGCGGGCCTCGTAGAGGTTGCGGCCCTCCATGTACGAGTCGGGGCGGGCGAAATAGATGAGCTCGAAGACGCACAACGCGGGCGTCGGGTCGGCATAGCGGACGGAGCGGGGCGGCTGCCCCGGCTCGAGGACGACGATCTCCCCGGGCTCCACGTCGCGCACGAACTCCGCACCGACGATGTCGAGCGCCGCCGTCTCCGAGGAGAGGCACCAGCCCGCGGCGTCCTCCCCCCACAGCCCGCCATCGTTGGGGCCGCCTGGCTTGCGTGCCTCGATGGGCAACCGCCCCAGGACGAGCGGGCGGAACCCGTGTGGGTCACGGACGCCGATGACCCGCCGATCGTCAAGGACGACGAGGGCGTAGGCGCCGCGCACGCGCGGCAGGACGCGCTGCAGCGCCTCGACCGTGTCGGCCGCCGGCTCGTCGGCGAGGAGGGCGGTCAGCAGCTCCGTATCGGTCGAAGCTGGGAGACGCGACCGCCCGCCGGCCAACTGCCCGAGCAGCTCGCGCGTGTTGACGAGGTTGCCGTTGTGCCCGATAGCGATGGCGCGCCGCGGCCCCTGCCGGTACGTCGGTTGGGCGTTCTCCCAGATGGTCGACCCGGTCGTCGAGTACCGGCAGTGCGCGATGGCGAGGGTCCCGCGAAGGCTGGGCAGGCGCCGCTCGTCGAGCACCGAGCCGATCATGCCGAGGTCCTTGTAGAGCATCAGCTGCTCGCCATCGCTCACGGCGATGCCCGCCGACTCCTGGCCGCGATGTTGCAGCGCGAAGAGCCCGAGGGTTGCGATGGCCGCGGCCTCGGTCGGCTCGCCATCGGGCAGGACCACGCCGAACACGCCGCACATGGCTAGTGCTCCTCCCAGCCGAGGGCGCGGCTCAGCCCGTGATCCCAGGCGTGTCGGAGAGCCGCAAGCGGGACATCGAGGACATCGGCGATCGTGCTCCCCCGCTCCTCCGAGGCGCCCGTCGAACTGGTCCCGACGAGCTGGATGCGGACCCGGTCGCCGCCCACGCTCCCGAGCACCTCGACCGGGAGACCGTGCTGCCGAGCGAGCAGCGTCAGGGCGGGCGCGTGCCGAGCGGTCGCCGTCACGACCAGCCGGGACGGGCTCTCGCCGAACAGTTCGACGGCCGGTGACATGGCGGTGGGGAGCCGCACGGACGCGCCGAGCGCACCCCACATCCCGCACTCGGCGATGGCCACAGCGAGACCACCCCCTGAGACATCCTGGGCGCTCGCGACGAGACCGCGCGCGATCGCCTCGCGCACGAAAGCCTGCACCGCCGCCTCGCGAGGGAGGTCGAGCGTGGGCAGGCCGTCCTCGACGGTGGTCCCGGCGAGGGCTGCGTAGGCCGACCCGATGAGCCCGGATGACGCCTCGCCCACCAGCAGGATCGTGTCGCCGTCGGCGACGAACGCGGGTCCGACGAGGCCATCCACGTCGTCTAACAACCCGACGACACCGATCTCGGGCGTCGGGGCGATCGACCCGGCCGGCGACTCGTTGTAGAGCGACACGTTCCCGCCGGTCACCGGCAGGCCGAGCGCCCGACAGGCGTCACCGAGGCCGCGCACGCCCTCGGTGAGCTGCCAGAACGCCTCGGGCCGGGTCGGGTCGCCGTAGTTGAGGCAGTTCGTCACGCCGAGCGGCCGGGCACCGGTGATGCTCACGTTCCTCGTCGCCTCTGCGACGCTCATCGCCGCGCCGCGATACGGGTCGATCGCGCCGACCGCCTGGTTGCCGTCGGTCGCCGCGACGAGCGCACCGGTCGTGCCCTTGATGCGCAGCACGGCAGCACCATGGCCCGGTCCGACGACCGTATCCGCCCCGACCGTCGAGTCGTACTGCTCGAAGACGGGACGGCGGGAGGCGAGGTTCGGCGAGCCCAGCAGGGCCAGCAGAACGGCGCCCGGATCCATCCCGCGTTCCGGTAATCGATCGCTCGGGCCGGTGGGGGCGCCAGGCGCCGGCGCGGCCCGGCGGTGCTCCGGAGGGCGCGCGATGCGGTCGTGGACGATCGCATCGCTGGTCAGGGCCGTTGCCGGGATCCGAGCGAGCTCGGCACCGCCGCTCGTGACCGTGATGTCGCCATCCTCTGTGACACGCCCGATGACGGCGACCGGCAGGCCCCAGCGCTCGGCGATCTCGCGCACGTCGTCCCAATGCTCGGGCCGGACGACCGCGCACATCCGTTCCTGCGACTCCGAGATCATCACCTCGAACGGCGCCATGTCCGGTTCGCGACGAGGGATCGCGTCGAGGTCGACGGCGATGCCCGTCCCGGCACGATCCGCGGTCTCGGACGTCGCGCACGTGATGCCACCGGCGCCGAGGTCCTGGAGGCCCTCGACCAGACCGCGGTCGATCAACTCGAGCGACGCCTCGATGAGCAGCTTCTCGGCGAACGGATCCCCGACCTGGACTGACGGCCGCTTTGATCTGCTTGGCGAGGAACCCACCGGGGACCGAGGCGACGCTCCTGCGAGCCGTCGGTCCGAGGTCTCGTCGTCACCGAACGTGGCACTCGCCAGAACGGAAGCGCCGCCGATGCCGTCCCGACCCGTCGTCGACCCGAACAGCACGACGAGATTGCCCGGCCCCGGAGCGGCCGCGGTCGTGAGGTGGCGTTCCTCGAGCACTCCGATCGCCATGACGTTGACCAGCGGGTTGCCCTGGTACGTGTGGTCGAAGACGAGCTCGCCGCCGACGGTCGGGATGCCGACGCAGTTGCCGTACCCACCGACGCCCCGGACGACGCCCTCGACCAGGTGCCGCGTGCGGGCGTCCGACGGGTCGCCGAAGCGGAGCGCGTCGAGGACAGCGATCGGGCGGGCCCCCATCGTGAAGATGTCGCGAAGGATGCCCCCGACACCAGTAGCGGCGCCCTGATACGGCTCGACCGCCGACGGGTGGTTGTGGGACTCGATCTTGAAGGCGACCGCGAGCCCGTCACCGATCGCGATGACGCCGGCGTTCTCCCCCGGGCCGGCGACGACGCCCTCGCCCGTCGTCGGCAACGTCCGAAGCAGGGGCTTCGAGCTCTTGTACGAGCAGTGCTCGCTCCACATGACGCTGAACATCGCGAGCTCGAGTTCGTTCGGCTCACGACCACCGAGGCGCTCGCGGATCGCGTCGAGCTCGTCGTCGGTGATGCCCAGCCGTCGATGGAGCGGCTCGGGCACCTCGGCTGGCTCGATGTCGGACCGCCCCTCCGCGACCGTCATCGGGCCCCGGCCAGCTCGAGCGGACGGTCGCCCGCGGCCACGCGCGACGCGCTCTCGACCAGCGACCGGACGATCGCGAACCCGGCGTCCGAACCGAGGATCGCCTCGGACGCCCGTTCCGGGTGCGGCATCAGCCCCGCCACGTTTCCGGCGGTGTTGAGCACGCCGGCGATCGCGCGAAAGCTGCCGTTCGGGTTGGCCTGCCGATCCGTCTCCGCGGCTCTCGCGCCGGTCTCATCCACGTACCGGAAGAGCACCCGGCCATCGGCTTCGAGCGCATCGAGCGTCGCGTCGTCCGCGTAGTAGCAGCCCTCGCCGTGGGCGATCGGCATCTGCAGCGGCTGGCCGGCCCCGCTCAGGGCGTGCGTGAACGGCGTGTCCAGCCGCTCTGCCGCGATATGGACATCGCGGCCGAGGAACCGCAGGCCGCGGTTCCGCAGCAGCGCTCCCGGCACGAGGCCGGCCTCGGCGAGGACCTGGAAACCGTTGCAGATCCCGAGCACGAGCCCGCCGTCGCGCGCGAAGCCCTCGACCGTGCGCATGACCGGGCTGAACCTCGCGATCACGCCGGCGCGCAGGTAATCGCCGTACGCGAACCCGCCGGGCAGCACGACCGCGGCGACGCCGTCGAGCGTCACCTGCTCGTGCCACAGAGCCACCGGTTCGGCACCCGCCAGCCGGAGCGCATGGAGCGTGTCCCGGTCGCAGTTGCTCCCGGGGAACACCACGACGCCGATGCGGACAGGCATCAGGCGACCGCCCCGATGGCTTCGATCGCGTAGGCCTCGATCAACGGGTTCGCCAGCAGCTCCGATGCGAGCCGCTCGACGACGACGCGCGCAGCGGCCTCATCGGCGGCATCGACGGTCAGCTCGACGCGCCGGCCGACGCGGACGGACCGGACGCCCTCGATCCCGAGGTGGTCGAGACTGCCCTCCACCGCGCGACCCTGGGGATCGAGGATGCCCGGCTTGGGCGTGACGTTCACGGCGAACCGGTGGCTGCTCATCGGGCGATGACGTCCTCCCTCAGGTAGCGCGCGAAGCTCGCGCCGGTGATCCGCTCGAAGGCGGCGATGTAGCGCTCACGCGTGCCCTCGACGATCGGCTCGGGCAGCTCGGGGCCGGGGGCGCTCTTGTCCCACGGTTGGACCTCGAGCCAGTCGCGCACGTACTGCTTGTCGAAGCTCGCCTGGGGCCGGCCCGGCTCGTATGTCGCGGCGTCCCAGAAGCGCGACGAGTCCGGTGTCAGGGCCTCGTCGATCAGCAGTAGCTCGTTCGTGCGGGGCCGCAGGCCGAACTCGAACTTGGTGTCGGCGATGAGGATCCCGGCCCGTGCCGCGACCCCGAGCGCCGCGGCATAGAGCTCCAGGGCGGCATGGCGAACGCGCTTCGCAAGGTCGAGCCCGATCGCGTCGGCCATCGCCTCGAAGGAGACGTTCTCGTCGTGGGCCCCCTGCTCGGCCTTGGTCGCCGGCGTGAAGATCGGCTCGGGCAGTCGATCGCTTTCGCGCAGGCCGCGCGGCAGGCGGACGCCCGACACGTGTCCAGTGGCGAGGTAGCCTTTCCAGCCCGAGCCGGCGAGGAACCCACGGACGACGGCTTCGAACGGGATCACCTCGACCCGCTCGACGATCATCGAGCGGCCTCGTAGCTCGGGGTCGTCGACGGCGACCGAACGCAGATGGTTCGGCATGATCCGGTCCGTCTCCGCGAACCAGAAGCGCGACAGGCCGGTCAGCACACGACCCTTGTCGGGGATCTCGGTCGGCAGGACCACGTCGAAGGCGCTGATGCGGTCCGAGGCGACCAGCAGGAGTCGTCCATCGGGCAGGTCGTAGAGGTCACGGACCTTGCCCGAGCGGACGAAGCGGTCAGCCGTCAGCACGGCTCGGCTCCGTGGTCGGCGTGACGGGCGGTCGCGCGAGCGTGTCGAGCCGGGCGATGACGTGATGGACGTTGCGCAGGAACGTGGCCTCGTCGAAGCAGGCGTCGAGCGCCTCGAGCGGCAGCTTCTGGGCGACCACCGGATCGACGGCAAGGAGGTCGCGCAGCGGGGCTCGCTCATCGGCGGCGCGGAGGGCCGCCCGCTGGACGATGGCATACGCCTCGTCGCGCCCGATGCCACCCTTCTCGACGAGCGCTACCAGGACTCGGCTGCTCGCGTGGAGCCCGAGGCCGCGAGCGATGTTCTCGCGCATCCGCTCCGACCGGACCACGAGGCCCTCGATCAGCCCGGTCATCCGGACGAGCATGTAATCGAGCAGGATCGTGGCGTCCGGGAGGATCGACCCGCTCGGCGCTCGAATGGCTGATGTCCCGCTCGTGCCACAGCGGCTGATCCTCCAGCGCCGTCTGGGCATAGCCGCGCAGCAATCGCGCCATACCGGAGATCCGCTCGGCGAGGATCGGGTTGCGTTTGTGGGGCATCGCGCTGGAGCCCTTCTGACCGACCTTGAACGGCTCCTGGACCTCGCCGATCTCGGTGTGCTGGAGGTTGCGGATCTCGGTCGCGATCCGTTCCAGGCTGCCGCCGAGGATCGCGATCGCCGCGAGCAGCGCCGCGTGGCGGTCCCGCTGGACGATCTGGCTGCTGGCGGCGTCGGCGTGCAATCCGAGCGCGGCGAGGACTTCCGCTTCGATGTCGGGGTCGAGGTGGCTATACGTACCGACCGGACCGGAGATCTTGCCAGTGCCGATCTCGTCGACCGCCACGGCGAGCCGCTGGCGGCCACGGTCGACCTCGAAGGCCCAACCGGCGACCTTCAGGCCGAACGTCGTCGGTTCGGCGTGGACCGAGTGGGTGCGGCCCATCATCGTGGTGTCCGCCTCGGCCTTCGCTCGGGCGACCAGGACCTCGATGAGGCGATCCGTGTCCTCGAGCAGACGAGTCCCGGCGGCGCGGAGCTGCAGCGCGAGCCCGGTGTCAACGACATCGCTGCTCGTCAGCCCGAGATGGAGATACCGCCCCTCGGGCCCGACGGACTCCGCCACCTGGCTGACGAACGCGATGATGTCGTGGTCGGTCGTCCGCTCGATCTCCGAGATCCGGTCCACGTCCACGGTGGCCCTGGTCTCGAGCGCCTCGAGCGCCGCCGGGGGGATCGTTCCGCGCGCGGCCTGGGCACGGGCGACGGCAAGCTCGACCTTCAGGATCTGTTCGAAGCGGGCCTCTTCCGACCAGATCGCCGCCATCTCGGGCAGCGTGTAGCGTTTGATCACCGGGCGCCGCCGAGCACGAGCACGCCGGTCTCGAACAGGGCCTGCAGGCCGATATCGTGCCGGCGTTGCAGCCCGTCGAACGAGATGACCTGCGCCGCGCTTTCCGCCTGGTCGCGTGCGGCGACGAGGTCCGGGCCACGGCCCACGATCGTCAGGACGCGGCCACCTGCCGTCCGGTACCCGCCATCGGCATCCCGTGCCGTCCCCGCGTGGAAGACGAGCCCGCCTGTGGCCCGTGCAGCATGGAGACCCTCGATGGCGTCACCGGTGCGCGGCTCGTCCGGGTAGCCGGCCGAGGCCAGGACGATGCCCAGGGTGGCGCCGGGGATGGTGGGGATGCGGTGGCCGTCGATGCCGAGCGCCTTGATCGCGCTCTTGAGCCTGCCCTTTGCCGCCGCCAGCAGGAGTGGTCCGAGCGGCGCCGCGAGCCGTGGCATCAGGACCTGGGTCTCCGGGTCGCCGAACCGCGCGTTGCATTCGAGCAGGACCGGGCCGTCGGCAGTAAGCATCAGCCCCGCGTAGAGGGCACCGCGGAACGGCGTACCGCGGCGGGCCAGCTCGGCGAGGATCGGTCGGTGGAAGCGCTCGATCAGGTCGTCGGCCGTCTCGTCCGCGAGGTCCTCCAACGGGCTGTAGGCACCCATCCCGCCGGTATTCGGGCCTGCATCGAGATCGCCGAGCCGCTTGTGATCGCGCGCGAAGGGGAGCGCCAGTGCCTCCCGGCCGTCGCAGATGGCGATGAGGCTCGCCTCGCGGCCCTCGAGCCGTTCCTCGATGACGATCGGACCGATCCCGACGCGGATATCTATCGCGGCGACAGCGTCGTCCATGTCGTCGCAGACCGTCACGCCCTTGCCCGCGGCGAGGCCGTCGGCCTTCACGACGACCCCCCGGCCTTCCGCTGTGAGCTGCCGCGCGAACGCGAAGGCCTGCCCACGCTCGTCGACGGGGAAGGCCGCGGATCGCGCCATGGGCACGCCGGCGGCCAACGCGACATCGTGGCAGAACGCCTTGCTCGACTCGATCCTTGCGGCAGCGGCGCTCGGCCCGAACACCGCGATCCGAGCGGCGCGGAGCGCGTCGGCGATGCCCGCGGCGAGTGGCGCCTCAGGGCCGATCACCACCAGTTCGGCGGCGATCGCCTTCGCGACGAACACGACGCTCTCCGGATCGAGCGGGTCGACATCCTTGAGCGCGCGCGCTCGGGGCTCCGTGCCGATGGCGTAACTGCCGGGCGCGACGATCACCTCGTTGACGCCCGGCTCGACGCTCAGCTTCCAGGCGAGCGCGTGCTCACGCCCGCCGCCACCGATGATCAGCACGCGGGTCGGCATCACGAGGCCGGTGGCGCTCACGCGGGCACCCCCTGGCGCTGGCGCATCGACCGCCACGCCCGTTCTATGGTCTGGGTGCGCTCGGGGCCTACCGACACGAGGACGATCGGCACGCCGGCGTGCTCCTCCAGCGCCGTGACGTAGTGCCGGGCCTGCTCGGGCAGGTCGCTCAGTGAACGGACCCCGTGGATCGGCTCGGACCAGCCCGGGAACTCGTCGTAGATGGGGGTCGCGCGCGCGAGGGCGGCACCGCTCGACGGCCATGTGTCGATACGGCGGCCGTCGATCTCGTAGGCGACGCAGATCCGAAGGCAGTCGATGCCCGACAGGATGTCGAGCTTGTTGAGCATGATCGAGGTGACGCTGTTGACGGCCACGGCATAGCGCAACGGGACCGCGTCGAACCAGCCGACGCGCCGAGGCCGCCCGGTGACGGTCCCGTACTCGTTGCCTCGATCCGCGATGCCCTGCCCGATCCCGTCGAGGAGCTCGGTCGGGTACGGCCCGGAGCCCACCCGGGTCGAGTAGGCCTTCATCACGCCGATGACCTCGTCGACCTGGAGCGGTCCGACGCCGCCACCGGTGCAGGCACCGCCGGCCACCGCGTTGGACGACGTGACGAACGGATAGCTGCCGTGATCGAGGTCGAGCAGCGTGCCCTGGGCACCCTCGAGCAGGACGTGCTCGCCGCGCGCCAATGCGCGCTGGACGAGCCAGGTCGTGTCATCGAGGTGGTCCTGCAAGCGCCGACCCCAGCCGAGGGCGAGGTCGACCAAGTCGTCGACCCGGAAGGGGTCGGCGCCCATCGACGACAGCAGCAGGTTCTTGTCGGGCAGCACGCGCTCGAGCCGTTCGCGGAGGACGGCGGCATCGAGCAGATCCTCCATCCGCAGCCCGAGCCGCCACGCACGATCGCCGTAGGTCGGTCCGATGCCTCGTCCGGTCGTCCCGACCGCGGCCCCGGCCAGCCGCAACTCGTTGGCCCGATCGAGGGCGACGTGGTACGGCATGATCACGTGCGAGCTGCGGCTGACCCGGACCCGGCTGACGTCGATGCCGCGCGCGGTGAGCGTGTCGAACTCATCGATAAGGGTGACCGGGTTGACCACGACACCGTTCCCGATGACGGACGTCATGTGGGGGTACAACACGCCGGATGGCGTGAGTCGAAGCTTGAACACCTCGTCGCCGCGCACGACGGTGTGGCCCGCGTTGTCGCCGCCCTGGTAGCGGACGACCATCGAGGTCTGTTCGGCGAGGAAGTCGGTGGTCTTGCCCTTCCCCTCGTCGCCCCATTGCAACCCGACGATGACGGTGGCAGGCATCAGCGAACTCGCCCAAACAAAAAGCCCCTGGACGTGCCAGGGACCCGGATAGACCTCTCCCGCGTGGCCCCATCGACGGTGCGGTGGAGCACTGCCCGGCGGTCACTTGACCGCCTCACGGGACGGCCGAAGCGCCCTTGTCGCGCGATCGTCGACCTCCTGGTTCGCGGGCTCGGCCCGCTTGCGGCGAGGACGCGCGGAGTATAGCAGCGACCCATCTCGGCGACGGCACGCGGCGACTGCCCGCACCACGCGGCGGTACCACAGTCGTCGAGGAGGGGTACCACCGGTCGTCTATGGGCACCGGGGCCCGACCCCCAGACTTGGCCCGTGGCCCGCCTGTTCGGGATCCTGGCGCTCGGTGCTGCCGTCGGGATCAGCTTTCTTCTCATGTTCGCCCCGGAGCGTCTGTCTCCGTGGCTGCCCGAAAACGTACAGCAGCTCGTCACCGCCATCGTCGCCGCCATCGTCGGCGTCGCCCTGACGTCGGTGCTCGTTCGCGCGCACATGCGCTATCGATACCAGTACCTCGTGAAGGCCGCCGAACGGATCGCCTCCGGGGACTACACGGGGTATGTCGAGCCGCGCGGGACGGGTCTCGAGCAGCGCCTCGCGCGCGCGGTGAACGACATCGCCACGGCGCTGGTCGACACCCACGATCGGGCGACCTATGACCGACTCACCGGCGTCGCCAATCGGTCGTCGCTGCTGGCTGCCCTGTTCGCCGAGGTCGAGCGTGCGACGCGCTACGGCCGGCCGCTGTCGGTCGCCTTCGTCGACATCGACCACTTCAAGGCGGTCAACGACACCTACGGTCACGCCGTCGGTGACGTCGTGCTGCGTGGTGTCGCCCAGACCATCTCCGAGAACCTGCGGGCGTCCGACATGATCGGTCGCTACGGCGGCGAGGAGTTCATGCTCATCCTCACCGAGACAGACGTCGAGGAGGGCTCGGTCCTGACCGAGAAGCTGCGAGCCCTGGTGGGCCGGCAGCGGTTCGCCGTCGAGGGCGCTCCGGAGATCGCCGTCACGATCTCGATCGGCATCGCCGGTGGCGCGGGCAGCAAGCTGCGGATGGACAACCTGGTCCGCGATGCCGACGCGGCCATGTACTCGGCCAAGTCGCTCGGGCGCAACCAGACGTACGTCTTCGCCGAACCCGACGACGATGCACGCGTGCCGCGCGCCCCGATCTCCGCGGCCGGTCGTGCACGCGCCGTGGAGATCGGCCAGCGTGCGCGCGAGGCCGCCACAGCGGCCCTCACGTCCGTCCTCGCGCCCATGCCCCACTACCGCGGCCAGCCATCGGCGTTGATCGCGTCGATCGTCGTCAACCTCGGCCGACAACTCCAGCTGTCGGATACCGAGATCGACCGGCTGAAGGTCGCCGCGCTGCTGCATGACGTCGGCAAGGTGGCTGTCCCGGAGGAGATCCTGGAGAAGCCAAGCGCCCTGACGTCATCCGAGTGGCGCACGGTCGTCCAGCACCCGCGCATCGGCCAGGTCATCCTCGAGCAGGCTGCCGCGCTCAAGGACGCCGTGCCGATCATCCTGCATCACCACGAGCGGTACGCCGGTCACGGCTACCCGTTCGGCCTGCGGGCCCATGAGATCCCGCTCGGTGCCCGGATCGTGGCCATCGCCGATGCCTACGACGCGATGATCAACGACCGACCGTACAAGCGGGCGATCTCCCACGAGCAGGCGATCGCCGAGCTGCGGCGCCACGCCGGGACGCAGTTCGACCCGGAGCTCGTCGAGCTGTTCTGCGACCTCTACGCCGATCACGCCCCGGAGCCCGACCCGACCATCCAGGCGATCGCCGCGCCCGATCCGGCCCATCGCGCGCCGTTGGTCCTGCCCGAGCCGGGCGGCTCCCGACCGGCCCGCAAGCGGCGCGCCGGGGACGGGCAAGGCGAGGCGATCGCCGAGTCACGCACGATGGGGCCCGATGGGTCCATCGGCATCGCGCCGGGACGCCCGGCGACGCCGTCGGCCATCCCACCGTTCCCGGCCATGCCAACGCCATCGCCTGGCCCGTCCTCCACGACGCGCGGCCGCCGATCGGATCCCGGCCGCGGGCTGAGCCGGGTGGCGTCCACGTTGCGGCCGACGCCTTGCTCACGCCGGCCTCGCACCCTCTGGGGTAAGTCGCAGGCAAGCCATCGATATCGGTCAGTGCAGACCTCCTTGCTAGCGTCCGGCTGACATCCGCCGCGAACGCAGGGTCGGGACCGGAGCATCCGGCCGACCGGGAAGGAGATCCGACCGTGAACAAGGTCTTCCTCACGGGTCGCCTGACGCGCGACCCGGAGATGCGCAGCCTCGCCAGCGGCAAGAACGTCACGACCTTCACCGTCGCGAGCAACGAGTACCTCAGCGGCGGCCGCGAGAAAGCCGAATATTCGAACGTCGTGACATGGGACCGCCTGGCCGAGATCGCCGGCACGTACCTCGGCAAGGGCCAGCAGGTGGCGGTCGAAGGCCGGCTCCAGACGCGATCCTGGGACGACGATCGGGGCCAGCGGCACTGGAAGACGGAGGTCGTCGCCTCCCACGTCGAGATGCTGTCGGGTCGACGAAAGAAGGACTACGAGGCGCAGCAGGCGGCGGACTCGCTCGTCGCCCAGGCCGAGCGGTACGGCGACGCGCCACCGACCGAGCCGATCCCGGACAGCGCCGAACCGCTCATCGACGGTGACGACGAGCCGGAGGCCGAGGACGAGGCCGAGGGCGCCGCCGCCTGATCGTCGCACCCACCCACGCGGCGGCGGCGCGTCCCCCTCCAGCGTCGTCGCCGCGTGACCCTCTTCGCACCTCAGACGGGCTGCACCTCGAAGAACGAGATGGCGAGGATGATGTAGACGAGCGTCAGGAGGGCACCCTCGAGCCAGTTCGACTCGCCGTCGAGAGCGATCAGCGCGCTGATGCCGACGGCCGCGGCGACCGCGGCGACCTCGAGCGGCGTGAAGACCAGGTCCATCGGCTGGCCGAGCAGCGCACCGATGATGACCAGCACGGGCGCGACGAACAGGGCGACCTGCTGGCTCGAGCCGTAGCTCACGGCCATCGCGAATTCCATCTTGTCCTTGGCCGCGAGCTGGACCGCGACGAGATGCTCGGCGAGGTTACCGATCGTCGGGACGAGCACGACGCCGACGAAGAACGCCGACAGCCCGAACGAGTCGATGAAGGACTCGATCGAGTCGACGAGGATCTCGGAGAGGACGGCCAGGAGCGCCGCCGCGGCGATGAGCACGAGCACGGCGACGCGACCCGTCCACGCCGGGCCGCCATGCCCGGCGGCCTCGCCGTGGCCACCGAGCGTCTCGTCCGGGTTCGTGAACTGGTAGACGAGCGATAACGCATAGCCGGCGATCAGCGCGAAGGAGATGAGCACTGACTCCTCGGTCAGGGTGCCTTGCTCCGGACTGGTGGTGAACGCGAAGACGGCCGGCACGAACAGGCCGATCACCGCCAAGACCAGCAACGAGGCGTTCGACGCCGCGATCCGCTGGCTGAAGGTCTGGGTCCCGTGCCGCAGGCCGCCGACGAGGATGCTCACGCCGAGGACGAGCAGCAGGTTCCCGATGATCGAGCCGGTCAGCGACGCCTTGACCACCTCGATGAGCCCGGCTTGGAGCGCGAAGAACGCGATGATCAGCTCGGCGATGTTCCCGAATGTCGCGTTGAGGATGCCGCCGACACGCGGGCCGGTCAGCGAGCCGAGTCGCTCGGTCGACAGACCGACGACCCACGCCAGCCCGAGGATCGCCGCCGCCGAGACCACGAAGATCACGTTCTTGTCGACGTGCAGACCGAAGTCGAGGGCGATCGCCACGAGGCTCGCGACGAGCGTGACGATCAGCGCGATCCGGCCGAACCACGACAGCTCGCGAAGGACCGGCAGGCCGGCTCCCGGGGGCGATGATGCGGACGGGCTCGCCGTCATCGACGCATCCTAGCCAGCCGCCCCTTGCAGGAGGCTCGCGGCGGTGGACCGGTCCGGGTAGGAGGTTTGCGTCCCGCGGCGGGTCACGCTGTCGGCGGCCGCGAGACATCCCAGCCGTACGGCCTCCACCGGAGCGCGCCCCATCGCGAGTCCGATGGCGAATGCGCCGACGAAGGCATCACCCGCGCCCGTCGTGTCGACCGCCTGGACGACAGGGGTGTCGACCCACGCCTCGTCGCCGCCGCGAGGCACGACGAGCGCCCCGCGCTCACCGAGCGTCACCACGAGCGACACGGCCAGCCGGTCGCTGAGGGCACGGACCGCCGCGACGTCCTCCCCATGGGATCCGGTCAGCGCCTTACCGGCGATCAGGCCGAACTCCGGCGCGTTCGGCACGAGCCAGTCGGTGACGGCGACAAGTTCTGGCGAGACCGCTGCGGCCGGCGCGGGGTTGAGCACGGTGATCGCGCCGATCCGGCGAGCCGCCGCGAACCCCGCCGCGGTCGTCCTTTGCGGGATCTCGAACTGACCGATGACCACGTTCGGCCGGAACGTCTCGACGGCTTCGGCGGCCACCTCGGCGAGTACCTGCTCGTTCGCTCCGGGCACCACGATGATGCGGTTCGTCCCGTTGCCATCGACCCAGATCGGGGCCACGCCCGAGGAGCCCGGCACGCGACGCATGAACGTCGTATCGATGCCTTCGGAGGCCAGCTTCTCGAGGTACGCGGTCCCGTGCGTGTCGTCGCCCACCGTATTGACCATCGCGACCTCGGCCCCGAACCGGGCGGCCATGACCGCCTGGTTCGCGCCCTTGCCGCCGAAGCCCGTGACATAGCTCGTCCCGACGACCGTCTCGCCGTCGTCGGGCAGCCGATCGGCGTAGGCGATGAGGTCGATCATCGTGCTGCCGACGACCACGATCCGGGGCGCCATCAGGCCTCCTCGGACAGCGCGACGACGAGACGCTCGTAGCCGCGGAACTGGAACGTCGGGCGGCGGACCGCCGGCGGGACGACGATGAGCTCGTCCTCCGTCCGCGCGAGCTCGGTGATCGTCGTCTCGAGCTCCAGTCGAGCCAGAGGCGCGCCGATACAGAAGTGGATCCCGCCTCCGAGCGAGAGATGCGTCGTGTCGCCCCGCGTGATGTCGAACCGCTCAGGGTCAGGATGGCGGCGGGGATCGCGGTTCGCCGCCGCCAACACCAGGGCGACTCGCGAACCGCGCGGGATCGACACGCCCTCGATCTCCAGGCCGTCGTCGAGCACCCAGCGCTCGAACCACTGCAGCGGCGGATCGAACCGGAGGATCTCCTCGATGGCGGCGCGCGGCTCGACATCGCCGGACCGGATCAGACGCCATTGGTCGGGGTGCCCCGCGAGCAGCGCGACTCCATTGGCGGTCGAGTTGACGACGGCCTCGTGCCCGGCCATCAGGAGGACCATCGCCGTCGAGACGATCTGGTCGTCGGTAAGGCGCTCGCCGTCGACCGTCGCGTCGAGCAGCGCCGACAGAAGGTCCTCCTTCGGTGACCGGCGCCGGTCCGCGACCACGTCGAGCAGATAGCGGCGGAACGCGCCCGCGGCCTCGTTCGACGCATGCTGCTGGTGGTCCGACGGTGCGGGTTCGTACATGCGGACGGTCGCCTCCGACCACCTGAGCAGCATCGGCTCGTCCGCGGCGAGGACGCCGATCAGCTGGCAGATGATGCCGAGTGAGAAGTGCTGGGCGTAGTCGCCGACGAGATCGATCGACCCGACCGCCCGACCGGGCTCCAGGAGTCCGCGAGCCCGATCCGCCATGCCGTCGCGCATCCCGTCAACGGTCCGCGGCGTGAAGGCCTCCAGCACGAGCCGGCGCATCCGAGTGTGCACCGGCGGCTCGAGGTTGAGCAGCTCCCATCGCTCGAACGCCTGGAAGTCGGTCCAGCGCGGGTCGCGCCACACTGGCACATCGGGTGGCAGCCCCAGCTCGTCCGGCGTGTATCGATGGAGGAACGTCGTGCCCAGCCGCCGGTCGCGGAACCCGGCATGGACGTCGGCGAAGCGGGTGAGGTACGTCAGGTGCTGGCCGTCGGGACGCCAGACCGGTGTCGACTCGCGGATATGCGCGTAGGCCGGATAGGGATCGGCCACGAAGGTCGGGTCGCCGGGGTCGATGATCGGTCCGGGCGGCAACGACTCGACCGACGCCATGGCCGCCTCCTCCCTACGCCCGCACGATCGACCGGATGCCCACCGCGAGCACCCCGCCGAACAGGGTAGCGGCCACCAGGAACAGTCCGACGACCACCGGCACGGGGACGACGACGTCGGTCAGCTGGTCGGCGCTCCAGACCGTCAGCGCGGCGAGCACGCCCAAGACGCCGGCCGCGATGCCGGCCAAGGCGGCCAGTCGCTCGCGAGGGCCAGAGCGGATCCGGCGATATGACGTCCGTTCGCCGGTCGCGCCGAAGGCGCGCGACTCGAGGCTGATCGTGAGCTGCTGGACCCGCTGGAAGGCGCCGGCGAACACCGGCACGAATGACGGGAGCAGCGCCCTGAAGCCGCTCCCGCGCATGCCCCGCGCCCGTTGTGCCGAGAGCACGATCTCGAACTCGCGCTGCAGGATCGGGATGAGCTGCAGGGTCATCGACAGCATCAGGTTCACGACATACGGGACGCGCACGCGCGCGAGCGCCGCGAACAGGTCGCTCGGATGTGTCGTGAGGATCACCGCCAGCGCCACCGACTCGACGGCAACGAGGCGTCCCACGAGCGAGAGACCGCGGATCGTCCCCTCCTGGTAGAGCTCGAACGGGCCGACGGTGGCGACCGGGATGCAACCGCCGCCGGCACAGACCGGTGGGGCGATCGTCTGGATGACCAGGATCGACGATGTGATCGGGATGAAGATCGCGAGGATCCGCACGACGCGCCACCCGACGCCGGCGCTCACCGCGATCGCCAGTCCGGCCAGCGCGATCGCGAACAGCGGCGCGGGATGGTCGGTCGCGAAGGCCACGACGATGACCGCCAGCAGCCAGCTCAGCTTCACGAGCGGGTCCAGGCGATGCAGCCACGACGAGCCGCCTTCCGCGGCGAACACGGGGGCCGCGCCGCTCATCCGAGACCCCGAAGCTCGGCGGCGAGCTCCGCCACGGAGAGCACGACCGGGAGACCGACCCGACCCGGAAGTACGGCTCCCAGCTGCGTGATCTGCGGCGTAGCCAGGCGCGCGGTCTCGGCGAGGGCGGTGTCGGCGAGCACCTCGCGCGGCGGTCCGTCGGCGACGACGCGCCCGGCATCCATGACGATCAGCCGGTCGGCGATGTCAGCGACCAGGAGCATGTCGTGCGATACGACGACCACGGTCGTGCCGGCCGTCCGGGCCGCGGCGATCAGGCTCGCGATGCGGGTCGCCGTCCGGTGATCCTGTCCCGTCGTCGGTTCGTCCAGCACGAGGATCGGCGCCCGCATGGTCAGCACGGATGCGATGCTGACGAGCTTCCGGACGGGCAGCGGCAGTCGATGGGGATGGTCCTCGAGGTGAAGCCCCAGACCGAGTTCCGCCGCGACCTCCGCGACACGTCCGCTGATCTCGTCCTGCGGCACGCCGAGGTTGCGGGGCCCGAACGCCAGCTCGTCCGCCACAGTCCGGGCGAAGAGCTGGTGGCCGGGGTTCTGGAACACGTACCCGACGTGCCCGGCCAGCGTTCGGACCGGGTGCTCCAGCGTATCCAGCCCGTCGACGACGACCCGGCCGGAGGATGGCCGAAGCAGCCCGTTGAGGTGCTTCGCCAGCGTCGTCTTGCCCGACCCGTTCTGGCCGACGACGGCGACGACCGAACCGCCGTGCGATGCGAACGCTGACGCCGTCGAGCGCGACCGTCCCGTCCGGGTAGGCGTACCGGACATCGGTGATCTCGACGATCGGCGACCCATCCGTCATCGGCGCGCTCCGAGCCAGGCCACGGCATCCGTGACGGTCACCGGCAAGGGACCTGCGCGTTGCGGGTCCAGGGCGTGCGCGAGCTCGGTGACCTGGGGCGATCGAAGCCCGAGCGCGCGCAGCTCGTCGACCGCGCCGAACACCTCGGCCGGCGTGCCCTGTCGGACGACCCGCCCGGCGTCGAGCACGACGATACGATCCACGAAGGCGGCGAGGGCCTCGACGTCGTGCTCGGCGACGATCACGGTCATCCCGCGCTCTCGGACGAGCCGGCGGGCGATGGCGAAGATGTCCGCGGTGCCCGCCGGGTCCAGGTTCGATGTCGGCTCGTCCATGACGAGGATCTGCGGCTCCATCGCCAACGCCGCGGCGATCGCGACGCGCTGTTGCTGGCCGCCGGACAGCGCCAGAGGTGAGCGTCCCTCGAACCCGTCGAGGCCGACGGCAGAGAGTGCCGCTTCGATCCGGGCCGGCATGTCGTCAGACGGCACCGCCAGGCCCTCGAGGCCGAGGGCGACCTCCTCTGCGACGGTGGCCTGGCTGAGCTGGTACTCCGGTGTGTCGAAGACCATCCCGACGGTCCGTGCCGTGTCGCGCACGGGCGTCGCGGACAGGTCCCTCCCACAGACCACGACCCGGCCGCTGAGGTCCGCCGGAAGGAGGTGCGGGATGACCCCGTTGAGCGTCAGCGCAAGGGTCGTCTTTCCGGCCTCGTTGAGTCCGACGATGCCGACGGCCTCACCTGCTCGGACGTCGAGGTCGACCCCGCGGAGCGCCGGCGTCGACGCACCGGCGTACGTGACGGTCAGATCGGCGATCGAGACGATCGGCGGTTCGACCAAGGTCGAGGGTCTGGTCAGTCCCGGATGCGGAACGAGGCGAGCCCGGCGATCACCACGAAGACGCCGAGCAGGATGCTCATCCCGGCGAGGATCGCGGCGGCCTGGTCGGGGGTGTCGACCAGCGCATCGACGGCGAACGGCATCGCGATCGCCAGGACGCCGATGGCGATGATGCCCGCGCCGAGGCCCTCGCGCGGTCCGACCGTGCGGTCCATCACGCGGGCGCGGCCGGCGGCGTGATGAAAAGGTAGAAGGCGACGAGCGCCGCCCCGGTCACGACCCCGACGATCGCGATGACGAGGCGGCCGGTCCCGGTCGGGCCGGGCAGGCGGAGGCCCCGACTCATCTCCGCCGGAAGAGCATCGATGATCGCCAGCGCCAGGAAGCCGCTGATGATCTTGTCGGCGAGGGAAACGATCACGCTCGAGGCAAAGGTCGCGGCCAGCAGATCCTGACCGGCCTGCGCAAAGGCCGCGGTCAGTGCGTCGGACGAGTGGCCGGTCGCGCCCCCGAACACGAAGACGACGATCGGGGCTGCGATCGCCGACGTCACGAACGCCACGATCACGTTCAGGATGAAGAACCGGGTCGCGGTCGCGCCCATCCCGAACGAGCGGACGCCATACCCCCAGACGAGCGCGCCGGCGACGTTCACGAGCGCGAACGGGATGCCGACCGGTCCGGTGAAGAACGCTCCGCCGACGTTGCCCATCACCCCGACCAGCGCGCCCCACCACGGCCCGAGGAGGATCGCCACCACGGCCGTGCCGATCATGTCGAGGAAGGTCGGCAGCTGGAGGGCGGTGTTGATCGTGCCGCCGACCACGTTCAGGGCCGCCCCGACCGGGACGAGCGCGACGACGTAGGAGAGCGGGATGCGCACGGCGGTGGGCTGCGGGACCGATGCCGCTGTCATCGATCAGGAACCTACCACGTCCGAACCGCCGTACAACCGTCGTCTCGGCAGGCCCGTTTCGGCCGCGATACGGCGGGCCGCCTCCCCTCGTGCCACGCCCTCGCCCACCAGTCGCTCGACCGCGTGCCGTGCCGCCTCGACGTCCGCTACCGACCCGTCGCGGGCCGCCGCCTCACCCATGCCGATGACCAGGACGAACTCGCCGCGCCCCGGGATCGTGCCGTCGCCGACGGCGTCCGCCAGCGAGCCCAGCGAGCCACGGACGATCTGCTCATGGAGCTTCGTGAGCTCCCGCGCGATGGCCCCGGCGCGTTCCTCGCCACACGCCGCTACCAGGTCGCGCAGCGTCTTCTCGACACGTCCCGGCGCTTCGAAAACCACGGTCCCTCGAGGATCCGCCGCGATGCCCGCCAGCCGATCCCGCCGCTCACGACCGGAGCGGGGCAGGAACCCCTCGAAGACCCAGCGCGGACCGGCTACCCCGGAGGCGGCGATCGCCGCGAGGACGGCGGACGCGCCGGGGACCGGCACCACCCGACCACCCAGGCCGGCCCACGCGCTCACCACGTCCGCCCCGGGATCGCTGACGGCCGGCGTCCCCGCGTCCGTCACCAGCGCGAGGTCCGAGCCCGCTCGCAAGTGCTCGATGAGCTCCCTCAGCCGGCCGGCGCCACTTTTCGCGTGGTAGCTCGTCAGCCTCGTAGCGATCGCGTGGCGGTTCAACAGTCGGCGGGTCAACCGAGTGTCTTCTGCGGCGATCAACGGCACGGCCGCGAGGACGTCGAGGGCGCGAAGGGTGATGTCGGACAGGTTCCCGATCGGCGTCGCGACCACGTAGAGCGTGCCACCGGTGCCCCCGGCGCCCTCGGTCACCCTGCGCGACTGGCCGATCAGCTGCGGGCGGAGCCCGGCCGCCGGCGCGGGTAGAGGTAATCGACGCCGGCGGTCCGCGGCCCGAGCTTGGCGATCGGCGGCACCTGGCGCTTGAACTCGGCGCCGGCCACCATGCGATCGACGCGCTCGACCATCTCGCGCGCGAAGCCGAGCGCGACGACCTCGTCGATCGAGCGGCGCTTGTCGATCCGCCAGAACAGCAACCGATCGAGCGTCGGGTAATCGAAGGCACCCTCGGTCTCGTCGGTCTGGCCCGGCCACAGGTCGGCGGATGGCGCCTTGCGGATGATCTCATTTGGGACACCGATCGCCGCCGCGAGCTGGCGGACCTGGCTCTTGTACAGGTCGCCGATCGGGTTGAAGGCACACGCGTTGTCGCCGAAGACGGTCGTGTAGCCGATCAGCGACTCCGTCTTGTTGCCCGTGCCCACGACGAGCCCGCCCCACGTGACCGAACGGTCGTACAGGACCGCCATGCGCTGGCGGGCCATGAAGTTCCCGCGTCGCAAGGACGAGGCGTCGCTCTCGGGACCGAAGAAGCCGTCGACCATCGGGGTGATATCCACAACCTCGGACGCCGTGCCGAGCCGGCGCACGACCTCTTCCGCATCGCCCTGCGAGGCCGGCGAGGACGTGCGATAGGGCATCAGCACGGTCAGCAGCCGCTCGGCGCCGATCGCTTCCGCGGCCAGGAATGCGACCAGCGCCGAGTCGATGCCACCCGACAGCCCGAGGACGGCGCGCTCGAACCCCGCCTGCCGCAGCTGACCGCGGATGAACTCGCCGATGACCCGTCGCGCGACGTCGGTATCGATCGCGAGCTCGGTCGGCAGCTCGAACGACGCCGGCGCCGTCATCCGCCGGAGCTCCCGCCGGCCCGCCGCCGGAAGCCGATCGGATGCGGCGTCCGATCACCCGGGCCGACGTCGAGACCAGGTTCCGCGTCCGGGTCGCTGGTCGAGTCCCGGGCAAGGCCGGCACGCTCGGCGACGATGCGCGACAGCTCGCGGACCTGGAACTCCGGGCGCTCGTCGCGGAGCAGCGGTAGGCCGATCCGCTCGCGTCGGATGTCGGCCGTGGCGATGTCGGCGAGGAACAGGCCCTCGTCGTAGAGCGGCGCGGACAGGATCGCAGCCCCGGTCGGCCCGATCACCTCCGATCCACCCCAGAACGAGATCGACTCGTCGACGCCGACGCGGTTGCAGAAGATCACGAACGTCGTCGTGAGCTGCGCGTAGGTCCGCATCAAGTTCCGCCACGACGTCGCCGTCCCGAGGCCGACCTCGTTCGTCGCGGCCAGGTCCCGCCCAGGCGACGACGACACGTTCACGAGGATCTGGGCACCGTCCAGGGCGAGGATCTGCGGCACGGTGAGGTGCCAGAAGTCCTCGCAGATGGCCATGCCCACGCCCACGCCGAGCCGCGACGGGACCGTCCGGAGGATGTCGCCGTGGGCGAAGAACCGCCGCTCGTCGAACAAACCGTAGGTCGGCAGGAAGAGCTTGCGGTGGACGTGGCGTATCTCGCCGTCCTCAAGCAGCGCGGCGGCGATGAAGAGGCGATGGTCGGCTGACTCCTCGACGAACGAAACGATCACCGACAGGCCCGCGGACGCAGCGGCAAGGTCGGCCAGCCGGGGGTCGTCGAGGCGGATCGATACCTCCGCGGCCAGGTCCTGCAGCTGGTAGCCGGTCAGGCCGAGCTCGGGGAAGACGACGAGATCGGCGCCCTTCGACCTCGCGTCCTTGATCAGCTCGTGGTGACGCGCCAGGTTCACGTCGAGCTGTCCGAGGGCCGGGGCGATCTGCGCGAGGGCCACGCGCACCGTGTCCATCGGCCGAGCATACGCGAACCCGATGCTAGGCTAGGCGCCGATGTCACCCCGACCACGGCCCGGCCGTCTGGTGGCGGCCGGCATGGCGGCGATCATCGTGATCGTCGGCTGTGGTGGCCCGGCCCCCTCGATCAGCCCCGAGGCCTCCTTCCTGCCCAGCCCGAGCGGCGATCCGTTCCCGAGCGCACCCCCGAGCACCGGTGCGTTCGAGCGGATGGCGTACCCAGCGGAAGGGCCGGCCCCGTGCGAGGAACCTGCGAGCGACGACCCAGCGTATGGGCCGTACGAAGGGTCCCTGCAGCGGGTCTTCGCGCGCGACGAGCACACCGTCGTGTTCGAGCTCTGCGATTCGGATCCCGCGTTCCTCGCGAAGGTCGCGTCGCCAGCGCTGGCGATCGACGACACCGCCTGGCTCCAGAGCCGGCTCGATCCGGCGGATGGCGGAGCGCCGCGCATCCTGACTGAGGTGAACGGCACCGGCCCGTTCCGGCTCGACGCCTGGGATGGCACGTCGGACATCACGCTCAGCCGCTCCGAGACGTACTGGGGCGTACGCGCACTGACTCCGTCCGTGATCGTCACCGGCGAGGGAGATGCTGGGCAGCGCCTCGCGAAGCTGCGCGACGGTTCCGTGGATGCGGTCGATGAGATCGCCGCCGCGGACATCGAGGCGGTCGAGGCGAACCCGGAGCTGACACTTGCCCCGAGACAGGGCCTGAACATCGCCTACATCGGGTTCGACAACCGGTTCGCGCCGTTCGACAACGAGACCGTCCGGCAGGCGATCGCGATGGGCATCGATCGGGCGGCGATCGTCGACGCCGGGTTCCCACCGGGGACACGGGTCGCGACCCATTTCCTGCCATGCGCGATCCCCTACGGCTGTGGCGGGAACGCCTGGCCCGAGATGGACGCTGAAGCGGCGCGCGACATGCTCGCCGACGTGGGCTTCCCCGACGGGTTCACGTCGACCATCAGCTTTCCGCAGGAGCCGCGTGACTACCTGCCCGACCCGAACGCGACCGCGCTGGCGCTCCAGGCCCAGCTGCAGGATCAGCTCGGCATCCAGACGACCCTCAAGCCGATGCCCTTCGACGAGCTGGTCGCGGCCGCCGATGCCGGGCGCCTCGAAGGGTTCTATCTGCTCGGCGCGCGGGCCCGGTATCCAGACGCGAGCCTGCTCCTCGAGAGTCATTTCGGCCCCGGCGCCAGCCTGCAGTTCGGGAACCGGTTCGACGACATCCGGAGCTGGCTGCTCCGAGGCCACACCGGCGACGCCGACGCTCGTGAGAAGGGCTACCGCGGCGTCAACGACCTGCTCCGCCGCCACGTACCGATGATCCCGCTCGCGCACGTCGGGACAGTGGCGGCGTTCCGCAGCGACGTCAGCGGCAAGCAGGCGAGCGCGACCTCGACGGACCGCTTCGTGTCGGTGTTGCCGGGCGACCGCACCCAATTCGTCTACATGCAGCACGGCCGGCCCGGCAGCCTCTTCTGCGCGGACGAGACCGACGATGTCGCGCTTCGCGTCTGCGCCCAGGTCTCTGAGTCGTTATATCGGCACGACCTGCCGGAGCCCGCGCTCGCCCCGTCGCTCGCCACCGGATGTACGCCGGACGAGAACCTGACCGTCTGGACCTGCACGTTGCGAGACGACGTCCGCTTCCATGACGGGGCCGCTCTCGACGCGAACGACGTCGTCCTCTCGTATGCAGTTCGCTGGGATGCGGCCAACCCACTGCATCGCGGCCGGCAGGGGACGTTCCAGGCGTTCATCGATCGATTCGGCGGGTTCCTCCACCCGCCGGCGACGCCCTGACGGACCCCTAGCAAGCCGCGCACGCCGGTGCTAAGGTTCCCGCGCACCGTCGCCGGACGGCTCGTCCACCGGCGGCGAACCATGTCCCAGGTTGGTCGGCCCAGGGAGGATGTCGGGCGGCCCCGGGACTGCTAGGAGGAGAACCTGCGCATGACTCGTTCGTCGAGCCTGCCGCGCCGGCTCGTCGTGCTGCTCGGCAGTGCGGCCATCATCGCGGCTGCGTGTAGCGGCGCCGCTCCCTCCGGCTCACCCTCGAGTGCGCCGGCCAGCGAGCCCGCCCCGTCAGCCTCTGGTGCGGAAGGGCCATTTACCGGCATCGCGTATCCGGAATCAGGTGACGCCCCGTGCGGCGTCGCGCCGTACACGGGACAGGTGAAGCGGATCACAGCGGTCGACCGACTGACGGTCGAGTTCCAGCTGTGCGCACCTGACGTCGCATTCCTCTCGAAGATCGCATTCGCGTCCTTCGGGATCCACGACGCGGACTTCCTGGCCGCGCACGCCCCGGACAAGTCCTACCTGACGGAGACCAACGGCACGGGCCCGTACAAGCTCTCCGCGTGGGAGAAGGGCAATCGCCTCGTGCTCCAGGCCTACGATGGCTATTGGGGCGAGGCAGCCAAGACGCCGAATGCCGAGCTCCGTTGGAGCGAGACGGCCGCCCAGCGTCTGATCGAACTCCAATCCGGGACCGTCGATGGGATCGACAATCCGGGCCTCGAAGAGATCAACACGATCAAGGGCGATTCGACCCTCCAGTTCCTCGAGCGGCCGGCGATGAATGTCTTCTATCTGGGCATGAACAAGTCGTTCAAGCCGTGGGACAACGAGAACGTCCGCAAGGCCATCGCCATGGGCATCGACCGCCAGCGGCTGGTCGACAACTTCTACCCCGATGGCTCCGAGGTCGCCACGCACTTCACTCCGTGCCCACCCCTGGTGCCGTTCGGCTGTGAGGGCGACGATTGGTACGATTTCGATGCCGCGGCCGCCAAGAAGCTTCTGTCCGACGAGGGGTTCGACTTCTCGAAGACATACAAGCTCTCGTTCCGGCCGTCGGTCCGCCCATACCTGCCTGACCCGCCCGTCATCGCGACGGAGATCCAGGGACAGCTCCGGACCAACCTCGGCATCGAGACGGAGATCGACCTGCAGGACTCGCCGACCTTCACGGGCAACGTGTCGACCGGCAAGCTCGACGGCCTGTTCCTGTACGGCTGGGGTGCCGACTATCCCGACATCACCAACTTCCTCGACTTCCACTTCGGCAATGGCTCCGGCGTGAAGTTCGGTGGCGCGTTCGACGACATCGCGGCCGCTCTGGCCAAGGGTGCGTCCTCGCCGGCCGATGCCGACCGCCAGGCGGCCTACACCGAGGCCAACAACCTGATCAAGCAGCATGTCCCGGTCGCGGTCCTCGTCCACGGTGGGACGGGCACGGCGTACAAGGCCGATGTCCAGGGCGCGCAGGCGTCACCCTTGACCACGGAGATCCTGGCCGCCATGCAGGCGCCTGATGACACCCTCGAGTTCATGCAGAGCACAGAGCCTGTGAGTCTCTACTGCGGCGACGAGTCCGACGGTGAGTCGCTCCGTGGGTGCGAGCAGATCTACGAGTCCCTGTACGCCTACAAGATCAACGGCACGGACCCCGTGCCCTCGCTGGCCACCGAATGCAAGCCGAACGACGACCTCAGTACGTGGACCTGCACGCTGCGTGACGGCGTCACGTTCCACGACGGCGCTACGCTCGACGCGAATGACGTCGTGACGACCTACGCCGTCATGTGGGACGCGAAGAACCCGCTGCACGTCGGCAATACCGGCGCGTTCGAGTACTGGAGCCTCTGGGGAGGCTTCCTCAACCCGCCCGCTTCGTAGGTCCTCGCGGTCCGCGCAACAACGAACAGGGACGCCGGTGACGGCGTCCCTGTTCACCATCTCGGTCGATCTGCGAGGGAGACGATCCGTCGCCGATGATCCGTTTCATCATCCGTCGGCTCCTGCTCACGATCCCGGTCCTGTTCGGGATCGTGTTCCTCGTGTTCGCGCTGGCCCGGCTCGTGCCGGGCGACCCATGTCGTGCGGCCCTGGGGGAGCGCGCGACGGAGGCCGCCTGCAGCGCGTACGCGGCCCGGAACGGGCTCGACCAACCGATCCCGGTGCAGTTCGGCATCTACCTGGGACAGGTGCTCTCGGGCGACCTCGGGAATTCGCTCAAGCTGTCCCGGCCGGTCGCTGATCTGCTGATCGAACGACTCCCGACCACCGTCGAACTGACCGTTCTGGCCATGTTCTTCGCCACGATCGTTGGTATCCCGTTGGGGTTGCTCGCGGCGGTGAAACGCAACTCGGCGGCCGACGTCGGGACGATGGTCTTCGCCAACTTCGGCGTATCGATGCCAGTCTTCGTCCTCGGTCTGATCCTGGCGTACTTCTTCGGTGTCGTCATGAAAGGCACCCCCATCGCTTTGCCGCCATCGGGCCGTCTCGGTTCCGGGGTCGAGGTCGCCTCGCTCGTCCAGGTCTGGGGGTTGCAGGACGTCAAGGGCCCGTTGCGAAGCCTGCTCGACTTCTTTTCCGGCATCTACATACCTACCGCGATCATCACGGGTCAGTGGGGAGCCGCGGTGGATGCCTTCCGCCACCTGTTGCTGCCGGCCATCGCGCTATCGACGATCCCGATGGCGATCATCGCCCGGATCACGCGCTCCAGCCTGCTCGAGGTGCTGGGCCAGGACTACGTCAGGACGGCGCGCGCGAAGGGGCTCACCGAGCGGACGGTCGTCCTCCGCCACGCGACCCGGAACGCGCTCCTCCCCGTCGTCACCATCGTCGGCCTCCAGCTCGGCGCGCTGTTGTCGGGAGCCGTGCTGACGGAGACCGTCTTCAACCTTTCCGGGGTCGGACGGACGCTGTACGACTCGATCACCGGCCGTGACTACGTCGTCATCCAGGGATTCACGCTGACGATCGCCGTCATCTACGTCGTCGTGAACCTGGTGGTCGATCTGTCGTACGGCATCCTCGACCCGCGGATCCGCCAGCGATGAGGGCCGTACTTCCGATGAGAGCCATGCTTCCATGACGACCGCCGAAACGGTCATCGAGGGTCGACCGGAGACGCGCCCGACCAGTCTGTGGCGCGATACCGCCGCCAGCATCCTTCGACAACGGTCAGCGATCTTCGGTCTCGTGATCCTCAGCGCCCTGGTGCTGGTGGCCATCTTCGCGCCGGTGATCGCCACGCACGACCCGAACCAGGCGCTCCTCGGCGTCGAACAGGGGGTCGAGCGGCGAGCTGGACCATGTATCCATGCGCTCGGCTGCCCCGAGGACAAGCCGCAGCACCTGTTCGGGACCGATGGGAACTTCCGCGACGTCTTCAGCCGCGTGGTCTACGGCGCCCGGACGTCGCTCACCATCGGTTTCGCGGCGATCGGGTTCGCGATCGTCGTCGGGGCCTCCATCGGCGCGATCTCGGGCTACCTTTCCGGCACCTCGGACAGCGTGATCATGCGCTTCATGGATGTGATCCTCGCGTTCCCGTCGTTGCTGCTGGCCATCGCCATCGTCAGCGCGGTCGGCAGGAGCCTCGCGAACGCGCTGCTGGCCATCGCCATCGTCTCCATACCGGTCTATGCCCGCATCGTCCGTGCGTCGGTCCTCGAGACGAAGGAACGTGACTTCGTCACCGCGTCACGGGCGCTCGGTGAATCCAGTCTTGGCATCCTTCGTCGCCGGGTGATCCCGAACTCGATCACGCCGCTGGTCGTCACGGCGACCCTGGGCATCGGCACCGCCGTACTCGAGATCGCCGCGCTGTCGTTCGTCGGGGTCACGGGCGATCTCTCACAGCCCGAATGGGGCTCGATGATCGGGCTCGAGAAGAACCAACTCTTCAACGCGCCGCACATAATCCTGGCGCCGGGGCTGGCCATCACCCTGACGGTCCTCGCCTTCAATCTCCTCGGCGACGGCCTGCGCGATGCCCTCGATCCGAGACTGAACCGATGACCGAGGAGACGCCGACGGTCGAGGAGACCCCCAAAGTGGAGGACGCGCCCATAGGGCCACTCCTGGACCCGTCGGTCAAGGGCAACGTCATCGAGGAGCTCGTCCCCGCCTCGCGGCGCAAGCCGAAGCACGAGCGCGGTGAGCGACCGCTGCTCGAGGTCAAGGGCCTGCGGACATCGTTCTACACGCGCGACGGCGCGGTCCGTGCGGTCGACGGCATCGATTTCCACGTCGACCGTGGCGAGATCATGGGCCTCGTCGGCGAATCGGGCTGCGGCAAGAGCGTGACGAGCCTGTCGATCCTGCGCCTGGTCGCGAACCCCGGCCGGATCGAGGCCGGTGAGGTGCTCTTCGACGGCACGGACCTCCTCAAGGTCTCGGGCGAGGCGATGCGGCGCATCCGCGGCGATCGCATCAGCATGATCTTCCAGCAGCCGCAGTCGTCGCTGAACCCCGTGTGGGACGTCGGCACGCAGATCGCCGAGGTCCTGCAGCTCCATCGCGGGATGAAGAAGGGACCGGCCAAGGACCGCGCGCTCGAGCTGCTGCGGATGGTCGGTATCCCCGACCCGGCCCGCCGGCTCAAGGCATTCCCGCACGAGTTGTCGGGTGGCATGGCTCAGCGCGTGATGATCGCGATGGCGTTGGCTTGCGAACCTGAGCTGCTGATCGCCGACGAGCCCACCACCGCGCTCGACGTGACGATCCAGGCGCAGATCCTCGACCTCATGCGCAACCTCCGGGACGAGACCGGTACGGCGATCATCCTCATCACCCACGACCTCGGCGTGGTCGCCGAGATGTGCGACCGGGTGGCCGTCATGTACGCCGGCGAGATCGTCGAGCAGAGCGACGTGACCACCCTCTTCCGCCGACCGGCCCACCCGTACACGCGCGGCCTGATCGGGTCCATCCCGGTCGTCGGGGCCGTGAAGGATGAGCTATCGGTCATCCCCGGCAACGTGCCCAACCTCATCGACCTGCCGAAGGGCTGCCGGTTCGCGCCGCGCTGCCTGACGCGGATCGAGGAGGACGTCTCGCTCGCGACCGAGGTCCATCCGCAGCTCCTGCCCATAGAGCCGGGCCACGACGTGCGCTGCTGGGTCTACCACGACGCGGCCGGCAAGCTCATGCCGCGCGACGACTCGAGCACCACCGTCAGCACGAAGGTGTCGACGTGACCGCCGCGCTCGCCGAGGCGCCGACCACCGCGAGCGAGGCGGCACCGCTGGTCGAGGTCCGGGACCTGGTGAAGCACTTCCCGATCCGGGGCGGCATCCTGCAGCGGACCAGCGCGGTCGTCCAGGCGGTCGACGGGGTGAGCTTCGACATCAACCGCGGCGAGACCCTCGGGCTCGTCGGCGAGTCCGGCTGCGGCAAGACGACCGTCGGCCGGATGCTGCTCCGGCTCATCGAACCGACGTCCGGCACGATCCGCTTCGAGGGTCGTGACATCACGACATTCAAGGGGGCCGAACTAAAAGCCTATCGGCGCCGGATCCAGATCATCTTCCAGGACCCGTACGCGAGCCTCGATCCCCGGACGCCCATCGGCGACAGCATCGGCGAAGGCCTACGGATCCACGCCTTGGGCACCCCATCGGAGCAGCGCAGCAAGGTCGCGAAGATGATGGACATGGTCGGCCTGCAGCCGTACCACGCGCGGCGCTACCCGCATGAGTTCTCCGGCGGCCAACGGCAGCGGATCGGGATCGCCCGCGCGCTCGTGCTCGAGCCTGAACTGCTCGTGTGCGACGAACCCGTCTCGGCCCTCGATGTCTCGATCCAGGCGCAGGTCCTGAACCTGCTCAAGGCACTACAGGGCGAGCTCGGCCTGACGTACGTCTTCGTCGCTCACAACATGGGCGTGGTCGAGCACATCAGCGATCGCGTCGCGGTGATGTACCTCGGGCGCATCGCGGAACTCGCCGATCGGCGCGAGCTCTTCCGACACCAGGAACACCCCTATACGGTGGCGCTGATGTCGGCCATCCCGGTGCCTGACCCGGAGATCCGCCGCCAGCGGGTCATCCTGACCGGGGACGTCCCGAGCCCCGTGAATCCGCCGTCGGGCTGCCGCTTCCACCCGCGCTGCCCGCTGCGTCGCTCGCTGGGCGATCCGGCGATCTGCGCGACCGACGACCCACCGCTCGAAGACGTCGGCGGTGACCACCTCGTGGCGTGTCATTTCCGCGGGCCGGGGGCACCGGAACGGATCGCCGCGATCCCCACGCAGGAGGCGATCGCCGCGGGTTAGGAGGACGGCTTCGAGTCGTCCGGCGAAGCCGCGTCCGTCGTGTCGTCGCCGGCGGCCGGGACGCCGTCGGTCCCATCACCGTCGCCTTCGCCGATGGTCGGTGGTCCGCCGATGACGGTCTCGGCCACGTCCACGGTCCGCGACTCGGACATGGCACCGGCAAGCTCGGGTCGGATCGCATTGAGGGCCGCCTCCGGCGTCCCGCGACGGACCGGGCTCATCTCGATGTGGCTGACACCGACATCGGATGCGAGGGCTTGCTCGGCGAAGTGGCACGCCGCACCGTGGTCGCCCTGGAGGATCCGTACCGGCGGGTCGATCGTCCGGCACTCCTCGGGCTGCCCCAGGCGTTCGTACAGCCAGCAGCGCGTGTGGAAGCGACAGCCTTCCGGCGGGTTCACCGGGCTCGGCACGTCGCCCTTCAGGATCACCCGTTTGCGCTTGCGCTCCAGCACCGGATCCGGGACGGGCACCGCAGACAGCAAGGCGCGCGTGTACGGGTGGCCCGGGTTGGCGTACATGATGTCGGGCGGGCCGATCTCGACGATCTTGCCGAGGTACATGACCGCCACGCGGTCGCTGATGTGCTTCACGACGGACAGGTCGTGGGCGATGAACAGATAGGTCAACCCGAGCTGCTCCCGCAGGTCGGTCAGTAGGTTCAGGACCTGCGCCTGGATCGACACATCGAGCGCGGAGATCGGTTCGTCGCAGACGATGAACTCGGGTTCGACGGCGAGCGCCCGAGCGACGCCGATGCGCTGGCGCTGGCCGCCGGAGAACTCGTGCGGGTAGCGGCTCACATACCCGGGATCGAGACCGACGATCCGCAGCAAGTCGGCCACGCGCTGCTTCTTGGCCGCACCTGACGCCAGTCGATGGGTCTCGATCGGCTCGTTGATGATCGAGCCGACGGTCATCCGCGGGTCGAGCGACCCGTACGGGTCCTGGAAGATGATCTGCATCCGGCGGCGCATCTTGCGCAGCTCCTCAGGCTTGATCTTGCCGAGGTCGATGCCATCGAACTTGACCGTCCCCTCGGTCGGCTCGCGGAGCCTGATCAGGGCGCGACCGGTCGTGCTCTTGCCGCAGCCGGACTCGCCAACCAGGCCCAGGGTCTCGCCACGACGGATCTCGAAGGTGATCCCGTCGACCGCCTTGACCGTTCCGATCTGGTTCTGGAAGATCCCGGCCCTGACGGGGAAATAGACCTTCAGGTCTTCGACCTCGACCAGGTCCGGCTGGCCGGCGGTGGGGGCCTTGCCGGACTCCGGCATCGTGACGGTCACGGGATCCACCCGTCCGGCTGCGTCGCCCAGCAGCGGGCCTGGTGCAACGTATCGCCGCGGAGCGTGAGCTGCGGCTCCTTCTCGCGGCATCGGTCCCGGGCGAACCGACAGCGCGGTTCGAACCGACAGGCATCAGGCGGTTCGATCAGCAGTGGCGGCATGCCCTCGATGGTCCTGAGTCGCTCGCCGCGGACGTCGTCGAGGCGTGGCAGCGAATCGAGCAGACCCCATGAGTACGGCATCCTCGGTCTCTCGAACAGCTCGTCGACCGTGCCGGTCTCGACGATCCGCCCGGAGTACATCACGTTGACGCGATCGCACATCCCGGCGGCGATGCCGAGGTCATGGGTGATCATCAGGACTGCGGTGTGGAACTCGTCCGACAGCCGCTGGATCAGCTCCAGGATCTGCGCCTGGATCGTCACGTCCAGGGCGGTCGTGGGTTCGTCCGCCAGGATGAGCTTCGGGTCGCACGACAGCGCGATGGCGATCATGACGCGTTGGCGCATCCCGCCGGAGAACTGGTGCGGATAGTCCTTGAGTCGCTCGCGCGCCCGGGGGATGCCGACCTTGCCGAGGAGCTCCGCGACGCGATCGGTCGCCGCCGCCGCCGATAACCCCATGTGCTCGCGGATCGACTCGGCGATCTGGTAGCCGATCGTGAGGGTCGGGTTCAGGCTTGTGAGCGGGTCCTGGAAGATGAAGCCGATCTCCTTGCCCCGCAGGTGGCGCATATCGTCATCGTTCATCTTGAGGACGTCGATGCCGTCGAAGACGATCTCGCCGGCGATGATCTTGCCCGGCGGATCGGGGATCAGCCGGGCGATCGAGAGCGCCGTGACGCTCTTGCCACAGCCGGACTCGCCAACGAGCCCGAGCGTCTCCCCGTAGCCGAGGTCGAAGCTGACATCGTCGACCGCCTGGACGACGCCGTCGGGCGTGAAGAAGTGGGTCGACAGGCCGGTGACCTTGAGGAGCTTGTCGGCCCCGCGCGGCCGGCTCGTGGGCGTCTCCACCGGCACGTGAATCCGGCGAGCGTCGTCCGGCGAGACTTCGATGATGCTCGGGGCCTCGTCCATCGCGGTGTCCTCGGACGCCGCCACCTACTGCTTCCCCTTGAGCTTCGGATCGAGCGCGTCGCGCAGGCCGTCCCCGAGGAACGTGAAGCTGACGAGGGCGACAGCGATACAGATCGCTGGGAAGAATAGGAGGTGGGGATACACGCGGATCGTCCGGTAGCCCTCGACGATGAGGCTGCCCCAAGAGGCGCGCGGCGCCTGGACGCCGATTCCCAGGAAGGCCAGCGTAGCCTCCGCGAGGACCGCGGCCGGGATCCCGAGCGTCACCGCCACGATCACCGGACCCATGCCATTCGGTAGCAGGTGACGGGTGATGATCGTCCGATCACGGACGCCGATCGCCTGGGCCGCCTCCACGAACTCGGTCTCCTTGAGGGCCAGCATCTGACCCCGCACGAGGCGGGCCACCGTGACCCAGATCGTGAGTCCGATGGCGACGAACACGAGCAGCAGTCCATCGAGCGCTTTGCCAAACGCCGTCTCCCGGAACGCGACCGACAGCAGGATGATGAAGAGCAGATCCGGGAACGCGTACATGACATCGGTGAAGCGCATCAGGAGGTTGTCGGTCCGCCCACCGACCCAGCCGGCGACCGCGCCGATGGGAACGCCGATAAGCAGCACGACGACCTGGGCTACGAGCGCCACGGTCATGCTGATCCGAGCACCGTCGAGCAGGCGGCTGAGTAGGTCGCGACCCAGGATGTCCGTTCCGAGGACGTGGCCGGGCGACCCCGGCGGCAGGGCCTTGGCGCCGTTCGCCATGACGGCCTTGAGATCCTGCTGCTGGTAGGGGTACGGCGCGATGTACGGGCCGATGATGGCGATCACGATCAGCAGGATCACCAGCACGAGGCCGATCATCGCGAGCTTGTTCTTGCGCAGCCGCCCAAAGGCATCGCGCCACAGGCCGGCGGCCGGTCGCGTCCGGGCTAGGGCTGGTGCGATCGCCTCGGTCGTCGCCATCGTCCAGACTCCTAGCTATACCGGATGCGGGGATCGATATAGGCGTACATCACATCGACCACCAGGTTGAGGAACGCGACGACGAACGCGTAGAGGATCGTCATCGCCATCAAGACCCCGTAGTCCTTCGACGAGATAGACGTGATGTAGTAGCGGCCGACGCCCGGGATGCCGAAGACGGTCTCGATGATGAACGAGCCGGTGACGAGATACGCCAGCGTCGGGCCGAGGATCGTGACGACGGGGATCAGTGCGTTCCGGATCATGTGGCGCGTCACGACCGCACGGTCATTCACGCCCTTGCTGTGCGCCGTCCGGATGTAGTCCTTGCGCGTGACCTCGAGCATCGAGGCGCGCGTGTAGCGCGCGATCACCGCGATGGGGAAGCCCGCCAGCGCGACGGTCGGCAGGATCCACGTCTCGGGACCCTTCCAGCCGCCGGTGGGTAAGAGGTCGAGTCTTACGGAGAACAGCAAGATCAGCAGGGTCGCGGCGACGAATGTGGGCGTGGCGATACCCAGGACCGATACCCCGGTCGTCAGGTAATCGGGCCAGCGGTTGTGGCCGAGCGCCCCGAAGATGCCGAGCGGGATCCCGACGAGCACCGACAGCAGGAAGGCCATGAGGCCGAGCTGCACGGTCACGCCGATGCCCTCGCCGACGATGTCGTTGACGCTGCGGTCGGCGAACTTGAACGACGGCCCGAGGTCACCTCGCAGGAGGCTGGTGGCCCAGTTGATGTACTGGATCGGGAGCGGGTCGTCGAGCCCGTACTTGATGTTGAGGCGAAGGACGGTCGGCGCCGGGAGCGCCTTCTCGCGTGCCCACGGGCCCCCGGGCACCGAGTGCATGAGCAGGAATGTCAGCAGGGAGACGACAAAGAGCACGGGGATGATCCAGAGGACCCGTCCGGCGATATATCTCGTCATCGCTGACCCTTCTGCGCGGTTCGGCTATCCAGTCCTGGAAATATACGCCGGGGTGGGCCGGCGAACCGGACCACCCCGGGGTGAACTCTCGAACGTTCCTCTCGCTTTAGTGCTCGAGGATCTGGACGTTCTCGAAGAAGAGGTCGCCGTAGTTCTCGGAGTCCTGCGTGGTCGGCTGGAGCCCGGTAACCCACGGACGGGTCTCGTAGTTGCTGACTCGCCACCGGGTGAACACCGCGGGGGAGTCCTCGACAAGCAGCTCCTGCGCCTTGTTGTAGAGCGGGAGCGCCTCCTCGAGCGGGATGGCGCCGGCGTCGTTGATCAGCTTGTCGTACTCGGGGTTGTTGTACCCCTCGTCGTTGTTGCCGCTCTGACTGTGGAACAGGACCCGCAGGGCGCTGTCCGGATGCGGGTAGTCCAAACCCCACGCATTCCGGGCGATGCTGTACACGAGCTGCGGGCGCTCGACCACGAACTGGTCGAAGGTCACGCCCTTCAGCTCGGACTTGACACCGAGATTGGTCTGCCACTGGTCCTGCATGAACGCCGCAGGGACGTCATGGCCCGCGTCCGTGTTGAAGCCGAACGACAGCACGGGCAGCTCGGAGACATCGCTGACGCCCAGCTCCTGGAGCGCTGTGGCGAGCTCGGCCTTGGCCGCCTCGACGTCGTACTTGAGTCCGATGTCGGGCTGGTGGCCCGGCACGCCCGGAGGCATGGGGCTACCGGCGACCTGACCCTGACCGCCATACGCCGTCGCCAGGAGCGTGTCCTTGTCGATGGCCATGGCCAGCGCGCGCCGGAAGTGCTTGTTCGCCGTCGGGCCCACCTTGTGGGGCTTGCCCTTGTAGGTCTCCTCCGACGAGGCGTCGAAGCCCCAATAGTCGAAGACCGTCGTCGCGACCGGCGTCGTGATCGGCCCCAGCTCCGGGTTCGCCATGATGGTCGGGACCTGGTCGGGCGGCGCCTTGAGCATGTCGTACTCACCGGCCTCGAACGCCAGCTGCGAGGAAGCTGGGTCACCACCGATGTGGTATCGGATCTCCTGCAGCGTCGGCTTCGTCCCGTACCAGTTCGGGTTCGGCTCGAGGACGATCTCGGCCTGGTGTGACCACGACTTCAACTTGAACGGGCCGGACGAGACGAAGTTCTCCGGCTCGGTGAAGTTCGGCGACTCGGCCCACTTCTGCGGATACGGAGCGACGCCCCACAGCGTAGCAACGTCGATGAAGTAGCCGGTCGGATGGTCGAGCTTCACGACGAAGGTCTTCGGATCCGGGGCTGAGACCGCGAACTTGTCGACGGCTGCCTGGATGTCCGCGTCGGTCGCGTCCTCCGGGAGATCGAGGATCTCCTGGCCGCCATCGACGTCAGCGATGTTCGCCTGGTACGTGGCCGCGGTCCGCGGATCGATCAGGCGCTTCCATGCGTAGACGAGGTCATCGGCGACGATCGGGTCGCCGTTGCTGTACTTCGCATCACGCAACGTGAAGGTGTACGTGAGACTGTCGTCGGAGACGGTCGGCATGTCTTCGGCGAGTGCCGGGACGACGTTCTGGTCCTTGTCGAAGTACAACAGCCCGCGATTCAGCGAGTGCAGGATCGCGATGTCCGTTGAGGTCTCGGCAATGGCCGGGTCGAGCGAGTGGGGGTCCTCACTCGCCAGATAGAGGCGGAGCACCTGCTCCGAGGCGAGATTCCCGGATGCTGCGGCCGACCCGGACGCTCCAGGAGAGCCGCTTGCCGCCGGCGACGAGGTCGCACTCGAGCCGCCGCACGCTGCCGCCATGATGGCGAACGTGCCGACGAGGGCGAGTAGGCGTTTCTGTGACATGTAGGTCCCTTTCACGTACCCGCCGTCACGGGCTCCTACCGCGACGCCGGCTGGTTCGGGCACGTCCCGGTCGTGTCCGTCGACCGGTACGCGTTGACCACTCGGCGATCGATCCTCCCATCGATGTCGCCGTGCGCGAAGGCACCCGCGGTCACGATGACGAGCCGCGGGCCTCGAGATGGCGCATATCATTCACAGGAAGCGAGTACCCGTCAACTTGACGGAAGTCCCGAGGACGCTCAGTCCGGGCAGGGCATCTCCGCACCGGCCATGGGTCGCCAGCGCAGGTTCGGCTGGCGGGCAGCCGTAGCCTCGTCGAGCCGCTTGACCGGCGCGGTGTGGGGCGCGGCCTTGACCATCTCCGGATCACGTTCCGCCTCGGCGACGATCTCCGCCAGGGCATCGGCGAACGCGTCGAGCGTCTCGATCGATTCCGTTTCGGTCGGCTCGATGAGCATGCCCTCGTCGACGATCAACGGGAAGTAGATCGTGGGCGGATGGAAGCCGTAGTCGATGAGCCGCTTGGCGACGTCCAGCGTGCGCACGCCGGTCTTCCCCTTCAGGCTGGAGGCCGACGCCACGAACTCGTGCTTGCAGGGTCGGTCGTAGGGCAGGTCGAACGTTCCGGCAAGGCGCGACTTGAGGTAGTTCGCCGCGAGCACGGCGTCGTCGCTGACCTCTCGGAGGCCCGAGCCACCATGCGCGCGGATGTAGGCGTACGCGCGCACGAGGACGCCGGTGTTGCCGGCGAAGCTGCGCAGCCGGCCGATCGATGTCGGGCGCTCCTCGGGCCGTTCCAGGCGGAACGTCCCGTCGTCGCCGCGCAGCACTCGCGGCGTCGGCAGGTATGGCAGCAGCCGCTCCCCCACCCCGACCGGCCCTGCGCCGGGACCGCCGCCGCCGTGCGGCGTACTGAAGGTCTTGTGCACGTTGAAGTGCATGACGTCGAAGCCTGCCTCGCCGGGCTTGAAGCGGCCGAGGATGGCGTTGAGGTTGGCGCCGTCCATATAGGCGAGCGCGCCCGCCTCGTGGACCGCTTCGAGGAGGTCGCCGATCCGGCGCTCGAAGAGCCCCAGCGTCGACGGGTTGGTGATCATCACCGCCGCCGTATGCGGCCCGAGCGCTGTCTTGAAGGCCTCCACGTCGACGCCACCGTCGCCGGCCGATGGGATGGTGATGGTCTTGAAGCCGGCCATCGACGCGGTCGCCGGGTTCGTCCCATGCGAGCTGTCCGGGACGAGGACCTCGTCGCGCTCGGCGTCGGCCCGCTCCCGATGATAGGCACGGATCATGAGGATGCCGGTCAGCTCACCTTGCGCCCCGGCGGCCGGCTGGAGCGTGACCGCGCGCATGCCCGAGATCTCGGCGAGGGCCGCCTCCAGCTCCCAGAGGAGTTGCAACGTGCCCTGGGCGACCTCGTCGGGCGCCATCGGGTGGAGCTCGGCGAAGCCCGGTAGCCGGGCCGCCCACTCGTTCAGCTTCGGGTTGAACTTCATCGTGCATGAGCCGAGCGGATAGAACCCCGTGTCGACCGCGTGGTTGAGCTGGCTGAGGTTCACGTAGTGGCGGACGACGTCCGGCTCGTTCATCTCCGGCAGCGCCGGCGGCGTCTGGCGTCGCGCATCGGCCGGCAGGCGGTCGAGCGCGTCCTTCGGCGGGTGCGGGATCTTGCCGCCGCCACGACCCGGCCGGCCCCGCTCGAAGAGGGTCGGCTGGAGCTTCTCGCCTGTCACGCTCATCGGGCCGCTCCGACCGGACCGGCCGTCCGATCCATCCCGGCCCCGGTCTCGACCCCGACGGGCGGGCGCCCGCTCAGGACCTCCTGGAGCGCGGCCACGAACCGGGCGATGTCGCCCGGTGTCGTGAGCTCGGTCGTGGCGAGGAGGAGCGCGTCGGCGAGCGTCGGATCGTCCGGTTCGGCATCGGCGAGGACGAGTCCGGCGAGGAAGCCGCGCTCGATGAGGCGGCGGTGGACGGTCCGCGCCTCCGGCAGGCGGACGGCGAACTCGTTGAGGTATGGACCAGCGTGGAGTCGCTCCACTCCGATATCGGCCAGCGCCCGCTCCAGCTCGTTCGCTCTGACCGCGCCGTTGGCGGCCACGTCCCGCAGCCCGTGCGGCCCGATGGTCGCGAGATAGATGGAGGCGGCGAGGGCGAGCAGAGCCTGGTTGGTACAGATGTTGCTGGCCGCCTTGTCGCGCCGGATGTCCTGTTCGCGCGCGCGGAGCGTCATGACGAAGGCGCGCTTGCCGTCGAGGTCTGTGGTCATGCCGACCAGCCGGCCGGGGATCTGGCGCACGAGCGCATCGGTCGAGGCGAGGATCCCCAGGTACGGGCCGCCGTACTGCGGCGCGATCCCGAGGGGCTGTCCCTCGCCCGCGGCGATGTCGGCGCCATACGCACCGGGTGGCACGAGGACGGCCAGCGATACCGGCTCGACGACGGCAACGAAGAGGGCGCCCGCGTCATGTGCCAGCTCGGCGATCCGCGGCATCGGCTCGAGCAGCCCGAGGAAATCGGGGTTCGCGGCGATGACGCCGGCGACTGGACGGTCCGGCTCGGCGAGCATCCGTGCGAGCGCGTCCAGGTCGGTCGTCCCGGCTGCCTCTCCCTCGGTCAGGAGCGGGATCTCGTCGAGCTCCAGACCACCACCCATGTACGTCTGCAGGGTCGCGCGATAGTGCGGATGCACCCCGCGGCTCACGAGGACGCGGTCGCGTCTGGTCGCGCGACACGTCATAAGGGCAGCCTCGGCTGTCGCCGCGGCGCCGTCGTAGTGCGACGCCGAGACGACGTCCATGTCGACGAGCTCGGCGATCAACGACTCGTATTCATAGATGGACTGGAGGGTCCCCTGGCTGACTTCCGGCTGATAGGGCGTGTATGCCGTGTACCACTCGCCGCGCAGCAGCAGTTGGTCGACCGCCGGCGGCGTCCAGTGGCGGTACACGCCCGCGCCAAGGAACGACACCAGGTCGGTCCGGTTGCGGCCGGCCATGTCCCGCAGGCGCGCCGACAGCTCCAGCTCCGGCTCGGGTGGCGGCAGGTCGAGGGCGCTCGCGCGGAGGTCCGCCGGGATGTCGGCGAAGAGGTCGTCGACGCTCTCGAGACCGAGGGCCGCGAGCATCCGCTCGCGATCGGCTGGGGTATGTGGGCCGTACGGCATCGTCCGATCAGCCCGCCGCGACGAGGTCGTCGTAGGCGGGGCCGTCGAGCAGGTCGTCCATCTCGGACGCGTCACCGAGCGTGATCTTGATCATCCACCCGTCGCCGTATGGATCGCTGTTGACGAGCTCGGGGTTCGCGGTGAGGGCGCTGTTCGTCGAGGTGACCGTCCCGCTGAGGGGAGCGAACAGGTCGCTGACCGCCTTGACGGACTCGACGACCCCGAACGGCTTCGATTCCTCGAGCTCACGCCCGGTGTCGGGAAGCTCCACGAACACGATGTCCCCCAGCTGGTCGGCGGCGAACTGGGTGATCCCGACGGTCGCCTGATCGCCGTCGACCCGGACCCACTCGTGGTCACGGGTATAGCGCAAGTCGGTCGGTGCGCTCATCGTGGATCGCTCCTCCGGTAGAACGGCAGCGGGACGACTCGCGCCGGGACGCGCGCGTCGCGGATCTCGATGTCCACCATGGTGCCCGGTTCTGCGTCGCCGGGTGCGACGTAGGCCATCGCGATCGGGACGCCGAGCGTGGGCGACTGCGTGCCGCTCGTCACGACCCCCGTCCGGCGCTCCCCGACATGGACCTGGTAGCCGTGCCGTGCGATCCCGCGCCCCTCGACGGTGAGTCCGACCAATCGGCGCTTCGGGCCATCGGCCGCGACCCGCTCGAGCGAGGTCCGTCCGACGAACTCCACGGGCTTGTCGAGCTTGACCACGCGACCGAGGCCGGCGTCGTACGGGGTCGTCGTCTCGTCGAGCTCGTTGCCGTACAGCGGCATGCCGGCCTCCAGCCGGAGTGTGTCGCGGGCGCCCAAACCGACCGGACTGCCGTCGACCGCGCGTACGCCGTCGAGCAGGGCATCCCACAGCTCGCCGGTCCGCGCCGTCTCCACGAACACCTCGAAACCATCCTCACCGGTATATCCGGTCCGGGCGACGTGTGCCGCGATGCCGGCGACCGTGCCGTCGGCGATGCCGTAGTACCGGAGCGCCGACAGGTCGACATCGGTCAGGGGCGTCACGACCTCGACAGACCGCGGTCCCTGGATCGCGACCAGACCGGTGGCCAGGGAATGGTCGTCGAGCAAGGCCCGGAACCCGTCAAGGCGCTCGGCCAGGGCATCGGACACGACCTGGGCGTTGGCCGCGTTAGCGACGACCATGTAGCGGTCCTCGGCAAGCCGGTAGACGATCAGGTCGTCGAGGATCCCGCCATCGGGCGCGCAGATCATCGAGTAGTGCGCGCGGCCGACGGCCAGCGTCGGCGGGTTCGTGATGAGGGCATGGGCCAGCGCGTCGCCGGCATCGGGGCCCTCGACGAGCAGCTCACCCATGTGCGACAGGTCGAACAGCCCGGCGCGATCTCGAACGGAGCGGTGCTCGTCGATGATCGAGCCGTACTGGACGGGCATCCGCCAGCCGGCGAAGTCGATCATCCGGGCGCCCAGCGCCTCGTGCCGGTCGGCGAGTGGTGTCTCGTGGATGACGATGCCGGCCCCCCGCGGGTCGGTCACGTGGCGCGCCCCGCGCGCAACGCATCGAGGAGGTGGGCGGCCTGGGCGACGAGCGCCCGTTCGGTCTCGAAGGTCAGCACGGTCGGTGCCTCGTCGAAGTCGATCCAGCGGACCTCGTCGAACTCATGGTCGTGGCGCGCGAGGTCGCCGCCCACGGGCTCCATCATGAAGTAGTGGACGGTCTTGTGGATACGCGTACCCGACTGGACGAACGTGTAGTCGATCGAATCGAGCGGCCCGGTGATGCGCACCTCAAGGCCGGTCTCCTCGGCGACTTCGCGGAGTGCCGTCTCCTCGAGGGTCTCGTGCGGGTTCGGGGTGCCCTTGGGCAGGGTCCACGTCCTGATGTCGCGGTCGCGGCGTCGACTGCCGACGACGAACTGGGGACGTCCGGCCTCGGTCCGGACCACGATGCCGCCCGCGGAAGTGGCGGTGGCTTTCCTCAGGCGTGCCACGGCGCCGCGGCGGCGCTGGGACGCCGGCCCGATCCGGAACGACCGGACCGGGCCCAGTGCATCGTCACCAGCGGCCGGACTCGGCGATCGCGGAGATGCGACCGGATCGGTCGGGGGCCGCGCCAGCCCGAGCGCAATCGCGCGTAGGGACTGGCGACCGGGCCACGCAGCTCGGTCGGTATGCCGCCCACCGGTGAGTACGATGTGCGCGCTCCGAGACCGAGTCGCCGCTCCTTGAGGCGGCTCGACGGGCGCACGAATCGCGCCGTCGGGCGAGCCGCGTACTTGGCGGCGATGCTGTGTCCCATGGGCCGCAATGGTACTAGGTCAGTCCTGCCTTGCAACAACATTCCCGAGTGAATCGCGCATCCGGGAGGCGGTCTCCGGTGCCAGCGCGCCACGGGCCACTGCGAGGTCGATCTCGCGGTGCGCGGCGGCGACATAGAGCGGCAGGACGCCCGGCGCGTGGGCCGCGAGCGCGGCCAGATGCGCCTCGAGCGTGCCGACGTCACCGCGCGTCATCGGGCCGGTCAGCGCGTCACGGACACCGAGCGCGCGGGCGTTGCCGAGCGTCCCTTCGATGAGCGGACCGTAGATCGACAGGGCGCCCGCCTCGTCCAGCCCGGCGACCGCCCCGAGCTCGGCGATGGCGTCGAGCAAGGCGACGAACCCGCCGGCGGCCAGGACCGCTGCGGCGTGGTATGCGGCCTTCGTCCCCGGTGCGAGGCGGACGGCGTGCGCGCCGATCCGCTCCGCCATCGCCGCGAGCAACGTGGCGAGGTCGTCGTCGCCCTCGATGGCTACCGTCGCGCCGTGGAGCGCGGCGATCGCCCGCTCCGTGTCGGCGAAGGCGACCAACGGATGGAAGGACCCGATCTGCGTCCCGGCCGCCATCGCCGGCGCGAGGACCTCGGCCCCGAGCGCTCCGCTGGTGTGGATCATCGCCTGTCCGCTGTACATCCGGACCTCTTGCGCGAGGGGCGCGAGGGCGTCGTCGGGGACGGCGAGGACGATCAGCTCGACCTCCTCGATCATCGCCTGGGCCTCGGCGAACCCCCGAACGCCCTCGACCTTCTGAGTGAAGCGGGCTCGGCGCTCCGGGTCGCGACTGGCGACCGCGTGGATCGGCCACCCGGCGCGGCTGAGTGCCAGCCCGAGCGCCGTGCCGACGGCACCGGCCCCGACGATGCCCGTCGAGGGAGTCTCACCGGGCTCGGAACGCTGGTGCGGGTGGGCGTGCCCGTCGGCGTGGACCTCGCCGTCGCCGTGACGGTGGTGGCCCGGCGGGACCGGGTCGAGATCGATGCCGGCCGCCTGGATCGCCGCCTCGGTCTCCGCCCGATCGCGTTCGGGATCGTCGCCGGGGAGCCGGCCCCAGGGCTTCACCGGTGGTCGACGGAGCGTGCCCCGGCTCGGTCGGCGCTGGTCGCGCGCCGAGCGCGGTACGCTTGCATGCATCGAGTCTAGCGAGCCAACGGAGTAGCACGCGTTGCCATCAGCCGATCCCTTCGGCGCCCGGTCATCACTGGGACCCGGGCTGCCGGACATCTACCACCTGCGCGCCGTCGACCGGCTGACGGGCGGATCGGGTCTGCCGGTCACCGTCCGGATCCTCCTCGAGAACCTGCTCCGTCATGCGGGCGGTGCCGTCGACGGGGCGGACGTCGAGACGCTGGCCTCGTGGCGGCCGGGCGTCGCGGCCGAGGCCGAGATCCCGTTCATGCCATCGCGCGTGATCATGCAGGACCTGACCGGCGTCCCTGCCATCGTCGACCTGGCCGCGATGCGCGACGCCATGGGTGATCTCGGCGGCGATCCGGCCCGCGTCAACCCGCTCGTCCCGGCCGACCTCGTCATCGACCACTCCGTTCAGGTCGACCGCTTCGGCACGGGCGATGCGTTCGCCTTCAACGTCGAGCGCGAGTATGAGCGGAACGGCGAGCGCTACCAGTTGCTCCGCTGGGCGCAGACAGCGTTCCGGAACCTGCGGATCGTCCCGCCCGGGACGGGCATCGTCCACCAGGTCAACCTCGAGTTCCTGGCGCCCGTCGTCGATGAACGCGATGGCGTCGCCTTCCCCGACACGCTCGTCGGGACCGACTCGCACACGACGATGATCAACGCGCTCGGCGTGCTGGGCTACGGCGTCGGCGGCATCGAGGCTGAGGCCGTGCTGCTCGGCCAGCCGCTCTACCAGCCGATGCCGCACGTCGTCGGCGTGCGCCTCACTGGCGAGCTGCCGAGCGGCTCGACGGCGACGGACCTCGTCCTCGTGGTGACCGAGATGCTGCGGGCGCACGGCGTGGTCGGCGCCTTCGTCGAATTCGCGGGCGACGGTCTAGCCGGCCTGTCCCTGGCGGACCGGGCCACGATCTCGAACATGAGCCCGGAGTTCGGCGCGACCGCCACCCTCTTCCCGATCGACGACGAGACGCTGTCCTACCTGCGGCTCACCGGCCGGTCGTCGGAACGCGTCGACCTCGTCGAGCGCTACGCCAAGGAGCAGGGGCTCTGGCGGGAGCCGGGCGACGGCCCGGAGTTCGATGAGCTCCTGACGCTCGACCTCGCGACCGCAGAACCGTCGGTCGCCGGGCCGCGGCGGCCCCAGGACCGCGTCCCTCTCCGCGAGCTACGTGAGAACTTCCGCTCCACGTTCCCGGACGGGCTCGAGGCGCCGGGTGGGCACGCCCGGCCGGTCGATCATGGGGCGGAGGACGACATGGTCCACGAGGCCTCCTCCGAGTCCTTCCCGGCGTCGGACCCGCCAGCATTCGCGTCCTCGCCGACGGTCGATGCCCCGGCCCCGCCGGTGCCAGCCGGGACGCCCGAGCGGGACCGCCGCGCGTACCGCGGCGTTCTCGTCTCGGTCGATGGCGAAGGGGTCACGCTGAGCTCGGGATCGGTCGCGATCGCGGCGATCACCTCGTGCACGAACACGTCGAACCCGACAGTCATGGTCGGCGCGGGGCTGCTTGCGCGGAACGCGATCGCCCGCGGACTCCGCGTGCGACCGACGGTCAAGACGTCGCTTGCGCCGGGCTCGAAGGCCGTGACCGGCTACCTCGAGACCGCCGGTCTGATGGAGCCGCTCGAGCGACTCGGCTTCGCATTGGCGGGCTATGGCTGCACGACCTGCATCGGCAACTCCGGCCCACTCGACTCAGCCGTCGCGTCGGCGGTCGAGGAGAACGACCTGATCGTCGCGGCCGTCCTCTCCGGCAATCGCAACTTCGAGGGCCGCATCCATCCCCTCGCGCGCGCGAGCTACCTCGCGTCGCCGCCGCTCGTCGTCGCGTTCGCCCTCGCGGGCCGGGTCGATATCGACCTCACCACCGAACCAGTCGGGCAGGACCGCGACGGGAACCCGGTCCATCTGGCCGAGATCTGGCCATCGTCAGACGAGATCCGCCAGGTGATCGGCTCGGCCATCGACCCGGAGCTGTTCCGGCGGACATACGCCGTCGTCTTCGAGGGCGACGAGCGCTGGCGCGCGCTGCCCATCCCCGAAGGCGATCGGTATGCCTGGGACGGGACCTCGACGTACGTGGCGCGGCCACCGTTCTTCGAGGGGATGACACCCGGTGACCGCGAGATCGGCGACATCACGGGGGCACGGGTGCTCGCCGTCCTCGGCGATTCCGTGACCACGGACCACATCTCCCCGGCCGGTTCGATCCCGCCGTGGTCGCCCGCCGGTCAGTGGCTGCAGGAGCATGGCGTCGCACCGCTCGAGTTCAACTCGTATGGAGCCCGCCGCGGGCACCACGAGGTGATGATGCGCGGCACGTTTGGCAACATCCGCCTGAGGAACCGGCTCGTCGAGGGCAAGGAGGGTCCGTACACGGTCCACCTTCCATCGAACGAGGAGGCCTTCATCTATGACGCCGCGATGCGCTACCGATCCGAGGGGGTCCCGCTGCTCGTCCTGGCCGGGCGGGAGTACGGCTCCGGGTCGTCGCGCGACTGGGCGGCCAAGGGCCCGGCGCTGCTAGGCGTCCGCGCCGTGCTTGCCGAGTCGTACGAGCGGATCCACCGCTCGAACCTCGTCGGGATGGGCGTGTTGCCGCTCCAGTACAAGCCGGGTGACACGGCGGCATCGCTCGGCCTCGATGGTCGCGAGACCTACGCGATCATGGGCATCGACGATCGGCTCTCACCCCGGCAGTCGGTGACGGTCGTGGCGGAAGGCGACGACGGTCGATCGGTGCGGTTCGAGGCGATCGCTCGCCTTGACGGCCCGATCGAGGTCGACTACTACCGCGGCGGCGGCATCCTGCCCGCCGTCCTGCGCCGCCTCGCCTCGGACGCCTGAGAGCCTTCGGGAGGAGGACGAAGCCTTCAGGAGGAGGACGAAGCCCTCGGGGGAGGACCGAGGGCTTCATCACGGAGGAGGACTGTCGCGTTTGATGGTGTGACGCGTCGATGTCGGAGCGCGTGACGGCATCGATCCGGTGCGCTCTGGCCGTGGGCGCTACCCTCCCCGGAGCGTGATCCCGACCGCCCGCACGATCCAACGTACATACCTGGTCCTGACGACGGTGACGACGCTCGCCACGTCGTTCATCTGGGGCGTCAACACGCTGTTCCTGCTCGATGCCGGGCTGTCGAACACCGAGGCATTTGCCGCCAACGCGTTCTACGCGATCGGGCAAGTGTTGTTCGAGGTGCCGACCGGTGTCGTCGCGGACACCCGCGGCCGGCGGTTCTCGTACCTGCTCGGCGCGGCGACGCTGCTCGTGTCCACCGTCCTCTACCTCGTCATGTGGCAGATCCACGCCCCGTTCATCGGCTGGGCCCTGGCATCGGCCCTGCTCGGACTCGGCTTCACGTTCTTCTCCGGGGCCACCGAGGCGTGGCTCGTCGACGCGTTGGGCGCGACCGGCTTCTCGGGACAGCTCGAGACCGTCTTCGGTCGGGCCCAGACCGCGTCCGGCGGCGCGATGCTGATCGGCTCCGTGCTCGGGGGCGTGGTCGCCCAGGCGACCGACCTCGGCACGCCGTACATCCTTCGGGCGGTGATGCTCGGCGTGACGCTCATCGTGGCGTTCCGATTCATGCACGACGTCGGCTTCACGCCGCGGCGCGGCGCCGATCCTGTCACGGAGGTCCGCGCCGTCGTCCGCGGGTCCGATGGAGGCTGGCTGGCGCAACCCGCCGGTCCGGGCGCTGATGCTCGCCGCCCCCTTCTCGACGGGCGTCGGTTTCTTCGCCTTCTATGCGAGCCAGCCGTACCTGCTCCAGCTCTACGGCGACCCGAACGCCTATAGCGTGGCGGGTCTGGCCGCCGCCCTCTTCGCGGGGGCGCAGATCGCCGGCGGCCTCCTCGTTCCGTATGCCCGGCGGCTCTTCCGCCGTCGCACGGACGCGGTGCTCTTCTCGACTATCTCCACTGTCGTGATCCTCGTGGTGATCGGATGGACAGCGAGCTTCGTCGTCGCGCTCGTGTTGCTGGCCCTTTGGTCGATCATCTTCGCGATCGAGGGCCCGCTCCGGCAGGCGTTCATCAACGGGATCATCCCCTCAGAGCAGCGGGCGACGGTGCTCTCGTTCGACTCGTTCATGGGGTCGATCGGCGGCGCCGTCGCGCAGCCCGCCCTCGGACGTGTTTCGGACGTCTACGGCTACGGGCCGGCCTACGTCGTCGCCGGCGTCATCCAGACGCTCGGGATCCCGTTCGTGATCCTCGCCCGTCGTCAGCGGGCCGCGTCGGATCCCATCGAGGCCGAAGACCCGCCTGGCCCTCCGCCCGAGCTCGCCGCCTGACCTGAACGCCGCAGACGGCATGACAGGGCCCGAGGCCCTGTCAGGAAGGAGGTCGAAGGTGGTGGGCGATACTGGATTCGAACCAGTGACCCCGCGGATGTGAACCGCGTGCTCTAACCACTGAGCCAATCGCCCACGGATCCAAGTGCCGCTTGGAGGGCACCCGGCGGACACCGATCATACGCGGAGGCCTGGCCAACGGGCAACGATCGCCTCGGCGTCGCCACCATCCACGACGACCAGCTTCTGGCGGCTCGACGCGCCCGCGACGATGCGCACCGACGACCGCGCGACGCCCAGTTCCTCGGCGATCAGGCGGATGAGCGCGTTGTTCGCGGCCCCCTCGACCGCCGGCGCTCCGACGCGGGCCCGCAGGATCCCGTCGGTCACCCCATCGATTCGGTCGACGGCCGCCCTCGGCGTGAGGCGGACGGCGAAGCGGACGTCGCTGGGATTCAAGAGCTCAGAGGCGTCCGATGATGAACCCGAGGAGGATGAGGACGATGAAACCGGACCAGTCGACCATCCCGGATTGCGGCAGCATGCGGCGGACCGGGCCGAGGATGGGTTCGGTCGTCTGGTAGAGGAAGGCGGAGACTTGCTTGCGCCCGGCCGGGTCGACCCAGGACATGATCATCCGCCCGAAGATCAGCGCCCAGAGCGCCATCAGCAGGAACTGGATGAAGTTGAGGAGGAAGGCTCCCGGCACGGTCCCGAGTCTACCAGTCCACGCTCATTGCCCGGCCGCGGCGTGCGTGTGCTCGGGCTCATCGGGCGTGTGCTGATGGGGCCGCTCGCCGAAGATCGCCCGGCCGACGCGGACGATCGTCGCGCCCTCCTCGACGGCTACCTCGAAGTCGTCCGTCATGCCCATCGAGAGCTCGGGGCCGAGCGGCACGCCCGCGTCTTGTAGCCGGCGGGAGAGCTCGCGAAGGGCGACGAACGTCGGGCGAGCCGCCTCGGCATCGTCGACGAGACGGCCGACGGTCATCAGGCCGCGGACATCGAGCGCGTCGAGCGCGGCCAGCGCCTCGAGGATCTCAGGCAGTTCGCTCGGCGCTAGACCCGCCTTGGACGGGTCGTCGTCGACATTGACCTGGGCAAGGACCGGGTAGCGCTGCTCTGGGCCGGCACTACGCGCCTCGCGAGCGAAGCGATCGAGCCGCTCCGCCAGCGCGACCGAGTCGACCGTCTGGATGACGTCGAACGTCACGATCGCGCGGCGCGCCTTGTTCGACTGCAGCGGACCGACGAGGTGCCACGTGACTCCAGCGAACTCGCCGACCTTGCCCTCGGCCTCCTGGACGCGGTTCTCGCCGAGCGTCGTGATCCCAGCCTCGACCGCGGATCGCAGGCGGTCCGCGTCGACGGTCTTCGAGACCGCCACGAGGGTGATGTTGTCGCGCTCGCGCCCAGCCCTGACGCATGCGCCGTCGATCCGGTCAAGGACGCGGGAATATGCGGCGCGGAGGGCGCCGACCTCGGTCGGTCGATCCGTCATCGATGGGACGCCGGCCGTCCGCCGGCGCGGATCACTTGCGGCGAAGGAAGCTCGGGATCTCGAGGTCGTCCGCGTCGTACGTGACGGGGTTCCGAGCGGCAGCCGGCTCGCCGGCCGCCCGATCGACACGGGGCGAACTCACCGGCACGTGCTCGTCATCGCGGACGGACGGCGTGAAGATCCCGTCGCTACCCTGCTCCCGCTGACGCTCGAGCTCCTGGAGGAAATCGCGCTCGTGGGCGACCCGCGAAGCCGCGGCGCCTTCCATGACGCCCGACGCCTCGCGCTGGACGCTCGGTCGGCGCTTGCCGCCGTCGAAGCCCGTCGCCACGACGGTGACCATGACCTCGTCGCCGAGCCGCTCGTTGAAACTCGTCCCGAAGATGATGTTGGCCTCCGGGTCGGCCGCCTCCTTGATCGCCTCGGCCGCCTCGTTGACCTCGAACAGTGAGAGGTTCGACGAACCGGTGATGTTCCACAGGATGCCCTGGGCGCCATGGATGTCGAGCTCGAGCAGCGGGCTCGCGATGGCCTGCTGGGCGGCCTCGACCGCGCGGTTTTCACCGGACGCCCGGCCGATGCCCATCAGGGCCGAGCCGGCGTCCTTCATGATCGCCCGCACATCGGCGAAGTCCTGGTTGATCAGGCCGGGCATCGTGATGATGTCGCTGATGCCCTGGACGCCCTGGCGAAGGACGTCATCGACGACCCGGAACGCGTCGAGGATGCTGGTGTTCTTCTGGACGACGTCCTTGAGCCGGTCGTTCGGGATCGTGATCAACGCGTCGACCTGCGTCTTGAGCTCCTCGGCCGCTTTCTCCGAGACGAGCTTGCGACGGTTGCCCTCGAAGGCGAACGGCTTGGTCACGACACCGATCGTGAGGGCGCCCGAGTCCTTCGCGATCTGGGCGACGATCGGTGCCGCACCCGACCCGGTCCCGCCACCGAGCCCGGCCGTGATGAAGACCATGTCGGAGTCGGCGAGGGCCGACGCGATCTTGTCGGAATCCTCCTCGGCCGAGCGCTGCCCCATCGAGGCATCGCCGCCGGCACCGAGCCCGCGCGTGACCTTGTCGCCGATGCGGATCTTGTGCGGGGCATCCGACTGGAGGAGCGCCTGCGCGTCCGTGTTGCAGGCGATGAACTCGACGCCCATCATCTCGGCCCGGATCATCCGGTTGACGGCGTTGCTACCGCCACCCCCGACGCCGATCACGCGGATCAACGCGAAGTTCTCGGAATCGGAACGCAACGGCATCGGGTTATCCTCCGGCGACCCTCGGCGGGTCCTGGGCGGTGTCATCGGTGTTGTTTCGGTCTCGCGCGCTCGGGCGGGACCCGTGTCCTTCGGCGTGACGGGTCCGTGGGTCCGGGGAGTATAACGCCGAGGCCAAGGAGCTTCCTATCAGCGCGCCGACCCTGGTGCGGTCCGGTGCGTCACGGTGTGGTCGGGGGCCCTATCCGGCGACGAAGCTGAGCCGGACCGTCCGCTCCGCGTTGTCCGCATTCGGATCCAGCAGACAGATCGACTGCCACGTCCCGAGCGCCGCTCGTCCACCGAGCACCGGCACGGTCAGCGACGGCGGAGCAAGCAACGGCGCGACGTGGTCCGCCCCGTGCCCCGGCGACCCGTGCCGATGGCGGTACAGCCGGTCCTCGCGCGGCAGCAACCGGTCGAGCGCGTCCAGCAGATCGTCATCCGAGCCGGCCCCGACTTCCACGACCACGATACCTGCCGTGGCGTGGGGCACGAACACCGACAGCAGGCCGTCCTCGGCATCGATGTCGGACAGGAACGCGGCACACGCCGCGGTCAGGTCGGCCACTCCCCGGGCCGACCCGGTCCGGACGGTCAGCTCGCGTGTGTCCAAGCCAGCCTAAGGAAAGATGCTCCGAAGAGCGTCGCGGATCCGGCCCAGCCCACCCATCGCGGGGGCCGACTCGTAGCGCATCGGCTCGCCGTCCACCAGCGTCGTCGCTCCCCAGTGGAGCAACCCGACGCCGGTGCTGTAGGCCGGCGTGAGCAGGGTGTCGACCAGCCCGCCGATGCCGGTCGGCGCGGCGACCCGGACTGGCATCTCGAGGACTTCGCGGCCCAGCTCGGCGATGCCTGACAGCTGCGACGCGCCGCCCGTGAGGATGATCCCAGCCGGCAGCTGGCGGACCCCGGCGGCGCGGATCTCGTTGCGCAGCAGCTCGAAGGTCTCGCGCATCCGCGCCTCGATGACCTGGCAGACCTCGAGCCGGCTGACGGTCCGGCCGGCGTCCTCGCCGAGGACGCTGACGCTGATCTCCTCGTCCTCGGTCACCAGGCGAAGGTCGGCGGTACCCTCGTTGATCTTCAGGTCCTCGGCCGTCTGGAGCGAGGTCTTGAGGACTGCCGCGATGTCGTTGGTGACGTTCTGGCCGCCGATCGGCAGGACGCGGGTGTGGAACGGCGACCCCTCGAGGAACAGCGCCAGATCGATGGTGCCGGCGCCGAAGTCGGCGACCGCGACGCCCAGCTCCTTCTCGGTCTCGTTGATCACCGCCTCGGCCGACGCCAGCGAGTTGACGACCAACTCGTCGATCTTCACCCCGGCGGCGGCCACGCACTTCGACAGGTTGGTGATCGGGGTCGCCGCGGCCGTGACGATGTGGGTCTCGACCTCGAGCCGCAGCGCGCTCATGCCGAGTGGGTCCTTGACACCCTCCTGCCCGTCGACCGAGAAGCCCCGCCGCTCGACGTGGAGCACCTCGCGGTTCGACGGGATCGGCACCGCGCGCGCGACATCGATGGCGCGGCTGATGTCCTCGCGGCTGACCTCGCGGTGATGGCCGGTGACCGCGACCTGGCCCGGCGAGTTGAGGCTCTCGACGTGCTGCCCGCCGACGCCGACGAAGGCGCGGTCGATCTTCCAGCCCGACAGGCGCTCGGCCTTCTCGACCGCCTCCGCGATCGAATGGACGGTCTGGTCGATGTTGATGACGACGCCCTTCTTGAGGCCCGAGGCGGGGACCGTCCCGTGGCCCATGATCGTCAGCCGTCCGTCGCGTGCCACCTCGCCGATGAGGGCACAGACCTTGCTCGTGCCGACGTCGATGCCGACGAGGACCGCTTCACGTTCCACTCTGTCTGTTCGTCTCCACGCTGCGCCGGCTTACAGGAAGTGCCGGCGGATGAGTGCCACGTTGTCGAAGATGCGAAGCCCGAAGGCGAGGAGGGCCACCAGGTACAGGTCGAGGCCGAGCCGATCGCCGATGAACGTCAGCAGGACGGCGATGATCGCGTTGACCAGGAACCCGCTGATGAAGATGCGATTGTCGTAGACCCCATCGAGCTCCGCACGGACCGCTCCGAGCACCGAATCGAGCGCGGCAAGGATCGCCACCGCCGAGTACCGGCTGAGTTCGAAGCCGACGTTGATGTTGAGGACGAGGCCCGCCAGGACGCCCAGAAGGAGCCCAAGCAGGGGAAGCAGCACAGGGTCCCTCGTCCTCCTCCGTCTGGTTTGGCCAAGGCTATCACGGTGCGGCGCTCGCGCCGTGACTCGCGCTGGGCAGCGGCGTCGGCTTGGCGACGTACGTCCCGTCGGTCTCCGAAGCCAGGATGATCCGCTCGACCAGCGGCTCGCGGCCGATGAGCAGGCTACGCAGCAGTCGGACCTGACCCGGGATGAGCTCGGGCGTTCGCAGGGTCGGTGTGTAGAAGCCGAATACCGCCTGCCAAGACGCCGGTTGCGTCCGGACGGTGAAGCCGTTGGCGTCGGTCACGAAGACGGCCAGCCGCTGGGCGGCGCTACCCACGTCGGCCGGCAGGAGCGAGCCGAGCCGGGTGGCCGCGTCGAGATCGACCCGGTCGAGCGTCCCCCCGACGGCGAGGCCCACCGACGCTGCCCGGCGATCCTCCACGACCGGCAGCTCGGCGGCGCTCGGCGGCGGCTCGTCGGGCAGCTTCGCGAACAGACGACCCTCGCCGTCCACCAGGTAGCGCCGTGCCCCCACCCGCCACACCAGGATCGGCGTCCGCTCGCGAAGCTTGACGCCGATCGTGTCGGGCAACCGGACCGAGACATCGACCGAGCGCACGGTCGGCAGCTCACGGATGCGTTCCTCGACGGGCCGGGTGACGAGGCTGAAGAGGTTCGCCCCGCGTGCGTCGTCGAGCATCGCCACGACCGCGGCCTGATCGGTGAACGTGGCGCCTTCGACGGTCGTGTATGCGTACGTGAAGGCAGGCGAGTTAGCGACGCCGTACACCGCCGCCGCGGCGAGGAGCATCGCCAGGATCGCCCCGGCCCGGACCGGGGTCATGCCAGCGGAGGCCCGCCGGATCGACCGCGTGCGACGGACCGGAGCGGTCCCGAGGGCGCGCCGCGCGGTCGGCCGCGTGGGCGCCAGGCGGCGCGCCGGCTGGCGGGGCCGCAGGGTCATCGCGGTAGGTCGGCTGGCGTGAGGCGCGCCGCGGGTCGCTGGGCGTGTCGCTCGAGGGCCAGCTCGACGATGCGCAGGCAGACATCGGCGAAGGTGTAGCCGCCATCGGCCGGTAACGTCGGGAACAGACTGATCGGTGTGAACCCGGGGATCGTGTTGATCTCCGAGACGAGGATCCGCTCGCCGGCCATCAGGAAGTCGACGCGGGCGAACCCCTCGGCCCCGATGCCCCGGTACACGTCGCGCGCCAGCTTGTGGATGACCGCCCGTTCGACGTCGCTGACCTCGGCGTGGGTCGATGTCTCCGACAGGCCCGGCGTGTACTTCGCCTCGTAGTCGTAGAACTCGTGACCGCTCACGATCTCGCCCGGGCCGTACAGCTCGAGCTTGGCCGGGTCGTTGCCGATCACCGCGACCTCGAGGTCCCGGGCATCGGCGACGTACGACTCGACCAGGGCCAGGGAGTCGTAGTGGAACGCGAGGTCCATCGCGGTGGCGAGCTCGGCCGAATCGTGGACGAGCGTCATCCCGACCGAGCTCCCGAGCCGCGCGGGTTTGACCATGAGCCGAGCGTCTTCGGCGCCAGCGGCGAACGCGGCCATCTCGCGCCGGACGCCCGGGCGGTCGGCCTTCCAGCGGGTGTGGCGGACCTCCCGCCAGTCGACGACGGGGATCCCCAGCCCGCGGCACATCCTTTTGAACAGGGCCTTGTCCATGCCGAGCGCCGACGCGGCCACCCCGGCACCCGTGTATGCGAGGCCAGCCGTCTCGAGCAGCGCCTGGATCGTGCCGTCCTCGCCGAACGGTCCGTGGAGGCCGATGACGACGACAGGCGCGGGATCCTCCGCAGCGAGACGGTCGATGGCGGCCCCGACCTCGACAGGACCATCCGCGCCAAGGGATCCGGGGTCGTCGTAGGCGGCAGCTGCTCGCTCGTCGCGGCGATGGTCGGGCGGCAGCCACCACCAGCGACGATCGAGGTCGATGAGGACCTGGCGGACGGACGCCCCGCCGTCGGCGAATGCCCGGGCGATGGCCGTCCCGGACACGACCGATACGTCATGCTCGGCAGACGGCCCGCCGAGCAGGACCACGACCGGTGGAAGGTCCCTGGCACTCAGGCGGGCCACGGCCAGCCCTCCCAGTCGCCGACGAACTCGACCTCGTAGACGAGCTCGATGCCGCTCGCCTCGGCCACCTTGGCCCGCACGTGGTCGCCGACCCGCCGCACATCGGCGGCCGTGCCCTTCTGGTCGTTCACGATGAAGTTGGCGTGCTTCTCGGAGACCGCGGCCCCACCGATGCGGAAGCCCTTCAGACCGGCGGCCTCGATCAACCGCCCGGCCGAATCGGTGCCGGGATTGCGGAAGACGCTGCCGGCCGAGGGCAGCCCGAGCGGCTGGTGGGTCTGCCGCCATCGGCGGATCTCGTCGAGGCGGCCCTTGATGACCTCCGGGTCGGCGGTCTCGAGCTGGAAGGTCGCGTCCACGATCAGCTCGGGCGGCCCGTCACCGCTCGCGTGCTTGAACCGGCTGTCGCGGTACGCCAGATCGAGCCCTGCCGCAGGCACGATCGATTCCCGCCCCTCGGCGTCCAGCACCCGCGCCGAGACGAGGACCCCAGCCACGTCGGCGTCGTGCGCGCCGGCGTTGGCCCAGACCGCGCCCCCGACGGTGCCCGGGATCGCCAGCCCGAACTCGAGCCCGGTCAGCCCGGCCTTCTGCGTCTCGGTCGCTGCCCGCGCCATCGGCACGCCGGCATCCGCGGTATACCGCTCGGCCTCGACGCGTGAGCCCTCGGCGCGATCCTGGATGACGAGCCCCCGGATGCCGCGGTCGCTGATCACGAGGTCGCTGCCACGTCCGAGGATGAGATGCGGGATGGCCCGCTGCCGGGCGAACCGGACGAGCGCCCGCAGCTCGAATGGATTGTGGACGGTCGCGAACAGGTCGGCCGGCCCGCCCACCCGCATCGTCGTGAACCTGGCCAGCGGCTCGTCCCGTGACGTCTTGACCCCGACCCGGCGCTGGATCTCCGATCCGACGGCGAACGCGTCGAAGGCGGTCGCTGCCGTCACGCGAGCCCTCCGCGGGATCGTCGCTCGATGGTCGCCGCGTCGGGCAGTGGATCGTCGCGGGCCGCGGCGAGCACGAGGTCGGCGACCGCTTCGGCCGCCCCGGGCCGACCAAGTGACCGGGCCGCCGCGGACATCGCCAGGTGCGCCGCCGGGTCCTCGAGCAGCGACGCCGCCTCGAGCAACGCCTCGGCCCCGAAGTCGGCATCGTCGACCAGTCGGCCGGCGCCGGCCTCGACGAGCTGGCGGGCGTTGGCCGTCTGATGGCCCGCCGCGTGCGGATACGGCACGATCACGATCGGGAGGCCGAGGGCGGTCACCTCGGCGAGGGTGGATGACCCGGCGCGACCCACGACGAGGTCGGCCGCGGCCAGGGCCGTGAGCATGTCGTCGCGCAGGAACGGGAACGGGAGGTAGCGATCGCGTTCCTCGGCTGGGAGCGCTTCGCGTCCTGCCAACGCGGCAGCGTAGCCGTCGTCGCCGGTCACGTGGATCACCGCCACCTTCTCGACCAGCCGAGGCAAAGCCTCGGCCACGGCCGCGTTGAACCGGCGCACGGCCTGGGAGCCGCCGAAGATCAGCATCACGCGCCGACGGGCGGGGATCCCCAGTGTGGTCCGGGCAGCTTCGTGGTCGATGGCCGTCGTATCGCGGATCGGCGTCCCGGTGAGATAGCAAGGGACGCCGGGCGCGCCGGACGCCAGGGCCTGGCAGGTGGCCCGGAACGAGACGGCGATCACGTGCGCCAGTCGCGCCGTGGCGCGCACGGCACGGCCCGGGACGACGTTGCCGTCCCACAGCACCACGGGGATCCCGAGGGGGGCCGCAGCCAGCAGCACGGGGACGGCCACGTAGCCGCCAGTCGTGAAGATCGCATCAGGCCGCTCCCGCGCCAGGATCGCGGTCGCCTGGGGGACCGATGCGCCGAGCCGGAGCGGGTCGAGGACGGCGTGGACGTCCACCTCGACAGACCGGAGGGAGCGCAGCGCGAGCCGGCTGAATGGGATGCCGGCGGCCGGGACGATCGACGCTTCGAGCCCGCGATGGCCGCCGAGCCAGCTGAGCTCAGCGTCGTCGTGTCGCGCGCGCAGCGACCGGGCGACGGCCAGAGCCGGGTAGATGTGCCCGCCCGTCCCGCCGCCGGCGATCAGCAGTCGCATCGTCGTTCCACGTCCCCTTCTCGATGGTCTCGCGCGAGATCGAGAGGAGGATCCCGATCGCGGCAAAGCTGATGATGAGTGACGAGCCGCCTGCGCTGATGAACGGCAGCGTGATGCCGGTGATCGGCACCAGCGTTACCACCACCGCGATGTTGATGAACGCCTGGATGCACAGCCACGCGGTGATCCCGGCGGCCAGCAGTGCTCCGAACGTATCGGGTGCCCCGAGCGCCACGCGGATGCCAGCGTAGGCGAGCAGCACGAACAGCGCGATGACGACGCCGGCGCCGATCAGCCCGAACTCCTCGCCGATGATCGCGAAGATGAAGTCGTTGAACGCGTTCGGGACGAACAGGCCGCCGGCCATCCGGCTCTCCCCGAGGCCCGACCCGAAGACCCCACCGAGACCCAGCGCGAGCAGACCCTGGACGGTGTGGTAGCCGATCGTGTCGGCATACTTCCAGGGGTCGAGCCAGGCGCGGATACGGTCCATCTGGTAGCCCGCGAGTCCGACCAGGATGGCCCCGAACCCGGCCAGTCCGATCATCGACCCCAGGTGGAACGTGTTGGCTCCGGCGACGAACCACATCGTGAACGCGGTGAGCGTGATCACGATCGTCGTGCCGAGGTCGGGCTCCTTGAACACCAACGCGATCACAGGCCCCGCGATCAGCAGGAACGGGATAGTGCCGGCCCAGAACCGCCCGACCCGCAGGCCGCGCCTCGCGAACCAGTGCGCGAGATAGATCACGAGCGCGAGCTTGGCCATCTCGGCCGGGTGGATCGCCGGCAACGGTCCGAGGCGGAGCCAGCGGGCGGAACCGCCGACGACGATGTTGAAGTCGTCGACGAACACGAGGATGAGCAAGCCCAGGGCGATCACGTAGGTGGGGATCGACACGAGCCGGAGGTATCGGTAGTCGACCCGCATCATGGCGACCATCGCCAGCAGGCCGAGCAGCGCCCATTGGATCTGCGGCCCGACCGTTTGGAACGTATCGGCCTCGGCCGAAAGGTAGCCCCGCATCGCCGACGACGAATAGACCATGAGGATGCCGATCGCCGCGAGGGCGACGACCACGACGAGGATCGTGTAATCGGGCGCATGTCGCTCGCGTTGGAGGACGCGCGTCAGGTCCTTGGTCGGTTTCTGATTCGCCGCGCGGCGCGTCTCCTTGACCTTCTCGCGCTCGCGCGCGTCCGGGTCGGCGAGCGGACGCCCGAAGCGCGGGATCGGCGGGGCGAGGTTCATGGTCGACTCCGGGCTCGGGCGGCGACCAGGTCGGCGACCGCATCCTTGAAGGCGCGACCGCGCGCCGCGTAGTCCGTGAACATGTCGAAGCTGGCGGCGGCCGGGCTCAGCAGCACGGTCGCCGGCCCAGCGCCGGGATCGGATTCGAGCGCCTCCCTGGCCAGCTCGTCGGCGCGTACGACCGCCTCATCGAGCGTCCGCGCCCTCTCGGTCCGCTCCATGCCTGCGTCGCGGAACCGCCGTTCCAGATCCGGCCCGCTCTCACCGATCAGCACCGCGGCGATCGCCCGCTCCACGGCGACCGGTCCCAGGGCGCTCAGGTCGACCCCTTTGTCCCGACCGCCCGCGATCAGGACGACGGGTGCTGGGAATGCCTCGAGCGCCGCGATGACGGCATCCGGCTGGGTGCCTTGCGAATCGTTGATGAAGCGGACGCCATCGACGGTGGCCACGTGTTCGAGGCGATGCTCGACGCCGGTGAACGCAGCGGCGCCCGCGCGGATCGCGTCGACAGGAACGCCGAACAGCACCCCGACCGCGATGGCGGCCAGCGCGTTCGAGACGTTGTGGGCACCGGGGATGCCGAGCTCGTCGATCGGCATGACCCGTCCATCGACGGCTGCGCCGCCCGACAGCGGTGTCACGCCGTCAGCGACGATCCAGTCGTCGACCACGCCGAGCCCGCCGATCGGTGGATCGCCGCGTCGGTAGAGGACCGGCCGGGCGGTCCCCAGGTCCGCGTAGCTCGCGACGATCGGATCCTCGACGTTGAGCACCAGCGCCCCGGCCGGGTCGACCCGCTCGGCGAGGATCCGCTTGACCTGCCGGTACGCCTCGAGCGATCCATGACGGTCGAGGTGGTCGGACGTGACGTTCGTGTAGACCGCGACCGTCGTCCCGCGTGACAGCGTCGGCATCTGCAGCTCCGACAGCTCGTAGACGACCCGGTGATCGGGTGTCAGCTCGGCGAGCCGGTCGAGGATCGGGACGCCGATATTCCCGCCGAGCACGACCGGATGGGCCGGGTCGGCGGCGAGGACGGCGGCCGCCATCGAGCTCGTGGTCGTCTTGCCCTTGGTCCCCGTCACGCCGACGGTCGGGGCAACGCACAGGCGAAGGAACAGATCCGGCTCAGAGACCAGCGCCGGCGCCGACGGATCGCCGGACATCCGCGCCGCGACGAGTGCCTGGAGCCCCGACCGAAGGCGTGGCTCGGTCGTCGGGAAGGCCGGGTTGATGGACGGCGAGGTCGTCACGAGCCGTGCGTCGGTCCAGGTCGCGGCCGGGTCAATGTCCGGCCCGAGCGCCAAGGTGACCTCGCGACCCTCGAGTGCGTCGATCGCCTCGCCGAGCGCGGATCCGGGACGCCCGTCGTAGACCGTGACGCGCGCGCCCGCGTCGACCAGGAAACGGGCCATCGCGATGCCGCTCCGGGCCAGGCCGAGGACCGTCACGGGGACGCCGGCGAGCATGCCCTCGCGGATGGCCTCGATCGTCAGGACGTCGGGGTCGATCGCCGGCGGTCGGGTCGTCACCGGGGCGCTCAGATCAGCTGTCCCGGCTGGGTGGCGAGGAACAACGTCACGCCGAGGAGCGCCGCCAGGACGGCGACGATCCAGAAGCGGATCGTGATCTTCTCCTCGTCCCAGCCGCCGAGCTCGAAGTGGTGGTGGATCGGGCTCATCCGGAACAGCCGTCGACCGCCGGTCAGCCGGAAATACCCGACCTGGAGGATCACCGAGGCCGTCTCCAGCACGAAGATCGCGCCGATCAGCGGCAGCACGAGGACCTGGCCGGTGATCAGTGCGGTGACCGCGAGCGTCGCTCCGAGCGCCAGCGCACCCGAGTCGCCGATGAAGATCTGGGCTGGGTGGACGTTGAACCAGAGGAAGCCGAGCAGCGCCCCGATGATCAGCGCACAGAGGAGGGCAAGGTTCGGCTGAGCGGGCGTGTTGAGCAGCGCGATCAGCATGTAGGCCACGAACGCGATGGCCACGGTGCCACCGGACAGGCCGTCGAGACCGTCGGTGATGTTCACCCCGTTCGCCGCGGCGATGATGGCGAAGGCCGCGAACCCGACGTACAGCCATGGCTCGATCGGCAGCGGCCCGTAGAACGGCACCGCGATCGCGTCGATCTTGTAGGTCTGCTGGATCTGGTACGCCGCGACGAAGGCCACGACCGTCAGCCAGATGAGCTTCTGGCGGGCCTTGATGCCCTCCCCGGTACGCGCGTTGAGGTAGTCGTCGAAGGCGCCCAATGCCCCGACGCCGGCGAGCGCGGCCAACGGCGCGAAGGTCGCCGCATCGGGCTGGCGCAGGAAGAAGTAGATGCCGAGGACCACCAGCACGATGAGGAGCCCGCCCATCGTTGGCGTCCCCTCCTTCACGAAGTGGCTTTCGGGGCCCTCCTGGCGGATCCGCTTGCCGAACCCCATCCCCTGCAACAGCCGGATGTACGGCGGCATCAGGATCACGACCAGCGCGAAGGCCAGCAGCAGGCCCTGGATCAGCTCGACGGTCATCGAGCCGTCTCGCCCAAGAGCAGACGCAGACCGTCGACCACCCGGTCGAGACCGATTCCGCGGGAGGCCTTGACCAGGACCACGTCGCCGTCACGCAGCCTCGGCTGCAGGGCATCCAGGGCGCCTTCGGCATCGGGCACGTGGTGGACTCGAGACGGATCGAACCCCGCCTCGATCGCCCCGGCCGCGATCCCGCCGGCACCCGGCCCGACCACGATCAGGAGTTCGGCGATGCTTGCCGCCATCTCGCCGACGGCGAGATGCCCCTCTTCGTGTCCCTCGCCGAGCTCGAGCATCTCGCCGAGGACCGCGACATGGCGCCCGGGCAGAACCCCGAGGAGCTCCAGGGCCGCCGTCATGGAGCCCGGCGATGCGTTGTAGCTGTCGTCGATGACGGTCGCGCCGCGGAGCTGGACGAGTTCGACGCGGTGCGGCGCGCTCCATCCGCCGGCAAGCGCCTCGGCGATCGCGTCGAGGTCCAGCCCGGCGGCGAGCCCGACCGCGGCGCCGGCAAGCGCGTTGTGCACCGAGAGCCGGCCGAGCACCGGGATCGTGAGCGTCCGCTCCCCGGCGGGGGTCCGGAGCATGAACCGCATGCCGGCCGTGCCACCCGACGCGACGTCGACGGCGCGAACGTCGGCGGTCTCGTCGAACCCGTAGCGGATCGGCCGCGCGACCGAGCGCGAATCCATGCGGGTCACGATCGGATCGTCGGCGTTGAGCACGGCCGTACCGCCTGGCGGCAGGGCCTCCAGGAGCTCACCCTTCGCTTGCTCGATGGCCTCGAGCGTGCCGATCCGCGAGAGGTGGACCGGCTGGACCGCCGTCACCACACCGATCGACGGCTGCGCCATCGCGGCGAGGTCGGCGATCTCGCCCGAGACGTACATCCCCATCTCGAGCACCGCTGCCTCGTGCTCCGGCCCGAGGCGCATCAGCGTCAGGGGCAGGCCGATCTCGTTGTTCTGGTTGCCGGTCGACTTCAAGACCCGGCGCCCAGCGCCGAGAACGGTCGCAACGGCCTCCTTGGTCGAGGTCTTGGCGATGCTGCCGGTGATGCCGACGACGAGCGGGTCGAAGCGCCGCCGCCAGGCGGCCGCCACCGCACCCAGCGCCGCCAGCCCGTCCGCGACCCGCAGGATCGATACGTCGCCGAATGCCGTCACGTCCTCGATCTGGCGCATCACGACGAGGGCGCTGGCACCGCGTTCGACCGCATCGGCAAGATGGAGATGGCCATCGGTCCGCTCGCCCGGGAGCGCGACGAACAGCTGCCCGGGACCGACCAGACGGGAGTCGACGGCGGCACCGCGAATCGGCCGGTCGGACCGGGCCTGGAGACGGCCACCGGTCTCGCGGACGAGGTCATCGACCGAGAGCGCGGGCGACGCATCGGTCGGCGTCCCCCTCGACGGGTCGACGTCGCTCACGACGGCCAGTGTCCCACAGCGCCCGCTCACCGGTCCGTGACGGGCATCGGCTCGGCGACCGTCCGGTGCTGGAGCAGATCGGGCGTCGTGATCGCATCGGTCGCGATCCGCCGGAACAGCTCGAACGACATCACGGGCATCTCCAAGTGGCCGAGGCGCGCCAAGCGCGGCCGGCCCTCCTCGATGCGGACCGCGACGATGAGATCCGGCGTGCCGGCCTCTCGGCTGATGTATCCGACGAACGAGTAGTTGAAGAGGTTGTGCTTCCAGGCCTTCTTCTTGGCGTCCCAGATCTGGGCCGTTCCGGTCTTGCCGCCGACGTGGTAGCCGGGCACGAGCGTCCGATCGCGGTAGAAGGACACCTCCTCGACGACGTGGTCCATCATCCGGAGCAGGGTCCGCGAGATCTTCTTGGGCACCACTCGGCCGCGGGGCGGGACGGTCATATCACGCGACCCGACCCCGCTCACCACGTGCGGCTGGACGGCCGTCCCACCATTGGCGAGCGCCGCGTACGCCGCTGCGAGCTGGATCGGCGTGACCGCTACGCCCTGCCCGAACGCCCCGTTCGCGAGGTCGATCTGGCTCCACGGCTTGGCCCCGGGATCGCGGACGTATTGGCTGCCGGACGCCTCGCCGGCGACGTCGATCCCGGTCTTCTGACCGAAGCCGAGCGTCCGCCACGTGTCGTAGAGCATCGCGGACGACTTCGCGGTGGTATCGGCGAGCCCGAGGGCGACCTTGGCCGCGACGACGTTGCGCGAATAAGCGATGCCGTCCTCGAACGTGATCCAGCCCATGCCCTTGTGATCGGCGTTGTCGATCTTCGACTCACCGCCGTCGAGGCGGAGCGTGCCGACGTCCTTGATGCGTGTCGTTCGCGTCACCGTGCCGGATTCGAGGGCTGTGACAGCGGTCATCATCTTGAACACCGACCCAGGTTCGTAGACGTTCGACACGACAGGATCGATGAACCGGCCCGGCGACTCCTTGGCGATGGACCGGTAGTCGTTCGCGTCGTAGGACGGGTACGTCGCCTCGGCGTAGACCTCGCCGGTATACGGGTCGAGCACGACGGCCGACACGCTCTTGGCGTCGTCGGCGATCCACGCGGCGAGCAGCTCCTGCTCGAGCGCCAATTGGAGGCTGGCGTCGATGGTCAGCCGGATGTCCTCGCCGATCGTGCCCGGTTGCTCGACGACCGACGTCTCCGGCATGGGCCGCCCGTTGACGTCGCGCTGCGCCACCATGACCCGAGGCGAGCCGGCGAGGGTCTCCTGGTAGGCCTGCTCGACGCCGTACTGGCCGACGTTCTCGCGGTTCACGAACCCGAGCAGATGCGCCGCAAGGGTCGAATCGGGGCCGCCGCCAGTCTGCGGGTAAACGCGCTCCGGCTCGGCCTCGAGCGCGACGTACTCGATGCGCTTGTCGCGCAGCGCCTGCCGGATGCGCTCGGCGACGGACGGCTCGATGCCCCGGGCGATGATGATGTACGGCCGCTCCGAGGCGAGCCGCTCCCGCAGCGTCTTGGCGTCCGCATCGTCGAGCTTGAGGATCCGGACGAGCTCGTTTCCGGTCCGGGTTCGGGCTTCGGGATCGCGCGCCAGCTGGTCGGCCGCCGCGACGAGACGGTCGCGGTCGATCGTCGTCGCGAGGAGGACGGTGCCTGTTCGATCGTAGATATCGCCCCGGCGGCCGGCGACCTCGATCCGGACCGTTGTCTGGATCGCGGCGCGCGCCATGAGGAAGTCCCCCTTCAGGACCTGCCAGTAGGCGGTCCTCGCCAACAGCGCGAGCGACCCGATCAGGAAGATCGTCAGCAGCACCAGGAGGCGGCGGCGCGAATCGGTGCGACCCAACATCGGTCGTCAGGCTCCGTCGATCAGCGCGCCGGCAGCACGAGAGCCTCGCCCAGCTCGCCGAGACCGGCATCGAGGGCGAGCTTCCTGACCGCTGGCTCCCGTCCCAGCCGGCTCAGGTCCGAGTCGAGCTCCTGGAGCCGGGCGTCGAGCCGCTCGCGGTCGACCTGCAGGCGACCGATGTCGTAGCTCGTGGCAGACACGCGGACCTGTTGCGCGAGCGAGAAGAACGCGAGCATGAAGGCGACGACGATCAGCCCGAGCAGGAGCCCGGGACGTGCCCTGACCGTCCGGTTCGCACGGACCGCGGCACGCGCCCGCCGGCGCGGCAAGGTCGGCGCCGGCGCCTCGAAGAGACGCGGTCGGCCCGGCAGGCCGAGCGTGCGTGGACGTGCACCCTGATAGACGGCCATCGATCAGTCGCCGATCGCGAATCGGAAGCGCGGCGCGCGCGGATCGAGGAAGGCCAGCGGATCGGACGGCGCGCCGGAGCCCCACTCCTCGCGATCGAAGGCGGAGGTCTCCACGTGCTGGGCGCGATCGTGCCGCTCCCGGACTTCGTGCTGGCGACGGCCGTAGGCCTTGCGCCGCCTATTGTGATGTCCCTTGCTCATGGGGGCCCTCCTTCCGTGTGTGATGCCGCCTTCAGGCGGCGAGGCGTTCGGCGGCCCGCAGGCGAGCGCTGCGGGCGCGTGGATTGGCCTCGACCTCCGACCGAGCCGGCGTGACCGGCTTGGTGGTCAGGAGGCGGAGGCGGGGGTTCCGGCCGCACACGCAGACCGGGAGCTCGGGAGGACAGATGCAGCCACGTCGCTCGGCGGCGAAGAAGCGCTTCACGATCCGGTCCTCGAGCGAGTGGTAGCTGAGGACCACGAGGCGGCCACCCGGTCGGAGCAGGTCGAGGGCGGACGCGAGGCCCTCCTGGAGGGCATCGAGCTCCTCGTTCACTGCGATCCGCAGCGCCTGGAAGACACGGGTCGCCGGATGGGTGATGCGTCGTGGCTGGCGCGGGTTCGGGGGACTGACGCGCTCGACCAGCGCGGCGAGGTCCTCGGCCGTGGTGATCGGCGCCGTCTTGCGGACGTCGACGATGGCTCGGGCGATCCGACCGGCCCTGGGGTCCTCGCCGTACCGACGGAACAGCGCGGTCAATTCGTCCTGATCGAGGGTGGCGAGGAGCTCAGCGGCGGGGACGCCGCGGCTCGTGTCGAAGCGCATGTCGAGCGGGCCACCAGCTCGGAAGCCGAAGCCGCGCTCCGTGTCGGCGAGCTGGTAGCTCGAGAGACCGAGGTCGAAAAGGGTGCCGTCGACCGCGTCGAAGCCTTCCTCGCGAGCCACGGTCCCGAGGTCGCGGAAGTTCGCCTGGCGTAGCGCGAGGCGGTCCCCGAAACGGGGGTGGAGGCGACTGGCCACTCTGGCGATGGCCGCCCCGTCGGCATCGAGGCCGAGGAGGCGGCCATCAGGGTCGGTCGCCTCCAGGATCCGCTCGGTGTGCCCACCGCCGCCGAGGGTGGCGTCGATCTGGAGGCTTCCCGGGGCAGGGCCGAGCATCGACATGACCTCCTCTGCCAGCACCGGGATGTGCCCTACCTCCATCTGTCCTCCACTCCTCGTCGATCGGATCCCGAGCGGACCCTGGAAGCGCATGTGGTGGAGCTAGATCCCCAGGCCTTCGAAGGCCTGGGCCAGCTCGTCGGGGTCCTCGAGCCCCTGGGCGTATGTCGCCCAGGTCCCAGGCACCCAGATCTCTGCGTGGTCGCGTGAGCCGACGACCACGGCGTCATTGCCGAGATCGATGTGCTCGCGCAGGTAGGCCGGCAACAGGATCCGGCCTTGTCGGTCGAGCTCGACCTCCGCGGCCCCCGCGAAGATCAACCGCTGGAAGCGGCGCGCGCTCTGGTCCGTGATGGGCAGCGCCGCGACCTTCGCGGCCAGGCCCTCCCAGCCCTGCGTCGTGTGGATCGCGAGACAGGCATCGAGCCAGCGGGACACGACGGCACCCGCGCCCAGCTGGGCGCGGAACTTCGCGGGGACGGCGATCCGTCCCTTGTCGTCCACCGTGTGCCGGTACTCGCCGGTGAACACCCGTGGCGGCTCCTTGGACTGCCTCGGTCTGGTCCGCTGGGTTCAGGGCTCACGGCGTTGGGTCCGCGTTTCCCCACTTCCCACCACTTTGGACCACTTCGGTGCATCCTAGGGCCTGATTCGGGGCGCGTCAATGCAGAAATGCGCTATCGGGACGGGACGCCCGCGGGTCTCTCGTGGCACGGCACTAACGGACCGACGGACCGCACGATCCGGCAAGATCTGCCGTCCCACGGCACGGCTTGCCGGGATCTGACGCACCACGGCAAACACGAAGAGGGCGTCGTCTTCGATGTCGTCTGTTGCCGTGGTACGGCATCGCGACCCAAACGGGCCAAGCCCGCGAAGCTGCCCTACCGGGTCGGTGGCGGCATCCTCAGCTGCTGCCCGGCCCGCAGTCCGCTGTTGCGCAGCCAGGGGTTCCGCGCGTAGAGGCTGTTTGTCGACACGCCGAAGTAGTGCGCGATGCTGAACAGGTTGTCGCCGGGGCGGACCGTGTAGATGAAGCAGCGGGTGGTGTTCGTGCAGGCGCGTAGCAGCTGGTAACGATCGGACGACGGCGATGGGCGAGGCGTCCGCTTCGGCGTCGGCTCGGGGGTCGGCGTGGGGTTGGCGGTGGGCTCGGGCGTCGGGCTCGGACTCGGCGTCGGCGCCGCGGTCGGGGTGGCCTCCGCCAATTCGCTCGGCGAGGCGGCGGGGGCGAGCGAGGCCGGTGACGGTGAGACCACCGCCACGGGCGCGGACGCGCCGGGCGAGCCTGTCGGGCCGATGCTCAGGGCACCGCCGCGCGCCAGGACGAAGGCGACGGACGCGCTCAGTGCCATGACGAGCACCACCAATGACCCGAGCATCGCCGGCGACATCGCTCGACCCTGGCGGACGACCGGGGTGGGCGTCTCGGTCATGACCGCTGCCCCGCGGAGATAGCGCGGACAGTTGATATGGCCGGTCGTCAGGCAGACGAGCTCCTGCTGTCGCAGGGACTGCGGGACCGCCTCGGCGAGGGCGGCGCACCGGTTGGCGGGATCGGCCCGCTCGATCGGCGCAGCCAGATCGCCGCCGAGGCTCGCGCGCAGGAAGGGGCAGACGTTCGGATCAGGCGAGCGGTCATCGAGTACCGCTAGCCATGACGGGCGGACCTCGTGCACCGCCGTGGCGACAGCACCGTCGACGATCTCGGGCGCCTCGGCGGCATCCGATCCGTTCCCGGAGACGTCGTGCGACCCATCGACGACGGCAGCCCCCGCGGCCGACGCCGCCCCTGCGCCAGCCGAGGCGGCCCCGGCGCCGGCCGACGCGACACCGGCGGCGGCCACCGCCGCCATGCCCGGCAGATGGAACTCACGAGTGGCTTCCTCGGCCGGATCCGCGTCCACGATGGCGTCGACCGCGGCAGCAGCCACGATCGGGGACACGTCGGGCGTGGCCCCTCGCGCCGGCTTCCGGCTACGCCGTCGCTCGTTGGCGACCGGCGGACTCGGGGCGCTCGGATCGATGTCCGTACGCCGGCGGCGAGGGCGGGGCGCAGGCGGCAGTATCGGTTCGTCGGCCACACGACCTCCACTTCGGTGGGCTCGGACCGCGCGGAGTCTAGTACCTTTCGCGCCTTGTCGAGGCTGAGAATCGGGTGCTAGGCTCCGGCGCCAAGGTCGATATGACCACGTTTCGACGATATCCGCGAGGACGCATACGTCCCGATGGCGCTCCCACTCCCGGTCATCCCGCCCCAGCCGGATGCCTATCACCTAGCGCCGCACCGTATCAAGCGGTGCACGTTCCGGCGCCTGATCGACGTCGAGGCGGGGTCGGATCGCGTGTATGACGTCGAGTGCCTGTTCCCCGACCGGAAGATCCCGATCCCCCTGGGTGACCTCGAGTCGGCGATGCCGATCTGCAACGCCTGCACGGCGCCGCACATCTTCCGCCCCGACGAGGACTAGCCGACCCTCTCCGCCCGTCAGGAGCGAGCGGTTCGGCACGGACGCCAGCGGTCCACCCCAAGGCCCCCGTTCCGGCTCGATCCAAGCGCTCCACCACGCTGGCCTATCGCCCAGCCCGACTGAGACCGAACGAGACCGCTGGCGCGCTGGCGCCCGGGTCCCGCAAGCTCCAGCCCGTGCTGCCCGCGCTTGCCGCCCGCCTTCATCCCTCGCTTGACGCGCTGCGGCAGGTCGCCGCTAACCCGGGACTGCTCCGGCTGCAGCTGGGATCCCTCGCGTTCTCGGCAGCCGACGGCATGTACATCGTCGGCTTGGCCGTGCTCGCCTACGAGATCGGAGGCACCCCGACCGTCGCGGTCCTGGTGATCATCCGGGCGCTCCCCTCGGTGGTGACGGTTCCGTACCTGCTCTCCCTGACCGACGCGATGCCGCGGGACCGCCTACTACGGCTCGTCATATGGGCGCGAGTCGCCTGCCTGGTCGTCATCACGGTCCTGGTGATCGGACGATCGGCGTTGGCGCTGATCTTCCTCTTCACGGCCCTCGACGCCGTGGCGGGCGGGCTGCTCCGGCCCCTCCGCGCGACGCTCACTCCCGCGCTTGCCCGCACCCCGGACGAGCTCGTCGCGGCGAACGTGGCGACGACGACCGGTGATGCCCTGGCGGCCATGTTGGGGCCGGGTGGCGCGGCCGTGGTGCTCGCCGCAGGAGATGTTGCGGCAACGGTGGCTGCGGGAACTGTCCTGATGGTGCTGGCGCTGGTCGCGATCCTTCCCATCCACGCTGCGCCGGACCTCACGCGACTAGGTGCCTGGGCGGGCCGCGAGACCCGGGGCCAACGGACCTCTGTCGCGCAGTCCGTCCGGGACCTGTACGCGATGCCCCACGCCCGCCTCATCGTGGTGCTGTTCGCCGGGCAGCGGTTCGTCCGCGGGGTGATCACCGTCGCCTTCGTCCCGGCGGCGTTCGAGCTCCTCGGGATCGGCGACTCCGGCGTCGGCATCCTGACGTCGGCGATCGGACTCGGCGGGCTGCTCGGCGGAGCAGTCGCGCTCGGGCTCGTCGGCCGACCACGACTCTCCCCCGCGTTCGCGGCCGGGCTCGTCGCATGGGGCGCCGGGATCCTCGCGTCGGGCATCCTCCCGAACGTCGCGGTCGTCGTGGTGCTCCTGGCGATCGCGGGGATCGGCAAGACGACCCTCGACACCGCCGGTTTCACCCTGCTCCAGCGGACCGTCCCCAACGATCGACGGAGCCACGTCTTCGCCTTGCTCGAGGCCATCATCGCCGCCGCCCTAGGGGCCGGACCGATCGCCGCGGCGGTGCTCATCGATCGTCTGGGAGCCGCCCCGGCCCTGGTGATCTCAGGCGCGTTGCCACTCGTCCTGGTGCTCGCCGCGTGGCCGGTCCTGAGATCCGCGGACGACGCGGCGGTGGTCCCGCAGCCAGCGTTCCGGCTGCTGAGCGGCGTCCCGATGTTCCGTCCGCTCCAGTTGACCACGCTCGAAACGCTCGCCGGCCGGATGACCGCGCACCGGGCGAAGGCCGGCAGCGATGTCATCCGCCAGGGCGAGCCGGGCGACACGTTCTACATCGTCGTCTCGGGGCGGCTGGCGGCGCTCATCGACGGGACGGTGGTCGGCGAGCTCGGACCGGCCGACTCGTTCGGCGAGATCGCACTGCTCCGTGCCACGGAGCGCACGGCCACCGTGCGGGCGATCGAGGACAGCGATCTCGTCACGCTGGCCCGCGAGCCGTTCCTCGCGGCGGTATCCAGTACTGGCGACAGCGTCGCGGCGGCCGAGGAGGTGGTCCGAACCCGCATCGCCGGCACCTGACTTCGGCGCGCGTGGATGTCGTCCGCTCCGGATGAGTCGTGCGTCAGCGAGAGCGGTCTGTAAGCCGAGTTCTCGCCGCGTACGTGCGTGAGCCTGTCCCCAGCCTGTCCACCGTGTGTGGAGACGTCCGGCCCGTCCGTCGGCGTCCACCCAAACTGTGTGCAGCTACCCCGATCGGCCCGGACCGACTGACGGCTCGGGGGATCGAACCGGATCGAAGTTTCGGGACCGGAGCCGAAGTTCCACCAGCCTTAACTGGCGGCGCTTACCGGGGACTAAAAGCCTGTGGCGCTACCTGAGGCAAGGGCTGCAAGCGCCGCCTGGCTTGACGTCGAGCCTGAGTCGTTCGAGATTGAGGCGCTTCCAAGGACATGTGACGTTACGAGGAATGGCCATGCACATGTCATCGCGGATCCTGCTGGTTGTGGTCGCGGGCGCGGCGATCGTCGCTGGGTGGTGGATCCTATTCGCGGTCAACGACACGGGCCTTGCCGTCATCTACAGCGCCGGATGGACGGTTGCGATCCTGGTCGCTGCGCGCATCCTTCTTGCGGTCGGGTTCGGCTACAACCGGCTGACGACCAAGCAACCGCCCGTGAGTGCCAACACCACCGACCTAGACGATCTCCGCGAACGCGGGGTCATCTCGACTGAGACCTACGAAGCCGAGCGGGCGCGGTCCTCGGGCGACCCAGATCGCTCTCGGGACCGGCGATAGCACGCCCGGTGCCGCTCGATCTGCCCCGGTCGGCCCGGACCGACTGACAGCTCCGGGGGACAAGGCGGATCGAAGGTCCGGGACCGGTGCCGGGGTCGTGACAGCGTACCTGTCGGCCGTTGCGTCAGACTTACCATCGCTCGCCGGTCGACCCCCGAACCGTCAGGCTTCCGGACTCCCGGAGAACGACAGGACGAGCACGATCACGACGACGACGACGACGACGATCCACTCGCCTCTCGTGGTCCGCGCAGCCGGGTCCGCGTCGCGCACGAGCTCGAGGGAACCGCGGGCAACGACGAGCGACAGAACGAACGCGATGAGCGCGCCGACGGGATGGAGTGAGGCGACCACAGGCAGGTCGGCCCGCACGGCGGCCAGGATCGGCACGATCCAGACGACGACAACGAGGGCGACCGCCTGGAGAATCCGGGTGCGGCCGGCTCCGGCTAGGGCCGCCGCTATGAGGACCAAGAGCGGCGCGAGGTGAAGGATCCAGCCGAAGGTCGTGTGCAGGACCAGGTTCTCCGAACCGGCGAAGAGTCCCAGGCCGATGAAGAACACCTGGAGCACGATCCCGGCCGCGAAGGCCAGTGCCAGGACCACGAACGCATACCGCGCTGCACGCACCATTTCGACGCTCCTGCCCCGGTCGGCCCGGACAAGCTGGCCGGCGGTGGGAAGCCGGGTGCCAGGGTGGTGGCACCATACCTGCCGGCCGTTGGCTGCCCCGTCGGTCGACCTCCGAACGCATCGACGTGGCCCGTCACGCGGCAGTCCGCAACAGCCTTATAACTGACGGCGCGACTGAGGAGACGGCCGACGCCTGGATCGCGGCATGGGAGGCCAAGGCGGCCGAGGACGGCCTCGAGCGCGGCTCCGCGTCCTGGCAGTCGGGCTGGGACTGGATCGCCGAACAGCGGCAGCATCGGGTTCGACCCTAGGGCTAACGTGTTCCGACGATGAGCTATCTGCTACTGCCCGCCGACGAGCAGGAGATGGTCAAGCATTTGTGCGTCGATCTTGGCTGGACCCTGGTGACGGGAATGATCGAGCGCGGGACGCCGATCGTTTTTTCAGACCCGAGTGTCGCGCTGTCGGCCTACCTACCCACTGGCGGCGACCACGGCATGGGGCCTCCGTGGGTGTACATGTTCTGGTCGCCAGAGTGGGGACGACTCGTCGCCGTCGGCGACGCCCCCGAACCCGAGGATCTAGTGCGCCGGGTCTTGCGGGGCCGCAAGAGGAGAAACACACCGGAGCTCGACAACGTGCTTGATCCACATGTGTCCCCGATCCTGATCTACCGGCGCTGTCACTGGCAGGACCATCCCGAGGGGAGTCTTGCCGTCGGCTTCCTTGGTGGGATGGACCGACCGCGCTCCGACTGGCCACCACGGCTCCGACGCGGTTTCGGTCAAGCCGAGCGGTGGCTCAAACGAGGGGCCGTCAGGATCGACCCGTTCGACTACGTCGACGAACCCGGGTCGATCCCCAATGCCGTGACGTGGGTCAGACCTGCTGCCTGGTCTTGGATCGAGAGAGGCGGGCGTATCGCGAACGTCAGCTTCTAGGCTCGAGTAGCCCGTCGGCCGGCTAGCGCACGGAGGACGGTGTGCTTCGCGAACCTCATGAGCCATCGACCGGGCGTGTCCGCCACCAGAGTCGGGCCGAAATAAAAGCGAGGGTGCAGCAGAGGTTCGCGGCGACCCTCGATGCCGGGTCCGTCCGCACCTCGCCTCGTGGCTACGAGGAAGCGCGGATCAATAAGACAACCCATGCGAGGGCGACGGTCCACTCGCCCAGTCCCAGAGTCAGGGCGAGGCCGGCAAACGGATCCGACCCGAGTCCCTCGACGACCAGCGCCGTGGCCATCGTTTGACTGAGCACCACGAAGAAGACAGCTGTGACCGCGGTGGACAAGCTCTGCTGGGGCAGGCACATCCGCTCGCCCGATAGCTCCTGCATCCACCTTGAGCGAAGGGTTCGTCGCGTCGCCCTCAGATAGAGATACGTCGCGAACGGCACGAACACCACGAGCGCCGCGGGCGCGAGGAAGACACTCGCCCAGAACAGGTCGGTCACGGATAACCGCCCGTCCGGAAGACCGCCGACTCGGGTAGCAGGGTCGTTACCGAGCCCATCGCTTACCAACTACCGGTTTCACGAGTCGGCGACGATCGGCTCGAGGATGATCCGGACGATCTCGTCCACCTTTGCGCAGGGCGGCCGAGCTACACGGGCGGACCTTCAGGCGTATCCGTCCAGCGGTGGCAGAGCCCTCGAGACCGAAGTACCGAGGCGAACCACTGTCGGTCTCGTGGTAGTCGCCGATCGCTCGCGCCAGTCGATCACACACGTCCCCGCGCCGAAGGCGAGAGCACACGGAGATAGCCACGGGCTTCGGGGCGGCAAGGTGGCCGGAACGTTCACTCGTTTAGCATCGGTCATGTTGCCGTTGGCTCGCATACTCTCGAGCGATGGCAAGACGCGCCGACCCCGAGCGCATCTTCACGGCCCGCCGCATGGCCGTCCGAAACGCCCTGGCTAGCGAGGGTATGTCGGTCGAGACCGCCGAAGCGTGGCTCGATGAATGGCAGAGCGAGGGCGGGCGGCTTGAGCTCGATCGGATGGGGTCTGAGTACTGGACGCTCGGCCTAGCGTGGGTCCACGAGCAGCGCCGGACGCGCCATTTGCCGTAGAGCGCCTCAGACGAACGCCGACCGCCGCGACTCGCGGCCCGTGGGGGACTCGGGCCTCTCTGGGCGAGCCGTGACGGTCGGCACGTCACCCGATCAGCCGGGGGGACCGCCGTGACGGGGCGACTCGACAAGCGTACGCCGGCTGTCGAGTCGCCTAAGCGAGCCCGACCGACGTTCGACCTCCACGATCCCAGACGTCGAAAGCCCCGGTAGCCGCCTCACCGCGGCTCTCACAGGGCGTCGCTGCGGGACCCCCGGAACGACTGCACCGCCGGGGGACGATGTGGGCCCCCGGAGGTCCCATCGGTTCCAACGACCACGGCGCGGGTTCGTTAGGTGGGCCGACACTTCGCGTCAACAGACGGACGCCCAGGCGACACTGGACGGGATCGAGCGCGGCTCCGCGTACTGGCAGGCGGGCTGGGACTGGATCGCGGGACAGCGGGAGCATCGGGTGCGGCCCTAGGCGAACACGTTCGACGTGGAGGCGGATTGGAGCGACTCACGACTAACCCCGGGCTCGACCGGGGTAGTCTTGTGTTCGATGATGCATAAGGAGGGTCCCGATAGGCTCGGCGCGGCACGTCGACACGCCGTGCAGCAATGGCTGATCGGACAGGGAATGGCGGCCGCCGCCGCAGACTCTTGGTGCGACGCCTGGGAAGCCCAGGCGACCGGACGTGGGCTACACCCGCAGTCAGTCGACTTCTGGGAGGGGGCTGGGCTGTGGATCGCCGAGCGACTCAAGTCGAGACAGCCGCCTGTGTAGCACTTGCGTCGAGCTACGTCGGCTAGTGGTCGCTGCGCGAGGCCCGGTCGACCGCCCGGCGGTATCGCTCGTGCGCCTCGACTTCGCCGATGTCGGCCTGCGCGACGTCATCCTCGCTGGCTGCCATGTCCTCGAGAGTCGACGCCACCACGGCCCGGGCCGCTCTGGCAGTCTCGGCGGTGGTGCGTCGTGGCAACGGCACGCTCCGGCGAGTGGTGCAGAAACGACTCAGGCCGGGTTGCTGCAACCTACGCCTCGACGATATGGGGAAACGAAGACCCGTTGATGCCCGCCCACTATCGGGAGCCCTAACCTCATCGTTGGCACTCGCTGCGGAGGGACACCCCATCGGGGGGAGTGTCCGTCCCTCCGCGCGGTGCCCCATACGACGTAGGGACTGGATCGACAATGACGCGGGCGAGTACTCCGGGGTCTACCTCAAGTCGAAGAGCCAGAGCAACAAGCCTCTGGCCGACGTCGACTTCTCGTTCGACTACGAGGGCGACACAGCCGGTGGCGCTCCGCGCCTCAGCATCCCGCTGAACACGGGCAAGGATCAGTATGCGTTCATCGACGCCCTCAACTGCGGGTCGACCGGTACCGTCAGCACGAGCCACGCCAACTGCCGCGTCTTCCTCAACTTCGGCACTGAGTCGTTCGACAACTGGGATGACCTTGCGGACACCCATTCGGATTGGCGGATCGCCTCGGGCAAGATCCCGTTCGTGATTGCCGACCAGGCCGGCACGTACGAGCTCTCGGACATCGTTCTCCGATAACCAACCGATGCGGGCGCGGCTCGGTCCGCGCTGACGATCGAGAAAAGGGACGGGCGCGAGCCCGTCCCTTTCCATTCGCCCCCAGCGCTCGCGGCCATGCCCCGGCCCATGTGGTCGGGCCGAGACGAGTGGGGGGAACCAGCACCCGTCCGGGCCTGGGATGCGGAAGGCCCTAGTTCTCCCGCGGGTGGACTCACAGACCGAGGATCTTGACGAACCTTCCGGTGGCCACGTAGGGCTCGGCGTTCAATCCGAAGTCCTCCTTCGCCCGGAAGCGTCGTCCCCGGTCGGCCCGGACCGTCTGACGACGCGGGGCGACAAGCCGGATCGAAGGTCCGGGACCGTGCCGGGGTCGTGACAACGTACCTGCAGGGCGTTTCAGAACCAGGGAGAACCCCCGGCGCGCGGCCGAGGGTTCTCATACCCCCACACCACCAAGAACGAACGACCGGTGGGAGGCGTTAGCGGCTGGGCGTGACAGCCTAGATGTCGTCGACCGACGTGACGTTTCATCCGTATGACACGACGCACATGTGGAAGACCCCCGGCCGCTTTCGTACTCCCGAGGGGGATCAAACCGAGGGTCTCGTCCAAGGGAACGAACACATTCCGGGAACGTTAGGTCGCGTCTATGCCGTCTGGTGTCGGCCAGCACCGATGACAGCAGCGAGACCTCGGGAGAACTCCGGGATCTCGACCTGTCGCCCGACTGGAGCCTCAGAATGCGGTCGAGCAGGAGGAGTGGAATGGCAGACGAACCCGGGTTCGCGATCGAGATCCTCGTAGGCGGCCAGGTCATCACGGTCGAAACGTCCGCCGAGACGGCGCGCAACAACATCAAGGACGCGATCGGACGTCCGCGATCCGGCCTGTTCGGCGTAGAGCCGAAGGGACTCGAGGACCGAGCGATCTTGCATGAGGCTCTGTCGACACTCGCGACCAATGTGCTGCTTACGGGTGACGTCAGCATCCGAACGATGCAGGACCTCGACGGTCGATGGTGGAACTTTCGGGGAGAGTTGATCGGCGGGGTGGCCGTCATCGACCGATCCGAAGATCGACGAAAGGAGCCCGCCGGCTTTCAGATGCGGTGAAACCGGACCGATTGACCGCGCCTGCAGGATCGAAGATCCGGGACCAGAAGGCCGGCTCCCTTTAGAAGGTTCTGGGATCCGGGCCGGCTGATCTTGTCCTGCATCAGGACCTTCCCGCCACGTCCCTTGACGACCACCTCGCCTCCACCCCCTCTTCGAGCTGTCGTCCTGCGGCGATCGCGGCCTCGGCTGCCGTGCCGAAGCGCCGGTCCTGGTTCGTGACCTGAGTGTCACTGCCGATCCTAGCCACCGTCACCCTGGGCATGGCGTGACCTCCGTAGGTGGACGCCGCGGGCGAGACTTGGGGATCTCAACACGGGGGATAGCCTTTCGTGCACCCTACTCCTCGGCAGGCGATGGTCTGTATCGTCTGAGACGGACCAGAACGAGTCAGGTCGCAGACCGAAGATCCGCGAGTTCTCCGAGGTTCCGCTGTCATCGGAGCTCGCCGACACCAGAGCGCATGGACGCGGCCCGTCGAGCTGCCCTCCGCGCTCGCAGTAAACCTCGCCGCACTCTGGGTCCGAAAGCGGCGTTGCGACGTTACCCGGGCGGGGATGGCTCGGGCGTGGGCGCCGGCGTCGGGTCGGGCGTGGGATCTGGCGTCGGATCGGGCGTGGGCGCCGGCGTCGGGTCGGGCGTGGGATCTGGCGTCGGGTCGGGCGTGGGCGCCGGCGTCGGGTCGGGCGTGGGCGCCGGCGTCGGATCGGGCGTGGGCGCCGGCGTCGGGTCGGGCGTGGGCGCCGGCGTCGGGTCGGGCGTGGGCGCCGGCGTCGGGTCGGGCGTGGGCGTCCGGCGTCGGGTCGGGCGTGGGCGGCCGCGTGGGCGTGGGCGGCTGCGTCGGATCGGGCGTGGGCGGCCGCGTGGGCGTGGGCGGCCGCGTCGGATCGGGCGTGGGCGCGGGGCTCGGGGTAGCCGTTGGTGTCGGCGTCGGGGTAGCCGGCGGTATCAAGTCCGGCGTCGCGGGCGGCATTGGCTGTGAAGTCGAGACGGGGGCCTCGCCCGGCGCAGGGGGCGGCGGCGTCGCCATGCCGCTCCGCGTCGGCGCTGGCGGTGACGACGCGATGCCGCTCCGCGTCGGCGCTGGCGGTGACGACGAGGGCGCAGGTTGCGGATCCGCCGGTCCCGTGCCCTGGGTGGACGGGGCCAATTCAACTATGGCCACACCGGGAGCTTGAGTTGCCGGCGCGGGAGTTGAAGGAACACGCCCGGGTGTGGGCGTCTCGGGCGTGACGCCGGCTAAGGGCGGGACCAAAAGAGCCGGCTCAGGTCCCGGGTCGGACCAGATCGGAGCGGCACCAACCAATGGAGCGAGGGCCATGACGACGATCAGGCCGATGACCATCCCCACGCCCGTCTGGGTTTCCTTCGACGGCAGCGTGACGTCCCCCGTGACGTGCGGCCAGTCTAAACCCGCTGGTCTATTGTCGGGGGCATTCTCCCCAGCGGCGGGGTGTCCGCGCCGATCCGCGGGCTCATGCGCATGCCTGTTAAGTGCTCGAAGGCTAGACGCCGACGCGTGCGACCCGTCGCCCCGGTCGGCCCGGACCGACTGGCAGCGTGCACGGGATCGAAGGTCCGGGACCGGAGCCGGGTCCGTGATTGTGACGACGGGCGCTTAGCCGTGGCTTATCAGCGATGCGTACCCTCGCCAGTGGCAAGGAGCGTCACCAGGTCGAGGCGGTCTTTGCCACGAATGGGACCAGCGCCCAGATCGCTCTGTCTGGGCCGTCGGCAACACAAGCTATCGCGCCGATCGAAGCATCGAGTAAACGGGCGGGCAGGCCCCAGCCCGCGAGGCTCCGGTGACCTCGAAGCCGTGACGTTCGTAGAACGGGATGTTCCGCGGGTTGGGCGACTCGAGGTAAGCGGGCAGATGATCCCGGTCGACGAATTCGAGGCAGTGACGCAGTAGCTCGCTGCCGATGCCCTTGCCCTGTCGAGCAGCTTCAACACCGAACCATGGTAGGTATCAGTGCGGGAACGTCGGATGGGCTCCGTCCATCTGTTCGAGTACCGCAAGGAGATCCACGTGCTGATCCCGGTTTACGCTCTGCGTGACTTTCCGCGATCACAGCGTCACCGTCGGGTTCCACGTTCGGGGGGAACCACAGGGCCACGGCCTCAAACTCGCCGAGACGCCACACCGTCTGGGACGTGAACGCCTTGCCACCGAACGCGCGAAGGAATGCCGGGAAGTGCGTCAAGTAGCCGGTCGCATCTGGATACATCCAGCGAATGACCGGGTCTGCGGTGAACGCCGTGACCAGGACATCGAGCGCCTTCTGCTTCTTCTCCTTCTCGCAGGACGCTGAAGGCCGGGTCGCTCACGGGACGATCTCCTCTGTGAAGGAAGGCCCGGGTCGGCCCGGACCGACTCACGGCTCGGGGGGACAAGCCGGATCGAAGGTCCGCGACCGGTGCCGGGGTCGTGACAGCTAGTCCTCGGCCGTTGTCTCAGACTCGACGCCGTGAGGTTGGCGAACGGTCTCCTGCTCCTGTCGGCTGCGGTCTTTGCCGTCATCGGTCTGGGTTACTTGTTGGCACCCGGGACTCCTACTGTCGGTCGTCGGGATCCCGTCAGCTTCGATATCTGACTTCCTTCTGCGAACGCTCGGGGTTGCCCTGCTCTGCGTTGCCGGCCTGTCGTGGGCGGCCAGATATGGCGGTCCGAAGGTCGGGCAGCTCGCTTTGGTCTCGCTGGCTGGGTACTACCTCCTGAGCTCGCTCGTCGACCTCGCTGCCTTCGCCGGGGGCGTAGTCGGTGCGGCATCGGTGCCGAGCGCGATCGTTCGGATCGCCATCGGCGCGCTCTGCGTGTTCTCGGCGTTCAGGCACTGAAACCGCATGTCCCGAGGATCCCTCCCGAGCGCATCGACACCTCACCGACGGAGGGCATTGACGACCGTTACGAGGACGACTGCCGCCAAGCCATAGACCAGCCCATTCGCGACGGCGACGAGGGCGACATTCAGGAGCCCTGGCCAGGTCGCCATCACGTCGGCCAGCGGTTTGAGCAGAAGAGAACCCGGAGTGAGGATCCCAAGGACCGCCTCTCCGACCGGCGAGAGCAGGGCAAACAAGATGGCCGGTACGGTGACCACGGCCCCGATCACGAACCCGAGTCCGAACGCGCGCGCGCCCGACATCGTGCGCCATCGTGGCTCTTTCGACTCAGACATCCACCTACCTCGGGTCACAGACTAATGAGCGGACGTCGCATAGAGGCACGTTTGCGATCGGGCTGCCCCGAAGGCCACGCACCGCCGCCGTCGCCAGGCAGTCGTGGAGCCGCCGGTACGGCCATCGTCAATACTTAGGCCCAGCCTGGAGGGCCAGGGATGGGCGATCCCGAAGACGTCGGGTACGACGACCTGTGGCGCAAGGTGCTGGCAGGCACCCAATGGCAGATGCGGGTCGGGCGTCGTGTCCTCCGACACGTGCCGGCCCCACCGCGTTGCAAGCTGTGCGCCGCGCCGTTCGGGGGCGTGGGCGGTCCGATGATGCGGCTCGTCGGCAAATCGCCTTGGTCACGGAACCCGAAGTACTGCCAGCAGTGCTTCAAGCAGCTCATGGAGCACCACGGCGGCGCAGAGATCGACTGCAGCCTGCTGTTCGCCGACGTTCGCGGATCAACATCCATGGCCGAGAGCATCCGACCCTCGCAAGTCCGCCAGGTGATGGATCGTTTCTTCGACACCGCCGCCCGTGTACTCGTGGACCACGATGCGATCGTCGACCGGTTCGTCGGCGACCAGACGATCGGCATCTTCGTCCCGGCGCTCACCGGCCCGCATCATGCGACCCACGCCATCAAGGCGGCCGTCCGCCTGCTCGAGGCGACGGGTCACGGACGAGCTAGGCCATGGATCGAGGTCGGCGCAGGGGTGCACAGCGGGATCGCTTTCGTCGGATCCGTCGGTTCCGCGGCGCATGTCGACTTCACCGCCTTCGGCGATACCGTCAATATCGCCGCCCGACTGGCATCGGCAGCAGCCCCGGGCGAAGTACTCGTGACGCTCGATGCAGCGGTCGCAGCCGGTGTCGATCCGAGTGGACTCGAACACCGGCACCTCGAGCTCAGGGGTCGGAGCGCCTCGACGGCGGTCGTGGTCATGCCCACGGCGCGTTGAGGTTTTTTTTCCCCCGTGGGCTGCGCGTGTACTTCGGGGTGGGTGGCTGCCTGCCCACTTAAGCCGGCGAGCGCCAAGGATGACCTCGGGCTCGCCCTTTGCGGACATCGCGAGGTCCTCGTCGATCGTCGCGTCTGAGCCGGAGGCTACTCTGACCCCTGCGCACCGGGAGGGGCAGGACGATGACCACCGCCGGAGATCCCAAGCAGAAGGACGACGGCTCGGGTGGCAAATACGGGCCACGGCTGACATACGCCGAACGCGAGGCTTACGCGAACAGCACTATCCCGCGATCAGGGGGAGCGCTCGACGACCCACGCGCTGTGCAAGCGTTCATCCTGCTGGGTTGGATACCGCCATTGATCACCGCCGCTATCAGCAGCGTGATCGTCGGCTTCAGGACGGCAGCCTCGGCGCACTCGCCGCCGTGCTGATCGGCGGGACCGTCGCGGACTACATCGCGTCCCTGGTGATCCTGTTCTCCGTCGGCCACAGTCTGGAGCAACGCCGCGCGGGCTCGTTGATCGCGAAAGCGTTCGTCGGGTTTGTCCTGGTGGTCGGCGTTGCCGCGGCCGGCTGGGTGGCGATAACGGTCGATCGTGGATGAATGGCGCTTGACGGTCTCAGCGCCGGTCGAACCGCCCATGACTGCCTGCCCTTGCCTCAAAACATCTGACCACGGAAGCTCCATGCGTGAGCGCTTATCGAGCTCGTGCCGACCAAATCAGGGCGACGGTCACGCCGCTGCTGATAGCCGTCGTCCTGGCGAGCTGTGGGAGTGACCTCGACGGTCTGCCGATGTACTTCGACGTGGAGAACCGGACCGACGAAGCAATCTCGATCGTGTGGCACCGTGAGAACGGCGAGCAACGGATCGTGGTAGTCGAAGTGTCGGCCGGCAAATGGGTGCCGCTGCACGTCAACGAGTACGGGGATCCGGATGACGTATGTGGCGATGGCGAGCTCGTGGCGCTCGATCCAGCCGGCCGCGAAGTCGCGCGAAGCCCCATGGACTGCCGTCCCTGGGTCATCGATGGGTCGGGGTGACTACGACGGCGAAGCCGAGCCACTGATGGAAAGTGAGAGTTTGGGCGAACCGTCGCGCCCGCTCGAGGGAGGTCGAGCCCGGGGGTCTGACAGGGCGTGACGGTTGCCCACTCACCCGATCTGACGGTTGGGGGAAGCCGTGACGGGGCGACGCCACTAGCGTACGACCGCTGTCGAGCCGCGAAGAAGGCCCGGCGTTCTCCCCAGAGAGACGCCGGGCCTCGGGTTTTGCATACCTGAGTTATCCGGAAGGAGAGCGCCCGGCGGAGGAGGGATCCAAGCCGGGCGCTCGAACCGGTCGCGTCGCACCCGGACTACCCGCCCGAACGGGATCCGTCTCGGCGCGCCACGTGCCGGTCATCGATGTTGTCTCGGGGGATTCCAGCACGCCATGACGCTGAAGTACCTCGCGGGATGTCAACTCGCCCGCAACGCCTGGTGAACGACCTCGATGGGCAGGACAGCACCATGCGCGCGGTCCATGCACGTGTCGATGACGCTGCCGTAGCGCGGGATCACGACCGCCACCTCGAGGATGACCAATTGGAGCCTAACGGGAGAGGCTCAGGAGTTGCTCGGCAACCTTGTCGGCCTGGGTGTCGATCAGCTCGGTGCCACCCTCTAGGATCACTTGGCTTGCATCCGTGCTCGTCTGAAGCCAATAGCGATTGTCGGGTGTCGACTCGCCGTGCGTCGGGCTTATCAGGATCAGCGGCGCGCTGATGTGAACGGGTTGCTTGCCGAACCGGTTCTCGTACCCGGTGAGTACGTTCAGATGCTCGACGTTCTCGGGGAAGTCCCAGACTCCCTCCGGAAACTGTTCCTTCGTCATGGTCGCACTGGGGGCCGGGCTGTCGAAGACGACTACCCCGGCGACGTCGGTCGGATGCTTCGACGCGTAGAAGGTCACCACCATGCCGCCGAATGACCGACCGAAGAGGACGTACGGCGGAGGTATCTGAGCAGCATGGACGAGGGCGTGAAAATCTGCGGCGACGTCCTCCGCTTCGCGAGCGCGAGCCGGAGCCGGATCACTGGGCGACCTGCCGGCGCGGTTGTAAAGGCAAACCTGCCTCTCGGCCGCTAGGCGCTCGACGAGTGGGCTGTTAGTGAACTCGTCGATCGCGCCGCCGCCGGACTCGAGGAAGACCGCGGGCTGACCCCCTCCCCAGCAGGTCATTGCCAGTTTCCTACCAGACCCATCGACTTGGAACCTGCCGGTGAGACTCGGGCTAGCGAGGGGATTCGGGCTGGCCGAGGCCGACGGCGAAGGCACTTGCGTCGATGGAAGCGGGGCGGCCGACGGCGATGGCGTAAGCGCGCTCGAGGCGATCGGCGCTTGCGCACACCCTCCGAGGACGACGATCAACCCGGAGATCAACGCGGTCGAGATGATTCGCTCCGCCGCCCGCCTCTGCTCACGCATCGTCGTCGAACGGTACCCCATCATCGTCGCCGGTCGAACCGCCACGCCTCCCGCTCGTACCAACTCCCGTCCTTGACATTCGACCACCCGGCCCGCGCACGGTCGCGGTAAGTAGGCCCGCGCGACGCTCCCATCATCTAGAGTTGCCGGCCACAGGACCGGAGGGCGTGGGATGCGACTCGTTGCGTGCGTGGTGGTCACTCTCATGCTCGCCGGCTGCAGCGGTGCGCGTCCGGCATCGGCACCGCTCAGCACTACGGGGTCGACGCCCGTATCACCGAGCGTTCTTGGCGAGACGGCCTCGGCGTCACCCGCAGCCTCTTCGAGCCCGATCGTCGGTGAATGGGTAAGGACCGCGAGTTGTGACGAGGCGCTGGCGGCATTCGTCCAGGCCGGACTCATCGACCAGGTACCGGACTGGGTGATCGGCAATTACGTCGGAGAAGGAGCCAGCGCAGCTCCGGGAAAGGAGTGCGCGAACGCGAAGGCGGCTGTTCCGCACTCCCATTTCTTCACGGCCGAGGGTCAATTCGGATCGCGCGATGAGAACGGTCAAGACGTGGACGACGGCGACTATCAGGTCGTCGACGCTGACACGTTGTCCTTCCCTTCAGCCGCTCGCGACTTTGGGTACTCCGGCGACGTACTCGTCGACTACTCCGTTGCTGGAAACGAGGTCACCTTCTCGGTGAAGGTGCCAACCCCCTGCGATGCCGAATGTCGAGTCGCCTACGGCTGGGCGCTGTCGGCGTTCTTTGGCCCCCGGCCGTTCGAGCGGAAGTAGACCCCGCGGCCGAGTGGCTATGAAGGAGCCGCCTCACCGCGGCTCTCACAGGGCGGCATTCGGGGGAGCATTGACGATCAACAAAGCGCCCCGGCGCGCGGCGTCAAGCAAGCAGCGTGGGGGGAAACGCAGGCTCGCATATGACGGCACACGAGCCGGGGCTCTGTCACGTTAGCCGCCAGGACTTAAAGCAGGCGCTAATCGCAATGCCACGACGAGCGTCAATAGCCGCGGAGGCGGCAGAGCACCAGCCATCTGACGCTGCCGTCCCTCTACGCTTGAACGAGAATGGGCCCCCAGGGCGGATGCCGAGGGGGCCAAGGGGATGGGTCAGACGGGACCGCTCCCGGTCCTGCTGCGGCCCGTGATCGCGTTGAATGCCACCACTGCAATGACTGCCCCGATCACGGCCACGACGATCGTCGTGATGTTGATGCCGGTCGTGTAGTCGCCGCCCAAAAGGAGCCCGGCCAGAAAGCCGCCCACGAGCGCGCCGACGATACCGAGCACGATGTGCCCGATCACCCCGTACCGCTCATCACCCTTGACGATGAACCCCGCAAGGTAGCCGGCGATGGCCCCGACCACGATCCAACCGATGATGCTCATCCTTCCTCCAGTCGTCCACGGATCCGGCGTTGCTCCGCCCCCAGCCTGACCCTCACCGATGGTGAGGCACGCCACGTGTCAGCGAAAGTGGTCTCGGCGTTACAACCGCGGTCTCCCCACATCGACGCCGTAACCGGCCGCGCTCCTGGCACGACGGCGGTCAAGAGTCGGACAGTGCTTTCGATCGTCGAGCAGGCACAAGGTGCGACGGCCCCCAAGCATTAACCGTCTCCGGTGTCGCGATCTCCCGCGCCCCCTCAGGGGGGTCTGGCTTGGCTGCGTGAGCGGCGGCACGGACGGCCTCGACGTGGAATTCGACTATCCGGCATCGCCCGGGTGTGCGGGGAACGTCCGTTCCCGGTAGACGTACCAGATCGTTACCTGCTCCCCTGTCAGCGCCCGCGGATGCACGCTGATGGCCGGATAGAGCGGTTGGAGCGCGTCCACAAGCTCATCCGGGGAGTTGAGCTCCAAGCTGCTCGCGACTTCTTCGACGATAGACGCGAAGAACCGGTCAGACGAGGGGAAGCAAAAGAGCCGAGGCCGCGGCGAACGGGGGTGCGTCCCAGTGGCACCCTTGTCGCGCGCATGCATTTGCGCACGCTAAGCGCGATCAGCGCTCGTTCAGCCTGCTCGTGTGAGGATCTTCGCTTGCAGGCCCATTGCAGAGGGCTGCGTCGGGGTGAGCCTTCACGGTCGGCACGTTACCCCAATCCGACCGGTGGAAAAGCCGTGACGGGTACGGGCGTTCGGACGAGACTACTCCGGGTCGGTCGATTGGCGTTCGCGAAAGAGAGCGAGGTACTCGTCACGCAAGCGCTCGAATTCGGCGAACAGTCGTACCGATTCGGGCGAGCCTGGTTCGAGGTCATCCAGCTGCCGTTCGATCGCGCGCCAGCGCTCGAGGATCGTGGCGGTCTTGGGCGTATTCTCGGACTCTGAGATCGGTTCGATGTCCGTTCGGCCGTCTGTCGCGATGCGCGCCCAGGTCTCCTCGTACTCGGTGAACTCCGCGAGCGCCTGGGCCGCCACGCGGACGGAGCGCGCCACCTTGTCGAACCGAGGCTCTCCGGGCGGGATTCCGCGCTTGTGTCGCTCGAGCTGACCGACTTCAGTCAACAGCAAGAGGATCGCATCGGACGCTGCCCGGAGATGCTCTTCGATCTTGGTTGCGTCGCCGCTCATGCCCGTCCCTCGACCACGGCTCGGAATCGGGACCCACATTAATGTGCCGTCGCTCGATTTGGCCATGCTCCAGTCGCTCGGCGGTGCCCCGGACGGGGCGCGCAGGCCCAGACGCGATAAGCCCAATCGAGATTTCAGCATGAGCTCTAGGTTGGAGGGCAAGGGATCGTTGCCGAGTGGCGCAAAGTTACTGGTGGCAGGTTTGCGGCAACGTCCACCCGAGCAGGACCTCGGCCAAGAGGACCGCGCCGGCGCGCATCACACGCCGGCGCGCATCACGCGCGTTACCGGGTCAACCCCGTATGAGTGTGTCTAGATCTATGTAGCGCCCGTCGAACCGGGACGCCCAGCGCTCCCTTTCGCGGCAGAGGAAGGCCGGCCTCGTCGGCGGACGAGGCCGGCCCGCAGTCCCGTTACAAGGCTTGGCGCTCGCTCAGGAGCGATCCGCGCTCTGCTGCCGTGTTGGGTTCGAGCTCGTGCCGGACATGTCACCAGAAACGGTCGCGGAGCTGGCTCGGCTCCGGCTGCCCGTGCTGGTAGTGCTGGAAGGACTCGAGCTGCTCGCCGGCGATGCACCGGTGCCACCCGAAGAGCGACTCCGTGGCGTTGATCCGGTCGAGCCGGTCGACGCTCCAGGGCCAGACGTCGTCTCGCTCATGCGCTGTTCCGCCTGGTCGAGCGCCTCGGTGGCCTTCTGCTCGGCCGTCTCGATCGCCCGGTTCGTGGCAGGTCGCAGCACCCGCCGCTCCGTCGAAGTCGACGGCAACGCGGCACCGATGGCCGTGCCGACGGCGACGGCGACCGCCCCGACAGCGAGGGGACTCTCCTCGATCAGCGAGCGGGCCTGCTCGCTCAGGTCGTGGACGCGATAGGTCACCTGATCCGGGACATCGCCCACGCGCTGACCGACGTCGTCCATCCGGCGGCCGAGCGCATCGACGCCTTCCTCGACGCGACCCGTGACCCGGTCGCCGAGCTCGGAAGCGTGCTCGCCGGCAGCCTCGACACGCCGGCCGATCGCATCGCCGTCGGGGCCGTCCCAGGACTGTGGTCGACGGCTGTCCTGCCACCGTGTCGTCTGGTAGCCCGGGGCACGATGCGTGACCAGCCAGGCCAGGCCGATCCCAGCCATCGCGGCGGGGATGGGGTTCCACCAAGTCCCAATGCCGCGAGGCCATGCGATTGGCCGTCCGCGGTGTGGAAGACGGGTATCGGCCCGTCGACGGCCGACTCTTGGTAGGTGGATGGCTCGACACGTGGCTGACGGACTATGTCGCCGGAGGGACGAGGCCCAAACGACCGGGGACCATCGCCAGCTACACCAGTGTGGTGAACACCCACCTTCGTCCGCGACTTGGCCGGGTCGTCCTCTCCCGCCTGACCCGCGAGCAGGTTCAGGACGCGCTCGCCGGCATCAGTGCAACCGGTGTGTCGCCGTCAACTGTCGCGCACGTGTTCCACATCCTGCGCATCGCGCTCAATGAGGCGATGCGATCGGACCTGGTGCGGACGAACGTCTGCTTACGCGTCCGGCCTCCGGAGTCTCATCCACCAGTAATCAGCCCCTGGGACGCGCGCGAGATCAATCGCTTCCTCGACTCGCTGGGTGACGATCGCCTCGCCCCGTTGTTCACGCTCGCGATCGCGTCCGGGCTGAGGGAGGGCGAGCTACTCGGCCTCACATGGTCGGAGGTCGAGTGGTCAGCGAACACTCTCACGGTTGCGCGCCAACTCCTGCGTGACGGGTCATTCGGACCGCCGAAGAGTGGGGCTGGCTTGCGGACGATCGGGCTATCGGAGCTCGCCACCTATGCTCTTCGCTCTCAACGACGGCAGCAGGCGGCGGCGCGCCTGCGAGCGGGTGCCCGCTGGTCCAACGATCGGGACCTCGTATTCACGACGAGCGTCGGGTCGCCCCTCGGTATCCGCCCGATCTGGCACGCCTTCCGGGCGGCCACCGAGCGAGCTGGCGTGCGGCGGATCCGACTCCACGACTTGCGACACGCTTGCGCGACCTTGTTGCTCACCGAGGGCGAAGAACTGGCCGTGATCTCCAAGGTCCTCGGCCACGCCGACTACGGGACGACGCTCAAGGTCTACGCCCATCTCGACCCGAAGCGCGCCAAGGCTGCCTCCGGGCGCATCGACGCCGCTCTCGGACGCACCCTACCCGCCCTCGAGGACGTCGCGACATAGCCCTCAACTGTGTGCAGAAACGTGTGCAAGCCCTCCGAGCGTCAATCGGCGGAGGGCGTTTTCACACACGAAATGACGGGTAGCGTCAGCGAGGCGGTCTGTAAGCCGAGTTCTGTACCGGCCGACGCCTGAGCGCCGGACGGTGATGGCCATCCATCTGAGGCCGTCGGTCGCCCGACGGCTCATGCGGCCGACCCGAGGGCTGGGCAACGCACCTCTCCCCCGGCCGGTTGCCCGGCGCGGGTTGCGCCCTCCTATTTGGCCTTGCTCCGGGTGGAGTTTGCCCGTTTCACTCCGCCGTCCCGCCCGAGGGCGGGCGACGGCATCGTCACTGTGGCACTGGTCCTCGTCTCGCGACGGACGGGTGTTACCCGCCACCCTGCGCTGCGGAGCTCGGACTTTCCTCGCGGCATCGCTGCGGGTCACCCCGACCGGTGCCGCGCGACCATCCGACCGTCTCGCTGACCGCTGGATTCTACCCCCAAGGAGAGGGCCGCCTCTGCAAAGCGAGGCGTCGACGCAGGGTCACACGACCGAGGCGAGCGCCAAGGCGGCGAGCGTGAGGATCGGCGCGAGCACGATCCGCCAGCGGCCCATCACCCAGCACCAGCCGGCAAACAGGGTCAGGCCGCCCCAGATGAGGGCGAGCACGGTGTTCGCCCAGCCCCGCTCGACGGTCAGGATCGGGATCGCCAGCGCCAACTGGACGACTCCTGCCGCGGTGGCGCCCACGAACCACGCGAGGTTGCCGGCGACGCCGCCCCAACGGATCGGCCGATCGCGTGGCCAGACCCCGTCCGGTCGCCGGCCGGGGTCGTCCATCAACGGTTCTCAGGACGCAGGACGACAGAGGCCGGCCCGCCGGCCGTTGCTCGATCGATGGCCTGATTCGCGAGCGCGTCGGCGACGCTGTTCTGGGCGCGCGGCACGTGCGTGGCCGTCCACCGCGAGAAGCCATGCAGGGTCTGTCGGGCGGCGGCCCACAACGGGATGAGCTTCGCGTCCTTGACCCGCCAGCGGCCGGAGAGCTGCTCCACGATCAGCTTCGAATCGAGCAGGAGGTCGACCTCGGTCGCGCCGAGGTCGCGGGCGAGCTCCAGGGCGCGAACCACGCCCGTGTATTCGGCGACGTTGTTGGTCTGGACTCCGAGATAGTCGGAGATCGATGCGTCGGGCCGGGCGAACGGATCTCGGGCATCCGGGCGGTCGGCCCTGAACAGCGCCGCACCAGCCGAGGCGGGACCGGGGTTGCCACGTGCCGCGCCATCGGTGCGGACGATGTACGTCGGTCCAGCCGTCGCCGCCGGCCCGGCGTTCAATCCGGCGCCTGATCGGGCGACGCCGCGTCGCCCTGGAGCACGGGCAGATCGACCCGCTCGCCGGACTCCGATCCCTCGCCACCGCGGAGCTTGCGCCAGACCCATTGGATCGGGTCGTAGTACTCGTCGGCTACGCGCTCCTTGAGAGGGATGATCGCGTTGTCGGTGATCTTGATGTGCTCCGGGCAGACCTCGGTGCAGCACTTCGTGATGTTGCAGTAGCCGATGCCGCCGCTGTCCTTGAGGTACGGCCGCCGATCAGCCTGGTCGACCGGGTGCAGCTCGAGGCCCGCGGCACGGACGAGATATCGAGGACCCATGAACGGTCGCTCCGTCTCGTGGTTGCGCAGCACATGGCAGACGTCCTGGCATAGGAAGCACTCGATGCACTTGCGGTATTCCTGGACGCGCTCGATGTCCTGCTGCTGCCAGCGCCACTCCTCCTGCGGAACGTCGGACGGCGGGGTGAATGGCTCGATGGTCTTGTTGACCTCATAGTTCCACGACACGTCGGTGACGAGATCCTTGATGAGCGGGAAGGCGCGCATCGGTTCGACGGTGATGGGCTCGTCCGGCTCGAAGTCGGTGAGACGCGTCTTGCAGGTCAGCCGGGGGCGACCGTTGACCTCGGCGCTGCACGAGCCGCACTTTGCCGCCTTGCAGTTCCAACGCACCGCGAGGTCGGGTGCTTCGTGCCCCTGGATCCAATGGAGGGCGTCGAGGACCACCATCCCGGCTTCGACCGGCACGTCGAACTCGTCGAAGCGCGACTCGCTCCCGGGCGTGCCCCGGAACACGCGGAGCTTCGCCTCGGACGTCGCCGCTCGATCTGCCGTGGGCGCGGCTGACTCGGTCATGCGTTCCTCCGTGTCAATGATCGGCGTCCAGCAGTCGACGCAACTCGTCGGCCATATCGGGTACCGGGGCCGTGTGCGACGTCATGCGTTCGTCCTTGCCCTTCGAGATCACGCTGTTCCGGTGACCCCACTCCTCGTCATCGGTGTCGGGGAAGTCGAGCCGGCTGTGCGCCCCACGGCTCTCCGTTCGCTGTCGCGCACTCCGGGCGATCGCCTCCGATACGGTCAACAGGTTGCCAACCTCGAAGACCAGGTTCCAGCCCGGGTTGTAGGCCCGCCCGCCGTCGACGCAGACCGTCTCCCAGCGCCGGCGCAGTTCGGCCAGCTCGAGGAGCGCCGCATCGAGGTCCGCCTCGACGCGGAAGATCCCGACGCGCTGCTGCATCAGGGCCTGCAGGTCACGCATGACCGCGTAGGGGTCATCGCCAGAGCGACGCTCGAGCGGCGCCTCGAGCTCTCGTAGCGCGGAACGGACCTGGACCGGGTCCATGTGCGGATCGCCGTCCACGGTCCGCGCATGGGCCGCAGCGCCATCGCCGGTCCGTGCGCCGAAGACCAGCAGGTCCGACAGCGAGTTCCCGCCCAGGCGGTTGGCGCCGTGCATCCCGCCGGTGACCTCCCCCGCGGCGAAAAGACCTGGTACGCGGGTCGCGCCATCCTCGGCGTCGACCTTGATGCCGCCCATGACGTAATGCGTCGTCGGCCCGACTTCCATGGGACCGGTCGTGATGTCGACGTCGGCGAGCTCCTTGAACTGCTCGTACATCGATGGCAGCTTGCGCCGCACGTGGTCCGCCGGCAGGTAGCTGATGTCGAGGAAGACGCCACCATGCGGCGAGCCGCGACCCTCCTTGACCTCCGTGTAGATCGCCCGCGAGACGTTGTCGCGGGTCGATAGCTCCGGTGGCCGGCGGGCATCTGTCTGCTTGCTCTGGGAGAGTGCCGCCACCCATTTGGCAGCCTCGTCGTCGTCTGCCGCGTATTCCTTCCGCCGCTCTTCCGGCAGGTACTTCCACATGAACCGGTCGCCCGATGCGTTGCGCAGGATGCCGCCCTCGCCGCGGACCGCCTCGGTCACCAGCAGACCACGGACACCCGGCGGCCAGACCATCCCCGTCGGGTGGAACTGGACGAATTCCATGTCGATGAGCTCCGCCCCCGCGTCGTAGGCCAGCGCCTGGCCGTCGCCGCTGTACTCCCAGGAATTCGACGTGACCGTGTACGCCCGACCGATCCCGCCGGTCGCGAGGACGACGGCCTTCGCCGGGAAGACGATCGGTCGACCCGTCGTCCGCCAGTAGCCGACCGCACCGGTCACGCCGGTAGACGACGTCGTCAATCGGCTGACCGTGCATTCCATGTAGACCTGGATGCCGGCAGCGACGGCGCGATCCTGTAGGGTCCGGATCATCTCCAGCCCGGTCCGATCGCCGACATGCGCGAGGCGCGGATGCGAGTGACCGCCGAACGGACGCTGGAGGATGCGTCCGTCGCGGGTCCGATCGAAGACCGCGCCCCATTCCTCGAGCTCGCGGACGCGCGCCGGCGATTCGAGAGCATGGAGCTGGGCCATCCGCGGGTTGTTCAGGTACTTGCCGCCGACCATCGTGTCGCGGAAGTGGACCTGCCACGAATCGTCCGGCGCGACGTGCCCGAGCGCGGCCGCGACCCCACCCTCGGCCATGACCGTGTGCGCCTTGCCGAGAAGCGACTTGCAGACCAGCCCGACGTCGACGCCTGCCGCGTTGGCCGCGATCGCCGCCCGCAGCCCTGCCCCGCCGGCTCCGATCACGAGCACGTCGTGGGGCCGGGTCTGCGGATCGTTCGGGGAGATCATCGCGGGTCGGGTCGGCGGATCAGAAGTAGATCGCCGGGTCGGTGATGAGACCGACCGCCAGGGCCCGGACGTAGACGTCGGCGAGTGTGACCGAGATCAGGCTGATCCAGGCCCAGGCCATGTGGTTGCGATTGAGCGAGGTCAGCCGCTGCCACAGCGTGTACCGCGTCCTGGCGCGTCGCGAGCACGAGAAGCAGTCCATCTTGCCGCCGACCAGGTGTCGCAGCGAGTGGCATGAAAGCGAATAGCCGGTCAGCAACAGCGCGTTCAGCGAGAGGACGATCACGCCCAGGCCGATCCGATACCCACCCTGGTACGGGATGGATTGCGCCGCGTCGACCCACAGGAAGAACAGCGGCACGAATGCGAGGTACAGGAAATAGCGATGGAGGTTCTGGAGGATGAACGGGAAGGCCGTCTCCATCCGGTACCCGCGGTGGATGGTCGGCTCACCGACCGCGCAGCCCGGCGGGTCAGCGAAATAGAAGCGGTAGTAGGCCTTGCGGTAGTAGTAGCAGGTCGCGCGGAAGCCGAGCGGGATCCACAGGATCAACAGTCCCGGGCTGATGAACCAGGGCAGCCATGGGCCAGCGATCAGCGGCGAGAACAAGGGCGAGAGATAGCCGTCAGCCTCGTACGGCGGTCCGCCGAGCGGTTGCCAGAGGATCCCGCTGAACCCGAGATAGACCGCGCAGATCGTGAACAGGGTCCCCTGCACGAGCGGGGCAGCCCACCAGCGGTCGCCGCGGCGGGTGACACCGAACCCCGCTGGCGCGGTCCCCTGCGACTTGCGCGGGAGCCGAAGGCTACCGGCGATCCCGGTCATCGAGCGAGGCTCGCCGGAGCGTCCACTCCCGCGGATAGCCGACCGACGATCGCGTCGGCGAAGTCCGAGGTGCTTGCCGAGCCGCCCAGGTCATACGTGCGCGTGCCCGAGGCGATCGTCTCCCGAACGGCGGTCTCCAAGCGATCCGCCTCCGCGGGATACCCGAGGTGGCGCAACATCAGGGCCCCGCTGAGGATCAAGGCGGTCGGGTTGGCCTTGTTCAGGCCGGCGTATTTGGGGGCCGAGCCGTGGACCGGCTCGAAGACCGCGGCCTCCGTCCCGATGTTGGCGCCGGGCGCAACGCCGAGCCCGCCGACCAGGCCGGCCGCCAGGTCCGAGACGATGTCGCCGTACAGATTCGGCAACACGAGGACGTCGTACAACTCGGGCTTCTGGACGAGCTGCATGCACATGTTGTCGACGATGCGGTCCTCGAACTCGACGCGGCCGTCGTAGTCGGCGGCGACGGTCCGGCAGCTCTCGAGGAACAGCCCGTCGGACAGCTTCATGATGTTGGCCTTGTGCACGGCCGTGACCTTGCGGCGGCCGTTGGCGATCGCGTAGTCGAACGCGAACCGGGCGATCCGTTCGGACGCGGCCCGGGTGATGATCTTGATGCTCTCGGCGGCGTCCGGGCCGACCATGTGCTCGATGCCGGCGTACAGGTCTTCGGTGTTTTCGCGGACGATGACGAGATCGACGTCGTCGTAGCGCGTCTCGATCCCCTCGATCGTCCGGGCTGGGCGGAGATTCGCATAGAGCCCGAGCGCCTGGCGGAGAGTGACATTGACGCTCCGGAACCCCTCCCCGACCGGGGTCGTGATCGGGCCCTTCAGCGCGACCTTGTTGCGCTTGATCGACTCGAGGACGTGCTCCGGCAGGGGCGTGCCGTGCTCATCCATGACCGCCTCACCGGCATCGACCACCTCCCATTCGAAGGCGATGCCCGTCGCGTCGAGGACACGACGGGATGCCTCCGCCAGCTCCGGCCCGATGCCGTCGCCGGGGATCAGGGTCACTCGGTGGGCCATGGGCCCGATTGTATCCGTGCGGGGCGCGACGGCGGGCCGGCCGCCCTTGGGAGAGCGACCGGCCCTCGACTGATCTTTGGGAGCGGGACGACCTACCGGCACCCGCCTCCTGGGCGGGGCGTCACTCCCGCGGCCGTGATCAACCGGCGGACCCGCTGGTCGCAGTGCGCTGCCAGAAGATGAAGTCCGCGTAGTCACCGGACTCGATCGTTCCGGTCGCCACGTCGAGGATCTGCAACCGGCGATCCGCCCCGAACGAGAGGAGGATCTTCCGTCCGTCCGGTGAGTACTCGAAGATCGGGTCGCTCAACAGACCTGTGACGCTCCACTCGAAGCGGGGGCCCACTTGGCGTCCGGAACCGTCGCTGCCGTCGGCAGCAGCAGTAAGCACCACTGCGTCTCCCTCCACCGGGAAGCGGACGAACAGGACCGACTTCCCGTCAGGGGAGAACTTCGGTAGCAGTTCGTGCCGGGACGTCGGGTCATACCCGATACGGATGTCCTCTCCTGTCCGAAGGTCAAGGACATGGACTTCGGATTTCCGTCCCTCTGGATATGCGGCCAGGTCGGCGGCCATGTTGTGCCAGAACGTCACACGGGTCCCATCCGGTGACAGTCGAGGTCCTAGGTAGCAGCCGTCGAGGCACCTGGCTCCTCGGCTCGACTCGATGGGCGTGATCTGCCGCACGGCGCCGTCATCGGCGCCGACGGCATACAGCGCGACACCGTCTAACGACTCGCCCCTCAGCACGATCTCGCGGCCGTCTGGCGGCCGCCACATCGGAGAACCCGGGACGATGTCGCCGATGTCGAGCTGGCGGATGCTCCCGCCACCATCCGTAGCGAGGGTCGAGGCTACGTCGATCGCGCCGATCCTGTGGACGACGAGGACGCTCGATCCGTCCGGTGACCACTCCGCCCAGCTCGGGTCGCGCAGTGGGGCTTCTGATAGGAGCGCCACGTCCGTGCCATCGATGTCCGATGCATGAAGCGTGTACCCGCCTTCGAATTCCTTGCGGAAGAACACGAAGCGCGTTCCGTCGCTGGACACCACGGGCGCGACGTCATCCTCCGGGCCACCGATCACAGCCCGCGGGTCGCTGCCATCCGGATCCGCGATGAGGATGTCACCCTGGGCCGAAAACAGGATGGACCCGTTGTCGGCCGGGCCGAAGGGTGCCGGCAGCGGGGGCTGCCGGGAGCCGACGATGATGAGGAAGGCGGCCATCATCGCTATCAGCAGGAGTAGGACGATGAGCGGGAACGCTGGCCGCATCGCGGGCGCCAACCGCCCTGTGAAGGTCGTATCCATTGGGAGCCACCTTTCGAGGCTCGACCAGGCCGGCCGTTGGCGCGCGCTGCCCGTCAGGCGCAGGACCGCCTCGAGGTGGTCCGGGACCGGATGCTCGGCGTCCGCGTGGAGCCAATCCGAGACCAGCCGTTCGAACGGATCGTTGGCGATCATGCGGGACGCCCCTCACGGAGGTGAGCCCCTGGCCGTGCGTCGGCGTCGAGCGCCGCGCGCATCTCCCGGAGCCCGCGATACAGGCGCGACTTGGCAGTCCCCAAGGGGATCCGCAGCGTGGCGGCCACCTCGGGGAGCGGTAGGTCGAGGTAGTGATGCAGGACGATGACCGCCCGCTCCTCTGGCTCGAGGCGGCGGAAACCCCGCTCGAGCTGGTCGCGATCGGCGATCGTCGAGATGTCATCGATGACGGACGGCAGATCCGTCGTATCGGTGATCTCGACATCAAGCCGACGTCGACGAGAGCGACGCATCTCATCGGTGCACGCGTTCACCAGGAGTCGATGCAGCCACGCGTCGAAGCGATCGGGATCGCGGAGGGTCGGAAGGTCGCGCCAGGCACGGAGGAGGGTGTTCTGGACGGCGTCCGTCGCCCGATCCGTGTCCCGGAGGATGAGCCAGGCTGTGGTGTCGAGACGTCTGATCGCGGCGCCTGCCAGCTCGGCGAAGGCGTCATGATCGCCCTGCCGCGCACGCTCCACGAGTTCTCGCCCCATGCCCACTCGCCTCAGGCGGTGGCGCGGCTCGGTCGGCCGCGCTCGCTGAGTATGGCGCTGGGTATCTGCCTACGGCTTCACCAAGTCTGGTGACAGTCGTGGGCCGGCCCCCGTTCCCGTCCCACGAAAGATCGGATCCAGAAGTGCCGTGGGACGGGAGATCGACGCATCCGAGCTGATCCGGACGTCGTCTGCTCCCGTCCCGCGGGAAGGTCGGACGGGAAGGCCTTACGGCGCGAGGCGCTGGACGTCGACGAAGTCGAATCCGCCCGAACCAAGGTCGGTCGCCGGCGAACCGTCGATCGGGAAGAGTTGCGTCTTCCCCTGATACGTCATTCCCGAAGCGGATGACCAATGCAGTGCCGTCCGGGGTGAACGCCCAGGATGCATGCGGATATTGGTACTCGGCCGGTCCCGACCTGATCGGGCCCACCGGGCGCTCATTCCCGGAGCCATCCGCGTTTGCGACCACGATCTGGTAGGAGCCGGATCCGACCCGGGCATACGCGATCAGCTTCCCGTCCGGCGAGAACACGTTCCCTCGCTGACTGAGGCCGTCGTCGGTGGGAAGGATGATCTCGGCGCCACTGGCCACGTCCAGGACATAGACGCGGGACACGTTGTCGCCCGTCCACCGGGTGAAGGCGATGCCTTTGCCATCGGGCGCAACGTTGATCCCCTGGTAGTCGAACTCGTTGTTGGCCGGCACGAAGGACAGTGGCCGTCGCTTGCTGGTCGCCTCAGGACCGATGGCATAGATCGCGGGATATCGCGTCTCAGTCCGGAAGACGATCTCCTTGCCGTCAGGCGGCAGCCATGTCGGGAAATGCACGCGTCCGGCGTTGCTGAGCCGGACCGGCTCTCCGCCGGCCACGGCGACGACGTAGAGAAACCCCTTGGCCATGTAAGCGACCCGTGTCCCGTCCGGCGACCAATCGAACCAGTCGAGACTCTCAGTCGGCGGAGTGATCGCCCGCGCGGCAGAGCCGTCGGCATTGGCGACGTACATCGTCAGCATCGCGATCGAGTTCGGCGTCGACGGTGGACGCGCGTCGGAACGCAGGAAGACGAGTTTCGAGCCGTCGCGCGAGTAGATCGGGGAGAAGTCGTAACCCTCCCCGACCGCAAGAGGTCGTGCTTCGTCCGTTGCAGGATCAAGTCGATAGAGGTCGCCGTCGCGACTGGTGACCATGGCGCCGTTCCTTGCCAGGCCGAACGGTGTCGGAAGCCGCTGTTGCTGTGATCCGATCGCGAACACCGCGAGGGCCACCAGGACCAGGATCAGCGCCGCGACCGCGAGCAGGCGCGCGCCTGACGGCGCGTTGAAGAATCGCGGACGGAAGGTCGTATCCACCGGGAGCCACCTTTCGAGGCTCGACCATGCCGGCCGCTGGCCCGTCTCCCGTGTCGTCGACAACACCTCATCGAGGTGATCGGGCACGCGGAAGACCGCATCGTCGTGGAGCCACGCCGTCAGGCCGCGTTCGAACCGCTCGTTCGTCGTCATGCCGGACGGCCCTCCACGAGATCGCCACGGACGCGGGCGTCGGCGTCGAGCGCCGCCCGCATCTCGTTGATGGCGCGGTGCAGCCGCGACTTGGCGGTCCCGAGCGGGATGCCCAGGATCGTCGCCACGGCCGGCATCGGAAGGTCGAGATAGTGATGAAGGACGATCACGGCCCGCAGCTCCGGTTCAAGCCGGAGGAAGCCGCGTTCGAGTCGATCGCGGTCCTCGACCGCCGAGACATCGTCGACGATCGTCGGGACCGAGATGGAAGTCAGTTCGACATCGAGTCGGTGGCGTCGGAGCCGGCGCGCCTCATCGATACAGGCATGGACCAGCAGCCGATGCAACCAGGCATCGAAACGGTCGGGATCGCGAAGCGTGGGCAGATCACGCCAGGCCCGGACGAGCGAGTTCTGAACGGCGTCCTTGGCCTGTTCGACATCCCGGAGCATGAGCCAGGCGGCAGAATCCAGTCGGGAGATCGCGGCGCCTGCCAGCTCGGCGAAGGCGTCATGATCGCCCTTCCGCGCTCGCTCCACGAGGTCTCGCTGCATCACGCCCCTCGGCGATGGCGCGACCGCTCTGGCCGCGCTCGATGAGTATGGCGAGACGACCCGTCGGAATCGTTCGTTCGTCCCGACGGTCGTCGATAGACTCCACCGATGCGCATCGGCGTGACCCTGCCCCTGGCGGAGGACGACACCGCCGACGGCCGCTCCCCTACCTTCGAAGAGACCCTGGCCTTCGGGCGCCGCGCCGAGGCTGTCGGTCTCGACTCGATCTGGGTCTTCGACCACCTGTTGTTCCGGACGCCCGGCGAGCCGGACGAAGGCATCCGCGAGGCATGGACGACGCTGTCCGCGCTGGCGCCTCTCATCCCGCGCGTCGAGCTCGGCTCGCTCGTGATGTGCGCCTCGTTCCGGAACCCGGCGCTGATGGCCAAGATGGCCGCGACCCTGGACGACCTATCCGGCGGGCGCGTCATCCTTGGGCTCGGCGCGGGATGGCACGAACCGGAGTACGACGCATTCGACTATCCGTTCGACCATCGGGTCGGGCGGTTCGGCGAGGACCTCGAGATCACGACGCGCCTGTTGCGTCGGGAGCGTGTGACCTTCGACGGTCAGTGGCGCCAGGCGCGGGACGCGGTCCTGCTCCCAGCGCCGGAGCGTGACGTGCCCGTCCTGGTGGCCGCCAAAGGCCCGCGGATGCTCGAGCTGACGGCGCGCTGGGCCGATGCCTGGAACACCGCCTGGTTCCCCGGTGCGGACGACCGCCTGCGCACCCGCCTCGACGAGCTCGACCGGGCGTGCAACGCGGTCGGGCGCGACCGCTCGACGATCCGTCGGACGGTCGGCATCCGCCTTGGCGATCCGGGCGACGTCGTGGACGACGCGACGACCGTGATCGCCGATGCCGATCGACTCGCGACCGTCTTCGATGGACTCGCCGCCGCCGGCGTCGACGATACGATCGTCTGGTCGCTCTCCAAGTCCTTCGACTCGCTCGACCGGATCGCGGAGGCGCGGCTGCGCCACCTCGCGGAGCGGTGACGACCCGCTCCGCTACGATGCCCGCGTGAAGCTCCAGGAGGCCGACGCCAAGTCGCTGCTCGTCGCCCAGGGGCTCTCGGTCCCGGACTGGACGGTGGCCCATACGCCGGATGAGGCGCACGCCGCGGCCGTGCGCTTCCTGGACGCCGGCGCCGGCAAGGTCGTCATCAAGGCCCAGGTACTGGTCGGCGGACGGGGCAAGGCCGGCGGCGTGAAGCTCGCGGGAAGCGCTGACGAGGCCGCCGACGTCGCGGCGGCGATCCTCGGGATGGACATCAAAGGCATGACCGTCCGAAAGGTGCTCGTCGGCCCGGCGGCGGACATCGTCAAGGAGTTCTATCTCGCGGCCGTCCTCGATCGCGCTGAGCGCGGCATCCTGCTGATGGGCTCTGCCGAAGGTGGGTGTCGAGATCGAGCATGTGGCCGCCTCGAACCCGGGCGCCATCATCCGCCGACACGCCGATCCGGGCCTCGGCCTGCTCGACTTCCAGGCGCGTGAGTTGGCTTTCGCGATGGGCCTGGAGAGGCACCTCAAGGCGGCCGTGGCGATCGCGAAGGGTCTCGTCAGGACGATGACGGCGTACGACGCCGATCTCGTCGAGATCAACCCGCTCGCTATCGTCCGCGAGCCGCCCGGATCGGACGGCGCGCCCGAAGAACGCCTTGTCTGCCTCGACGCCAAGATCACGCTCGACGACTCCGCGCTCGCCCGCCATCCCGGGCTGGAGGAGCTCCGTGATCCTGACGAAGAGGCGCCCGAGGATCGCGAGGCCCGCGAGGCCGGCCTGACGTTCATCAAGCTCGACGGCACGATCGGCTGCATGGTCAACGGCGCGGGCCTCGCGATGACCACGATGGATCTCGTCAAGCGCGCTGGCGGCGAGCCCGCCAACTTCCTCGACATCGGCGGCGGGGCGCGTGCTGACAAGGTCGCCCACGCGATGCGACTGATCCTGGCCGACCCGAAGGTCGACGCGATCCTCGTCAACATCTTCGGCGGCATCACCCGTGGTGACGAGGTCGCTCGGGGCCTGATCGAGGCACGCGCCCAGCAGAGGCGCGACGTCCCCATGGTCGTCCGCATCGTCGGCACCAACGCGGCCGAGGCCGCCACGCTCCTCGAGGAGGCGCGGTTCCAGACTGCTGCCACGCTCGACGAGGCGGCCGCCAAGGCCGTCGCGGCATCGGGGGCAGCGTCGGCATGAGCGTCCTCGTGGGTCGCGACACCCGGTTGCTCGTGCAGGGCATCACCGGGCGCGAGGGCGAGTTCCACGCCCGCGCTTGCAAGGCCTACGGCACCGACGTCGTCGCGGGCGTCACGCCGGGCAAGGGCGGCCAGCACGCCCTGGACGGCACGGTGCCCGTCTTCGACACGGTGGCGGAGGCCGTCAGCCAGACCGGCGCCAACACGTCGCTGATCTTCGTGCCCGCAGCCGGCGCTCCCGACGCCGTGATGGAGGCCGCCGTCGCCGGCATCGGGACGATCTTCTGCATCACCGAGGGCATCCCGGCACTCGACATGATCCCGGTGGTCGACCTCGTCCGCCGCCACGGCGCCCGATTGATCGGTCCCAACTGCCCGGGCGCGACGTCGCCCGGCCGGGCCAAGGTCGGCATCATCCCGGGTTCCGTCCATCGCGAGGGCCGGGTCGGCGTCGTCAGCAGGTCCGGGACGCTGACGTATGAGGCCGTGCAAGCGATGACCGACGCCGAGCTCGGCCAGTCGACATGCATCGGCATCGGAGGTGACCCGATCATCGGCACGACCTTCCTCGATGCGCTCCAGCTCTTCGCCGACGACCCGGAGACCGAGGCCATCGTCCTGATCGGCGAGATCGGTGGGTCAGCCGAGGAGACGGCCGCGGCATGGGCTGGCGAGCACCTGCGCGACGTGCCGAAGGCCGCGTTCATCGCTGGCCGCACGGCGCCCGAGGGCAAGCGCATGGGCCATGCCGGCGCGATCATCTCTGGCGGCGCCGGAACGGCGGCCTCGAAGGTCGAGGCGCTGGAGGCGGCGGGGTTCCGGGTCGCTGGCTCGCCGACGGAGCTCCCGGCGCTCCTTCGTGAGGCAGGCTATCGGGCATGATCCCTGACGAGATCCGGTACCTGTTCGACTACGACCGCTGGGCCACCGAGCGCGTGCTGGCCGTCCTCGACGGCGTGCCGGACGAGGTCTGGTCGCGGAGCGACGCCGTCGGCGAGCGCGGGCTCGGGGGGATCCTCGTTCACCAACTGGGCGCCGCACAGCGATGGCGCAACGCGATCCAGGAAACAGGCATCCAGCCACGGCCTGAGCGCGAGCCGCTGCCCTCGATCGACCAGCTTCGCTCGTGGTGGGCGGAGGAGTGGGTCGCGGTCGATGCGTGGATGCCGACGATCACGCAGGGCCTGCTCGATCACGTCGAGGAGGGTGTCGCCGTCTGGCAGATGCTGGCCCACGTCATCAACCACGGGACCCAGCACCGGTCCGAGGCCGCAACGATCCTGACGGGGATCGGCCATTCGCCAGGCGAGATCGACATGATCTTCTACGCCGAGGGGCTGGTCGCCGGCGGCGCTGCTCCGGCAGACTAACGGGGACGCACGCCACTCCGAGACGAAGCGAGCGAGCGATGACGGACGAGACGACCCAGCGAACCGACCTCGAGGCGTCCTTCGCCTCCAACCAGCGCCTGTGGGATGCCTGGACGAAGGTCCACGCCGAGGGGCAGTTCTACGACGTCGCCGGGTTCCGGCAGGGCGGCCTCCGCATCCGGCCGTACGAGATCGCGGCGCTCGGCGACGTCACGGGAAAGACGCTCCTCCATCTCCAGTGCCACTTCGGTCTCGACACGCTGTCGTGGGCGCGCCTCGGCGCGCACGTCACCGGCGTCGACTTCTCGCCGGCGTCGATCCGGCTCGCTCGGGAGCTCGCTACCGATATCGGGATCGCGAACGCCCGCTTCGTCGAGTCCAACGTGTACCAGTTGCCGGTCCGCCTCGGCGACGAGTTCGACATCGTCTACACGTCGCGCGGCGTGCTCGGCTGGCTGCCCGACATCCGCGGTTGGGCGCGCGTCGTCGCTCGTTTCGTGAAGCCCGGCGGCCGCTTCTACATGTCCGAGATCCACCCCGTCCTCCAGGTCTTCGAGAACGAGGGCGTATCCCCGCGCGAGCTGCGTCTCCAGTACCCCTATTGGGAGCACGGCGATCCGCTGATCTTCGACGTCCACGGCTCGTATGCCGACCCGAGCGCCGACCTCGGGAGCGAGCACAAGGAGCACGGCTGGGATCACGGCCTCGGCGAGATCGTGACGGCCCTCATCGATGCGGGGCTTCGGATCGAGCGCCTCGAGGAGCAGCGCTTCCTGGAGTGGGCCGCGGACTTCCTCGTCGAAAGCGAGCCCGGCAGCGGCCAATGGATACTGCCCGAAGGCCCCGGCGAGCTGCCGCTGATGTTCTCGATCGTGGCGACGAAACCCGCCTAGGCTCCTAGGGCTCCCCGAAGCCGAGGCTGCGCCAGGACGGCCCGCCGGGGGCCTCGATCAACTCGACGAGGACGCCCTGGCAGGAGCGCGGATGGATGAAGGCCACTGGTCCCTCCGCGCCGCGTCTCGGCGCGGTGTCGATCAGCTCCAGACCGTCGAGCTCGAGGCGGATCAGCGCTTCGGACAGGTTGTCGACCTCGAAGCAGATGTGGTGGAAGCCCTCGCCCTTCGACGCCAGGAACCGGGCGACGCCGGTCGTGTCATCGGTCGGTTCGACCAGCTCGACCTTCGACTCCCCCACCCCGAGGAAGGCGATCCGCACCTTGTCGGTCGGGATGTCCATGATCGATTCGAGCTCGAGCCCGAGCATGTCCCGCCAGAGACCGACGGCGTCATCGATGGACTGGACGACGACCGCGAGGTGATGCACCTTCCCGAGTCGGCGGATCCGCGGCGGCACGGCTGGCATCACGATCTCCCTCCTTCAGACGGTGATGAGCTCGCGGTGTTCGCCCCACGCCACCCGGAGCCGGTCGCTGATCTCACCCACCGTGGCGTACGCCCCGACCGCCTCGAGGATCGCCGGCATGAGGTTCCCATCCCCACGGGCCACACGCTCGAGCTCGTCCATCGCCGACGTCCACGCCTCGGACGAGCGCTCGGCGCGGACGGTGCGGACGCGCTCGATCTGGCGGCGCTCTCCCTCCGGATCGATGCGGTGGGTCGGCGGCGTGGCGACCTCATCGTCGGTGAAGCGGTTCACGCCGACGACGATCTGGTCGCCCGTATCGATCGCACGCTGGACGCGGTAGGCCGCCTCCTGGATCTCGCGCTGCTGGAAGCCCTTCTCGATGGCGGCGAGCGTCCCACCGAGCGACTCGATCTCGTCGAGGTACGACCAGGCCGCCGCCTCGAGCTCGTTCGATAGGCTCTCGACGAAGTAGGAACCGGCCAGCGGGTCGGGGGTCTCGGTCACGCCCGACTCGTAGGCCAGGATCTGCTGGGTCCGCAGAGCGAGCCGCGCCGCCTCCTCGGTCGGCAGGGCGAGCGCTTCGTCCCGGGAGTTCGTGTGGAGGCTCTGCGCCCCGCCGAGCACGGCCGACAGGGCCTGGATCGTGGTCCGGACGACGTTGTTGTCGATCGACTGCGCGGTCAGCGAAGAGCCGGCGGTCTGGACGTGGAAGCGGCACATCATCGAGCGCGGATTGGTTGCCCCGAAGCGCTCCGCCATGATCGTCGCCCACATCCGTCGCGCGACCCGGAACTTGGCGACCTCCTCGAACAGTTCGGACCACGCCGCGAAGAAGAACGACAGGCGACCCGCGAAGTCATCCACGTCGAGGCCCCGGTCGACCGCTGCCTCGACGTAGGCGATGGCATCGGCCAGGGTGAACGCCAGCTCCTGGGCCGCGGTGGCCCCGGCCTCGCGCATGTGGTAGCCGGAGATCGAGATGGTGTTCCACTTCGGGAGCTCGCCGGCGCAGAACTCGAAGACGTCGGTCACGAGCCGCATCGACGGGCGTGGCGGGAAGATGTACGTGCCTCGGGCGATGTACTCCTTGAGGATGTCGTTCTGGGTCGTCCCGCTGATCCGAGAGCGGTCGACCCCCTGGGCCTCGGCCGCCGCGACGTAGAGCGCGAGCAGGACCGGCGCGGTGGCGTTGATCGTCATCGACGTGCTGACGTCGCCGAGCGGCAGGCCCTCGACGAGCACCGCCATGTCGGCGAGGCTGCTGATCGGGACGCCGACCCTGCCGACCTCGCCCTCGGCTGCGGCGGCATCCGAGTCGTAGCCCATCTGCGTCGGCAGGTCGAAGGCGACCGACAGCCCCGTCTGGCCATGGTCGAGCAGGTACCGGAATCGGCGATTGGTCTCCTCCGCCGTCGCGAAGCCCGCGTACTGGCGCATCGTCCACAGACGACTCCGGTACATCGTGGCCTGGACTCCGCGCGTGAACGGGAACTCGCCGGGCAGGCCGAGGTCCCGGCGCTCGTCCGTGTCGGTGGTGTCCGCAGGGGTATAGACGTCGCGGATCTCGATGCCCGATGACGTCAGGAACCGGTCACGCCGCTCCGGGCTGCCGGCGAGAGCCTTCGCCCGCAGGGTTTCGCGCCACCGCTCGCGGGCAGGGTCGGTTCCCTCCCCCGTCGACCGCGGCACTCGGAGCGTATCGGACGTCTCGGTCACGGTCTCACTCGAGGACGACCAGGACGTCGCCGAGCTCGACGGTCGAGCCGGCACGCGCCGGGACGCTGACGACCCGGCCACTCCGGGGTGCCCGTAGCTCGTTCTGCATCTTCATCGCCTCCACGGCGAGCAGCGTCTGGCCCGCCTCGACGGCGTCGCCCGGCGTGACCGCGACCGAAGCGACCCTGCCGGGGATGATGGCACGGATCTCCAAGGCGTCACCAGCGGTCGCGCCGTGATCGTGGTCTCGCGTCGCCCGCTCGCGGAGGGTCGCCCGAGCATCGTCCTCGACGAGGAACTCGAAGCGCCAGCCGTCGACGACGACCTCGACCAGGCGACGCCCATCAGCGTTCAGGGGTCCGCTGGTACCGCGTCGGACCAGATGTCCCGTGCTGGCGAGCCGCCCCGGTTCCACGACGACGGGCTCATCTCCGGGACGAGCGTTGGCGGGCGACGGACTGACGCGGACGGCGGCTCGAGGCTGCGTCATCTCGGCCACCTGTCGATGGCCGCTTCGAGGCCGGTCCGGCGCCAATCTGAACGTGGATCCCTGTCTTTGCGCAAAGACGCGTCGCTGGTGGAAGGCTCGGCGAAGGCCTCGGCCGCGACCCCGAGAGCGGCCTCTCGCGCATCCTGCCTCGACCTTGACGCGTCCCAGCGCTGGCCGACCCAGTCCGTCGACAACACGCCACCATCGTCGAGGAGGAATGCCTCGTCGCGGAGCAGCTCCCGGTCGAACGGGAGGGTCGTCTGGATGCCCGTCACGACCACTTCGTCGAGGGCTCGCCGCAACCGGCGGACCGCCGCCCGGCGGTCGCGGCCGACCGCCATCACCTTGGCGATCATCGGGTCGTAGTCCGGTGGCACGCGGTCGCCCGGCCGGATCGCGGTGTCGACCCGGACACCGGGGCCGGCGGGCATCTCCCACATCCCGACCCGGCCCGGCACGGGCGCGAACTCGAGGGCCGGGTCCTCGGCCGCGAGACGGACCTCGATGGCGTGCCGGCCCGGCCGCGCCGCCAGATCCGCGGCAGCCCGGACATCCTCGGACAGCGGCGCGCCGGCCGCGATCCACAGCTGCTCCGCGACCAGGTCGAGATCCGTGACGAGCTCCGTGACGCCATGCTCGACCTGGAGCCGGGCGTTGACTTCGAGGAACCAGAAGCGTCGCTCCTCATCGAAGAGGAACTCGGCCGTCGACGCATTCGACAGGCCGGCCGCGCGCGCTGCCCGGACCGCCATCCCATGCAGCTCCCCGCGCTCGTCGGTCGTCAGGCCCGGCGCCGGGGTCTCCTCGACCAGCTTCTGGTGCCGGCGCTGGATCGAGCAGTCGCGCTCGCCGAGGGCTACGACCTCCCCGGTCTGATCCCCGAGCAGCTGGACCTCGATATGGCGAGCCGGGCGGATCTCGCGCTCGAGATAGACGGCGCCATCACCGAAGGCCGCGCGTGCCTCCTCCGACGCGGCCACGAGAGCGGCGGGCAAGACGCGCGCCTCCTCGACCCGCCGCATCCCCCGGCCGCCGCCCCCTGCGGCCGCCTTGACCAGCAGCGGGAAGCCGATCCGCTCGGCGGCTGCGACGATGCCATCGACGGCATCCGGGCGGTCGAGCGGCGCCGGATCGAATGTTCCCGGCACGACGGGGACATCCGCGTCGGACGCGGTCCGGCGCGCGGCCAGCTTGTCGCCGAGAGCCTCGATAGCCGCCGCCGGTGGACCGATGAAGACGAGACCGGCGTCGACGACGGCCCGGGCGAACGACGCCCGCTCAGACAGGAACCCGTATCCCGGATGGATCGCTTGGGCTCGGCTGGCCAGGGCCGCATCGATGATCGCGTCCGCGCGGAGATAACTCTCCCCTGCCGGGGCCGGGCCGAGACGAACCGCAGCATCGGCGGTCAGGACATGGGCGGCGTCGACATCCGCGTCGGAATAGACAGCGACGACCTCGACGCCGAGGTCCCGGCAAGTCCGGATGATGCGGGTCGCGATCTCGCCGCGATTCGCGATGAGGATCCGCGAGAACGGTCGCTCGCCGTCTTTGCGCAAGGACACCTCTCGAACCGCCCGAGGGACGTCGCGAGCGACGCCGGTCACAGGGGGATGTTGCCGTGCTTCTTCGGTGGGTTGGTGTCGCGCTTGTCGGCGAGCATCGCGAGCGCGGCGATCAATCGGGGTCGCGTCTCGGACGGCCGGATGACGTCGTCGACATAGCCCCGCGCCGCCGCGATGTACGGGTTGGCGAACTGCTCCTCGTACTCGGTCACCAGGCGCTCGCGGGTCGCGGCGGGATCGTCGGCTCCGGTGATCTCGTCCCGATAGAGGATGTTCACCGCGCCCTCGGCGCCCATGACCGCGATCTCTGCCGTCGGCCACGCCAGGTTGATGTCGCCGCGGACGTGCTTGCTCGACATGACGTCGTACGCGCCGCCGTAGGCCTTGCGCGTGATGACGGTCATCTTCGGGACCGTGGCCTCGCAGTAGGCATAAAGCAGCTTCGCCCCGTGCTTGATTATCCCGCCGTGCTCCTGCCCGACGCCGGGAAGGAAGCCCGGGACGTCCACGAGTGTCAGCAGTGGAACGTTGAAGCAGTCGCAGGTCCGGACGAAGCGCGCCGCCTTCGTCGACGCATCGATGTCAAGGGCACCGGCGAGGACCGACGGCTGCTGCGCGACGACGCCGACGCTCCGACCGTCGAGGCGGGCGTACCCGGTGATGATGTTCTGCGCCCAGCCCGGCTGGATCTCCATGAAGGCGCCGTCATCGACGATCCGTCCGATCACGTCGTGCATGTCGTACGGCTTCGATGGGTCGTCGGGCACGATCGTGTCGAGCGTCTCATCCATGCGACCAACCGGATCGGACGTGGCGGCGGTCGGCGGATCGCCGAGATTGTTTTGCGGCAAGTAGCCGAGGAGCCGCCGCGCATCGCGGAGGGCAGAAGCCTCATCGTGTGCGGCGAGGTGCGCGACGCCACTCCGTGTCGTGTGGGTCATCGCTCCGCCGAGCGTCTCGGCGTCGACCTCCTCGTGCGTCACCGCCTTCACGACGTTCGGCCCGGTCACGAACATGTAGCTCGTCCCCTCGACCATGATCGTGAAGTCGGTGATGGCCGGCGAGTAGACCGCTCCCCCGGCGCATGGGCCGAGGATCACCGACAACTGCGGCACGACACCGGACGCCAGGGTGTTCCGCAGGAAGATGTCGGCGTAGCCGCCCAGCGAGACGACGCCCTCCTGGATACGCGCGCCGCCCGAATCGTTGAGACCGATGATCGGAGCGCCGACCTTCATGGCCAGGTCCATGATCTTGCAGATCTTCTCGGCGTACGCCTCCGACAGCGAACCCCCGAAGACGGTGAAGTCCTGGCTGAAGACGAATACGAGCCGGCCGTCGATGGTCCCGTGGCCGGTGACGACGCCATCGCCGAGGTACGCGGTTTCCACCGCCGCGTTCCGATTGGTGACGAATGCATCCAACTCGACGAACGATCCGGCGTCGAGCAACAGCTCGATCCGCTCGCGCGCCGTCAGCTTTCCGCGGTCGTGTTGTTGATCGATGCGATCCTGGCCGCCGCCCAGTCGCGCCTCCTCGCGCATCGCATCGAGACGCGCCAAACGTCGTTCATTGGTCGACAAGGGCTCGTCTCCTCCGCGAAACGGTCTGTCTTTGCGCAAGGACAGCCGCCATCATACGGTCCCAGTTATCCACCGAAATGGTGAACAACTCCCGTCGTGTGTGGATAACCGACGTCCCGCGACGACAGATGCTGGAGTAGCATGGCGCGACGTCCCGCCGCCCCCGTCATCCATCGGGCCGATCGATTCGAGGTGATGCCCCAGTGAAGAACGTCATCGCGATCGCGAATCAGAAGGGGGGCGTCGGCAAGACGACGACCGCGATCAATCTCGCCGGGGCGTTGGCGGAGGACGGATATCGGGTGCTCTGCATCGATATGGATCCACAGTCGAACCTCACAGCCGGCCTGGGGGTCAACCTCAACACGATCGAGCGATCGATGGCTGACGTTTTGGCCGACGGTCGTTCCAAGCTGAACGAGGTGATCCTGCCGACCGACAGCGCCGGGATCGATGTCGCGCCGGCGAACATCGATCTCGCGTCCACCGAGGGTGAGCTGTTCACCGCCCTCGGGCGCGAGTCGATCCTGCGCGAGGCGATCGACGGCCAGATCAAGGGCTACGACTACGTCCTCATCGACTGCCCGCCGAACCTCGGCCTACTGACCGTCAATGGTCTCGTCGCCGCCAACGGGGTGATCATCCCGGTCCAGACCCAGTACTACGCGATGAAGGGCCTGACGAATCTCGTCAAGGTCATCAACGCGATCCGGCTCAAGCTGAACCGCAACCTGCGGATCCTCGGCCTGTTGCCGACCTTCTACGACGGTCGCACGAATCTCGCGCGCGACATGCTGGACGAGCTGCGCGTCGTCGGCGACCACCATGTCTTCAGCAGCATCATCCGCAGCACGGTGAAGCTCGGCGAAGCCCCGCTCGTCGGGCGGCCGATCACGACGTACGCAGGCAGCAGCGAAGCGGCCCGGACGTACCGTGAGCTGGCACGAGAGGTGGTGGACCTTGGCACGGCCTGATTTCCGAGCGGCAGCCGCGCGCCGACTGTCCGAAGAGCGAGAGCTCTCTCCCGCGATCGTCAGCCTCCTGACCCCGGACGGCCCGACTCGAAGCGTCGGCGTCAGGATCGTCCCGCTCGACAAGATCGAGCCCAACCCGGAGCAGCCGCGCCTGGTGTTCAACCAGGAGACGCTCGACGAGCTCTCCGCGTCGATCCGCGAGCACGGTGTCCTCCAGCCGATCCTGGTCCGGCCCATCGGCCCGAACACCTATCAGCTCATCGCGGGCGAGCGGCGCTGGCGCGCCTCGAAGCAGGCCGGGCTGGACACGATCCCCGCCCTGATCGAGGACATCGACGACGACACGGCCCTCGAGATCTCGATCATCGAGAACCTCCAGCGGGAGGACATCTCGCCGCTCGATGAGGCGGCGCTGTACGACCGCATGGTCACCGACCATGGCTATAGCATCCGGAAGCTCGCCGACAAGCTCGGCAAGGACAAGGGCTACGTCGAGAATCGCCTGCGGCTTGCCGATGCACCAGAGGAGGTCCGGGAGCTGGTGTCCTTGCGCAAAGACACTCTCTCGCACGCCTATGAGCTGATGAAGGTCCAGGACCCGAAGCGACGTCGCCGGCTTGCCGACCAGGTCGCCCGCGGGGAGCTGACGCTCATCAGGCTCCGGGACAAGATCGAGGGACGCCGGACGCGCGCGCCTCGCCTGGCCGAGGACGTCGACGCGATGGCCCCGTCGATCATGGTCGACGAAGCGCTCGAGTCACCGCTCGACCTGTTCGCCGAGGAGGCGCCCGAACCCGAGCCGGAGTCAGAGATCCGGATCGAGCCCGAGGAAGCCCTTCGGGCCCAGCGACCATTGAGCGAGGACTCGCTCGTGAACGCCAAGGCGTCGCTGGCCGACGCGCTCGATGAGCTGGTCAATGTGTTGCGGGCGCCGGATGCCGTCCGGTCGATCCCCGACGTCGACCGCGACAACCTCGCCAAGTACTTGACGATCTCGAAGCTCCGCCTCGAGAACGCCATCGCCCTCGTCCGCTCCGGGGACGGGTTCGACTGATCGCCTAGGGTCCGGGGAGCATCCCCGCGACCCAGCCGGTCGCCGCGATGGCGGCGCCGATCGCCTGGGCTTCCCAGGCGCGGCGCCGCGCGTCAGGCCCCTCCCCTCTGCCTAGAGCGAGGCCGAACGCCACCACGCCTGTCCCGATCACGACGAGCGCCACGACAGGCCACGCCCAGCCGGTCCCACCGACGAACAGCACACCGAACAGCGTGGCGGCCGCCATGAGGATCGTCCCGGCCCACCATGCCCGCTCGGCGCCGAGTGTCGTCGCCACGGATCGCGTCCCCGATGCCAGATCGGTATCCAGGTCCACCCGGGCGTTGGCGATGGCCAGTGCGGCACCCGCGAGCACGGCCATCGGCAGCAGCACGACGAAGAAGCTGGCAAGCGACCCTGTGGCGCCGACCCAGCCATACACGGGCAGTAACGGGATGCCGATCGCGAAGGGTAGCCAGGACCACGGCGTACCCTTGGCGAACAGGTCGTAGGCAGCGCCGACCGCGAGGATCACCGTAGCGAGGGCCACGATCTGCGGACCGATCGTTGCAGCGAGGCCGAGCCCGACCACCGCCGCGACCAGCCCGACCGCGCGGGCGACCGTCACGGACACCGCCCCCGACGGGATGGGCTTGGGTGGCACGCGTCCCGCGTCTGCCGGCGCATCGACGATGTCGTTCAACGCGCCGATCGCGAACTGCAGCGAGATCATCGATAGACCGAGCAGCAGCGCCGTGAGTAACCCTCCCCCGGCGACGATCGCGACGGCCGCGACGACCAGGCCGTCCAGGATCGATGGGAACGGATGGACGAGGCGGACGACCGCCCCGATTGAGATCGGGGCGCGATCAGACGTAGACGAGCTCGTCGAAGTTCTCGACAAGGTATTCGATCAGGCGGTCACGGCCGTTCGGCGTTTCCGCCCGCACCCCGGGCACGAGCGCATACAGCGCCACGGCCGGGATCATCTGGCGACCCTGCGCGTCCCGGCCGATCGAGGCCATCGGCCCGTTGCCTGATGCGAACACCCGTTCGATATCGGCGTCGCTAAGGTCCGCCGCCTTGCGCAGGTCCGCCAACACCCGGATCACGCCGCGTCGCTTGGCGACGTCCCGCATCAGCTCTGACGCCCACGCGTCGATCTGCTCGTCCGACTGCTCGGCGAGCCGCGTCCGATACTCCTTCGGATCGGCGGAAAGACCGGTCGATGCCACGGCGCTCCCTGTCCTAGATGGGTCGCCCGAGTATGCCAGACAGGCCCGCCGGCCCGCCGGTCAGTCGGCGTCGGCCCGCCGGTCAGACCGCCTCGGCCCGTCCCGTGACGGCACCGAGCTGCGCCTCGAGCGCCGCGTCACGCGTCCCCTCCGGCCACTCGTTGAATCGCTCGGTCATCCACCCCGCCACACGACCTTCGCGGCGGGGCGTCGTCGCCCCATCCAGCAGGGTCTGCAGCCGCTCGGCGAGGGTCGCGGTCATGGCATCGACCGCGATGCGGTCCGGCCGCCCCTCCGCGGGGATCGGTTCGCCGATCCGCACCGTGACTCGCGCGCCGAACCGCAGCCAGCTGGTCCCATTGATGGCGATGGGCACGAGCGGCACTTTCGAGCGCAGGGCGAAATAGGCGGGCCCATCGTTGAGTGGCAGCAACTGGTCCTCGATGGCCCCGATCCGCCCCTCTCCCGCGATCGCCACGACGCCTCCCTTGCTTATGACCGCCCCGACCCGACGCGTCGCTTCGAGCAGGTCGTTCTTGCCGGGCTTGTACGGTATCGCGCTTCCGGTCCAGAGCATGGCGCGGTTGCGGCCGCCCGCCTGCATGTCCTCTTCCTTCGGACCGAAGAACGAGAGCCGTGGCCGCAACGGCAGGGTCGCCATCAACACGAAGGGATCGGCCCACGACAGATGGTTGAACGCATAGATCGCCGGGCCCTGGGGCAGACGATCGCGGCCCTCGACGTCGAACCGCAGCCACGCCCGGGTCAGGACGGAGATGACGACCCGTGAGAGGTAGTAGCGGATCGTTCGCCGGACCGGGTGGACATGACCGAGCGGATCGGACCGCGACTGGGCGTCGGCACGTGCGCTCATGGGCGGCGAGGCTAGCACAGGGTCGTCCAGGCGCTTATCGGCCCGCCGACACTCATGCGCGGCGAGGCGCCCGGCGCCTCATCCGGCCCGTACGATGCGCAAGATGCCAAACGAGTGGGCACCCCAAGGGATCTTCCTCACCCTCGTCGGACTGGGCGCGGGCCTCTGGCTGCTCGCCCGAGGCCTTGCCGGCTATCGAGAGGCGACCCGGATCGGTGACACTGCGACGTCGCGCATCGCCTCGATGGCCGCCGGCGAGGTGCAGGTCAGCGGCGTCATCGAACCAGCCGAGCTGACGCTGGTCTCGCCACTCCAGAGCACGCCGTGCGTCTACTACCGCGCCACGGTCGACGGTGCCGACGATGGGATCGAGATCGGTCCGTCCCTGTCGGAGCTCGGCGCCGATTTCCACGAGGAGCGCGCCGTCGGATTCCGCGTTCGCGATCCGAGCGGCGACATCCGGGTCTTCCCGCGGGGCGCTCGCTGGGACGCGCCCACGCTCCTCGACGACACGACCGGGTTGATGGGCGACGAGCCACCCGGCCTCCGGATCCGCACTGGCCCCGCGCTCGCGCCCACCGGTCTCGGGCGGGAGGCGGCGATCGCGGCACTGCTCGCGACACCCGCCGAGGGACGTTCATTCGACCCACTCGCCGTGCTCGGGGGCGGTGCCCGTCGATCGCTCGGCGGCGGCGACCGCCGGCGACACTACCGGGAGGCGGTCCTCGCCCCGGGCGACGCCGTTACGATCATCGGCCGGGCCATGCCGTTCGGCGACCTGGCCGACCCCGCCGAGGCCGACATCGCGACGGGGTCCGAGCTTCCATCCGACGATCCAGAGGTCCTTGGCGACATCGCCGAGGCGCGCGAGGCGGGTCTACTCGAGGCGACACCCGAGGAGGCCTGGGGCAATGCCGCGATCCCGGGCTTCGGCATCGGCCAGCCCGTCCGTGCCCCTGAGCTTGATCCTGCCGCGGATCCGGTGCCGATCGCTCCGGCGGCCGCGGCCGCCGAGGCCGAACGGCGTTTTACCATCGCCCCTGAAGCCCTGGTGCTCGCCAGCGCGGCCGGTATGCCCTTGCTTATCGCGCACGGGCTGCCGACCGCCGCCGTCGACCGCCAGCAGGGTCGCTTCCTCGTCGGTCTCCTCGGAGCGATCCTGGCGATCGCCTCGGCCATGGCGCTGGCCATGATCCTGCCCGGAGCCCTGGGCTCGTGAGCGGTGAGCGGCGATGACGCCACAGGCGTTGGGGGCGGCGTTCGCCGTCGGGCTGGTGCTCGCGATCGTGCTGTTCCTGCTCGTCACGAGCTACAACGCGGTCATGGCCCTGCGCCAGCGGATCGACAAGGCCTGGGCGAACATCGATGTCGTGCTGAAGCAGCGCCACGACCAGTTGCCGGCGCTGGTCTCGGCGGTCCGCGGGTTGATGGCCTTCGAACAGGACGTCCTGACCGAGGTGGCTCGCGCTCGTGCTGCGTATTCCCCCACGGAGCCGATCCCCGAGCAGGCCGTCCACGCTGAGGAGACCACGCGGGCGGTACGCTCGCTGTTCGCCGTCGTCGAGGCCTATCCCCAGGTCCGATCAGACCGGAACGTCCTCGATCTCCAGGACGAGATCGAGCGGCTCGAGTCGATGATCGCGGACCGTCGGGAGCTCTACAACGATCAGGTCTATCGCTACAACGCGCGGATCACGACCCTCCCGACGTCATTCCTGGCGCCGATGTTCGGCTGGCAGCAACGCCCGTTCTTCGCGGCCCGACCCGAGGAAGTGGACCGGCCGGCGACCGACCTGTGAGCGCCTCGACCGAACCGGAGCGTCAGATCTATCTGGTCCGACACGGCGAGACCGAGTGGTCCCGGTCCGGGCAGCACACGGGCAAGACCGACATCCCGCTCACGGAGGCCGGCCGGCAACAGGCCGTCGAACTCGGAAAGCGGCTGCACGGCCACGACTTCGACCTCGTGCTGACAAGCCCGATGTCGCGCGCCGCTGAGACCGCGCGGATCGCCGGGTTCGGCGATGCGATCCATGACGGCGACCTGAAGGAATGGGATTACGGCGAGCTCGAGGGCCGGACCACCGTCCAGATCCGGGAGGCTATGCCCGGGTGGACGATCTGGGCGGGTCCGTGGCCCGGCGGTGAGGCCGCCGACCACGTCGGCGCACGGGTCGACCGGGTCATCGCCCGCTGCCTGGACCCCTCGGTGCGTCGGGATTGCCTCCTGTTCGCGCACGGCCATGTCCTGCGGGTGCTCGCCGCTCGCTGGCTCGGGCAGCCGCCATCAGCGGGCGCCCAGTACGCGCTCGGGACGGCGACGATCGGCATCCTCGGCTGGGAGCGGTCGAACCCCGTGATCGAGACCTGGAATGAGGCCTGTCACCTGACCGACCACATCTAGGCGGACTCGACGGGACGGTCGAGCGGAGTCGCGGGCCCTACGACCAGGCGACCACCGCCACGCTCACCGGGGCAGTGATCCCGCGAAGCTGCACCTCGCGAGAGCCGTCTAGGGGTCGATCCGCCTCCGCCAATGCCACCTCCGTCGCCAGGATCTCGCCACCACCGGCGACCGCGGCGACCCGTGCCGCGAGGTTCACGCCGACGCCCGAGTAGTCGTTGCGACGCCGGCTGGCATCGGCGGTATGCAGACCGATCCTCACGCTGATCGCGGCGCCGCTCGCCCGACGATGCTCGGCGAGGACCCGCTGGATCTCGACGGCGGCGGTGAAGGCAGCCGTCGCGTCATCGAACGCCGCGAAGAAACCGTCGCCCGTCGAGTTGACGACCTCGCCACCACGAGCCGAGAGGATCCGCCGCAGTGTCTCGTCATGCCACCGCAACAACTGCTCCCACGCCTCGTCGCCGAGCAGCTCCGCGAGCGCCGTCGAGCCCACGATGTCGGTGAACACGAAGGTCTTGCGGGCCTGCGATGGTCCGGCACGCCGTTGCGCCAAGGCCGCGATCGCGGCGTCCGCCGCAGCCAGATCCAGCGGGGCACCGAGCCGCTCGAATTCGGCACGCCCGGTGGCGAGCTCCAGGTCGACCGCGGCGTGATCCTCGAGGGCTTCGTGGGCCGCCGCCATCACCAGCCGGTCGCGAGCGATCTCGTACGGGGCACCGACCTCGCGCCACGCCGTCGTCGCGATACGTAGCTCGCGGAGCGCATCGCTCGGTCGGCCTTCGGCGAGGGCGACACGCCCGGCGGCATCACGAGACCGGGCTCGGGCGGCCACGGTGTCGTGTGTGGCAAGGATCGTGGCGAGCTCTTCCGCTGCCGTGGCCGCGCTCGAGAGCCGGCCGTTGGCCAGGGCGATCTCCACGTGCGCGGGAAGGAGGCGTGCCCTCACCCACAGATCGGGGGTCTCCGCGAGCTCCGAATCGATCGATCGGAGCGCCGCACCCGGGTCTCCCCGCGCCATCAGGATCTGGGCGAACGCCGGCTGCGGCGTGTGGCCATGAGCGTTGGCGTCCCGAAGGGCCGCCTCCGCGCCCTCGAGGTCACCCATCCGCAGCTTGACCTCGCCGATCGCGTACAGCCCGTCGCCGAGCGGCGGAAAGCGCTTGTACTTGGCGAGCTCCTGCGCAGCTTGCTCGAGCTCCGCCTTGGCCCGCGGCAGATCACCGCCGAGGGCGACGATCTCGGCCCGATGGATGCGGCAGACGCCCGGGAACCCGGCGACGGAGCTGCGCTCGCACCAGCGTTCCGTCTCCTCCGTCCATTGGCTTGCGCGCTCGTAGTCGTTCAGGTCGCGACAGGCGGAGATCATCGTGCAGTACGTCATGCCGGTGAGGTACGGCGAGAGCTCGTCGTTGGCGGCTGCGGCCGTCGCCTCCTCGAGCAGCGCCAGCCCCTCCTCGGTCTCCCCTGCCCCGATCTTCAAACGGCCGAGGGAGATCAGCGCGATCGCCTGGAGGTCGGGGTCGGTCATCCGGCCACCGATGCGGACACCTTCCTCGGCCTGGGCGAGTGCCTCTTCGAAACGGCCGGCCGCCAGGGCTGCGAAACTCCGGGCGATCGCCAGATACCCGTGTGCGTAGGTCTCCTCCGAGCCCTCGAGCAGCCTGGCGGCGCGTGCCGTCCACGCCGACGCGATCGACGTCCGTCCCTGGATCCAGACATCGATCGCCAGGCCGAGCGCGACAGCGGCGGCGCGGATCGGATCGCCGGCATCGTGATGCGCCTTGAATGCGCGTTCGTAGGCTCGCTCGCGGACGTCGACGTCGGCGGTGAAGAACGCGGCCTCGGCGAGCGCCTCGAGGTCGGGCCCGCCCAGCGGCGTCTCAGCATCGGCGGCCGTGAACCCGTCGAACGCCTCCTGCCACGCGTGCCGCTCGAGGGCGACGCGCGCCGCCTCGAGTCGCTCAGGGACGACCGGTCCGGTCGGCGTCGAGGTGGCCATCAGCCGGCGCCACCCTCGAGATCGACGATGCGGGCCCGGATCAGGTCATCCAGGACGCCGGGCGGCAACGGCTTCGCTGGCGTGAAGTGGATGCTGCCCTTCGTCCGCTCGTACCCGTCGATCTCCGTCGAATGCGAGTCCATGAACGAGTCCGTCAGCGGATACAGGCTGCAGTGCTTCTTCCAGCCGGCGTACGAGACGAGGAATTGACCATCCAGTTTGAACGCCGGCATCCCGTAGCTGATCGTCTCGGTCGCGTCGGGGGCCAGCTCGGCGATCCGCTCGCGCATGCCCTCCAGGAGCAGGCGCTGATCGGCCGGAAGCGTGGCGAGATACTCGTCGACTGGTCGGGACCCCACCGCGGGATGATAGGCGTTCGATCTACGCTAGGCCGGCAGCATCGGGAGGAACGCCATGCAGTTCAACAACATCCTCATCGGGTCGGACGATCCGGATCGCCTCGTCGACTACTACAGCAAGGTCCTTGGGGAGCCGACGCTGGCCGAGGGCGGCTACACCGGCTGGACGCTCGGATCCGGCATGGTCAACGTCGGGCCGCACAGCGAGGTCCATGGCAAGAACCCGCAGCCGGGCCGGCTCATCTGGAACATCGAGACGCCCGACGTGCAGGGTGAGTTCGAACGGATGAAGGCTGCCGGCGCCATCGTCATCAAGGAGCCGTACTCCTTCGACGAGGCGCCCGGTTACTGGATCGCGACGCTGGCCGATCCGGACGACAACTATTTCCAGCTGACGTCCCCGATGGACCCGGACGCGATGGGCGGCTGACCGCCTACGGACGACCACGTGCCGCGCGAGCTCCTCTCGGTCGAGGAGATCATGGCCATCCTTCCGTCGACCGTCCCGCGGCTGGACGAGATGACGAGTGGCGTGACCACGGAGCAGCTCCACACCGCGCCCGAACCCGGCAGCTGGTCAGTCAATGACGTCCTCGCCCACCTCCGCGCGTGCAACGACGTCCTCGGCGGTGCCGCTCGCCGGATCATCGCCGAAGACCATCCGAGCTGGCGGGCGATGAGTCCACGGACCTGGCAGCGCAAGTCCGGCTATCACGACTGGGAGTTCCGCGAGGCCTTCGAGGCCTTCGCCACAGGCCGAGCCGAACTGCTGGACGTCCTACGCACGATCCCCGACGAGGCATGGGACCGGACCGCTGCAGTGGCGGTCCCACCTGGGCACGTCTATGAGCGGAGCGTCCTTTACTACGGGGACTGGCTCGCCGAGCACGAGCGGACCCACGTGAGGTCCCTGCCGGCGATCATCGCCCGCGTGACCTGAGCGGCGGTGCTCAGGCCGGGGCGGGCGCGCGACGCACGGGCGCCACGGTCGCCACCGGGTCGTTGAGCAGGAACTCCGACCGTGGCCCCAGAGGTCGACCGCGATGACGCGAAGGTGTTCGCCCAGCGGTCCGATGTTCTTGTCGAAGAACCGTGAATCGACGGCGCCGCCGTGGATCAGCACCAGCGGCGGACCACTCCCCTGCACCTCGTACCAGACACGACCATGCTGCAGATCCGCGTATGCACCCATGCCGGGATGGTAGGGACGGTGGCCGGAACCTGCCTTTAGTGCAGCCGCTGCGTCCAGTCGCTCGGGACTCGACCCGCGGGTCCGGGCGCCGGCTGGTCGAGCGGGTGGAACGCCGGCGGCGCCAGGTCCGGGCCGCGAAAGGTCTCGTTCGTCACGTAGTCGTAGAACCACCCTTCGCCGGGCTCGAAGCTGGCGATGACCTTGTGACCCGTGTCCATCGCGTGCCCCTTGGCATGCTGGGACGGCGACGAATCACAGCAGCCGATGTGCCCGCAGGACGCGCACCGCCGCAGGTGGAACCACCAGCCCTCGGTCGCGAGGCACTCGGCACAGCCAGGGCCACTCGGCGGGACATTGGGATCGATCTCGGCGTCGGCGTCGCTCGTCACAGGGAGTAGGTCTCGTTGATGTCCATCCGGGGACACGATACGCCGGATGGCGGAACGCGACCGGCGAACCGTCGCGGCTGGGTCAGCCCGCGCAGGGCAGAAGCCCGGCGGCCTCCTTGGCACGCAGAACGTGGAGGGCGGCGTTGTCGATGCGGTCGCGGAACCAGGCGCTCTCCTTGGCGTGTGTCGCGACCGCCTTCGCCATCTGGATCGCCATGTCGACCGGCCGGACGACGATCATGTCGCCGCCTTCGTCGAGGAAGCGGACAGCGCGCGTCCCGACCGGGATCGACGACACCGCCTCCGCCGAGAGGCTGTCGGACATCACGATCCCGCGGAAGCCCAAGTCGTCCTCGAGGATGCCGCCGATGATCGGCCAGGAGAACGCGGCGAGCCGATCCGGGTCGATGCGCTCGTACGTCGCGAGCGACAGCATCACCGCCGGCACGCCGGCATCGACGGCCCGCCGGAACGGCCCGAGGTCGGGATCGTCCGGCGTCGTGACCGTGTCGACCACGCCGCTGCTGAAGTCCGTGTTCTCGGCCACGCGACCTAGGCCCGGGAAGTGCTTGGCGGTCGTCGCGACGCCGGCCGCGGCCATGCCAGCGATGAACGCCTCGACGTGCTCCGCGGCGACCGCCGGCGTGAAGCCGTATTCGCGCTCGAGCTGGCCGATGGGCGCGTTCTGGCTGACGGTCTCCTTGGGGACGACATCGGCGACCGGCGCGAAGTCGAGGTTGACGCCCGCCTTGAGGAGCTGCCGGCCCCAGCGCTCCGCCGCCGTGCGGAGTCGGGTCGTCGACCAGGTGCCTTGCGTGACGGCTGACGGGATCGTGTCGAAACCCTGACCCGAGAGGGCCTGGATGAGGCCGCCTTCCTGGTTCGCGGCGATGAAGAAACCGATGCCACCGGTGGCCGTGTCCGTCGCTTCGGCCTGGATGGCGTCGGACACCTTGCGGATCTTCGTACTGCCGATCGAGGTCTGTCGCGTGTACCACCAGGAGCCGAGGCCGTACCTCGCGATCGCGTCCCGGGTAGCGGCGTCGAGGCGGTCGTTCGCGAGTCCGACAGCGAAGAGCTGGCCGATCCGTTGCGTCTCGGTCAGCGAGGCAAGCGTGCTGGCCGCACAGGATGCGGCTCTGCGACCGCGAGGGGCTCGCCGTCGGTGTCGTCGTCGGGCTCGCCGTGGCGGGGGTCGGGCTCGCCGCGACCTCGGTCGGGCTCGCTAGCGCGGTTGACAGGCTCACCGTGGGCGTCGGGTTCGCCGGCGCAGGGGTCGAGCTTGGCGCGGTCGAGCTACACGCCGCGAGGATGACCGCCAAGGCACAGATCAGGATGCGGATACGCACATCCCTTGGACGTCGACGAGGTCCTCGATGCTGCGCGCACTAGGACGTCGGTGACAGCGGTCTTTGGCCGACAAGGTACCAGGCCTCCATCTCGCCTTTGCCCTTGATCGGGATCCGACCGCGGGGCTCGCAGACGAACTCGTCCTTCAGCAGCTCGTAGGTCTCTCGCGTGATCTGGATCTTGCCCGGCACGCCGTGCGATTCCATCCGGCTGGCCGTGTTCACGGCGTCACCCCAGAGGTCGTACAGGAAGCGTTTACGACCGATCACGCCGGCGACGACCGGCCCGGAATTGATCCCGACACGGAGCTCGAGGCCGAGGTGACCGACCGCATCGTTCGACCGCATCGCATCGACCATGTCGAGGGCCATCAGCGCGATGGCTCGGGCGTGATCGGGCCGCGGCGACGGCACGCCCGACGCGACCATGTAGCAGTCGCCGATGGTCTTGATCTTCTCGAGCCCATATCGCTCGGTCAGGCTGTCGAAGTGGCTGAAGAGGTGGTCCAGCATCCCGACGAGCTCCGAGGGCTGGAGGCGCTCGGACAGCGGCGTGAAGTCGGCCACGTCGGCGAAGAGGATCGAGGCGGCGCTGAACTGATCGGCGATGGGCTGGGCCTGTGCCTTGAGCTGGTCGGCGATCGATCGAGGAAGGATGTTCAGCAGGAGGTCCTCGGCCTTCTCCTGTTCACCGCGCAATGCGACGAGGGCGTCCCGGCGCTGCTTGGCGAAGACCGCCAACAACGTGAAGAGCACCGTCCCGCCGACGCAGATGTTGAGCGCGAGCATCGCGCTCGTGAACCAGACCGGAGGCGCGGGCGAGACACCACCGAACAGCTCACCGGCGATCCCGGCACCGAGGAAGACCACGACGAACGCGGCATACCACCGAAAGCCCGCACGTACGTCGCTGAAGACGAGTGCCGCGAGCGGCGCGAGGATGCCCCACAGTCCGACGCCGCCTGACGCGAGGAAACCACCAAGCGGAGCCATCGAGAGCGTCGGCGCGAGCAGGATGTCGACCTGACCGACCCGCAGGAACCTGGTGAAGTCTCGGTTGCGCGCGAAGGCCCCGATCGCGGCGATCAGGACGGCGAGATAGACCAAAGGGAGGACCCCGACGGGCGATCCGAAGCCGAGGTAGAGGAGAGCCCAGAGCGCGGCGATCGGCAGGATGAGGAATGAGATGAGGACCAACAGCGCCTTCCGGGCACGAAGATCCTCGTCGTCGTTCGGATCGGCGCCGATCCGGCCCAACCGCTCCACGACTCGGGTGGCGCCGGACCTGATGTGGCCCAAGGTGGTCTCTATCCTCTCCGCTCGAAGCGCAGATACGCGACTCCCCTGGCATCGACATACGTCGCCTCCGCGGTCTGGACGACGCGGAGCACGACCTCGTCGCACGCCGGGCACCGGAGGATGGCGCCCGGGCCTCCCGTGTAGGCGCGCATCGAACCCATCATGCTCACGGTCGCGCACGTGGCGCATCGACCGGGGATCGCGGTCATGTCGGACCCGAACAGCATCCCGAGCATCCCGGCAAGGGCGTTGCCATCGAGCTCGCGGTCGACCGCTGGGTCGTCGGTGTGATCGATCATCGGGATCCGTGGTGCCTCCTCACTGCTCATGTGCCTGTCGGTCCGAAGCGCTCGGTGCGGACGCGGTCCGGCGGCAGACCGAGACGGACGAGGGCATTGGCGGCGACCTCGACGAGCGCCGTGGGCCCGCAGATGTAGACGCGAGCCATGACCCCCAGTGGCTCCAGCACCTCCGCCAGCATCCGATCGTCGATCCGACGGTCGTAGCCGGTCCACCCGGGTGGCCGTGAGCGGGTCAAGGTGTGGATGACCTCGAACCCGTCATTGGCGCCGGCGAGCCGGTCAAGCTCGTCGCGATAGATGATCTCTTCCGGGTGGCGCGAGCTGAACAGGAGACGGGTCGGGACACCTGACCGAGCGCGTTGGCGATGCCGGATCATGGCCATGAGCGGTACGACACCCGAACCGCCCGCGACGAGCAGCAACGGGCCACCGAGGTCCACCTCCCAGACGAAGTAACCGCCGATCGGGCCGCGGACCTCCAATCGGTCACCGGGGGCGACCACGTCGTGCAGGAACGGCGACACCTCGCCATCCGGTATGCGCTCGACGGTGATGTCGACCGTGCCGAGTCGCTCCGACTCGGATGCGATCGAGTAGCTCCGTTCGACGCTGTAGCCGTCCTCGGCGGTCAGACGCAGGTCGACGTGCTGCCCGGGTCTGTGGCCTGGCCACTCGGGCAAGCCGAGCGTGAACGAGCGGACCGTCGATGTCTCATCGCGGATGGCGTCGACCGTCGCGATCCGCCAGGCGATCGGGTTCACCATGTGTCGTCAGTCGCCGCTGTAGCGCTCTTCGAGCCACTGGTCGCCGCGGTTGTGGTAACCGAGCGACTCCCAGAAACCCGCCTGGTCCTCATCCTGGATCCGCAGACCCCGGACCCATTTCGCGCTCTTCCAGAAATATCGCCCCGGCACGACGAGCCGAGCTGGTCCGCCGTGCTCGGGCGCCAGGGGCTTGCCGTCGTATTCCCAGGCGACGAAGGCCTGCCCGTTCAGCACGTCACCAAGCGGAAGATTCGTCGTGTAGCCGCCGTCGGAGTAGGCGATGACAAAGGCGGCCTTCGCGTCGAGCTCGACGCCCTCGAGCAAGGTGTCAACGCTGACGCCCCGCCAGCGCATGTCGAGCTTCGTCCACTTCGTGACGCAACTGATGTCGACGACCCATTCGCGGTTCGCGAGCGCCATGAACTCCGCCCACGTCCAAGTGACCGGCTGCGCGACGAGACCCTGGATCGAGAACGACCAGCGGTCGAGTGGCGTCCGCGGTGTCGGTCCGGCGGAGAGCACGGGGAAGTCCGTGGTCAGGTACTGCCCGGGCGGGACGCGGTCACGGACATCTCCGACGCCCGGCTGGGTACGTCGACCCACGAAACCACGCGTCACGAATCGCTCGCTCATGACTCCCTCCGACGGGCTCGACGGTCTATTCTCGCGCCAGAAGCATGGGCGATGACCGCTCCTTCCGCTCGACCATCCGCTACTTCCGACCGGAGCAGGCGTCGGGCCTTACCGTGGCCGATATCCCGCCCGCCGTCACTGCCGAGTTTGGCGGTCTCAAGCAGATGCGCGTCCGAGCGATCATCAACGGCAAGGAGTTCACGTCGAACACGATGCCGGCAGGCGGCGGCAAGCTGGCGCTGAGCCTGAACAAGGCCATCCTCAAGGAATGTGGTCTGTCCGTGGGCGACGAAGCACAGTTCGAGATCGCGCGGCTGACCTGACGCGCAACGCTGATCGATCGCCCTTAGGGGAGTGGATCCGGCGGTAGCCTATGACCAAGCGCACCGCCCAGTGCGGCGTGCTCGTATGCGTGGAGCCCGAACGCAAGGGCGATCGTTCGGTTGGACAGCCCGGGTCGGGTCGACTTGGGGCATGAGCCGGGTCGAGGGGCCGGGACCGGTGCCAGCGTCGTCGAGACTGACGACGGCCGCTTAGAGGCGGCTTACCTGGATCAGGCCTCGAGCTCTGCCGCCCACTCGGGCTGTCTGGCAAGGTGAACGCCCCGGCGAGACGGGGGGATCTCGATTCCGGGGCGCTCGAGGGGGTTAGTCTGTCGGCACCCTACGCCCTCGTCGGGCGGTGGTCTGTATCGTCTGATACAGACCAGACCGGATCAGGCTGCGGAGCAACCTCGTATCAGATCGTCTCCCGCCGGTCGACCCGACAGCGTAGAAAGTCGAGGGTCCAGGTCCCGGCCGGCAACGCGTTCGTGTGGTCACCGATCGCCGCATGGCGGTCGCCGATGCCGAACGCCGTGACGACCCGATGATCCTGGGCATCGTCGTGATCGTGTGATCTCACCATCTGGCGTCACTCCCGACGCCTCTGATGTGGAGGGCCGAGCGGCCACCACTATGACTCTCGAGGCAGAGCCTCCTCCGGTCGGCCGGCGTTGAGCCGTTGGGCGATCCACGGCCCGGCGTCCTTCCAAAAGTCGAGTGTCTCCCGATGCAGTCCGCGTGCGGTCGCCTCCGTCTCCCACGCGTCGCACCATGAGTCGGCCGGCGCGCTGGCCATCCCCTGCCGCATCAGCCAGTCCCGCACGGCTCGTCGGCGGGCGATGTGCAACTTCTCGTGGTTCTCGTAGCGCGTCATCCGACCGGGGCGACGGTCAGTGGTCGATTTGGGCACGGCGCACCGCTTGACGGTAGCGCTCGTGCGCGTTGACCTCGGCGACATCGGCCTGCGCGACGTCATCTTCGGTCGTGGCGATGTCATCGTGGGTCGACTGCACCACGACGCGGGCGGCCGTCGCGGTCTCGGCAGCCGATCTCTCGGCGAGTGTCGCGGACTCGAGGGCGGCCTTGGCCGCCTCAGCGGTCCTCCGCGAAGAAGCCTGGGTGGCCAGCTCGGCTGCTTCCATCGCCGCCTGGGCCGCCACCCGTCCGCGACGCGCCACGGCGACCGAACGTTCGGCCTCGCGCCATTCGGTCAGCGCCGCCGCGGTGGTCTGGTCGGGGGCGTGACCGTCCGTCTTGCCATCACCGGCCATGGGGTTGGCCTCGGGGCACCCCGCTAATCGTCGCGTGCGGGAGGCACTCGGACGGGACGCCCGCACAGCGTACTCCTATCCTCCTAGCGCCAGTCATCCCGCCAAGCCTCGCGCCCGTACCAACTCGGTCCTTGACCTCGTCGTGTCGACCGAGTCACCACCATCGCCAAGTGCCACGATTCGAGACATTCCGCTGGTCGGGAAATAGACGAACACGATCTCCTCGTTCGCGGGAGCGAGAATCGAACGGCCCCGGGCAGTCGATCCGGGGCCGTTTTGCTGTTCGGGGCGGTTCGAGCGTCAGTACCCGTACTTGCCGACCGAGCTCGGAGCAGGCGCCGCCAACGACGATTTTGGCATCGGACCGGACCCACTTACCGTCACGATCGAGAAGCCCTCGACACCGTTGCCCGTCGCGTCGCCGGCCTTCGTGTCGCCCTGCCAGTAGTAGAGCGGCAGGCCGCGATACGTGACCTGGGTCCCACCGTCCGGGCGGGTCAGGGTGCCGAGCTGGCCGGTGACTCCGGCCCGTGCCGTTGGCTGGCCATTGGTTTCAAGAGGTGGCCAGGCGGTGGCGCAGCTGCCGTTGCAGCTCGACGAGGTCGCCGTATCCCCCGCATGGGTGTACAGCGTCATCCCGTTCGGCCCGGTCAGCACCATGCCAAAGCTCGGGGAGCTGATCGAACCGACGATGACGTCGGCGGTGCTCGACATGCCACCACCGATGGGGCTGGGATCGGCGCCACTCGACGTGCATGCGGCGACGGCAAGGACGGCTGTGGCTAAGAGGGACAGAACGCGCGTGAAAGACATTTTGCGACTCCGAGATGCACGAGCGAGCCAATCGTGGCCCACGTACTCGAAGTACGCGGTATGCCTCGGTCTTGGTTTCGGGCGGTCATGACCGCCTCTTCACGGGCATGCCCGCCTTGGTCGGCCCTGACGAGCTGGTCGGCGGCGGATGCCGGGATCGCGGGTCCGGGACCGTTGCCGGGGTACGGACAGCCTACCGTCCGCCGTTGCCCAGACTTACCTCGTGTCCCGCCGGTCGACTCCCGAACGAATGGACGCGACACATCACGGGCGGTCCGCAACAGCTTTATCAGTGGCCTGGCTGCCCGCAAACGTGAACGCCCCGGCGAGATCGAGGGGGTGTCTCAGCCGGGGCGCTCGATGGGATAGCCTTCTCCAGCACCCTACTCATTCGTCAGGCGGCCGTCTGTGGCGTCTGATACAGACACGCGCGGGCCGGCCCCAGGGCTTCGGTTTTGGAGCTGGACGCTCGGGGCGGCGATCGCCGCTCAGGGAGCGGCTGTTGCTGCTCCTAAGGCTTCCGGCGCGCTTCGTTTGGCACCTTCGATGAGGAGCCACACGAACGGGAGCAGGAGGCTGATCACCCCGAGACTCGGGACGGTGATCGCGAGGAGGTCGCCAGCCGCGCTGATGAGGTGGTATGCCGTCACGAACGGAACGATGACCCACCCGATGAGCCGTGTCCTCCCTTCGGTGCCCAGCAGCAGGAGACCGAAGAACCAGGCGTAGACGCCGAACGCCAGTACACGTTCCGGCCAGTTCCCGAGGAGACCGAAGGCGACGTCGTCCAGGGCGGTGTTTTGGGGAAATAGGCTGCTGAGTGCCTGCAGGAGAAAGATCACGGCAAACAAGCCCGCGGAGAGGGCTCCGATCACGTTGATCCAACGGGGAAGCCCGAAGTCAAAGATGGCTCTGACGAAGAGCAGCATCCCGATGGTCAGGACAACGTGAACGACGACTTGGGGGGTGTTCTCCCCGAGTGCCTGGGACGCCACTGCCAGGGGTACGGACAGCAGGATCGTCACGGCGGCCGCAACGGCCCAGGTGGATCTGAGCGCGGCCCCGGAACCGCCGGTTCGGAGCATGGTGGGATCAACGGAGTCGACCGACGCCATCGTGTGTACCTCCGTGCGGTCGCTCTCCCCCGGGAGTGCGCTAGACACGAAGTCTGGTCCTCGCCACCCGAGGACGAATGACGTCCCGTCATGTACTCGCTCGCGGGAGGCCTCACATTCGCCCGAGGCACTCGCTGCGGAGGGGGCCCGTACGAGGGGAACGTGCTCGCCCCTCCGCGCGTGCCGTCCTAGGGCCGCGATGTCACGTCCCTGAATAGCGTCGTAACGCCCGCTTGAGCCATTGCTTCCCGCGGCCGGAGCCGACTGCGGAGCGTCCGTTTCGACAGATGGCGAAGGCAACCACCGCTGTCTGACGGACATCTCGACCACTCCATGGGGACGTTAGTCGAGTCACTCACCGGGTGACTTGGACGGCTTCTTGACCGATCGTCCGACGACGAATCCGAGCCCGACAGGGATCAACGGCACGATGGCGAGGCTGAGAAACAGGGCGGTATCGCAGGAACCCCGGAGCGACTGCTCCGCGTACTGGCAGGCGCGGCACGTGACGTCCCCGTCATGACCGATCGGCCACTGGCCACCAGACTCGGAAGCACCCGCCCACGAAGAGAGGTTGATATGACGCGACCATCGAGGTTCCAAAACGCGCTGCCAGCGCCCGCCCGGCATTCGATCCTCCAGTCGTTGTTGCTCGTGGGGACGATCCTCGGGGCGTTAGCGGCAGGGTGCACTGCGACCGACCCGCGATCGGACGACTCGGACGTCTTCGGATCCGCCTCTCCGTCCCTGGCGGCACCGTCCGCCTCGCCATAGTCGTTCCGGTAAGGGGCTAAGGAGGCTGATATGTCCACGTCGCCGCTATCGCGTATCGCAGGGCCATTGGCAGTCGTCACGGGCGCATTGGTCGTGGCGACACGGCTCCCGACTATCTTCCTCGTCCTTGCCGGCGGCGGTGACCTGACGGCATACGTGCTCGGCCCCATACATGCCATCACCAGCGTCGCCTCGATCGTGGCGTTCGGGTTACTCGTGCTCGCCCTCGTCGCCATCTACGAGCGCGAGGCATCGAGCGCGGGCTGGTTCGGGCTGATCGGGTTCGCCGCCGCGTTGTTGGGCACGATCTTCATGACCGGGGACTGGTGGTACGAGGCGTTTGCGGTGCCTCGGATCGCTGAAGTCTCTCCCGAGGTGATACCCACCTTCGTCGGCGGCCGCCTGCTCATGGGTGGCCTCACGAGCTTCGTTCTGCTCGGCATCGGCTGGGTCCTGTTCGGAGCCGCCAGCCTACGAGCGCGCGTGTTTCCGAGGGCCATCTCTGCAGCGATGGTGGTCGGTGGCCTTCTGTCTGGCGTTCCCATCGGCCTTGCCTACCTGAGTGGCGGGGTCATCCTGGGGATCGCCATCGGCTGGCTCGGCGTATGGCTGATGAGGGAGACCACCGACGTGAATGGTGTTTCTGAGCCGGGGGTAACGCCCAGCCGAATGGGGATCTGACTCCATTGGGGGAGTGGTCCCTTCACGCGTGCCGCCTTCAGCGGGAGCCTCCCGGACACCGCGCGCCTTAGGACTACTCCGGACGAAGATCTCCAGACCGCTGCCCGACCGAAGCGAGGACCCGCGCGATCAGCCCGGTTTCCTCGCGAAGCGCCTGGAGCCATTCGGAGGATCCATGGGGCAGGCTCTGGCGTAACTCGCTGGTCACTTTCAGTGCGGCTAGATCGGCGATCTGCTGGTCCGGTAACGGTCGTTCGGGCGCTTCCATCGTCTTAGTTTCAAAGCCTGCCCAGAGCGCGTCATGACGATGTGTCATGGCGGCCTTGGCCGGGCCTCCCCATCGGCGATCGAAGAGCCACGCCTCGCGCCCGTACCAGCTCCGGTCCTTGACCTCCGACGAGCCGAGTCCCGCGCGATAGCTCGATGTCCGTCCTTCAGGACGATCCCGCTCAGCGGGGGCGCTTGACGCGGTGCAACCCAACATCTAGGGCAAGAAGTAGCCCGACTATCGCCGATACGAAGCCGATCAGTAGAACTGCCTGGCCCTCGCCCACGGCCCTGTGCCTCCGAGAGTACGGCTGGTTGGTGTCCTCGCCACCCGGGAGGCGGACGGTACGCGGATGTCGGCCGAGCGGTCCATCGGGCGAACGCCCTATGCAATGGTCAACGGGCAGATTCCTCCACAAACAGTTCAACCTAGAGAGGAGTGGTTCCGGCGGTAGGATTCGAACCTACGACCAAGCGCTCCGGCCAGTGCGACGTGCTTGCGTGCATGGGGGAGCGAACGTACGGGCCACTGTTAGTTGCATAGTGTCACCCCGGTCGGCCCGTACCGACTGGCGCTCGTGGGGACAGGCGGATGAAGGTCGGGGACGGGAGCCGGGGTCCTGACAGCGTAGTTGTCGGCGCTTACCCCAGGCTTACCGCGCGTCCCGCCGGTCGACTCCGGTACCGCCGGCGGCTCCTACCTCGGCGCATGCCGCGGTGGCTCGGCCTCGAGCAGTTTTTTGAGGGTCGCAAGGTTGGCCACGACGTCCCGTCGCAAGGCCACTGCCATCAGCGGCTCCGCGAGCCGGGCCACACCCGACGGTCGCATTTCGATCCGGACGACCAGCTTCGTCAGGTCGCCGTCCTCCGGTTCCACGACATAGGACGATAACCCGGGGATCGATCCCTCGATCGCGAACTCGACCAGCCTGCCTTGCTCGTAGCGGGTGTACTCGTTGGTCAGTTCCAGCCGGCGGCCCAGGAACGTCCGCACGCCCGCGTGCCTGGTGCCGACCCCGATGGGACCGACGGTCGTCCGGCGGACCTCCGCGAGCCCACGCTGCCACCGTGGCGCGTTCGTCTGGTCGCTGACCTGCGCGAAGACATCGTTCGCGGCTCGGTCGATGACGATGCTCTCCTCGACCACGAACATAGAGGAACTCCTTCCCCACATCGGTGGCGGCATCGTAACTCCCGTTGACACGCTAGCAGTCGCGGCCTCCTCCACACCTACCGCATGCCCGCCGATCGACCCCGAGCGCATCGACGAGGCGCGTCACGTAGCCGTCCGCAATCGCCTCATCGGTGAGGGGGCGACCGCGGAGACGGGCGACGCGTGGATCGCGGCGTGGAAGGGCAAGGGGGCGAGTGTGGGCGCCCATGTACAACCCTACGTGCCGATGGATGACGGCCCGTAATGTCCTCGATCGCGGTATCCCCCACATTCGCCCGAGGCACTCGCCGCGGAGGGAGCCCTCGTTGAGGGGACGCAGGTCCCTCCGCGCGTGCCGTCAAACCACGACGTCAGAACCCTGTAGGCGGATCTGTCATGACCACTCGCGATCGGGCGGCCTTCCCTGCCCGGCGCCATGCGGCCTCGTGGTCGATTCTGGCCCAGTTGTCGCTGGTCTGCTGCTGCTGGCACTGCTCCTGATTCCGGGCAACCATCGGCTGAGGTCGCCGCCGCCGACATTCGAGGACACCAGGTGACAACCCCACCCACCGTGAAGAACATCGCTGCAGCCGGCGCGGACTGCCGGCGGCTGCGGGCACACTCAAACCTCCACGTTGCCGAACATTCGTCTTAGCGAACGCGAGAGGCTCCGATGGTCAACCCAAACCACTCGCTCGCAACAGAGCAGCTGGCCCTGCCGAGGATGTTCGCGCTCTTCCTGGTCCCGGGCGCGCTCATGACGGTCTTCTACGTCGTGATCGCCCCATTCATCGAGACCGCCGGGTTCCCGCCGATCGCCGCTTTGCTGGTGGCCATCCTGATCGTCCTAGTGCCGTTCGAGCTCGGCGTCATCCTGCGGGCCAGCCGGGACCGCCCCGGGGGAATCCGGTCCGTGATCCCGTATCGCCGACCTCTGCCCATCCGCGACTGGCTGTGGCTGATACCGGTCCTCATCGTCGCGGAGTTCATCGGTTTCGGCCTGTCGATGGCGATCGAGCCAGCGGTCATCGAGAGCCTGTTCGGGTGGCTGCCGGACTGGTTCGTGCGACCCATCGACCCCGACCGGGTGGGTGACTACAGCCGCGGTGCGTGGCTCGTGACGCTCGCGGCGTACCTCGTCCTCAATGGGTTCGTTGGTCCGATCGTCGAGGAGCTGTACTTTCGCGGCTATCTACTCCCCCGCATGGAATGGATGGGGCGTTGGGCGCCGCTGGTCAATGTCAGCCTGTTCTCGCTCTACCACTTCTGGTCGCCGTGGCAGGTGCTCGGCAGGATCCTCGCGCTCGCCCCGACCGTCTATGCGGTGCGTTGGAAAGAGAATGTCTACCTCGGCATGGTCGTCCACTGCACGGGGAACACGCTGGGCATCGTCCTGGTGGGGAGCCTCGTCCTCAGCCGCATCTGATGATCGGGCGACGCAGATCGAAGGTCCGGCCGGAGCCGGGGTGTGGACAGCCTAGCTGTCCGTCGCTGCCCGAAACACGGAGAACCCCGGCGCGCGGCCGAGGCTTCCCATAAGCCGACCGCCGCGACTCGCGGCCCTTGGGGGGAGTCGGGCCTGGCTGGGTGAGCCGTGACGGTCGGCACGTCACCCGATCCGACGGTTGGGGGAAGCCGTGACGGGGCGACGGACGCCGATCTTCCTGCGTTCCGCCTATGCCGTCTGTAATGCATCTGACTTACAGAAGCGTCTATCCTTTCACCATGGATGGCAACCCAGGATCCGCTGAGCCAGTGCTTGACCCGCGCCGCAACGTCCTACTCGGCGCGCTGCCCGCCGACGAATTGGCGCGGCTCCGTGGTGCCCTGGAGCCAGTGGCCTTGCCGCGTCCGACCGTGCTCGACAGTCCCAACGAGGAGATCGAGTTCGTCTATTTCCCGATCAGCGGAATGGTGTCGATCGTGGCACTTGGCGAAGGTGGTGAATCGGTCGACACGACGATGGTCGGACGTGAGGGGATGACGGGTCTGGCGGTCTTCCTAGGCACCGGCCAGATGCCCGTCCGGGCGATGGTCCAGATAACGATGAAGGGGTTCCGGCTGCCAGCCGCCGATCTTCGCTCCGAACTCGAGCGAGGCGGCTTTCTCGTCAGTCTTCTCCACCGGTACACACAGGTCGTGATGGTGAGCATGGCCCAGTTGATCCTCTGCAACCGGGCCCATCGCCTGGATCAACGCGCCGCGCGGTGGCTGCTGCAGGTCGACGAGCGCGTCGATGAAGTGCCGTTCGACGTCACCCAGGAGTTCCTCGCAGAGATGATCGGGACGCAGCGACCGTCTGTGTCGCTGGCCGTCCGACAGTTCAAGGACGATGGCCTGATCAGCTACTCCAGGGGTCGGATCAGGATCGATGACCGCGAGGCGCTGCGCCGCCGGTCATGCAGCTGCATAGACGTCATCCACAACGAGGAGCGTCGGCTGCGGGAGACGTCGGAACGGTATGCGATGACGCCGCGTTAGGCCGCAGCCCTCGCCGTGGTACAGCTCGGCCAGCATCAGTTGTCGAGGGCGGCCTGCCGGGCCGACGCCATGCAACGGGGGCGTATTCGTGCGTGAACTGTTCAACCTCGGCAGCCGATCTCGTCGCGAAGTTGCCGATGTCGCGGGGTTGTCGTCACGTCGGACGCCTGCGCCCCTGACCGACCGTTGAGGCGCGCGCCAGGGCCGCGGCAACGATACGATCCGAAGCTGAGGCGGACGCCTGGTCCCGGAGCCAAGCCGTGACGACTTGTTCGAGATCGACCGGGGAGTTCATGCGACCACCGGTCTGGGTGGCTGGGGTCAGCGTCTTCATCCTGCGGCGAGAGCGCGACCGCCGGAAGGCCGACCCGGCGGGCGCCGCCGCGGATCGGGATGATTGATCTCCGGGGCTTGATGGTCCACGCAGGGCCACGCGGCCCGATCCCCGACGACGCTTGCTGCTGATGGCGCCGCTGACGTTGTTCGCCACGGCCGTTCTCGTGTTCGCGCTGCTCTCCCGGCGGCTCGTGAGCTCGGTCGTCACGATGCCGATCTTCTTCGTGACGGTCGGTTTCGTCGCCGGGCCGGTGGTGGGGCTCCTCCACGTCGACCCCCGGGACGAGCGCCTGGTCCTGCTTCTCGAGGCGGCTCTCGTCATGGTCCTGTTTGCCGACTCCTCGGCCCTCGACGTCCACCGCTGGACGAGGGAGCCCGCGCTGTCCGGCCGGCTCCTGGGGATCGGCCTGCCGCTCACCATGCTCGCCGGCGCACTGGTCGCGCTCCTGATCCTGCCTGGCGTCGAGCCATGGCAGGCCGGCCTGATCGGCGTGATCCTCGCACCGACGGACGCGGCGCTCGGCCAGGCGGTGGTCGCGAATCCGCGGGTCCCGACGGTCGTCCGGAACGCGCTCAATGTCGAGAGTGGGCTCAACGACGGGCTCGTCCTCCCGTTCGTGACCATCCTCATCGCGATCGCCGACGTCGCCACCGGAGGGGAGAGCGAGGTCACCGCCATCGCGACGCTCGTCTACATCCTCGCGGTGTCGACCGTCGTCGGCCTCGTTGCAGGCCTGGGGGGCGGATGGCTGCTCCGGACGAGCGCCGATCGGCGATACGCAGCGCGTCGATACCACGGGATCGCGCTGGTCGCGATCGCCGTCGCGGCATTCGCCATCGCCGACGGGGTCGAGGCGAGCGGGTTCCTCGCGGTGTGGATCGCAGGGCTGACGGCAGGCGCGATGGTCCGGGGCCACCTGGACGAGGATGCCTTCCACCTCACGGAGCGCGGCGCCGACATCCTCGCGGCGGCAAGCTTCGCCTTGCTCGGAGCGGCGCTCATCGGCCCGATCGTCGAGCGTGCAACGATCCCGACGCTGGTCTACGTCGCGCTCAGCCTCACCGCGGTCCGGATGGTGCCCGTAGCCGTGGCCATGCTGCGCACCGGGTTCGCGTGGCCGACGACGGTGTACATCGGCTGGTTCGGGCCGCGCGGACTGGCCTCGATCGTCTTCGCCGGAGTCGTCGTCGAGGCCACGATCCCAGGAAGCGGTCTGGTCACGGACGTCGTGCTGCTGACCGTCGCCGTGAGCATCGTCGCCCATGGCGTCACGGCGGCCTGGGGCGCTCGCCGCTATGCCGCCTGGTTCGATCGCGCCGTTTCGCGCGATCCGGCGATCGCCGAGGCCACCGAGCCCGTGGCTGCCGGGGTCCAGGGACGCCCGCCGCGTGCCGCAGCGATCAGCGAGATCGATCCCGGCTGAGCCGAGCAGCACGCTCAGCGCAGACCGGTCGAGAACTGATCGGCCCGAGCGATGCAGCGGAAGCCGATGTGACCGGTCGACGTGTCGACGGCCTCGCCCTGCCGGGCGGCTGGACGGTACCGGTGGCAGTGGTTCGGCGCGCAGAGAAGAAAGGCCCTCATCGCCTGGGGCGGTGAGGGCCTTTCTGCGCTTACCGAGGGCTACGGCTGCGACCCTACAGGCCCTGTCGGCGACAGTTCTACTCGCTGGTGCTGATGCCGCCGGCGGGCGATGGCGGGGACGCCTCGGCCGCGTCCTTGTAGTTACGCCGCGCTCGGCGGGGACGGGCGCCGCAACAGCGGTCGTGCAGGCAGCGATGGGGCGCCCAGTGCCCACGGTCATATATGGGGAAGGGCAAAGGGGGCGAGTCCGGGCGCCCGCCATCGAGCCCTACGCCGCCGGTCATGACGAGCCGTAATGTTCTCGGTCGCGGTAGGCCCCACATTTGCCAGAGGCACCCGCTGCGGAGGGACCCTTTCCTGGGGGATGTGTCGGTTCCTCCGCGCGTGCCGCCTTTCAGCTGGGGCCTAGTGCCATCCGGCTTCGAGGCTCGACGAGTGCGACAGCCGGTCCCGCCCCAGCCTGACCAGAGATGCTCGAAAGGAGCAAGAGATGTTGAGAAGGCGCAGAGGCGTAGGGATCGTCGGCGTGGCCGCCGTGGCCCATCACGCGAACAAGAAGGGTGCACAGCAGCAGGCAGCCGCCGACCAGCAGGCCGCCGACCAGCAGACCATCGCGGCCCAGCAGACGGCACCCGCCGCCCCAGCAGCGCCAGAGCAGCCAGCGGTCGACCCGACGACCGCGGAGTTGCAGAACCTCGCGAACCTCCACACCCAAGGGATCCTGAGTGACGAGGAGTTCGCCGCCGCGAAGGCGAAGGCACTCGGCATCTAAGGAGCGCAATGGAGTCCGGCGGGCCGTCAGCCCGGCCGGAGGAGAGGAGTCAACCACCGCCCCGGCCGAGCCAGGTCGATCGGACGGCCAACGTAGGGCCCCTTGGCCGATGGATCGCCGGATGGCCGGTGCGCGGGCGTGACCCCCGGCGCTGCCCCGACTACCCAGTTACATGGGTCGCCCGTATCCGGGCTCTCGATCAAGGGTCCGTCAGGTAGATCGACGGGACAGCTTGCGGCCGCGAGGCGCGCCCTCGATTCCGCGTCTTGGATGGCCTGATCGGCCTCGGCCGTTGATGCCGCTGCACGGGCTTCGATCTCGGTCATCTCCGCCTCTCGCCTGGCTGGCTCGGCCGCGTCTTCCGCCTGCGTCGCCTAGGCCGCGCTCCCAGCGGCCTTCGATGCGTGTCGCCGTCGGCCGAGATCCTTCCGAAAAAGCGCTGATCGAAGCCCGGCCCGTCCGCTCCGTTCAAGTGCTCGCGTGCACGAACTGTGAAACCTAAAAGGGGATGGCTCCGGCGGTAGGACTCGAACCTACGACCAAGCGCCCCGCCGTGAGCGGCGTGCTCGCGTGCATGGGAGCCCCAGCGTACAGGCGATCGTTAGTTGCACAGTCGTGAGGAGCGTTCCCAGGTCGTCCCGACCGATCTTGCTGCCTAACGCGTCAACGCGCCGGCCGAAAGGATCGGGGAGTCACGCCGGAATCCCCGGACCGCCGCGTATATCCCGAGCAGCAACTCCCATGCGAACTCGGGGACTACCAGGAGGGCCACCGCGCCGGTCACCTCCCACAAGTCGAACAGGACGCCGATGTTCCCAACCAGGAGGACTGGCCCTGCGATCAGACCCAACAAGGCCAGGGGGCGCGGGACGAGGCCGGATGTGTACATCAGGTAGCCAAGGATCAGCCCGTTCCCAAAGGGGACGACGAGCCCGGGGCCAAACAGGAACGTCCAGTCCCTGAGCGCAGCCAGGGAGACGGCGAGGTCGGCTGCGTCCGGAGAGTCGTGACGCAGGCTGACGACGCCGAGCACGAAGATGATCCCCGCCGCGATGAAGACGCACTCGATGATTCGAGCGGCGACGTAACCGATGGCGAGGATCTCGCTCTGCCGCCTCGCGATCGGGTAGAGCACGACGGCCGTTCCGACGTTCGCGATGATGAGGAGGAACTCCAGGAGCGCCGCCAGGTAGATCTGGGTGTCCGTCCCGCCACCGGCGATGTAGCCGGCCGGGTCGGCAAGAAGGGGCTGAACGAGAATGGCAGCGGGGATCGAGGTGAGGAACGTGATGACGAACAGCACCCCGAAGATCCGGGCGTTCCTCTGGTCATCGTCCATCCGTGTCGCCCTCCGTCGCAGCCGAGTCCGGTGACCTAAAGGCGGTAGTCTCTCCGACCGCGCCGGACTTCCTGTCGATTTGCCCGTGGGCCTAGGCGCGTTCCCGAAAGCTAGAGGTTCGTACCCCACCGTCGCTCCGGATCATCTGGTCTCCGGAGCCGATCGAGGGTCCGGGACCGCAGCCGGGGTTCTGACAGCGTAGCTGCCCTCGCTTACCGGACACTAGCCGGGTGGCACGACGGATGAACGAGACCCGACAGCGAGGGGCCGCCGAGCAAGCGGCGCGCCGGATGATTGCCCGCGGCGAGAGGCCCGACTATCGCGTCAGGACGGCCCAAGATGGCCGCTCGAAAGTGCTGCGTTGTCCTTGGCTATCCATGGACGCGGACGACCGCCGCGGTGCGGCAGGGGTGGCAAAGACGACCGTCACGAAGTGGCTCGGCGTCCACCCCGGCGCGTTAGACGTCGAGTCCTAGACTCTGGCCCGATGACTGCCTCGAGCGCGGCTCTGCGTACTGGGACGCAACTTGGCAGTGGATCGCTGCCCAACGCGAGCATCGAGTGCGGCCTTAGAGCCAAGCGTGGAGAGGCTGGTGATGATCGAAGGCGCGAACAAGCAACCGAGACTGGTGTTGCTGTGCGGTCTGCCCGCGGCGGGCAAGACCACGGTCGCGCGCGAGCTCGCCGACGCCTATGGCGCGGTTCAGCTCAACGCGGATGAGTGGAAGCTGGCCTTGGGCATTGATCCGTTCGACGACGATGCGCGAGTCCGGCTCGAAACACAGCTGCTGGCTCTGACGAAGCGGCTTCTAACGCTGGGAACCTCAGTCATCCTCGAATGGGGCTTCTGGGCTCGCGTCGAGCGGGATGAGTTGCGCGATATGGCGCGATCGCTCGGGGCCGAGGTCGAGCTCCGCTTCCTCGATATACCGTATGAGGAACTTGTACGCCGGGTCGTCGAGCGGACTGCCAACGGCGGCATACCGATCACCGCCGACCACATGGAAACGTATCGAGGCATCTTCCAGCCACCGACGGAGGAGGAGTTGAGTCTCTTCGACCCGCCGTTGGAGCGCGCGGGCTCTTAGTGGGTGAGCCGGAGCGGGCGGGAGGAAAGCGCCCGCCCCGGTCCTGAGGACTAGCCGATGCCGGCCCGGTGAGCGCGGATGGCCTCCAGCTCGGCTTCACGATAGGGCGTCCCATCCGGATAGAGCAGACCCTGGAAGACGATTTCCTCGGATGCGCTCGGCGAGTCTGGCCACTGATAGCGCGTCTGGTCTGCCCCGATCATCAGCTCCCATAGATACCAGCCGATGCCGTTCTCGCTAAAGAGCGGAAGGATCTCCTCGAGTTCCCCGTGGTTGGGTCTGCCCAGCGCCTCGGTCGCGACGACTGGTCTCCCGAATGACCTGGTCGACTCGATCAAACGCTTCGCTTCGGCGGGCTGCCGGCCGGGGCTGACGTAGAAGTGGATCGAGGTGATGTCCGAGAGCAGGGTCCCGTACCAGCACGCAGTGAGCGGTTGCGACGGCCCGATTGCACGCGCCCAGGTAAAGGCGTCGCGGACCAGGGCGACACTCTCGTCCATGACTCGCGGCTCGTTGTAGAGATCCCAGCCTACGATCCGCTCGTCATGCCCGAACCTTCCAAGGAGGTCCTCGACGTACCGCCGCAGAGCCGGCCGGAATTCGAGCGCCATGCGTCGACGGCCCGGTGAGCTCTGCCAGTAGGGATTATGTCGACGGGGCCTCGGCTCGGGCGCTTGGTCGCCGAGGAAGGGCTCGGACAGCCAGCAATCGTCGAATAGGACGGGCATGACCGAGAGACCGTGCTTCCCGGCCAGCTCCAGGAACGCGTCGAAGCGATCGAGGAGACCCGCCGCGTCGCTCTCGTACACCACATACTGCAAGAAGACGCGCAGGCTGTTTAGGCCGATCCGCTCGGCAAATCCGAGCTCGCGATCGATCGTGGCAGGCTCGAACGCGGACCACATCTGCGTCGGGTTCACGTTTGTCGACGGCAGGTAGTTGGCGCCGCGGATGTGCTCGATCTGCATCGTCTACGTCGGGACCGGTGCCTACTCGAGGAGCGGTCCCTCTCCGACATCGGTCGTACTTCGTCCAGGCCTAACGGTGATGAGTTCGACGACTGGTGGGTGGCCGCCGAGGTGGCTCCCGTTCGGATTATTCACTTCTCGATCGCTACGAGCCTGGGCACGAGAGACGGCAGCCTTGCGCAAACCATCTAGCGTCGGTCGAACCGCGACGCCTCTCGCTCGTACCAGCTCCGATCCTCGACCTTCGACCAGCCGATGCGCGTCCCGTCCCGACGGACGACGCCCGATACCCGCCACGCCCTACCGCAGGCGCACGATGTTGGCCGTGATCAGCCCAGCATGGTCGGAGCACAGGAAGGCGATCACCTCCGCAACGTCCTCGGGCTGGGCGACATGGAAGAAATCCTGACTCTCGGCAACGGACTCGCGGACGGCATCAGTCACCCAGCCGGTGTCGGTGACTGGCGGATGGACGACGTTGGACGTGATGCCATACTCGCCCAACTCGAACGCCGCGGACATCGCGTAGTTCTCGAGGGCGGCCTTGGCGGCACCGTAGGAGACCTCCTCCGGGAAGCCGAGCGCGCCGCCCGACGTAAGGCCGACGAGTCGGCCCCAGGCAGCGCCCCGCGCGACGTGACGGCGTGCGAACTCGGCGATCATCAGCGCCGAACCCCGCGCATCGACCTCGAGGACATCGGTCGCGGTCGCCGCCGATAACGGCTCGAGCGGCCGAGCGAGACGGTCGCGCTCGACCGGCTTGAACGTGTCCTGCCGCCACCCGGTCGCGTTGTTCACGAGGATCTCGACCGGCCCGAAGGCGGCCTCGGCCGCATCGAACAGCTTCGCCGGCGTCGACGGGTCCCGGAGGTCCGCCTCGATGGCCTCGGCCCGACCGCCTGCGTCCCCGATCGAGCTCATGACGCCCGACCGCGTCCCGGGCACGAGCCACTCGATACGTCTCGGTTGCTCCGTCCTGGGCGCTATCGTCGACCCGCAGGTAGGTCACCAGGACAGATGCGCCACTACCGGCCAAAGCCAATGCTGTCGCAGCGCCGATCCCGTGGTTCGCACCGGTCACGATCGCGACGCGGCCCTCGATCCCTTCATATCGCATCCGTGCCACTCCTCATCCTTGGCGCTGACTCGCTAGCCTGCTCTCGATGGCCCGCATCATGACGACGCTCGGACCGAAGGGTGCCGACGAGCTCGGCATGCTCCTGCCGCACGAGCACGTCTTTGTTGACCTCCGGACGTGGGACCAGCCGGGATACGCCGAGGCCGATCCCGCCGCCGTGATCGCACTCATGGGACCGGAGATCGCGCGCGCTCAAGCCGCTGATGTCACGGCCATCGTCGAGTGCAGTACCGTCGGCGTGGGGCGCCGCGCCGACATCGACGGTGCCGTATCGGCTGCGACCGGGTTCCCGCTCGTCATCCCGACCGGGATCTATCGTGAGCCCTGGGTCCCCAGATGGGCCCATGAGGCCAGCGAGGATGCGCTATATGAATGGATGCTTCGCGAGCTCAGCGACGAGGTCGCTGGCACCGGCGTTCAAGCTGGATGGATCAAGCTCAGCGCGGGCGACGATGGGCTGACCCCATGCGAGATCAAGATCCTGCGCGCGGCGGCCCGAGCCGCGCAAGCGACCAATAGCGTCATCGGAAGCCACACGATCCAGGGCCGCGTGGTGCGCGATCAGCTCGGCATCATCGAAGCTGCGGGTGTCACGCCCGACCGCTTCATCTGGATTCACACACAGGCCGAACCAGACCTCGACCTCCATCTGGAGATCGCTCGGCGCGGCAGTTGGATCGAGTACGACGCGATCGGCAGCGACGACTTCGACGATTCGTTCTTCGTCGCGCAGATCGCGCGCGCCTTCGACGCCGGCGTCGGCAGTCACGTCCTGCTGAGCCAAGACCGGGGGGCATTCGATGCGGCCCAGCCCAACGGAGGCTTACCCAGACCGTACACCTACCTCACTGAACGATTCCTGCCCCGCCTGCTTAGCGCGGGACTCGACCCGGCAGAGATCACGCGTCTGACCCACCGCAACCCGTTCGACGCCTTCGCGCGTTAGTCCAAAGAACACCCACAGCGGAGGCCGCAGCCGACCCCGGTCTTAGCCGCCGAAGATCCGGTTCAAGATGACGGCGTCCTCCGGGTAGAACCAGCGCTCGGTCTGCTGCCCATTGCGGAAATGGAACACGCTCACGACGCGCGTTTCGACCTCCAACCCCTCGCGGCGCGCGCCGATGAAGCTCAGCGCGCATAAGTGCTCGTCGTCGGCGAAGACGTCGTGCTCGCGGATAGTGAACCCGAGCGGGCCGAGCCTGGCGAGTAACTCCAGCACCCGCTCGCGACCCACGTGGTCGCCGGCCAACGGATGGTCTCCGGGGACGTGCCAGACCACGTCCTCGGCGATCAGCGAGGCGACGGTGTCGAGGTCACCCTGGCGAAACGCCTCCACGGTGCGGTGGTAGGCAAGTACGTTCGGATGATCGTTAGCCATTCCCAACCCTGGAACCGGTCGTTCGCGATCTCGACCCACCACGAACTCTCGATTCCGTGCGGGCGTCAGCCGCTGCCGCGGGCAACGTCGAGGCCGTCAAGGATCAGTTCGAGCCCGTACTCGAACTCGTCGCCGTAGTCGTAGCCGGGCTTCATGACGTGTTCGCTCATGAACTCGACGAGGTTGGGGTACTCGTTGACCGGGAACGGCTGAAGCATCGTCTCGGCTACCTCAGCGACTTCCTCTGATGTGTCGAACGGCAAGTTCATCTTGGTCAGCGCGAAGCCGTAGATATAGCTGTCCAGCACCGAGTAGGCATGGGCGGCCATCTCGACGCTGAAGCCCGCCGCCCGAAGCCGTCCGATCACCGCGTCGTGATGTCGCAGGTTCGCCGGACCCGGACGTCTCCTCGACTCCATCAGGCCGATCGCCCATCGGTGACGTACCAGAGCGTCACGTACCCCGATTGCCCGACGCCTCATCGCGGATTTCCAGTCGCCGCCACCTGCAGGAACACCGATCTCGCTGAAGACGACATCGACCATGGCATCGATCAGGTCGTCCTTGTTGGCCACATGCCGGTAGAGAGCCATGGGCGCCACCTCGAGCATCACGGCTAGCTGGCGCATGGTGAGCGCCTCCAGACCGCCCGTATCGGCGTGAGCGATCGCGGCGCGAAGGACTCGCTCCCGGCTCAGGCGGCCCCGGCGCTCGCCTTCCGATATCACGAGTGTTGCCATGTAGCTCTCCTGCCTCATCGGGTGCCCAACCGGATCGCGCTTGACAGCGTACACCGTACGCGATAGCGTACATCGTACACCAATCAGCGTATCTTGTATGCGAAGGGTGCTTAGAAGAGAAGGGCCGTGGTCAATATGCAGGCAGTGATTCAAGACAGGTACGGCCCGAGCGAGGTCCTGAAGACCCAGGCCGTCGACAAGCCCGAGATCGCCGATACCGAAGTCCTGGTTCGAGTCCGCGCCGCATCGATCCACGTGGGTGACTGGATCCTCATGACCGGATCGCCTTTCATCATGCGGTTTGCGACCGGGCTGCGACGGCCGAAGAACCGGATCCTCGGCACGGACATCGCAGGGACCGTCGAGGTCGTTGGCAAGGACGTCCACGGACTCCGACCGGGCGATGACGTGTTCGGGTGGTGCGCCGGCGCGTTCGCCGAATACGCAAGCGCGCCTGAGGGTCAGGTCATCAAGAAACCTGCCAACCTGACGTTCGAGCAGGCGGCCGCGGTCGGCGTCTCCGCGTCGACAGCTCTCCAACTCCTTCGTGACGACGGCAAGGTCCGGCCGGGCCAGAAGTTGCTGATCAACGGCGCGTCAGGCGGCGTCGGCTCGTTCGCTGTGCAGATCGGTAAGGCCTTCGGCGCCGAAGTGACAGGCGTGACCAGCACGAAGAACGTCGACCTGGTCCGCTCCATCGGTGCGGATCATGTCGTCGACTACTCGCGGGAGGACTTCACCCAGGGCGGCCCGCGCTACGACCTGATCCTCGACAACGTGGGCAACCACTCGATGGCCCGGACCCGGCGCGCGCTGACGCCGGGCGGGACACTGATCTCGAACGGCGGCGGCCACGCCGGCGGCAAGCTGGGCCGGACCGTGCGGGCGATGCTCGTTTCGATGTTCGTGCGCCAGCAGGCCAAACCAACGTTAAAGACGCAGAACCACGATGACCTGGTCGCCCTGAGGGAGCTTGTCGAAGCTGGCCGGGTCATGCCGGTCATCGACAGCACCTACGCGCTCGCCAAGACTCCGGAGGCGATCGATCGTGTCGCAACCGGCCACGCGCGAGGGACGGTGGTGGTCAGTGTGTCACACCCGTCGCCCGTGGCTCCCGCCTTGAAGGACACGATCAAGCAGGCGCCGATGGCTGTCCAGATCGCGGTCTGATCGCGTCGGCGAACTGGCCTTGCCCAGTCGGGGCTCAGCTTGCCAGCGCGATCACCTCACCAAGACGATGAAAGGGAACACACCATGACCAAGTCCACCGTTACCAAACTCTTCATCGGCGGCACCATCGCCGCCATCGCCGGCGCCATCCTGGCGATCCTGGCCGTCGGCATCGCGTATGCGAACGACGTGTTCGTCATGAACGGCCCTGATGTCGTCGGGGTCAGGGGAGGCACGCTCGCGTGGTCCCTGGTCAGCCTAGGCATCCTGGGCGGTCTGGCGGCCATGGGCGGCCTGATCGTCGGCCTCGTCTCGTGGGTCGGAGCCTTGCTGAACACATGGCAGCTCGACAGCAAGGCGTGGTTCGTCGGACTGCTCTTGCTGGGCATCTTCAACTTCGGGTTCTTCGCGATGATCGCTTACGTCCTGATCGCGCCGGATGGCACGACCGAGGCGGCGATCCGCAGGGCGCAGGCCGCACCGCGACCAACGCCTGCGTGACCCCGGCTGATGTCGTGTGTCGGGCGCGGGCGACGCGCCTGCCCCCGACACACGCTCGATCAGGTGTGGCAGGTCGTCGATGACCCGATCGGCGGGCCTGAGACGCTACGTCGACATCCACCCATCGCCAGAAGGAGATCGACATGACAAACGGGGCGAAGTCTCCATCTGGTCCAGCATGACCGTACGCCCGCGGAATGAAGCAGGCGGCACCTCTGCTGGCACACGTTCGATGGACGGCAAGGCCATCTTGGTCACCGGTGGGACAGGCGGGATCGGCCAGGCGACGGCCACCCGCCTCGCTTCTATGGGTGCCCGCGTAGGTATCACCGGCCGCGACCGCGCGCGGGCGGAACGGGCGGCCGCCACGATCGTCCGCGAGTCGGGCAACGATGCGGTCGACATCTTCGTCGCCGATATGTCGTCGCAGACCGAGGTCCGGCGGCTTGCCGCCGATGTGCTGTCCGCTTACCCGCGGCTGGACGTTCTGATCAACAACGTGGGCGGCTTCTGGTCCCACCGGCACCTGACCACGGACGGCCTTGAGCACACCTTCGCGCTCAACCACCTCGCCCCGTTCCTGCTGACGAGCCTCCTGCTGGACCGACTCGAGGCCAGCTCACCGGCGCGTGTCGTGACCGTGTCGTCCGCTGCGCAGTCCATGGGGAAGATCGATTTCGACGACCTGATGGGGGAACGGCAGTACTCCGGACAGGAGGCCTACAACCAGTCCAAGCTGGCCAATGTCATGTTCACCTATGAACTCGCGAGGCGACTCGCGGGCACCGGCGTGACCGCCACTGTGCTCCACCCGGGCGTGACCAACACCGCATTCAGCGGGGAGGACCCGTCTCGCGTGTTCGCCCCGCTCGTCAAGGTCATGCGTCCGTTCATGCAGAAACCAGAGAGCGGGGCCGATACGCCCGTGTACCTCGCCAGCTCTCCCGCAGCCGAAGGTCTGACCGGCCAGTATTTCGCGAAGCGCGAGTCCAAGCCGTCCAGCAAGGCCTCGTACGACACGTCGGCCACCGCCCGACTCTGGCGAGTGAGTGCGGACCTTGTCGGCCTCCGCTAACACTTCGGTCTGATCGCAACGTGACCGTGGCCCTCGCGGCCTGCGGGGGTTGCCACTG
>CAWABV010000004.1:0-105664 GCA_963780375.1 uncultured Chloroflexia bacterium | reverse complement strand
GGGAGGTCGCGACGCTCAAGGAGAAGCTGGTCAGCGTCCGCGATGTGATGACCATCGAACGGGGTGGCCAGGTCCTGGCGACCGTCAAGAAGGCGCTATTCACGCCGCTGCGCGAGCGGTTCGACGTCGACTGCGCGAATGGCGTCAAGTACGACGTCAAGGGCAACATCACCGACCACCAGTACGAGTTCGAGCGCGACGGCCAGCAGGTCGCGTCCGTCTCGAAGCGATGGTTCGCCGTCCGCGACACGTACGGTGTCGAGGTCGGCCCGAACGAGGACGTGGCACTCGTCCTGGCCGCGACCGTCGCCCTCGATCAGATGACGCACGACGTCGGTTGAGCCGACGCGAACTGCGTACCCTTGGCCCGTGCCTGTGTACCTCGTTGTCGATGTTCGAGCGACGGATCCCGAGAAAGCGGCCGCCTACAGCAAGGAGTCAGGTCCGAGCGTCGTCCGCCATGGCGGGCGCTACCTCGCCCGCGGCGGTGCGACCGAGGTTCTCGAGGGTCAGTGGGATCCGGAACGCCTCGTCGTCATCGAGTTCGAATTGGTCGACGCAGCGCGCGCTTGGTACGACTCGGACGACTACCGCGCGATCCGGACGATGCGCGACGGTGCTGGCGAGTGGCGAATGGTCGTCGTCGACGGCTACCGACACGGCGGGTGACTAAGCCACTGGGCGTCCGACGACCTCATTCGTCATCCTCGCGGTGTTCGGCGCTCCGAACTCGGACCACGTACAGGAGCGGGAAGAGCAGGAAGATCAGCAGCGCGATCGACGGGTTGACGAACCAGCCGATGAGGGCGGCGATCGCATAGCCGACGAGGGTGATCAGCGGCTCCGTGGGCCGCCAGAAGTCGGCGTGCGAGATCGGATCGCTCAAGCCTGGATGGCGGCGCAGGTAGTCGAACAGCAGGAGCCAGGCGACGCCCGATGCCATCCCGACGACCGCATACGCGACGACGGCCGCGGCCTGGTCCGCGGGCGTGCCGACGCGGTAGGCACTCGCGATGACCGCGGTCGGGAACGGGACCACCGACACCGTGAGCAACAGGACGAGGTTCCGCCAGAGGACTCCCGCGTCGACCTGCAGGATCCGCGTGAAGGCGGTGTGGTGGCCCAGCCACAGCACGCCGATGTTGGCGAACGCCGCCAGGTACGCGATGTAACTCACCCACTCCTCGCGGAGCTCCTTGGTGAACTCGCCGCTCGTGGCCGGGATCGCGAGCTCGAGGACGAGCAGCGTGATGGCGATCGCGAACACGCCATCGCTGAATGCTTCGACCCGGCTGCTCTCGCTGAGGCGTGGCCCTCGTCGTTCGCTCATGTCCGCGTCATCGTGCGCTATCCCGGGACGCCGCAGCCGCCGCGTTGCCACGGCGGCTTCCATGGAGGTCCATGGGCAACTCGTGCCGCCGAGCAGGGTGGTCGTTGCCGGCTCTCGGCAAGCGAACGCTTGCCGATCTGCGCACTTCTGCAGATGGCGCGTCGTGCACGCGCTGCCACGATTTCGGTGCCGGATTCAGGAAACGGCGCAGGTCACGCCCGGGCGAGCGCCTGAATCGCCACCCGGGCACCTACTCGCAATCCATCACCGTCCGCGCGATCTGCATGCGGTAGGACGTCAACACCGAGCGCTCCGAAGCCGTCGCACGGATGTGGCGGCTTCGTCGATTCTGGGCCGTCGTGGAGTTTGAGGAGTGCGTCCGACGGATGGGCGGCATCACATCGGGTTCGAGAAGGCTGGCTGGCGAGGAAGGAACCTTCGATCTCCTGATATCGAGTCAGGCGCCAGATCCGGCTCCGCCGAGTCGACGTATCGTCAGCGCGACGTTCAGCCGCCGACCGGCATCACCCTCGAGGCCGTGCCCGAGCAGGTCCTCGGCTCGCTCGAGGCGATAGGCCACAGTCCGGTCGGCAAGGTGCAAGCGACGCGCCGTCTCCCGTCGGTTGTAGCCACAGTCGAAGTACGTCTGGAGCGTCTCCACGAGCTCCTCGCCCATCCTTGGATCGGCCAGGAGCTTGCCGAGCTCCCGATCGATGATGACCGCGTCGAGATCCGGGTCGCTGAGCAGCAGGCGCTCGATCCCGAGTTCCGCCAGATCGTCGATGACTCCGTGACGGCCGATGTCGTGCGCCACCTGGAGGCCTTCCTGGAGGTCGGCGAGTGCGGCCGCCAGGCGATCGACGCCGTCTGCCTTCACAGCGACCGCCGTCCAGGGTTCGTCGCTCCCCGCCGGTCCGTCGTCGGTCGCCCGAGCACGGACCGGATCGCACCCTGCAGGCGCTGCCATTCCTGCGGGCTCGGGCCGAGGATGGCGACGATCGACCCTCGCCACGTGATGGCGAGCGGCACGCGGATCCCGCTTGCGGCATGCGCTCGAGCACGTGCGCCGTCGAAGCAACTGGTCGATCCGGCCGGCGAGCTTGTCGAGGTCGGCCTCATCGATCCCGGGCTCCTCGGGGGTCGGATCCGCATTCGGTCCGGGCAGGATCGCTGCGACGCGGTACTCGGCGTCCGGGTCCAGGCCATAGCGGACGGACAACCGCCGAAGCCGGAGAAGCGCGCGGGCAGTCGTGGTCTGGGCCGAGAGCAACTCGTCGAGGGCGGCTCGATGGGCGGCGGCGTCCCGGGCGAGGAGCTCCCGTTCGGTCGCTCGATAGCCCTCGCTCGTTGCGAGGGATGACAGCTCGGTCGACAGGAGCAGCCATCGTCCGAGCTCGACGAGTCGATCGCCGCCGCGACTGGATCGTCGAAGTCGACTGCTGCCGTATTCCCAGATCGCGCGGCGGATATGGGCGTTCAGCGCCAGGAACAGGATGAGCCGTCGGCCGTGCCGGGCTGCGATCGTCCCCGACTGGTACATCAGGCTGAGGACTGTCGAGAGGTCGAGCCGTCCCGCCTTGAGTGCCTCCTCAGCCTGGTCCGCAAGGCGTTCGAACGTGTCGGCGTCGAACCGTCGGCCGAACGGATCGACCGACCGGACGCCCGGACGCCCGGACGCCCGGGCGCGCAGAAGCCCGATCGCCTCGTCGAGATCGCCGGCCGTCGCGAGGACGCGCGCGTTCGCGTATGTCAATCGGATCCGAGCCCGGAGCTCTTCATCGGACTCGACGAGGTCCGCGGGTACACCGGCAACGATCTCGTCGATCGGCGGCAGGACCAGGTCGACGATCGAGCGGATCGAGTCGCTGTCGGCCACGTGAGCCGAGCCCACGGTCATGGGGCGAGCGTAGCAGTCGGTTTCAAGGCGACGACCCAGGCAATGGTCTGAGACGTCGTGTCGGACCGTACGGGCGACGGCGCGTGGCTTGTCGGGAATGGTTGCCAGATGTAGGCAACGGGCGAGTCCGTGTTCTTCATGGATGTGCGGCTGACCCTGCGCCATCTCGGCAAGACAATCGCTTTGGCTCCCGGACCCCCAAACCTACATCCCGGGGTTGGCTCAAGACCTGTGCCGACCATCGCCGTCATCTCAGACCACGCGGCTCGAACCGCGAGAAGGAGCGTTACTCCAGTGTCTTTCATCACCAAGCGTCGCCTGGCCAGCATGGCTTCGGCGTCGGCTCTCATCGCCACGATGGCCGTGGCAGCCGCGCCCGCGTGCGACCCTGTGCGGCGTCGTGCCAGCCGACCGGGTTCGTCCGCGACGGCATCAACCTCACCGCCGCACAGATCGGCGGGCCCGTCACCGGCGAGCTCGACGCGACCGGCTGCGACATCGGTGTCTACAACCCGACCAGCGTCAGCGGCGCTGACATCCACGGCGCGCACTACTTCGGCGTCGTCGTCGACGGCATGACCAACGTCAACGTGACCAACAGCAAGGTCCACGAACATCGGCGACGACCCGCTCAACGGCATCGCAGCACGGCCGTGCCATCACTCTATATCAACGGCGCGAGCGGCACGATCAGCGGCAACCAGGTCTACGACTTCCAGAAGAACGGGATCGAGGTCATCGGCCTGACCGCCGATGGCGGCGCTCTCTCCAGCGTCAAGACCTCCGCGACGGTCCAGAAGAACGTCGTCACCGGCGAGGGTCCCATCGACTACATCGCCCAGAACGGCATCGTGATCAGGAACGGCGCGAACGCCACCGTGAAGAACAACACCGTCAGCGGCTTCGACTACACGCCGGACGGACACCGAGGCCACGGGCCTGCTGCTCTATCGACGGCCGGCACGCGTCACAGCGTCGGAACAACAAGATCGCCGGCAACGAGATGAACATCTACGGCGCCGGCGTCAGCAACGGAGGCCACGTCAAGCCCTAGCTCCCAGCGTCTCTAGAAAGGACCGGGGTCTCCACGCGGAGGCCCCGGTCTTCTGATTCCCCCGGTGGTGTCGGCGCGATCCTGCGCCATCCGGCGCACGCCACCGCGACCACGACCATTGCCGGAACCGTGCAGCCGTTCGCGCATGAGACTGCCGCCATTGGTCGATGGCAGGCGGGGCGGCCTGGCCCACCATTCGATGCAGACCAGACAAGCCTGCCTCAGACGGCCTCCCTCCGTCAGTGCGCAGGATCGCGAGCGGAGTCGCGATGACCGGCTCCGCTCGCTCGTACCTACGTCGGCGGGTCCCACTAGGAGGGTCTGCTGCCGGTTTGTGGCAACCCTGTGCCGGTCGGATTGCTTGGTTCGACCGATGCCCAGGTCGGATGAAGGGTGCTGAATCGAGGCGGATTGAATAAACGACTTGGAGCAAAGGTGACACCGAATGATCGACGGTCGCAGCCAGCGGCCGCCGGCAAGCAGATCCCGCCCTCCGCGGCCACGACCCAGTCTGTGATCGTCACGCTGATCGACTCAGGGGATCTCGTCTGGTCAGGCCAGGATCTAGGACCTGATATCGAAACGCTACAGCCCGGTGCGATGGAGTACGAATGGTCGCGAACGGTTCGTGCCCCGTATGTACCAGGGCTTCTCGCCGCGCTAGGCGGTGCGCCGGGCGATGACGTCGTGGCCCTCGTAGCGGCGCGCTTCAAGACGGATCTGGAGCTGGAGCTGTTCGCCACAGCCCTCGGGATCCCGACCGAATTCGACAGCTGGATCGACACGAACTACGACGACTGAGGCAGACGGACTGCCCCGCCCACACGACGACACCGGTCGTCCTTCTCCGCGACGCGTGCCGCCAAGGACGTGCAATGAGAGGATGGCGGCGATGACCACGAACGCCGTGACCGACCGGGGCGAACGCTTCCGCGCCCTGCATGCCCAGGGGCCTGTTCGTCATGCCGAATGCGTCACGGCTGCGCGCGGACTCCAGGCCACAGGAACCTATTCGTACCTGGATTCCGCCGTGCCAGGCACTGAGTCGGAGAAGGCGCTGGCCGCAGGCCGCCCGCGCGACTGATGCCGGTCGAGCTCATCGATCCTGACGATCTGCCGACGCCGTCGAGTTACACCCACGTCGCTGTGGCGACCGGGAGCCGGCTCGTGTTCATCGCCGGGCAGGTAGCCGATGACATCACGGGCAGGCTCGTTGGTCCTGGCGACCTGGCCGTGCAGGCACGCCAGGCATTCTCGAACCTCGGCCGCGCCCTGGCCGCTGCCGGAGCGAGGCCTGACCAGGTGGCCAAGATCACGATCTACGTGGTCGACTATCGACCCGAGTACCTGCCGCTGATATCGGATGCTCGGATCGCGGTCTTCGGTGACCACAAGCCGCCAGACACGCTCCTGGGAGTGGCGACCCTGGCAGAACCCGGATACTTGATCGAGATCGAGGCCATCGCCGTCGTCGATCGACGCCGGATCCGCCGGGTCGATCGCGACAGGACGTGACGCCGACCGACTACGCTAGGAGTCCGGGGTCGATGGCAACCTGAGGGAGGACAGCGTCATGCTTCATCGCCGCCTACCGCTCACGAGTCTCGTCGTTGCCGCGCTCGCAGCGGCGCTCTTCGCCGCTCCCGTTGTCGCCGCCCCTGCTCTCACGGCGTCGCTGACGGGCGCGTCCGAGGTCCCGTCGGCCGATCCCGACGGCAGTGGCACGGTCGTCGTTAGGGTCAACACCGGAAAGGGCGTCGTCTGCTACGAACTCACGGTGACTGGCATCGATACGGCGATCGCTGCCCACATCCATCACGCGCCGGCGGGGGTCAATGGTCCGGTCGTCGTGCCGCTCCAAGCACCGAGCGAGGGGTCGTCGAGTGGGTGTGTCGAGGTCGTTCGCTCGCTGGCCAAGGACATCGCCTCGAATCCCGCGGACTACTACGTCAACGTCCACAACATCGACTACCCAGCCGGTGCCATCCGCGGGCAGCTCTCGAAGTAGTGGAGACGCGATCCCTGGGCACCCATCACGCAGGCGGCGCCACCGCCTGAGGCCATAGGCGGTAGAAGCGCCACTGGTCATGCTGGATCGGCAGGATCTCGAACCCTGACAGGCCAGCCTCGAGGGCGTACGCCCGGAGCGTTGCGGGCCGCATGACGGTGCCCGTGCCCCGACCTCCATCCTGCAGGCCGACGTGCAGGCAGTCCATGACGCTCCAGCCGTAGTTGTACCGCTCGAGGACGTCGCCGGGGGCCCGGAACGTCTCACCGACCTTCATGTCGACGATCAGGATGCTGCCTTCGTCGGTCAGGAGTCGGCTGAGCTCCGCGAGGATGCGCACCGGATGGGCCATGTCGTGGAAGGCCTCGAGCATCATCACGAGGTCGTACGGGCCCTCGAGGCCGGGCGTGGCGGCATCGCCAACGAAGAAGCGCACGCGATCGGCGACGCCCGTGGAATCGGCATTGCTCCTTGGCCATCTCGATCGACGGACCGTCGAGGTCGAGGCCATCGACGCGGACACGCGGATAGGCCAGCGCGACGCCGATGCTCGCCCAGCCGAGGCCGCAGCCGACGTCCGCGATCCGAGCCGGTGGATCGGCCAGGAGGCGGCGATGGAGCGGTTCGATCGACGGCAGCCAGTCCCGGCCGAGCGGACCCAGGTAGGAAGGTCGATTCGCCTCCCCTTCGCCGACGCGCATGTCCTCGCCGGCGTTGCCGTACGCGAAGCCGGCGCCCGTGAGAAACGATTCCAGGACGTTGGGCATCGACGCCAGCGCCGACAGGACCTGGGTCGCGGTCGGTGCCTTGTAAGCGAGCGAGTCGCGATCCAACAGGACCTCGGCATGGCGCCGCCGAGAGTCCGAAACGGCGGGCCGTCGGGTCGTCCGCATCCTCGACGACGTCGAGCAGGCCGGTGACCGCGCCGTGCTCGAGCCACTCACGGATCGGTCGCTCACTCGCGCCCGCTCGCTCCGCGAGCTCGATCGAGGTCGCGGGTCCGCCGTCCCGCAGAGCCTGGTAGAGACCGAGCTTGAGCCCGATCGCGATCGCCGCCAGCTCGAAGGTGCCACTGGCCACGGAGCCGATGTGATCGGCGAACGCGTCCCGTCGATTCTCGTTCCGCCGGCGTTGATCCGTCGCTCATCGAGACGCCTCTCGGACGATCTCCGCGAGGCGGACCGGGCGATGCTCGATCCGCGAGCGCGATGCTGCCACGCTGATCCGGCCGGCGCCCAGCAGGGCGATCTTCATGCCCTGCTCCCGGCCGCGGGCGACCCAAGCAGGTCCCGGAGGAGACGCAGGCCGGTCCTGGCGATCTCGCTGGGGTCGTCCGCCCAGTACGCGGGGTTGAACGTCTCGAGGCTCCACGGTCCGAGGTAGCCCCGTCCGGTGAGGTCCGCCACCAGGTCCGAGAGACGGATCACGCCCGCCCCCGGCAGGACACGATCCGCATCCTCGATCTCGCGCGGCGGCTTGGCCGGTGCGTCGTTGAGGTGGGTCATCGCAAGACGATCGACCGGGTATCCGTCGAGCGAGCCGGCGCCGCTGGCGTGCCAGTGGCACGAGTCCAGCACGAGCTCGACGCCCGGCACGGCCGACACGACCTCGGCCGCGAGCGCCGGCGTGTCGATCGGGCAATCCCTGAAACCCAGGAACTCGAACGCCGTGCCGACCCCGATCGGCGCGGCGGCATCCCGGATGCGGGCGAGGCCATCGCGCATCGCTGCCACCGACGGGGCACGTTCGGCGCCCGGGGCCCGCGGCGGAACGACGAGGAGATATGACGCACCGAGGGATCGACAGATCCCGAGCCGTGGCGGCAGCTCGGCCTCGAGTCGTTCGCCGATCGAGCCGACCGTCGGAGCCAAGCTGGAGCTGGATCCCGTTCAGGCTCCAAACCTCGCCCGGCTCGACGGTGCCGGCCGCCTCGCTGACCTCGTCAGGCGCGTCGAGGAGTCGCTCGGCACGGACCTCTACCCCATCGAAGCCGGCCGCACGGGCGACCTCGATGTGACGTGCGGTGCTCGTGGTCATGATGGTCGCGCCGTTGAGGTAGATGCGGGTCGCCGAACGGCGGTCGGCCCCTGACATCGATCGCCTTTCCCCTTCGCTACTTCTCGCGGATGGCGCCGAAGGTCAGCCCGGTCGCGACATGGCGCCTCGCCAGGAACATCACGATGACCGGGATGACGATCGCGATGACCGCTGCTGCGGCCATCTCGTTCCAGATGATCTCGAACTGCGTGACGAGCCCGGCCACGCCGACCGGAAAGGTCTGGGACTGAGGTGTCGCGGTCAGGATGAAGGCGAACTGGAACTCGGCCCAGTCGAAAGCGAAGACGATGATCCCGGCAGCCAGCACGCCGATCCGGCTCAACGGCAGCAGCACGTGGCGGAACGCTTGCCAGCGAGAGCCGCCGTCCACCAAGGCGGCCTCCTCGAGCTCGAGTGGGATCTCGCGCAGGAAGCCCCTGAGCATCCAGATCGACAGCGGCAGGTTGAAGATCGTGTAGACGAGGATCAGCGCTGGCAGCTGGTTGTAGATCCCGAGCGTGCGGACGATCGTGAAGTACGGGATGACGACCGCGATCGGCGCCAGGAACCGGAGTGAGAGCGCCCAGTTCATGACGCTCGCCCGGGTCCGGCGGGTGGTCGGCAGGCGGGTGATCGGGTAGCAGATCGCCATCGCGATGATGAGCGCCAGGATGGTCGAGGCAAGGCCCACGATGACGCTGTTCGCGAGCAGCGTGATCATGTTCCGGCCGAACAGCACGTCCTCGTAGGCCGCCAGCGTCGGGCTCTGGGGGATCAGCGTTGGCTCGCCCAGGAAGAGCTCGGCCTTGGGCTTGAGCGACGTCGCGAGCAGGACGTAGAGCGGAAAGACGAAGACGAGCCCGACGGCGAGCAACCCGATCACCGTCAGAAGCCGCCTCATCGGACGTCCCCGTCGCATCAGTCGGCCTCGAGTGGCGTGAAGCGGAGGATGACCGTGTAGAAGAGCGTCATCCCGACCATCATCATGACCGCCAGGGCTGCCGCCTGCGGAAGATCCGAGAACTTGAAGGCGATCCGGTACAGGTAGAGGCTGAGGAACTCGGTCGTCGTGCCGGGCCCGCCGCCGGTCAGGATGAAGACGTGGTCGAAGACCCGTAGGACGTCGGCGATCCGGAAGAACAGCACCAGCAGCACGAGCGGTCGGATGAAGGGAAGCTCGATGTGGCGGAATTGGGCCCATGAGGTGGCCCCGTCCACCTGGGCCGCCTCGACGGCTTCGTGTGGCACGGTCTGGAGCGCGGCGAAGAGGACGAGATAGACGAATGCCGTCCACTGCCAGATGTCGACGCTGGCCACGGAAAGCATCGCAAGCGGTGGCACCGACAGCCAGAGGATCTGCTGCTGGATGATCCCCAGCTGCTCGAGGATGAAGTTCAGCAGGCCGTATTCGGGTGCATAGATCAGCCGAAAGATCACGCCAGCCGCGACGCCGGGGATGACGATCGGGATGATGGCCAGGACGTAGATCGCCGCCTTCACGGCTGCCGAGCGGATCGTCCTGTGGACGAGCAGGGCAAGGCCCATCCCGAGCAGGATCTCGGATGGGACGACGATGAGACCGTAGATCGCCGTCTGGCGTACGGATTCCGCGAGCGCCGGGTTGCTCAGCGCCCGGATGTAGTTCGCGAGACCGACGAACTCCCCGCCGCGCGTGACCGACTCGATGACAGCCAGGACGAACGGGATGGTGGCGACTACCACGACCGTCCCGAAGACGGGCAGCAGCAGCCGGAAGGCCAGCCGCTCGGGCCTGGTCGCGGTGGCGCCCGGTCCGATACGGAGGCGCGCAGCGATCGTCGTCATGAGGGATAGCGTGGCCGGCCGGACCGCGATCCAAGGACCGCGGGCCGGCCGGCCTTCGACACTTCCGCTATGACTGGACTACTTGGTCGGGTAGCCGGCTCCCTGCATCAGGGTCCGGATCTCTGCCGACGCCTTTGTCGCGACATCATCGGCCGTCTCACCACCCGCAAGGGCGTTGTTGAGGTGCGTTCCGATGATCTTCTCGACGGCGTTCCATTGGTCGGTCCGAGGACGCCAGTTGGGAGGCACAGTGAGGGCCTGCGCCAGGACAGGGAAGTACGGGTTGGTCTTGCCGAGCTCGGCGTCGTTCAAGACGCTCGTCCGCGACGGGATGCCCTTGTTGGCTGCCATGGTCTTCTGCGAGTCGGCGGACATCGCGCACTTGATGAACTCGGCCGCGGTGGCCCCGTTCTTCGATGCCTTCGGGATGGCGAGCATCCAGTTGCCCATCATGCCGATGCCTTTGCCGGATGGGCCGGCCGGGATCGGCGTGTATTCGGCCTTGCCGATGACTTGCGATGTCTCCGCGTTGTTGACGATGCCGGCGATCTCGCCTGGCCAGACGGACGACTGCAGACCCTTCCCCGTGGAGAAGAGTTGCGATCGGTCTGCGGCATCCGTGTTGGCCGGGTCATCCTGAGCTGCGGCTTTCAGGTCCTCGACGAGGAACTTGATGGCCGCTTTGGACGCGTCGTTGTCGAAGACGACGTTCCAGTCGTCATCGAAGACGTCCCCACCGAACGACCAGAGGATCGGCAGGAAGTCGGCGGTCACGGGGTTCGTGGCCTTCCCACGGATGATGTAGCCCGCGAAGTCGGCTTTGTCCTGGGCCTTCGCGTTCGCCAGCACCTCGTCGTAGGTCTTGGGGGCAGGCAGCACGTCGCTTCGGTTCATGAACATCTCGACATTCCCGACGACGGTCACGCCGAGCAGCTGGGCCGGCTTGCCCTTTTCGCTCGGCGGCACGGCTCCGTGCGGGGGCGGCCAGGTGCCGACGTCCCAGACGATCTGCGCGATGTCGGGATCGCTCTTGATGCCGAACTGGCCAAGGTCCTGGAAGGATCCGTCAGTGCCGAACTTCGGCATCCACGGATCGTCGATCATCACCAGGTCGAACGTGGCGTCGTTCGCCTGGAAGGTGGTGACGAGCTTCTCGTACAGGGCGTCGTAGGGATTGTCGACGAACTCGATCGTCGTCCCGATCTGCGTCCCGCAACTCGAGGCGATCGCCTTCAAGCCGAGGCTCTCATCGCCTTGGAGGGCCGCGACCGTCAGTTTCGCGGGCTTCCCGCCCTGCTGGGCGCCCTGGCAGGCGGCTGCGAAGGCGATGACCATCACCCCGAGCAGCACCAGTGATCTGTTCCTCATCCGGGATCCTCCTCTGCGCGCTCGGAACCGCGGTGTGGGCCCGCGGTCGACGCCGCTTTTGGCTCTGCCACCTCCTTCGTTCTTGCAGTCTCGAAGCTGCGAAACCGGGCTGGCCGCGGCTCGCGCCTCCTCGCGCGAGCCTCCATCGCCACTAGGTCACCTGATGGACCGAACGAGACGCGATCCACGGTGCCATCTCAGGGTCGACCCGCGCCGGCTCGATCGCGCTCCGACACCGCACCACCCAGGGCCTTCGGCTCGAACTGGCATCGCTGGCGGTGGGCATCGTCCTCGAACCGGCAGCGTTGCCGGCTGGCGCCGGTAGGATGCGACGGCCTGCCTGCGCGGTCAAGGGGAACGCCTTGGGTGGTGTGTCGGGTCGGATAATCGGAAGCACCGTGTTGTATCGGATCGAGATCAACAACGGGGCGGTCCGGGGAAACGAGGTCGCCGTCCAGCCCCAGACGACGCGTCCATAGGCCCGTGGATGCCGCCGTGCGCTACCCACTTCTCCTGTCGCCGTTCGAGATCCGCGGGCGCGAGCTGCGGAACCGCATCGTCTCGACGCCGCATGCGACCGGCTGGAGCCGCGACGGGCTGATCGACCGCAGCGAGGTCGATTACCACGTCCGCAAGGCGGCCGGCGGCTGCGGGCTGGTGATGACGTTCGGGTCGGCGTCGGTCGACCCGTCGACCGAAGCGTCGTACGGCTCGATCGCCCTCTGGGATGAGCGCAACGAGCCGGCGCTCCGGGCTTTGGCCGACGGCGTGCACGAGCACGGCGCGCTGGTGATCTCGCAGGCGACACACATGGGCCGGCGCGGCACGTCGGTCATCTCGGGCATCCCGCTGCGCGCCGCGTCGGACCTGCCCGAGGGCGTCCACATGGAGGTGCCGGTGCCGCTCGCGACCAGACGAGCTGCCGGCCATCGTCGAGCGCTTCGCCGACGTCGCCCGCCGGCTCGAGCGCTGCGGGCTCGATGGCATCGAGGTCACGTCGTACGGCGGGCACCTGCTCGAGCAGTTCTTCGACCCGCTGGTCAACACCCGGACCGACGCCTACGGCGGCTCGCTGGAAAACCGGACGCGGCTCGCGCGCGAGGTGCTGCTGGCCGTGCGGGCCGCGGTGTCCGACCGGTTCATCGTCGGGTTCCGGATGACGCTGGACCAATGCCTGACCGGCGGTCTGGGCCCGGACGAGATGATCGAGATCGCGCGGGTGCTGGCGTCGACCGGGGCAGTCGACCTCTTCAGTGTCAGCGGCTGGGACCGGCGCGTCTCGGCTGTCGACGGGCTACTTCGTCCCGGGCGACATGCTGCCCGAGGGCGTCTTCAACGAGCGGGCGATCCGGTTCCGGCGCGAGGTCGGCGTGCCGACGCTGGTCGCGGGGCGGAACGTCGAGCCGTCGATGGCCGAGGAGGTCCTGGCCGGCGGGGTCGATCTCGTGGCGATGACGCGGGCGATGATCGCCGACCCCGACCTGCCATCGAAGGTCGCGGATGGTCGGCGGCCGAGGCCGTGCATCGGGCTCAACGACGGCTGCATCGGCCGGCTGTACACGGGCATGCCGATGTACTGCTCGGTCAATCCGGCGATCCGGAATCCAGGGCTGGCGGATGCTTCGCCGGTCGAGGAGCCGGCACGAGTCGTGGTCGTCGGGGGAGGGGTGGCCGGGCTGGAGGCGGCTCGGGCGGCGGCTCAGCGGGGTCACCACGTCGTGCTGTTCGAGCGGCGGTCCGAGCTCGGCGGTCGCGCTCGGCTGGCGGGGCTGCGGTCCGGTCGCGATCGCTGGGCGTTGTATGTCGACTGGCTGCGCGAGGAGGCAGATGTAGCCGGCGGCAGAGATCCGGGTGGGCGTCGAAGCGGACGCTGCGGCCGTGCTCGCCGAGAAGCCCGACGCCGTCATCGTTGCGACGGGCTCGATCCTTCGGCCGGAGGCGCGTATCCCCGGTCCGGTGCCGGTTCTCGATGTCGACGAGCTGCTCGAAGGGGCCGACCTTCCCGACCCGACATCCGGCTCGGCGCTCATCCTCGATGACGACGGCCAGCAACTCGCGCCGACTGCTGCCGAAGTCCTGATCGCCGCCGGCTTCGAGGTCGAGATCGCGACGACCTTCAAGTCGGTCGGCGACCTGATCGACGCCACGCAGTCGCCGCTCGTGCTGCAGAAGCTGGCGCGCGATGGCGTGCGGCTCAGCCCGAACCTCGCGGGCGTTTCGAGCTTGGACGGTGGCGTCGTCACGCTGCGCCACCTCTACAGCGAGCAGCAGGAGCAGCGCGAGGGTGTCGGTCTGATCGTCATCACCGGACGCCGCAAGGCGCTTACGACGCTCCGCGACGATCTCGCCTCAACGGCGCCAAGCCTGCCGGTGACGGTCGTCGGCGACGCCCTCTCGCCCCGGACGCTGATGGACGCGACCTCGGAGGGCGCCCGTGCCGGCGCGACAGTCGCGTCCGCCTCGGTGCCGTCACGGTGAAGTGACGAGTGCGAGCGTGGTGGGATCTCGAACGTTCGCTCTTGACGGGCGTCGCGCTGCCTTGGTCTGTCAGTGATCGCTTAACGGCCGCGATCGCGACCGGCAGCTTCTAGAAGGAGGTCGACGATGGCACGAGTCGTCGCATTCACCAGCGTCACGCTCGATGGCGTCATGCAGGCACCCGGCAGGCCCGACGAGGACACCCGCGGCGGGTTCGAGCACGGCGGCTGGGCCGCAAAGTACGCCGACGAGGAGTCCGGCAAGCTCGCCGCCGAGGGCATGGCGAACACGGAGGCCCTGCTGCTCGGCAGGCGGACCTACGAGGACCTGCTCGAGTCGTGGAACAAGCAGGGCGGTCCGTTCAAGGACATGCTCAATTCCTCACCGAAGTACGTCGCTTCGACGAAGCTCGAGGAGCCGCTGCCGTGGCCGAACTCGACGCTCATCAAGGGCGACGTGAACGAGGAAGTCGCCAAGCTCCGAGAGCGGCCGGGCAAGGACATCGTCGTGCTCGGTAGTGGCAAGCTCCTGCGCGGGTTGATGAAGGACGGGCTGGTCGATGCCTACATCCTGCTCATCCACCCGCTCGTGCTCGGTACGGGTCAGCGGCTATTCGATGACGGCGTGCCCGACGCCGGCCTCAAGCTCCAGGACTCGAAGACGACGTCGACTGGCGTGATGGTCGCGACCTATTCCACCGACCGCGACGGCTAGGGTCGATCGGCCCGCGACCGCTGACATGCCAGAAGCGAGTCGTACGACGACCTTGACTTGATTCCTACCGCTTGACCGCCAGTACGACTCAGCCGTACAGTCTCCGACATGAACCGACCCGCCAACGCCGAGGCGCGCTTGCGTGCGAAGAGCCAACTCACGATCCCGGAAGAGGTCGTCGACGCCGTGGGCCTCCGACAAGGGGACCGCTTCCTCGTCGAAGTCTCGCCCGAGGAGCCCGACACCATCCGCCTCCACCGGATCCGGAAGAGCTACGCGAGCACGCTGCGCGATGTCTACGGCGACACAGCCGACTATCTGGCGGGGGAGCGCGGAAGCTGGAAGCGCGGGTGACCCGCGCAGCTCGAGGCGATCTCGCGACGCGCATCCCAGCCGGTGCGTCGCTGCTGATCGACACCTCGGTCGTCCTTGCCTACCTCGTAGGCGGCGAACCGGCGAGCGCCGATGCCGAGCAGCTGTTCGATGGTTTCGTCGCTTCCGGCCGCAATCAGGCGTCGGTCTCGGCGATCACCGTGGGCGAGATCCTCGTTCGCCCGTTCCGCCAGGGATCAGCAGCCGTGGCCATCGCTGAGGGCTTTCTGCGCCATTTCGCGGACATACGGATCGTTCCGATCGACTACGAGGTCGCCCGCGAGGGCGCTCGCATCCGCGCGTTGACCAGCCTGCGCATGCCGGACGCGCTGATCTTGGCTTCAGCGCGCGTGGTGGATACCGAACTCGTGATCACGAGCGATCGATCGTGGCGGTCGATCGCCAGCGAGTCGGGGGCGACTGTCCTGGAACTCCCGCTCGCCGCGCAGAAGACTTGAACGATCAGGCGCGGTACGTCGAGTAGCGATTGCGGCCGGTGTAGGCGCCACCCGACCACGAGAAAAGGTCGAACGCGACTCCGATCGCGAGCCAGATCCAGTCGAACCCGGTGATGCCGGCCGGGAACACGACCACGTACATCAGGGTCGTCCACGGCGCGACGAGGAAGCCGGCCAGCGGCCAGAGGAACGTGTCGAACGCCTGGTTCCAGCGGACCTGGTCGACCAGCCACCAGACCAGGATGGCCGCCCGCGGACCGAACGCGAACAGCGCGGCGATGATGCAGCACACGGTTCGACCCTCCTTCTGTCGCGCTCTGCGCCGACGGACCATCGAGTGTGCACGGTCCGCGTCGTCGTGACGTGGGGGTGACGCACGACTGCGTCAGGTGCAAGAACCACGAGTGATCGGCGTCATGTGCTCGTCAGGAGGTTCGAGCCATGCGCCAGAGTCGACAAAACAGTTCGTGGGTCGCTGCGGTCGCGATCACGTCCGTGCTGGCCTTCGCGATGGCCACGACGACTCCGGTCCGTGCGGACGAGACGCCCTCGCCGACGCCGACAGCCACGCCGAACCAGCCAGTGACGCCCACTCCGACCGCGACACCTGAGCCGACACTGGCTCCGACCCCGACACCGACGTCGGTCCCGGAGCCAACCACGACACCATCGCTGCCCGAACCTCCGTCGATCGTGTGCGAGTCCGGCTGGGTAAATGCCGACACGACCTACGTACACGTTGGCGGCCCTGTCCGCGTCCCGATCAGTGGGTTTCCACCGAATGTCACGGTGACGATGTTCCTCGGGTCCATCTTCGACATAGGTGTCGGTCAGCCGCAGATCGGCACCGGAATGACGGACGGTCACGGCGCCGCGATGGTGACCGGTATCGTCCCGACCGATGCCCGGGCCGGTGAACAGAGTGTCACCGTGAAGGCGAGCGACGATTGCTGGGCCGAGGCGTTCGTCGTGGTCTCCCTCTCGCCCCTCGGTATCACCATCGACGACGAGACCGTCATGCCTGGACAGCGCGTGACGGTACGAGCGGGGGGATTCCTGCCCAAGGGCCACGTTGTCATCACGATCGACACCTTCCCCACCCAGGGAGAGTGCTGGCCTCGACCTTGTCGGGTCCTTGGGATGGCCAGCACCTCTTCGACCGGGTCCGTAGTGACACGATGTCCGGATCCCGCGCGACACGACGCCGGGTCCCCACTCGAGTCTGGGTGAGCGGCTACCTAGCGGACGGCATGAGGGAAGACAGCTTCGGGGTCGACATCCTGGTCGGACCGGGAGCCACCCTTCCACCGACCGATACCGTGCTAGCCGAGTAGGACTACTCCGGCCAGAGGTCTGTCGAGAGGTACTTCGGCGGGACAGCTCGACGAGAGGCGTCTGCCCGATGACATCGACGACGGAGGACGCGAGCGCGCTGGACCCTCCTGGCATTTCCATCGGCGGAAGGTATCAGCCCGACCGACCGGTCCGGGGGCCAGGCCGCCGCCAGCTTGCCAGTGATCAGCAGGTTGACGGGGCTGGTGTCCGTCCCAACGAGATCGATAATCGAGACACCATGTTCCGAGGGGTCGAGCTCATCCATCCCGCCGAGGTCGGCGTCCAGGTAAGGGCGCGCGGGCGCTCGACGCGACGACCCCATTGACCGGCGCAGCGAGCTCGGTCCGACCCTGGCTGGCCCCCGAACTGACGGGGCTCCACCGGCTGCCGATGCATTCGGTCGCGCACCCGGACCGGATCGACCTCGACGGCGAATGGCGCTTCCAGCTGCTCCGCGACCCGGAGGCTCGTGCTGGTCCTGACTGGGGCACCGCGACCGTCCCGGGCTGCTGGACGATGCAGGGCGTCGACGACCGACCCCAGTACACCAACGTCCAGATGCCGTTCCCGGGCCGGCCGCCCGACGTCCCGGAGGTCAACCCGACCGGGCTCTACGAACGAACGGTCGACGTACCCGACTCGTGGGCGGGTCGGCGGATCGTGCTCCATGTCGGAGCCGCCGAGAGCGTCCTCATGGTGCACGTCAACGAGGCGGATGTCGGTTTCAGCAAGGACTCACACCTCGCCGCCGAGTTCGAGGTCACGTCCCTCGTCAGGCCCGGACCGAACAGGATCACGCTCCGGGTCATCAAGTGGTCTGACGCGACGTACATCGAGGACCAGGACCAGTGGTGGCACGGCGGGATCACCCGCTCGGTCTTCCTCTACGCGACGGGGCCTGTCTACCTCGCCGACGTCCGGGCGATCGCCGGTCTAGCCGACGACCTCGGCACCGGCACGCTCGACCTATGCGTCGGCGTCGGCTTCCCGTCGGCCCCCGAGCCGGGGTGGCGCGTCGAGGCGACAGTCGGCGACGGTGCCGGAGTCGAGTTGCGGGCCGAGGCTCCACCGGACGGTTCCGTCCGCTGGCGCGTCGAGATCGGGGACGTCCGGGCCTGGTCGTCCGAGGGGCCCGTGCTGTACCCGCTTACGCTGCGCCTGGTCGGGCCGACGGGGCGGGTCGTCGAGGAGACCGAGCTGAGGATCGGCTTCCGGCGGGTCGAGGTCCGAGGGCTCGACCTGCTGATCAACGGCCGGCGCGTGCTGATCCGCGGGGTCAATCGCCACGACTTCGACCAGCACACCGGCCGGGTGGTGTCGGCCGAGTCGATGCGGGCCGACCTCATCCAGATGAAACAGTTCGGGTTCAACGCCGTTCGGACGTCGCACTACCCCAACGACCCCGCCCTCCTCGATCTGGCCGACGATCTCGGTCTGTACGTGATCGACGAGGCGGACATCGAATTGCACGCGTTCCAGGACACGTTGTGCGACGACCCGCGCTATCTCGATGCCTGGATCGCGCGGGTCTCGCGGATGGCCGAGCGCGATAAGAACCATCCGTCGGTCATCGCGTGGTCGCTCGGCAACGAGTCGGGCTACGGACCGAACCACGACGCGGCAGCGGCCTGGGTACGCCACTACGACCCGAGCCGTCCGCTCCATTACGAAGGCGCGATCCGGCTCGACTGGTCGAGCGACCAGGCCGTGAGCGACCTGACCAGCCCGATGTATCCGACGATCGAATCGGTCGTCGACCACGCCCGGTCGGGCCGGCAGCGCCACCCGCTGATCATGTGCGAGTACTCCCACGCGATGGGCAACAGCAACGGCACGCTCGCGGAGTACTGGGACGCGATCGAGGCAACACCGGGGCTGCAGGGCGGGTTCATCTGGGAATGGTGGGATCACGGCCTCGTCCAAAGCCTGTCCGGAGGCCGTCAGCGGTGGGCGTACGGCGGCGACTTCGGCGACCAGCCGAACGACGGCAACTTCTGCATCGACGGGCTGGTCTGGCCCGATCGCCGCCCGAAGCCGGCCCTGTGGGAGCACAAACAGCTCGCGGCGCCAGTGCGTCTCCTCCTGGAGTCGTCCGGCCGGCTGGAGATCGAGAACAGTCAGGACTTCAGGGACCTGAGCTGGCTCGAAGCGCGCTACGAGCTGACCCGCGACGGTGGTGGCGTTGACACCGGCGAGCTTGAGCTGCCGACTCTCGGCCCCGGCGAACAGGCGCAACTCGATCTGCCTTTCGGGGCGGCGGTCAGGGTCGGTGGCGAGCGTTGGCTCACGATCCGGTTCGTCGCCCGCGAAGCCCAGGGCTGGGCCGACGCCGGGTTCGAGGTCTGCTGGGCCCAGCTGCAACTGACAGAGGGAACTGCCCGCAACGGCGTCAGTGACGATGGGGCCGCGCCGGTCGACGTCGATGAAGACGGCAGCCTCCGCCACGCGCTCCTCAGCAGACCGCCTGCGCTCGCCCTCTGGCGTGCCCCGACCGACAACGACCGGATCGCGGGTCTGGCCGACCGGTGGGCCGCCTGGGGCGTCGCCCACCTGACGAGGACGGTCGGAGCGATCGAGCGAGATGGGGCGACGATGACCGTACACAACGAGATCCGCACGGCCGCCGGCATCCTGATCCGCCATGAGCAGCGGTTCACCGGCCTGCCGGACAGCGGGGTCCTCATCGAGGAGTCCGTCCGGATCCCGGACGAGTTGGTCGATCTGGCCAGGGTCGGCTCCCTGCTGGAAGTGGTGCCCGGTCTCGAGCGGCTCGAGTGGTTCGGCCGCGGCCCGCACGAGACCTACCCGGATCGGCGGCGCGGCGGCGCGGTCGGTCGCTGGCGGTCGACGGTCAGCGAGCAGTACGTCCCCTACATCAGGCCGCAGGAGAACGGTGGCCGCGCCGACGTCCGCTGGTTGCAATTGCGCGACGCCACGGGTCACGGGCTGCGGATCACGCTCGACCGGCCGCGTCAGGTCTCGGCGACGCACTTCCGGGCGGCCGACCTGGCGGCAGCGACGCACGACGTGGACCTGACCCCGCGGCCGGAGACCGTGATCCACCTCGATGCCGCCCATCGAGGTCTTGGGACCGCGAGCTGCGGCCCGGACACGCTGCCCGAGTACCTTGTTGGACCGGGCGAATACCGCTGGTCATGGTCGCTCCACCCGCTGGAGGAGGAGGGTCTCGGATGAGCAAGTCGGCACCGATCACCCGGTTCGTGCCCACACCGGACCAATTCGCGTGGACCTTCGGTGGCGTCGAGCCGATCATGCGAGTGCGTCCGGGCGACGTCCTGGACCTGTACACCGAAGACGCGTTCGGTGGCAGCATCCGTTCGAGCAGCGACCTGCCCAGCACGTCGATCCAGTACCCGTTCATCAACCCGCAGACGGGTCCGTTCCACGTCGAGGGGGCCGAACCCGGCGACACCCTCGCGATCCACCTCATCGACGTCCAGCCGGCACGTGACTGGGCCGTCTCGACCACGATCCCACTGTTCGGATCGCTGACGGGCACGAAGTTCACGCCCACGCTGCAGCCAGCGTTGCCGGAGAAGACCTGGGTCTACACCGTGGACAAGGCCAAGGGCCAGGTCATCTATCGCGCACTCGATTCCGACTTCGAGACCGCGCTTCCGTTGCGACCGTTCCTGGGCACGGTGGGCGTGGCGCCGGCGGCGGGCGAGGCCCGCAATGTGCTGGTGCCCGAGGCGTTCGGCGGCAACATGGACACCCCGGAGACCCAGGCCGGCACCACGATCTACCTTGGTGTCAATGTGCCGGGGGCGCTGTTCTCGATCGGCGATGGGCACTACACGATGGGCGAGGGTGAGGTATGCGGCGTGGCCGTCGAGGGCGCCATGGACACGTTGCTCACCGTCGAACTCATCAAAGGCGTGTACTGCGACTGGCCACGGCTGGAGGATGACGAGTCGATCATGGTCGCCGGCTCGTACCGGCCGCTGGAGGACGCCTTTCGGATCGCCCACACGCAATTGATCCTGTGGATCACCGAGACCACCGGTCTATCCCTCATGGACACCTACCAGCTGGTCACCCAAGCCTCGCGCTCGCCGATCGCCAACGTGGTCGACGCGAACTACACGATCGTCGCCAAGATGCCCAAGGCGTACCTGCCGGCCGACGTCGAGTGGATGGGCGGGATGCACGGGCGGCTGCGCGCGATCGGCCAGGCCCTCCGTCCGCGCGCGGGATCGCCATTCGCGTGACGGGCGAACCGGTATAGACTGGATCGGCAGGGAACGAACGCAGGGACGCGAGGGGGCGGACCGACATGACCGACGACTTGGAGTCGTCCGGGCACATCCCGATGCATCGCCGGATCGCCGACAAGCTTGCGACGGCGATCGAGCACGGCGAATACCCAGCGGGCAGCCGGCTGCCTTCGGAAGCTCGGCTGGTCCGTGACCTAGGAGTCAGCCGAGGGACCATCCGCCAGGCGCTCGCCGCGCTCCAGCGTCGGGGCCTGACCGAGGTGGTCCCGTCGCGTGGCACGTTCGTGCGGGGTCCTGCGCCGGTCAAGATCGAGCACCGTCGTCGCGTGATCGGTGTCCTCGTCCCCTCGGTCGCGATGCCCTACGTGCCCGCGGTCATGCACGGGATCGAGGACGAGCTGCACGCCCATGGCTACAGCATGCTCGCGGGCAGCAACGGCTCCAGCCGGGAGCAACAGGCCGGGCGAGTCAGACGGATCGTGGACGAGGGCGTCAGCGGCCTCATCGTCTATCCGATCGACTACGACCCGGATCCCGAACTCTTCGCGAGGCTTGCAGCGGGCGGCCTGCCGATCGTCCTCATCGACCGGCACCTGATCGGCCACGCCTTCGATGCCGTGCTCGCCGATAACGTGGGCGGCGCCTTCACCGTCGTCACGCATCTGCTCGACCAGGGCCATCGGCGCATCGCGTTCGTGACCACCGACAACCTCATGACGACGTCGGTCGCGGAACGACTCCAGGGGTACCAGCAGGCGCTGACGGCGGCGGGCATCGCCGATGATCCTGCCTTGCGATTCGATCGCCTTCCGGTGGGGGAGGCATGGGGCGACGATTACCGCGTCGCCAACAAGGACAACGTCACACGCATCCGCCAGTTCCTGGCTCGCTCCGACGCGACGGCAGCGTTCGCCCTGCATGACCATCTCGCGCTCGAGGTGCTCGAAGCCGCTCGGACGCTCGGCAGACGCGTGCCGCTCGACTTCGCCGTCGCTGGCTTCGACGATGATCCGATGGCGGGCGCCCTCTCGGTGCCGCTCACGACCGTTGCCCAGCCACGGGACCGGATCGGGCGCATCGCAGCGCAGGTCATGCTCGAACGGATCGGCGGGAAACGCTCCGAAGTGGCCAGGATCGTGCTCCCGACCCGGCTCGTCGTCCGCGCGTCCAGCGTCCGCCCTGTGACACTCGAATTGGTGCCCGCCTGAGGCGCGCGATCGGCTTGACTCGCGGTCGCCGGATGGGCAAGATGACGTTCCTGCGGTTTAGTCTGGTCTAGACCGTCGACGGGGAGGCGGCGGCCTGACGGGCCGCACGGAGGAGCTGCCGTTGGTCGTCGTACCAGGCCCTCGCCACACGCTCCTCGCGAGCGTTCCTCACTGACATGCGGGCAGATACCCGTGCCTGCGTGATGCCTCGCATCACGCGGTGGCATGAGGGTCCGGGCCTGCACCTGGCCGCCGGCTTCTGCTCGCTCCGCGCGCCCGCCGGCAGATCTATGGAGGAGGAGACATGAGTGGCTATCTAAGGCGATCCCCCTTCGTTTTCACGCTGGTGTTCGTCCTCGCACTTGGTGCGTGCGCGCCCAGCGCGGCGAGCCCGGCCGCGAGCCCCTCCGGCGGCGAGAGCCCTGCGGCGAGCGCGAGTGGATCGGCGGGCGCGAGCCCAGAAGGATCAGCCGTAACGGGTGCTTCCTGCCAGGCAGGCGCGACCGAGGTCAAGTTCTGGACCGAGCACACGCCACCCGCCTCGGACACCATGGCCAAGATGGTCGAGTCATTCAACCAGGCCAATCCCGACATCTGCGTGAAGATGACGATCGTCCCCGGCACGGAGACGAACATCGCCAAGCTGCTGACGTCGATCAGGGGTGGCGCGGCGCCGGACGTGTACCTTGCGGACCGCTTCACGGTGCCCCAACGGGCGGCGGAGGGCGTCCTCGCCGAGCTCCCGGAAGCGGGCGCTCTCAAGGACCAGTACCTGGACTTCGCCTGGAACGAGACACAGTTCCAGGGCAAGACGTTCGCGCTGCCGTTCGACACGGACGCGCGGGCGCTCTACTACAACAAGGACCTGATCACGGCGGCCGGCGAGGATCCGGCAAAGCTGGACATCTCCAATGGCCCGGCGACCATCGACGAGGTCCTGGCGATCGCGGACAAGATCACCAAGGAAGACGCGAGCGGTAATTACGAGACCATGGGCTGGATCCCGGGTGGGCCCGGACCGGGCGGTCAGCCTGGTGCCCTGGACCAGGGCTGGCACTACACCTGGGGCTTCGCGTACGGCGGCAAATTCGCCGACACGGCCGCGTGCAAGGTCACACCGACCGATCCGGGTGTCGTGGCGGGCTTCCAGTTCCTCTACGACTTCGCAAAGAAGCGCGATCCGGAGAAGATCACGCGCTTCGTCAGCACAAACATGCCGGACCCGACCAACCCGGCCCAGCAGAACGCGTTCACGACCGGCAAGCTGGGGATGGTCGTCACCGGCGACTGGCGCATCGATGAGATGGCCAAGTACGCGCCGGACACGAAATACGGCTTTACCTACATCCCGGTTCCCAAGGAAGGCGACCAGAGCGCCACGTGGGCCGGCGGTTGGTCCGTCGCGCTCATCCCCGACTCCAAGGCCCCGGACCAGGCCTGGAAGTTCATGCAGTACTTCGCCGGGCCGGAAGGCCAGGCGGTGTACACGAAGGAGACCAAGCACCTGCCGACGCTGAAAGCGCTGCTTACGGACGCCTCGCTGTACGACGAGCAGCACAAGACGTTCCTCGACTTCCTCGACGTCGCGACGAACAGGCCGCCGCTCGCCGTTGGAGCCACCTACTGGGACGCGTTGACGTCTGCCCAGGGCTCGGTCGAGCTCAACACCAAGGAGCCGATGGCCGCCTTGCAGGAGGCCGCGGACGAGGTCCAACCGCAGCTCGACGCGGTCGGCTGCTGACACTGGGAGCATCGCGAGTCGCGGGGATCGGCGATCGGTCCCCGCGACTTGCTCAATCGACGAGTTGCCAGTAAGCGGCTAGATGTCCGAAGCCTCCCCGGCCGTCCCACGCGCACGAGTCGGTCGCCACCGGATGGGCCCGCTCGAGCGTCGCAACCTGCGCATGGGCTTGTTGTTCATCAGCCCCTGGCTGTTCGGTTTCTTGGTCCTCGGGGTCTTCCCGATCTTCTATACGTTCTTCTTGAGCCTGACGCGCTACTCGGGTCTCAGGGAGCCGATCCCGATCGGGGCCGGGAACTACCAGCGCATGGCCGCCGACCCGCTCTTCTGGAAGGCCGTCTCCAACACGCTCTACTACACGGCCCTCGCTGTCCCGCTCGGTGTCATCGTGGCCATGACGCTGGCGCTTGTGATGAACCAGAAGATCAGGGAGGTTTCCATCTACCGGGCGATCTACTACCTCCCCTCGATCCTCCCGGTCTTCGCGATCTCCTTCATCTTCGTCGTGTTCCTGAACCCGGGCTACGGGTTGTTGAATTACGTACTTACGAGCGTCGGATCGCGGTCCCCGAACTGGATGGGCGATCCGGCGTACACCAAGCTCGCCCTGGTGATGATCGCCCAGCTGGGTGCCGGTCAGTACGCGTTGATCTTCCTGGCGGGTCTCAAAGGCATCCCGTTCGAGCTGTACGAAGCCGCTTCGATCGATGGAGCCGGACCGATCCGCAAGTTCTTCAACATCACCCTGCCGCTGATGACGCCGGTGATCCTCTACGACCTGATCATCGGGCTGTCATTGGGACTCCAGATCTTCACCCCCGCGTTCATCCTGACCGGTGGGGGTGAGCGAGCGGCAGGACCCGACAACTCGCTGCTGACGATCGTCTACTTCATCTACCGGCAGGCATTCCAGTTCGGCCAGATGGGCTACGCGGCCGCAGTGTCCGTCGTGCTGTTCGCCATAAGCCTGATCCTGGCGGTCATCGTCTTTCGGTGGGCCCGGGGCTGGGTCTACTACGAGGCCATCAGATGACGGACCTCAACGCTACGCAGCCGATCGCTCGTGCGGTCACAGGGCGCAAGCGCCGGTCATCCCGCTTCCTCACCGGGTCGGTCCTGCCGCGGGTCGTGGCGATCCTGTTCGCCCTCGTCTTCATCGTGCCCTTCTACTGGATGGTGGTCAGCGCGCTGAAGTCGCCCCACGAAGGGACGCGGGTCCCACCCACGCTGATCCCAGAAACGTTCGTCTGGCAGAACTTCCCAGATGCGGTCAGCTTCATCCCGTTCTTCCTGTTCGCCCTCAACTCCGTGATCATCACATTAGGGATCACGATCGGCTCCGTGCTGTCGAACACGCTTATCGCGTACGGGTTCTCGCGGATCGATTGGCGCGGCCGGGAACAGGTCTTCTACATCTGCCTGGCGACGATCTTCCTGCCCTATCCGGTGATCCTGGTCGCCCTGTTCGACATCTTCGGGAGGCTGCCGTCGTTCGGGATCCAGGGCTCGGATTCCTGGGTCAACACGTTCCTGCCGCTGATCGTGCCGGCGTTCTTCGGTAACCCGTTCTATATCTTCCTCATCCGCCAGTTCATGCTGTCGATCCCGCACGAGCTGTCCGACGCCGCTCGTGTGGACGGCGCGAGCGAGTTCCAGGCCTTCTGGAAGGTCATCCTGCCGCTCACCAAGCCGGCCGTCACGGTGGTCGCCATCTTCGCCGCCGTCGGGGCCTGGAACGAGTTTCTGCTGCCGCTCCTCTACCTGCACGACCAGTCGAAGTACCCGCTGGCGGTGGGGCTGGCGTTCTTCACCGGCGAGCACGACGTCAGCTACAACCTGCTGATGGCCGCGACGACCCTGGTGGTCCTTCCGGTCGTGGTGATCTTCATCGTCGCGCAGCGGTTCTTCGTCGAGGGGGTCACGGTCGGCGGGGTGAAGGGTTGATCCTTCACGTCGCGACGGTCGCTGGGCAGCCCATCACCGTCGGCGCCCTGGAGGAGCGGATCGCTCGGATGCGGCTGGGGCCACGCGGGCGTCAGATGCCGCCGTCCGAGGGTCCCGGGTACCTGGAGCTGTGCCGGTGGATCGTCCGGGAGCTGGTCACGGAATCGATCGTCGCCCACGAGATCCGGGCGCGTGGTTTCTCCGAGGTCTCGCAGCTCGTCCTCGCGGTCACGCACGATGTCGTGGTCTCCGACGACGAGGTTCGCGCTTACTACGACCGCAACCCCGACCTCTACCGCCATGCCGCGAACGTCGTCGCGTTCGAGGACGCGCGCGCGACGATCGAGCAGGACCTCCTGCTCGCCGCGCGCGTCCGAGCGTTCGACGTCTGGCTCGAGGCGCGGCGCCATGAGCTCGCGGTCGTGGAGCCGCGATACGAGCATCCGGCCGATCCGCGGTACGGCTTCCCCAACCACCGGCACTGAGGCACGAGGCGATGGCATCGGTGGTCGTGACGGGTGGTAGCGGGAAGGCCGGACGCGCGGTGGTCCAGGACCTGGTGGCGGGGGGCCACGACGTGCTGAATGTGGACGTGGTCCCGCCCCATGAGCCGGTCGGACGCTATCTCCGCGCGGATCTGACCGACCTGGGTGAGGCGATCGAAGCCCTGCGCGGGGCCGATACGGTCGTGCACCTCGCGGCCATCCCGGCGCCCGGCATCCGCACCGTCGGCGAGACGTTCGAGATCAACACACTCACCACCTACAACGTGTTCAGTGCGGCGACGCAGTTGGGACTGGAGCGCGTGGTCTGGGCGTCGAGTGAGACCGTCTTGGGCCTCCCGTTCGGCACCCGTCATGCGCGCAACCTGCTGGATGCCACGGCAGCGCCGGGCCATGCCCCTGAGCCGGAGTACGTCCCGATCGACGAGGGACATCCGCTGCGGCCCCACTCGAGCTACTCGCTCTCGAAGGTCGTCGGCGAGGAGATGGCGGCCCAGTTCGCGAGGTGGAGCGGGATGCCCTTCATCGGCCTGCGCTTCTCCGCGATCCGCGAGCCCGCGGAATACGACGACTTCCCGAGCACGTGGGACGACCCCCACACCGGCGAGTGGAACGTATGGGGATACGTGGATGCGCGGGACGTGGCGCAGGCCTGCCGACTCAGCCTGACGGCACCGATATCGGGGGCCGAGGTGTGCATCATCGCGGCCGCAGACACGAACGCCGCCCGACCCGATACCGAGCTGCTCAGCGCGTGCTTCCCGTCCGTGCCGGTGCGGGGCGCGATCGATGACCACGACACGCTCCTCGCCATCGGCAAGGCTCGGCAGATGCTCGGGTACGAGCCAGCCCACTCGTGGCGCGACACCGTCAGCGCAGAGGCCGTCGCCGTCATGTCCGGCGAGGCCCGGTAACCGACAGTGGAGATCCTCGGCGCCGCCGCGACCAATCTGTTCATCGGGTCGGAGGACGAGCCCCGCCAGGTCGTCCGCGTCACGGTCGTGGCAGAGGACGGGGACGAAGCCGAGCCGGCCCGGGTCCGCGTCGAGGGGGATCAGGTTCGGAGTGGATCAGCGGTATCGGTGGGCCCGCTGCAAGCCGGTGATCAGGCCGCCCTCGAGATCGGGGTCGTCGTCGACGCCGCGGTGACGCCGGGCGACTCCGTCGCCGCCGAGGTCGTCGTCGAGGGCGCCGGCAGGTCAGCACGCCTCGCCTTCGATGTCGAGGTGGCCGAGCCCGGCTGGCGCCTGTTCATGATCGCCCACTTCCACTACGACCCGGTGTGGTGGAACACGCAGGCGGCCTACACCGAGTCGTGGGCGACGGCCATCCGATTCCGGTTCCCCTTCCAGGAGCCAGGCCTTGCGCTGGTCAAGGCGCACCTCGAGATGGCCCGCCGGGACCCGGACTACAAGTTCGTGCTCGCGGAGCTCGACTACCTCAAGCCGTACTGGAACGTCTACCCGGAAGACCGGGAGTACATCCGGCGGTTGCTGACCGAGGGGCGGTTGGAGCTGGTCGGCGGGACCTATAACGAGCCGAACACCAACCTGACCAGCGCGGAATCGACGATCCGCAACGCGATCTATGGGGTCGGCTATCAACGCGACGTGCTCGGCGGCGCGCCCGCGACGGCGTGGCAATTGGACGCGTTCGGCCACGACCCGCAATTCCCGGGGATCATGGCCGACGCGTCGATCACGTCGAGCTCGTGGGCGCGCGGCCCGTTCCACGAGTGGGGTCCCAACTGGGTGCGCGGGCCCATGCGGATGGGGATCGCCCAGATGGCCGCCCCCGACGTGCCGCAGATGCAGTTCCCGAGTGAGTTCGACTGGGTCGCGCCGAGCGGGCGGGCGCTGCTGACGGCCTTCATGGCCGACCATTACTCAGCCGGCTGGTGGCTCGAGTCATCGCCGACGCTCGAAGTGGCGATGGCGGAGGTCCATCGGCTGTTCACCGAGCTCGCGACGCTGGCCGCGACGCGAAATGTGATGCTGCCGACGGGCACCGACTACTCGCCGCCGAACCGCTGGCAGACCGCTATCGAGCGAGCCTGGAACGCGCGCTACGTCTGGCCGCGGCTCCAGAGCGCGATCCCGCGCGACTTCTTCGACGCGGTCCGGGCCGAGATGGCCACCCGGGGACGTCGGTTCTCCCCTCAGACACGGGATATGAACCCGATCTACTCGGGCAAGGACGTGTCGTTCATCGACACCAAACAGGCGCAGCGGCTCGCCGAGAACACCCTGCTGAGCGCCGAGAAGTTCGCGACGGTCGCGAGCCAGCTTGGAGCGCGCTTCCCGAGCGAAGCGACGGACAAAGCGTGGCGTCAGCTGCTCTATGGCGCGCACCACGACGGGATCACCGGCTCGGAATCGGATCAGGTCTACCTCGATCTCATGGGCGGCTGGCGGGAGGCGGCCGAGCTCGCTCAGAGCGCGCTCGACGATGCCCTCGACCATCTGGGCGCGCGGATAGACACCTTTGGCGATGGACGGGCGGTCACAGTCTTCAATCCGTTGTCGTGGCCCCGCACCGATGTCGTCCACGTGGGGCTAGCCGAACCCGCGGACCTGCTGAGCCTCGTCGACGACACGGGCGCGCACGTGCCGGTCGTCGTGGAGGCCGGGCGGCTCTCGTTCATCGCGACGGACGTGCCGGCGGTCGGGTACCGCACGTATCGCCTCCTCGGCGGGGCGGCCCACGGCAGCGCCGATGATGTGGGGTGGCGGGTGATCGACGGGCATGCGATCGAGAACGAGACCTATGTGGCGCGGGTCGATCCTCGACGTGGCGGTGCGGTCGTGAGCCTGGTCGACAAAGAGACCGATAAGGAGATCATCGCGCCGGGTGGCGCAGCGAACGAACTGGTCGAGTACCGCGAATACCCGAATCACCCGATCTTCGGGGAGGGACCGTGGCATCTGACGCCGGACGGACGCGCGCTCGGGTCTGCGGAGGGACCGGCGAGCGTCCGGGTCGAAGCCTCGCCCATCGGCCAGCGCGTCCTCGTCGAGCGCCCGTTCCAGGGCTGCCGGCTCGAGCAGGAGATCTCGCTATGGCTCGGCGTTCCCCGCGTGGATCTCACGACCAGATTGCACGATTACGCCGGCCAGGATCGGTTGTTCAGGGTTCGCTTCCCGGTCACGGTCGACGGCGGCGCGCCGGTCTCGGAGGTCGGCAACGCAGTCGTGGGTCGTGGCTTCGGGACGCCGAACGTGGACGTGGGCGAGGTCCCCTTCACGCTCGATAACCCAGCCTACGACTGGTTCGCCCTGGGCGCGACCGCTCGTGTCGCCCTCGCAGAGCACGAGGGAGAGAAGCCGTACGCCTCCCAGGCGATCGGCATCGCCGAAGTGATCGTCCCCGATGATCCCTCACTCGACGATGATGTCCGGCGCCTTTCGATCGCTCTCGTCCGCAAGGGCGTCACGTCCACCGTCACCCGCCACGACGGCCATCGCTATGGCGTCATGTATATCGACTCGAACCTGCCCGACGTCCGGATCGCGATCGGCGGCCCATCCGACAACCGCTTCGTCGCCGAGTTGCTGGAGGCGTCCGGCTCCGACTACCGGGATGAGCTGGAGCGGCAGATCGGCGCCGGTGGCAGGGCGCGGGTGTGGATCCCGGCCGCGCCCGAGGCGGCACGCACGGAAGGATTCCAGGACCTCCGGGGCGACCGCGATCTTCCAGTCCTGATCGTGGTCGGGGCTATCGAGGCTCTGGCGGATGATCTCGACGACGCCGTCATCGAGGTGATCCAGCCGCGCGGCCTCCATGGGACGGGCGAGGTGGAGGATTACACGGTCGCCGTCCTCAACCGCGGGCTTCCGGGGTTCAACGTCGAGCGCGGCGGCAACCTCTACCTGTCGCTGCTGCGCTCGTGCAGCGGTTGGCCGTCCGGTGTCTGGATCGATCCCCCGCAGCGCTCGGCGCCCGATGGCTCCAACTTCCAGTTCCAGCATTGGAGCCATACGTTCGAGTACGCACTGACGTCCGCGGCCGGCGACTGGCGCTCCGCGGAGACCGTCAGGATCGGCCACGAGTTCAACAACCCGCTGATCGCCAGGGTCCTGGAGGCCCATCCCGGCGAGCTGCCGGCGACGACCAGCGCCGTTCGCGTCGAGCCCTCATCGGTCGTGCTGTCGGTGCTGAAGCCGGCAGGCGAGCCGTTCGCGCACCAAGCGGGTGTCGGGGCAGGTGTCGGAAACCCGATGGTGATGCGGCTGTACGAGTCATCGGGTGAGCCGGGCGAGGTCATCGTGCGAGCATTTCGGCCGTTCGCGAGCGCCGAGCTGACAGACTTGCTCGAGGATTCACCCCGTCCGGTCGACGTCGACGATGGTGCCATCCGATTGTCGATCGAGCCGTTCCAGATCATCACGCTTCGAGCGCGGTTCGAGAGCGCGGATCCGGCGGTCGACGAGACGGCGGGTCGGGCCACGCGGACAGAGCCCGTCCAGCCGGTCTTCGCCGACTACTGGCTGCACAACAAAGGCCCCGCCCCGATCGGCTACCAGCCGGTCAGCGTCCAGATCCGGCCGGCCCGGCTGACGGTGAGCGGCCCGTTCCAGCTGCCGATCTCCGTCGCGTCCGAGCGGACCGATGCGGCAGTCGAGGGCTCGGTCGAGATCATCGTCCCCGCCGGGTGGCAGGTCACTCCTTCGGAGCGGGCATACCGACTCGAGCCGGGGGGGCACATGGCGTTGGACGTCCAGGTGTCGCCGGGCGACGCGCCGCCTGGCCGCTACTTCGTCGCCGCCCGGATCGCCGATGGCGGACAGACCCACGAGGACGTCGTGGCCATCGACGTCCGAGCGGGCTCGGGATCGGAGACGACCACGACCGGGGAGCGGTCTGGGTCGCTCGCGGCCGCTGTCGAACGGGCCCTTGCGACCGCGACGATCGAGAGCGATCGCCGGACCTTCCGGCACGACCACGACGATCCGCACATCGAGGAGTTGCGTGTCGAGGTGCTCGATCGAGCCATCGCCGTGGCGCCCGGAAAGCGCGCGAGCCTACGACTGTCACTGCGGAACTGCGTCGCCAGCGAGATTCGCGGGGAGGCGCAGATCATCAGCCCGCACGATACCTGGGCATACATCCACCCTTGGACGCAGGGGTTCGTGGTCGGCGACGGCGAGGAGACGCTCGTCGAATTCACCGTCGCGCCGCCGATGGATTCCCCGGCCGGCTCCTGGTGGGCGCTCATCAAGATCATGTACTTCGGTCGGGTGCTCTACACGCAGTCGGTCCCGGTCGAGGTCCAACCCTCATGACGGAGGGACGATGACGGACCCGCTCCGGTTCGGCGTGCTGGCCTGGCCGCAGTACACCGACTGGGCGTCGCTGATGCAGGTCGGCAGACGGGTCGACGAGCTCGGCTACGACGCTCTGTGGACGTGGGATCACCCGTATCCCATCCGGGGCGACGAGCGCGGCCCGAGCTTCGAGGGCTACATGACCCTCGCCGCCTGGGCGGGCGTGACCGAACGCGTGACGCTCGGCCACATGGTGACGGCGAACCCGCTGCGCAGCCCGGCGCTGCTGGCCAAGTCGGTCACGACCCTCGATCACATGAGCGACGGCCGCGCGATCCTGGGCATCGGCGCCGGCTGGAACATCGCCGAGTTCGAGGCGATCGGCGTCGAGCCCGGCTCGTCGATGGGGGAGCGGATCGACTGGCTGGACGAGGCGGTCGCCCTGATGCGAGCGATGTTCGACGGGCAGGAGGCCACGGCCGGACCGCATTACACGTCGAGAGCCGTCCGGAACGTCCCTCCGCCGATCCAACGGCGCCTACCGATCCTCATCGGCGGCAAGGGCAAGCGCAAGACGCTCCGAACGGTCGCCCGGTACGCGGACCTGTGGGCGACCTTCGGCGAGCTCGATGTCGTCCGCGATGCCGAGGCGACGCTTCGACGCTGGTGCGACGACGTGGGCCGCGACCCGTCCGATATCCGCTACGTGTTCAGCGCGGAGGCAAGCGTCCTGCGCGACTCGGAAGCCGAGGCGGAACGCGTCGCCCGGGAGATCGGCCGCCAAAACGGGGGCTGGGATGGCCCGGGGCAGGCGTGGACCCCGGCGAGGTTGGCCGAGAAGCTGGCACCCTACGCGGAGCTCGGGTTCCGCGAGTTCTACCTGGACATGCCTCCACCGTTCGACGACGAGACCCTCGTCCGGTTCATCGGCGAGGTCCGCCCGATGCTCCAGTAGCGTCCCGCGCGGTCGAGCCTGGGTCTGCCCGGACGGTCGACCATCCTCAGCGCTGCCGCTTGTATCGGGCGATCAGCTCCGCCTGGCCGACGACGTGACCCTCCATCGCCGCACGGATCTCGTCGGCTTTCGGTGCTCCGGCGAGCTCCAACGGCGCGTTGAGCGCGAACAGCGTGAACCGGTAGTGGTGGGTCCCCGACGGCGGGCACGGGCCGCCCCAGCCAAGCCGGCGGAATTGGTTCGTGCCCTGGGAGGGCGCATCGGGCGAGGATGAGAAACCCTCGGGCAGGCCGCCGGACTGGGTGGCATCGATGTCGAACACGGCCCAGTGCACGAACCCGCGCGCGTCCGGGTCATCGACGATCAGCGCGAGCCTCGTGGTGCCGTCCGGCGCATCGGCCCACTCGAGGGGAGGGGACACGTCCTCGCCGTCGCAGCTGTACTTCCGCGGGATCTCGCCATCGGCCTCGAACGCCGGGCTGGTGAGTACGAACGTCATCGGTCGACTCCTTCGTCATGGTCGGAGTCGACCGATTCTCGCACCTTGCGTTGCAGCGCGACTATGAGCCGTCGTTGGAATGGAACTTCATCGATCGCACGAGCTCGTCCGCCGCGGCGTTCACCTGATCGAGGTACTCCTCGGAGCCGTTGCCCCAATCGACACCCCAGGTGATGACCAATATCGTGTCCGAGCCCGTCGGGACCGCGTAGATCCGGTGCCGTTCATCGACACCGAACCACGGCGGATTGCGGCTCGGGATCGCGTCGCAGTTGCCGCCCGTCTGGGTGTCCCAGACCATGGCCGGGCGGCCATCGACCGTCATCGTGATCGGGGCCGACACCAGAAGACCAACGGCTGACTCGAGCCAGCGACCAACCTCGCCGGGTGTCGCAGGGACGTCGTCGATGCTCGACCCACTGGCTCGGCACATATCCGCCGGCAGCGACTCGTCGTCGTGGAAGGTCACGGAGCCCCACACGGTCGAATACACGCGGTAGGTCCGATCGATCGCAGGTGGTCGTCCACCCGACGATGGGTCGAACGCCTCGCCGGTGACGGGCGCCGTTCCCTGGACCGGGAAGACGGGCATGGTGTAGGTAAAGGGCTCGCTGAACGTGTCCGCGAGCAGCAGACTGCCCGAAGGCGGGAGGCTCCTGCCGACGGCTGGCACGGGTGTCGCGGGTGACGGCGACGGTACGCTCCCGACACGGCCCTCGTTCGGCCGATACAGGACTGCAGCCGCGCCAGCAACCGCGATCGCGACGACGATGACCGCCGCCGCGAGAGCAGGTCGATTCATGAGGGTGTCCCTCCACGGGGCGACAAGGCCCCGCTGTCGAGTTCGGTAGACGTCGTCGACGATCGCGTTGAATAGCCGATCCGACATGCGGACCGGACCTTCGTCGAGGAACGCGTCGACAAGCTGGTCGGCGTAGGGATCGCGCTGCGTGGTCATGCCGACCTCTCCCCTGAGGCTTCGGCCACACGGGCATCCGCCTCGAGGGCAGCCCGCATCGCCGACGCCGCGTAATGCAGCCGAGACTTGGCGGTCCCCTCGGGGATCTCGAGTCGCTCGGCCACTTCCGACAATGTCAAGCCGACGTAGTGGTGAAGGACGAGAACAGCGCGCTGTTCGGGTGAGAGCTTCCGGAAGCCCCGCTCCAGTTGATCGCGATGCTGGACCGTCAGGGTGTCATCCCGGGTGAATGCCACCTCCGGCCAGATGTCCACGACGCCGACATGGTGGCGTCGGGCGCGTTTGGCCTCGGTGTAGCACGCGTTGACGAGGAGCTTGTATAACCAGCCCTCGAACCGATCCGGGTCGCGAAGCGCTCGGAGTTGTCGCCACGCGGTGATGATGGCGCTCTGCACCGCGTCCTCTGCAAGGTCGACATCGCGCAGGATCCGATACGCGATCGCCATGCAGGTGTCGCCGACCTCTCTGACCAAGGCGACGAACGCTTGCTCGTCCCCCTGTTGAGCCCGGACGACCAGTGCTCGGTGCATCCCGCTTCCTCATCGGTCGCCGAGTCCATCTGGCTCGGCTGCACCTAGGAGTGCCGACAGGCGCAAACAGTTCGATCTCGATGTGAATCAAGACCATCTTGGATGGCCGCCGTTCGAGCACCGCATCCTCTGCTGGCCCGGGAACGTTGGGCTCCCGCGCCGTCGAGGCTACGTCAAGGCGTCGACGTTCTTGAGGTAGAGGACCGCGGGACCGTCGGACGGCGCGTTGAACTCCAATGCGCCCCTCGTACCGATATCCACTGGCTCGGCCGACCGGGTCTGGCGCTCCGCTACGCTGAACCATTCGACGTCGTATCGACCGGGCGCGAGATCGACCGTGAAGGGCTTCCGATCGCCGTTCGGCTCGAGGACGAGGTACTCGCGGCCAGGCGAGGCGAGGACGTAGTCGGTCGACGCCAGCTCGCCGCGAGGCCGCATCTGGATCAGGTCCATCCGCTCCGCGAAGCGGCGCGTATCGCCCATCGCGTACCTGGCGGGTTCGGACGCCTCGAATGGCGACGGTTGACCATCGGCCGCTTCGCTACCGCGATCGAACCCGCCGAGCAGACCGAAGTCCATGAGGATCGGGTTGTGCCCGCGGAGGAACGACTTCCATGCCCAGAGCGCGTCGCCCTGACCGGGAGCGTAATGATCGGTGTCGGTGACGATCACCTTGATGCCGTCGGCCGGAGGCGGGTCGGCATACCACTGCGATGGCGGCGAACCCGGAGCCGACGGGTGCCCGCCGTCCTTGAACATCTCGTCGTCGTACCCAGGTGAGATCCACTCGGCTCGACTCCGCAGCAGCGGTCCGTTGACGCGGGTCTGATCGGCCACCGGGAACTGCATCGTCATGCCGATCGGGTGCGGCTCATAGCCGCGTTCCTGTTCGTGGCGCTTGACGACATCGATCACCCAGTACTGCCACTCGGTCGAGTCGCCCCACTTCGGCGGCTCGTCCATCCCGAGGAATCTGGCGAACTCCTGGTCGACGCTGCCGTCACCCGACGACTCGTTGGCGACCTCCCAAAGGACGTTCGGCAGGTCGTGGAGCGTATCGACGACCTTCTTGATGTACGCCTCCTCGATCGACGCGACCTTCGGGCTCAGCGGCAAGACCTGGAGGTCGTCGATCGACCGCGCGGCGATGCCGTTGATGTTGTTGGCGGCGTGGAACGGGTGGCCTTCGATGTTGTCCGGCGGCGGGCTCAGATGGAGCGCCCAGCCGTCGAACAGGAGAACGTCGACGTAGATCCCTCTATCGCGGGCATGCTCGACGCGCTCGCGCAGGCGGCCGAAGTAGGCATCGTCGAACCGGTCCAGATCGAAGCGCGGCTTGCCGTCCTTCGCGCGGTCGGGACCCGTCCGCGCCCACGGCTGGGGCGACATGTCGAGGTGGTAGTCGCCGCCGGCCGCCTGGGACCGGATGTGCTCCCAGCGCCACAGGCGGATGAAGTTGTGCCCGCGCTCCTCGAGGAAGCGGAGATAGGCATCGAAGTCGAAGCGCTCGGGTTCCTTGGGCGCCTCGGCGCCTGGCCCGAGGCCATCCTGGAGGTTGTTCCAGATGTGCGAACCCGTCAGGTAGACCGCGCGACCCGAGGGGTCATCGGCGTGGCTGAAGTACCGCGGGTTCGTGCTCGAGACGGTCAGCGGCCCCGCCATCGCGATCGGGGCGGTCATGGTGGGAGAGGTCGTCATGGGCATCCACCTTTCGGTCGGATTCTCCCGCCGTGACGTTTGGCGGGCCTTGCAGCCGCATAACGGCTCTGGCCTCTATGCGGGGATCACCAGGCTTTCGCGGTCTGGCGCGACGAGGCGGCCGTCCGAGAGGGATCGAGGCTCGTCGTAGGCGATCCAATCGGCCGCGAGCGCGCCCATGATCGGCGACATCTGGATGCCCGAGCCGCCGCCGCCTACGGCGAGGATGACGCTCGGGTCGCTGGGTGCCGGGCCGACGATCGGCAGGCCGTCCGGGCTGACCGGGTAGAGCCCGGCCCACGCCCGTTCGACATCGCCGAGCGGCAAGTCAGGCATTCGGCCTTCGAGCGCGAGTCGCGTGTCCGCGAGGTACTCGGGATCGGCGTCGCGGTCGTAGGCATCCGGGTCGACGCCCTCGCCGACGACCTCTTCGCTGTGGAGGCCGGCAAGGACGTGCTCCGGCGTCGTCAAAGGTCGCGACGTACAGGCCGCGCGTCCCGGAATGCGGGATGTAATCCATGACCATCGGCAGCAGGCGATCGAGTGGATCGGTCAGTCGCCAGATCCCGATCTGGTTGCGGAGCGGGATGACCGGCACCGCGACACCGAGCAGCCCGCCGATCTGCGCCGCCCATGGACCGGCGGCGTTGACCACGACGTCGCACTCGACCACGCCTTCGCTCGTCTGGATCCGCCACCCCGATGACGCGGACAAGGCCTCGATCACTCGCTCACCCGTCCGGATCCGAGCGCCGCGAGCGACGGCACTGGCGGCCATGATCCGGCAGTACGCCGGCCCGTCGATCCGGCCATCGCGGGGACCCCACAGCCCACCGGCGATCGCTGGGCCGCGGAGCCAGGGGACCAGCTCGCGAACGTCATCGGCGGAGAGAAGGGCCGACTCCAGCATGCCCAGCTCGCGCTGCAGGCGAACGCTGGCCTCGAAGGCCTCGAGCGCCTCGCGGTCCGGCGCGAGCCGGAGATAGCCGATCTCCTTGATCTCGAGCTCGGCCCCGATCTGCAGTCGTCGGAACTCGAGCATGCTCAGCGCCCGAAGCTCGATGTCGAGCGGGTCGACGTACTGCGTCTCGATGAACCCGGCCGACCGGCTCGAGGAACCGGATGCGAGCTCACTGGCCTCGAGGACGATGACGTCGGTGATGCCACGCTCGATGAGCTGCCACGCGGTCGCCAGCCCGACCGCGCCACCGCCGATGATCGCGACAGAAGTCGTTCCCATGGCTATCGATGGTAAGGGGCGACGTTCCTGGAGGTGGCCGCCTCGTCGCCCGAATAAATCGACATTCGACGACCTCGTTTTCCAGACCTTTGTCGCGGTCGAAATCGGCTTGCTCGGCGTCAAATCGGCAGTGGCGGAACCGAAGCCCCGCCCACCTTCGGAGCATCGATCATGAACAAGTTCGTTCTCGCGGCCTCCCTGGTGGCCGCCCTCATCCTCAGCGCGTGTGGGGCGTCGACCCCGACGCCGAGCCAGACGCCCGCGTCGCCGGTCCCGAGCCAGCCGACCGTGTCGGCGCCGCCCGCATCCCCGTCGCCGTCGACCCCGTCGGATCCCGCGACACCGGAGCCGACCGCCGAGCCGCCGGCCACGCCCGTGCCGACGGTCAAGCCGACGCCCAAGCCGACCCCCAAGCCCGTGTCGTTCTCGCGCGCCGAGCGGTATCTCGTCGACGGCATCCTGCGTGGCGAGAGTGACTGCTCGCCGGTCCGCGGCGATGCCCTGCCCGGTCTGGCGATCGCCGGTATCGATTGCGACATGATCGGCACGCCGGTCGCGCGGATGGGCTTCTACCTCTTCAAGAACGATGACGACATGCTTGACGCCTACATGGCCCGGGTCTCGGTCGAAAACCTCATCGTCGACAGCGGCGCGTGCGTGCCCGGCGAGGGTGAGGGCGCCTACATCCCGTACGGCGATGACGAGTTCGCACCTGATCGCCACGCCTGCTACGTCAACGACGAGGGGTACGGCAACTATCGCGCTACCCTGTCCGGGGTCCACGTATACGTCGGGCTCCTCGGCCGGAGCGCGAACATGCGCTCTCTCGAGGACTGGGCCTGGTTCGGTAACCAGGACACGCCCGGCAACCCGACCCTCTGGGGGCAGGGCCACGTGTACCGGCCCTAGTCGACCTAGGCGACCAGCCGCTTGTACCGGATGCGGTGCGGCTGGTCTGCCGCGGTCCCGAGCTCCTTGCGCCGGAACGCCTCGTAATCGCTGACGTTGCCCTCGAAGAACCGCACCTGCGAATCGCCCTCGAAAGCGAGGATGTGGGTCGCGATCCGGTCCAGGAACCAGCGGTCGTGACTGATCACGACGGCGCAGCCGGGGAACGACTCGAGCCCGGCCTCGAGCGCGCGGAGCGTGTCGACATCGAGGTCGTTCGTCGGCTCGTCGAGGAGCAGCACGTTCCCGCCCGACTGCAGCAGCTTCGCCAGGTGGACGCGGTTCCGCTCGCCACCCGACAGCTGGCCGACCACCTTCTGCTGATCCGTGCCGCGGAAGTTGAAGGACGCCACATAGGCTCGCGCGGGGACCTCGCGGGCGCCCGTCTTGATGACCTCGGCGCCCTGGGTGATCTCCTGGAACACGGTCTTCGCCCCGTCGAGGTCGTCGCGTGACTGGTCGACGTACGACATCACGGCGGTGTCGCCGATCGTGATCGACCCGGCGTCGGGCGGCTCCTGGCCGACGATCATCCGGAAGAGCGTCGTCTTGCCGGCGCCATTCGGGCCGATGATCCCGACGATCCCCGACCGCGGCAGCTTGAAACCGAGGTCCTCGATCAGCAGGCGATCGCCGAAGCCCTTGCGCAGACCGTCGACCTCGATGACCTGGTCGCCGAGCCGCGGCCCGGGCGGGATCGCGATCTCGAGCTCGCGCTCGACGCGCTTCGCGTCGTTCGACTCGGCGAGGAGCTGCTCGTAAGCCGATAGCCGCGCCTTGCCCTTCGACTGGCGTGCCTTTGCCGAGGAGCGGACCCACTCGAGCTCGCGGGCGAGCGTCCGCTGCTTCGCGTCGGCCGTCTTCTGCTCGCGCGACAGGCGCTCGAGCTTCTGCTCGAGCCAGCTCGAATAGTTGCCCGAGAAGGGGATCCCGCGACCGCGATCGAGCTCCAGGATCCACTTCGCGACGTTGTCGAGGAAGTAGCGGTCGTGGGTCACGGCGACGACCGTGCCGTCGTACTCGTCGAGGAAGCGCTCGAGCCATTCGACCGACTCGGCGTCGAGATGGTTGGTCGGCTCGTCGAGCAGCAACAGGTCGGGATGCTGGAGCAGGAGCCGTGCGAGAGCCACGCGGCGCCGCTCGCCGCCGCTCAGCGTCGAGACATCCTGATCATCTGGCGGGCAGCGCAGCGCGTCCATCGCGATCTCGACGTTGCGCTCGACGTTCCAGGCGTCGGCCGCGTTGATCTTGTCTTCCAGGGCGCTTTGCTCCGCGCCGACGGCTTCGTAGTCGGCGTCCGGATCCGACCACTTGGCCATGACGGCGTTGTAGGCATCGATGAGCGACTGGATCTCCCGAACGCCGTCCATGACGTTGCCCTTGACGTCCTTCGACAGATCGAGCTGGGGCTCCTGGCTCAGGAAGCCGACCGTGAAGCCGGGCGTCAGCCGCGCCTCGCCGGTGAACCCGTCATCGAGCCCGGCCATGATCCGCAGCAGGCTCGACTTGCCGGCGCCGTTCGGACCGATGACGCCGATCTTCGCGCCGGGATAGAAGCTGAGCGAGATGTCCTCGAGGACCGTCCGGTCGGGCGGGTAGTGCCGGGCGAGCCGGTACGTCGAATAGATGAATTCGGCGGGCATGTCGGCTCAAGGGTAGGGCAGGTGGGTCCAGACCCGTGGATCACGAGTTTTCGACAAGATGACGGCGCGGCGACGCCTTTGGTGTTGGATGCGTCCGAATGGACGCGACACCGAGGGAGACCGTGGACCAACGCGATGTCGTCGAGCGAGCGGGGCGGGGCGATCATGACGCCTTCGCACTGCTGGTCGACGGATCGATCGCGCGGTTGGAAGCGGTCGCCTACCTGATCATCCGGGACCAGGAGCTTGCGCGCGACGCCGTCCAGGATGCCTACATCCGGGCATGGCGCGATCTGCCTGGTCTCCGTGATCCCGATCGGTTCGACGCCTGGCTCCACCGCCTGACCGTGAACGCCTGTCTCGACGCCGTGCGCAAGCGTCGACGCCGGCCGATCGAGATCGAGATCGAGCCGATCTCACCGCCGGTCATCGGCGATGAGACGGGCCTCATCGCGGACCGCGACGTCATCGAACGCGGGCTCCGCCGACTTCGCCCTGAACAGCGCGCGATCCTCGTCCTGCATTACTACCTCGGGATGTCGACCTCAGCTATCGGCGAGACGCTCGGTGTTCCGCATGGCACTGCCCGATCACGTCTCCATGCCGCCCTCTCGGCGATGCGTGCCGCACTGACCGCTCTCGAGCGGGCTCCCGAGGCGATCCAGACACGGGTCGTCGCATGAACCGGCACGACGCGCTCGATCGCGACCTCAGGGCGTGGTTCATCGATGCCCCGGTGCCGCGGACGCCCGGCTTCCGAGACGACGTCCTCCAGCAGACGGCGCAGCTTCGGCAGCGGCCGCGCTGGAGCTTCCTCGAAAGGTGGCTACCCGTGACCGTTGTCAGGTTCCGCCGGCGGCGGGCCTTCCCGCCGGTCCCATGGCGGACGATCGGCGTCCTGGCCGCCCTCGTCGCTTCTCTTGGCCGCAGTCGCGGTCTATGTCGGGAGTCAGCAGCAGCGGCTCCCGCCGCCATTCGGGCTCGCCGGCAGCGGCCACGTCGCGTACGCCCAGAACGGGGACATATTCACGGTCGATCCCGACGACAGGGCTTCGGCGGGAGATCACCTCGGGGCCGGAGATCGACCAGGAACCGCGGTGGTCGCCCGATGGCACCCGACTGGCATTCCTGCGAGGGACCCAGCTCGCAACGGCTCTCATCGTCGTCGATGCGATGACCGGTGAGACGATCGCGAGGTCCCCGAGCCAACCAAATGTCGATACCGACACGATGGCGTGGTCGCCGGACGGCCGGATGATCACGATCGATTCCGTGGACGGGGAGCTCAACGTCGTCGACGCCGCGACCGGTTCGATGACAAGGCTCGACCTGCCATATGCGTTCCTCGACGTCTACTGGCGTCCACCCGACGGACGTCAACTGCTCTTCCTGGGCGGGTCGAATCCCGACGCCCCCGATGTGGCGCTGTACGTCGTCGATCTCGATGATCCGGGCAGCCTGCAGAAGATCGCGGGCCTGCCGCCGGGCAGCAACGTGCTGCGCCCGAACGGATGGGCGGACGATGGACGCAAGGTCGTCTACACGGCGGGGTCCTTCGACTATCCGTTGCGGACGCATGTGCACGACGTCGCGACCGGGATCGAGGTCATCATCGAGGCCGCGTTCGCGCATGTGTCGAATGACGGCCAACGGATCGTCGCGTTGGACGACCTGGCGCGCCCGTGCGTCGCGAGCGTGTACGGCGGACCGTGCATGCCGATCGGGACGCGGGATGAGGCCTACGAATGGGGGGCACGCAGCGGGTGTGACATGGTCGCCGGACGACGCGTGGATCGTGACCCGGGGACCCGATAGCGCACAGGCGTACCTCCTCGATCCCGATGGGCAGATCACGGATCAACCGTCATGGATCGACGACGGCGCGATCTCCTGGCAACGCGTCGCGCGCTGATCGCGTCTAGGCGGGTCCGTCTCCCTCGCCGTTCTCGCCCTCAGCCTCCAGCGGTTCTTCCGCGGCGCGCTCCGTGCGGCTGAGGTGGCTGGCCTCGACGAGGGTCGGCGAGCCCTCGCGGTCCTTCCATCGCGTCTGCACCTGGACCTCGTCGGTCTCTCCGACCATACGCAGCACGACGACGTAGCTCGACCCACCCTGGGTGATCGACTCGATCGCCGCTTCCGTCGCCGGGAGCGGGAACAAGCCGATCACCTCGCCGAGGTTGCGACGAAGCTCGGGGCTCGCATCGGCTATCGCGGTCTCGACGTCGCCGGCGACGATCGCGTCGCACATCGCGCGGGCATGTTCACGGACGGTCTGCTCATCCATCGGGCAAGGATAGTTCGGTGGCCAGCGTCGCCGCCCGACGCGCGATCGCGCCCATCAGCCCGCTCTCGAATGCCCATGCGAGCGTGCCCTCGCTGAATCGGTCGGCGCGCACGAGGGTCGTGAGCAGTCACGCTATGGCGGAGCACCAGCATCTGCGGTTCATTCTCTGCGCGAAAGACCTGCCGGCGCGCTCAACCGCACCTGGAACATCACGTGTTACGACCAACGTCGGAACGAAGCGGATGGGGCATTTCAGCCGCGCGTTGGAACCCGTGATGTTCCAAACCGCGAAAGAACAGACGTTTAGCCGTCAGTTGGAACAAGTGTTCCACGGCTGGCGAGCCTTGGGAGAAGCGAGTGGCCGCGGGTTGGACAGGCCCGCGGCCACTCGACGCGCGAAGTTCTTGGGGTTGTTTCGCCTACCGGCGGATGCGCAGCAGTCGACCTCCGGTGAACATGCCGTCGGTCACGAAGATCTCGCCGCCTCGGCCGACGACGATCCCGCCCGGCTGGGACAGCTTGCCCTTCACGAGCTCGCGTCGATCGCCATGTCGCGGGACCTCGAGCAGCACCGCCTTGGGGAAGACACCGCCGGGGGCGAAGCCCTCTTCGAAGGCGAGCCAGCCCTTGCGGGCGATCTCGTAGACGTACAGCGTCCCGTTCCGCGGATCGAACGCCAGATCCATGATCGACGTGAAGCCGCCCTTCCAGGTCCGGCACGCCTTCGTCTTGTGTCCGACCTCGCAAATTGCGTCCTTGGCGTTCGGGTTGACCCTCCAGACGTAGGCCGACCCCGGTCGGCCCGGGAAGCCGACCAGCTGGCCGACATAGGCATAGCCGTCACGCCCGATGGCGATGCTCGTCGGAACGGCCTCGGCGAGGAGCTTCGGTGGCAGGCTCGGGTCGCCGACCTTGTCGGTCTTGACCAGCCGGCGCGGGAAGCGGGCCACGGTCCATGCCGTCCCGTCGGGCTTGACCCGGATGATGTCGTTGCCTGCTGCATCGGCGAGCAGGACGTCATTCGACTTCAGCGCGGCGAGACCGAATGGGTTGGTCTCGGCCGGGTCCTCGGCCGGGTTGTTGTACGGATCGAGGTCTGCCGCCTGATACGCGGCGATGTTCAGGATCGGCTTGATGACCCCATCCGAACCGAGGCGGTAGAGGGTCTGATCCGTGCCGATGGCCCACATCGCGCCGTCGGGCGTGACGGCGCCGTCGACGACGCTCACCGGGTCGAGGATCGTCCGGAACGTGCCCTTCTGCTCACCGCGGAAGACATACTCGAGCGCAGGGCCGGGTGGTCCGTAGGCGCCTGCCCCGATCGCGATCGAGTTGCGGCTGAACAGCGCGAGGGCCTTCGGCGACGCAAGGCCGTCCCGGATGACCGTCGCTCTCCCGCGATCGTGGTCGTCTGCCGCGACCGGCGCGGCCGCAGCCAGCACCGTCGCACCGATGAACAGAGCAGCACCGACCACGGTGCCGATACGTCGCCGCATGGCGAACCCCTCCTAGCGCGCGCTCTCCCGGGGGTCGGGTGACGGTGTCGACCGCCCGGTGACGCGATCAATGCAAGGATGTCAGATGCGCGTCTCGCCGAAGATGCGCAGGCCCTTCTCGACCATCTCGTCGCTCGCGGTAAGCGAGATCCGGAACCAGCCAGGCGTCTCGACGATCGTGCCCGGCAGGACCAGCGCGCCGGCTTCGGCAAGCCGCGTGCAGAACGCCTGGTCGTCGGGGTCGGGCGAGCGGACCATCAGGTAGAACGTGCCCTCGGGGTTCGTGACCTCATAACCCATCTCGCGCAAGGCAGGCACCATCCGGTCGCGGCGCGCCTGGAGCGCGTCGATGTCGATCGACAGCCCCTCGAGGTCCCCGATGGCGTGCTGCAGCAGAGCATTCGGGAAGCCCCAACCGGCAGCCAGTTGCTGGACGAAGACCCGATACCCGACGACCGCTCGGTCCGGGAACTCCGGATGGAGCGCCGCGTAGCCGATCCGCTGGCCAGGCGCGAGCGTGGTCTTGCCGTACGTGTAGATCGTGATCGTCGCGTCGTAGTCGAGCGCCGGGCTGTGGAACTCGATGCCGTCGAAGACGATCCGGTTGTACGACTCGTCGGACAGCAGCACGATCGGCCGACCGTTGCGTGTAGAGGCCTCGCGCAGGACGTCGCCGAGAGCCTTGAGCTCCGGCTCGCGATAGATGCGGCCCGTCGGGTTGTGCGGGCTGTTGACGAGGACGGCCCGGGTACGCGGCGTGATGGCCGCGGCGATCGCGTCGGGATCGAGGTCGAAGCCGGGCGGCTGGAGGCGCACGCGAACGGCTGTCGCTCCGGCGGACGCGATCATCAGCTCGTAGAAGAACCACGGCGGGGAGAGGAAGATCACTTCGTCGCCCTCGTCGGCGAGCGCCCGGATCGTCACGCCGAGGGCACCGAACGCACCGGCGGTCATCGCGATGTCCTCCGGCCGGTAGTCGATGCCGGTGCGCTCCTTGAGCGAGGCGGCCACGACGTTCCGCGGCTCCTCCTCGCTCATCTTGTAGGCGAACCAGTCCTTGTCCTTGGGGATGGCATTCGACCGGAGGGCGTCGACCAGCCCGGGGAGTGGCAGTTCCTGCGGGTTCCCGAACGTGAAGTCGGCGATGCCCGGATCGAGGTGATACCGCTCCCAGTCGCCGCCGGTGAACCAGCCGAACACGTGCTCGACGCTGGCGACCATGCGGTCCATCCGCGGTTGGGCGATGGTCATCGGTCTCCTCTCGAGGGGTTGGGACAAGTTTGACGACTTTCGACGCCATCTACCCTAGAACGTGGCCGAACGGCTGCGTCTCCGAGGGTGACCGCCTGACGACATTGCCATCCTGACGACCTTCACGGATGGCGCCGAGCGGGTCATCGATCCAGACGCCAGCGGAGGCGCATCGACGTAGCCCGGCTGGACGACGGACGGCGGCGAGTCGTGGCAGCAGCGGGCGCCGTGACCTATCGGACTGGCGCGTCTCGGCGGGCGTACTCGAGCAGCACGGAGCCGGATGGGAAGGTGTGCGAGTTCGTGAGCCGCAGCTTGAGCGGCTCATCGAGCTTGGCGAAGAGCCGCTTGCCGTCGCCGAGCGCCATCGGCGCGATGAGGAATCGATAGTCGTCGATCAGCCCGGCCTGGCTGGCCGTGGCGAAAAGCTCGGCGCCGGCGCCGAGCATGATGTCGGGGCCGTCCTGCTGCTTCATTCGGCGGACGGCCTCGACGAATTCGCCCTCGAGCTTGGTGGCGTTGGCCCGCAACCCTGGGTCGCCGCGCGACACGACAAGCTTCGGCGTCTCGCGCCAGAACGTGGCGAACTCCCGCTCCACATCGGAGACGGTCGGGTCGTCCAGATCGAGGTCGTCCCAATAGTCCATCACGCCATACATGACGCGGCCCATGACGAGGTCGCCGGCATCGCGCACGAGGCCGTTGGCGTAGCGATGCTCCTCCTCGGCCGGGTCGAATCCACCGAGGCCGCCATCGGGGTCCGCGTACATGCCGTCCGTGGTGATGGTGATGTAGTAGCCGACGCGTCTCATGCCGTCAGGGTAGTGCGCGCCTCGACAAGGCGGGTCACGAACGCTATACCGCAACCATGTCGGTGACCGTGTCGCGATCACCAACCGTGCTTGCCGTAGTGGGCGCGCTCGTCATGGTCGGCTGCGCCGTCCTGGGTGGCCGCGCGTTGACCTCGCGATCGGACGTACGGACGCTCACTGGCGCCGTGACGTGGGTCGACACGGAGCGCGCTCAGTTCGACCGCGACGTCCACGGCGGTTGGAGTTACCCCAGGCAGCGGCTGCCCACCGCGGCCGATTGTCTCGATGCGATGCTCGCGGTGTCGCTCGTTCCGGCCCAGCTCGTGACGATCTACGACGACCAGGATCGACTCGTTGCGCGCGGGAATCTCGGAGAGGCCCAGGCGCCCGTGCCCAGGGACGACTCCGGACGCGATCGGGATTGCCGAGTGTCGTTCATCGTCGAGGGTGTCCGTGACGCCGGAGCGCTAACAGTCGAGGTCGCAAACCAACGTGAGAGGTTCGCCCGGCACGAGCTGGATGCCGTCGGCTGGAATGTGGAGATCGCCCTCGGGCTCTGACGCGCGGGCGAGCTTGAGTCAGTCGTCATCCTGGAAGCCTCCAGCCATGCTGCTGGCTTCTGCTCGCGCCTTCACGGTCAGGCCCAGCAGCACTCCGACGTTTCCCTCGGGACGGGCTCTTGGTCGGATTCCTGTCACGAGTGCGCGCCGTCAGTCCTCCGGATCAATACCCAGCTGCTGGTTGGGGCCAGGGCTGGGAGTACTCGCTTCGGTCGTACGCCTCCTGCGCCCCGGCGTGCTGGCGCGCCCAGCTCTGCACGATCGAGCCGAGGTTCTCGCATGGTTTGCCGACCAGTCGCTCGTTGAGCCGCCGGATGTAATCGCGTCCGATGCGCACGTGGCCGGCCTCGTGATCGGCGATGAAGTCGACGATCCGGCGCCACCAATCGAGGAGCCGCTTCGGGACGCGCTTCGGTTCGGCCCATCGAGGGATGTAGATCGTGTAGGTCGCGGCGACGTCGGCATCGCGGATGCGGCACACCCCGGACGAGCTCGTGGAGATCCTGATCGACTGGCGAGTGTCGGTCAGGCGTGTGATGGTGCACGCGCTCGGACGGGCGTCGCCGCGGTACCACTCGTAGTCGATCGTCCCGCAGGCCTTCGCGCCGCCACGGCCGATGCTCTCGGCGAGCTCGATCGACGTATCGCCGCTGATCGCGAAGTACTTGACCGTCGCGCCGGGCACCCGTGCCGTGAGCGTCGGCAGCGCGACGACGGTCGCGCCCGCCGGCGGTTTCACGTCAGGCCCCGACGAGGAACCGTCGGGGTTGCGGACGGCGACCTCCTCGCGCCGCCCGCTCAGCTCGAACGCCGCGGTCTGAGGCTCACATCCGGCCGCCTCGCCGATCGGCGTCGGTGTGATGTCGAGTTCGATCGTGCCGTGGAGCGCCTCTGAGGCCACCGACGAACCGGCGGGTCGGTCGGTCGCGACCCAGAGCTGGAGCGTGGACGCGGTATTGGCGCCGCCATCGACGCGGTCGCCGAAACCGTTCAGACAGCTCGAGCCCTGGGCGAGCTGGCCACTCGATGCGTAGATCGCGCCGTCGCGGGTCATGTCGACGGTCGTCGCGGGCGACGACAGCCCGAGTGGAGTCGTCGTGACCTTCAGCGTGTCACACGGCTCCTGGTCGCACCTCGCATCGACGCTGTAAGTCTCCTCGTCGAAGGTCGGATCGTCGATGAGTCCGGATCGGTCCTGGGCTGTGAGTACCTTCCGTACGCGCCACACCCCGGAGATCGGGAGAAGCTCGGCCGCAGTCGATGCCGATGGTCGAGCGCTGGCGGAGGTCGACGGTGACGCCGACGTGGCCGGCGAAGTCGTCGGTGCCGTGATCGATGTCGAGGATGGCGCCGGTGACCCCGGGGAGGGCATGCCCAGACACGCAGCGACCACGAGCGCGACGAGGCTCGAGGCGAGGGAGCTGGCGATTGGCCCGCGAAGGCCAGCGGATCGACCCGTCATCTACCCCCTCTGGTGAGGGCGCGAGGCTACCAGAGTCGACAGCGAAGTCCCCGACGCGCACGATGGCGCGACGGAGGCGACATGACCGAAGAGCACGACCACGGGCACGCGGAGCCCGGGCACGACCGCGGCGACGGGGAGCACGGGCACGACGACCACGACCATGGCGACGACGACCACGGCGAGCACCATCACCACGAGCATCGTGTCCTCACGTACGAGGAGGCCCTAGCGGAGTTCCGCGCCGACAAGGACGCCTTCTTCCAGTCGAACCCGCATAGCCCGGTACCCGAGGGGGAGCGAGCGGCCTTCGCCGGGTTGCCCTACTACGCGATCGATCCGGACTGGCGCTTCGAGGACATCGACCTCGAGCCATACACCGGCGATGAGCCGTCGGACTTCCAGATCCCGACATCGGACGGTCAGCTGCGACCGGCGCACCGCGCCGGCGTCCTGCGTTTCGACCGCAACGGCGACCGGCACGGGCTGACTGCGTATACCTTCGACGGCGGTGACGAGCAGTCATTGTTCGTGCCATTCCTGGACGCGACGAGCGGGCGTGAGACATACGGCGCGGGCCGGTATCTCGACCTCGAGCCCGAGGACGACGGGACGTACTCGCTCGACTTCAATCTCGCGTACCACCCGTCGTGCGTGTACGACCCGCGCTATTCCTGCCCGCTGACGCCCGCCGAGAACCGACTGCCGATGCGGATCGAGGCCGGGGAGCGGCTGCCAGCCGACTCGTAGCTCGGTCAGCTCGACCGCGAGCCGGTCGGCGACGGGGAATCCTTTGGGTCGCGCCGACGTCCCGTGCCCGAGGTCGGGCGAGGGTTGCGCAGGAAGGACGGCAGGTCGAGCGATTCGTCGAGGCCGAGTTGGAGGTCGGGCGCCGGAGTCGTCGATGGCGCGGCAGGAGTCGGTGCAGCGGTGGCTTCCGGCTTGGGGGCTGGCTCGGAGGCTGGCTCGAGGGCCGGCTCGCCGGCTGGCTCGAGGGCCGGCTCGGGGGGCGGCACTGGGCGGGCGATCGGGGTCGGCCGCGGCAGCGGCTCGGCCTGCCGGTGGCCGTCCAACCCCGTGGCGATCAACGTGATGTGGACCCCGCCCTCGGGTACCTCGCCGATGCTCGCACCGAAGATGACGTTCGCGCGCGGATCGGCCGCGGCACGGATCTCGTCGGCGGCCTGCCGAACTTCCCGCAGGCTCAGGTCGGCCGGCCCGGATATGTGAAGCAGCACGCCGCGCGCGCCGTTGATGCTGGCCTCGAGCAATGGACTCGACGCCGCCTGACGCGCGGCCTCGACCGCACGTCCTTCTCCGTGGCCCTCGCCCAGACCGATGAGCGCCGGACCGGCACCCTGGACGACCGAGCGGACGTCGGCGAAATCGAGGTTGATGAGGCCCGGCGACGTGAGCAGCTCGACGATACCCTCGACGCCTTTGAGTAGCACCTCATCGACGACCCGGAACGCCTCGAGGGCGGATGCGTCGGGGTCGATGACCTGGCCGATGCGGTCATTGGGCACCGTGATCATCGCGTCGACCTCGGCGAGCAGTCGTTGAGCAGCGTCCTCGGCGATGTCGCGTCGCGGCGTCCCTTCGAAATCGAATGGCTTGGTCACGACCGCGATCGTCAGCGCGCCACCCTCACGGGCCTTGGCAGCGACGATGGGCGCGGCGCCGGAGCCCGTCCCGCCCCCGAGTCCGGCAGTCACGAACACGAGATCCGCCCCCGCGACGGCAGCGCCGATGCGTTCGGCGTCCTCCTCGGCGGCGCGGCGGCCGATCTCCGGATCTCCGCCTGAGCCGAGCCCGCGGGTGACACGGTCGCCGATGCGGACGCGTTGTTCGGCGCGTGACTCACGAAGGGCCTGGGCATCGGTATTGACGGCGACGAAGCCGACAGTCGGGAGCCCGACGTCGACCATCCGGTCGACGGCGTTGCCGCCGCCACCGCCGACGCCGACGACCATGATCGACCGGGCCTCGGGTCGGCGGTCTCGTCGCAGCCAGCCGGGGAGCGACGTCAGGATGCGCACGACCAGCAACCCGAGCAGGACAAGGGCGACGAGTTGGACGAAGGTCTGGGCGGCCGGGTCCACCGGTCGAGTCTAGGCTCGGCTGGCAAGTGCCTGGGGTAGAAAGACGTCCCGGCGGGACGTGGTCCCTTCGTCGCGTCGGGGTGCGATCCCGATGTCCCGCGATGTCAGGCACGCCCTTGTCGCGGTCGTCATCATCAGTCAGCCGCACGTCCGCGGTCGAAGGCGCCGGCCGTCGATGGACGCACGCCCCAGGAGAACGCAGGTGAAACTCGGACCGTCGCTCCATCGACTCGGTGGCTCGACCATCGTCAACAGCTATCTCGTGGCCGATGAGACGGGCGTCACCCTCATCGATGCCGGCCTGCCCGGCTACTGGAAGCAGCTCCCCGGCGAGCTGGCATCGATGGGTCGATCGCTCGATGACGTCCGCGGCGTCGTCCTGACCCACGGCGACACGGACCATGTCGGCTTCGCCGAGCGCTTCCGCCGGGAACGAGGCGTGCCGGTGTTCGTCCACCAGGCCGACGCGCCGCGGGCGCGGGCGGAGGTCAAGAAGCCGAACAGTGGCTGGGGTCCGATCAAGATCGGCTCGTTGCTGAGCTTCCTCTGGTACACAGGTCGAAACGGCGGCCTGCGGATCCCGCCGGTCACGGAGCTCGTGTCGTTCGATGACGGCGCGACCCTGGATCTGCCCGGCTCGCCGCGGATCATCCACATGCCGGGCCACACGCCGGGGAGTGTCGGGATCCACGTGCCGACGGTCGACGCGGTGTTCGTCGGGGACGCGATGACGACCAGGAACGTGTTGACAGGCGAGGTCGGCCCGCGGATCGCGCCGTTCACGCTCGACCCGGAGGGCGCTCGCGCCGCGTGGGCGCGGCTCGACGGGATCGGTGCCCAGTGGGTGCTCGTCGGCCACGGCGATCCATGGGATCGAGGGGTCGCCGAGGCGCTGCGCGAGGCGCGCGCTCGGTAGACCAGGGAGCGCGTTACCGTTAGCGCGTTAGCACGTCACCGCGGTAGCGCGTCACCGCGGTAGCGCGTCACCGCGGTACGATCAGCGTCTCACTGCCAGGGCGTCCGTGATCTCGTCGAGCGTCTCGACCACGACCGCCGCGCCGGCGCCTTCGAGCGCCTGGCGCGAGACCGCGGCACCGGCGGTGACGCCGATCGGGATCATCGCGGCCGCCACCGACGCGCCCATGTCCCAGGTCGAATCGCCGATGTACCACGCCCTTGATGGGTCCACCCCGAGCTCTTCCGCGGCGCGGAGCAAGAGATCGGGCTCCGGTTTTGCGTGCTCGACGTGGCTCGCATCGACGATGGTCGGCTCCTTCGTGAGTCCGAGCGCATCGACCGACGTCTTCACCTGTTCTTTCCGGCTGGACGTCGCGATCGCGCTCTTGAGCCCGCGACTGTCGATCGTGTCGAACAATCGACGGACTCCAGGCAGCGCCCGAGGGTCGCTGTTGAGCTCCTCGTAGATCTCACCGCAGCGCTTGTCGATGACCTCGGCGCGCGCCTCGTCGATCGGCTGGCCGGCGAGCGCGCACACCTCGCGCGCGAGCCGCTTGCCATCGACACCGATGAGCGGCTCGAGCTCCTCGCGTGTCGTCGGACCCCGATCTCGTCGAACGTCTGCTTCCAGGCTTCGATGCGCGTCTCGACCGTGTCGACCAGCGTGCCATCGAGGTCGAAGATCACCGCTTCGGGCTGTGGGAGGTCGCGGATGCTGGTCGCTGTCATCGCACCTCACGTTAGAGGATGACGAGGCAGTCGGCGCCGGGATCCCGACCCTTGCCGAGGGCGGCGAGGCACGCGCGAGTCCCGACGGGGAACTGCCGCTGCAGGTCGGGCACGGCAGCGATGACCGCACGGTTGTGCCGCGTGTCGGCCACGAGCAGGATCGCGCGGGTCGTCTCGAGGTCGCGTTGCTTGGCTCGCAGGCGACGCTCGGTGGCTTGGACATCGTGAAGGCGAGTCTCGGCCTCGACGACAGCGTCGAATTCGCCGTTCCCGGTTACGCCATCGGCACTCCGAAGGTCTCCTGGGATCGGGATCGGGACCTCCGTCTGCCCATGTCATGCCTGGACCCAGCCGTGCGGCGAACCGCTCGAGCAGTTCGACATGCGCCTTGTCGCGGACCGGAGGCCCGATCGGATGGACTCCCAGGCTGAGCTCCGCGCCCAGGACCGATGCCATACGACTAATGAGATCCAGGTCCACGTGCGGGGCGACTCCCGCCTCGATGCGCCGGACTTGCGTGTGTGAGATACCGAGGGTCGCAGCGAGCTGTCGGGTGCTGATGCCGGATCCGATCCGCAAGCGACGAAACTCCTCGCCAGCGCGCCGCAGGAGGCACCTCGCGCGCTGCCGGCCTCGATGCGCGGCGGATTGCCAGGTGGGCATCGGCTCAGTCTGCGAAGCGGCCCTTATCGGCGACTCCATCGCATCTGGAACATCCCGAAGTTCCAATCAGCGGCGGAGGAACGGCTTTTGTCGCGATTCGGAGCCGTTCTAGGCACTTCAGCGGCAATTCGGAACCCTGCCTGTTCCGCTTTGCGGAAGAACGATCGTTCAGACGCCGCTTGGAACATGGGGATGTTCCAAGCGCGCGTGGCGCTCTGTGGGGCGGCGCCGTCGGGTCGGCGCCGTGAACCGCGAAACTGGACCCCGAGCGTAGACCCCGAGCGCAGACCCCGAGCGTAGACCGCGAGCGTAGAATCGGGGCACTCCCGACCCGCCCTCGAGATGCCGTTTCACAGGTCCTCGGACGGGCCGTGTGTGGAGGAGCATCGACCATGCAGCATGCCTTCCTGATCGATCTCGCCGACAAGCCAGGCGCGCTCGCCGACGTCACCGAGGCCATCGCCGCGAAGGGCGTCAACATCACGAGCGTGAGCGGCTCCACGTGCGGCGACATGGGCCGGATCGCGATCGCGACCGACGACAACGCGAACACTCGTGCGGCCCTCGCCGAGATCAACAGCACCTTCGAGCAGAAGGAGATCACGACGATCCCGCTCCGCCACGAGCCGGGCAGTCTCGCCAAGGCGTCCCGTCAGCTGGCGAATGCGGGCGTGAACATCGAATCGGTGCTGCTGCTCGGGATGCAGGGCAACGACATCGAAGTCGGCTTCGTCACGAGCGACCCGGTCATGGCGCGTACCACGCTCGAAAGGGCCGGATCCACCAGCGGCTAGCAAAGGCGAACGCCGGCAGAGCCTGGAGCGCCGGCCGGCGCTCGCGAGACCCAGCCGTCAGGCGGGAGGTTCGCCCTCCGACACGATCCGGACACCGATGTGGTGGTCCTGGTAGGTCGGCGGATCCTCGAAGTGCCGGTATGCCGACCGCGCCACGTACGGGACCGCGCCCCACCAGCCGCCCTTCTCGACCTTCTTCGAGCCGAAGTCGGGGCCGGTCGGGTCGTCGCGGACCTCCTGCTTGTAATACGAGATCGAGAACCAGTCGGCGACCCACTCCATGGCGTTGCCGGCCATGTCGAGTGCGCCCGACCCAGCTCGCACCTTCCGGAAGGGACCCGACGGGCGTCGAGGCATCGCTGTCGACCACGTTGGCCTTCGCCTCGTCCCACTCGTCGCCCCACGGGAAGATCGACGAGGCTGGGCCGCGAGCCGCGAATTCCCACTGCGCCTCCGTCGGCAGCGCACCGCCACGCCAAGCCGCGTATGCCTCCGCCTCGTACCAGGTGATGCAGACGCGTGGCTCGTCGGGCTTGGCATCCACGCACGCGGCGGGCAGGGCGGTCGCGTCCCGATCGGCCAGCCACGCCCAGCCGTCCTCGGACCAGAGCGCCTGATCCTGGTAGCCGCCGTCGTCGACGAACGCCTGGTACACCTGGTTGGTCACCTCGGTCTTGTCGATCCAGTAGCCGGTCGACAGCGCGACCTCGTGCTGCGGTCGTTCCCCGAGGAGCTCCACGGCCGCCCAGTCGGGCGGTGCCAGCTCGCCGGCGGGATCCGTCTCGTCGGTGCCCATCAGGAACGTGCCGGCCGGCACCCAGACCTGGGCGACGCCGTGCTCGTCGGTGCGCTCCTTGCCGGCGTTCGGGTCGATGCTCGCGACTGGCGATGATGCGGCTGCGGCCGACGAGGAGGCCGACGCGCTCGCGGGAGGTCCGGCCGGTGACGCCCCGGGGGTCGATGGCGCCGCCGACGGCCCCGACGCAGCCGGTGTCGCGCACGCGGCGAGGATGAGCGGCATGAGCAACGCGACGGCGCGGACGCGCATCGATCTCCTCCCTGGTCGACGTCTCACCGCCCCCGACGGCGCGTCCCGCCTCGAGGTTCCGTGGCGAAAGGTGGTGCGCCCCGTCACCGAACGTGCAGACCGACCGCACAAGACCCCACAAGACCGGCGCAGGATAGTCCAAACCCCACGCCAACCCCCCGCGGAGATCGAACCCCCAGGCGATCTCCGAGGCGGCGCGCGGGGCTTCGGCCCCGTCGCCGCCGCCGTCGTCACGCGGTTGGCCCCAGGAAGCGCCGGATCCGCTCGTCCCTAGGCGGGCTCCAGATCGGCCTCACCCACCTCGAGCGGCTCCCGCAGCGCCGTCCAGGCCAAGATCGCCAGCGAGATCAGCAGCGCTATGCCCATCACGGGCGCTCCGATCCGCTTGATCTCGGCCGAATCGAGCAGCAGCCCGATCACGAACACCACGAGGCCGAGGTTCACGCCCCAGAAGATCAGCTGGCCGACCCATCCTCGTCGAACGTCGGCCCGCAGGACCAGCGTCGCGAGCAAGCCCAGCATGACGTTGGTCACGATGCCGATGAAGGCCGCATGGTCGCCGGCGACGAGGATGTGGATCGGGGCGTTCGGATCCGCGGGGTCGATGCCCTGCGAGATGAAGATGAATACGACGTACATGAAGATGGCGATCGAGACCACCACCCAGACTGCCGCGGCCGAGAAATGGCGGATCGGCTCGGCCGTCACCCAGTCGATCCGGAGCGCCCGCGGGAGGACCCGGATCGCGAACACCACCACGGCGATCAGCGACGTGAGCAGGTTGATCCCACCGCCCGCCTGCTCAGCGCCGACCATGAGACTGAGCGAGAAGAGCAACCCACCAACGAATAGGGCGCCCACCTGGACGAGGCCCAGACTCGGCATCGTCCGCGTCCCGAGCAGTCGCCATTCGATGAAGCCCATGGCGACGAGCACGAGGTAGCCGAAGGTCATCGCGCTGGCGTGTGCGCCGACCGCGTCGCCCGGGATGATCGTGATCCCAGCCGCGAAGCTCACCTGGATCAGCACGCCGACGATGGCGCCGTACGCGAAGATCGTGAGCCCGAGCGCCACCGCCAGCCTCGGCAGGTTTCGTTCGCCGGCCAGATAGGTCCGCCACACCCAGACGAAGAGCCACACAACGGCGACCAGCAGCGCGACGCCGCCGATGGCCCGGAAGGCGAAGTTGCCCGTGTAGAAGGCCAGGACGTAGATCGGGACGAGGACGGCCAGCGCGAGCATGAGCCGGCGATCGGCGGTCTGGAATAACAAGAATGTCGACGCGACGATCGTCAGCGTCAGCCAGCCGACCGTACCCGCGTGGACGTGCGTCAGGATCTGGTTCCGATCGAACTCGACAGCGTCCGCACCGTTGAGGATGCCGATGACGATGTTCACGACGAACACCGCCATCGCGACGAGGTAGAGGTCGCGTGCGGTCGCGACCCAAGCCGGTGTTCCCCGGCCGGCCGAGGCGTCCATCCATCCCCTCCTGAGGGTGTGGTCCGGATCGATCCGGTGTGGTTAGGTGAGGCGCGATGAGTATGGCGTCACCCGTGGCGCCTGATCGACCAGAATGCGACTCCCACCAGGATCAGCCCGGCGATGGCGATGGCAAGTCCTGTCGACAGACCGTCCGCCAGGGGGCCGGCGATGAGCGAGGGCACGAGCGACGCCGCGGACACGATCGATGCCAGTACGCCGAAGACGCGCCCCCGGACATCGGCTGGCGTCGATTCGGTCAGATTCGTCTGGGCAGTCACGGACGTCACCGCGTAGGCCGCCCCAGCGATCATCGCCGTTACCACGACGACCGGCAGCGCCCCGACCGGGACGCCGATGCTGCGCAGCGTGCCGTCGAGCCAGCCCGCGCCCGCGAGGGCGGCCGTGACGATCCCGAGGACCAGCAGGCCGCCCTCGGCGACCCGCCGGCGCGGCCACCTCCCGCCGAACTGTCGCAGCCCGAAGACCCCGAGGACGACGCCGATGCCGAGCGGGACTACGACGACCGCCAGGTTCTGCGGTTCGAGGCCCACGGTCACGGCAAGCGAGGGTCCCAGCACCCCCAACACGCTGGCAACCGAGGTGGCCGTGGCGAGCAGGACGATGGGGCGGCTGATCGTCGGCTCGCGGCGGACGACAGCGAGGCCGTCGCGTAGCTCACGCAGGGGTTCGATCAGGGTCCGGCGATGCTCGCCCGCCTTCGGCGCGATGGGCGGCGCGCTCGGCAGCCCGAAGCAGGCGATGCTCGCCGCGACGTAGAACGCGGTCACGACACCGAGGACGAATGATGGCCCCGCGATCGACACCATCAGCGGCCCGAGGAACGCGAACCCGACCGCGAACGAGGCCTGCAGCGTGAGGTTGAAGACGCTCATTGCCGTCTCGAGCTGAGCCTTCGGGACGACGCGCGGGATCATCGATCCCTCGGCCGGCGTGAGCGCGACGCTCATCAGGCTCACGCCGAGGTTCAGCGCAAGGACCATCGCGATGTGCGCGCCCGAGAGGGCCAGGCCGGCCGTGAGCCCGGTGCGGATCAGGTTCGGGACGATCAACGCCCAGCGCAGGTCGAGCCGGTCGACGATGACGCCCGCGAAGGGGGACAGGGCGATCTGCGGCAGCACGAACGAGACGAGCAGCGCGCTGACGGCGCTGTTGGATCTCGTGCTCGAGTAGACGAGGACGGTCAGCGCGTAGAGCGCCATGTTGCCGCCGACCTGGTTCGCGGCCTGGATGAACCAGAGTCGCGCGAAGACGGGATCGCGGAGGATGCTCCGCGCTTCGGCAACCTCGATCGTCACGGAGCCGCAGTCTAGGGGACGCGAGAGGGTCGGGGAGAGGGATCTCGGGCGCCGCCCCCCAGGCGGGCGCCCGAGCCCTCGCGACGGTGTTCGACTCGGCCCACGGCCCCGGGAGGAGGAGGGACCGCGGGCTTCTGTACATATGGGCGTTCGAACGGGCCGAATTGTTCACTTTTGGCGCTTCGATCGTCGCTGCGGCCGTCGAAGAGCCGCGACGGACCCGTCAGGCCGGCTCGAAGCTCCATTGGTCGATATCGATCACCGGCTCGTAGCCGATCGCCTGGTAGATCCGGTTCGATGTCGGGTTGGTGAGGTCCGTGAACAGGAAGACGAACCGGCGACCCTGGTCGAGCTGGGCCTGGCTCGCCGCCGCGGTCACCGCACTCGCGAAGCCGTGGCCGCGATCCGCGGATGGCGTGTAGACCGGTCCGACCCGGATCCCGTGTGGTGTCGGGCCGGTCACGCCGGCCATGGAGACCGGCCGGCCCTCGTGCTCCCAGAGGTAGAAGGTCCGTGTCCCGGTCCGAAGGCCGGCATCGATGACGACCGCCGGGTCCATCGGATCCCTGCGGTCGAGTGCCTCGTGCGCGAAGGCGCCCATCCAATCGACGAGGAGATCCCGGTCGTCCAGATCGGCGACGCGCACCGTGCCGGCCACTCCCGTGACAGGGATGACGCGCTCGAGGCGGTAGACACGCTCGGCCATCGTTCGCATCGCGGTCTGGCCGCGCGCCTCGACCCATGCGTCGGCGAACGCCTTCGCCATCTCAGGTGGCGCGGTGAGGCCGGGGACGTGGACGCGGGCCTGTCCGAGCTCCTCTGCAAGCGCCGGCATCGCGTCGCGATCGTCGGTCCACGACACGACCAGGTTGAACGGCGGGGTCATCAGGGCAGCCGCGACGACCTCCTCCCCACGTCGCACGACGGCGAACTGCGGAGGAGCCGTCATGGGCCGGCCCGGATCGGTGATCAGGTTCGCCGCGATTCCAAGGAGCAGGTTGTTCTCCGCCTCCCGTCGTTCGAGGAACGGCCCGGCGGCGTCGAGGAAGGCCCCTGCATCGGGCAGTCGCTCGACCTGGATGGCGGCGTCGGACACGCGGCCGAGTCTACGCGGCGAGGGGCGCCTGATCCGCTTTCTCCCCCTGCGGACGCGCCGCCTGTTCCTGACGGAAGGCGGGCAGGTACAGCGGCGCCGCGATCGCCAGGATGATCCCGCCGACGATCATCGCCGCGGACACGCTCGTCGCATCCGCCAGCGCCGCGAGGGCGATGCCGCCCAGCGCGCCGGCGGGCTGCCCAACCATCGAATTCATAGAAAGGACCGTCGTCCGGTGCGGCCCATCAACCTGTCGATGCAGCAGCGTCGTATGCATCGGGTTCGATGCGCCGTGGGCCGTGTAGCAGGCAAGGTACGCCACCACCACCCCGACGATGCCGGCGAAGAGGCCCATCGCGACGACCGTCGCGCCTTGCACGATCCGCAACAGCGCTGCCGAGCGTGCCACGCCGATACGCCGGCTGACGACGATGATCCCGGCCGCGCCGGCGGCGGACGCGAACCACGCCGTCGAGTTCACCGGTCCCATGATCGCGGCCGCTTGTTGCGTGCCGCCGACCAGCTCCGAGACGCGGATCGGGAATAGGCTCTCGAAGGTGACCATCGCGAAGCCCCAGAAGGCCTCGACCAGGACCAGCGCGAGCAGCACCCGCGACGAGCTCAACAGCCCGAGTCCGTCGCGGATGATCTCGGGGACGGCACGCACCGACGCCGCGATCGCTTCGGGATGACGCGGCCGTGGCGGTTCCGTCATCAGGGCGGCCACGGCGATCAGGTGCACGACGTGGAAACCGAGCGCGACGAGGAGTGGCAGCAGCAGCGGATCCATCACCGGGATCGGGTGCAGGGCGACCAGGCCGCCGGAGATGAGCGCTCCGACGGCGATCGCGACGCTCAACGCCGCCGAGCCGCGGCCGAGCCCGTGCTCGATCTCGGAACTGGGGTCGGCCGCCAGCGTCGCGTCGACGAACCATGCCTCGAGGGGGCCAGAGTCGAGGGCGCGGTAGACGCCCTGCAACAGCATCGCGACGAGGAACAGCTCGACCGAGTGGGCGACGGCGAAGATGCTCATCGACACGATCGCGATGACCGACGCGAACAGCAGCACGGGGCGCCGGCCGAGCGCATCGGACAGCCCGCCCGTCGGCAGCTCCAGCGCGAGGACGACGAGGCCCTGCGCGGCGAAGACGACACCGATCTCGGTCAGAGTCAGACCGCGGGACAGGAGGATGAGGACGAAGATCGGCGTCATCAACCCGACGGGCAGCCAGCGCAGGCCCGTGAGGATGAGATAGCGGCGTCGGGCCGTGCCGGCGTCGAGGGACGTCATCCGTCGGTCTCCCCGCGGCCGGCATCCGCCGTGTCCACCGGGAACGCGTGGTAGTAGAACGCGACCCTGCGTGCGTCCGAGTCGTCAGGGGAGGGGTGCCGATATCGGTCGAGGAGCTCGAGGAGCTCGCCCTGGAAGGCTCGAAGTTCGTCGGGCGACAGCCGCATCTCCGCGTCGCCGAATTCCGCGGCATCGCGCCAGTCGAGCGATTCGTCGGATGACCGATCGAGCCACCGCTCGTAGCGGTCGACGAACGATCGGAGATAGTGGCGCCGGAGCCAGTCGCTGGCCGCCTCGGCGTCCGCGTCGCCTGCGACGTCGCGCTCCGTCCAGCCGTGGCTCGGCGTGCTCGCCTGCCACCAGCGCTCGCGGCCGCGACCGTCCTGGGTCTCGTCGACGAGCCCGACCGATGCGAGCTTGCGGAGGTGGTAGCTCGTCGCCCCGGTGTTCGTGTCGAGCCGGCGGGCGAGGGCCGTGGCGGTCGCCGGACCGCCAGTACGAAGGGCGGTGAGGAGGCGCGTTCGCAAGGGGTGCGCGAGCACGCGGATCGCCCGCGCGTCGAGGTGGAGGGTGGTGAACGGCGTCTCCATGACGCGGCCACCGTAGCATGCAAAGAAGTTATGCACAAATATTGTGCAACTGAGCTCGGCAACGGCGCCGGAGCGGTGTCAGGACTGGTGGTCAAAGACGAGCGACCCATGGGCGGGCGCGCCATGCCGCGCTACAGTTGCCGCCCATGATCCTGCGCATCGTCTTCGGTCGACTGCCGGCCGACATCGACGCGAATGCCCTCGTCGATGAGCGCGGCCGTCTCGCACGGGCCGCGCGGGACGTGCCCGGCCTCGAGAGCCTCATCGTCGGCGCCCGCCGATCGCCGAAAGGTGAACAGCCGGTCGAGGCGGCGATCGTCTCGGTCTGGACGGACGTCACGCTCATGGCGCGAGCCACGGATGTGGCCGAGCAGGATCGGTTCCTCGCGACGCGGCTGCAGCTCCCGCTCCAGATCGATTCTGCGGTGCATTACGAGATCGTCGGACGGACCTTCGCGGCCCTGCCCCCGGAGCAATTCGCCTACCTGCGCATCCTCGCTGTGCAGTCGCGGCCGAATCAGGAGGCTCGGCTCATCGAGACCCTGCGCGGACAACAGCGGCGGTTCGTCGACCTCGGGCTCGTGGCGTCGCATCTCGGTCGGCGCGTGATCGGCCGCGAGTGCGAGGCGGTCACCGTCGGCGTGTGGCCCGATCGCGCGACGATCCGGCAGGCGACCGGCGGCGGTGCGGAGCGACCGTTGTTCGAGCAGGACCTGGCGGAGTGGATCGATCGGCTCCACCTCGAAACCTATGACGGGATCGAGATCGCTCCGCGCCTACCGGCGGTCAGCGGCCCGCCGATCTTCGTGATCGACGAGGACCTGCGCATCGTCGACATCACCGCCAGCGCTGCCGCAACGGTCGGTTGGCCGGCCGAGGATCTGGTCGGCAAGTCCATCGTCGATATCTCGCTCGGCGATCCGGACGCCCGCGGCGAACCCTGGGAGCGACTCCTGCATGAAGGCCGCGTGTCCGGGGAGAGCTCCTTCCTCGTCCCGGACACCGGAGCGGTGTTCCTGCGCTTCATCGCGCGGCGCGACGTGCCGATCGTCAGCCGCCACACGGTGCTCGTCCACCGCTGGCACGAGCCGCCGCCCACGATGGACGACCTGGATCGAGCGCTCGAGAAAGCCTTCCCGGGCCACCGTCGGATCGACCTGCGCGAGGGATCGACGGCCTAGGCATTGGCGGCTACAGCGTGACCACGACCCCGCTCATCTGCGAGGTGTCGATAGGCCTGTCGAACCGCAAGCGCAGGCGCAGATCGCGCGGGATCGCATCCCCCTCGCAGGGCGCTCGCGTCATCGTCAGCGTGCGCCCGTCTTCGGCGATGTCGAGCGTGTGTGTCGTGTCGCACGGCGTGCCGGTCCATGTCAGGACCGCGACGGTCGGATCCGAGGGATCGGGCTCGACGACGATGCTGTCGTCGCCGACCGATCCACCGTCCTGGGGTTGACCGGACTCTGCGGATGCCAGCGTGCCGGATCGGTCGGTGATGTCCACGGACGCGTCCGCGCCGGCCACCTCGATCAGATCGACGTGGAGCATCACCGGGCTGGGGACCGGGGTCGGCGAGGGAGTCGGAGAGAGGGAAGTGGTCGGCGAGGGGCTTGGCGACGCGACTACGGGCGGCCCCGACCGATCAAGGAACCCGCCCGCGATGGCTCCGCCGGCTACGGCGATGACGATCAGCCCGACGGCCGCGAGCAACGGCACCGGGGCGAACAGCGCACCGCCCAGACCGCGGCGCATCGGATCGCCCCGAAGAGCAGCGAACGGATCCCGGCGCCGGGGATGCGCCCGGGCATGCGCGAGGACCGTGTCAACCGTCCGTTCGGGCGCGCGGACGCCCTCATCGGCGAACCAGGCGGCGATCCGCCGGTCGGTCTCGTCGAAGCCGGTCATGCCGAGCGCTCCCGGGGATCGTCGATGCGGGCTTCCGCGTCGATCGCGGCGCGCAACGCCTGGGTCGCGTAGTGGAGACGTGACCCTGCGGTCCCGACCGGGATGCCCAGCACGTCCGCGATCTCCGGCGAGGACAGGCCCGCCACGTGGTGCAGCGTCAAGATCGCGCGGTGGTCCGGCTTGAGGCGGCGGAACGCGCCCTCGATCTGATCGCGGTCGGCCACCGAGGCGATGTCATCGGGGGCCTGGGACGCGTCGGCGTCGTCGGGAAGCAGTCGCACGATCGAGCCGCCGCCCGGCGAGCGGGCTTCGCGCTTGGCCAAGGCGACGCTGTTGCGGGCGACGACCCGGTACGTCCAGGCGTCGAACCGGTCCGGATCGCGCAGCCGAGGCAGCTCGTCCCAGATCGTCACGAGCGTCTGCTGGACCGCATCCTCGGCCCGATGATGATCGCGCGTGATGCGATACGCGATCGCGAAGAGCCGGTTCGCGGACATGCGGACCAGGCCCTCGAAGGCCTCCTGATCGCCGCGCTGCGCTCGTTCCACCAACTCTCGTTGCATCGCTCCGTCGAGTATGAGGAACCGGCCACGGCCGTCCTTCAAACTTCGAGGGCGATCCGAGGTCGGTTCAGAGGCGTACCGATCGCATGCGCCTCCGCCGACGGGATAACGACGCGTTTCGGGGCATACTGGCCGCCGATCCCATGAGTTCCGTCCTGCTTCGCCGACTCCGTCACGCACTCGCGTTCGTCGCGGTCATCGCCGTCGTCGCCGGCGCCTGTACCCCGAAACAGGGCCCGTCGGGTCCGAGCGCCTCTCCGACGACCGCGGTCGTCGATGGCGCGCCGACCGCCGAATCGCCGCGCGCCAGCGCGCCGTCGCTCGGCGCGATCCCCGCGCCGACTGCGTCGCCTGAAGCGAGATCGACCGAGACACCGGCCGCCGCCGGGACTCCGGCCGCCACTGCGGCAACGCCGAAGCCACCCAAGCGCGCGGCGTTCTCGATGAACCTCGCCAGGCGGGCCGACTTCGTCGCCCAGTACACCTTCGAGTGGTGCGTCGGGGCGAGCCTTCAGATGGCCCTCAACATGGCTACCGACCAGGAGCGGACGTCGCGGCGCGATCAGCAGCGGCTGTGGGAGAGGGCCCGCGACCGCTCATCGAGCCCATTCGGTGGCGCGAACCCGATCGGCTGGGTCGCGACGCTCAATGAGCTGGGCATCGGGCCGTATCGGCTCGTCAGCCTGCCCAGCTTCGACGAGGCCGTGGCGACAGCGGCCGCAGCGATCCGCGAGACGAAGCGCCCGGTCGGCCTCGTCATGTGGCGCGGCCGGCACGCCTGGATGATGAGCGGTTTCGAGGCGACCGCCGACCCGCGACATTTCGACGACTTCGCCGTCAAGCGCGTCCGCGTCCACGATCCGCTGTATCCGCACGGCAGCGCGGTGTGGGGCGGCAGCCCCAAGCCCAACAGCCTGATCTCGCTCGATACGCTCGCGAAGCAATACGTCATCCGCGACCGCGGCCGCGTGAACCTGGGCGTCCCACCCGGCTGGCTGCTCGTGCTTCCGGTCAAGGCGTGACGCGCGTGTCGAGGTCGTGACGCGGGTCATCTCCATCGTCCTCGTCGCGGCTCTGGTCGTTGGCTGCCGCGGGTTGACGCCGAGCGAGCCGCCGACGTCGCCCGGAAACGCGGCTCTCCCCTCCGGAGCGGCTTCGCCCCGCCCCACCGTGATCCCCGATCCGAAGCACGAGGTCTACGGCTTCGTCCCGTACTGGGAGATGGACGACACGATCGCCGACCACATCGCGTCGACAGACCTCACCACCCTCGGCCTGTTCTCCGTCACGCACAAGCGCAACGGGCGTCTCGACGAGCAGACGGGCCTCCAACGCATCCGTGGGGGCGTGGGTCGGGCGATGATCACGGCGGCCCACGACCGCGGCACCCGCGTCGAGATCGTCTACACGAGCTTCGGGGAGACCAAGAACCGCCGCTTCTACGACGAGCCGAAGGCCCAGGATGCGTGGATCGACGAGCTCATCGGGCTTGTCGAGGAGGTCGACGCGGACGGGATAGACGTCGACGTCGAGGCGCTGCCGATCGACCTCGTTCCCCAGTACGGCGCGTTCGTCAGTCGTCTTCGTGAGGCCCTCCGGGATCGACTGCCGGACGCCCAGCTCTCCGTCGCAACGCAGGCCAACGAGGTCGGCGCCGCGATGGCCCTGGCCGCCTCCGCGGCCGGCGCCGACCGCATCTTCCTGATGGGCTACGACTACCGCGTGGCGGGCTCGCAGCCGGGCGCGTCGGCGCCCATCGACCGACTCGATGGCGAGGTCAAGGACCTGCTCTGGTCCCTCGACCTCTACGCGACCCTCGGCGTACCAGCAGACCGCCTGCTGCTCGGCCTCCCGCTGTACGGCCTGACCTGGCCGGTCATCGCTCCCGGGTTCCTGGCCCCGTCGAGCGGTCGCGGCGATGCCTGGGTCCCGCGCCGGAACCTGCGCGTCTTCGAGGATCCGTCGTTTGCGCCGATGTACGAGCCGACCGAGAGTGTCGAGTTCTACTCCGTGCCCACTGCCTACGCCGCGGCGGAGCCGTCCGCGAACGTGCCGGGCGTTCCCGCGAGCGCGAGCCCCGAACCGATCGCGTGGGATGCCGTCTATTACGACTCGGCGCGCAGCCTCACGCCGAAGCTCCGACTCGCCGACGAACGCGGGTTTGCCGGTGCCGGCTTCTGGGCGATCGGCTACGAACGCGGCCTACCGGAGTACACGGAGCTCATCGCCACGTTCAAAGCCGGCAAGCTGCCGCCGGAGTGACGTCGACCGGTAGGACAGAGGTCCTCAGCAGCCGCCGTCTGGGCCGGGCGACGCTGGCCCGCCAGCTGCTCCTCGAGCCGGCAGACCTCGGCGTGGTCGAGGCTGTCGAGCACATCGGTGGGTTGCAGGCCCAGGAGCCGGCGTCGCCGTACATCGGTCTCTGGGCGCGCCTCGCCGGGTTCTCGACCGCGAAGCTCGATCGGGCGATCGCCGAGCGAAGGCTCGTGAAGGCGACCCTGATGCGGTCGACGCTGCATCTCGTCTCGGCAGCCGACTACCGCGCCATGTGGCCGGCCGTCGTCCCGATGCTCGAGAACCAGCGCCGCCAGGATCGCCTCGAGCCGCCGCCCCGGGAAACGTTCAGCACGATCCGACGCCGGGTCGTTCGTTTCGCGGCGGAGCCGCGTTCGATCAGCGAGCTGCGCGAGCACGTCGGGGACGTCGATGGTATGCCGGCTGATGAGGTCGTCTGGTGGCTGCGTCGACGCCACCCGCTGGCCCATGCGCCGACCGGCGGTCCGTGGTCCTTCGGGCGCCGGCCGCTCCTTGCCGACGCCGACGCGTGGCTCGGCCCCGGGGAGTGGCCCGATCCGGCGACGTCGATCGAGCTCGTCGTCCGTAAGTACCTCGGCGCGTTCGGTCCGGCGTCGGTCGCCGATATCGCGCGCTGGACCGGCCTGGCCGTCCGGGTGATCCGTCCCGGCGTCGAGGCCGTCGACAGCGCCGGCGACCTGCGGCGGTTCCGCACCGAGGGCGGCCGCGAGCTGTTGGACCTCGTGGGCGCGCCGTTGCCCGACGAGGACGTCCCGGCCCCGCCCCGACTGTTGCCGATGTGGGACAGCACGGTGCTCGCGTACGACGACCGCACGCGGATCGTGAGCGACGCCGATCGCGCCAGGATCGTCGCCCGGAACGGCGATACGCTCCCGACGATCCTGGTCGATGGGGTCGTGGCCGGTCGCTGGTGGGCGGCCGTCGAAGGCAGCGGCCGAACCAGGATCGAGCTGGAGCCATTCCGCCGGCTCGCCCGCGCCGATCGAACGGCGCTCGAGGAGCTTGGCGAACGACTCGCCCGCTTCGTCGAACCGAACGAACCTGACGTCTATGCCCGATACCAGCGCTGGAGGAAGGACGACCGATGACATCGATCGAAGACCACGCCCGGGCCGCCGTCGACCTCGCCACGGCCAACGCCGCGGCCGGCCAATTCCCGTTCGCGGCGCTGGTCGTCGCCGACCGAGGGGCCGGCGAGGTCATCGCGACCGGCGTCAACACCTGTCGGCGCGACGCGGACCCGGCGGCCCACGGCGAGGTCGAGGCGATCCGGGCGGCGTGCCGGCGACTCGGCACCTTCGACCTGTCCGGCACCATCGTCGTCTCGAGCTGCCATCCCTGTCCGATCTGCCAGGCGGTCGCCGGGATGACCGGGATCACGAAGATCGCCTATGCGGGCACGCGCGAACAGGCGGCCGCCGGCGGATTCGGCTTTTCCGAGGGCATGGAGGCGAGGCTCGACGACATCGACGGCGCGATGGTCAAGATCGAGCACATCGCGATCGACGGCGCCCAGGCGCCATTCGATGCCTGGACGGCCGGCGGCTATCCGTGGGAGACGAACGCCCGGCCGATCCACGAGCTCCGCGTCGCCGTCACCGCGCCGGATCACGACGCGGCCGTCGCGTTCTACCGGGACGCGCTCGGGCTCCCGCAGCTCGCCGACTGGACCTCGCCCGACGGCAAGGTCGTCGTCCTCGACGGCGGGCGCGCGACGCTCGAGCTCATCGACGAGGCGCAGGCGGGCTACATCGACCGCGTCGAGGTCGGTCGGCGTGTCGCCGGTCAGGTCCGGCTGGCGCTCGAGGTCGACGACTCGCGCCAGGTCGCCGAGCGTGCCCGCATGAACGGGGCGGTGTTGCTCGGCAAGGGCCCGGTGGACACGCCCTGGGGCGATCGCAACGTCCGACTGTCCGCCCTGGCCGATCTCCAGCTGACGCTCTTCAGTAGATCGGGGTGACCCGGGTCCCCTCCGGCGCAGGTCGGGCCTCGCCAAGCGGCCCACTCGAGATGACGCGGTCGACGACCAGCTCTTGACCCTCGACCCGGTAGATCGTCGTGTCGCCTTCCGTGAGGTCGCCGTTCTGGTCGAATCTGATTCGCCCGAGGATCCCGTCCTTGATGTCGTGTGCTGCCGGCCTGCAGCCGACATGCAACCACCCCCCGGCAGTCTCCGGTCACAGCACCCGAGGGAGGTGCAGAACGGAGGTCAAGGACATGGCACAGGTCGTCAACAAGGGACAGGGTTTCGCTGGACAGCGCAGTCCGTGGCTCGGGATCCTCGCCGCGGCGTTCATCGCCGCAGCGGTCGTGATCGCGGTCGCGTGGGTGGCGTTCTCCGCTTCGACGCCGAAGGTCGCCGCTCCGGCGAAGACCTCGATCCAGTATCTGCAGGAACCGGGTCTGCTCGATCAGCGCAGCGGTGAGCGTGGTGCCGTCACGGCGCAGCCGGGCGGGACGCTGCTGGCTCCAGGGATGCAGGAGCTGCGCAAGGATGAGCGCGGCGTCTTCGAAGCCGTCCCGTCCAGCGGGAATCGGCTCACCCCGCAGATGGAGGAGCAGCAGATCCGCGAGCGAAGTGTCGATACCTCCGGCGCAAGGCCGCAGATCCATCAACATCGCCGCGGGCACAGCGCGGGTAACTCGTAGTCGTTCGCAGCACCCAGCGAGGACGGTCGGTGTGGGGGCCGGCCGTCTTCGCGTGTCCGGCGGTCTCCGCGTGTCCGGCGGTCTCCGCTCCGGGTCAGACCAGCGGCGCGACCTCGCGGTCGAAGCGCTCCATGAGCGCGACGAGATCGTCGGGAGCCGTGGCGTCGAACCAGACGGCAAGGTGATCGACGCCCAGTTCACCGAAGGCGCGGATCTCGGCGGCCATCTCCTCGACCGTGCCACGGACCGCGTAGTGGTTGCTGGTCGCCGGACCGAATTCCGTCCAGGCGCGAGCCGTCAGGCGCGGCATCGCTCGACCAGCCGCCTCGGCGGCGGCGCGCATGATCGGCACGCGGTCGGCGTACTTCGCGGCGCTCGTCGCGCTCGAGTGGTACCAGTCGCCCTTGCGGCCGGCGCGCCGGAGCGCCGGCTCCGCTCGACCGCCCACGACGATCGGTACCGAACCGCCTTGCGCAGGGAGAGGGGAGAAGGCGAAGTCGTCGAAGTCGTGGAAACGGCCGTTGAACGGCTCTCTAGAGCCCGACCAGAGGTGGCGCCAAAGGTCGATGGTCTCGTCGAGGTAGGCGCCACGGACGTGGAAGCGTTCCCCGGCGCCGATGTTCTGGAACTCCTCCTCGTTCCAGCCCCCGCCCACGCCGGCCACCAGACGCCCGCCGCTCAGGGCGTCGAGTGACGACAGCTCCTTGGCCAGCACCACCGCGTTCCGTTGCGGGACGACGATGACGCTCGTCCCAAGCCGCACCTTCGAGAACCGAGCACCGATCCAGGCGAGCACCTCGATCGCGTCGTAGTTGGTGCCGTAGTCGTCGGCGGCCGAGGTCGGAACCATCACGTGGTCGGTCGTCCAGACGATCGACCAGCCCAGCCGTTCCGCGGTCTCGGCGCCGGCTTCCATGCCTTCTCGCGAGGCGCCATCGCGGAAGTTGGGCAGACAGAGTCCGTAGTCCATGGGCCGAATGCTAGGTGCTGCGGACCTCACGGTGAAGGCGCGGGCACCAGACCGGCCGCCCCTTGACGTCGGACTGCAACGTCGCTGCGCCCTCACTGACCGGCCGTGGCCTCGGCGCGTAAGCGACGTACTGCTGGAATGGGCTCGACCCCGAAACCCACCGACCGGAGAGCCCAAATGGATGCCCTGCGACTCCTCAAGGACGACCACGACAAGATGCGCAAGCTCCTGACCGAGCTCGAATCGACGACCGAGCGCGGCGTCCGGACGCGCGAGGAGCTGTTTTCGAGGATCAAGGGCGAGCTGACGATCCACGAGGTCATCGAGGAGGAGATCTTCTATCCGGCCCTGAAGGAGCATCCGAAGGCCAAGGACATCGTCCTCGAGGGCTACGAGGAGCACCACGTGGTCGACACCGTCATGGCCGAGCTCGAAGGCCTGCCCGTCGACGATGAGAGCTGGGGCGCCAAGGCCAAGGTCATGCAGGAGAACGTCGAGCACCACATGGAAGAGGAAGAGGGCGAGATGTTCCAGAAGGCTCGCCAGGTCTTCGACCGTGAAGAGCTCGACGAGCTCGGCACCCGCATGGAACAGCGCAAGGCGGAGGCACAAGAGGAGCTGAACGTGCCGGCCAGCCGCTAGCCGGATGCGGGCGGCGACGGGCCGCTGGACATGGAGGAGCCCGGCCCAGATGCGGGGCCGGGCTCAGGTCGACGACCCTGGCGCGGAGGCCTGTATCACTGATCGTCGCCGGACGGAAACATCATTCCGGGACCGTTCCGGGGACATCGCGGCCATGCCGCAAGACCTTGCAGATGCATAACGCGACCATCAGCCCGGCGACCGCCCGACGTCGCTTCACCCGGACGCGGCACGACGCTGCCACGTGCCAACGGTGCGAGCTATGGGAGCGCGCGACACAGACGGTCTTCGGCGAGGGACCCGTACCGGCGCCGCTGATGCTCGTCGGCGAGCAACCGGGCGACAAGGAGGACCTCGAGGGCAAGCCGTTCGTCGGCCCTGCCGGGCGGATCCTGGATGAAGCGCTCGAGACCGTCGGCATCGACCGCGAGTCGGTGTTCCTGACCAACGTCGTCAAGCATTTTCGCTGGCGACCGAGCCCGAACGGCAAGCGCCGGCTGCACGAGAAGCCGTCCGGTGCGCACGTCACCGCGTGCCACGTCTGGATCGAGCGCGAGCTCGAGCTCGTCCGACCGGAGGTGCTGGTGGCGATGGGCGCGACGGCGGCCGATGCCCTGCTCGGCAAGGGCTTTTCGGTCACTCGCGATCATGGACGGCCGCTGGAGTCCGAGCTAGCGCGGACCACCCTCATCACGATCCATCCGTCGGCGGTGCTCCGCGCCCGGGACGACCGGGATGCCATGTTCGACGGATTCGTTGCGGACCTCCGAGCGGCCGCGAACGCCTTGGGAACGGCCGGCTAGCGGATCCGGACGACCATTTCAGGCACGACTGCCGCATCGCCGGCCTGCGTCCGAGAGGCGGCGATCGCGGGCTCCCAGCGATACGTGCCGATGCTGATCACGCGCGCCAGGTACCGGAGCGTCGTCGTGCGGCTCCTCGGCGTCGGTTCCGCGCAGAACACCACGCGTTGGCCGCTCTGGGAATCTGGTGACACGACGGACGACGCGACTTCTTCCCCCGTCTCAGGGTCGATGTAGCCGCGAAGAGCCGAGATCGGGACCAGCCCGGACGGAACAAGGTCGACGACCCGGTGGCAGCCGTTCGGGGCGTGGGGGCCGAAGGTCACGCGAAGGTCGACGGCCACCAACGCGGAATCATCGATGACGCCACGTGGCGTGATCGACCGCGACATGGTGATGTCCGACGCGCTGGGGATTGCAGCAGCGTCGATAGGCTCCTGCCAGGTCGTCGTGACACCGAGCCGCCCGTCGATCGGCTCGACGGAGAAGCCCGCCCGCTGTGCGCGAGGGACGAGGATCCGGAAGGTATCGCCGGGGGCAAGGTCGACCTCCGTCCTTGTGCCATCGACGTTGTACGCGAATCGCGCCCGCGTTGCCGGCAGCTTGTCGATCATCCAGCGGGCATATGCCGTTGCATGCAGGGCGAGGGCAGCCGAGTCCAGGCCGTTGCTCGCAACGTACGCCCAATAGCTCGGGGCGACCGGATCGCCGTACGCCGCGAGGAGCATGGCCATCAGCGCGCTGGCGGTCGTGTCGTCGAGGGTATCGGTCCCGACCCTGAGCCGAGCGCTGTCGCCGTGTCGTTCGCCGTAGGCGGCGGCGATGTCGACCGCGACCTGCCGGGCGATGGTCGTGTCACCCAGGCGGGCGGAGCCGATCGCCAGCATCAGGCGTTCGCGGATCGTCAGGTCGGGCTGCCTGAGTGCGGCCCGGATCCCGGGAAGCATCGGCTCACCGGTGCCGGCAAGCCCCGCCAGCGCGAGGTTCCGGCGTTCGCGCGTCTCGCTCGCACGTTCGGCGATCGTTCGGAGGTAGTAGCGCAGCGATGCGCCGTTGAACCGTTCTGGCGCGGCGAGCGCCGCGAGGACAGAGACCTCGAGATCGCTGCCCGCGTACGGCAAGGGGCTGATCCCGCCGTCCTCGCGCTGGTACGTCGATCCCCGGAAGGCGTTCGAGTCGGCGAACGCGTCGTCGTCGAACCGCTCGGCCAGCAAGCCCGCCGCGACGTCCGCGCCGAGCGCAGCCTCGACACGACCACTCTCGCTCCCAGCCAGGCCGTAGATCACCGGCAGCAGGCGTCCGCGGCCGGCGTCGGTCACGATCAGCTCGCTGATGTCGCCCTCGCCGCCGATCGACGTCGATCCTGTCGGCTCGGCGTAGGTCGAGCGCGTTCGGGTCAGTCGCGACGGCACGACGTCGAACGAGCGGGTCACCACGTGGCGCAGAAGGGCCGAGCCCTTGCCACTCTGCCCGGTGATCGTGATCTTGTGCCTTCCTACCGTGAGCCTCGGCAAGGCCACCGTCACGGCTTGGAAGGCTCGCGCGGTCAGCGCGCGCTCGTGCAATCCCAGACCCTCGGAATCGACCGTGAACGTGACCCGACTGTCGGCGGCGAGCGCACTCCCGAAGCCGCGGACCTGGATCGACGGTCGATCCCCGACCAGATACTGGGGTGCGATCGATGTATCGACGAAGAACGGCAGCGCCACCGGCACGAGCGTCATCGCGCCACCGGCCGTGACGTTACCGCCGATCGCCGCCGCGCTGACGTGCCACGACGTGAGGTCGGACGGCAGCGGCATATCGACCGTGGCCTTGCCCCCGGTGTCCGTATCGATCGCGCGGAAGAGGATCGTGTCGTTGTTTCGCGAGCCGTCAGCGCCTCCGCCGCCAGTGTCGGCACCCCCAGATCGGTCGCTCGGCCCACGGTGCGTGGCGTACGTGGCCGCGACCCCCGATGGGACGTGCTCATACAGGCGAGCCAACGGGTCCGAGTCCGCAGCCGCGCCGAGGAAGAACAGCTTCTCGTCGACGGCGCGAAGCACGACCGTCGCTGACGTCGGGCGTCCATCTGCACCGCGCGTCGTGATCGAGAGCCGAGCCGTCTGGCCCGGGGCATACCTCGTGCGATCGGGCGCGACGCTGACGGTCAGCGCACGATCCGCGGCCCGGAACGTCACCCCGTGGCTCCCACTCTCCACGTAGCCGCGACCGGTGAAGCGCACCGCGCGATAGGACACGTTGGGCGCGCCCCAGTCGGGGAAGCGCGTGACATATCGATCCGAAGCCCGGACGGTGGCCTCGCGGATCCCGCCCTGCGCGGCGAAGTAGAGGTGGGGCTGGCGCCCGACGGGGCCGGTGGCATCCGGCTCGTGCATCGTCAGGTCGACCCGCTCCCCGATGCCGACGACCGTTGCGAAGCCTTCTTGTCCGCGCGGATCGGCCGTGGCCAGGAGCTCGGGCGCGCGATCGACGTCGAACGTGTCGTCCTCGGCTGACGCGTACAGCGTCGCGGTCGATCGCAGACCGTCCGGATCGGTGATCGTCAGCTCGACGCGATAGGAATGGCGGATGTCGGGGACTCGCACCGCCGTGCTGAACCTGCCGCCGGCAGTGGTCCGCAGGCGGAGCGTCGTCAGGACCCGATCGCGTTGGTCGTAGGTGTAGAGCGGGATCACCCGCTTCTCGACGAAGTCGTACGAGGTACCCGTCCGCGTGCGGATCGGGACCTCTTCGATGATGCGAGCCCGGACCGTGCGCCCCGTAAGTCCCTTGCCCCGCGGGTCGACCTCCCACGCCGACGTCCCGCCTGAGACTTCGCGCTCGACCCGGTTTCGGTCGAGCTCATTGGCCGAGCCGGTGATCCGCAGGCGGCGTCCTTCCAGCGATGCCTCGCCGCGAACAAGCCAATGGCTTGGGAAGATCACGAATTCGCGTTCCGTGAACTGGCCATCACCTTCCTCAGCCCTTGCCGGCGACGCGGTCACGCTGGCCGAGCGTGGTCCTTCTCGGCCCGCGTCCTCGGTGTCGTACCAGCGCGCGACACCGCGGATTGTCGTGGCGCCCGTGGCATCGGTCGTCGCCCGGCCTCGAACGTCGCCGTCCAGGCGGATCGGAACGCCGGGGACCGGGGTGCCTTCGAAGAATTGCGCTGTCGAGTCGACCCGGATGCGATCCCCGACGACGTACACGCGCCGGCCGGTGACGACGTCGAGGCGGTACGCCGGCTTGAGGAGCCGTTCCACAGTGATGCTCCGCCGGGTGACGGCTTCGCCATCGAGCCGGAGCTCGAGCGTGTAGGTGCCTTCCGGGACATCGCGCAGTGGCAGCGATCCGGTGAAGGCTCCAGTCGGCCGGGTCTTAGCGTGCGCCAGCGTGATCGGTGCCGCCCCGCCATCGTCGAGGTCCAACCGGAGCTCCACGGTCGTCGGCACGGCGCCGGTGTCACGCGCGCGGACCATCCCCCAGACGTTGATCGTGTCGGTGCGTCGATAGGAGACCCGGTCGGTGTCGAACAGGATCCAGTAGCGAGCATCAGCGGCGCCGTCGAACTCGTCGTATAGCGAGCCCTTGCCGTCCGGGTTTGATCTGCCGGTGACGGGAAGGAAGGCGCTGCGACCGCCCGTCGCCACGGTCACGATGGGCGTGCAGTCCTCTGTGCAAGCGTTCAACACACTCGATGACCAGCCCTGGGGGGTGTCAACCAGGAGCAGGCCGTTCGGGTCGGTTCGACCCAGCGCGCCGCCGCCTGACTCGACGGCGGCGGCCGCGATCGGCTGTCGCGTCGCGAGATCGTTGGCCCAGATGACGGAACGCCGATCCGACACCGCGAGATAGGCGGACACGTCGGTCACCTGGAGGACCGCTTGTGCGGGCGTTCGCGCGTCAGGGTGCTCGATCAGGTACCAGCCGGCCTGCAATCGCTCCGGCAGGGTGGTCCAGAGGGTCCCGTTCGCGTCCCGCAGCGTTGCCTCGATGCCGGCCACCTTGGTCAGCCCGGTCGATGGGACGTTCTCGGTAGCGTTCCATCGGCTCCAACGAGGGACCTCGCGGAGGGCCTGGAAGGCGGCGATCGCCGCCGCACGGTCTGCGAAGCGGAACACGTCGAGATGCGTGGTCCGCGGCGTCTTCGACGACTGGTCATCTGGATCATCGGCGAACCACCACAATCCGACGACGGGGCGCTCGGCGGTGGCCGATTTCGAACAGGTCGTTCGAGAAGCGAAGGAAGTTCGACGGCGACGAGGGTTCGCTTGTCGCCGCGGTCTCGAAGCTGAAGCGCACGTCGCGCTCCAAGGCCACGCCGGTCGACTCGACCGTGACGCCTTGGGTGATGGTCACCGTGTAGATCGTCGCGGGTCGAAGGCGGTCGGGGATGAACGACAACACGCGGCCATGCTGTTCGAACCGCCCTTCGACTTTGGGTTCGATCGAGAAGTGCTCCTGCGCCCCGGTGACACCGTCCTGGTCGAACGTGACCTCGATCCCGGTGTCGACGGGCACGTCGGTCTCGTCGGGGCCCGGCAGCGTGCTCACGACCTGGATCGGCGAGCGCGCCTGGAAGGCCCAGGAGTCGGTCGCGGAGCCGTCGGGAGCGGTCAGCCGGAACCGATAGACCACACCGGGACTGAGCGGCTCCTTGGGTGTCAACCGGACACGACCGTCCGGCTCGACGGTCGTCGTCATCTCGATCTCAGGCTGCACCTTCAGGTGCTCTGCAAGGTCAGCCGCCGAGCGCCCACCAAGCGCCGCGAGCTCGAATGTCGTATCGATCGGTACCACGCCATCGGTCTCGTCTCGGGCGGAAAGACTCGCCAACTGCGGGTCCGAGGTCACGACGTCGGTCGATGGCGCACTCGACGGAGCGCCACTCGGCCCGGCTACGCCGCCGGACGAGCTCGAGCCTGGCCGGTCTGACGGGTGAACGACCGCCACCCCACCCGACGGCGGCCCACTTCGCCACCAGAGCGTCCCCCCGATCACTGCGAGGACCATCACAGCCGCGGCAGCGAGCAGGGCCGGACGTGGCATACGCGTCGGGAAATGGAGAAGCGGAGCGCGCGTCCGCTTGCGGTTCGAGTCCGGGACCGACCTTGCGTCCGGCATCTCGGGCGCCGTCGCGATCGAGGCGAGGATGCGCTCGCGAAGTGGATCTGGTGCGTCGACCTGGTCGAGCGCCCGGAGCGCGGCGGCGTCGGCGCGAAGGGCGGCGGCCGTCTCACGACAGGAGGCGCAGTCGCCGAGGTGGTCGGTAAGCGCGGCGTCATCCGCTGGGGAGAGTCCGAAGTCGATGGACGTCGCGGCGAGCTCGAGAGCGCGATCGTGGCCGATCATGCCATCGCCTCGTACGAGCCCAGGAGCTCACGGAGCTGGAGCCTGGCCCGGCACATGAGTGCCCTCGTGGCGAGTCCAGTCCGCCCGATGGCTTCGGCGATCTCGATCCCGCTGAATCCGTTCGCCGCCATCAGGAGCGCGGTCCTCGCGTCGTCGTTGAGCACGGCGAGGGCGGCATCGATCGTCGATCGTCGCTCGTGGTCCATGAAGAGCGGTTCGGGCCCCTGTTGGACGCCACGTTCGACGAGGGCCGGCGCTTCGCGATCCGCCACGGCGGCGCGCCGGCCGCGCGACACGTTCAGGTTCGTCGTGACGCGGTAGAGCCACGCCCGGGTGTTGGTCGGCTCCCGCCCCGCATCGACCTCGACGATCAGTCGCATGAAGGCCTCGTGGACAAGGTCTTCCGCGATCTCACGATCCCGACTGATCCGCAGGGCGAACGTGAACAGCTCGCGTTGGTGGAGATCGTAGGCGGCCGCGACTCGCTCGGAGGTCGTCGCTCGAGCGACCTCCGAGGCGGCGCCGATCGCCGTCACGTCACCCATGGCCCCGAAGGCCAGCGCATGCATCACGGGCTGTGTGACGCGCATTCCCCTCGAACGTTACGTCGGCGTCGCGCATCTATCGGGCCCCTCACGTTCCTGCTGTCGGTCGATGGGCTTCGACACAGCAGGGGAACGCTTCGACCACCCCGTTGTTGCGGTCTCGCAGGCAGGTGTCGGCTAGTTGTCAGGCTGCGCGCACGAAGCCGTGCCTAAGCGACGCCTAGTCGAGGTCGCGCAACAGCTCCGCCAGCATCAGCGCGTTCGTCGCGCCGTAGTTCGCGTAGCAGTTGTTGAAGAGCACGTGGGTCTGTTTCGCCTGGCCGGCCGCCTCCCGGACGCGCGGCACCCACTCTTCGAGCTCGTCCTCGTCGTACAAGTAGCGGAAGCGCTCGACCGTCTTGATGTTCTGCGCCTCCCAGGTCTCTGCGCGGCGGCCGTGGAATCGCACGACGGCAAGGTCCGGGGATGTGGCAGCAACGATCGGCGGGACGCTCGACTTGAATCCCTGGGGTCCGTCGACGATGACCAACGGGATCTCCCGGTCACCGAGGAACTTCAGCGTCCGCTCGATGTTCTTCTCGTTGAACCACGTCGCATTCCGGAACTCGACAGCCGATGTCATGCCGACCTTGCGCAGTCGATCGACGGCGTCCTCGATCGTGTCGCGGTTCTCCGATGAGGTGAAGAACCAGCGGGGGTACTGGAGCAGTATCGAACCGAGTTGCCCCGCTTCCGCCAGCGGCTCCAGGCCGTCGGCGAACCATGCCCAGACGTCGTCCTTGAGGTCGTCGGGGAGGTCCTTGGCGTAGATGCGGCTCTTTGCCGCGATCTCTCCGGGAAGCGCCTCGCGCAGATCCTTGGGCAGCCGCTTCGTCTCCGTCGGCTGGCCCGTCATCAGGGCGTGCGCCTTGATATCGAACGTGAAGTCCGGTGGCGTGCGTTGGACCCAGAGCTCGGACGTCCGGCGTGCCGGCAGCGAGTAGTAGGTCGCGTCGACCTCGACCAGCGGGAAGCGCGACGCGTAGTACTGAAGCCGCTCCTCGGCGCTGTCGGCGCCAGAAGGGTAGAAGACGCCAGCCGCGGTCATGGTCGGGTCGGTCCAGGATGCGGTGCCGATCCGGATCGTGCCGTCGTTCGAGGCCTGGAACGGGTTCGCGGCTACGTCCTCCGATCCGTCGAAGACCGCGGCCGCGGCGTCGGCGCCGGGGTCGTGGGGGTTGCTCGCCATGTGACGCAGGGTAACGGTCAGCCGCTGGATCGACGCTACGATCGATAGATGACCGATCGGCAAAACAGGACGATCGAGCTTCGGCTCGATCTCACTGACGACGAACTCGCCGAGCTCGAGCGAGCACTGCTCAAGGCCCGCGCCACCGAGCTCGCCGAGGTACGTCGCCGACAGATCCGCCTATCTGCGGGCTATGGCGACGCGACGACGCGCGACACGATGGACACCGAAGCGGATCGCGCCCAACTCCGCCACGACGCCCTCACCAAGACGATCGACGCGCTACGCCAGGCGGTTCCCGATCCTGAGGGTCAGCGCGTCACGCGCTGGAAGCCACCTTTGTACTGATCCCAGGTCTCGCGGGCTAGATCGCGGACCGCGTCGTCGTCGATCGACGCGGGATCCGTGATGTTCAGGCAGCTTCGGCCGATCTTCGTGCCCGGAAAGCGGTGGTGCACCGCCTCGATCAGGTAGCCGCCATCGCGCTGGCCCATCGAGTACAGCGAGATGTACGCCTTCCGGCTGGCGAGACCGATCGAAAACCAGCGGCCCTTCGGCTTGCCGCGGCCATCGGTGTAGTCGTATGTGCCGTAGCCGATGAGCGGCCCCGCGTAGTCGAAGATGGTCACGTCGGCATCGGGCACTGCCGCCGTGATGACCTCGTGCAGCTGGCGCATCTCGGACCGCCGCGGTTCCGACAATGAGTCGATATGCGCGATCGCGGCCTCGATCCCCTCCATCGTCCAAGCCTACATGCTGGCTCGTGGCGGTCGGACTTCCGTACCAGAGAGCGGCTCGACCATGGGGCGCTTGACGTATCCGGCCGTCGCATCGAAGGTCTAGGGACCCAGACACCTCGACCGGTGCGCCCCCCTCATGAGCGCCGGCGGCCCACGAGTCTCGGATGCCCGACCGTCACCCGCGCCCCCGCTACGACCGCTTATCCCCGTCTCCCGCGTCATTCCGTGCCGCCCTGCTTGCGGGGATGCTCTCCCTGGCGATCGTCACACCAGTCTTCGCGGCGGATCCCACGCCGACACCAACGCCGACCGCGACGCCGACGCCGACGCCGGCCCCCACAGCCACCCCGGCGCCGACAAGTGCACCGGCTGCGTCGGCGACCCCCACACCCACGCCAGCCCTGACCGCTACCCCGAACACGAACCCGGGGCCGCTGACCGTGACGATGTCGCAGAGCGGCGTGAGCTACGACGCCAGCACCAACAAGGCGCGGGTGAAGGTCACGATCAACGCGTCGGGCGCCGTGGCCCCGTGGCGGTGGGTCGTCGCGATCCGCGGCACGACCGTGGCGAGCGGCACGAGCTCTGCCGCATCGGTCAACGTGACCGTGACGAACAACTGCTCCATCACGACGCAGAGCGTCACCTCCACGGTCACCGACGCCCAGAACCGGACCGCGGGGACCGCGGCGACCCTCGATCGCTCGCTATGTCCGCCTCCGCCCAACGTCCCACACGCGCGAGACAGGATCCTGGCCGGACCCACGCTGACAGAGAACTCCTTCGTCGATCGACTGCGGGCCGTCGGATCTCCGGCGCTCTCGGAAGCTCGATCGATCTACCGGACGTTGATCGCGGGCGGGGTGAACCCGGCCTTCTCGCTCGGCACGTTCCATGCCGAGAGCCATTCCGGCACGCGTGGCTACGCCACCGTCACGAAGAACTGGGGGAACATCCTCTACTACACGTGGACGGCCGATTTCGGGGCGACGCCCTACGCCCCGGGTAACGGCTATACGTACGCCAAGTTCCCGAGCTGGCTCGCCAGCATCCGCGCCTACGTCGACCTGCTCCAGCGATACGACCGAAGCGGCTACACGACCGTCAGCTCTGCCTCGGCGCACTGGCTCGGCACGATCGAGGGCAGCAGCCGTCACCTGACGTATCTCAACAACATCACTGCGGTGATGAGCATCCTTCCCGATGACGCCGTGCCCGTGATGACCGGGCTGAACGTGCCGTCCCGGAGTCGAGCGGCGGTCGCGATCAGCTACTCCGCCAAGGACAACCTCGGCGTGACCGGCTACCAGATCCGCAAGAAGCGCGGCACGAGCGGTGCGTGGACCTATCAGACGACGACGACGCGAACGCGCACGCTGACCCTCGCCAGTGGCTGGTGGACGATCGGCGTCCGCGCGACGGACGCGGCCGGCAACTGGTCGACGTGGCGCTACGACACCGTGTCGGTCGACGCGAGTGTCCCGACGATGACCTCCCTCAAGGTCTCGCAGGCGGTCGTCCGTTCGGTCGACGCCCGGTTCACGGCCTCGTGGTCGGCGGTCGACAACGTGGGCGTCGCCCGCTACCAGTGGCGAACGCGAGGCCGACCGTCCGGGACGACCTCGAGCCTGCACGCGACGACCGCCCGCAGCGCGACCTTCGCCTTCGCGACGGGCAGTTGGGATCTGGAAGTCCGCGCCGTCGATGCGGTCGGAAACGTGAGCCCGTGGCAGGCGCAGCGGGTGGTCGTGCCGCGCGACGACCGTGCGTTCAGCTTCTCGAACAGCAACGTCCGCCGAACCGCCTCGACCGCGTATCGCGGCACCCTCACCGCGAATCAGGTGCCCGGTAGCACGCTCCAGATCGATGGTGATGGCGATGGGTTCTACGTCGTCGGGCGGGTCGGTCCGGCCTACGGCCGGATGCGGATCACGGTGGACGGCGTCTCGACGACCGTCGATACCGGGTACTACCAGGGCAAGCGCGCGACGACGAACCGCGACCGGGTCCTGCTCTTCGGCACGAACCTGACGCCCGGATCGCACACCGTCACGATCACGAATACGGGTTCCGCGGGGCGCGTGACCGTCGCGATCGACGCGGTCGACTTCGGGAAGTAGCCCGCCCACGCCGACGCGCCTGACTGCCGGCCCAGGCGAACCGGCAGTCGATGGGCGGCTAAGGCCGGGAACGTCAGGCGGTCGCTTCCTGGGCAGCCTTCTTGGGCTGGAGGATCCGGATGGCGTTTCCGAATGGGTCGCGGATGCCCATGTCGACGCCGTAGAAGTGCTCCGTGGGCTCCTGGGTGAAGTCGCTGACGCCGCGCGATTTGAGGCTCTCGAACAGGCCTCGGGTGTCGTCGGTCTGGAAGACCAGGCCGTTCATCGCGCCCTTCGTGATGAGCTCGCGGAGTTGCGCCGCGGTCGCATCGTCATGGAGCGGCGGGCCGGGCTGTTCGAGGGAGATCTCGGTGCCGTCCTCGCCGGGCACGCGCACCGTCAACCAGCGATATTCGCCCTGCTTGAAGTCGGCGCCGACCTCCAGGCCCAGCTTGTTGACGTAGAAGTCGAGGGCCTCGTCCTTGTCGAGGACGTAGATGGTCGTGACGTTGAGATTCTTGATCATGGTGGCGGTCTCCTCTGCCGGTGTGGGGTCGCTGATGGCGTCCCTCAGTCGGCAGCCTTCTTGATGAGCTCACCGATGCGAGCCGCGTCGGCGTCATTCAGCGAGGTCAGCGCCCACGACGTCGCCCACATGGAGCCGTCGTCGAGCTTCGCCGGCTCCTCGAAGCCGAACGTCGCGTAGCGGGTCTTGAATTTGTCGGCGGCCTTGAAGAAGCAGATGACCTTGCCGTTCTTCGCGTAGGCCGGCATGCCATACCAAGTCCTCGGGGTGAGCTCCGGCGCGTAGGTCCTGACGAGCTCGTCGATACGTTGCGCCATCACACGATCCGACTCGGGCATCGCGGCGATCTTCTCGCGGACGTCGCGTTCTCCCTCCGCCGTGCCGTCTCGCTGGGCCTTCACCTCGCGGGCGAGCTCTCGCATCGCCGCCTTCTCTTCATCGGTGATCTTGGCTGTTGGCTCGATGCGCTTCTGCTTCGACGTGGTCGGGCTCATGTCGTTCTCCTGGTGCTGTGTCCGTTTCGGTGTGCCATCACCCTACCGGCGTAACGGCACTGTCGGCTTCTCCGAAACTGCTCGAAATCGTCGCGGTGGCGCTTGCCACGTCGCCTGCGGCGAAGCGGGGCCGCGTGTAGGCCATCTGTACGCAATTCGGGGCGACGATGGGTCCGTTCCCCAGCCGGTAGCCCGATGGGGTCTCGCCCACGATGTCCCGGAACGTTCGGCTGAAGGTCCCGAGGCTCGTGAAGCCGACGTCGAAGCAGATGTCGGTGACGCTTCGATCCGTCTCACGCAGGAGGAACATCGAGCGCTCGACTCGACGTCTCTGGAGATAGCGGTGAGGGGTCTCCCCGAAGACGGCACGGAAGCTGCGACTGAAGTGCGCCTCGGATACGTGGGCGATCGCCGCCACGGTGCGGACGTCGAGCGGTTCGGCATAGGCTCGGTCCATGGCGTCGCGCGCACGGAGGAGGCGCCGATTGAAGTCCTCGACCTCGGTACTCACGGCGTAACGCTACGCCATCGAAAGTGGTTCAGCGCTCAGCGGCGCCTTCACCGCCCCGGGTGGACAGATACTGAGAGGGGGTATTGACAAACGTCTTGACAAAACGTGGTTTGGAGGCGCATACTTCTGGAACTCGGGCTTGTCAAGACTTGACAGGCCCATAGGTGTGTCCGGGACCGTGCGGGCGGTGATCCGGCAGGAGAGATGGCGGCGTCGCCTGGTCCGCGACGCAGGGTAAGGAGCGGAGTTTGTCGGTCGGCGTAACCGCCGAGGTCAAGAGCAAGTTGTCGGTCGTCGACGTGGTCGGCGAGAGTGTCACCCTCAAGAAGGCGGGCACCACGTACAAGGGGTTGTGCCCCTTCCACGGCGAGAAGACGCCGTCCTTCGTGGTCACCCCGGCGCGGGAGTCGTGGCATTGCTTCGGCTGCGGCAAGGGCGGCGACATCTTCAGCTTCGTCATGGAGCGCGACGGGATGGCCTTTCCCGAGGCGCTTCGGACGCTCGCCGCTAAGGCCGGCGTCGAGATCGACGAGCGGACCAAGCGCGAGGACGCCCGGAAGGCTCGACTGCGCGGGGCACTCGACACCGCGATCGCCTTCTATCACGCGGTCCTGACCAGTTCGAAGGCCGGGGAGTCGGCGCTCGCCTACTTGCGCGGGCGCGGCTTCACGGACGAGACGATCGAGACCCATCAGCTCGGCTGGGCGCCGGCCGGCTGGGACGTGATGGCGCGGCAGCTCCAGGCGAAGCGGAACGTCGATCCGAACGACCTCGTGGAGGTCGGTCTGGCCAGCCCCAGCCAGCGCGGCCGGGGAGTCATCGACAAGTTCCGGGCCCGTGTCCTCTTCCCGATCCGGGACCAGAACGGCAACGCGGTCGGGCTTGGTGGTCGATTGCTCGAGGGGGAGGGACCCAAGTATCTGAACTCCCCGGCGACACCGCTGTTCGACAAGAGCCGGACGCTCTACCTGATCGACAAGGCGAAGGGGCCGATCCGGAAGAGCGAACAGGCCGTCATCGTCGAGGGCTACACCGACGCCCTCATGGCGCACCAGGCCGGCTTCCAGAACGTGGTCGCGAGCCTGGGTACGGCGTTGACCCCGAACCAGATCGGGCTGCTGACGCGGTACGCGAAACGGATCGCGTTGGCGTACGACGTCGACCCGGCCGGCGAGAAGGCCGGCACGGTCGGCGTGACCGCCCTCGCCGGACTGATCACGCAACTCCAGGGCGATGACTCCGGCGTGAAGCTCGAGGACGTCCGAGTGGCCCGGCTGCCAGAAGGCAAGGATCCCGACGAGGTGGTCCGCGAGGACCCGTCCGCATGGGAATCCGCGATCGGCCGGGCGAAGCCCCTCGTCGAATACCTGATCGATCATCACGCCTCGCGCCACGATCTCAAGACCGCGACCGGCCGCATCGCGTTCGTCGACGCGGTCATCCCGTCGGTCCGCGACATCGCCGATCCGCTCCGCCGTGACGAGGCGCTGCAGCAGATGCACCGTGTGTCGGGCATCGACGAGCGGGTGCTTCGCCAGTCGCTCGAACGGCGGCTCGCGGCGGTCGGCCCGGGTCATCGCGACGGCGGGACGCGCATCACGGCCGATGCCGTACTCGCCGCGCCGGATGCGTTGCCGGTCGGCGACATCCTCAAGGCGGTGACGCCGGTCGAGGCGGAGCTGCTGCGACTCCTGCTGCTCGTCCCCGAACAACAGATCCGCGTCGCCGAGGAGCTCGGGCCCGATCAGCTACCGAGCACGCTCGCCCGCGAGCTGTTCCGTGCGCTCGTCATCGCTCGGGCGCCGGACGACCACGGGGTCCATCCGCCATTCGACATGACCGGGTTCATCACCGGTCTGCCCGACGACGAGATCCGATCGCTCGCGCAGGCCGTGATGGCGCTGCAGAAGCCGGCACCCGAGGCCCGCGAGGTCGCGGGCTTGCTCCTCGACATCGAAGACGACCGGATCCGCGAGCGCAGCGAGTACCTCGAGACCGCCCTGGCCGAGGCCGAGCGGGCGGGTGAGACCGACACCATCGACCGTTTGCAGCGCGAACAACGCCAGATCAATGAGAGCCGTCGATCGATCGACCGACGGCGTGAACAGACCCGACTACTCGCGCGGCCCGTCGTGGCCGCCCAGACCTGAGACCAAGGAGGACCGGATGCCAGCAGATCCGCTCGACAAGCAACTCGTAGAGGCCGTGCTCTCACGGCCACGCCGTGCCAAGGCCGACATCGAGGAGGCCAAGCTCGCCGGGCTTCGCCCGCGCCGTGCGCCGGTCGCTGTCGCCGAGCCCGATGAAGAAGAGGACGACGAGGAGGATGTCGCCCTCGGACCCGTCGGGGAGGGCGACGAGAACGGCGAGGTGAGCGTCGAGGTCGTGTCGGAGGACGGGGCGACCGATTCGGCCGCCCGCCTGCCGACCGAAGGCCCGACGAAGCTCGACCCCAAGGAGGTCGAGGAGCCGACCGCCGAGGACCTCGAAGCCATCAGCGCCGACATGATCGGCATCGACGACCCGGTTCGGATGTACCTCAAGGAGATCGGCAAGGTCGCCTTGCTGACCGCCGAGGAGGAGGTCGTCCTGGCGAAGGCCATCGAGCTTGGCGAGCAGATGGTCGAGGAGCCGTGGAAGGCGATCGCGTCGCTCCACGAGTGGACCCTCCACGACACGGAGCGCAAGACGCGGACGGCCAAGCCGCAGCACGCGCTGCCGTTCGGTGACGAGATGCACGCGATGGTCCGCGCCGGGATCGCCGCCCGCACGACGCGCAGCCTTATGACCCAGACGCCCGACTTCCACCTGATCAAGGCGGGTCGGGATGCCCAGTCCGAGGGCACCAAGGACCTGCTCAGGGAAGGCAAGAAGCTCGTCGCGACATACAACGCCGGGCCGAAGACCGACACGTTCCTGCCGCTGCTCGATTGGGCGTTCTTCGCCGTCCACAACGGCGACCTCGATTCGCGCGACAACCCGGGCCTGCGGGCGATCTGGGACTGGACGCGGGAGGCCGTCGCGTGGCCGGCATTGGAGCGCTACATCCTGGCCGGCAACGACGCCGAGCTCCTCAAGCGGATGGGCTACGACCCGGAGGTGCCGCTCGAGACCAAGCTCCGCGACCGCAAGGGCGTGGTCGTCGAGATCGGTCGCGACGCGCGCGAACAGCTGACGTCGGCGAACCTCCGCCTCGTCGTGTCGATCGCGAAGAAGTACATCGGCCGCGGCATGTCGTTCCTGGATCTGATCCAGGAGGGCAACATCGGGCTGATCCGGGCGGTCGAGAAGTTCGACTACGAGAAGGGCTTCAAGTTCTCCACGTACGCCACGTGGTGGATCCGGCAGGCCATCACCCGGGCTATCGCCGACCAGGCACGGACGATTCGCATCCCGGTCCACATGGTCGAGACGATCAACCGGCTGATCCGCGTCTCGCGCGGGCTCCTGCAGGAGCTCGGCCGCGAACCGACGGTCGAGGAGATCGCCGAGGCGATGTCGAAGGGCCAGGAGGTCCAGGTCACGCCCGAGAAGGTCCGCGAGATCATCAAGGTCTCGCAGGAGCCCGTCTCGCTCGAGACGCCTATCGGTGAGGAGGAGGACTCCCACCTCGGCGACTTCATCGAGGACCGCGGCGCCCTGGCACCGGCCGAGGCGGCCTCGCATCAGCTGCTCAAGGAGCAGGTGGAGGCGGTGCTCGACTCGCTGACCGGTCGCGAGCGGCGCGTGCTCCAGCTCCGGTTCGGCCTGGAGGACGGCCGGGCGCGGACCCTGGAGGAGGTTGGCAAGGAGTTCAACGTGACCCGCGAGCGGATCCGCCAGATCGAGGCCAAGGCGCTCCGCAAGCTGCGCCACCCGTCCCGCTCGCGGAAGCTCAAGGACTACTTGGAGTAGTTCGGGGGGCCGGCGGAACGGCCCGGCGGGGCGTCTCAGGGCGCGTCCGCACGGCCGCGCGCGTCGTTCGCTGCGTCTCGCGCAGAAACCTGCGTCAGATGTAGCATCCGTCGCTGCTGACGTCGAATCCCCGCGCTATACGCAGGGATTCGAGCGTTCTATCCGCGGGCAGATCGATCTCGTGCGGCCGCCCCAACGGCCGCGCCGACGACTTTGCCGCTCAGATTCCAATCGATGCGCCCTTGCCGAAGCTCTCATAGGACGAGTTCTGTGGCCGCGCGGCCACGGGCGGCGCCGACGTCGATCGCGCGTTCGCGGCTGCCCATCGGGGCAGCATGGGCTCGGCCGCTTCGCGGCGGCTTATGTGCCGATCAACCGGGGGTTTCGTCCGGTGGGTCACCCGGCTCTGGGCCGGTCGCCACCGGCCAGCCCTGCTGGGTCCAGTCGCTGTACGAGCCCGGATAGAGCCGTGCGTCGGGCAGGCCGGCGATCCGGAGGGCCAGGGCGTCGTGGGTCGCTGACACCCCACTGCCACAGGACACGACGACCGAGCCTCGCGACCCGTCCGCCCCGAGCGCTTTATACCGCGCCGCCAGCTCCGACGCTGGCAGGAATCGCCCATCCGACGCGAGGTTCCCATCGGTGGGTGCGCTCACGGCCGTCGGGATATGCCCGGGATAGGCATCGATGGGTTCGGTCTCGCCCCGGTAGCGCGCCCCCGCCCGGGCGTCGAGCAGACGGACCTCGCCGAGTGATGCGCGCAGCGCGTCGCGCTCGATAACGCCGTCCCACCGATCCCGCAACGTCAGCGTCGCGGGCGGCCACGACGGCACCTCGGTGGTGAGCGGCAGCCCAGCCGCTGTCCACGCTCCGATCCCGCCGTCCAACACCGCCACGGCACGATGCCCGAGGTCATCGAGCATCCACCAAAGCCGCGAAGCCACCCAGCCACCCAGATCGTCGTACGCGACGATCGCGTGCGCATCACCGATCCCGGCGCGCTCCAGCCGCATGATGAACGCGGCGACATCGGGGAGGGGATGGCGTCCCGGTCCCGACACAGCTGTCAGATCACTGTCGACGTCGAGGTGCAACGCCCCTGGCAGGTGACCCGTCTCGTACGCCACCCGCCCGTCGCCGGGGCGCCCGAGATACCACCGGCAGTCGACGACACGCAACGACGGATCGTCGATCGCCGCGGCGAGCCAGGGGACGGGCACCAGCGGCCCGGGCAGCGCCAGGCCCGACGAGATCATCCCCGCAACGCCCATCGATCCGGCGTGAGCCCGATCGGCGAATCGAGCAACCTCTCCGCCGATGACCCCGCCGGCCGCAGTCGGCCGGTCATGTAGTCCCGGTACCAGGGGGCCCATGTCCGCGAACGAGACTCGTATTCGGCATAGGACTTGCCGAATGGCGCCTCATCCGCCGACCGGGTCGATGTGAACTGCGCCGCATCATGCAGCGACGGCAACGCCGCCTCGTCGAGGCCTCTGCCTCGGTAGAAACCCTCGACCTGGTGGAGCCACTCGTGCACGTAGCCCTGTTCGGGGTCCGGGTCGGTGGCCAGCGTCCGCCAGTGGTCGGTCGAGATCGACGAGAAGCCGGCCCCGAGCGTCGCGTCCGACGCGCCCTGCGTGCAGCCCCAGCCGCATTGCGGGACGTCGGGTTCGCACGGCCAGAGGGCGTAGATCGAGTCGTATCGACCGCCGCTTTCCAGGACCTCTGCCAACTCGTGCCGCACCTCGCGTGGCCCGACCCACCACTTGCCACCGCCGCTCGAGGACAGCGCGGTCACGGGTCGACGGACCTCGATGATGTCGAATGGCTCGAGGGTCGCCAGCCCGGAGCTCCAGTCGAGGACGGTCGACGGCAGACGATCGACGACGGCCATGATCACCTCGCGCTCCTCGCGCGACATGACTCGGCGGGCTCGCTTGCGCGACAGCCCGGACCCGTACCGAGCGTCGAGCACCGGGTATACGAGCACGAGCGTGCGCCAGCGCTGGGGCGACGGGGGAGGGACCACGAATCCAGCGTAGCGCAGCCGGTCCCACCGGCGGTCGACGATGGACCTATGTCACACGCGGCGCTGCCATGACACCATCCGCGACCTCATGTCTGACTCCAGCCTCGAGGCATATCCCGAGCGCAGCGTCGCGATGGTCCGGGCGTTCTCGCCCGCGCTTCAGCGCGCGCTCCTGATCTGCGGCGCGATCGCGGTCGTCCTCGCGATCCTCGGGACACCGCTGGTCGCGGATCGCCTTCCCGATGCTGTCGGGCCGCCGGCCATCGCCCTGATCGGCGCGGTGATCGGGGTGATCATCGGTTTCCTGTCCGTGCCGTCCGGCCTGCGACGGGCGTTCGAGTCGTACAGCTGGCTGGGCCGGACCGAGGTCGACCGGTTCCAGGAGAGGACCGGCGGCCCAGTCCCGACGAAACCCGAGGACATCGATCGATGGCTGGCATCGACGCCATCGACGTCGGCGACCCGTATGGGCCGGATAGAGGTGCTGGCGTTCGTGGGTCGATACGACGAGGCGCGCTCGGAGCTCGACGCGATCCAGCCTGGATCGAACGAGGAGCTCTTCGAGGCGGCCTCGCTCCGTCAGTACATCGACTGGTTGCAGACCGGAGAGGTCGACCATTCGGCGCTCGCTGCGGCCGTCGAACGCCTGCCTCGCGGATCGAACGCGCGCCGCATGGGCGATGTCAACGTCGCGCTGGCCGACGCGCGCGTCCGGTTCATGGCACGCGAGCCCGGCTGGTCAGGCGCCCTTCAGGCGGTCAGGCCCCCGCTCGGCCGCGACGCGTCGATGGTCGCCTTGCGCGACACGTGGCTCAAATTCGGCGCTCTCGCGTTCACCATCGCGCTGGTCGTCTCCATCGCGGTGTTGCTGCTCCGCTAGGCGACCTGCGGTATCCTTCCGGGCGGCCACGCGAGGTGGTCCTGCGGGCGCCGAGCCCGCCACCCGTTCCGGCGTAGCTCAGTGGTAGAGCGGGCGGCTGTTAACCGCTTGGTCGTAGGTTCGAATCCTACCGCCGGAGCCACTCCCTACTAGGTTGAACAGTTCACGCACGAATGGAGTGAGTTTGCAACAGCGGGGCTCCAGCTAGGCTTTCGCTCGATGCCTAAGCGAAGCCCGCGGCGCGTTGCGAACGACGTCGCGCCGATGCTGATCGGACCCATGCGTCGGCGGAGAGATGGCCGCTACGACTGGCGCGGCCAAGCGTCGGTCGTTCGCGTCGATCGATAGCCAGGGACAGCCGAGGACCTCCTAGCGGCCGTCATGAGCCTGCAGGACGCGGTACACGGGCCGCTCGCCGCCGGCCGAGTTCGCGGCGTGAGCGTCGTCTACTCATATCACCCGGGCGCGCACCTCCGCGGTCCACGCGACCTCCGAGCCGCAGCAATCGCTGCCGCTCTGAAGTCCCTCGCGGACCGTGACGGCCACCGACCTCAGCCTCGCCTTGACGCGACACGTGACACTGCGGACAGTTCGGCCATGAAACAAGAGGAGGCGTCGCCCTTTACGACGCTGATCCCGCAGGCGCCGATCGGTCTACAACGACCAGGCCGCGCTGCGGATGGCGATCGTCGATAAGGAGGCGATCACGCTCCTCGACGACGACTGGGAGAAGGCCGTCAGCTACGAGCCTTCGAACAGGAGAACTGCTGAAATGAACTCATTCACGTTTGGTTCGCGGGCCGGTACCCGCCGCGCTGTCCCAGCCCGAGCGGCAGTCGTCTTGCTGGCCGGCATTCTCGGTGGCTGCGGGGGCGTCGGGACAGGGTCGACCTCGGCCATGTCGTCCCCCTCCGCGAACGCGAGCGCGTCCGATTTCACGGTCGTGAGCACGCTGCACGGGCTGACGGAGCTTCCGCATCGGATTCGCTGGGTGGCGACCCCAAGTGGGTCCGCGAGCGACGTGAGCGAGGTCGACTTCCTCATCGACGATCAGCTCGCCCACATCGAGCACAACGCGCCCTATTCGTACGGCAACGACGCGAGCTGGCTCGTCACGAGCTTCCTTGCGCCCGGAGCGCACTCGTTCATGACAAAGGCCATGGCCGTTGATGGCCGGACCGCCACCGAGTCGGTGACTGCCACGGTCATGGCGGCACCGGAGCCGCCGGCCGGCCTTGCGGGGCGCTGGTCGAAGACGGTCGCGGGCGACGACCCGGGAGTCTGGCACGTGACGATCAACGCCATCGGCTGGCTCTTCGACGACCCGCACGGTGGCGGGCAGAACCAGGATGCAGCATATCCAAGCCCGGCCAAGGTGATGATCGGTGGCTCGATCGTCGAGCCCGCGCTCGGCGCCTACGACCGTGGCGGCGCCTTCTGCGGCGAAGAGGGCGATCCAGATGGCGTATTCAGCTACTCGGTCAGCAAGGACGGACGCCTCTTGACCCTCACGGCCGATGCTCCCGTCTGCTACCAGGGCATTGTCGAGGGCAGGTGGATGCGCGAGAAATGAGCCGATGGGTGGAAAGCGTCGCTCGTCGGCGATGAAGCGTCTGGCCGGCTGGCGTCGGGATCATGGCCATCCGACCACGCCGGGTTGTAGCGACCCTCGAGCTCGAGAGCAGCAGCTAGCCGAGTTATCAGCTATTCGAGCGGCACACCGGTCGATTCGGACACCCGGCCGCTCTCCATAACGGGCGGGAATTTGTGCTGTAGGAAGCATCGGCTACATTGGCGCTCCGGCCGTCCTCGGTCGCCTTGGCCTCCCATGCGGCGATCCACGTATCAGCCGTCCTCGCCAATCGACGGAGGCTCCGTCCCAGGCGTCTGGCTGCGGGCAAGGCGCATCCCGGTCACGAACGAGGTCAGCCCACCGATCACAAGCACGAGGATCGGGACAGCGATCAGCCCACTGAGATCCTGTCCGACGCAGCCATCGGTCGCCGTGTCGGGACCTGCGCACGACAGGATGGCGCGGCCCCACACGACGAACCACGCGGCTCCGACACCGACCAGGGCGCCGCCCAACGCGACGCCCCGAGGACGATCCACCGATGCCCACAGGACCACCGGAAGCGCGAGCACCAGGCCGAGGGTCCCAAGCGCGAGGGGTGCTATCCCGGCGATGCCGCCGACGAGGAGTCCCAAGAACCAGTGGGTCAGGGCCTCTCGGGTCGCGTCGCGACGCGCCTCGTCGATGCGTTCGGGAGTCGACCGTCGGGACATGTCGGTAAGTCTGGCGTAAGCCCCGACACCTACGCTGTCATGACCCCGGTACCGGTCCCGGGCCAGGCCTTCGATCCGGACCGGGCGGACGGGCTTGTGTTCTCGGCCGGCGGTTCGTCCGGCGACTCCCCCCGATGACCGGCCCGACCGCTACGAAGCGGATGCGCCCGCCGATACCGCGGGCGACGTCAGCCACACGCCGACGTCCACGTCCGCGACGAGCATCCGTGCGCCCGAGCCGTCGGTGTTCACGCTCCACAGGGATCTGTTCCGGGCGGGATCGCCGTCGGGGCCTTCGGACTTTGCCACGAGAATCCGGTCACCCTCAGGCGAGGAACCCAATGATTCGAACGAGCCTGACCCCCAGGTCTTCGTGCCCACAACTAGTCGTGGAGCCCCCGAGCCGTCCGAGCGCACGCTCCACAGTGACTCGTCACGGTTTTCGTCGGCCCGCAAGAAGAGGAGCTGGTCACCGTCCGGAGAGAAAGCCATGGCCCGAATCGGTCCGGACCCTTCCGCGGTGGCCAACATCGACATGGTCCCGGTCATCGGATCCACGACCCAGAGGTCGCTGGTGAGCAGCGTCGGGTTTCCGTCCGCATCACGGCTGACATCGCGACCGCGGCGACCGCGGGTGTACGCGATCAGATCGCCGCTCGGCGACCAGAGGATGTCCCCGATCTCCAGGCGGTCCTCGAGGTCCGATGCGTCCAGCTCGATGAGCACCTGCCGTTGCGTCCCGTCCGTGGCGGCGACCACGAGCGCGGTCCTGAGGATGCGCCCGCTGGTGTAGTCGTCGACGTTGTGGACGAAGGCCATGCGCGTTCCATCGGGCGAGTAGGCCGCATCGAAGGTGGTCGCCATGCTCCAGCGCGGGTCGTCCTCCGGCACCGGCCGTGCCGGATCGCCGTTGACCGGTAGCTCCCACACGATGGGCGTCACCGGGTCGTCGCGGTGCCTCCGGATCACGAGTGACCCACCGTCGTGTGACCAGTAGGGACGCGAGACGTCCTGGTCACAGCAGACGTGGGTCCCGTCGAGCACCGCTTGACGGACCCCGTCGATGCCATAGATGCCGATCATCGGGCCGCGCGGGGTCAGCCACGTGGCAATGCGTGTGGAGTCCGGCGACCACGCAATGCCCCGACCCTCGCCGGGGAACGATGCGACGAGGTTCCCGGTCAGATCCGTGATGATGACCCTGCCATCGCAACCATCTCCCCAGCTCGAGCGATAGGCGACGTGTCGACCGTCGGGCGACACCAGCCCGTCCGGCTCGATCAGATCACGACAGTTCGCGCCCGACTCGCCGTCGAAGATGCGGACCGGCTTCGCGCCGTCCCATTCGGCGACGTAGATGTCATCGCCGACGACATAGGCCAAGTGGAGCTCCGTGCGCAGTGGCGACTGCCGCAGCAACGCAGCACCGACGGCGGCCGTCGCCGCCACCACGATGAGCAGCAGCACGGTCAGGAGCAGCACTCGCGCCGGTCGTGAGAGCTCCGGCAGGGCGAACTCTCGCCTCTGGAGGCCTGTGCGCACGAGGGACGCCGGGCGCTGGCGGACGGACCCGATCCGATCGACGGCGCGCGCGATCAGCTCAGTGGGCTCGTGGGACGGGGCCGTCTCGACCATCCAGGATCGGAGCCGAGGCTCGAGGTCGTCGTGGCGGTTCATGCGATCTGCCCATCTGCGAGCTGGAGCAGGCGTTCGTCGGCCGCAAGGGCGGCCCGCAGCGCCGCGAGTGCTCGGTTGAGCCGAGACTTCGTCGTGCCGACCGGGACGCCGAGCGCGACCGACACGTCGGCCAGCGGCAGATCGGCGTAGTACACGAGAGCGAGGATCGTCCGTTGATCGGACGTCAGGCGTCGGAAGGCCCGCTCCATCTCATCGCGATCGGCCAGCGCGCGAGTCGCATCACCTGATCGGGCCCCGACCCAGGCGGGAAGCTCGATCTCCGTGACCCGCCGTTGCTGTTCCTTCTTGACGTGACGCTGGCAGGCCCTGACGAGCAGGCGATGGAGCCACGCGTCGAGGCGGTCCGGGTCACGCAGGCCGCGGATGTCGCGCCAGGCCTCGATGAGGGTGTCTTGGACGGCGTCCTCCGCCCGGTCGGGCTGGCGGAGGATGAGATGGGCCGTCGTGTAGAGACGGGCGCTCGCGCCGTGGGCCAGCATCGAGAAGGCCTCTCGATCGCCCTGCTGTGCCCGAGCCACGAGCTCTGCCTGCATGTCATCTCGCTGTCGACGACCGACCTGGCCGCGATGTACAGGCTATGTGGTGTTCCCTGCCAGGCAAGGTTCCATATTCGGATGACTCGGGCACGATTCGCTCGGGATCGGACCATCGATCCTCGGTTTGTGAGTCCACCCGCGGGAGAACAACGGCTCCCGCATCCATTGCGCCGGACGGGTGCTAGTTCCCTCCCACTCGTCCGGGGCCCGACCACATGGGCCGGGGATGGCCGCGAGCGCAGGCCATCCCCGACACCACCTGACCGGTTCGCCGGGTGCCCTCCGACCCTTCGGCGATCGCCGCCGAGCTGGCCTACGTCCCGGCGGTGCAGGTGTTCTGATCTCGTAAGACTTCGGGGCAACGGGTGGGCTACCCGCGCTGCCAATGCTACGGGGGCACGCGTTGTAGACTCACCACATGGACGACGAGCTCGCGGAGTTGAGGCAGCAGATCGCCGATCTCGCGGAGCTCACGGTCACAATGAGGCATCGTGCGAACCTGCCTCAGCACAGGCGGGAGTGGAACGAAGACCGCGACGTCGAGGAGCGCGTGGTCGCACGGATCGAACAATGGATGCATTCGTCCCGGGAGGTCCTCGGCGCGCGAGCGCGAGACGAGTACGAGGGCGTCGTCGAGGCCGCTCGAGCCCGCAGCCTACGAGAGCCACCAGGGCCCCATTCACCTAGGTCACGAGCTAGCGCGCGCTAGTCGCCGGATAGGCCATGAAGCCCGTTCGCGAGCCGCCCGCGGACGACGAGGGGCGTGAGCTGCTGGATGCCGTCGTCAAGGAGGGGCTGCCCCTCGCCGGCTCGCCGCTCCCGGGAGGCACCGAGCCTCACTAAGCAGTCCTAGGGCCGCACCCGGTGCTGTCGCTGAGCGGCGATCCAGTCCCAGCCGGCCTGCCAGTAGGCCGAGCCGCGCTCGAGCCCGTCCTGCGCCGCTTGAGCCTCCCACGCCGCGATCCACGCGTCGGCCGTGTCCTCGGTCGCACCGTCGCCGACGAGCGCGGAGCGGACGGCTGCTCGACGCGCCTCGTCGATGCGCTCAGGTGTCGACCGGCGGGACATGGCGGTAAGTCTGGGGTAAGGGGCGTCACCTAGGCTGTCAGTTCCTCGGCTCCGCGCGGCGGCTACTTCGTGACAGCTAGACCGCCGGCGACCGAGGTGGGCAGGTTACGCGAGCGACGTTCCTCCGCATTCCACTGCTTGGCCCCATCCCAGTAACTCGGCGAGTGCCTGTTGGTCGACCTCGTCCGGCCAGGCGTCGCACCACGCCTCGGCGGTCTCGATCGGCATCCCGTGGTCGGTGCGACCGCTGCGGACCGAGACGGTGACGGCGCCGACCGGTGCCGGGATGACTCGGTCGGCAGTCTCTCCTCGGCTCTGCGCGAGCCAGCGCCAGAACAGGGCGGTGCGTGTCTTGATGATGCGGGGAGACGAGCAGGTGTCGCAGGAACAGGCCATGACAGGGTCCCTCTGGTTAGGAACGGCCGGCCCCCCCAGAGGCCGGCCGTTCGGCGGATAGGTAGGAGGCGACTCAGTCGCGCCCGTGTGCATGGCCTTGCCGATGCACGCTTACGGCCGGAGACTGGAAGGTCCCGTTCGGGAGTTCCCTCCCGCGCTGGATGCTCACGTAGGGGTGTAGCTCCGGCAGCCTGACTGGCTGGGCGACAGCCCCACCGCGCTCACCGGCGCGCTGCTCGAGGAGGCCCGGCTCCTGGAGGATCTGGGTGGTGGTCTTGCTCGGAGCCACCGTGCTGGGCGCGGACAGGGCGGTGAAGGCGCCCCACCCGAGCGTGACCATGATGGCCGCGATCGCCAGTGCGATGACGAACCGCTCGAGCCACCGATTCTGCTGCCGTGCGACAGCCTGTCCCTGAGTAGCCATGTCTGTCATGACCTCCGTCTCGCACCCTTCGTGGGTGCTTGGTGACGAGACCTTGGACGTCGCCGGTTGCAGCCCGGCTACAGTTCGGCAGCAGCGTTATCGAGAGGCTCCGAGACCGCGGGTTCACGTTCTACTTCCGGCCCAACGCCTAGCCCCCGGCACCGGTCCCGGACCTACGATCCGGCTTGTCCCCCCGAGCCGTCAGTCGGTCCGGGCCGACCGGGGCCTAGACTTGCATCTGTCCCTTGATAACGGCAGCGACGACGTCCGCGGCCACGTCCCTCCCAACCCCGACGACGCCATCGCGGAGCCGCTCGAGCCTCGATCGCTTGTCGACGTCCTCTTCCTGGTGGATCCGGATGTCGAGCTCAGCGAGAAGCGCGGCATAGCCATCAGCGGGCCACTGACCGGTCGCCTGCAGGCCACGCTCTCGGAGGCGTGGGAGCGTGAGAATCTTGTCGGCACCCATGCCGCCATCGGCCTGTTTCCAGGTGATGTATTCCGCGTCAGCGAGGGCCTGGAGGCCCTGCCAGACCGCTTGCCGCTCTATGCCAAGCCGAGATGCGAGCTCATGGGTGCTCACCGACTTGGCGCCGGCGGCCTCGATCGCGGCGATCGCCTCGAGGAGTGGGAAGTCGCGCTCAGTCCATCTGCTCACAGGTCGGCACGCTCCCACGAGTGTTTAGCTAACAGTCGCCGCTACGCTCGGTCATCCACGCATGGAAGCACGTCGCTCTGGCCGGTGCGCTTGGTCGTAGGTTCGAATCCTACCGCCGGAGCCAGACTCTCCTAGGTTGCACAGTTCACGCACGAATCTGCCCGTAGACGGGTCCAGGGTCGCGGGCGTTCATCGCCGGGGCGGAGGAGGAGTCGCGCCGGCTCGGGCGTGGGCTAACGTGGTCTCGCTGGAGCGCGGTCGACGCGCGTCCTGCCTGCGTCAGGCGGTGCGCGGCAGCTCCCAGCCGCGCTCGGGGCGGATCACCCGCTGAGCCGTCTCGCCGTTCACCTCGGCGAGGTGGGCGAAGAACCGCGCACGCCTGTGGGAGACGATGCGGGCATCCCGGCACGGACACCCCTCGACCAGGCACCCCGACCGAGCCTCGCGTCCGGGTCCGGTGCTCATGGTGGTCTCGTTAGCGTCCATCGTGCCGCCTCCTTGGGTCGTGACGAAGTTCCGATGGCGTGCACTCTCGGCTCGCCCGGCAGCAACCCGGCTGCAACACGGCAAACAAATTCGCCTTGGGGCGCGCTACCGACGCGCCAAGAGATGGAGCGGGTACTACGGCGCGATCCGGGGCGACCTCAGAGCCTGCGCGTTCGTCGGCGGCGTGCCAAGCGTGGACCAGTCCGGAGGAACCCATGGCGAGGGCCGCCGCGACACCCAGAGCCGATCGCACGATCCGCTCCGAGCGAGGCTGGCCGGACCTCGCACTGGTCCGACCGCCCCGCTTCCTCCTGGCCGAGCTCAAGACCGACAAGGGGATGACGACGCCGTCCCAGGACGAATGGCTCGCACTCCTCAGCTCGTGTCCGGCCATCGAGGTGTACCTGTGGCGACCTCACGATTTCAACGACGTAGTCGAGGGACTCCGATGACCGACGTCGACGTCAACACGCCAAATGTCCAGCGCCGATGTACCCGCGCCTCCGAGAGTCGCTCCGGGGCCGGACGATGAGCAAGTGGCGCCACGTCGACGAATGGTCGGACGACGATCCGGCCATCCGGCGGCTGCGCGACGCGTACGCCCGCTGGCTCATGGATGCCCGCGGACGAGCGGACGACGCGGCAGTGGCCGCCGTTTCGACCGAGGACGAAGTCGCGCCAATCGACCCTGCAACGCGACGCGAGCACATCGTTGTGCTGGTGCGCCGCCTCAAGGACGACAACCTGTCGGCGATCGAGCCGCTGCGACGCCTCCTCCCCGGCGAGGGTGACTAATGGGCGTGACGTCACCGAGCGGCCGTCGACGAACGAGTCGAAGGTCGACGCGGTGGCCGCCACGCGGCGGCACCTCCAGGGCGGCTCTCTGGCGCTGCTTGATCACGCCGAACTCGTCCGCGAGCTGATCAGCCTGGAGCAGCACCCGCGGCCGTCGGGCCGTCCGCGCATCGCCGCTCCTCCCTCAGGCGGGACGGACGACTACGCGACCGCCCTGCTCGCCCTCGTGGCGGCGCTGGCCGGCAAGGGCTCACGAGGCCCCGTCCCGTTCGGGGCGGCGGCATAGTCACTCGGGCGAGGTCGGCTACCGGCTGCTGCAGTCCGGTACAACCGGCGTGGGGCGTGGGACACTCCGGGAGTGCGAGATCAGGTGGCCCAGGCTCCGGGCGGGCGCCTCACTCCAGTCCAGCTCGCGTTCGAAGCGAGCGCACCTGTCGAGCTCATCGACGAGCTGGTCGCGGCGGGAGCGATCAAGCGCCACCGCGACGGGACGCATGAGCCCGAGGACGTCCCGAGAGTACGGCTCGCGCATGCGCTCGCTTCGGGCGGGATCACCGTGGCGGACATCATGCACGAGATCGATACGGGCAACATGCCCTTCAGCGAGATCCCGCGGCTTGGGATCGTCCCGCAGGCCACGGGCCGTACGTTCACCGAGTTTGCAGCAACCTTGGGTGAGCGCGGCGCGCTGCTGCCGGATCTGTATGTTGCCTTCGGCCTGGGTGTGCCGCCAGCGGAGACGGCGATGCGCGACCACGAGGAGGCGGCACTGACGGCGTTCCTCACGGTTTGGTCGATGGTCGATGAGCGACCGGAGTTGCTCCTGCGTGCTGCCCGGATCACCGGCGAGGGCATGCGGAACATGATCGCCGGAACGACCGACCTGATCGACGAGTTCGGAGGCTCACCGCCGCAACGGCTCAGGCGCGGGCTGTCGACCGAGGACGCGATCGCACCGTCCATCCTCCAGGCGGACACGATGAACAAGCTCCTCACCTGGCTTAGGGAGAGGCACCAGGAGCACGAGGTCTTCGAACGGATCGTCGACTACACGCAGCATTCGCTGGAACGAGCCGGTCGAATGCCGCCCCGCCAGGTCGATCCGCCTGCGATCGCGTTCGTGGACTTGAGCGGATTTACGGAGCGCACCGCAAGGGCCGGCGATGAACTCGCCGCGCAGGATGCCACCACCCTGCAGGGCCTCGCGCAGGCTGCGGCGGCGGCGCACGGCGGTCGGGTCGTGAAGCTGCTTGGCGACGGCGTGATGCTGCGCTTCAACAACGCGCATGATGCCGTTGTCGCCGTTCGCGAGCTGATGGCGGCGATCAGGGCGCATGGTCTGTCGCCGGCACACTCCGGGATCGCCTCCGGGCGGTTCGTCGTCCGCGACGGCGACGTGTACGGACACACGGTCAACCTGGCGGCGAGGATCGCGGCCCACGGCGTGGCCGGCGAGATGCTCATCACGGCGGCCGCTGCGGAGTCGTTGACCGGCATCGGGTTGATCTTGGAGGATGCCGGACAGGTTGTGCTCAAGGGCATCCCCGAACCGGTCGGTCTCGTCCGGATCCCCCCGTGACCGCGCTGCAGACGACCGCGGCGGCCCTGAACGAACGGCGAGAGGCCGAACGCACGGTCCCTGTGGCCCGTCGAGGACGGGTTGTCAGTCGGCCGTGTCCCCGATCCCCGGGAGGTTCTCTAGCGGCTCGGCCTCAGGCACGGCGTGGATCGCCGCGTTCACGAGGTCAAAGACCGCAGCTGGTATGAGCGCGAGGCGTGGCGGTTCGATCGGCGCTGAGACCGTCAAGCGCCATTCATCCACGATCGACGGTTATCGCCACCCAGCAGGCGGCGGCAACGCCGACGACCAGGACAAAGCCGACGAACGCTTTCGCCATCAACGAGCCTGCCCGGCTCTGCTCTAGGCTGTGGCCGACGGTGAAGAGGATCACCAGGGACGCGATGTAGCCCGGGAGGGTCCCACCGTGACCAGACCGAGCACAGATCGGGGCTGGGGTGTCGTCTTCCTTCTCGCGGGCATCCCGGCCATCTTCTCGGCGATCGCGTTTCCATTCAACCCGGGCCTCGCCTTGCCGTGGGTCATCGTGTTCTGGCCGCTGACGGTGCTCTCCGGCTACCGCATATGGCGGGCGCGCAACCCCACCATGTCAGCCCGCACTGCCGTCGCGACGCGGGCACGGATGATCGGGGACCTCATCGCGAGGACGATCGATCATTTGGGCTAGATCTCGTCCGGGCCGCCTGGGGTCAAGTGGGAGGGGATCCTGGTGGTGAACTGCGCGGCTCTACCCAGGACCTCCAAACGCCGATGGATCTCCTTCAGAAGATGGAGCACGACTTCGCACACTCGAGGCGGACGCCCTGGATGCATTCGCACAGGTCTCTCTGGGTCCAGGGTGCCTTAGGTATTCCGGGGATCGTCGCCCAGACGCGCGTCACGAGACGACGCTGTTACCGGTGGCTGTTCGCGACCCGCGTTCATGAGCCATTCGGGCGGGACGACCCCGAACGCGGGGAGGACGATCCTGGCGAGCCCGAACACGGCCATCATCACGGCTCGTCGCAGTACTCTGATGACCCGCATCACTACCCTCTGTCCATGACCCGTCCGACAGCGGGATCCCGCCCGCCGCCGCAGTCTAGGACCTCGCCGTTAGGTGTCCGGATGGATCGTCGGGGCGTGACCGCGAGGCGACGCTGGGCTGTGTTGCGGGATCGTCGCGACCAGGACCGCGACCCCGAGGCCGCCCACGATCGTCAACAGCACGGCGGCGATGATCTTGTCGCGGGCGAGGTGCCCGGCGGCGAATGCCCAGTGGCCATCCGTACTAGTTCCCACGCCGAACGGCCGGCCCCATCGGGCCGGCCGTTCGCAAAGGCCGATCGCGGCCGATCGCTGGTCAGCGATCGCGCTCGCCGCGACGCATTTGCTGCAGCGCGTGGTCGTTGAAGTCGATGGCGCCCGGGGCCACATCGATCGGACTGTAGTTCGAAGTCCATCCACCGGGGTAGCCGGTCGCCGGGGCCGGGGCGACGACGACGCCGTGCTCGCCGCGACGCATTTGCTGCAGCGCGTGGTCGTTGAAGTCGATGGCGCCCGGGGCCACATCGATCGGACTGTAGTTCGAAGTCCATCCACCGGGGTAGCCGGTCGACGGGGCCGGGGCGACGGCGACGCCGTGCTCGCCGGCGCGCTGGTCGACCAGGCCGGGCTCCAGGAGGATCTGCTCGGTCGTTCGGCTCGGCGTGACGACCTTCGGCGTCGTGGCGCCGAACGCCGCCCAGGCGAGGGTGATCGCGAGGGTCGCGCCCGCGAAGGCGACGACGAAGATCTCGATCGTCCGACGATGCTGGGGCTGGGTGCTCGTGATGGTCTGTCCCTGTGTAGCCATGTCCCTGACCTCCGATCTCGCACCCCTGCCGGGTGCGTTGGGGAGACCCTGACGGTGGCCGGTTGCAGACCGGTTGACATCGGGCTTCAAGCGCTTGCAGCACAGGGACCCGAACGGTAAACGTGTGGATCCTGGGTCCGCTGGAGGTCCTCGCCGAGAGCCGGAGGGTCGACATCCGGGGCAGAAGCAGCGCGCGCTGCTGGCGATCCTGCTCACCCACGCCAACGACGTGGTCTCGCCCGACGCCCTCATCGATGACCTGTGGCCCGACGAACCGCCGCCGTTCGTGCACGAATGTGCCCGATTAGCCCGACCCATCTCCGACCCGGCTGGTATCGCCAAGAAAGGGTCGGGCCGTGCAAATTTGGCCGTCCCATTTCCGATAATGGCAAACCGGTTGCGTCTGTCGCTATCGCATCCGATCAACGCACGAGCGATGCTTCGTTGACGGCCAGACAGCCGAAATCCCGTACGCTCGGGGCTCGAGCGATACGACTATCGTCACCGATGAGCCAATTCCCACGACGCGCGGGTGCCGAAGTGCAACTCGAATTCCGCCTCCTCGGCGAGTTCGCTGTCCTCGCTGACGGTCGACGACTCGACCTCGGAGGACCCCGTCAGCGGAGCGTGCTCGCGCTGTTGCTTCTGCAGCGCGATCGGGCGATCTCGACCGCGCTGCTGGCCGACAAACTGTGGCCCGACGACCAGCCACTAAGCGCGATCAAGACGGTCCAGATCTACGTCTCGCGGCTGCGCGATGTCCTGGGCGCCGAAGCCGGAAGGCTAAGCTCCACGGCGTCGGGCTATCGCCTGGCGGTCGCTGATGACGAGTTCGACGTGGCGCGCTTCGAGCGCGGCCTACGCCAGGCTCGCGAGACGAGCGCCTCCGGCGACCAGGACCGCGCACGCGCGATCCTCGAGGCCGCGCTGGCCGAGTGGTCAGGACCTGCCCTGGGTGACATGGCCGACGAGCGCTTTGCGCGAAGCGAGACTGATCGGCTCGAAGAGCTCCGGCTGCAGGCGATCGAGGAGCTGTACCAAGCACGCATCGACGTTGGCACTGGTCGCGAGGCCATCGCCGAGCTCCGTCGCCTCGTGGCCGACGAGCCCGGCCGGGAGCGGCTGTCGCGGCTGCTGATGCTGGCGCTGTATGCCGACAGCCGCCAGGCCGAGGCCCTCGAGGCCTACCAGGATGCCCGTCGGTATCTGGCCGACGAGCTCGGCCTCGACCCGAGCCCGGAGCTCCAGGAACTGGAACGGGCGATCCTCAATCAAGAGGCGCCACTCCCGGCCCGGCGCGACCTTGAAGCGGCGCCGGCCGCGGCCAACGACGCGCTGGCCGACGAGCCACCCACCTCAGCGGGCGGCGCCGAGTCCGCGGCGCAGCGCCGGCGCCGGATGGTCACAGTCCTCCGCGCCGACACGGTTGGGGCGACCGTCGACGGCGCCGACCCGGAGGTGCTCGAAGTGCTTGGGAGCCGTGCCGAGGCGGTCGTCCGCCGGGCGATCGAGCGTCACGGGGGCATCATCGACCGCGCCGATCAGGATGGCGTAACCGCCGTGTTCGGCCTGGCGGTCGCGCGCGAGGACGACGCGTTGCGGGCCGTCCGGGCGGCCGCCGAGCTACGCGACGAAGCGGGCTCGGATGCTACCGTCGGGCGTGTCGTCCTCGCTGTCGGCGTAGCCACAGGAGAGGTCCTCGTCGGCGCCCGCTACGAGCAGGGGACGCTGCTGACCGGCGCCCCGCTCCATCTCGCGGGCGTTCTCGCCGAGCGTGCCGCGGGTGATGAGGTCCTGCTCGCGCTCGAGACCGAGCGCCTCGTCCGAGGTGCGACCGTTACCGAGCCGGCCTCGCTTGACGGCGGCGACGATGGCCCGGCGTCGGGAGCCGTGCGCCTTGTGGCCGTCAGCGAGGCCGAGCCGATCGAGCGCCGGACGACCACCCCGTTCGTCGGCCGGACCGCCGACCTGGACGTGCTGGCGGCCGCCTTCGAGCGGGTGGCGGCCGACGCCGCGCCCGGGCTCGTGACCGTCACTGGCGCGCCGGGCGTCGGCAAGAGCCGGCTCGTCGCTGAGGCCCTCGCCCCCATCGCCGAGCGCGCCACGGTCCTGCGCTCGCGCTGTCTGTCGTATGGCGAGGGGATCACCTACTGGCCGGTACGCGAGCTCGTCCAAGCAGCAACCGGGATCGAGCATGGCGAACAACGCGACCGCGCTCTCGGCAAGCTCGCCGCGATCGTCGGCGGGAACGACCGGGCCGACCTCGTGCGCGGCGCAGTCGCGTCGATCATGGGGTTGACTGACGAGCCTGCCCCCAGCGAGGAAATCTCCTGGGCTGTCCGACGCTTCGTCGAGTCGCTCGCTGACGAGCGTCCGATAGTGCTCGTCGTCGACGACATGCAGTGGGCCGAGCCAGTCCTCTTCGACCTGCTCGACCATGTCCTCGACCTGGGTCGGGGTCCGATCCTGCTCATCGCCATCGCCCGCCCTGAGCTCGCGGATGTCCGACCCGACTGGCTGGCTCGCTCGAGCCTCGCGCTCATACGGCTGGATGCGCTCGTCGAGACCGACGCTGCGACGCTGCTGGATCTTCTCGCGCCGGAGCTGCCTCCAGGGGAATTGCGCTCGCGAATCCTTGCGTCCGCCGAAGGCAACCCGCTGTTCGTCGAACAATTCGTCGCCTATGCCACTGACGAGGCGCTCGCAGGCCGGCCCATGCTCGACGAGAGAACGGCAGTCGACCTGCCCATCCCGCCCACCATCGAGGCGCTTCTCGCAGCCCGGCTCGACCGCTTGCCCGAGGCCGAGCGTCATGTCCTCGAGCGGGCATCCGTCGTCGGGAGGACGTTCTGGACCGGAGCCCTAACCGAGCTCCTGCCCGACAGCGAGCGCCGGGACGTGGCAGGCCGTCTGGCCCGCCTCGCGCGGCGCGACCTCATCCGACCCCAGCGCTCCGACTTCGCCGATGAGGACTCGTATCGATTCCGTCACCTCCTCATCCGCGACGCGGCCTACGCGAGCCTGCCCAAGCGCGATCGGAGTGAACTCCACGAGCGGTTCGCCGACTGGCTCGAGCGAGTCAACAGACAACGAGAGCGGGAGACAGGAGTCGAGGAGATCCTCGGCTACCACCTCGAGCAGGCCTACCGGTATCGCAACGAACTCGGTCCCCTCGACGACGAGGCCGTCGCGCTCGGCGGTCGGGCGTCGACGCGGCTCGCGTCCGCCGGACGACGCGCCCTCGCCCGCAGCGACTTCCCGGCTGCCGCAAACCTACTCGACCGCGCGGCGGGGGTCCTCGATGAGCGCAACGCGGAGCGAGCCAGGCTCCTCGTCTCGGCGGGCGAGGCCTACCTGGAGATCGGCGAGTTCACCACAGCCGATGACGTGCTCGTTCATGCGGCGGCCGTCGCCGACGACGTCGGCGACCGCCCGGTCCTGACGACCGCCAACCTCGTGCGACTCCAGCTCCAGTTCCGCAGCGAAGCTTCAACGTCGATCGACGACGTCACGCGCGAGACGCAGGCCGGCATCAAGGATCTGGAAGCCTTCGACGACCCGAACGCGCTGGCTCGGGCGTGGCGACTGATGACCCTGGTCTACGGCGTGTCCGGGCGATATGAGGCAGCCGGCGATGCCAACGACCGCACGATCGAGTATGCACGACGAGCAGGAGATCATGTCCTCGAGAAGCGGCTCCACTCGACGGCAGCGCAAGTGGCTCTATCCGGGCCTCTGCATGCCCAGGCTGGGATCCGAAGGTGCGAGGAGTTGGTGCAGATCTCGGAGGGAGACCGCCGCTCTCAGGCGGTGACTCTGGCGGCTCTGGCCCACCTGCGGGCGATGGTCGGAGATTTCGAGCGGGCTCGAGAGGACTACCGGCGTGGGCGTGCGACCCTTGAGGAGCTGGGCTTGCGTTTCGACGCCGCGCTCATCTCGATCGACTCAGGGCCAGTCGAGCTGCTCGCCGGGGATCCGGTCGCGGCCGAGGCCGAGTTGCGGAAGGATCACGAGGCGCTCGATGCGATGGGAGAGAGGAACTACATCTCTTCGATCGCGGGGCTTCTGGCCGAAGCGCTGTATCGACAGGGTCGATTCGATGACGCGGCGGCATCCGCAGCTTTCAGCGAGGAGGTGGCTGCCCCATCCGACGTCTTTTCACAGCATCTGTGGCGCGGAGTGCGGGGCAAGCTGTTGGCCCGGGACGGCGCCCACGATGAGGGCATCGCGCTCGCCGACTCCGGCGTCGAGCAGACCCGGACATCCGACGACATCGAAGGACAGGGCAACGCGCTGATGTTCCTGGCCGAGGCGCAGGCCGCCGCCGGGCGCGACGACGATGCCGCCCGCTCGGCGACCGAAGCGCGGACGCTGTTCGAGGCCAAGGGGAACGTCGTGTCGGCCGCCAGGGCGGCCGGGTTCGCCTCGCCGGCCGAGGCCCGCAGCGACGAGGTCCGGGGGAGGGGGCGCCTCGTGTAGACGCCGACGACGATCGGCGCGAGCGGATCGGCGGGGACGCTGTTTGCCGGGGATAGCGCCGGACAGCTATCCTGCCGCTCGCCCCGGTCGCCTGTCGCGGCGCTGCGGCGCTGATGCAAACGCGGCAGGTGTAGGGTCAGCCAGCCTCAGATCGTGTCCGCCGAGGGCGCACGATCCGTGCCTCTCAAAGGAGCTGGCTATGCTGCGCTTCGCGAACCAGCCGAACACGACCGAGACCGGCCGGCCCACCAGGGATGGCCATAACAGCGTCGGCGACGCGATCAGGGTCGAGATCTACGATCCTGACACGAACCAGACCGTCGACACGACCGCGGCCGTGACCCTCACCCTGAGATCAAACGTCGGGCGTGGCAAGCTGATCGGTGGCGCCGCCAACGCGGTCGCCGGGGTCGCCACCTTTCCGGACCTGTCGATCGATACGCCTGGCCTGTACACGCTCGAGGCCAGCAGCCCGGCCGCCGAGGATACCCCGGTGTCGGAACAGTTCATGGTGGCCGATACCGTGGCCACGTGTGACGGCCCCGGCTGCAACTTCACTGAGACCAAGGACGGGCACACCTACACGACGACCCCGGAGCAGGGGTCGGCAGGCGCCAAATGGGCCACCTCCATCAACCTGCCGGGCGTGCGGGTGTCGTGCGATTTCGCGCCATTCGATTACCCGGACTCACGCCAGCCGAACGCCATCTGGTACAGCTACGACGACGGGGACACCCGGTCCCCCAAGATGATCGAGATCGTCATCGACAAGGCGATCGTCGATCAGACGCCGGACAACGGCACGTCCGAGTATCGGGTCTGCTACTCGTCACCTGTGCCCTTCACCGACCGCACTGGCGAGCTGGCCCAGCCAGATCCCTGGGAGGATGGTCCGAGCGCGTACTTCGGGACAACCTGGTTCACCGGGCTCCTGCCGGACTGCGACGAGAACGATCCAGTGGCGCCGTGCGTCCTGAAATGGACCGACGATGGCGGCAACCGAGTCGGGACGTTCCTGGCACCACCTGGCGATCCCTCCTTCAGGTAGACAGCCAAGCGATCCAGTCCGTCAGGCGCCGCCCCTGCTGGTGCAAAC
>CAWABV010000003.1:0-153165 GCA_963780375.1 uncultured Chloroflexia bacterium | reverse complement strand
CCGCCAGTCGCCGGTGACGGTCATCGCCAGCTTGCCTGTCGTGAACGCGTTCTGCTGGGCAGGGTTGGTGGGATCCGGCATGTTCGTGCTGACGAACCGAGTGATCTTCTCCGGATCGCGCTGCTTCGCGAAGTCAAAGAGGAACTGGAAGCCCGCCACGACACCCGGGTCGGTCGGGGTGACCTTGCAGGTCGCGGTATCGGCGAATTTGCCGCCGTGGGCGAAGCCCCAGGTGTAGTGCCAGCCCTGGTCGATCGCCCCCGGCTGACCACCCGGTCCGGGGCCACCCGGGATCCAGCCCATCGTCTCGTAGTTGCCGCTCGCGTCTTCCTTCGTGATCTTATCCGCGATCGCCAGGACCTCGGCGATGGTCGCCGGGCCGTTGGCGATGTCCAGCTTGCGGGATCTCGCCGGCCGCCTCGATCATGTCCTTGTTGTAGTACAGGGCCCGCGCGTCCGTGTCGAACGGCAGCGCGAACGTCTTGCCCTGATACTGCGTCTCGTTCCAGGCGAACTCCAGGTACTGGTCCTTGAGGGCGCCGGCCTCAGGGAGCTCTGCGAGGACACCCTCGGAGGCCCGTTGCGGCACCGTGAACCGGTCCGCCAGGTAGACGTCGGGCGCCGCGCCACCCCGGATGGATGTCAGCAGCTTCGCGATGTTCGTCTCGGTGCCGGGCACGATCGTCATCTTCACGCAGATGTCCGGGTTGGCCTGGTTGAAGGACTCGACGATCGTGGCCATCGTGTCCGAGGCGGGTGGCGTGTGCTCCGTCCAGAACTTGACCTCTGTGGCGCCCTCCTGGCAGGTCGCACCGGTCACGGTCGACTCTTCGGGGCCGCTCGCGGCGGCCGAGCGCTGGCGCCGGCCGCCGGGCTCCCGCTGGCGCCGGGGCTCGCACCGCTAGGAGCGGCACATGCCCCGACTACGAGGACGATCGCTACCGTCAAGACGAACGGGGACCGCCGTAGAGACTCACTCATGACTCCTCCTGTCATCGGTCCGGCGGTTGGCGCGGCGAGGGAGCAGAGTCAGCCGTCGGCCGTGGTCGCCTGCTTGCATCGGTCATCACACGCGTGGGATGCGCGGGCAGCTCGCCGAGAGCGAGGCAGCGGGCGTGTGGCGAGGGCCTGGCACGACGACCAAAGGCGGCTCCTCCATGCGGCCCGCTCGGGCCCGCCGCCTGCCGTCGACGGTCTAGACCGGACTGAACCGCAGGCTCAACATCTTGACCACGCGACCGTCCTGAGTCAAGGACACAGCCTTATGCAGGCACGGATTCGAGTGTTGCCGCGCCGACGCTCGACGCGCGGACCACCAGCCTGGTTGGGAGCACGATCCTGGCGAGCTCCGTGCGCCTTCCACCGATCCGGTCGAGCATGATCCGAGCGGCGACGCGGCCGATACGATCTCGTGGCTGCGCGACGGTCGTGAGAGGAACAGACAGGGCGCCCGCGAGCGGATCGTCGTCGAACCCGGCGACGGCCAGGTCCAGCGGCACGCGCCGGCCGAGCGCCCGAGCAGCTTCGACGACCTCGAGCGCGAGATGGTCGTGCAAGGCGAAGACTGCGGTCGCGTCGGAGCGAGCCAGGAACCGCCGGATCCGCGCGACGTTGTCCTTCTTCGCGACCCGGTAGTCGTCCCCCCAGCTCGTCCCCACCCGAATGCGATCGAACCGGAGGGCGGGATCGTCGGGGATGCCGGCCGCCGCCAGCGCCTGCTGGTACCCCTGGAGTCGCTCCGCGACCGACGTCGTCGTCAGATTGTCGGTCGACACGAAGGCGACGCGGCGATGGCCTTGATCGAGGAGGTGGGTAACGGCGGTGAAGGCGCCGCCCACGTTGTCGGCGAGCACCGCGTCGAAGGCGTGGCCGATCAGGTGCCGGTCGATCAGGACGATCGGCAGTCCGCCCGCCGCGAGCTTCCCGAAGAGGTCCGGGTCGGGCTCGTAGTCGATCGGGTAGACGATGAGACCGCTGACTCCCTCGTCCACGATCCGTTTTACCCGGCCGGCCTGCTGCTCCCGGCTCGAGCCGTTGCTGCCAGCGAGCAGGCTATAGCCGTGGCCGTGCAACTCGTCCTCGATCCCGGCGAGGACCGCCGGCACGTAGGGCATGGCGACCGACGGTACGACGACGCCGATCACGCGACGACGGTGCTCGATCTTGACCGGCGCGGGCCCCCGGACGAACGTCCCGCGCGACGGCACGGCCTCCGTCAGGCCGCGACGCTGGAGTGAGGCGAGCGCGTGGCGGACGGTCCCTCGGCTAACGCCCAGCTCACGGACGAGCTGGGCTTCCGAGGGCAGACGGCTGCCCGGACGGTACTCGCCCTCCTCGATCGCGCTCGACAGCCGATCGGCGATCCGGCGATGGATCGGGATGTGCCCGGACGACTCGCGGTCGTCGGTCATGTCGGTCGGGCCCCCCCTCGAGGTCATTACTTGCCGATCCTCGTGTCGATTCCAGTCTATACCGGTTCGCGCTCTCGCTAACGTGGATCCTTGTCCGCGCGGACCGCGTGACCGATCCTCCGCAGCCGCTCGTGCGCACCCGCCCATCCACTCGACGTCAGCTGGGAGGTACTGCTTGGGCATCTTGGCCACGATCGTGTAGTTCGCGTCGACCACGTTGGCGATCGGCGAGCGGGACGCCTGCGTGACCAGCTGATAGGTGTCCATCAAGGACAGACCGGTGGCGCCGGCGATCCACGAGATCAGCTGGGTGTGGGCGATCCGGAAGGCGTCCTCCAGCGGCCGGTACGAGCCCGCGACCATGATCGACACGTCGTCTTCCAGGCGGGGCCAGTCGCAGTACACGCCCTTGATGACGTCTACGGTCAGCAGCGTGTCCGTGGCACCCTCCACGGCCACGCCGCAGACCTCGCCCTCGCCCATCGTGTAATGACCATCGCCCACCGAGAACAGCGCGCCCGGCACATTGACCCCGAGATAGATCGTCGTGCCTGCCTGGGCCTCTCGGGTATCCATGTTGCCGCCGAACGCCTCGGGCACCAGCACGTTGCGGGCTTCACCGGCCGCCGGCGCCACGCCGACCGTGCCCAGGAACGGCTGCAGCGGCAGCGCGACCTCGTAGTCTGAGTCGAGGGCGCGATACATGATCCGGCCGTTGGCCTGGTCCACGGCGTAGACCCACGTCTTCTCCGGCAAGGGCGGCTGCAGCGTGGGCGTGAATTTCGTGCCCGTCAGTGAGCCGAACAGCGGGACCGTGGTGGAAACAGCCCAGTCGCGTGCCGGCTGGACGTCGATGAGGTGGATCGCGAGCGTGTCGCCGGGCTCGGCGCCCTCGACGTAGAACGGACCCGTCTGCGGGTTGATGAACGGATACTCGATCGACGTGCTGGGCAGGTCGCTACTCGTTCGGATCTTGCCGCCGAAGGCGTCCTCGGTGTAGAGATCCAGACCTCACGCGGACGGACCCGCATGATCGGCTCGACGCCGCCGAAGGTCCACGCGAACTGGTCCGGCGTTGGCACGAACCGGGTGATCGCTGCGGGCGGGCTCATCTGCGACCTCCTGGCGCGGTTCGGCGAATGGTACGGCGTGTCGGATCAGTCGAGCCGGTGGAGCGACCACGACCAGCGATACTCGCCCGGTCCCACAAGGTATTCCGGCAGGGTATCCGGGCCGCAGCTCGCGGTACCCAGGCCGCGGTGGGCGGCATCTAGGTGTATCACGGTCTCCGGCCGCGGAGACAGCTCCACGTCGTGCGTCGCAGCCGCCAGGTCGGCCGCCCGAAAGTGTGTCGCCGATACCTGGCGCGGTTGGTCGAGCGTGATCCGCAGCCCGCGACCCGACGCGTCGCGTAACTCAAGCCAGCGGACGTCGGCGTGGCCCCCGTTCTCCTGGGGCCTGATGTAGGGGACGTACTGCTCGGTGACCGTCGACCGCCAGCGACCGACCGCCCCGCCGCGGCGGCGATCCGGGTAGGTCTCGTGCGGCCCGCGGCCGAACCACTCGAGTCGCTCGAGACCGGGCACGACGTCCAGCGATGTGCCGACCCTGGCCAGATCGACAGCTCGTCCGGGATCCGGGCGAACTCCTCGACGAGGATCCCGCCGTCCGTCAGACCCCGCAGCCGCTGCTCGTGGCGGATCGCGATCCCGGCACCGGTGCGAACCTCGCTGTGCACGGTCGTTGACGCACCGTCGCGTTCGATCGCTTCGACCGTCCTGGTCAGGTCCGCGACGCCCCAGGCGGCCCACCCGGTCGGCCAGACCGGCGATCCAGTCGTTGTCGGTCGGCGCGCGCCAGAGGGACAGCGCAGGCGGCGCGCTGAGGAGCTCGTGGACGAGGCCGCCGCGATCATCGATGTCGACCGGCGCAGCCCCATCGTCGGCGACACCGTTGCTGCCGGAGCCCGCCGTCAGTCGCAGCCTGGGCCCAGCAGACCTCGAACCCGGCGTCAGCCCAGCCCTGCGCCTCGCTGGCCAGGAACCGAACGGTGAGCCACCTCTCGCCGCCCCCGCCCCTTGCCGCCGCGGCTGCGGGCAGGTTCTAGCGGGCCTCGTTCGCCGGGCCCGAGTGCCGGAAGCGCGATCTCGCCGGCGTCGACGCTCTTGCCGTCTCGTGTGACCTCGTAGCGCGCGTGCAACCACGCCAGGTCGCGGAACGCCTGGCGGTTCTCGATCACGAGCCCGCCGGGCGGTCCGCCGCTGGAATGCGCGAAGCCGACGCGCACCGGCGCCGCGAGCTGCTTGTGCTCCCACAGCGCCGGCTTCGGGCGGCGGTCCGGCCAGACCAGCCCGTCGATGCAGAAGTTGCCGTCGTTCGGCTGGTCGCCGAAGTCACCGCCGTACGCCCACCGTGCCGGCCGTCGGCAGGCGCTGGACGAGCCCGTGGTCCCACCACTCCCAGATGAACCCGCCCTGCAGCCCGGGCGTCGACTCGATCGCGTCCCAGTACTCGGCGAGCGTCCCGTTGCTGTTCCCCATCGCGTGGGAGTACTCGCACATGATCAGCGGGTGGCGCTGCCGACCCGATCGGGCGTGGGCGACGATCGACTCGATCGTCGGGTACATCGGGCAGGTCACGTCGCTGACGGTCTGGTCGCTCGTCCAGTCGGACTGGATGGCGCCCTCGTAGTGGAGGGGGCGGCTCGGGTCGTAGCGGCGCACCCAGGCCGCCGCCGCGTCATGGTTCGGCGCCGTAGCCAGACTCGTTGCCCAGGGACCACGCGACGACCGACGGATGGTTCTTGTCACGCTCACCATCCGCGAGACCCGGCTGACCCAGGCGTCGAGATACCGCGGGTCGTCGCACAGCAGTGTTCTGGAACGCGTGCAATTCGATGTCCGCCTCGTCGACGACGTACAGGCCGAGCTCGTCCGCCCGGTCGAGCAGGGCGGGGTCATTCGGGTAATGCGAGGTCCGGACCGCGTTGAACCCGAACTGCTTCATCTGGACGAGATCGGCCCGCATCGACTCGGCCGACACGACCCGTCCCGTGTGCTGGTCGAAGTCGTGGCGGTTGACACCGCGGATCAGCACGCGCCGCCCGTTGATGAGCAGGTCGAGCCCGCGGACCTCGACGCGCCGGAAGCCGATCCTCTGCTCGGTCTCCTCGACGACCCGTCCCGTCGGGTCGACGAGGCGCACGGTGAGCGGGTACAGCGTCGGGACCTCGGACGACCAGGGCTGGACGTCGTCCACGTCGACGTGCCAGCGGACGGAACCCTCGGACGGTACCTCGGCCCGCAGCTCGACACGGGCGCCGTCACCGATCGTCGCCTCGACGCGCCACCCGGGTTCAGGGTCGATGCCGGCGAAGCCGATGCCGACGCCGAGGTCGAGCGTGCCCCTCCGGAGGTCATCGGCGAGACCACCGATCGCCCGGATGTCCGCGAGATAGACCGGTCCGGTGGCGTAGAGGAAGACCGAGCGGGTGATCCCGCCGTGCCACCACTGGTCCTGATCCTCGATGTACGTGGCGTCCGACCACTTGATGACCCGGAGGGTGATCGTGTTCGGCCCGGGCCGAGACGACCGAGGTCACGTCGAACTCGGCAGCGAGGTGGGAGTCCTTGCTGATACCGACATCCGACTCATTGACGCGCGACGATAAGGACGCTCTCGGCGGCCCCGACGTGGAGCACGATCCGCCGACCGACCCACGAGGCCGGTACGTTCACTGTCCGCTCGTAGAGCCCGGTCGGGTTGTGTTCCGGGACGTCGGGAGGGCGGCCCGGGAACGGCATCTGGACGTTCGTGTACCGGGGCCGGTCGTCGAAGCCCTGCATCGTCCAGCAGCCCGGGACAGTCACGGTGTTCCATCCGGGACCTGGCGAACCGCCCGGGTCGCGGAGGAGCTGGAAACGCCACTCACCGTCGAGGTCGATCCGGTCCGCGTGCGCGACCGAATGCATCGGCAGCCGGTGCCGCGCCGTCAGTTCGGGGGCGAGCCACGGGCGGGTCTCCACGACGGAACCCTCCCAACGATCACCACGAACTGTCAACGGGCGTCACACGCTCCGCGACCTTGAGGGGATGGCGGACGGTGCGGGCCAGAGCAATCCGCCGTCAGCAGGTGGCTTCGACGCTTCGGCCTTCGAGGCTCGCGCCGCGATCCCGCCCAAATACACGCGAGACCGCGAAGACCTATCGCCTCCGATCGAGCTTTCGCCCTCCTAAGCCATTGGATCCATGAACCCGGGTGTTGCCAGCGCCGGCAGTCCTACCAGCACGGCGCCCACGAGGCCGGCCAGTGTCGCGGCGACGATGCCGGCGGCCGTGCCGCCACGCCCGACCCGCCGCATCACGTCGGTGCCCGCCCACATGCCGAAAAACACGCCGGCCGCGGCCGCCAGCGGGTAGCCGAGGTCGACCAGGTCGAGCGGCGGTCTGGCGATCGATAGGGCCAGGACGAGCGCCGGCAGCAACATGGCCACGACCGTGACGACCGGCTCTGACGCCGCCCTGACCGCAAACCACGCGGCGAGCCCGGGGTACAGCAACCACGGCACGTACCAACCGAAACCGCCCAAGGTCGGGATGTCGTCGCGAAGGCGGAGCTGATCGATCGCGAAGTTCGAGACGTAGAGGAGCACGAAGATCGCGACCACCATGCTCGCGGCGATGGCAGTCGGCATCGCGGTTCGCGCTTGAGCGTCAACTCGCATGAGGAAGTCCTCGATCGAGATGACGTATACCGTGCCGCGACACGATTTGTCGAGCCGCGTCGCGACATCGCTAGCGGCGCGGGGTGTGGCCCAAATGCCACGCGCCGCAAAACTGACAGTGGTACGCGCGTAGCGTGCCGTCCTGGTGGCGGCCGTGGCGGACCCGCGAGCGCGCCTCCCGACGGCTCGCGTATGGGATTTTCGAGGTGCATGAGCGCTCGACTCGGTCGGCCGGGCGTTCGGTGAACTGGGTGTACGCGACGATCATGGCGGGGGCTCCGACGGTCGGTCCGCAAACCTCGGTCGGTCGCGGATCCACCTCACCCTCGCCCACGGGTCTGACAGCTCGGCTGTCACAGGCGGGTGGCCGTCACATCGATTGCTACGTGGTCAGGCCCTGGATGTCCGCGAACTCGACCGCATCGAGGCTCCGGATAACCTGCAGGCGCTGACCGTCCGACTCGAGTCATCAGAATTCATCGGCGACGTGGATCGCGTCGGCGGCAATGATCGACACAGAGCGCATGCCGGTACAGTCGTGTTGGTTGTGCTTTGGCAGGTCGCGCCAGCGGCGACGTTGGTTCTCGGTTAGATCGCTCGGCTGGCGTCCGGCTGCCCTGGCGTAGTTTTCCGTGGTGGGTCGGCGTGAGCTGCTCCGATGACCCGATCGGCCCCGACTACGGCGCAAGCATCGAGATCGACGTTCCGGATGGAGTGCTCGGTCGCGACCGACATCCACGCACCTGCCGAACGCGTCTGGTCGCTCCTCACCGACGCGCCGGACATGACCGATTGGAACTCGACGCTGACCAGCATCGAGGGACCAATCGATCTCGGCGCTGGCTCGACCGACGCATCGGCCGTCACGGGACGGGATGCAGAGGTTGACCGTCGAGTCAGATGGTTCGTAGCCGTCGAGCGAACGCCTCGAGCGCGTCGCCTCGGAGGACGAACGTGACGCGTTCGATCTGGGTTTCGCCGAGCAGGTGGTCGCGCACCGTCCGGAGTGCGACGTCGGCCGTGGCATCGATCGGGAAGCCGAAGGTACCCGCGCTGATCGCGGGCATGCTGACGGACTTCGCTCCGAGTTCTTCAGCCACTTCAAGCGCCGAGCGATACGCGCTGGCCAGGAGATCGAGCTTGTCCTGGCCGCCGAACCCCCATACCGGACCGACCGCGTGGATGACCCAGCGGGCCGGCAGCGCGTAGGCACTCGTGGCGACGGCGGACCCCGTAGGCGTCCCGGCGGGGTAGCGTTGGCGCATCTCGCCTGAGAGTTCCGCGCCGGCTGCGGCTCGAAGCGCACCGTCGACGCCGCCTCCGTGACGAAAGGCGTCGTTCGCCGCGTTCACGATGGCATCCGCAGGCACGCGCGTAATGTCGCCGGCCTGCAAGACGACCACCGACTGACCGAATGCGCGCTGATCGCTCGGTTGGCCGAGTCACGCAGTAACTCTACTTAGCGCGGCGGCGCCCATGCCCGAGGTGCCACTCATCGCAGAACTGGCAGTGGTACGGGCGAAGCGTCCCGTCCTGGTTGCGGCCGCCACGGACGCGAGCGCGGGCTTCGCGTCGAGTCGCGTATGGGATCTTCGATGAGCATGAGCGCTCGACGCGGTTCGTAGGACGCTCGACGAGCACGGTGTAGGCGGTGATCACGGCGGGGGCCTCCGATCGGTCCACGATCCCGGTCGATCGCAGATCCAGCGATACCGTGTCTCCAGGTTGTGACACCTCTCCTGTCAAAGCGATGTGACCTCATCGGAGTTCGAGCGCGAAGCGTCGCAGCTGGTCGACGTGGGCTGACGTCAGGCCAACCCGATGATCCGATGGCCGGAAGCGACGCTATCAACGCTCAGCAATCGCGATCGACTTCCGGATGTAGTGCTCGGTCGCGACCGATATCGACGCCCCGCCGCCTCGACAATCTCCCTTCCGGCATGCCCCGTCGCCCAGACCGCGGCCCCGATCTTGCCCATCTCGCCTCCATGATCCGCTCGCCGATGCGCGTTCATCCTGGTCGAACGCACGGGCCGGCTAGCCCGGCAATGGACCCTCGCGCGTCCCTGCGCACGCGCGCGCAGAACTGCGCGCATGCTCGCGCACGCGTCAATCGGGCGCCCGCACGTTGTTGTGGGAGGTGCCGACATGATCGACGACGAGTACGAGCAATGGCGGGAGACCGTGAACGCGCTGTTCGCGGCGTGCGTTCAAGCGGATGTGATCCCGGCCAAGCCGGTCTTGGCATGGTTCCGGCAGGCCGTCGAAGACGACCGCACATATCACGCCGAGGCGCGACGACCAGTCCTGTCTACAGAACCGTTCCGGATCAAGCGCAGTGACGGCGATTTGCCCACGAGGCGGTTCGCCTGATGCCTAGCGGTCAGGCCATCTCGGCGCAGGATGGGGATATGCGACCGGCGTCGGGCGTGGTTGGCGAGATTCGTGGCGACGATCTGCCCTGGCGATCGCATCGGCGGCGATCATGCAGATCGATCGCATCCCCGTGCAATCGTGCCGGTTGTGTTCACGAAGGTCGCGCCACCGACGACGCTGGTTGTCGGTGAGGTCGCTCGCCGAACGTCCTGCATCGAATACGCGCTCGAGGATTCCGATCGTCTCGCCAGCGCGTCCCGGGCCCGCCAAATCGGGCACGCGGTAGCCGGTCAACTCGAGATAGTCAGCCAGCGTGTTGGTCGCAGGCCTCGTGCCGTCGTGGCACTTGTTGCGCCACCGGACGGCAAGGGTGCGCGCGTTCACGTACCTCGCAGCGAAGCGTTCGAGGTGCTCCGGCACGTACTGGCTGACCACATCCAGCTCGTGCTGACTCCACGCGACGATCAGTCGATGCTTGGCCTCGGCGCGGACCAGGATCCGCTCGACAGCGTCAGAAAGCGTCAGTGACTCAAGGCCGTTGGCCTGCGCGAGCGACTCGAACCGTGGGTCGATGATCGCCTGCCAGACCGACAGATCACTGCGAATACGATTGCGGCGCGTACATCCGAGTAGGATCGGCGGTCGATCTTTGCGTCCCTCGAAGTCGATGTAGAGGGCGCGGCGGGCGTCCTCCGGTGCGAGAGCCACGGTCGGCACGGAATCTCCTGTACGTGACGGAACGCGAGGATTCCATTCCGCCGCGACGTTCGCCCTGGTTCGAAAGTCCTCTGCTGTCATCGACTCCGGCATGCCCGGCCGTGCACATCACGTGAGCGCGCGACGTTGGCGCTCGCGAAGTGGACTTGCTTGAGCAATTGGGCAGGCATCGGGGCGGCGAAGTGCTGCGCCTCCGCCTCGAGCTCCGCGACGAGCGCACGCAACTCCTGGTCGCGGCCGGCGTACTTGCGGATTCGCTTGGCGGTGGAGGTCAGCCACCACTGCGCCTCGTCGTAGTCGCGGTTCCGGTTATCCTCGACCGCCTGCTGGCGAGCACGGGCCGCGAACTGGCGGGCGACCGCGCGGTCGACATCCGCGTCGCGCGGCTGCGCGTCGTTGGCGGCGTCGTCGGCCCACGTCCAGGTCAGGCGGGCATCGCCGACGCCGGCCGCCGCGAACACGCCGTCGCGGTCGGTGAGGTTGACGATCAGCCCGGTCTCGCGGCCGAGGTCGCCGTACGGGAAGGTCAGCCGCAGCAGGACGTCGACGCCCTGGTCGGACACGAGGTCGCCGAGCGCGACGATCGTCCGGCGTGCCGCGCGCCTCGAGCCGATGCGGGCTGATCGTCTCGACCCGCACGCCCTCGCCCGCGAGGAGCTCGAGCGCGACGTCCTGGGCGACGACCTCGAGGGTCTCCCCCACCTCGCTCGCGATGTGGTCGCGGATCTGGGCCGCGCTCGCGATGTAGTAGAAGTGGCCGCCGCCGGCGTCGGCCATCGCCTGGAGCAGCGCCTCGTCGAAGTCGTTGCCGACGCCGAACGTCGTCGTCGACACGCCCCGGGCGCGCAGCTCGCCGGCGTGGCGGGTGAGCTCGTCGTGGTCGGTGATGCCCTTGTTGGCGAGGCCGTCGGTCAGGAGCAGGACGCGGTCGACCGCCTCGGCCGACAGGTGCAGCGGCGACCTGCTCGCAGCCGCGCAGCCAGCCGCCCGACAGGTTCGTGCTGCCGCGGGCGTCGATCGTCGCCAGGCGCGCGATCGGCGTTGCGGCGCGCCTCGTCGGACGCCGGCGTGCTCTCGACGACGACGTCGATGCGGTCGTCGTAGCTGACGACGCTGAAGCGGTCGCGCTCGGTCAGGGTCGCGATCGCCTCGCGGACGGCCTGCTTGGCGAGCTCGATCTTCTCGCCGCCCATCGAGCCCGAGCGGTCGATGACGAAGGCGAGGTTGACGGGCGCGCGCTCGGTGGTCTTGCGGCGCCGACGGCGCGGTGACCTCGACGAGGACGAGGCGGCGGCTGCGGGATGTGTGGACGGATGAGGCGCCGATCGGCGCGGGCGGTGAGGCGGGTCATGACGGGTTCTCCTTCGTCGAAGAGGTCGCGGGCGATCGAGATGAGTCGATCGACCTGCTTGGCCGTCGGCCGCGCGAGCGGTCGACGGACGTGGAGCTCGATGTCCGGCGCGAGGTCGATGCGCTCCCACTGGGAGCGCTCGAGCCGCGTGGCGGGATCGGGTGACGGGGCGGGCGTCGGAGCCGCCGACTCGGTGGGGGCTTGGCTGTGGAGGGCCCTGCGAGCGAGGACCGCGGCGGCGGGCGCCTCGGCTCGCCCGATGGGCCGGGCGCGGTCAGGTTGCGGATGTAGTCGAGGGCGGAGTCCGGCGGCGCCGGCGCCGGCTCCTCGGCGAGGGCGAGGACGTCGGCGTCGGACAGGCCCTCGAGTCGATGGCGGATCTCGGCGAGCGGCTGGTGCTCGGCCTGCAGGCGCTTGATGAGGCGCAGGCGGGCGAGGTGCGTGTCGTCGTACTTGGGACCGGGCCCCGGCGACACGTCGACCGCGAGCAGGCCCTGGCTGATGTAGTAGCGGACCGTGCGCGCCGTGACGCCGGCCAGGTCGGCCAGCTCGGTCAGCGTGTAGCGGGCGTCCTCCGGGTTGGTCGGTGGCATGCGGCAGACTATACAGTACGACGTCGTACTGTCAAGACAGTCCCGTCCCCTGTATTGGCGCAGGAGCGGGTCGGGCGGCCTAGAATTACGAGGTGAACTTGCAAGAATTCAGCGCCCGGCTGAGATCGCTAACCGACGGCGACGGCCAGGCTCGGCAATTCATATGCGATGGATCGCTGCTCGAATGTCAGGCGTTCATCGTCGGCGCCAACCCGGCGACGGCACTACCGTTCTGGCCGTATTGGGACGACAACCGAGGGTTCGACAAGGGGGCCTGGGAGCAGGAATACGCTCGGGTTCGAGTCAGTACAGGCAAGCGTCCGCGATCGAACACGCGTGAACGGATCGAACGAGTCGTCGCGAGCGCGCTGCCAGTTCGCTGCCTCGAAACGAATGCCTACGCGGCACCGACGGCGTCGATCGGCCAGCTCGGCCCAACGTAGCGCTCGCTGACAGTCCTCGAGTTCCTCATCGATACCCTTCAGCCACAAGTCTTACTCGCCCACGGCGATGACGCTCAGCGGGCGATCGACCTCTTCCTCACTGTGAGGCCGATCGCCGCCCAGGTACTGCGAACGAAGCACCTCCGACTTCTCGGTTATGAAGCCGCCGGGCAACTCGGCAGGCACATCGGGCAATCAATCAGCGAGCTTCACGAGGACCGGCGGCCGTGAAGGGCATCCAACTCGCGGACACGATGACTCTGGGGTCATTCGATTGGCGATGGCCTGCGAACGTCGAGAGCTTCGACCATGGCTGGGACTACAAGGCCGGGATTGACGGGCGCCTGTACCGAGTCCGACATGGCGTCGGCGCACGAACGGTATTCGGCGGGCATCGGGTCCACACTGTCACCTGGCTGGATGGTCAGCCGACGGTCGAAGGAGTCGCCGCCGACGACTACGCGACCTCGGGACTGCTCCTGAGTCTGCTAAAGGTCGGCGGGCGAGCTCACGTGCGTCGACTCGCGGATGTCCCCCGTGGTTACGAGGCGTTCGACGTCGTTCGACATCATGACGAGATCGTTGCGAAGTATTCCCCGCGCAGCCTCTGCGTCAGGCTCCGGGAGGACGATCTAGAAGGCTGGGCCATTCATGCCGTCCTCCGCCACCGCGACAAGAGCAGGTGACAACCTAGCTGGCAGCGGCGGAGGTATGCTCAAGACTCGGGGTGCCCGAACGCGAAAGCCGACGGTGCACCCCGGCCGAGCCCAGGTCGCGCGACGAGGGACAACGTTGCCGACACCGCCTCCGAGCCCTGGATCGCGAGGGTCTCCATCCCGAGCTGGGCGTGGTGACGCTGCGCCAACACCTCGCGACGTGGGCCGTCCACGACCTCGACCATGTCGCCCAGATCTACTCGGCCCTCGCCGGCAGCCACGACCAGGAGGTCGGCCCGTGGAAGGCCTACCTCGGCATCCTGCTACGGCGAGATCAGGCCTAGGCGGTAAGCAGCAGCGGGTCTTCGTCCGACGCCATCGACGCGGCGGACGCCGGTCGGGCGATGTCGACGACAAAGACCTCGGTGCGGCGCCTGCGGCGCGGCGTCGCCCACCGCGGGTCGCGCGTATACGGGGCGACCGACGCACTCTGAACGCGGGTCGCGACCGGGATCGAGGTCACGACGCCGTTCGTGCGGCGGCTCGCGCCGTTGCTTGGGGATCGGGTGGTTCGCTTGCGGGGCATCGTCGTTCTCCTGGGGTCTGATGCGGGGTGGACGGGGAAAACGGGGACCGTCTCCGTTTGAATGGTGGTACTATACGGAGGCAGTCTCCGTTTCGTCAAGTGGGGAGTTTCCCCGCTTACGCGGATTGCAACCGCCGAAAGGCAAGATCAACGCACATGAACACGCCAGAGCCCGCCGACCGAGCCAACACACCCAACCACCTAAAGCCCAACGCGCCGACGCCAAGCGCAACGTCGAGCGCCTCCTCGACGCCGCCCGCACCGCGATCGCCAAGGACGGCCCCGACGCCTCCCTCGATGACATCGCCCGCGACGCCGGCGTCGGCTCCGGGACGCTGTACCGGCACTTCCCTACCCGGGTCGCGCTCCTCGAAGCCGTCTATCGCGAGGAGGTCGGACGCCTGTGCGCCGAGGGCGATCGGCTCCTCGAGTCCGATACCGAGCCCGGCGAGGCGCTCGCCGAATGGCTCCGGGTCTACGTCTCGTTCGGCGCGATGAAGCGTGGCCTGATGGGCCCGCTCACGACGGCGCTCGGCCAGGACTCGGACCTGTTCTCGAGCTGCAAGACCATGGTCAGGGCGACCGGCGGGCGACTCGTCGAGCAGGCCCAGAAGGCCGGCACCATCCGCGATGACGTCGAGATCAGCGACGTCCTGACGCTCGCGAGCGCCATCTCCCACGCGGGCGAGCTCACCGGCGAGGGATCCGAGCTCTCCGAGCGGCTCCTCACCGTCGCCATCGACGGGCTGCGTCGACCGGCGCGACTGACCCCCACCGCGCGGGTTTCGACGCAGCGATCAAACGGGTTGGCGCCTCGACCGGCGATGCGGTGCCGCCGTCGCGAACGTCACCATCGTGCTCGGTAGCGTTCAGTTGCCGTCGCTGACGCCCCAGGCAAGGCCAAGCGCCTCGACACGCGCCGTCAGTTCGGCCGCGCTCGTCGCGGTGGCGAGATCAGGTGCCAGGGCCAGCGCACGCTCCACGCTGGTCCGCCCGCTCGGGTCTCCAACATGGAGCGCGAGTCGAGCCACGCCCGCCATGTCGGCCGCGAGGAGCTGGACCAGCGTCATCATGACCCGGTTGCCGCCAAACGCCCCGCATCCCCAGAAGCCGGAGTGGATAGCCACCATGGCATCGGGGCCGGCCGCCCGCCTCGATTCGAGAACCGCCGCCCGGAAGCCGGAGTAGGCCGTGCCGAGAGCGAGGTCGATCTGCTCCCGCTGATATCGACCGCGACCGCCGTACGGGGCGGCGATCGCGATGATGTTGGAGATCGTCGGGGGATCGATCCGCGTCGTCGCCTCGCGGATGGCGTCCGCCGTGGCGCCGGCAAACGCCCTGCCATACAGCCAGCTCGGGCCACCACTCCCTGCCCCCGGGGTGTTGTTGATGCTGATGCGTCGCTCGGCGCCCATGACAAGCACCGGCGTCGGACGACCGTTCGCCATCGTGGTCGCGGGTCGGCCTTCGGCGACGACTGCCTCGCGCAGCGACCCGAGGATGGGATGCTCGGCAACCTGGATCTCGTCCTGGGCGAAGAGCACCGAGCCATATGCGTAGAAGACGTTGGGATCGGCGAAATTGACGTGCCACTCGACGCCGACGGCCGGATCGAAAGTCGGGCCGTAGTCGAAGTAGCCGTCGCGAACCACCACCAGCAGGCTCAGGCGGACCGGGTCGAGCGCGAGCGGATGCGGAAGCGCGATCTCCGGCCAACGGCTGTACTCGAGCCGGCCAGAGTGGACGGTGCCCGTCGGACACGCGATCGCGAACAGCAGCTGCTTATTCTCGTGGCGAAGCACAGGCCGGGTGCTGTCGAGCCAACTGCAGCCGCCTCGTACGTACGCCGCTGCAGGGGCTCGGAGATCTGACCGATCGCGTGGCTCGGTCATCAGTCGATCCACCTCCTTGTCGTAGTCTGCCGTCCTGGTATCCGTTTGCGGATCCGGCGGCGATCGCTGGCCGGGTATCCTCGGGATCGGAGGTTGCCCGTGCCCGATCCGGCCGTCCGCGCGATGTTCGACCCGCTGCCCGGTCGGACGTATCTAGACGCCGCGACCTACGGGTTGCCGCCTCGCCCGGCGGTGGAGGCGATGGAGCGGGCGCTTCGAGCCTGGCAGACAGGCTCCGCCCGCTGGGTCGACGACTGGGATCGCCCGGTCGAGGCGGTGCGCGCCGAGTTCGCGTCGATCATCGGCGCGACGGCGGCGGACATCGCGCTGCTGCCATCGGCATCGGTGGCGATGGGGCTCGTCGCGGATGCGCTGAAAGCCGGCGACGTCGTGGTCGTCCCGGAGGATGAGCACGTCTCGGATCTGTTCCCGCTGCTCGTGGCGGAGCGCCGCGGGGTCGAGGTCCGGCAGGTGCCGTTCGCGGACGTCGTCGGCTCGATCGACGACCGCACGACGCTGGTCGCCTCGAGCCTCGTCCAGATGCAGACCGGACGGATCGGCGACCTCGACGGCATCTGCCGGCGGGCCCGCGCCGTCGGGGCGACGGGTGTTCATCGACGCGACGCACGCGCTCCCGTTCGTGCCGGTGGCGCCGCACATCGCCGACATCGACTTCCTCGTCTGCCACGCGTACAAGCACATGCTCGGTGCGCGCGGGACGGCGTTCCTCTACGTGCGCTCCGATCGGCTCGACGATCTGATGCCGAGCTATGCGAACTGGCGCGGCGCGCCCGACCCGTGGACGCGCTTCTTCGGCGGACCGCTGACGCTCGCCGACGACGCGTCGCGGTTCAACGTGTCGCTGGCCTGGCTGCCGTGGGCCGCGACGGTCGAGTCCACCCGATTGATCGCGCGCGTGGTGCCGCGACGGGACGCTCGCCGAGCCACTCGAGCTGGCCGCTCGACTGGCCACGTCGCTGGGCCAGGAGCCGACCGGCTCATCGCTGGTCTGCGTGCCCATCGCCGATCCCGAGCCGGTTCGCGCCGCGCTGGAGGCGGCCGGGATCCGCGCCGCCGTCCGCGGCGATGCGATCCGGTTCTCGCTCCACGTCTGGAACGACTCGGCCGATGTGGACCGGGCGGTCGAGGCGATCCGCCCGCTTGATGTGACGCCGGACGCCCGAGGAGCCGGCCGTCGAGGGCTGGCTATGCGGGCTTACCATGGGCCGTCTCGGCGTGGCCAGTCAGGGCTCGGGGAGGAGACATGAACGCCGAACGCGAACCGCGGACGCTCGAGGCGATGAGGCAAGCCGCAGGACGTCGAGGACGACGTCCTCCAGGAGATGGCCGCCGAGGCCCGCAAAGCCGCGGGTCCGGTCCGGCGCGGCGGTGGCGATGCGACGCGTGGGCTCCCGTCGAACGCACCGTTCAGCCTCGCCATCCCCGCGCCGCGCGCCATCGATCTCCGTCGGCTGTGGAAGCTCGCCAAGAAGGACGCGGACCCGACGATCGTGGCCGGATTCGGGCAGAAGTTCCCGGTGCTGCTCTCGCATGGGGTGACGGCGCAGCCGGCACCCGGCCGCAAGCCGGCCAGAGTCTGGGGGATGGGCTACAAGGTCGAGCTGTTCGACGTCCAGGCCGACACCGTCGATGTCCAACCGTCGACCGAACTGCTCGACATCGCCAAGGTCGGGGCCGAGGCGAGCGTCGACATCGCCCTCGACGGATCCCTCGAGGTGCCGAAGGCGTGCAGGCCGCGATCAGCACCGTCCCGGGCGTGAGCCTGACCGCGGCGAAGGTCGGTGCCAGCATCAACGAGAACGCGAAACTGTCGATCAGCTTCACCGTCTCCGTGCCGAAGGTCATCTCCGGCCCGGGCGACGGCTATGGCGGCGCCGAGTGGAGCCTCTACGCCCAGGACAAGCAGATCGCCGGGTACCAGGCCTTGCTCCAGACACTGCTCGTCCCCAAGGCGACGAAGCGCCTGCAGGTCGGGATCACGTGCTGGGTCCGCGAGGCCGGGCTGTTCGGCCGCCCGAAGGAATGGCTGTTCGACACGGCCAGCTTCACCATCGATGTCGAGCGCTGACGGACCGATGAGCTGGCCACCTCGCACGCAGGTCGCCTGGGGCGTCCTGGGCGCGCTCGCGGCCGCCTGGTTCGCGGTCTGGATGCTGGTCTTCCCGCAGTTCGTGCCCGAGTACTTCGCGTGGGACGTCCAGCCGCGCTACGCCCAGGCCTTCATCGGCGCGGGCTACATCTTCCGGACGCTGTTCTTCCTCAACGTCGCGCGCCAGGCGGACTGGATCCGGCTCCGCTGGATCGTGTGGGGCAACCTCGCCTTCACCGGCACGCTGCTGCTCGCGACGTACTGGCACATCGACGAGTTCACCTGGCCGCAGTTCACGCCGCCGACGGCCCACATCTGGATCGTCCTCTACATCTTCGAGCCGGTCGTGATGATCTACCTGATCCCGCGCGGGATCGCTGCGAGCCGAGGCGCCCGTGAGCGGCGGCCCCATCCTCCTGTGGTTCAAGCGGTTCCTCGTCCTCGTGACGGGGCTGCTGCTCATGCACGGCCTGCTGCTCGTGATCAACCCCGAGTTCGCCGCGCATCGGTGGGCGTGGGAGCTCAACCCGCTGGACGCGCGCATCGTCGCGGCCTGGTTCCTCGGCTGGTCGGTCTGGTGCGGGACCATGGCCTTCGCGCGCGACTGGGACGAGATCCGCACGGCCGCTCGGCTGTTCATCGTCAACGGCGTCGCCCTGCTCGCGACGGTCGCCCTCTTCTACGGAGAACTGACGGGGCGCACGACCAGCGCCTACATCGGCGGGCTGATCTTCCTCACGGTCGCGATGGCCGCGTTCCACGTCCTCCAGGAGCGCCGGCGGCCCGCTCGAGTCTGACGCGGTCAGCCCGGCCCCGAGTCCGGGACTCTCGTCCCACCAGGCGGCGATCGCCGACGCCATGTCGGCGGGCGCGTCCTCGTCGACGAACTGGCCGACGCGCTCCAGGATCGTCGTCCGCGCCGCCGGGAACAGCGCCTGCCAGCGCGCCAACTCGTCTGGGCCGAAGCCGGGGTCCGAATCCGGCCAGAGGATGAGTGCCGGTTTCCCGGTCAGTCTCGGTAGGTTGGCCTCCACCTCCCGCAGGTAGCTCTTGCCAGTCACGAGCTCCCGTGGGAAGACCGTCAGCGCGTGTCTCGCGCCCGGGGGCCACGGGCCCTCGTACGCCGCTAGCTCGACATCGGTCAGCGGCTGCGCGCTTCAGGTTCCGCGGCAGGTACAGCCGGAGCATGAGGTTCAGGCGCTCCACGAGCAGCGGGCTCAGCGGTCCGCCCATGAGCGCCGAGAAGAGCCGGACCCGGAGGCGATCGTCCGGCCACGCCCAGGTATTGCCGATGACGAGCGCCCGGATCAGCTCGGGTCGACGACCGGCCAGCCCGAGCCCGATGGGACCACCCCAGGCATATCCGTAGACCGTCAGTTCGTCCAGCCTCAGGTGGTCGACAAGGGCTTCGATCGACCGTCGAGTGCGACACGGGCCGGAAGTCGTAGCCAGGGGCCGGACGGGAAAGTCCGAAACCCGGGTAGTCGGGCGCAACGCATCGGAAGCGCTCGCGCAAGCCGAGGATCACGTCGCGCCAGCCGAACGACCAGCTCGGGTTCCCGTTGAGGAGCAGGAGCGGCGGGCCGTCGCCCTCGTCGACGAAGTGCAGCTGATGCCCGGCGATCTCGGCCCATCGGTCCTCGAACGGGTAGAGATCGCTGGGCACCCAACGTCGGCCGGACGGGCGCCCGCATGGTCGTGGTCGGATCCGGCTCGTCGGCCAAGGCCTATGTCGGTCGGGCCTCGACCCTCGCCAGCGGATCGGCGAACACGGTGTAGGCCAGCCACGTCGGGTCACCATCCTCACGGACCTTGGCGCGTGCCTCGCGGACCGCGTCGCCGATCGGCATCCCGTCCAGGAGCCGCGTGTAGACCTCCTTGGCGAAGTCGAAGGCCGCCTCGTCATAGACCGACCAGTACGCGCCGATGAACGCGCCGGCCCCGGACTGCACGAAGCGCCGCGCCCAGCCACCGATCCCGGTCAGGCCCATCCCGCCCCGGCCGACCTGGCAGGCGTTGATGAAGACGAGCGGATGCGGGATGCCCACGTTCGCGGCCTGGCCGCTGACGTCCTCCGGCGTGAACGACTCGTCGCCGCTCAGGATGATCGACGAGCGATCCGGGTTCGCGTCGCGCGCCGCGCCGTGCCCGGTGAAGTGCCAGCCGTCGTAGACGCCGGCGGCGAACGCGTCCTGCACGTTCGGCGAACGTCGGATCGATCGCCGTGACCGCGCGACCGTCCCCGGCCAGCGACAGGACGAAGTCGCGCTCCTCGGGCGCGAGCGGCAGGCCGGAATCGGCCGGGACGATCAGGGCCAGGTTGGTGAGCCGGAGGGGGCGCTTGAAGCCCTCACCGGGCAACCAGCGGGTGACCGCGAAGGCCTCGCACAGGAACGGACCCTCGATCACCCGGTCGCCGTCCCGGCCCATCAGCCGGCAGAGCTCCCACGGGATCCAGGGCTCCTCGGACTGGATGATGACCGAGGCGATCCGATCGCGAACCCGCCACAGCGCCTCGCGCAGGTCCGCGGGCATCAGCGACTCGGTCAGGTACGCACCCTTGGCCGCCAACCGTCGTTCGGCGACCTCGCGCTGTTCCTTCGTCGCCAGCGGCAGCTCGTCGATCTCCTGGAAGAACGTCTCGAAGAACTCGGCAGGATCGACCTCGAGGCGGAACGGACCGAACGGACGAAGGTTCAGGTCGAGTGCCGGGTCCGTGGCCGTCAGGCGGATGACGAACTCGAGGGCGCCGCCGGCCTCGCGCTCCTCGATGAACAACGACAGGTCGGGGACCTGCGGGCTCGGCGCCGTCAGCGGCTGGCCCTTCCTCGCTGCCGGCGCCGAGGTGGTCCGTCCGCGTGCCCGGCTCGCGGGCGCGGCCTCCACCGTCGGCTCCAGGGTGATGACACCGAGCGGCTCGCCGAGGTGGAAGGCGAGGACGCGGATCAGGCCCTTGCCCTCGTCGAGCGCCTTGACCTTGAACTGGAGCGGCAGGCTCTCGCCTGCAGGCGGGCACCTCGAGCGTGCCGCGGGCATCTCCCTCGACGCTGAACCCGCGCCGCGGCTGGACCAGGACGTCGATCGATTCGCCCGCCGCGACCTCGATGGCGAGGCCGGTCGCGGTCGGCGCGGCGTTGACGATCGAGACCAGCAGCCACTCGACGGTGTCGACCACGACCGTCTCGGGGAATTCCGCCTCGAGCGATCGCTGCGTCGCCGCCCTCCTCGGCCTCGGGCCGCCGTTTCCGGCGCGGTTCGCCACCGCCGGCCGATGCGCCGGCGGCTTCGCGCGGTGCCCGCCGCCGCGCCTCACCGGCTCGACGACCGGCTCGCCAGTCCACCCGCCGGGGCCGCCGGCTCGCCCGGCTGACGTTCCGCCGAGTCGGCTCCGCTCGGGGCCTCCAGGTCGATGAACGCGACCGGGCGGCCCCCATCGAGGACGATCGCCTGCGTCCGATCGCCGACCGCATCGCCCGGTGCGAGCGTCGGCGTCGGGGGCCACTCGGCCAGCGGCAAGCACGGAGGTGAGGGTGGCGTCCGTCGCGTGGGTCTGCAGGTCGGCGAAGATGTCGTCGGCCTGGAACAGGTGGCACTGGTCCCCGCCGGCGTCGTGGTGCGCGAGGATCACGTGCGTCGCGTCACTCGCGTCGAGCGCCCGGAGGGCCGTCAGGACCGACCAGTCGGTCCGGATGACGACGAAGGACGTGGAGAAGGATCCGTCCGCAGGCATGCCCCGCGCCTCCCTGGACGGCAACGATAGCACCGCCGCTTTAAGGGATCTGCTTGCGACCCGCGGTAGCCTTGACCTCGGCGCGCGCGGGGAAGAGCGAGCCAGTGCAGTACCTCGACTTCGAGATCGACGTCACCGCCGGCGATGGGGGCTCGTACACCGTCAAGGTGCGGTCGCCGGCCGGTGAGGCGACGTCCTCGATGCGCTTCCCGTTCGACCAGCCGACGCTCACGAACCGGCTGCAGGCCCTCCAGATCGCGCTCCTCCGCTCGAGCGTGACGCGACGCCGGATCGCGTCACCGGAGAGCCGCACCGTCCAGGAGTTCGGCCAGGAGCTGTGGGAGGCGCTGTTCTCCGGCGACGTCCTGTCCCGCTACGAGGCGAGCCGCCAGGAGGCGAAGCACCAGCAGTCCGGCATCCGGATCAAGTTCCGGTGCGACGACCCGGAGCTCGCGGCCCTGCCGTGGGAGTACCTCTTCGACCCGGTCCGGGGCGATTTCGTCGCGCTCTCGACCAGCACGCCGCTGGTCCGCTACATCCCACTGCCGACGAGCATGTCACCGCTCCTCGTGACGCCGCCGATCCGGATCCTTGCCGTCGCCGTCAGTCCGTCGGACCTCGACGGGCTCGATGTCGAGCGAGAGCGGACCCGTCTCACCGCCGCTCTCGGCGCCATCCAGGCCAAGGGCCTGGTCGAGCTCACGTGGCTTCCGGGGCAGACCTGGCACGACTTCCAGGAGGCGCTGCTGGAAGGCCCCTGGCACATCCTCCACTTCATCGGCCACGGCGGCTTCGACGAGAACCGCCAGGAGGGGATCGTCGCCTTCGCCCGCCCCGACGGCAAGGCCGACTACAAGCGCGGCGACGAGTCTCGGACGCATGCTGGGGGACCACGAACCGCTTCGCCTCGCGGTCCTCAACGCCTGCGAGAGCGGTCGCGGCGACGTGACGGACCTGTTCTCGAGCACCGCCGGGACGCTCGTCCGCAAGGGCACACCGGCCGTCGTCGCGATGCAGTACGAGATCACCGACGAGGCCGCGATCGAGCTGAGCCGATCCTTCTATGGCGCGATCGCACGGGGCATCCCGGTCGACACGGCGCTCACCGAGGCGCGCAAGGGTCTCGCCACGGAGTTCGAGGACACGCTGGAATGGGGCACGCCGGTCCTGTTCCTCGAGGCGCCGGATGGGGTGCTGTTCAACGTCGCGGCGGCTCCGGTCGCCGCGGCCGGTCCGGTCGCGGCGAGCCGCGGCGGCCGCCGGCAGGCGCGCTGGCGCCGATAGCCGCTGCGGGTGCGGCGCCTCCGGTCGGACCGCCCCCGGACCGCCGACGCACCCGAGCCGGCGCCGGTCCCGACCCGCCGGCCGACCCGAGTCACCCGGAGCCCGAGCCTCCGGAACCAGAACCTCCCGTGGCCGTCCCACCGCCGCCACCACCGCGACGTCCGCCGATCGCCATCCTCGCCGCCGGCGGCGGCGCAGCGGTGCTCGGCATCGTGCTGGTCGCCAACATCTTCGGCGGCGGAGGCGCAGGCGGGAGCGCAAGCCCATCGGGCTCCGGCAGTGGCGTCCGTCACCTTGCCCGCGTCGGGCACGCCGCTCGCATGACCGAAGGCCCGACGATCAGTCACGTCCGCCGACCACGGGCGGCTCCCTCCTGGCAGCGGGCGCGGAATCCTCGTTCCAGTGCTCCACGGGGACCAGTACCAACTCCAACACGTCAGAGATCTATCTCTACGATCCGGAAAGCACGAAGCTGGAGCAGGTCACCCACAACCGGTTCCCAGACCGTTGGCCGAGGTGGTCACCCGACGGGAAGTTCTTCGCCTTCACACGGCTCATCAAGGCGACGCCGGCGACATCTGGACGGTCAACGCGGCCGATGGCGGTGAGGACCATGTCACGAGCGGGACCGCGAACGACTGGGGGCCGGACGTGGCCGGGAGCATTCGTCTACTTCAGCAGCGACCGCAACGAGCGGCTGGCCGAAACGGAACGACATCTGGCGAGTCTCACTCGACTGGGGAACGTGACCCGACGGTCTACTTCGGTCGCACGGGCTTCGACGACAACTCCCCGGCTTGGTCACCTGACGGCAGCACCATGGCGTTCTCATCGAGCTACCAGGTCCGCGGCGGTCAAGCGCCATCTATCTACCACGACCGCCGACAAAAACGACAAGCGGCACACGTCCGGCAACGCCGTCGACCGGAACCCCACGTGGCGGCCGGACGGTCAGCGCCTCTTGTTCACGCGCAACGCCGTAGGCGGACTGCGGGACATCTACTCGCTCGACCATCAGCGGAGGGTCCCCGACCCGAGTCACTCGCGACCCGGCCGACGAGGGCGGCGCCGTGTACTCACCGGACGGGAGATCGGATCGCCTTCTACCGCAAGGTCGAGGGCGATTGGCACCTCCTGATCGGGGACCTCGATGCCAGGGAGTCCTCGAGGAGAACAGCATCCTGGACGTGACGGAGACGACTTCCCTCAAAGGAAGAACTGCATCGACCCGAGCTGGCGATGACCTTCACGCGCCGGGCTGATGCGACTCCGCTCTCCGCATGCCATTTGCCGCGGCGCTCCTTCTCGGGACGCCGCGGCGCTCCTCGTCGCGACGCCGGTCGGAGCCCAGACGATCGGCCGACTGCATCGTGCTCGTCAACGGCAGTCGCCTCGCAGAGGCCGACGGCCCCGAGCGCGCGATCCCGATCGACGCGGATGCCGTGGCGTCCGTCTTCGGGTCAGTCCCGACGCCCCGTGACCCGGACGCAGTCTCCATCGGCGTCTGGCCGGCCACCTGGATCGTCGCCGACGAAGCATCCGCGCCCACCACCGATTGGGTGGGATCGCTTCCCGTCGCCGATTACGCGCGGTTCGGGATCGGGGCTGTACGAGATCACCGCGACGACCGACGTCTGCCAGGTCCACGGCTGGGTCAACGTCACGGGCCAGTCGCCGCTCGAAACGCCGGCCGGACTCGTGTCGGTCGGGATCGTCGTGCTCGGCGTCCTGATTGCCGCTCCGCGCGATCCTGACCGCAGGGCGCGGAAACGCGTGGCTCGCCATCGTGGGTGGCGTCGTGACCGGCATCGGCCTCCTGCTGTTCGCCCAGCAGGCCGGCGTGACCGGCATCACGCCGACGTCGGCGATCCTCTGGACGGTCGTCCCGGGAGCGATCAGCGGAGTGCTCAACCAAGTCGTCGGCGGCCTGACGCAGACGGGTACCGGGCGCGGCACCGGCGGTCCGCCGGACCGGCGCCGGGCGGCGTCCCGACCGTCGGCGCCGCCTGCCCCGGTGGCCACCGCTGGAGCCAGTCCCTCCCGCGCCGCCGATCGGAGGCGGTGGCGCGACCATCGGGGCCGGTGCCGCGACCATCGGCAGCGAGCCCGACCCGCCACGAACGACCTACGCCCGACTGTCCTGCCCGGACGCCGTCGTCGCCGAGCAGGCCTTCGACCTCGTCGTCGGGCTCGCCGACCGACCGGACGCGCGGGTCGTCGGTGAGGCGCTCCGCCGACCGCCATCGAGCGTCGGCCCCTACACGATGACTATCCAGCTCGTGGCCGACGGCCTCCGGCTCGCGGACCCCGGCGCGTCCTGGCGGATCGACCTGCCCGTCACGGCCGACGCGCCCTACCCGTCCGTGACGATCCAGCTGGTCGCCGGATGCCCAGGCCGCGCCGGTCATGGCGACCTCGATCCGCGCGATGTACTCGATCGACGGCAATCCGATCGGGCTCGCCGTGCGTTCGGTCGCCGTCGTCCGCTCGGCGGAGCTCCTCGCGTCGGCTCCGACCCAGCCGCCGGCCCAGGGCGTCGACCTGTCGCTGCCGGCCGGCCAGGTGGCGCCCGACCTGACCGTGCGGATCGAGCGTGCCGAGTCCGAGGCGAGCGGCGGCCTCCTCGTCCAGCTGCTCGCGGCCGATCCGACGATCGACATGCCGGACGCCCCGATCCGCATCGACATCGGCGGCGACCCTGCCGCGGACCTGCGGCGGATCGTCGACGAGATGCAGGAGGTCGAGGGTCGCCCGACGCAGTTCGTCGCCCTGCGCGGGATCGGGCTGACCATCGCCGAGCAGCTGCCGATCGAGTTCTGGGACGCCCTGTCACGAGTCGCGGCACGGATCGGCGACCGGCCGCCGTCGATCCTGTTCCTCTCGGCCGAGCCGTACGTCCCGTGGGAGCTCGCCGTCGTGGATCCGCCGCTCGATCCCGACCTCCCGCCGTTCCTCGCGGCCCAGGCGACGGTCGGGCGCTGGGTCCTCGGCCAGCGGCGGCCGACCCTGCCGCCGCCGATGAGCGTGCCCGTCCAGGGCGTCGCCGCCGTGTCGGGCGTCTACGAGCTGCCGGGCTGGCAGCGCCTCGCCGAGGCCGAGGCCGAGGCCGCGGACATCGTGCGCGTCTACGAGGCGACGCCCGTGGAGGCGACGATCGGCGGCATCCTCGACCTGCTTGAGGGGGCAGCCCGGCCGCCGACGTCATCCATTTCGCCGTGCACGGCACCTACGACGCCGAGGAGGCCATGGATGGCCTGATCCTCGTCGACGGCTCTGCCCTCGATCCCCTGGCCGTCAGGGGCATCCCGCTGCGCGGCCATCCGTTCGTCTTCCTGAACGCCTGCCAGGTCGGCCGCGGCAGCCAGCTCCTCGGCGATCATGCCGGTCTGGCCGCGGCCTTCCTGTTCGCCGGCGCATCAGGCGTCATCGCGCCGCTGTGGTCCATCGACGACCGACTCGCCCGCGACATCGCCATCCGCTTCTACGAGCGCGCGATGCGCGGCGAGGCACCGGCCGAGATCATGCGCACCGAGCGCGCCGCGTTCCGCGACACCCCCGAGACGACGTCGTCGACCTACATGGCCTACCAGTTCTTCGGGCATCCCGGCCTCCGGCTGGAGCCGCCGAGGCCGGCTGACGGTCAGCGCCGGCGGGAGAAGCCGACCCGGACGAGCGTCGGCTGGCCGCCGACGAGCCGGATCTCGTGACTGGGCGTGTGCGGCACCCGTGCGGCCGGCGGCTGCGGAGCGGCGGCGAGCCGTCGGGCCGCCCGTGGGGCGGTGCGGACGTCGCCGTTCGCGACGAGCGAGCGCGCGAAGGCACGAGCCTGCGCCGGCGGCCTCACCCTCGGACGAGGTGACCTCACCCAGGACGCCGGTGATCGACCGGCCGCGGCGCGTGGTGGCGACGCGCGCGATGCCCGGCACCATGACCTGGACGCCCTGGAGCCCGGCGCCGTCGAGCGGCAACGGCCGGTACGCGCTGACGTGGGCGATCTCGCCATGCAGCTCGGAATCGACGGGTGTGAGCTCGATCCTGGTGCCAGTCGGGACGGCGAGCCGGCGGCGCAGCTCCGTGGATGCCCCCGAGCGGGTCTGCCCGGCAGCGGCACCGGCAGCGACGTGGCCGGGGCGGGCAGCGTCATCCCGTGGGCCGCGAACGCGTCGCTGATCGCGGCCGTGTTGGCCCCGCTATTCATTGCCACGTCGGCCTGGAGCATGCGCTGGCCGACGCCGCTGAACGTGCTCGGCGCGGCGGGCACGATGCGGATGGCCGCCACCAGCAGCTTGCCCGCCGTCCGCGAGGCATTCCGCAGGCCAGCGAATCCTTCCGTCTGCCCGCCGTGTAGATGTTCCGGATGACGTCGTAGAAGGCGCCGGTGAACACCCGGGAGAAGCTGTGGACCTCGCCGGAGAGCTGGTCCGCGGGTGCATCCGGCGGCAGCGAGGTCGGGTCGGACCACTGGAACGTGTTGAGGGCATGGCGCAGCGCCCCGACGTCGACGCTGCTCGCGCCGAACTCCCGCGCGATCGCGTCGCCGAGCGCCTCGGCCAGGCTTTCCACGAAGTGGTTGGCCGCGAGGTCCGGTGTCGACGCTCAGGACGGCGTCCCGGATGGCGCGGTCCTCGAGCGCGGTGACGATCGCCATGCAGTCGCCGAACGCCTCGTGGAGCGCGCCGACTTCGATGAACGGGACATCGAAGAAGTCCGGGCGGATGGCGTCGAGGAAGGCATGACCCTGCTTCGTGGGTCACGACGTCCACGCTCTCCGCCGAGTTGACCGTCACGCCGTCGAACGTGTGGGAGAAGAACTGCAGGCTGACGCGGTCGTAGAACGCGTTCAGGTCGTCGCCGGCGTCCGTCAGCACCGGCAGCTGGTTCTGGTCGCCGAACCAGCGTCGCAGGAAGCGGCCATCGATCTGGCGCCATGCACGCAGCCCGGCGATCAGCGCAAGCTTGGCCTGCCAGAACTGGAACTCCGGCGTGTGCGGGTCGATACTTGCCGGCGACCGCCGTCGGCTGGATGTCGAACTTGGCGATGTCACCGCGTGGGTAGTTGCTGGCCCTCGTCGACCTGGTGGGTGGTCCGCCACTCGCCAGCGGGTCGTTCGGGACGTACGAGACGGTCGCCATGGGACGCTCCTTGCCGCTAGCGGGCTGTCGTCCATCGTCACTTGCCCGCGTCTTCGGGCATGGCCGGCCCAGGCGGCGCGCTACGTGGCGCGTGAATCCGGTCCGGCGGATCACCCGCCGACCGAATCCGTCGACAGTCACCTCGTGGGTCGGACGGGTGGCTGGCCCGGACCGCGTCGCACGGGTCGCGCTGGCCGCCAGCCCGCTGACAGCGCCCACGGGCGATCAGGTTCCGGGTGAACGCCCTCGCCTGGCGCTGGGCCGCCGGGTCGGCCGGCACATCGATCCCGACGATCGCCCCCTCGCCGTCGATCTCGACGGTGGCGGTGACCGGGACCGCGATGGACACCCCGGCCAGGTCCGGATCGTCCTCGTCGACGGGGACCAGATAGGACGCCGAGACGTGGTAGGTCGAGCCACCGTCAGCGCCCTTGGCCGTGTCGAGGACGACGACGGGTCCGCCCAGCTCCGGGCCGTCACCGCCGGCCGACCGTCGCCACGACCTTGCGCTCGATCTCCGCGGCATCCATCAGCGACTGGCCCGTTCGCGGGCGATCTGGTCCGCGGCGGTCCGCAGCTTGCGCTCGAGGGCCTCGAGGTAGCGATCCTCCTCAGCGCGGACCGCGGCCTCCACGCGCTCCATCTCATCCGGCGGTCAGGACCTGGCGGAGCAACTCGACCGGCACCGCTTCGCGGCCGTGGTTCGGCGCGAGGTCGCCCGGTGACGCCGGGCCGCCAGCCCGGGCGGCGCCGGCCTCGGCGCCGGCTGTCGCGCCGAGGCCGATCAGCCGGCAGATGAATGGGAACCGCGAGCAGAACCCGCCCAGATCGATGAGCGGGTTCGGGTTCCCGACCGGATCGACCGGGTCGAGCGCGCCGTCACCGTCGGTGTCGCGCCAGCCCAGGTGGGTCGGCGTGAAGGCGCACATCGCCCAGGTGTTCGCCGCCATCAGGCACGGCGTGAAGGACGTCGCGCACGCTCTGGCAGTTGCCGTTGACCTCGCGCAGGTAGCCCGCCTTCGTATCGCACGAGCAGTTGCTGGCGGCGTACTCGTCCGGGCAGCCGAAGATGTGGCCGGTCTCGTGGGTGAAGACGCGGTCGATGTTGTCGGGCCCCCAGCCGTCGTTGGCGTAGTGCATGACCAGGCGCGGCTTGGAGGCATAGGCGAAGTGGGGGATCGGGTACTTCGTGAAGAACGCGACGTAGGCCCACTTCGTGGCGAGGTTCGCGCGGATGGATCTGACGTAGTCCTGGACGCCGCCGAAGTTCGGGGCAAACCCGATCTTCGCCATAGCGGGATCGCGCCAGAGGGATTCGAGCGGCTCGTAACCAGTCAGGGCCGGGTCCGGGGTCGATCCACCCTCACGGTCCGGATGTCGTAGCCGAACGAGACCCCGGCCTTGGGTTCGCGGCTGCCGAGCCAGGTCAATCCCTCCTGGACCTCGGCGACGACCTTGGTGCGCTCCGCCTCGCTGAACTGCAGGTCCGCCGTGGGACCGTCGACGATGATGAGCCCCACGGCGACCGCGCCGATGAGATAGAGGCTGGTCTCGTCACCGACCAGGCCGAGGGCGCGGGCCGGCTCCGCCTCCCCGACGTGGGTCATGGCCGGGCCGTCCGGCGGCATGAGCGGAGTGACGCCGGCAGCGTCCCAGCGCTGACCGTCGAGCGGCCGCTTCGCCTTGGCGGTGGCATATCGCCGCGAGACGCGTAGGTTCCACGCCGCGAGCCCGGCCATCTCGGTCTCGTTCAAGCCCCGGGCGTGTCGCGGACGGCGCCCGCGATGGAACGAGCGGACGCCTCGCTTCGTCGTGACGCCCCGGCCCGCCGCCGGTGGGACCTCGCCGATGAGGACACGCGAACCGTAGCGATGGAGGACGCCCGCACCGGTGTCCTCGAGCCGCCCGGCCGTGCCACGGACGTCAGCGACCCCCTTCGCGTCGAGGATGATCAGTCCCTGCCCGGCGATCTCGTCACGCTGCGCCATGGCCTATCCTCCCAGCGTCCTCTGATCCGGCCGACGTGGGATTCGATGGTCGAATGTTTCGTGGTCCTGGCTCCCGCCGCATCGCCCGACGATGTCCGGACGTGGCTCGCCGACGCCGGCGGTCGCCCGATCCAGGCGTATGGCGATCGGGTGCTGGTCGTCGAGCTGCCGGATGACGCGGCGGTCGAGGCCGCGGACGCCTCCGGGATCGCCCGGATCTACCGGGGTCCCGTTCCGGAGGACGTGAGCGATCTGGACGAGGTCGCCCGGATCGGGGTGGCCGCCTGGAACCTGCGCCAGTCGGCGGCGTTCCAGGACGCGCGCCGGACGCGAGTCGGCGAGGGGCGTTCGTGGGGCGACGAGGACGTCGAGCCGGAGGGCTGAGGCATCCACCGGGTCGGCCCTCATCCGGACGGGATCACCAGTCGGCGTGCGGCGCCGAGCGACGTGCCCTGGAACCCTTCGAGCCGGAGCTCGCCGCCGCCGCCGACCAGCGACGCGGGCACCACGATCGTGCATCGATCGCCCTGCACGTCCTGGGAGGCGACCGGGCGACCGTCGAGATACGCGTCGACCCGATCCAGGTTGGTGGTCGCCACCTCGATCGTCACACCGTTGCCCGCCCTCGACAGGTCAGCCTCGAGTCGCCGCAGCACGCGACCCCGCATCTCGGCGACTGCGGCTTCGATCAGGTCCCGGTTGTCCTCGAGCAAGTCGATATCCGTGATCGGATGGACCGTGTCGGCTTCGACACCAAGATCCTCGAGGAGCTCGCTGGCGTGCGACCCGACGCGGGTGGTCCGGCGCACGGCGACCCGGAAGGAAGCCCCACGCGGGAGCTCCTTGAGCGGGTTATTTCGAGCAGGTAGGAGCTCCCGGAACAGGAATTGCGTCCAGACGTTCGCCCCGCCGGCGCCGGTTCGCTCCGCGACGCCGACGATCGGCCCGATGTCGTGGTCCTGGAAGCCGGCAGCGAAGATGTCGGTCGCGCTGTAGCAGCGCGCGTCCGTGATGAGCACCACCGGACCGTAGTAGCCCTGTCCTACATCGTTGACATCCCTCGTCGGCGTGATCGGGAAGCCGGTCGAGAAGGTGGCACCGGACTCGACGGCGTCGTCGACCGACTGCAACCAGGACGTGAGGTCGATGGGGTCAGCCAGGTTGGCCTTCACGAGGCGACGGACCAATGGACTGACGATGAACTGCGTCGGCTCGGGCACGATCTCGTGGGGCGTCAGCACCTGCAACAGGCGCTCCGCCGCCCGGATGTCCCCGCCGCCGTTGCCCCGGACGTCCACGATCAAGCCGACCGTCGGTCGGGACTGGATCAGTTGGGTGAACTCCTCGACGAACGCCTCGGGATCAGGGACGAGGAACGTGAAGATCCGCACATGCAGGACGTCCCCGATGCTCGTCCGCCGGACCCGCGCACGGAGGATGCCAGGCAGTCGGTGCCGATCTCGTCGGACCCGGCGGCGGGCGCCTGCTGCCAGCCCCTGGCGAAGAGGTCGCGCCGGACCAGGTTGACGGTCGAGGTCTGGACATCGACACCGAGCGCCCCGAGCCGGCCTCGGTTGCCGGATGCGACCGGCACCGACGTTGCGAGCCCCTGGTCCGCGTCCCCGAACGGCGACGGCTCGAGCGGCTGATACGTGCTCCAGCGCGTTCGGACCTGTCGCGTCTCGCCGTCCGGGGTCACGTAGGCGACGTCGACCCAGTCCTCGTCCGGTGGCGGCATGCGCCCGAGCGTCCTGATCGTGAGCGCGTCGAGGCCGCGTGCCGTCCGAGCTGCCGGGTTGCCCCCGCCCTGATTCTCGGCATTGCGCTCGATCGCCCGATGGATCGGTGTCCCGTTCCAGTGCGTCACCGCGACGCCAGGAGCGAACGAGGGGTCGAGGTCGGCGCCGCTGGCGACCTTGGACAAGAGGTACTGCAACCGCCCCGCGCGGGTGCACTCCTCGACGAGGAACGGCAGGAAGACCGTATGCGAGCGATACGGCTCGGGCGGGACGTAGTGGGTGTGCAGGTCCCGAAGTGCCGTGAAGATCTCGATCAGTTCCTCGTGGAACTGGCTCTCGGGGTCGAGCCGGTCGTTGGGCCCGAGGCCTCGAGCCGGTGCTCCATCAGTCGCAGACGTTGCAGGGGGTCGACCGCATAGCGTGCCCGCTTCATCGGCAGGTGGACGTAGACCTGGTCGAGCAGGACCATCGCCTGCTGGACGATCAGTCGCCGCTCCGCGAGCGTCAGGTCGCCCTCGCGCTCGAGCAGCTCCGCCAGCGGAAGCGGGGCGATCGACACGTCGTCGTCCTCGAGCCCGACAGCGTCAGATGGGGCCCGCGGCTGCTCGCCATAGCGACCGGGCAGCGTCGTCCGGACGATGTCCGGGACGTTCGCGAGGTTTGCCAGCATGTCGAAGAACGCATCGTCGCCCTCGGTCGCGAGGGGATCGAGCTTGAGCGGCACAGCGATCGACGCGAAGCTCTCGGCGCCGATCACGACGTCCAACAACGCCGGGGCCAGTCCGTCGAACAGGTCGGGCCGAGATGCCGGCGACAGGTGGTTGGTCGAGCTCCAGGAACCATCGGGCGTCGGCGTCGGCACCTCCGACGGCCTGACCGACCACGATCCCGAGCTCGATCCCGACGAACCGATCGCCGCGGCACGCTCGGGCATGTGCGCGAGCGCGTCGGCCAGGGTCGCCGACGCGTCGTTGAGACCGATCGGACCGAGGACCGGATCGGGGTCGTGCATATCGAGGTGGAACGCCCGAGGCTTGCCGGCGATCTCCGCCGTTTCGTCGACCGGGCTGAGCTTTGCCAGCAGCGTGGGCGTCCCGTATCGGGCGATCCCGCCGATGACGACCAGCCGGATGTCCGACTCCGTCGCGTCGACCAGATGACCGTAGGCCTCGCCGGTCTTGCCGGAGACGACCGTGATGTCGGCGAGCTTGCCGGGCTCGAGCGAGCCCAGCCGACCCTGCCAGCCGAGGATCTCCGCCGGCGTGACCGTCACCATCTCGATGAGCTGCCGGTCGGTGAAGCCGAGCTGCTTGTGGTCACTCCAGATGCGCGCGACTTTCAGCTCGTTGAGCAGGTTCTTGCTCGCGGTCGGTGACCAGTCGGAGCCCAGGGCGACCTTGACCCCGAGATCGATGGCGGCCTTGGCCGCGGTCGTGTCGCCGTAGAGGGCGAGGTTGCTGAACGGCGACCAGACGATGGACCCGCCGAACTGGTGGACGATGGCGAGATCGGCTTCCGCTAGTGCCGTCGAATGGATGCCCACGAACTTCGGCCCGATGGCCCAGGTGCCGTTCGGCGCTCGGAGGTCGAGGAAATGGTCGTGTGCCTTCGATGTCGGGAGCCCCTCCGCCAGGTGCACGATCCGCGCCCCCTTGCCGGACAAGGACTTGCGGAATGACTCACGCTCCTCCGGGGTGACATCGCCGATCTTGGGTCGCGCCGCGTCAAGTCCGGCGGCGTCCGGCACCTCGGCGTTGCGGACGATGCCCCTGTAGAGGTGCTTGATCGGGGCCGCGCGCAGTGTCAGTCCCTGCGACGTCGTCGTGCCCGAGATCAGGCTCTTGCACTCGACATAGCGGATCGTCGCCCGGATGAGATCGGGCAACGACGCGACGACCCCCGCGGGACCGCTGACATAGCGGCGGTAGCCGCGGGTCCCCTGCCACTCCTCCCGCTTCGTGTAGAGCCGCGGGATCCGGAACAGGGGCAGCGTGTTGTACGCGAGATGGTTGTGGAGCTCGATCATGCCCGGGTAGATCGTCCCGGCCGTGGCGATGACCGGCGAGCCGGCGTGGGCCGCCGGCGTCTGGTTCGCCGCCGTGACGTCGCTGATCGAACCGTCGGCCACCCACACGATGCCATCCGCGATGACGTCGCGAGCGGCGTTCATCGTGACCACTCGCCCGCGCAGTCCATACCTGGGAAGCGGGGTCGTCGGCATCGTCAGCTCAGCTGATCGGCCGCGGTTTGCTCCGCCGGACTTAACGGCGCCGGCGTAAGACCGGCGACCCAGTCGGGCAGGAACAGCTTCAGATAGTCCGGCGATGGTTTGCCGATGTCGGCGTCGACCGGCCGAACGCCTCGATCGCCCGAGGTGCCGACCCAGCGGGTGGTGCCGTACGGCAGGTCGATCCGTGGCAGCTGACTACGGGTGGTCGGGGCCTGGAAGCTCGGGTTGGCGACGTCCTTCGTGTAGGCACGCCCGGCGAGCTGCGTGAGCGTCGTCTGCCAGGAAGCCTGGAACCCGGCTTCCCCGTGGGCGGCGAGCTCGATCACGTCGAGCCCGGCCGGCACGACATTCGGGGCGAGCCGCCGGGCGCCGGGCCCCATCGCAAGGAGCGCGGTGATCCCGCCGTTCGCGGTCCGAACGCGGCGGAGGAGCTCTCGGTGCAGCGCTTGGACCTTGGGGTGATCGACCAGTGACTGGCGCTTGGCCGCGTTTAGGTCCAGCGTGTCGACAGGCAGTGGGCGGATGACCAGGTACCGCCTGGTCAGGCCGGCGGCACGAAGGACACCCTGGAATCGTTGGCCGGCATCGCCGGTGAGGGCTCGACCCGTGAAGGTGTCGTCGTCGGACCGCTGGTCGGCAAGGATGACGAGGCTCAGGTTCCGGAACCGGCCGCGATAGATCGGCCCGACCCCGAACGACGGATGGGCGGTCACGCCGAGCGAGGCGAAGTCGGGCCATTCGAAGCCTGGCTCGGCGCCCATCAAGAGGCGCGCCAGATCGTTTGGCGGGCCGGCGTCGAATGAGTGCGGGCTGGCGCGCGGCGGCTCATAGGGCAGGTCGCCCGGGTCGTCGTCGTAGCCCTGGTCATTGCCTGTCGCGGACGACGGATCGGTCAGCTGGACGCCAGAGGCGTTGTACTTGCCGGCTGCCGAGAACAACCGGATCGCCCGTTGGTTGTCGCTACGGTTGCTCGAGGTCCCGCCTCGTCCGAGGCGCGGGCACGTTCCGAAGGGAAAGTCCCGGAACGGGATGGCCGCCGAGGAATACGGGAACGGAGCCGAGAGGTTCCGGGTCATGCCGGGATCGACGGGCAACCAGGCCTGATCAGCCTGCAGCCAGGCGCGGATCCGCCCGATCGCGTGGACGAAATCGGCCTTGATCGCGCTGGTGGAGCCCGACGAGGCGCCACCCGGATGGAGGACACCGACGACGTGGAGTCGGTTCGGCAGGTTACCGAGCGAGGCAGTGTGCAGCGACTCGGGTTGCGCCGTCCCCCCATGCGATCTGATCCATGTCGCAACGGACTCTTTCGCCGCACGACCAACAGCGATGACCAGACGCACGTCGCCGTCGACGACCGCCTTGTCGTAGATCCGGTTGCGATGGATCACGATCGGCGATCGAGGATCCTGGGCGAGCTTGCGGAGGTCGTCCGTGTACTGGCCGAAGATGGGATAGACGAATGAGTTCACGAAGAGGTACGACCGATCGAGGCCGAGGAACCGGAGCAGGTGCTGCATCCGGGCGCCCGTCCCGCCGGTGAATGAACGGTGGGCAAGCGACTCGTCCTGAGCGCCCTCCTGCCCGACCACCATGACCTTCGCCGAGCCATCCAGCCGACCGCGGTAGAACATCGGCCCGTGATGCCAGCGGAATGCCTCGCGTCCGACGACCTCGACCCCGAGTCCACGGTAGTTCGGCGTCGCGGCGAAGAGCTCCGCCCAGCCACTCCCTGAAGTCGGGCCCGGATCGTGCTCCCAGGGGTCGCCTCGGACGTCTGCCATGGTCCTCCCCGTTCGACTACCAGGCGAGAACGTTTGCCATCGATGGTACGCAGCTAGCCAATGGTGGCCCCCGCAGGCGAGTCCGACTCGGCCACCACCTCGTCGACGACCGCCTCGTCGACGACGTCCTCGACACCCTCGAGGACCTCGTCATCGGTCCCCTGGTCATCCGGCGCGTCCGGGAGCGCGGCGCCCTCGGGGTCCTCTCCCACCTGATCGAGCCCGGGCTCGGCGACCAAGTGGCCGAGAGCTCGGAACAACGAGCCGTGCATCCATCGAGCCCCGGTCCGATCGCCGAGCCAGATCGGGTCGCCACCAACGCGCTGGCCCCGGATGCGCTGGAAGGCACGGAACGTGTCACCGGCACGCTTGCGGCCGAGGATGTCCGAGGTCGTGGTCGGTCGTTCGCGGATCCGGGCGATCGCCACGCCCACCACCCGGTCGCGACCGGCTTGGCCGTTGACGAGGCCCCCACCTGCCCGCAGCCGGACCCTCGGGACCGGGACGGCCTTGCCTGCGGCGCACGCGACGACATCTGTCACGCCGTAGGTCGCGCGACCAAGACCGAGCGGCCGGCGCGGCCGCTTGGCTTCGCGCTCGGCCTTCGACCGAAGGTCGAGGTTGCCCGCGAACTCGCGGACGATGCCGGTCGGGATCCACATCGGCGACGTCGCGATGACGTGACGTCGGCCGTCCGCGAGCGGGTCGAAGACGAGGATCTCCAAGCGGCCGCCTTCCACGCTGCGGATGTCCGTCAGCGCCCACTGATGATTCCCGTCGAACCGCTCGCTCGCCTGGAACCGCGTCCCGCGGGTCGCGCTGCTGGATCCACACAGGGACACACCGCGGCCGGCTTGCAGGGCCTTGATGACGCGATCGAACGAGGCTGTGTCGATGTCGAGTTCGAGGCCGAAGCCCCGCTCCAACGCGGCCGCTACGACGCTGAGGATCGTTCCGCCGACGGTGTCGTTGGTCAGCTCCCGGACCGCCGCACCACTCGTTCGCCTGGCGCCGCACGAGGTGAGGTCGACGAGGACGGCCCCTGCCGTCGGATTGCAATTGACGCCGCCCAAAGCTGATCCCCTCGGATGACGCGGATCGCGCTTCAACTGGAATACGGCCCGCGGGCGGTACTGGGCTCCCACGTGCTCTAGCCCACGGCCGCGACGATCGCGTCGCGAACAAGCGCGACCGACAAGTATCCGAACAACTCGTGGTTGTCGCGCGCCGGGTTGTTGACCTGCTCGTCGGTGGGCATGTCCTTGGGCGGCTCGAACTCGTCGCGCATCGTCTGGTCGAGCGCGACGGGTCCCAGCGGTCGGCGAAGTTCGACCAGCCCGTGATGCCGCCGGGACAGGGTTCGGGCGGCCGGCGCCGTTGCGCAGCCGGTTCTGGACGTTGCCGATGCCCAGCGGGCAACCGATGGTGACCAGCGTGACGTCGCTCAGCCTGTCATCGACGGGTCGGCCAGGACGTCGTACGAGATGATCGTCCCGAGGCTGTGCGCCAGCGACGACCTTGGGACGCGGCGTTCGCCTGATGGCCGGATCACGGGCGCCGCATCTGCCGCTTGAACGGACCGTAGAGATAGTCGATGACGTCGCTGGCGAACATGCCGACCACCAGCGGAAGATCGGATCGGGAAAGGTAGATGCCCATGGCGCGGCCCTGCCGCCCACTGGTCGCGGCGGCGGCAGAAGTGGCTCGCGATACGGTCGGCCCGCCGGTAGAGCTGTGCGACGAGCGTTCTCGCCTGCCGCGCGATCCGGCGACTCGCCCGCGGGGGCGCCGCCATCGCCGCCGCCCGGAGTCGGCGCCGGAGCGTCGCGTCGACGATCTCGTTCGCTGCGTCGGCGGGACTGAGGCTGGGGTCGCTGGCCGTGCGGATCGCCTTGGCTTCGACGAGCTCGGCTCGAGCCTCTCGACGGCCGCAACCGCGGGTCCTGCCGGGGTGCCGGCCGACGGCCAGCGGACATTCGCATAGAACGCCAGGCGGCTCGTCGACATGTCCTTGCCGAATAGGGCCATGTCGATGTCGTGCTTGAGGGTCGCTGCCGGCTTCTGCGGTCCGGCACCGTGGACGTACACGATCTGCTTGGGCATCGCCCGCTCCCCCGTTCGCCGTGTACGCGCGCCCGACTCCCATCAGGGTACGACTGGGCTGGTAGCAAGCGGCGGACAGGTGGGGACCGGGCCGACGCGACACAAAAGGGCGTCCACCCCGAGCTCGGCGTGGTGACACTGCGCCAGCACCTCGCGACGTGGGCCGTCCACGACCTCGACCATGTCGCCCAGATCTACTCCGCGCTCGCCGGCAGCCACGACGCGGACGTCCGCCCGTGGAAGGCCTACCTCGGCATCCTGCTGCGGCGAGACGCGAGTGGCCGCTGAGCCGAATGTCGTGGCCGATCGGGCCATCGGGCACGTGGCTTGGGCACCCTGGAGGCGTACCGTTGACGCCGAGACGTCGATCGTTCTCGACGCACGATGAAGGAGGCCTGATGTCCGGCTACAGCGTCGATATCGAGCGCGCGACGCTCGAGAATGATGACTTCCGGCGCGTCCTGTACACGGCACCACATAGCCAAGTCGTTGTGATGTCGATCGAGCCAGGCGGTGAGATCGGCATGGAACGCCACGACACTGGAGATCAGTTCATCCGAGTGGAGGAGGGCGAAGGCGAGGCGATACTCGACGGGGAGCGGCACGAACTGCGTGACGGGACCGCCCTGGTCATCCCGAGCGGCACCGAGCACAACGTCATCAACACCTCGCGCTCCGATCCGTTGCGCCTCTACACGGTCTACTCGCCGGCGCAGCACCCGGATGGTACGGTCCATCGCACCAAGGCGGAGGCCGACGCCGCGGAGCACGCCCACGCCACCTCCTAGCGCTCGGGCGGCATCAGCGTCGCACGGGCCGTAGCAGTAGCGCGATGCCTGACATCACGATGAGCGTGACGAAGACCGCGGGCCATCCCGGCGAAGGCGCCGATGGCGATGTCGGCGACGCATCTGACCGCGGGACCGGACGCTTGGTCGGCGCCTGACTCGCGCCCGCCGGCACGGCGGCGGCATCTCCAGGAACGGTGGGTAGGCTCTCCGCGAAGCACCGATACCGGCGGCCTGGCACGACGTCGAGCGTGAAGCCGAGGCGGTCGACAGTCGGGTTGATCTCCGTCGGCGGCGTGAGGTCGTCGAGGCAGCCGACACTCACGAGCTCCCTGTCGGCTGGGAGCACCGTTGTCAATGTCACGGTCGCTGCCGAACCCGCCACGGCGACGGTGAACTCGCCCTGGAACCCGACCGCGATCGGCTCGAGGGTGATGTGATCGGTGCTCGGGATGCCGCCGGCCACGTCGATATCCCACTCGCGCGCGGGTTCGTCCTCGCCTCCGACGACCGCGACCACCGCTTCACCCTGCGCGGACACCGAGGCGATCGCGATCTGGGATGTCGCGACAGCAGTCAACGCGGCAACGAACGCGATGACCAAACGCATGTGTCGTTCCTTGCACGCTGCGGGTATCACGACGGTGACGCTCTTCGGCCGACGCAATACCGCAGGGCCGGTCCGAAGAGTATCTACCGCCCGACAAGCGGCCTCGGACCCGGCCAAAGCCCGGCTCTGACTGCCGACACGGTGCACAGACGCACCCGGTACTTTCGTTCTGGTATTGCTGGGACCGCGTCGCGCGATGCATCTTCGAGGCCGCGAAGCCTCAGCGACACCCTCGATCTGTGACAGGACACTGGGGCTTCGCTCCAACCGCGGGCGGTCGACGGCTTGGCCGTAGATCGCCAGGGGGGTCACAGGATTGCGTCTCGGGGCCCGACGGCGGCGAGCTGCCGTCGTCACGATCGCCATGGCGGCGCTGCTGATCGGCGGCGCCCCGACCGCGATCGTCCGCGCCCAGACCGGCCCCGGATCCGTCCGATGTGGTCATCGTCCTCGACTTCTCGGCCTCGATCCTCGACGAGTCGGCCGACCGGAACCGCTTCGGCGCCGCGCTCGAGCGGATCGCGGATCGAGTCGACGCGACATCGTCCGACCTCATCGCTGGCGACACGACGATGTCGATCGTCCAGTTCGCCGCCAAGGCCGATCGACTACCCGAGATGTTCCGATCTGAAGCTCCTCGGCAGCCCGGGGGCCGTCGCGAGGTTCTCCGGCTGCCTGCGATCCGTCGCGTCGGCATATCGGAAGGGTCTCGATCCTTCCCTCACAAGGCGGATCGGCATCGACACGAACTACGTCGCGGCGATGGACCGCGCGGCGAAGCACCTGCCGCCGGACGCCGTCCGTCCGGCGCTGATCCTCTTCACCGATGGCAGTCATGACGTCAGGGGCGTGCCCGCGAGCCAGGTCCGAGTCGTTCGCGACCGGCTCTTCGCGAATCGGTCGCCATTCGCGTTGTTGCCGGTCGGCATGGGCCTCGATCCGACGAAGCGCGGCGCGCTCGAGAGGAGTCTCGTCGGCATGCGCGTCGTCAGGGACATGCCGCCGTGCGTCAGCGGCAGCACCTTTGACTGGCCCAGGGTCGTGTTCGGTTCACCCGGCGACGCGGGGAATGCCGTCGCGGTCGCGCTCCAGAACGCCACATGCACTTTTACCGTCGAGGAGCCGCCCCTCCCGCGGCTCCCGTCCTGACCGTCGGCGCCGTCCGCGGCATCGAGCTCGCTGCCCAGGACGGCGCTATCGCATTGCGTTGGGCGGCGCCGGTCGCGACGGCGACGTCGGCTCCGGTCGTCGACTACCGCGCGCGCTGCCGCGCGGGCGCTGGGGAGTGGATCGAGGCGAAGGACGGCGTGTCGCTCGAAACGAATGCCGTCGTCGATGGACTCACGAACGGAGCGACATACCAGTGCGAGGTCGCCGCGATCGGGTCGGCGGCCGAGGGGGCGTGGACCGCCGCGGCCACGGCGGTCGCGCCGATGGGACGCCCGGACGTCGCCAGGGAAGCCATCGGTCGAGGCCCTTGACCAGTCGGTGCGGATCAGCGTCACACCGGTCACCGCGCCGGGCGTGTCCGCATACCGATACCAATGTTCGGGCGACGGCGGCGCCACCTGGTCCACGCCGGTCGAGGCGGGATCGGTCGACACGACTGCCCAGATCGGCCGTCTGACGAACGGGGTGCGATACGTCTGCCGGGCCTACGCCGCGAACGCGGTCGGCGTGAGTGCGGCATCTGCCCTATCCGATGCCGCCATGCCCTGCGGGTCCTTCCTCGAGTGCAACGGCCTGCTCCAGCCGATGCTGGGGCTCCTCGGCATCGCGCTCGTGGGCGGGTTGCTGGTGGCGGTCGTGGCGTTGTATCGCGAGCGGCCCCGCGGGTACGTGATCGCGGTGGTCGACGTCATCCATAGCGTCAACCTGGGAGGCGGCTCACGCCTCGGCATCGACTTCGTCCGTGACCCCGACACGAGGGCGGTGACCGGGGTCGTTCCGACTCAAGGTGGGAAGCCGGACATCCGCATCCGCCAACGTCGCGGGGGCCGATTCGAAGTGACCGACAGGACCGGCCGCAAAGTCACCGCAGACGGCCAGCCGATGGTCGCCATCGATCGGAATGGCGGGAGACACCAACTTGTCTTGCACGCATTCGCCACGAATGCAGCATCCACGGTGTCCGTCCGTCGCTGATCGTGGGGCCGGGCCGTGGTGGCAGACCCGTCAGGCCGGGAGGTCAGCCCTCAACGCCGCGCAGCCGAGCCCGATGGACAGGAGGCGCGAGCGGCGTGGATGGATGATCACGGTCTTGCCCCTCTCCGCTGCGCCCGGAGTTGCCATGTGACGGGTTGGCGCTGCCTCCGCGGCCGGGCGGAGTGTGCCACCCGCCCGTCGCGGAGCGACGAATCGGGAACCTCGTGCCCTCTCTGCGTCCCATGTCCGTAAAGCGCGCCAGATTCTGGCCGCGCATCGCAAGAGGGCATCCAGATGCGGAGGATCATCGTGCTCGCGGCGGCGGGCCTGCTGGCGGCGGCATGTAGTAGCTCGGGCGGCGGGTCCGCATCGCCTGGAGCGTCGGCGTCGAGCGCGCCAGTCGCGTCGACCTCGCCGTCGGCGTCGACCGCCGCAGCATCGACGAAGCCGAGCCCCACGCCGATCCCCGGCTGTCTACCGGGTTGCGTCACGCCGGACCTCACCCGCCCCGGCGACCTGCCGACCGGCGACTACACGACGCAGCACTTCTTCGGCGAGCAACTGACCGTCACGGTGCCGGCCGGTTGGATGAGCTTCGAGGACAGCACCGGCGAGTTCGGTCTTCGGCCCAGTGCCCGCGAGGACGCGAAGGTCCTCTTCTGGCTCGACGTCTATCCGATCGTCGATGGACCGATGACGCCTGTCGAAGGCTACGATGGGACCGCCAAGTCGCTGATCGAGTGGATCGAGGCCAACCCGAACGTCGAGGTCATCGAGAAGGCCGAAGGACATATCGGCGATCTCGAGGCGACGACGCTTGAGTTCGGCCGATCGCCGAAGGCCGTCAATGTCGATGAGGGTTGTCCGACAGAGATCCGACCGTGCGTCGACCTGTTGCGCTTCCCGCAGTGGGGGGACGAGTTCTACGGCGTGGGTGGGCCATTCCACGTTCGGATGATCGCCGCCGATGTGCGCTGGGGCGGCATGGACCACGCGCTCTACGCGGTGATCGACGCGGACGACGCTGACGCCTTCGCGGCTCTCGCGCCCGCCGCGGCAGAGATGATCGAAGGGGCCCGCCTCCCGCTCGGGGTCGGTCAGGCGGGCTAGCTCAGGAACGGCGGAGCAGGAACAGCACCCGCGGACTGTCCGCGATCGGCGCCTCGCGAAGGATCTCGAAGCGGGTCGCGGCCGCCTCCCGGAACCCATCCAGGTCGTATCGCGGAAAGACGTCGCGTCGCGTCGCGAGGAGCCGCCGGGCCATGGGGTCCTCCTTGGGCACGAACTCCACGATCGCCCACTGGGCAAGTTCCGCGAACAGGTCGACCACCATCGGCAGCGGCACGTTCCGAGTCAGCGCCAGGTGATGGACGAGGGCCAGCGCGAGGACCGCATCGGCGTTCGCGCGTTCGAGCAGCGAACGCCGCTCGCGTCCCGCCCAGCCGATCGCCGGGCTCGGGTTCGCGATGTCGACCACGAGCGGCAGGATGTCGGTCCGCCCGGCCTCACGGATCGCACCGAAAGTGGCGCTCGGCGGCCGCCGGATCGATGTCGAAGGCGACGACGCGCTTGCCCGCGTCGGCCGCGATCCGGCTGAAGCGACCGGTGTTCGCGCCGAGGTCCCATACCTGCGCGCCCGGCACCTCCCGAAGCCATGCGTCCACGAGGCGGTCCTTGTCCGCCGCCGCGCGCTCGGCGTAGCTCGTGTGCTCCGCGTAGTCGGCCCACTCCGTTCCGCGCGGATGCCAGTCGAGCTTCGCGACGGTCGAGCGCAGGTTCCGGATGAGCCCTTCCAGGCGCGGCCGTGCCAGGCGCGTCTGCCGCGCCGCCCGTCCGTCATCGTCGTTCGACGAGTGACGGCGTCTGCGCACGGGCATGCAAGATGCACATGGGAGAGGAGCCCGAAGTCGAGCCATGTCCGCCTCGGCAGCATCTCGCTCGCCAGATCGAGCGGGATCCCGTCCGGGCCGAGCCGCAGGAGGTCGAGTGAGCCGGATGTCGCGCCGCGCGGCGAGCACGAGTGGCGCCAGGAACTGCTCGCAGAACTGGCGGTAGGCGATCCACGGCGAGCCGTCTTCCAGCCGCTCGAACGACGCCGAATCGATATGGATCGGGCGGGCATCGTGGAACTGGATGTTGTAGGCCGACGCGTCCTTGAGGGTCCAGCCGGCAGCCATCGCATCGAGCTGGATATCGAGGGTGAGCAGCGCCGCCTCGCGGAGCTCGCCGAACGTCCACTCGTACGGATAACTCAGGAATTCGATCGGCTCGGGTCGGATGACGGCGTGTGCGCCGGGCATCGGCGCCAGATCGAGATCGACCGGCTCGTGCCGGATCAGCCGCCGCTGCTCGAAGAGCCGATGCTTAAGGGCGCTCGCCTCGAATGCATCCCACTCGGTCGCGAACGTCCCGTCGATCTGGCGATACGGCTGCCCGTCCCGCCAGAACACGAACGCGCTCGGATCGCGGAACGATGCCGCGTCGCGCCCATCCGGGGCGCCGACGACGTCCCCGCCGCCGCTCCGTGACGATCAGGGGCCGGTGGCAGGGTCATCCGCGCTCGGCGGCTCCGGGTCGTCCGAGCGCCGCACCTTGCGGATCACCCGGCCGATCTGCGAGCGCAGAAGGATCGGGATAGCGATGATCGCAGCGATGACCGCCTGGATGATGAGGCTGCCTGAACCCGGGTCGATGTACGCGGGCAAGGGGATCATGGGTGGCCTCTTCGGAAGCGTCGGTACCTTCGGGCCACCGGAGGATAGCGCGGGCGGCGTATCGGGATCACTCGCCCCCACCGAGGATCTGATCGGTCACGTCCCGGAAGTCGTACAGGTGATCGTTGTCGGGCCAGGTGAAGCTGCGGTCGGGAAGTGGCTCGAGGTCCGCGCCGAAGTACTCGCGCAAGACGACCCTGAACGTGTTCACGGAGGTGAACGTATCTGGAATCTGTTCGTCCACGCCCGGCAGGTACATCGCGACCAGGTTGCCGAGCCGGATGCGGAGATATTCGGGCGTGTTTTTCACACAGTCGACGGCCTGACACATGAGCGGCCCCTCGTCGCCCTCGATGATCACGATCGGTCGGGTCTCCTCGGGGCCGGCCAGCAGGTACCCGACGATGTCCTTGATCTGCGAGTTCGCAAAAGCGAGGTGGTCGGCGTAGAGCTGCCGCTCAGGCGCCGCCTTTGCCTCCTCTTCGGACAGCGCGGAGCCGTCGGCCTTGAAGACGTACGGGTCGTGAGGCAGGAGGATGTGAGCGAACACGAACTTGGGTCCGGGTGCCGTCGCGACCCGCCGTAGCTGCCGCAACCCGAACAGGGTTCCCTCCCGATGGCGGTCACGTTCCGTCGGCTCGGGGCTCACGACGCCGCGGACGCGGTCGATCGCGGGCATGATCGTCAGGTCGTTCAGGACCGTCTCGAACTCGCTCGCGACGCCGTACGAGAGGTTCTCATCGGCGATCGCGACCGAGCGGGTCGGGCCGAACCACGAGCCGATCTGGTAGTAGCGATAGCCCTGAGACTTCAGGAAGCGGCCGACCTCGTGCTCCTGGATCATGTCCTGCGCCGGCGTTCTGTCGCCGGACGCCGGTCCGACGTCGCGGGTCAGGTCGTCGAGGAACCGCATGTTGAGTGTGGCGGCGAGGGAGAAGTCCGTGGCCCGATAGTTCGCGTGGCTGTTCACCGGGACCTGGAACCCCCGTTCCTCGAGCCAGCCGTAGAGGTCGTTGTCGGTGATGTCGAAGCGGCGCTCTATCGCGTCGGCCGAGCCGTATCGGTCGAAGACGAGGAAGTAGATGTCGCGTCCCGTTCCGACGTCGGTTCCGGCACGGACAGCTGGCGCGTGCGACACCGGTTCCCGACCGGCGCGCGAGATCTCGTACGGCAGGATCGTCGCCGCCGCTACGCCCACGAGCACGACCGCGACGACGTTGAGCCCGAACGTGGCCTGCGGCACTCTGGATGTCCCGCGCACCGCGAAGATGCACGTCGCGACCACGATGACGGCCCACGCTCCGAGCTGCGCCGCCTCCGTGATGCCGCGACCGGCCAGGAAGCCTGCGACGTGCCCATACCCGAAGTATGCGAGCACGATCGCCGTCGCGACGATCGCCCCTTTGCGGACATCGCGGAAAAGAAGTGCCAGCACACCCGTCAGGGCAGCGGCGGCGACGACCGCCCGAGCCAGCGGTGCGATCGCATCCACGGGAAGCACCAGGTCGAGGTTCGCCGAATACAGGAACAAGACCGCATATGCGGCGAACAGGAGCGGGTGCAGCGGGATCCGCGTCAGAAGTGCCACGCCGGACCATCCATTAGCATCGCCGCATGCTACGTCGAGATCGAGAAGCGCGAGACCGAAGGACCGAACCAAGGGAGGAACGATGACGATGAACCTCGGCGCCTTCTCGGTGAGCCTCAACGTCCAGGATCTCGAGGCATCGCGCCGTTTCTACGAGATCCTCGGGTTCTCGCAGTTCCACGGCGATGCGAACCAGGGCTGGCTGATCATGAAGAACGCCGGTACCGTGATCGGGCTGTTCCAGGGGATGCTCGAGCGCAACACGCTCACCTTCAACCCGGGCTGGGATGACAATGCGCAGGCACTCGAGGACTTCACCGACGTCCGCGAGCTCCAGCGTCAGCTACGGGACGCCGGCCTCGCGATCGAGCCCGAGGTCGATGAGGCGGGCTCGGGGCCCGGGTTCTTCATCGTCAAGGATCCGGACGGCAACCCGATCTTCGTCGACCAGCACGTCTGAGGTCCGCCTCTGGGCCGTGCGACGGCCTTAGAAAAAGCATCGACCCGGCGGCCGATACCTGCTACAGTGTCGACCGGTGTCGAAGACGGCGCCGACCAGAACCGCGGCAACACGACCACTCCTCTCTTCGATTTCGGCGAGAAAGGTTCGCTGAAGTCGCACGAGAAGGAGTGTTTTTCTTTGATCACCTCAGACAAGACCCTGACCTGTTCGGACTGCGGCCAGGAGTTCGTGTTCACCGCGAGCGAGCAGCAGTTCTACGCGGATCGTGGGTTCACCGAGCCGCGTCGCTGCGCGAGCTGCCGAGCGAGCCGCAAGGCCGCACGCGGTGAGGGCGGTGGTTCCGGTGGCTACTCGAGCGGCGGCGGCTACGACCGCGGCCCGCGCGAGATGTTCAGCGCCACGTGCTCGAACTGCGGCCGCGAGGCCCAGGTCCCGTTCCGCCCGAACGGCAGCAAGCCGGTGTACTGCAGCGACTGCTTCCAGTCGCAGCGCCGAAGCTACTAAGCTCCGAAGTCACCGCACCGAAGCCCGGCGAAACCGCCGGGCTTCATCGATTCTCGGGCTAGGCTTTCGTCCGGACGCATGCCACCTGCCCTCAGCCTCACCCGCGAGCAGATCCTCGCCTTCCGACGGCGTGTCGGCGCGCTCGACGAGCGGCTACCGACCGGCGCGGCCTCGCTCCTCGCGGCGGCCTCGGCTGGCCTGCAGGACAGCATGCCGCGCGCGGCTCTGCTGTCGATCCATGCACGCGTTTCGGGGACCGAGCCCGCGACGTGGGAGGATCCGTCGCTCGTCCAGATCTGGGGACCTCGATTCAGCGCGTACGTCGTCGCCGCGGGCGACGTTGCGCCGTTCACCCTGGGCCGGCTCGACGAGCCTGCATCCAGTCGGCGCAAAGCGGACGAGATCGCCGATCGGATGGAGGTGTTCCTCGACGGTCGTCGGATGCCGGACCGCGAGCTGATGGAGGGCATCGGGATCGGCAACGCGATCCGGTACGCAGCGCCGACCGGACGCTTCCTCATCCGCTGGGAGGGCGCCCGGGCGCCGACGATCTGGGCCGTGCCACAGCCGGAGGTCGATCCGACCGAGGCGCGCGCCGAGCTCGCGCGTCGATACCTGCATGTCTTCGGCCCGACCGGGCCCGAACGGTTCGCCGGGTGGGCGGGCATCGGCGATGCCAGCGGTCGAGCGGCGTTCGATGACCTCGCGGACGAGCTGACGCCGGTCCGAACGCCGATCGGCGATCGATGGATCCTGTCGAGCGACGAGTCGACGTTCCGGGCCAAGCCCGGGGCTCCGGCGCCCGCGCGCCTGCTTCCGAGTGGCGACGCGTTCTACCTGCTTTGGGGCGTCGACCGCGAACTGCTCGTCCCGGACGCGGCTCTCCGCGCCGAGCTTTGGACTTCGCGCGTCTGGCCGGGCGCGCTCCTGGTGGGCGGCGAGATCGCCGGCACGTGGCGGCGCGCCAACGAGAAAGTGTCGATCCAGCCATGGCGTCGGCTGACGCCGAAGGAGATCGATGCCGTCGAGGTCGAGGCCGCTTCCCTCCCCCTCCCCGGCGTCCAGGGCCGGATCGTCACACGCTGGGAGGATGCCTGGTAGCGCCCTCAGGCGGGAACCTCGACCTCGGCTTCACAGATCGCCTTGAAGTTCTCGATGGAGTGTTTGACGTCGCGCTCGATCGCTCGCTCGACGAAGAGCTTGTCGGCCATGCCGCCGACGAAGCCACCCGGGAGCTCGTAATCGACCTCGATGGTGATGTCGGTGCCGCCGCCGGCAGGCTCGAAGGTCGTGGTCGACGTGGCCTGGCCTCCCCTAGGCGACGACGCGGTCTGTTCGAGGAGCTTGGGCTTCTCGACCTTGCTGACCTCCCAGCGCGTCTCGAGCTGGCGCCCACCGAGCTTGAGCATCGCGATGTAGCTGGCGCCGACCTTGTCGAGCATGCCAGAGACGTCCTTTACCTCGATGACCGAGTTGTTCCACTCGGGATCGCGCTTGGGATCGATGGTCAGGGCGAACGCCCTATCGGGTGAGGTGTCGACATGACCCATCTGTCGCACGTGTCCCATGGCTGTACCTCCAGCCGCAGGTGGGCGGAGCCGACGGGTGGCACCCGTCCACGAGCGTGCACACAAGACCTGGATCCCCGGGCTCATGCGACGGTCTCGCCGAGGACAAGCGACCGGGGATGTCGGCCGATCGTCGTACGGATTCTACGGCGCGACGCTAGCTGTTCAGCAAGGCTCGCCGACCTGCGCCCGGATGGCCTGCGCGGTGGTCAGAACATGCCCGCCGTGTTCGGCGAATCAGCAGGTTCCTCTTGACCGATGTCCCACAGCTCCCAGATCAGTCCACCTTCGAACCGGAAGATGTGCACGACGGCTGCGGGCCGCTCGTCCGGCTTGTGCCGCACGCTGGCGTGAACCGCTACGAGGGGGCCTTCGGCGATGGTGCGCTGGACATGCAACTCCTTCTGTGGGTTCTCGCGCGCGTTCGCGTCCATGGCGTCGGCCAGTGACGGCGCGTCGGGCGCGAACCATGGGTTGTGGTGGACGAAGTCGGGTGCCGCGTAGCGCTGCATGGCGTCGCGTGCCTCGCCGCGGGCAGCCCGCGTAAGGAAGTCGATCGCGATCTCGCGGTTGGACTCGGTCTGGCGATCCTGCGAATCCGACAAGACCGCTGCGTTGGTCGTGGTCATGCGCTGACCTCCTCTGCATCGGTCCGACCATCTTCTGATCCAACGCCTTGCCGACGCCACTGCCGCCAAGCAGCGCGACCTTGCAGGTGGTCGTCACGGCCACGCCTGCCGCGTAGGCTGGACTACGTGATCGACGTCCAGGACCTGACGAAGCGTTACAAGAAGGGGAAGCGCAACGCGGTCGATGGCATCAGCTTCAACGTCGGGGCCGGCGAGTTCTTCGCGCTCCTCGGCCCGAACGGCGCCGGCAAGACCACGACGATCTCGATCCTGACCACCACGCTCGCGCCGACGGGTGGCCACGCGACGATCGACGGCCATGACATCGTGGCCGAAGCCAGCGCGGTGCGCCGGCGGGTCGGGATCATCTTCCAGCGACCCAGCCTCGACCAGAACCTGACGGGCGAGGAGAACGTCCGCTTCCACGCGGTGCTGTTCGGCCAATATCCGTACCGGCCGTCGTTCAGGTTGATGCCCGCTCCGTATCGCCGCGACGTTGCTGAGCTGGCCGCGCTACTCGGTCTCGAGCGCGAGATCTTCGATCCGATCCGCACGTATTCCAGCGGGATGCGTCGCAAGCTCGAGATCGTCCGCAGCCTGCTGCACCGGCCCAAGGTCCTGTTCCTCGACGAGCCGACCGCCGGACTCGACACCCCGAGCCGGCGGACGCTGTGGGATCACCTTCGAACCGTCCGCGCCGAGAACGGCACGACGATCTTCCTGACGACGCACTACCTCGAGGAGGCCGAGCAGGCCGACCGCATCTGCATCATCGATGGCGGCCGGATCGTCTCCGAGGGCACGCCCGCCGGCCTGAAGGCCGAGATCGCCCGCGAATACCTCGTCGTCGACGCGGACGATCGTGGGCACCTCCGGCTCGAGCTCGATCGGCTCGGCCTGCATCGCACCGGCGAGGGTCCGTACACGATCGAGCTGAACGGGCGGACCACACACGCGACGATCAAGTCGATCGATACGCCTCTGACCCTGGTCCGGACGGTGTCACCAAGCCTCGAGGACGCCTACCTCGAGATCGTCACCCAAGCAGAGGGCACGACCGATGGCGGCTGAGCTCTCGGCGATCCTCGTCATCGCCCACCGCGACCTGGTCAAGCTGCTCCGGGACCGCCTGCGGATCGCGGCCGACTTCTCGCTGCCGCTCATCCTGGTCCTCCTCCTCGGGCCGACGCTCCAGGCTGGCTTCGGCACGCCCGGCGGCATCGAGATCACGACGTTCGTGTTCACCGGCGTCCTGGCGCAATCGGTCTGGCAGTCGGCATCGATGGGCGTCATCTCGCTCATCTCCGACCGTGAGGAGGACTTCAGCCAGGAGATCTTCGTCTCGCCGATCTCGCGCTACTCGATCGTCGCGGGCAAGATCATCGGCGAGTCGCTGGTGGCGTTGCCCCAAGCCGTCGCGGTCCTGGCGCTCGCCCTGCTCCTCGGCATCCCGGTGTCGTTCGCCACCCTCGTCGCCCTCCTGCCGGTGGTGCTGGCGATGGCCATCTACGGCGGGGCGTTCGGGATCCTCGTGCTGTCCAACATCAGCAGCCAGCGGACGGCGAACCAGATCTTCCCGTTCGTGATGCTGCCCCAGTTCTTCCTGGCCGGGGTGTTCAACCCCATCCATGCACTGCCACCTGTCCTGGCGGTGTTGTCGGCGCTGTCACCGATGCGTTGGGCGGTCGAAGCCGTCCGGCACGTGTACTACGGCACCCAGCCCGGATTGGAAGCCCCCGAGTTGTCCCCGGCGCCCCTGGTCGCGACGGTCATCGCCGTCTCGTTCATCGGGTTCATCGCGGTCGGGACCGCGCTTTTCGTGCGCGCCGAGCGCAACCGCTAGTCCCGGAAGGATCCGGACCCGTCAACGCGCGCCTGGGTCACGCCGGAACGGGTGTCGCCCACTCCACCTCGAAGACGGCGATCGGTTCGTCGAAGCCTTTGAGCCGCACGCGCCCACGCTTCCGGAAGGCGAATCCCTTGCCCAGAGCGAGGTCGTGGACTGCGCCCGAGGCCAGGATCGTCCCTGGCTCCGCCTTCGCGCAGAGGCGAGCCGCCAACTGGACCGCGGCACCGAACAGGTCGTCGCGCTCCGTGACAGGTTCCCCGGCCGCCAGCCCGATCCGGACGCGCAGCGGGACGTCGAGGCGCTCCTTCGCCTCGGCGAGCCCGTTCTGGATCCGGATCGCACAGTTGATCGAGCCGAGGACCGACGAGAACGCGACCATCATCCCGTCACCGGTGTGCTTGACCTCCGACCCACCGTGGCGCTGGAGCGCCTCGCGGACGATCTCGTCGTGCGTCCGCAGCACCGTCATCGCGCGGGCGTCACCGATCTGCTGGGTAAGGTTCGTCGAGCCCTCGATGTCCGTGAAGAGGATGGTCCGGAAGGCCGTGTCGACATACGCCTCGCCTGGCGGGTGCTCGATGATCCCGCCCATGAAGCGTTCGACCATCGCGCGGTCGACCTCGATGATCTGGTAGGCCATGAAACCGTGTGAGGCGCGATGGACTCCCTCGACGGCCTCCTTGTCCGGCGCCATCGCGAGGCAGAACGCGGTCTGGCGCTCGACGTCGAACCAGTAGGTGAGGAAGCGCACACCGAACTGGTCCTGGACGGCGAGGTCCCGCAGGTGCGCCGCAGCCGCCTCCTCCGCGGTCAGGCCCGTGAATTCATGGCGATCCATGTAGACCGGCACACCGACAGGATGACCCTCGAGGCTTCCCCGGGCAATGGGCGTCCGGTCGGATGGACGTTCAGAGATATCGGTGAGTCGTCGGTCGTCGTCGACGCGGACGATCGTGGGCACCTCCGGCTCGAGCTCGATCGGCTCGGCGTGCATCGCACCGGCGAGGGTCCGTACACGATCGAGCTGAACGGGCGGACCACACACGCGACGATCAAGTCGATCGATACGCCTCTGACCCTGATCCGGACGGTGTCACCAAGCCTCGAGGATGCCTATCTCGAGCCGGAGGACGATGAATCACCCTGGGAACCCGGGCTCGCATCGTGACCACGTCGTATCGTCGCGGCCAGTGCCCGTCTCGCTCATCTTGGTGATCTGGACGTCGCCTGCCCCGTCAGCACCGACCTTGAAGGTCACCGTCCCGTAGCCGTCGATCAGGCCGCGCGGGACGTCGGCCCAGTCAGCGACGATCGTGAGGTCGGCGTTGATCTCGCCGCGACCGACGTTGTTCCAGTTTCGGCCCAACGACTCAGGCGGGTCGTTTCGTGACGACATCCCGTTCCACCAGATCACGTTGCCGCGCTGGCGAACGTAATAGATCCCGCCATCGTTTCCGGCCCAGGCTCCGGTCAGGTCGATCCCTGCGGTGGGATCGAACTTGACCGGAGTGAGCGTGCAGACGGCACCGACCGCCGGGCTCGGGTTCGCCGACGGCACCGCCGACGTGGCCGCGGCAGTGGACGGCGAGGCGCCGGCCGCCTGGATAGCGGTGCCGGCCGGACTCGGGAGCAGGTTGTAGCCCACGATCGCGACCACGATCACAGCGGCGGCCGCGATTGCCCACTTAGCGAACGAGTTCATGTCGGTAGCCCTCCACGCCGGCCACCAGGCACGGCGCTGTGGTGTCGATCTGATGCGCTCTCGCGAAGCGTCGATCAGTCGCCCCGGCGCCCGGTCGGGCGCCTCACCTTCGAGCCAGGCGGCGATGGACCGCCGCGGGTCGCGGTTCGTGCTCATGCGAGAGCCCTTCCCTGTGAGACGCCACGCGCGTCCGCCTCGAGGGCGGCGCGCAGCGCCTCGGTCGCGTAGTGGAGTCGAGACTTGGCGGTGCCGTGTGGGACGCCGATCGCCCGCGCGGCCTCGTCGGTCGTCATGCCGAGGTAGTGATAGAGGACGACGATCGTCCGATGCTCGATCGACAACCGTTCGAACACTCGGGCGATCTCGTCGCGATCGGCGAACGCACCGCTGCTGTCAGCCTCGGTCGGCTCGGCCTTCAGTTGGACGACGTTGGCGACGAAGCCACGCTTCTTGCGGGCCTCGTCGGTGATGGCACGCATGAGGATCCGGTTCAGCCATGCGTCGAACCGATCCGGCTCCCTGAGGCTGGGAAGATCCCGCCAGCACCGGACGAGCGCCTCCTGTACGGCGTCCTCGGCACGGTCGAAATCCCGCAGGACCAGTCGCGCGATCCGGTACAGGTGGTCGACGACCTCGGTCAGCAGGATGTCGAACGCGTCGCGATCACCCTGCCGTGCCTGCCGGACCAACTCGGATCTCGTCACCGATCCCTCGCCTCGTTCCCGACCGCCCGCAAGTGCGGGTAGTCGCCGTATTGGCGGGATCCAGGTCCGCTTTGTTCAAAGATAAGTGGCGGTCGTTTGGCGGCGTGGCGGGGGATGATGCGGGCAGCAGCATTTGAGGTGGACAACGAGTGGCTGAATATTTTCGGGGCGTCGCGCGACGAGTGACGCTCGCCGCCGGATCGTGGCAATTCTTCCTGATCGCGCTCATCGCCCTGGCGATATGGGCGGTGAGCGGGCCGCTGTTCGGGTTCAGCGATACGTGGCAGCTCATCATCAACACGTCGACCACGATCCTGACCTTCTTCATCGGGATCCTGATCCTGCTCGAAGCGAACCGCCAGGCGAAGGAGTCGAAGGTCGTCCACGACGAGCTGCTCGAGCACCTGAAGGGCGCCAGGTCATCGCTCGTGAACATCGACAAGCTGTCCGATGAGGATGTCGACAAGCTCGAATCCGAGTTGCGAGCCCGAGCGGAGCGAGAGAAGCGAGCGTCGAAGGACTAGGCCGGCGGTTCGAGCCCGACGAGCAACTTTCGGAGGAGGCCCTCAAGCTGCGGCGGTCTCCCGGTCATCGAGGCGCCCCAGGAGCTGGCGATCACTCACGGCGACGGCGGCGACCGCCTCATCGACGAGCGCGAGGCCCTCGTCGGTCAGCTCGACGATGATCCCACGACGATCGTCTGGGTCGGGCAGTCGACGGACGAGTCCTCGTCGCTCGAGACGGTCGATCCGGCTCGTGACGCCGGCCGATGACAGCATCAGCCCCCGGCCGAGGTTCGTCGGCGACAGTCGGTGAGGTGGCCCGGCGATCCGGAGCGCACTGAGTGCTCCGACCTCTCCCCGGTTCACGCCGAATCGGCTGAAGACCGCCTCCTGGCGGCGCGCCAGTAGCGGCCCGATCCGGCTGAGACGGCCGGTCACTTCCAGCGGCCGAAGGTCAAAGGCGGGGTCCGTCCCGCGCCATCCAGTGAGCACGTCGTCGATCAAGTCTTCTCCCATGGAACAGATGCTACTTGAAATCCATCTTCTTCACTAGTATCTTACTCGCGAGATACTTACTATAGTGCTAGCGGACTCGCGAGCCTAGACGAGAGGAGGTCCCCGATGGGATCGACAGCTGTCCAACCGTCGACCGGTCGAGTGCACGAAGCGGCCGTCGACGCCGAGCTCGTCGACCGGATCCGCCACGGATCCGAGGCAGCCCTCGGTCAGATCTACGACCGTTATGCCAAGGCCGTATTCGCGTCGGCGATGCAGACGAGCCGGGATCGCTGGATCGCCGAGGAGGTGGTCCAGGAGACGTTCCTCGTCTTGTGGGAACGAGCGGACCGGTTCGATGCGGCTCGTGGGGCATTGCAGGCCTGGCTCATGGCGATCGCTCGACATCGGGCGATCGATCGACTGCGCGCCGCGGGCCGTCACGACCGTGCCGCGAGCTTCACGACGTCTCGCTGGTTCGGCCGTCGACGACGGTCCGATCGACGAGTGGCTCGCCGCCTCGGGCGAGCTCCTCGCGATCGGCGTGGCCGATCCTCTGCCCGAGGTCGCCCTCGCGGACAAGGAGACCCGTGCGGCCATCGATGCGGCCATCGCCGACCTCGACCCCGTCGAACGGCGGGTCATCGTGCTCGCCTACGACGGCGGGCTCGACGCAGTCCGAGATCGCCGACTCGCTCGGCTGGCCGATCGGCACGGTCAAGACGCGGACGCGCCGAGCGCTGCGCCACCTTCGAGAACGGCTAGCGCCAGTGCCGATGGCGCCGGCTCCCGTCATGGCTTCGACGACGGTCATGGCTCCGTGCGCCGCGCCGTGCCCGTGATCGGAAACCGCCGGGCGGCGAAGCGGCGTAGTCGGGGGCGCTCGGGCTGGCTACAGCCCGGCCCGATCGAGTCTTTAGGAGAACCAGCCCTAGCGACATTCCTGGGTAGCCACGACCTGCCTGGAGCTCAAGGCGGCCGACGTCTTCGAGGTGCAGCAGGGCGCCTAGGTCGATGGTCGCTCGAGGTGGGTCTTCGCCGCTTGAACGGCCGACGTGATGCCGCGCTTGCCGACCGTCGAGAAGACGAGCTCGTGGAGCCACCCGATCGGGCGTGGTAGTCGAGAGTCGAAGATCGCGTCCTGGCGGACGCGGCTTCGGCCGGCATCGAGCGGTTCGAGAGGCTCGATCTCGATGACCAAGCGCGCCTCCATGCCCTTGTCGGTCGACAGCTGGACCTGGCGACGCGGCGGCTCCCATTCGACGATCCGCCATTCGGCGACGTCGCGGATGCCGAACAGCTTCGTCCGTTCTCGATAGACCTGCCCGACCCCGGGCGGCCCGCTGACGTACAGGATCTCCTCGGAGAACGGCACCCATTCCGGCGAATGCGGCACGTCCGCGTAGAGGTCCCAGACGGCTTGGGCGGGCGCATCGATGTCGATCGCGGCGGTGACTCGCCTCACCGCCGAAGGCTACCTGCCCACCCGAGCGGCGCGCACACAAACCTCTTGACATTGGACCGACTCCAAGGTCTAGCTTCAGGTGCGACATCCGCTGGCGCCGTGCCGGCGGCGAGCACCAAGGAGCGCAGGAGAGGTGATCAGCGTCGAGACCAGCGCGACGATCGACCGCCCGGTCGAGGACGTCGCCCGCTACGTCGCCGACATCGAGCGCATGACCGAGTGGACCGACATGACGGCCAGCCGTCGCCTAACCGACGGTCCGACCCGAGAGGGCACTAAGGCGTACGCCGAGGTCGCGGTGGGTCCGGTCAAGCTCGGCTGGACCTACGAGATCCAGGATGTCGACTCGAACGGGGGCTACGCGTTCACGACCATCACCCGGAACGCGCTCGGCATGGACGGGAGTGTCCGGCTGACGCCGACCGCCGAGGACAAGACCAGGGTCGACTACAACGTCCGGATCCAGACCCGCGGCCTCCTCCGCATGCTCGAACCGCTGCTTCGCGGTGAGATGGCCGGCAACGAGGCCCGCGAACTGGAGCGACTGAAGGCGCGCCTCGAGGAGCCGGCGCCCACGGAAGCGGTGACGGCATGACCGCCACCTCCCGCGAGGTCGTCCTCCTCCTCGCCGACCTGTCCGGCTACACCGCCTATCTCGCCGCGAGCGAGCCGGAGCGAGCGCCTGCCCTCGCCGCAGACCTGGTCGAGACCGTCGTTCGTCAACTCCGCCCGACGTTCCGGCTCGAGAAGCTCGAGGGCGACGCCGCGTTCATGGTCGCGCCGCTCGATCGACTGACCGGCCCTGCCCTGCTCGACGCGATCGATGCGACAACTGCCGCTTTCAGGACCCGGCTCCGCAGCCTCGCCCAATCGACGACCTGCGATTGCGAGGCGTGCCGACGCATCCCCGAGCTCGGTCTCAAGTTCGTGGTCCATGCTGGGGAGGTCGTCACGCAACGGGTCGCCGGGCGGACCGAACTCGCGGGGGTCGACGCGATCGTCGCCCATCGATTGCTCAAGGCGTCGACGCCAGCCTCACTCGGACTCGAGCGGTATTCGCTGCTCACCGATGCCTGTGTACAGCGGCTTGGGATGGATCCGGCCGCACTCGGGCTGTCTAGCGGCGTCGAGACGTTCGATTACCTCGGCGATATCGCGATCTGGGTACGCGATCTGTCGGCGGCCTTCGTCGATAGCGAGAGCGACTGGGTGGCGCCGCGGCGTCGACCGCTGCTCGAGGCGGAACTGCGTGTGCCGCTTGCGCCGATGCCCCTCTGGGAGCGACTCACCTCCCCGGAGAACCGGGCACGCGTCGCGTTCTGCGCCGCGGATCGGCTCGCCCAGGTGGAGGAGATCGTCGAGTGGCGGCCGTTCGCGTCGTTCACGCGTCGCGTCAAGCTCCCCGAGCTCCCCGGCGATCGACGCCTGACCGCTCGCCACGAGCTCGAACCCGACGGAGACGCGACGAGGCTCCGGGTACGCTGGTGGGGATCGACCGTCACGTCGGACCACGCCCGACGCGAAGAGGATCGACTGCGAGCCCTGGTGACGTAGAGATGCGGATCGGCGAACTGGCACAGCGCCTCGATGTGAGCACCGACACGGTCCGCTTCTACGAGCGTGCCGGCTGGCTGCCGTCGGCGCCACGGCAGGACAACGGCTATCGGGACTACCGCGAGGAGGACGTCGAGCATCTCCGGCTGCTGATCGACCTGCGGCGCATCGACCTCCCCCTGGAGACCGCGTCGCGCCTCGCCTCGTGGTGTCACTCCGGCCATTGCGACCAGACCACGGCCGAGATGCCGCTCCAGCTCGCCGAGAAGCGGCGCGAGATCGCGTCGCGAATCGATGACCTGCGGGCGCTCGACGATCGGCTCGCACAGCTCGAGCGCCACCTCGGGGCATCGACCCCGAAGCGGCGCCGTGAGCTGCTGGTGCTGACCGGCGTGACCCCGTGTTGTGACGCGGCCGCGGCGGTCACGACAGGCGAAGGCGAAGCCTGCGCCGTCTGTTCGGCCTAGGCGTCAGGCGTCAGCGGGAGCCGCGTGATCCAGTAGTCGACGTCCGGGCCCGGTGCTGTGCCGAACCGGGCATTCACGACCCACAGCGCACCGAGGGTCGTCGTGGCCGTCGTCGGCACGTCGAGGATCGGCGGATCGCGCTGGATCTCGCCCTTCAGCGTGGCCCGCCGCAGGCTCTCGGACACGCGCAGCACGGCGACTGTGTTGAGCACGTTCCGCACGGCGTAGAGCGTCCGACCACGGAAATCGAGCCCGTCACCGTTCGTGACGAGATAGCCGCCTGTATCGATCCGCTTCGTATCGCCGGTCTTGGGGTTGAGCCGGAACAGGAAACCGGTCCCGGACTGGACCGTCACCAGCCAGCCACGCTTGGCGGCGATCCCATTCAGGTTGAAGCCGGGCTGGAGCTGGAAGTCGCCCGTAAGCGGCAGGAAGAACGCCTTCGAGGGATCGGGCAGCTTGCCATGCTTCCGCAGCGGGATCACGGCCACGCGGGCGTTGAACGAGTCGGTGACGACGACGCGGTTGCGGCTGATGTCGAGGTCGTTGAAGAACAGCGGCGGATCCGTGGCGAACGAATACGTCTGGAGCAGCTCGCCGGTCCGGGCCTTGTAGACGCGGACCTCGCCGGTCCCACCGCCGGCCACCCAAAGTCGACCCCACTGGTCGAGATGGAGGCCGACCGCGACCTTGCCGGTCTCACCCGGGACGAGGATCTGCCCCTCCCCGGTCTTGGCATTCGCGCGCCAGATGGCGCCGTTCGCGAGCGAGCCGGAATACAGCCACTTGCCCCACGACTCGATGCCTTCTGGCTGCCAGCCATCGGGCAGGTCGATCCGGGCGGGAAGGTCGGAGACGTCCTTGTCATGTGCAGCGACGGCCGGCGCGAGGGCCAGCGTCAGGCCCATCGCGAGCGCGATGAGCATGGCGATGCGACGAGGGGTCGTGGTCATGACGGGTCCTCGGTACGGTGGTGTCCGGGCTCGACCACCCTACCGGCGGGCGTCTTGCAACCGCGTAACAGGCCCGCTAGTGGGCTCGACCCAACCCATCGACCGCCCGACGCCCTTGTGCCATCGTGCGAGAGCTGCGGCGCGGTCACGTTCGGTCATCTGCGGTTGCCAGCGACGCGTCGCAACGGGGATCGACCGGAGCTCATCGAGATCTCGCCAGAAGCCGACGGCGAGGCCCGCGGCGAATGCCGCGCCGAGGGCCGTGGTCTCGGTGATCTCGGGCACGACGACCGCACTCCCCAGGATGTCCGCCTGGATCTGCATCAGTAGCTCGTTCCGGGTCATCCCACCGTCGACCCGCAGCTCCCCGGGGAGTGGCGCCCCGAGATCCGCCGCCATCGCGGCTCCCAGGTCGGCGACCTGGTACGCCGTCGCCTCGAGCGCCGCACGCGCGATATGGGCCTTCGTCGAGAACCGCGTCAGCCCGGCGATGATGCCCCGCGCGTCGGGCCGCCAATGCGGCGCGAACAGGCCGGAGAAGGCCGGCACGAACACGACATCGCCCGAATCCGGTACGGAACGGGCAAGCGCCTCGATCTCGTCGGCCGAATTGATGATCGCGAGGTCGTCGCGCAGCCACTGGACGAGGGAGCCGGCGACGGCGACCGAGCCTTCGAGTGCGTAGGTTGCCGGCGTGCCCGGCCCGCCGAGCCGGGCGGCGACCGTGGTGATCAGGCCGTGCGTGCTGTGCACTGGCGTCGTGCCCGTGTGCATCAACATGAAGGCGCCTGTTCCGTAGGTGCACTTCGCCTGCCCGGCCTCGAAGCACGTCTGACCGAACAGCGCCGCATGCTGGTCGCCGAGGATGCCGGCGATCGGCACACCCGCGAGTTCATCGACGCCCGTGCCGTATACCTCGGACGAGCCACGGATCTCGGGGAGCACGGAACGTGGGATGCCGAGCTCCTCGAGGATCGACTGGTCCCACTCGAGCGTCTCGAGGTCCATCAGCATCGTCCGGCTGGCGTTCGTGACATCGGTGGCATGCACGCCGCCGTCGAGTCCGCCCGTGAGCTGCCACAGGACCCACGAATCGATCGTCCCGAACGCCAGCTCCGACGGCTCTCGATCGACCTTGTCGAGGATCCAGCGCAGCTTCAGGGCACTCGAGTAGGTCGACACCGGGAGCCCGGTCCTCTTCCGGAACCGGTCCTGGTCGCCGATGCGGGACACGGCATCGGCCGTCCGTGTGTCCTGCCAGACGATCGCGGGATGGACCGGTCGACCCGTGCGTCGATCCCAGACGACGGTCGTCTCACGCTGGTTGCTGATGCCGACGGCCGCGAGTGCCGTGGCATCGACGCCGGCCTCGCGCAGGGCGACCCGCACGCACGTGCGCACGCGCTCCATGATCTCGTCCGGGTCGTGCTCGACCCAGCCGGGCCGCGGGGTGATCTGGCGATGTTCGAGCTGGTGGCTGGCCACCGGCCGACCGGCGTGGTCGAACAGGATGCAGCGACTGCTGGTCGTGCCCTGGTCGATGGCGGCGATGAGCGAGCGGGGCGCGACGCTCACGAAACGGGGATCTCGCCTCGCGTCCAGGTCGTGCCGGGCATCGCGACCATCAGCACCCACGTTGCCGTGAACCGGCACTCCTTCGTGGTGCAGCCGGAGACGTCGACCTTCGGCGGCTCGAGCGTCAGTTCGTTTCCATCGATCTCGTATCGGAACCGCTGGTCGCCGATGACGACGATGTCGTCACCCTCGAGCTGATACGGCCCGTCATCGACCTGCTGGCCGTGGAAGTCCTTCGACCCGAACTGCCCGTCGACCGTGAAGAAGTGGGAATGAGCACGCTCGACCGCTCCCTCACACGGGTGACTCGGGTCCTTGATCGTCACCGTGCTCGGGTTGACGCCCGGCACGAGTTCATTCCCGTAGACCGCGTCGCCAAGGAACTCGTCGAGACCGGCGTCGGTGAGCATCGTCACGATCCGCTGGCAATCGTGGACGCCCACCCACTCGCCCACGATCGGCGAAACTGGCGCCGCCGCAGACGGCGAGACGGTCGCCGCTGTGGACGGCGAGGCACTTGCGCTCGCTGATGCCGACGCGATCGGAGCACTCTCCGAGGCCGACGGCGCCGGGCCTGCGCAGGCGGCCACGACCAAGGTGACCAGGACGGCGAATGCTCGGTGCATCAGGTTCGATGGTAGGACGTGCACGTCAGTCGAAGTCGAAGATCGTGTTGCCCTCGTAGAACGTGAGGATGTAGGAGCAGCGTTCGCAGATCAGCATCTGGACCCGATGGGCAGTCAGGCCCCAGGCGCTGTCGAACTTGCCCTCCTCGCGTCGGAACGTGGCGTTGCCGCAAAGCGGGCACATCGGCAGGTTCTTGCCGCCCAGCATGGCTGGGTCATCGGTCGGGCCAGTCATCAGGGGTTCGCCTCGTCTAGCACAGTCGCCATCAAAGTCGGCCAGAACTATGCATCGCGGCTCCATCGCCGCTCCACATTCCGGCGCGAGCATCCGATCAGAGAAAGGAGCTCACGCAACAATGCGCAATCTCATCATCGGACTCCTCGTCGTCGCGGCTCTCGTCGTCGGCGGCGGGATCATCGCCCAGACGGCCTACCAGGCCGGCGTATCGACCGCGGTCACGACCGCGGCGGCAAACGCCCCAGCCGGAACGGTCGTCACTCCGGTCGCACCATACCCGTATCCGTACTACGGCCCGGGTTGGGGTTGGCACGGCGGATCTGGGATCTTCGGATTCTTCTTCTTCCTGTTCTTCCTCTTCCTGATCTTCGGCCTCCTCCGCGCCGTCTTCTGGCGGGGTCGCGGCGGCTGGGGTGGCCCAGGCGGCCCTGGTCGCTGGGGCGGCCCCGGCGGCTACGGTGGCTATGGCAAGTGGGGCGACCACGATCACCGGGCCCGCTTCCAGGAGACCTTCGACGATATGCATCGGCAGTCGCACGAAGGGTCCACATCGCCGGGCGCCGCAGGGCCCACGGCACAAACCGATCGGCCGGCCTGACCGGTCGCCCGCGGACCGCGCCCTCCCGGACACCCCGGGAGGGCGCATCCGTGTCGCTACGATGCCGTTCGTGAGCAGACCGTCATGAGTCGAACGATCCTCGTCGTCGACGACGAGCCGCGGATCGTCGACCTGGCGCGCGACTATCTCGAGCACGCCGGTTTCCGCGTCATCACCGCGAGTGATGGCCGCGCGGCTGTCGATACCGCGCGGCGCGATCGACCCGACCTCGTCGTGCTCGACCTCGGCCTGCCCGGACTCGACGGGCTCGACGTAACCCGCGAGCTGCGCCGGGACGGCTCGATCCCGATCGTCATGGTCACGGCGCGCGACGACGAGCTCGACAAGCTGCTCGGCCTGGAGCTCGGTGCCGACGACTACCTGACCAAACCGTTCTCGCCGCGCGAGCTCGTCGCGCGCGTCAAGGCGGTGCTGCGCCGAGCCGATCGACCTGTCGAGGCGGCCGACATGATCCGGGTCGGCGACCTCGAGCTCGACGTGCCGCGGATGCGCACCGAGGTGAGCGGCCGGTCGATCGACCTCACGCCGACCGAGTTCACGCTCCTGGCGACTCTCGCCCAGCAGCCTGGCCGGATCTTCACCCGGAGCCAGCTCCTCGATGCGTTGCATGGCGTGGCGTTCGAGAGCTACGAGCGAGCCATCGACTCGCATATCAAGAACCTGCGCCGCAAGCTCGAGCCGGATCCGCGACAGCCGCGCTACGTGTTGACCGTGTACGGCGTCGGCTACCGGCTGGCGGACGATCGATGAGCGAGCGACGTCAGCCCGGCGGACGGCCGCCTGTCGGACCGCCTCCGAGTGGACAGCCGTCAGGGCCAGAGGAGTGGCGCGCGTATCGCCGCGAGATGTGGCGCCGCCGGCGCGAGTCCGGCGAGTGGGGGCCCGATGCGTGGCGCGGGCCACGAGGTGGGCCGCGGCCGTTCTTCGGCTGCCTGTTCGCCATCGTCTTCCTGATCGTCGCGTGGGCGATCGTCACGGCCGTCGCCACGCTCTTCGCAAACCTCGGGCCAGTGCCGGTCGTCATCGCGATCCTCGTGGTCGCGGGCGTCCTCGTCGCCACCGCGGCGCCGTTCCGCCGGTCGGCGCGGACGCTCGATTCGATCGTCGATGCGGCGCGACGCGTGGAAGGCGGCGACTACACGACCCGCATCAGCTTGCCGTCCCGTGCCTGGCGGCCCGTGCGCCAGCTCGGCCGCGCCTTCAACACGATGGTCGAGCGGCTCGAACGTGACGAGGACCAGCGGCGGACGCTGCTCAACGACGTGAGCCACGAGCTGCGGACGCCCCTGAGCGTCATCGCCGGCAACCTCGAGGCGATGATCGATGGCGTCCACCCGGCCGACGAGGCGCACCTCACCGCGATCCTCGAGGAGGCACGCGTCATGGAGCGACTGATCGACGACCTGCGCACGGTCGCGCTGTCGGAAGCCGGGACTCTGCCGCTCCACCGTGAGCCGACCGATATCGACCTGCTGGTCGAGGAGGTCGTCCGGTCGTTCCAGGGGAGCGCCGGAACGGCCGGGGTGACCGTCACGGCCGAGGTCCCGGCCGATCTCCCGATCCTCGACGTCGACCCGGTCCGGATCCGGGAGGTGCTCGCCAACCTCGTCGCGAACGGCGTTCGGCACACACCGTCGGGCGGCTCGGTCGTGGTTCGGGGGGAGGTGACAGGCGACCGTGTCGTCCTGCGCGTCATCGACACTGGGTCCGGCATCGAGGCGGACCTGCTCCCCCATGTCTTCGAGCGATTCGCCAAGGGGTCGGGCTCGACGGGATCAGGCCTCGGTCTGGCGATCGCCCGTCATCTCGTCGAGGCCCACGGCGGGGAGCTGGTGGTCGAGGCGACGGGGAGTACCGGCACCACGTTCCGGGTCAGCCTGCCCGTGGCTCTCCCTACGGCCGGGTGACGCGGACGTCGTCGACGGCCGCCTCGACCACCGAATCGGGGCCCCCGTCGGTCGCCACGAACACGATCCGGATCGTCTCGCCGGCCCACGCCGTCAGCGACACCGACGCGGAGGCCCACGCTGCCCGATCCGTGTTCGCCGCGCCGGACTCGGACTTGACGAGCGTCCGGGTGCCGTCGGTCTCCTCGACGAACGCCTGGAACGTGTCGGCGGAACTCGCGTTCGAGGCATGCGCGAGGTAGTACCGGAACGTCAACTTGCCCACGGCGCTCGGAAGCGCGACCGCCGGGGAGCGGACGCTCGTCCGGCCGCCATCGACATCGTTGGCACTCGACGTCGAGCCGGCACTCGCGCCGGTCACGAGGTCGTAGCGGCCGGACGTCGCGGTCCCGGACTGGTAGTTGGTCGTGGAAGGGTCGGCGCGCTGCCAGCGGCCACTCGTCGCGGTGTCATTACCGAGCGGGTTCACCTGCCAGCCGCGACTGATCTCGATGTCGTCGTTGAACGGCCCGCAATGGGTCTGCTTCTTTCCGATCGGGGTGTAGACGCAGCCGGCGACGTCGATCAGGTAGAAGACCGCGGTCTTGTTGCGGGTCGTCTCGCGCGATATGACCTCGTCCGGCGGATAGAAGCGGCTCAGCGACGTCGACGGATCCGGATACATCTCGAACGTGTACATGAAGATCCGATGGCGGCCGTACGCCCAGTCGATCTCGTCGCCGTCGGTGATGTACAGGCCGCTCGATTGCATCGGGCGGTACGCGTTCTTGGCTGCCAGTTTCTGGCCGATCGCCTGGAGCGCGGCATGGTCGTCGCGAGTCATGTCGATCGGCACGTCGGCGAACGTGTAGCCGTACGGCCAAAGCACCTGCTCGCCGGCCGTGTGGAACGTGATGGCTGCGGTGATCTGCTGCCGGCCGTTCACGACGCGGCTGTTGATGAAGTCCCGCATCGCGCGCGTCTCGGGCGCCGAGAAGCCCTTGGCACCGCGGTAGTTGAGCGACGACGGGGATCCGGATGAGCCGCCGCAGCAGCCGAAGTGGTAGTCGTAGTTGCGGTTCAGGTCCGTGCCGACGAACGAGCTACCTGAGTTCGGCTGCCGGTTCTTGCGCCAGCCACGGTACGGGGAACCGGTCAGGTCGTATTCGCCGCCATCCGGATTGACCATGAAGACGATGTAGATCTCGCGCGTGTCGACGAGACGCTTCACCGTCGAGTTGGTCGTATAGCCGTCGCTCAGCCAGCGCAGCACGGCGAGTGCCTGCTCGACGGTCAGGTGCTCACGCGCGTGGTGGAGCGCGTCGAACAGCACCTCGGGCTCGTTCTCGTCGGTTGCGACGTTGTCCGAGATCTTCGCCGCCCAGATGTTCCGGTTCTGGTAGCTCTTGCCGATCGAGAACTTCCGGACGATCGAGCCATGGTCGGCGACGGCCTTGTCGAGCTCGGCGACCATCTCGGCGTAGTTGTGGTAGCGGGCATCCTTGGGCGGGAAGTCGGCCGCCGCGACGGCCATCGGGCCGGCCAGGGCGACGAGCAGGAGTCCGACGAGTGCGGCTGGCAGGACACGCATGCCGGGCAGTCTGACGGGTCGGACGGGGCACTGCCACCCGCGCGATGGGGCTAGAACCGTGCGGGACTGGAACATCAGGACGGTGTCGAACGTCCGAAGGACCTGACGGAGCCGACCCATGGGGGGTGGGTCCGTCCCACAGGAGGATCGTTCGATGCGATCGATCACCCGTGCCGGCAGGCGGTCTATCGCCCTCGCCGCCGGCCTCCTCCTGGTCGCGATCAGCGCGGCCCCCGCTCTAGCCTGCGGCGGGCTCATCGGTCCGAATGGGGCGGTCAATCTCCTGCGAACGACGACGCTCGCGGGCTATCACGACGGGGTCGAGCACTACGTGACGGCCTTCGAATTCGCCGGGGGTGGGGGTGCCTTCGGCAGCCTCACGCCACTCCCCGGCGTCCCGACGAGCGTCGAGAAGGGCGGGGACTGGACCCTCCAGCGGCTGCTGCGCGAGACGGATCCGATCCGCGAACGCGGTGCGCTGTTGTCGCTCGATGCCGCCTCACCCGCGGCGAGTGCCGAGGTCCTGATGGAAGTCACGATCGATGCGCTCGACCTGACCGTCCTGAAGGGCGGCGCCGAGGAAGTCGGCACGTGGGCGACCGACCATGGTTTCCGCCTCCCGCCTGATGCGCCCGAGGTCCTCGACTTCTACGCGCAACGCAGCCCGATCTTCCTGGCGGCGGCGTTCGATGGCGATGCGGCCGCGGCCCGTGGCCAGACCATCGGCGATGGGACACCGGTCCACATCTCGATCCCGACCGACAACCCGTGGGTCCCGCTGCGGATCCTGGCACTCGGCAAGACCGAGGCCGAGGTCGTCCAGGCGGACGTGTACCTGCTGACCGACCAGTCGCCGGCCATGCTCCCCTACCCCGACGGGTTCAACGGGATGTCGGTCGAGCACGCGGCGCCTGCTTCGGACTCGCTGCTCTCGGACCTTCGCTCCGACCGCGGCATGGAGTGGGTACCCGACAAGGCCTGGCTGACCAAGGTCGCCATCGATGCGAAGGCCCCGCAGCTCGGCTACGACCTCGCGGTCGACGTCTCCGGCGCCAATGCGCCGTCGCGCGTCGCGGCGGGGCTCGACATGCCGGGTGCCTCCGACCCGACCGTGATGTCCGCGATCCGCTGGTTCGCCGGTGTGTCGTTCATCGGGTTGGGGATCGGCGGGGTGGTGTGGCTGATCGCCAAGCACCAGATCGATTCGAGGTTGCGGCCCGCGTGAGGGCCGTCGGCCTGATCCTGATCGCGGTCGGCCTGGCCGCGCTCGCCGCCGTGTGGTCGGAAGGACCGGCCCGCGGCGGTCAGGCTACGTCGGCCACGATCGGGATCCACTTCTCCCACTACACCCCGACCGAGGTCGTGGCTCGTGCCGGCCAACCGCTTCGGGTCACGCTGGTGAATACCGACCCGATCGAGCACGAGTGGTTGGTCGGCGATGCGGCGTTCCACGAGCGCCACCGGACGGGCACAGAGACGCACCACGGGGCGCGTCCGAACGAGGTCTCGCTTGCGCCCGGTGAGACGAAGACGACGACCGTGGTCTTCGAGCAGCCCGGCGATTACCTGTACATCTGCCATCTGCCGGGCCACGAGCAGTACGGCATGGTGGGCGTGCTTCGGGTCTTGCCCGGCTAGCGCGGATCGAGCTTCGGGGGCTCGTGCGTGACCGGCGGCAGATCCAGCCCCGCGACCCAGGCGGCGATCTCGTCGCCCGCCGCCACCCACACTCCGTCCATCGACTGTGCACGCTCGATCAGCTTCTCGAGGGCGGCGAGGCGGGCCGGGCGGCCGCTGACGAACGGATGCATCGTCAGGTCGAACAACCCGCCGACCTCGACGATCGCGTCGAGCTCCTCGCCCCACGCGTCGCAGACCACCGACGGCCGCAGGATCGGCGAGGAGGTATACCCCGGCACGTAGTTGTACCGGTTCCAGTCGTCGAGGCTCCAGTGCATCGGTAGCTCGATCAGCCCAGACGCCCACCGGTAGGGGTGATCCGAATCCATCATCCCGGAGCTGTACATGAAGCCGTGGCGAGCGACGAGGTCGGGCGTGCGGAAGTTCATGTCGCACGACGGCGGTCGATAGCCGACCGGCCGGACGCCGGCGACCGAATCCAGCGCCTCGAGCCCACGAACGAGGTAACCCTCCTCGGTCGCCTCGTCCTTGCCGCGCACGCTCTCGTGCATGTAGCCGTGATGGCCGATCTCGTGGCCGGCGTCTCGGATCGAGCGGATCACATCGGGCCACGTCTCGGCGACCCAGCCCGGGACGAAGAACGTGGTCCGAAGCCCGCGTCGATCGAGCATCCGCAGGATCCGCGGCACCGCGACCTGCGGCCCGTAGCGCTGATGACCGATGACGTCGAGGTAGTCGATGACCTCGGGGTGGTCGGTCAGCATGACCGCCTCGGCATCGACGTCGAAGGTGAACATCGCGGCCGCACGGTAGCCGTCGGGCCAGCGGAAACCGGGGGGCAGTGGCTCCATGCGGCAACGATACTGGGTCGATGCCTGCCTCCGTCCGTGCCGTCGTCCTTCCCGAGATCGGCCGCCCGGTGGAGGTCCGCGAGCTCGACCTGATCGAGCCGCGCGCGGGCGAGGTCCGCGTCCGGATGCTCGCGTCCGGTGTCTGCCATTCCGACCTGCACGTCCGCGACGGGGAGTGGGACCGGCCGACCCCGATCGTGATGGGTCACGAGGGCGCCGGCGTCGTGGAGGCGGTCGGGCCGGGCGTGACCACGCCACGGGTCGGCGAGCTGGTTGCGTTGTCGTGGCTGATCCCGTGCGGCGTGTGCCGCTCCTGCCGCCGCGGCCGGATCTGGGAGTGCCCGGACTCCCCGTCGTACCGGCACAGCCTGCTCGACGGCGAGACAGCGTTCCGTGGCGTCCGGTCGTACTGCGCGATCGCGACGATGGCCGAGGCGTCGGTCGTGCCGGCGGCAGCCGCCATCCCGCTCCCCGACGGTGTCGACCCGGGATCCGCGGCACTCATCGGCTGCTGCGTGACCACCGGCGTGGGAGCCGTGCTCAAGACCGCCGCCGTCCCTGCCGGTTCCTCGGTCGCAGTGATCGGGTTGGGCGGGGTCGGGCTGTCCGTCGTGATGGGCGCGGTCCTGGCACAGGCGTCACGGATCGTGGCGATCGACCGGGTCCCGGCGAAGCTCGATGTCGCGCGCTCGCTAGGCGCCACCGACACGCTGCTCGCCGGCGAGGACGCCGCCGAGACCGTCGCGGCCCTTCGAGACCTGACCGACGGCGGCCCCGACTACGTTTTCGAGGCGATCGGCCGCCCGTCGACCGTCGAGCTGGCGATCGCGTCGCTGCCGGTCGGCGGCACGGCGGTGCTCGTCGGTATGACGCCGATCGGCGAGCGCGCCTCGTTCGAGGTCTTCCCGTTCGTCGACGGCGCGCGGCGCATCATCGGCTCTAACTACGGTTCGGCGGAGCCGGCGATCGATTTCCCTCGATATGCCTCGTGGACGCTCGATGGTCGATTGCCGGTCGAGCGACTGATCGATCGGCGGATCGCCATCGACGACGTTGAGGACGCGTTCGACGCGATGCGCGAGGGCCGCTACGTGCGGCAGGTGATCGACTTCTAGGGCTGCGGCTCGTCCTCGTCGGGCGGCGGCACGGCCGGAGGCTCGGGCTCCTCGATCGGTGGCAGCAGCGTGCCGGCCGTGATCAGGCGCGACCCACGGCCGTGCGTGAAGAACGACCACGCCCAGCGTGTGAGTACGACCAGGCGGTTCGTGAACCCGATCAGGTAGGCGATGTGGATGCCAAGCCACAGCAGCCAGGCGGTGAAGCCACCCTGCTGGCCGAACGGGCCCATCCACGGGATGTCGGTCACGGCGGATAGCCGCCCGATGACCGCGACGTCGCCATGGTTGCTGTAGCGGTATGGCTTCCACGGCCGACCGAGGATCCGGCGGCGAATCACCTTGGCCGCGTACGACCCGCCCTGGATCCCACCCTGAGCGACCCCCGGGGTCGCCCGGCCCTCCTTCCAGGGCTGCACGGCCGCATCGCCGACGACGAAGATCTCCGGGTGGCCAGGCACGGTGAGGTCGGGTTCGACGAGGACCCGACCCGCGCGGTCGGTCTCGGCGCCTGCGGCCGTGGCCACCTTGCGCGCGAAGGACGATGCGATGACACCCGCGCCCCACAGGACGGTGCGGGTCGGGATCGTCTCCTCCGGTGCCTCCTTGTCGGCGGTCGGGCGGACGCGGACGCTGCTCTCGTCGATATGGGTCACGGTCATCCCGGTCCGGACCTCGACGCCGAGACGCCCCAACTGGCGTCTCGCCGATGCTGAGCGCCCCTTCGGGAAGGTCGGCAGCACGCGATCCATCGCCTCGATGAGGATGATCCGGGCGTCCGAGGGATCGATGGCGCGGAAGTCGCGCCGGAGCGTGTCGCGGGCGATCTCACCGAGGGACCCGCCGAGCTCGACGCCGGTCGGCCCGCCACCGACCAGCACGAACGTCATCCACTCGCGTCGCCGCTCCGGATCGGCTTCCCGTTCCGCGGCCTCGAACGCGATGAGGATCCGCCGTCGGATCTCGATGGCGTCCTCGAGGGTCTTCAAACCCTGGGCGTGCTTCGCCCAGTCGTCGTGCCCGAAGAACGTGTGGTGGGCGCCGGTCGCCACGATGAGCGTGTCGTAGCCGATCGGCCCACCGTCCGAGACCTGGACCTCCCGCTTGTCGACATCGATGCCGATGGCCTCGCCGAGGATGACCGTGGCGTTGCGCTGCCGCGACAGCACGGAGCGCAGCGGCTGGGCGATGTCCCCCGGGGCGAGGGCGCCGGTCGCGACCTGGTAGAGCATCGGCTGGAAGAGATGGAAGTTGCGGCGGTCGAGCAGGGTGACGGCCACCTCGGGGTCGCTGCGCAGGTTCCGCGCCGCGTACAGGCCGGCGAATCCGCCGCCGACGATCAGGACCCGGTGCCGGGTTCGCTCAGGTGGCGATGCCGTCACGCCGCGGGCGAATCGTCAGGATCCTGCCCTGGGCCTGCGGCGACGACCCGTCGCGGTCGTAACACGTCCGGCCGCCCCAAAGCGGCGCGGCGAGCCGGTGCGATCGGGATGACCGTAGGCGCTCGGGCGACGCGTCGACCGTTGGGCGCCTCGACGAGCTCGGTCATCGCGGCCACGTCGGGGAGTGCCGCGCGGTCACGGCGCGCCTCGAGCTCGGCCCACATCTCGTCCTCGATCCACACCGTCGCGGCTCGCTCGATCCGCGCGATCGGAGCGCCGCCATCCGCATCTCGACGGCCCAAGTTCAGCCCGGGTCCGACGGCCGTCAGGTGGATCGGGCCGGCCGGGTTCGCGTCGATCACCTCGAGCTCGTCCTCGTTGGGCGTCGCGACGCAGCGATAGCACCGGGTCATCGCGAGATCGTTGACCGATCGGCACGTCGGACAGACCCACATGGCCGCGCCCGCTGCCGCCTTCGCCCGTGCTCGCATGGTGCGTGGCTGCACCACGAATTTATAGAGCAGCCAAGCGGCCGTCGGGCCACCAAGCAGGACGATGGCGATCAACACGGTCGGGACAACATCGATCCCGGCTCGCAGCGCGTTGATCCAGTACTCGATGTCGACCTGCACGCTCAAGCCCCCTGCACATCCCTAGACTACAACGGACTTCACGTGTTGCGAACGTGTTTTCGCAGGGAAAACGTTTGTCGAAACCGGCGGCGAGGGGCGTGGATACCTGGGCCGCGGAGGTCGAGCGGAGGTCAGCGGTCCCGTTCGGCGGCTGAGGTCAGGGCGGCCTGGGCGGCTGCGAGGCGGGCGACAGGGACGCGGAACGGTGAGCACGACACGTAGTCGAGCCCGAGCTTCTCGCACTTGAAGATCGATGCCGGGTCGCCGCCATGCTCGCCGCAGATGCCGATCTCGAGGTCCGGGCGCGTCGCGCGGCCCTTGTCGACGGCGACCTTCATCAGGCCGGCGACGGCGTCGTCCAACGTCTGGAAGGGGTTGACCGGCAGGATGCCGTCCTCGACGTATTTCAGGAGGAAGCCACCCTCCGCGTCGTCCCGGCTGTAGCCGAACGTCATCTGGGTCAGGTCGTTCGTGCCGAAGCTGAAGAACGCCGCGTCCTCGGCGATCTCGTCGGCGACGAGCGCGCCACGGGGGACCTCGATCATCGTCCCGAACTTGTAGTCGACATCGACGCCACCTGCGGCGGCCTCTACCGCCTCGACCTCCGCCTCGAGGATCTCCTTGGTCCGCTTGAGCTCGTTGGGATGGCCGACGAGCGGGATCATGATCTTCGCGATCGGGTTGCCGCCCGCTCGCTTTACCGCGATCTGGGCGTTCAGGATCGCGCGGGTCTGGACCTTGACGAAGTCGGGGATCATCAGCCCGAGGCGCACACCGCGAAGCCCGAGCATCGGGTTCTGCTCGTGCATCGACTTGATGGCCGCGAGCAGCTCCTTGTCGTCCTCGCTTGCCCCACCGGCATCCTCGGCCCTCGTGACCTTGACCAGCTGGTCTTCGAGGTTGGGCAGGAATTCGTGCAGCGGGGGGTCGATCAGCCGGATGACGACCGGCAGCCCGTCCATCGCCCGAAAGATGCCCTCGAAGTCGCCCTGCTGGAGGACTTCGAGCTTGGCCATCGCGGCATCGAAGGTGGCGATCGCCTCGCGCTCATCGGCGCTGAGCGACTGGCCGGCCGCCGCCTTGGACTTGGCGCGGGTCGCCTGATTCGCGACGAGGATCGCGCCACGGACGATCTCGAGCCGATCGCCCTCGCGGAACATGTGCTCGGTCCGGCAGAGGCCGATGCCCTCGGCGCCGTAGCTCCGGGCCTGGGCTGCCTCCTCGGGCTTGTCGGCGTTGGTCCACACGCCCATCCGCCGGATGTCGTCGGCCCATGACAGGACCTTCTGGAGCTCGGGCTGGTCCTCGAACCGGGCGCTGACCGTCGGCAGCTTGCCGACGTACAGGGCACCGGTCGTGCCGTCGAGGCTGACCCAGTCCCCCTCCTTGAACTCGGTGCCTGTCACGTTGCAGTGCGCCTGCTTGTCGGCGTAGTCGATGAGCAGGTCCGACGAGCCGGCGACGCACGGCTTGCCGATCTGGCGCGCGACCACCGCCGCGTGGCTGGTGGCACCGCCGCGGGCCGTGATGATGCCCTGGGCGACGGCCATGCCATGGAAGTCGTCGGGCGATGTCTCGATCCGGACGAGGATGACCTTCTCGCCGTTCGCGACCCACTCGACCGCGGTGTCCGCGTCGAACACGGCACGCCCGACCGCTGCGCCAGGGGACGCGTTGAGGCCGTTGACGATCTTGGTCGCGTTCTTGAGCGCGTCGGGGTCGAAGGTGTCGCGCAGCAGTTGGTCGACGTGGGCCGGCTCGATCCGGGCGATCGCCTCTTCCTTGCTGATCACGCCCTCATCGACCATGTCGGCGGCGATCCGGATCGCTGCGGCCGCCGTCCGTTTCGCGGACCGCGTCTGGAGCATGTAGAGGCGGCCGCGCTCGATCGTGAACTCGAGATCCTGGACGTCGCGATAGTGCGATTCGAGCTGCTGACCGATGCGCTGGAACTCGGCATACACGTCCGGCATGTCGGTCTGCATCTGGGCGATCTTCGGCGCGGTCCGGATGCCCGCGACGACGTCCTCACCCTGGGCGTTGGTCAGGTACTCGCCGAAGAGCTCCTTCGCGCCCGTGTTCGGGTCGCGGGTGAAGGCGACCCCCGTGCCGGAGTCGTCGCCCATGTTCCCGAAGACCATGGTCACGACGTTGACGGCCGTACCCAGGTCGTCGGGGATCTGCTGGTTCTTCCGGTAGTCGCGCGCCCGCTTGCCGAACCAGCTCGCGAACACCGCCTTGATGGCGAGGTCGAGCTGGGCGTAGGGGTCGTCCGGGAAGTCCTGGCCAGTGTCGGCCTTGACGATCGACTTGAACTCCGTCGTCAGCGACTTGAGGGCGGCGGCGTCGAGGTCCGTGTCCTGCTTGGCGCCGTGCGCCCCCTTGGCAGCGTCCAGCGCGTGCTCGAAGCGCTCGCCGTCGACTTCCATCACGATCCGGCCGAACATCTGGATGAACCGCCGGTACGCGTCCCAGCCGAACCGCTCGTTGCTCGTGAGGGCGATCAGGCCCCTGAGCGTGTCCTGATCCAGGCCGAGGTTGAGAACCGTGTCCATCATCCCGGGCATCGAGAACTTCGCGCCGGAGCGCACGCTGACGAGCAACGGGTTGGCGGGATCGCCGAAGCCCTTGCCGGTCCGGCGCTCGACCTCCTCGACCGCCTCGAGCACGTCGTCCCACAGCCCTTCGGGGAGACGCTCGCCATTGGCGAAGTAGTCGTTACAGGCTTCGGTCGTGATGGTGAAGCCCGGCGGGGTCGGCAGGCCCGCGATCGTCATCTCGGCCAGACCGGCGCCCTTGCCTCCGAGCAGGTCGCGCATCTGGGCGTTGCCCTCGGCGCCCCCTTCCCCCCACGCGTAGATGTAGCGCTTCGCGGCCTTGTGCGGCCGCTCCGTGGCGGCCGTGGGCGTCGTCGTCGTCGTCATCGCGGGATTGTACCCGCGCACACGCTCGGATCAGGGTTGCGGGACGGTCGCGCGCACGGGCCGCGCCCACGTGGGTCGTTCGACCCATTCGACCGATCGGCATGTTCCCGGGACCTCCTCGGCTGTTCGACCGATGACGTCGCGAGCCTTGCGAACGACGCTTTGAGGAGAACCAGCGCCGTGGAGGTTCCGATGAATCCGAAGGACTACGAGTGGCTCGCACTGGAACGGCAAGCCGACCTTCGCAAAGAGGCAGCCGCCGATCGCCTCGCAGGCTTGGCGAGGCGGGACCGATCCGACCGTCCCGGGCTGCTGACTCGTCTCCGGACCTGGTCGATGCGGGGCAGGACTCCGGTCGACGTCGCTCGCTCAGGTCGCGATCTCGGCGCGATTCGAAGGCGTTCGGGGCGTCTGATCTAGTGGAAGACCACGGACCTCATCATCTGCTCCGCGGCCGCTCTGTCGTTCGCCGTCAGCGGAGCATCCGAGCTGTAATCGAAGACGAACAGGTACTTGCCGCGGACGACGAGGTACGTCAGGTCCCAGGATCGCCCGCCCGGATAGGTACCTCGACTTTCGATGCGACGTGCTCGCAAGCCTCCGACGCGCGTCGTAGCGTTGCCGATCGCCTTGAAGCCCTTGATCTGTCGGCGCTCGTAGCGGATCAATTCGGTTGCCAACGCATTGAGCGAGCAGCGACATTTGGTTGTTCGTGTGGCGGTGAGAGCCTCACCCTCGAGCCCGTAGTAAGTGTCCAGACCTGAGGTCTTGCGGGCGAGCTCGACATCCCATTCCGTGGGGTACGCGATCGTGTACCCGAGGCGCTTCGACTTCCCGGTCGTCCAGACCGGCGACGGCGCATCGATCGTCACGGGCGTCCCCCCATCGGCGAGGACCATGTCGAGATGCATCGATGCCGGCTGGTCGGCGTCGCCGACCTTCTGGGTCCAGGTCGCGTCGAGCGCGATGATCGCCGGCGTGCCGTCCGCTTCCGCAAAGAATTCGATCGTCATCGCACCGTCTGAGGAGCCCTGCGGCGCGGTCGCGAGGGACGTCATCGGCATCGTCGTTCCGGATGGCGGCACCAATCGATGCAGCGTGCGCCCATCCGTCGACGTGGGGCCGAGATCGGTCAGCCCGGCAATGGCGCGACCGAATGCGGCGTTGACGGTGTCCTTTGCCGCATCGGGCGTGGTCGGTGTCGCGAACCAGACGTCCCCACGCTTGGCGTAGCTCGTTCCATCGACCGTCATCGTCTCGGCCGTCTGGGGTTTGCCGCCCGTGTCGAACGTGAGCGTCTGGTGCGAATCGGGGCCATCCACCAGCAGCGAGCCCTCGACCGGCAGCGCGGTCGCGCCGACTTTCACCGTCCCGTCGATACGCGCTTCGAATCCTCGCTGCGATCCCATCTTGGAGCGGAACGCGGCGACGACGTCGAGCGGTGGTGAGGGCCGCGCCGACGCCGGTACGGGTGAGGGTGTGGCGGGGACCGGTGCGCCAGCCTGACCCGAGCCGGGCGAGGGGGCTGGACTCGTGCGTGCGGTGGCGGACGGCGCGTCGCCTCCGCACGCCGCCACGACGAGCGCGATGATCAGGAGAAGCGGTGGGACCACCGCACGGGGTGACCTGGGGCGATCACGCATTCGAGGCGCTCCTTCAGCTACCGTCGCGGCACATCAGCCCGACGGACTGTTCTGAAGACGCGCGCGGACGCGCGGTATTACGCGGGTGTGGCCTGTCAGCCCCCGATCCGCTGCAGCGAAACGTCGGGGCCGGACTGCGTCAAGGGTCGATTCGTCTCGATATTCGTCCTACGCCGTCATTCCGCGGCGTCGGACTCGTGCGAGTGGGCTCAGTGCGGAGCCGGACTCCGATCGACATTGGCCGCCCAGGCGGCGATCTCCGCACGTCGGGCGGCACCAAGCTTGGCAAGGATGTGCTCGACGTGCGAGCTGGCCGTCTTCGGCGCGATGCCGAGCTCCTCGGCGATCTCCGCGTTCGTGCGGCCCTCGGAGATGAGGCGCGCGACGTCGAACTCGCGAGCGGTCAGCGGCCGCCACGGCTCGTCGACGGCGATGCGGCCTCGGGCCTGGCGGACGAGCTCGTCGGCGCGTGCGAGCAGGCTCGGACTGGCCAGCCGGCTCGCCGTCTCGCGGACCTCCGCAGCGATCGCGACCGCCGCGGCGAAGCGGCTGGCGCGGATATGCGCGGTGGCGAGGTCGAGCCTCGCCCACTGGCCTTCCCACAGCCGCCCATGCCGGTCCCAGCCGGCCACCGCCGCCTCGAGCGACGTCCGCGCCGTGCCGGTCGAGCCGGCCGCGAGAGCGACGAGGCCGGCACCGTGGTCGAGGGCGGCGCGACCGAATGCCGGCGTCGCGGCGAGATGCGCGGCGCAGCGCGACAGCCACCGCTCGGCCTCACCGGGTCGACCGGCGTTGAGGTACGCCCGGACGCCGGTCACGACGAACGGGGCCAGCAGGGCTCGTTCGCCGGTCTCGATACACAGCGCGAGCGCCGACTCGCAGCGATCCATCGCCTCGTGCGTGTCGCCGGCCAGTAGATCCGTTTCGGCGAGGCCCCACATCGGCGGCAGCCGCCACGAGATCATCTCGCTCTGGTCGCCGAACACGAGAGCATCACGCAGCAAGTCGCGTGCCCGGCCGAACTCACCCCGACCGAATGCCACGTATCCGAGCGGCCAGCGGGCCATGTTCGGCGCCCTCTGGCAGCCGCGATCCGCCATGGCCTGGGCTCCGGCCGGGATCGCGGCGTCCCACTGTCCGGCGGCCCACGCCGTCTCGGAGGTAAGAGCGGCCATCACGTGGGCGCAATGGGATTGCTGGATCGAGTCGGCATAGGCGAGACCCTCCGCCAGCGCCGCCTCGGCGCGCGCGTAGTCCATCACGCGCAGCGCCATCACGGCCGTATCCCGGAAGGCGGTGACCCCGACTTCCTCGGCGCGGTTCTGTCGCGCCTCGTCCGCGAGCCGGGACATGGTTTCGAGCCCTGCATCCGGGTCACCCGACAACACGTCGACCATCGCCAGCTGGGCCGCGATCGCCGGAGCGGTGTCGCTGTCACCGGCGGCCTCGAATGTGTCCAGCAGCGGTCGACCGGTCCGGCGGGCGTTGCCCAGGTCGTGGGCGTCGACCGCGGTGATCAACCGGTCGTAGGCGAGATAGCGGGCTGCCTCGTCGAGAGCGGGACTCGGCGGCAGGCCGTCGAGCTCGGCCTCGCCCTGTTGGATGATCGCGCGTCGTTCGCTGACCGACCGGCCCATCCGTCGCCATATCGTGTGGACGACATAGATCATCATGGCGGCCATCTCCGGCCGCCCCGCGGTCTGATACGCGGCTCGTGCTGCCCACGCCATCTCTTCCGATATGCCGTTCTCCTCGATCGCCGCAGCGTGGAGTGAGTACGCGTCGAGCAGCTCGGCGCGCTCCAGGTCCGAGGTCTCGCTCGGCATGTTCTCGACCGCCCGCCGATACAGCTCGAACGCTTCGCGATGCGCGGACAGGCGCGCGGCTTCATCCCCACCGGATCGTGCCGCGTGGTAGGCGAGCTCGGGAAGCCCGGCACGCTCGTAGTGCAACGAGGCGTGGACCTCCTTGGCGCCTTCCAGCGCCGATCCGAACTCCCCGGCGCGCGCGTGGTAGCGACGCCGGTCGCGCTCCGGGATCGTCCGATACAGGGTGTCCCGCAGGAGCTGATGGCGGAAGTCGTAGTACCCAGCATCGATCGTGCTGAACTCGAACAGGAAGCCGTGGTCGACGAGCTCGGTCAGCGCGTCCTCGAGCTCGGCGATCGGCCGGTCCATCACACCGGCTAGGACCGACGGCAGGAAGCATCGACCGATGACGGCGCCCGCCTGGGCCACGGCCTGGGCGTCTGCTGTACGCCGTGCAGCGCGAGCGCGGATGGCGTCCTCGATGGTGTCCGGGACATCGGCGGCCCGGATCGCGCTCGCATCGATCGACCCGCCGCTCCGCGCGGCAGCGATGAGCTCCTCGATATGGAGGGGCAGACCGTCGGACCGCTCGAACACCGCCTCGACGACGTCGCGCGGAGCAGGCAGGCCGGTCGCGAGGAGGAGGGTGGTCATCGTCGCGGTGTCCTCGAAGGACAAGCGCTCGAGCTTGACCTCCTCGGCCTGACGCTGAGTCAGTAGACGTGCTCGCCAGTCGCGCAGTGGCGTCCCAGGCGGAGAATCATCGCGGCGATACACGGCAAGGATGAGGACAGGGAGCTCAGCACTAAGCCGCGCCAGTTCCCCGATCGCCTCGAGGCTGATGTCATCGGCCCACTGCAGGTCCTCGAATCTGAGGACCGTCGGCCGGTCGAAGCGCGATCGCATCCGATCGACGAGATCGACGACAAGCGTTCGGCTGTAGGTCCCGCCGGAGGTCGCCGCTTCATCGCAGCGCGCCAACAGCTCGTCGCCAAGATCGGCGAGCGACGTGTCCATGCGCATCGAGCGGAAGAGATCGAGGAGGATGGCCAGCGGATTGTCGGCATCTGCTGGCGCGAGAGAGCCGCCGTGGTGGCGAAACCCGTTCGCGCGGGCGCGGCGCTCGATGGCCTGGACCAGGCGGCTCTTGCCGATCCCGGCCTCGCCCGCGAACAGCAACGTCCGACCGTGGCCGGCCGCGGCCCCCGCGATCGCCTCGTCGGCCCCCGCGAGAATCTCGTCCCGGCCGACGAGGATCGGGCACTGGACCGTCGCGAGCATCGCCATCGTGCCCGCAGTGTAGGTCGGCCTCGTCCGATGTCATCGGTCGTTCGACCGATGACGGTGCGTCGGCGCTGCGCGAGCGTGGATGGCCATCGAGACCCCGAGGGCGACCAGGGGGCACATCACGGAGGTGAGCCATGCAACGGAGACGACTCGCGATCATGTTCACGGCGGGCGTCGCACTCACGGTCCTGGGCCTGGGGCTGGCCGTCGGCACGAACGCCCAGTCCGACATCCTGAAGAAGGTCCACAGCGTCACGGCGCGATACCAGTCGCTCGAGGCGGCGAAGAAGGCCGGCTACGAGAAGTTCTACGTCTGCGCCGAAGAGCCGGGTGTCGGCACGATGGGCCAGCACTACGTCAAGTTCCCGCTCGTGATGGATCCGGCCCTCGATCCGTTGCAGCCCGAGGCGCTGGTCTACGAGCCGCAGCGGAACGGCGGCTACAAGCTGGTCGCGCTCGAGTGGGTCCGGGTGGGGCCGGAAACGAACCCTGCCCCGGAGATCCTCGGCGTGCCGATGAAGCACGTCCCGTCCGGCAACCGCTACGGGATCGAGCCCGACGGCTTCTACGAGCGGCACTACTGGCTGTACAAGTCGAACCCGGACGGCACGTTCTCCGATTGGAATCCGACGGTGTCCTGCCGCGGCAACGGCGACAACGGCGGCTGAACCCCGCATCTCCTCCGCGAAGCGGGCGGGCCTCTCCCTGGCCCGCCAGCTTCGTTCGGCCGGGTACCATCGTGCCCGTGACCGAGCTTGCGAATGCCGCGCCAGCGGGCGCCGCGGAACCGACCGGCGTCATCGCGGCCGATGACGAGCGCTACAACGCGTCGCTGATCAATCGCGTCGACCAGCACGAGAGCCTGGCCTACTTCTGGGTCAAGTTCGACGGCGTGCCGACGCCCTTCGAGCCTGGTCAGTACATGACGATCGGGGTCTTCGTCGACGGCAGGATCATCCAGCGGCCGTATTCGGTGGCGTCGGCGCCGCGCGACGCGGGCGACACCGGCTACGAGATGTACCTCCGCCTCGTGGAGGGCGGGACGTTCACCCCTTTGCTGTGGGAGCTGCCCGTCGGGCACCGGATGCGGATGATCGGCCCGAAGGGCAAGTTCATGCTCGAACCGGACGACGACCGGACCCATCTGTTCGTGAGCTCGGGGACCGGCAATGCCCCGTTCATCGCGATGATGCGCGAGACCCTCGCCGACAAACAGCCGCGCAAGGCGGTCTTCCTGAACGGCGTGAGTTACGTCCGCGACCTGGGGTACCGCGACATCCTCGAAGACTGGGAGTCGAGCGGCGGCTATCCGGTCCGTTTCATCCCGACCGTCTCCCGCCCGGACGACCCGGCCAACGCGGGCTGGACCGGACGGACCGGCCGCGTCGAATCGATCGTCGCACTGGTCATGGAGGAGCTCGGTCTTCGGCCCGACGACACGATCGCGTACCTGTGCGGCAATCCCGACATGATCATCTCGGCCGAAGGGACGCTGCTCGATCTCGGGTTGCCCGAGACGGCGGTCAAGAAGGAGCTCTATTGGCCGAAGGGCAAGGAGCCGCGGGGCGTGGCCGGCGCGGCCGACGCCGCGGCGGAGGCTGACGAGGTCGACTAGGCGGCCGCAGCGCGGTCGAGCTCCTCGTCGATGATCGGGTCGCGGAGGGCGTGGGCGGCGGTGGTGTCCATCGCGTGAAGGACGCCGCGGGCGGCGGCCGTGTGGATGGCGCAGGCGCGAAGCCACGGCGATCGCCAGATGTCGTCCGGGTCCTCGATGAGTTCGCGGAGCCAGCCATCAGCGTCTGACGGCGAGTCGGCCGGGGAACCGAGGCGGCCCCGCCGATCGGCGTCACCGAGGCCGGGGTCGATGACGGCGAGGACCGTGGCACCCTCGTCCGCACCCATCTCGACGGTGAGCGCCTCGACCGCGAGAGCACTCGCATGCCCCTCGAGATCGAGGCTCGCGAGCACGGGAGCGAAACGGTCCGTGCCGCGGCGGACCAGGCAGTTCGCGATCACCCGCCGCCGGACGAGGTCCCATTCGTCGGCCAAAGCACGGATCAGGAGGGCACGAACGGGATGGTCATCCAGCACAACCTCGTCGGCCGTTCGCGCGGCGAGGATCCGCGCGGCGTGAGCGACATCCGATGCGAGGGTCTTGTCGAGCGCACCGCCATGCTCGGGCGAGATCGGATCGGCGTCCGCGAGCCGTTCCATGATGGCGAGACTGACCTCCCGGTCTCGATGCCCGAGGTGCTGCACGAGGACCTGATCTCTCTCCCGGCTCCGTGTGGTCATCGAGCGCACGAGCCGCACCACGTCCGGTCCTGTGGCCCCGCGCCGGTCGTGGAACCTCGCCTCGAGCCTCGGAAGGAGTGCATCCCCGAGCTGCTCCGCAGCTCCGACCGCGGCACCGATCGTCGCCGGGTCCCGGAGCGCGGCGAGGACAGCGCGGACTGCGAACGCATCGCCGTGCTGGACGGCCTCGAGGGCGGCGCGGCGGACCGCCACGTCCGCATCGACGAGAAGTGCGCCGGCCGCTTCGCGGTCACCGCGGTCGAGCCATTCCAGCGCGCGGGCGGCTCGGAGCCGGTCCGCCGGATCCGCCGAGGTGGTCGTGGCGCGAACCGCCGCACGGAGCCGCTCCCGCGCAACGGCGTCGCCGGCCACGGTGAGTCCAGCGAGGGCACCCATCCGCAGGTCCGCTCGCGGATCGTCGGCGAGCGCGCGCAGATCGGGGCCGGCCGTCGCCTGATCGAGGCTGCCCAGGAGGTCGACACCCAGGCGCATCGCCCGCGGGTCGGGGCTCACGAGCAGGCCGCGGGCAAGCGCCTCGTCCTCGCCGGTCGCCTCGAGGACCGCGTCGACGTCGAGCCATCGTCGACGTCGGAGTGCGTCGACGAGCGCCGGGCCGTAGGCCTGGACGAGGAGGACGGCGGCACCTGACCAGACCAGGCACGTGACCGCCGTCACGACGATCGTCGCCGCGAGCGCCGAGGGCAGCGCGTTGAGCACGAGGATCAGCACGCCCGAGATCCCGATCGCCACCGGGACGCCGATGCCCTCGACGACCGCCTGGACCGCCAGGCGATCGCGCTCTGCGAGGACCTGGTACGTGGCATTGATCGACGTCCGCGTCGTGCCGTCGGTCAGGGCGATGTCGGCGATCCGTGCCGCAGAGACCACCATCAGCAGCGACAGCGACGCCGCACCGTCGACGACGAGCGTGACGATCATCGCGACCGCGAAGACGGTGAGGACGAGCGGGTTGGCCGTGATGCCGAGACGGAGGCCGAAGCGTCGGAGCAGCGGGCCGGCGAGGACGGCCAGGAACGCGATGCTGACGACGTTCATGACCGAGGTGTACCCGGACAGGAACCCGGCGAGATCGGCCGGGTCCGGATACCGGGCAGCCGCGCGATCGTAGACCAGGAAGTCGGCGAGTTGACTGCCGAGGGCCGACAGGACCTGGTAGCCGAGGATCAACGCGACGAAACGCCGCGCCAGCAGCGCGCCCAGCGACGGCCGGGCGCCTCCCTCCGCCGCTGGCGGCGGCGGCCCGAGGGACTCGGCTCCCTCCTGCACCGGCGCCAGCTGCGCGATGAAACGCCGGCCCGTCGCCCAGACCAGTCCCGCGAACGCGCCCTGGGTGATCGCGGTCGCGAGAAGCAGGTCTTCCACGCGCCCGGTCACGCCGACCAGCGCGCCACCGAGGAGGCCGCCGACGATGGCGCCGATCGGGAACCCGGCCATGATCCGCGGGAAGCTCGCCTTGATACCGGCGATGTCGAGCAGGCGACCCGCCTGCCCGCCGATGAACACGAACCCGAGCTGGATGAGGATCGGGAAGAGGACGAGCAGCGGGATAGAGACCCACGGCGCGTCGACCGTCGCGGCGATGAGCCAGCTGACCAGGAGGATGACCGTGGCCCCACCCAGGACGGCCAGCGCGATGCGGATCATCGCGGCGGACCGTGCACTCCTCGCAACCGCACCCGACACCACGACGCCGGCGACGCCGATGGCGATGTAAGTGACGGGCAGCCATCCCGCGCCGTAAGCGTCGAGGAAGATCGCGTTGGCCACGATCCCGAGCAGGGCCGCGACGAGGCCGAACACGAACGACTGGGCGATCAGCCACGGGATGACCGAGCCGCCGAGCCGGCCCGGCCCGGTCATGCGGAGGTCGTGTCGGTCTGGGCGCGGACGCGCTCGCGGACCATGCCCACGAGCGCCGCGATGATGCCGCTGGCGAGAGCCGGCCGGTCGGCGAGCAATTCGTCGAGCACCGGTTTGTCGATGCGCAACAACGTCGATCGCTCGATGGCCGACACGGAGGCGGAGCGCGGCTCGGGCACGAGCGCGGCGAGTTCACCGACCGTCGAGCCTGGCCCGAGGGTGGTGATCTCGCGCGGACCGTGATGAACGCGCAGCGTGCCCCGCACGACCGTGAAGAGATGCTCCTCGACCGCCCCCTCGACGATGACGGGGGCGCCCTCATCGACGTCCACTTCCGTCGCGCGCCGCGCCAGCCCGGCCAGCGTCCGGCCGGGCACGTCCGCGAACAGCGCCACGCGCTGGAGGGCGACGACACGTTCGATCGTCGTCATCGTCACGACGTCGTCACCAAGGCACGCAGTCGCGCGGCGAGCTCCTCGGGTTGGAGCGGATGCAACCAGGCACGCGCGTAGAGCTCGCCCGGGATGATGATGACGTCGACCTCGTGCTCCGCTTCGATGCCGGCGTTGCGTTCGGCGCGGCGGATGACCCCCGTCGTGCCGACCGGGATCCACGGATGGAGCGGCCGAGGCGCGTAGCCGCCGTCGGGTCGGACGACAAGCCCGGGCGCCGTCGGGACATAGACGAAGGCCGGCGGTGAACCACGCGCGACGAGCGCCTCGCCCGGCCGGATCGTCGCTCGGCGGACCTCCGAGAAGGCAGTGGCGCGGTCGAGGCCGTCGGTGTCGACGCCGCATGCGCCCATCCCGCGCAGGACGTCGTCCGCGTCCGATCCGTTTGGGTCGACCGGATCGCCGCCGTGATAGCGGCGGCGCTCATCCGGGGAGGCACCCTCCACGTCCGCGACGACCACGAGCCGGCGCGCCAGCGACGGGTCCCGCTCGGCGATCAGCGCCGCCACGGCATCGGCGAAGCCTGGGTGGTCGTCGGGTCGTTCGAGCTGGATCTCGACGTCCTCGATCGCGCGGCTTGGCGGCTCCAGGCCATCGCCGACCGTCGTGCCGCTGAAGGATGGGATGACGTCGGCCACGATGTCCTCCACCACGTCGGCCACGCTCCGAGCGGCCCGGTGCGCCGCGGTCTCGTTCAAGAAGCTGCCGCGGTGGAAGGCGATCCGGAGATGACCCTGGGGCGTCACGAACGCGACCCGGATATTGGCCTCGCCGGCGCCCCGGTCGTCGTCGTACGTGATGACGTAGACGGCGTCGCCGGTGTCCGGCCGGAGCGTGCAGACGGCCTGGGCGGTCCGGGAGTCCATGCACAACTCGAAGCCGCCAGAGGTGCGCAGCACCGTTCCCCGCTGACGGAGGACGTCGGCCGCCCTAAGGGCACGCACGGCGTCGATGACGTCATCGGCCAGCTCGGCTTGGGGTCCGCTCGACGCAGCCAGCCATTCGAATGAGCGGGCCGGGTCCTCGTATCGATCCGTGTTGGCCGCGAACGCGATCGGCGTCTCCGAGCCGACCGTCGGTCGACCCACGTTGGCACGATGGACCTCCAGTGGGGTGAAGACGACACGTTGGACGCTCGTCCGGAGGGCCACCCGGTCGTCCAGGACGGGCGCCGGGATCGTCGATTTGCTATGGGCGACGCTCAGGCTCAGGATCTCGCGGACCACGAGATCGAGTTGGGTGGCGAACGGCGCCTCCACGGCGATCGCCTCGAGGCGGTCGCGGACGAGCCCCGGCGCGACCAGGTGCTCGATGAGCGCATCCACATCGCCGCCGAAGGCGGCATGCGCCGCGAACTGCGGGTGCGTTCGTCGGCCAACCACGGACATGTCGACCATGCCGATGTCGTGGAGATACGCGAGGGCCACGCCGATGGTCTCGACGAACCGTTGGCGGGCGGCCGGTCTTGCGGGCAGAAGCACACCGTCGACGGTGTCGAGCAACCGGACGAGACCGGCCGCGACATCGCGGACGTGGACGACACCGTGGTCCGCGAAGATCGCCGGGTGGTGACCCGGGTCGGCGATGAAGCCAGGGTCGTCGTACAGGACTTCGAGGGAGGCCTGCGCCTCGATCGGCCGCCACAGACGCTCCTCGAGGTCGCTGCGGAGGGGACGCGGAAGGTGGCCGTCGAGCACCGACCAGCGATCCACCACCTCCATGGCGGGGAACGGTAGCCCCCGGACGTCCCGCGGCGCAACGTGCGTACGTGAATGTCGGCGCCCGAGGCGATCCCGAACGCGGTGCCTTTTCTCTTCACGTGGCCGTATCTCCTCGCTTCACCGCGGCGATACCCCTGTGACGCCCGTACCGACACCGTGAACGGATGGTCATGACGGGCCAGCCTGCCCGGCAAACGAGCCTTCGGCGACGGGCCGTCGGAGCGCCGCCGTCCGGACCGACGGGCGCCGACATCGATCCGATCCGACCGGCTCGTTCGGTCGCCCACGGTGGCTACACCGTGCTCGTGTGCCGCGGTGATGGGTCGATCGACGGGCCGGACACCGGCCTGTATGACCTCGACACCCGGATCGTCTCGCGCTACGTCCTGAACCTCGATGAGCGGCGACCAACGGCGGTCGGGTCCAGCGTCGGCCTCGCCGACCGCTGGTCGGCCACGCTCCATATCCGTCGTCTCGGCGGAACAGCAGACGGGCCGCATCTGCCACAGGACGCGTGGGCCGTGCACGTCGATCGGCGGATCGGCTGCGGCATGGCCGAGACGATCACGGTCCGCAACGAATCCATGGTCCCCGCCACGACGCGACTGACGATCGACCTCGACGCCGACTTCGCGGACCGGCTTCGAGCTCCTGACGGGGCACCCGACGCCACGATCACGGTCGATTGGGACGCGACGGCGGGACGTCTCGGGTTCCGTGCGACGCGGCGGCACGAGCGGAACCTCGACGTCCGCGGTGTCGCCATCCATCTCGACCCGGCCCCGACGGGGATCGAGGCGCTGGATACGCCCACGGCCCGGCGCCTCGTCTACGACACCGATCTCGAGGCGCAGAGCGGCCGCACAATCACGTTGACATTCGCGTCCTTCTCGAACGGGGAGTGGCGGACACCGGACCAGGCCGCGGCCCATCGTTCGCTGGCAAAGACGTGGCGTGCCTCGCGCACGAGGGTGTCGACGCCGGAAGCGCTCGTCGGTCCAGCCGTCGAGCGCGCCGCCGACGATCTCCTCGCGCTGCGGGCCTGGGAGCTCGAGCCGTCGACCGACGGGTCAGCCTGGGTACCGAACGCAGGCGTCCCGTCTTTCACCGGGTTCTTCGGGCGCGATGCGCTCACGGCGGGCTGGCAGGCAGCCATGCTCGGTGTCGAGCCGCTGCGTGGTGCGCTGGCGATCGCGGCCGAGACGCAGGCCGATCGGACCGACCCGTGGACCGAGGCGCAGCCCGGTCGGATGGTGCACGAGATGCGTCGCGGGCCATTGTCGATGCTCGGGGTTCTGCCGCATCGCGCGTATTTCGGCTCCCAGACGACCGGCTCGATGTTCCTGCTCGGGCTGTCGGAGGCGTGGCACTGGTCGGGCGACGATGCGCTCTTGGAGCAGCATCGGGACGCCGCGCTGCGAGCGATCGAGTGGGCGGAGCGCGACGGCGATCCGGACAACGACGGGTTCCTCGAATACCGGCGCCTGTCGTCCAAGGGGCTCAAGAACCAGGGCTGGAAGGATTCCGACGAAGCGATCCGGTACCCCGATGGGCGCATCGTGCCGAACCCGATCGCGACGGTGGAGGAGCAGGCCTTCCACTACCTGGCGCTGCAACGGATGGCCGAGGTGCTCGTCGCGCTGGACGAGCCGCTCGAGCGTGCGGATCTCCTTCTCCGCCGAGCAGCGGCTCTGCGGGACGCGTGGCACCAGGCCTACTGGGTGGATGACGAGGGGTTCTACGCGCTCGCCCTGGACCCGGACAAGCAGCAGGTCCGGACGATGGCCTCCAACGTCGGGCACGCGCTTGGAACCGGGATCGTGCCACCGGCCGTTGCGGCGAGGATCGCGGATCGGCTTATGGCCGATGACCTGTTTTCGGGTTGGGGGATCCGGACACTGTCCACCGCGCATCCGTCGTACAACCCGTTCGCCTATCACCTCGGCGCCGTGTGGCCGGTCGAGAACGCGACGATCGCGCTCGGCTTCAAGCGCTACGGTCTGGACGACCACGTCGACCAGCTGCTCGACGGGATGTTCGCCGCGATCGCCTATTGCCGCGACCTGCGCCTGCCAGAGGCTCTGACCGGCCACGATCGGAGCGATCTGCCGACGCCCCTTCCCTACCCCAGTTCGCAGAGCCCGCAGGCCTGGTCGGCCAGCGCGACCGTCCAGCTGCTCCAGGTGATGCTTGGGCTGTATCCGTTCGCCCCGGCCGGTGTGCTCGGCCTGGTGCGACCGCGTCTGCCGGTCTGGCTCCCGACCGTGACACTCCACGGGCTAAGGGTCGGCCACGCGGTGGCGACGATCCGATTCGACCGCGACGCCGACGGGTCCGCGAGCCACACGGTCCTTGAGCAGGAGGGAACCCTGCATGTGCTGGGCGTCCCGCCACCCGACGCGGTCACCGGCACGGACGGGATCGTGCCGCGCCTCCTCGGCTGGGTCCTGGACCACGCGCCGGGACGCACGGCGACGGCCCTGCGGATCGCGACTGGTGACAGCCGTTCGCTGATGGACGGGCACTCGGAAGGAGGCCGACGATGAGTGTGGTCGTGATCACCGGCGCCTCGGCTGGCGTCGGGCGAGCCACTGCCAGGGCCTTCGCCGGGCGTGGCTACGATGTCGCGCTGATCGCCCGGGACGCCGACCGTCTAGCGGCGGCGGAGGCCGAGGTGATCGCCAAAGGTCGGCGAGCGCTGGCCCTCCCGCTCGATGTCGCGGACCCTGAAGCCGTCGAGGCGGCGGCGCCGCGGGTCGAGGCTGACCTCGGCCCGATCGATGTCTGGGTCAACGGCGCGATGGCGAGCACGCTCGCACCGGTCGATCAGCTGCCCAGCGAGGAGATCCGGCGCGTAACCGACGTCACGTATCTCGGGACCGTCTACGGGACACAGACCGCCCTTCGGCGCATGCGGCCCCGAGACCGCGGCGTGATCGTCCAGGTCAGCTCCGGTCTGGCCTACCGAAGCGTGCCCCTCCAGTCGGCGTATTGCGGTGCCAAGGCGGCGGCCCGCGGCTTCACCGACGCACTCCGCTGCGAGCTGCTCCATGACGGGAGCCACGTCCGGGTCACGATGGTCCACCTGCCAGCGGTGAACACGCCGCAGTTCAGCTGGGTACGGAGCCGGCTGCCGCGGGCGATGCAGCCGCTCCCCCCGGTCTACCAGCCGGAGGTCGCCGCGCGGGCGATCGTCTGGGCGGCCGAGCACGAACGTCGCGAGCTATCGGTCGGCTGGCCGACCATCGCTGCCCTCCTGGGCCAGCGGATCGCCCCGGGGCTGATGGATCGGTATCTCGCCGATCGGGCGTGGACGGGCCAGATGTCGGACGACCCTGCGAGACCAGGGTCCCCGGACAACCTCGACACATCGGTCGCGGCGCGAGTCGGCGCGCACGGCGCGTTCGACGACATGGCGTCCGACTCGAGTCCGCTGCTCTGGGCGGACACGCATCGCGGTTTGGTCACGACAGCCGTGATCGGCGCCGCCGCGATCGCGGTCGGCGCGGCCCGGTCATTACGGAAGGACTTAGGCTAGCGGGCGGTCCGTTGCCACGTCGGCAAGTAGGGAACATCGACCCTGGGCGGCTTGCTGGGTGGCGCAAACGGTCCCGAGATCAGGTCCCGCGGTAGTAGGAGCTCTGCTTGCGAGCCGCGAAGAAGCCGATCCCCCAGGTGCCGAGATCGATCAGCACACCGAAGAGCAGGAAGATCCAGTTGATGATGCTCATCCCGTTGGGCGACGCCAGGCCGTAGATGAGCGTCGTCCAGGGCAGGAAGATGAACCCCAGCAGGAAGAAGACCTGCGAGCCGAACACGGCGTTCCAGAACCCGGGGTCGTTGTACCAGCCGACGAAGAGCGCGAATCTCGGGACGATCGCGCCGAAGATGGCCATCATTGGTCCGGAAACCTCCCTCGTGCCCGAACGAACCGGGAGGCAGCTAGCCCCCTCGAGAGCGCCGGTCGCGAGCCGCAGGATGACTCGCCCGGTAGTGAGCGGCTAGGGTGTCGTCCCCCCAGTCATTCGCGAGATCACGCCACACGCTGTGGATGTGATTCGCGCCGTTCTGGGTGTTGTCGTACTCGATGAGGAGCCGCGCGCCGCGTACGGCGTAGTAGTGGCCGCGCCCTGGTTCCGTCGCGCCAGCCCACGCGAAGGTCGTCTCGGCGAGGCCGTCGGCGACGGCTCGTCGCCAGTCAACCGACGCGATGTCGTCGGCGGCTCGGCCGAGGTAGTGCCGGATCAGCGCCTCGAGCAGGGCCTGCGACTCGGATGGCATGTCGGCGTGCGCGAGGCCGCGCGGCACGCGCCCGGGATCGGCGCGGGCGGCGTTGGAGGTGAGGATCTCCGGTGGCGCCACGGGGTCGACGATAGCGTCGGTCCGTGCGGCGCCTGTGAGGCCGATCACCAGCTCGCGAGCGAGCGTCTCCTCCCCGATCAGGGTCCGTTCGCCGGCGCGCGGTCCGGTCGGGATCACCGCGGGGTTCGCGCCGAGAAATGACGGCGAGCTGCCGACGATCTCGCCGTCGAGCACGGTCATGTGGATGGCGATGTGGTGGCCGCCGACGCGCCACATCCAGGGCACTCCGGACAGGCCTGACGGATCGCCGAAGACGGCGAACCAGTACAGGATCGGATCGCGCCGCGGCCAGTTCGAACGCCCCGCGTCGCGTTCGATCGCGCCGAGGACCGTCTCCAACGCGATGATCGCGGCGGCCTCGCTCGCCCCGCGCGCGCTGATGTCCGGCCCGCAACGTACGCATCGCCGCCTCCCGATGCGCCGGCGCCATGTCGCGCAGCGCGAGCCCCTGTCGATCGCCTGGCGTGAACGCCCAGACGAGCCGTTCCGGATCGTCGAAGGCGAACGTGGCGGCCTCGCGCTGGCCCGCGTCGAGCAGCTCGAGCCAATCGATGACCGCGCGCTGGAGCTCGCTCGCGGTGATCGTGCGACCTACGCGAACAGCGTCTGCTGGCCGTAGCCGGGCGCACCCTCGAGCTCGAGCATGCGCCGCTTCGTCTCGAGGCCGCCAGGCGCGGAAAACCCGGTCAGCTTCCCCTTGGCGCCGACTATGCGATGGCACGGCACGACGATGGGGAACGGGTTCCTCGCGAGAGCCGCCCCCACGTCACGCGCGCCATCCGCCTGGCCTATCGTCCGCGCGATCTCGCCGTAGGTGGCGATCGAACCGGGACGGATGGTCCGGGTCGCCGCATAGACCGCCCGACGGAACGGGTCGATCCCGCGTTCGTCGAGGGGAACGAACCCGAGATCGAGCGGTGCGCCGTCGAGGACCGCCACGATCCCGTCGATGGCGACGTGCACAGCGTCGGGGACTGCCGTTACGTCGGCGACCCGTGGGAGCGCGGCCGTTCGCTGGCTCGGCAGGCGCACGCTCGCGATGCCCGCGTCCGTCCAACGGATGGCGCAGACCCCGAGCGGCGTATCGAAGGCGACGATCAGATCTCTCGCGGTATCCATCATCGATAAGAACCCGCGCGACCCGGGATCCGTTGCGCCCTCGCCGTGCCGCTCGGCAATTCAAACGGTACCCGCCCGCGCCGCCTCGAGGCGGTCGAGGATGAGCCGGGTAACGCCCTCGACCGGCACCCGTTCCTGCGTCATCGAATCACGGTCGCGGACCGTGACGGCGCCGTCGTCCAACGATTCGACATCGACCGTCACGCACCACGGCGTCCCGATCTCATCCTGGCGCCGGTACAGCTTGCCGATGGCCGCCGTGTCGTCGTAGACGGCCATCATGTGCCGCTGCAGGTCGGCCTTGATGCGATGGCAGAGCTCGACGATCTCGGGCCGTTTCTTGAGCAACGGCAACACCGCGACCTTGTACGGGGCCAGATCGGGATGGAGTGCCAGCGAGACGCGCGTCTCGCCGCGGACCTCCTCTTCGCGGTAGGCGTCGATGAGGAAGGTGAAGGCCGCTCGATCGGCGCCCGCCGCCGTCTCGACGATCCACGGGATCAGGTGCTCGTTCGTTGCCTGGTCGAAATACTCGAGGTTTTCGCCGCTCGCCTCCGAATGGCGGGAGAGGTCGAAGTCGCCGCGGTTGTGAACGCCCTCGAGTTCCTTCCAGCCGAACGGGAACCGGTACTCGACGTCGACCGCCTTCTTCGCGTAGTGGGCGAGCTCATCGGGCGCGTGCTCGCGCAGTCGGAGCCGGTCGGGTGTCACGCCGAAGCGCTCGTACCACGCGCGGCGCGCCGGCAACCATGTCTCGAAGGCGGCGGCTGCCTCCGCCTCCGGCCGTACGAAGTACTGCATCTCCATCTGCTCGAACTCGCGCATCCGGAACACGAAGTTGCCCGGCGAGATCTCGTTTCGGAACGACTTGCCGATCTGGGCGATCCCGAACGGCAGCTTCTTGCGCGAGGACTGCAGGACGTTCTTGAAGTTCACGTACGAGCCCTGGGCGGTCTCGGGCCGCAGGTAGACGATCGCCGCGTCCTCCTCGACCGGCCCCATGAACGTCTTGAACATGAGGTTGAAGCGGCGAGGCGCCGACAACGGCCCGCCGTCGACCGGGCATCGCAGTCCGAGGCGTTCGACGATCGCGGGGTCCTGGAGCTCGGTCGCGGACAGCCCCTCGGTGCCGGGCAGCTCATCGAGACGGAAACGCCGGTGGTCGGTCTCGCACTCGACGAGCGGGTCGCTGAACGAGCCGACATGCCCGGACGTCACCCAGACCTGCGGGTGCATCAGGATCCCCGCGTCCAGACCGACGATGTCGTCGCGCTCTTGGACCATCGAGCGCCACCAGGCGCGTTTCACGTTGTTCTTGAGCTCGACGCCGAGCGGCCCGTAATCCCAGACGGCGTTGATGCCGCCATAGATCTCGGACGACGGGTAGATGAAGCCGCGCCGCTTCGAGAGCGACACGATCGTGTCGAGGTCGCGGACGGACGGCGCGACGTCGTCCGGGTCGACGGAAGGGCTGGTCACGAAGGGATCTCCGCTGATACGCGACCGTGGCAGGGCCGCGCGGGATGCTGACCGGTCGATCGTAGCAGGTGTCCGGGCGATAGCCGGGCCATGTTGCGACCGAATGTCGCTCTTTCCCTCTTGACACCGTCCCTTTCAGCGGTATCGTTCGGTCGTTCGACCGATATCGGTCAGTCGACCGAACTAGTCGCGAAAGCGACCACCGGGAAGAGGAGCGCGATCATGGGATACGAGATCGAAGGCCGGCTGCTCGAGGTCTGCACGTGCAACGTGCTGTGCCCCTGTTGGGTCGGCGAGGATCCCGACTACAAGACCTGCGACACGACGATCGCCTGGGGCATCGACAAGGGGACCATCGAGGGCGTCGACGTCGACGGCCTCACGATCGCCGTCTCGGCACATATCCCCCGCAACATCCTCGAGCCGAAGTCGTGGACGGCCGTCGTCTTCGTCGATGACCGGGCCTCGGAGGCGCAGGAGGGCGCCCTGCTGCGCCTGTTCACCGGGCAGCTGGGCGGCGCCGTGGCCGACCTCGCGGGGCTGATCGGCGAGGTGGTCGGAGTCGAGCGGACGCCCATCACCTTCACCGTCGATGGCGGCAAGGGCAAGCTCGTCATGGGCTCGCTGGTCGAGGCCGAGATGGCGCCCTACGTCGGCGCGACGGGCAAGCCGACGACACTCGCCGAGACCGTGTTCAGCACCATTCCTGGGTCGCCCGTGTATGCCGCCAAGGCGAGCCGCTACCGGCGGGACGGAAGCAGCCATGGCATCCCGAGCGTGGAGCTCGAGGGCCACAACGCCCTGCAGGGCCACTTCCGCTTCGCAGCCTGATCGACGTCGGGCTTCGAGGCCATGTTCACTCCAAGCCATCTGCGTGACCCGCGGCGCGACCGCTTTGTCCTTGCCGGGGCACTCGGCGCGCTCGCGGTGGTCGCGTGGCTGTCGCTGTGGTGGTGGGAAAGCTCGCCGTATCGGGCCTTCCTCGGCCACGCTGGCGGCACCGGTCTCCTGCCCATCGAGGCTGCGCTATTCAGTCTCGGCTGGATGGTGATGATCGTGGCGATGATGCTGCCGTCCAGCATCCCGCTGGTCATCACGTTCGGGGCGCTCGTCCGTCGCCGGCGGGAGCCCGGGCTGCTCGTCGTCCTGCTCCTGCTCGGCTACCTCGTGATCTGGACCGGGTTCGGCCTGGGTGCCTGGATCCTCGATCGTGGCATCCACGCGGGAGTCGATGCCATCCCGTCGCTGGCTGAGCATCCGCAACTGATCCTCGGGTCCACGCTCCTCGTCGCCGGTCTCTGGCAGTTCAGCCCGATCCGAGACAGGTGTCTGGATGAGTGTCGGAGCCCGCTCGGGTTCGTCGCGAACCGGTGGCGAGGGACAGCTGAGCGACGCGAGGCATTGGCGATGGGGATCGCCCACGGGGCCTTCTGCGTCGGTTGCTGCTGGTCCTTGATGCTGGTGATGTTCGGAGTCGGTCTCGGCAGCGTCGTCGCGATGCTGGCGCTCGGGGCATTGACGGCGGTCGAGAAGAATCTGCCCAGCGGTCGACGTCTCACCCACCCGCTCGGGATCGCCCTGATCCTGGCCGCGGTCTACGTGGTGGCCTCGTGAGCGGTGGGTCGTATGCTCGCGGCATGGTGGAGGCAGGCGAGACGCGTGGTCGGACGCGCGGCGAGCGACGTGATCAGGCGACGGCCGACACGCGAACGGCGATCCTCGCGGCGGCTCGCCGACGCCTGCTTTCCGACGGGTACGCCAACCTCTCGACTCGGGCGGTCGCGGACGCCGCTGGCGTGCCGCTCAGCCAGATCCACTACCACTTCGGCTCGAAGCGACAGCTCATCCTCGCGGTGCTCGACGCCGAGAACGTCCGGCTGCTGGAACGCCAACGCGAGATGTTCGATACGCCGCAGCCGCTCTGGGTCAGATGGGAGCGAGCCTGCGATTTCCTCGATGTCGACATCGAATCCGGCTATGTCCGGATCCTGCAGGAGATGATCGCCGCCGGCTGGTCCGACGCGGAGGTCGCGGCGGTGGTGCGAGGCATGATCGGCGGCTGGTACGGCCTGCTCGCCGATGTCGCTCGACGCGAGCATGAGCGAGGGGCGGAGTTCGGCGTGTTCACCCCCGACGAGATCGCCTCGCTCATGGCCACACCGTTCCTCGGCGCGGAGGAGCTCATCCTTCTGGGTGTGACCGAGGCGCAGCTCCCGATGCGCTCCGCGCTGCGGAAGGTCGGCAAGCTGCTGCAGCGGCTGGACGACGGGGCCACGGGATCGTGACGGTCGCGATGCCATCGCCGACTCGCCAGACGAGCAGTGACTCCACCAGGGCCCGCGAGCCGGACGCGACAGGCTTCATCGAGCGTGATGGTGTGCGCGTGTATTGGGAGCGCTATGGCGATGGCGCCCCGACGCTCCTGCTCATGCCGACTTGGTCACTGTTCCACTCGCGGCATTGGAAGATGCAGATCCCGTATCTCGCCCGGCACTTTCGAGTCGTCACGTTCGATGGCCGGGGCAACGGCCGCTCGGACCGGCCGACGGACGCCGATGCCTACGCCGACACGGAATACGTCGCCGACGCGATCGCCGTCCTTGACGTGACCGGGACCGACCGAGCGGTGGTCGCGGGTTTGTCGATGGGAGCCGGATACGCCCTGCGGCTGGCGGTCGAGCATCCGGATCGGGTCAGCGGCGCGATCTTCATCGGAGCCTCTATCCCCATCCTCGATCGACCAGAGGGTGGGCCGGATGTGCAGGTCGACACCTCGTTCTATGGACCACAGGAGACGGACGGCGATTGGCGCAAGTACAACGCCGAGTTCTGGCGGCGCGACTTCGAGGCGTTCGCGGCGTGGTTCGTCGGGGAGAAGATGTTCTCCGAGCCGCACAGCACCAAACCGATCGAGGACGGGATCGGCTGGACGCTCGACACCGACGCCGAGACCCTCATCACCGTCGAACCCGGGCCGTATCTCTGGCCGCCGGCGGAGTGGGGCCCGCGTGACCCGCACGAAGGCCGGGCGCTCCCGTTCGTCCGCCGCCTGCGCTGTCCTGCGCTCGTGATCCATGGCACCGACGATCGCATCAGCTCGGTCGCCGTCGGCGAAAGACTCGCCGCGGAACTGGGCGCACCGCTGATCCGGATCGCCGGCGGCGGACATGCTCCCCTCGCCCGGTGGCCGGTCCTGGTGAATTGGGCGATCCGCGACTTCGTGCGAAGCCTGGAGTCACGGCCGTGAGCGCGGCCGGACCGGCGATGGCTCGACGATCCACTTGGACCACCTACGCGACGCGGCGTCGGAAGGCGCTCTACATCTCGTCGCCGATCGGGCTGGGACACGCACAACGCGACGTCTCGATCGCCGATGAGCTGCGCAAGATCCGCCCGGACGTCGAGATCGAGTGGCTCGCGCAGAGTCCGGTCACGACCGTGCTCGAAGGTCGCGCCGAGCGGATCCATCCGATGAGCGTCGAGCTCGCGTCGGAGTCGGCGCACTGGACGAGCGAGGCGTTCGAACACGACCTCAACGCCTTCCAGGCGCTGCGCCGCATGGACGAGATCCTCCTGGCGAACTTCATGGTGTTCCTCGACGTCCTCGAAGAGGGCGAATACGACCTCGTCATCGGCGATGAGTCCTGGGACGTCGACCACTACCTCCACGAGAACCCCGAGCTCAAGAACACGGCTTTCGCCTGGCTGACCGACTTCGTCGGCATGCTCCCGATGCCGTCCGGCGGCGAGCGCGAGGCGTTCCTCACAGCCGACTACAACGCGGAGATGATCGAGCACATCGAGCGCTTCCCGCGGATCCGGGATCGCGCCATCTTCGTCGGGGAGCCCGACGACATCGTGCCCGACGATTTCGGCCCAGGCCTGCCGGCCATCCGCGACTGGACCGAGCGCCACTACGACTTCAGCGGCTATATCACGGGCTTCGATCCGACGCCGCTGATCGAGCGGCGTGATGAGCTCCGCAAGGAACTGGGCTACCAGCCCGACGAACGGATCGTGATCGTCACGGTCGGCGGGTCCGGCGTCGGCGAATCGCTGCTGCGGCGGGTCATCGCGAGCTATCCGGACGCGGCTCGACGAGTGAACGGCTTGCGGATGATCGCGGTCGCCGGGCCGCGGATCGATCCGGATTCGCTCGGCGCCGTCCCGGGTGTCGAGGTGCGTGCCTATGTCCCCGACCTGTACAAGCACCTGGCGGCGTGCGATCTCGCAGTGGTCCAGGGCGGCTTGACGACGACCATGGAGCTGGCCGCAGCGCGACGGCCGTTCCTGTACTTCCCCTTGCGTGATCACTTCGAGCAGACGCGGCACGTCCGGCATCGCCTCGAGCGATATGGCGCCGGGCGGTGCATGGACTACGACGCGTCACCACCGGAGGTGATCGCCGCGGCCATCGCCGAAGAGATCGACCGACCCGTCGCGTATCTGCAGGTCGAGTCCGATGGGGCCGCGCGGGCGGCCGCGCTGATCGCGCCGCTCATCTGATCAGGCCGGCAGGGACCCGCTCAGCAGCCGGATCGCGTTGCCGCCCATGACGGCGGCGATCTCCTCGTCCGAGAGTCCCTCGGCGATCAGCGCCTCGGTCAGCAGCGGCATGCCGCTGGCATCGAACGGCGTCGACACGGCGCCATCGAAGTCGGAGCCGAGGCCGACATGCTCGACCCCGGCCAGCTCCACGGCGGTCACGATCGACCGGGCGATCGCGCCGACATCGTTGCCCCCGCAGGCCACCGGCCAGAACCCGATCCCGACGAGACCGCCGGTCGCCGCGATCGCCCGGACCTGGTCGTCGGGCAGGTTGCGGACACTCGGAGCGGCCGCGCGGACGCCGGTGTGCGAGGCGACGACCGGGCGAGCCGCCAACGAGAGGATGTCGTCGATCGTTGCCGACGAGGCGTGCGACACGTCCATCACGACGCCCGCCGCCTCGATCCGTGACAGCAGCTCGCGACCGAGCTCCGTCAGGCCACCCTTCGCGACACCGTGTGCGGAACCGCCGTAGGCCGTATCGAAGAAATGGGCCGGCGAGACCATGCGGTACCCGGCCCGGATGAGGATGTCGAGGTCGTCCACGCTGCTGTCGAGCGCCTGCGCGCCCTCGATCGCCAGGAAGGCCGCCGTGATGCGGGGATCCACCGCGCGCCGAGCGATATAGCCCTCGAGATCGCTTCGGGTCTCGACGACCGTCAGCGCCCCACCCGAGTCGGCGGCCATCTCGCGGAGACGAAGCGCCAGGTGTAGCGCGCGAGCCAGTCGGCTCGTCCATGTCGCCCGTGGCCAGCGCTGCCCGAGCGCGAGCAGCGTGACGTAGTCCGTCCGGTCGTCGTTGCGCTCCAGATTGGCACGGCGAGGGACCTGGGTCGACGCGGCCAGCGCGACCAGGGCGACACCGCCTTCCACGAGGCGCGGGACGTCGAGGTGGCCGTACGACGCGCGTCGGCGGAGATCGCGACCCCACAGCAGGGAGTCCGCATGGAGGTCGACGACGGTCAAGGACCGATGCAGTTCGACGGCCCGTGCCGACGCCCGGTATGGGCCTCGCCTCGCGACTCGGTTCAGGCGGCGCTCGATGAGGCCGGATCCCGCGCCACCGAGCGCGATCCCGCCGGCAACGATCGCGGCCGAGGCCCCGAGGGCCCCGGCCGCGATCGTCGTTGCGCGAGTCAGGCGGCGCGCCACCGCACGGACGTCAGTGCTTGTCGGTCTCCTTGACCTCGACGCGAGCCAGCGAGCGGCGGCGACCACCGAGGGTCACGACCGCCGAGGCGAGCGAACCCACGCCAAGGAGGACGAGCACGAGCGAGATGCCAGGCGACGCGGATCCCGACGACCCGACGACCGTATCGGTCGGCGGGAGCGTATGAGCGGGAGTCGCGGTCGACCCTCCGACACCACCCGTCGGCGCCGGCGTGTTCGGCACGGTCGTCGGCGCGACGCTACCCGTCGGCGCGGGGGTCTGGGTCGGCGCTACCGTCTGGGTCGGCGCCGGGGTCCCCGTAGGCTGCTCGGTGGGAGCCGGCGTCCCGGTCGGTTGGGCGCAGACGAGCTCCAGCGGTGCGTTCTGACCGATGTTGTCGAGCGAGGTGTAGCCATCGTCGCTGTCGTCGGCCCGCTTGATGTGGGCACGTACCGTGTGGTTGCCGGCCGGGACGGGCGCTGAGGCCTCCCAACCGTCGGCGAGCTCACCGTCGCCATTGACCCATGCGAAGTCAGGCGGGGTCCCGTCGTTGCCGCTGCTGGGCTGCACGGCCTTGCCGGCTCCGTCGATGCGGATGTAGTTCTCGGGCGGATCGTTCTGGCGAGCCTTCTCGCCGTTCTGCATCAGGACGAGCGCATACAGGACCTCGTCATCGCAGTCATATCGCAGGTAGAGCTTCGCCAGCACGGCGCCGCCCGCCGATCCACCCGGCGTCATGTTCGCGAAGAAGTCGGCGCCGAGGGACCAATCTCCGGTGTTGCCGTCGACCGTGACCGATCCGGCACTGGGCTGAGCCGCGAGGACCGACGGCACGAAGGCGGCTGAGATGGCAAGGACGCCGGTCGCGATCATCGCCGCTGCGCGCGTCGATGTCCCGATCCGCCGGTCTGAGAACCCCCGCATAAGGACCTCCCTGGTATCCGGGCCGGGCCCGGTTGCTCGCTTGAGTCGCCCGGGATCCCCCTGGTCTGACTCGGATGAGTACCCCGGCATGATGGCAGCGCAGAGGGGTTGCGGTCCAGTACGAATGGGCCAGAAAAGGTGGCAATCAAGCATTGCGACCACCCGACCGCTGCGTCCCATAGTGCCGCGAACGGCACCGGACCCCTACACGGCTCGCACCCATTCGCGGGGCGTGGAGGCACCGGTGGTCATAGCCCGAAGGTCCCGCCTACGGCAGCGCGCGGATCTCGTCGAGGAACGCGAGCGAGCGGGCCTCCCGCTCGAGGACATGACGCACGAAGTCGCGCAGCGCGGTCTCGACTTCCGCCTCGACCGGTGGCGCCAGACGGAGGCCCGCAAGCGCCTCGATGTCGAGCCGCTGGTACGCCTTCAGCACCTTCAACGCCTCAAGGCTCAGCGCCGTCCGATCGCTCGGCGGACCGGGACAGCGGTCGCAGAGGACCCCACCGAGCGGGGGCACCCAGCGGAATCGTTCGTCGGACTCCAGCACCCTGTCGCACTCGACGCAACGGTCGATCTCGGGTCGGACACCGAGCTCATCGAGGAGATGCATCTCGAACCAGCGCGCGACGCGACCCGGCGCCATCCCGGCGTCGAGCAGCTCGTAGGCACGGCGGAGCAACGTGTAGAGGGGTTCCGCGGCGTGACGTTCCTCGAGGCTGCGGTCGGCCAGCTCGGCGAGATACCACGCCGTTGCCGCGCTCTCGAGGTCGTCGCGCAGGTGCAGCCATGCATGCCCCACGCTCACCTGCGTCACGACGTCGAACGTCCGTCCACGCGCGAGCGCGACATTGAGCTCGGCGAACGGCTCGAGGCTGCCGCCGATCCGGGATGTGGGCTTGCGGATGCCCTTGGCGATCGCCTTGAGTTTGCCGATCCCCGGCGTGATGAGTGTCATGACCCGGTCGGCTTCGCCGAGGTCGAAGCGCGACAGCACGATGGCATCGGTGGTGTAGCGACGGGGGACGGGCATCTCTACGGCGGACGGTACCATCGGATGGCGCCGCCCGAGTCATCCGGACCGAGCGCAGCCCCGTATCCGAATCAGGCGCCGGTGCGGTCGCGTCCCCCGCACCGGCGCTCGCATTTCTCCGTCGATCGCCGCTTCCTTGCTGGGCCAGGCCGCAATCAACAGGCTACTTACACTGGACACGTTTCGGTGTACACTGCGGCCGTGACGACCGCCTCGCCGGATCTCGACCTCGCGGAGCTCATCGCCGACACCGAAGGCGAGATCGTCCGTCTCGTCCAGGACCGCGATCCGTCCACGCACGGGCTGTACGAGATGGTCCGCTATCACCTGGCCCTCGACGGCAAGGGAGGGAATGGCGGCAAGCGGGTTCGACCACTGCTCGGTCTCCTCGCGTATGCCTCGATCGCGGGCGACCATCGACGGGCACTCCCGGGCGCGGCCGCGGTCGAGCTCGGCCACAACTTCAGCCTCGTCCACGATGACATCGAGGACGGCGACCGGGAACGCCGGCACCGGCCGACGCTGTGGACCGCATATGGCGTGCCGCAGGCCATCAATGCCGGGGACACGCTGTTCAGCCTGTCGCGGATCGCGCTCCATCGACTGTCGGAGCTCGGCTTCTCCGATTCGAAGATCCTGCGGCTCATGCGTCTGTACGACGAAACGTGCCTCGCCCTCTGCGAGGGGCAGTACATCGACATCGCGACGAGCGAATCCGACGTCGTCATGTCGGTCGACGCGTACTTCGACATGATCGGCCGGAAGACGGCCGCCCTGATCGCCGCCTCGATCGAGGCGGGCGCCCTGCTCGCGACCGACGATGAGGAGGTCATCGCCCGCTACCACGCGTTCGGCTGGGCGCTCGGCATCGCGTTCCAGCTCAATGACGACCTGCTGGGGATCTGGGGCGCGACGCAGGCCACGGGCAAGCAGCCGTCGGATGTCGCGCACAAGAAGAAGACGCTGCCGGTCATCTACGCGGTCGAGCATGCCGGGCCGGAGGATCGGGATCGATTGCTGGCGCTATATGGACTGGACGAGCCGTCTCCGGAGCAACTTGACGAGATCGTCCGGATCCTGGAGCGCGTCGGGGCGCGCGATTACACACGGGACGCGGCCGTTCGCTATCGCGACCAGGCGCTGGCCGAGCTCGATGCCGCGGGCGTCGTCCAGCCGGCGGCCCGTGCCCGCCTTGAGGAGATCATCGTCGGGGTGATCTCGGCGTAGCGATCGGGCGTGCCGTGTAGCCGACCCTGGCCTAGCGATCGCTAGCGATCGGCCTCGTCGTCCGAGAGTTCAGTCTCCTCGCGTGTGCGGACCACGAGCACCTTTGACACGCGCCGGCCATCGGTCTTCTCGACCGTCAGCGTCAATCCGTCGAGCGACACCTGGTCGCCGGGCTTCGGCACGCCACCGATCCGGTGATAGATCAGACCGCCGACCGTGTCGTACTCGTCCTCGTCCTCGAGCGGCACTTCGGTGTCGAAGAGCTCGCCGAGGTCGTCGACCGCGGCCCGGCCGTCGACCCGGACCTCGTCCTCGGACAGGCGCTCGATCATCGGCTCCTCGACGTCGTACTCGTCCTGGATCTCGCCGACGATCTCCTCGAGCAGGTCCTCGATCGTGACCAGGCCCGCCGTCCCGCCGTATTCGTCGAGCACGATGGCGATATGGACCTTGCGCCGCTGCAACTCATGCAGGAGATCGTCGACCGTCATCGACTCGGGCACCAGCACCGGCGTCCGGAGCAACGAGCGAAGCGCCGGTGGGTCGGGCGCACCCGCTTTGAGGAACGGCAGCAGGTCCTTGGCGTAGATGATGCCGATGATCTCGTCGACGGTGTCCTCGAAGACGGGGATCCGGCTGTGTCCCTCCGTCATGATCGAGTCGACCACGTCTCCCATCGTCGCGTCGTGCGGCAGCGTGACCATCGACGTCCGCGGCACCATGACCTCGTGGACGCGCCGCGTCCCGAGCTCGATGACCGCGTTGATCATCTGCTCTTCCTCGGCCTCGAGGACGCCCTGCTCGCCGCCGCGCTCGACGATGAGCCGCAGCTCCTCGGCCGTGATCTGGACCTCGTCAGACACCTTCGCGCCCAGCAGGCCGGCGATCCAGTTGGTCACCCCGGTCAGCGCCGCGATCACCGGTGACAGGGCGCGGGCCAGCACCTCGATCGGCAGCGACAGCGCGATCGCGTAGCGCTCGGCGTGGGCGAGCGCGAGCGTCTTCGGCACCAGCTCCGCAAAGACGATGGTGAATAGCGCGAGCAAGACGGTCACGATGAGCAGCGAGAGACCCTCCGCCGTCCCCGGGTCGAGGCCGAACCCCGTCAAGAGCCCGGTCATCTGGTCCGCGAGGTTGACCGCGGCGTATGCCGATGCGAAGAAGCCGATGACGGTCAGGCCGAGCTGCGACACGGCCAGGAACCGCCCGGGTTCGTTCAGCAGCCGGCGGACTCGGCGCGCCCCGGGCCGTTCCTCCTCGACGAGCTGGTCGACGCGGCTCCGACGGATCGAAACCAGCGCGATCTCGGCAGCGACGAAGAACCCCTCCAGCAACGTGAGGAGGACGATGATCAGGAGCTCCGTCACCGGCACGTTCACGTCCCGGGGTCACCGGCCTGCGGGCTCCGACGGTTCGACGGGCTCCGTGACCCCGCCTTTCCCACCCCGCGGCGGGCGTTTCGGGTGCGGCTCGCGGATCCGCGCAGGCACGCCGACCGCGAGCTTGCCGGCCGGGACGTCCTTTGTGACGACCGCCCCGGCACCGGTCTTGGCACCCTCGCCGATGTCGCGCGGGGCGACGATCATCGTGTCGACGCCGATGAACGCGCCGTCGCCGATGGTCGTGCGGTGCTTCTGCGTCCCGTCGTAGTTCGCGGTGATCGTGCCGGCACCGATGTTGGCATCCTTGCCGATCTCGGCATCGCCCAGATAGCTCATGTGGTGCTGCTTCGAACCTGCGCCAAGGTGGGCGTTCTTGAGCTCGGCGTAATTGCCGACCTCGGCGCCTCGGCCCACGACACTGCCCGGTCGGAGATGGCTGTACGGCCCGATCGTCGCCTCATCCTCGACGGTCGATGACTCCACCACCGAGGCCCAGACCCGGGCACCTCGGCCGATCGTCGAATCGACGATGTGGGTGCCGGGCCCGATGACGCTCCCCTCCCCGATCGACGTCGCGCCGCGCAAGATCACGTTCGGCTCGAGCGTGACGTCGGAAGCGAGCGTGACGTCCCAATCGAGGTAGACCGTAGACGGGTCGCGCATCGTGACGCCGTCGCGCATGTGCTCCTCGTTCCGGCGGACGCGCAGGTTCCACTCGGCAGCGGCGAGCTGCGAGCGGTCGTTGATGCCGTCGAACCGACCATCGTCCTCGAACGCGACGGCGATGACGAGCCGGCCGTCCTCGCGCGCGAGCCGGACCAGCTCGGTGAGATACAGCTCCCCGGTCGTCGCCGACGGCTCGAGCGAGGCGATCCGACGGCGCAGCCACTCGGCGTCGAACGCGTACAAGCCGGCGTTGATCTCGTTGTTGGCGAGCTCGTCCTCGGTGGCGTCCTTGGCCTCCACGATCGATTCGACGGTGCCGAACTCGCCGCGGACCACCCGCCCGAGACGGGCCGGGTCGGCCGCGAACACCGTCGCGAGCGCGATCGCCGCGTCGTCCTGACGCCGCGCGTCGAGCACGACCTGCAAGTCCTCGTCCGTGATCAGCGGCACGTCTCCCGACAGCACGAGGATCTCGGCCGAGTCGTCTGGGACCACGGTCAGCGCGGCGCGGACGGCATCGCCGGTCCCGCGCGGTTCGTCCTGGAGGGCGAAGTCGGCGCGCTCCTCGAACGGGGCCCGGAGGGCGTCGACGGCCGGCGAATAGACCACGATCGGACGGGGAGTGGCATCACCCTTGGCGGCGATCTCGGCCCACGCGTCGAGCACGTAGGCCAGCATCGGCCGGCCGCACAGCGGATGGAGGACCTTCGCCGTCGACGACTTCATGCGCGTGCCCAGACCGGCCGCCAGGACGACGGCGGTCGTACGCCCGGTCTGGGTGCTCACGGTCGAGGCAGCAGGGTCGGGACTTGGAGGGTTCATGCGCGGCGCCGGGCGTGCGCGGGGTGGTAGCCCCCGCTGCAGCCGAAGCCCGACGGGCGGATGGGTGGTGTCATCGCTTGGTCCGCCGGATGGTATGGGCGCTCCGTGGGAGCGTCAAGCGAACGGCCCTCCTGCCCGCCGCGTCAGGGGCGGCGTGCGATGGCCTCGATCTCCACCTTGAACCCCTTCGGCAGCGCCGCCACCTCGACCGTCGTTCGTGCGGGCGGCGGGTCGGGGAAGAATCGTGCGTAGACCTCGTTCATCGCCGCGAAATCGTTGATGTCCGCGAGGAACACCGTCGTCTTCACCACGTCCGCGAAGGTGGCGCCGGCCGCATCGAGCACCGCCTCGAGGTTCCGGAGCGTGCGCTCGGTCTCCTCCTCGACGGTGCCGCGCCGTAGTTCCTGGGTCGCCGGGTCGATCGCGCCCTGGCCGGCACAGAACACCAGCTCCCCGACGACGATCGCCTGGCTGTACGGTCCCACGGCCGCGGGGGCGTTCGAGGTGGAGATGGCCTGTCGCGTCATGTCGCTCCCTCGTTTCCAGTCCGGATCGTTGTCGGGATGATGGATGGCGGGCCAGCGCCGATGCCCGGCGCCGTGCCATCGCTCGATGCCACCGCGACGGCGGCCGCGGCCGCCTCCGCCTCGCCGAGCGAAGGATAGAGCGTCCACAGGGTCGGCCCGGAGCCAGACAGACCGATCGGGCGTCCGAGGAGCCGGGTCAGCGCGCGCCGGACGCTGACCAGACCGGGTGCGACCAGGGCGGCGGCCGGCAGCAGATCGTTGGCCGACGCCAGGACACCGGCGCGCGCCACGAGGTCCGTGGCGGACAGGCCATTCCCGAGTTCCTGCGCGAGATGCGCCGACGTCATCCGCACCGCGCCGTCGCCGGCCGCGCCCGACCGGGAGCCGTCGAACACGGCGAAGACGTCAGGCGTGCGGACGGCTAGTTGAGGCGTAACGAGCAGGATCCCCGGATGGCCGTGGACCCCGGTGAGGGGCGTCACACGCTCGCCCCGCCCCTCGACGAGCGCCGGTCTCCCGGTCACGAAGAACGGGACATCCGAGCCGAGGCCCGCCGCGGCCGTCCGCCACCGCTCAGCGTCGACCAACTCTTGCGCGCCCCACGCCTCGAGCGCCGCCCCGAAGGCCGCGGCGGCGTCCGAAGAGCCGCCACCGAGACCAGCCGCCACGGGGATCCGCTTCTCGAGTCGCGCGGCGAGCGGCGGGGTCGGCGGCCTGCCGGGGCCCTCCCCTACGGCGTCGCGCGCGGCCGCGATCGCGCGCAGGACGAGGTTGTCGTCGAGCGGGCCGGGATCGATGCCACTGACGTGAAGGCTGTCCCGTGCGGCACTCCCCGCCGGAGCGAGGGTCAGCACATCGTGGAGGCCTAGTGGGACGAAGACCGAGTGGAGATCATGGAACCCGTCATCGCGTCGCCCGACGACCGCGAGGGTCAGGTTGAGCTTCGCCGGAGCGAGCCGGACGACGGGCGTGTGGTGCGCCGCGTCGGTCACGAGTGGCGCTGGCCGCGCCGATCGTGCGGGATCGGCGTCAGCGCCGCGCGCAGGGCAAGCCACTCCCCGACCGCGAGCGTCTGCGGCCGCCGATCCGGCGAGATCCCGGTCGCCTCCAGTACGGCGTCCACCCGAGCGGCGGCGATCGGCAGCTGTCGAGCGAGGACGTTGTGGATCATCTTGCGTCGCTCGCGGAAGCCGGCCTGGACGAGCCGCCAGAGCTCGTCCTCGTCGTCTGGGCCGAGCCGGTCATCGGCCTCGAAGGGCTCGACCACGATGACTGCGGACTCGACGGCCGGTTCGGGCTCGAAGGCCTCGGGCGGGACGGTGAACGCGACCCGCACGCGCGCGTGGTACTGCACGAAGACCGACAGGTAGCTCATCTTCCCGGGTGGCGCCGCGATCCGTTCGGCGACCTCGCGCTGGACCATCAGGACCATGCGGCTCGGCCGGGGCGGCTCCCCGAGGAGGGCGTGCAAGATCGGCGACGTGATGTGATACGGCAGGTTGGCCACGACGTCATACGGCGGTGCGACGAGCCTTGTGAGCTCCTGGTCGAGGGCATCGCCCTCGATGACCCGGAGCTGACCAGCGGCGATCTCCGGCGAGAACCGATCGCGCACGAACGCCGCCAGGCCGGGATCGAGCTCGACGGCCGTCACGGCGGCTCCGTGCGCAAGAAGCCCGCTCGTGAGCAGCCCGAGCCCGGGCCCGATCTCGAGCACCCCGCCGCCCGGTGCGGGCGCCGCCTCGGCGAGGATCCCGGACAGGACGTCGGCGTCGGCGAGGAAGTTCTGCGAGAGCGCGTGGCGGGCGCGGAGACCGGCGGCGCGCAGCGTGTCACGGACATCGATCGGGTCGATCGCGACGCTCGGGGACGGCAGGGCCCCATCGCGGCCCGCCATCAGCGTCGGGCCAGCGGAAGCGATGGTCGGGCGTCGAGGTCGAGACCCGCCCGTTCGCCGGCCGCGAACCGGCGGGCACCGGCGGCACCGATCATCGCCCCGTTGTCCGTGCACAGGCCCGGTCTGGGCACGATCAGCGGCACGTGCAAGCCGTCGGCCTCATCGGCCAGCCGCTCGCGAAGGCATCGATTCGCCGCGACCCCGCCACCCAGCACGATCGACCTTGCCCCGAGCTCCTTGGCGGCGCGAGCGGTCTTGGTCGCCAGGACGTCGACGACCGAGTCCTGGAACCCCCATGCCAATTCCGCGGTGGTTGCCTCGCTCAGCGGCGTCTCCGCGTCGTCCGCGGCGATCCCTTGGGCGGCTCGGGCATCGGCCACGATCCGTCGCGCGGCCGTCTTGAGCCCCGAGAAGCTCAAGTCGTACGAGTCGCCCATCCAGGCCCTTGGGAATCGCACGTCGCGCCGGACCGCCCCCTCCGCCGCCTTTTGGATGGCCGGCCCACCGGGATAGCCGAGGCCCAGCAGCCGACCGACCTTGTCAAAGGCCTCGCCGGCGGCATCGTCGACGGTCGTGCCCAGCAATCGATAGGTCAGGTGGTCGGTCATCTCGGCGATGAACGTGTGCCCGCCCGAGACGACCAAGGCGATGAGCGGAAAGATCGGCTCCACCTTCGTCGCCTCGTCCTCACCGGGGTCCAGGAGCCAGGCGGCATACACGTGCCCCTCGAGGTGGTTCACGCCGATGAGCGGCACGTCGTGGACCCACGAGAGGGCCTTCGCGAAGTTGATCCCGACCAAGAGCGAGCCCGCGAGGCCGGGCCCGTAGGTGACGGCGATCCCGTCGACATCGCGCCAGTCGACGCCCGCTCCGGTCCACGCTTCGTCGAGGGTCGGGACGATCCAGCGCAGGTGAGCCCGGGCGGCGAGCTCAGGCACGATCCCCCCGGACGGTGCATGGAGGGCGACCTGCGACGCGACGACGTTGCTGACGATGCGGCGTCCGCCGTCGATGAGCGCGATGCCCGTCTCGTCGCACGACGACTCGACCGAGAGCAGCAGCGGACCACTCACGGTGCGTCGCCCGGGCCGGCGTCGTCCGGGCCTGCGTCGTCCGGTCCGGCGTCGGGAGTGCCGGCTTCGGGAACGGACGGTGCGGGTGCGGCATCGAGCTCGGCGCGACGCTTGGCGATCCTATCCCGCATCTGTGCCTCGTCGAGCGGCAACGTCGTCATGATCAGTGCGTCCTCGTGGTCGTCGCTGTAATAACGCGGCCGCAGCCCGACCGGCCGGAAGCCGTACTTCTCGTACAGCCGTCGCGCGGCCAGGTTCGACAGCCGGACCTCCAGCGTGGCCTCGCGGGCGCCCTGGTCGACGGCCACGTCGAGGAACGCGAGGAGCAGCCGCTCCCCGATCCGCTGGCGGCGCCACGCGGGGTCGACGGCGAAGGTCGTGATGTGCGCCTCGTCGACCATGAGCCACATCCCGCCGTAGGCCGCGACCGCGTCCCCCGCCCGGGCGACGAGGTAATGCGCGAGCCGGTTCGACTCCAGCTCACTGCGGTACGCATGCGGCGGCCATGGCGCGGTGAAGCTGGCCTCCTCGATGGCGTGGACGGCCGGCAGGTCCTCGAGCCGCATCGGCTCGATGACGACCCTTACCGGTGGTCGCGCGACCACTCGACGGTCCCGTCGGCCGTGCGGACCCCGCGCGGCAACGTCACGTAATCGGGGACGAGCGTCTCGAGCTCCGAGGGCCCCTCAGGCGAACCCGTGGCCCGCAGGCGGTCCGCGCCGAGGCGGACGAGCTCGTGCCCGAGACGCTGCCGGGCAGCCTCCCCGCGTTCGATCGCGTCCGGCGGCGCCCGTCCGTCCAGGTCGAGGGCGAGCAGCGTTTCGCCGGCCTCGATCTCCGGATCGTCACTAGCGGGAAGCGGCACGGGACGCGCGCCCGGCCGGACGACAAGCCGGTCCGATGGACCGGCGGGCAACAAGAGAACGGGATGCGCCACACCGGACGCCGCGAGTAACGCCTCACCGGTGGATACACCCACGAGGGGGATCCCGAGACCGTGGGCGATGCCCTTCGCGGTGGCGATGCCGACCCGCAACCCGGTGAAGGCACCGGGACCGGTGCCGACCACGATCCCGGTCAGTCGCGAGCGACGGATGTTCTGCTCGCCGAGGAACCGCCCGATCGACGGCAGCAGGGTCTCGCCATGGCGGTAGCCGGCCGGCCAGGTGGAGATGCCGTCGGTGACCCCGCTCGGTGAACCGGTCGCGATGACGACGCGGGTGGTGGCGGTGTCGATGGCCAGGATGGCGGGGCGTCGACCATCGTGCCGCGCGTCGTGCCCGGTGCTCACGAGGCCGCCTCGAGGTAGGGCTCGTAGCGATCCTCCCAGGCGATCAGCGTGATGGTCCGTGGCTCGTCGCCGGTGCCGTCGATCCGTACGTCGAGCCGCCCGACCGGCAGCGCGTCCCCGAGCCGCTCGGGCCACTCGACCAAGGTGACCCCTTCGGCCTGACGCTCGTCGATCAGGCCGCCGGCGAGCGCGTCCTCGGCGCTGACGAGGCGGTACGGGTCGATATGGAAGAGCGGCAGCCGGCCCTCGTACTCGGCCATCAGGACGAAGCTCGGCGAGGTGATGGTCTCGCTGACCCCGAGCCCGGCGCCGATCGCCTTGGCCAGGTGTGTCTTGCCGGCCCCAAGCTCGCCCCACAGGCAGATCAGGTCGCCGGCCCGGGCGACTTCGCCCAGGGCACGTCCAAGACGGCTCGTGGCATCAGGGTCGGGGCTGACGACGACGCGTCGCGCCGCGCTCGAGGTGACCAAGCTGTTACCCGAACCGTTCGAGATCGCCGATCGGGACCGCCACGACCGAGCCGTCTTCGAGCCGGATGGTCCCCGCCTCGAGATGGACGCCACCCTCGAACCGGCGCTGGCCAGCCAGTCCGGCCCACGTCCCCTCGCGACCCATCATCTGCCCGGCGCGGATCCGGATCCTGTCGGGCTGGGGCGCGGGGACCTCGAGGTCGGGTGCATCGAAGATCAGCATCGGCGGGTCGGCGACGATCGCGACGTCGTGACCCTCGAGGGCCTCGAGGATGTCCATGACGGGGCCGGCCAACGGACGGCGGAGCGCGCCCTCGAGGACCAGGACGGCGAACGGCGGTAGTCGATGGAGGGCGGCCCGCTGGCGGTTCTCCGATGCGAGGAAGTCGCGTCGCTCCTTGCTCGCGAGGCCGGCCACGATGATCCCGCGCACCCCCATCGCCCGGGCGCGGGTCAGCGTTTCGGCGTCGATCCGGGAGCCGACGACCAGGATCCTCCCGGCGAGGCCGACATCGACCGAGCCGCTCCGAAGCTCGCCCTCGACCCACGACGCCACGTGGAGCTGTCCGCGGGTGGGTCCCCCGAGCGTGACGATCGCCCGCAACCCGCGGCCGGTCGTCCGGACGACGACGCCGATGCCTGGTCGGACGTCCTTGACGATGCCCGCGACCGGGCTGTCGAGCGCCTCGGTGACCTCTCCCGACGCGACGCGCCAGCGTCCCCGCCATTCGAACAGCAGCTCGCCGGCCGGGATGCGACCGCCGGGCGCCGGTTCCGAGGAGGCCGGCACGACCACGTCGTCGATCCGTGGGTCGCGGACCCGTTCGACGATCGGAGCACCGGGAACGACCGTCTCTCCGGCGGCGACCAGGGCGCGATCGCCCGGCGCGAGGGGGAACGTCACCTCGATCGGCGACTCGAGCAGTCGGCGCATCCGGACGATCCCCAGATCGCGGCGAGCCTCGGCGGGGATCGGAACATCTCGCGCCGGCGCGGTCTCCTCTGACGCGTGGCCGTTCAACCCGTCGGTCATCCCTCGGAACCCGCCCACAGCGAGGACTGCCATGCGGCCAACAGGTCGCGGCGCCGGTCGGCCCGATCGGGCAACTTGAGCGGGACGTCTCGGAGGTCGACCATCAGGCCGCCAAGACCGCCCGCCACATCGATAGCGAAATGGCGGCCCCGCCCGCCGAGCCGGACGCGCTCGCGGAACTTGAACTCGGCCACGGCGGTCGATCCAGGTGGCAGGTCGACCAGCTCGAGTCCGCCCGGCATCAATTCGAGCTCGCTGACGCCGTCGCGTGCGTGGACGACGACGCTGCCGATCGAGCGACCGGCCCGGAGACCGGCCGGGGTCACGACGCTGCCGAGCGGCGCCAGCAGGTCGTCGACGAGATCCATCAACAGGACGCGGCGTTCCCCGGCGTCCGGGATCGCGCCGAGCGGGCCGAGCAGCCGGGCGTGATCAAGCGCGTACTGGCTGGCGCCCGGTCGACGGAGGACATCGATGTGGGCGAGCGCGACGGCGGGCGCCGGAACCGACGTCCACACGCCGCTGGCGGCCACGACGAGATCGGGTACCGGTCCAGCGTCGAACCGCGAGGTCGCCTCAGCGAGGCGGACGAGGGCCGCCCGGGCCGCGGCCATGCGGAGGGCGGCGCCGTCCCCGGCAGCGTCCGACCAGGGCGCGATGCGCAGCTCGCGCATCCGATCACGGATGCGGTGCCGATCGGCCGGCATCGTCGACCAGGCCATGATCCCGTCCACGACCGCGTCATCGGGCTCATCGGGAGCGACGGCAGCGGCCGGGACCACCGCCAGGCGGACCGTCGACGCCTGTCCGCCCTGTCCGGGAACGGCCACCGCCCGCGCCGCAGCATCGTGGCCGAGCATGATCGCCTCGACGCGGCGGTCGAGCAGCTCGGCAAGGGTGCGCGTTCCGGTCCCCAGGGCGCGACGCGGGTCATCGACCGGCAAGGCGAGTTCGAGCAGGAGATCGCCGAGCGGGTCGGCGGCGTCGGGGTCCGCGCTCCTGGTGGCGGGAAGGGCGGCCGGTGCCAGCACCAGTTCGCCCGGCCGGGCGCCGACATCGCCGAAGACGTCGAGCGCCTCGGACATCGATCCGGCGAGGACCACGGGCACGTCCGGGCGGCGGGTCGCGACGGCGGCGACGAGCGTGGCGATCTCGCGGATCGCGCCGCGTTCGTCGGCCCGCGGCGGGTCGCCGGCGCCGACCACGATGGCTTCGATCGTGCTTTCGAGCAGCATCCGGGTCATCGCGAGCGGATCGGTCGCCTCGACGCTGGCGCCGCTCGTCCGCCAGCCGCTGCGCCCGGCCGTGGCCACGAGCCCGGCAAGCGTCCGTTCCGAGCCGGCGACGATGGCCGCGCGCCGTGGCCGTCGGCTGCGGACCTCCAGGATCGGGAAGTCCTCTCGCGGCAGGTCGACGATCCCGAGCCCCTCGGCGACGGCCGGATCCACGGCGATCGTGCGGGCGACGAGAAGGTCGACGGCCGGGTCGAGGTCGGCGCCGGCCGGGATGGCGAGGCTGCCGATGAGCCGCCAGGCGCCGCCAGCCCGGCCGATGAGGGCGACCGAGACGGTCGCCGACCCATGGTCGATCGTGAGGAACGCGTGGGGCTGGGTCGTCACTGTCAGATGCTACCCGGACTGGCGGCCATCGGGCGTCCGGCGAGGTCCGTCGAGGGTCGGTCAGCCGTCCCAGATGAGCTCGTCGTCGAGCTCCTCGAGCCTGGCGATGAGCAGCTCGATACCGGTGTCGTCGGCGAGGATCTCGGTGGCCGACGCGAGGTCGCCACCGAACACGCCGCGCAGCACCGGATCGAAGAACAGCATCGCGTTGGCACCCAGCGCCCGATATGGTCGGCTGGCCTCGAGGAAGTGGACGGCGGACGAGGTCAGTCCGCGCAGCTGGATCTCCCGCGCGACCTGCTCGACGAGTTCATTGCGCTGCTCCTCTGCCGGCTCGAGCGGGAAGCTCACCGCGAACCCCCGGCGGCCTGCGCCGGGCTGCTGTCGGCGAGGGCGACCTGGAACGCCTCGTAGGCGGCCCCGCCGCGAAGCGCGAATGCCACGTGTTCGATGCCGGGCGAACGATCGAGCTCGTCGCGAACGGTCTCGACGGTGATTTCGGCCGATTCCTCGAGGGGGAAACCGCCGACGCCCGTGCCGAGCGCCGGGAAGGCGATACTCCGCGCGCCGATGTCGCGCGCTCGGGCCATGGCGCTGCGGACCGCCGCTTCGATGACCGGCCCGCTCGTCCGCCGGTCGCGGTCGAGCGAGACGGCGTGGATCACGGCCTTGGCGGCCAGCTCGCCACCCGATGTGACGATGGACTCACCGAGGGGCACGGGGGCCTGGCGAACGGCCGCGAACTCGATCGCGTCACCGCCCGCGCGCTTGATCGCGCCGGACACGCCGGTCGACATCCACAGCGAGAGGTTCGCCGGGTTCACGATGGCGTCGACCTCCAGGTCGCAGATATCCCCGTTCCAGAGCTCGATCCGCGCCAACTACCCTCTCCACCGCGTGAGCGTCCGCAACCCCACCACCGCTCCGGTCGCGGCATGGTACACCCGGGGTACTCGCCCAGACATCGAGGTCACGACTTCCCAGGTGTTCGTGGTGCGCTGCTGCGCCAGCTCCTCGACCGTGATGCGTTCCTGGCCCTGGGCACCGAGCAATACGAACTCATCCTCCGTGGTGACCGGCGGTCCGGTTACGTCGGTCACATCGGCCATGACGGCGTCCATCGTCACGTTGCCGACGAGCGGGACCCGTCCTCCTCGCACGAGGGCGTGCGACTGGTTGGCATTGGCGCGGGCGAACCCATCGCCGTAACCGAGCGGCAGGGTCGCGATGCGGCTCGGACGCGACGTCGTGAACGTCGGCCCGTAGCTGATGCCGTGGCCCGCGGGCAGGTCGGCGACCCGGACAGCGCGCGCATGGAGCGACATCACCGGACGGAGACGTGCGTCGTCACCCTCGGACCCAGGGGCGTCACCCAGCTCATCCGGGACGATCCCGTAGGTCGACAGCCCGGGGCGGACGCCCTCGAACGCGCCGACATGCGTCAGCAACCCGCCGCTTGCCGCGACGTGCCGCGGCGGGACGGCTCGGCCGCTCGCCGCGAGCACGCTGGAGACCTCGTCGAAGCGCCGCAGCTGGCGACCAGTGATCCCGGCGTCCTCGCTCGCCTGGAGATGCGTCCAGATCCCGGTGAGTCGCGCGACCGGTGATGCCTCGATGCGTTCGACGAGTGCGACAACGTCCGCCGGTGCCGTTCCGCCCCTGCCCAACCCGGTCTCGATCTCGATCTCGAGCAGCAACGGCTCGGTCCCGCCGCCCCGCCCTGCGGCCGCGATGAGCGCCTCGATCGTCGACGCGTCCCCGGCCGCGATGGTGATCTCCTGCTCCCGCGCCTCGACGGCGAGCTCCGGCGGGATCGGGTAGAGCACCCGGATCGGCAACCCGAACCCGGCCTCGCGGAGCTCGAGGGCCTCGTCCATCGTCGCGACGCTCAGGCCGTCGGCCCCGGCATCGGCCAGCGCACGCGCGATCGGTATGGCGCCGTGGCCGTAGGCATCGCCCTTCACCACGGGATGGACCGGCACGCCGCCACCGAGCGCGCGCAGCACGGCCAGGTTGTCCGTGAGGGCCCCGAGATCGAGCTCGAGCCAGGCCATCCGCGGAAGCGGCGGCAGGCGGGCCGCGGCGAGTCGCGCCTCGATCGACTCCTTCGGCGCGGTCACGCGCGCGCGGCGTCCGCGTCCTGCGGCGATCTCGAGGGTTCGCGGACCCGGAAGCCGAGCCGCTTGTCGGTCGTCTGACGCTCGGCGATCGCGGCCAGCCGGCGACGGGCGATGGCCAGCCCGTCGGGCAGGTCGCCGGCGAGCACACCCGCGTCGCCGAATTGCTCGCGCGCGCCGTCCCCGGCCAGTCCGTGGAGATAGACCGCCAGCCTGGCCGCACCGAACGGCGTCAGGCCCTGTGCGAGGAGCGAACCGATCGCTCCCGCCAGGACGTCGCCCGTGCCGCCGCTCGCCAACGCCGGATTCTCGAATGTGGCCATCGCGACCTCCCCGTCGGGGGCGGCGATGACCGTGCGGGCGCCCTTCAGGACCACGACCTGCTGCCAGCTCGCAGCCGCGTCCTTCGCTGCCGTCACGCGCGCCGCGTCATCGTCGACCAGGTCGCCGTCCGCCGACGGTTCGATGCCGCTCCCGACCCGAAGCCTGCTGAACTCGCCCGCGTGCGGAGTCAGGACCGCGGCCCGTCGCTCCCCGTCCCACCAGCCGTCCATGGAGGCCAACGATCGAAGGGCCTCCGCATCGAGCACGATCGGCGGCCGCTCCTCCCCACCGGGGTCGATGAGGTCACGGACGAGCTCGGCGGTCGCCAGCCCGGGCCGGAGTCCCGGTCCCACGACGATCGCGTCGTGATCGTGATCAAGGATGCGCGCCAGGGCGGGCTCCGGGTCGATCTCCTCGACGTCGTCCTCGGGCAACGCCATCGTCGTGGCCTCGACGACCTTCGCGGCGAACAGCGGCTGCAGCGTCTCCGGGACGGCGAGCGTGACGAGGCCGACGCCGGCCCGACCCGCGCCGCGACAAACGAGCAGCGCTGCGCCGGCGTAGTCGAGCGAGCCGGCGATGACCAGCAGCTTCCCGAACGACCCCTTGTGGCCGCGTGCCGGGCGCTTCGGAAGGAGGGCGATGGCCGTCTCCTCGTCGAGCTTCGGGACGTCCTCCGGCCAGGGTCGCTCCTCCTCGCTGCTACCGGGTGCGCCCCCGAGGGCGTCGCCCCGCCGCCCGAAGCCCATGCCGCGTCGCTCAGTCATCGATCTCCTCCCCGGCAGACGGAGCATCGGACGCGAGCGCTGCGGCGCCGTTTGATTCGGCGAGCGTGCGCAGCCGTTCGATCCTGGCGAGGATGCGGCGCTCGCGGTCGTCGAGGCGGTCCTCGATGTCGGGCGGAAAGAGATAGCGCCCGGCGGCGGTCCGGATGCCGAACGCCATCGCGACGGCATAGTCCGCCTCGTGGCTGATCGTCACGGCGATGCGGCCCATCCCGAGCTGTTCGGCGCGGACCTGCGCACGCCCATGTAGGCGGACGGCCGGTTGTCCGGTCGGGAGCCGCTCGATCTCGATATCGCGCCAGCCGATGCCGCGGACGCCGAGCCCGAGCACCTTCGACACGGCTTCCTTGGCCGCCCAGCGGCCGGCCATCGTTTCGGCCCGGCCACGGACGTAGCGCTGCTCGGACGGGGTCAGCACGCGGTTCGAGAATCGGTCCCCGAAGCGGTCCAGCGAGTTCCTGATGCGCTCGACCTTGATGATGTCGATCCCGAGCTCGGTCGTGCCGGCGAGCGCGGGGTCAAGCGGGGCAGCGGTCAGGGATGCGTCGGGGGAGACATCCCGGGCAGGCATCCCCTACTCCACCGTCACCGATTTCGCGAGGTTCCGTGGCTGGTCGACGTCCGTCCCGCGGGCGATCGCCACGTGGTAAGCGAACAGCTGCAGCGGGATGATCGCGAGAACGGAGCTGAGCGCCTCATGCGTATCGGGCACCCAGCAGATGTCGTCCGCGAAGCGCTCGATCTGCGGGTCGCCCTCCGTCGCGACGGCGATGACGCGCGCGTCGCGGGCACGCCCCTCCATCACGTTCGAGACGAGCTTGTCGTACACCGACGAGCGCGTGGCGACGGCGACCAAGGGGCATTCGGCGTCGAGGAGCGAGATCGGGCCGTGCTTCATCTCGCCGGCCGCGTAGCCCTCCGCGTGAACGTAGCTCACTTCCTTGAGCTTGAGCGCGCCCTCGAGGGCCGTCGGGTACGTGTAGCCGCGGCCGACGAACATGAACCCACGCGAGTTGACGTAGCGGCGGGCGAGCTCGGCGGCCCCCTTCTCGTTCTCGAGTGCGCGTTCCGCGGCCTTCGGCAGCGCATGGAGCGCCGCGCCGAGCTCGAGTTCCTGCTCGAGCCCGAGGGCCCCGCGCGCCTTGGCGATGGCCGCGGCCAGGATGACCAGCGTCGTGACCTGGGCCACGAACGTCTTCGATGCCGCGACCGCGATCTCTGGCCCGGCGTGTAGGAACAGCACGCGATGCGCCTCGCGCGTGATGGCGCTGCCGACCGTGTTGGTGACCGCGATGATCGGTGCGCCGCGCTCACGGGCGAGGCGGGTCGGAGCGATCGTATCCGCGGTCTCGCCGGACTGGGTGACCGCGATGACGAGCGTGCGCTCGTCGATCGGCGGCGGGCTGTAGCGGAACTCCGACCCGACCGTTGCCCGCGCCGGGATCCCGATCCAGTCCTGGATGGCCGCGGCACCGACGAGCGAGGCATAGTAGGCCGTACCGCAGGCGATCAGCTCGACCCGATCGATCTGGGCCAGCGTCTCCCCGAAGCCCTCGAGCTCCTCGAGCCAGATGTGATCCTCGCGGGTCACCCGGCCGGCGATCGCCTGGCGGAGTGACTCCGGCTGCTCGTGGATCTCCTTGAGCATGAAGTGCTCGTAACCGCCCTTTTCGGCGGCCTCGGGCGACCAGGTGATCGTCGTGACCGTGCGCTCCTGGGGACGGCCCTCGACGTCCGTGATCGTCACCCCGGTCGGCCGAAGGTCGGCGACGTCGCCATCCTCGAGGAAGAGGACCTGGTCGGTGTGGGCGAGGATGGCCGCCACGTCGCTCGCCAGGAACGACTCGCCGTCGGCCAGCCCGACGACGAGCGGCACGTCCTTGCGGGCGCCGACCAGTCGGTCGCCCTCGCCGCGATGCATCACGGCGATCGCATACGCACCCTCGACCTGACGGAGTGTGCCGCGGACCGCGTCGGCCAAGTCTCCCTGGTAGCACTCCTCGATGAGGTGGGCGAGTGCCTCGGTGTCGGTCTCCGAGGTCAGGCGATGGCCGCGCGCCTCGAGCCCGTCGCGGAGCTCGCGGAAGTTCTCGATGATGCCGTTGTGGATGACGGTGATCTCGCCGGTGCAGTCCTGGTGCGGATGCGCATTGAGATCGTTGGGGCGCCCGTGCGTCGCCCACCGCGTGTGCGCCAGCCCGATCGCCGCGTGCGGCGTCCGATCGGCGATGGCCGCCCGGAGGTTCGCCAGCTTGCCGGCCTTCTTCTCGACGAAGAGGTCGCCGCCGTCATCGACCAGGGCGATGCCCGCGGAGTCGTAGCCGCGGTATTCGAGGCGGGCAAGCCCCTCGATGAGGATGGGACCAGCCTCCCGGGGTCCCGTATAGCCCACGATGCCGCACATCCCGTCAGGTCCTCCTTCGTCGCCCCGGACTGTTGACGCGGGACGTGGTGACGCCGTCGAGTGGGCACCGCAGGCTAGTTTAGTCGCTCCCCTGCGAGGGTCGCGAGCGAGTCGGCCAGCTCGGTGACGAGCGCCTCGTCCGGTCCCTCGATCATCACCCGCAATGCGGGTTCAGTGCCGGACGGCCGGACGAGGACGCGTCCACCGTCGCCCAGACGGGCCGTCGCATCAGCGATGGCCCGCTTAAGGGTGGGGTCGCCCTCCCACTAATCCTTGTGACGAGCCTTGACCGCCCGCTGTTGTTGCGGGAGGAGCGGGATCGCCGCGGCGAGTGTGGCCAACGACGTGGTGCGTTTGGTCATCACGCGCAGGACTTCGAGCGCGGTGACGATCCCATCACCGGACGTCGTGTGCTCGAGCACGATCACGTGGCCGGACTTCTCTCCGCCCAGATTGGCTCCGGCCACCTGCATCCCCTCGAGGATGTACTTGTCGCCGACGGGCGTTCGCACGACCTCGCCCCCGGCCGCCTCGACGGCGCTCTGCAGGCCGCCGTTCGACAGGACGGACACGACAAGGCCGCCCGGCAGGGCGCCCCGTTCGAGCCGCTCGAGCGCGAGGATGCCGAGCACCTGGTCGCCGTCCACGATGCGTCCCTCGCCGTCGACCGCGATCAGGCGGTCGGCGTCGCCATCGAGCGCGAACCCGACGTCGGCACCACGCTCGACGACCACGCGCGCGAGCGCCCCCGGTGCGGTCGCCCCGCAATCGACGTTGATGTTGATGCCGTCCGGTTCGACGTAGATCGCCTCCACCCGGGCGCCGGTCGACTCCAGGATCGTCCGCCCTGCCGCACCACCCGAGCCGTTCGCTCCATCGAGGACGATATGCAGCCCATCCGCCCGGATGGAGCCGGCGAGGCCGCGGCGATGATCCAAGTAGCTCTCGAGCGTCTCGCCCGCCTCGACCTGCCGCCCCAGCTGCGCATTTCCCACCCCGCCGAGCTCGGCCTCACGCCAGATCATGTCCTCGAGCTCGTCCTCGATGGCGTCATCGAGCTTGAGCCCGTCGGAATCGAGCACCTTGAGCCCGTTGTCGTCGGCCGGGTTGTGCGACGCGGAGACCATGATCCCGGCCTTGTACGGCCCCGTTCGCGCGAGGAACGCGAGTGCCGGCGTCGGTACGACGCCGACGACGTGGACGTCGACGCCGAGGCTCGTCGCGCCGGCGACGATGGCCGACACGAACATGTCCCCCGAGCGGCGGGTATCCTGGCCGACCACGATCGCTGCACCGGGCTCGGCCAACCGACGGGCGGTGGCGCGGCCGAGAGCGTAGGCCGTCGGCGGCCGCAGGTCCACGTTGACGACGCCACGGATGCCGTCCGTGCCGAACAGTCGTCCCATCGTGTCAGCCGGCCGGGGATGCCGTCGCGCGAACGGTGACCGTGACGGGGACCTGGGGCGGGCTTGCCGCGACCAGGGTCACGCCCGGCGGCAGGGTCGCTCCGACGGTCACGTCACTCGTCCCGGGTCCGAGAGCCGCGACGTCCAGGTCGGCGGCAAGGGTGGATCCGACGATCCGGTCAAGGTCGGCTGGGGCGCCACCGACCGTCAATAGAAGTCGGTCGATGTCGACGTCGTACGCGTAATCGGACCGTGCCCCGACCAGCCGGACCCCGACCTCGAAGTTCCGGGTCGCGGTCTCGGCGCGGATGGCGATCATGACCTTCACCTGGTCGATACCGGTCGACACGATGCCGGTCGGCAGGGCAAGATCGACATCGACGGTCTGCGACTCCGAGAAGCCACCGATGGCGATCGGTTGCGTGTCGATGGTCGCCAACGCCTGCAGATCGTCGGCGTCGCCCTCGACGGTCACGATCTGCGGTTCGACGCCGATCGACGCGATCTCGAACCCGGCTGCCGGCGAGCCGGTGACCTGCGGGCTGACAGGCAGCGTCTTCTGCTGGCGATTCGAGAACACCGGGATGCTGACGTGGGCGGTCGCCGGATCCGTCCGGACCTGGGGCACCGTGTCGCCAACCGCTGTCGACGGCCACGAGCTCGACATCCTGGTTGACGTCGATGCCAGAGGACTGGATCAGCACGTCGGCGCGAGCGGCGGCGACCCGCGCCAGCACGCTCGCCGGGCCGATGACGTGGACTTCCGTCGGGTCGACCTCCTCGGGGCCCAGCGTCATCGTCGCGGGGGCGTCGCCGTGGTTCACCTGGACCGGGACGATCTTGTCGCCGAGCTCATCGAGATCGACCGTGACGTTCTGCGGCTCGAACCCGAGCACCCGGACCCGCGGGTCGATCGAGCGGAGCTGCACCGGGACGCTGACCGGGCCACCACCTGGGACGACATCGCTCACGTCGATCCAGGCCTCGAAGTCGGACTCGATCGGCCGGACGTTCGATGGTGTGAAGTAGCGGATCTCCGTCACGGGTCGGATGGTCTGGAGCAGGAAGGTATCTGGTGGCTGCTCACGAACCTCGACCGGGACGACGCCGGTGAGCGTCGCGGAGCTCTGGGACAGGACGAGGCCCCCGTAGAGGAGCGTGGCCAGACCCACCGCCGCGAGTTTGAGGGGCCAGTTGTGCAGGATGACCCCGAGGACCCGGGTCACCTGGGGGCTCGAACCGCCGAGGTGGGAGATGCGGGCTCCGAGGTGTTCCGCCACGCGGTGAGCGCGCGGCGCCGACCGCCGTGGGTCGGGTCCATCAGCTGGTGGAGGGTCCGAGCGAGCTGCGCCTCGTTCAGGTTGCGCACGATACGCGCGCGCTCGACGAGGCTGATCTGCCCGTTCTCTTCGGAGACGACCACGACGATCGCGTCAGTCTGTTCGGCGATGCCGAGCGCGGCGCGATGGCGCGTCCCGAACCGTTCGGCCTGGACCGTCGTCTCCGCGAGCGGCAGCAGCACGCCCGCCGCGAGCACCGTCTCGCCGCGGATGATCACCGCGCCGTCATGGAGCGCGGTCCTCGGCGAGAAGATGGTCCGGATCAGGTCGGCGGAGACATCGCCGTGGATCATGACGCCGGTCTCGGCAGTGTCCTCGAGACCGGTCTCACGCTCGAGGACGATCAGGGCGCCGTGCCCTTCAGCCGAAAGCTCGGCGGCGGCGCGCGCGACCTCGTTCGTGATGTGGTCGACGGCTCGTGAATCCGCACCCGGCAGGACCCATCCGAACGAGCCGACACGGCCGATCCGCTCCAGGGCGCGCCGGATCTCGGGTTGGAAGATCACGACCAGCGCGAACAGTCCGACGACGGCGCCGCCCTGCAGGATCCGCGTGAGCAGCTCGAGGCCGAAGGCTACGGCCAGCACGTAGACGACGATCAGGACGCTCACCCCGATAACGAGACGCACCGCCCGCGTCCCGCGGATGAGGCTGAAGAGCCAGTAGATCAGGAGGGAGGTGATCGCGATGTCGACGATGGTCGTCAGGTGAACCTGTTCGAGGATCGATCCGAAGAGATCCGACATCGTTCGGCGAGTGTAGCATCGCGCACCCCTCGGACCGCCCTCGGCGGCGTCGGGTCAGGCGCAGATCGCCTCGAGCCGCGGGTCGTCCGGGACGCGCGCCGCGACCCCGCAGAGCCGCTCGCGGGTGGCGGGGTCGTCGGCGAGGTCGACCAGGCCGGACAGCAGCACGAGCTTGTCGGCCGCGAGGGTGCGCCAACCACGATCGACGTAGAGCTCTGCGAGGCTGACGTGCAACGCCGGATCGGCGGGACTCGTGGCCAGGGCCTGATAGCAGGCATCGATCGCGGCGTGGAGCTGGCCCGCCTCGCGGAAGCCGCGGGCGGCCGTGAGCGCGGCCTCACGGGTCGCCTCGCCATCGCCGGATGCGGCGGCATCCTCGACCGCGGCCATCGCCGCAGCGGGGTCGAATGGCGGGGGCGGCGGCGGTGGCTCCGGGCCGACCGGGCCGGAGAGTCGGCCCTTCGCGCGCTCGAGGGCAGCACCAACGGCGGGTGCCGCGGCGATGGCCGCTGGATCGGTCTCGATCGCGTCGACCATCGACTGGAGCGTGGCCCGGCGATCACGGGCCTCGGCGAGGTCGAGGGCCTCCAGGAGCAGGTCGAGCGCCTCGCCACGACGGCCTGCGGCCTCGAGCGTGGCGGCCAGACGATCCAGGGTTTCGGCGGCATGGGCGCGATCGCCGAGCGTGGCGAGCGCGTCGGCACGGCCACGTAGGGCCACCTCGTCGGCAGGCGCGCGATCGAGCGCGCGGTCGAAGGTGGTCAAGGCCTCGGTCGGCTTGCCGAGACGGATCAGGACCTGGGCGATGCCGGCCAGCGGGAGGGCGCGGTCAGGGGCGATCCGAGCGGCCTCGCCATATGCATCGAGGGCGTCGTCGAGCCGGCCTCGCTGCGCGGCGACATGGCCGCGCCGGAGGGCATCCTTGTATCGCTCGTAGAGCGCCTCGGTCATGGGCGTGCCCGGGTCATCCGCGTGCTCCGATGAGCTCGACGAGGAGCGCCTTCTGGACATGCAGCCGGTTCTCCGACTGCTCGAAGATCAGGCTTCGCGGCCCATCCATGACCGATGACGTGATCTCCTCTCCCCGATGCGCCGGAAGGCAATGCATCGCCATCGCGTCGGGCCCCGCGGCGTCCATCAGCGCGTCGTCCACCCGGTAGGCGGCGAAGGCATCGCGTCGCGCCTCGGTCTCGACCTCCTGGCCCATCGATGTCCAGGCGTCGGTGTAGACGATGTCGGCGCCGCGGACGAGCTCCTCAGGCTCCCCGCCGAACACGAGTCGGCCACCGGTAGCGGAGGCGCGTTCCTGGGCCTCTGCCACGATCCGCGGGTCCGGCCCGTAGCCGGCCGGGTGCGCGAGGCGCACTTCCATCCCGAACCCGGCGGCGACCAGGGCTAGCGAGTGGTAGACGTTGTTGCCGTCACCGACGAAGGTGATGACACCGCCGTCGAGTCGACCGAGGTGCTCGCGGATCGTGAAGACGTCCGCGAATGCCTGGCATGGATGCTCGCGAAGCGTCAGCCCGTTGATGACAGGGACGGAGGCCTGCGCGGCGAGCTCGAGGACGACCTCGTGCGGGCCGGTGCGGGCGACGATGGCATCGACGAAGCGGGCCAGGTTGCGAGCCACATCGCGGACGGCCTCGCGGGCGCCCATCACGGCGTCCTCGGGCAGGTAGATCGCGGCGCCACCGAGCTGGGTCATCCCGGCCTCGAACGTGACCCGCGTGCGAAGGCTCGGCTTCTGGAAGAGCATCGCGAGCGTCCGACCTTGCAGCAGCAGGTCGGCGTGCCGGCGCTCCTCGCGGAACTCCGCCTTGAGCCGCTCGGCCGTGGCGAAGACCCGTTCGACCTCGGCCGCACGGAAGTCGGCGGCGCTGAGCAGATCGCGGCCGCGGAGGGAGGTGGGTGGCACCTCGACGCTCGTCACCGGTCCACTCTAGCGTTCGTGGACACGTGGGCGGGACCACCGGAAGGTCCTGGGCGGTCCGCCTCAGCCCGTGGGCCCGCGTTGCACCGGGTGACCCAACCGACGAATGAACGCCCGGCGCAGACTTCTTAGCCGCTGGCCATGTCACTGGAAGACAGGATCAGCCGATGAGCGCCCATCTCGGATGGCTCAGCGGTCGGTTGTGTCACCGGGTGTTAGGACGCGGCAAGAGCGGACGCCGCCGTGGGCGTTTCGGTCAGCGGCCTAGCGCTTGGTGTACTGCGGCGCCTTGCGGGCCCGCTTGAGCCCGTACTTCTTGCGCTCCCTCATGCGCGGGTCGCGGGTGAGGAGGCCGGCCTGGCGAAGCGGCACCCGATTCGCATCGGCATCGACCTCGAGTAGCGCTCGGGCGATGCCATGCCGGATCGCGCCTGCCTGGCCGTGGACGCCGCCGCCCTCGACCTTGATCATCGCGTTGAACCGGCCCTCGGTCCCGGTGACCCGGAACGGCATGCGGACCTCGGCCTCGTTGACGGCGTTGCCGAAGTGCTCGTCGAGCGATCGACCGTTCACGACGATCTCGCCCTCGCCGGGCAGCAGGCGGACGCGGGCGATCGCCGTCTTGCGGCGACCGGTCCCGGAATAGAAGGCAGGGATCGACATATCGCTCCTCGTCAGGCGAGCGGCTCAGGCTGCTGAGCCTGATGGGGATGGTCGGCGCCGGCATAGACCTTGAGCTTGCGCAGCTGCTGGGCGCCGAGGCGGTTGTGCGGGAGCATGCCCTTCACCGCCCGGCGGATGACCTCCTCGGGGCGCCGCTCGAGGAGATGCCCGAGGGTCTCCTCCTTGTAGCCCTGGGGATAGCCGCTGTGGCGGGCGTAGACCTTGCTCTCGAGCTTGTCGCTGGTGACGGCGATCCGCTTCGCGTTGAGCACGATGACGTGGTCGCCGCTGTCGAGGTTCGGCTGGTAGGTCGGCTTGTGCTTGCCCTCGAGGACGCGCGCGATGCGCGACGCGAGACGGCCGAGCGTCTGGTCGGTCGCATCCACGACGTACCAGCGTCGCTCGATCTCGCTCTCACGGACCGACATGGTCTTCGCGTTCATCGTTGCTCGCGTTCTCCGTTCGTTTCGTTCCCGGTCCGTCGCCCTCGCTCGAGAGCCACGTGCCGGAGGCACAATCCCTTCGCCGGTGCCGCCGGCGGTTTACGTCGTCGCTCCCGGATCGGCGAGGGCCGCCCCGACCGCATCCATATCCGTCTTCCCGAGACCGACCTCCAGAAGGAGGCCGACCATCCGGCGGACCTGTCCCTGGAGGAACGATCTCGGCCCGGACGTCGATCGTGACGTACCGGCCCGACCGTCCCACCCGGACCGCGGTGACGGTCCGGACCGGGTCCCGGTCGCCCGTCCCGAAGGCCCGGAAGTCGTGCCGGCCGATGAAGGCCGACCCGGCCCGCGCCATCGCGGCGGTGTCGAGTGGGTCCCGCACCCCGAGCGCCGTACGCTCGCGGAGCGGGCTCGGCGGCCCGTTCCAGACGGTGTAGCGGTATTCCCGGTACCGCGCCGCGTAGCGGGGGTTGAACCCGTCGGGTGCCGGGCGGATGTCCCGGACCGCGACGTCCCGGGGCAGGACCGCCCCGAGGGCCGCACCGAGCTCCGTTTCCGTAAGCCGTCCCGCGTAGGAGAAGCCGATGACCTGTCCCATCGCGTGGACGCCTGCGTCGGTGCGTCCGGCCCCGTCGACCCGCCGGACCACCCCGTCACCGAGGCGCGCCAGCGCGTCTTCCAGGACCCCCTGGACGGTGCGCTTCCCGGGGTTCACCTGGAACCCCGCGAAGTCCGTCCCGTCGTATTCGACCGCGCCTATCGGCGCGTCCGCTCCAACGCCTTGCGGCCCCCGTTCGTTGGCCCTCGCGCCTCGCTCACGCACTCAGGTGCGCTCGCTCGAGTGCTCGGCTGTAGCTCGGCAACCGCCGTTCGCAGTTCTGTCTTCGGTTAGACCAATTCGATCTGGACGATCTCGGCCGCGTCGCCGCGGCGCTGCCCGATGCGAACGATCCGGGTGTACCCCGAGGTCCGATCGGCGTACTTCGGCGCGATCTCATCGAACAGCTTGTTCACGACGAGCGGCTCGTTCGGGAACTGGGCCATGACCGCTCGACGGGCCGATAGGTCACCACGCTTCGCGAGCGTGATGGCCTTCTCGACCCGACCGCTGATCTCCTTGGCCTTCGCCTCGGTCGTCTTGACGCGCTCGTAGCGCAGGACGGAGACCGTCAGGTTCTTGAACAGGCTGAGACGCGGGCCCTGCTTGCGGCTGAGCTTGCGTCCGCCGATCCGATGCGCCACGTCTCCTATTCCTCGGTCTCGTCGCCGAACGGCTCCTCGCCGTCGAGGTCGTCGAGGCCGTCGGTCTCCGTGTCCGGGACGATGAAGCCGCGCATCCGGAGCCGCTCCTTCATCTCGTCGAGCGACTTCTTGCCGAAGTTGCGCATCCGGAGAAGGTCGTCGTCCTTGAGCTGCAGCAGCTGGCCGACCTTGACGATGTTGTTGCGCTTGAGCGAGTTGTACGCCCGCATCGGGAGGTCGAGCTCCTCGATCGGCATGTCGAGCATGTTCGGCGGGAGTGCCGCGACACCGGTCGCCGCTGCTGCGGGGACGGCCGCCATGCCGACCGTGACGAACGGGCGGAACTGGTTGACCAGGACCTCGGCCGAGCGGCTGAGGGCCTCCTCGGGGCTGATCGTGCCGTCGGTCTCGATCTCGATCGTGAGCTTGTCGAAGTTGGTCATCTGACCGACGCGCATGCTCTCGACCCAGTAGTTGACCTTGCGGACCGGCGTGAAGATCGCGTCGACGGCGATGACGCCGATCGGCAGCGCCTCGGCGCGCTCGGCGCCGAGATAGCCGACGCCGCGCTCGACCGTCAGGTCCATCTCGATCGTGACGTCGTCCGAGTCGATGGTCATCAGGACGAGGTCCTGGTTGATGATCTCGACGTCGGCCGACTCGGCGATGTCGGCAGCGGTGACCGCGCCGGCGCCGCTCTTGATGAGGCGGAGCTGGACGGGGTGGGCCGCGAAGCTCTTGAGGCGGAGCTTCTTGACGTTCAGGACGATCTGGGTGACGTCTTCCTTGACGCCTGGGATCGTCGAGAACTCCTGGTAGACGTCACGGATCTGGATGCTGGTGACCGCCGCGCCTTCGAGCGAGGAGAGCAAGACCCGCCGGAGCGCGTTGCCGAGGGTCACGCCGTAGCCGGCCTGGAGAGGACCGGCCTCGTACTTGGCGTAGCTTTCCGACTTCCTCGACAGACTCGATCTGCGGGTTCTCGAGTTGTTCGATCATGTGGGGCCAGTTACCTCGAGTAGTACTCGACCACGAGCTGCTCGTTGAGATCGAGCGGCATCTGGTCGCGAGTGGGCGGCGTCACGATGCTCCCGGCGAGCTTGTCCGCGTCGACGGACAGCCACTCGGGCGCCTGGTGGTTGCGAAGCGTCTCCTTGGCCACCTTGAACGGCTCGCGCGACCGGCGCGCCTCACGCACTTCCACCTTGTCGCCAGGCTTCACCTGGTACGAGGGGATGTCGGTCGGGACGCCGTTCACGGCGAAATGGCCATGGCCGACGAGCTGGCGGGCGGCGGCCCGGGACGGCGCGAAGCCGGCGCGGTAAACGACGTTGTCCAGCCGCAGCTCGAGCGAGCGAAGGAGGTTCTCGCCGGTCACGCCGGGGCGGTTCTCGGCGGCGATGAAGTAGTTACGGAACTGCCGCTCGAGGACGCCGTAGGTCTTGCGGACCTTCTGCTTCTCGCGCAACTGCAGGCCGTACTCGCCGACCTTGCGGCGACGAACGCCGTGCTGTCCGGGCGGCGTCGGCCGCCGCTCGAACGCGCACTTCTTCGTGTAGCAGCGCGAGCCCTTCAGGAAGAGCTTGGCGCCCTCACGCCGGCAGATCCGGCAGACGGGATCGGTGTATCGAGCCATGGATCTCCGAGTGGCCTAGACGCGGCGCCGCTTGGGCGGGCGGCAACCGTTGTGCGGGATGGGGGTGACGTCAGTGATGGCGCTGACCTCGAGGCCGGCGGCCTGGAGCGAGCGGATCGCCTGCTCGCGGCCGGCACCGGGGCCCTTCACGTAGACCTCGACCTGGCGCATGCCGTGCTCCATCGCACGCTTCGCAGCGCCATCGGCCGACAGGGCAGCCGCATATGGCGTGCTCTTGCGCGAGCCTTTGAAGCCGGCCACACCGGCGGAGCCCCAGCTGATGACCGCGCCGTTGAGGTCGGTGATCGTGATGATCGTGTTGTTGAACGTCGCCTGGATGTGCACGTGCCCCTGGGGGACATTCTTGCGCTCGCGACGACGCTGCTTGACTGCCTTCTTGCGTTCCGCCATGCCCTGGTCAGTCCCTCATCACTTCTTACGCCGGATGCCGACCGTCTTCTTCGGTCCGCGCCGCTGGCGAGCATTCGTCTTGGTGCGCTGGCCGCGGACCGGCAGGTTGCGCCGGTGGCGCAGGCCGCGGTACGAGCCGATCTCGATGAGGCGCTTGATGTTGAGCGCGACCTCGCGCCGGAGGTCACCCTCGACCTTGTAGCGTCGGTCGATCAACTCACGCAGGCGGTTGACCTGCTCCTCGGTGAGGTCTCGGACGCGGGTGTCCGGGTTGATGTTCGTCTGGGTCAGGATCTTCTGGCTCGTGGGCAGGCCGATCCCGTAGACGTACGTGAGGGCGACCTCGACGCGCTTCTCTCGCGGGATGTCGACTCCGGCGATACGTGCCATCGGTTACCCCTGCCGCTGCTTGTGCTTGGGATTCGTGCAGATGACCATCACCGTGCCGCGGCGACGGATCACCTTGCAGTTGTCGCAGCGAGCCTTGACGGAAGCTCTGACCTTCAACGGTTCCTCGATCGTGTTCGTTACGTGCGTGCTTGCTTACTTGAGTCGGTACGTGATGCGACCGCGGGTCAGGTCGTACGGAGACAACTCGACGCGGACGCGGTCACCAGGCAGGATCCGGATGAAGTTCATCCGCAACTTGCCGCTGATGTGGGCGAGCACCCGGTGGCCATTTTCGAGCTCCACCGCGAACATCGTGTTGGGGAGCGGTTCGATCACCGTCCCTTCCACTTCGATCGCATCCTTCTTGGCCACAGGCTGGTGTGCTTCCCTTTCTCACGCGGAGTGCCGGCCCGGACGGGCCGACACACGAACGCGTAGCGTATCAAAAACCGGCACTCCCGGCAAATGACGGACACTGCCGCCACGCTCGTATGCCACGGGCGTAGGTCATAAAGCTGTGAGGACCTCGGGGCCGTTGTCGGTCACCGCGATCGAATCCTCGAAGTGGGCGGCGAGCGAGCCGTCGATGGTCGAGACCGTCCAATCGTCCTCGAGCACGTGGGCGCGATAGTCGCCGAGGGTGAACATCGGCTCGATCGCCAGGCACAGCCCGGGCTCGAGCTTTCGGCCGCGGCGACCGGTCCGATAGTTGGGGACCTGCGGCTCTTCATGCATCTCGGTGCCGATGCCGTGGCCGACGAACTGCCGGATGATGCCGAACCCGTGCGGCCGGGCGACGTCCTCGACCGCGGCCGAGATGTCCTCGATGTGGTTACCGGGCACGGCCGCCGCGATGCCGGCCATCATCGCGTCGCGTGTCGTATCGATGAGCGCGCGGACCGGCTCGGGCGGGACGCCGACGAAGAACGTCCGGGCCGCGTCGCCATGCCAACCCTCGACGATCGCGCCGGCGTCGACCGAGACGATCTGCCCCTCGCGGATCGTGCGCTCGCCGGGGATCCCGTGGACGATCTCGTCATCAAGCGAGATGCACAGGCTGGCCGGGAACGGCCGGCGCGGGTTGATGCCCGGATAGCCCTTGAAGGACGGGGTCGCGCCGGCGTCGCGGATATGCGCCTCCGCCAGCCGGTCGAGGTGGGCCGTCGACACGCCCGGCTTGAGCTCTCGCTCGACGAGCGCCAGCACCTCGGCGACGATCCGGCCAGCGCGCCGCATCCGTTCGATCTCGGCACGGGACTTGCGAGTGACCACGTCAGGCCTCGGGGCGAGAGGGCTCGTCCTTGACCACGGCCGACAGATCGGCGAAGACGTCGTCGATCGACTGCAGACCCTCCACGCGCCGCAGGATCCCGGTGGAGGCATAGTGGTCGATGACCTCCTTCAGGCTCGCCAGCTGGAGGTCGAGGCGTGCGCGGACGGTCTCGGGCCTGTCGTCCTCGCGCTGGTAGAGCGGCGAGCCGTCGATGTCGCACTTGCCGGGCTCGCGCGGGGGATTGAAGGTCTCGTTGTACACGTGACCGGCGTCGCGGCACAGCCAGCGACCCGACATCCGCCGGAAGATCTCGTCGTTGGATACCTCGATGAGCGGGGCGAGGTCGACTCGCTCGTCGCGCTCGGCGAGCGCCTCGTCGAGGGCTTTTGCCTGGGCGCCATTGCGCGGGAACCCGTCGAGGATCGCGCCGTCCGTTGCGTCGGGTTTCGAGAAGCGGTCGAGGAGCATACGGATCGTGATGTCGTCCGGGACGAGCTGGCCGCGCTCCATGAACCGGCGCGCCTCCAGACCGATCGCCGAGCCGTCACGGACTGCGGCGCGGAACAGGTCGCCCGTAGCGATGTTCGGGATGCCCAGCTTTTCAGCGAGGAGGGCCGCCTGGGTCCCCTTCCCCGCCCCCGGAGCACCGAGGAGCACGATGACCTTCATGGGCTACTCGGTAGTGATCCCATCGGCGGAGATGGCGGAGCACGAAGAGGCGCGGCTGGCGAACTGCGAAGCGGACGCCGCCCTCATCGGATGAAGCCCTCGTAATTGCGCATCATCAACTGCGCCTCGATCTGCTTCATGGTCTCGACCACGACGGACACGACGATCAGGAGGCTCGTCCCGCCCAACCCGATGGCACCGAGGTCCGGGAAGAGGATCCCGATGAACGTCGGCAGGACGGCGACCACGCCGAGGAACATCGCCCCCGCGAACGTGATGCGAGAGACGACTCGGGCGAGGTACTCCTGCGTCGGACGCCCGGGCCTGATGCCCGGGATGAAGCCGCCGTTCTTGCGCAGCTGCTCGGCCGTCTCGTCAGGCTTGAACGTGAACGCCGTGTAGAAGTACGTGAAGCCGATCGTCAGCAGGAAGTACAACACGACATACAGGATCGACTGCGGGTTGAGCAGCGTGATGATCCCGTTGGCGATGTCGCGGACGATGGGGATCTCCGACGCGGTGAAATACGAGGCAAGCTGCACCGGGAAGAGCAGGATGCTGACCGCGAAGATGATCGGGATCACGCCGGCCTGGTTGACCCGCAATGGCAGGAACGTCTGGCCGCCCTGATACATGCGCCGTCCGCGCACCCGACTGGCGTACTGGATCGGGATCCGCCGCTGGCCTTCCTGGATGTAGATGATGACCGCCACAGCCAGGATGGCGACCACGGCGAAGGCGATAAGACCGGGGATGTTCGGGTTCACCGTGAACGCGCCGATGGCGCCGGGGGCGTGGCTGACGATGCCGGCGAAGATGATGAAGCTGATGCCGTTGCCGATGCCGCGCTCGGTGATGAGCTCGCCGATCCACATCAGCGTGATGGCGCCGGCGGTGAGGGTCGCGATCTGTGTTAGCGTGTCGAAGCTGCCGAGGTCGAACGTCCCGGTCAGGACGCCGTTGGCGTTGAGGAGCGCCAGGAAGCCGTACGCCTGCAGCATCGCCATCGGGACCGACAGGTAGCGCGTGTACTGGGTGATCTTGTTCCGCCCGTACTCGCCCTCACGGCTGAGCGCCTGCAGCGACGGTACGACGCCCTGCATCAACTGCATGATGATCGACGCGTTGATGTACGGGATTCATGCCGAGCGCGATGACCGAGAAGTTCGAGAGGCCGCCGCCCGAGAACAGATTGAGCAGCCCGAACAACGGGTTCCCGGCCAGGAACGCGGTGAGCTGGGTCCGGTCGATGCCCGGCACCGGCACCGCGGCCAGGAACCGGAAGACGATCAGCAGGCCGAGGACGACCAGGATCCGGCGCCGGATGTCCGGCGCCCGGAAGGCGTTCAGCAGGGATTCGAACACGAGCGGCTAGGCGTCCTCGCCGGACGTCGCCGCGGCGTCGTCTGGCGTCGTGGCGGCCTCTGTCTCCGGAGCGGGACTGGTATCCGTGGTTGCGTCGGCGTCGGCATCGGCGCCAGCCTCGGCGTCGGCCTTCGCCTTCCCCTTCGCCTTCGAGCGGCGCGGTCGAGCGGGCTGGGCCGTCTCCTCGGCGGATCCGGCCTCGTCCCCCGTCTCCTCGGCGGCATCGTCGGTCGCGGTCGCCGGCGCGGGTGCCTCCTCGATCGTCGCCGCCGGGGCCTCCTCGGCCGTCGTTGCGTTCGAGCCGTCGGCCACCTCGACACCGATGGCCTTGGTCGGCCGGGTCGGCACCTCGAGCACGGACACGGTCCCGCCGGCCGCCTCGATCTTCGTGCGAGCGGACGCGGTGAAGGCGTCGGCGACGACGAATAGCGGGGCCCTCAGCTCCCCGGAGCCCAGGATCTTGAGCGGCTTGTCGAGGCTCCGGACGAGCCCGACGGCGCGCAGGATGTCCTGGTTGACCGTGACCTGGGCGCTGCCCTTGGACTTGCCCTTGACCTCGGACGACTGCGTCTCGAGCGCGCCGCGCTCGACCGCCGCGCCGATGTCACCGACGTTCACGATCTCGTAGACCACCTTGCCGCGATTACGGAACCCGCGCAGCTTGGGTATACGGACGTGGAGCGGCGTCTGGCCACCCTCGAACCACGGCGGGATCGAGCCGCCGGCCCGAGCTTTCTGGCCCTTCGTGCCGCGACCCGCGGTCTTGCCCTTGCCGGCGGCGATACCGCGACCGACCCGGGTCCGCTCCTTGCGCGACCCCTCCGCGGGCCGCAGATCGTGCAGTTTCATGCTGTCTCCTCGGCGGCGTCGGCCGCCGGAGACGGGCCGGCTTCGCGGCTCGACGTGTCCGCCTTGGCCGACCGGCGCGCAGCCACGCCCTCTTCGGCGATCTCCTCCACGGAGACGAGGAAGCGGACCTGGCGGACCATGCCTCGCGTGGCATCGTTGTCGGGCACGACGCTGGTCGACCCGATGCCGTGCAGCCCGAGCGCCTTGACGGTCGCCCGATTGCGCGCGATGTGGCTGATGGTCGACTTGGTCTGGGTGACCCGGAGCTTAGCGGGCATCGGCCGTCTCCAGGGTGGGCGCCGGCTGGCCGGAGATCCGGCTCACGAGCTTGACCCCACGACGTGCCGAGAGCTCCTCCGCCGAGTGCAGGCCGCGAAGCGCCTCGATCGTCGCCCGGGTCACGTTGACCGGGTTGGTCGAGCCATAGATCTTCGAAAGGATGTCGCGGATCCCGGCCGCCTCGAGGACGGCGCGCACGGAGCCACCAGCGATGACGCCGGTGCCCTGCGATGCGGGCTTGAGCATCACCTTGCTCGCGGAGAACTCGACGTTCACCTCGTGGGGGATCGTCGTGCCCACCATCGGGATCTTGATGATGTTCTTCTTGGCGTCCTCGACTCCCTTCCGGATCGCCTCGGGGACCTCGCCGGCCTTGCCGAGCCCGGCACCTACGTGACCCTGTCCGTCACCGACGACGACGACCGCGCTGAAGCTGAATCGCCGGCCGCCCTTGACGACCTTCGCGACCCGGTTGATCTGGACGACGCGCTCCTCGAGCGCGAGCTTGTTGGGATCGATGCGTGCCACGAGTGCTCCTTCCGATCAGAAGTCGAGACCGGCTTCGCGGGCGGCATCGGCGAGCGACTTGATCCGCCCGTGGTACCGGAACCCGGCTCGATCGAAGACGACGCGCTCGATGCCGGCCGCCTTCGACCGCTCGGCGATGAGCCGGCCGACGACGACCGCCTCCTCCGATTTGGTCGACTTCCCGCCCCGGAGATCCTTCTCCAGGGTCGAGGCGGCGACGAGCGTCCGTCCGGACGCGTCGTCGATGACCTGCGCGTAGATGTGATTGAGGCTGCGGAATACGGCCAGACGCGGCCGCCCGGCCGTCCCCGCCATGGTGAGGCGGATCCGGTCGTGGCGCTTGCGTCGTGCGGCGCCGCGGCTCGCGACTTCCGTCATGTCGTCAGTCCTTCGTCAACTACTTCTTGGCCCCGATCTTGCCGGCCTTGCCGGCCTTGCGGCGAACGTACTCCCCGGCGTAGCGAACGCCCTTGCCCTTGTAGGGCTCGGGCTTGCGCGATCGCGCGAACCTGGGCGGCGATCTGGCCGACGAGCTCCTTGTCGATCCCGACCACCGCGAGACGGGTCGGGTTCTCGAGCTCGAAGCTGATGCCCTCGGGCGGGTCGATCTCGACCGGGTGGCTATAGCCGAGGTTGAGGGTCAGCTTCCGGCCGCTCAGCGCGGCGCGATAGCCGACGCCGGTGATCTCGAGACCCTTGCGATAGCCGTCGGTCACGCCGATGACCATGTTGTTCACGAGGGTCCGCGTCAGACCGTGGAGCTGCTTGTGGGTCTTCTGCTCGGTCGGCCGGGCGACGACGATCGTGCCGTCCTCCTGGCTGACCTTCATGTCCGGGTGCAGCGTCCGGCTGAGGGTGCCCTTGGGTCCCTTCACCGTCAGCTCGCGCCCGGCGATCGTCACGTCGACACCCGACGGGACGGCGATGGGCAGACGTCCGATACGCGACATCGTTCCGGCCTACCAGACGTACGCCAGGACTTCGCCGCCGAGCTGGGCCTGCCGTGCCTGCTGGCCGGTCATGATGCCCTTGCTCGTGCTGACGATGACGATGCCGAGGCCCCCGAGCACCCGCGGGATGTCGGTCTTGCGCGCGTAGACGCGCAGACCGGGCTTGCTGATGCGCTTCAGGCCGGAGACGACCGGGACCTTGCCGTCGACGTACTTGAGGGTCAGGCGCAGGACCGTCGCGGGCCCGTCCTGCTCTTCGTGCACGTCGGCGATGAAGCCCTCGTCCTTGAGGATGCGGGCGATCTCGCGCTTCGTCCGCGACGCCGGCACCACCACTTCGGTATGGCGGGCGCGGGACGCGTTCCTGACGCGCGTGAGCATGTCCGCGATCGGATCGGAGATGTTCATCGGGTTTCCTACCAGCTCGACTTGGTGACGCCGGGCAGCTCGCCCAGGAGCGCACGCTCCCGGAAGCAGATGCGGCACAGCGCGAACCGTCGCATGTAGGCACGCGGTCGCCCGCACACGAAGCAACGGTGGTACGCCTGCACCTTGTGCTTCGACTTCCTGGCGGCCTTCGCGATCATCGACTTCTTTGCCATCGGGTCTTTCTCTCCCGCGCCTACGATGCGAAGGGCATGCCGAGGAGCTCGAGAAGCTTCTTCGATTCCTCGTCGGTCTTCGCCGTCGTCACGATGCTGATCTCCAGCCCGCGGAGACGGTCGACCTTGTCGTAGTCGATCTCGGGGAACGCGAGCTGCTCGCGCATCCCGAGCGAATAGTTGCCCCGCCCGTCGAAGGACTTGCCGGGGACGCCCCGGAAGTCACGGATACGCGGCAGGGCGAGCGTCGTGAGCCGGTCGAGGAAGTCCCACATCCGCTCGCCGCGCAGCGTCACCTTCGCGCCGATCGAGTTGCCGGTGCGCAGGCGGAACTGGGCGATCGAGCGCTTGGCCTTCGTCACGATCGGCCGCTGCCCGGTGATGGTCGCCAGGTCGCCGACGGCGGCATCGAGCGCCTTCGCGTTCGTGAGCGCCTCGCCGAGACCGATGTTGACCACGATCTTCGACACCCGCGGGACCTGGTTGGGGTTGGTGTATTCGAACTGCTTCTGGAGCGCGGGCACGACCTCGGCCGCGTAGCGCTCGTGCAAGCGGCTGGTCACGACTTCACCTCCAGCTGCTCGCCACACTGCTTGCAGACGCGGACGCGGCGCCCGTTGTCGAGCGTGCGATGGCCGATGCGGGTGGGCTTGCCGCAGCTGCTGCAGACGAGCATCACCTTGCCGATCGGCACGGGATGGTTGATGTCGAGGATGCCGCCTGGCTCGATCTTGGGCACACCACCGACGCCGGAGGTCGATCCCTGACGCGCCTTGGTGTGGCGCTTGGCCACGTTGATGCCCTCGACCATGACGCTCACGCCACCCGCCGCCGAGCCGCGGCGGAAGATGCTGCGTGTGCCACGGGGCGAGGGTTCGCGCCGGATCACGCGCTCGACCTTGCCGCGCTTGCCGGCATCCTTGCCGGACAGCACGACGACGGTGTCGCCCTTGCGGATCTCGGGCACCTTTGGGGAGCGGCTCGCTCGTGCCACGGCCATCACAGCACCTCCGGGGCGAGCGACACGATCTTCATGTAGTTCCGGTCCCGCAGCTCGCGGGCGACCGGGCCGAAGATGCGCGTGCCGCGCGGATTGCCCTGGTTGTTGATGAGGACCGCGGCGTTCTCGTCGAATCGGATGTAGCTGCCGTCCGCCCGGCCGTATTCCTTGTTCGTGCGCACGATGACCGCACGCACGACGTCGCCCTTCTTCACGGCGGCGTTGGGGATGGCCTGCTTGACGCTCGCCACGATCACGTCACCGACCCCGGCCGTCGTCTTCAGGGAACGACCCATCACCCGGATGCACTGGATGCTCCGGGCGCCGGTGTTATCGGCGACCTTCAGGCGGGTCTGGGGCTGGATCACGCGCCGGTCTCCTCGGACCGATGGCTCGCAGTCGCGTCGCCTCGGTCCTCGGAGCGGTCATCGTCCGTCTGGGCCTCGGCCTCGGTCGCGTCGTCGCTCAGGGCGGCCACCTTCGGCTCAGCCGTCGACTCCGTCGCGGCGTCGTCTTCGTCGCCCTCGGTGGGGCGGTTGCGGCCCGGGTGTGCCGCGGCGTGGATGGCCTCGGTGACGGCTTCCTCTTCGGCCACGACGGCCTCGCCGGGCAACCCATGCTCGCCGGCGCGCTGGATCACGCTGACCAGTCGCCAGCGCTTGGTCGCCGACATCGGGCGGGCCTCCTCGATGAGGACGGTGTCGCCGATGCGCGCGTCGTTGGTCTCGTCGTGCGCCTTGAACTTGGTCGTCAAGCGGATGACCCGCTTGTACAACCGGTGACGCGCGAGCCGCTCGACGGACACGACGATGGTCTTGTCCATCCGGTCACTGACGACGCGGCCGACCTTCGTCTTCCGCTTGCCTTGCACCTTGGTGATCGCTCCTGTCATCGCGTGATATCCCTCAAGCCGTCCGGCCGAGCTTGCGCTCGCGCTGGACGGTCAGGATCCGCGCGATCGTCCTCCGCGTCAGCGGGATCGTGCTGTAGTCCTTGAGTTGTCGGGTCGAGAGCGCGAAGCGCGCTCCCCAGAGGTCCTGCTTGGCCTCGCGCAGGGCGTCCTCGAGCTCCGCGTCGGAGAGCGAGCGGATCTTGTTCAGGTCCACCTCAGGCCTCCTTCGCGCCTTCGCGCATGACCACGCGGGTCGCGACGGGCAGCTTGTGGCTGGCCAGCCGCATCGCCTCGACGGCAGACTCGTGATCGACGCCCGCCATCTCGAACAGGATCCGGCCGGGCTTGACGACCGCGACCCAGTGGTCCGGCGCGCCCTTGCCCGAGCCCATGCGGGTCTCGGCCGGCTTCTTCGTCGCCGGCTTGTCGGGGAAGATGCGGATCCAGATCTTGCCGCCGCGCTTGACCGAGCGGGTCATCGCGCGCCGGGCAGCCTCGATCTGGCGGCTCGTGATCCAGGCAGGCTCCTGGGTCGCCAGCCCGTACTCACCGAACGCCACGGTGTGGCCACCCTTGGCAATGCCGGACATCCGACCGCGCATGACCTTGCGATGCTTGACGCGTCGCGGCATCAACATCGCTCAGGCCCCCTGTCCCGCGGGCGCGTTGGCACCGGCGAGCTCGGGTCGACGGACCGGCTCCGGCGCGAGGTCGCCCCGGTAGATCCAGACCTTGACGCCGATGCGGCCATAGGTCGTGTGGGCATGGACCTGCCCGTAGCTGATGTCGGCGCGCAGCGTGCCGAGCGGGATGCGGCCTTCCTTGTCCCACTCGCGGCGACCCATCTCGGAGCCGCCGAGGCGGCCGGCGACGGCGATCTTGACGCCCTTGGCACCCGCCTTCATCGACCGCTGGATGGCCTGCTTCATCGCCTTCTTGAAGGCGATGCGGCGGGTCAGCTGGCCGGCGATGTTCATCGCCACGAGATGCGCGTCGAGCTCCGGCTGGCGGATCTCCTTGATCTCGAGCTTGACCTTGCGGTTGCTGAGCGCGCCGATCTGCTGGCGCAGTACTTCGACGTTGGCTCCACCCTTGCCGATGACGATGCCCGGCTTTGCGGTGTGGATCGTGACCGTGACGTGGTTGATGCCGCGCTCGATCTCGACCCCGCTCACGCTGGCGTTGGACAGCCGCCGCTCGATGAGCGTGCGGATCGCGATGTCCTCCTTCAGCGAGTCGGTGTATTCCTTGTCCGCGTACCACTTCGCGGTCCAGGTGCGCGAGACACCCAGGCGGAAGCCGTACGGATGGACCTTGTGTCCCATGTCAGGCCTCCTGGTCCGCGACGACGATCGTGATGTGGGTCATGGGCTTATGGATGGGGAACGCCCGACCCTGCGCCCGCGGCTGGAACCGCTTGATCGTCGGGCCCTCGTTCGGCGATGGCGTCGACGATCACCAGGTCCTCTGCGGACAGGTTGTGGTTGTTCTCGGCGTTGGCGGTCGCGCTCTTGAGGACGCGCGCGACATCGGCGGCCGCCTTCTGTGGCATGAACCGCAGTAGGGCGGTCGCCTCCTCGACCCGCTTGCCCTTGATGGCTGCGGTCACGAGGCGCGTCTTGCGCGTCGAAGCGCGCTGGTACTTGGCGGTCGCGGACACACGCATCGATCGGCCTACTTCAACGCCGTCGACCGCTCGGTGTGCTTGCCATGCCCGCGGTAGTTGCGGGTGGGGCTGAACTCACCGAGCCGGTGGCCGACCATGTTCTCGGTCACGTACACCGGGATATGCTTCCGGCCGTTGTAGACGGCGATGGTGTGGCCGATGAACGTCGGGAAGATCACCGACGCTCGCGACCAGGTCTTGACGACCTTCTTCTCGTTGCGGTTGTTCATCTCCTCGATACGGCCGAGGAGGCGAGCTTCGACGAACGGGCCCTTCTTGACGGAACGGGACATCTGCTTCTACCTCCCCGCCTACTTGCGATGCCGCGAGCGGACGATGAGGCGTCCGGTCGTCTTCGACCGCCGGGTGCGATAGCCCATCGCGGGCTGGCCCCACGGGGTCTTGGGCGGCATGCCGGTCGGGGACTTGCCCTCGCCGCCACCGTGCGGATGGTCACGCGGGTTCATGACGACGCCGCGGACCTCGGGCCGCTGGCCCATGTGCCGGGCACGCCCGGCCTTGCCGAGGTTCTGGTTCTCGTGATCGAGGTTGCTGACCTGGCCGACGGTCGCCATGCAGGCCATCGGGATGCGGCGCATCTCGCCCGACGGCATGCGGACCGTGGCGTAACCGCCCTCCTTGGCGAGGAGCTGCGCTGACGTCCCGGCCGACCGGACGATCTGGCCACCCTTGCCGGGTGTCAGCTCGATGTTGTGGATCGTGGTGCCGAGCGGGATGTTGGCGAGCGGCAGGGCGTTACCCACGCGTGCCTCGGCCTCCGCGCCGGACACGACGACATCGCCGACCTTCAGGCCGTGGGGCAGGAGCATGTAGCGCTTGTCCCCGTCGCGGTAGTGGAGCAGGCCGATCCGCGCGGAGCGGTTCGGGTCGTACTCGATCGTCGCGACGCGAGCCGGCACGCCGGTCTTGTCCCGCTTGAAATCGATCCTGCGGTAATGCTGCTTCTCGCCGCCGCCGCGATGGCGCACGGAGATGCGACCCTGGTTATTCCGTCCGGAGCCGCGCTTCTGCGGCTCGAGCAGGGGCTTGTACGGCTCCTTGGTGGTGATCTCCTCGAAAGTCGAGCGAGTCATCTGTCGGAGGCCCGGCGAGGTCGGCTTATAGGTGCGGAGCGGCATCGTCAGACCCCCTCGAAGAATTCGATCTTCTGGCCCGGGGCCAGCGTGACGATGGCCTTCCGCCACGGCGTGGTGTGGCCGACGATCCGGCCGCGCCGCGTCCCGCGTCGCTTCTCCTTGGCCTTCGTGGTCAGGACGTTGACCGAGATGACGGTCACGTTCTCCTTCTTGTAGAGCTCTTCCACGGCGGCCTTGATCTGGATCTTGTTGGCGTGCTGGTGGACAGCGAACGTGTACTTGCCACGGCCCGACTCGTCGATCGATTTCTCGCTCACGACGGGCCGGACGATGATCTCGGCGGCGGTCAATGCACTCACGCCTCCACCCCCTTGGCCGCGCCGCCGTAGACCGTCTCCATCCGGCTCAACGCGGGCTGCTCGATGAGGACGAGGTCGGCGTCGATGAGGTCGACGACGTTGAGCGAGTCGGCGAGGAGCACGTTGACGGTCGGCAGGTTGCGCGCCGAGAGCTCCAGGTTCTGGTCACGCCCGGGGGCGACGACGAGCACGCGACCCTTCGCCTCGAGCGCCTGGAGGACGCCGGCGAGGTCCTTGGTCTTGATCGCGCCCAGGCCGAAGCCGTCGATGACCTTCAGCTGGTCGTCGCCGAGCTTGGCCGTCAGCGCGCCGCGGAGCGCGAGGCGCTTCATCTTGCGGGGCAGGCGCTGCTCGTACGAGCGCGGGTGCGGCCCGAAGACCGCCCCGCCACCGCGATAGTGCGGCGCGCTGCGCGATCCCTGGCGGGCCCGGCCAGTGCCCTTCTGGCGGTAAGGCTTGGCGCCGCCGCCGCGGATCTCACCGCGAGTACGCGTGTCATGGGTCCCGATCCGGCGGGCCGCCAACTGGGCGGTCACGACCTGGTGCAGGACCGCGGTGTTGACCGGGGCCGCGAAGAGCTCGTCGCTGAGCTCGACGTTGCCGACGGTCTTGCCGCTTCGGTCGTAGAGGGGGGTCGACGGCATCGTCAGGCCTTCCTCACCAGGATGAGCGAGCCGCGCGCACCTGGGAGACTCCCCTGTACGAGCAGCAGGTTGCGCTCGAGGTCGGTGCGCACGATGCGCACCTTTTTGATGGTCACGCCATCGTCGCCCATGTGGCCGGCCATCCGGACGCCCTTGAAGACACGGCCCGGCGTCGTGCCCGGACCGATCGAGCCGGGCTCGCGGTGATGGTCCGAACCATGGGTCTTGGGCCCGCGGTGAAAGTTGTGGCGCTTGATGTGGCCGGCGAACCCCTTGCCCTTCGAGACACCCGACACATCGACGTGATCGCCAGCACTGAACAGGTCCTCGATGGACACGGTCTGACCGACCTCGTAGTCGTCGACGCTGTCGACGCGGAACTCGCGCAGCGTCGCCAGGCTCTGGGCGGCCTTTGGCAGGTCCTTGAGCTGGCCCGCCTCGGGCTTGCTGAGCTTCTTGGCCGGCTCGGCTCCGAGCTGGATGGCGGTGTAGCCATCGCGATCGGTCGTGCGCAGGCGCGTGACGGTATTCGGTTCGATGGCGAGCACGCTCACGGCCACCATCGTCCCGTCGTCCTGGAACACCTGCGTCATGCCGACTTTGCGGCCGATAAGTCCGATCGACATCACATCTTGATCTCGATGTCGACGCCAGCCGCCAGGCTGAGTCGCATCAGGGCGTCGACCGTCTTCGAGCTCGGATCGATGATGTCGACGAGCCGCTTGTGGGTGCGGATCTCGAACTGCTCCCGCGAGTCCTTGTCGATGAATGGCGAACGCAGCACGGTGAACTTCTCGATACGCGTGGGCAGCGGCACCGGGCCGAGCACGTCAGCGCCGGTGCGCTGCGCGGTCTCGACGATCTGCGCCGCCGACTGGTCGAGCAGTCGGTGGTCGTAGGCCTTGAGGCGGATCCGGATCCGCTGCTTCGCCATCGCGTCGTTACTCTTCGATCTTCGTGATGGCGCCGGCGCCGACGGTGCGGCCACCCTCGCGGATCGCGAAGCGCTGCCCGATCTCGAGGCCGATCGGTGTGATGAGGTCGACGCTCATCTCGACGTTGTCGCCGGGCATGATCATCTCGGCCCCGTCGGGGAGCCCTATCGCGCCGGTCACATCGGTCGTGCGCAGGTAGAACTGCGGCCGGTAGCCGTTGTAGAACGGCGTGTGGCGGCCGCCCTCCTCCTTGGTCAGCACGTAGACCTGGGCATTGAACTTGGTGTGCGGCTTGATCGAGCCGCTCTTGGCCAGCACCTGGCCGCGCTCGATCTCGTCGCGCTCGATGCCGCGGATGAGACAGCCGACGTTGTCGCCGGCCTGCCCCTCGTCGAGCAGCTTCTTGAACATCTCGACGCCGGTGACGACGATCTTGCGGGTCGGCTTGATGCCGACGAGCTCGACCTCGTCGCCGACCTTGACGATGCCGCGCTCGATGCGGCCGGTGGCGACCGTGCCGCGGCCCTTGATGCCGAACACGTCCTCGACCGGCATCAGGAACGGCTTGTCGACGGCACGCTCCGGTGTCGGGATGTAACTATCGACCGCGTCCATCAGCGCTTGGATCGGCTTGTACGCCTCGTCCGACGGGTCGTCGGATGCCTCCAGCGCCTTGAGCGCCGAGCCGCGGATGACCGGGATGTCGTCGCCCGGGAACTCGTACTTGGACAGCAGCTCGCGCACCTCGAGCTCGACCAGGTCCAGCAGCTCCTCGTCGTCGACCATGTCGACCTTATTGAGGAAGACCACGATGTATGGGACCTCGACCTGCCGGGCGAGCAGGATGTGCTCGCGCGTCTGGGGCATGGGCCCGTCGGTCGCGGCGACCACGAGGATCGCGCCGTCCATCTGAGCGGCGCCGGTGATCATGTTCTTGATGTAGTCCGCGTGGCCGGGGCAGTCGACGTGGGCGTAGTGGCGGGCGTCAGTCTCGTACTCGACGTGGGCGATGGCGATGGTGATGCCCCGCTCACGCTCTTCCGGCGCGTTGTCGATCGAATCGAACGCGCGGTATTCGGCCTCGCCCTTCAGGGCCAGGTACTTCGTGATCGCGGCCGTCAGCGACGTCTTGCCGTGGTCGATGTGGCCGATCGTGCCGATGTTGACGTGCGGCTTGGTGCGCTCGAACTTCTTCTTGGCCATCGTGCTGCTGCTCCCTAGACCTTGGACTTCTGGACGAGTTCCGAGGCCAGGCTGGCTGGCACCTCGGCGTAGTGGCTGAATTCCATCGATGAGGTCGCGCGGCCCTGCGACATGCTCCGCAGGTCCGTCACGTACCCGAACATCTGGGCGAGCGGGACGAACGCCCGAACGACCTCGGTGCTGCCCCGTGACTCGATGCCCTCGATGTGGCCGCGGCGGCTGTTCAGGTCACCGATGACGTCGCCCATGAACTCGGTGGGCATCGTCACCTCGACCCGCATGATCGGTTCGAGGATGGTCGGGTCGGCCTTGCCGAAGGCGTCCTTGACGGCCATCGACCCGGCGATCTTGAACGCCATCTCCGACGAGTCGACCTCGTGGAACGACCCGTCGAACAGGGTCGCCTTCACGTCGACGACGGGGAAGCCGGCGTAGATGCCGGTCTCGAGCTGCTCCCGGATACCTTCGTCGACCGACTTGATGTATTCGCGCGGGATCGTCCCGCCGACGATCTTGTCGACGAACTCGTATCCGGATCCCTTTTCGCCCGGCTCGATGCGGATGACGGCGTGGCCGTACTGGCCGCGACCGCCGGTCTGGCGGACGAACCGGCCGTTGCCCTCGGCCTCGCGGCGGATGGTCTCGCGGTAGGACACCTGCGGCTTGCCGATGTTGGCCGCCACCTTGAACTCGCGGATCATCCGGTCGACGAGCACGTCGAGGTGCAGCTCGCCCATGCCGGCGATGAGGGTCTCCGACGACTCCGGGTCCGTATGGACGCGGAAGGTCGGGTCCTCCTCGGCCAGGCGCTGGAGGGCGATCGCCAGCTTGTCCTGGTCGGCCTTCGTCTTCGGCTCGATCTTGACCTCGATGACGGGTTCGGGGAAGGTCATCGATTCGAGGATCACCGGGTGCGCCTCGTCGGTCAGCGTGTCTCCGGTGAACGTGTCCTTGAGCCCGACCGCGGCGGCGATGTCGCCGGCATAGACCGTGTCGATCTCCTCGCGGTGGTTGGCGTGCATCTGGAGGACGCGACCGATGCGTTCCTTCTTGCCCTTCGTCGGGTTGAGGACGTACGAGCCGGCCTTGAGCGTGCCGGAGTACACCCGGAAGAACGCCAGCTTCCCGACGAACGGGTCGGCGGCGATCTTGAACGCCAGGGCGCTGAAGGGCTCGTTGTCGTCGGGGGTGCGCAGCACCTCGGCGCCGGTCTTGGGATCGAGGCCGATCATCGGCGGGACGTCGAGCGGCGATGGCAGGTAGTCGACGACCGCGTCGAGCATCTTCTGGATGCCCTTGTTGCGCAGGGCCGAGCCGGTCACGACCGGGATGATCTTGGTCGTCAGCGTGCCGAGGCGCAGGCCGCGCTTGATCTCGGCCACGGTGAAGTCCTCGCCCTCGAGGTACTTGTGCGTCAGCTCGTCGTCCATGTCGGCGACGGCCTCGAGCATGTTGTGGCGATGCTGCTCGGCCTCGGCCCGCAGCTCCTCGGGGATGTCGACCACATCGATCTTGTTGCCGAGATCGTCGCGGTAGTAGATGGCCTGCATCTCGACGAGGTCGATGACGCCCTGGAACTGGTCCTCACGACCGATCGGGATCTGGATCGGCACGGCATTCGCGCCGAGTCGCTCCTTGATGGAGTCGACGCCGCGCCAGAAATCGGCGCCCGTGCGGTCGAGCTTGTTGATGAAGCAGAAGCGCGGCACGCCGTAGCGATCGGCCTGTCGCCAGACCGTCTCGGACTGTGGCTCGACACCGGCAACGCCGTCGAAGACGACCACGGCCCCGTCGAGCACGCGGAGGCTCCGCTCGACCTCGACCGTGAAGTCCACGTGCCCGGGCGTATCGATGATGTTGATACGATGATCGCCCCAGAACGCGGTCGTTGCCGCCGCGGTGATGGTGATCCCCCTTTCCTGCTCCTGGGGCATCCAATCCATCGTCGCGGCGCCTTCGTGGACCTCGCCGATCTTGTAGATCTTCTTCGTGTAGAAGAGGATCCGCTCGGTCACGGTCGTCTTGCCGGCGTCGATATGCGCGATGATGCCGATGTTCCGCGTCTTGGCGAGCGGAACCTGTCGTGCCACGGTCTTCCTAGGCTCCTGGGTCTACCACTTGAAATGGCTGAAGGCGCGGTTCGCCTCGGCCATCTTGTGCGTGTCTTCGCGACGCTTGACCGCGGCGCCGAGCCCGTTCATGGCGTCGACGAATTCGGCGGCGAGCTTCTCGCTCATGCTCTTGCCGCTCCGCTTGCGGGCCGCCTGGACGAGCCAGCGGACGCCGAGCGACAGCCGGCGATCCCCGCGGATCTCGACGGGGACCTGGTACGTCGCACCACCGACGCGACGCGGCTTGACTTCGATGATGGGGGTCGCATTGCGCATCGCCGCCTCGAGGATCTCGAGGCCTGGGCGACTGGCCTGCGCCTCGGCGCGGGCGAGCGCCTGGCGGAGGATCCGCTCGGCGAGGTTCTGCTTGCCGCCCTTCATGAGCTTGGCCGAGAACCGGGCCGTGATCCGGTTGGCCGGGACGACCTCGTACTTGGTCTTGCGCGGGATGCTCGTACGTCGCGGCATACTACTTGGCCTTCGCGCCGTACTTGCTGCGACCCTGCTTGCGGTCGCGCACGCCGGCGGCGTCGAGGGTGCCGCGGATGATGTGGTACTTGACCGACGGCAGGTCCTTCACGCGACCGCCGCGGACGAGGACCACCGAGTGCTCCTGCAGGTTATGCCCGATGCCCGGGATGTAGGCCGTAACCTCCATCTGGTTGGAGAGCCGCACGCGCGCGATCTTGCGCAGCGCCGAGTTCGGCTTCTTCGGTGTCATCGTGCGCACCTGGAGACAGACGCCGCGCTTCTGCGGGGCGCCCGGGATCGACACCTGTCGTCGTCGCAGGCTGTTCCAGTTCTTGCGCATCGCAGGCGCCTTGACCTTCTTGGTCTTGGTCTGGCGGCCGTGGCGCACGAGCTGGCTGATCGTCGGCACGAAGACGCTGCTCCTTCTATGTCATGACGGGGCGGTCGGGCCCGACCGCGGGGGCCGGTCCTCCTCCATCGCTGGACACGCCCGTGGGCTGTCCGGCCGGGACCGGTGCTGTTGGGTGTTGGTGGCGGGTGGGTGTCGACGCAGGCGCCGACGGCGGACCCCTCCCGAGGCCACGAAGGCGGAGTATATCGGTGGCCCGGAATCAGTGTCAAACGAGCATGAGCGGCCGACGATTGGTGGCGGTCCGCCGATTCCGACGAGCGCCTTGGTGCCAGACATCCGAGCCCCGAATGGTAGGCAGCGAGATGGCGCCAGTAGGGGCCGTCTAGGCCGGTCGACAAGGGGGCCCGTGCGTCTGCGGTGCACGAGACACGGCGCCACTCTCGCCGGATCGTGCCGAGTATCCCTCCTGCGAATATCTGGCACTGTCGGACGGCGCTTCCGCCGTCGGGCGTCGGCCGAAGCAGCGAACACGAACGTGACCCCGGGTCGCCCCGGGGTCACGGATCAGGCGGAAGGTCGCGTGGCGATCAGGCCGGCGCGTCCTCCTTCTCCTCTTCGCTCTCCTCGGCGAGCAGCGGGTTGGCCTCGTCCTCGTCCTTGGCCGGGCTCGCGCCCTCCGCCAGGAACGGATTGACCTCGGCATCGTCGTCGCCGTCGCCATCGCCGCCGGCGATCTGGGCCGCGAGCGCGAGACCGGCGGTCTCCTCGTCGCGGTCGGCACCGCGCCCGTCCTCGAGGAACGGGTTGTACTCGGCGTCGCCGAGACCCTCGAGGGCCTCGCCGGCGAGCGCTTCGAGGGCCGCCTGCCGCTCGCGCGCCTTGCGGGCCGCGACGTTGGCGGGTGCCCCGGAGCCGGCCGGGATGAGCTTGCCGATGATGACGTTCTCCTTGAGGCCGATCAGGTGGTCCTTGGAGCCGTTGATGGCTGCCTCGGTAAGCACCCGGGTCGTCTCCTGGAAGGACGCCGCGGCAAGGAACGACGACGTGTTGAGCGATGCCTTGGTCACGCCCAGCAGGACGGTCTGGGCGGTCGCCGGCTCGCCGCCCTCGGCGAGGACCTGGTTGTTGTGCTCCTCGAACTCGAGCCGATCGACGAGCTCGGTCGGCAGGAGGTCGACGTCGCCCGGCTGATCGATGCGGACCTTGCGGAGCATCTGCCGGACGATGATCTCGATGTGCTTGTCGTTGATCGTGACGCCCTGGCTCTTGTAGACCTTCTGGACCTCCCGCACCAGGTAGCGCTGGACGGCGTCCTTGCCCCGGGTGTCGAGATATTCCTGCGGGTTGATCGGCCCATCCGTGATCGCGTCACCGGCACGGATCTGCTGGCCGTTCTCCACGAGGAGCTTGGCGTTGTGCGGGATGAGGTACTCGCGCTCGACGACGTCCTCGGCCCGGACGACCAGGCCGTCCGAAGTCTTGACGAGGAAGCCACCGACGGGCGCCGTCACGTCGACGGCCGTGCCGTTGGTCCCGGACCGAGCGATCACCTGGCCGGCCGAGACGGTGTCGCCGGCCGCGGCGAGCTGCTCCGAGCCCTTCGGCACGGAGAGCGTCGTGTCGTACACCTCGGTCGAGACGACCTTGACCTTGGTCATGCCGTCGCCGCGGATGATCTCCACGACGCCGTCGATGTGGCTGATCTCGGCCTTGCCCTTGGGGATGCGGGCCTCGAACAGCTCCTCGACGCGCGGCAGACCGGCGGTGATGTCCAGGCCGGCGACGCCGCCCGTATGGAACGTCCGCATCGTCAGCTGCGTGCCGGGCTCGCCGATGGACTGGGCCGCGATGATCCCGACAGCCTCACCGGTGCCGACCATCTCGCCGGTGGCGAGATTGCGGCCGTAGCACGCCCGGCAGACGCCGTAGCGTGCCTCGCAGGTGAGCGGTGAGCGGACAAGCACCTCGTCGATGCCGGCCTCGTCGATGCGGGCCGCCACCTCCTCGGAGATCATCTCGTTGCGCTCGACCAGGATGGGCGGCTCCTCACCCTTCTTGACCTTGACTGACGGATCAGGCAGCGCGGCTGCCGCGAGGCGTCCGGTGAGACGGCGCTGGAAGGCGCCCTTCTCGTCGCTCGACTCGGAGCGGATGATCCAGCTCCCCTCCTCCGTGCCGCAATCCTCCTCGCGGGTGATGACGTCCTGGGCGACGTCGACCAGGCGCCGGGTGAGATATCCGGAGTCGGCCGTCCGCAGCGCGGTGTCGGCAAGACCCTTGCGGGCGCCGTGGGTCGAGATGAAGTACTCGAGGACGCTCATCCCCTCGCGGAAGTTGCTCCGCACCGGGACGTCGATGATGCGGCCCGACGGGTCGGCCATGAGGCCGCGCATCGCGCCGAGCTGGCCGATGTTGCCCTTGTTCCCACGGGCGCCGGACGCGGTCATCATCGTGACCGGGCCGGCCGGGTCGAGGGACTTCATCATCTCGTTGGAGAGGTCGTCGGTCGTCTCCTTCCAGACGTCGACCACCTGCTCGTAGCGCTCGTCCTCGGTGATGAGGCCGCGCTGGAACTGGCGATCGATCTCGGAGACGCGGTCGTCGGCCTTGTCGAGACGAGCGGCCTTGTCCTTCGGGATCTCGATGTCGAACAGGCCGATCGTCAGCCCGCCGCGGGTCGCGAACTCGAAGCCGACGCTCTTGATGCCGTCGACCAGGTGGGCCGTCTCCTCGGGACCGAGGTCGCGGTAGCACCGATCGACCAGCTCCTTGAGGTCGCTGCGCTTCATGACGGTGTCGTGGAAGCGCAGATGGTCGGGCAGGACCTGGTTGAAGATCACCCGGCCGATCGTGGTCCGCCGGCGCTCCGGTCGGAGCTGCTCGGTCTCGGCGTCCCAGGCCTGGACCTCGACGTCGATGATCTCGTGCAGCGCGGCCCCGGTCTTCTCGCGGAGCTGGTAGGCGAGGATCGCCTCGTCCTCCGACGCGAAGGAGCGGATGGGCTTCTTCGACCTCGGATGGGCGACGTCCATCGTCAGGTAGTAGCAGCCGAGCACCATGTCCTGGGTCGGCGCGACCACCGGGCTCCCGTCGGCCGGCGACAGCAGGTTCGCCGTCGACAGCATCATCGTCCGCGCCTCTTCCTGGGCGGCCGTCGAGAGCGGCACGTGGACCGCCATCTGGTCGCCGTCGAAGTCCGCGTTGAACGCGGTGCAGACGAGCGGATGGATCTGGATGGCCGAGCCCTCGACGAGGACCGGCATGAACGCCTGGATGCCGAGGCGGTGCAGCGTCGGGGCGCGGTTCAGCAGGACCGGGTGGTCCTTGATGACGTCCTCGAGGACGTCCCAGACCTCCGGCCGCACGCGCTCGACGATGCGCTTGGCGCTCTTGATGTTGTGGGCGAAGCCCTTCTCCACGAGCTGGCGCATGACGAACGGCTTGAACAGCTCGAGCGCCATCTTCTTGGGCAGGCCGCACTGGTGGAGCTTGAGCTCCGGGCCGACCACGATGACCGAGCGGCCCGAGTAGTCGACGCGCTTGCCGAGCAGGTTCTGGCGGAACCGGCCCTGCTTGCCCTTGAGCATGTCGGAGAGGCTCTTGAGGCGGTGGTTGCCGGTGCCGGCGATGGCCCGGCCGCGCCGTCCGTTGTCGATCAGCGCGTCGCACGCCTCCTGGAGCATCCGCTTCTCGTTACGGATGATGATCTCGGGCGCGCCGAGCTCCAGGAGCCGCTTCAACCGGTTGTTCCGGTTGATGACGCGGCGGTACAGGTCGTTGAGGTCGGACGTCGCGAAGCGGCCGCCATCGAGCTGGACCATCGGCCGGAGGTCCGGCGGGATGACCGGCAGCACCGACAGGATCATCCAATCCGGGCGGGTGCCGCTCCGGCGGAACGCCTCGATGAGGCGCAGCCGCTTGATGGCCTTCTTGCGACGCTGGCCCGAGCTCGTGCGGACCTCGACGTGGAGCGAACGTGCCAGCTCCTCGAGGTCCATCCGGCTGATGATCTCGCGGACCGCCTCCGCGCCCATGCCCGCGTTGAAGACGCGGCCGCCCTTGGCTGACGCACCGTAGATCTCGTCGAGGACGCGGAACTCGTTCTCGCCGAGGGTCAGCATCGGCTTGATGGCGTCGAGCTGGTCGCGCCGTGCGCGCAGCTCGTCCTTCAGGCCCTGCGCCTGCTCCTGCAGGCCGGCGCGCTCGTGCTGCAGCGTCTCGTCGACGCCGGTCGAGAGGTCGGCGATCTTCTGCTCGACCGCGCGCTCCTCGTCGGCCTCGCGCTGCTTGAGGTCGGCGTTGACCTGCTCGCTGTACTCGGACACGACCTTGCGCAGGCGCGCAGTGGCGTCCTTGCCACCCTTGTCGCCGGCGGCGACGATCACCTCGCCAGTCGGCTGGAACGCGACCGCGTCCTCCGCCTCGCCGGTGCCCAGCTCGGACAGCAGAGCCTCGGTCGCCTGTGCGGCGGCCGCGATCTCCTCGGTCCGGGCGGCGCGCTGCGCCTCGAGGTCGGCCTTGGTCCTGGCGAGCTCCTCGTTGAGCTCGTCCTTCTGGCGGTTGACGTTCGAGCGGAGCTGGTCCTCGAGCTCGGCCAGGCGCTCGCCGGCCTCGCCGCCTCGGCCCTGGGCCTCTTCCTCGATCGTCGCGAGGGCTCGCTTGCGGGCGTCCTCATCGACGTGGGTGACGATGTAGAGCGCGAAGTACAGGATCCGCTCGAGGTTGCGCGGGCTGATATCGAGCAGGATGCCGAGCCGACTCGGCGTGCCCTTGAAATACCAGATGTGGCTGACGGGGCTCGCGAGCTGGATGTGGCCCATCCGCTCACGGCGGACCTTGCTGCGGGTGACCTCGACGCCACACTTGTCGCAGATGATGCCCTTGTAGCGGATGCGCTTGTACTTGCCGCAGTAGCACTCCCAGTCCTTGGTCGGACCGAAGATGCGCTCGTCGAAGAGCCCGTCCTTCTCCGGCTTGAGCGTCCGGTAGTTGATGGTCTCGGGCTTCGTGACCTCGCCCTTCGACCACTCCCGGATCTGGTCCGGGCTGGCGAGCGAGATGCGGATCGCGCTGAAGTTATTGACCTCGAGCATGGTTCTCCTCCACGCCACCGCCTGGCTCGGCGACGTGATGCGGACCGATGGCGAGCGGGGTCGAGCCGGCCGGGACGCGACCCCGCGGGAACGGTGGTTGGGTGCGGATGGTGGTGACGGTGATGGCGGTCAGTCCTCGAAACCGGCGAGATTGATCCCGCCGAGATCGGGAAGGAGGTACCCGGAGGCGTCGTCCTCCGCGAGCGGGATCTCCTCCTCGTTCTGGTCCAGGATCTCCGCGTTGAGCCCGAGGCTCCGGAGCTCCTTGATGAGGACCTTGAACGACTCGGGGACCCGCGGCGGCTGGATCTCCTCGCCCTTGACGATGGCTTCGTACGTCTGGACGCGTCCGAGGACGTCGTCCGACTTCACCGTCAGCAGTTCCTGGAGGATGTTGGCGGCGCCGTAGGCCTCCAGGGCCCAGACCTCCATCTCGCCGAAGCGCTGGCCGCCGAACTGCGCCTTGCCACCGAGCGGCTGCTGGGTGATGAGGCTGTACGGACCGGTCGAACGCGCGTGGATCTTGTCCTCGACGAGGTGGTGGAGCTTGAGCATGTAGATGTAGCCGACGGTGATCGGTCGATCGAACAGCTCGCCGGTGCGGCCGTCGCGAAGGTCGATCTTGCCGGTCTCGGGCAGGCCGGCCGTCGCGCGAGCTCGTCCTGGATCTGCGCCTCGGTCGCGCCGTCGAACACGGCGGTCGCGGCCTTGAGGCCCTTCGCGTGGAGGGCCCAGCCGAGGTGCGTCTCGAGGATCTGGCCGATGTTCATCCGGCTCGGCACGCCGAGCGGGTTGAGGATGATGTCGACCGGCGTCCCGTCCGGCAGGAACGGCATGTCCTCGGCCGGGCAGGATCTTGGCGATGACGCCCTTGTTGCCGTGGCGGCCGGCCATCTTGTCGCCGACCGAGATCTTGCGCTTCTGGGCGACCGACACGCGGACGAGCCGGTTGACGCCCGGCTGCAGGTCGTCGTTGAGCTCGCGACGGAACTCGCGGACCTCGACGACCTTGCCGCGCTCGCCGTGGGGCAGGCGCAGTGAGCTGTCCTTCACCTCGCGGGCCTTCTCACCGAAGATCGCCCGCAGGAGGCGCTCCTCGGCGGTCAGCTCGGTCTCGCCCTTGGGCGTGATCTTGCCGACGAGGATGTCGCCGGGGCGGACCTCGGCGCCGATGTAGACGATGCCCTCCTCGTCGAGGTCCTTGAGGGACTCCTCGCCGACGTTCGGGATGTCGCGGGTGATCTCTTCGGGCCCGAGCTTCGTGTCGCGCGACTCGATCTCGTGCTTCTCGATGTGGATGCTGGTGAACAGGTCGTCGCGGACGAGGCGGTCGCTGATGACGATCGCGTCCTCGTAGTTGCCGCCCTCCCAGCTCATGAACGCCACGAGCACGTTCCGGCCGAGCGCCAGCTCGCCCATCTCGGTCGAGCTCGAGTCGGCGATGGCCTGGCCATCGGCGACGCGATCGCCGACGTTGACGATCGGGCGGTGGTTGATGCACGTGCCCTGGTTGGAGCGGACGAACTTCTGGAGGCGGTACTCGTCGAGCTCGCCGGCATCGGTCTCGATCGCGATGCGCTGCGGCGGTCACGCTGGTGACCACGCCGCCGCGGCGTCGCGACCAGGACCTGGCCGGAGTCGCGCGCGGCGCGCTCCTCCATGCCGGTGCCGACGATCGGCGACTCCGGCTCGAGGAGCGGCACGGCCTGGCGCTGCATGTTCGAACCCATCAGCGCGCGGTTGGCGTCGTCGTGCTCGAGGAACGGGATGAGCGCCGTCGCGACGGAGACGACCTGCTTGGGCGACACGTCCATGTACTCGATCTGCGAGGGACGCGCCTCCGGGAACGTGTCGCGGTAGCGCGACGGGATGCGGTCGGCGGCGAAGTGGCCCTCGTCGTCGAGCGGCGCGTTCGCCTGCGCGACGACGTGCTCCTCCTCCTCGTCGGCCGGCAGGTACTCGATGTCGTCGGTGACGATCGGCCGGATCGGGAAGGCGTGGGCCTTCTGCTTCTTGAGCTCCGAGATGGCGGCGCTGGTGAACGTCTCGCCGGCCTTGAGCACGACCCTGCCGCTCTTGGACGACGACGTCCTGGCCGGCCTGGTACTGGGTCAGGTTCGGCCTCGTCGTAGCCGACGGTCCGCTTGACCTTGCGGTACGGCGTCTCGATGAAGCCGTAGCTGTTGATGCGGCCGTAGGTCGCGAGCGAGCCGATCAGGCCGATGTTCGGACCTTCCGGCGTCTCGATCGGGCAGATGCGGCCGTAGTGGCTGTGGTGGACGTCGCGGACGTCGAACCCGGCGCGCTCGCGCGACAGGCCGCCGGGGCCCAGGCGCCGACAGGCGCCGCTTCGACGTCAGCTCGGCCAGCGGGTTGGTCTGGTCCATGAACTGGCTGAGCTGGCTGCCGCCGAAGAACTCCTTCATCGCCGCCACGACCGGGCGGATGTTGATGAGGGCGTTCGGCGTCGCCTTGTCGATCTCCTGGATCGTCATCCGCTCGCGGACGACGCGCTCCATGCGGAGCAGGCCGATGCGGAACGCGTTCTGGATCAGCTCGCCGTTGGCGCGGATGCGGCGGTTGCCGAGGTGGTCGATGTCGTCCTTGGGATGCAGCCCGCGGTTGCACTCGATGAGGTGGCCGACGATCGCGGCGATGTCCTCCTTGGTGATCGTCCGCTGCTCGCGCTCGAGCTCGAGGCCCATGCGCGACGCGACGCCGTCGAGCTTCTTGTCGAACTTGTAGCGGCCGACCCGACCGAGGTCGTAGCGGCGGAAGTTGAAGAACAGGCTCTCGACGAGCTGGCGGGCGTTCTCGCCGGTGGGCGGGTCGCCCGGGCGCAGCTTCTTGTAGACCTCGATCAGGGCCTCGGCCTGGGTGTGGGTGAGGTCCTTGTCGAGCGTGCTCGCGATGTACTGGTGGTCGGGGTCGGTGTCGATCGGCGCTGAACAGCGCGCTGATCTCGTCGTTCTCCTCGTAGCCGACGGCGCGCAGCAGGGTCGTCGCCGCGATCTTGCGCTTGCGGTCGACCTTGACCCAGAGCTGGTCCTTGTTGTTGGTCTCGAACTCGAGCCAGGCGCCGCGGTTCGGGATGACCTTCGCGCTGAACAGCATCCGGCCCGACGCCAGGTCCTCGACCTCGCTGTAGTAGACGCCCGGCGAGCGGACGAGCTGGCTGACGACGACGCGCTCGGCGCCGTTGATGACGAACGTGCCCTGGTCGGTCATCCACGGGTAGTCGCCCATGTAGACGCGCTGGCGCTGGATCTCGCCCGTCTCCTTGATGAGCAGCTCGACGTTGACGTACAGCGGCTTGCTGAACGTCAGGTCCTTGGTCCGGCACTCCTCCTCGGAGTACTTGGGCTCACCGAACTCGTAGTCGAGGAACTGGAGCTCCATGACCTTGCCGGTGAAGTCCTTGATCGGGCTGATCTCGTCGAACAGCTCGCGCAGGCCCTTCTCGATGAACCAGGCTGAACGAATCGAGCTGGAGCTCGATCAGATTGGGGATCTCGAACTTCTCGTAGCTGACGCCATCGACCTTCTTGTCGATGCGGGCGTACGAGATGCGACCCGACGGGGTCACGGCGCGAGTCGACGACTCAGCGGAAGACAGCATGAAACACCGCTCCTTGACGGAGGAGGAA
>CAWABV010000002.1:0-9212 GCA_963780375.1 uncultured Chloroflexia bacterium | reverse complement strand
TAATTGGTTCGGCGGCTCCATTCCGTGAGGCTGAGCACGTGGCCCCGTCTCCCCCACGGGGCCACTTATCACTTTCGCCATCACGTCTGGAGTTTCACCGCCGAATGCCACGCAAGATGATCGCCCTGTTCGCCGTTGGCGCGAACAAGGTGGCCGCTGCTGCCGTTGCTGGCGGCACCGACCAGGACGTCGCCGCGGACACCGGGGCCACGCCGACAACGTCACCCACCTCGGACCCGACTCCCACGCTGGCGCCGACTCCGGCACCCCTCGCCGGGACCGTCGTCCAAGTCGTCGACTGCGACACCGTCCGGGTCGAGCTGTCGACCGGCATCGAGACCGTCCGGGATCCAGGAGCGTCTCCGCCGCGGCTCACCGATGCCGGCGTCGCTGCGAAATGTGAGCACATCCTTCACTCCGGCTTAACCGGACGTACGTCGTTCGCGTCATGACCGCATCGGCGGGGCCCACCTAGCATTTTCGCCCGTCCCCGGTATGTCCCTTCCTTTCAGCCTGCGTCAAGAGCGCCCCCCAGAAGCGCGTAAAGGAACCACGTGAGCAATACAAGATCGCGCGTCGGTCGAGAAATCCAAGAAGCCGAGCCCTCGTGCTCGTGGTCGACGCTGGTCGCGGTCATCGCGACATCGGTAACCCCTGCGACGGCGTTCGCCGCGTCACCAGCCGACCCGTCGGATGTGGTCCTCCTTTTCGATTTCTCCGGGTCGATTCTGGACGACAAGGCGACCCGTACCTCGTTCGCCAAGGCACTCGAGAAGATCGCCGACCGCGTCGATGAGACGGTGGCGGATCTCATTGCCGGGGACGCTTCGATCTCCTTCGTCCAGTTCGCGACGGAGGCCCGAGACTACGGTGGCTGCACCGACCTGAACCTTCACAACAACCGCAACGCCGTCACCGACCTGTCCGAGTGTCTTCGCGACATCGCGAGCGACTATCGCAAAGGCGGTTCCCGGAAGCTCACCCGGGCGATCGGCAACGACACGAACTACGTGGCGGCGATGAAGCGCGCGGCCAAGGATCTGCCCGCTGACTCGGCGCGGCCGGCCGTCGTCATGTTCACGGACGGCAAGCACGACGTCGACGGCATCCCGGTATCGCGAGTCGCGTCCACGCACGCCCAGTTGTTCGGCAACCGCGAGCCGTTCGCCTTCCTCCCTGTCGGCATGGGTCTGGAACCCAAGAGTCGAACGGCACTGGAGGCAGGACTCCAAGGCCTCACGACGATCAACAAGATGGAATCCTGCGAAGGGCAGGCCTCAGTCGAATGGCCGGACGTCGTCTTCGACTCGCCGTCGAAAGCAGGGCGGGCTGTCGCCTTCGCGCTCCAGACGGTCACTTGCTCATTCACCGCCGAACCCGATCCAGTTCCGGCGCCGACCCCCGCTGCCGTTCCCCCGGGGCTCGTCCGAAGCGTCGAGCTAGCCGCCGACGACGGGTCGATTCGGGTCAGCTGGCTCGCGCCGGAGGACGAAGGCTCGAGCCCGATCGAGGACTACCAGGTCCGGTGCCAGACCAGTGGCGGGGACTGGGTGGGTTCTTCCGAAGGACGATCGCCGGCGACCACGACGGACGTGGGCCACCTGACCAATGGCAAGCCCTACTCGTGCCAGGTTGCCGCAGTCAGTGCTGCCGGGGTAGGGCCATGGGCGCCATCACCGGCGAGCGCCACACCGATGGGCATCCCTCCAGCGCCCGGCAAGCCGGGCGTCGACGCCAAGGACAAGTCCGCTCTCGTCAGCGTCGCAATGGCGCCCGATGCGGTGGTGAGCCGCTACCTGGTCGAGTGCTCGGCCGATGGCGGGGCGAGCTGGCCAGCCTCGGCCGAAAGTCCGGAAATCACGTCCGGCATCCTGGTCGGCGGCCTGACGAACGGCGTCGACTACGCCTGCCGGGCCTTCGCCGAGAACGCGCGTGGCAGGAGCGACGCATCCGCGCTGTCGAATCCGTTCAGCCCATGCGGGTCCTTGTTCGAGTGCTACCCGCAGGCGAAGTTCGTCCTGATCGGGCTGCTCGGCCTGGGCCTCGCCCTGCTGCTGTTTGCGATCTGGCAGTGGTGGACCAATCGGACGCGCGCCCACGTGACCGCCATCGTCGACGACCACGACGTCGAGTACCTCGGTCGGGGGCCGCTGGTTGGCTTCACGTTGGTCAAGGCCCCCAACGGGGGCCCAGTCACCGGGGTCGTCGCCGACCCAGGCCCGGATGCCCATGTGCGCGTCCGATACCTCGGCGGCGACAAGTTCGAGGTCACCTCGGGCGGCATCACGACGAAGGCGTCCGGCGGTCGGATCGTGGAATTCGTCGATGCCGATGACGACACCCACAGCCTCGTGCTGCGCGCGATGCCGGAGTACGAGCCTGGCTATACCACCTACGACGACTCCGGCGACGACTGGAGCACTGATTCACGAACCACCCTGCCGAGCGCGGGCTTCACGGCCTCCGACTCGGTGTGGGATTGACAAGGGAAACTTGAAGTGAGCTTCGCAACGCGGTTTATCTACGTCGGGATCGGCGGATCCGGCCTCAAGATCGGCAAGGCCTTCGAGGGCCTGCTGCGCGAGGAGGTCACCGGCCCCGACGGTCGCAGTCTGATCCGGCGAGGGGGTTCGTTCGCGAACTTCCAGCCACGACAGCTGCCCGACTTCATCCAGACGCTGTATCTCGACTTCAGCGAGCAGGACCTTGTCTCGCTGCAGAACGAGCTGCTGCCCACGTCCCCTGAAACCGCCCTGCGCACGGCGACGTTCGTGAAGTCGCTCAGCAGCGCCGGCCATTCGTCCACGGACGTGACCGACCTGCTCCGTGTCTCCAAGAGTGCGTCGGCGGCTACCGAGACGTGGCTGCCGCCACGCGAGAGCGAGTGGGCACAGGAACCGGCCTTTGCGCCGCTGTCGACCGGGGCCGGCCAATACCCCACGATCGGTCGTGCCGCGCTCTTCGCCTTCATGGAGAAGTACGGCTCCGAGGCCCTGCTCCATAGCATTCGGAAGCCGCTCGAGCGGATCGTGACGTCCGTCGGGCAGCTTGAGGAGTACACGGGGTCGAGCACGTCCTCGCATAACGTCGTCATCCTGGTCGGCTGCTCGCTTTCGGGCGGGACCGGCGGCGGCATCTTCATGGATGTCATGCGCCTGGTGGCTCATGAGGCGTCGACGCAGCTCGGTGGGACGCCGTTCGTGATCGTTCCGCTGGTGCTCCTCCCGAGTGCCTTCGACAACGTGCTCGTCCCGTCGAAGCGGAAGAACGCCGCGTTGAACGCGACCCGCGCGCTGGCCGATCTCGGCCGGCTGATCGATGCCCAGAATGCCCCAGGCGGTGACAGCTCGTACGTGACGGCTGTCTACCCGGGAGGCCATGGAGGGAACGGCACGCTGGAAGTCACCCTGCCGTCGGCGGCGGTGAAAACCGCGTTCCTCTTCCATCGCCCTGCAGACATCCCGAATGACGGCGTGCTGTCCGAGTCGGTCGCCCGCTTCGCCGCGAACCTCCTCCGCCAACCGTCCGTTTCAAGCCTTGCGGACGGCCCGCTGGGTTCCGGGCGCACGATGACGTTGCTCGACAAGCTCGTAAACAACTCCGGGCTGCTTCAGGAGCGCCATCCCACCTTCATCGGCAGGCGGCCGTTCGCGAGCGCCGCATGCGTGGCCATCCCCGACGGACGCGAACACCTCGTCGAGCTCGCCGCCGAGCAGATCCTCTCAACGTGCTTGGCCGATGCGACGACCGGCGTGTCCGACGACAAGATCAAGGAACGCGCGATCATCTTCCAGCGCGAGGCGGGTCTCGAGCCACGTACGACGGCAGACATCGACCCGCAGCGCCGGACAGCCGTCCTGAACATGGCGGTGCCCGAGGAAGCGGCCGTGTCCTCCGCGATGCGGGCCTACCAGCTGGCCTTGTCCGCGTTCATGCCCCCGGGCGGTCAGCCCCGTGATGGATCCATCCCCGACGCACAGTCGGCCGGGGCCGCGATTGCGTTCGAGCGCGCGACGCGCCTTGGCGACTCGGGTCCCGGCTGGATTGACACGCTGTCGGCTGCTGCCACCGCCGCGGGAACGGACTTGTTCGGCATGCTCCCGGCCGCCGACGTGGCGGCCGCGCAATGGTCGAGTGGTCAGCTCCTCGGCACCCCGAAGCTGCGCGGCGGCAAGCCCGCCGAGTTCCCGACCGCCTCTGATCTCCTCCGCACGCAGAAGTCCGGCTTCCTCGGCCGGACGCGCCGACTCGTCCCGAACCAGGACGCGCTCAAGGCGGTGTCGCGAGCCGAGGAGTCGCAGATCGACACGACCTGGCGCAACTACCTCAGGAACCCGAAGGGCACGTCGGTCCGGTTCACCTCGGCAGCCTCGGCCCTCAGGCATCGCGTTGAGGAGTCGCGCAAGGCGCTCGACAAGTGGGGCGAGTCGATGGGTCGCGAGGACAGGCGCGATCGCCAGGCGAATGTTCGCGACCGATTCACGATCGGGCCCGATCCGAAGCTGATGTTCGACCGCGTGGTGGCCGAGCTCGGCCGCGAGTTCGGGATTGCCACCCCGACCGCGGTCACTGTCGGGCAGGAGATCCTCCGCAGGAAGCAGGCCGAGGTCGTCGAGAACTGGAAGGTCCGCGACGGCGGCGAGCCGGCGGCCCTGCCGATCCGGCTCCTGGACGCCGTTCGCGAGTACGTGCAGTCCGCGTTCGAAAGCCCATCCGTGTACAGCGGCATCGGGCAGGTCCTCCGGGACTGGGCCGACCATGCCGAGGGCCAGCTGCCGAGCGAGGTCCAGCAGTTCCGGACTGCGGTGCTCGCGTCGATCACCGACTCACTCGTTCCGCCTGCCCTCGATCGCGAGATCGAGCCGATGCTGACGATCGCCTATCCCGGCGAGCAGAACAATGGAGTCGAGAAGCGCCTCGCCGAGGCGTTGGCGACCCACCCGAGCTTCGGGCGATTCCTCCAGCTCGCCGCACCGACGTTCGTGCCGCGGGCGGCCGGCAACGCCCTCGTTATCAGCGTCTCGCTCGTTGGCCAGGGGTTGGCGGACGTGCCCGATGGCGCGGCAGGGCTCAGCACCTGGGTCGAGAGCGCCTTCCGGCCGGATCCAACTGACCGGCTCGCCTGGCGTCAGCGCGAAGGCTACCGCGACACGATCGACTTCCTCGACGACTCCGGTCGAGCAGAGCTCGTCCAGCGTCTGCTGGCCGCAGCGTGGAACCGCCAGCTGGTCGCCGAGTACTCAGACGACAAGAGCATTCGTTCGCTGTCCCTCAAGTTCGGAGCAGCTGATGCTCCGGAGCTGCAGATCTGCCTGGAAGACATGCCGTTTGCCCGCCTTCTTGCACCGCTCGAGGATGCGTACCTCCGCGCAATCGCAAGCCGGTACGTCAGTGACACGGAGACCGTGACCGAGATCCTGCGCGAGTTGGCCCGGTCCGTACCGGACGGGTTCGTCGAGCGGCGCAAGCCGCCGATGGGTGACCTCGAGCGTGCCGAAATGTTCCTTGAGTTTGTGCCCTCGCTTGACCCGAGCGGTCGGGCCGATACCGAGGAGCGTCGCCTTCGGAAGCTCCACGCGGAGGTCGCGGCTGCTCCGAACGGCTCCCGTCAGGCCAAGCGGGAGCACCAGATCCGCGAGTACGTCGAGTTCTGGGGCGATGTGATCCCACAGGCCATGAAGCGCTCGTTCGGGACGCTCGGATACGGAACCTTCGATGAGGTCATCGCCGACATTCGCCGCAGCGAGCAGGACGCTCGGAACTAGTCGAATGCCTGTTGTCGTCGTCGACCTGCGCGACACGTCGCTTCGCTCGGACGTCAGGAACGCCCGGGCGGGCGACATCGCCGGACCGCTCTACCGTCGCCTCGTTGGAGACACCGTCGGTGATCTCGTGGATGTGCCATTGAGGCTCCTCGTTCTCCTGCCGATCGACGACGTTCTGGCCGGGGATGCGGAGCACCTTGCGCTGACCCTCCTCGGATTCGACCCGGCGCCTCGGACGATCGTGGCGACCGTCCCCACCGCGCCTATCGAGGACACCGCGATCGAGCGAACGCTTCCAAATGAATTTGGACGCCACGCCGATGTGCGGTTCCTGGAGCTCCGTGCGCCTACCCTGTCCGTCGGTCACCCGCGGACGGGGCTGGAGCGAACCGGGACGGATGTTGACGATCCGTGGGCCGGGGAGTTCCTCGAGGAGGTCATCGCCCAGCTGAGCGATCGGTCCTTGTTCGACGCGGTCTGGGCGGCCATACCGCAGGATCGACCGGCGTCCATTGGGATGCGCGTGGCAGCCCTGGGTGTGGGTCGCGAACGGGCGGTGGCTGATCTCGCCCTCCGGCTCTCGGACGAGCTCAAGCCCGATCGCGAGCCTGACATGGGGCAGCGGCTACCGGAACGGTGGATCGTCGACCCCGCCCTCATGCCCGGGGCGGGTCGGCCGGCCACCAATGGGATCACATCATCGGCGCCGCGCCCGGTGCAGGGCCTGGCCGAGGTTTCGCAGAAGGGTCTGCTGAATGCGCTCAAGCGCGGACCGGACGCGTACAACGACGCGAGCGCGGAGGCCGTGCAGCTTCTCGAGCGGCGCCCGGTCGAGCTCGCCGAGTTGTTCGATCGTGCCGAGACAAGCCGGGGCAAAGCCGGGGATCCCAGCATCGATCCGGTGGGCGCGGCCGCACTCGACGCCGCGGTCGGCGGGGTGGTGTTCGGCGATGACATTGCAGGGTCGATGCGCACCGAGGACGACCCGGCCAAGAGGGTCGGCGACCTGCTCGAGATGGCAGCCACCCGACAGGCCGACGGCCTGTCCGCGGCCGTCCTCGTCGACTGGCTTCGGACGGATGCCGACGCTGTCCAGCCAAGAGGCCCGCGCGCCGCGGCCGAGGAGCTGCGAGCAGAGGGCCAGCCGTGGTCGACCCTCCACGGCTTCATCACAGGCACGACCTCGGGGGACACGTCGACCGGTGCAGTTCGTTGGACGCGGGACAACCTTCGCGGCAACTCGGCAGTCCAGTCATCGTCGTCGGCCTCGGCCGGGTCTGACTCGTCTGACGAGCAGCCGGCCAAAGCGTCAATCGCGCTATCAAGAACGATTCCGCGTGGATTGCGATGGATCCTTGGGTCGCCGATCTGGGCGCGGCGCTCCCTTCGAGCGATCTTCCTCGGTCTGACCGTCATGGCCGTTCTAGCCGTCGTCGTGCAGTACGTCTCGGACACGACCGGTCTCTACCTGCTCAGTCCGGAAACCTTGGGGATCGACGTCGTGACCTCGAAGCGGCTCCAGGCACTGGTCTCGATCGCCGTTGTGCTCATGCTTGCGTACACGATCGCCAGCCTGATCGTCGCGGCAGCCGTCCGCCGATGGGCCCGCAGCCTCCGCTTTGAGGAGGTGCCGCGCGTCCTCGGCAAACTGGAGTCCGACGCGCGGGCGCTGGCGATTGCCGAGGTCGCCCGTTTTCCTGCCCGGCGCGAGTACGCGCGGGTCGCAAAGATCGCCGCGGAGACCCTCGAGCAGGCGGCGACGCACGCCTCCGACATCGCTCATGCATTCGGCGAGCGAGTGGATGCGGAGACAAGGGATCGACCTGGCCAGTCACCGACGTCGCCGTATCGCGAGGTCGTGGCTCCCCACGGGACCGTCTCCGGCACGGATGCGGGCGGGATCTACCGGACCTATCCGCTATACGTCAACACGCTCCGCGCCCTGTATGCCCAGGACCTCGAAGGGGCAGTTCGCGAGTACTGGCCTCGCGTACGAGGCGTCCTCGGAGACGACACCGGCCAGATCATCATCGACACGGCGGCCTCGAAGCTCCAGGACCGACTCGAACAACTCCGGGCGATCGGAATCCGTCGCGGCGACCTATTGCAGGACGGGGTCGATCCCGCCGACGAGCTCGCGGAGCGGCTCTGGCACGACGCCGACACCCGTCGAACTGCGCTGGCGTCCTTGCACCTCGGAGCCAACGATCCCATGCCGATCCTCGCGACGCCATCTGATGCGCGCCTGCTCGATGACGGCATCGACGCCCGTCTCGTCGTGGCCGTTCCATCGACACTCGAGCCCCTGGTCCGTGAGGTTTCGGGTACGGATGGCGACAGCATTGTGCTGACCGACGCACTCGAGTCGGCGACGGCGCTCCGCGTTTTCCCCTATATGCCTGGCCTCTACGACATCGTTGACTTCGAGGAGTCGCGCGAAGCGAGCGTTCGGTGACGAGCGACGAGTGGGACTCCCGGCCAGCTCCTCCGCCTCACGACCCTTGGGAGTCCGGCGACGAGAGGTGGATTGACCTGACACCCGCGGAGCGACGTTCGGCGCGCTCCGTGATCAGGACCACGCTGGTCATGGTGGCCGCGCTTGCAGCGGTTTCGATCGTCGTCGGACTGACAAGGACGTCGGCCCTATCGGCCGACAGCGATCTCGTGGGCGCCGGCACAGTTCCGACGCCAACCGCGTCGGCCACGGCGAGGCCCGTTCCCGCGCCCGCTTTGGTTGTGCACCCGACCCCCTCGACCACGCCAGTGGCGGTCACACCCGTGCCATCGATCCCACCCGCCGTCGATCTCGAGCCCTCCGGGGTGGCCGCCGTCGTGACCGACGTCGTCGACGGGGACACGATTCGGGTTGACCTTCCGACTGGCATCGAAACCGTCCGGATCATCGGCATCGACACGCCCGAGGTCGTCCACCCGACCGAGCCCGAGGCGTGCTTTGGCGCCGAGGCGAGCGCGTTCGCCAGGGAGACCCTCGACGGCCAGGCCGTCACCCTCGAGCTCGACCCGACCCAGGACGAGCGCGACCGCTACGACCGCCTGCTCGCCCACGTCCACGTCGGCGACGACGCTGTACGCGGCCGAGGCCATCGCCGCCGGCTACGGCATCCACTACGTCTACGAGCGGCCGAGCATCCACGCCGCCGAGCTGGACGCCGCCGCCGACACCGCGCGCGATGCCGGGCTCGGCATCTGGGCCTCGTGCGAGGGCCGCGTCGACCTGCCCCTGGTCCCGGTCGTCGAGCCGGCGCCCGTCGAGGAGCCCGATCCCGAGCCGCCCGCGAACGCCGACTGCCACCCCTCCTACGACCCGTGCGTCCCGAACGCCGGCCACGACCTCGACTGCGGCGACATCGGCTTCTCGGTCGCGGTCATCGGCCCCGACGAGTACCGCCTCGACCGGGATCACGACGGCGGCGGCTGCGAGAGCTA
>CAWABV010000001.1:0-3281 GCA_963780375.1 uncultured Chloroflexia bacterium | reverse complement strand
GAGCGCGTCGATGAACGGCCGAGGAGCGAAGGCGGCTTCCGGCGGATGGACGCCGACAGGGCCGCCGCGCGCCACGAGGTCCGCGGCGATCGCCGCAACTGTGCCCGTGATGGCGGCCGACGCCGAGCGGCCGGTCTGCTCGACCGCGAAGTCGTAGGTCAATGTGATCGGCCGGCCGTCCTTGGCGCCCTCGACTCGGACGTGCTTGACGTTGGCGCTCCGCTCGGTCGGGCCGATGCCGTGCCGGCCGATGTACGCGGCCGCGAACCGTCGCGGCGAGATCGCGGTGCCGTCGAGCTCGTATGGCTCGTCGCTGTCGAACCCGAGCTCGAGCAGGACGCGGATCCGCTCGGTCTCGTCGGCCGGGTAGCCGACCTTGAACACGACATCGCGGACGTCGATCGTCCGCGGCAGCGTCAGCGGTTCGGGGTGGGGGACGAGGTGGACCTCCTGCTCGCCATACGGTTCCGGGAAGGCGAACCGCTCCTCGCCGCTGAAGCTCGGGTATTCGACCGCCCGGCCGCCTTCCCACACGATCGACGTCCCGGTGCTGGCGTCGAAGCGGGTCACGACGATCCCCGGCGACGTCCACATCGGATGGGTGATGTACGAGTACATCCGGATCGCGTCGACGGTATCGAGCTGGTCGGCGCCGAGTCTCGCGAGGATGTTGGTCAGCCCGGGGGCGACGCCGCAGCCGGGGACGATGCGGCAACCGGCCGCCTCCGCCGCGGCATGCCGTTCGAGCTGCTGCAGCGTCTCCGGGTAGTACGAGCCGAGGTCGACGAGGTGGACGCCCGCGGCGATCGCGGCGTCGGTGACTAGGACGTTCTGCCGCATGTAGGTCGCGTTGAGGACGACGTCGGTGTCCGCGAGGGCGGAGGCGAGTGAGTCGGGGTCGTCGACGTCGACCTGGACGACTCGATCGGGCGCGCCGAGTCGGCCGAGTAGCGCGTGCGCGGCGTCCACCCGGATGTCGCCGATCGACACTTCGTGGTCGGTGCGCTCGATGAGATCGGCCACCGCGGCCGAGCCCATCTCACCGGAGCCACCGAGGACCAGGATGCGCGCCACGCTCCGATGCTAGCAATGCGCGGAGGCGACACTCTGCGACATGCACCGAATCCGCGACGAGCTGCGTCGCGCATCCGTCCCGGTACTCGCCGTGGTCACGGCATTCATCCTGGGCGCGATCGTCATCGTGCTGACAGACTTCGAGCACCTACGACAGATCGGCACCGATCCGCTCGCAGCGCTCAGTGGTGCGCTCGCCGGCGTGGTCGATGGCTACCGTGCGATCTTCTCCGGGGCGATCGGCGACCCGGGTCGCGTCGTCGCCGCGCTCCAGAGCGGCAACGCCGACGACATCGCGGCAGCCGTCCGCCCGATCTCCGAAACCCTCGTCAGCGCCACCCCGTTCATCTTCGTCGGCCTGGGTCTCGCGGTGTCGTTCCGTGCCGGGCTCATCAACCTCGGAGCGGATGGTCAGTTCCTCATGGGCACCCTGGCCGCCGCGATCACGGCGGCGCTCGTGGCAGGGCGAGCTGCCGGCGTTCCTCGCCCTGGCGGTCGCGCTGCTCGGCGGGACCCTCGGCGGGGCCGCATATGGGTTCGTTCCCGGCTTCCTCAAGGCGCGCACGGGCGCGCACGAGGTGATCACGACGCTGATGCTCAACGGCATCGCGCCGAACCTCGCGTTCCTCATCTTCGGGTTGATCCCGTTCTCGGGGCCGCCGGCGCCGCTCCCGGTCGTGCCGCGGCTCCTCGACTTAGAGACGATCCGGGTCGACTACGGCTTCGTCGTCGCGGTCGCGATGGCCGCGGTCGTGTCCTTCCTGCTGTTCCGGACCACCCGCGGCTTCGAGCTCCGAGCGACCGGCTTCAGCCGCACCGTCGCCCGCGGGGCGGGCATGCGGCCGGGCCGGACCACGATGCTCGCGATGTCGCTGTCCGGAGGGCTGGTCGGCATGGGCAGCGCCTTCTTCGGCCTCGGGCCCGCCGGGGGCTTCTCGGGCGGGCCACAGAACGACCTGGGGTATGTCGCCATCGCCCTGACCCTGCTCGTTGGCTCGAGACCCAGCGGGGTCGTGGTCGCTGCCCTCTTCTACGGCGCGCTCACCACCGGAGCGAAGAACATGGGCATCGTGACCGGCATCCCGCTCGCCCTGCTCGTCGTCATCATCGCCTTCGCCATGATGTTCGTGGCGGCGCCCGGCCTGATCCGGTCGATCTGGCGGCTCGGGGCGACGTCGACATCGGGTGGGTGATCGAAGCCGCGTCGAGGTTCAGGCAGGTGCGGGAGCCTGCGACGGTCGAACCACGATCCGGGCGGTCGCCACGACGACGTCGTCCGGGATCGTGGTGATCTCGACGCTGGCCGACCCCGGTCGGAAGCAGTCGTGCGCGCCGCCGGTGCAATCGAAGGTCTCGGCCACTGCAAAGAATCCCCGAGGAGTCTCCGAGCATGGGAACGGCGAAAGGTCGAGGTTGTCGGTCCCGACCAGGCTGCCCTGCGTCACCTGCACGGCCAGGTTCACCTCGCCGACGACGTCGCACGCGATGGTGCCGGTTACCGTGACCGTCCCGCCCTCTGGCGAGACCCGCGCGAACTGATCGATCGTGACCTCGGTCGCCTCCGCAGCGCTGATGGGCGCGGCGACCGCGAGCAGAAGGAACGTGGCAAGAAGCAGCGAGAACCGACTGTGAGACATGGCTCACCCCCTTCTCGCGCCCGGCTGCCGCCCAGTGTATCGGCCTCGCGTTTGCTGAATGACGAGTCGGGTCTTAGCTCGGCTCGAGCTGTGCTCTCGCTTTCAGATCGGCCGCATATCGTTGGAAGATCGGGCCGAAATCCGGTAGCCGCCCGGCGATCATGGGCAGCATCGGACCGCTGAAGACCTCCGTCATCTTGAACCTCGTCGACCGGCCATCCTGCGCCGGGGTCAACGCGTAGGTCCGGACGCCGCCGAACAGCGGGTTGCCCTGGCGCCACTCCATCATCCGGTTCGCTTCGAACCGCGTGACCTTCGGTGCGAACGTCCTTCCGGGAGCCTCGGGCACCTGCATCTTCACAGTGCCGCCGAGCTCGATGGGACCCTCGATGCTCGTCAGCGTGGAGTTCCAAGCCGTCATGCCAGGGGCATCGGTCAGGAGCGACCAGACGCGTTCGGCAGGTGCCCGGATGTCGGTGGCGACCGAGCACTCCGTCCGGAAGGTGGATCTCGATGTCCGAACCTGGATCGAGCCGGCTTCCGCCATGCCCGGAGCATACGCCGCCACAT